>JUHI01000001.1 GCA_000799755.1 Martinezella tropici
CCAACCTTGACGATACCACGCTCGACGCGGCCCGTCACAACCGTACCACGGCCGGAGATCGAGAACACGTCTTCGATCGGCATCAGGAACGGCTGGTCGATCGGACGCTCTGGCGTCGGGATGTAGGCGTCAACAGCTGCCATCAGCTCGCGGATCGCGTCTTCGCCGATCTTCTTGTCCGAATCTTCAAGAGCGGCAAGCGCCGAACCCTTGACAACCGGGATGTCGTCGCCCGGGAAGTCGTAGGACGACAGAAGTTCGCGAACTTCAAGCTCGACGAGCTCGAGAAGTTCTGCGTCGTCAACCTGGTCGACCTTGTTCAGGAACACAACGATTGCCGGAACGCCAACCTGGCGAGCGAGCAGGATGTGCTCGCGCGTCTGCGGCATCGGGCCGTCAGCGGCAGAGCAAACCAGGATCGCGCCGTCCATCTGTGCGGCACCCGTGATCATGTTCTTGACGTAGTCGGCGTGGCCGGGGCAGTCAACGTGCGCATAGTGACGGTTCGGCGTCTCGTATTCAACGTGGGCCGTCGAGATCGTGATGCCACGAGCCTTCTCTTCCGGAGCAGCGTCGATCTGGTCGTACGCCTTGAACTCGCCGAAGTACTTCGTGATCGCTGCCGTCAAGGACGTCTTGCCGTGGTCAACGTGCCCGATCGTCCCAATGTTAACGTGCGGCTTATTGCGCTCAAACTTACTCTTTGCCATTTGAATGCTTCCTATGAACGTAATGAGTGACCCCGGCGAACCGGTTTAGTGCCGCCGTTTAAGGCTTTCGTCGCATTTGCGCAAGACTTAATTGCGGGGCCTATTCCGCGCGAAGCCTCGTTGATGGCGGATGATCTCAAGCCTTCAACATTCCTTCGCCGCGCAAGGTTCGCCGGCCGATCCGGAAAGGCAAAAAAGCATTTGCCGGTTCAGGCGCTTAGATAGGGAAGCACAGACGAAACTTCCAGTGCCCGATGCAGTGTGAAGCATCCACCCGTTATCAACGCAAAGCGCCCTCTCCCGACGGGAAAGGGCGCGAAATAGTGAGGCGACGATGAATCGCCATCTGTCACGATACATTATCCGGCACGATCAGACGCACCGAAACTTCGCACTCGTCAATCGAGAAGATCGGCCGGCACCTTGCCGCCATTGTCCGAAAGCTTCTTCAGAAGCGCCTTGTGCAGGAACATATTCATCTTGGCGGAATCTCCGGCATCGCCGGTATAGCCGAGTTCCTGTGCCAGCTCCTTGCGCTCCGAAAGGCTCGCATCCATGCCGAGCGCCTTCATGAGATCGACGATCGAATGTTTCCAATCGAGCTTCTGGCCGCTGTTCTTGACGGCGGCATCGAGGATCGCAGCGATATCCACCGGCGCGGATGGCGCGCTCGTCGCTGGCGAGGTCGCTGCAGTGGTTGCCGAAGGAGCCGGCGTCGGCGCAGGCGCCGGATTGGCGGTTGCGGCGGTGGTCGTCGGTGCAGGAGCAGCCTCGGCAGCCTTTGCCTGTCCCCAGATTGCACCCTTGATCTTGTCGAAGATACCCATTTGCGCTCTCCCGTTTCGGTTGCTTGAGCATTATCTACCGCTCGCCCGGATATAAGCAACCCTTCGTGTCAATTATGCAAAGGTGGGATCTAATACGCGCGCCGAAGGGATCGCGCTTTGGCTGGAGGGCTACCAAAGCCAACAGCCATTCAGCACGACACTCTTTTCGCTATAGCGAAGAACGATCGAAACGCTAATAAATTGAAAATCTTGGAGCGGGTAGCGGGAATCGAACCCGCGTATTCAGCTTGGAAGGCTGCTGCTCTACCATTGAGCTATACCCGCGGGATGGTCAAGATCCGGTGCGGAATGGTGGAGGGAGTTGGATTTGAACCAACGTAGGCTGAGCCAACGGATTTACAGTCCGTCCCCTTTAACCACTCGGGCATCCCTCCAGTATTCCGACTGGATCTTGCGACCAAGCTTGCTAGATGTTGGCGTCGCCGCCGTCATCTGCGCCGCGTATATGACCGGACGATTTCCGTCTGTCAACACAATGAATTGCCAAAAATGACGAAAAAATTTCAGCCTGTGGGAAAAGCCCGGCGCTGAAAGAGGACTATGCGCTCAGGAAGGCGCTGGTTATAAAGCCGCATGAGCAAAGACAAATCATCCGGCCGTCACGGCCAAGACAGCACCGCCGACGACCGCTCGGCCAAGGACACTCATTATGCAACGCTGCGGCGCGCGCATCGCGATGCCAAGCGCGAGCGCGGCGAGATCCCGACGCCGGCGCCACAGAAGCGGAAGAAGGCTGGCGCCGATGACTGGAAGCCGCCGGAACTCGCGCCCGATCAGGTCTTCCTCTATGGCCTGCATACGGTTCGTGCGGCGCTGAGCAACCCACAGCGCAAGAACATCAAGCTGTCCACGACGCAGAACGCGCTGGTGCGGCTGGAACTCGGCCCGGCAGATCAACTAGGCATCCCGGTCGAGATCGTCTCGCCGCAGGATATCGACAAGGTGCTTGGCCCGGAGGCTATCCATCAGGGCGTGATGCTGGAAACGCGTCCCCTGCCCGTGCGCCGCCTCGAGGCGTTGAAGGACAGCCCGCTGCTGCTTGTTCTCGATCAGGTGACCGACCCGCACAATGTCGGCGCCATCATGCGCTCGGCCGTCGCGTTCGATGCCGGTGCCGTCATCACGACGCAGCGCCATAGCCCGACCGAATCAGGTGTGATGGCAAAATCGGCCTCGGGCGCGCTCGAACTAATACCTTATATACAGATCACCAATCTCGCCGATGCGCTCGGCGAGCTGCACCGGCTCGGTTTCACGACGATCGGGCTTGATTCGGAAGGTCCGGCGCCACTCGAAGGCACCTTCAGCGGTGACAAGATCGCCCTCGTGCTCGGCTCCGAGGGCAAGGGCCTGCGCCAGAAGACCCGAGAAACCGTGAGTGCGCTCGCCCGGCTCGACATGCCGGGTGCCATCAAATCGCTCAATGTCTCGAATGCAGCCGCGATCGCGCTATATGCGACGCGGTCCTATCTCAAATCATAGCGGCGCCCGACGCTGCCGCAGCACCTTGGGAGAATTTGCCTTGATCCGTCTTCTCGGTCCAGCGGCGGTTGCCGCCGCTCTTGCTTTGACAATGGTCCAGCCGGCGCATTCCGCCGATGACGAAATGGTCCAGGCACAGGCCGGCATATGGCTGGTTGCGCCGGAAAGCGGCGCCAAGGGCTGCCGTCTCACCTTCGGTACGAACACGGTTTCCGGTGGCTATGAAGTCACGGGCGCCGATACCTGCGCAACGCCCCTGCCCGCCCTCGTAACGGCCAAGACCTGGAACTTCACCGATGACGGTTCGCTCGTCATCGCCGATGCCGGGGGCAAGGCGCTCATGCGCTTCCAGCAAGAGGAAGGCTCGCCCTGGGAAAGCGAAGGCGGCGACCCGACCTGGCTGCTGCCTGCCCTCGGAGACGTCGACCACGTGCCGACCACCGCAAGCCTTGCCGGCGCGTGGCGCATCCAGACGCCGGACGGCAAGCCAGTCTGCGATGTGACACTTACGACGGAAAAGGATCAGGACGGCACCGCCAAGATGTCGCCGGCCAGTGACTGCGCCAGCGAAGTCGGCGATCTCAAGCTCTCGCTCTGGGCGTCGGAAGGGTTCGGGCTTGTCATGCTCGGCAATGACGGCTCCTCGCTCTCCTTCGATATGAAGCCGGACGGCAGCTTCCAGAAATCCGAAGAAGAGGAAGGCGAACCGCTGCTGCTGGTCCGCAAATAAGGCCGGCTGAGCATATCGAAGCGCCCCGCGGCTTGACGTATCGGAAATGTGACTATGTTTTCTGAAACCGGCATGAAGCTGGTCGAGAGTGTCACATAACCGGACAGGTGCGGCGCGCATGATGCCATCGAATATCCGAAAATTCATTTTCCACGAGCTTCGAAGCGTGGAGGGATATATCGATCCACCGGACGCCCTGGTTTTTCTTTCGCTGCTCGAACATCAGAGACAGCATTGCCTAGATGGAGGCCTCGCCGAAATCGGCATCTACTTCGGCCGGTCCTATTTTCTCCTGAAGAAGATCGCCGCCCCGGATGAAAATGTTCTCGGCATCGATCTCTTCGATATCGGCAATGTCTCGGACGGCATGTCGGACCAGTATCGCCTATTTCTCGAACATGGAGAGCGCCTCGGCCTGCCGGTCGACAAGGATATGCTGCTCGTCGGCGACAGCAGGACCTTCTCCGCCGAAGAGATTACCGACAAGATCGGCGCGGTGCGCTTCTTCAGCGTCGATGGCGGCCACAGCCTGCCCAATCTCGTCTCCGACAGTCATCTTGCCAGGGACACGGTCGCAGATCACGGCATCATCGTCTTCGACGACACGTTCAATCCGGCGTGGCCGGAAGTGACCGTCGGCATGGCGGATTTCATCCGCGACAATGACGATGCTTTTTCGACATTCTGTATGACGAAGTACAAGACCTATGTCTGCCGGCGCGAATTTCACGACTTCTATCGCGCCGCCATAGAGCAGGCACCGCATCTCGGCGCATTCGAGCTGGCCGACACGCATTTCCTCGGATGCGACGCCATACGCCTGCACAATCCCTTCAGCCGGCGGCTGCTTTACGAGCTCATGACCCGTTCAGGCATGGGCGCGCTCTCCGAGCGCGCCTATCGCTGCCAATAGGCGGACCGAGCGTCAATGGACCGCAGGATCAGCCTCGTCGAAGAAGGACCTGATGCCATCGCGCGCGATCGTTGCCAGGAATTCGTCGAAAGCCTCGCGGTCGGTCGCGAAGGGCTCTTCCCATTCGATGAGATCCTCTTCCGGCGTAATGACCTCCATCCGCCAGTCGGCATTGGTGCCGGCCGGGCGAAAGATATCGACCAGAACGGTCACACCGTCATCGGTGAACTCACCCGAAAGCTCGGAGTGTTCGAGTTTAGGCTTCTTGGGCTTGCTGGGCATATGGTTCCGGGCACACTCTATAACATTGAGGACTCCAACGAGTATGCGGAACTCGTTAGCAACCACATATTATGTCGCCGCCAGCGGTTTTCCATACCACGGACGAAACGATCAACAATTTCCAGGAAAAATGTGGTGCCCCCGGCAGGGTTCGAACCCGCGACCCCCTGATTACAAATCAGGTGCTCTACCAACTGAGCTACAAGGGCTTATCGGCATGCCAAGTAACAGATTTTGATCTTCTGTAAAGAGAAAATCCACTGCCGCCTTCAGTATCCCCGTTCGAAAGCCAAACCGGATTCACCAGTCTTTGCAAAACGTCTTGTCGCACAGGGGGAATATCATTACCTCCTAGTACGACACTAAAAAGGGCATTGCATGTCGCGTCATTTTCAACCGGTCTGTTTTCTCGCCTCGCCTACTCCGGAAGCGCAGGAGGCACAGGCGGAACTGATTCGCCTCTACGGCCAGACGCCGCAGGAAGAGGCTGACATCATCGTTGCGCTCGGCGGCGACGGCTTCATGCTCCAGACGCTGCACAAGACAATGAATACCGGCAAGCGCGTCTATGGAATGAATCGCGGCTCCATCGGCTTCCTGATGAACGACTACCACACGGATGGCTTGCCGGAACGCATCGAAGCTGCCGTCGAGAATGCTTTTCATCCGCTGCAGATGACTGCGCGCAATGCCGATGGCAGCACCTGCGTCGCGCTCGCCATCAATGAAGTGTCGCTGTTCCGTCAGTCTTACCAGACGGCAAAGCTCAAGGTCGAGATCGATGGCCGCGTTCGCCTGCCGGAGCTCATTTGCGACGGGCTGATGGTGACGACCCCTGCCGGCTCCACCGCCTATAATCTTTCCGCGCACGGGCCGATCCTGCCGCTGGAAGCGCCACTGCTCGCCATGACGCCGGTCAGCGCCTTCCGCCCTCGCCGCTGGCGCGGCGCATTGCTGCCGAATAAGGTAACGGTCGATATCACCGTGCTCGAGGCAGAAAAGCGACCGGTCAATGCGGCCGCCGACAATACCGAAGTGAAATCGGTGGTCGGCGTCCGGATCATGCAGAGCGAGGATACGACGGCCCGTATCCTGTCCGATCCGGACGGATCATGGTCGGACAGAATCCTGGCGGAGCAGTTTTCGGATTGAATGCTATTTCCCGTGGCCGGCGAGCGCTGCGTTCCTGATCTTTCGGCCGCAAGCGCCTGCACGCTCCTCCGAACATGATGTGCCAATAAAAAAGCCCCGTTTCCGGGGCTCTTTTCTATTCCATTGATCCACAGCTACTCGACGTCGTCGATGACGGCATCCGCCGCGCCGCTGATGCGGTGCGCAAGGGCCGCTTCCATGAACTCGTTGAGATCGCCGTCCAGAACGTCGCTCGGCGCCGTGCTGGCAACGCCGGTGCGCAGATCCTTGACCAGCTGGTAGGGCTGCAGGACGTAGGAGCGGATCTGGTGACCCCAGCCGATATCCGTCTTGGACGCGGCTTCGGCGTTGGCGGCCTCTTCCCGCTTCATCAATTCCGCCTCGTACATGCGGGCGCGCAGCATGTCCCACGCCTTGGCGCGGTTCTTGTGCTGCGAGCGCTCCTGCTGGCACTGCACGACGATGCCGGTCGGGATATGCGTGATGCGCACGGCCGAATCGGTGGTGTTGACGTGCTGACCACCGGCGCCGGACGAACGGTAGGTATCGATGCGGCAATCGCTTTCGTTGATCTCGATCTGGATCGAGTCGTCGACAACAGGGTAGACCCAGATCGACGAGAACGAGGTGTGACGGCGCGCATTGCTGTCATAGGGCGAGATGCGCACCAGGCGATGCACGCCCGATTCGGTCTTCAGCCAGCCATAGGCATTGTGCCCCTTGACGAGCAGCGTCGCCGACTTGATGCCGGCTTCTTCGCCGTCATGGACTTCGAGCAGTTCCACCTTGAAGCGCTGGCGTTCGGCCCAGCGGGTATACATGCGCAGCAGCATGTTCGCCCAGTCCTGGCTTTCTGTGCCGCCGGCACCGGAGTGGACTTCGAGGTAGGTATCGTTGGAGTCCGCTTCGCCCGACAGCATGGCTTCCACCTGGCGACGCGCTGCCTCTGCCTTCAGGGCCTTCAGGGCATCCTCGGCGTCGCGCACGACGTCGGCGTCGCCCTCTTCCTCGCCAAGCTCGATCAGCTCGATATTGTCGGCGAGCTGCTGCTCGAGCGCACGGACGCCATTGATGCCGTCATCGAGCTGCTGACGCTCGCGCATCAGCTTCTGCGCTTCCGAAGCGTCGTTCCACAAGGTCGGATCTTCCGCCTTGTTATTCAACCAGTCCAGTCGTCTTACGGCCTGGTCCCAGTCAAAGATGCCTCCTCAGCAGGGTGATAGCCTGCTTGGTTTCGTCGACTATTTTCTCGATTTCGGCTCTCATGATCCTGCTTCTTCATTGCGCCGCCCAACATGAGCGGTCATCCGTTTCAAAGAGTGCTGGTGAAATAGATATACATGCCGCAGCTGTAAAGCCCTGCGGCATGGGGATCGGACAAATTGGACAGGATCAGAAGAGACCGCCCGATCCGGAGGTGACCGCCTGGTTGGCCTGGGGCGACGTTCGCAGAATTTCCTCCGGAGGCACTTGCGCAGCCTCGCCCCCACCGATGACCTGGAGGCTCGTGGCCGGGCCGGTGCCCGGCTTGAAGGCTTCCATGATCGCGCTCGGATCGCCCGGCTGCGCCGCCATGCCGGTCGCACGGTTGACGGCCATCATGGTCATGCCGGCCGGAACCTGGAATTTCTCCGGCGGCTGATCCTTCGTGGCAGCCTGCATGAATTCGTTGAAGACCGGGGCTGCAAGCCCGCTACCCGTACCGCCGCGACCCAGAGTAACCGGCGAATCATAACCGACATAAAGACCGGCGACGAGGCTAGGCGTGAAGCCGACGAACCAGGCGTCCTTCTCGTCGTTGGTCGTGCCGGTCTTGCCGGCGACATCGGTGTTGAGCTTGATCTTGCCTGCAGCCGTACCGCGGATGATGACGCCCTGCATCATCGATGTGACCTGGTAAGCCGTCATCGGATCGAGGACCTGCTCGCGGTTATCGGCGATAACGGGCTCGTCCTGATTCTGCCAGGAACTTACGTTGCAGCTATCGCAGACGCGCTCCTCATGCTTGAAGATGGTCTTGCCGTAACGGTCCTGGATGCGGTCGATCAGCGTCGGCTTGATCTGCTTGCCGCCATTGGCAATGACCGAATAGGCCGAGACCATGCGCAGCACCGTCGTTTCGCCGGCGCCGAGCGACATGGCGAGAACCGGGTTCATATGGTCGTAGATCCCGAAACGCTCGGCATATTCGGCGACCAGCGGCATGCCCATGTCGGACGCGAGACGGACCGTCATCAGGTTTCTGGAGTGCTCGATGGCGAAACGCAGCGTGTGAACGCCACCACCCTCGCCCTCGTAGTTGGTCGGCTTCCAGACATCGCCGTTGCTGAGCGTGATCTGCAAGGGATCATCGAGAATGACCGATGCCGGCGTATAGCCGTTATCCATGGCCGCTGCGTAGACGAACGGCTTGAACGACGAACCCGGCTGACGCTTGGCCTGCGTTGCGCGGTTGAATTCGGATTGCGCATAGGAGAAGCCGCCAACCATGGCCAGAACGCGGCCGGTGTGCGGGTCCATCACAACCAAGCCGCCCTGCACTTTCGGCGGCTGACGCAGGCGATAGCTGCTCGAATCGGCATTGCCCGTCTTCTGCGCGAAGATAACGTCACCGGCGCTCAGCACGCCGCTCGGCGACTTGGCGACCTTGCCACCGCTGGCCGCCCGGAAAGCCCAGCGCATGTCGGCAGCCGCAATCGTGCCGCGCGTGCGCTCCGTCGAGACTTTGCCTCCAGCGTCGATGCGCGGCTGCAGACCGATATCGACCTCCTGATCGGATACGGAGAGGACAACGGCCACCTGCCATTCCGGCACGTCGCTCAGTCCCGGAACCTTGGCAAGCTCGGCACCCCAATCCTGAGACGTGGCGATCTGCTTGATCGGGCCGCGATAGCCGCGACGCTGGTCATAATCGACAAGACCGTCCTGCAAGGCTTTTCTGGCTTCAAGCTGCATCTGCGGATCGAGCGACGTCCTAACCGAAAGGCCACCCTCATAGAGGGTCTTCTCACCATACTGGTCGATCAGCTGGCGCCGAACTTCCTCGGCGAAATAGTCGGAGGCAAAGAGCGATGGCCCGCTCTTCGGCGGCACGACGCCGAGCGGCTGCTTCTTTGCTTCTTCGCCGTCGCTCTGGCTGACATAGCCGTTCTCGACCATGCGATCGATCACCCAGTTGCGGCGTGTCAGCGCTGCTTCAGCGCGACGGAAGGGATTGTAGTTCGCAGGCCCCTTCGGGAGCGACGCCAGATACGCCGATTCGGCGATGGTCAGCTCGTTGACGGACTTGTCGAAATAAGTCAGCGCCGCGCCGGCGATACCGTAGGAATTGAGGCCGAAATAGATCTCGTTAAGGTACAGCTCGAGGATCTTGTCCTTGCTGTAGGCCTGCTCGATGCGGAAGGACAGAATCGCTTCCTTGATCTTGCGGTCGAACGTCTGGTCGGCCGAGAGCAGGAAGTTCTTGGCGACCTGTTGCGTGATGGTGGAAGCGCCAACGAATCGACGGCCGGAGCCGATATTCTGCAGGTTCACTGCGACGGCGCGAAGGAGACCGCCGATATCGACGCCCGGGTGATTGTAGAAGTTCTTGTCTTCAGCCGAAAGGAAAGCCGCCTTGACACGGTCAGGAATGGCCTGGATCGGCACGAAAAGCCGGTTCTCACGCGAATATTCCTTCATCAGCGCGCCGTTGCCGGCATGAATGCGCGTCGTCACCGGCGGCGCATATTTGGCAAGCACCTCGTAATCGGGCAATTCCTTCGAGACCACGCTCAGATAGATGGCAGCCGCAGCCGCTGCGCCCAGAAACAGGAGGCAGCCCAGCCCAAAGAAATATCCAATCAGTCTGATCATATGATACTACCGGTGCTTGTTCTTCATGCGGCACGTGCGCGAGATCATCGCATAATCACGGGCGTTTTGCACGCTCGCGGCGTGAATGCAAGACGGCAATGGGACAAAGCCATGCTTCAGACGCGAGCAAATGATACTTCGCTGTAACGGCGGGAATGTGAGCAAAATAGGGCTCCTCGCCGGTATTCCAATTTCATCCAACTCTAAAGTGCGCCGCTGTTACATGGAAGCCACTGCCGGCGCTCCTCGCTGCGTCGTCAACCACCATTGGCGATGATTGACACGCGATACTGCTTCACCGCCTCCGTCAGCCGATCGACGACCTTTTGCCGCCAATCGGGATCGAGCAGCAGCTTCTCGTCATCCTTGTTGGAGAGAAAGCCGAGTTCGAGCAGGATCGAAGGCACATCCGGCGCCGTCAGGACCTGGAAACCGGCGTGGCGATGAGGGTTGTTGATCGTGGCGATCTGGCCGTTGAACGAGGACAGCACATCCTGCGCCAGCGAAATGGAGAAGGCCTGCGTCTCGCGGCGCGTCAAATCCATCAAAATATCGTTGACCGCGGCGGGCGGCGTCTGAGTCTCGGTCCCCGCGATCTGATCGGACTTGTTTTCACGCTCGGCCACTTCACCGGCAAGCCGGTCCGACGCCTTGTCGGAAATGGTATAGACGGTCGCGCCGCGAATATCCTTCTGCTTCAGCGTGTCGGCATGCAGCGAGATGAAGAGCGAGGCGCGATTCTGGCGGGCGATCGTCACGCGCTCGGACAGGGAGAGATACTGATCCTTGTCACGCGTCAGGAAGGCCTTGATGCCGGGCTGCGCATTCAGCTTGTCGGCAAGCATCTTCGCAAAGGCAAGCGTGATGTCCTTTTCCTGCGTGACGCCATCTGTGCCGGTCGCGCCCGCATCGATACCGCCATGGCCGGCATCGACCGCAACCAGGAACGTGCCCGGATCGGTCTTCTGCGTGGGGTCGACGGGGCCGACATCCTTGGCCGTATCGGCGCTCGTCCAACTCTGCTTCTTTACCAGATCGGCAAATTGTTCGGCCGGCAGCATCTCGGCATCCAGCACGAGGCGCTGCCCCTTACCGTTTTCATCGGCCATGACCTTTGCCATCACTAGCTTTACCGGCTTCTTTGCCGTCAGCACGATACGGGCGCTGTCGGCATCCATCGTGCCGTAGCGGATATCCTTGAAGAGGCCGGTCGGCTTGAGATCGCCGGACGGGAAGCCGAAGGCCGTCGCCGGAAGATCGACGACGACGCGGACGGGATTGTCGAGATAATGAACCGTGAAGGTTGGAGGCCGATCCATGTTGATGACGATGCGCGTGCGGGCTTCGTCGCCTGCGATGCGCGCGCCATAGGCAAGCACTGAATCGGCCGCTGTCGCAACCGGGGCGAAGGCCGAAACCGACATCAGAATCGCCAGGGCGAAGGCCGCCGTCACAAATCGCAAAGCCCTCACGCCAATCTCCGCCACATGCCGCAATCCCTTTACCAAGTGCCCAACGCGCCCCATATTGGTTTCGACGTTGTTTTTGAAGTCCCAATAGTGGGAACCAGGTCTGACGTGATGGCCGCATCCGATGACGCGCCGGGAGGCGAATCGACGATACCCCTCCCCGCGTTCTCATCATCCGACGAATCCATCAATATTATGGCATACTTGGCTTTTCCCTTGCTATTGTGACAGATAAAACATACAACGCACATTAGGGTAGAAGTGTTGACGGGATAGAGTCGTCGCAACGGCAGCCGCCTCGAGTACCAGGCGCCATAAGCGGCATTCATCCGACGTCTGCAGTGCTTCTGCTTTGAACAGTGGATATCTGAATTTCCGGTTTCACACGGGGAATTCATCGGTGGAGAGCCACCAAACGCTCTTTAGAGAGCACATTCATCGGGCCCATTTGGGTCTTAGGCATAGTCGATCTCGCTTGGTTACGGATGTTACCGCAGCAGCTTTTTCAGAAAGTCAACAGACCCCAGGGAAGCAATGCCCCGGCCGCCGTCTGGATGCTGTCATCTCCGAATAAGCCATCGCGACTTTCATTATCCGGTGCAACAATTGCGGATCATATCCGGCCTGTCCCAGCGACAGGCAGGCCCCCATCCGGTTGTCTGCGCCGAGGAGCACAGCTTTCATGGCAGACAAAATGCTTATCGATGCGTCTCACGAGGAAGAGACGCGCGTCGTTGTCGTTCGCGGGAACCGCATAGAAGAGTTTGACTTCGAGTCTCAGCACAAGAAGCAGATACGCGGCAACATCTATCTCGCAAAAGTAACGAGGGTCGAGCCCTCGCTGCAGGCGGCCTTCGTCGACTACGGCGGCAACCGGCATGGCTTTCTGGCCTTTGCCGAAATTCATCCCGATTATTACCAGATCCCCCTCGCCGATCGTCAGGCGCTGCTGAAGGCCGAAGCCGAAGAGCATCGCCGCGACGACGATGTCGAGCATGTGGAAACGGCGCTCGATCTTTCGCAGCAGGAACAGCCCGATATCGGCATCGTTGCGAAAGAGAGCGAAGGAGCCGAGGTGCCCGCCGCGATCGCGGAAGAGGCACCTGCCACAGAGGCAGCCGCGCCCGCCGAAGAAGCCGCACCGGCCAAGAAGGCCAAGCCGCGCCGTAGCCGAAAGAAGGTGGTAGCCGAGGCTCCCGCCGAAGAAACATCCGCTCCCGAAGCAACGGCCGCAGTCGATGCGCCGAGCGAAGAGGAGGAAGGTCCGTCCGGCGAGATGGCTGCGATGGTCGAAACCGATTCGATCTCCGAGGATGTCACGACCTCCAAGCGCCGCCATGACGACGACGACGATGATGACGATCATGACCACGAAGAGGAAGTGATTGAATCCGTCGGTGCCGAAGATGCGATGGAAGAAGTCCCCGATCGCGTCCAGCGCAAGCCACGTAAGCAGTACCGAATTCAGGAAGTCATCAAGCGCCGGCAGATCCTGCTGGTGCAGGTGGCCAAGGAAGAGCGCGGCAACAAGGGTGCGGCGCTGACGACCTATCTCTCGCTCGCAGGCCGCTACTCGGTTCTGATGCCGAACACGGCACGCGGCGGCGGCATTTCCCGCAAGATCACCAATCCGCAGGACCGCAAGCGCCTGAAGGAAATCGCCAAGATGCTCGAGGTGCCGCAGGGCATGGGCGTCATCCTGCGTACCGCCGGTGCCAACCGCACCAAGGTCGAAGTGAAGCGCGATTTCGAATATCTGATGCGTCTGTGGGAAAACGTCCGCACGCTGACGCTCGCTTCGACCGCGCCTTGCCTCGTCTATGAAGAAGGCAGCCTGATCAAGCGCTCGATCCGCGACCTTTACAACAAGGATATCGGCGAGATCATCGTTGCCGGCGAAGAAGGCTATCGTGAAGCGAAAGACTTCATGAAGATGCTGATGCCGAGCCACGCAAAGGTGGTTCAGCCTTATCGCGACATTCACCCGATCTTCTCGCGCTCCGGCATCGAAGCGCAGCTCGACCGCATGCTGCAGCCGCAGGTGACGCTACGTTCCGGCGGCTATCTGATCATGAACCAGACGGAAGCGCTGGTTTCGATCGACGTCAACTCCGGCCGTTCGACCCGCGAACATTCGATCGAGGACACAGCACTCCAGACGAACCTGGAAGCGGCAGAGGAAATCGCCCGTCAGCTGCGCCTGCGCGACCTTGCCGGCCTGATCGTCATCGACTTCATCGACATGGAAGAGAAGCGCAACAACCGCGCCGTCGAGAAGAAGCTGAAGGAATGCCTGAAGAACGACCGCGCCCGTATCCAGGTCGGCCGCATCTCGCATTTCGGCCTTCTGGAAATGTCGCGCCAGCGCATCCGCGCTTCGGTTCTCGAAAGCACCACGCAGATCTGCTCGCATTGCGGCGGCACCGGCCACGTTCGCTCGCAGTCCTCCGTTGCCCTGCATGTCCTGCGCGGCATAGAGGAATACCTGCTCAAGAACACGACGCACGACATCACCGTTCGGACGACGCCGGATATCGCGCTCTATCTCCTCAATCACAAGCGCCAGACGATCATCGATTACGAAGCGCGCTTCGGCGTTGCGATCGTCATCGATGCCGACAATGCCGTCGGCACGCAGCATTTCGCGATCGACCGCGGCGAGCCCGTCGCCAACCCGGTGAAGATCGAAAGCCTGTTCAACTTCGCCGCCATCCCGGACGACGATGACGACGATATCGTCGTCGAAGCCGATGAGGATGAAGACGAAGAGCTGGAAGAAAAGGCTGCGAGCAGCGAACAGCAGCCTGCGGCTCGTTCCGAGGGCAATGACGGCAACCGGAAGCGCAAGCGCCGCCGCCGGCGTCGTGGCCGCGGCAACGATGCTCAGTCCGCCTCGACCTCCGAAGACGGTTCTGCGACGAATGTTGCAGAAGATGCAGACGGAGAAGAAGGCGACGATGATGATGACGGCGATGCAGGCGCAGACAATGCCGCATCCGCCGGCGGTGACGACGACGCCCAGCAGAAGCGCAAGCGCCGCCGTCGCGGCAAGCGCGGTGGCCGACGCAATCGTGAAAACGAGGGCAACGAACAGTCCGCAAGCGACGAAACCGATACTGACGAAGCCGACGCGGAAGAAAGTGGCGAAGCAACCGTAACGGTGGCCGAGATCGTCGTTGCCGAAGGCGAAGCCGCCGTCGAAGCGCAACCGGCCATGGCGGCAGTCGAAACGGCGGCCATCGTCACCGAGGACGTCAAGCCCGCCAAGGGCCGTGGTCGCCGCAAGGCAAAGGCCACAGAGGCCTCGCCGGTCGAAACGCCTTCTATCGAAGCAACGCCTGCGGTAGATGTCGAAGCCGAAGCAATTGCCGAGATCGCCGAAGTTCTCGACAGTCCGGCAGAAGCGGCGACAGCGGAAACGACCGAGGATACAGCCAAGCCGGCCCGCGCCAACCGCGAATCCAACGTGTCCTCGTCCGCACCGGTGGTGAAATCCACCCGCGCTAACGAAGGCGGCGATGGCGACGGGGAGCCGACCAAGCCGAAGAAGGCTGGCTGGTGGCAGCGCCGCGGCTTCTTCTAAGAAGCTCAGCAGCGAGTGATTTAAGAAAAATCCGGCCGTGGCGACGCGGCCGGATTTTCGTTTCCGCAGCCAGTCGACACGTTTGATTGCTGCATCTGCTCATACCGCGTCACGGCCTTGCGATGACTACAGGCGGTAGACCGAGACCCAAGGCGAGAAGAGCGCTTGACGCGTACGACTGCTCGACTTGCGAAGGCGCTTCCGCAAGCCCGCACAAGTCATTGATTGTGGATTCTTATTTCAGCCAGGCCGCCATGCGTTCGGTGGCTTCCTCGATCTCGGCATTCGAGCCGGCGTAGGAGATGCGCATCGCGCGATGTCCTTCCAGCGGATCGAAATCGAGGCCGGGCGTGGCGGCGACATTGATTTCCGCCAGCATCTTCCGGGCAAAGGCCATACTGTCATTGGTAAAACGGCTGACATCGACATAGGCGTAGAAGGCGCCATCCATCGGCGAGGCGATGCGGAAGCCGATTTCCGGCAGCCGTTGCATCAGGAAATCGCGGTTGCGGCCGTAGCTCTCGCGATAGACGTCGAGCTCGGTACCAGCGCCGAGAGCTGCCTCGGCGGCAATCTGCGACAGTTCCGGCGCGGAGATATAAAGGCTCTGGGCCACACGCTCGATGGGGCGCACCAGCCGCTCCGGCAAGACCATCCAGCCGATGCGCCAGCCCGTCATGCAATAATATTTAGAGAAGGAATTGATGACGATCGCCTCGTCGGTCAGCTCCAGCGCGCTCGTCTCCTCGCCGACGAAGGTCAGCCCGTGATAGATCTCATCGGAGATGAAGGCGATAGAGCGATCGGCACAATAATCAGCCAGCGCCTTCAAGGCCGCCCTGCCCGTTACCGTCCCGGTTGGATTGGCGGGGCTCGCGAGCAGCACGCCCTTCAGCCGCTTGCCGCTTGCGGCCTGCGCCGCCTCGAGGCTCTCGGGCGTCAGCGTAAACTGCGTTTCCTCGGTGACAGGGACCTCGACGACATCGAGCCCGAGAGCTGCAAGGATATTGCGATAGGCCGGATAGCCCGGCCGGGCGATGGCGACACTGTCGCCGGCATCGAACAAGGTCAGGAAGGCAAGATTGAAGCCGGCGGACGATCCCGTCGTAATGGCGATGCGCTTGGGATCGATGCTCAGACCATGGCGTGCCTGATAATGGGCGGAGAGTGCCTGCCGCAGAGCCAGAGTGCCGAGCGCATCCGTATAACCGATGCGCCCGTGGCCGAGGGCTACGCGCGCCGCCTCCAACGCCGCCTGGGGCGCAGGATGGGACGGTTGCCCCACGGCCATGGAAATGACCGCGTGTCCGGCCTGGCGTCGCCGCGTCGCTTCCGCCAGCACGTCCATGGCATGGAAAGGTTCGACATCACTGCGCTTGGATAGGGAAAACAAGGTCAATTCTCTTTCGGATCGGATTGGCAAGCGACATTTGCCGCAATATCTGCTTGTTCACAATCCTGCGATTACGGCTTTGTCGTGAAAATTCCTGTTTCTGGAAATAAGGACGCACCGTAAATTGTCGACGCATATTTGCGGATGTTAACCCGACGATGCTATGGCGCATCCGAGAATGACGTCTCCGCTCAGATCCAAACGAGGACCCAATGACCTTTTCTCTCAAAAGCCTGCTGACGGTTTCGGCGATTGCCCTGACAGCATCCTTCGCCACAATTCAGCCGGCCGCCGCGCTGGATGCCCAGCAGAAGAAGGAAATCGGGGATTTCATCAAGGAATATCTCGTCGAGCATCCGGAAGTGCTGCTTGATGCGCAGGCTGCACTCGAAAAGAAGCAGGACGACGCCCGCATTGCGCAGTCGGCCCAGGTGATCACTCAGAACAAGGACGCGATCTTCAACTCCAAGGACGATGTGGCCATCGGCAATCCGAAGGGCGATATTACCGTCGTCGAGTTCTTCGACTACAACTGCACCTATTGCCGGCATGCGCTTGGCGACATGGACAAGCTCCTGCAGCAGGACAAGAATGTTCGCTTCGTCCTGAAGGAATTCCCGATCCTCGGTCAGGATTCGGTTGCCGCTTCCCGGGTTTCCGGCGCATTCCGCCTGCTTGCGCCGGAAAAATACGCCGAATTCCATCACAAGCTGCTGGGTAGCGACGGCCGCGCTTCCGAAGACACCGCAATCGATGTCGCCACCTCGCTTGGCGTCAGCGAAGCAGCCATCCGCGCCGAGATGGCAAAGGCGCCGAACACCGACATGATCAAGGCGACATACCAGCTTGCTACCGATCTCGGCGTCAACGGCACGCCCGCCTATGTCATCGGTAATGAGATGATTTCCGGCGCGATCGGGCTCGATGCCATCAAGGAGAAGATCGCCAACGTCCGCAGCTGCGGCAAGACGAGCTGCTGAAGGGCGCAAAGCCGGCTCTCAAAAGCGGAGAGCCAAGTAGCCCACCGATATTTTGCCGGGCTTTGAAACGGCGTCGCGTCATTGCGCGGCGCAAAAATGCCAAAATCGCGGCGTTTCCACATTTGGAGACCTGCAACCTTCGCTCCGGGGCTTTCCTATAAGGCCTCGGGAGTCTATAGGTTGCGCTGCACTTTGACGGAACCTCTGATGGCGCAAACAATTTTTGTCCTTAACGGACCCAATTTGAATGCCTTGGGCAAGCGCGAGCCGGGCATCTATGGCGGCAAGACGCTCAAGGATATCGAAGCCGACTGCAAGTCTGCAGGTGAAAGCCTGGGCTTCGTCGTCGATTTCCGACAGAGCAACCACGAAGGCGTGCTGGTCGACTGGATGCACGAAGCTGGCGACAAGGCCGTCGGCGTCGCGATCAATCCCGGCGCCTATGGTCATACGTCAATCGCATTGCATGACGCGATCCGCGCCATCTCCATTCCCGTCGTGGAGGTGCATATCTCCAACATCCACGCACGCGAAGAATTCCGACACAAATCGATGATCGCGCCCGCAGCAAAGGGCATGATCTGCGGTTTCGGACCTCATAGCTACATCCTGGCGCTGCAAGCGCTGAAATCCATCACCCAATAACAAAAATACAGGGCAAGAAATCCAATGGCTGAAAAGAAATCGGGTATCGACCAGGCGCTGATTCGCGATCTCGCCAACATCCTCAACGACACGGATCTGACCGAGATCGAAGTCGAGCAGGAAGATCTGCGCATCCGCGTGTCGCGCGCTGGCACGATGCAATATGTCCAGGCGCCGATCGCCGCCCCGGCCGCTTACGCTGCTCCTGCTGCCATCGCAGCAGCGCCGGCTGCAGCTGCCGCTCCCGCCGGCAAGACCCGCAATCCTGACAACGTCGTCAGCGCACCGATGGTCGGCACCGCCTATCTGGCGCCCGCCCCGGGCTCTGCTGCCTTCATCCAGGTCGGCGCGACCGTCAAGGAAGGTCAGACGCTGCTCATCATCGAAGCCATGAAGACGATGAACCAGATCCCTGCGCCCAAGTCCGGCACCGTAACGGAAATCCTCGTTCAGGACGGCCGTCCGGTCGAGTACGGTGAAGCCCTGGTCGTCATCGAGTAAGGCCGGCCCATGCCCATTATTTCGAAGATTCTCATAGCCAATCGCGGAGAGATCGCGCTTCGCGTGCTGCGCGCCTGCAAGGAGCTTGGCATTGCGACCGTTGCGGTGCATTCGACCGCCGACGGCGACGCGATGCATGTGCGCCTCGCGGATGAAAGCGTTTGCATCGGGCCACCGCCATCGCGCGACAGCTATCTCAACATCCACCAGATTGTTGCCGCTTGTGAAATCACCGGCGCCGACGCCGTGCACCCAGGCTATGGCTTCCTTTCGGAAAATGCCAAGTTCGCCGATATTCTCGATGCGCACGGCATCACCTTCATCGGCCCGACGGCGGAGCATATCCGCATCATGGGCGACAAGATCACCGCCAAGACCACGGCACAGCAGCTCGGCATTCCGGTCGTTCCCGGCTCCGACGGCGAAGTGAAGACCGAGGAGGAGGCGCTGAAGACGGCGCGCGAGATCGGCTATCCCGTGCTCATCAAGGCGACCGCCGGCGGCGGCGGCCGCGGCATGAAGGTCGCCCGCACCGAAGAGGACCTGATCGAGGCTTGGTCGACGGCACGCACGGAGGCCGCAGCCGCCTTCGGCAACGAATCCGTCTACATGGAAAAGTACCTCGGCAAGCCCCGCCACATCGAAATCCAGGTGTTCGGCGATGGCGAAGGCAACGCTATCCATCTCGGCGAACGCGACTGCTCGTTGCAGCGCCGTCACCAGAAGGTCTGGGAAGAAGCCAACTCCCCGGCGCTCAACGTCGAGCAGCGCATGAAGATCGGCAAGATCTGCGCCGACGCGATGAAGAAGCTGAAGTATCGCGGCGCCGGCACCATCGAGTTCCTCTACGAGAACGGCGAGTTCTATTTCATCGAAATGAACACCCGTCTGCAGGTGGAGCATCCGGTGACCGAAGCTATCACCGGCATCGATCTCGTGCATGAGCAGATCCGCGTCGCTTCCGGCGGTGGTCTCTCGGTGACGCAGGATGAGGTGCATTTCCATGGCCACGCCATCGAATGCCGCATCAATGCCGAAGACGCCCGCACCTTCGTCCCCTCGCCCGGCACGATCACGCATTTCCATGCGCCCGGTGGTCTCGGCGTCCGCATCGATTCCGGTGCCTATCAGGGCTACAAGATTCCACCCTACTACGACAGCCTGATCGGCAAGCTGATCGTGCATGGGCGCACCCGCGTCGAGTGCATGATGCGCCTGCGTCGCGCGCTCGACGAATTCGTGGTGGACGGCATCAAGACCACTCTACCGCTCTTCCAGGATCTGGTTTCCAATCAGGATATCGCCAATGGCGATTACGATATCCATTGGCTGGAAAACTACCTGGCGAAAACACCGGCCTAGCCTGTGCCCGGAGCGCGCGGCAAACGTCCCGGCATTACCCCGGAGATTTTGTTGCGCGCCTATTCCATCGGACTTTTCCCGATGGCCGAATCGGCGGACGACCCGGAAATCTTCTGGGTCGAGCCGGAACTTCGAGGCATTATCCCTCTCGACGGCTTTCACGTCTCCAAGAGCCTCGCGAAGAAGATCCGCCAAAATCCCTTCGACATTCGCTTCGACACCGATTTCGAAGCCGTCATCGCTGCCTGCGCCGAAGAGACCAACGACCGCCCAAGCACCTGGATCAACGATACGATCCGCACCCTCTACGGCACCCTGCACCACATAGGCCACGCTCATTCCGTGGAAGCCTGGGAGGGAGACATGCTGGTTGGCGGTCTCTATGGCGTTTCGCTGGGATCGGCCTTCTTTGGTGAAAGCATGTTTTCCCGGCGCACAGATGCTTCCAAGATCTGTCTCGTCCATCTCGTCCAGCGGCTGCGCGAGCGCGGCTTCACCCTGCTCGACACACAATTCACTACCGAGCATCTGAAGACATTCGGCGCTGTGGACGTGCCGAAGGATGCCTACGCCAAGATGCTGGAGAAGGCGATGGAATCGCCCAATATCAGCTTCTCCAACAGTGGAAATCTGCCGGAGATGAATTGATTCCGATTACGACTGCCCTAAGTTCGGCACAACAGCCGAGGGTAGAATAGTGAAGAACCTTATTACAATTACGTTTTTCGCCGCGTTGGCGCTCACAACGCAGGCCAACGCCAAATCCTTCCACGACATGTTCGGAGCGGAACCGCCTGCGGGCGACGAAGGCGCCGTGCTGAAAACGCTGGATTTTCAGCAGGGAGCAATCAAGCTTCCCGGCGCCAATGCCACGCTGAATGTTTCGAACCAGTTCTACTACCTCAATCCGCAGGATTCGAAGAAGGTACTGGTTGAGCTCTGGGGCAATCCGGAAAATTCTGTCGGCAATCCGCTTGGCATGATCTTCCCGGCCAAATATCCGCCGACCGATCCGCATTCCTGGGGCTCAGTCATCGACTATGATGGCAGCGGCTACGTCTCCGACGAGGATGCGGCATCGACGGACTACGACGATCTGCTGAAGAAAATCCAGGCTGCGATCAATGAAGCAAATCCCGAGCGCGAACAGCAGGGCTTCGATCCGATCACGCTGGTCGGCTGGGCAGAGCCCCCGCACTACGACAAGGCGACGCATGCCCTGCACTGGGCGCGCGATCTAGTTTTCGGCAAGGACCCGAACGCCGGCCACACCTTGAATTATTCTGTGCGCGTATTGGGGCGCGAGGGCGTTACCGAGCTCGATTTCGTTGCCGGGCTGGAGCAGCTGCAGGAAATCAATGCAGCCATCCCCAACGTCATCAATACGGTGCAGTATGACAGCGGCAAGCGCTATGCCGACTTTGCCAACGGCGACAAGATCGCGGCCTACAGCATGGCGGGCATGATCGCTGCCGGCGCGGGCGTGAAAGTTGCGGCGAAGCTCGGGCTTCTGGCCGTCGTTCTCGGCTTCTTCAAGAGCTTCGGTGTGGCGCTTCTGGCATTGAAGAAGGGCCTCATCGTCGTGCTAGCGGGCATTGTCGCGGCCGGTCGCAAGATCCTGGGCCTGTTTCGCCGCAAAGGGAATACCGACGCCTGAGGCAATCCATGCATGAAGTTTTTTGTGGCTTCAAACGCAGATTGTAATCTGCTATCCCTCCTCGCGAAGAGCGTTGGTGCATAGAGGTTCCACTTTGCCGTCGTAAATACCGGTCTCATCCAAATCACCCCATGCATCGGGGCGGCGTGACGCCGTCCGATGCATATTCATGTCCATCGGGTGATGGTCTGAGACCGGTTTGGCATTGTCAAAACGCGCCTAACACAGCAACCGCTGTCTCAGCTCTTCAGCCTTCTCGCAACATCGCCATACCGTGCCCCTGACGGGCTTGTCTCATCGCCAGCCTGTTGGACTTCCAGACGGAAGACCAAGACGGTATGTGCAATATTCTTCAGGTCCGTTGGACCATTTCGCCGAAGACTTCGCCTCAGCCATGGATTGCCTGCAGCGGCTGCGGATCTCCAAGGCCGTTTCGATCGAGCGGCAAGATCAGGCTCAATGCCAATGGCAAGCGGCTCGATGCGTGGCTTATCTATAAATGCATCGATTGCGACAAGACGTGGAACCGAACACTCTTCGAGCGTAAGGCTACTCACGATCTCGCCCCCTCCACCCTCGAGGCACTGCAGCGCAGCGATCCGGATTGGGTGCGAGCACGGGAATTCGACCTCGATGGGCTGAAACGGAAAGCCAAGCGCATCGACGAACCGCCCGACGTCGTCATCCGGAAGGAGGCGCTGCAGGCACCCATCGACTGGACGATGCTCGAAATCGGAATAGCGGTCGTATTTGCTCCCAACCTCCGCCTTGATCGGCTGCTCGCCTCGGAGCTGGCCATTTCTCGCTCGCGTCTCCAGGCGCTTGGCGATGGCGGCAAATTGAAAGCCTATCCGGATCACAGCGCTTTTCTGCGCCGCAGAGCCAAGGATGGCGCGAGGATCGTTCTCGACCTGTCGGATGCCACCGATCGTCAGGCGATAGGTGAAGCAGCTGCCGATTCCGAGCGCAGCTAAAACTTTGCCCGCAGGAGCGAAGCTTCTGCGGGCAATGAGGTTCACAGCAAATTCCTGAAGGCGATTACTTTGCGCCAGCCCCGGCGGTATCGGGCGGCGGGACGTCGGACTTCTGCTTGCACTCTTTCAGCCAGACGTCATAGATCGGGTGCTCGACGGCGTTGAGACCGGGGCTGTCGGCAAACATCCAGCCGGTGAAAATGCGGCGGATACGGCGATCGAGGGTAATCTCATCCACTTCGACGAAACCATCCACCTTCTGCTGCTCGGTATCATCTCGCGAATAGCAGGCGCGCGGCGTCACCTGCAGCGCACCGAACTGCACGGTTTCGTTGATGTAGACATCGAAAGTCGTGATGCGGCCGGTGATCTTGTCGAGGCCGGAAAAGACGGCAACCGGATTGGAGATTCGGGCAGCCTCGGCAGTGGGAGCTGTCATGATGCCGGCGAAAAGAGCAACGCCTGCTCCAGCCATCGCACGCAAAGAAGCGCTCCGCGTGAAAAACGTCATATCCGCCAATCTCCGCTTGGTCTCGGTCAAGGCGCCGAGCAAGAGCCGGCATATGTCGCGCCTAAGGCCCAATTGTGGCCAAAGGACGAGCCGTCCTTGCCTCAGTTGCCCGGGGTCCAGGCGTCGTAGTCGCCGGTCACGCGCGGACGCTCGCCGGCGACGGCGAGAGAGCCCGGTGGACGATAAGCCTGCGGCGTACCGGTCTGGTTGGCGCGATGTTCCTTCTGCCATTCTTTGGTAACGTAGTTTTCCTTGGTCGGCGGAACGTCGGTGCGGTGATGCATCCAGCCGTGCCAGCCCGGAGGAATGGCCGAAGCTTCGGCATAGCCCTTGTAGATCACCCAGCGCTTCGGAAGGCCGTAGGAGGACATGCCGCCTTCGTAATAGACGTTGCCGAACTCATCCTCACCGACGCGCTTGCCAAACCGCCAGGTCGCGAACCGCGTGCCCATGGTCTGACCATTCCACCAGGTGAAGGTTTGTACGATGAAATTCCACATGTCTTTTCCTCGATACCCGCTGAGGGGCGAGCGATACCAGAATTCGATAGTTTGCTTATGCCGCCACCGAACCGGCTTGTCCAGTGATTCCAGCAGGCAAACAGCCTCATTTCAATGCCATCTTGAAGCCCAGATGCGTCGGCTTGAAACCCAGCCGTTCATAGAAGCGATGCGCATCCTTTCGGGCCGCATTCGACGTCAGCTGCACCATACGCATACCGCGGCTTTTTGCCTCGCCGATGCAGAAATTGATCATCGCCGCCCCGATCCCCTGCCCGCGCATATCGCCACGCGTCTGGACGGATTCAATGATCATCGCGGATGATCCGCGACCGTGCAGCGAAGTGACGACGATCGTCTGGAAGGTGCCGACGATCTCGCCGCCTAGTTCGGCTGCATACAGTGTCTGATCCGAAGACGTTGTGATGGTGCGAAAGGCGCGCAGATAATCGTCATAGGCGGAGGGGTCGGTGGTATCGCCATGACCGCCCATGGTGTCAGCGGCGAAAAGGCCGATCAAAGAAGGAAGGTCGGATTCTTTCGCTTCGCGAATTACCAGGCGGGCGTCTTCCATGAGCGGTCTCGTCTATTCTTTCAGTGGCCCGTCAGCGGCTTCTCGAATATCAGCGTCGGCAAACCCGACTGCCCCTGCCCGCTATTGTCCGAGTGGCCGACCTCGACGAAACCGTGTGCCTTGTAGAAGGCGATGGCGGGTTCATTCTGAGGGTCGACCTCGAGACGCATGATCTCCGCATCCGGGAAGCAGGTTTCCAGCTCCGCGAAGATATCGCGGCCAATGCCTTCCCGCTGATGCTTTGGGCTGACATAGAGCATGTGGAGCATGACGGTCTTGGTCATCTCCTTGGACATGGCGGCATAGCCCATGCCACCGATCGTCCGGCCGTCATCGGCGACCAGGAATTCGGAATTCTTGTTTGCCAGCCGCGCTTTCAGCGAGGCCGGCGAATGCCAGGAGGCGTGCAGCTCGCTCACCTTGTCCGGGCCGTAGATCCGGTCGTAGGTCGCATGCCAAGTCTCGCCGAGCAGAGCACGGACCTTTTCCAGGTCCTGCTCGCCGGCGGTGCGCACGAAGAACACCGCTTATTCCTCTTCGATGCCGAGCTTGGCCTTGACCAGCGCCTGAACGGCTTGCGGGTTGGCCTTGCCGCCGGTCGACTTCATCACCTGGCCGACGAACCAGCCGGCAAGCGTCGGCTTGGCCTTGACCTTGGCGACCTGATCCGGGTTGGCGGCGATGATCTCGTCGACGGCCTTTTCGATCGCACCGGTATCGGTGACCTGTTTCATGCCGCGCGCCTCAACGATCTCGGCGGGATCGCCGCCTTCGGTGAGCACGATTTCGAACAGATCCTTGGCGATCTTGCCGGAGATGGTTTCGGCCTTGATGAGATCGATGATCGCGCCGAGCTGGGCGGGCGAAACCGGAGTCTCTTCAATGTCCTTGCCGATTTTGTTCAGAGCGCCCAAAAGGTCGTTGATGACCCAGTTGGCCGCCATCTTGCCATCGCGACCAGCGGCAACGGCTTCGAAATAATCGGCGATCGCCTTTTCCGAAACGAGCACGGATGCGTCGTAGATCGAAAGGCCCAGTTCGCGGACGAAGCGCTCCTTCTTGTCGTCGGGCAGCTCCGGCAGGTGCTTTGCGAGCTCGTTGACGAAGGCATCGTCGAATTCCAGCGGCAAGAGATCCGGATCGGGGAAGTAGCGGTAATCATGCGCATCTTCCTTGGTGCGCAGCGACCGCGTCTCGCCCTTGTTCGGATCGAACAGGCGGGTTTCCTGGTCGATCGTGCCACCGTCTTCCAGAATGCCGATCTGACGGCGCGCTTCGTATTCGATCGCCTGACCGATGAAGCGGATGGAGTTGACGTTCTTGATTTCACAGCGTGTGCCGAATTCGCCGCCCGGGCGACGGACCGAAACGTTGACGTCGGCGCGCATGGAGCCTTCGTCCATGTTGCCGTCGCAGGTGCCGAGGTAGCGCACGATCGAGCGCAGCTTGGTCATATAGGCCTTCGCCTCGTCGGACGAACGGATATCCGGCTTGGAGACGATTTCCATCAGCGCGACGCCGGACCGGTTCAGGTCAACATAGGACATGGTGGCGTGCTGGTCGTGCAGCGACTTGCCGGCATCCTGTTCCAGATGCAGGCGCTCGATACCGATTTCGATATCCTCGAACTGGCCCTGACGGTCCGGGCCAAGGGAGATGACGATCTTGCCCTCGCCGACGATCGGGTCCTTGAACTGCGAGATCTGATAGCCCTGCGGCAGGTCGGGATAGAAATAGTTCTTGCGGTCGAAGATCGAGCGATTGTTGATCTGCGCCTTGAGGCCGAGACCGGTGCGCACGGCCTGCTTGACGCATTCCTCGTTGATGACGGGCAGCATGCCGGGCATGGCGGCATCGACGAGCGAAACGTTGGAATTCTGCGGCTTGCCGAACTCGGTCGAGGCTCCGGAGAAGAGCTTGGAATTGCTCAACACCTGGGCATGGACTTCCATGCCGATAACGATTTCCCAATCGCCGGTGGCACCGGGAATGAAGCGTTTCGGATCTGGCGTACGGACGTCGACAAGGGTCATGGGAAGCTCTTGAAATGCTGTTCTTCTGAACTTTGTGAGGTAGAGCAATTGGCGAGGCGGCGCAAGGCTTTCGGCATCGCCGGCGTGCTATATGCCCGGGCCATAGACACCCTCGCTGTCTTCGACCAGCGATTTCGAAAGCCCGACGGTCGGCACGTCGCTGTCGAGCTTCGGCGAATAGACGATCGACAGCCAGTGGATCTCGTAGCCGCGCGCCTTGAAGAAGGCGATGGCGTCGGTATTTCCCGCATGGCTCTGCAGGGAAACATTTTCCAGCCCCTGCTCGCGCACATCCTGCTCGATCCGCGCCAGCAGCGCGGAGCCGAGGCCGCGCCGGACGAAATCCGGATCGATCCAGAAATCGGAGATCGCCTCGTCAAGTCCTTCGCGCGCCGCCCATCCCACAGCCTCCCCGTTCAGCTCGATCACCGTGATCGTCAGCCAGAGATTGCGCGTGAAATTCGTAAAAGCCTCGTTTGCGCCTTCCAGAAGTTCACCCGTGCCACCGATGGCGCCCATGGCCCTCTGCCAGGAGCGCAGGCCGATGCTCGCCAACACCGCCGTTTCGCCTTCATGGGCATTGCGAATATGGATCATCGAGCCCCCGCCATTTGAAGGCAGTAAAGCACCGGCCAAAGGCTTTTGCCAGCGGCGAGATTCACAGGCGCGCATGTCGTAATAAGGAGATCAAGCGGGTTGAGCTTGACTGTGAGCCGCAACCTGCCTTAGAGAGAGGCATCAACGGAGTTTTTATGTCCACCTTTTGTCAGTCCCGGTAAAGGCCTCGCTCGCAAGTTCCCTTGCGTGCCGGGCCTAAAAACGAAGCCCCGACTTCCCTTGAGGGAAGCTTCGGATCGTTTTGTTGCGCCCTATGGCGCTTTACGGATTCTGACTCCCAATGGATATTTCACGCGCGGAACAGCGCATTCTGCACCTGCTCGCCCAGGGCGGCCGCATCGAACTCGAACGCACTGAAAAAAAGAAGATCGAGACCGCCAGTTGTTACACCCGTGACGGCTGGCTCTATCCCGATTTCAACATCGAGCTCTTTCGCAGGCTCAGACGTCTGAAGGCTATCCGATCCACCGACGGCCAACCCTACCGAATCTCGGAAAAGGGACTGAAGCTGGTGCGATCGCAGCTGGATAACAGATAGAGAAAGCATGAGAGCCGCCCGATGGGCGGCTCTCATCTGCTTGTAGCACTGAGGCAAAGACGCTCATGACGATCAGAACGTCCTGATGATCTCCGTCACATGATCTCCGCGACGGTCGCTTTCCGCCTGCACTGTGGCGCGCCTTTCGTTCATGGCCGCGATCTGATCCTCGCTATCCGAAAGAGCCTTCAAATAGCGTTTCTTCAAATCGCTATTGTCAGGCACGGCGCCGAGATTGCGTCTTATCCGCTCCTGCTCATTGACGGTTTTCTCGATTTCGCTGTCGAGGCTCGCCAGTTCGTTCTGGATGGCAACCTGTCTCTTACGGGCATCGGCAAGATCCGCGAGCTTGTCCGTCAGCGCCTTGTCATGGGTCGAAGCCGACCACTCAAGCAGCATGTCGGGATCGGTGTCGACCAGGGCGTAGCCGTTGCTCTGAAGCTGCTCGTCAACCGCCGTCAGCGTCTTCTCGGCGCCGGCCGGCACGACCGCCTTGAGCCGTTGATGCGTTGCCGTCTTGCCGAAGCTGTCAGCCGACGAAAACGACCAGCCGTCCCTGATCGGATGCTCGATGATGACTGTCCGCTCGCCGTCGAGCGCGCCCGAAACCGTGTATGTCGTTGTCTGGCGATATCTAACGACGGCATTCATCACGCCATCCGAAACCTTCAGGGAGGCAATCTCCTCGGTCGGCGTCTGCTGTTCGCTGATCGATACCTTTCGATCGGTCGCGAAACTTGCCAGGCGCGTATCCTCCTTGGGCAGGGCCGATAGCTGAGAATCGCCGACATAGCCGATCTTGCTGTCATAGAGCGTGAGAATACCCGGCGGCATGCTGATGCCGGTGGTGTTCTTGAGCATCACGGCGGCAATCGGGTTGCGGGAGGCGCTGCCGGCCCGATACATGTCCACCATATCGGCATCCACTTCCGCATCCATGATCGGCATCGACAGCGTGTCGCCATTGGCGAGATCGTAAGTGCCAGGGAGCTCGAACGTGGCCGAGATATCGCTCTCCGTCGCCGATGTCGGATTGGCTGCGGCCATCTGCATGGGCGCCGCCGGCGTTTCCGACTCGTCGGCCGCATCCGCCAACACCTTTCTGCTGGCACCGCCGATCATTGCCCTGGCAGGCGCCGGCGCCATGCGCTCTTCGTAATTTGCCGACAGATGCTGCCGGTTGGAAAGGTCTCCGCTGTCGGGATCGGGGACATTATTCGACGCCGTGTTGATCGGCACCTCTTGCCGCTCTCTCCAGTAGAGCTGGTGCAGGCTCTGCCTCAGCGTCACCGGCTCGGCCGAAGTCAATGTGAGCTTCACGCCCTTCCAATCCTCGCCGCTGGCATTTTCCAGCACGGTCCATGCCTGCAGACGTGCCTTGTTCTTTTCATCGATCACAACCTTGTAGGCGGTCTTCCAGATCGGAGACGGGACGACATAGGTCAGGCCGATATCGCCATTGTCCTTCACGCCGTTCACCTTGATATCGATGGCGCGGGTGCGGTCGTTTTTGCCTCGGGCGATCGCGGCAGCCGCCTTGGCGATCTTTGCCCTGAGATCGGCATCCTCGAACCGGACGGATGCATCCGCGCCGAGCGCCAGCGTCTCGACGGCGCCATCCTTGTCGAGAATGCTCAGCAGGTGAACCGGCGCATTCTCTCCGGCCTTCCTGACCTCGATCCCGAGAATGCTTCCCTCGACGGTCTTTCCGCCGCTGCTTGCCGACACCATAGCCCCCTGCATCGACGTCAGAAGCGACGGCACGGATGAGAGCGCCTCCCGCGTGAACGGCAAGCCCTTGAAGGTTTCCTGCAACGGCTTCGGCCCGGCAAGCGACATGCCCGCCACCGAGCCCGCGGACCCGTTGACCACAAGGCTCTTCAGGATGTCATTCACCTGATCGAGGGGAACCTCGATCCGGATCACGCCGTCGCTATTGACATCGGCCGATCGGGAAACCTCGGCCAAGCCGCCAGAGGACAGGGTAATGGATCGAATGGCCCCATTGTCGGCCGCCAGCGAGATCGCCGGACATGACACGCTAAGGAGCAGGATCGCCGTAACTTGCTTGAGCATGAAGAGACCTTTTGATTCGGTTGCAAAGGAGGAGACCAAGCGGCCGGCTGCAATTTATGATCGTGTTTCGGTCCAAAATGTGATGGCGACTGGGCGGAATATTGACAACCACCTGGGGCCGGTCCTCATGCACGCGTTTCGCTATTCTTGACGACCATTCGCAATCCCGTTACTTCATCGCTTATGAGAAAGAACCGCGCCCTTAATTCTGCAGCCCCGCATTGTGATGCGGTGTCTCTTGCGCGCCGATTTACTTGCGGCCAGCCGGACGGCTTGGCACGCGGTTTCTGATGCGCTCAATCTAGCGCGCATTTTCTCCGCCTAGGTTCCAGCCTCCTGCATGGTCGTGACAGGTACGCACTCGTGCGCCCATCCTCCAGCCCAATGCTAAAGGAGCCCATCTCATGGGGAGCCATAATTTAACCAGCGCTCAGCTCTCGACCGCGCTTGCAAAACGCGACCTCTCCGATCCGGAAGAGGGAATTCATGCCGTCAATATTGTCGTCGATCAAATAAACCAGGCGCTTAGAAAAGCTTGGTCAATCTCACCCGAAGTCCACCGGCGTTTGCCCATCGTGACCGTCGCAGAGAACTATGATCGGCTCTACTATCCTGGCGATGCTCCGGCTCGATCCGAGCGATATGCTCGCTATCTGGGTCACGATCTGATGCTTCGCACCCAGATGACATCGAGCATTCCGGAACTCCTTTCTCAGATTCGGGGCGAAGAAGTCGACCGGGTACTGCTATGCCCCGGTATGGTTTATCGCCGCGATTGCGTCGACCGAAATCACGTCGGAGAACCGCATCAGCTTGATATCTGGCGCATTACCGATGGCGCCCGCCTCAATGACGGCGATCTAAGCGATATGATCGCTTGTATTGCCGAGGCGCTGTTGCCCGGCAGACGTTGGCGAATTCAAGCCGCTGACCATCACTACACCACCGGCGGACTGGAAGTGGAGGTTGAGATTGATGGGCGGTGGCTGGAGATCCTTGAATGCGGCCTGATCCATCCGCGGCTGCTTGTCGATGCAGGGCTGGAGCCAGACTTATGGAGTGGCCTGGCAATGGGAATCGGGCTCGATCGCATGGTCATGTTGATCAAGGGCCTCGATGATATCCGTTTGTTGCGCTCGACCAACACGCAGGTTGTTCGCCAAATGGATAATCTCGATCGATGGCAGCCGGTTTCCAAATACCAAGCCACGACACGCGATCTTTCGATTGCCATTCACACTGGGGCGGAGCTTGAGGAGATCGGTGACCGCCTTCGGCTCGCCCTTGGAGATGAGGCCGAATTGATCGAGGATGTTTCTCTCCTCGGCCGCCATCCAGCGACATCATTGCCGCAGACGGCAAGGCAACGGCTCGGTCTACGATTGGATCAGGAAAATCTGCTCCTTAGGATTATCTTGCGCTCGATCGATGGAGACATTGGCCGGGAAGCAGGCAACCAGATTTACGACCGGGTTTACACCGCTCTGCATGAAGGAGACGCCGCCGGCTATTCGCGATGATTTCCAATCGGGCGGTCGTTGGCCGCCCGATTGTTCTATCCATTCATGATATGCAAGCCGCTCCGCGAAGCCCTTATATCAGCGACAAACACGCTCCAGATGCACTTTCGTCAAATTGATCGAAAGCGCAGCATCAAACTCTTCGCCTTGCCATACGATTTTGAAGCCGTGTTTCTGGTAGAGGCCGATTGCTGGGACGTTGCTGGCGAGAGTGTCGATCTTCTGTGTCGCGACGCCTTCCAGCTCCATGCTGGCAATGAGGTGCTGCAGAAGCCTGGAACCGACGCCCCTGGCATGAAATGCAGGGTTCACCCACAGATCGGAAATATTATCGGGACGCTCCTCGCGGGCGATCCAGCCAACGACGACACCATCAATTTCGGCAACGATGACTTCGCTCTTCGCGTTAGCAGGATAAGCAACGAAGGCACGGCGAGCGGCTTCGATGACGGCTCCGCTCTGAAATCTGGCATCCAAGGCACCGCCGCTCAACCAGGCGGCGAAGCCAACCGCGCCGACCATGTCGTGATCGGCGGCGGCCATAGGTCTTAGAAGGATAGTGTTTACCACCACTTCGCCGGTGTGAATTTGCCGGCAGCCTGTTCGATGACGTGGGCTGTTTTGAAGAGGGTTTCTTCTTCGAATGGCTTACCAATGAGCTGCAGGCCGAGCGGCAGGCCCTTCGGGTCGAGGCCCGCGGGGACGGCGATGCCGGGCAGGCCGGCCATGTTCACCGTCACCGTGAAGATGTCGTTCAGGTACATCTTCACCGGATCGGAAGCGAGGTCCTCGTCGGCGATGCCGAAGGCCGAAGACGGCGTGGCGGGCGTCAGGATCGCGTCGACGCCGGCGTTGAAGGCTAGCTCGAAGTCGCGCTTGATCAGCGTGCGAACCTTCTGGGCGCGCAGGTAGTAGGCATCGTAATAGCCGGCCGACAGAACATAGGTGCCGATCATGATGCGGCGCTTCACTTCCTGGCCGAAGCCGGCAGCGCGCGTCTTCTCGTACATGTCGACGATGTCCTTGCCGTCGACGCGCAGGCCGTAGCGAACGCCGTCGTAGCGGGCAAGGTTCGAGGAGGCTTCGGCGGGAGCGACGATGTAATAGGCCGGCAGCGCATATTTGGTGTGCGGCAGGGAGATGTTGACGATCTCGGCGCCGGCATCCTTCAACCAGGCGATGCCCTGCTGCCAGAGCGTTTCGATCTCTTCCGGCATGCCGTCGACGCGGTATTCGTTGGGAATACCGATCTTCATGCCCTTCAGCGACTGGCCGAGCGAGGCTTCGTAATCCGGCACCGGCAGGTCGACCGAGGTCGTGTCCTTGGCGTCGACGCTTGCCATCGACTTCAGCAGGATGGCGGCATCGCGCACGTCGCGGGCGATCGGGCCGGCCTGGTCGAGCGACGAGGCGAAGGCGACGATGCCCCAGCGCGAGCAGCGGCCGTATGTCGGCTTGATGCCGACAGTGCCGGTGAAGGCAGCCGGCTGGCGGATGGAGCCGCCGGTATCGGTAGCAGTCGCGCCGGCGCAGAGATGCGCCGCAACGGCAGCGGCCGAGCCACCCGACGAGCCGCCGGGAACGAGCTGCTGGTTGGAGCCTTCGGCACGCCAGGGGTTGATGACCGGGCCGAAATAGGAGCTCTCGTTGGAAGAGCCCATGGCGAACTCGTCCATGTTGAGCTTGCCCAGCATGACGGCGCCATCGTTCCACAGGTTCTGCGTGACTGTGGATTCATAGCGCGGCTTGAAGCCGTCGAGAATGTGGCTGCAGGCCTGGGTGTGGATGCCTTCGGTGCCGAACAGGTCCTTGATCCCAAGTGGAATGCCTTCGAGCGCACCGGCATTGCCGGCGGCGAGGCGCGCATCCGAGGCCTTCGCCATCTCGCGCGCCTTTTCGGGCGTCACGGCGATATAGGCATTGATCTGACCGTTGGCCGCGTCGATCGCCGAGATATAGGCCTCGGTCAGTTCGGTGGCGGTGATCTGCTTGGCGCGCAGCTTGTCGCGGGCTTCGGCAATGGTCAGGCTGGTGAGTTCGCTCATTTTGGTTCGCTTCAGATCTGGAATTGGGCAACGGTCGGAAAAGGTTCAAAAGAACCGTTATTCGACGACTTTGGGCACCAGGAAGAAATTCTGATCGGTATTCGGCGCATTGGCGACGATGTCGGCGGCCTTGTTGCCGTCGGTCACTTCATCGGTGCGCTTCTTCATTGCCATCGGCGTTACCGAGGTCATGGCCTCGACGCCATCGACATTCACTTCGGAGAGCTGCTCGACGAAGCCCAGAATGCCGTTCAGCTCACCCATCATCCGCTGCGCTTCGTCTTCATTGACGGCGATGCGGGCAAGATGGGCGACGCGTTTGACAGTGGCGAGGTCGACGGACATGGCATTCTCCGGATAGAATTTTTCACACTCGCTATAAAGGCCATGTCCGCCATACGCAACGGGTATCGTCAGGCAGAAACGCTCTCGCCAACCTTCGGCGCGGCAACCGCGGTCTTCGAACCTTCCATGCCGGCGATGAACTTTTCCGGGGTCTGATCGATGATCGGGAACGTGCCGTAATGGCAGGGAATGGCGGTCTTGAAGTTGAAGAAGCGCTGGCAGGCGAGCGCGGCGACGGCGCCACCCATGGTGAAGCGGTCGCCGACCGGCAGGATGCCGATATCGGGCTGATGCAACTCGTTAATCAGGGCCATATCCGAGAAGATGTCGGTATCGCCCATGTGGAAGAGCGATGCTTCGTCGTCGAAATGCAGCATCAGGCCGTTCGGGTTGCCAAGCGCGTGGGAAACGCCATCCTCGGTAATCTGGGCGGAAGAATGCAGCGCATTGGTGAAGGTGGCCGAGAAGCTGCCGAGACCGACGGTGCCGCCGGTATTGCCCATTTCGAGCTTTTCGACGCCTTTGGTGTTAAGCCAGGAGGCGAGATCGGCATTGGCGAGAACGACCGCGCCGGTATCCTTGGCAATCTGCACCGTGTCGCCGACATGGTCGGCATGGCCGTGCGTCAGCAGGATGTGGGTCACACCTTCGGCAACATCCTTGATGTTGAGGCCGGCAGCGGCGAAGGAAGAATTGTAAGACAGAAAAGGATCGATCAGTATTTTTGCCTTGGCCGTTTCGATACGAAAAGCGGCATGGCCGAGCCAGGTGATCTTCATTGGATTGCTCCTTAGGATTTGATTTGAAATGGAAGTCTGATGTCCGGAGCATTTTCGGTGGAAACGCTCCGTCTATTCGTTCTTCCGCATCTCCGGACGCAAAACCGCTGTGCGCTTTTGCTGGAAATGCTCTAGGAGATATCCCAAACCGTGCCAAAGAAAAGCGGTTTTGACTTCAATTTGTTTTGACGAGAGCGAGACCCCGATGACGACGCTGACCATCGAAGACCTAGCCGTGATGCTCCTGCCCGGTCAGGCCGTTGCCGGGCTCGATCTCGGCACCAAGACGATCGGCCTTGCCATGTCCGATCTTGGGCGGCGCTTCGCCACGCCGCGCCCGGTCATCAAGCGGGTCAAGTTCACGCAGGATGCCGAAACCTTGGTTGCCTTCGCCGAGAAGGAAAGGGTCGCGGCCTTCGTCATCGGGCTCCCGATGAACATGGATGGCTCGGCCGGGCCGCGCGTGCAGGCAACCCGCGCCTTCGTGCGCAGCATGTCGGAAAAGACCGCCCTACCCTTCGTCTTCTGGGACGAGCGGCTTTCGACGGTAGCGGCCGAGCGGGCGCTTCTGGAAATGGACGTCTCGCGAGCCAAGCGCGCCGAGCGCATCGACTCGGCGGCGGCAAGCTTCATTCTTCAGGGAGCCTTGGACAGGCTGTCGGCGCTTGGCAGAGCGACCTTGCTCGATCCCGATGCCTCCTGACGGCGCTTCCACCATGCGATGATAGCGGCACGGCGGCGAAAGCCGAAGATCGCAAACACCAGCAGACTATCGAAGGCGATAGCGCGGGCAACGAGCGGCGGGATGGTTTCGGGCGGAATGCCGAGAATCTTGCCGTAGATGTCGAAGACCAGATCGTGCATCTGTCGCGTCAGCATGAAGATGCCGAAGCTCATGTCGTAGTACGACAGGTAATACCATACCCCGAGAAACGAGACCGGGGCGGCCCAGCAAATCAACAACCACTTCATGCGGTACCTCTTCGACGCTGAAATTGCGTCGTGCCAGCCGAAAGGACGAGCCAGTTCGACAATGCCATGGCGCTCAACACCATCGCGGGCAGCGTAATATCTAGTGCGAGCACGGCGAAGAACATCACCGCCGTCACGAGAAACACTAATTTTGCGGGTCTCAACCCCATGGCTGCACGCTTGATGGTTAACTAATCGTCTCTTCACAGTGACGAGTTAACCGGCGCGGCGCAACGTAAACCATTTGTTAAGGTTAACGGTTGGGCGAGCTTGTGGATATCCCTGCCCCGAGGCCGATATCAGCCGTAGACGCCGCGCACGATCCGCTTCAAGGCGGTTGCCGCCTTCTCCCAATCCTTACCGTTTTTCAAGGCAAGACCGGCGCATTGATCGCTGATGGCGGCGGCAAGAACGATATGCTGGATGGCCGCAAAGATCATGGCGTTGACCGCCTGCGTGTCGACGCCCTTCGGCGGCACCAGCGAGCCGCGCATGCGCTCGATCCAGCCGGCCAGCGCCTTGGAGCGGGCTTCCGACAGCCTGCGGACCTGCTCGCTGTTTTCCGAGACTTCCCAGGCGACGATGCGGCGCATCAGCGGGTCGGCCCGCAGGGCGTCGAGGAACAGCATCGACAGCCGTTCCATCAGGTCGCCATAGGTCAAAAGGAACATGCCGCCGGTATCGTCGGGAATGCGATCCGCCACCCAGCCGCCGAGATCGGTGCCGATGGCTTCCACCAAGCCATTGAGGCCGCCGTAATAACGGTAAATCAGCTGCTTGTCGCAGCCGGCGCCACGCGCTACGGCATTGATACCAAAGTTCTGAAATCCCTCCTCGGCCAGAAGCCGCTTGGCGGCATCGAGGATCGCCTGTTGGGTCGCGGCGCGATTGCGCACGCGCTTTTCGACGACGGGCACTTCCACGGGGATTTTAACGGCAGCGTTTGCGACGGCCATCGACTCGACTCCAATCTGTCACCGACCGGTGAATAGCAAGCCGCATCGACGGGAACAACCGAGCTGCTGGTGCCAGCATCGCTCAAACCCACAAATCCACAGATTAGAGTGACTGGCCGAACCAGACCGTGGTTTCCGACGCGAGACCGGGCGGCAACTCGACGGGCACGAAGCCGCGCGACGACCAGAATCGGATGCCGCCATGGTTGCCGATATTGGCGCCGAGATGAATACCCTTGACGCCGTTGGCGCGCGCATTCTCGATCCAACGATCCAGCAATGCCGTGCCGATGCCCTTTCCCTGCGCTCTCGGAAGCAGATTCATATGAATATGGGCAGGGAAGCGTTCGATTAGAACAGCAGGCGCGCGCTTGGGATGGTGGATCGCCGCTATCCGCTTCTGATCGGCATCCCATAGCGCCGGGTCGCCTGCCGGGTCGGCATAGCGTCGCCGTAGGTCTGGCCACCATTCGCGCTCCAGACGCTCCTCGAAGGCGACGGTATCGAAAGCACCGGATATGTAGCCGAAGACGCCTTCGTTATCTTCGGCGACGAAGACCAGTTCGGGATGAAGCGTGGCGTAAGGCGCGGAATAGATATGCCCGATCAGCCGGCCGTCGCGATGAAGCGGGGTAGCATCCTTGCCGGCATCGCCAGTCAGGAGCGAGATCGCGTAGAGCTGATCGATATCCTCTGGCCGAACGGTTCGAATGGAAACCATTGCTTACGTCGCCGGCGGATAAAGCAGATCGACGATGTAGCTGGCATCGAAGCGCGAATCGAGCATGCCGTAGGTCGCCCGCCAACCGCCGGCCAGACGGGTTTCGATGAAGGCATCGGCGATCTTGCCGGCCCCCAGGCGATAAAGCTCGGCCGCACCGGCCGCAAGCGCCATCTGCTCGACCAGCAGGCGGGCGGCGCCCTCATCCTGTTCGCAAAGCGCCATGGCTGCCCGCAGGACGTCGATGGTCTTCTTTCCGGCCGGGCCGAGATCGCGGGCAAGACCGGCAAAGACGGTCTCGAACAGGTCCCTGCCCCGATTCAGCACGCGCAGCACGTCGAGCGCCATGACGTTGCCGGAGCCTTCCCAGATCGCGTTGACGGGGGCTTCGCGGTAATGGCGGGCGATCGGACGCTCTTCGATGTAGCCGCTGCCGCCAATGCACTCCATGGCTTCGTAGATCAGCGCCGGTGCGATCTTGCAGCACCAGTATTTCGCGACCGGCGTCATGACGCGGGCATAGGCCGCATCTTCCGTGCTGCCGCTTGCCTTGTCGAAAGCCTCGGCCAGGCGGAAGGCGAGCGCGGTTGCAGCCGCAACATCGAGCGCCATATCGGCGAGCACGCGAGTCATGATCGGCTGGTTGACCAGCATCTTGCCGAAGACGCTGCGGCCGCGCGTATGATGCACGGCCTCGGCAAGCGACGCCCGCATAATGCCGGTGGAGGCCAGCGCGCAGTCGAGCCGCGTCAGCGTCACCATATCGAGGATCGTGCGAATGCCGGCATCCGGCGCGCCGAGCAGGAAGCCGAACGTATCGGTGAACTCGACTTCGGAGGAGGCGTTCGAGCGGTTGCCGAGCTTGTCCTTGAGTCTCTGAAAGTGCAAGCCGTTGGCGGAACCGTCTTCCAAAAGACGCGGCACCAGGAAGCAGCCCATGCCGTCCTTGGTCTGGGCGAGCATGATGAAGGCGTCGCTCATCGGCGCCGACATGAACCACTTGTGGCCCGAAAGCCTGTAGATGCCTTCGCTGACCTTGTCGGCGCTCGTCCGGTTGGCGCGCACATCAGTGCCGCCCTGCTTTTCCGTCATACCCATGCCGATGGTGACGGCACTCTTCTGCATGGCGGGCTTGTTGGACGAATCGTACTTGCGCGAGAGGATCTTCGGCGCCCAGTCCTTCTGCACGGCCGGTGAGGCCATCATCGCAGCCACGGAGGCGCTGGTCATCGTCAGCGGGCAGAGATGACCGCATTCGAGCTGTGCCGTCAGATAGAAGCGCGCGGCGCGGACCTTGTGCGACTGCCCTTTCGCCTCGGGATCGGCCTGCGCGTCCCAGATCGAGGAATGCAGGCCCATCGCCATGGAGCGGCGCATCAGCGCATGCCAGGCCGGATGGAATTCGACGACATCCAGACGCTCGCCGCGCGGGCCGTGGGTGCGCAGCTGCGGCGTGCCCTGGTTCGCCATGCGCGCCAGTTCCTGCGCCTCGTGCGAGGTGACGAAACGACCGTGCTGCTCCAGTTCTTCCCGGATCGAACGCGGCAGGCCGGAGGTGAGATCGACGATCAGCGGATCGGAACGATAGGCATTGATGCCGGTCCAAAGGCTCGGCTGGTTCAGGTCGGCAAAGGGGTCGTCAGTCCGGGTCGGTTGGGTCATGAATCGCTTGTAGAGCAAGTAGGTTGCAAAGGGAAACTGGAAGTTAAGTCTCCCACCGGCATAGCTCCTGTAGCGGGATTCGGGCGAAATTGCATGGGGAACAAACGGGCTCGGCGCATACCGCCGCTTGCCCCATCGGCGCTCCCTCTTTATAGACCGCCTGACGAAATCCGGAGGCAGGTTCATGGTCTTCTTTCCCCACCGCCACCTCATTGGCATCAAGGGCCTCACCGAGCAGGATATCACCTATCTTCTCGACAAGGCTGACGAGGCGGTCAAGATCAGCCGCCAGCGCGAGAAAAAGACGTCGACGCTTCGCGGTCTCACACAGATCAATCTCTTCTTCGAAGCATCGACGCGAACGCAATCTTCCTTTGAGCTTGCTGGCAAACGGCTTGGCGCCGATGTGATGAACATGTCGGTCGGCAACTCCTCGGTCAAAAAGGGCGAGACGCTGATCGATACGGCAATGACGCTGAACGCCATGCGGCCGGACGTGCTTGTCATCCGCCATTCGAGCGCGGGCGCTGCGGCACTCCTGGCGCAAAAGGTCTCCTGCTCGGTCGTGAATGCCGGCGACGGTCAGCATGAGCATCCGACGCAAGCCCTGCTCGACGCGCTGACGATCCGCCGCGCCAAGGGCAAGCTCTCGCGCATCATCGTCGCGATCTGCGGCGACGTGCTGCATTCGCGGGTTGCCCGCTCCAACATTCTGCTTCTCGGCGCCATGGGCGCCCGCGTCCGGGTCGTCGCACCCGCCACGCTGCTGCCGGCCGGCATCGCCGACATGGGCGTCGAGGTCTTCCATTCGATGAAGGAAGGACTGAAGGACGCCGATGTCGTGATGATGCTGCGGCTGCAGCGCGAGCGCATGTCCGGCGCCTTCGTGCCCTCGGTGCGAGAATACTATCACTTCTACGGGCTCGACGCCGAGACGCTGAAGGTCGCCAAGGAGGATGCGCTCGTCATGCACCCGGGTCCGATGAACCGCGGGGTGGAAATCGCCTCCGAAGTGGCCGACGGCCCGCAAAGCGTCATCGCCGAACAGGTTGAAATGGGCGTCGCCGTGCGCATGGCCGTGATGGAGACCCTGCTCGTTTCGCAGAACCAAGGGCCCCGCAGCGAGGGAGTGGGCGCATGAGCAACTCGATCGTCCTCCAGAACGTCCGCATCGTCGACCCCTCCCGCGACCTCGATGAGGTCGGCACGATCGTCGTCGAAGACGGCGTGATCGTTGCGTCGGGCAAGGATGCGAAGAGCCAAGCAACCCCGAAGGGCGCGACCGTTCGCGACTGCAGCGGCCTCGTCGCCATTCCGGGCCTCGTCGACGCGCGCGTGCATGTCGGCGAACCCGGCGGCGAACATCGCGAAACCATCGCCTCGGCCAGCCGTGCGGCCGCGGCTGGCGGCGTCACCTCCTTCATCATGATGCCGGATACCGACCCGGTCATCGACGATATCGCCTTGGTCGAGTTTGTCCGGAAGACGGCGCGCGACACGGCCGTCGTCAACGTCTATCCGGCAGCGGCTCTCACCAAGGGGCTTGCCGGCGAGGAGATGACGGAAATCGGCTTGCTGCGCGAGGCCGGTGCCGTCGTATTCACCGACGCGCATTCCAGCGTCCACGACAGCCAAGTTCTGCGCCGTTTGATGACCTATGCCCGCGAATTTGGCGCGGTGATTTCCTGCGAGACCCGCGACAAATATCTCGGCGCGAACGGCGTCATGCATGAGGGATTGCTTGCAAGCTGGCTCGGCCTCTCGGGCATTCCGAAGGAAGCCGAACTGATCCCGCTGGAGCGCGACCTCCGCATCGCCACGCTGACGCGCAGTCATTATCATGCGGCGATGATTTCGGTGCCGGAATCGGCCGAGGCGATCCGCCTCGCCCGCTCGCGCGGCGCCAAGGTCACCTGCGGCATCTCGATCAACAATCTCGCGCTCAACGAGAACGACATCGGCGAGTACCGGACCTTCTTCAAGCTCTATCCGCCGCTGCGCTCCGAGGATGATCGCATGGGCATGATCGAGGCGCTGGAAGACGGCACGATCGACATCATCGTCTCCTCGCATGATCCGCAGGACGTCGATACGAAACGCCTGCCGTTTGGAGAGGCTGAGGATGGCGCCGTCGGTCTGGAAACGCTGCTTCCGGCCGCACTCCGGCTCTATCATAGCGGCCAGGTCAGCCTGATGCGGCTTATCGATGCGCTCTCGACGCGGCCGGCGCAGATCTTCGGGCTGCCCGCCGGCACGCTGAAGCCCGGCGCCAAGGCCGATATCGCGCTTGTCGATCTCGATGAGCCTTGGCTTGTCGCAAAAGACATGCTTCTGTCGCGCTCGAAGAACACGCCTTTCGAAGATGCGAGAATGAGCGGCCGGGCGGTGGCAACCTATGTCGCCGGCAAGCTGGTCCACAGTCTCTAGGGCGGCCTAAAGGGTTTACGGAGAATAAGACGTGATGGCGGATTTCTGGACTTGGCAGCTCACTCTGCAGACCGCGCTGGCCGCCCTCGTCATCGGCTACCTGCTCGGCTCCATTCCCTTCGGCCTGCTGCTGACCCGCATGGCCGGGCTCGGCGATGTGCGCAACATCGGCTCGGGCAATATCGGCGCGACCAATGTGCTGCGCACCGGCCATAAGGGGCTTGCGGCCGCAACCCTGCTGCTTGACGCCTTCAAGGGCACGGCGGCCGTCCTGATAGCAGCCCATTTCTTTGGCCAGGATGCGGGCGTGCTCGCCGGTTTTGCCGCCTTCATCGGCCACATCTTCCCGGTTTGGATCGGCTTCAAGGGCGGCAAGGGTGTGGCGACCTATCTCGGCATCCTGCTTGGGCTGGCGCCGCTGATGGCGCTGATTTTCGCCATCGTCTGGCTGGCGATCGCCTTCACCACCCGCTACTCCTCGCTTTCCGCACTGGTTGCAACTCTTGTCATCCCGGTTGTATTGTGGATATTGGGCGTCGATAAGATCGCCGCCGTCATGGCGCTGATGACCGTCATCTCCTGGTACAAGCACAGGGCCAATATCATCAGGCTGACCGCGGGAACGGAAGGCAAGATCGGAGCAAAGGGATAATGGACACAGGCAGCGCAAGACGGATCGGAGTTGCGCTGACCGAAAAACAGAGGATCGCCTGGCTCAGGCTCATCCGCTCCGACAATGTCGGCCCGTCCACCTTTCGCGATCTCATCCATCACTATGGTTCGGCCGAAGCGGCTCTGGCCGCGCTGCCAGAACTTTCCCAGCGCGGCGGTTCGACGCGCGCCATCCGTATCGCCGACGAACGCGACGCATTGCGGGAGCTGGAAGCGGCGCATCGCTTCGGCGCGCGCTTCGTTGGCATCGGCGAACCGGATTATCCCCCTGCCCTCCGCGAGATTGACGGCGCACCGCCGCTGCTTGCCGTCAAGGGCAACATGCCGACAGCGACACAACCGGCCATCGGGATGGTGGGCTCGCGCAACGCCTCGATCAGCGGCGCGAAATTCACCGCCATGATCGCGCGCACCTGCGGCGAGGCCGGCTATGCCGTCGTCTCCGGCCTTGCGCGCGGCATCGACACGGCAGCGCATCGCGTCAGCCTCGTAACGGGTACGATCGCCGCAATGGCTGGCGGTCTCGACCAGCCCTATCCGCCAGAAAATATTGGCTTGCTCAACGACATATGGGACGGCAACGGGCTTGCCGTCAGTGAAATGCCCTTCGGCTGGGAGCCGCGAGCGCGCGACTTTCCGCGCCGCAATCGCCTTATCGCCGGCATTTCGCTCGGCGTCGTTGTCGTCGAAGCGGCAACGCGCTCCGGCTCGCTGATCACGGCGCGTCTTGCCGGAGAATTCGGCAGGCTCGTCTTCGCCGTTCCCGGCTCGCCGCTCGATCCACGCTGCGAAGGGACGAACGGATTGCTGAAAGATGGCGCGATGATAGTCACCACGCCGGACGATGTCGTCGAAGCGTTGCGGCCGCTCGCCGAACCCGACCTCTTTCACCCGCGCCCCGCCGCACCGCCCGTTGAGAGAAGCAGAGCGCGCTCCACACCGCCCGACGATGCCGAGCGCGATCATATCATCGAGGCGCTCGGGCCGACTCCGGTCGAGATCGACGACATCGTCCGTCACACTGGTCTGCCGATATCGGCCGTTCACTCGGTCCTGCTCGAATTGGACATGGCCGGCCGGCTGCATCGCCATCCGGGCGGGCTAGTGTCAATCTCCATGCTGGATTGAAAATTGTGACACCCGTACCAATTCTAAGCATCGCATCGTCGCGCCAAGCGCAAAAATCGCCTTCGCCTCTTGACCGCGACGATTTCCCTGTCCATGTCGGAAGGCCGGGAAGACGGAAAAACCCGGTATCTCCCGCGCCTTATACCGGCGCGACCTCGTATTCAGAGACTTGATGATGAACGTTGTAGTGGTGGAATCGCCTGCCAAGGCCAAGACAATCAACAAATATCTGGGACCCGGATATAAGGTTCTTGCATCCTTCGGCCATGTGCGTGACCTGCCCGCCAAAGACGGTTCGGTGCTGCCGGACCAGGATTTCGAAATGCTGTGGGAAGTCGATGGTGCCTCGCAAAAGCGCATCAAGGACATCGCCGATGCGATGAAATCCTCCGACGGTCTCATTCTCGCGACCGACCCGGATCGCGAGGGTGAAGCCATTTCCTGGCATGTGCTCGATGTGCTGAACAAGAAGCGCGTCATCAACGGCAAGCCGGTGAAGCGCGTCGTCTTCAACGCCATCACCAAGAAAGCCGTGCTCGACGCAATGGCAGATCCGCGCGATATCGACGTGCCGCTGGTGGATGCCTATCTCGCCCGCCGCGCCCTTGACTATCTCGTCGGCTTCAACCTTTCGCCGGTGCTGTGGCGCAAGCTGCCGGGCGCCCGCTCGGCCGGCCGTGTGCAGTCCGTGGCGCTTCGCCTCGTCTGCGACCGCGAGTCGGAAATCGAGCGCTTCATCTCGGAAGAATACTGGAACCTATCGGCGATCCTGAAGACGCCGCGCGGCGATGAATTCGAAGCGCGCCTGGTGTCTGCCGACGGCAAGCGCCTGGCTCCACGCGCCATCGGCAACGGCGAGGAAGCCGGCAAGCTGAAGGCGTTGCTGGAAGGTGCTTCCTACGTCGTCGACACCGTCGAGGCAAAGCCGGTCAAACGCAATCCGAGCCCTCCCTTCACCACCTCGACGCTGCAGCAGGCCGCCTCCTCGAAGCTCGGCTTCTCGGCTTCGCGCACCATGCAGGTGGCGCAAAAGCTTTATGAAGGCGTCGATATCGGCGGCGAGACCGTCGGTCTCATCACCTATATGCGTACCGACGGCGTCCAGATGGCCCCGGAAGCGATCGATGCGGCCCGCCAAGCCATCGCCAACCAGTTCGGCAACCGTTACCTGCCGGAAAAGGCCCGTTTCTATTCCACCAAGGCGAAGAACGCCCAGGAAGCGCACGAAGCGATCCGCCCCACCGACTTCGACCGCGTGCCGGACCGCATCCGCAAGTTCCTCGATGACGATCAGCTCAAGCTTTACGACCTGATCTGGAAGCGCGGCATCGCCAGCCAGATGGCCTCGGCCGAAATCGAGCGCACGACCGTGGAAATCCTTGCCGACAACGCCGGCAAGAAGGCCGGGCTACGCGCCGTCGGCTCCGTCATTCGCTTCGATGGCTTCATCGCCGCCTATACCGACCAGAAGGAAGACGGCGAGCAGAGCGACGACAGCGAAGAAGGCGGTCGCCTGCCGGAGATCAATGCGCGGGAAAACCTCGCCAAGCAGAAGATCAACTCCACCCAGCATTTCACCGAGCCGCCGCCGCGCTATTCGGAAGCCTCGCTAATCAAGAAGATGGAAGAGCTCGGCATCGGCCGTCCCTCCACCTATGCCGCGACGCTCGCGACCCTGCGCGACCGCGACTACGTGACCATCGACAAGCGCAAGCTCTTGCCGCAGGCCAAGGGCCGGTTGGTCACGGCCTTCCTCGAAAGCTTCTTCACCAAGTACGTCGAATATGATTTCACGGCCGACCTAGAAGAGAAGCTCGACCGCATTTCGGCCGGCGAGCTAAATTGGAAGGACGTGTTGCGTGACTTCTGGCGCGATTTCTTCGCCCAGATCGAAGACACCAAGGAACTGCGCGTCACCAACGTACTGGACGCGCTGAACGACGCATTGGCGCCGCTCGTCTTCCCGAAGCGCGAAGACGGCAGCGATCCGCGTATCTGCCAGGTTTGCGGCACAGGCAACCTATCACTGAAACTCGGCAAATACGGTGCCTTCGTCGGCTGCTCGAACTATCCGGAATGCAACTATACCCGCCAGCTGTCCTCCGAAGGCGGCGCGGAGGCCGAATCCAACGGATTGAACGAGCCGAAGGCGCTGGGCGCTGATCCGGTGACCGGCGAGGAGCTGACCCTGCGTTCGGGCCGCTTCGGACCCTATATCCAGCGCGGCGACGGCAAGGATGCGAAGCGCGCATCGCTGCCGCGTGGCTGGAAACCGGAAGATATCGATTACGAGAAGGCGATGGCGCTGATCTCGCTGCCACGCGATATCGGCAAGCATCCGGAAACCGGCAAGATGATTTCTTCCGGCATCGGCCGCTACGGTCCCTTCCTGCTGCATGACGGCGGCTACGCCAACCTCGAAAGCGTGGAAGACGTCTTCACGGTCGGTCTCAACCGCGCCGTGACATTGATTGCCGAAAAGCAGAGCAAGGCCGCCGGTGGCAAGGCGCGCGGTGCGGCAGCGGCGCTGAAGGAGCTCGGCGAGCATCCGGATGGCGGCGGCGCGATCACCGTTCGCGACGGCAAGTACGGCCCCTATGTCAACTGGGGCAAGGTCAACGCGACGCTGCCGAAGGGCACGGACCCGCAGGCGATCACAGTCGAGGAAGCACTCGCCCTGATCGCCGCCAAGGCCGGCAAGAGCGGCGGCACCACCAAGAAGGCGCCTGCCAAGGCAAAGACCGCTGCTGCCGGCGCCAAAGCGACGAAAACGACCGCCAAACCGAAGGCTGCTGCAAAGAAGCCGGCGGCCAAAACGGCAGCGAAAAAGAAGAGTGCAGAGTGAGCAGAGAACCGCGCGGCAGGAATCCATCGTCGGAACGGCGTTCCGGCAAACCCGGCCGCGCCGGTAAGGCAAGCGGTGATGCCGAGCCGATGGTGGCGATCATCCATGGCGAGTTGCCGCCGCGCGAGGTCCTCCTGCGCTTCATCGCCGATCATCCGCAGCAGGCCTCCAAGCGCGAGCTGGCGAAAGCCTTCGGTCTGAAGGGCGAGAGCCGCGTCGCGCTGAAGGAACTGCTGCGCGAGCTTGAAGAAGAAGGCATGGTGCAGAAGAGCCGCAAGTCGCTCATCCGCCCCGGTGCACTGCCGCCGATCGCCGTTCTGGATATCACCACCCGCGACAAGGATGGCATGCTGATCGGCCGCCCCGCCGAATGGGCTGACGAAAACGGCGTTGCTCCGGCTGTCATGATCAAGCAGTCCTCCTCGCCCGCCGGTCGCAACGGCAAGGGCAAGGCGCCTGTCGCCGGCATGGGCGACCGCATTCTTGCGAAGATCTTCGCGGCCACTGATCGAGGCGGTCCGGCCTATACGGCCCGCATCATCAAAGTGCTCGACAAGCGGCAGGGCGCCTCCATGGGCGTCTTCCGCGAAACGCCTGGCGGTGGTGGCCGTCTCATGCCGATCGAGCGGCGCGGCGAGGAAATGGTCATTGACCCGGATTATACCGGCGGTGCCAAGGACGGTGACTTGGTCGAGGTCGAAGTGGCGCGTCTCGGTCGTTTCGGCCTGCAGCGCGCCAAGGTTCTGTCGGTCGTCGGCTCCGTCGCCTCGGAAAAGGCGATCTCGATGATCGCCATTCATGCGCACGGCATTCCGCATGTTTTCCCCGCTCCCGTGATCGCGGAAGCCGATGCCGCAAAGCCGGCGACGATGTCGCATCGCGAGGATTGGCGCAGCCTGCCGCTGATCACGATCGACCCGGCCGACGCCAAGGACCATGACGACGCCGTCTATGCCGAGATGGACCCTTCGCCCGACAATCCGGATGGCGTGATCGTCACCGTCGCGATTGCCGACGTTTCCTGGTATGTGCGGCCGAACTCGTCGCTCGACCGCGAAGCGCTGAAGCGCGGCAATTCGGTCTACTTCCCCGACCGCGTCGTGCCGATGCTGCCCGAGCGCATCTCCAACGATCTCTGCTCGCTAAAGGAAGGCGTCGACCGGCCTGCCCTTGCTGTGCGGATGATCTTCTCCAAGGAAGGCCGCAAGGCCGGTCACACCTTCCATCGCATCATGATGAAGAGCGCGGCCAAGCTTTCATACCAGCAGGCGCAGGCGGCGATCGACGGCCAGCCCGACGACAAGACCGGGCCAATGCTGGAGCCGATCCTCAAGCCGCTCTGGCACGCATACGAGATCTTGAAGAAAGGTCGCGACCGGCGCCAGCCGCTCGAGCTCGACATGCCCGAGCGCAAGATCCTGCTGAAGCCTGATGGTACGGTCGACCGCGTCTTCGTGCCGCCACGGCTTGATGCGCACAAGCTCATCGAAGAGATGATGATCCAGGCGAACGTCGCCGCTGCCGAGACGCTGGAAAAGCGTAAGCAGGTGCTGATCTACCGCATCCATGACGGACCGACGCTCGCAAAGCAGGAGATCCTGCGCGAATTCCTGGCGACCCTCGGCATATCGCTCGCCAAGGGCGGCAATGTACGCGCCAACAGCTTCAACGGCATTCTCGCGAAAGCCGAGGGCACCGCACATCAGACCATGGTCAATGAGATGGTGCTGCGCTCGCAAAGCCAGGCGATCTACAGCCCCGACAATATTGGGCATTTCGGCCTCAATCTGATGAAGTACGCCCACTTCACCTCGCCGATCCGCCGCTACGCAGACCTGATCGTGCATCGCGCGCTTGTGAGCTCGCTCGGCCTCGGCGAAGGCGGGATCACGCCGGACGAGGAAGCCTCGCTTGACGATATCGCCGCCGAAATCTCGACCTTCGAGCGCCGCGCCATGGCGGCCGAACGCGAGACGGTGGACCGGCTGATCGCCCATCACCTGGCAGGCAAGGTCGGCGCGGAATTCGAGGCACGCGTCGGCGGTGTCACAAAGTCGGGACTTTTCGTTACCCTGCCGGACTATGGCGCCGATGGTTTCATCCCCATATCTACGCTCGGCACCGATTACTTCATCTACGATGAAGCGCATCAGGCGCTGACGGGTGAAAGGACGGGGCTCGGCTACCGGCTCGGCGACGATGTGACGGTGAGGCTGGCGGAAGCCGTGCCGCTTGCCGGAGCGCTGCGCTTCGAAATGCTGAGCGACGGTAAGCCTATGCCGACGGCGGTGCGTTCCTTCCACAAGACGACCCGCCGCAACAAGAACCAGGCCCGCAAGGCACCGGGCACGAGACCGCCGCGCGGCCGCAGATAAAAAGCGGCTGCCGGCACGGAGGAAGCGCATTCATGACGGGCAGCCCAACCGATTCCCCCATCCGCTTCGGTGGCTCGGACGAGAGCGAGCGACCACTCGGGCGGTCGATCAGCCGCGGCATGTTGAACCGCTGCCCGCGCTGCGGCACCGGCAAGCTGTTTCGTGCCTTCCTGAAGCCCGTGGACCATTGCGCCGTCTGCGGGGAGGACATGTCCCATCAGCGCGCCGACGACCTGCCGCCCTATCTGGTGATCCTGGTTCTCGGCCACCTTATCGTCGGTGGCTACATGCTGACCGACATGACCTTCAAGCTGCCGCTCTGGGCACACCTCTCCATCTGGACGCCCATCACCATCATCGCGGCACTTGCCATCATCCAGCCGATCAAGGGCGGCGTCATCGGCCTACAGTGGGCGCTTCGCATGCACGGCTTCGGCGGGCATGACGACAGCCCGGAGGAATGGGATCAAGGAAACGGCCAGTCGTGAACATGCTGTCCGGTTCACGCCGCCAATCTCTATCGATGGCAGAGATTGTTTCCGCGTATTGCTCCCTTATATCGGGAACTGCCGACGATTTGTTGCTTATTCTTGGTTCAAGCCGGTTGCTCCACCGGCAACCGCTTGACAGCGGCAACATTTCTTGTCTGAACATGCCGCGCGTCATAGGGACTATTCCGGAGGGTGTGACCGATCACATGAAAGCCGACCCGTCACCTAAATTTGGCCGAGCCGTGCCTTCCTGTGTTCCGCGTCCGGATCGATTCGCCCGCCTCATGCCCCAGGGATTTGTTTATGCTTGAACCGACGAACGACAAGGCCGGCCATGTCGAAGAAATTCACTGGCCTTCGCTCGTCGCAGCCATTGCTTCCGTATCCGCCGTCGGTATTGCCATCGGGCTTGGTCTGCCGCTTCTGAGCATCATCCTCGAAAAACGCGGCATTCCTTCAAGCCTCATCGGGCTCAATACCGCGATGATGGGCATCGCCTCGATGCTGGCGGCGGTCGTCACCACCAAGCTTGCGCATCGCTTTGGCGTGATACAGACGATGATCTGGGCGGTCTTCCTTTCGGCAGTGAGCTCCCTTGGCTTCTATTATGCCGAAAACCTGCTTCTGTGGTTCCCGTTGCGCATCTTGTTTCACGGGTCGACGACCACCCTGTTCATCCTGTCGGAATTCTGGATCAATGCCGCCTCGCCGCCTTCCAAACGCGGTTTCGTGCTCGGCCTCTATTCCACGGTCTTCTCGCTCGGCTTTGCGGCAGGCCCCCTGCTCTTTTCCGTCGTCGGCAGCGAGGGCCTGATGCCCTTCCTCATCGGCGCCTGCATCATCCTGGCGGCAGCCATTCCCATCTTCATCGCTCGCAATGAAAGCCCGATCGTCGACGAGAAGCCGGAGCTGCATTTCGTGCGCTACATCTTCCTGGTGCCGACCGCGACGGCTGCGGTTTTCGTCTTCGGCGCGGTGACCGTCGGTGGTGGATCGCTCTTCACCAGCTATGCGACGCGCCTCGGCTTCAACGAATCACAGGCAGCGCTGCTGCTGACCGTCATGGGCGTCGGCAATTTCGTCTTCCAGATCCCGCTCGGGCTGCTCGCCGACCGGATGCGCGACAAACGGCCCCTGCTCTCAATCATGGCCACCATCGGCCTTGTCGGCGCGCTGCTGTTGCCGTTGCTGGCCTCGAACTGGATCATTCTCGCCACCATCCTGCTCTTCTGGGGAGGCTGCGTATCAGGCATGTACACAGTCGGTCTCAGCCATCTCGGCACGCGGCTCACCGGCGTTGATCTGGTGGCGGCCAATGCGGCCTTCGTTTTCTGTTATGCCATCGGCATGGTCCTCGGGCCGCCGACGATCGGCACGGCCATGGATTTGGTCAATCCCAGCGGCTTTGCCTGGGCTGTAGCGTTTTTCTTCGGCCTTTATGTCTTGCTTTCGGGGATACGGCTGCTTTTCATGGGCAACAGAGGTTGACTTTTCGGGCGCGATTTGTATTTTCGCGCCAGAATTCGCCGTGGACCTCCGCACTGGCCGTCCACGGCGTTCATTTTTATTAAAGGCAGAACGACCATGGCTAAGGCTACCACCATCAAGATCAAGCTGCTGTCGACGGCCGACACCGGTTTCTTCTATGTCACGACGAAGAACAGCCGTACGATGACGGACAAGATGACGAAGACGAAGTACGACCCGGTTGCTAAGAAGCACGTCGAGTTCAAGGAAACGAAGATCAAGTAAGTTTCCTAAACTTCAGGTTACAAAAAGGCGCAACCCACGGGTTCGCGCCTTTTTTTGTTTTTGCAGGCGTTTTCTTGTTTGGCGTCCGATTTTGCAACGCGGCTTCAGACGATGCCCTCACCTCGCGGAAAAGAAAAAACGCCGCCTTCGACGAACGAAGAGCGGCGTTTTAAATTGGGGGCCGGCTAGCCTGCAAAACGGCACGAGGAACCGTTATCTTTCTGCCTGCCAGCCGACCGACCCCACGACCCAGGAGATGCGGCGGACCTGAGCATCATGGGGTATCCTGGAACCCTGACGGGTTGTCTGTGTACGGGACTAAATTCGCGCGAAATCGGAAGGAAATCAACAAATTCTTAATGATAAAAAATACTTGTCTGCTCGAATGGTTAAAATTCATGACTTTGGCTGAAGGGAATGACCGATAGTCTTAACGAAACAAAGTCAAGAAATCATCAAGATTAAAGTGATAACTCCAGCTTTGGTAGAAAAATTATAATACATATATTAAAGAACATTTGAATATACAAATTACTTTCAGTTAATCTCCCATCCTCCAACCTGCGCCTCGTCAACAAACCGCAAACAAAACAAAACTATATAATAAAACAACAGGAATATTTCGAAGTCCGCCCAAAGTCTGAGGTATTTTTAGAAATCAAAAGTATAATTACGCACTGTTTCTTTAGACGAAATCAGAAAGGCGATGCCGGCAAGATAAAGAACAAAAAAATTTTATTCGTTGTTCAAAACCTGAAAAATACCCTGAATATTGACGGGTAGTGAATTTTTCCAGCCATTCACCCTTATGCCGCTGAAGCCACAACCCTGTTGCGGCCCGCCCTTTTGGCTTCGTAAAGCGCAAGATCGGCCTGTTTCATCAACTGCTCCGGCGTGTCGATTGTCTCCAAACGGCACGAAATCCCGAAGGATGCGGTGATGTTAAGCGAGGTACCGCCATCACGCAATTTCACCGGCATATTTTCTACCGCAGCGCGCAGGCGTTCCGCGACGGCAGCAGCGATATCGGCGGGCGTATCAGGCATGACCACAACGAACTCCTCGCCTCCATAACGGCAGGCGAGGTCGGCTCCGCGCACCGTCGAGCGGATTCTCGCGGCAAACTCCTTCAGCACTTCGTCGCCGGCATCATGGCCATAAGTGTCGTTGACAGTCTTGAAGCGATCTATGTCGGTGATCAATACCGAAAGCGGCCGGCCCCGCGCCAGAGAGCGGTCGAACAGCACCTTGAGGTGATTGTCGAGGTAGCGCCTGTTATGCAAGCCCGTCAGCGCATCGGTGACGGCAAGCTCGATCGTCTGCTGCACGCTGGCGCGCAGACGGTCGTTATAGCGTTTGCGGCGTATTTGCGTGAGGCAACGTGCCACGAGTTCGTTCGGATCGATCGGTCTAATGATATAGTCGTTGACGCCGAGATCCAGCGCCCGGACGATCATGTCGTCGGCACCCTGCTCCGTTATCAGCAGCACCGGCAGGAAGCGCGTACGCTCCAGCGAGCGAAGCTGCGAGCAAAGCCGCAACGGATCGTAATCATCGAAGTTCGAATTGACGATGACGAGTTCGAACGGTCGCTCGGCCGCCTCGAACAGGGCCGCCTGCGGATCGGACATCGCGATGACCTGAGCAATCGGCTTCAGTGTGCGGATGATGCGTTCCTGCGAATTGGCACGCCCATCGACCAAGAGCACCTGGCCGGTTTCATCGGCACGCCCCTCACCCGCCCGCATCAGATCGTCGATACCGAAAGTGCGCGCAGTCTCGTTGCGCATATGCAGTTCGTCGCTCAGGGTCTTCAGGCGGAGCAGGCTCTTGACGCGCGAGATGAGCTGCAGATCATTGACCGGCTTGGTCAGGAAATCGTCGGCGCCAGCCTTCAGGCCGCGCACGCGGTCGGCCGGCTGGTCGAGCGCCGTCACCATGACCACAGGGATATGCGTGGTGCGAGGATCGGATTTCAGGCGCTCGCACACCTCAAAACCGTCCATGCCGGGCATCATAATATCGAGAAGGATGAGATCGACCTGCGTATTCGCACAGATGGCGAGCGCCTTCAGTCCGTCCTCGGCCGTCAGCACTTCGAAATACTCGGCCAGCAGCCGCGCTTCGAGAAGCTTCACGTTGGCCGGAATATCGTCGACTACCAGAATGCGTGCGGTCATAAGCTCTTCCCCATCATCAGGCGTCGCCCAGATAGGTCTTGATGGTCTCAATGAATTTCGGCACCGAGATCGGCTTGGAGACGTAGGCTTCGCAACCGCCCTGGCGAATGCGCTCCTCGTCACCCTTCATGGCGAATGCCGTGACCGCGATCACCGGGATGACATGCAGATCGTCGTCTTCCTTCAGCCATTTGGTGACCTCCAGGCCGGAAACCTCCGGAAGCTGGATATCCATGAGGATCAGATCCGGGCGATGCTTGCGCGCGAGATCGAGCGCCTCCATGCCGTTGCGGGTCTGGATCGTCGTATAGCCGGAAGCCTCGATCAGATCGCGAAAGAGCTTCATATTCAGCTCGTTGTCTTCTACAATCATTACCTGCTTAGGCATGGAAAGCTGTCCCTGCATCCGGTATTGCATCCATTCTCTCGAAATATAGGGTCGCGAGGAACCGATTCCAGAAATACTTGAATCGCAAACTACCGGCATTTGGTTGAAAAATAGGTAACTCACCCTTCAAAATGCAAAGTAACTTCAAGAACCCGAAGAAGAGTGCGGCCGACCCGCAAGAGACAGCCATTGCCGTACTCGGCTGGCTGGCCAACGAACCGGATATGTTCGGCCGCTTCTTGGCGCTGACTGGCGTCGAACCCGCGCAGGTGCGCAACGCCATCAACGATCCCGCCTTTCTCGCAGGCATGCTCGATTTCCTGATGGCCCACGAACCGACATTGCTGGCCTTTTGCGCGGCCAGCAACATTCCGCCGGAGACTGTCGCCGCCGCATCGGCGCATTTCTCGCCGCCCGGCCTCGCCTCTGGAGAATATTGACCATGGATGCCCCGCTCGAATTCGACGTCTCGCATATCCGGCTGCAGGAGCGGCCGCTGATCGTCTGCGATGTCGACGACGTCGTCTTGCATTTCTTTGCGCCTTTCCTGACTTTCATCGACGCAGAAGGCCATGAATTCCTGCCGCGCTCCTTCCGGCTGACGGGTAACATCGTCTCCAAGGCCAACGGATCGGCGCTGGAAGAAAAGGATGTCCACCGGCTGATCGAGGCCTTCTTCGAGGCGCAGGAGCAGTGGCAGACGCCTCTCGATCGCGTCGTCGATACACTCGGCGAATTCTCGAAAGATGCCGATATCGTCTTCCTGACGGCCATGCCGCCGCAATTCTGGGAACAGAGACGGCGGCTTCTCGATAGGCTCGAGCTTGCCTACCCGCTGCTGGCGTCGCTGCAGCCGAAGGGGCCGATCGTTCGTTCGCTCCACAGGCAGCGCGCGATGCCGGTCGCCTTCGTCGACGACATGGCCCATAATCTGCATTCGGTCAGCGAGCATGTTCCGGAATGCCTCCTCATCAATCTGAAGCCTGATTCCATCGTTCACCGCATGGCGCCGGCAGCGACCGCGGGTATCCCCGAGGCCAATGAATGGAGCCAGGCAGCGCCGTTGATCCAGGCCCATATCGGGCGCTGACGTCGCCCAGCCCGCCTTCAAAGGACGAGGCGCATCAAAGGCCTGCCATCCTTGCGCCTCGCCACTTCCGAAAATCCGGCCGCCTCGAATATGCGCTGCGAGCCAACATAGAGGCCAACGGATTTCGATTGCTTCGTCCGCTCGATCGGACAGCCCTCCAAAAGCCGGGCACCCGAGGCGCGGGCGAAATTCACGGCCTCCGACAGCATGCGGTGGCTGTACCCCTTGCCGCGATCCCTGGAATTCATGAAGAAACAGCTGACCGCCCAAACAGAACTGTCTTCCGCATCGGCCGGATCGAGCGGGCGCGATACGGTTTTCGGCGAATTCCACTGCGGCAGTTCGGTGCGCGGGCCAACTTGCACCCAGGCGACCGGCTGGCCATCCATGTAACCCAGAAGGCCGGGCGGCGGCCCGGCAGCAATGCGTTCTTTGATGAATTTCTTCTTAGCCGCCGCACCCATCGTCTTGCGCGTTGAGGTCGGGACACGGAAGTAGGTGCACCAGCAACCATAACAGGCGCCGCTCGGCCCGAACAGCGTTTCGAAATCGCCCCATCGATCCGGCGTCAATGGCTGCACACTTAAATTCTGCACTCCCGCCTCCCCGACAGTTTCTGGCTTGAGACTCGCGAGCTTAGAACATAAAGTGACGATGTTCAATTTTTGTTCTCATTCGATGACCCATGCGCCCGACAAGATCTCCGGCTTCTGTCGCGATTGCTTGAGCGAGCAATCGGCGACGCGAACGCGTTGCCGGAGTTGCGGCAGCCCCCGCCTCGTCTACCACCGGGAGCTTTACGCGCTGACCTTGGCGCATATCGATTGCGACGCCTTCTATGCCTCGATCGAGAAACGTGACAACCCGGAACTCGCCGACAAGCCGCTCATCGTCGGCGGTGGCAAGCGCGGTGTGGTCTCCACCGCCTGCTACATCGCCCGCATCCATGGCGTGCGATCCGCCATGCCGATGTTCAAGGCGCTGGAAGCCTGTCCGCAGGCGGTCGTCATTCATCCGAACATGGAGAAATACGTCCGCGTCGGCCGCGAGGTCCGCGCCATGATGCAGGAGCTGACGCCGCTGGTGCAGCCGCTTTCGATCGACGAAGCCTTTCTCGAGCTCGACGGCACGCAGCGGCTCCATCACGATCCGCCGGCCCGAATCCTCGCCAAGTTTGCCAAGCGGGTGGAGCAGGAAATAGGCATCACCATCTCGGTCGGCCTTTCCTACTGCAAATTCCTCGCCAAAGTGGCCTCGGATCTGCAGAAGCCGCGCGGCTTCTCCGTGATCGGCCGCCAAGAGGCTCTCTCCTTCCTCGAGCCACGATCGGTCACGACCATCTGGGGGGTCGGCAAGGCCTTTGCCGCAACACTCGAAAGCGATGGCATCCGCACCATCGGCCAGCTGCAGACCATGGAGGAAGGCGATCTCATGCGCCGCTATGGCATCATCGGACAGCGGCTTTTCCGCCTCTCGCGCGGCATCGATGACCGGACCGTGCATCTGAATGATGCGGCAAAGAGCGTGTCTTCAGAAACGACCTTCTTCGAAGATATCTGGCGCCATGAGGATCTCGTGCCGATCCTGCGCGATCTCTCCGAGAAGGTTTCCCGGCGCCTGAAGCGCAGCGGCATTGCCGGCCAGACCGTGGTGCTGAAGCTGAAAACCTCGGACTTCAAGATCCGCACGCGCAACCGCCGTCTGGAGGACCCGACCCAGCTCGCGGATCGGATCTTCCGTACCGGTCTGCGGTTGCTCGAACCTGAAACGGATGGCACGAAGTTTCGGCTCATCGGCATCGGCGTCACCGATCTTGGCGATGCCGGGCGTGCCGATCCGCCCGATCTGATCGACGTGCAGGCGACGCGGCGTGCCGCCGCCGAAGCGGCCATGGACAAGCTGCGAGAAAAATTCGGCACCAAAACAGTCGAGACCGGTTACACATTCGGCGATAAACGCAATAAATAACAACAGCTTATAAATATGTCATCGACAGGTGACTTCCGGGTGCGCCGCGGATAACCGCGTCCTGCGCGCGATTCTTTCGCGCGAGAAAGCTCGGATTCAAACTTTTTTGGTAAATTTCCATTAGGACTTGGATTCTGTAACTTCCGGGCGGCGTGAATTCGTCGTCGATTGTGTTTTGCGTACGGGTTCCTATGCGTCTATCGGCTGTATCGACCATTTTTCTTGCGTGTCTGACGATCTCAGGCTGCGCTGCCCGAGGCGAGCGCGAAGCCGCGCAAGCCGCTCCGCCTTCGAAAGAACTGACCAGTTCCATCGCCAAGACCAGCAGGCCCATGCCGTCGGTCGAAATCGGCGAAACGGTTTCGCGCGTCGAGCGGCAACAGGCTCTGGCGGTGGCGATGCCGACGAACCTCCGTCCGGAAGGGCTCATGCCCTCCGACCAGAGTGACGGTGACACGCCCGTCCCGCTTCAGCGGCCGCTCGCCATGCTCGCGCCGTCAAACCCGGTGCCTCGCTCCCTGCGACAGCAGCCGATGCAGATCTATAGCCATCGTTTCCGCGACGCAAAGCCGATCAACTTCGGCACGTCCACCTCGCCGCGGAAGCTTGCCGTCCATGGCGTCGACGTCTCGCGCTGGCAGGGCGAGATCGACTGGGACACGCTGCGCACCCAGGGTGCGAACTTCGTGTATATCAAGGCGACGGATGGCGGCGATCATCTCGACCCCATGTTCAAGAAGAACTGGCGAGCTGCGCAGCAGGCCGGCCTGAAGCACGGCGCCTATCATTTCTTCTATTGGTGCCGGACCGCCGGAGAGCAGGCCGACTGGTTCATCCGCAACGTGCCGAGGGAAGCAGGAGCGCTGCCGCCCGTCATCGACGTCGAATGGAACGGCGAATCGAGCTGCAAGCGGCGCCCCTCGCGCGAGCAGGTGCTCGCCAAGATGCAGGTGTTCATGGACAAGCTGGAAAAGCACTACGGCCAGCGTCCGATCATCTACACCGCGCCGGATTTCTACCGCGACAATCTGAGCGGCGAATTGCTCAACTATCCCTTCTGGCTGCGCTCCGTCGCCGCGCATCCGTCCAAGGTCTATCCCGGCCGCAAGTGGCTATTCTGGCAGTATTCCGGCTCCGGCGTCTCCCATGGCGTCGACGGCAGGATCGATCTCAATGCCTTCCATGGCAGCGAACAGGACTGGCACAACTGGGTAGCCTCCAGCATCCGCTGATCCCTCAAGGGCCTAGATTTCAGCCATCGCCGAAGCAGAGTTTGACCGCTCCGCCTCGGCGATTCTGTATTCGGCCATAACAAAACAGGCTCGCACTCTGGTGAGCACGGCAAGGCGACGCCTTTCGGCAAGTCTTCCTTAAACTTCAAAGTCTAACCTTGGGTGCAACGAGTATTGCGTTTTGGTTGTGTCTATGAAGCCATTTTTGTTGCTGGGGCTTGGGCTGTTGTCGGCCACCGCCCTTTCTCACCCTGCCTTTGCCGCGCAGGATGCCCGTACCCTGCAGATCGTGGTGTCGAAGGACAGGCAATCGCTTGCGGTCTATGACGGCGACAAGGTGATCGCGACCTCGAAGGTTTCGACCGGCAAGCGCGGCCATACGACGCCGAGCGGCATCTTTTCCATCCTGGAAAAGAAGGTCTATCACGAGTCCAATCTCTATTCGGCAGCGCCCATGCCTTTCATGCAAAGGCTGACATGGTCAGGGATCGCGCTGCATGAATCCAACTCGGTTCCGAATTATCCGGCGTCCCACGGCTGCGTGCGCATGCCGAAGGCCTTTGCCAAGATGCTTTACCAGATGACCGAACGCGGCGTGCATGTGGTGATCGCCAATCAGCCACTGGTGCCGCAACCCGTTGAAAATGCAACGCTGTTCCAGCCCCTGGTAGCGCCGCCGCCCGCACTCTTTTCCGGCATCGAACTTCGGCCGATGACCGCAAGCTTCCTGCCGCAGGCACAGCCCCTGCAAGTCGCGACCAACGATGTGACCTCGATCCAGATACCGAAGGCGCAGGAGATCTTTGCGCCGCCACCCGATCCCGCACCGCTCAGCATTCTCATTACCCGGCGCGGCCTGCGTGAAAATGTCCGCGACCTCCAGGGCATCCTGAACGGCATGGGCTTCATCACCGGAACCCCCGACGGCATGCTCGGGCCAGCGACAGTGCAGGCGATCGAGGACTTCAAGAAGGCTCATGACATCAACACGACGGGCGGCCTCGTCAGCCCCGCGTTGATGAAAGCCGTCTACGCCGCCGCCGGCAAGGGCGAACCGCCGAACGGTGCGATCATGGTCCGACAGAACTTCAAACCGCTCTTCGAGGGCCCGGCCATCATCGCCGAGCCGCAGGAGGCGCTCGGCGTGCATTTCTTCACCGCCAACGCGATCGACCGCATCAGCGGCAAGGCCGACTGGTTCGGCATGACGCTGGAGGAAGATCTGAGCAAGCAGGCAAAGAAGCGGTACGGCATTACCAGCGAGGAGCAGTCGCAGTCCTTCGATGCCGCCGGACAGGCGCTCAGCCGCATCACCATTCCCGACGATGTCCGCCATCGCATCGAGGATATACTGACAGCCGGCTCGTCGCTGACGATTTCCGACACCGGCATCGGGCCGGAAACCGGCAACGAGACCGATTTCATCACCATCACCAACAATGGCGCGTTGGGCAAGAAGGGCTAAACCAACTCGACGTCGATCACGCCCGGCGCCGTGCGCAACGCGGCGGCGATCTCCGGCGTGATGCGGTATTTCTCCGGCAACGCCACCTCGACCTCGCGCATTCCTTCCTCCTTGATGACGATGAAGGAGACGAGGCCGTCGCCCTTGGCGTTCAAATGCGCGGCAACGGCCTTCAACGGGCCGGAATCGCGGACATAGACGCGCAGCGCCTTCTGCATCTGCAGCGATTTTTCCTCCAGCGACTGTGCCGTCTGCAGGCGCAGGCTGATGCCTTCCGGACGCTCATCCGCCTGCGCCGTGATGACGAAGGATTTACCGACTTCGAGAACGTCGCGGTACTGGTTGAGCGTTTCCGAGAAGAGCACGGCCTCGAACTGGCCCGAGGCATCGGAGAAGACGAAGATGCCCATCTTGTTGCCGGTGCGGGTCTTGCGCTCCTGCTTGGAGATGACGGTGCCGGCCAGGCGGCCGTTGCTGGCGCCCTGCTTCACCGCGGCCGAGAAATCGGCGAAGGGCTGTACGCGCATCTTGTCGAGCACGCTCTTATAGGTATCGAGCGGATGCGCCGTCAGATAGAAGCCGAGCACCTGGAACTCGCGCAATAGTCGCTCCGAGGCGAGCCATGGCGTGTAGGACGGGAACACGATCTTTTCCGGGCCTGAGGCGGCACTTCCGAACATGTCGTGCTGGCCACTGCGCTTGTTTTCCTGCGCCACCTGGGCATAGCCCATGATCCGATCGAGACCGGCGATCAGCTGTGCGCGATCGATCTCGAAGCAATCGAAGGCGCCCGCGCAGATCAGGCTTTCCAGAACGCGGCGGTTGATCTGCTTGGGGTCGATGCGCAGGCAGAAATCCTCGATACCGGCAAAGGGCTGGTCGCCGCGCACCTCGACGATATGGTCCACAGCGGATTCGCCGACGCCCTTGATCGCCGCCAGCGCGTAATAGATGCGATTGTCGCCTGTCTCGAAATGGCGGAACGAGCTCTGCACCGAAGGCGCGATGACCTCGATGCCCAACCGCTTGGCATCCTGGCGGAAGTCATTGACCTTTTCGGTGTTGGACATGTCGAGCGTCATTGACGCCGCCAGGAACTCCACCGGATAATGCGCCTTCATATAGGCGGTCTGGTAGGAAACGATGGCGTAGGCGGCGGCGTGCGACTTGTTGAAGCCGTAGTTCGCGAACTTCGCCAGCAGATCGAAGATGACGTCGGCCTGTCCCTTCGAAACCTCGTTCTTGATGGCGCCGTCGACGAAGCGCTCGCGCTGCTGGTCCATCTCAGCCTTGATCTTCTTACCCATGGCGCGGCGCAGAAGATCGGCCTCGCCGAGCGAATAGCCCGAAAGCACCTGGGCGACCTGCATCACCTGCTCCTGGTAGACGATAACGCCCTGGGTCTCCTTCAGCAGATAATCGATCTTCGGATGGATCGATTCGATCTCTTCCTCGCCATGCTTGCGGGCATTGTAGACCGGGATATTCTCCATCGGGCCAGGGCGATAGAGCGCCACGAGCGCGATGATGTCCTCGATGCAGTCCGGCCGCATGCCGATCAGCGCCTTGCGCATGCCGGCACTTTCCACCTGGAACACGCCGACCGTTTCGCCGCGGGAGAGCATGTCGTAGCTTGGCTTGTCGTCGAGCGGTATGCCGGCGAGGTCGATGGTGAGGCCGCGCTTGGCGACGAAATCGACGGCGGTCTTCAGGACGGTCAGCGTCTTCAGTCCGAGGAAGTCGAACTTGACGAGGCCGGCCTGCTCGACCCATTTCATGTTGAACTGGGTGACGGGCATGTCGGAGCGCGGATCGCGATACATCGGCACGAGCTTCGACAGCGGGCGGTCACCGATGACGATACCGGCGGCGTGCGTCGAGGCGTGGCGATAAAGGCCCTCGATCTTCTGGGCGATATCGAGAAGGCGGGCGACGACCGGCTCCTTGTCCGCTTCCTCCTGGAGACGCGGCTCCTCCTCGATCGCCTTGCTGAGCGGCGTCGGATTGGCGGGATTGTTCGGCACCAGCTTGCAGATCTTGTCGACCTGGCCATAGGGCATTTCCAGCACGCGGCCGACGTCGCGAAGTGCTGCGCGCGCCTGCAGCGAACCGAAGGTGATGATCTGCGCCACCTGCTCGCGGCCGTACTTGCCCTGCACGTAGCGGATCACCTCTTCACGCCGGTCCTGGCAGAAGTCGATATCGAAGTCCGGCATCGAGACGCGTTCCGGATTGAGGAAGCGCTCGAACAGCAGCGAGAAGCGCAGCGGATCGACGTCGGTGATCGTCAGCGCGTAGGCCACCAGCGAGCCCGCACCGGAACCACGACCGGGGCCGACGGGGATATCGTGGCGCTTGGCCCATTTGATGAAGTCGGCAACGATCAGGAAGTAGCCGGGGAACTTCATGCGCTCGATGACGCTCAGCTCGAACTCCAGCCGGTCGCGATATTCCTTCTCCTCGTAGCCCGGCGCCATGCCGAGCAAGGCGAGGCGCTCATCGAGGCCTTCGACTGCCTGGGCGCGCAGCTCTGCCGCCTCGGCGCGCTCGGCCTCCTCCACATCGTCGGTCGCGCCGGTGAAGCGCGGCAGGATCGACTTGCGGGTATTGAGAGTGAAGGCGCAGCGCCGGGCGATCTCGACCGTATTCTCGAGCGCCTCTGGCAGATTGGCGAACAGCTTCGCCATGTCGGCGCGGCTCTTCAGATAGTGATCCGGCGTCAGGCGGAAACGCGTATCGTCGGAGACGATGGCATTGTGCGCGACCGCCATCAGCGCGTCATGCGCATCATAATCATCGCGCGTCGGGAAAAAGGCCTCGTTGGTGGCAACAAGCGGGATCTCGTGCTCGTAAGCCATCGCGATCATCTTCTGCTCATGACGACGATCATAGGTACCATGGCGCTGCAATTCGACATAAAGCCTGTCGCCGAACTGGCGCTTCAGCGTCAGCAGCCGGGAGAGTGCTTGCGCGGCATGCCCTTCCTTAAGGGCCATGTCGACAGGGCCGGTGAGTGATCCGGTAAGCGCGATCAAACCCTCCGTGCCGGCTTCATCCAGCCATGACGACGCGATATGAACGGCGTTGTTGCCCTCGCCACCGAGATAGGCGCGGCTGACGAGATCCACGAGCCGTTCGTAGCCCCGTTCGGAGGCGGCAAGCAGCACGATGGACGGCAGCTTTGCCAACGCCTGTTGTGGCCCGCGCTTCTCGCCCTCGCCGCCATCCTCCATGTCGATCGAAACCTGGCAGCCGATGATCGGCTGCAGTCCCTCATCCATCGCCTTCTGCGAGAATTCGAGGGCAACGAAGAGATTGTTGGTATCGGTAATGGCGACAGCCGGCTGACTGTCGCCGACAGCCTTGGCCAATATCTTCTTGAGCGGCAATGCGCCCTCTAGCAGGGAATAGGCGGAATGAACCCTGAGGTGCACGAATTCCGGCATTTCGCCGACCGGCGCTGCCGCGCCGCTGCCACCTAAGTCCGCCATCTCATACCCTTCCGCATGCCTCAATGAATCGGCAGCATTTTCGGCATTACGAACTGCAAAGTCCATAAGTTGCCCCCATCAAATATGGGAACAGCATGTGCAAACGGGGGATAAAACTTACATCGCCATCATGATGAGGGAAAAGCTGGCAACGAACATCACGATGGAGGTGAATGCTGCAACGTCTCGAATGATATCGGTCATTTACGCGCTCCTTACTCGTTATGTTTCTTTTTTGTTCCATTTTTGTTCGAGAGTCAATAGAAGCATCAATAAATTTCATCACCCGGTTTTTCGGCCCTCGGATGGACGCTGGAACGGCCCGACGCTATTGAGATGCGAACAGGGAGATCACGATGAAAACACTTGCCTGCGCTCTCATTCTTCTTTCAGCTGCAACCGCCGCTCATGCCGAGGACGCGGTCGCGTCCGGCCGCATCATCGATGCCGCCATCGGCGACTGGAACAAGGACGGCAAGCCGGATCTCGCGCTTCTGGTAGCGCCCGCCCCGGGCGATGACGCCGACAATCCCATCGGCGTCTACATCTATCTGCGCGACGACGAACATTCCCTGCTGAAGCTGGCCGTCAGCGCTCCGCATAAGATATGGGGCAGTGTCGAGCCCGGCGGTGTCGTCGGCCAGGAGCCGTCAATCTCGGCGCTGCCGAACGGTTCGATCGCGATCACCTCGCAGAATGACAGCATCGGTCGCGATCGCTGGGAGCAGACGTTGACGCTTGCCTATCGCAACAACAATTTCGTGGTGGCCGGCTACACCTATGAGTCCCGCGATACGCTCGAACCGGAGAGCAGTCATAGCTGCGACTACAACGTGCTGACCGGCAAGGTGACGAAGGACGGCAAGACGTTGAAGGCGGATGCCAGAACCGTCAGCATCCAGGATTGGCAGGACGATATCGGCCAGAAAGCCTGCGGAAACGACCAGTAACCACGAATGTTCTCTTTTTGTTCTTTACAAAAACTCCGCTCGATGACATCATGACTGCTCACCAAAACTGGAGAGGGTCATGCCGGATCTTGCCGAGCTGAACGATTTCATTGTCATCGCCAAGGCGGAGACCTATGTCGGCGACGGCGAGAGGCTACCGTCCTGTCGCAGCGGTTCTCATGACATTGGCTATGCGAGCGGCCGCTGGCGCTATCTCGACAGCTATTTCGGCGGCACGGATTTCGCCGGCCAGGAACTTGTCTGGTGCGACGGCGAGCCGGTATGGGCCATGAATTATTTTGGCCATATTATCGAGCCCGATCTGATCGACGGAACGCGCGCCGGCATCGTCATCAAGGCGGCGCTGCTGCGCCTCTATCAGGATGAACGACGCTTTCTCGGCGGCTTCGAGCTCGAACATTCATTCGGCCGCTATGTCGACCAAAGCACGGGAGCCTGCGACCATTTCACCGGCCATGAGGCCATCATGGTGAAAGGGCGCAAGGCCTACGAACTGGATTATCGCGGCGGTCTGATCGTTCCCTAACAGACAATCAAACTTCGACGACCTGGCCTTCGCTCAACGTGACGCGGCGATCCATGCGGGCGGCAAGCTCATGATTGTGCGTGGCGATCAGTGCCGCAAGACCTGACTGACGCACCAGGGCTTCCAGCGCATCGAAGACGTAGTGAGCCGTATCCGGATCGAGGTTGCCGGTGGGTTCGTCGGCGAGCAGCACGAGAGGCGCATTGGCGACGGCGCGGGCAATCGCGACACGCTGCTGTTCGCCGCCGGACAACTCGGCCGGGCGATGGTCGCCACGATGGCCGATGCGCATATAGTCGAGGAGCTGGGCTGCACGCGCGCTTGCGTCCTTGCGCGAAAGGCCGGAAATGAGCTGCGGCATCATGATGTTCTCGAGCGCCGAGAACTCCGGCAGCAGATGGTGGAACTGATAGACGAAGCCGATCTCGCTGCGGCGCACCGCCGTCCGCTTGTCGTCGGACAGGGCTTCACAGGCTTGACCGTTGACGAGGACTTCACCGCCATCGGGATGCTCGAGCAGTCCCGCGACATGCAGAAGCGTCGACTTGCCCGTGCCCGATGGAGCGACAAGCGCGACCATCTCGCCGCTTCGCAGGGTGAAATCGGCGCCCTTCAGGATCGACAGGCGCGTCTCTCCCTGCCCGTAATGACGCTCCACGCCAGAGAGCTGGAGAACGACGTTGCGTTTCATCAAATGCGGTTTCCTTATTCGTAGCGCAGCGCCTGCACCGGATCGAGCCGCGAGGCACGCCAGGCCGGAAATATGGTCGCAAGGAAGGACAGCGTGAGCGCCATCACGATGACGGAGACGGTTTCGCTGACATTCATCTGGGCCGGCAATTTGCTGAGGAAGTAGACCTCCGGATTGAAGATCACCGTGCCCGAGATCCACGAGAAGAACTGGCGGATCGATTCGATATTCAGGCAGACCACAACCCCGAGGATCACGCCTGCAAGCGTGCCGACGACACCGATCGCCGCGCCCGTCATGAAGAAGATGCGCATGATCGCGCCCGAGGTCGCACCCATGGTGCGAAGGATGGCGATATCGCTACCCTTGTCCTTCACCAGCATGATCAGGCCCGAAATGATATTGAGCGCGGCGACGAGGACGATCAGCGTCAGGATCATGAACATCGTGTTGCGCTCGACCTGCAGAGCCGAGAAGAAGGTGGCGTTGACCTGCCGCCAATCGGTCAGGAAGATCTGCCGCCCGGCCGCCTCCTCGATCTTCGGCCTGAGTTCGTCGACATCATCCGGATTGGTGATGAAAAGCTCTATCTTCTCAACGATGCCCTGGACGTTGAAAAAGAGCTGCGCTTCCTCGAGCGGCATGAAGACGACGGAGGAATCATATTCCGACATGCCGACCTGAAAGAGGCCCGATATCGTATAGGCCTTGACGCGCGGATTGACGCCGAAAGGCGTGACGTCGCCATCGGGTGCAGTGAGTGTAATCTGGTCGCCGACGGTCAGGCCCAGTTGCTGCGCCAGACGGCTACCGACCAGCACGCCCTGCCCCGATGCGAAGCCGACCATGTCGCCGGAAATGATATGATCGGAAACAGATTTGAGCTTGGTCAGATCTTCCGCGCGGATGCCGCGCACCAAAGCACCGGTGCCGGAGCCGCCGCGGCCGGAGGCGAGCGTTTCGCCCTCGACCAACGGCAAAGCCATGGTCACGCCGGGCACTGCGGAAAATTTCTTCGCCAGCTCGGCATAATCGTTCAGCGGCGAATCGATCGGCTGCACGACGACATGGCCGTTGAAGCCGAGGATCTGCTTGAAGAGCTCGGCCCGGAAGCCGTTCATGACCGCCATAACGATGATGAGGGCCGCGACACCGAGCATGATGCCGATCAGTGAGAAACCGGCGATGACCGAGATCGAGGCTTCCTTGCGCCGGGAGCGGAGATAGCGCCAAGCGACAAGCCGCTCGAATCCGGAAAAAGGACGAGACGATGGGCCGGCCTTGAACGAATTTTCCTGCTGTTCCACTGCCGCGCTCACCGCCATTCGCCTTCCATCCTATCTATCGTCAATCAGCCCGCCAGCCGGTTGATTGCAGCCTCGACCGTCATCGTCTCGCGAGCGCCGGTCTTTCGATCCTTCACTTCCACCTCGCCGCCCGCGATCGAACGCGGACCGACGATGATCTGGACGGGAACGCCGATCAGATCGGCCGTCGCGAACTTCGTTCCGGCCCGCTCGTCGCGGTCGTCGTACAGCACGTCCTTGCCAGCCTTCGAGAGCGCGGCATAAACCGCCTCGCAAGCCTCGTCGCACGCCTGATCGCCGGCTTTCATATTGATCACCACGACGTCAAACGGCGCGACCGAAGCCGGCCAGATGATTCCGTTCTCGTCATGCGATGCTTCGATGATGGCGGGAACAAGGCGTGTCGGGCCGATACCGTAAGATCCCATGTGGACAGCGTGTTCCTTGCCGTCCGGACCCTGCACCTTAGCGCCCATCGGCTCGGAATATTTCGTGCCGAAGTAGAAGATGTGACCGACCTCGATGCCGCGTGCGGACAGGCGTTCGCCCTCGGGGATGGCGTTGAAGGCGGCTTCGTCATGCATTTCCGACGTCGCGGCGTAGACCGAAGTCCACTTGTCGAAGATAGCCTTCAAGCCGGCGACATCATCGAAATTCGTGTCTTCGCCGGGGATGCCGAAGTTGACGAAATCCTTGTGGCAGAAAACTTCCGACTCGCCGGTATCGGCAAGAATGATGAACTCGTGGCTGAGATTGCCGCCGATCGGGCCGGTATCGGCGCGCATGGGGATCGCTCTCAGACCGAGACGGTTGAAGGTGCGCAGATAGGCGGCAAACATCTTGTTGTAAGAATGAACAGCGCCTTCCTGCGTCAGATCGAAGGAATAGGCATCCTTCATCATGAATTCGCGCGAGCGCATCGTGCCGAAGCGCGGGCGGATCTCGTCGCGGAACTTCAACTGAATATGATAGAGGTTCAGCGGCAAGTCCTTGTAGGACTTGACGGAAGAGCGGAAGATATCGGTGACCATCTCCTCATTGGTCGGACCATAGAGCATCGGCCGGTCCTGCCGGTCCTTGATGCGCAGCATCTCCTTGCCATAGGCGTCATAGCGGCCGCTTTCCTGCCAGAGTTCGGCCGACTGTAGCGTCGGCATCGACAGCTCGATGGCGCCGGCGCGGTTCTGCTCTTCGCGGATGATCGCGTTGACCTTGTCGAGCACGCGCTTGCCCAGTGGCAGCCATGAATAGATGCCTTGCGACTGCTGCCGGATCATGCCGGTGCGCAGCATGAGCCGATGGGAAACGATTTCAGCCTCTTTAGGATTTTCCTTCAGAATGGGCATGAAGTAACGAGACAGACGCATGACGCTTGTTCCAGATGGTTTGACCTTCCGCTCCTGGCGGAATCGTTAGCAAATTATGTACTGGAGGCAGTTCATAACTGCTTCGGCGCAGGAAGGAAACCCGCATTCTTCAACAGAAGAATTTGACAAAAGCCCGAGAATACAAGGGATAGAGCCCATTTTCGATGTTTCGAAAAAGCGCACGTTTATAAGGATTTACGACGAAAATCCGTCGACAGAAAAATTCTGCGCGACTGTAGCAAAAAAGCAAAAAAAAGGATGACAAAGCTCAATCTTTGAGCTAATTTTAGCTCACAAAAGAGGCAGGAAGGCTAATTCTTGCTGTTTCGCGGTCAAGTCTTGGGAGGATCAGATCTTAGGCGCGCTCGCTCGCTGCCCCGGTAACGGATAAGGATCACGCGATACTTTAAAACAAGGCTTATAGCCTTGTTTTTTTTTGCTTTCTCAGCCCCACTTCAATCAATCGTCTTCCGGCTCGCATTGAACACTTGGTTCATGCATCTGCCGAAATAATATACACAAGCTGTAAATTATTTGCTCCAGCCTCATGACAGGCGTGTGACGAATTGATGGCGATTGCAAGGCGCGCAGTCTTCCCGCGCCTTCACTCCACTATTTCCAAGGATCACTTGTAGTTCGGAACGATCTGGGGAATGGAATCTATGCTCAGCCCGAAATAACGCGAAGCGACATACCAGGCTCCATAGATCAGAGCCGACACCAGCGTTGTCACAAGAACCACCCGCCAGCCACGAAATTTCGTCGGCGCGCTTTCGACAGTGCCAAGGATCACATGCTCATCTTCGGCCTGGGTTCTGAGCCCAAACGGCAGCACGGCAAAAAGCGTAATCCACCAGATGACGAAATAAACGGCGAAACCGGCGGCGATCTGCTGTGCCATTATGCTCCCTTCGAGACGACTTCATCGCCTCTTCCTCTTCCAAGCTGCTTATAGGGGCAAAGCAGTCCGCTTTCAAAGCACCAATCAGCGTTTTAATGTCACACTTGCTCAAGCTCAATGAGCGTGCCGAAGAAATCCTTCGGGTGCAGGAAGAGCACCGGCTTGCCATGCGCACCGATCTTCGGCTCGCCATTGCCAAGAACACGAGCACCCTTGGCGACGAGCTGATCGCGCGCCGCGAGGATGTCCGCAACCTCGTAGCAGATGTGGTGCATGCCGCCATCCGGGTTCTTGGTGAGGAAGGAGGCAATGGGCGAGCTTTCACCGAGCGGTTCAAGCAGCTCGACCTTGGTATTCGGTAGCTCGACGAAAACGACGGTGACGCCGTGCTCCGGCAATGCCTGCTGGGCGGATACCGTGGCGCCGAGCGTCTCGCGATAGGTTCTGGAAGCCATGGCAATATCGGGAACGGCGATGGCGATATGATTGATGCGTCCCAACACGGCTCTCTCCTCCCCAATCCGACTGTCGAACTCAGCCGCCTGTACGGGTTACGAAGACCGTAACGAGAGGCTTCTTGCCCCAACCCTGGTTGGCGGCAGCGCGCACCGCACGGCGAACGGCCTCCTGCAGCATATTGAGATCCTTACGACGAGCGCGCGGAATGCTCTCGATGGCGCTGACGATGGCATCGAAGAGCGTGTCTTCCATCTCCTCGCCTTCATCATCATAGGCTGGCAGGCCGATCGGCACGAGATCGGGATCGCCGACGATGTCGTAGCGAGCATCGAGGACCACGTTGACGGCGACGTGGCCGACATAGGAGAGCTTCTTGCGCTCGCCGATGCCCATCTCGTCGAAGTCGCCGATCAGAATGCCGTCCTTGAAGATGCGGCCATGCGGCGCTTCGCCGATCACTTCGACCGGACCCGGCGCGAGGCGCAAGATATCGCCGTTGCGTACGCGCGGCACGGTGGAAATGCCGCTCTGTTCGGCCAGCTCCTTATGGGCGGTCAGGTGCGTCGCCTCCCCATGCACGGGCACGACGGCCTTCGGGCGCGTCCACTCATACATCTTCTGCAGCTCGTTGCGCCTGGGGTGACCGGAGACATGCACCAGCGCTTCCGCGTCGGTGACGACATGCACACCCTGTTCGATCAAGCCGTTCTTGATGTCCTGGATCGCCTTCTCGTTGCCGGGGATGGCGCGCGAGGAGAAGACGACAATATCGCCCGATGCCAATGCGACATGGCGCATTTCGTCGCGGGCGAGCTTGGCAAGCGCCGCACGCGGCTCGCCCTGGCTGCCGGTCAGGATGACCACGACCTTGTCGCGCGGAATATAGCCATATTCATCTTCGGCGATGAAAGGTTTGATGCCTTCCATGAGGCCGATATCGCGGGCGACATCGACCACGCGCTTGAGCGAGCTGCCGAGCAGCAGTATTTCGCGACCGGCCGCTTCGGCGGCCTCGGCAATGGTGCGGATGCGGCCGACATTCGACGAAAAGGTGGTGATCGCCACCCTGCCCTCGGCATCCTCGATGATCTTGCGCAGGCTTTCGGAGACATCCTTTTCCGAAGGCGAGACGCCATCGCGCAGCGCATTGGTGGAATCGCACATCAACGCCAGCACGCCTTCTTCACCGAGCTGGCGGAAGCGGGTCTCGTCGGTCAGCGGACCGAGCGACGGCTCGTGATCGATCTTCCAGTCGCCGGTATGGACGACATTGCCGAGCGGCGTGCGGATCATCAGCGACATCGGCTCGGGGATCGAATGGTTGACGGCGACGCCCTCGATCTCGAAGGGGCCGACATTGATGCGATCGCCGGCCTTGAACAGCGTAACCGGGATTTCGCCCATCGACTTCTCATAATCGCGCTTGGCCTCGAGAAGGCCAGCGGTGAAGGCGGAAGCGTAGATCGGGACATTGAGACCCGGCCAGAGATCGTTCAGCGCGCCGTAGTGATCTTCATGGGCATGGGTGATGATGATGCCCTTGAGGTTCTTGCGCTCCTTGGCGAGGAAACGGATGTCAGGCAAGACAAGATCGACGCCGGGCAGATCCGGTCCCGGGAAGGTGACGCCGCAGTCGACCATGATCCACTGGCGCTGCTCCGCCGGACCATATCCGTAGAGCGCGAGATTCATGCCGATTTCGCCGACGCCGCCGAGAGGCAGAAACACCAGTTCATCTTGCTTCGCCATGTGGTCCCTACCCATTACCTAAAGAAAACGTCGCCCGCCGCGATCGGCATGATCCTGCCGTCCTCGGTCTCGAGCATCAACAAGCCATTATCATCGATTCCGGAGAAATGGCCCAAAATCGAGCGATCCGGCAGGTTCACCGTGATCTTTTCGCCGATGCCGCAAGCAAATTCGCGCCAACGCGCGGTGATCTCCCGAATGCCTTTGCCACGATTCCAGACATCGAGCGCGTCGGACATGGCCGCATAGAGGTGAGCAAACAGCTCGTCCGGGGAGACCATCGAGCCCTGCTGCCTGAGGCAGGTGACGGGGTACATCGGATTATCAGGCATGACAGCAATGTTGATGCCGATGCCGATGACGAGCGCATACCGGCCATCGGGCAAAGCCTCGCCTTCGATCAGGATGCCGCAGGTCTTCTTGCGGCCGATCAGGATATCGTTCGGCCATTTGATCTCGGCCGGCTCGGCTGCAAGCGGCAACACCCCGCGAACGGCCCGATGAACGGCGACCGCGACCGCAAGCGGTAACGAACCGAGACGGTCCATGGGAGCGGGATCGATCAGAAGGAGAGATGCGTAGAGATTGCCAGCTTCCGACACCCAGGGGCGTCCACGGCGACCACGTCCGCCTGTCTGGCGCTCTGCGGTCACCCAAAGGTTTCCCGGATCGCCGACGCGCGCGCGCTCAAGACACACGCTGTTCGTGGACGAGGTTTCCTGGAGGGCATCATGCCGGAAGTCGGCGAGCGACTTCCGGCTGTTCATGTCAGACGTCATCAAAACAGCGTCGCAGCAGCGAGATCGGCAGCACCGCCGATTGCGCCGCCGAAGAAGACATAGGCGATGACGAACAGGCCGGAAAGACCGAAGACGAGGCGCAGCGAGCCAGCCGTGCGCGCGAATTCGTCCTTGGCTTCATCGAACCACATTACCTTGATGACGCGCAGATAGTAGTAAGCGCCGACGACGGAAGCCAGGACGCCGATAATGGCGAGCGCATAGAGATGCGCCTGGATGGCCGCGACGAAGACGAAATACTTTCCGAAGAAGCCTGCGAGCGGCGGGATGCCGGCCAGCGAGAACATCAGCGCTGTCAGCACGACCGCCATGAAGGGGTTGGTCGTGGAAAGGCCGGCGAGATCCTCGATGCTTTCGACTTGGCGGCCGTCCTTGCGGCGCATCGCCATGATGATGGCAAAGGTGCCTAGCGTCATGACCATGTAGATGACCATGTAGAGCATGACGCCGGAAACGCCGGTCTTGGTGCCTGCGGCAAGACCCACCAACGCATAACCCATGTGACCGATCGACGAGTAAGCCATCAGTCGCTTGAAGTTGCGTTGGCCGATGGCGGCGAAGGAGCCGAGCACCATCGATGCGATCGAGATGAACACGATGATCTGCTGCCAGTCGGCGAGCACCGGATGGAAGGCCGTGACCACGATACGTGTCAGGATCGCCATGGCGGCAACCTTCGGGGCGGCAGCGAAGAAGGCGGTGACCGGCGTCGGAGCGCCTTCGTAAACGTCCGGCGTCCACATGTGGAACGGCACGGCGGAGATCTTGAAGGCCAAACCGGCGAGAACGAAGACCAGGCCAAAGACGAGGCCGAGCGAACGGGTCTCGGCGCTGAGAGCCGTGGCGATGGCGTCGAAGGTCGTATGGCCGGTGAAGCCGTAGACCAGCGACATGCCGTAAAGCAGCATACCCGACGACAGCGCGCCGAGTACGAAATACTTCAGGCCGGCTTCGGTCGACTTCAGGCTGTCGCGGTTGATAGCAGCGACGACGTAGAGGGCCAGCGACTGCAGTTCCAGCGACAGGTAGAGCGAGATCAGGTCGTGCGCCGAGATCATCAGCAGGATGCCGAGGGTCGCGAGCACGAGGAGAACCGGGAACTCGAAGCGATCGAGCTGTTGTTCGCGCGCCTGGCCCATGCTGAGGAACATGGCGACGATCGAGCCGATCAGCGCGACGATCTTCATGAAGCGGGAGAAGCCGTCGGCGAGATAGGCGCCGCCATAGGCAAGGCCCTCGCCCGGAACGAAGATGATCCAGAGACCTGCCACCGCAAGAAGCGCGATGGCAAGACCGGTGACCGTTGGCCCCGACCGTTCGCCCGAGAAGACGCCGATCATGAGCAACGCAAGCGCACCGACCGCGAGGATGAGCTCCGGAATGGAAAGATGCAGGCTTGCAAGAATTGTGTCAGCAGTCATGTCGAATAGGTCCCGTCATCAATTCATCGACAGCGCAACATTCTGCGCAGCGTGCAGGGCAGCGGTATAATTGTTCACCAGCATATCAACCGACGCCGCCGTGGCATCGAAGATCGGAGCCGGGTAGACGCCGAAGAGGATCGTCAATGCGATCAGCGGATAAAGGATCAGCTGTTCACGCGGCGACAGATCCAGCAGCTTCTTCAGGTTTTCCTTCTCCAGCGCGCCGAAAATGACGCGGCGGTAGAGCCAGAGAGCGTAGGCGGCCGACAGGATCACGCCCGTCGCGGCAAACAGCGCAACCCAGGTGTTGACGCGGAAGACGCCGATCAGGGTCAGGAATTCGCCGATGAAGCCGGAGGTGCCAGGCAGACCGACATTGGCCATGGTGAAGACCATCATGGCAACGGCATATTTCGGCATGTTGTTGACCAGGCCGCCATAAGCCGCGATTTCGCGGGTATGGGTGCGGTCGTAGATCACGCCGACGCAGAGGAAGAGCGCGCCCGAGACGATGCCGTGCGACAGCATCTGGAAGATCGCGCCCTGGACGCCCTGCTGGTTGGCCGCGAAGATACCCATCGTCACATAGCCCATGTGGGCGACCGAGGAATAGGCGATCAGCTTCTTGATGTCTTCCTGCATCAGCGCCACCAGCGAGGTGTAGATGATGGCGATAACGGACAGCGCGAAGACGAGCGGCGCGAAATATTCCGAAGCATTCGGGAACATGCCGAGCGAGAAGCGGATGAGACCATAGCCGCCGAGCTTCAGGAGGACGCCTGCCAGGATCACGGAGCCAGCCGTCGGCGCCTGAACGTGCGCGTCGGGAAGCCAGGTGTGAACGGGCCACATCGGCATCTTCACCGCGAATGAGGCGAAGAAGGCCAGCCAGAGCCACGTCTGCAGCTGCGGCGGGAACTTATAGGCGAGCAGCGTCGGGATGTCCGTCGTGCCGGCCTGCCAGTACATCGCCATGATCGCGAGCAGCATCAGCACCGAGCCGAGCAGCGTGTAGAGGAAGAACTTGTAGCTGGCGTAGACGCGGTCCTTGCCGCCCCAGACGCCGATGATCAGGAACATCGGGATGAGGCCGGCTTCGAAGAAGACGTAGAACAGCACGATATCCAGCGAGACGAACACGCCGATCATCATCGTCTCGAGGACGAGGAAGGCGATCATGTAGTCCTTCAGACGCTTTTCGACCGAGAGCCAGCTTGCCAGCACGCAGAAGGGCATCAGGAAGGTGGACAGGATGACGAACAGCATGGAGATGCCGTCGACGCCCATGTGATAGCTGATGCCGGTGGTCAGCCACTCGCGCTTTTCGACCATCTGAAAGCCTGGATTGGCATTATCGAACCAGATCCAGACGAACAGCGATACGATGAAGGTAACGATGGTCGTCGCCAGCGAGATGTTCAGGATGTTCCGGCGGCCGTTGGCACCGTTCTCCTGCGTGAACAGCAGGAGAAGGACGCCCACCAGCGGCAGGAACGTGACCGTTGAAAGAATGGGCCAATCGGTCATCAGAGGGAACTCCCGAGCATCATCCAAGTAACGAGGGCAGCAATGCCGAGCAGCATCGCGAAAGCATAGTGATAGAGGTAGCCGGTCTGCAGGCGCACGACGCGGTTGGTGACATCCACGACGCGGGCGGCGATGCCGTTCGGGCCGATGGTGTCGATGACGCCCACGTCGCCCTTCTTCCAGAGGAAGCGGCCAAGCGCCTTGGCGGAACGGACGAAGAGGAAATCGTAGAGCTCGTCGAAGTACCACTTGTTCAACAGGAACTCGTAGAGCACGTGCTGCTGCTGAGCGAGCTTGCGCGGCGTCTCCGGCGACTTGATGTAGAAATACCAGGCGGTCACGAGGCCGAGCAGCATGGCGATGAAGGGGCTGAGCTCAACCCAAACAGGCGCATGTTCCATTTCCTCGAGGATCTTGTTGTCCGGGAGCGTGAACAGCGCATGCTTCCAGAATTCCTCGTAGGCATGGCCGACGAAATCCGCGTTGAAATACATGCCGGCGCCGACAGCACCGATCGCCAACAGGTAAAGCGGGATCAGCATGACGTTCGGCGATTCATGCACATGATGCATGACTTCGTGCGAAGCGCGCGGCTTGCCGAAGAAGGTCATGAAGATCAGGCGCCAGGAGTAGAAGCTGGTGAACATTGCCGCAATGACCAGCAGCGTGAAGGCGAAACCGGCGGCTGCGTTATGCGAGGCGAAAGCCGCCAGGATGATCGCATCCTTCGAGATGAAACCGGCAAAACCGATATGGGTCAGCGGAATGCCGACGCCGGTGATCGCCAGCGTGCCGATAATCATCATCCAGTAGGTCTTCTTGATGTGTGTGCGAAGACCACCCATATGCCGCATATCCTGCTCGCCGTCGACGGCGTGGATGACCGAGCCGGCGCAAAGGAAGAGCAGAGCCTTGAAGAAGGCGTGCGTGAAGAGATGGAAAATGGCCGCGCCGTAAGCGCCGACGCCGAGGGCGACGAACATGTAGCCGAGCTGCGAACAGGTCGAATAAGCGATGACGCGCTTGATGTCGTTCTGCACGAGGCCGACGGTCGCGGCGAAGAAGGCCGTTATCGCGCCGATGACGGTGACGACGGTCAACGCATCCTGCGACAGTTCAAAGATCGGCGACATGCGGGCGACGAGGAAGACGCCGGCGGTGACCATCGTTGCGGCATGGATGAGCGCCGATACCGGCGTCGGGCCTTCCATGGCGTCCGGCAGCCAGGTGTGCAGCAGGAACTGCGCCGACTTACCCATTGCGCCCATGAAGAGCAGCAGGCAGACGGCCGTCAGGGCGTGACCGCGATCGAGATGCATGCCCAGGAAGTTGAGCACGATGTCACTGGACTGGCCGCCCTGCCCCGAGGCAAAGCTCTGGGCGTTAGCGAAGATCACGTCGAAATTGATCGAGCCGAAGAGGACGAAGACGCCGGCAATGCCGAGCACGAAGCCGAAGTCGCCGACGCGGTTGACGATGAAGGCCTTGATCGCTGCTGCGGAGGCGGACGGCTTCTTGAACCAGAAGCCGATCAGCAGATAGGAGGCCAGACCGACGCCTTCCCAGCCAAAGAACATCTGGGCGAGGTTGTCGGACGTCACCAGCATCAGCATGGCGAAGGTGAAGAGCGAGAGATATGCGAAGAAGCGCGGACGATGCGGGTCGTGGTGCATGTATCCGATCGAGTAGACGTGAACCAGGGTCGAAACCGAGTTCACAACGATCAGCATCACCGAGGTGAGCGTATCGACGCGCAACGACCAGGAGACGTCGATGCCGCCGGACTGTATCCAGCGCAGGACTTCGACCTTGATCGGACCATCCGTGTGGCCGAGCGCCACCGTGAAGAAGACGACCCACGACAGAATGGCCGCGATGATCATCAGGCCGGTGGTGACATATTCCGAAGCCTTGGCGCCGATCGCCCGGCCGAAAAGCCCTGCTATGATCGCGCCAATCAGGGGAAGAAAGACGATAGCCTTATATAAGAACATAGCTGTATCAGCCCTTCATCACGTTGACGTCTTCAACCGCGATGGAGCCGCGGTTGCGGTAGAAGACGACGAGAATTGCAAGACCGATCGCGGCTTCAGCCGCGGCGACGGTCAAAATGAACAGAGCGAAAACCTGGCCGACGATGTCGTTGAGGAACGACGAGAAGGCGACCATGTTGATGTTGACCGCGAGCAATATGAGTTCGACCGACATCAGGATGATGATGACGTTCTTGCGGTTGAGAAAGATACCGAAAACGCCGAGCACGAAGAGGATGGCGCTGACCGTCAGGTAATGGGAAAGTCCGATGACCATGTTCTTGTTCCTTTGATCCCCGTGCCTCGCCTCAGACGCCCTGCCCCGGCTTGACCTTAACCACCTCGACGGCGGTCGCGGGCGTGCGGGCGACCTGTTGGGAAATATTCTGGCGCTTGATGTGTGTGCGATGCTTCAGCGTCAGAACGATCGCGCCGATCATCGCCACCAGCAGCACAAGGCCGGCGATTTCGAAGAAATAAACGTAGTTGGTGTAAAGCACGTCGCCGAGGGCGGCAGTGTTCGTCCGCTGCGTCACGGCCGGGATCGGCATGGCGACGGACTTGGCGATCGTCGGCGAAATCACGCTGCCGCCGATGACGACGATGAGCTCAGCCGCGAGAATGATGCCGATCAAAGCGCCGATCGGGGCATATTCCAGAATGCCGGCCCTGAGCTCCGAAAAGTCGATATCGAGCATCATGACGACGAAAAGGAAGAGAACCGCCACGGCGCCGACATAAACGACCAGCAGGATCATCGCCAGGAACTCAGCCCCCATCAGGAGGAACAGGCCGGCCGCGTTGAAGAAAACCAGGATGAGGAACAGGACCGAATGGACCGGATTCCGCGCCGAGATGACCATGAACGCCGACGCCACAGCGACAAAGGCGAAGATATAGAAAAAAAGAGCCTGCAGACCCATGTTGGTGCCTTTTTCGTCTTCCCCCGGGCAGCAGGGAGTATCCCCTGCCCGATGGAGCTCGGTCGGACTTTCGTCCGGCAAAGCTCCGGTCTAGATTCAACCGCGACGGCGACAATCGGTCGCCTGTCACGGCATATTCAAAACTCCGCTCAGCGGTACGGCGAATCCATCGCGATGTTGTGCGCGATTTCGCGTTCCCAGCGGTCGCCATTGTCCAAGAGCCGCGCCTTGTCGAAATAGAGTTCTTCGCGGGTCTCGGTGGCGAATTCGAAGTTCGGCCCTTCGACGATGGCGTCGACCGGGCATGCCTCTTGGCAGAAGCCGCAATAGATGCACTTCACCATGTCGATGTCGTAACGCACCGTGCGGCGGGTGCCGTCGTTGCGGCGCGGCCCGGCTTCGATGGTGATGGCCTGGGCAGGACAGATGGCTTCGCAGAGCTTGCAGGCGATGCAACGCTCTTCGCCGTTCGGGTAACGACGCAGCGCATGTTCGCCGCGGAAGCGCGGGCTGACCGGCCCCTTTTCGAACGGGTAGTTGATCGTTGCCTTCTGCTTGAAGAAGTAACGCATCGACAAAAAGAATGCGCCGACAAATTCCTTGAGGAACAGCGAGCTGACGGCGTTGGAAATTCCGGCCATCTTCAACCTCCAAATCTGCTTGAAGCGAGGATCGACATCATCATGCCCATCCCGTCAGCTTCAGCACGAATGCAACGATAACGACCATGGCGAGCGACAGCGGCAGGAAAACCTTCCAGCCGAGACGCATGAGCTGGTCATAGCGGTAGCGCGGCACGAATGCCTTCACCATCGCGAACATGAAGAACACAAAGCAAGACTTCAGCAGGAACCAGATGATGCCCGGAACCCAGTTCAGGATCCAGATATCGACCGGAGGCAGCCAGCCGCCGAGGAAGAGGATCGTCGTCAGCGAGCACATCAGGACGACGGCGGCATATTCGCCGAGCATGAACATCATGTACGGCGACGAACCGTATTCCACCATGAAGCCGGCAACCAGCTCCGATTCCGCTTCCGGAAGGTCAAAGGGCGGACGGTTCGTTTCAGCGAGCGCCGAAATGAAGAACACGATGAACATCGGGAACAGCGACAGCCAGTGCCAGTCGAGGAACGAGGCCGGCAGGCCGAGCTTGGTGCCGAGGCCCGTCTGCTGCGACAGCACGATATCCGTCAGGTTCAGCGAACCGACGCAAAGCAGCACGGTGACGATGACGAGGCCGATCGAGACTTCGTAGGACACCATCTGCGCAGCCGAACGAAGCGCGCCGAGGAACGGGTACTTCGAGTTCGAAGCCCAGCCGCCCATGATGATGCCGTACACTTCGAGCGACGAGATCGCGAGAATGTAGAGAATGCCGACGTTGATGTCGGCGACGACCCAGTTCTGCGCCACTGGCACGACGGCCCAGGTGGAGAGCGCCAGCACCACGGAAACCAGCGGTGCGAGCAGGAACACTGTCTTGTTGGCGCCGGCCGGGATGATCGGCTCTTTGAACATGAACTTCAGCAAGTCAGCGAAGGACTGGAACAGGCCGAAGGGGCCGACGACGTTCGGGCCGCGACGCAGCTGCACGGCAGCCCAGATCTTGCGGTCGGCAAGCAGAATGTAAGCGATGAAAATCAGCAGGCAGACCAGGAGCAGCAGGGACTGGCCGATCATGATCAGCGCCGGCCAGAGATAGGTCGAAACGAATGAATCCATAGTCCTGTGCCCTTACTCTGCCGCAACGTGGAAATTGTTGCGGGCCAATGCCGAGCACTCGGCCATGACAGCCGATGCGCGCGTTATCGGGTTCGTCAAATAGAAGTCTTTGATCGGCGAAGCAAATGCCGATTTGCCCATCGCGCCGGCTTTTTTCGCAACTGCGGCAATTTGGGCGCTATCGCCTTCGGCAATCTCGTCGATACCGGCGAAATGCGGGAAGGCTGCATAGAGCTTCGCGCGCAATTCCCTCAGCGAATCAAAGGGAAGCTTCTTGCCGAGTACGTCGGAAAGGGCGCGGATGATGGCCCAGTCCTCGCGGGCGTCGCCCGGTGCGAAACCGGCGCGATTGCCCATCTGGACGCGGCCTTCGGTATTGACCCAGGTGCCCGACTTTTCGGTGTAGGCTGCGGCCGGCAGGATGACATCGGCGTTCTGGGCGCCGTTGTCGCCGTGCGAGCCGATATAAACAGTAAACTTCGCGCCCTTGCGGCTGAAGTCGAGCTCATCGGCGCCGAGCAAAAAGAGGACATCCATCGACGACAGCATCGCGGCGGCATTGACGCCCTTGGCACCCGGCACGAAGCCGAGGTCGAGGCCGCCGACGCGGGCGGCTGCCGTGTGCAGCACCGCGAAGCCGTTCCAGCCGTCCTTGACGACACCGACGGCGGCAGCAAGCTTGGCGGCATTCGCCAGCACTTCTGCACCGTCTTCGCGCGTCAGGGCGCCCTGCCCGATGATGATCATCGGCTTCTGCGCGTTCTTCAGCACCTCGGCGAAGCTGTGCGAGCCGCTGACGAGATCGGCCAGCGTATCCGGACCAGCGCCGAGATAGTCATAGGAATAGCGAAGGTCGGCGGCTTCACCGATTACGCCGATCGGGAACTTGCCGCGGCGCCAGCGCTTGCGGATGCGCGAGTTCATGACAGCTGCTTCGGCGCGCGGGTTGGCGCCGACGATCAGCAGCGCGTCGGCTGCTTCGATACCCTGGATGCTCGGGTTGAAGATGTAGCTTGCGCGGCCGAGCGACGGATCAAGCGCCGTCCCGTCCTGGCGACAGTCGAGATTTTCCGATCCCAGCGATTTCAACAGTTCGCCGAGAGCGTACATTTCCTCGACCGAAGCCAGATCGCCAGCGATGGCGCCGATCTTGTCGCCGCTGGTGGCGGAAACTGCCGACTTGATGGCGGCGAAGGCATCGCTCCAGCTTGCCGGCTGCAGGCGGCCGTCCTTGCGGACGTAGGGCTTGTCGAGGCGCTGTGTCTTCAGGCCGTCCCAGATGAAACGGGTCTTGTCGGAGATCCACTCTTCGTTGATCTGCTCGTTGACCCTCGGCAGAACGCGCATGACTTCGCGGCCGCGCGTATCGACGCGGATCGCCGAGCCGAGAGCATCCATGACGTCGATCGATTCGGTCTTGTTCAGTTCCCACGGGCGAGCCGTGAAGGCGAAGGGCTTCGAGGTCAGCGCGCCGACCGGGCAAAGGTCAACGACGTTGCCCTGCAGCTCGGAGGTCATCGCCTGCTCGAGATAGGTGGTGATTTCGGCATCTTCGCCGCGGCCGATGAGGCCAAGCTCGGAAATGCCGGCGACCTCAGTCGTGAAGCGGACGCAGCGCGTGCAGTGAATGCAGCGGTTCATCACGGTCTTGACGAGCGGGCCGATATACTTGTCTTCGACCGCGCGCTTGTCTTCCTGATAGCGCGAACTATCGATGCCGAAGGCCATGGCCTGGTCCTGCAGGTCGCATTCGCCGCCCTGGTCGCAGATCGGGCAATCCAGCGGATGGTTGATGAGCAGGAATTCCATCACGCCTTCGCGGGCCTTCTTGACCATCGGCGTGTTGGTGAAGACTTCCGGAAGCTCGCCGTTCGGTCCACCGCGGATATCGCGAACGCCCATGGCGCAGGATGCCTGCGGCTTCGGCGGGCCGCCCTTTACCTCGACGAGGCACATGCGGCAATTGCCGGCCACCGACAGTCGTTCATGGAAGCAGAAGCGCGGGACTTCGGCGCCGGCTTCCTCGCACGCCTGGATAAGCGTGAAGTGATCCGGAACTTCGATCTCTTTACCGTCAATCTTCAGTTTTACCATCGTCCACTCAGTCCTATGTCACGTCTTCAGCCCAACCTGGCCGCAGACAATTTCATGATCGCAAACCGGATTGCCACCGGCGCGGCTTGAAACCGCATGGCACCGGTTCGCTCACAATAAGCTTTGCCAAGCCTTGTCCCCACAAGACCCGCGTTGCGATCAAGATATGCGAGGCCCTGCCCGCACAGTCTCCACCGCCTTCATTCGCACTCCCCGGCCCGTCGATACGGCCGAGGAAAATCTCAACTCCGGCCCTTCGGCAGCAGCGCCTTTGCCTGACCGACCCAGTCATCACGGCGGATGCGGCCGTCAAAACCGAATTCCGCATCGATCCGCTCGACATCCGCATCGCTCCAGGCGGCGATATCGGCAAAGCGCTTGATGTCGCGTCCGTTCAGCACCTGCTCCAGCTTCGGACCGATGCCCGAAATCCGCTTCAGGTCATCGGCCTTCTCGGCAGCCTTGCGGCCGCGCACGGGACCTGTCTTTGCGGCGACTGGCGCTGCAACTTCAACCTTCTTTGCGGCAGCCGGCGTAGCAACTTCAACCTTAGCCGTCTTCTTTGCAGTTGTCGTCGCGACCTTAGGCGCCGTAACAGCAGGCTTCGGCTCGGCTTTCTTCGCTGAAACCGGCTTCTGCCTTGCAGCAGCCGGCTTTGGTGCAACTGGCTTCGGCGCAACCGCCTTGGCAACGGTCGCTACCTCGACAGGCCTATCGTCCCCTGCCCCGCCATTCGCAGCGGCCGGCTTTGCAGCAGCTTCAGGCTCATGCTTTTCGTCTTCCAAAGCTTCGGCGAGCCTGGTGGTCGCTTCGACGGCGCCCTGGAAAGCCCCCAGGAATGCGCCTGCCATCTGCGAGGAAAAGCCGAAGCCGATCGCAGTGACCGCAGCAATGGCTGCAGCCGGATGGGCCATCAGCGGGTGGATCGGCATGATCGGCGCGTTCCCAAAGATACCGGCGGCGACACGACCAAGATCGGCCGATGCATTACCGGTCGCTCCGTTGTCCTGCCTGATATCCTTGGTCTTCGCCATCATCGATCCTTACTCCGCTGCTTCCAGCACCGCGCCGCGGCTCGTCGCGTTGGCGGTATACTGGTCGATGCGCTTCTCGATCTCGGGACGGAAGTTGCGGATCAGGCCCTGCACCGGCCATGCGGCTGCGTCACCGAGCGCACAGATAGTATGACCTTCGATCTGCTTCGTCACCTGGAACAGCATGTCGATCTCGCGCTTCTGCGCGTTGCCGCGAGCCATACGTTCCAGAACGCGCCACATCCAGCCCGTGCCTTCGCGGCACGGCGTACACTGGCCGCAGCTCTCATGCTTGAAGAAGGCCGAGATGCGGGCGATGGCCTTGATGATGTCGGTGGACTTGTCCATGACGATCGCGGCGGCCGTGCCGAAGGACGACTTGACGTCGCGCAGGCCGTCGAAATCCATCGGGCAGTCGATGATGTCAGCTGCCGGAACGACCGGGCACGATGCGCCGCCCGGAATGACGGCAAGCAGATTGTCCCAGCCGCCGCGAATGCCGCCGCCATGCTTTTCGACCAGCTCGCGGAAGGTAATGCCCATCGTCTCCTCGACCGTGCAGGGACGATTGACGTGACCGGAGAGCATGAACAGCTTGGTGCCGACATTGTTCGGACGGCCGAAGGACGAGAACCAGCCGGCGCCGCGGCGCAGGATCGTCGGAGCAACGGCGATGGACTCGACGTTGTTGACGGTGGTCGGGCAGCCGTAAAGACCCATATTGGCCGGGAACGGCGGCTTCAGGCGCGGCTGGCCCTTCTTGCCTTCCAGGCTTTCGAGCAGCGCGGTTTCTTCGCCGCAGATATAAGCACCGGCGCCATGATGAACGTAAACATCAAAATCCCAGCCGAGCTTGTTGTTTTTTCCCAGCAATCCAGCATCGTAGCACTCATCGATCGCAGCCTGCAGGGCTTCGCGCTCGCGCATGTACTCGCCGCGGACATAGATATACGCGGCATTCGCACCCATGGCGAAACCGGCGATGACACAGCCTTCGATCAGCGTATGCGGATCGTGGCGCATGATATCGCGGTCCTTGCAGGTGCCCGGTTCGGACTCGTCGGCGTTGACGACGAGATAATGCGGGCGACCGTCACTTTCCTTCGGCATGAAGGACCACTTGAGACCGGTCGGGAAGCCTGCGCCGCCACGACCGCGAAGGCCTGAAGCCTTCATCTCGTTGATGATCCAGTCACGGCCCTTTTCGAGAATTTGCTTCGTGCCGTCCCAATGGCCGCGCGACATCGCGCCCTTGAGGGATTTGTCCTTGAGGCCGTAGATATTGGTAAAGATGCGATCCTGATCCTGTAACATGCTTCACCTCTTACCGCGGCTTCTTGCCGAAGACCTTGATATATTCCGCTTCGCCACCCTTAGCGAGTGCCTCAGCCTGCCTGACCCATTCGTCTCGTTCGATCCGGCCCTTGAAATTCAGATAGCCGTCAACCCAATGGCGCTCGGCCTCATGCCAGCTCGCAATCTGCGCGAAAGTAAAGATACCGAGCTCATGCAAGGTCCCCTCGATCTTCGGGCCGACACCTGAAATGAGCTGCAGATCATCCGGCTGCGCGGGTCTTTCGATACCAGCGGGACGATCCTTGTCGTCAAGCGACGGCTTCTTCGCAGCATCGGCCTTCTCCGGCGCGATTTCGGACGGCGGCGTCGCCACGGCTTCGGCTGTGGCCTTGGCCGTCTTGCTCGCCACGCTCTTTGCCTTCGCCTCATCCGAAAGCAGCGACGTCAAGCCACCTTCCGGAGCCGAGAAAACGCGATCGATCTGCGGACCGGTCTGGATTTCATGGCCCTTGCCTGCGGCGAACGCATCGATGATCTCTTCGAGACGTGCCGGCGTCAGATCCTCATAGGTATCCTTGCCGATCACCACCATCGGTGCGTTGACGCAGGCGCCCTGACATTCAACCTCTTCCCAGGAAAGAGTGCCGTCAGCGTTGCGGTCGAAGGCATGGTCGTTGATCCGGCTCTTGCAGACCTTGATCAGCCCCTCGGCACCGCGCAACATACAGGGCGTCGTGCCACAGACCTGAACGTGGGCGCGCGTGCCGACCGGGTTCAGCTGGAACTGCGTATAGAAGGTCGCAACTTCCAGCGCCCGGATATAGGCCATGTCGAGCATGTCGGCGATCGTTTCGATAGCCGCCTTCGTGACCCAGCCTTCCTGCTCCTGCGCGCGCATCATCAGCGGGATGATCGCGGATTGCTGGCGACCATCAGGATATTTCTGGATCGTCTTTTCAGCCCAGACCGCATTCTCCTTGTTGAAGGCGAAGGCAGCAGGCTGGAATTGATCTTCGGCTAGTCGACGAACGGACATCTTTCACGCCTTATCTCAGTTTAAGGACCCACACCGCGTATTCGTCAGAGACGAGAATTCGCAGGCATAGGCCGACTGGTCTTTCTGCATAAACACAACGAACTTGCCGCCGTTCGGCACAGCGGCCTTGATTTCGTAACCGCGGGAAAGGAGATCGGCCATGGTCGAATCTCCGCCCGACCCAACCTCATTTCCACCCTTCGCAGAATTCGTGCTGATTGCATTCGAACCCTGCAGATTGATGCTCGGCAGGCCCTGCGTCTTGGCGGCCTGCTGTGCCGAGGCACCAGAGGCGACCAGAAGCGCCGGAATGACGACCTGCCAAGCTCGCATTAACGATCCACCTCACCGAACACGATATCGAGCGAACCCAGCACGGCCGCGACGTCGGCAAGCTGATGGCCGCGGCACATGAAGTCCATGGCCTGCAGATGCGCGTAGCCCGGCGCACGGATCTTGCAGCGATACGGCTTGTTGGAACCGTCGGAGACGAGGTAGACGCCGAACTCGCCCTTCGGCGCTTCGACGGCGGCATAAACCTCACCGGCCGGCACGTGATAGCCTTCGGTGTAAAGCTTGAAGTGGTGAATGAGCGCTTCCATCGAGCGCTTCATCTCGCCGCGCTTCGGCGGAACGACCTTGCCGTCCAGCGACGAAACCGGTCCGGTCTTCGCATCACCCAGCAGGCGATTGACGCACTGCTTCATGATGCGGACGGATTCGCGCATTTCGATCATGCGGATGAGGTAACGGTCGTAGCAATCGCCGTTCTTGCCGATCGGAATGTCGAATTCGAGATCGGAGTAGCATTCGTAGGGCTGAGCCTTGCGCAGGTCCCATGCGGCGCCCGAGCCGCGAACCATGACACCGGAGAAGCCCCAGGCCCAACAGTCTTCCAGCGAGACCACGCCGATATCGACGTTGCGCTGCTTGAAGATGCGGTTGCCGGTCAGAAGATCATCGATATCGTCGAGCGCCTTCAGGAAGGGATCGCACCAGTCGCCGATATCCTGCACGAGCTTTTCGGGAAGATCCTGGTGAACGCCGCCCGGGCGGACATAGGCTGCGTGCATGCGCGAGCCGGAAGCGCGCTCATAGAACACCATCAGCTTTTCGCGCTCTTCGAAGCCCCATAGCGGCGGCGTCAGCGCGCCGACGTCCATGGCCTGCGTCGTGACGTTCAGGAGATGCGACAGGATACGGCCGATTTCCGAGTAGAGAACGCGGATCAGCTGGCCACGGATCGGGATGTCGATGCCGAGCAGCTTTTCGACGGCCAGCGCATAGGCATGTTCCTGGTTCATCGGCGCGACGTAGTCGAGGCGGTCGAAGTAAGGAACGGCCTGAAGGTAGGTCTTCGTCTCGATCAGCTTTTCAGTGCCGCGATGCAGCAGGCCGATATGGGGATCGACGCGTTCCACAATTTCGCCGTCCAGTTCGAGGACAAGACGCAAAACGCCGTGCGCAGCCGGATGCTGCGGACCGAAATTGATGTTGAAGTTGCGAACGTTATGTTCTGTCATGGCGGCGATGCTCGCGTTTTCAGAATTTCAGAGAATGGCAGGCAGAAGCCCGCCACACGCCATCGATCAGGCCTTCGCCTTCTCGTCACCCGGGAGCACGTAGTCGGTGCCCTCCCACGGCGACAGGAAGTCGAAGTTGCGGAATTCCTGCTTCAGTTCCACCGGCTCGTAGACGACGCGCTTGGCGGCATCATCATAGCGAACTTCGACGAAACCGGTCGTCGGAAAATCCTTGCGCAGCGGATGGCCTTCGAAACCGTAGTCCGTCAGGATGCGGCGCAGATCCGGATGCCCGGTGAAGAGAACACCGTACATGTCCCAGGTTTCGCGCTCGAACCAGTCGGCGCCGGGATAGATGCCACAGGCCGATGGAACTGGCTGATCCTCGCCGACCGGGACCTTGATGCGGATGCGCAGGTTCTTCTTCGGCGACAGCAGATGATAGACCACGTCGAAGCGCTCAGCGCGCTGCGGCCAGTCGACGCCGCAGATGTCCGTCATGTTGACGAAGCCGCACTTGGCGTCGTCCCGCAGGAACGTCAAAAGGGCGATAACGTTTTCGGTCGTCGTCGTCACATTCAGTTCGCCGTACTTGATCTCGCTCGACGAGATCAAGGCGCTGCGAACTTCCGTGAGGTAGGCGGCGAGCTCGTTCAGGGCTTCACTCATGATACCTTGTCCCCTGCCTTACCGTTCGATCGTGCCGGTGCGCCGGATCTTCTTCTGCAGCAGAAGCACGCCGTAAAGCAGCGCTTCCGCCGTGGGAGGACAGCCCGGAATATAAATGTCGATCGGAACGACACGGTCGCATCCGCGTACGACGGAATAGGAATAATGATAGTAGCCGCCGCCATTGGCGCAGGAGCCCATCGAGATGACGTAACGCGGCTCGGGCATCTGGTCATAGACCTTGCGGAGCGCAGGCGCCATCTTGTTGGTCAGCGTGCCGGCGACGATCATGACGTCGGACTGGCGCGGCGAAGCGCGCGGGGCAAAGCCAAAGCGCTCGACGTCGTAACGCGGCATGGAGACCTGCATCATCTCAACGGCGCAGCAGGCGAGACCGAAGGTCATCCACATCAGGGAGCCGGTGCGGGCCCAGTTGATCAGCTCATCGGTCGAAGTGACCAGAAAGCCCTTGTCGGCGAGCTCATTGTTGATCTCGCCGAAAAACGGATCGTTGCTGCCGACCGGCCGGCCGGTCGCGGGATCGATGATCCCCTTCGGCTGCGGCGCCACGAGCGTCGTGTTGCTTGGAGCTACTCCCATTCCAGGGCTCCCTTCTTCCATTCATAGATAAAGCCGATGGTCAGCACCGCGAGGAACACCATCATCGACCAGAATCCGAACCAGCCGATCGCACCGAAGGATACAGCCCATGGGAAGAGGAAGGCGACTTCCAGGTCGAAGATGATGAAGAGAATCGATACCAGATAGAAGCGGATATCGAACTTCATGCGGGCGTCATCGAATGCGTTGAAGCCGCATTCATAAGCCGAAAGCTTTTCAGAGTCAGGCGCCTTGAAGGCGACGGCAAACGGCGTGATCAACAGCGCCAGGCCAATCACCAGGGCAATACCAATGAAAATCGCTATCGGAATATAGGAACTGAGCAGTCCAGTCATTATGTCCATCCCTGCCTGCGGCGAGCGCCGGGGCGGCGCATGTGAGCAAATGCCCAGCAAGCGAAAGAGCGTTGCAACAAAGCCGTGGTTAGCGCAGCCGGAGCGCGCGCGCAAGCCTTTTGAATCTGTCCTTCGGAGTACTGTCGAGCGGTAGATATCAATGTGTTGCGACGGCAACGCGACAAATCGGCGCAAAGCCGAAACAGGCTTTTCGCAATCGCAAAAAATTGATGTATGATTGTAATGGCTTGGGAGAATGGCGCGAGTGACGGGGCTCGAACCCGCGACCTCCGGCGTGACAGGCCGGCACTCTAACCGACTGAGCTACACCCGCGCATTGTTTGGCCTTTCAGCCGAGCGCCAATCCGGAATTTGCATTGAAATGGCGCGAGTGACGGGGCTCGAACCCGCGACCTCCGGCGTGACAGGCCGGCACTCTAACCGACTGAGCTACACCCGCATTTCATTTCAAGCATTCCGGATGCTTTCGCACCCATCAAAGCGGCCCTCGCCGTTCGATGAGCGGCTAACTACGGGGTTCGTGTTTGGGTGTCAAGCAGGTTTGAATACAAATCGATGACAGAGTGCGAATTGTTTTGGACAAGCCTTCCTGCAGTTTTCCGTTCCGGCGATTTGACATGGCAGGTTCCCGCCTCACGCATTTCATCAACGCCAGATATCCACAGAGACAATCCGGCAGGCTTCCCATCTCCCCATGTGGATGACTGCGGCTGGCGATGCGCAAAATTCAAAAAAATCAAAAAATCTTCACAAACACTCTTGCGGTTTGTCCGCGTTCCGCATAGATCACGGCCACCGAACGCGACGGGCCAATGACCCGCTTCGCTTAAGGGCGATTAGCTCAGTTGGTAGAGCGCCTCGTTTACACCGAGGATGTCGGGAGTTCGAGTCTCTCATCGCCCACCATTCTATCCCTTTGAAATTTTGGAAACTATGTGCCGCAAGGCTTTATGTTGTCGCCTGTGTCCGGCAATGAGTTTCGTATTTCCGGCAAGGCGCCTAAGGCCAAGAATATAAGCCCCCTATCCGGCATTGCCGACCTTCTCTCAGGCTATGGCGATATCCCGACATTCGCTCGATTCGACTTCGGTACCGGGCTTCGCGCTCGCGATTCGATCTTTTTGGCGGTGATCGCTACAAAGCCTGCCGCTTCTGCAAGTGTCGTGAGAATAGACCGACCTTGAGCTAAGGGCAGACACGCCATGCTCAAGGCGACAATCATCGGTGACGCGCGTTCCTCAACAATCCAACCAGGGCGACCATCAGGACCAGGCCGAGAATGAGGCCGACGCCACCGCCCCAGGCCGCGCCATACTTCCCGCCGACAAGAGCCCCGATAACGCCTCCGATCAGCAGCAGAAGAAATGGCGGCAAACAACCGATCACTATCTGGTCTCCGATTTCCTGGCACATCTTCTTGGCAATGAGGACGGATCTCATAGGAAACCACCTCAACATCGTTCAACTCATAGCGCGCCGCCGGCGTCTTTCCTATCTCCGCGGCCAACGGCTCAGCTGCGCGCGGGCGCATATCGGCACAGCCCGAGCCCGCCGAGCCGCCCGCCTGTCGCCGACATAATGGGAGAGAACACGAAAATTTGACGTCGAATCAGGACGCAGAAGCGCAGGATTTCCCTTGGAAGCTCAGTTGAAATCGCGACAGGCTCAGCTGCCGCAACAAATGCAGCATCGTTCATTCTAGCTTTCAAGAATAAATTCAATGAACCAGTCGGAGGCTTTTAAGAAATTTGAGCTTCCAGATTCTGCGGTGCTCGGTCGATTCTCGCGGGTTCGATCATCGGCCCGATAGCCGCCTGCGGATCATGCCATCCCAACGAGCCGCTGGTATGTGATATCGAAGGCTCAGTAATTACCGAGAATGATGACTGCCAGCAGCACCACGGAAACAAGGACGAGCGCTGCTATGATTATCAGCAGCTCCTTCAACATGAATCGTTCCATCTTGCTGTCATCCATGGCGTCTGCTCCCGGCAAACCGTTATCCGCATTCATTCCCAGTGTCGAATCGCCGCGCTGAGTTCGACATCAGGACACATGTAAGTCGTCGCGTTGTCAATTTCAGCCTGCACGTCCATCAGGTTGTCGATTCTTCTGCCATTGTATTTCGTTGTTCTTACGACACATGAAGCTTCACCGGCCGCGGTCTCGGCGGAGGATCGAAGTAGGCATCAGGGCAATTGACCGTTTGCGACAATAGTCTTTCCGCAATCTGCTGCGCGGCGGCGTCTGCCCCTGCCCTGGAGCAGAAATTGCCGCGCACCTGCACTGCGGCGGCAAGCAGGCGAAAGAACGCGCCAAGCAGCTCCGGCGAAGGCGGTGCCGGCTCCAGCCAGAACCGATCAAGATCACCCTGGTCGCTGAGGCCATCCATGTCGTAGACCGCCGCTCCCAGCGCCTTGACCGGCCTTCCCGCCTGCAGGGCCGAAAGCGCCGCCGTCGAATTGACGGTGACCATGCCCTGGCTCGCGGCGGTCAGTCGGTCGAGACTCCCGCCATCGATCAGATTGACGCGGGACGATAAGCCACACGAAGCGGCGATGCGATCGACATAGCTCTCCCAATTCACCAGCCCGTGGTCGAGCGGATGGACCTTGAGGACGAGATGCATGTCGGCCGCCGCGTTTTGGGCAAAAGAACGGAGAATCAGCCGGATGGCATCCTGCTGCCGATGGAAGGGCGAGTGCGCCCGGAGCTGGAAATCGGTCTGAAGCTGCAGCGGATAGACGAAGAATCGCGTGCCGCCCGCAATCAGATCGTCGATCACGCGATCCGCCTCTCGCCCCCGACTGCCGCTTCCGGGAAGCTTCCTCAGCCATCCCGCATATTCCATCAACGGATGGTAGAGGCCGTGCCGCCGATAACCCGGGTAGAGAAACCACAGAAAGACGGTCGGGAGATAGTAAGCGAGGTCGTAAAGCGCTTCCGCGAGGAAAGTCTGGCGGTAGCGGCGGCTCCAATCCGGTTCCGGCAGGTCGGACGCCGCGTTCAATATATAGGCAGGATCGGTCGGAAAGTGCGAATTGGAGGAAAGGCCGCCACGCTCCAGCGTCACCCAGTCCGGCCGCAAATATCCCATCTCCACGACATTGACGGTAACGCCGGCGCTTCGGGCCTCCTCGATGGCAACCCGATGATAGGGACGCTCCTCGCCATGGAGAATCAAATCCGTGACGCCCTCGGACGCGATTCGCTGCCTGACATGCGCGCGCCAGCCGGCAAAATTGCCTCGATAGTTGCTGGCATTGCGCCAGCGCCAGGAAATCCAGTCTCCCGCATTGAGATTGATGCGGATACAACGGCTGCCGGCCACTTCCAGTCTCCTGGCGATCTCGACGAACAGCGGCGAGGACGGTCCCTGCAGGAACAGGAAGACGCGCGGACGCGCCGCACCCTCCCCGGCAGCCATCACTCCGGAACCTCGGTGGCAAGGCCGGCATAGCGCAGCAACGTGCCAATCAGGTTCCAGGGCGCCTCTTCCTGCGACGGCTGCGGCTTCTGTGAATGGGCGCGCGCACGGCCGAGGGGAACGATGACATAATCGGTTCGCGGGTCGGGGAACGGATCCGCAAATGCCTTCAGCAAGGGCGCATGATCACCATAGAAGAGCAGCCAAACCGGGCGATCCAACCGATCGAGATGGTGGGCAAGATTGCCGAGCGCATGATCGGCGCGCATCAGGAGCTCGCCATAGATATCCACCGGATTGACGAGGTCGCCGCAACGGCCCGGCTCCCAGGGGCCATGATTCGCCATCGATGCGACGAAGAGGAAATTCTTGCTCGTACCATCATCGTCGATCGTGCGAATCACGCTTTTCGTCAACGAGAGGTCGCTGACATAGGGGCCGTCGCGCTCCGGATTGTGATCGAACTCGTCCAGCATCATCATCCGGTCGAAACCGAGCTGCGGCAATGCCTTGTGACGCAGGAAGAACGTCTTGTCATAGGGGTGGATGAACTGCGTCTTCCAGCCCGCCTTCTTCAGCCGCGCGGGCCAGACGACGTCCTTGTAGTGGCTGGCGCGCAGATAAGGATAGCTCGCATCGATATGGACATTTTCGGGCAGCAGCCCGCTCAAGACAGCAAATTCGGTTCGAAGCGTATAACCGCCCTCGAAGACGCTGGTCATGCGACCCCACTGCGCGGCCTGCTCGCGAAGACGGTCGAGATTCGGAAGCTTGATGTTGTCGACCCCGAAATGCCTGAGGTCGATGAAGGATTCGGACTGCCAGATGACGATGAGCGGTTCGTCTTCGCCGTGTTCCCACAGTTCCTGAAGCGCCGACATGAAGCGTCCGGACAATTCCGAGACGATTGCCTCGCGCCTGACGCCGACCCAGATGACGAAGTGGTAGACGACCGAGGCGAAGGTGCCAAATCGCACCGTATCGATCTTGACGTCAACCCTGCCGAGAAACTTCTGCGTGAATCGGCAGACGGGTTCACTGATGACCCGGCTGAACAAGGCAAGCCACGGCGCGAAGGCTACGGCCAGCATCAATAGAATCCAAAGGAAGCCGTTCGACGCCGGCAGAACCGAAGGTTCAAGATACATATAGAGGCCGCTGAGACCGAAGACGTAAGCGACGGCGATGATCCAGAAGACGATGTTCAGCGACGTCGCGTAAAAGATCTCCTTGTATTTGAAGACATCCACGACGAGCGCGATGTCGGAAAATACCAGAGGCTCGCGGATGAATTCGAACTTCGCCCTCGATATCCCGGTGAAGATGACGAAGAAGCTGATGACGGCCTGCGTGCTGTAGATCGGGCGCCAGGAAATGGCGAAGAAGGCGGCATAGATCAATATGATGACCGGAATCCTTGCAGCCCAATCAAAGGCCATCCGCCGCCAGTCTCTTTTCGTGCGATTTTCGGCATTGACGGCCGCCGGCATCGCCAGAGGATCGGTCAAAAAAACGATGACGCAGGAGAACGCAAGGCAGGCAAGCGTCAAAAGAACTGGAAAATCATGAAGCTTCAAGATTGCGCCATCCAAATGCCCGCTGCCTGTGCAGCATTTCCCTTATCCGCGAGGAATGGGCCGCCAATTCCCTGACTTACCTTTTCTTGCACCTGTTTCGCCGACAGCGCAACACCGATACCCGGTTCATATTACTTATCGCGATCAAAGCTTTGCTCCGTGACATCGGCAAGGCCGTGATCTGCGTGTTCACCAGATATTTTGCGCGTCTTGCGCGAAAGCCACCATAGCAGCGGCGGCTTTATCAGCGGCCCGAAAAAAGCGAGCGCTGTCAGCGAAAATCCGAAATGAATTCTCCGGCTGCCGCGATCGACCCCTTGGACGATTCTCGCCGCGACCGCTTCCGCGCTCCACGGCTTGACGGTTCCCATCAAAAGCTCCGCTTCGCGCGGCCTGAGAGAGATCTCCCGGCGATATTGCGGCGTCATCGTATCGGGTGGAAAACAGATGGAAATCTGCACATTCGAAGCGGCGGCCTCGGCGCTCAAGGCCTCGGCAAAACCCGCCAACGCAGATTTGGATGCGCAATAGGCCGTATAGCCGAAGATGCCGATCAAGGCGGCGCCCGAGGAGATCATCATGATCCGGCCGCTGCGCCGGCTTTTCATGCCGCTATAGACAGCACGAACCGCATTGGCGGTCCCGAGAAAATTGATGGAGATCTGCTCGTCAAAAACCGATGTCGGCATGGTATCAAAGGCGCAGGGCTCGACGATCCCCGCAGAGGCGATAAGGATGTCGCAAGGGCCGAAAGACGCCTCGCAGAACCTCACCGTCTCCGCCATCTGAGCGGCAGAGGCCACATCGACAGAGATCGCCTGAACAAAAGCAGCATCGACACCGGGGAGCGACGCAATCTCGGCGCGCGCTTCCTCAAGACGTCCCGGATGACGGGCAAGAAGCGAAATCCGATACCCTCTGGCCGCATAAAGCTTCGCTATCGCCAGACCAATTCCGCTCGAACCTCCCGTGACGATAACGTGCATCAGACGATCGCCCCGAACTTATGAGCCGCCCGGAGCCTGGGCCATGGGCAGCAACTGCATCATCTTGTCCATATCCAGCGAAGCAAGGCCGAAGTTGCGATCCTTCAAGCTCTTGAGTTTTTCCGCCGTGAGCGCGACTGCGTGGCAGATCTGCTCCTCGGTGTGATTGCAGGTGATAAAGAAGCGAAGGCGCGCCATGCCTTCCGGTACTGCCGGATGAATGATGGGCAGCACATTGATGCCTTCTGCCAGGAGATCGTTCGAAAGCTGCGCCGCCCGAAGCGAATCACCAACAATGACGGGCACCACCGAATGGCCCATGCTAAGGCCCGTATCGAGGCCAGCCGCCTTGGCCTGTTCGAGAAAGAGATCGCCATTGCGCCTGAGACGCCGGGTTCGCTCCGGTTCGGACTGGAGAATATCGAGACCGGCAATGGCAGCGGCGGCGAGAACGGGCGAAAGACCGACGCTGTAGACGAAGCCGCCGGCTTCCGCTTTCAGAATATCGGCAAGCGCGGCGCTGCCGGCAATATAACCGCCACAGCTCGACGTCGTCTTCGACAGCGTGCCCATCCAGATATCGACCTCACGTGGATCGAGATCGAAATGCTCGAAAGTGCCGCGCCCCGTCTGGCCGAGAACGCCAAGCGCATGCGCCTCGTCGACCATCAGCCAGAAGCCATGGCGCGCCTTCAACTCCAGCAGCGCCGGCAGATTGGCGATATCGCCATCCATCGAATAGATGCCTTCGACGATGACGAGGATGCGCCGGAAATCCGACGACAGCGTCTTCAGGATGGTTTCGAGATTTTCCACGTCGTTATGCTGAAACAGCCGCCGTGCCGCGCCGGAAAGCTTGATGCCGGCGAGCGCGCTGTTGTGAATGAATTCGTCGTGGATCACCAGATCCTGCGGCCCCATCAGACAGCCGATCGCGGCGACGTTGGTCAGATAGCCGCTGACGAAGCAGACGGCTGCATCGACGCCGTAGACCTTGGCGAGCTTGCGTTCGAGTTCAACATGCCCAGGCCGCTCGCCGGCAACGAGGCGACTGGCCGAAGCCGAGATTCCGAAACGGTCGATCGCCTCTTTGGCGCGCGTGGCGACGTGCGGGTCGGTATTGGTCGCCAGATAATCGTAGGAGGCAAAATTGATAAACTCTCGGCCACCGATACGCGTCGTCGCTCCCGCGGCTGCGTCGTGCGACCGATAGAAGGGATTGGCAACACCGAGCAATTCGCCCGCCATGCGCTGCGTTGCGACGCGCTTATATTCGGGCAGATCCTCGAAGCGAGCCGCCTGGCGGGGCTGTGACTGCGGCTGCCTGTTGAGACGTTCGGCCCTGTTGCGGCCGGAGGATTCACCGACACGGCGCATTTCTTCGAGCAGCTTGCTCTTTTGCCCCGCCGGCTTGCCACCATCGGCATCATGCATTGTCACTGGATCGCCCTTTTTTCCTCTTCCGCGGCGTGGCTGCGCGCCAGGCGCTGCACCACTCCGTCATCGCCTGCCGTGTCGCCGGCGGCTTCGTCGCCGTTGCGATTCATGACACGATCGCGCAAGCGGCTGACGACATCACCGACGGTCGTGCCTTCGCCGACTCCGCTTAACGGAATATCGAATCCCGTCTTCTGCTGGAAGCTCATGCCGAGCTCCATGGCCATCAGGCTATCGAGGCCGATATCCTTCAGGACCTTGTCGGGCGTCACGGTGTCTTCGGTCACACGCAAGATGGCAGCGATCTCCGCAGCAACGAGCGCATGCAACGCGGCCTGGGCTTCCTCTTCCGACTTGCCCTTGATCAGTTCCTTGAGGTCGACGCTGTCTCCCTCGTTCAGTGCCTGATGGCTGCCTGCATGGCGCATGAGCGGCTCAAATAGCGCCCGGCCGGAAATCGGCAACAGGCGAACGGCATTCCAGTCGATTTCAGCAATCATGACCGCCGCGGCATCGACGGCGCCTCTATCCGCAAGCATGTAGCGCTCGACCTGTTCCAGTGCATCGCGCGCCTTGAGCGCCGCTTTCCCGATACGCTTGGAGAGGAGGTCGTTGACCTCGATGTTGCGGGCAAGGAAGCCCTTGTCGGCGATGGCACCAAAGCCGACGGCAAGCGCGGGCTTTCCGGCAGCACGGCGGCTGCGCGCAAGGCCCTCCAGATAGCCGTTCGCCATGACGTAATTGGCCTGACCGGGATTGCCGAGCATGGTCGTTGCCGAGGAGAACAGCAGGAACAGCTCCAGCTTGTCGTCCCGCGTCAGACAATCGAGGATTTCAGCGCCGCGGATCTTGACGTCGAGAACGGGGCGATTGCGTTCCGGCGTCAGGTTGGCGAGAAGCGCATCGTCCAGAACCATGGCGGCATGAATGATACCCTTCAGCGGCCCTTCGGCGCGGAGCAAAGCCAGCAACGTCTCGACCGCGGCGGTATCGGTAATATCGCAGGCGTGCATCGTGGTAACGACACCCCGCTTTGCCCATTCCGCCACCGCCTTCTTCGTTTCAGCATCGGCAATGCCTCGGCGCGAGCACAGCGCGATACGGCGCGCACCCTTCGAAACGAGCCATTCGGCAGCGGACAGGCCGAAGCCGCCAATGCCGCCCGCAATCAGGAAAATGCCTTTGGCGTCGAAGCGCAGGGATTTCGCAGGCGCCCGCAAGACGGTGTCGACGCCCGAAACGGGCGGCCGCACGACGATCTTGCCGATGTGGCCGGCATTCTGCATCAATCGGAAGGCGTTGCCGATCTCGTCATGAGCGAAGGCGCGGTACGGCAGCGGCGTCAGCTTCTCATCGGCAAAGAGTTGGCCAATTTCCGTGAAAATGCGCCTGGTGAGGTCGGGTACGTTGACCAGAAGCTGATCGGCATCGATACCGAAATAGCTGACATTGCGGCGGAACGGGCGCAGGCCGATCTTGCGGTCGGCATAATAGTCGCGCTTGCCCAACTCCAGGAAGCGGCCGAAAGGCTTGACCAGCTCGATGCTGCGTTCCATCGCCTCGGAAAAGAGCGAATTGAGAACGAGATCGACACCTTCACCGCCCGTCAGACGCCGTACGCCGGAAACGAAATCCAGAGAGCGGGAATCGAGTACATGATCGGCGCCCAGCATTTCGAGGAAGCCGCGCTTCTCAACCGTGCCGGCGGTGGCAATCACCTTGGCGCCCTTGAGCTTGGCGATCTGGAGCGCCGCCAGACCGACGCCGCCGGCAGCTCCGTGGATCAGGATGGTTTCACCCGGCTGAATGCGGCCGAGTTCGACCATGGCGTAATAGGCGGTCAGGAAAGCGACCGGCACAGTCGCGGCAGCGACGGTTTCCATCTGCTCCGGCAGTTTGGTCACGCCATCACGGCGGACCCGGACATGGGTCGAGAACGCGGCAGGCCCGATTCCCATCACCTTGTCGCCTGGCTTGAGGTCATCGACGGCATCGCCAACGGCGAGAATTCGCCCTGCGAACTCCATGCCGATCGTGGCGCCCGCAAAGCCATCCTCCAGCGCTTCTTCGGGCAGCAGGCCCATCGCCCACATGACATCCCGGAAATTGAGGCCGGTTGCCTCGACAGAGACGACAACTTCGCCTTCATCGGGCGCGGGAGGGTTCATCTCCTCCCAGGCGACACTATCCAGGCGGCCGCCAACATGCTGCCGGATCGTTGCGGCAGCGAAATCGCGGCGAGTGGCGTCGATGGCGTCAAAGGGGCCGGCGGCAGCCCGGATTTCGCGGACCTTTCCGGTCGTGCGATCCTGGAACCATTCTCCATTATTCGTTTCCGCCGTCATCAGGGAATCGACGAGGGGAAGCATTCGATCCGCATCGGTATCCAGCAGATGCACGTCAAAGGCGTCATACTCGTTCTGAAGGACGCGGCCAAAGGCCCACAGGCCGGCATTGGCCTCGTCGATGAGACCGGCCGACAGCGGCGAGCCGCCGGGCGCCACGATGACCAGTCGAGCCCGTGCTCCGGCGCCATTCTGCGACAACAGGTTCGCCAATTCAGTCAGGATCGAGAGACGCGACAGCGAACGTTCCGCCGCATCGCCGCGCGTCGTGCCGGCGAGATAGACGACTCGACCGCTCTCGCGGTCGATCACATCGAGGGCACTCGCAAGATCCAGGGACGGTGCAGCAAGATCAACGACCGTTATATTTTTGCCAAGCTTGCCGAGGTCTTTCCTGCCTTGCTCCGAAAGGAGCACGATCGGTTCGGCGGCGTCTGTGGCAGTGATAGCCGCCAGTTGCGACTCGGACACGGCCGACGCCGTCACAAGCGCCCCCTCGGGGAAAATCCGCTCCCGGACAAAAGGCTTCGCAAAGCCCAGACTACCCAGGAGATCCGCAATCTGCTCTCGTGTGCCAAGCCGTCCGACCGGGAATTCCGGCGATTGGCTATCGGCAAACCAGCCTTCGGACAGGCCGAAGACGAAATCGTTGAAGGCGCTCGGCGCACGATCCGCCAGCAGCAACCGGGCGCCGCGGCCTGCGACCGTCCGGACAATCCGCTTGATATCGTCGTTGTGGCGCATCAGGTACTGGCTCTGATCGCCGGACGCGACCACGATGTCGGCTACATGACCGTCTGTCAGCTTGGCCGGATCGACCACGATGACATGCGCATCGCGCTCGAAAGCAATTTCCAATGCCCGGCGCGGCTGCTCGCGCGGCTCGGCAATCACCAGGCTCGCACCGGCAGCCGCGGCAATCGTCGCCAGCTTTCGACTGAAAGCGGCCGATACAGAACCGATCTCCAGAACGTATCCGACCGCCCCTGCATCGGCATCGATAGCAGAAGCCAGAGCCTCCGCGAGCATCGAAAGCCGTCTCTCGCTCAAGGGAGAATGAACGAGCACGTGCTCAAGCGTCGCACCACCCGGAATGTTTGTTCCATGAGCTGCCGGCTCACGGGCCAACACATGCGGCCGTATCATCGCCAGATGATCGAGCGTCTCGCGATAGGCATCGCCAACGAGGACACTCTCGGCCACGCGCCCGGCGTCCTCCCGATAGATCTCCTGCAGCAATTCGGCGACGGGAGGCAGTGTCGGCCCCAGCGGAACAAACCACTTGCCATCCCCCGTTTCGGCGATGCCGGCGTCTTCCAGAATATAAAGGCAATTGACCAGGAAAGACCGGAACTCGGGATCGCCCGGGAGGCCGGCGAACACGACGGTGCCGTTGCGGTCGGCAAGTTTCAGCGCAATGTCATGGCAGGCGCGATAGATTGCGGCATCGAGAAGAAGGCTCGCATTGTTCGGCGCATGCTTCTCATCGGAGATAAGCTGCGTTGCAATCCGCCGCGTATCGGCACCGGCTTTCCGTCCGCCGGCAAAAAGAGCGGAGGGCAGGCTCTGATAATGAAAGGCAACGGAATCGAGCGTCGCTCTACGACGCAACTGCGTGCGGCGGAAACGGCAATCATCGAGAGCGGCAACCGCCTTGTTATCTGCGTCGAACAAGGTGAAACGCGCCTTGATCGAATTCGCGCTGAAACGCTCGATCTCGATGACGGCTTTGACAATCGACCTTCCCTTGCCGAAAACCCTCACCGAACCGAAGTGAACGGGAATATAGGGCGCCCCGGCCTCATCGCCGGAGAACTGATCGAACAATGCGACGAGGCCGTGAAATGCCGCGTCGACCGACATCGGGTTGAGATTATACGCGGCGAAAGGGTGGGACGGCAGGGCGGCGGGCTTCAAATCCACTTCGATCACATGATGACCAAATGCGACTGCTTTCGACAGGAGCTGGAAATGCGGGCCATAGTGCAATCCGAAACGTTCCGCCGTTTCGTAAGTCACATCAGCGGTCAGTGTGGACTTGCGCTCCTTGCCGGAGCGATCGATGGATCTGCTGCTTCCCTCGCCCGCGAGCGGCTTGCGGCAGCGACCGACCGCATGAACCGTCCATTCGTCATGGCTGAGCCGTTCGCGCGAGCGGATTTCAATGTCACCGGTCTCCGGCGACAGACTGGTCGAGAGTTCGGCCATTCGATCCTGGGATAATTCGAGCGGCCGGATGATTTCGAGGTTGCTGATTTCGACCTCATCCGTCCCGTAGTAGCGCTGCGCGGCCGTTACGGCGATTTCGACGAAGCCGCTACCGGGCATGATTGCCTTGCCATCAACCACATGTTCGGCAAGGTCCGGGAAAAGGCGAGCGTCGAGGTGGTTCTTCCAATTCGAACCATTGAGGTCGGTGCGCCAGCCGAGCAGCGTATAGGGACTTTTGTGATCGCGCCCGAAAATGTCGATCTCGTCTGTCGTCGGATGGGTGCGAAGCTCCACCTGCTCGAAAGGCAGAGGTGGCAGATTGACGAAGGCGTTGCGCGTGGCGCTGCCGCGCGCGCGGAGCGCCGGCGCACCGTTGGCAACTGCGCGGGCAAACGACTGCGAAACCGGGTCGTGGCCGGCCACGGTTGGCTCCCGCAACAGGGTCGGGATCGCAATGACCTGAACGGATGCCTGCTTGGCGATCTCCGCCACGTAATTGGACAGGATCGGGCGCGGCGAAATTTCGATGAAAAGATTGCATCCCATGGCGATAGCGGCCTGACAGCCAGCCTTGAAGAGCACGGGATCGCGAACATTACGCCACCAATATTGCGTATCGAGCAGGCGTCCATCGCGCAGTTCGCCCGTTACCGTCGAAATGAAGATCCCCGTTCCGCTGTCGGGCGCAAGATCGGGCAGGTCCGCGAAGAACGCCTCCTTGGCGCGATCAATGATGGGGTGATGGAACGGATAATTGATATCCAGAACATGCGCGACGATCTGGGATTTGCGCGCGGCATCCCGATAGGCCTCTATCTCATCGGCCGGACCGGAGATCGTTACCGAATTCGGCGCGTTGATTGCCGCGATGTATATGTTGTCGAGGCCCCGGGATTTCGCGAAGGCCAGCGCGGCGTCTTCGCCGAGGACAACGGCTGCCATCTTGCCTTCACCGGCCAGAAGATCCTGATGCAGTGAGCGCTTCGCAACGATTGCAACCGCCTCGGCGGCCGTCAGCGCCTTGGCGGCATAGGCGGCCGCGATTTCGCCGACCGAATGACCGAAGACTGCATCCGGCTTGACGCCCATGGACCAGAGACAATCCGAAAGAGACGCCTGGATCGCAAATAGCAACGGCTGGGCGATCTTGGTATCGGCCAGCCGTACGGAAAGATCCGAAGCGATCAGAACATCGGTAAGCTTCTCGCCGAGATAATATTCGAAGAGCGCACTGAAAGACTGAAAACACTGCCGGAAATGGCGGTTTTCCTGATAGGCACCAACGCCCATTCCCGCCCATTGCGACCCGTTGCCGGAAAAGACGAAGGCGATCTTGGCGGCCTGGGCTGGCGCTTCGCCTGCCTCGCCAATCGAATTCTCGCCCGACAGATGAGCGTCGATGGCGGCAAGCACCGCCGCGCCATCCCTGGCGCGGGCTGCGAAGCGATGGCGCATCGGCTCACGATTGGCAGCCGCAGAAGCTACAATCTGGCGAGCCTCCTTGGGCTCTGCCGCTTCAAGACGGGTCCTGTATTCCTGAAGCAGGCTCGAGAGAGCGGACGCCGTATGAGCACTGACGGCAAAAACGACCCCCTCGCCGCGCATCGGCGGTTCCGGCGGTGCGATCGGATCGGGATCGCTAATGACAACGTGAGCGTTGGTTCCACCGAAACCGAAGGAATTGATCCCGGCAAAACGTGCCTGCTTTGCCGGGAGAAGCTCGATCGTCGATGTGTTGACCCGAACATTCAAGCCTTCGAAATCGATGTTCTCGTTCGGATGGTCGAAATGCAGCGAAGCCGGGAGGAAATTGTTTTCCAACGCGATGACGGCCTTCAAAAGACCGAAGAGGCCGGATGCGGGTTCGGTATGGCCGATATTCGTCTTGATAGAACCGATCGGCACCGGCGCACGTCGATTTCGCCCGATGATTTCGCCTATCGCCCATATTTCGGCGGGGTCGCCGACCTTCGTGCCCGTTCCATGCCCCTCGATGAAGGCGATGCGGTTGACGTCGATGTTGCGCCCTTCATAGATCGACTGAAGCAAGGCAGCCTGCGCCTCACGGGATGGCATGGAAATGCCGTTGGTGCGTCCCGAAGAATTGACGCCTACGGCATGTATCCTGGCATAGCTGCGATCCTTCTCACGCAGTGCAACGTCCGTGCGCCGCAATACGATCGCCGCACCACCCTCCGCGCGAACGTAACCACGTCCATCGTCGTCATAGGCACGGCAAAGCCCCTCCGGCGACAGCATTCGCGCCTGCGCGAAGCCCACGAAGGACATGGGGTTAAGCAGAATATTGATGCCGCCGACGATCGCAGTATCGATCTCTCCACCTTCCAGCGCCTTTACCGCCTGGTCGAGCGCCACCAGCGACGACGAACAGGCCGTGTCGATCGTCATGCTTGGCCCGCGCAATCCGAATATGTGCGAGATGCGGTTGGAAACGATGGAGAGCGTGTTGCCCGTCATGAAATACGGGCTGCCCGAGGCAGGGTCCTCCAGCGTCAGGTTGCCATATTCAAGAGAGGACGCGCCAACATAGACGCCGACCCGCTGCCCCTCGAAACCGTCGATCGGCAGGTTTGCGTCCTCCAAGGCACGCCAGACGATATTCAAAAGGATGCGCTGCTGCGGGTCCATCTGCATCGCTTCGCGCTGGGAAAGTCCGAAGACCGCAGGATCGAATGCGTAGACATTATCGAAGACGCCGGCTGCAAAACTATAGGTCTTTCCCTGAACACCCACAGCCGGATGCCAAAAGCGCGCAAGATCCCAGCGCTCCTCTGGTATACGGCTTACAGTGCAACGTCCCTCCTTGAGGATAAGCTGCAGCTCTTCGATCGAACCCGCCCCAGGGGCAACGCTTGCGCGTCCGATAATTTCAACTGTCATGATCTCTCAGCAATATTTGAAGAAGTGCACCAAATCGGCCAAGTTCAACATCAACTACACACGCTTGCTATTATCTGTGGTTGTCACAGATAGAAAAAATCGCGGGCGGTCAATATGCGGCAGCGCAACAATCGACGCAATATGCGATCTCCTAAACCTTCAATCCACTTTAAGGATCGCAGTCTCCGCCTGCGATGGTTGCAACCTTTTCCGCAACTCACTTCGCGATGAATTCCGATTGCCGACAAGGCATGATCCGTCAGCATCATACAAATGCCGACCTCTATCGGCCGTTGCCGAGTGTCGTGGACGGCCCAACCGGGCCGCCATATCCGCTGCGCAACTATTGGTTTAGAAGAGCCGCCGTCCCTGCACCCTGCGCCGCAATGCCCAGTGGCGTTCCGACGAGCGTCAGGAACTTCCTGATATCGACAGAAGGATGGCGCGACACATAGATGACGTCGCGGCTCTTGATCGGGAAAGTCTGGCCTACAATCAAGCTGTCGGGATTGGACATGTCGAAGCGATAAACGATCGGATAGCGGCCCTTCGCATCGGGCACCATTCCCTTGCGCAACAAGTCCTGGAAGCGAGCCGGACCGAGCAGGATCTTGGCGATTTCCGGCTCCTCATAGCGGAACAGGAAGAAGCCCTTCGCATTGCTCGAATCGTCGATCGCACCATGGCCGAGCGCAACCGCCTCAAGAAGATTGAGATCGTTCGCTCCGAACTCGATGCGTCCATCGCCACGAACGGAGCCGAGCAAGGTGAAGGTTCTGGGATCGCGGACGAGGAAAATCTGGTCGCCCGGCTGGACGTAGATATCTTCGGAAGGATGCTCGATAATCGACTTCAGCAAAACCGTTCCGGTCTTATTACCCCGAACCAGCGTGACATAGGTCTCATAAGGCTGCGTGGACGGTCCACCGGCTTTGGCAACGACCTCCGTGATCTTTTCTTTCGTCAGATCCAACGGCACCATGGAAGGACGGCCGACCGCGCCCGAAACGGTCACGGTGCGCGACGGGGTGCCCATGCTCGTCACGATAACATCCGGCTCCACGGCCTTGGTCGCCAGGGCAGCCAAAATGGCCTTGCGCGCCTGGTCGAGGGTCTTGCCGACGAATCGAACCGAACCGGCATAGGGAATTGCCGCCGTGCCGTCAGGCTGCACGACGATATCGAGCGATACCTGCTTAGACTGCGACGTCGAAAACAGACCATCGGAGCCTGCTTCGAAAATCGTGACCTTCAGCGCATCGCCGACACCGATAACGACGGGGCCAACACCGCCACCCATGCCAAAACGGCGATTGAGCGTGGAAGACACATAATCGGAAACGAGGCGCGCACTGCGGCTGTCGATGTCGACGATATCAAAAACTGCGGCATTCCTGCGGCCCAATTGTGCCCCGGACTGGCCGGCATCGCTAAGAATGGCGCCAGCCAACGGACCTTCGCTCGATACGGAATTACATCCCGCCAAAACCACGCAACACAGTACGGCGCCAATACGGAACAATTGAAATCCTCAAACTATTAGCTGCCGTGACTACCTGATGGCATACATCGACATGGAATGCATCAAATCTATCGGCGCCTTGAAAAGCATAACCGGCGCGCGTCAACAAGCCCAAACGCCGAGAGTACCATCAAAAAAATCGAGTGCGATCCTCTGAACACACTCGGAATTCAAGGAGCGCCCGATCAGATCGGCTTTATAAGGGCCAATGGCGCACAAGGCAATTTGCGAGAGTATTGTTTGGAGATTTAAAATTAAAATTCTCTGAAAGACGAAAAGGAACCGTTAAGTAATGGCCTCCATAGAAAAATGCTGGATGGATGACATTAAGTTGCACAGATTCGCACTTATTCCGCTTTCCATAAGATTGTTATTGCCTGTAAGAGAACCAAGTCCAGACCTGCAACACATGCGGAAATGATAAACCACGACAACCGCAGCTTGCCGGATTTCTGCCTTCAGCGAGATAAGTATCAATGGCTACCGTCGAATCAACCGCATCCGTCCTCGACTGTTCGCCGACATTCGCAAACTCCGCCAACCTGCCTAGAATATGCTTTCGGGATGTAAACCGGTTCGGGGGCCGCTGTACGTCCGTTTGAGAACGATTCCGCTATTTCTCCGGATCGGCAAGGTGCCGATTAGAACGAAGGTTATGTATCAATGCTCGGTTTTTCAAAACGCTCTCAAAAGAAAGTATCGAAAAGTCCCCTGGAGACATTCGATCAATACGAGCAAGGCAGACCAACCCACCAAAATGCCATCGACGCCCTTCAGGGATGGAATTGTGCATTTCCGCCGGAATTTGGCCTCAACGCCGGAAAGCTGCCCCTGTATGCCGACGACCGCATCGATTGGGCAATGCGGACTTTCGGTTCGATAGAGGGCAAGACCGTTCTCGAGGTCGGCCCACTCGAGGGAATGCACACCCATATGCTGAATGGCCAAAGGCCGGCGCGGATCGATGCAATCGAGGCAAATCGTCTCTGTTTTCTGAGATGCCTGGTCAGCAAGCAAATCCTGAATATCGACACCGCCACCTTCATGCTAGGCGACATACAGGCGTGGCTGACGGAACGCGAAGACGTCTACGACTTTACGCTCGCATCCGGAGTTCTCTACCATATGGCCGAGCCCGGCGAGTTTCTTCGTCTGCTGTCAAAGCGATCCAATGCGGTTTTCATCTGGACGCACTTCGTCCTGGAGGACGCTATGCCCGAAGGCGATGTGCGGTGGCTACCCTTCAGCGGCAAAGTGGAAACGAGGCTGATCGATGACATACCGGTGCGCTATTACGAACGCAGCTACCATCACGCCAACGCCAATGCATCTTTCTGCGGTGGCATGAAGGACCGTCATTTTTGGATGCATCGAGACGACATCTTGCTGCTGCTCCGCGCATTCGGTTTTGATGACATTACCATCAGGGATGAAAACCTGAGCCATCCCGGCGGTCCCAGCTTTTCGCTGCTGGCGCGAAAAGCGCCCGGCGATACCTGACGAGGTTCGGATGCCGAAGCGCGATATTTGTGATATCGATAGGCATGTTGATGCATGTGATGCTATGCAGGCCGGGATGACACCATTCCATTGCCAATTTCTGTCCTGCCCCGATCGGGTGAAAACGCCGGAGAAGGTCCGTGCTTTTTAACCTCGAATATGATCATGGCAACCTTATCGAGGGCTATCTGATCCCCGATGGGTTTTCCGACAAGCCACAGATCAGGGTCTCGGACGCCGACGGCGAGCTGATGATTCTTCCCTGTGATCAGGTCAAACAGGCGGTTATCGATTCAGGACGACACGAAGATGGTCTCGTCGGCTTCAGGCTCGATACGACAATCATCCCCGATCTGACCGAGCGCACATCGCTGATGATTCATGACGCCAAGTCGGGTCTGCTGATCTACCGCAGGCCGCAGGTGGCGAGCACGATTCCGTTAAAGATCGTGCGGCTCGAGGCGCAGCTACTGCCAATGGTCAAGTTCGACTATCATTGTGGCCGCCACTTTCAATACGAGCTTTCGTCCGTCGAACGGTTCGGACACGAAACGACCCTTCAGGCCTTTCATCTGAACGCCATCCAGTCGATCTATATTAGCGGCCGGCTGTTGATGCGCAATTATGAAGAGTTCTTCGACAAGGGTTTCAAGGCCATCGCCCTGCTCACCGATCCCTATTATGAACTTGCCCTGAGGATATTCCTTCTGAAGCGAATGGCTAAGACTCAGATTTCATTCTTCGGCGATCGCGACAAGATCATCTTGGCGCCTGCCGCGGAGCATTTTGCCGAGGTAAACCTGGAAGACGAGGCCTCTCTCAAGGCTGCCCTGAAGAAAGCGCCGCAGAATGTCACAAACGTTCTGGCTTCACCACTTACCCGGCAATTGGCCACAACCATACCGGAACAGGCGGTAACGCGCAGCGACGTTGCCACCGCGATCGACCTATTGTCGCGCTTTGCCGTTGTCGGTTTCGATACAGACAGCCTCTATTTTCAGCAGGCGGTCAGCGAGCTCATCGGTATCTCGATCGACGATTTTCCGTTGCCGCCCCGACACAGTACGCTTGAAGACGTTGCGACGCGGCTGCGTTCATTGCATATTGCCGAGCTTATGCTCGAAGAGGACTTGATTTTCGACCACTATGTGCGTCAGGCGATGAAACCAACCGCGCCCGAACTGCCGGAAACGATTGCAAGCTGACATGCCGAAGACAATCATTGACGACGCGATAGTTCAGGACTCCCCGCGGGTAAAAACCAGCCGCCATCTCCTGCCTTCGCTGTTTCGGCGCAGGCTGCCGGCGCAACGTGCCCGCACGGATATCGAAGACATCGAATACATACCGGTGCATGATGGGAATGAGCCGGAGACGAGCTCGGGCGGCAAGCCGCCGCTCAGACTTATCGGCTTTCTGCTGCTCGTGATCCTGCCCTTCCTGGCAAGCTCGGTCTATTATGCGTTCATCGCGTCGAACCAATATGTGGCGGAAGCGCGTTTCGCCGTCAGGGCAGTGTCCGGAGCCGAGGATACCAGCAGTTCCGGGGACGCCACCAGCGCTCTCAACATGCGTTCGGCTTCGCAGGATGCCTATGTCGTCACCAGCTTCATCCACTCGACGGAAATCCTCAATCGAATCGGCAAGAAACTCGACTATCGATCGATGTTTGCCCGGCAAGACGCGGATTTTCTGTCGCGATTCCGCTCCTCGCAATCCGACGAAGAGTTCCTGAAATACTGGAACGACCACGTCACCGCCTATATCGACGTCACGTCAGGCATCATCACGCTCAAGGTCAGAACCTTCGCGCCGGACGATTCCGTCAAGCTTGCGGATGCGATCATCGAGGAAAGCGAAAAGCTCATCAACGAGCTTTCCGAACGCGCGCGCAACGACATCGTGCAGAGCATGAAGGGCGACGTCCAGAAGAGCGGCAAGGCCTATGGCGACACCCTGGTTGCCCTCAATCAGTTTCAAAACGCATCCGGCCTTCTCAGCCCGCAAGCGCAGGCCAAGAATAGCGGCACGATCCTGACCGGCCTGCTGGCGAAGAAGCTGGAATTCGAAACGCGCCTCTTCGTCATGCGGCAATCCAACGCCCAGAATTCCCCGACCTATCAACAGCTCAGTCTCGCCAAGGACAGCCTCGACGCGCAGATCGAGAAGATGCGATCGGAATTGACCGGACCTGAGAATGCGAGCCTTGCGAAGGCTCTGCTGGAATATTCCCGGCTCGAAACCGATCGCATGATCGCGGAAAAACTCTACGAAAGTGCGCAGAAGAACTACGATGCCGTGGTCGCCGAGGCGTTGCGCAAGACACTGTACCTTGCCGTTTTCGTCAAGCCGGCATTGCCGGACGAGTCGACATTTCCGCGCCGCGTCAGCACGCCGCTGATCATATTGCTTGCCCTTGTTGTCACCTGGGCGACGCTCTCCCTCATCTGGGCCTCCGTGGAGGATCACCGGATATGAATGGGGAAGCGCCATGATCAGCTTCAAGAACGTATCGAAACACTTCAAGACCCCGAGCGGCAAGAAGGTCATTCTCGACCGGGTGCATTGCGAGTTCGAATCCGGCTACTCCTATGGGCTCTTGGGTGTGAACGGTGCCGGGAAGTCGACGACGATGCGCATGATCGCCGGCACGATGCTGCCGAATTCGGGCAAGATCAGCAAGGATGTCCGCGTATCGTGGCCTCTCGGCTTGAGCAGCGGCTTCAATCCTTTGATGACAGGGCGGGCCAATGTTCACTTCGTTGCCCGCGCCTACGGCGAAGACGTCAGACGCGTCTCTCGTTTCGTGGAGGAATTTGCCGAACTGGGCGATTATATCGATGCTCCCGTACGCACCTATTCCTCCGGCATGGGAGCAAGATTGGCGTTCGGGCTTTCAATGGCCATCGAGTTCGAATGCTATCTGGTGGACGAAGTCCTTGCCGTCGGAGATGCCCGATTTCAGGAGCGCTGCCGCATTGCATTCGAGAACAGGCGGAAGAGTTCCGACATCATCATGATATCGCACAGCATGAGCATGATCAGTGCGCATTGCGACAGAGGTATGGTACTTGTCGATGGCAGACTTATCGTCTTCGATAAGGTAGAGCAGGCTATCGAAGCCTATTATAGATTGAACCGCTAGAATATCAGGGATCGACAGTAAGGCCCAATATGGCTCACGATACCGAAAACGCGCCTCAGACGATACAGCTCAGCGCGACGGAGCATAGCCGGAACGTGGCCACGAATCTGTCCGTGACCGCGCGGAAGCTGCGTTTCTCGACATCGAGGCGCAGCCAGCTGTTCAAGGCCGTGGGCCTGCGGCCGCGGCCGATGCAGCAGATCATCAGCAAGGCCATCCTGGCATCGACGTTTCTGCTGCTCGTCATACCGAATATCGCTTCCGTCTACTATTTCACCTGCGTCGCATCCGATCAGTATCAATCCGAAACGCGCTTCACCGTTCGAACGTCGACGCCGGCGCTCGGAAGCAATCAGATTACCAAGGTGACAGGCTTACCGCCGGCGCAGATCGTGCAGGACACTCTGATCGTCACCAACTTCATCAAGAGCAAGGACATGGTCGCCGCGCTTGAGGACAAGGTCGACTTTCAAAAGATCTATGGCAATGACTCGATCGATCGGATTGCGCGCCTCAAGAAGGATGCGAGTTCGGAGAAGCTTCTCGATTATTGGGAAGACATGGTGTCGGTCAAGATCGACGCAAACAGCGGCATCGTGACGGTCAAGGCACGCGCCTTCACTGCTGCCGATGCCCGGCAAGTATTGAATGCGGTCGTTGCGGCTTCCGAGGTCGTGGTCAACGACGTCAATACCCGCATCTGGCGCGACGTCATCGCGACTGCCCAGGCGAACCTGGACAATGCAAAGAACCAGCTGCAAAAGGCGCGCGATCAGCTTCTCGCGGCGCGCAACCAAACCGGCGTTCTGAGCGTCGAGGGATCGTCGACCGTTCTAACGAACCTGATCTCGTCGGTGCAGAAGGAAAGGATAGACCTCCAGCAGAAATATGACGCTCTGCTTGGAACGGTCTCCGCGGATGCGCCACAGATGCGCGTTCTCAAGCGCGAGATCGACAGCAAGCAAAAGCAGATCGACGAGCTCAACAGTCAAGTGGCCGGGCAGAACAAGTCGGAGCAAAATCTTGCCGATGTCTCCGTGGATATGTCCCAGCGCGAACTGGAGCAGAGCCTCGCGGAACAACAATTCGCAACGAGCATGAAGACGCTGGAGCAGGTCAAGTTCGTCAGCAAGCAGCAGCTGATTTACCTCGATACATTCCTGGCGCCCAGCCTGCCCGACGAAGCCGAGTATCCCCAGAGGGCGCTCTGGATCAGCGGCATCTTTGGCGTAACGCTCCTTGCATGGGGTGCTGTTTTCGGCATCCTTACCAATATCCGAAGTCGTCTGGCGTAGTTTTGCACGGAAGCCCCATGCAAATTTTACGTGATCTCGTCTATCAGTTGCTTCCAAGACCACGGCCATCCGGAGCGCCGGCGGCAGATGGCGAACGCGTTGCGCGGTGCCTGCTCATTCTGTCGCGCCATCCCAATCCGACCTTCAGCTACTATCTCGACGAGCGCGCCAAGACGCTCGGTGATATTCCGGTTGTCACGAAAGGGCTTGACGATCCGCTCGACGCTATCGACAGCGACGGCCTCTTCGTAATTATCTGCCGCTATATCAAGCCGCCGCAATTACGTTGGCTGGAGGAAAATCAAGGCAGACTTGCCGGGGTCGCTTATTTCGTCGACGACGATATTCCGGCCGTCCTGACCGGCAACGAAGCAAGCTGGCCCTATAAGTTCCGACTGCTGAAACTGGCTGTTCGCCCGATGCCGAGGGTCAATCGGCTTTTGACCCATGTGTGGACTTCGACCGAGACGCTGGCGAGCGCGCTCGCCCTGAGAAGCCAGCGGATCGATATTCTGCCCCCTCTTCCAGCCGATTCACCTGAAGTCGCGACTAGCGGCGAGGATGACGGCGTCACGCCGCTCAGAATGATCTACCATGCCACCGGCGTCCATCGCCGCGAACATGAGTTCCTGATGCCGATCGTCAAAGCCGCGATGGAAAAGCACGGCAATCTGCATTTCGAGGTTTTTGCCTCCGGTCCACTTGCACGCCGCTGGGGTCGGCAAGGGATCGACCCAGCAAGAATGGCGATCATTCCGCCGCTACCCTGGCCAGCATATCTGGCAAAGACAACGCACCACCACGCCGATATTGCTCTGGCTCCGCTGCTCTCGGGAAGGACGAATGCCAGCCGTTCCGATACCAAGCGGATCGACATCAACCGCCTGCAAGCGGCGGCCGTATTTTCCCGATGCCCGACATTTGAACGTTGCGCCGTCGCCGGAGAATTTCACATTGGCAACACCGCCGAGGAGTGGCTCGCCGCCATCGACCTGCTGGTGAGTGACCGCGAGCGCCGGCGCGCAGCCCGCGATGCTACGAGGAATTCAATCGAGAGGATGCGGCGGCATACAAGCCCGACATTTCCCGGCATACGTTTTAAAGCTCTTAGTGACGCAGGCTAGAGCTGAAAATTCGTAAAACGATGCCCCAAGCTTAGATGAAACCGATATTTCGATGACACTCAAAATTATACCGAACGCCGATCTCGAACGGGAAGTATCCGTCGACGCCAATGCGGACCTGTGGAAGTCCTTGGGGGACGATCCCGCATTCGAAATCAGGTTCTCACCCGTCAGAAAGAAGCTGCTCGTCCTCCATGTCGTTGCGACTGACGAGCCGATAGATCCGAAGTTCTACGTCAATCGCGGCTACGGCTTCCGCGAGAAGGATACAGTTTCCCTTCCTGAAGGACGTGGTTTCGTCATCACCGCGGATATCGGTTCGGTCGGTTCCATTTGCGCTCTGCGTGCAGATCCGGCCAGTTTCCCCACGACATTCCGGTTCACCGCCAAGGCATTCTCATCGGAAAAATCGGCGCAAAGATATATTTCGGGCATTCTCGAAATGGATGCGCGGAGCAAGCGCATCGATCTTGGCAGACTGCCTCAGTATTGGCTGAAATTGCCCAAGCTGCGTCTCGGGCGACGCAAGGCGAGCCTGACGGTACAATATGCCGATGCGAGCTATCGGCTTGCCTCGGAGCTGGCCGCTGCCCCAATATCGGCAACCGCCGGGACATGGCTCAGCGTCGTCGTCCCGGTCTATAATGCGCCGGCGCGCTATCTGGACGATCTCGTCAAATCCTTCGAGGCACAGAACGAGCAAGGCGCAGAACTCATCCTCAGCGACGACGGTTCGACATCGCCGGAAACGCGGCAGTGGTATCAAGGCCAGCGACCAAGAGACAATATCCGCCTCGTATTGAACGAGCGCAACGGCGGCATCGCGGCCGCGACCAATGCCGGGCTGTCCCAAGCACAGGGTCAATGGATCGCCTTTCTCGATCATGACGATGTCGTCGCGCCGCATGCCTTCAAGGTGATAAGACATACGCTGGAGCAAAATCCGGAGGCAAATTTCGTCTATACGGACGAACTTGTGGTCGACGACACCTTGAAGCCGACCGGCGTCATGCTGAAACCGGCCTATGATTCCGTACTGTTGACGGGCGTCAACTACATCAATCATTTCTCGATCTACCGCCACAGTCGGCTTCGGGAACTTGGCTATCTCCGCACCGGCTACGACGGCTCGCAGGATTACGATCTACTGCTGCGCTATCTGGAGGGCATACCCGAGGATAGCGTCCTCCACCTGCCCTATCCCGCCTACTGGTGGCGCCGCAACGGCAAGACCTATTCGCGCAAGTTCATGGATGCCGCCACCGCGAATGCGAGAAAGGCGCTCGTCGAAAGGTTCGAGCGGCGACAGCAGGCGATTGGCGTTGACGGCGCCCTCACCAAGACCCTGCATCGGATCATGTTCGAGGCGCCTCACGAATGGCCGAAAATCTCGATCGTCATTCCGAGCAAGGACAATCTCGACCTGATCAAGCGCATCCTCGGCGATCTCTTCGAAAAGACCGATTATCCCAATTTCGAAGTTCTGGTGATCGACAATGGCTCGACCGATAAGGCCGTGCTTGATCTCTATGAGCATTATCGCAAGACTCAGCCTCGCTTTTCGGCCGTCATCAATCCGGAGGCCTTCAATTTTTCGCGCTCGGTCAATCGCGGCCTGAGCGCGGCTACCGGCGAACACTGCCTGATCCTCAACAACGATGTGGAGGTCATCGAGCCGGGCTGGCTGAAGGAAATGGTCTCATGTCTCGCCTATGACAGGACCGGAATCGTCGGCGCCAAGCTGCTGTTTTCGAATGACAAGATGCAGCATGCCGGTGTGGTCATCGGCTTCGGCGGCCTGGCAGGCCACTGGTACATGAACAAGCCAAAGGAGTTCGGTGGCCCGATGAACCGGCTGCACGTGCGCAACACCCTGACCTGCGTGACCGGCGCGGTGATGCTGATATCAGGCGAATGCCTGAAGAAAATCGGCCTGTTCGACGAGGAGAATTTCGCGGTCGCCTACAACGACGTGGACTATTGCCTGCGCGCCTACAAGGCAGGCTATCGCATCGTCTGGACGCCCTTCGCCTGCCTCTATCACCATGAATCGCTGTCGCGCGGCTCGGATAAATCGGGGGAGCGGAAGAAGCGGTTCGAACAGGAAAAGCAGAATCTGCGGCGGCTGCATGCCACGCAGGGTTTCATCGACCGCGCGCTCAATCCGGCCTACAGCCGCGACAAGTCGGACCCGAGGATCGTCCCGCCGACGCTACTGCGCATCCCCTCGATGTCCTGAAGCAATTCCAGGAAAAGTGTGTAGCGGCTTTCTGTCCGGAACTGCCGGAAAACAAGGAGATCGAGCAATCAAAAGCCTCGATTAGAGCTCGATCAGATCCAGATCCCGACCGATCTCGCCCTTGGCGATCTCGACCACGCTCTTTTCATGGGTGAAGAGAATCGTCTGGAAACGATCGGCCGTTGCGGCCAGCACCTGCAGTCCGGCGCGGACGCGCTCATCATCGAAGGTCTGGAATATATCGTCGACGATCAGGGGAGCCGGCTCGTTGCGAGCGGAATAGTCTTCAAGGAACGCCAGCCGCAGCGCGAGATAGAGCTGGTCGCCCGTGCCTTCGCTCAGGCCATCCAGCGGCACCCGTTCGCCTGCAGCGCGTTCCGCCAGCAATTGCAGCGCATCGCTTTCATCATGGGCTTCGACGAGGCGGGAGAAACGGCCGCCCGTCAGCTGCGAGAACAGTTCACCGGCACGGCTGATGACCGGATCGGCCTGCTTCTCGCGATACGCCTCCATCGAGCCCGCCAGCATGCGGGCAGCAATCTTCAGCACGACCCATTGCCGCGCGAGGTCTTTTGCCTCCTGCTCGGCCGAGAGCTTTTCGAAAACCGCATATTCGGCGCTGACGCCTGTCTCCAGGGCCTGTCGCTGACGGCGGTTTTCCGCCAGGCGTGCCGAAAGCTCACCATGTGCTGCAAACTGCCGCTGATCCTCCTCGGTTAACCGCTCGATTTCGAGATCGGCCGCGACCCGCTCGAAGCCGGCTAGTTCAGCTCGCAGATCGTCTTCTGCCTTGCCATCGGCCTGCTGCCGGAAACGATCGCGGCTTTCGACGAGACGCGTGGCGAGACGCGAGCGTTCACGCAGGCGAGAAAGGAGTGCCGGCAGATCGTCGACACCGCCCAGGTCCGCGGTCAATTGGTCGAGATCGGTGGCGATGGTCGCGAGTGCTGCCTCCTGGCGTGCCACCAGCCCCTCCCCACGCTGCCGTTCCTCTTCGAGACCGTCGCGCTTCTTCAGCTCGCCACGCATGGCGTTGACGCGGGTGTGCAACGCCTCGGCGGCGGCATCCGGCGGCAGATGATCCAGCTCATAGCCGCTGTTGGCGGCAAGGGTCGCCAGCCGCCGCTCGAAATCCGCCATGTCACGGCGCATGCCATTGACCCGGCGCAGACGGTTTTCGCGCTCCGCCAGAACATCGGGCAGTTCTTCCCAAGCCTTCAGGGCGGCATTCGCCATGTCCAGGGTCGTGTCGGCCGGCAAGCCAACGAGTTCAACGGCCTTAGAGAAGCCGCCGCGCCAACCGACTTGATGTCGTTCCAAACTCTGCTGCTGATCAGCGAAGCGGGCCAGCCGGTCACGCGCCGCGCCAATTTCCCCTTCGCGCGTGCGGCTTTCACTCCAGCGTTCCGAAAGAAGGCGCAGATGCTTGCGCAAGCCTTCCGCTATCGCGGCCGGCGGAAGGCGGCCGCTCTTATAGCCGGTCGCCTCAACGATATCCTGCAGGGCAGGCAAGACTCGGCCCTCCGCCAGCGCATTCTCGTCGCGTTCGTCCAGCAGATCTCGTAATGCCTTGCGTTCACGCCGCAGCAGTTCCACTCCGCGCCGCCATTCGAGCATGGTCGATGGATCGAGGGCATCGATGCTGCAGGGTTCGAAGACGGCGGAAAAGCTTGCCTGCGCGCCCTTCAGCGTTTTCTCGCAGCCCTTGAGCCGATCGAGGGCCTCCTGCCGTTCCCGTACCAGACGCGCCTGCCGCAGCCGATAGTCGACATGGCGCGCGACGCGATCCGCATCGCTGAGGGCGGCATCGGCCAGACGGTCCGCCTCGGCCACGCCGACGGTCAATGCCGCGAGCACCTTGGCGTCCGGAGCCGCGCCCTCCGTCCACTTTTGCTGGATGGAGGACCATTGCCCATCACGGCTTTTGCGCGCGGCGAGGATTTGCTCGCTGGTAACGATCGGCCCGGTACGCTCGGCATCCGCGAGCGTTCGCTCTATCTCGGCCAGCTGTTCGTCATAGGCCTGCAGCTTGCCGGCAGCGTCGCGCACCTTCGTTTGTGCGGCGTCGATGGCGTCGCGATGTCCGGTAATCTCCGTCATCTCCGGCAGGGGTACGGAGAACAGCATATCGATGTCGCCGACCGGTGGCTGCAGCCGTCCAGCAGCCTCACCGAGATCGGATTCGATGCGGCGTATCTGCGTTTCCAGCCCATCAAGGCGAGCCAAGGCCGAGAGGTCTCCGGCCAGCGCCTCGAGCTGATCGATATAGGGCCGTGGGTCGATCAGCCGGCCGGCAAGGCTATCCCTTTCAAGGGCCGCGAGCTGCCCGCGCTCACTTTCGGATTGCTCTGCAAGCGATTGCATCTGCCGCGCAAGCTGTCTGCCCTCATCCACCAGCTCTGACAGGCGCGCACGGTCGATATCACTTGGCTGCTGCCGCTCCAGCTCAGCCTCGGCAAGACCGAGACGGCGGGAGAGCTGTGTGAACTTCATTTCGAAATCCGCCAATTCTCGATCAACGCCTGGCAGATCGTGCCTCTGGGCTCGATAGTTGCCGGTATCGGCAAAGAGCTGCGTGATATCGCCCGACATCTGCAGCAGCGCTTCATCGACCTGGATGCGCGATAGATCTTCCTCTGCGCGCAGAACGGCTTGTCGCGCCCGGTGCAACTCCTCTTCGCTCGCCTGTTTGTCGCGCAGCCGCTGTTCAAGCCTGTCGGCAAAGCCGTCCGGGATGGCGGAAAGATCCGACAGACCATCAAGTGCAAGGGTTTCCGCATCGATTTCAGCGAGCAAGGGCTGCAGGGTCTTCAGCCGCTTGAACCGATCGAGCGCCTCGCGCGTACCGCGACGCTCGGTCTGCAGGCGCTCCAGCTCCGTCTCCAGCTCTGCCGCTTCGGCAAGAAGCTTCTTCCAGTCGCCGGATTTCAGCTCGTTGTCCTTCTCGGCCTTGCGGGCATCCTCATAGCGGTCGAGGGCCTGGTAAAAGCCGCGATCCTTCGAGCGTCGGGCCGCATAGATGCCGTCGGCCTCCCCTTCCAGCGATTGGCGCAGGCGTGACAGACCGGTCAGCCCCGACGCGGCTGAGAACAGCAGGCTGCCGATCTCGCCGCCGCTGCGCAGCATCGCGGTCGCGCCCTGCCGCAGTCGCTGCGAGTCGAGCCCGAAGGCGCGCTCGAAGACATCGCGGCTCAAATTGCCGAGGAAGGGCGAAAGCGCATCCTCTGCCAGCGCGGTTTCCTTGTCATCCGGCGCCAGAAGCGTTCCCTTGCGGCCACGGCGGCGGCGGAAGCTCAGCTTGGCGCCATCGCGCGCGCTGATATCGGCGCCGATCCGCAAGGTAGTTGGCTCATGCAGGAAGCTTTGCTCGGCAGCGGTCGGAAAACCGAACAGGAGATCGGAGATCGCGCTCAAAGCAGAGGATTTTCCCGCCTCGTTCGGGCCGTAGATCACATGCAGCCGTGCGCCTGCGCGAAAATCGAGCGCGCGGTCGGTCAACGCGCCATAGCGGAGAATATCGAGCCGGGTAAAGCGCATCAGCCTGCCCCCTGCCCGCGCGCCAGCAGCAATTGCCGCGCCTCCTCAATGAGAGTGTCGATGTTGTCGTCCAGCGGCGTCTCGGTGGCGCCGAGGCCGCCCGGCAGGCGCACGGCAATCTCGTTGATCAGGCGGCTTGCTTCCGCCGAGATATCGGCATCGCCGGCATGCTCAGCCAGAAGCTGACGCAGATCGAGCGCGCCGTCCGCATCCGCCGCCTTCTCCGACGGCGGCTCCAGCCGCAGCTCCAGTTTTTCCAGCCAGATATCCTCATGCACGCGATGGCAGGCGGCCTCCACCTCATCGCGCCATTGCTGACGATTGGCGGCGATCGGGCCATGCAGCGGCGTTACCCCAGAAAGCCGGACGCGCAGCGCGGTCATGCGCCCATCCATCTCGTCCGCCAAGGGCTGCACCGCCTGCTCCACATGACGGAGGATCGCGGCCTGGTCATCCTCCGGACCGACGACGATGTCGACCTGCGCGAACCGCGCCTCGTCGACGATGATGCGCTCATGTTCGATACGTCCGTCTTCGACTGTTACCAGCACCGCGCCCTTGGCGCCGCGCTCGCGGATATTGCGGCCCTGCAGATTGCCCGGAAAGATGACTAATGGGTCCTGCGCCACCACTTCATAGTCATGCACATGGCCGAGCGCCCAATAGTCGTAGCCGCGCGACCGCAGGTCGTCGACGGAGCAAGGCGCATAGGGCGCGTGTGGCTCGCGACCGGTCAGCGACGTATGGAGAATACCGATGTTGAACCAGCCGGAGACGGGTGCTGGATAGGTAATCGCCAGATTGTCGTTGGCGGAGCGTTCGGCAAAGCCCTGGCCATGCAGCGCCACCTTCAGCGCCTCCAGCCTGACACTGCCCGGCTTGCCGGTCGGAAACTCATGAACGTTTAGCGGCAATGTGATGGTCTTAGTGATGACGCTTGCCGCGTCATGATTGCCGCGCAGCAGGTAGACCGGAATGCCCGCCCGCTCCAGCCGCGCCATCTCGCGATTGAAGAACAGGCCGATCTTGTTGTCCTTCCAGTCGCCGTCATAGACATCGCCGGCAATGACGAAGAAATCGACACGCTTTTCGATCGCCAGCCCCACAAGCGTCGAGAAGGCCTTGCGGCTCGCTTCGACGAAGACGGCAGCGACGGCGGCGTCCTTCAAGGCAAGGCCCTGGAACGGGCTGCCAAGATGCAGATCGGCGGCGTGGATGAAGCTGAAAGAGGGCATGAGCTCCGATGTCGTCAGAAATCCGATCTCCCCTTTTAAGGAAACGAAGGCGCTGTGAATACCGCGCCGGCGGCTTCATCCAAGGGTTTCGCAAGCCGGCCCGTGCCCGCCATGTTTCCCAGTCACACGATTGCGATCCTCGATCGCCGATGTACGCTTGTGGCCCTGTCGGACGGCTGCTACTGCCCTATCATCTTGCGAGCAAAAGAGAGGAGACATCTCATGAGACATCATGCTTTCGGACGGACGCCCTTTATCGTGACCGATGTCGGCTTCGGGGCCTGGCAGATCGGCGGCGCATGGGGAGATGTCAGCGAGGCCGACGGCCGCGCGGCGCTGAACGCCGCCCTCGATGCCGGCATGACCTTTATCGATACGGCCGATGTCTACGGCGACGGCCGCTCGGAAAAGATCATTGCCAATGTGCTGAAGACACGCGGCGGCGAGCGCCCGATGGTGGCGACCAAGGCCGGCCGCCGGCTGAACCCGCATGTGGCCGACGGCTATACCAAGGCCAATCTCGAAGGCTTCATCGACCGCAGCCTGAAGAACCTCGGCGTCGAAAGCCTCGATCTCGTGCAGCTTCATTGCCCACCGACCGAAGTTCTCTATCGGCCGGAGGTTTTTGCCGGGCTCGACGAACTGCAGAAGGCCGGCAAGATCAGGGGATACGGCGCCAGCGTCGAGAAGGTCGAGGAAGCGCTGAAGGCGATCGAATATCCTGATGTCCTCAGCATCCAGATCATCTACAATATTTTCCGCCAGCGCCCCGACCATCTGTTCTTCAAGGAAGCCAAGAGGAAGAACGTGGCGGTCATCGCCCGCGTTCCCCTCGCCTCCGGCCTGCTGTCGGGCAAGATCACCCGCGACACGCAATTTGCCAGCGACGACCACCGCAACTTCAACCGCCATGGCGAGGCCTTCGATGTCGGGGAGACCTTTGCGGGCGTGCCGTTCGAAGTCGGCCTGCAGGCGGTCGAGGAGGTGCGCAAGCTGGTTCCGGCTGGCGCCAGCATGGCCGCCTTCGCCCTCCGCTGGATCTTGATGAACGAAGCCGTTACCGTCGTCATCCCCGGCGCCCGCAACGCCGAGCAGGCCAAGGCCAATGCCGCCGCGGCCGACCTCGCGCCCCTTTCGGCCGACGTTATGGCAGCGACGCGCGAGATCTACGAGCGCTTGATCGCGCCGCACGTCCATCATCGCTGGTAAAACGATTTTGACATGGATAGCCGGAATCCGCTTCCGGCTATCCAAGCCTTTGGGTGGAGAAAACGAGAAAAAGGCTCAGACCGGGCCTGGAGGAGGAATGCCATGAAAGTAGCGCTGGTAACGGGCGCCTCACGCGGCCTGGGCGCCGTGATCGCCCGGGAGCTTGCTATCGCCGGCTGGGCGGTCGCCGTCAATTATGCTGGGGATAGCGAGGGCGCAGGTAGGGTCGTCGACGCCATCAGGCAGCAAGGCGGGCGGGCTTCAGCCGCACAATTCAGCGTGATCGACAAGCCCCAGATTGCCGACGGCCTGGAGAAGATCAAGACGTCACTGGGACCGGTCGATCTGATCGTCAACAACGCGACTGGACCGCAGCCGGAAATGCCGCTCATGGAGCAATCCTGGCGGACCTATCTCGATCAACTCGAATTCTTCGTCAAAGCGCCGCTGGAGCTGCTTCAAGCGGTATTGCCCGATTGGCGGGCGCGCAAGTCCGGCCGGGTCATCAACATCGGTTCCGAGGTTGCGGAGCTTGGCAATCCCAATTTCGGCAATTATGCCTCCGCCAAGGGCGCCATGCTGGCGATGACGCGCTCCTGGGCCAGAGAGCTGGCGCCGGAAGGGATCACCGTCAATCTCGTTGCCCCCGGCTGGATACCGGTCGAGCGCCATGCCGAAGCTTCACAGCAGGCCAAGGACGGCTATCTCGCGCATACGCCGCTTGCCCATTTCGGCCGGCCCGAGGACATTGCCGCCGCGGTCGCCTTCCTTGCCTCGGCCAAGGCGGACTTCATCACCGGCCAGAAGCTCGCCGTCAACGGCGGCCGGACGCTGCTCTGATCTCCCGAAGGCGGCGGAAACGGTTCCGTATGGGTGCTGCCTTTATCTGCGCGGTAGCGACAAATAGGCAGCCATTGCCTTCAGAGCGGCGGGCTAGCCGTCCGCGCTTCCGCCAGAAGCCAATTTGCAAAGGCCTGTAGCGGGCCGTCGCTCAAACGGATTGGCTCCGGCAAGACGAGACAGAAGGTCTTGGAGATCGATTGACCCTCGGGCCAAGGCGCGACCAGGCGGCCTTCCGCCAATTCTGTTTCGACATAAAGGCGCGGCACCAGCGCGACGCCCAGCCCCGCCAGCGCCGCCTCAATCAGCATGATGTGAAGATCATAGCGGGGGCCGATTGCGGGATTGGTCAGCGCGATCCCGGTCTCTCGAGCATAATGCTGCCAGGCGTCCGGGTTCTGGCGCCGGTGCAGGCGGGGCAGTTCATCGAGGGATGGCGGCTCTTCGCCTTTACCGAGAAGCGCAGGATGGCAGACCGGAATCAGCGTCTCCTGCAGCAACCGGTGCGTTCGCATCCCGGTCCATGCGGGGTGCTCATAGTGAATCGCGGCGTCGAAACCGCTTCCCGCAAGGACAAAGGGCTCCATCTGCTCGGCAAGATGCACGATGACATTCGGGTGCTTCTCCCGAAATCGCGTCAGGCGGGGGATGAGCCAGCGGGCGGCGAAGGTCGGGATGGTCGCGATATCGATACTTGCGCCATCGCTCGGCTGCCCCATCAGATACTGACTGTCGCGCTCCAGCCGGTCGAGGGACTCGCGAACCTGAACTGCATAACGCTCTCCATTCGGCAGGAGCCGAACGCGATTGCCGACCCTTTCGAACAGCGTCACACCTAGAAAGGCTTCCAGCCGGCCGATCTGGCGGCTGATCGCCCCTTCGGTCAGGGCCAACTCGTCGGCAGCGCGGGCAAAGCTTCCATGACGGGCTGAAGCCTCGAACGCCATCAGCGCGGAATTGCTTGGGATCTTGCGGCGCATGACGGGCTCCTGACACGATGGATCGGCATTCGATCCACCGCCACCTTGATATTAGATCACTGAAGCATGAACCAATATCGATATATTAGCGATGATCGGCGGCTTATCATGATCAAATATCAATGAGAAACAAGACCGGAAGCACGATGCTTGCGGTCGGAGGTGAGACGATGATCTATACGGTAGAATGCAGCTTTGCTGATCCAGCCAGCGAAGCGGAATGGAACGATTTCTATAGCCTGGACAAGCTGCCGGCCCTCATTTCGGTAAGCGGCTTCCACACCTCGCAGCGTTTGAGGGCGTTGAGCCGCGGCTGCCCGGTCTATCTCGCCATGCATTCGATCGATGGCCTCGATATCCTGACAGGTGAGGAATATCGCCGAAAGGGCGGCGGCAATTTTGCCCGCTGGCAGCAGCATATCACCGACTGGCACCGAAACCTCTACGACGGCATCGCGCGAGCGCCGGCCATTGGCGACGACGAATATCTTGCGTTGAGCGCCAAGGGACCCGAGCCCCTCACCCGACTGGGCTTCACGCCGCACGCCATGCAAGCAGTGGCAATGGAGAAGTTCCCGGAACACCGCTGGCTCGCCAAGGTGAAGCGCACTGAGATCGACGACATCGAGCTGTTGCCTGAGGATGTCCATATCTACGAGCCGATGACGATGCAATTGACGAGCGACGCAGGCGTCGCTTTCGGGAAGGCGCGGTAAACGCCGATGCCGAACGTCACGATTTTCATCCCCGCCGACAGGATGCCGCCGGACGAGGCCCTCGCCGACCTCACGGAGCAATGCACCCAGCTTTGTACGAACATCCTGCATGCCGCGCTGGCGAATGTGCATGTCATCTATGTCGCCGTTCGCCACGGCCGGGGACATCCGGTCTTTGTGGATATCCAGTATCGTCTTGAACCCTTTCGAACGCCGCCGGTCATGGATCGGTTCATGGAGGGACTGGACGACGCCATCAGGAACACTACCGCCTTCACCGCGCGTATCCGCTGTTTCGGCCATGCAGCATCAAACATTCATGCGCGCAATTGAGAGCAGCCCGGAGACAGAGATGACTAATCTTGCATTTCCCAGTCGACAGGTTGGCGACTTCACGATCACCGCCATCAGCGATGGCTATCTCGCCGCCAGCCTCGATCTCCTCTCGAATATCGACCCGGCAGATGCGTCCCGGATGCTGGAGAGCGCCGGGGCAAGGGATCATACCTCGATCCATATCAACTGCTACCTGGTGCGTGGCGGCGGCTGCACGGCCCTGATCGATGCGGGAGCCGGTGGCTTCAAGCAATGGGGCGGCAGGCTGACGACCAACCTGGCGCTGGCTGGCATCCAGCCTTCCGAGATCGAGGCGATCCTTTTGACACATGCCCATCCCGATCATGTCGGAGGGCTGACGGACGGCTTGGGAAACGCCATGTTCCCGAATGCCGAGCTCGTCGCTCACCATCGGGAAGTCGCGTTCTGGCAGGATGACGGCAATCTGAGCCGGACGCCCGAGCGCGCCCATGGCAGCTTCCTCCTGGCGCGCCGGGCATTCGACAGCTACCGCGACAGACTGCGCATCTTCGATGCCGGCGGCGAGGTGCTTCCGGGGATAACGACGATGCCGTTTCCGGGCCACACTCCCGGGCATAGCGGCTATCGTCTCGATTCCGGCGGCAGGTCTCTGCTGGTCTGGGGAGATATCGTCCACTTCCCCTCAATCCAGGTGCCGCGACCGGATGTATCGATCGCGTTCGATCAGGATTCGCATCTCGCGTCAGAAACGCGGTCGAGGCTGCTGGATCTTGCCAGTTCGGAGGGGCTGCTGATCGCTGGCATGCACCTTGGCGAACTCGGTTTCGCGCACATCGAGAGAAAGGGCGGAACCTATGGGATCACCTATGCGTGACTTTTCCAAGGATAGGCCCGAGCCCCAGGTTTAGAGTCCCTTCGACCGAGGAGGGCCACTGGCGCATCTGGTGCATGAAAACAAAAAGGGCCCGCCAAAGCGGGCCCTCATGCTATCCACCCGCAAGACAAAAGCCTCGCAGCGGGTGAAAACGAATTAGCTGTTGACCGAGTCCTTCAGGCCCTTGCCGGGCGTGAACTTCGGTACGTTACGGGCAGGAATATCGACCTCAGCACCGGTGGACGGGTTACGACCCTTGGTGGCTGCACGGTGGGAAACGGTGAAGCTGCCGAAACCAGCAAGGCGAATGTCGCCGCCCTTCTTCAGTTCGGCCTGGACAGTATCGAAAACAGCGTCGACAGCGGAAGCAGCGTCAGCCTTCGTGATACCGGCCTTCTCGGCCACTGCGGACACGAGCTCATTCTTGTTCATGTTTCCACCCCTTTCTCTGGTATGAAACGACTTATCAGTAAGCGGGGTGCAAATGGAATGCTCTTACCCGCCGCAACCCCAAAAACCCTGCAAACCAAGGAAAAGCAAGCGTTGCCATACGCTTTTCACAAAAAAAGACCGGCAAAAATGCCGGTCTTTTCGTCCATTTAAGTCAATTCGACGGAATTGAGGCGAAGCGCCTCAATGAGCGATAGTCGAACCCACTTCGTCGACGCCTTCGACCGTTGCGATCACGGGCGTTTCAACGGTGCCATCCCACTCGATCGGCTCAGGCCGGCGAACAAGCGCGTGCTTGATCACTTCGCCCATGCGCGACACGGGGATGATTTCCATGCTGTTCTTCACGTTGTCCGGAATCTCCGCCAGATCCTTGGCGTTTTCTTCCGGGATAAGCACCTTCTTGATGCCGCCGCGCAGAGCTGCGAGCAGCTTTTCCTTCAGGCCGCCGATCGGCAGCACACGGCCGCGCAGCGTGATTTCACCGGTCATGGCGACATCCTTGGAAACCGGGATGCCGGTCATGATCGAGACGATCGCGGTTGCCATGGCGACACCGGCCGACGGACCATCCTTAGGCGTTGCGCCTTCCGGCACGTGCACATGGATGTCGCTCTTGTCGAAGCGCGGCGGCTCGATGCCAAAATCGACAGCACGCGAGCGGACGTAGGAGGCCGCCGCCGAGATCGATTCCTTCATGACTTCCTTCAGGTTGCCGGTGACCGTCATGCGGCCCTTGCCCGGCATCATTACGCCTTCGATCGTCAGCAGCTCACCGCCGACCTCAGTCCAGGCGAGACCGGTGACAACACCGACCTGATCGTCACGCTCGGCTTCACCGTGGCGGAAGCGCGGCACACCGAGATAGTCCGAAATATTCTCGGCGGTAACCGCAACAGACTTGGTCTTGCCCTTGATGATCTCGGTGACCGCCTTGCGGGCGAGTTTCATCAATTCGCGTTCGAAGTTACGCACGCCGGCTTCGCGGGTGTACTGCTGGCTGATCGCCATCAGGGCATCATCGCTGACCGAGAATTCCTGCGGCTGCAACGCATGTTCCTTGATGGCCTTCGGTAGCAGGTGCCGCTTGGCGATCTCGCGCTTTTCGTCTTCGGTATAGCCGGCGATACGGATGACTTCCATGCGGTCCATCAAAGGCGCAGGGATATTCAGCGTATTCGCCGTCGTGATGAACATCACATCAGACAGGTCGTATTCGACTTCCAGGTAGTGATCCATGAAGGTCGAGTTCTGGGCCGGGTCCAGCACCTCAAGCAGGGCCGAAGACGGGTCGCCGCGATAGTCCTGACCGAGCTTGTCGATCTCATCAAGCAGGAACAGCGGGTTCGACTTCTTCGCCTTCTTCATCGACTGGATGACCTTGCCGGGCATCGAGCCGATATAGGTGCGGCGGTGACCGCGGATTTCTGCTTCGTCACGAACACCGCCAAGCGCCATGCGGACATACTCACGGCCGGTCGCCTTGGCGATCGACTGAGCGAGCGAGGTCTTACCGACGCCCGGAGGACCGACGAGGCACAGGATCGGGCCCTTGATCTTGGTGGCGCGAGCCTGGACGGCCAGATATTCGACGATACGCTCCTTGACCTTTTCAAGACCGAAATGATCCGCTTCGAGGATCTTCTCGGCATTGTTGAGGTCAGCCTTGACCTTCGACTTCTTGTGCCAGGGGATACCCAGCAACCAGTCGAGATAGTTGCGTACGACGGTCGCTTCAGCCGACATCGGGCTCATCTGCCGGAGCTTCTTCAGCTCGGCATCGGCCTTTTCCTTGGCTTCTTTCGACAGCTTGGTCTTGGAGATGCGCTCTTCCAGTTCGGCCATCTCGTCGCGGCCTTCTTCGCCGTCGCCGAGCTCCTTCTGGATCGCCTTCATCTGTTCGTTCAGATAGTATTCGCGCTGCGTCTTCTCCATCTGGCGCTTAACGCGCGAGCGGATGCGCTTTTCGACCTGCAGAACCGAAATCTCGCCTTCCATGAAGCCGAGCGCCTTTTCCAGGCGAGCCTTGACGCTGGTGGTTTCCAGCATTTCCTGCTTTTCGGTGATCTTGATCGACAGATGCGATGCAACGGTATCGGCCAGCTTCGAATAGTCGTCGATCTGGCTGGCGGCGCCGACCACTTCCGGCGAAATCTTCTTGTTGAGCTTCACATAGCTCTCGAATTCGGAGACGACCGAGCGGCTCAATGCTTCGAGCTCGACCTGGTCTTCTTCCGGCTCATGCAGAACATGGCCGAGGGCTTCGTAGAAGTCTTCGCGACCGGTATATTCGTCAATCTCTGCGCGCGCACGGCCTTCCACCAGCACCTTCACGGTGCCGTCAGGCAGTTTCAGCAGCTGCAGAACATTGGCAACGGTACCGACCTTGTGGATGGCGTCCGGCGCGGGATCATCATCGCTGGCATTGATCTGGGTGACGAGCATGATCTGCTTGTCCGAACCCATGACCTCTTCCAGCGCGCGAATGGATTTCTCCCGTCCGACGAACAGAGGCACGATCATGTGGGGGAAGACCACGATGTCGCGCAACGGCAATACCGGATAGGCAATGCTGTCTTGTGTCGCAGACGTTTTCTTACTCATGTCATTTCCTTTCCGTCGTCCCGTTCCCGGGCTCTCTGCCGGCTTGGGGGGATTTAGCCGGCTCTCTCACTTGGTAAACAAGTGGAGCTTCACACTGCCTATTTCAAGTCACAGGAAGCGCCTGCCACGAGGCGGCGATCCTTGCGTATTCGCGAGGAGGAACGCAACAACAAAACACCAAAGCCCGGCAACTCGAACACCGCGGGCAACGCTCAAATCCGAAGAAAAACGCCGGGGCTGCGCCCTGTCCGCCTAGTGCTCCAGAATCATGCCATCATGGCTGCCGCGACCGTCATTCACAACCGGCTCCGACGGCGTTCCGATAAGCTTATCCAAGACTTTATCAGCAAACTGTACGATTTTTCAAACAGAAAGGGGCCCGCCGATGGCGAGCCCCGATTCATGACCACGAATAGTGGATCAGGCCGTTGCGTTGGCCTTTTCTTCCTGCCGGTCGGCATAGATGTAGAGCGGGCGGGCCGAACCGCGAACCACTTCCTCGGAAATGACCACTTCACGGACGCCTTCCAGCGCCGGCAGCTCGAACATCGTGTCGAGCAGGATCTTTTCCATGATGGAGCGCAGACCGCGGGCACCCGTCTTGCGGACGATCGCCTTGCGGGCGATTTCGCGCAGCGCATCCTCGTGGAAGGTCAGTTCCACGTCTTCCATCTCGAACAGGCGCTGATACTGCTTGACGAGCGCGTTCTTCGGCTCGGACAGGATCTGGATCAGCGCATCCTCGTCCAGGTCCTCCAGCGTGGCCAGAACGGGCAGACGGCCGATGAATTCCGGGATGAGGCCGAACTTCACCAGATCTTCCGGCTCCAGCTCGCGCAGCACTTCGCCGACGCGACGGTCATCCGGCGCCTTGACGGTCGCACCGAAGCCGATCGAGGTCTTCTCGCCGCGGGCGGAGATGATCTTGTCGAGGCCTGCGAAAGCGCCGCCGCAGATGAAGAGGATGTTGGTCGTGTCCACCTGCAGGAATTCCTGCTGCGGATGCTTGCGGCCGCCCTGCGGGGGAACCGAAGCCACAGTGCCTTCCATGATCTTCAGAAGCGCCTGCTGCACGCCCTCGCCCGAGACGTCGCGCGTGATCGACGGATTGTCCGACTTGCGGGAAATCTTGTCGACTTCGTCGATGTAGACGATGCCGCGCTGCGCGCGTTCGACGTTGTAGTCGGCTGCCTGCAGCAACTTGAGGATGATGTTTTCGACGTCTTCGCCGACGTAGCCGGCTTCGGTCAGCGTCGTTGCATCGGCCATGGTGAAGGGAACGTCGATGATGCGGGCGAGCGTCTGGGCAAGATAGGTCTTGCCGCAGCCGGTCGGGCCGACGAGCATGATGTTCGACTTCGCCAGCTCGACGTCACCGTTTTTCGATGCGTGAGCGAGACGCTTGTAATGATTGTGCACGGCAACGGAGAGGATCTTCTTCGCCTGCCGCTGGCCGATGACGTATTCGTCAAGAACCTTGATGATGTCCTGCGGGGTCGGAACACCGTCACGAGACTTCACCATCGAGGATTTGTTTTCCTCGCGGATGATGTCCATGCATAGCTCGACGCACTCGTCGCAGATGAATACGGTCGGTCCGGCAATCAACTTCCGGACTTCATGCTGGCTCTTACCGCAGAACGAGCAATAAAGCGTGTTCTTTGAGTCGCCGCCGTTGCTGCCGCTGACTTTGCTCATATCATTTTCCTTCCAGCACGCCGCAAATTTCCAATCTGAAATCGCGGTCCACTCTATGCGCCCGCCGGACCTGCCCCTCGTTTGCAGATCGCGGCGCCCTTCAGGGTACTGAACGCAGGCCAGGCAACCAACCGGAACTGCGTGGCAACGAATCCCCCTTCGAATGCCGAATGCTATGTCATAAAAACGCTACATAGCATTAATGCTTACTATTACCGCGTTCCGTTCCACATTAAACCCCTATTCAATCACAAATGGGATAGAACTGTGGCGTAGAAGTCACCGCCTCGTGGATAAATCACGAGGCGCTTTCACCCTCTATTTCGGTACGCGACGTCAGCACCTTGTCGATCAGGCCCCATTCCTTGGCCTCATCCGAGGACATGAAATGGTCGCGATCGAGCGTCTGCTCGACCTCTTCGTAGGTCCGGCCGCAATGCTTGACGTAAACTTCATTCAAGCGACGCTTCATCTTGATGATGTCGCGCGCGTGGCGTTCGATGTCCGAAGCCTGGCCCTGGAAGCCGCCCGAAGGCTGGTGAACCATGATGCGGGAATTCGGGGTGGCGAAACGCATGTCCTTGTCGCCGGCGGCCAGAAGCAGCGAGCCCATGGACGCGGCCTGACCGATGCAGAGCGTCGAAACGGCCGGCTTGATGAACTGCATGGTATCGTAGATCGCCATGCCGGCGGTAACCACGCCGCCCGGCGAATTGATGTAGAGCGCGATTTCCTTCTTCGGGTTTTCGGCCTCGAGGAAGAGAAGCTGGGCGCACACCAAGGTCGCCATATGGTCTTCAACCGGCCCGGTCAGGAAGATGATGCGTTCCTTCAGCAGGCGGGAATAGATGTCATAAGACCGCTCCCCGCGGTTGGTCTGCTCGACAACCATCGGCACCAGAGCCATAGCTGTATCGACTGGATTTCTCATGTGCGTCCTTTATCAAACTTGTCCCGGCGACGGAAACGCCGGGAATCGGAGTAAAAATCCTTTACTCCTACATAGAGTGTCCCTGCCCTGCACTTCAAGACGCCCGAAAGCATAACGTCAAAAAGCACTAATGCCCCACGAAGCGTTGACAAAGCATTTCTAAACACCGCTCGTCCGATGCCAAGACGCCACAACGACGCGCCGTTCGCTACCCACCGCATTTCCCGGGCTCAAGGTGAAGGAAGCGTGAAGGCTTGCTTCGACCCGGCTGACATCTCTGGCACAAGCAAAATTTACCAACTCATTTAAGGAACTTACCATCTTATTGGGCAAGGATGAGCCAATCGCGGAAATCGCAGCGCTGTCTGCATCGGCGACTGGAAAACAGCGGAGAAGTGCCGATCGTGCTGAATATGACCACAGGCCTGACCATCTGGTGCTCGGAAGCCGTCACCTTGGCGACCGTTCTCCTCCTCGCCTGGCGGCATGACCGCAAATCGCCCTTCTATCTGATATGGGCTCTCGGCTTCGCGGTCAGCGCCGTCGGCTTCGCTCTGGTCGCGGCGCGCGGCATCCTTCCCGACATCTGGTCGATCCAGATCGGCAATGCCGTCGCGCTGCTCGGCGAGAGCGCCTGGATCATCGGATTCCGGTTCATGGACAAGCGCAGGCTGGAATGGTCCGCATTCCTGCCACCCGCCATCTGGCTGATCGGCGTCAGCCTGCCCTGGGTGACTGGCAATTTCGTCCATCGCGTCATCGTCTATGACCTTGCCGGCGCGGTCGGCGCAACCCTGCTCGCCTTCGCCGTGCAGCCGGGCGACGGCCGGCGCGAGCCGGCGCGCGCGCAGCTCGGCATCATCTTCGTGGCACTCGCCTGTTTCTGCTTCGGTTCGGCCCTCTGGATGGCATTCATGGCCCCGCGGCTGGAACAGGCCATGATCTATCGCGGCTACATGGCGCTCGGCTACGCGCTGCTCGTGATCGTTGCCATCGTTCTCAACGGCAAGCTCCTCATGGAACGCGCCGAACGCCGTTGGCGCGCGATTTCCATCACCGACACGCTGACAGGCGTCTTGAACCGGCGGGGACTTCAGGAAAGCTACGAGATCCTCGTCGGCGAAGGGCCGCAGAAACCGCAGAAGCTCGCCGCGCTGCTGTTCGACCTCGACCACTTCAAGAAGATCAACGATCACTACGGCCACCAGGCCGGCGATACGGTGCTGGTCGAGTTCGCCCGCATCGCCCGTCAGTTCGTGCCGCGCAGCGGCGCCTTCGGCCGCATGGGCGGAGAGGAATTCGTCGCCTTCGTTCCTATCAACGAACAGTCGCAGGCCGAAGCGCTGGCGGAAACCATCCGTGCCGATTTCTGTCGCGTACCGCTGCTTGCCGGTCGCTCGCTGGTGCCGGCAACGGTCAGCATCGGCGTTGCGATCATGCCCCGCGATGCGGTCAGCTGGGACCGGCTGGTCTCCTTCGCAGACCGCGCGCTCTACGCTGCCAAACGCGCTGGCCGCAACTGTACCATCGTCTTCAATGAAATGGAGACCGCAAAGGACGTCGACCCTACGCCTGTTGCCGACGAAGGCGAGCTGGTGCCGACGCTCGACGACCAGATCCACGCCCTGCGGCGCATGGGCACGCTCGCGAGAATGTGACCAGGGCCTCTACGGAAAGCCCAGTCCGTAGGCTCTTCAGGCGATGAGACCGGGCTATCCACTCGGCAAAAAGCGATATCCGTAAATGCAGAAAGCGCGCTTGAACGGCGCGCCATCGCAAATTGTAGCCGATCTCCGGCCGATATCAGCCGTAGCGACCGGTGATGTAGTCTTCCGTGCGCTTGACCTTCGGTGCCTGGAAGATCTGCTCGGTCTGGCCATATTCGATCAGTTCGCCGAGATACATGAAGGCGGTGCTGTCGGAGATACGGCTTGCCTGCTGCATGTTGTGCGTGACGATGACGATCGTGAAATCGCCCTTCAGCTGCGATACCAACTCCTCGACCTTGGCGGTCGAGATCGGATCGAGAGCCGAGGTCGGCTCGTCGAGGAGGAGAACTTCAGGACGAATGGCAATGGCGCGGGCGATACAGAGGCGCTGCTGCTGGCCGCCGGAAAGGCCAAGGCCGCTCTGGTGCAGCTTTTCCTTCACTTCGCTCCACAAGGCGGTTTCCGTCAGCGCCGCTTCGACGCGGACGTCCATTTCCGCCTTGGAAATCTTTTCATAGAGCCGGATGCCGAAAGCGACGTTTTCATAGATCGACATCGGGAACGGCGTCGGCTTCTGGAACACCATGCCGACCTTAGCGCGCAGATCGTTCAGGTCGACGTCCTTGGTGAGGATATTGCGGCCGTCAAGCAGGATCTCGCCGGCAACCGTCTGGCCCGGATAAAGATCATACATGCGGTTGAAGGTGCGCAGCAGCGTGGACTTGCCGCAACCCGAAGGGCCGATGAAGGCCGTCACCGCATTCTTGCGGATGTTCATGTTCACGCTCTTCAGAACGCGATGGCCGTTCTGATAGGTGAAATCGAGGTTCTTGACCTCAAGCTTCGCGAGCGCGCCGAGATCCGACAGGGAAGCATCCTTCCCGGACTGTGCGTTGACGCTCTGGAAATTGCTGTCGCTCATGTTCATGGTCTCATTCCTATCGTTCGGCGTCTGCGTCATTGGCGGCGCCCACTCAAGAGACGGGCAAGGATGTTGAGGGCAAGGATGGCAACGGTGATAATCAGCGCGCCGGCCCAGGCCAGTTGCTTCAGATCCTCGCCAGGATCGGCTGCAAGCGTGTTGATGGCAACCGGCAGCGTGGCGATTGGACCGGTCAGGCCCGCATTCATGAATTTGCTGTAGCCGGCGGTGAAGAGGAGCGGCGCGGTTTCGCCGCTGATGCGGGCGACGGCGAGCAGGATGCCGGTGAGGATGCCCGTCCAGGCGGAACGGTAGATCACCAGCGTCATCGACTTCCAGCGCGGCGCGCCGAGTGCGGCGGTCGCCTCACGAAGCGCATTCGGCACCAGCAACAGCATATCCTGTGTCGTGCGGTTGACGACCGGGAGGGCGATCAGCGCCAGCGCAAGGATGCCGGCGATGGCCGAATTGCCGCGCATGGGCACGACCACGGCGCCGTAGACGAACACGCCGATGATGATCGAGGGTGCCGAGAGCAGGATGTCGTTGATGAACTTGGCCACTTCGGCAAGCTTGGTGCCGTTGGCATATTCCACCAGATAGGTGCCGGCGAGAATGCCGATCGGAGCGGCGATCAGGATGGCGCAGCCGGTGACCAGCACGGTGCCGTAGATCGCGTTGATCAGGCCACCACGCGAGCCCTGGGCCGGGATCGACATGGTGAACACGTCGAGGCTAAGCGCCGACACACCGCGAAAAACCAGGCTGACAAGGATCACGCTGAGGAAGAATATACCGAGGATGGCCGCGAGGAAGGACAAGGCCATCATCACCTTGTTCTTTGTATAACGCCTCGACACGAGATTCTGACGAATTGCATTTTCCATGGTTTTTTTCCTCAGTGCGAGTCGCCGCGTCCGATCATCCACCTCGCCAGCGCAAGCACGCAGAAGGAAAGGACGAACAGAAGCAGACCAAGCGCGATCAGGCTCGACAGTTGCAGACCGTCGGCATCGCCGAAGTTGTTCGCGATCTGAGCGGAAATGGTGGTGGACGGCGAGATGATCGACGACTGCAGGCGGCTCACGGAACCGACGACGAAGGTGACGGCCATGGTTTCGCCAAGCGCGCGGCCGAGACCGAGCATGATGCCGCCGACGAGGCCGCGGCGCGTATAGGGGATCAGAATGTGGCGAGCCACTTCCCATGTGGTCATGCCCATGCCGTAGGCGGATTCGCGCAGCATCGGCGGCACCGTGCTGAATACGTCGCGGGAGATTGCGGTGATGAACGGCAGGATCATGACGGCCAGCACGAGGCTTGCGGTCAGCAGACCGACGCCGGGCGCAGGCGGCTGGAACAGCAGGCCGATCACCGGTACCTCGCCAATCGTCATGATAAGGAAGGGCAGGATATAGTTCTGCATCAGCGGCACGAGAATGAACAGACCGACGATACCATAGATGATGGAGGGAACGCCGGCCAGAAGCTCGATGGCCGTGCTGATTGGACGGCGCAGACTGCCGGGACACAATTCCGTGAGGAAGATGGCGATGCCGATGCCAAGTGGCACGGCAATCAGCATGGCGATGAGTGCGCTCACCAGCGTACCGACCACGGCAGGCACAGCGCCATAGATATCGGCGGGAGCGCTCCACTTCGTTCCCCAGAGGAACGAAAGGCCGAAAGCCTGGAAGGTCGGCAGGGCGTCGATGACAAGAACGACAAGAATTGCCAGCAGCAGAAGCACGACAAGAGCAGCCGAGCCAAGCGTCATGAGATAGAAAATCCGATCTTGCATCCGGAATTTTCTGGTAGCCGCGGAGGTATCCAGTGCCTGGAAGCCAGCCGTCTGAGTCGCATCAGCCATCGATTTCCCCTTGTCCTATCATGAAAGGCGGACAGGGCTAAACCCTGTCCGCCGCAACTTTTCAGTCAGCACAAATTACTTCGTGCCGAAGTCCTTCTTCCAGGACTCTTCGACAACCTTTGCAACGCTGTCCGGGATCGGCAGGTAGGACAGCTCGGTTGCGTCCTTCTGACCCTTTTCATAGGACCACTTGAAGAACTTCAGCGCTTCTTCATTCTTAGCAGCATCAGCCGGCTTCTTGTAAAGCAGAACCCAGGTCGAAGCTGCAATCGGCCAGCTCTTTTCGCCCGGCTGATTGGTGATGATCAGGTTGAAGTTCTTTGCGTGAGCCCAATCAGCGTTGGAAGCGGCAGCCTTGAACGTTTCGAGGCTCGGCTCGATAACCTTGCCGGCAGCGTTCTTCATCTTCGCGAAACCGATGTGGTTGGCGACAACGTAAGAGTATTCAACGTAGGAGATCGAGCCAGCCGTCTGGTTGACGGTCGTGGAAACGCCTTCGGAACCCTTGGCGCCGAAGCCGACCGGCCATTCAACTGCCGTGTTCGAACCAACCTTTTCCTTCCACTCCGGCGAAACCTTCGCCAGGTAGTCGGTGAAGTTGAAGGTCGTGCCCGAGCTGTCGGCGCGGTAAACGACGGAGATCGCCGTGGAGGGCAGCTTTACTTCCGGGTTGAGAGCCTTGATGGCTGCATCGTCCCACTTGGTGATCTTGCCGAGGAAGATGTCCGACAGGGTCTTGCCGTCGAGGACGAGTTCGCCCGGCTTTACGCCTTCAACGTTGTAGGAAACGACGATGCCGCCCGAGATCATCGGGAACTGGGCAATGCCGTTCTTCTCGAGGTCAGCGTCGCTCATCGGCTTGTCAGAAGCGCCGAATACGATCGTCTTGTCGAGGAGCTGCTTGATGCCGGCGCCCGAACCGACCGACTGATAGTTGACGACATTGTTCGTCGCAGCCTTGTAGCCTTCGGCCCACTTGGACAGAACCGGTGCGATGAAGCTCGAGCCGGCGCCCGTGATGTCGGCAGCGGAGGCCGAAACGGACATAGCTGCAATGAAGCCTGCAGTCAGGCAAAGCGAACGAAATTTCTGATTCAACATGATTGGACTCACTTCCTCGAGTGAATGAAAGGATGGCGAGCAGGAGATTGGCGCGAGATACCCATGGTAAACGAACCTCCCGACCTCAATCTCCTGGCGACAATGATGGCTCTAATGCCGCATTGTTTCAGTTTGATGACAGTTTAATGAAGCGGCGGTGACACAACTTGCAGCAAGCACTATGACCCTTGCGGAGCCGCATGGAAAGGCTTGCGTCCGTCCACAGGGGGCAGCGATCTTCATGTTTTGAATCAACATCATACTCAAAGATGGATGACATAGTCCTTGCGAGTCGTTTCAACGACTTCCCAGGTCCCCTTGAAGCCCGGCTTCAAGATCATCCGGTCGCCTGCGCGTAGATGAAAGGTCTCGCCATCATCGGCTGTCACAATGGAATATCCGGAGAGAATGTTGAAATATTCCCACTCGTCATAGGCGATTTTCCATGTTCCCGGAGTCGCCTCCCAGATGCCGGCGTAAAGCCCCCCTTCGGCCTCGTCGATGTTCCAGCTGCGGAAGATCGGAGCTCCCGAAACGAGCCGGTCCGGCGCGGGCGCACCCATTTCTGGCTCGACGCCGTCCATATCCAGTCGCACATAGGTCGTCACGCCGGTCTCCCCTTGATCAAGTCTCGGCCGCAAAGCACGAAGTCCGCAAGCGTCTTCAGAGCGCTCGCGGACCGACAGAAACACGAAACTTGCGGCCCTCAAAGATGGCCATCGGGCTTTTTCGGCCTTTGGCCGACGCCATCCTCAGACTTTTGCCAGCGATTGCTCGAGATCGGCGATGATATCCTTGACGTCTTCGATGCCGATCGACAGCCGCACCACATCCGGGCCGGCACCGGCGGCAACCTTTTGCTCATCGCTGAGCTGCTTGTGCGTCGTCGAGGCGGGGTGGATGACGAGCGAGCGCGTGTCGCCGATATTGGCGAGATGCGAGAAGAGCTGCAGGCCTTCGACCAGCCCCTTGCCGGCCTCATAGCCGCCCTTCAGGCCAAAGGTGAAGACGGAGCCCGCGCCCTTCGGTGAGTAGCGCTGCTGCAGGGCGTGGTTCGGATCTTCCTCCAAGCCGGCATAGTTCACCCATGCCACTTTCTCCTGCCCTTTCAGCCAGCGAGCGACGGCCAGCGCATTGTCGGAGTGGCGCTGCATGCGCAGCGGCAGCGTTTCGATGCCCGTCAGGATCAGGAAGGCATTGAACGGCGAGATGGCTGGGCCGAGATCGCGCAGACCGAGAACACGGCAGGCAATGGCGAAGGCGAAATTGCCGAAGGTCGAATGCAGCACGATCCCGTTATATTCCGGGCGCGGCGAAGACAACATCGGGTAATTGCCCGAGGCGGACCAGTCGAAGGTGCCGCCGTCGACGATGATCCCGCCCATGGAGTTGCCATGGCCGCCGAGGAACTTCGTCAGCGAGTGCACGACGATGTCGGCGCCATGTTCCAGCGGCCGGATGAGATATGGACTTGCCATGGTGTTGTCGACGATCAGCGGCAGGCCATGCTTATGCGCTACTGCGGCGATCGCGGCGATATCGACGAAGGTGCCGCCGGGATTGGCAAGGCTTTCGATGAAGATGCCGCGGGTGCGGCCGTCGATCTGCGCCTCGAAGGTGGAGGGATCGGCGGGGTCGGCCCAGCGAACCCGCCAGTCGAAATTCTTGAAGGATTGCCCGAACTGGTTGACCGAGCCGCCGTAGAGCCGCTTGGCGGCGACGAAATTGTCGCCCGGCTGCATGATCGTATGGAAGACAAGCAACTGCGCGGCATGACCGGAAGCGACCGCCAGAGCCGCGGTTCCGCCTTCAAGGGCGGCCACGCGCTCTTCGAGCACGGCCTGCGTCGGGTTCATGATACGGGTGTAGATATTGCCGAACTGCTGCAATCCGAAGAGAGCCGCGGCGTGATCGGCATCCTGAAAGACGAAGGATGTGGTCTGATAGATCGGCGTTGCGCGAGCACCTGTCGTGGGGTCCGGCTGCGCGCCCGCATGGATCGCAAGCGTGTCGAATCCAGGATTGTTCGTTGGCATGATTCTTCCTCCCGCCAGAATTTGTTCGTGTCGGGAAAATCATAGCGCCTGACATGTGAAAGTTAACCGCGAACTTTGCCGTGCGTCCCGGCTCACGGAAAAAACTTGCCATCTTTCAGTGAGATCGCGCGATAAACGGCCGGACCGCGTCGTCGCGCTCGATCTCGGATCAGGCGACCAGACGCGGATATTCGATCGCCGGGCAGCGGTCCATGATGACCCTCACGCCCGCGGCTTCGGCTCTTGCGGCGGCGGCATCGTCGCGCACACCGAGCTGGCCCCATATGACCGGCGGCCGAGGCTCGATCATGATCGTCTCCTCCACGACCGACCGGAGATATTCCGGCGCCCGGAAAACGTCGACCATATCGACGGGCTCGGGAATATCCGCCAGGCGCGCATAGACCCATTGCCCCAGAATTTCCTTGCCGGCTTGTCCGGGATTGATGGGGATCACGCGATAGCCCCTGTTCAGGAGATAGGCCATCACACCGTTGCTCGGGCGCGCAGGATTGGGCGAAGCGCCGACGAGCGCAATGGTCCTTACGGACAAGAGGATATCGGCTATATATGAATCGTCATAACTATCGTGGTTCATCACGAAGCCTCCCACCTCGATCACACCTGCATTTGTCACAACTATGGAAACCGCGACCGCGGCCTCCACGTATATACCGTATTATAACAACTTCAGGGAGGATTACTCAGATGAAAAAATTCATCCTGCTCGGCCTGCTCATCACATCGGCGGCGACGCCGGCGCTGGCCATTTCGCGATATAATTCAATGTCCATGACCTGCGCCGAGGCCAGGGCCGTCATCAACCGCGAGCGCGCCGTCATCATGCGCTACCCGGCCAGAAGAACGCCGAACATGACGCTCTATGACCGCTATGTCGCGGACAGCGGCGCATGCGATCTCGGCTACTACGCCTCGCAGGACTATCTTCCCACAAAAGACCGCGCCTCCTGCCCGGTCTACATATGCCGGCCGACGACCGACCTCGATGACGATGATTTGATTTTCCGACGCTGAGCACAATGCGCTACGGCTGGATGTGGTGGACGACTCACTAGTCCGATGCGACCATTGATTGTCCCAGCTACGGTTCGCTTTCGGCAAAGCGGCCGTGAACGCATCATTGCGTGCCTGTCCTTCAGCCGGTCTTCAAAGCGCTTTCAAAGATTTCTCCGATGCTCCGGAGTTGCGTTCTCGTGAAATGCAATCTTTGTTCGCTATTTATTCACATATAAATTAGAAAGATCGCATGCACAATGAATTCAAACGAGAACCGATTGTGAACACGAAACATATGCTATTTCATAATTTTCCCACAGAATAATTTTTGTATTCCCGCAATGATATACCCCACGATTTTTCGGCCTTCTGATTCTATACTTAAGATATAGGTAATTTTTAATACGTTTTTTATCCACCACGACCGGCGTTAACTGTAATAATTTTCACCGCCTGAAGAATTATCCATCACATTCACCTGCGCAAGAGAGATCGTCGCGAGGGTTTTCATCGGGTTTCTCAGATATCGGGCTGCTAGTGGCAACATATGGCGACGCTGGCGCCATCGCCTTCTGTCGTTTTTATGTAAGAAGTGTCTAATGCTACTCCCGCGTTCACAGGACATGCGATATTTGTTCGCGCTTCATACTCCGATAAATTAGTTATTTATAATGTCAGAAAGGACGCCCTGGAACGTAGCAAGAACATTTGACCAGACACCCGCGGCTGCCACTCTCAAGCCCAACAAGCCTTCATAATGGCCGATATTTCGTTGCTTTTCGATGTATTGCGGATCATATGGGGCCTCACTCCCACAAAATACCAAGCATTGCCGTCCCGTCTGCCATTTTCCGAGGTCTTCCGTGTCCCTTGACGTTATCGCGCTCGTTCTTTTCGGCGCCCTGTTGCATGCGACGTGGAACGCGATCATCAAGGCCGGGACCGATAAGTCGCTCGATGCGGCACTCGTTTCGGCTGGCGGCGCGGTCGCGGCACTGCCTTTGCTGCCGTTCCTGCCACTGCCGGCCTCCGGGGCCTGGCCGTTCATCGGCGCTTCGGCCATCCTGCAGTTCGCCTATTTCCAGCTTGTTGCCGGCGCCTATCGCGCCGGGGATATCGGGCTTGTCTATCCGCTGATGCGCGGCGTCGCACCGCTCATAATCGTCTCCACGAGCAGCTTTGTCCTGAAGGAAACATTGTCGGGCGGCGCACTGATCGGCACCATGACCATCTGCGCGGGCATATTGACGCTCGCCTTCGAGGCGCGAAAGGGCAGCCGCCGGGCAATCGTTCTCGCCCTTACCAATGCCGTCGTCATCGCGACCTACACCTATGTCGACGGCATCGGTGCGCGGATTTCGGGCAATTCCATTTCCTATACGCTATGGATGGCGCTGCTGCCCCCTGTCCTTCTGTTCGCCTGGGCGATCTCACAGCGCGGCGTCAATGCCGTCGCCGCCCATGTCCGTTATAACTGGTGGCGCGGGCTCATCGGCGGCGGCGGCTCGATCGCGTCCTACGGACTGGCATTGTGGGCGATGACCAAGGCGCCGGTCGCCATGGTTGCCGCCTTGCGCGAAACTTCGATCCTCTTTGCCTTGGTGATATCCGTCGTCGTCCTGAAGGAGCGGTCCAGCATCTGGCGCTATATTGCCGGCGGCATTATTGCTGCCGGAGTGTTGGTTTTGCGGCTTGGTTGATGACAAATTGTGTGGTTTTATTATACCACATGCTCAACTTATTGATTTTACTTCATAATTTTTACGATCGCTCGGTGCGTCGATATTGACCATGTCGCTCATTCCCTCTATAAGCCGCCGCAGATCGCAGCCTTTCCGGGCTGCTTTCTTTTTGGCATGCATCTAGCACGCCAAACCAAGCAACAAGAAACGCCCAGACGCCTTCGGGCCAAGGGTCCAAAAAGAGAGTATGCAACATGGCAACCTTCTCCCAGAAGCCTGCAGAGGTGGAGAAGAAGTGGGTTCTCATCGACGCCGAAGGGCTTGTCGTTGGCCGTCTCGCTTCTATCATCGCAATGCGTCTGCGCGGCAAGCATAAGGCTACCTTCACCCCACACGTCGACGACGGCGACAACGTCATCGTCATCAATGCCGACAAGGTCGTCTTCACCGGCAAGAAGTACGAAGACAAGGTTTACTACTGGCACACCGGTTATGCCGGCGGCATCAAGGAGCGTACGGCTCGCCAGATCATCGAAGGCCGCTTCCCGGAGCGCGTCGTTGAGAAGGCCGTCGAGCGCATGGTTCCCCGCGGTCCGCTCGGCCGTCGCCAGATGAAGAACCTGCGCGTCTACGCCGGCTCCAACCATCCCCACGAAGCCCAGCAGCCGGTCGTCCTCGACGTCGCAAAGCTGAACAAGAAGAACGTAAGGAGCGCCTGATAATGGCTGATCTCTCTTCCCTGAAGGATCTCGGCACGGTATCGGAAGCAGCTGCTGCTCCGGCTCACGTCCGCAAGGTCGATTCGCTCGGCCGCTCCTACGCGACCGGCAAGCGCAAGGACGCCGTTGCCCGCGTATGGGTCAAGGCCGGCTCCGGCAAGATCATCGTCAACGGCAAGGACTACACGGCTTATTTCGCCCGTCCGGTGCTGCAGATGATCCTGCGTCAGCCGATTGTCGCAGCTGCCCGTGACGGCCAGTTCGACATCATCGCAACAGTCGCCGGCGGCGGTCTTTCCGGCCAGGCCGGTGCCGTTCGTCACGGTCTGTCCAAGGCTATCACCTACTTCGAACCGGGCCTGCGCTCGGTCCTGAAGAAGGGTGGCTTCCTGACCCGCGACAGCCGCGTTGTTGAACGTAAGAAGTACGGCCGTGCAAAGGCACGTCGTTCGTTCCAGTTCTCCAAGCGTTAATCGCTTATCCGAGATCGGATTTTTGGAAAGGCCGGGTTTTCCCGGCCTTTTTCTTTTGGCGGCATGGGAAAGATGCACATCCGCCAAGGCAAGCGGCGCATTTTGTGGCAAAGTCCTGATACAAGCATCGGGAGAGTTCAATGCGTGGATTCATCTTTTCGCTTCTGTTTTTGATCGCCAGCGCCGCACCCGTTCTGTGTGACGATGCCCAGCCAGTTCCGCCAGCCGACAAGGTCGCGGATATGCAGAGCATGAAGGATTTTCTCCAGGCAAACCCGGACTGTCGCCAATTCAACGACAGTTGCTCCTATTGTGTCGTGACCGATGGGCAGGCTGATTGCTCGACGCCGCAGATCGCTTGCGTGAAAAAGGCATATGAATGCACCGCCAGATCGGGCAAATAAGCATCGAGCAAAACCCATCCGTGATTCACATAACGGAATTTCGTTTCATCCTATGAGGCACGCCATGAGCACCAACAAGGCATCCCGCTTTGCGGCCACTCCCGAGCCGCCCTACTACATCGTCTCCTTCGCCTCAGTTCGCACGGCCGGCGACAATGGCTATGGCGCCATGGGCGAGCGCATGGAGGAAATGGCGCTGGCACAGGACGGCTGTCTCGGGCTTGAAAGCGCAAGAGGCGCTGACGGTTTCGGCGTCACCAACTCCTTCTGGCGGGACGAGGAAAGCATTCGCGCCTGGAAGAACGTCGTCGCCCATCTGGCGGCCCAAAAACTCGGGCGCGAACGCTGGTATGAGCAATACAAGGTTCGCATAGGACGGGTAGAACGGGCCTATGACTTTCAGGTGGACAAAGGAGACGCCCTTGCCGAGCACGTCGATTGATCACGCCTTCACCGCGACCAGCCTGACCTCGGCCGCGAGCGATCCCACGTTTGCCGGCGCGCTTTCCTTCATGCGCCGCCGGTTTACGAAATCGCTTGAGGGTGTCGACGCCGTCGTGTGGGGCATCCCCTTCGACGCTGCGACCTCCAACCGCCCTGGGACGCGTTTCGGGCCGCAAGCGATCCGCCGCGCGTCGGCAATCTTCGACAACGACCCGCAATATCCCTTCAATCGCGATCTTTTTGCCGAGATGGCCGTCATCGACTATGGCGACTGCCTGCTCGACTACGGCAATCATCAGGACACGCCTGACGCCATCGAACGCCAGGCGACGGCGATCCTCGACAGCGGCGCCTTCATGCTAACGCTCGGCGGCGATCACTTCATCACCTGGCCGCTCTTGAAGGCCCATGTCGCCAAGCATGGGCCGCTGGCGCTCGTCCAGTTCGACGCTCATCAGGATACCTGGTTCGATGACGGCCGGCGCATCGACCACGGCTCCTTCGTCGCCCGCGCTGTGCGCGACGGGCTGATCGACCCGGACCGCTCCATCCAGATCGGTATCCGCACACATGCGCCCGACGATTTCGGCATCCACATTATTCATGGCCATCAGGTCGAGGACATGAGTGCCGGCGATATCGCCTCGACGATCATCTCCCATACCAAGGGTGCCCCTACCTACCTGACCTTCGATATCGATTGTCTCGATCCGGCCCATGCGCCGGGCACGGGAACGCCGGTCGCAGGCGGCCCTTCAAGCGCCAAGATCCTCTCGGTGCTGCAAAGGCTGCATCAGCTCGATATTCGGGGCGCCGATGTCGTCGAAGTCTCCCCCGCCTATGACCACGCCGACATCACCGCCATTGCGGGGGCGACCGTGGCGATGTATATGCTCGGTCTCCACGCCGAACGACGTGCGAGCGGCCGCTGAGACAAGATTTCGTGACAGGCACGACAGCTTCCCAAGGCTGTCCTGTCGCTTCCGAAGCGGCTGTTATGAAAATGAATCAACGACATGGCAAACTGAGTCCGGAAACACCCTCAACCTATTGAAAGAGCAGGAATAAGATGGCACCGAAGATCTTCATCGATGGCGAACACGGAACCACGGGCTTGCAGATCCGCACGCGCATGGCCGACCGCCGCGATGTCGAGCTGCTGTCCATTCCGGAAGCCGAGCGGCGCAATGCCGCCATGCGCGAGGACATGCTGAACAGCGCCGATATCTCCATTCTCTGCCTGCCCGACGACGCGTCGAAGGAAGCGGTGAAGATGGTGGCGGGCAACAACAATGTCCGCGTCATCGACACCTCCACCGCCTTCCGCGTCCATCCGGACTGGGCCTATGGTTTTGCGGAGATGGATGGCAACCAGAGCAACAAGATCAAGGCGGCACGCTTCGTTGCCAATCCCGGCTGCTATCCGACGGGTGCGATCGGCCTCATCCGGCCGCTGCGCGCCGCCGGCATCCTCCCGGTCGGCTATCCCGTCACCGTCAATGCCGTGTCCGGCTATACCGGCGGCGGCAAGCAGATGATTGCCCAGATGGAAAACCCGGATCATCCGGATGCGATCACCGCGCCGCATTTCCTCTACGGCCTGCCGCTGACCCACAAGCACGTGCCCGAGATGACGACGCATGGCCTGCTGGAGCGTGCGCCGATCTTCTCGCCGTCCGTCGGCCGCTTCCCGCAAGGCATGATCGTGCAGGTGCCGCTGCATCTCGGCGATCTGGCGGAAGGCGCAACGTTGGAGAGTATTCACGCCGCGCTCGTCGGCCATTATGCCGGCCAGGATATCGTTCAGGTCGTTTCGCTCGAAGAGAGCCGCACCCTGCCCCGCGTCAACGCCGTGGAGCTTGCCGGCAAGGACACGATGAAGCTGTTCGTCTTCGGCACGCCGGGCGCTGCACAAGTCAATCTCGTTGCGTTGCTCGACAACCTCGGCAAGGGCGCCTCGGGCGCCGCCGTGCAGAACATGGATTTGATGCTAAGCGCTTAATTGCCTGACGCAAATTGAAGCCTGATAGGCCCGGCTCGTTCATTCCATTATGGGATCGATCAGGCCGGGCTTTTTCATGGCAGTAAGGAGTTTTATGCGATTTCGACTCTGCAATTGCTCCCGGCCATATTTTTGCCGCTGCTCTAAATTAGCCGAAGCTACACGGAAAAGTGATCCACCGTGAGGCTCCGGGACCAATTGTCGGCCGGATTTCCTCTGTAACGGCTTCGCTGACCGGATGAGTGGGGCGTTAAAAGCTATCCCTTTTTTCAATGAATATCCAAGAATGAGCCATCGTAAAGGAATTGGTTACCATAATTCGGCATGCTTCCAGACAGTCGGCAACTTGGCGACCCGGCGCGGCTTTCGCGTCAGTGCGTGTGTGCGTCTTTGAGCCGGCTTAGTGTCTGTGTAGTTTGGATGACGAGTATCATGGCGTTTGCGACCGGGACGTTCGGTAACTTCAATTCGCGCTCCGGCTACGCCTCGCGATCAAAAAAATCCTTCAACATCCGTCCCAGCACCCTGGCAACCGGGGTTGCGGTGGCGGCTTTCGCCTGGGTCGCTGCGACCCTGATAACGACGCAGTCGATGGTGCTGTCGCTTCCAGGCGCGGGAACATCGGCGGACGGCTTCCTGGTGCCGCGCGCATCGGCATTCATCGTTCCGCAAAATCCGGCGATGCGCCCCGCCCGCTTCGCCAGCCAGACGAATTCGCTTCACGGACAAAGCCGCTTCGGCAGCGCCGCCGAGGCGGAGGTTCGAACGAAAGCCGACAGCACGGATGGGGTTCGCCTGCAACTGGCCTACGCGCTTGCACAGCAGACCTCCGAGATGAAGCAGGCGCAGGATGCGGCGGCAAGCATCAAGAGCGGCCGCGTCGAAGTGGCCGCAGCGCCGCCGGAGCGGGTCGATCATCTCCGCAAGGTGATCGCCATAAACTTCGCAACAGCCGTGCAATCGTTCAACCAGGCGAAATACATGGCCGCTCTTATGCCGGCTGCAGGCCCGGTCAAGGCGACCGAAGAGCCCGTGGCAGTCGCCTCGTTAGCGCCCGAAATAAGCCTGCCCACCATTATTGAAGCCAGGCCGGTGCCTGCCAAGGACGCGGACATTGCCGTCGCCGAAGCAGTTCTGAATGTCATTCCGATGGCGCGCCCTGCCCGCGAAACGGTCGTGCAGCGCGCGAGTGCCACAAGCGCTATCGCCAAGGCAACCGGCAACGATGCCAGCACGACCCAGCCGCCGTCGCGTCTGATGGCCTATGCCGATCCGGACGATAGTTCCGTTCGCAAGACCAAGCCGTTCATCAACCCGTTTGCTGCGATCAGCCCCGGTGCGGGCACGGCGATCTACGATATCGAGGCAAAGACGGTCTATCTGCCGAGCGGCGAGCGCCTTGAGGCTCATTCTGGCCTCGGCCACATGCGAGATAATCCCCGCTATGTCGACCGGAAGAACACCGGCCCGACGCCGCCTGAAACCTATAACCTGACCTATAGGGAAAGCCTGTTCCATGGCGTACAGGCTCTGCGCCTGACACCGGCAAACGGTGCCCGCGTCTATGGCCGCGATGGCTTGCTGGCGCACACGTACATGCTCAGAGGCGGTCGTGGCGAATCGAATGGCTGCGTGGTCTTCAAGGATTACAACCGCTTCCTGGCTGCCTTCAGACGCGGTGAAATCAAGCGCCTGAAAGTCGTCTCGCGGGTGTCGTCGGCGGCAAGCGTCGCCTCCTCGCGCTAGAACCTTTTGTCGTCACGCCATTCCTGACGGAAAATCGCTCCGTACTTTCCCGCAACTGCCCTGAAGGATCGAGGCGCCATGCGCCTCAATCTCTAACCACGATCGACGTCTGGCGCGGCAGTTCACCATAGAAGCCGCGCCAATTGGCAATCGCGAAGCCGAAGACCACCAGCGCACCGCCTTGATGCGCCAGAGCGAGGTCCAGCGGCACATGCAGCAGCAGCGTCGAAATGCCGAGGATTGCCTGGATCAGCACGAGCACGAACAGCACGACGGAACGGCGCGCATGCGTCGTCTGCGGGGCCGCGCGCAGCGAGACGATCATGTTGATGGCAACGACGATGAAGATCGCGTAGGCGCCGAGGCGATGGACGAACTGGACCGTCTTCGGATTCTCGAAGAAATTGATCCAGGCCGGCGATTGTATGAAAAGATCGCTCGGCACAACGGCGCCATCCATCAGCGGCCAGGTATTGTAGCTGAGACCGGCGTCGAGACCTGCGACGAGAGCGCCGAGATAGATCTGGAACAGCGCCATGAAAGCGATCAAGCCGGCGAGTTTCGCCGAATAGCGTGTCGGCGGCGGTTCGTTCGAATGTGGCGACAGGGCACGCATGAACCACATGCAGGCGGCAAAGATCAGACAGGCAGTCACAAGATGGGTGGCAAGGCGGTACTGGCTGACGTCCGTGCGCGCTTCCAGGCCTGAGGAGACCATCCACCAGCCGATCGCGCCCTGGAGACCTCCCAGCAGGAAAATGCCCGCCAAGGGCAGCCAGAGCTTGCGCTCGACGCGGCCCGTCAGGACGAAGAACAGCAGCGGCACGCCGAAGATGACGCCGATGGTGCGGGCAAGCAGACGATGCGCCCATTCCCACCAGAAGATGCCCTTGAACTCCTCGACCGTCATGTCCTTGTTCATGATCTGGAATTGCGGAATGCGCTTGTAGAGATCGAACTCGTCCTGCCACTCCTGCGCATTCAACGGCGGGATGACGCCGTGGATCGGCTGCCATTGCGTGATCGACAGGCCGGAATTGGTGAGGCGCGTGGCGCCGCCCACCAGCACGAGGCCGAAGAGAACCAGAAGCACGCAGGCAAGCCAGATGCGGATGGCGCGGCGATTTCGGTCCTGACGAGCCACTTCCTTCAAAATAGCCTGTTCGGTCGTAAAATTAGTGGCAGCCATGGCTTCTCCCTTCGATCAGGCTGTTGATTTGCCCGATAGGGCCGTGCAAAACAAGTCCCGGGAGTTTGCGGCATGCCGTCGCGGCATGTCGTTATAATGAGGAGAAAACCCCGTGCCCCTTCGCCTGCGCAAATTCATTGGCATGATCCTGCTCGTGCTGCTGGTTGCAATCTATGCGATCGTTGCCATGATCGTTGCAGTGCGAACGCTTGCAGATCAACCCGGCTGGGTGCATTTCCTGTATTTCTTTTTCAGCGGCATCATCTGGGTATTGCCGGCGATGGGCATCATCAAGTGGATGGCCGGACCACGCCCGCAATGAGGGCTTCCGCGGCGCGATTTACACAAGACTAACCCTGATACCGCCTTATCCGGCGCGAATGTCCCATATTAAGCCAAAATAAGCCGTTTCGCGCCAGACTGTGCTCGAATGCCGCCACAGCGGAGAGATCGGATGCAGACCCAGACGCGAGACATCACCCGCATCGCCGCCGAAGCTGCGGATGAACGCACCGCGCCCATCGGGCTGCCACGTAACGCCTCCGATCAACTAAGGGTCGAAATCTTCGACAGAATGGCACCGCTCGAAGCCGCATGGCGGGCGCTGGAACAGGACGATCTCTCCTCGCTGCACCAGAGTTACGACTGGTGTGCCGCCTGGGCGGAGAATTTCGAACGTCCTCTCGTCATCGTCCGCGGCTCCATCGGAGACGAAACCGCCTTCATACTGCCGCTTGAGATCATCCGCAGCCGCGGAATAAGGCGAGCCGAATTCATCGGAGGCCATCACAACAATATCAATACCGGCCTGTTTTCGCCCCGATTCCTGGCAAGCGGAAGGCTAGCGCCCCTTCAGGCAAACGCGATTGCGGCTGCTCTGCGCGGCAAGGCCGACGTCGTTATCCTGCGCAATATCCCGCTCGAATGGCGCGGCCGCGAAAGCCCGCTTGCATCGCTGACCTCGATCGAAAACCAGAACCATGCCTTTCAGATGCCGTTTCTCGGCAGTTTCGAAACAAGTCTGAAGCAGGTGAATGCCAAGCGCCGGCGCAAGAAGTTCAAGCATCAAAGCAGAATTCTCGATGCCAAAGGCGGCTATGAGCATGTGATCGCGGACGGCGAGGAGCAGCGCGCCCTTCTCGATCTTTTCTTCCGGCAGAAAGCGATCCGCTTCAAGGAAGCCGGTTTGCCCAACGCCTTCAAGGACGCCCGGATCAAGGCGGCGCTCTACGCGATGCTAGACCGGCGCGAACCGGGCAGTCGCGATGCGACGCTGCAGATGCATGCCCTGCGGCTGAAGGGCGAGCATCAAGGCCATATTCCGGCAATCGCCGCGCTGTCGCGCAAGGGAGACCACGTCATCTGCCAGTTTGCTTCCATCGATGAAGCTCTGGTCGCGGAGGCAAGCCCAGGCGAATTGCTGTTCTGGCTGATGATCGAACGACTGCATCGCGAAGGCGTCGCTCTTTTCGATTTCGGCATCGGCAACCAGACCTACAAGCGATCCTGGTGCCCGATGGAAACGGTGCAACACGATCTGTTCTTGCCGATCTCGGGCTTGGGCCATCTGGCGGCAATGACGCAACGGGGCATCACGCGCACCAAGACCGCGATCAAGTCCAATCGAAAGCTCTATTCCTTCATCCAGCGACTGCGGGCGCGCCAAGGCGGCGACACAGCAACGGCGGACACTGGCGACGGTGGCGGGGACGGCGATTGATCAAGCTGCGTCGCGACGCGTATCCGGATCGTGCTCCTCGCGCCAGCCGGACATCAGGATGATGTGCTCATAGCCTGCCTTCTGGAATTCCGTCATGGCTGCGACGAACTGGGTCTCATCCGGCTCCGGCATCGACAGGACGATCTCGGTGTCCTTGCTGCGCGTCAACCGCGCGACGCCGGAGACCTCGGCCGCGCCACATTCGACAAGCACGATGTCATAGGCCGAACCGAGCGCATCGAGGATCAGCGACAGGCGGTCGGCACCGCGCATCGCGCGGGCAAGATCGCTCATGCCCTGCGGCACGAGATGGGCATCCGACAGGCGATCCGGATGGATCGTATCCGCAAAGGCTGCCTCGCCGCATAGCAGGTCGGTGACGCCGGGGAGCTCATCATGCTCGGCCATAAGCCGAGAGGGACATCCGGTGCCGGTCATGTCGACCAGCACGATGCGGCTTCCCGCATCGGCAATGGTTCGAGCCAGCATGACGGTTGCCGTCGAACCATTGTCACCGGTCGGAGATATGGCGATGGCCAACCGCGAGCCGCTGTCGATCAGATAGTCAGCGACGGACTGGATGGAGAAATCCTCATCTTCCTCTTCCGCATGAACAGGATGCTCGGCTTCATGCTCCGCAGCGATGGCATTCTCGGTAGCGGTTGCGGCGGCAGGCGCAATTGCAGCCTCCGAAACAATTGTAGCGGCCGCGACAGGAGGCTCCTCTGCCGGAACCGAGAGCATGCTTGCCGGCGCCTCGACATTGATGGCCTGGGCAACAGTCCGAACCGGAGCCGGCTCGCTGACGGGTTGAGCGCGCTCTGCTGCACCCGGTACGGCGTCCTCCTTGCGGGAAGTTCCGACCGGGCGCAGTGCGCGTCCGCTGAACAACTCCGCGAGCATGATGACAATGGCAGTGAGGATGAAGGTGGCAAGCGTGGCGACGACGACGATCGGGCCAACTTTCGGGAAAGACGGATCGACCGGCTCGACGGCCGTTGACACGATACGTGCATCGGCAGGGCTGGAATTCTTGTCGACACGGGAGGCCGCCTCGCGATAGCGGGCGAGATAGGTTTCGAGCAATTGCCGCTCGGCGGTGGCTTCACGCTCCAGCGCATTGAGGCCGACTTCGTCCTCCCCTGCCCGGGCGCTGTCGGCCTTCAGGGTGTTCGATTGCGCCAGGAGCTGCTGCTCGCGCAGCTGCGCGACCTTGGTCTCGTTCTCTATGCTTGCCAGAATCCTCTGGGTCTCGCGGTCGATCTGCTGGCGAATATCGGCGAGCTGTGCCCGCAGGCTCTTCAGCCGCGGATGCCCATCCATCAATGTCGTCGACAGATCCGAAATCTGCGACTCCAGGCTCGACTGGGTCGCCTTCAGCCGCTGGATGGTCTGCGACCCCGCGACATCGGCGAGCGTATCGGTGGAACGGCCACTGGACAACGCGCTGCGCACCGCCTGCGCCCGAGCCTCGGCATTGGCTCTGTCACCACGAACCTGCGCCAGCTGTGTGGAGATATCCGCGAGCTGCTGCGTGGCGAAATTGTTGTTCTGGCTGGTCTGGAGAAGGCCGTTGGCGGAGCGGTAGTCCGCGACCTTCTTTTCAGCCTCGCTGACCTTATCGCGCAGCTTGGCGATCTCCGGCTCGAGCCAGCGCGTCGCCTCGCTGTTGGAATCAAGCTTGGCGCCGCTCTGCATGGACAGATACACCTGCGCCATGGCGTTCGGCACGCTGGCGGCCAGATCCGGGTTGCGGGAGGTGAAGCTGATGCCGATCACGCGCGAGCTGTTGATCTGATAGACCTGCAGCCGGCTGTTGAAGGCGTCCAGCATCCGCTCTTCCGGGGCCTTGTCGGCGACCGCCCGCTTAAGATGCAGCTTGATCAGAATATCCGAGAGCGCGGAGTCGTTGTTGCCGGCGGCAAATTCAGGGCGGTCGTAGAGCTTGAGATTGGTGATGACCTGCTTGACCAGATCCGCCGACTGCAATATCTGCACCTGGCTGGCAATATTCAATTCGTCCAGCAATGGGCCGGCGCCGGCGTCATTCCCGGATGTCGTTGCCGCAAAGGCCGGCGCGCGCTGTTCGATCAGGATGCGAGCCTCGCTACGATATTCCGGCGACATCACCTTGGCAATCGCAAATGCCGCACACGCGCCAACCAGCGTGATGGCAATGACGCGCACCCGCCGTTGCCACACCGCGCGAAAGAGCTGAGCGAGATCGATGTCCACATCCTGCTGGGTGTTGTTGACACCGGACATAGGCAAAAACTCCATAATAGAAAGCCAAAATTAAGCGTAAACGACTATGGTAACCCAAGCGTTAATAGTATTTCGCCAGCATTATTTTTGGCATCGCTAATTTTTTCCTGGAATTTCCTTTGCTATTTACCGACCGTTAACCCTAACGGATTGATAACGACGCTAGTCTTTTCCCTTTCTAATGAGCGCGAAATGCCCTTCGCAAAGTCAAAGATTGTCCTTGCACTCGGCATGGCTGCCGTGAGCGCCGCGCTCACCGGCTGCAACACCTATCAGCCGGCGCCCAAAGCCTTCAGCGAAGCCACGATCCAGCCCTATACGCTTGACAGCGGCGACCGCTTGCGCGTGACGGTGTTCGACCAGACCGGGCTGACCAATACCTATACGGTTGATCAGGCCGGCTACATTGCCTTCCCATTGATCGGTCAGGTCGCTGCCCGCGGCCGGACCCTGCAGCAGCTTTCCGGCCAGATCGCGCAGAAGCTTCGGCAGGGATATATCCGCGACCCCGACGTCACCATAGACATCGACCGTTATCGCTCGGTCTATATCATGGGTGAAGTCGGGCAGCCCGGCCAATATTCCTACGTGCCGGGCATGACGGTCCAGAACGCGATCGCTGTTGCGGGCGGCTTCAGCAGCAGAGCCAACCAATCCAATGCCGATGTCACCCGCAAGATCAACGGTCATGTCATGACGGGACGGGTCGGCATTTCCGATCCGGTACTGGCAGGCGACACCATCTACGTCAGAGAGCGGTTGTTCTAACCGCGTCCGCTCATGGCCAGACCACTTCGTATCCTTCACTGCTTCAGATCGCCGGTCGGCGGAGTCTTCCGTCATGTCCGGGATTTGGCGGAGGAACAGAGCAAGGCAGGCCACGAGGTCGGTATTCTTTGCGACAGCCTGACGGGCGGCGCGCATGAGGATCGTCTGTTCGACGATATCGCGCCCTTCTTGGCGCTCGGCATCATCCGCCTGCCGATCCGGCGGCAAATCACCCTTTGGGATGTCGGTACTCTCTGGAGCAGTTACAAGGAAATCAAGAGTTTGCGGCCGGATGTGCTGCACGGGCATGGCGCCAAAGGCGGCCTGCTTGCGCGCGTTCTCGGCTCAATCCTGCGGGTCAACAGGTATCGCGTAGCCCGCCTCTATACAGCGCATGGCGGAAGCCTGCATTTCCCGCGCCGTTCGCTCCAGGGTATGCTGGTGCATAGCCTGGAACGGATGCTGGAGTTTCTGACCGACGGCCTGATCTTCATTTGCGATTTCGAACGCCGCACCTATGAACGCAAGATCGGCAAGCCGCGTACCCGCTCGATGATGATCTACAATGGCATCAGCGAAAGGGATTTCCGAACCGTGCCGACGCGATCAGACTCCGTGCATTTCGTCTATATCGGCATGCTCCGGGACCTCAAAGGTCCCGATCTGTTTGTGGACGCTTTTGCAAGAACGGAACGACGGATCGGCAGGCCGCTCTCGGCACTGATGATCGGCGACGGACCGGACAGGGACAAATATCACCGGATGATGGTCGAACGCGGCCTTGGCCATCGTATTGGCATGTTGCCCGCCATGCGCGTGCAGGAAGCCTTTACTGTGTCGCAGAACGTCATCGTTCCCTCGCGCGCCGAGGCGATGCCCTATATCGTTCTGGAGGCGCTCGCCGCCGGAAAGACCGTCATCGCCTCCCGCGTCGGCGGCGTTGCGGAAGCGCTCGGCGAAAACAGCCCTGCCCTCGCCAAGCCGGAGGATGCCGACGATCTCTCGCGCATCATGGCCGAAGCGATCACGGAGCTTCACTGGGGCGCGCGCAACATGCCAGATATAGGGACGATCCGGTCCAATTTTTCCGCCTCGGTCATGGCACGGGATACTTTGCAGCTGTATCAAAATATACTTGGCCTGGACAACGACGGTTAGAATACCAGCAAGTGTTGTAAGTGTTTCTTAGCTGATTTCTGATAGCCATTTTCCGGTAACGACCGGATAAATTGCCATGAACACAAGTGAAAAGTCCGAGCAATTTAACTTGGACAATCTTCGCAAGCAGGTTTCTGAAATCCGCACGCGCGACATCGGAGAGGTCAACAGCGAGCGCCCGGACGGCATGAATGCCTATGCCCGGCAGATCGCCGAACAGCTTCGCGAAACCAACCAGTCTCCGGCAATCATCGTCGGACAATACCGATTGTTCGAACTTCTGTCGCAGCTCGCATTCGGGCTGGCGATCCTCTTCTTCGGGACGACAGACAATCATCCCTTCGTGTCGAAAGCCTTGGTGACCGTTGCCCTCAGTGGCCTTGCCATCGTCTTTCTGCAGATTTCGGATGCCTATCAGATCCCGGTCCTGCGCTCGCCGCACCGCTTTCTGCACCGGATTCTCGGATCGTGGGTCGCAGCCTTCGCGGTCATGGTCATCGCCCTTCTGCCGTTCGATATCGGCAATATCTACTCGTACCCTCTTCTCGGCCTATGGCTCGCGGCCGGCGCAGCTTTCCTGTTGGTCGCCCGCCTGCTTTTTGCCTATGGCATCCGTCATTGGGCCCGTAACGGCGTCATGGAACGGCGCGCAGTGATCATCGGTGGCGGCGAGCCGGCAAAGGAACTCATCCGCGCGCTCGAACATCAGCCCGATAACGACATCCGCATCTGCGGCATTTTCGACGACCGCGGCGAGAAGCGCTCGCCAGTGATGGTCGCCGGCTATCCGAAGCTTGGAAACGTGGCGGAACTGGTCGATTTCGCCCGGCTCGTGCGCGTCGACATGCTGATCATCGCGCTGCCGATCAGCGCCGAGGATCGCATCCTGCAATTGCTGAAAATGCTTTGGGTGCTGCCCGTCGACATTCGTCTGGCGGCCCACGCCAACAAGCTGCGCTTCCGTCCCCGCGCCTACTCGCATGTCGGCGCCGTGCCGATGCTCGACATCTTCAACAAGCCGATCAGAGATTGGGACGGCGTCGCCAAACGGATCTTCGACATCTTCTTCAGCGTGGTCGCGCTTGCCTTGCTTTGGCCGGTCATGCTCGGCGCGGCAATTGCAGTCAAGGTCACCTCGAGGGGGCCGGTCTTCTTCATGCAGAAGCGCCACGGCTTCAACAACGAGATCATCAACGTCTTCAAGTTCCGCTCGATGTACACGCATATGAGCGATCCGTCGGCACGCAATGCCGTGACGAAGAACGATCCGCGCGTCACTCCCGTCGGACGCTTCATTCGCAAGACGTCGATCGACGAGCTGCCGCAGCTCTTCAACGTTTTGCTCGGCAGCCTCTCGCTCGTTGGCCCACGACCGCATGCCGTGCTTGCCGCCAGCCACAATCGCACCTATTCCGACGTCGTCGAAGGCTATTTCGCACGCCATCGCGTCAAGCCGGGCGTGACAGGCTGGGCGCAGATCAACGGCTGGCGCGGCGAGATCGACAGCGACGACAAGATCAAGTTCCGCACGGCCTACGATCTCTACTACATCGAGAATTGGTCGCTGCTCTTCGATCTGAAGATCCTGTTCCTGACGCCGTTCCGCCTGCTCAATACGGAAAACGCCTATTGACCACGCTCGACCTGCCATCGCCCCGCGTCGCGCAGCCGCAGCTTGCCGCCATGCGGCTGATCGGGACGGCGAGCGTCGCCATCGGCGTGTTCCTTTCGGGCTTCGTCATCGCCGAGCCGGCACCCTATGAACTGTGGCTGGCCTTTCTTATCGGCACCTGGTTCATTCTAGGGCTTAAGATATCGCGCAATGTGGCGCCGCTCCTCGCCCTGTTCCTGACCTTCAACGTCGGCGGGATGCTTTCAATCACGCAAATGCACGACCTTGCCGCAGGCAACCATCTCGACGGCCCGATCTACATTGCCGTCTCGACCTTTCTCGCGCTGAGTTCCGTCTTCTATGCGGCCATTACCGAAGACAATGAAAGACGGCTGAGGCTGATCTTCAATACATGGGTCGTCGCGGCGCTGATCACGGCCAGCCTCGGCATCCTCGGCTATTTCCACGCCGTTCCGGGTTTCGACATCTTCACCCGCTACGACCGTGCCATGGGCGCCTTCCAGGACCCGAACGTCTTCGGCCCCTATCTGGTGGCGCCAAGCCTCTATCTCATGCACGGCCTTCTGATCGGCGATCTGAAGAAAGCACCGATCAAGGGCATCTGCCTGTTCGTGCTTGCCTTCGGCATCTTCCTGTCCTTCTCCCGCGCGGCCTGGGCCCTCTTCGCCTTTGCATCGGTCATGCTGATCTTCTGCATGTTGCTGAAGCATCGCAGCAATACGTTCCGGCTGCGCATCCTGGTGATGTCGCTGGCGGCAATCATTCTCATGGTTGTCCTGCTCGTCGTCGCGCTGCAGTTTCCGCAGGTCAGCGACCTGTTCTCGACGCGCCTGCAACTCGTGCAGAGCTATGACGGCGGGCATCTCGGCCGCTTCGAACGTCACGGCATCGGCTTCATGATGTCGATGGAGCGGCCGCTCGGCATCGGGCCGCTGGTCTTCGGCCAGATCTTTCGCGAGGACGAGCACAATACCTGGCTGAAGACGCTGACGACATATGGCTGGATCGGCTTCGTGACGTGGATCAGCATGATCTGCTGGACCATCTATATCGGCTTCCGCAACTTGCTGCGCGAACGGCCCTGGCAGCCCTACGTGATGATCGCCTGGATCGTCATTCTCGGCCATGTCGGTATCGGCAATGTCATCGACACCGATCACTGGCGCCATTTCTACATGCTGATCGGCATCGTCTGGGGCTGCGGCGCCCTGGAGCAGAAGTATCAGCGCGACCTGAACAGAAGGGAAGCTGCCCCGTGAACATTCGCACCAACGTCAAACGCCTGTCGTTGCTGCAGGTTCTCGAGCCGAGCGGCGGCGGTTCCGGACGGCATTTTCTCGATCTTTGCCGGGCGATGCAGCATCGCGGTCACTCCGTCACCGCCGTCTATTCGCCTGTTCGCGCCGAGCCCGCCTTTGTCGCCGAGCTGGAAAACATTGGCCTCGACCGTGTCATACCGCTCGCCATGCGACGCGCTCCCGGCCCCTGGGATCTGACGGCATGGTGGCGTCTCCGCAAGATCGCTGCCACGCATGGGCCCTTCGACCTGATCCACGGCCACAGCTCCAAGGCCGGCGCACTGACGCGGCTGCGGCTACCTGGACGGCACGTGCCCGTTCTCTACACGCCGCATGCCTTCCGCACCATGGACCCGACGCTCGGTGCGAAGGGCCGCCTGATCTATGGCGGCATCGAACGCCTTCTCGGCACGTTGCTGACGGACCGTCTGGTCTGCGTTTCGCAGGATGAATATAACCACGCCCTCTCCCTCGGCATCCCGGAAAAATGCCTGCGCGTCGTCGTCAACGGCGTCAGCGCACCGCCTCTCAGCCAGCGCGCGGCCATTCGCAGGCGCTACGGCATTCCGCAAGACGCGCTGCTCTTCGGTTTCGTCGGCCGGATGACCCGGCAGAAGGCGCCGGAGCGGCTGGTCGAAGCGTTCGCGCGCATCGCCGCGGACGTGCCGCAGGCCCATCTTTTGATGATCGGGATCGGCGAGCTGGCCGAAAGCGTCGGCAACATGATCAAGGTCGCGGGGCTGGAAGATCGTGCCCGTCTAGACGGCAGCGTGCCCGGTGTGACGGCCATCAACGCCTTCGACGCCGTGGTCATGCCAAGCCGCTATGAGGCGATGTCCTATGTGATGCTGGAGGCGGCAGCAGCCGGCAAGCCGCTGCTGCTCGCCGATGTCGGCGGCGCGCGCACCGTGCTGGAGCATGGCAGGAACGGCTATATCGTGCCAAACAGCGACGATCCGGAAGCATTGGCGGCCGCAATGGCACGCCTTGCCGATCCGGCGCTGCTTGCAAGCTTCACTGCCGAAGCCCGCCGCCGCAAGGATGGCTATACGCTCACGGGCATGGCCGACAAGACCGAGAAAATCTACCACGACCTGCTGGGCTACCCTTCCCCGGCGCCGCTGGAACTGGTGGCCAATTCCACTTTGGACAATACGGTTGAAGAGCGCGGGAAGAGCGCCGCCGCCTTTTAAATCCGCTGGCGATTTTCCTTGGAAATCGGTTCCGCTTTTCGAGCCGATGCGATAGACTTAACTCATGATTACTTCAGCACAATTGCGCGGTGCGCGCGCCATGCTCGGACTGACGGCGGAGACGCTTGCCAACGAGAGCAAACTCCCGGTTTCGGCGATCGAGGCACTGGAAGCCGAGGCCGCTTCGACGGATATGAAAGCGCTTGCGGCGGTTCGCTCCGTCCTCGAGCACCACGGCGTTCTTTTCCTTGCCGGCGGCAGCGACGGCATGGGTGGCCCCGGCATACGCTTCAAGCATTGGTCTGAGGGGGATGGCATCCGGCCGGAAAACCTGAATGCCACCAATGACGACTGATCTCTGAGGCGCATCGCTGCCTCCGAGACCTGCCTTAAGCTGTGAGCTTCCAGCTTTTGACAAGCTCGTCCGGCGCCGACAGGGCAGCCGGCAGGATGTAGCGCTCGGTGTCGTTGGCCGGTTCCCAGCCGTCGACGACGGAGCCAACGGGCAAGCCGTGGCCGAAATCAGTCAGCGTGACGAGCTCCAGGATCATATGACCATAGTCGTCGCGCCATTCGCGCCGCTCGCCGCCTTCGAAAAGACGCAGCCGGCCCTTGGTTCGAGGACGCTCGCGGGCGGCCAGCCACTGCGCGACAGATGCCTCCGCATTGGCGAAGGACACCACGTCATCGGCATCGCCGTGCCAGATGGAGACAACCGGATAGCGCGCGGCTTCAGGAGAGACTTCGCGAACAAGCTCTCCCCACTTTTCCGCCGGGCGGCTGGAGCCGCGCTTCATCACGTCAAGCGCAGACATGGCATCCCGGGCAGCACCGAAAGGCAGGCCGCCGATAATCGCGCCCGCGGCGAAGAGTTCCGGATAGGTCGCCAGCAATGCAGATGCCAGCGCGCCGCCGGCTGACAGGCCCATGACGAAAATCCTGCTATCGTCGATCGAATGCACGCGACGGCTGAAATCGATCATTTCGCGGATAGAACCGAGCTCGCCGCGATCGCGCGTGACCAGGCTCGGGCGAAACCAGTTGAAACAGAGATTGGGATTGTTCGATGCCTTCTGCTCGGCGTAAAGCACGGCAAAGCCATGCTCGCGGGCAAGCGCCGTCCAGCCGCTCGCACGATCGAAATCCTCGGCATTCTGATGGCAGCCGTGCAGGACGACAACGAGCGGCATCGGGGCCTTCACACCCGGCGGCACATATTCGAGCATGCGCAGATTGCCAGGATTGCGGCCAAACCACAAAACTTCCGTCAACCGCTGCGACGACGGGCGCGTGGAAACGCGACGGCGCGACGGCTGAGACAGCGGCTGCGTCATCGGGAATTTGAGCTGCGGCAGCTCGACGGAATCAACGAGCAAGCGGCGAAGCCGGCTCGGAACTTTAAAATTCATCATGGACCTTTCTATCCACGCCAGCCACGGTCGGTTTTTCTTCCGCTGCTGGCTGGCGCGCACTGTTCCTTTCGAGAATCAGTGACATCGAGAAATCGAATCTCTTTGTGCAACGCAGCAAATATAGGGAGGCCGGTCCACTTCGAACAGGCACAAAGCATCATTGCAGCTATGTGAAATCAGCTTAAATCGATTAGATTTCCGACCACAAAAAAACGCACCTGCGTCAGAAATAAGCCCGTGCAAGCGCGATGAGCTTTGCGTCGTCCTTCACGCCCTGGCGATAGAGCTGAATGATCAACGCGCCGAGCCGCTCGGCTTCTGGGCTGCGGGGGCTCATGCCACGATCCTTGCAGACGGTGTCCAGCACCTTCTCGAGGCGATCCAGATCGTCTGAAAATAGCGGCAGATCTCGTGGATGGATAGGAGTGTCCAGCATTTGCGCGTCTCGTCGTCTGTCGGGCAGAAGCACGCAACACTTCGTCGGCACCCGTTTATCCCCGACGACAGGAGGGGACTATGCGCCTTGCCCACAGGCTTGGCAAGGAAGCTTTTCAGCCCGGAGCACTTCTGATTCGCAAGTTCTGCAATGGAATTGGCCAAGGATACAATTTTAAGTCAGCGCCTCACCAAGCCTTTATCCACATCTGCGATAAGCGGAAAAAACGGAGGCACGACGATGACCAGATTTCTGATTTCTACCGCTCTCGGCCTGGCACTTGCGGCAACAGCCCTGCCGGCGCTGGCGCAGAATTTTTCGAATCTGCCGCTGCGCAATCCCCGCCAGGCGCCGGAAGGATATATTACAGTTCAGTCCGGAATATCTATTTCCTATCCGGTAGCCGATGGCGACAGCGAGGAAGAGCAGGAGAAGGCCTTGAAATCCTTCTACAAGATTGCGGCGAGCAGCTGCGCCACCCTGCTCGATACCATCGCGGATGCCTGCGAGATCAGCGCCATGTCAAGCAACACTTCCATCAACAACCTCGACAATCGCGGCGCCAGACTTTCCATCAACGGACAGGTGACGATGTCGGTGAAACTGAAGCCGCCGGCAGCTGCTGGGAAGTAGCCCTGCCCCATCGCAATTCATGATCTCCGCCGAAGCCAACGGATCGGTAAGAAATGGCGGCGATAATCCCTCTCGCAATTGAGGGACGATACCATGGCGAAAGCGAAACGACGCACGCGGCGCAAGCCGCAGTCCAAGGCGGGCAATTCGATGTGGCTATGGGGCGTTGTCGGCCTGGCGACGATCGCCGGCATCTACGCCTATCAGCACCGGAAGGACATGCCGTCGATGCTGGCCCACGCCGGCGCGGTCGCCGGCATGCCGCAAATGGCCCGGGAGGCGCCCGTACCGGCGGCAAAGCCACAGATCAAAACCGCGGCAATCACTCCGGAACCGCGCGCGACATCTGGCCTGCCGGTGCCGCCCGCCGCTATCCCCGTGGCGATGCCGGTCGCCAGAATACCTGTCGAGCGGCCCATAACCAGCCCGCGAGCCCAGACCGGCGGCCGTTTCGTGATTTGCGGTGCCGGTTCGGGAACGAATTGCGTTGTTGACGGCAATACCTTCTGGCAAGACGGCATCCGAATCCAGCTGGCCGATATCGATGTGCCGGACGCCGGTACCGCACGCTGCCCGAGCGAGAAACAGAGAGGCGTGGCCGCAAAGCTGCGCCTGCAGGCCATTCTCAACGATGGAAGCTTCGTGCTTTCCGGCAGCAACCGCCGCGACGATCCCAATGGCGGCAAGCTACGCATCGCCATGCGCGCTGGACGCTCGCTGGGCGACCAGATGATATCAGAAGGTCTTGCCCGCCGCTGGAGCGGCCGGGCTACATCCTGGTGCAGTTGATTTTCAGAAATTCGATTGGGAGTTCAAAGAGATAAATGGTCGGGGCGACTGGACTCGAACCAGCGACCCCTTGACCCCCAGTCAAGTGCGCTACCGGGCTGCGCTACGCCCCGACCTGCCGAAACGGCTTGTTTCGTTTAGAGTTTAGCGTTTCCGGACGCAAGCGAAAAGTAGCGGTCTGCTCAGAAAAAGTTGCCGCTCAGCGGCACAGCTGTCTTGGTCCGTGGCTCGGCTGATAGGTGTTGTCCGAGGCGCGGTAAGAGCGATAGCGGCTTGCGCAGTCGCGCGCATGACCGTCGTAGTAGCTCTGCGAGCCCTGCCTGTTGAACAGCGTACCGGTCACAAAAGATTTGAACAGGAGGCCGCTGCCTGAATCATCGTCGTAGTAACTGTCATCGCCGTGCAAGCGATGGCCGCTGCCCCAACGGTTGTGATGATGCCAATGGCCGTGGCTGTGATCGCGAACCTGGATGATGTCCGACTGTGCGGCTGCAGGCACGGACAGGGCCGGCATGGTGATGGCACCGGCCGGCATGGCGGCGCCGGCCGCCAACAAGAGACCAAAACCCGCTGCAGCTATCGATCTGGCAATCGTAAACATATGCGACTCCTTCGAAAACCGTCGGCGTCGTCAAGTAAATCAGCACGGAAACCTTGCTGCCGAGCGCGCCGTCATTATCTGTATATAGTGATTTGAAGCCACACTCATAGATGCCCTTCCGCCTTTATTGTGCGACTGATTTCGAAAGGCGGAAAGTGCGCGGAAAGTCAAGGCAATGAAGCCCTATATAGTACCCCTCCTGCTGTGCGCGCCGCTGCTTGCCGCGTGCAACACAACCGAACCGCTGCAGCCCATTCCGGGCAGCATCACCTATGGCGGCCAGCCGCATATGAAGCTGACGAAATCGCCCCCAGGTGCGCAATTCCGCCACGACTTCACCAACCGATGGGGTGAGGATGTCGTCGAAACCTACATTGTCCAGCCGGACCGAAGTCTGAAACTTGTCAATCGTCAGATAATGACCCCAGAAGGTTAGAGTCTTGCCGGAAAAAGTACGCGGCAGTTCTCCGTCCGGAGTGCGTGAAGAGACAATAGGATAATTATCTTCGCCATTCGAAGAACAGCGGGAATGCGGTGTCGGATTCTTTTCTAAAACTCCGCCGGCGCGAGCCGGCGGAGCATCGGGCGGCGATGGGTCAAAGAAAGGCTCACCAGCAGCGATAGCAACGGCGATAATAGGGACGACCGTAATAGCCGCGATGATGACGATTGTCGCTGACAGCGGCACCGACAAGGACGCCGCCGATGATGCCGGCCGCAGCGAGGGCGGCCGCCTGGTTTTCAGCCTGTTGCGCCTGGGCGCGATTTGCCTGATAGGTCGCGCCGACGCAGCGATTGTAACGCTGCGTTCCCGGGCGGAACCCTTGCGACTGGCAGGTCATTTCCGCATTCATCGCGGATTCCTGCGGCGTCTGACAGCTCGACAAAATAGTTGATATGGCGACGAGGCTCGCCGCCATGGTGGCACGTATGCGCATATTCCCTCCGGCAATTTAGATACAACCCCGGAAAAACCGACTACAGCCAAGGGTAAGCTTTAGCAAGCCAACCTTATCAAGCCGGGCGCGAAAATCCGCCAAACTGTGGCAAAAATGCACGCGGAAATAGCATCATCCTTAAGAAGCGAATAGCACGTTCGCGCAAAATGAAAAGGCCCCGCGCAATGGCAGGGCCTTTTCATCCTATTTACACACCACAGCGTTTCGAAGCTGCAGGATCCCTGTCTTCGATCAGAAGTTCCGCTCGAAGCGAAGAATGCCGGCGACCGTATCATCTTTGATATAGTCGTAATGCACATAGCTGAGTTCCGGCCAGATCAGGAAATCCTTGACCGGATAGATCTTGAGGTTGGTGGTCGCTTCGAACATCTTCGAGTCGGTGTAGGCGAGCTGCAGGTTCCACTTCAACTTGTCATTGATCGGAACGCCAACGCCACCCCACAATGCCCAATCGCCCCAGCCGCATTTGGCCGGATTGACGACGCCATTCGATGCCGTGCAGGCCGAGATGTCCTGGTTCGTACCGGCATATTTGTTCAGCTTGTCGCCGTCCGTGTTCCAGCCACCCATCAGGAAGGCCTCCACGCCGCCGAACTTGGCGTCGAGACGAGCCTTGATGGCGCCTTCCTCGACGATGGAGTCATAGCCGCCAACAACCTTGAAGCCCCAGTCGCCCGTCGTGTATCCGACGCCGGCGACGACGTCGGGAGCGTAATGGTTGGATTTGTCGTCCGTCCACCAGCCGGCACCGTAGGACGCTTCGCCGTCAGAGGTGGAGTTGGAGTCTTCCAGCGAGATCACGGCAGAGAAGCCGTTGCCGGTATCATATTTGTAGGTCAGCTGGTTCAGTTCATACGGACCGTCATAGATCACGTCGTCGTTGATGACGTCGCCAGCGTAACCTACGTACAGGTTGAACTGGGAGTCGAGCTTACCGACCGTAAAGCCGCCAAGGCTGATATTGGCGAACAGGAGCTTGGGCGACGTCGCCCCCCCATCGTTCCACTCCCAGCGGAAGATGGTGTTGGTCTTCAGCGGACCGTATTCGGTGTCGGTCGCCGTATCGACGTTAAGCTCGACGCGTTCGTGCCAGAGCGTGCCGACCCTGCTGTTCGGATTATAGGCATCATACCACTCGCCTTCGGTACGAACTTTTCCACCGATCTTCAGGCAGGTTTCAGTGCCGGGAATATAGAAATAACCTGTTCCGTATCCATCGCAGATACGGACATATTCAAGCGGTTCCGGTTGGGCAGCAACAATTGCGTCTGCGGCATGGGCAGCGCTCGCTGCGGCGATGGCAGCGGCGGAGCCAAGTAGTAGGCTCTTGATGTTCATGGTGTCTCCATTTGACTATCCGTCAGAAATGGAGTCTCCCGGCAGGCAGCAGCGTGCCCCTCCATAGCCTGACTGACTGTTCCCCTCATACAGGGCGAAGCAAACAAGCTTCGCCGCCAAACTGAACCCGCAATCTTGTTGCAGCAAGTTAATAAGGCTGCCGAACTAATTTTTACAACGTAGAAGAGTGGTTGGCGTGATAAAAATATCACTTACATGCTGCAGCAACAAAACGCACCGGCAACGCACATCCAATACACGCAGCGCACGGGATGATACATACTATAGTTGCGCGCTTAAGAAATACAACACGCTTCTGCCGCAATCCCCAAGGCAAGCGAGATAAAGCCTTACCGAACCTGATCCAACAGACGCTTGCACTCCAGAAGATCGTAGAGCGTCTCCTGAAGCAGGGCGCGATCCTCCTTGCCGACGCTGGACTTGCCGATGGAAACATCCGGCACACCGTCATCGCCGCTGACGAAATTGAAGAAGCGGCGGCTGATCGGCGCCTTGGCGCGACCGACAATCTGGTCCTCGTCGCTATTGGCGGAGTTGACACGCGGCTCGACGCTCGCGGGCTCCTGCGCGGCGGCAAGCGCTTCGACACTGGCCAGATCGCCATGTCCGACCGCAATGACGAACTTGTTGCCGTTGGTCTTCAGAAGCTTCTGGACGCCCTTGATCGTGTAGCCATGATCGTAGAGCAGATGGCGGATGCCGTTCAGCAGATCGACATCCTCGGGTCGATAATAACGCCTGCCACCGCCGCGCTTCATCGGCTTTATCTGCGGAAACCGGGTCTCCCAGAACCGTAGGACATGCTGCGGCAGATCAAGGTCTTCCGCGACTTCGCTGATCGTGCGAAATGCATCCGGGCTCTTGTCCATCATCCATACTCCCACACTGCACATGCGGTGCCGTTTAGCCGGATCACGCAAAGCGGATGTCGGCATTCGCACCATTCCATGATACGACTCACCATATTTCAACGGTTTGGCGGCGGAAATTCAAGTCACATCTTCGGCTGTTGCACAGGCTGAGCAACAAATCCGAAAGCAAGCCATTACGAAACGACCGCAAGACTGGGCGTGCGGCCGGCCGAAAACAGAAATACCAGATTTGGATCAGGAGGCAGGATTAGCCGGCTTGGTCTTGGCCTTGCGGCTCGTATGCGCCTTCAGAATGCGGGTCTTCAGCACGTTCGACGCCTTGAAGGTCATGACGCGACGCGGCGAGATCGGTACTTCCTCGCCGGTCTTCGGGTTGCGACCGATGCGCTCATTCTTGTCGCGCACCTGAAAGGTCGCGAACGAGGAGAGTTTCACGGTTTCTCCGCGCACGATGGCGTTGCAAACCTCATCGATCACGGTTTCGACGAGTTCAGCCGATTCCGTCCGGGAGAGACCGACTTTCCGGAATACCGACTCCGCCAAATCTGCGCGCGTCACTGTCTTGCCCGTCATAGCTCCCCGCCCATCTTGCTGCGTAATATTCTTCAAGTTTTGCGAGACTATTGCCCTTGCGCCAAACGGTCAAGCTCTTGTTAGGAACGGCTTTTAGAGATTTGACGCTACCAGCGCAACAGCACGGCGCCCCAGGTGAAGCCGCCGCCCATCGCTTCCAGCATGACCAGATCGCCCTTCTTGATTCGACCATCGCCGGCTGCGACCGAGAGTGCGAGCGGGATCGATGCGGCCGACGTGTTGCCGTGAAGGTCTACGGTGACCACAACCTTCTCGGGCGCGATTCCGAGCTTCTTGGCAGAACCGTCGATGATGCGGCGGTTGGCCTGATGCGGCACGAGCCAGTCGAGATCGTCCGGCGTGGTGTTCGTCGCATCGAATGCGGCCTGGATGACATCGGTGATCATGCCGACGGCGTGTTTGAACACTTCGCGGCCCGCCATGTGCAGGACACCGACGGTTCCCGTCGTAGAGGGACCGCCATCGACGTAGAGCTTTTCCTTGTGGGCGCCATCGGACCGCAGGCTTGCGGTCAGCACGCCGCGATCGGTATTGGCGCCACTCCCCTCGCCGGCCTCCAGGATGAGCGCGCCCGCGCCATCGCCGAAGAGAACGCAGGTCGTGCGGTCGGTCCAGTTGAGGATGCGCGAAAATGTCTCGGCGCCGATGACAAGCACGCGTTTGGCAAGACCGCCGCGAATATAGGCATCGGCCGTGGTCACGGCATAGACGAAACCGGTGCAGACCGCCTGCACATCGAAGGCGAAGCCATGATGCATGCCGAGACGGTTCTGGATATTCACCGCGGTTGCGGGAAAGGTATTGTCCGGCGTCGAGGTTGCGACGATGATCAGGTCGATATCGTCGGGCGTCATTCCGGCATTGGCAAGCGCAGCGCGCGCCGCCTGCTCGCCCAAGGAGGCCGTGGTTTCATCGTCACCGGCAATATAGCGTTGACGGATGCCCGAACGCTGGACGATCCAATCGTCGCTGGTATCGACAACCTGCTCCATCTCGGCATTGGTCATGACGCGCTTGGGGAGCGCCGCCCCAAAACCGCGAACAACTGAACGGATCATTCTGCTTGTACCCCGTCTCTCATGCCGCTTCCGGCCCGATGGGGGGCAGCCGTTTGGCATGATATCTCTTCAAATCATTTTCGATTTTCTGTGTGAGCCCATTCTTGGCCATATCGTAGCCGACATCAATGGCGGCCGCGAAGGCTTCGGCGTTCGCGCCGCCGTGGCTCTTGATGACGATGCCGTTGAGGCCGAGGAAGACGCCGCCATTGACCTTGCTCGGATCGAGCTTCTCGCGCAGCAGATCGAAAGCGCCCTTGGCAAATACGTAGCCGATGCGCGCAAGCAGCGTGCGCGACATGGCAGCGCGCAGATAGGCGCCGATCTGCTTTGCGGTGCCTTCTGCAGCCTTCAGCGCGATATTGCCGGAAAAGCCTTCCGTGACCACGACGTCAACCGTGCCCTTGCCGATATCGTCGCCCTCGACAAAGCCGGAATATTCGAGCGACTCGAGATTGGCCTCGCGAATGAGACGGCCAGCATCCTTGACGTCTTCCTGACCCTTGATTTCCTCGACGCCGACATTCAGCAAGCCGACGGTCGGGCGCTCGATCTCGAAGAGCGCGCGCGCCATGGCACCGCCCATCAGGGCGAAATCGAGCAACTGCTGCGCATCGGCTCCGATCGTCGCGCCGACATCAAGCACGATGCTTTCGCCACGCAGCGTCGGCCAGATCGCGGCGATCGCCGGACGTTCGATATTGGCCATCGTACGGAGACAGAATTTCGCCATCGCCATCAGCGCGCCGGTATTGCCGGCAGAGACGACGACATCGGCATCGCCCGCCTTCACTGCCTCGATCGAACGCCACATGCTGGAGACATAACGGCCGCGGCGAAGCGCCTGGCTCGGCTTTTCATCCATGCTGATCGCAACTTCGCACTCGTGAAAGACGGATTTTTCACGAAGCTTGGGATATTTCGCCAGGATCGCTTCGCAGCGCTCCTTCTGTCCGTACATGATGAATGTGATATCGGGATGCCTATCCAGCGCCTTGGCCGCGCCGGGAACAACAACCTCAGGGCCGAAGTCGCCACCCATTAGGTCAAGAGAAATTCTGATCACGCGTCCCTAGTCCTTTTTCTTCGCCGCGACGGGCGAATTTGGCGTCAAAATACCGTTTTCTCCCCCGGTTACAACTGAATTGTGCTCGAATACCGGGGCCTATTCCTTTTTCCAGTCTTTCAGAACGGCGAAGGGCGAAGGCTTCTTGTCGTCCTCGCCGTTGTCTTCAATATGCGTCTCGAACTCGACACCGGGCTTACGCGGATAGGGATCTATGGCGAGGGCTGCGAACTCCGCCACGACCGCACCGGCGTCGATCGTATCGCCGGTAAAAGTCTCGGGAAGATCCGGGCCATCGGGATCAAGCACCATTTCTCCAGCATCCACCGACGGCGCGCGCGCCAGTTTGGAATCCTCGGGCACGAAAATGTGCTCGAAGTCCTCGTCGATATCAGATTCGACTGGCTCGAGTGTGACAACGCAGGCTTGGACAATCCTGGCTTTCACATTGCCCTTGATACGGACGCCGTCGCCTTTCCAGCGCGAAATCTTGAGGTCGGCAGCGAGCTTGCCGACCGAGAGAACATCCCAAAGGGCAGCAAGCCCGGCAAGCTCGCGATCATCGGCCTCGAGATGCACATCCACCGGATTGGCGGAGATATGCCCTACCTTTACCGGATAGGAAAACGGCGTTTCATCGGAGTCGTGTCTTTTCATTTTTATCTCCTAACCGGCGCGCTGGCCGACTTCATCTGGTAGCGGCAGCGTCGCCGAGCCCGTGGCGATCTGATTTTCGGTTACTGTCGCGAGGTGCGCTTCGGCGATCATCATCCAGTCGGCCAATGCTCCCATGGAGGCCGTGCCTTCATCCGCCTTGGGATAGATGTTGCGCTGAAGCGCTGCAGCAAGCGCGGCGCGATCAGCGCCATCCATGGCCCCGGCATAGCTTTCGAGGCGTCCGTAGAACATGCCCGCGAGCTTCTTCATCCGCTTCGGCACGCTGTTGTCGCCGATCCCGAGTTCACGGATCGAATAATCGATATCCTCGAAGAAGGCATCCACGATTTCCTGCGCCAGTTCCTGACCGCTCGTGACCGAAGAACGCGTGCGGCGGAAAAACAGGATCATGACGACCGAGAGCAATTCGAAACGCCCCATCACCGTATCGGGCACATCATAGTCGGTGTAGAAAACCGGCTGCCGCGCCATGGATGTCAGGATCTCATATTGCCTGACGACGATGATCTGGTTGTGATTTCTTTTGCGGAAGAGCCCAAAAATCATGAAAATTCCCGGAATTGGCTCCCTTGGAGCGCGCCGTTTTTGCTTGGCCTTGTTGCATCCACGCAAAAGCTGGTTTACCGAAGCAGGCGCGAATTGCAATGCCGTTTGTGCCCGCTTCGAGGCTCCAGCCCTTATCGTCGTCATGTTGTGCATGATCGGTGACGAAGAGTGCCGAACAACATGATTGTACCTTTTCCCATCGCGGAAAGGCCACAATGATATGTACAGCAAGGTCATACCGGCCACCCGGCCATCGGATTGATTCATTAGGGGAGATGAGATGTCGTTGACCAGACGGTATTTCAAGTCTGACATTACTTTCAGCAGCACTGCCGCCATCGCCCTGGTGATTGCGACCATGGGACTTTCGGGTTGCAAGACCAGTGAGGTCATGAACAACGGCTATATCTTCGATCCGCAGTCGCTGGCGCTTGCGCCGGTCGGCTCGAGCCGCGAGCAGGTCCTGCTCTCGCTCGGCACGCCCTCGACCACGGCGACCTTCGACGGTGAAGTCTTCTACTACATCTCCCAGAAGCGCACGCGCGCCGTTGCCTTCATGAAGCCGAAGCTGGTCGACCAGAACATTCTGGCGATCTATTTCGATAAGACCGGCGTCGTGAAGCAGGAAGCCAACTACACGCTGAAGGACGGCAAGGTCTTCGACATGATCAGCCGCACGACACCGACAGGCGGTCGCGACATCACCTTCCTGCAGCAGATCCTCCAGGGCGGTGCCGCCGGCGGCGTCAACGGCGCGAGGAACTTCCTCAACAACCTCAACCCCGGCCAATAAACCGGGGAGCAGCTCAAAGAAAAACCCGCGAGGCACTTCGCCCCGCGGGTTTTCTTTATGTGTTCGGTCTGCGTTCCCTTATCCGGCCAGAATGGCCAACAGTAGCAGGGCGACGATATTGGTGATCTTGATCGCCGGGTTGACGGCCGGGCCTGCCGTATCCTTGTAGGGATCGCCGACGGTATCGCCCGTCACCGAGGCCTTGTGAGCCTCCGACCCCTTCATGTGACGTGTGCCGTCCTTGTCGACGAAACCGTCTTCGAAGCTCTTCTTGGCGTTGTCCCATGCACCGCCACCAGACGTCATCGAGATGGCGACGAAGAGGCCGTTGATGATGACACCAAGCAGCGAAGCGCCGAGAGCGGCGAAGGCCGAGGCCTTGGAACCGGACAGCAGCAGGACGCCGAAATAGACGACGACCGGCGCCAGGACTGGCAAGAGCGACGGGACGATCATTTCGCGAATGGCCGCCTTGGTCAAAAGGTCGACGGCGCGGCCGTAATCAGGACGCTCCGTGCCCTGCATAATGCCGGGCTTTTCGCGAAACTGCCGACGAACCTCCTCCACGATCGCCCCGGCGGCACGGCCGACGGCCGTCATGGCGATACCGCCGAAGAGATAGGGGATGAGGCCGCCGAACAGCAGACCCGCGACGACGTAAGGGTTCGAAAGCTCGAACGAGATCGTACCGACATTGGCGAAATACGGGTATTTGTCGCCGTGAGCGGCAAAATACTGCAGGTCGTTTGCATAGGCCGCAAACAAGACCAGAGCGCCGAGGCCGGCCGAACCAATGGCGTAACCCTTGGTGACGGCCTTGGTGGTGTTGCCGACCGCATCGAGCGCGTCGGTGGATTTGCGCACTTCCGGCGGAAGGTGCGACATTTCCGCGATGCCGCCGGCGTTGTCCGTGACGGGACCGAAGGCGTCGAGAGCGACGATCATGCCGGCAAGGCCGAGCATGGCCGTCACTGCAATGCCGGTACCGAACAGGCCGCCGAGCTGATAGGTGGCGATGATGCCACCGACGATGACGATTGCAGGCAGCGCCGTCGATTCGAGCGAGACGGCGAGACCCTGAATGACGTTGGTGCCGTGACCGGTGACCGACGCCTGCGCGATGGAGTTCACCGGCCGCTTGTTCGTGCCGGTATAGTATTCGGTGATGACGACGATCAGCGCCGTGACGATCAGGCCGACAATGCCGCAGCTGAAGAGTTTCGTACCGGTAATCTCGAAGCCGGCGACGGTGCCGATCGAACCCCAGCCGATGGTCAGCGACGTGGCTACGGCAAGACCGACGATCGACAGCACGCCGGTCGCGATCAGGCCCTTGTAGAGAGCCCCCATGATCGAACCATTGACACCGAGCTTCACGAAGAAGGTGCCGATGATCGAGGTGATGATGCAGGTGCCGCAGATCGCCAGCGGATAGATCATGGCGGAGCCAAGCAGCGGAGATCCGGCAAAGAAGATCGCGGCAAGCACCATGGTCGCGACGACGGACACCGCATAGGTTTCGAACAGATCAGCCGCCATGCCGGCGCAATCGCCGACATTGTCACCGACGTTATCGGCGATGGTGGCGGGGTTGCGCGGATCGTCTTCCGGAATACCGGCTTCCACCTTGCCGACAAGGTCGCCGCCGACGTCGGCGCCCTTGGTGAAGATGCCGCCGCCGAGGCGGGCGAAGATCGAGATCAGCGATGCGCCGAAGCCGAGCGCGACCAGCGCGTCGATAACATCGCGCGAGCCTGCTTCATGACCGAGAATGCCGGTCAGCACATAGAAATAGATGGAGACGCCGAGCAGGGCGAGGCCTGCAACCAGCATACCGGTGATGGCGCCCGACTTGAAGGCGATATCGAGGCCCGCAGACAGGCTCTGCGACGAAGCCTGTGCGGTGCGGACGTTGGCGCGCACGGAGACATGCATGCCGATGAAACCTGCGGCGCCTGAGAGGATTGCGCCGATCAGGAAGCCGAAAGCGGCTTCGGCCGACAAGAGGAGCCAGGCCGCGATGAAAACGATGACCCCGACGATGGCGATGGTTCTATATTGGCGCGCCAGATAGGCTTGCGCTCCTTCACGAATATACCCGGCAATCTCCTGCATGCGGGCATTGCCCTGATCGGCAGCGAGCACCGACCGGGTTGCCCATACGGCGTAGATGACCGAGAGCAGTCCGCATGCGATCACTCCTAAAAGAATCGACATTTCGCTTTTTCCCTCCAAAAAAGCCGGCGGTTCACTCCATCCCCCGGCCGCCTGCGACAACGGTCGGCCCCCTCCTCCAGGGGATCGGCCGCTGTGCAGTTGCGAGATTGCTGTTGGGAAAACGTCGCGTCAAGACCGCCCGCGGGTAAAACACCCGCAGGAGGTTCAAAAGAATATTCGAAGATGGAATCAGGCGCGAACGAAGGAAACGAAAATGCGTCGCGCCACGATCCGAGCGTCCGACGAGGCTTATTTCTTCGCTTCGCCGCGAACCTGCTTGGCGATTCGGTCGAGCACGGCATTCACGAGCTTCGGCTCGTCTTCTTCGAAGAAGGCGTGCGCGATCTCGACATATTCGGTGACGATGACCGGAACCGGTACGTCCTTGCGGTCGATAAGCTCGAAGGTGCCGGCACGCAGGATGGCGCGCACGGTGCTGTCGAGACGCGACAGCGCCCAGTCGTCCTGAAGGGCGGAGCCGATCAGCGGGTCGAGACGGGTCTGCTCGCGCACGACGCCGGAAACGATGGAACGAAACCAGGATGCGTCGGCCTTCAGATAGGTTTCGCCATCCAGCTCCTGGCCGAGACGATGGGCTTCGTATTCAGCCACCACCTCCAGAACGCCGGTTCCGCCGATATCCATCTGATAGAGCGCCTGAACCGCCGCAAGACGCGCTGCGCCCCGCTGATTGGCGGGCTTTGCCGGTCGCTCGTTATCCTGATTGCTCATCTATTATGCACCCAACTTTTCTTTCAGCGCGATCATGGTCAGCGCCGCGCGGGCAGCAAAGCCGCCCTTGTCCTTGTCCGAACGGCGGGCGCGAGCCCAAGCCTGTTCGTCGTTCTCGACAGTGAGGATACCGTTGCCGATCGCGAGGGATTCACTGACGGCCAGATCCATCAGCGCCCGCGAGGATTCATTGGCGACGATATCGAAATGATAGGTCTCGCCGCGGATGACCATGCCGAGAGCGACGTAGCCGTCATAAACCACATTGCCATTGTCGCCGCCATCGAGCGCCATGGCAATAGCGGCCGGGATTTCCAGCGCGCCGGGCACGGTGACGACATCATAGGTCGCGCCGGCCTCGTCGAGTGCGGTCTTGGCGCCGTCGAGCAGGGCATCGGCCATATCGTCATAGAAGCGGGCTTCGACGATAAGGATATGAGCATTGGAAGAGCTGGTCATACATCACCTGCGATTTGAGAGGGCGCGGCACCTTGTTAGGCCGGGTCAAACCACGGCGGGCCTCGCTTGGCAAGTGTTTTTCAATGGCCCGCGCCGATTCCGACCCTATTTGGAAATGATCGGCGCGCTGCGGAAATTGTGGCTTCCGCGCGCGCAACCGCTTCGATAATAATTCCCAGCCTGCGAGGGGGAGGTTCATGACCAAAAAATCGATACCCGCCGTCAATGTCGGCGAGCTTGAACTGGAACATTGGCAGCAAGGCAGTTTCTTTGCCGGCAGCGACACCTCCTTCGGGGCGAAACTCGGGCTGAAGCAGCTCGGTATCAGCTATAACGAGGTGCCCCCGGGCAAATCCGGCTGTCCATTCCACAATCACCATGCCGAGGAGGAAATGTTCGTCATTCTCGACGGCGAAGGCGAGTATCGCTTCGGCGATCAGCGTATCGCAGTCAGCAAGGGCGATGTGCTGGGGGCTCCGGCCGGCGGCCCGGAAACCGCGCATCAGCTGATCAATATCGGCCCCGGCGTGCTGACCTATCTTGCCATTTCCACCAAGGCTCGAACCGAAATCGTCGAATATCCCGATTCCGGCAAGTTCCTGGCCAAGACCAATAGCGACGGCAAAGCGACATTCCGAGCGATCGGCCGCGCTGCCACCACCAACCTCGATTACTGGGACGGCGAACCCGGCGCCTCGAGCGACTGACCATCACCAAAAGATATTTTCAGCAAAGATCCATTCTCCATGACCCTCATTCCGACATTGACAACCGACCGGCTGCTGCTGCGCGGACATCGCCTCGACGAGTTCGACGAATTCCTTGCTCTCTGGAAACACGAGAAAATGGTCCGTTTTATCGGCGGGGAAATGCCGACGCGCGAGCAGGTCTGGGCCCGCCTGCTGCGCTATGCCGGCCTGTGGCATCATCTCGGCTTCGGCTTCTTCGCCGTCGAGGAGCGCCAGAGCGGCCGGCTGATCGGCGAAGTGGGCTTTCTCGATCTGCATCGCGAGATGACGCCGATGACGGAAGGTACGCTGGAAGCCGGCTGGGGCATTACGCCGCCGATGCAGGGCAAGGGCTATGCAACGGAAGCCATGAATGCGGCGATCGCCTGGGCGGACAGGCAGTTTGCAGGCCGACGCATGACTTGCATCGTGGATCTGGAGAACCAGCCGTCGCTGCGGGTTGCCAAGAAGATCGGCTTCCGCCGTATCGGCGAAATCGCGATCAAGGACAGGCACAACGCCCTATTCGAACGCCAGACAGCGCCGGGAGGATATCATGGCGGTTCCGCGGGATAGGTTTTCGATCAAACCTTACGAACCGGATGATGCCCAGGCCACGATCGACATTTTTCTCAGGGCCATTCGCGAGATCGCGTCCAGGGATTACAACCCGGAGCAGATCGCGGCCTGGGCAAAGGTAGAAGACGCCGAGGTCTGGGCACGGTATCGGGCAAATCGGCCGACCTGGCTTGCAATGGATGGTTCCCAACCCATCGGCTTTGCCGATCTGAAATCCGATGGTTGCCTCGACATGATGTTCGTTTCGCCGGATTATCAGGGAAAGGGCGTCGCCAGCCTGTTGCTCGCAACTGTCGAAAAAGCTGCCCGAGAACAGGGACTTCAGCGCATTTTCACCGAGGCGAGCCTGACTGCCCGTCCCTTCTTCGAGCGCAAGGGTTTTGTCGTCCTGGCCGCGCAGCAAGTGCAAAAGCGCGGCCAGACGCTGGCGAATTTTCTGATGGAAAAGAGGCTCGCATAGGGTACGGGGACGCCCACGGGCACCTCTCCGGCAGCCTATCCATAGAACTCAGGATTCGCGAACGACCGGGAATTCCGCCAGCCGTGCGGCATAACGCGCCATGGTGTCGACTTCGAAATTGACGAAATCGCCGGCCTTGCGCTCGCCCCAGGTCGTGACCTCCAGGGAATGGCGGATCAGCAGCACGTCGAATTCCGTGCCTTCAACGGCATTGACCGTCAGCGAGGTGCCGTCGAGCGCGACCGAACCCTTCGGCGCCACGAATCTTGCCAGATGCTCCGGCGCGCGCAGGCGGAAGCGCGTGGCTTCGCCCTCTGATGTCACGGACAGAATTTCCGCCTTGCCATCGATATGGCCGGACACGATATGACCGCCAAGCTCGTCGCCGATCTTCAGGGAACGCTCGAGATTGATCCTGGCGCCCGCTTCCCAGCTGCCGATGGTCGTCAGGCGGAGCGCCTCTTCCCAGGCCTCGACCTCGAACCAGCGCCCGTTGCTGCCCTCTTCCGGCAGACCGGTGACCGTCAGGCAGACGCCGGCATGAGAAATCGAGGCGCCCATGTCGATCGTCGCCGGATCGTAATTTGTGGCAACGCGCAGCTTGATACCCTCTTGCATCGGGGAAATGGATTCGACCGTGCCGACATCGGTAACAATTCCGGTAAACATCAAAAACCTCTTTCGTATTCGTCGCAGAGATCGTCGCCGAAGCGGCTCTCCCCGACGTGCATAAAATCAGCTGGGATATTGGACTTGAGGACCGGCGATTCAATACCGCCCTCGCCGATATCAGCCGGCCCCTGAAACAGCAGGATGCGGTCGACCATTCCGGCATCAAGGAAACGCTGCGCGGTCCTCGCACCGCCTTCGACCAGCAGAGACGAGATGCCGCGCGTACCGAGCGCCTCCAGCAGCTCTCCCGGTTCGCTGGAATTGGACTGCAGCACTTCGACGCCGGCGGCATCGAGCACCGCGCGGCGCCCGAGGAAAGCCGCATCTGTATTCTCGTCGAAGGACGGCGGATGGCCGGCAACCGCGATGACCGGATATTGCCGGGCCGTGCGGACCAGCTTGCTGCCAAGGGGAAGCTGCAGCTCGTCATCGATGACGATGCGCAAGGGAGAGCGATCCTCTAGGCCGGGAAGCCGGCAGGTCAATTCCGGATCGTCCGCGATCGCCGTGCCGATGCCGACGAGAATGGCGTCGCTTTCGGCGCGCAGCATTTGCACCTGCGCCCGTGCGATGTCGCCGGTGATGCGAACCTGGCCCTCGCCCGTCTTGCCGATCATGCCATCGGCGGAAACGGCAAGCTTGAGAGTCACATAGGGCCGGTTTCTCGTCTGGCGCATGAGATAACCGGCGAGAGACCGCCTGCCCTCCCTTTCCAGGATGCCGGTATCGACCTCGATGCCGGCCTCGCGCAGCATGTTGATACCGCGTCCAGAAACGCGCTGGTCGGGATCGGTGACGCTGATAACGACGCGAGCGACGCCATAGGCGATCAATGCTTCCGCGCAGGGCGGAGTCCTGCCGTAATGTGAGCAGGGTTCGAGCGTCACATAAGCCGTGGCACCCCGCGCGCCCTCGCCCGCAGCGGCCAGTGCTTGAGGTTCGGCGTGCGGACGCCCGCCAAGCGCTGTTACGCCGCCGCCGAGAATGACGCCGTCCTTGACAATCAGGCAGCCGACGGACGGATTGGTGGAGGTCAATCCCAGATGCTGGCGCGACAGACGGATGGCCGCAGCCATGAAACGCTCGTCCTCGGGCAGCAGTACCATGGTCAAGGGTCCAGCGGATCGCGGGCGATCTTGGCGTTGATCTCGTCGATCACGTGCTCGAAATCTTCCGCATGCGAAAAATCGCGGTAGACGGAGGCATAGCGCACGAAGGCGACATCATCGAGGCTCTTCAACGCTTCCAACACCTGAAGACCGATCTGCTCGGAGCTGATTTCAGTCTCGCCGGAGCTTTCGAGGCGACGAACGATACCGGACACGGCGCGCTCGATCCGGTCGCGGTCCACCGGGCGCTTGCGCAATGCGATCTCGAAGGAGCGCACCAGCTTGTCGCGATCGAACAGCACCTTGCGGCCGGTCTTCTTGATGACCATCAGCTCGCGAAGCTGCACACGCTCGAATGTCGTGAAGCGGCCGCCGCAATCCGGACAAATGCGCCGACGGCGGATGGACGTATTGTCCTCCGCCGGGCGAGAATCCTTGACCTGGGTATCTTCAGAACCGCAGTAAGGGCAGCGCATGCGCTCTCCTTAGCCCATATAGCCGTACATCGGGAAGCGGTCGGTGAGCTTGACCACTTTCTCGCGCACGGCAGCTTCGACGGCGGCATTGCCTTCGTCGGAATTGGCGACCTTCAGGCCATCGAGCACCTCGATGATCAGGTTGCCGATCTCACGGAATTCGGCTTCCTTGAAGCCGCGCGTCGTGCCGGCCGGCGTACCGAGACGGACACCGGAGGTCACGAAAGGCTTTTCAGGATCGAACGGAATGCCGTTCTTGTTGCAGGTGACGTAGGCGCGGCCGAGTGCTGCCTCGGCGCGCTTGCCGGTGGCGTTCTTCTTACGCAGGTCGACCAGCATCAGGTGGTTGTCCGTGCCGCCGGAGACGACGTCGACGCCGCCGGAAATCAAGGTCTCGGCAAGAGCCTTGGCGTTCTTGACGATCTGGGCAGCGTAATCCTTGAAATCGGGCTGCAGCGCTTCGCCGAGGGCAACGGCCTTGGCGGCGATGACGTGCATCAGCGGGCCGCCCTGAAGGCCGGGGAAGACAGCCGAATTGAACTTCTTCGCCAGATCCTCGTCATTGGTCAGGATCATGCCGCCGCGCGGGCCGCGCAACGACTTGTGCGTGGTCGTGGTGGCAACATGGCAATGCGGGAACGGCGACGGATGCTGGCCACCGGCAACGAGACCGGCAATGTGCGCCATGTCGACCATCAGATAGGCGCCGACGCTGTCGGCGATCTCGCGGAAGCGCTTCCAGTCCCAGATGCGGGAATAGGCGGTACCGCCGGCGATGATCAGCTTCGGCTTGGTTTCCTCGGCCTTGCGCTGCACTTCATCCATGTCGAGCAGGTTGTCACCCTCGCGCACGCCGTAGGACACGACGTTGAACCACTTGCCGGACATGTTGACCGGCGAGCCGTGCGTCAGGTGGCCACCCGAGTTCAGGTCGAGGCCCATGAAGGTGTCGCCCGGCTGCAAGAGCGCCAGGAAGACGGCCTGGTTCATCTGCGAACCGGAATTCGGCTGAACGTTGGCGAAGTTGACGCCAAACAGCTTCTTGGCGCGCTCGATGGCGAGCTCTTCGGCGATATCGACGTACTGGCAGCCGCCATAGTAGCGCTTGCCCGGATATCCCTCGGCATACTTGTTGGTCATGATCGAGCCCTGCGCTTCCAGCACGGCGCGCGAGACGATGTTTTCCGAAGCGATCAGTTCGATTTCGTGCCGCTGGCGACCGAGTTCCTTGCCGATCGCGCCGAAGATTTCCGGATCGGTATCGGCGAGCGAGCGATTGAAGAAGGGTTCGGTGGACGCATTGGTCATCGTGAAAGCTCCTGAACGGGCCGGAACGGCAATGCAAACGGTATTAGCGTCCGGGTCGCCGGAGAGCAATACGACGAGCGACATTTGCTGGGCATTCTACGCAGAGCGCCGCCAGCTAAAGAAAAAGCCGCATCCGAAGATGCGGCTTCCCTAAGAATTGCAATTTGGGATGCCGATTATTGAACCGGCTGCTCCATGCCCTGGGTCGTGTCGAGCGCCAACTGGGAATTGCCGTCGAGATTGTAGATGTCATCGCGGAACTGGACGATACCGTCGCGGGCGCTCCAGGCGGAGATATAGACGAAGTAGACCGGGACTTCCGCCGCCAGAGTAATCGGCGTGTTGACGCGGGTGGAGATGACCTGCTCGATGTGCTGACGCGGCCAGCCCGGAGTTTCCGAAAGAAGCCAGGTCGCCAGGTCGCGCACGTTCTGAACGCGCACGCAGCCGGAGCTGTCGAAACGCATCAGCTTGTTGAACAGGCCCTGTTCCGGCGTGTCGTGCATGTATTCGTTGTTGGGGTTATGGAAGTTGATTTTCGTGGACGCCATGGCATTGGTCTTGCCCGGGTCCTGTCGAAACATCAGATCCGGTGCCTTGTCCGAATTCCAGTCGATCGTCTCTGGTGCCACTTCCTGGCCCTTGCCGTCGAGAAGGCGGATGTTGCTCCTCGCCAGATAGGTCGGGTCCTTGCGCATCAGCGGCATGATATCCTTGATGATGATCGAGCGCGGCGCTGTCCAGTAAGGGTTGAGGATGACCTCATAGATCTTTGAATTGATGATGTGGGTCGGGCGCGACTCCCGGCCGACGATCGCCTCGTGGCGCAGCGCCACCTGACCATCCTGCACGGCTTCGACGCGGGTCGCCGGGATGTTGACCATGACGTGACGGCGGCCAAGATCGGACGGGAACGTCTGCAGGCGAACGAGATTGGTGTTCAGCTGCTGCAGGCGGACATTGGCGGGAATGTTCATCGCCTTCAACGTGAAATCGCCGATAACGCCATCCGGCGGCAGACCGTGGCGTGCCTGGAAACGCTTGACGGCGCCGTCCACGTAGGAATCGAAAGACGAGGAAATGCCCGCTTCGCGCGGCAGATCGCCCGAAACCATCAGATGCTGGCGAAGCGTCTGTACGGCGGGATCGGTAACGCCGATCTGCAGCGGCTGCTGGCTGGTCGGATTGATCTGCGGCCAGCCGCCATTGGCAACGATGCTCTGATACTGGGCAATCGCCTGCTGAATGTTCGGCACGGAATCCGGTCCGAGGATCGGCGTGTTCGACTGGACGGCGGCCGCGGTGCGGGCTGCGGCCTTGGCGTCGAACTGATCGTCCCAATTGCCGCGAGAGGGATCATTGATCAGCGCTTCAAGCGGCGTCGCATTTTGCGCAAGCGCGGGAGCGGCCAGCACGGCAGCGCCAAGAGTTGCAGCCGACCGCAGGAAAGAGCGGCGCGAAAAGGGTTCAATTCCGTTTTTCTTCGACATATCCCAACCGTTCAACGCTGCGATCCAATCATGCGCAGCCAAGAGAGGAAGCAGTAAGTAGCGCAAGCCTGCGCCAAATAACGCCGCTCAGTATCAATCCGTTCCCTTAATGCACCACCAAAAACTTGGCCACGAACTATCACAATATCGCGAAGCCAAGACCTTCAGGTCGGACGATCGTATTTCGAGAACGTTGCTTGCAGTCGACTTCCGCTGTCATAGCAATATGGCCAATTCGTGTCGCCCGGCATGAAACTTGCCTTGCTATGCAAGCGCGGAAGAAAAGCCATGTCGCATCTGCTAAAATACCACAACTGCGCGTGGTTCATAGCGTGTCCTGACATGACGTCAATGGCTTAGCGGTTCTGCACAGCGGATGTGACGGAAGGTGAAGAGCCGACGTGGCAAAAAGCGCACAACGGCCGTGCTGGAGACACGCTCAAGCCGGACACGCAGGGAAACGTGTCCAGCTTGCTTGTACCGGAAGGTCGTATGATCGGTTCCTCGCCGCAACTTACATACGGTAGGCGATGCTGTCGTTCCAGAAGCGGTCCAGACGCTGCAGGAGCTTGTTCATCTGGGTGAATTCGTCGGTGCCGATGCCGCCGACCTTGTCGATCGAGCCGATGTGGCGGTCATAGAGCTTGGCAACGGTTTCGGCGATGTCCTGGCCGGTTTCCGTCAGGCTGATGCGGACCGAGCGACGGTCGATGCGCGAGCGCTGGTGGTTGATGAAGCCGAGGTCTACCAGCTTCTTGACGTTGTAGGAAACGTTGGAGCCGAGGTAGAAACCGCGCGAGCGCAGTTCGCCGGCCGTCAGCTCGGAATTGCCGATGTTGAAAAGGAGAAGTGCCTGGACGGCGTTGACGTCGTCGCGACCCTGACGGTCGAACTCGTCCTTGATGACGTCCAGCAGGCGGCGGTGCAAACGCTCGACCAGATGGAGGGATTCCATGTAGAGAGCCCGGATATCGTCAACCTGCTGGTCCCGAGCGTTCGCAACTGCCTGCGGCTTGATTTTCGTGTTCATCATGACTTGGCCTCACTCTGTTTTGTTTGGCGGTGTCGTTTTCTTCCCGCCTTGAGTGAGACCCTATCGAATACACATAAAATTCTACTTAAACTGCAGGCTTAACAGCATCTTACCAGGAAGTGTTGCTGTCTCAGGGTAAATCAACCATTACCTGCTGCTGACGGCGACGGCGCTTTTCCTGCCATAGCAGGACCCGGAAAAGGCAATAGATCACGGCCACGCCGGCATGCAAAATCATGATCAGCGGATTGGAGCCGAATATCTCCGGCCATACCCCATACATCAATGCCTGGCCGCCTGCGGCCAGCACCCACATGACCGGCCCCCAGGATACGGTGAGCCATAATCCGAGCGCCGCGACCGGGAATACGACGGCAAGCCCCGCGCCCGCCACCTTCCAGGGCAGAGCCAGCAGATCGAAGCGTGCATGGCCTCCGAGTGAATAGCCGACCAACATCGCCCAATATTGCAGGCCGAGCCAGAAGCAGGCGATCGCGATCAGCCGCAGGAACAGCACGAACAGGATGTCCGTCAGCGTATTCTTGGGTACGGTCGAAGAATCAGATTCCATGCGCGAACAATACGTAGGAGGCATCCGCCCCGCCAGCGAGATCTTGGCTGCGGCCTTTCGCCCGGTTTTGAATCCTGGGGACAGCGTGATAGGTACGCTCTCCATATATAATGGGCCTTAGATAGACGAAGAAGGATGGCGGCATCATGGAGAACAAGACGCATCTCGTTGACGAGATCACCGGCCATCGGCGCATGCGCCGCAACCGCAAGGCCGATTGGACACGCCGCCTCGTGCAGGAAAACAGGCTGACGGTCGACGATCTGATCTGGCCGATCTTCCTCATTCCCGGCACCGGCATCCTTGAGCCGATCCCCGCCATGCCCGGCGTCAATCGCATGACCGTGGACAAGGCCGTGGAAGCGGCGAAGGAAGCAGCCGATCTCGGCATTCCCGCGCTCGCCACATTCCCGAACATCGAAATGGAGCTGCGCGACGAGACCGGCTCCAATAGTCTCGAGAAGAACAATCTCATTAATCTCGCCAGCGCCGCAATCAAGAAGGCCGTTCCGAATATCGGCGTCATCACCGACGTCGCCCTCGATCCCTTCACCAGCCACGGCCATGACGGAATCCTGCGCGGCAACGAGATCGTCAACGACGAGACGGTCGAGCAGGTGGCGCAGGCGGCAATCTATCAGGCCGATGCCGGCGCCGATATCATCGCGCCTTCGGAAATGATGGACGGACGCATCGGCGCGATCCGCCAGGCGCTGGATGCCGCCGGGCACCAGAATGTCGGCATCATGAGCTATGCGACGAAGTTCAGCTCGGCCTTCTACGGCCCCTATCGCGAGGCGATTTCGACCGGCGGCCTGCTGAAGGGCGACAAGAAGACCTATTACATCGATCCGGCCAACGGCACGGAAGCCCTGCGGGACGCCACGCTCGACGTCGAAGAAGGCGCCGACATGCTGATGGTCAAGCCGGGCCTGCCCTATCTCGACATCTGTTGGCGGCTGAAGGAAGCGTTCGGCCTTCCGACCTTCGCCTATCAGGTCTCCGGCGAGTACGCGATGATCAAGGCCGCCGCCGCCAACGGCTGGATCGACGGCGACCGGGTGATGCTCGAAACCCTGCTCGCCTTCAAGCGCGCCGGGTGCGACGGCATTCTCACCTATTTCGCGATGGATGTGGCAAGACATCTGGCGAAGAAATAGCTTCAGGCCATCCGCTTATTGTATTTGCCGCCTCCGATACCATATGTTCGGCAAATGTTTCCCTGCCGCAGCGCGCCTTCACGCTGGAGCGCGATGCGGCGGGATCTTCAATCCGCCCATGCCCTCTACCGATCAGAACGACGGAAGGGGCATGCGCAAAGGAGAAAAGCAATGAGCCTGAACCCCAGCCCGCTCTATGCAGCACCGGAAGACTGGCGCGCCTATAGCGGCGTGCTGAGCCGGCGTATCTTCGCGTTCATCGTCGATTACATCATCGTCGCGCTGCTCTGCATTCCCGCAGCCGTGCTTCTGTTTTTCGTTTCGATCCTGACGTTGGGGCTCGGTTTCGTCCTCTATCCCGTGCTCTTCATCCTTGTCGCCGGCCTCTATTTCGGCTGGACGCTCGGCGGACCCTATCAGGCCTCGCTCGGCATGCGCGCCATGGGCCTCACCATGGTCCGCGTCGACGGCCGGCGGATGGATTTCCTGACGGCGATCGTCCATCTGGCGCTCTTCTGGATTTTGAACTCCGTCCTGACGCCGCTCATCCTGCTGGTGGGTCTGTTCACTGACCGCAGCCGGTTGGTGCACGACCTGCTGCTAGGCACGGTCATCGCCCGAACGGCTTAAAACGACGCATAATCATCGGACACCACATGATCTACCGCGGAGCCTTTTGGCGCGTGGGAGAGATTTATGTGCATGATCAATTAGGAAACTTCGATCTTTAGCAAAGGACGTAGTTGACGTTTTCTAAACTTGAGCCATGCTTGTAGAAAACAGGTGCCGAAAGAAAGGTCAATCAACGGCAGATGAACACGCAGTCGACGCCATCCCCGCAGTTTTATCTGACGGCACCGGCTTCCTGCCCGTACTTGCCGCACGAGATGGAGCGCAAGGTCTTCACGCACCTTGTCGGTCCGCGCGCTGCCGAGATGAACGATATCCTCACTCAAGGCGGCTTCCGCCGCTCGCAGAACATCGCCTATCGGCCTGCCTGCGAATCGTGCAGGGCCTGCATATCGGTCCGCATTCTGGCTCAGGAATTCGAGCCCAGCCGCTCGATGAAGCGCGTGCTAGCCGCCAATAGCGACATCATCGCCACCGAATTTCCGGCGCAGCCGTCCAGCGAGCAATATTCCCTGTTCCGTCGTTATCTCGACTATCGCCACCAGCACGGAGGCATGTCCGACATGACCGTGCTCGACTATGCGATCATGGTCGAGGATACGCATGTGAATACGCGCATCATCGAGTATCGCCGCCGCGAGGAAGGCTCCGGACTGGAGCAACGTCCGAAGGGCGAGCTCCTGGCGGCCGCATTGACCGACGTCATGAGCGACGGGCTGTCGATGGTCTATTCCTATTTCAACCCCGATCTCGACGAGCGATCGCTCGGCACCTTCATGATCCTCGACCATATCAAGCGGACGAAGGCGCTTGGGCTGCCGCATGTCTATCTCGGCTATTGGGTCAGAGGCTCGCGCAAGATGGACTACAAGACCCGTTTCCAGCCACAGGAACATCTGACCCCGCGCGGCTGGGAACGGTTCGACCCTGCTGCGAACAACGACAAAGACAGCTCGCGCTGAATGTTCGCCAATCTCTCCGACCATAGAAAGGGCCTGCTGCTGACCACGTTCGGCGGCCTGGTTCTGTCGATGGACATACCGCTGATAAGGCTTTCCAGCGGCGAAGTCTGGTCGGTGCTGTCGGCGCGCAGTCTCGCGACCGTCGTCGTGGCGCTTGCCGCCCTCTTCCTCATTCGCCGCGTCACCGGTTCGGTGCGAGGCGTGCTGCCGGGCTGGCTCGGAATTCTGGTCGGCTTCTTCTACGGGCTGACGACGATCAGCTTTATTCTCGCCGTTTATTACACCACCGCGGCGAATGTGGTGTTCATCATCGCTTTGAACCCGATGTTCACGGCGCTGCTTTCCTGGATTTTCCTCAAGGAACGTCCCGCTCTTTCGACATTCGTCACCATGGCGGTCATGATCCTGGGGGTCGGCCTGATCGTTGGAGACGGCATGGAAGGCGGCCACCTGCTTGGTGATGCGCTTTCCGTGCTCGCATCCTTTTCCATCGCCTGCGCCATCACCATCAGCCGCGCCTCCCGGCGGGACATGGGTTTCGCCTCGCTGCTGGCGGCCATCCTTCCGGCCGCCGTGGGCCTCTATCATGTCGCTCCGTCGGGCTTTTCCATCGATAATCCCGGCTGGATACTCCTCGACGGCGGCGTGCTGATGCCGCTTTCCTTCTGGTGCCTTGCAACAGGCACACGCTTTCTCTCGGCGCCGGAAGTGGCGATGTTCTATCTTCTGGAAACGATCCTGGCGCCGATCTGGGTTTGGCTGATCTTCGCCGAGGCGCCGACCAACATGACACTCGCCGGCGGCGCGATCCTGATCCTCGCGCTGGCCGCGCACTCGCTCTGGCAGGCGCGGGTGAAGGCAAGAGCGGCGCTGGCGACGCAGGACCTTGCACATTGCAAGTAATGCCTGCCCAATGTTATAACAAGGTTATTACATTGGAGCCACGAGATGAACGTCACCATCCGCAAGATCGGCAATTCCGAAGGCGTGATTATTCCGAAGGAAGTTCTCGATCAGCTGGGGCTTGGCGCTGGCGATATGTTGGAACTCAGCTTGAAAGACGGCGGATTGCTGATGCAGCCGACCGACGCGGATTTTGCCCGCCAGATGGAGCACGCGCAGCGCTTCATGGATCAATACAAAGTGGCGCTCAAGAAGCTGGCTGAATAATGCCGAGGATCTTTCTGACCAAGCGGCTCATCGAGCAATTGCACAAGATACAGATCAAAAGATTCGGCGGCTCCCGTGGTCTGCGAGATGAGGGTTCTCTTGAATTCGCCTTGGCAGGCCCCATTAATAAAGCCGAATATGGCAGCGATGATATCATCGAACTGGCAGCGGCCTATCTATTCGGGCTGGCGAAAAATCATGCCTTCATAGATGGCAACAAACGCATCGCCATCGTGGCGACCGCAGTCTTTCTTATGGACAATGGCTACCGCATTCAAACGACGGACGCCAATCTTTACAGTTTCGTCGTAGCCGTGGCCGCAGGAGAAATCGACAAAAAGGGAGCGACACGCTTCCTGCGCGACGTCTGCGTTCCCTTCACCGATTGAACCTCTGCCACGACGACCGGCCCTCGGCACGGCTCAGGCTCGTCGAAATGACGCACCACCCTCCCCTTCGCCAAGGCTCAGAGCATTCGTCGCGGCAATCGACCCAGCGGGTCGATTGCCTGGACTTAGCCGGACTGCTTACCCAGAAAACCTGCCGCTTCTGGGGAAGCCCTTCGGCACGGCGCGGCCGGCGCCGGCGCGGTCGCCCAGCCATTCCGCCAGCTCGTCCTTCGTCTTGGTGAAGGTGCGGCCGGCGCTGTCTTCCCAGGTCAGGCCATCGGCCATCACGAAGCAGCGGATGTCGGAAATGCCGCCATCCTTGTATTTCTGCAGGCGCACGCCCTTGCCGCGCGACATTTCTGGCACCTGCTCAAGCGGGAAGATCACCATCTTGCGGTTCTCGCCGACCACGGCGACGTGATCGCCCGAAACCGGAACCAGAAGCTTGGTCTCGTCGGGATAGGAGACGTTCATGATCTGCTTGCCCTTGCGGGTATTGGCGACCAGTTCCGCTTCCGCAACGATGAAGCCGTTGCCGGCCGTCGACGCGATCATCTGCTTGCGCTGGGGATCGTGGACGAAAGCGGTCAGCACGTCCTGATCGTTTTCCATATCGATCATGATGCGCAGCGGCTCGCCATGACCGCGGCCGCCGGGCAGCTTGTCGCCGCCGAGTGTATAGGCCTTGCCGCCCGTGGTGATGATCAGGATCTTGTCCGTCGTCTGCGCTGGGAAGGCAACCTTGAGGCCATCGCCTTCCTTGAAGGTCAGCGACGACGTATCGGAAATATGGCCCTTGAGAGCGCGAATCCAGCCCTTTTCCGAGACGACTACCGTGATCGGCTCCTTCTCGATCATCGCCTGCTGGATGGCTGCATCGTCGGCTTCGGGCGCTTCGGCAAACTGCGTGCGGCGGCGGCCGATTTCAGTCGCCTTGGCGAATTTCTTCTTCACCTCGCCGATTTCCCAGGAAACCGTCTGCCATTGCTTTTCGTCCGAAGCGAGGAGAGCCTCGATATCGGCCTTCTCCTTGGTCAGGCCGTCGAATTCCTTGCGGATTTCGAATTCTTCCAGCTTGCGCAAGGAGCGCAGCCGCATGTTGAGGATCGCCTCGACCTGATTGTCGGTAAGGCCGAACCGCTCCATCATGACGGGCTTCGGCTCATCTTCCTCGCGGATGATGGCGATGACCTCATCGATGTTCAGATAGGCAACCAGCAAACCGCCGAGGATTTCGAGCCGCTTTTCGATCGCCGCCAGACGGAAGCGCGAGCGGCGCAACAGCACCTCGCGGCGATGGTCCAGCCACTCCTTCAGCACCTCGTTCAGCGCCATGACCTTCGGGATGCGGCCCATGGACAGGACGTTCATGTTGAGCGGGAAGCGGCTTTCCAGCTCCGTCAGCTTGAACATCGATTCCATCAGGATGGTGGCGTCGACCGTACGGCTCTTCGGCACGAGGACGACGCGGATATCCTCGGCGGATTCATCGCGGATGTCTTCGAGCAAAGGCAGTTTGCGGGCGATCAGGAGTTCGGCGATCTTCTCGATCAGCCGGGACTTCTGCACCTGGAACGGAATTTCCGTGACGACGATCTGATAGCCGCCGCGGCCGAGATCCTCGATTTCCCACTTGGAGCGAACACGGAAACCGCCGCGACCGGTCTTGTAGCTTTCGATGATGCTCTGGCGATCATCGATGATAATGCCACCGGTCGGGAAATCCGGACCGGGAATGTAAAGTTCCACCAGCTTCTCGACGGTCGCATCGCGATCCTTGATCAGATGCAGAGCCGCATCGCAAAGCTCGTGGGCATTGTGCGGCGGGATTGACGTCGCCATACCGACGGCGATACCGGAGGAACCGTTGGCAAGCAGATTCGGAAAGGCGCCGGGCAGAACGATCGGCTCGGAGTTCGACTCGTCGTAGGTGTCGCGAAAGTCCACCGCGTCCTGATCGATACCTTCGAGCAGCAGTTCGGAAACCGCCGTCATCTTGGATTCGGTGTAACGCATCGCGGCTGGGCTATCGCCATCGATATTGCCGAAGTTGCCCTGCCCGTTGACCAGCGTGTAGCGCTGCGAGAAATCCTGCGCGAGGCGCGCCAGCGCATCATAGATCGACTGGTCGCCATGCGGGTGATAGTTACCCATCACTTCGCCGACGATCTTGGCGCATTTGCGGAAGGCGGCGTTCGGGCGCAGCCCCATCTCGCTCATCGCATAGACGATGCGTCGATGCACCGGCTTCAACCCGTCGCGAACGTCGGGAAGCGCGCGCTGCGTGATCGTCGACAAGGCATAGGCCAGGTAGCGCTCTTCGAGCGCGGCCTTCAGATCGACCGGAACGATGTTGTCGTCGCCGTCACTGGGCGGCGGTGTCAGATTTTTTCCCATGGCCCTTGACTATCGGAGATGGCGATTCCCGGCAAGAAATCGGCCGAAAGCACCTGTGGATGAAGGCATTTCAGGCGCCTTACGAGAGGGCGACCGGTGCATTTTTGCTGCACCTGCTTTCAATTCTCATTCTCATTGGATTTTTCAAGAAAGATCAATATAAGTCAGCGCAGTACACGCTCAATCGGTACACCCCCGCCAATATCACCGGCCCAACGAGGAAACGCCATTATGACTTTCTATCGGACCACGCGGATGATGCTTTGCAGCGCCGCAATCCTGTCTTTCGCCAGCTCGGCCTTCGCGCTTGACGGCAATGATCTACTGAAAAAGATCAACGACGTCTACGGCCAGCAGGGCGGTTCGATCGCCGCAACGAGCATTGATGTCGACGACAGCACGGTGACGCTGAAGGGCGCAACCTTCAAGGCCCCCGGCATGGACGACAGCATTCCGCTCGGCGACATCACCCTGGACGGCGTCGAAGAAAACAACGGCGGCTACACGATCGAAGAGATCGATTTCGCCGATGTCGACTTCAGCAAGGATGGCGCTTCCGTTTCCGCCACCGACCTGAAGCTGAACGGCGTCGAAATCCCGGCGGACACGACCAAGGGCGACCTCAGCTCCCTGCTCTATTACAAGAGCGCTCATGCTGGCGCGGTATCCGTTACGAAGGATGACACCGAAGTGTTCTCCATCGAAGGCGCCGACGCTACCATGAACAAGCGCGACGACAAGTCCGGCCTCGACTTCGACGCCAAGATCAACGGCATCAAGGCCGATCTCAGCAAGGTCGACGACCAGAAGACCAAGGACGCAATCGAAGCGCTCAAGCTGCAGCAGCTCTATGGCACTGTCTCCATGAAGGGCAGCTGGGAGATCGCTCCCGGCACGATCAACATCAGCGAATATTCCTTCGATTTCAAGGATATCGGCAAGCTGAACCTGGCCTTCAGCATTTCCGGCTACACGCCTGCCTTCGCGAAGTCGATGCAGGAAGCGCTGAAGACGGTTCGCTCCAATCCGAACCAGCAGGAAGCACAGCAGTCCGCCGGCCTTGCCATGCTCGGCCTGCTGCAGCAGCTGACCTTCAATAGCGCCCAGATCCGCTTCGACGATGCGTCCATCACGGCTCGCGCGCTCGATTTCGCCGGCAAGCAGCAGGGCGTTACCGGCAAGCAGCTCGCCGACACGCTGAAGGCAATGACGCCGATCATGATGGCGCAGCTCAACGTTCCGGACCTGCAAAACGCCGTATCGGCTGCCGTCAATTCCTATCTCGACAATCCGAAGAACCTGACGGTGACGGCCGCTCCGGGCAAGCCGGTGCCGGTGCCGATGATCATCGGTGCGGCCATGGGCGCACCGCAGACGATCCCGCAGGTCATCGGCCTGACGGTGTCCTCGAACAATTAATCTACGTTCATCGAACCATCTCGAAACCCGGCGATCTCGGTCGCCGGGTTTTTCTTTGTCCGCAGCGCAGGTTTTCTATCGCTGCTGATGCATCCTGAGCTCGCTCAGCGCATGAGCCAGCAGGCTCAGCAATTCTTCCGTGGTCGCGCCGTCGCGCGCCTGAACGGACATGCCCTGCACGATGGCGCCCAGAAAACGGGCAAGGGAGCGGGCGTCAGTATCCGGCCGCATGTCTCCTTCGCTAATGCCCCTTTCGATCCGTTTGACGAAGATATCCAGCGTCTGCAGACGCATGGATGCCACGTGATGGGCGATCGGCTCGTTCTCCTCGGCGCAATTCAGCACCGCGGTCGATATCATGCAGCCTTTCGGATGCTCCGGCGCCGTAAAGATCTTGGCGGAATTCATCAGAAAGCGCTCGAAGGCCGTCACCGTATCCAGGCTGTCCTGAAAGGGATTGCCGGGTTCGGGCCGCGGCATGCGCCGATATTGCTCGAGCGTCTCGCGATACAGCTCCGCTTTCGAGCCAAAGGCGGCATAGAGACTTTGCGGCGTGATGCCCATCGCGGCCGTCAGATCGGCGATGGAGGAACCGTCATAGCCATGTTTCCAGAAGGTGTCGCGCGCCGATGCAAGAACAGTCTCGCGATCGAAGGCCGGCGGGCGCCCACGCTTGCGCGGCGAAGAATTTTCCATCTCTTCCTTATTTTTCACAATGGTCACTCTAGAATTATTTCCCGATCTGCGTTATTCAGGAATGGTCATTGTGATTATAGAAGGTTTTGCCCCATGAGTCTTCCCCTGGAAAATTCCGCTCGTTCCGGCGACGGCAGCCTTGCTGAAGGCGTCGATGCCGCCATCAATTCCGCCCTCGTTGACAAGAGGCTGGTCGGAACCGTCGTTTTGATCGCTCGAGACGGAGAGCTGGTCTACAACCGCGCCGCAGGTCTGGCGGATCGGGAGAATGGCGTTGCGATGCGTGAAGATGCCATCTTCCGCCTCGCCTCGATCACCAAGCCGATCGCCACGATTACCGCTATGCGGCTTGTCGAACAGGGCCGTATCGGCCTTGACGATCCCATCACCAAATGGCTGCCGGATTTCCGGCCGCGATTGCCGGATGGCGGCGAAGCCACAATTCTCATCCGGCATCTCCTTACGCACACCTCCGGGCTTGGCTACACTTTCGCGGAAGAGCAGGACGGCCCCTATCACCGCGCCGGCGTCTCCGACGGTCTCGACACGCCCGGTCGCTCGGTCACTGATAACCTCCAGCGCCTCGCCAGCGCGCCGCTTCTCTTTGCACCCGGCGAAAACTGGCGGTATTCCCTGGCGATGGACGTGATCGGCGGCATCATCGAAAAGGAAACCGGCGGCGCTCTCGGCGATGCCGTAGCAGAACTCGTCATGAAGCCGCTCGGCCTTTCGGATACGGCATTCTCGGTCCGGGATCGAAGCCGCCTCGCCGCCAATTATGTGAATGGCGATCCCGAGCCGCAACGAATGGAAGACGGCACGCTTGTTCCGATACTCGACGGTGTGATCCGCTTTGCGCCCGGCAGGATATTCGATCTCGCCTCCTATCACTCCGGCGGCGCGGGCATGGCCGGGACGGCAAGCGACATTCTGACCATTCTCGACACCATCCGCAAAGGCGGCACGCCGCTGCTGTCGGCCGATACTGTGAAGACGATGATGGCCGATCAGGCAGGCGGCCATATGCAGGCGCTGCAAGCCGGCGTCGGTTTCGGCTATGGCTGGTCCGTCATCACCGATCCCGTGGAGGCGCAGGTCCCCTTCTCGGCGGGCACGATCAAATGGGGCGGCGTCTACGGTCACAGCTGGTTCGTCGACGCCGAAAAGGGCCTGACGGTGGTTGCCCTGACCAATACGGCGCTGGAGGGCATGTGGGGGCAATTCACGACGGATCTCGCCAAGGCGGTCTACGCGGCGCTCTAACTGACACAAGCAGGCAAGCAAAAAACCCGGCGCTTTCGGTCGCCGGGTTTTGTATTTCATCAAACCTTAGAGGACTTAGTCCTTCTTGACCGGCGGTACCGGGCGGATGGCCAGTTCGCGCAGCTGCGTCGGCGTTGCGGCCGAAGGAGCGCCCATCAGCAGATCCTGTGCCTGCTGGTTCATCGGGAACAGCGAGATTTCGCGCAGGTTCTTGGCGCCAACCAGGAGCATGACGATACGGTCGATACCGAAGGCAGCGCCGCCGTGCGGAGGCGCGCCGTACTGGAAGGCGCGATAGAGACCGCCGAAGCGCTCTTCGACGTCGGTCTGGCTGAGACCGACCTTTTCGAAGGCAGCGACCATGGTCTCCGGCGACTGGTTACGGATCGAGCCCGAAGCGATTTCAAAGCCGTTGCAGACGGCGTCGTACTGGAACGCCTTGATCGTGAGCGGATCCTGGTTCTGCAGCGCCTCAAGGCCGCCCTGCGGCATCGAGAACGGGTTGTGAGCGAAATCGACCTTCTTCTCTTCCTCGCTCCATTCGAAGAACGGGAAGTCGACAATCCAGCACAGCTCGAAACGGTCGCGATCGACCAGATTCAGCTCTTCGCCGGCCCGGGTGCGGGCTTCACCGGCAAATTTGTAGAACTTGGAGGGATCGCCAGCGACGAAGAAGCAGGCATCGCCATCGTCGAGGCCGAGCTGCGTGCGGATCGCATCCGTGCGCTCTTCGCCGATGTTCTTGGCAAGCGGGCCAGCACCTTCGAGCTTCTCGCCTTCCTTGCGCCAGAAGATGTAGCCGAGGCCCGGCTGACCCTGGCTTTGCGCCCACGCATTCATGCGGTCGCAGAATGCTCTGGAACCGCCGGTCTTGGCCGGAATCGCCCAGACTTCGACCTTCGGGTTGGAAGCGATCATGTTGGCGAAGACCTTGAAGCCGGAGCCGGCGAAATGCTCGGTGACGGCTTCCATGACGATCGGGTTACGCAGGTCCGGCTTGTCGGAGCCATACTTGCGGATGGCGACGTCATAGGGGATGCGCGGCCATTCCTTGGTGACCGGCTTGCCTTCGGCAAACTCCTCGAACACCTGGGTCATCAGCGGACCCATCGTGTTCCAGACGTCTTCCTGCGTCACGAAGCTCATTTCGAGGTCGAGCTGGTAGAATTCGCCCGGCAGACGGTCGGCACGCGGGTCTTCATCGCGGAAGCACGGTGCAATCTGGAAGTAGCGGTCGAAGCCTGCAACCATCAGCAGCTGCTTGTACTGCTGCGGCGCCTGCGGCAGCGCGTAGAAGGTGCCGGGATGGATACGGCTCGGCACGAGGAAGTCACGCGCGCCTTCCGGCGACGATGCCGTCAGGATCGGGGTCGTATATTCGGTAAAGCCGACGTCGCCCATGTGGCGGCGCATCGAGGAGATAACCTGCGTGCGCTTGACGATGTTCTTGTGCAGCGTTTCGCGGCGAAGATCGAGGAAGCGATACTTCAGGCGAACGTCTTCCGGATAGTCGGGCTCGCCGAAGACGGGCAGCGGCAGTTCCTTGGCGGCGGAGAGCACTTCGATCTCCTGAGCGTAAAGCTCGATCTCGCCGGTCGGCATGTTCTTGTTGACGGTGTCGTCCGTGCGGGCTTTCACGAGGCCGTCGATGCGGATGACCCATTCACCGCGAACGGTTTCGGCAAGCTTGAAGGCCGGAGAATCGGGGTCGGCCACGACCTGAGTGATGCCGTAATGATCGCGCAGGTCGATGAACAGCACGCCGCCATGATCTCGGACGCGATGGACCCAGCCGGAGATGCGGACGGTCGAACCGACGTCGGACTTGCGCAGGGCGGCGCATGTGTGGCTGCGATAGCGATGCATAGTATATATCCTGGACTTGGCGGACCGCGGCGAAAGGACATGCAAGCCCCTCGCCTGCCGACGAGAAAATCGGGCGGAAAAGCGCATGGCACGCCCGATTTGTCAAGGCTCGAACGTCGTAAGTCGCCTCAAAGCTGTTTTCAATCGTCGCCCATATCGACATCCGCAAGTAGCCGCTGTGGCAGTTTGGCTACCTCAATGCTATTGCTGAACGACAAGGTCAACTTTAAACAGGCATCATACCTCTTCGCCCCCGGAGCCTGACATGCCGATCCTGACCCGCCGCAATCTCCTGAAAGCCTCAGCCGTTGCCGGCGCCTATGGTATCGGGCTTTGCATCGCCGGAAAGTTTGCCGGAAAGGCCGCCGCGGCCGAGCCGCGCGTGCTGAAGACGGCCAAGATCGAAGCCAATCTCATCGACGGCGGCGTCACAAGGAGCGTGCTTACCTATGGCGAGGCAGGCATGCCACCGGTCGTGCGGATGAAAAAGGGCGAATCCTTCGCCGCGCGGCTGATCAACGGCATAGACGATCCGACTACCATTCACTGGCATGGCATCCGGCTTCCGAACAATATGGACGGCGTGCCCTTCCTGACCCAGCCCTATGTCTATACGGGCGATCATTTCGACTACGCCTTCACGCCGCCGGATGCCGGCACCTTCTGGTATCACCCGCATTGCAACACGCTGGAGCAGATGGGCCACGGGATGACCGGCGTCATCGTCGTCGAAAATCCCAAGGACCCGGCATTTGATTCGGAAGTGGTGTTGAACCTGCGCGACTGGCGGCTGGGGGGAGACGGACAGTTCATCGCCCAGTTCCGCCCGCGCGATGCGGCGAAGTCCGGCACCTATGGCACCGTGCGCACCGCGAATTGGCAGCAGCAGCCTCAATATGATGCCCCTTCCGGCGGCCTCGTCCGTCTGCGAATGGCGATCACCGACGTCACGCGCATCTTCTCGTTCCGCATGGATGGCGCGGAAGGCACGGTGATCTCCATCGATGGCAATCCCGTGCCGCAACGGTTTCCGCTGGATGTCCTGCAGCTTGGGCCGGGACAGCGGCTCGAACTGGCCGTGCGCATGCCGGATAGCGAAGGCGCGATCGTCAAGCTCGAAGATATCAAGGGCACCAATCCGAAAGTGCTGGCGACATTGCGCGCGGTTGGCGCTTCCCTGAAACGCGATGTCCGCGATCTGGCTCCGCTGGAGGCCAATCCCGTGCAGAAGGCCGATCTGGGTTCGGCCACCCATATTCCGCTGATCCTCAGCGCCACGGCGGAAAATACGGCCGACAGCACGATCTGCGGCTCGCTCGGCTACAGCTTCTGGGCGATCAACAAGGTGCCGTGGCCGGGCGACACGCCCGACCCGACCGCGCCGCTTGCCGAGCTCAAGCTCGGCAAGAGCTACGTCATCGACATGGAGAACGTTACTCCGCATAGCCATCCGATCCATCTGCATGGAATGAGCTTTACGGTCCTCTCGTCATCGACGAAGCAGGTACAGCCCTTCGTATCCGATACCTATCTCATTCAGCCGGATGAAAAGGTGCAGCTTGCCTTCGTTGCCGACAATCCCGGCGACTGGCTGCTGCATTGCCATATCATCGAGCACCAGAAGACCGGCATGACCAGCTACGTGCGCGTGGCCTGAGCGGTCGAGAGCCAGCTCCATCGTACCCGGTTTAGGTCGATGACGTCACAGTTCCCGGCAAATTCAACCAAAAGCGAAATGCGGCAAAGGCTTTGTCCGCGAAAGTATTGACATATCCGGCTGAAAGGAGAAGGAAGTTAAAGAACTATTTTACCGATTGAATGTGTTGAGATGATCGAAACTACCGCCCAATTGGAGGCGGCCTGCCAAGAGCTGGCCAAGTCGGATTTTATTACGATCGATACCGAATTCCTGCGAGAAACGACCTTCTGGCCGGAACTGTGTTTGATACAGATGGCAAGCCCCACCACCGAAGTGCTGGTGGACCCGCTGGCCAAGGGGCTGGACCTGGCACCCTTCTTCGAACTGATGGCCAATCCATCGGTGCTGAAGGTGTTTCATGCTGCCCGCCAGGATATCGAAATCATTTTCCATCGCGGCAATCTCATTCCGCATCCGATCTTCGACACGCAGGTCGCGGCGATGGTCTGCGGTTTCGGCGATTCCGTTTCCTACGACCAGCTCGTCAGCCGTATCAAGAATGTCCATATCGACAAGTCCTCGCGCTTTACCGACTGGAGCCGCCGACCGCTCTCGGAAAAGCAGCTGGACTATGCGCTCGCAGATGTAACCCATCTGCGCGATGTCTACCTTTCGCTTGCTGAGCAGCTGAAGCGCGAGGGACGCGCCTCCTGGCTCCAGGAAGAAATGGCGATCCTCGAGGCGCGCGAAACCTACGACCTGCATCCCGACGATGCCTGGCAGCGGCTGAAGATGCGGCTGCGCAAGCCGCAGGAGCTGGCCGTCCTCAAATATGTTGCCGCATGGCGCGAACGCGAGGCACGCGCCCGCAACGTTCCGCGCGCCCGGGTGCTGAAGGACGACGCGATCTACGAAATCGCTCAGCAACAGCCGAAGGATACCGAGGCGCTGGCGCGCCTGCGCACCATCCCCAAGGGTTGGGAACGGTCGGCCGGCGGTACTACCGTCCTCGAAGCGATCAACGCAGCGCTGGCTCTGCCAAAGTCCGAAATGCCGCATCCGCCGCGCCATCAGCAGGCGCCGGAGGGCACGGCTGCCGCTTCGGAACTGCTGAAGGTGTTGCTGAAGCTGATTGCCGAAAAGCATGGCGTTGCCCCGAAAGTGATCGCCAACAGCGACGATCTGGACAAGATCGCCGCCGAAGGCGAAAAGGCCGATGTCGCGGCTCTGACCGGCTGGCGCCGCGATCTCTTCGGCGAGACGGCATTGCAGCTGATCCAGGGTCAGGTGGCCCTGCGCTTCGTCGGCAAGCGCATCGAGACCGTCACCCTCTAGCTGCGACATTCTCCTTTCCCGGCGCCTTGCGATTGCGTATGATTCGCGCATCTGGGCGTCGGTCGTCATCACGATTGCGCCGCAAATCTCGTGGAATGAACGTCTTATGTAATCGTTCTATTCGATGACGTTCCGGTTTGCCGGCGCAATCCCGCGTCGATGACAGGCGTCGTTTCTCGGCGGAAAAATGAATGGGTATTGTCCATTCGACACGTAACTGGATTCTGACGTCGCTGCTTGTTGCCTCGACCGGCGTCCTCTACGGCAAGCTGTTCTTCCCGCAGGCGCCGATGTATATCGGCGCCATCTTCGCATTGTTCTGCGGCATGCCGCTGCTCGTCTTCGAACGCCGGATGATCCTGCCGCGGCTGAACGACTGGATGCACCGGCTACCGACGCCGGCCTTCATCCTCTCGGCCCTCGTCGTCGATTTCCTCCTGATGAGCGTCGGCTATGCGATGGCGGGCAGCATCATGAAGCTTCTGGGCCTGGTCGACGGGTCCTGGGAAGATCTGACGCTGCTGAAGATAGACGTCTACATCTATGCCGTCCTGGTGACCGCCGTCATCATCTTCATCGGCCGCGTGCGGGAACTGCTCGGCCGCGACGTCTTCCTCAGCCTGTTGACCGGCCGCTACCGCAATCCGGTACAGGAGGAACGCGTCTTCCTCTTCATCGATCTCGTCGGTTCCACAGCCTTTGCGGAAGAGCATGGCGATCTGAAAACGCAGGAATTTCTGGGCGCGGTGTTCGGCGCCATGGCGGAGCCCGTGCGCCGGCACAAAGGGGCGATCGACGACTATATCGGCGATGCCGCCATCATTACCTGGCCGCTTCGCCGCGGCGTCAAGAATGCCAATTGCGTGCGCTGCGTCTTCACGATTCTCAACGATATCGAGGCGAATGCGGAGAGCTGGTTAAAGTCCTATGGCAGAGTGCCGCGCCTCAGAGCCGCCCTGCACGGCGGCGGCATCGTCACCGCCGAAATCGGCGTCGATCACCATAAGATCGCCTATTTCGGCGACACGGTGAACACGACGGCAAGGCTGGAGTCGCTCTGCAAGACGCTGGAGCGCCAGGTGCTGATTTCCAGCGATCTCGCCAGACGGCTCGATCTTCCCGAGGGGGTCCTCAAGGAGGAGTTGGGCGAGCATGTCGTTCGCGGCCGGGATCAAACCCTTGGCGTCATCGCGCTTCATACGCAGGACCGACAGGCGCTGAAAACGCTTCGCGGCAGATCGTAAGTGATGCATATCATTAGCTGCATTTCATATCGATACCCGCCAAAGCTTCACACCCCATGGGTTGTCCACAGTCACCAAATCTTCACCTAAGCGTTAATTCGCGGACATAGCTCGCCTGTTAAGCGGAGGGTGTTTTCACCACTCCACACCAATAAGGTGACACGATGACCCGAATTCTTTCCGCCTCCACGGCACTCTTCCTCTTGCTTGCCGCTTCGGCCCAGGCCGACGAGCAGCAATTCAAGGCAAAGCTCGTTGGACAGGCCATCCTGCCGGCCAACACGATCGCCGACGCGCCTGCAGACGCGCCGGAGTTCCTGAAGACGTCAGGCAAGTTCACGACGCCTGACCGAAAGCGCACCGAAGCGCTCGGCACCATAGCCGGCAAGGATGGCGCCCGCGTCACCGACGTGAAGCTGCCCTTCGCCGGCCAGCCGGTCCAGGGCTTTTCCGGCATCAAGACCATGCCCGATGGCACCTTCTGGACACTGTCCGACAATGGTTTCGGCTCCAAGCAGAACTCCTCGGACGCGATGCTTTTCCTGCATCAGCTCAAGTTCGACTGGGACAGCGGCAAGGTCGAAGTGATCAAGAACCTGTTCCTGTCCGATCCGAACAAGAAGGCCCCCTTCCCGATCGTCATGGAAGGCGCCGACAAGCGCTATCTGACCGGCGCCGATTTCGACATCGAATCGATCCAGCCGGTTGCCGACGGCTTCTGGATCGGCGAGGAATTCGGTCCCTACCTGCTGAAGTTCGATACGAACGGCCAGCTGACCGACGTCATCGCCACGACGGTCAACGGCAAGCCCGTCATGTCGCCCGACAATCCGCTGCTGCAGCTGCCCGGCAACCCCACGCAGAAGATGCCGGCCTTCAACCTGAAGCGCTCCGGCGGCTTCGAAGGTCTCGCCATGTCGAAGGACGGTTCCAAGCTCTATGGTCTGCTGGAAGGCCCGATCTACAAGGAAGACGGCCAGGTGGAGAGCGTGGACGGCAAGACGGCCATCCGCGTCATCGAATTCGATGTCGCCTCCAAGAGCTGGACCGGCCGCAGCTGGCTCTATCCCTTCGCCGACAAGGGCATCGCCATCGGCGATTTCAACATGCTCGACGAGACGACGGCTTTGGTCCTCGAGCGCGATAACGGCGCCGGCACCAAGGACAAGGCTTGCGCCGACCCCAAGCAGCCGAAGCCGGATTGCTTCGAGGCGCCGGCCGAACTGAAGCGCGTCTACAAAATCGAATTCAGCGACGCCAATGTCGGCAAGTCCGTTCGCAAGATCGGCTACATCGACCTGATGCGCATCGAAGACCCGGACCACAAGCGTCGCCAGGGCGGCGGCGAAGGCTTCTACGACATGCCCTTCGTCACCATCGAGAACGTTGACCGCGTCGATGCCAACCACATCATCGTCGGCAACGACAACAACCTGCCCTTCTCTGCCGGCCGCGCCGTCGACAAGGCCGATGACAATGAGTTCAGCCTGCTTGAAGTCAGCGATTTCCTGAACGCGAAGTAAGCCGCAACGAAATTGCCTCTCCCTGCCATGTGGGGAGAGGCTTCAGACCCGCTCGAAGCGGACAATCTATTCGAAGCAGAAGGCCAGCCTACGGTTCGTGAGCTTGCCTAGCTGCTGCAGGCGCCCGTCCAGTCGCTCACCCGCGAAATCGTGATATTCGGCGGGAACGACGAATTCGAGATCCAGATCGGGGTTTGTCGAGCGGCGGAACGACAGGTTGCGCACGATGCCAGGCATCGACGCCGAGAACAGATAGACGACACGCAGCAGGCCGCCGAGCAGCTTGGCGCGCTCAATGTAGAGCGGCGTTGCGATCGTCGCCAGCGGCTCCGTCGCACCGTCGTCGTTCAATCCCTCGAAGCGATAGTAATTGGCAAGCGCGATGAACGCACGGCCGGCATGGGTGATGCCGACGAAAGACGTGTGGGCGATGATGTTCAACGCCTGTAGGCCGCGATAATCCGGATGGGCGCGCCAGCTGATGTCGGCAAGCAGGCACGCTGCCTGGCGATAGCGGCTCTCTTCTTCCGTCTCGGTGATCCCGAAAAACGGCATCATCCGCCCGGTCCATTCCGCCAGCTCGCGGGCATGTTCCGGCGAACGCGCTCGCAGAATGGCAAGCTCGCCGGCCGCCACCAGCAGCGGATCGCTGTTGCGCTCCGCCTCGGTCAGCAACGAATAGAGATAGCCCTCGCGCACACCTTGCGCGGAAAAGGAGATGATCGACGGCTTCATTGCCGTCAGCACCTCGCGCATGGCAACCGCGCCGAAAGGCAGTAGCGAACGACGATGCTTGGAAACCGCCTGTAGCGCCGGGTCCTTCGAATCCTTCGATTCGACGATCTGATCCAGGAAGCGCACCATCTCGTCGAGCTGCACTTCATACCCCTGCATCATGTGCAGCGGATATTTGCGGATTTCCATGTGCAGCTTGGCGATATTTCGCCATGTGCCGCCGACCGCATAGAAGGTGCGGCCCTCGCCCTTGCCCAGGAGCTTGGCGGTCTTGACGTGCTTGCGCGCGAAGGCGCGGGCCTTTTCGATCGAGCCGCCGGCATATTCGGACAGGCGCAGGCCACCGAGCGGCAGCGTGATGCCCTTGCCGATCTCCCGATCCTTGATGTCGATCAGTTCCAGCGAACCGCCGCCGAGGTCTCCGGCGATGCCATCCGGATGGAAGAAGCCGCTGACGATGCCAAGCGCCGAGAAACGCGCCTCTTCCTCCCCCGACAGAACGCGCACCTTGCGCTGGAGGATGGCTTCCGCCTGATGGATGAATTCCGGGCCATTGCTCGCTTCGCGTGCCGCCGCCGTCGCCAGGACATAGATCGTTGAGGCGCGCGCCTGATCGGAGAGCGCCTTGAAACGGTGCAGCGCGGCAAGCGCCCGCGCCACGCTTTCCTCGTCCATCTTCCCCGTCAGCGCTATGCCCTTGCCGAGGCCGCACAGCACTTTCTCGTTGAAAAGGATAGTCGGAGACCGCGAGTGGCCTTCATAGACGACGAGACGGACCGAGTTCGACCCGATATCGACAACGGAGACAGGGGCGATACCCGGAAGGCGTCCCTGGGCTTCTGATTCAACCATGCAGGTCCAATTTATGTGTTGCGGCCCGACAGCAGTCCAGCGATCAGTTTCGGAGCGCTGGATTTCAAGGCTTCACCGCGGCCCGACAGGCTGGGATTGGTCATGAAATACTGCTGCGCATTAAATGGCTCTTCTCCCTTGCGCACTTCCATGCGCCGTGAGGTCCCGTCCGGCAATATCTCGTAGCTTTGCTGGTTGTCAATGATATTGCCCAGCATGATCTGTGAAAGCACCTGCTCGTGCACGGTCTTGTTAGTGAGCGGCACCAGGGTTTCGACGCGGCGGTCGAGATTTCTCGGCATCATGTCGGCCGAGCCGATATAGACCAGCGCCTTCTCCGACGGCAGGCCCTGACCGTTGCCGAAACAGAAGATGCGGCTATGCTCGAGGAAGCGGCCTATGATCGACTTGACACGGATTTTCTCCGAAAGACCGGGCACCTGCGGACGCAGGCAGCAGATACCGCGCACGACGAGATCAATCTCGACGCCCGCATTGCTGGCGCGATAGAGCGCGTCGATGATATCAGGGTCGACGAGCGAATTCATCTTCATCCAGATGGCCGCCGGCTGGCCGCTCTTGGCATGTTCGATCTCGCCCTCGATATGCTGGAGGATGCGACTGCGGAGCGTGTAAGGCGAAACCGCGATCTTCATGTCGTGCTCCGGCTCGCCGTAGCCGGTGATGAAGTTGAAGATATTCGCCATGTCATGGGCGATCTTCGGGTCACAGGTGAAATATGAGAGGTCGGTATAGATCTTGGCGGTGACCGGGTGATAGTTGCCGGTGCCGAGGTGGCAATAGGTGCGCAACTTGCCGTCTTCACGGCGCACGACCATCGACATCTTGGCATGGGTCTTGAGTTCGATAAAGCCGAAGACGACCTGCACGCCGGCGCGTTCGAGATCGCGCGCCCAACGGATATTTGCCTCTTCGTCGAACCGGGCCTTCAGTTCCACCAACGCAGTGACCGACTTGCCGAGATCGGCAGCATCGATCAGCGCGCGGACGATCGGGCTGTCGTTCGACGTACGATAGAGCGTCTGCTTTATCGCCAGAACATCAGGGTCCCTAGCAGCCTGGAGAAGGAACTGGACCACCACGTCGAAGGATTCGTAGGGGTGGTGGACGACCATGTCCTTTTCGCGGATGGCGGCGAAACAATCGCCGGCATGTTCGCGGACGCGCTCAGGAAATCGGGCATTGTAGGGCTCGAAGCGAAGATCGTCGCGCGGAGCCTTGCAGATTTCGGAGAGCGTGTTGAGCGCCAGCAGGCCCGGCAGAACCGCGATGCGGTTTTCCGGGACGTTCAACGATTCCACCACGAACTGGCGAAGTTCCAGCGGCATTTCGGAATCGGTCTCGATGCGGATCACCGAGCCACGGCGGCGGCGCTTCAGCGCGGTTTCGAAGAAGCGCACGAGGTCTTCAGCCTCTTCCTCGACTTCGATATCGCTGTCGCGAATGAGGCGGAACGTACCCGAGCCCTGCACTTCGTAGCCAGGATAGAGGCGGTGGATGAAGATGTTCACCACGTCTTCGAGCGTGATGTAGCGGATGACGTTGCTGGCGTCAGGCAGGCGGACGAAGCGGTCGAGCGCCGGCGGCAGGCGCAGCAGCGCCGTCATCGGCTCGCGGCCGTTCATGCTCTTCAACTGCAGCGCGATCGAGAAGCCGAGGTTCGGAATGAACGGGAACGGGTGAGCCGGGTCGATGGAGAGCGGCGTCAGGACCGGGAAGATCGCCTGTTCGAATTCGGTATGCAACCACTGCCGGTCCATATCGGACAGGGCGGCCGGGCGGACGATCAGAATATCTTCCTTGGCGAGATATTGCTGCAGGACGGCAAGCGAGGCCTGCTGCTCCATCTGCAGATTGTCGATCTCGCGCAGGATGTCGTCGAGCTGCTCGGCCGGCGTCTTGCCGTCGGGCGTGCGTACCAGGATCTTCTGGCGGACCTGGCCTTCGAGACCGGCAACACGCACCATGAAGAATTCATCGAGGTTGGCGGCGGAAATCGAGAGGAAGCGAACGCGCTCCAGAAGCGGATGGGCGGTGTTCAGCGTTTCCTCGAGGACGCGGCGATTGAACTGCAGCCAGGAAAATTCGCGGTTGATAAAGCGCTCGGGGCTGGTCAGCAATTCATTGACAGGAGGAGCGGCCTCCGGGGATTCCTGGTTGGCGTCCTGATGTTCCGAGAGTGCCGAGTCCATGTTCCACCTACCCCTTATCTAACCTTGTGCGACGTATATCAGTTTGACGACGGAACTGTGACAGTCGATGACGGTTCAACCCGGCTGATCGGAGCTGCCCAGTTCGTTCAATACTTCCGCGGCCAACAGGCGTGTAATTCTTGTTCCTCGCCCGAGCGCCAGCCTGTCGAGCCTGTCGACGATCAATTGCGCGGCGTTGAGGGAACGCTCCATGCGATTGACGATATAAAGGACGAGTTTGTCATCGATATAAAGCTGGCGGTCGGCAAAGAGCTTGACGATGACCTGTGACAGCAATTCCTCGTCCGGCTCGCCGATCTCGACCACAGTCGCCGCCTTCAGGCGGGAGCGCAGGTCGGGCAAGGTCACCGGCCAGGACATTGGCCAGAGACGCGTCGTCATCAGCAGGCTGGTGCCGTTTTCCCGCGCGCTGTTGATGACATGAAAGAGTTCGGTATCGTCAAAGCCCAGACGATCCACATCCTCGAAGACGATGGGGCCGTTCGCGGCTGCGATCGCGGCATTGGAGCCCGCCACCGGATGAATTGATGTCGCTCCGCATCTTTCGGCCCAGATGCTGGCAAGATGCGATTTTCCCGAACCGACAGGCCCCGCCAGAATGACGACCGGCGATGGCCAGTGCGGCCAGGAATCGACGATCCTCACGGCAGCCGTCAGCGGATCGGCAACGAGCAGGTCGTCGCGGCCGCTGGCGGGATCGTGTGTAAAGGCCAAGGGCAGCTGTTCGGCGGTCCTGCGCCTCAAATCAGCATTCTTTGCATCAGTCATGTCTAGTTATTCTCGGGCTTGCCGGCCTTGGCTCTGCGCACTCTGCCGGCCTCCGAGCGTCCGTGATAGAGTTCGCTTTGAAGGTACCGCGAAAGGGCAAAGCGGACAAGGACGCCGCAAGCGGCGGCAGCGGGAACAGCGATCAGCAGCCCGACGAAGCCGAAGAGTGCGCCGAAGGCAAACAGCGCGAACATCAGCCAGACCGGATGCAGGCCGACGCTTTCGCCGACGAGCTTCGGCTGCAGCACGTTGCCTTCCAGGAACTGGCCGGTGAAGAAGACGACGAGCGTCAGGCCGACCCAGAGATAGTCGGGCCAGAACTGGACGAGCGCGACGCCGACGGCCAGAACGAGGCCGACCATCGAGCCGACATAGGGGATGAAGCTGATCATGCCGGCGAAGAGGCCGATCAGCAGGCCGAAATTCAGGCCGACCAGCGAAAGACCGACGCCGTAATAAACGCCGAGGATGATGCAGAGCGAACCCTGCCCCCGGATGAAGCCGGCAATCGCCTGATCGATCTCGCGGGCGATCTCGCGGACGGTCGCGACATGATCACGCGGAATCCAGTCGTCCACCTTGGCGATCATGCGGTCCCAATCGAGCAGCATATAGAAGGCGACCACGGGGGTCACGACCATCAGCGAGAGGATATTGACCAGCGCCTTGCCGGAACTCCAGAGCTGCGCGAACAGGCCGCCGACGAAGCTCAAACCTTCGGACATGATGCTGGAGAAATTGTCCTTGATCGCGCCGAGCTGATTGCGAATCCAGTCCGGCAGCACCATCGTCTGTGCCTTGGCGATCAGCTGCTGGACCTGCTGTACATAGGTCGGGATGTGCTGGATGAAATCATTGAACTGGTTGACGATGATCGGAATGAAGATCGTCAGCGCCAGCGCAAAGATGAGTATGAAGGAGACGAGGATCACCACCGTCGCCATCAGGCGGCTGAGGCCGATCCGCTCCAGCCGGTCGGCGATCGGATCGAGGAAATAGGCGACCGCCATGCCGGCGATGAACGGCAGCAGGATCGTACTGAAGATGTAGACGAAGCTGATGAAGACGACGAGTACGATCACCCAGAAGGTGACTTGACGCTTGAGGCTCGCCCCGCTGACCTTTTGCTCCATCGTCTTCCCCGTTGTTCCCAGCCCGTTTGCCGTGTGCTTAGGACATAGGATGATGCCGCAATTATGGTCAAGTCTGCGGGCGGAAATCTGCCTCAAGCAATGGGAAGCGGGGAAAATCGAGGGTGTTGCGGCGCTTGCGCCTTGCATAACGGCCCCTATCATGCAATGGCGACCCGATGAAAGCCCTGTCATAATGGACAGGCGGCCATCGGAGGCGGAAGCATGAGCCAGTCTGGAAAAAACGGTCTGACCTATAGCGATGCGGGCGTCGATATCGATGCCGGCAACCTGCTCGTCGAAAAGATCAAGCCTGCGGTGCGTTCGACGCGCCGGCCAGGTGCGGATGGCGAAATCGGCGGCTTCGGCGGCCTCTTCGACCTCAAGGCGGCGGGCTTTACCGATCCGGTGCTGGTCGCCGCCAATGACGGCGTCGGCACCAAGCTCAAGATCGCGATCGACGCCAATTATCATGACACCGTCGGCATCGACCTCGTGGCCATGTGCGTCAACGATCTCGTGGTCCAGGGCGCAGAGCCGCTGTTCTTCCTCGATTACTTCGCCACCGGCAAGCTCGACCCCGACCAGGGTGCAGCGATTGTCGGCGGCATTGCTGCCGGCTGCCGCGATGCAGGCTGCGCGCTGATCGGCGGCGAGACGGCGGAAATGCCGGGCATGTATTCCCATGGCGATTACGATCTGGCGGGCTTTGCCGTCGGCGCCGCCGAGCGCGGCCAGCTGCTGCCGTCAGGCGATATTGCCGAAGGCGATATCATTCTCGGCCTCGCCTCGTCTGGCGTTCATTCCAACGGCTTCTCGCTGGTGCGCAAGATCGTCGAGCTTTCCGGCCTCGGCTGGGATGCGCCGGCTCCTTTCGCCGAAGGCAAAGCCCTCGGTGAGGCGCTGCTGACGCCGACGCGCATCTATGTGAAGCCGCTGCTCAAGGCCATCCGCGAGACACATGCTCTGAAGGCGCTTGCCCACATCACCGGCGGCGGCTTCCCGGAAAACATTCCGCGCGTGCTGCCGAAGCATCTCGCCGCCGAAATCGATCTTGCCGCCGTCAAGGTGCCGCCGGTCTTCTCGTGGCTCGCCAAGGTCGGCGGCGTCGAGGCCAAGGAAATGCTGCGCACCTTCAACTGCGGCATCGGCATGATCGTCGTCGTCGCTCCGGAAAACGTCACAGCCGTAAAGGCCGCGCTTGAAGCCGAAGGTGAAGCGGTTGTTACGCTCGGCCGCATGATCGCCCGCGAAGAAGGCGCCCACGGCACCGTCTGCAAGGGCACGCTGGCTCTATGAGCGCGCCGCGTAAACGCGTCGTCGTCTTCATCTCCGGCGGCGGCTCCAACATGCTGGCTCTTCTGAAAGCCACGAAGGCCGCGGACTATCCGGCCGAGATCGTTGGCGTGATCTCCGACAAGGCGGATGCCGGCGGACTGGCAAAAGCTGCCGCCGAGGGCATCGCGACATTCGCCTTCGTGCGCAAGGAATTTGCCAGCAAGGAAGCCCATGAAGAGGCTATGCTTTCGCAGCTCGAAGCCCTCTCTCCCGACATTATCTGTCTTGCCGGATATATGCGGCTTCTTTCCGGCCGCTTCATCCAGGCCTATGAAGGTCGGATCATCAATATCCATCCTTCGCTACTGCCACTTTTCCCCGGCCTCCATACGCATCAGCGCGCCCTCGACGCCGGTATGCGCGTCGCCGGCTGCACCGTGCATTTCGTCACCGAAGGCATGGATGAAGGTCCGGTCGTCGGCCAGGCTGTGGTGCCTGTGCTGAACAACGACACCGCAGACAGCCTTGCCGCCCGCGTGCTTACGATCGAGCACCAGATTTATCCGCAGTCGCTGCGGCTGGTGGCGGAAGGCAAGGTCAGGATGGAAGACAGCAAGGCCGTGAGCCTTGCCGAGACATCTGCCGCCCAGGGGCGGCAGATCGTGTCACTGCTTGGTGATGTAGGCTAATTTTCACGCCGCCATCGCCATCAGCGGATGCAGCGTACCGTCGCTATAGACGATGCGACCGCCACGGAAGGTTGCGCGGATGCGATGAACCGAACCGGGCTCGACGGCAACCAGATCTGCGAGCTGCCCAACAGCAATCTCACCACGATCCGTCAGACCAGCCGAACGGGCAGCGTTGGAGGTTGCCGTCGCTACGGCTGCCGGCAAACCGCCTGCAACAACATCGGCAATCTTGAAAATCGCCGGCACGAAGGCGGCCGGGTGGTAGTCGGCGGCGATGATACCGAGCAGTCCGGAGCGAGCCGCATCCAGGGCGCTGAGATTGCCGGACATGGACTGGCCGCGCAGTGCATTCGGCGCACCCATCAGCGTCCACAGGCCACGGCGGCAAGCTTCTTCGGCAGCCGGCCCCGTTACCGGAAATTCGCTGATCGTCACGCCGAGATCGTGCATCGCGGCAACCTTTTCGGCGCTGTCATCGTCATGCGAAGCCAGCGAGAGTTTGTGCTTCAGCGCGAGTTCGACCACGTCATGCAGCTTGCGCTCGATCTCTGGGTCCTGGCGTTGCGCGATGCGCTTCGCGACGACTTCTTCGGCCGCCTCGCGCGACATGGAGCGGCGCTCGGACATGCTGCGGATATAGCTTTCGATGTCGTTGTACTGGCCCTGCCCCGGCGTGTGGTCGGTGAGCGAAACCATGTCGACAGCACCCTCCTCCAACAGCCGCTCCAGCGTCGGGGCAGCACCCAGATTGGTGATTTCGTAGCGGGCATGGACGCGATGGTCGATCAGGAGTTCATCGCGCAGGCTGCCGATGCCACGGATAACAGCCGAGGTGGTTTCGAGCGAGCGGACATGACCGTAGACGCTTTCGGTCGCAAAGGAGAGTGCTGCAAAGGCCGTGGTCACGCCGGCTGCGGCCAGCTTCTTGTCCAACTCATGAATGCCGAAATCGATCGGCATCATGGCGTTCGGCCGCGGAGCGATCTCGCGCTCGATCATATCACAGTGCAGGTCAACGAAACCCGGCATCAGCAAGCGACCGCCGCCGTCGAAGGTCGGGTGCTCGACCGGCTCGGAGCGGATTTCGGCAATCATGCCGTCCTCGATGCGCACTGCACCCTTTTCAACGACTTCATTGGGAAGAACGAGCGTGAAATTGCTGAGCCACATCGGCTTTCTCCTGAAACAGCGTCAAATTGAAGGAGGCTCGGAAACATTCGAATGTTTCCGGCCAGCACGCCCCGGTAAGCTCGATTCGTGACACTGTGATGAACGGGGAGCAGAGTTTTCGACAAAGCTCCCGCGCCGCTCGACGTCTACCGCAAACGCGCGACGTTCAAGACAGCCCATTGCAACAGCATGATCGTCTTGGCGTCATAGATATCGCCCCTTTCGATCATCGCCATGGCCTCCGAAAGCCGCACCTCCAGCACCTCGATATCCTCATGTTCCTCGGCAAGCCCGCCGCCATCGGCAACCCGATCGGAGGTATCGATCACCGCGACGAAGAAATGGATGACTTCGGTCGAGGAGCCGGGCGACGTCAGCGCCTTGAAGAGGAAGCGGACGTCGCGCACGCGAAATCCGGTCTCCTCCATGGCCTCACGGCGAATGGCCGCTTCCGGGTCGTCGCCGTCAAGCAGGCCGGCGGGCACTTCCAGCATCCAGCCGGGCTCGCCGACAAGCTGGGCCGGCAGACGGAACTGTCGAACGAGCACCACCGTTTCATGGCTGGGATCATAGAGCAGAACGCAAGCAGCTGGCGTGCGATGATAGACCTCACGCTTAAGGCGGTGTTTTTCGCCGCGCGAATCCGTGTAATCGAGGTCGAAGCTGCTGAGCCGCGTCCATTGATCCGCCAGTGTCTTTTCGCCGGCGATTTCGGCTTTCGCCTTTTCGAATTTACTCATGCCATATCCTTGCGGAGCCATACCTTGTTGTCGTGAACAGCCGCACCGCCATAGGGCGCAACCGGATCAGCGCCGGTGAGCACGTTGATGCCTTCGCCGTCGACATGAGCCTTGTTCGGCCAAAGCCCTTCGGCGATCAGGACGCCTTGCTTCACTTCCGTCGTCACGCGGGCATGGAGGCGGATATCGCCTCTCTTGTTGCCGACACACACAAGATCGCCGTGGGCAATCTCGAGCGCCTCTGCGTCGGCCGGATTGACCATCAGCTCAGGACGTCCCTCCTTCTGCCGCGACGTCTTGGTCTCAGCGAAACTCGAATTCAGGAAGTTGCGCGAGGGCGAGGTCGCGAGCCGGAACGGATGCTCGGGATCGGCCACCTCGATAACATCGACCTGATCCGGAAATTCCGGCAGCTCGACATGGGGACCGAGCAAGCCGACAGCTGCGGGCGGACGGTTCGGCGCCGGCTGGTTGGCCCAATCGGGGCGGAAGCGGAACTTGCCATCGGGATGGGCGAAGCCCTTCAGAAAATGCGCATCCTCGAAATCCGGCTGACGATCGAACCACTTGTGTTCGAGGAAATAATCGTAGTCAGGCAGTCCGCTTCTGGACAGAACACGATCGATCATCTCGCGGGCGGAGAAGCCGAAGCCGGGCCGATCCGCGATACCGAGGCGCTTGGCCAGTTCCTCGATCACAAAGAGATTGCTGCGCACCGTCGGCGGCGGATCGACGAGTTTCGGACCGAGAAGAATGTGGTTCTGGCCGCCGGCGCGATAGATGTCGTCATGCTCGACGAACATGGTGGCGGGGATGACAATATCGGCCATGTCAGCCGTATCGGTCATGAACTGCTCATGCACGGCGACGAAGAGGTCGGAGCGGGCAAAACCGCGCTTCACCAGCCGCTGTTCCGGCGCGATGTTCATCGGATTGGTGTTCTGGATCAGCATGGCCGTGACCGGACCGCGATGACGAAGCGCAACGGCATCGCCGGTCAAGGCGCGGCCGATCTGCGACTGGTCGATCATGCGGATATCCATATCCTTCATGGCGCGGCCGGTGAGTTCGCTCGCATCCATGCGGAAGATGTCGCTGTTCGAATGAAAGGCGCCGCCGCCTTCATATTGCCAGGAGCCGAGGACCGTGGCGATCGACGCCGCCGCATGCATGGCGATCGCGCCGTTGCGCTGGCGGGTGAAGCCATAGCCAAGGCGAAAATAGGTCTTCTTCGTCGTCCCCACGAGTCTGGCGAAGGCTTCGATCTCATCGACCGAAAGGCCGGTGATGTCAGCGGCCCATGCCGGGGTTTTCGACTTCAGGTGCGCTTCGAGGCCAGCGGGATCGTCGGCATATTTGGCCATATAGGCGCGGTCGGCATAGCCATCACGAAAGGCAATATGCATGACGGCGCAAGCCAGTGCCGCATCCGTGCCCGGCTTGACGATCAAGGCCATATCGGCCTGCTTCATTGTCGGGTTGTCGTAGATGTCGACGACGACGATCTTGGCGCCGCGTTCCTTGCGGGACTTCACCGCATGGGTCATGACGTTGACCTGGGTGGCCACGGCATTGGTGCCCCAGATGACGACGCAATCCGTGCGGCCCATCTCGCGCGGATCGGGACCGCGCAGCACGCCCGTCGCCATGGTGAAACCGGTCCATGCCGGATTGGTGCAGATCGACGAGAAGAAACCGGAATAGCGCTTGGCATGGCGCAACCGCTCGATGGAATCGCGCTGCACCCAGCCCATCGTGCCGGCATAGAAATAGGGCCAGATCGCCTCGCTGCCGTCCTTGGCTTCGGCCTTGACGAAGGCTTCGGCAATTTCGTCCAGCGCTGCGTCCCACGAGATTTCCTGCCAGCGCCCCTCGCCCTTGGCACCGGCGCGGCGCAACGGCTTCATCAGGCGATCGGGATGGTAGAGCCGCTCGGCATAGCGCGCGACCTTGGCGCAGATGACGCCTGACGTATAGGAATGGTCGTTGGCACCGCGAACCCGGCCGATCCTGCCATCCTCAGTCAGATCGACCTCCAGCGCGCAGGTGGAGGGACAGTCGTGCGGACAGGCGGTGTGGCCAATGCGCGATTTGGCTTGGATGGGGGTCGCAATGTTCATGAGGTTTGTATATTTCAAGCAGGGACCGGCCACTAGAGACAATCCGGCCCATCTCAACAATTCATGCGGACTTCAACGACGATGAACTATCGGCACATCTACCACGCGGGCAATTTTGCCGATGTCTTGAAACACGCTGTTCTCGCGCGCCTCGTTCGCTACATGCAGAACAAGGACAAGGCTTTTCGCGTTCTCGACACGCATGCCGGCATCGGGCTTTACGATCTTTCATCGGAAGAGGCGCAGAAGACGGGCGAGTGGCGCGAAGGCATCGGCAGAGTGCTGGAGGCGGACCTCGTGCCGCAGGTGGCCGAGTTGCTGGAGCCCTATCTCACGGCCATCCGCGAGCTGAACCCTGAAGGCGACCTCAGGCTCTATCCCGGCTCGCCGAAGCTTGCCCGTATGCTCTTCCGCCCGCAGGACCGGCTTTCGGCGATGGAGCTGCATCCCGACGATTTCCAGCGTCTTCACCGGCTGTTCGAGGGCGATCATCATGCCCGCATCACCGAACTGGACGGCTGGCTGGCACTCGGCGCGCATCTGCCGCCGAAGGAAAAGCGCGGCATCGTGCTCGTCGATCCGCCCTTCGAAGGGGAAGGCGAATATGAGCGGCTGGTCGATGGGTTAGCAAAGGCCTGGCGACGCTTCCCCGGCGGCACCTATTGCCTCTGGTATCCGATCAAGAAGGATGCGCCGATCAAGCCGTTTCACGAGGCCTTGCAGGCGCTCGAAATTCCGAAGATGCTCTGCGCCGAGCTCAGCGTCAAAAGCGACCGCGGCTTTACCGGACTAACCGGCTCCGGTCTCATCATCGTCAACCCGCCCTTCACGCTGAAGGACGAACTGCATGCGCTACTGCCTGCCCTGAAGGACATGCTGGCGCAAGACCGCTTCGCCTCGCAGCGCGCCTTCTGGCTGCGCGGCGAACACTGAGTTTCCTTCATATCTGACAGGTGATTTCATGAGACTTCTCTGCTCGCCCACCTCCCCCTTCTCCAGCAAGGTGCGTATGGCGGCACGCCATCTCGGCATCAAGCTCGAGGAAATCCACGTCGATACGAATGCCGGACCAGCGCTTCTCGTCGACAACAATCCGCTCGGCAAGATCCCGACATTGTTGACCGGTGACGGCGAGGCAATTTTCGACAGCCGCGCGATCATGCACTATTTCGACCGGCAGAAAGGCGGGCTCTATCCCTCGAAGAAGAGCAAGCGCACGGAAATCGAGGTGCTCGAAGCGCTGATCGACGGTACCAACGAGTGCCTCCTGTCGATCGTCTACGAACGCCGCTTTCGCGAAATGGAAAAGCAGCATCAGCCGTGGATCGATCGTCAGTGGGCGAAAGCAAAACGCGCCCTCATCCATCTCGATGCGGAAACGCCGAAGATCGGCAAGAAGCTACATGCCGGCCACTTCGCGCTTGCCGCGCTTATCGGCTACCTGCAGCTGCGCTTCGAAGGACAATGGGAGGCCGATCATGTCGGGTTGATCGACTGGGCCCGCAAGTTCGAGAAGCATTTCCCCGACTATCCGGCGATGAAGCCGCATAGCTGATTTCCCCGGATCAGGCTAAGCCTGAAATCAGGAGCCGATATCATGACAACAAAAAAGCCGGGGTCGAAAACCCCGGCTTTTTCTTCAGGCTAACGCCCTCGAATGATCAGAACTTGACGCCGATACCGACCTTGACGCTCTGCTCGTCGTAACCGCGCGAGAAGCTGCCGGAGTCAAGGTTGAAGTGTTCCTTGCCGTAGTCCGTGTAGCGGTATTCGAGACGGGCGGTGATGTTGTTGGTGATGAAGGTTTCAGCACCTGCACCGACCGTGTAACCAACAGCCGTCTTGCTGTCAGACGAGGTGTCGTCGGAGAGCTTGTTCTGGCCGATTGCCAGACCGGCCGTGCCGTACAGCATGAACGGGTTGAAGTCGTAACCGATACGGCCGCGAACCGAGCCGTTGACGCCGTTCTTGGCGGTCAGGCCGTTGCGGGTGCTGTCAGCGCCGGAGTAGCCGAGGTCAGCTTCAACGCCGTATACGATCTGGCCCTGCTGCCAGTTGTAGCCGGTGAAAGCCTGACCGCCCCAGGCGTAAGCGTCGCCGTTGCGGTTGAAGTGGCCAGCATTCCAGTCGCCAGCGCCACCGATGTAGAAGCCGGACCAGTTGTTGACGGCCGGAGGAGCTTCCTGAGCGACAGGCGGCTGCGGGATCTGCTCGACAGCATCAGCAGCATGAGCTGCGGTGTAGCCGCCGAGGGCAAGAGCGGAGACCATGAGGGTCGTGACGAGAGTACGCATACTTTTCTCCTTTCAATCCCGTGTGCCTCGCTTACTGTCCTTGACTTCGAAGCGCCACGAGTAATTAAAAATATCCCTCCCGGATCGAGGTTGAAATTGGAATGCAAATGAGGAATTGGAAGAGCCAAAATATGATATCATTGTGGCACAGACATGGCTGAATTTCGATGTTGCTTCACCGCAACAGATGAATTGTTAACCATAACCAATGGTTAAAGCGTGTATACTTATTTTAATCTAACTATAACTCAAGTTTTACACAAGAAACCTCACGCGACATCATTTAATCATCCATCTTCCCATATGGTGTATCGACGCCCTATATGAGCGTCGGTTGGGTAACGACGAGCAAAAGGCGATCTCTTGAGCCAGGAAAAACTACGCACGGCACTAATAACGGGCGCCTCCAAAAGAATAGGTCAGGCAATCGCCGAGGATTTGTCGGCTAATGGCTTCGCGGTGGCGTTGCACGCCAATCAGTCGCTGCCCGAAGCGATGGAAATTGCGGCAAAACTGCGGCAAATGGGTCGGAAGGCCATTGCGATCAAGGCGGACCTGCAGAATTTGGGCGAGACATCAACCCTTGTCGAAAGGGTAACGGCCGAGCTCGGCCCGCTCGATCTTTTGGTCAACAACGCCTCCGCTTTCCTCGGCGATTCCGCCGACCGCTTCGACGCCGGGGCCTTCGAGGCGCATTTCGCAATCCACGTGCGGGCACCGTCGATTCTCGCGGCTGATTTTGTCCGGCAGCTTCCCGAGCCGCATCCGGGTCTGATCATCAATATCGTCGACCAGCGCGTATGGGCGCTCAATCCGCGCTTCTATTCCTATACGCTGTCGAAGGCAGCCCTTTGGACCGCGACGCAGACGATGGCACAGAGCTTTGCACCGCGCATCCGCGTCAATGCGATCGGGCCCGGCCCGACGGTGCGCAGCGTGCGACAGACCGAAGAGGACTTTCAAGCGCAGATCGACGGCCTCATATTAAAGGCGGCGCCAGGGCTCGAGGAATTCGGCCGGACCATCCGCTTTCTTTTTGACACGCCCTCGATCACGGGCCAAATGATAGCGCTCGATGGCGGCCAGCACCTTGCCTGGGAGACGCCAGATGTGTCGGAGAGTGCGGAATGAATGGAAGAAAGCTGCCTGACGGCGGCGTTCTCTACGACGAATCAGAAGATACCGACGACGACATCGAGGTGGAGAGCGATGCCGCCGCCAGCCCCGCCGCGTCCATCGACTGGAACGAAGGCGGCAAGAACGAGACCGGGCTTCGCGGCGCGGAGCTGATTGCGGAGTTCGTCAAGCGCCTGCCCAACAATCCCGGCGTCTACCGCATGTTCAACGAGGCCGGCGACGTGCTTTACGTCGGCAAGGCGCGGAATCTCAAGAAGCGCGTCTCCAACTATGCGTTGGGCAAGGTGCATTCCAACCGCATTGCCCGCATGGTGCGCGAAACCGCGAACATGGAATTCGTCACCACGCGCACGGAAACCGAAGCGCTGCTGCTGGAAGCGAATCTCATCAAGCGCTTGCGCCCGCGCTTTAACGTTCTGCTGCGCGACGACAAATCCTTCCCCTATATCCTGATCACGGGCAATCATCGCGCGCCGGCGATCTTCAAGCATCGCGGCGCCCGTGCCCGCAAGGGCGACTATTTTGGGCCCTTCGCTTCTGCCGGCGCCGTCGGCCGCACCATCAACTCGTTGCAGCGCGCCTTCCTCATCCGCACCTGCACCGACAGCGTCTTCGAGACGCGCACCCGCCCCTGCCTGCTCTACCAGATCAAGCGATGTTCCGGGCCCTGCACGCATGAGATCAGCGATGCAGGCTACGGAGAGCTGGTGCAGGAAGCGAAGGACTTTCTTTCGGGCAAGAGCCAGAACGTTAAGGCGCATATGGCCGAGGCGATGAATGCCGCTGCCGAGGATTTGGATTTCGAGCGCGCCGCGATTTTCCGCGATCGCCTGGCCGCACTTTCGCACGTCCAGAGCCATCAGGGCATCAACCCGGCCGGCGTCGAGGAGGCCGATGTCTTCGCCATCCATCACGAGGGCGGCATTTCCTGCATCCAGGTCTTCTTCTTCCGTACGGGCCAGAACTGGGGCAACCGCGCCTATTTCCCGAAGGCCGATCCTTCGCTCTCGGGCGCGGAAGTGCTGAACGCTTTCCTGGCGCAGTTCTATGACGACAAACCCGTGCCGCGGCAGATCCTGCTGTCGGAGACGGTCGAGGAAATCGATCTGCTGGCGGCGGCGCTGAGTGAAAAAGCCGGCCACAAGGTCGCAATCCTCGTGCCGCAGCGCGGCGAGAAGCGCGATCTGGTCGAGCATGTCATCGCCAATGCCCGCGAGGCGCATGGCCGCAAGCTGGCGGAGACCGCCTCGCAATCGCGGCTGCTTGAAGGCTTCAAGGAAACCTTCAAGCTTCCCTATGTGCCTCAGCGCATCGAGATCTACGACAACTCCCACATCATGGGCACGAACGCCGTCGGCGGCATGGTAGTGGCCGGGCCGGAAGGCTTCGTCAAAGGCCAGTACCGCAAGTTCAACATCAAATCGACCGACATCACGCCGGGCGACGACTTTGGCATGATGCGGGAGGTCATGACCCGCCGCTTCTCCCGGCTGCTCAAGGAAGAAGGCAAGCCCGACCGTAGTGTTTCGGCCGATGCGACCGTCGATGCCGCCGATCGCCCCTTCCCTGCCTGGCCCGACATCATCCTCATCGATGGCGGCCAAGGGCAGATGACCGCTGTGCGCGCCATTCTCGAGGAGCTCGGGATCACCGACAGCGTGATTGCCATCGGCGTCGCCAAGGGTGTCGACCGCGAGGCCGGGCGCGAGCGCTTCTTCGCCCCATCGCGTGAAAGCTTCTCGCTGCCGCCCCGCGATCCCGTGCTCTACTTCATCCAGCGCATGCGCGACGAGGCGCACCGTTTCGCCATCGGCTCGCACCGTGCGAGGCGCAAGAAGGAGATGGTGAAAAACCCGCTGGACGAGATCGGCGGCATCGGCCCGTCACGCAAACGGGCGCTGCTGCAGCATTTCGGCACCGCGAAAGCCGTGTCGCGCGCCGCGCTCTCGGATCTGATGGCGGTGGAAGGCATTTCCGAGGCCGTTGCCCGACAGGTCTACAATCATTTTCACGAGGACGCCGCGAAATAGGAAAAGCTGGTCGCAAATTCCACGCAATAGCGGTGAAAAAACAGAAACAATATTGACGACAAACTGACCAAACCATCATCTAAGGTGTGACCACCAAAAAGTGCGGAGCGGTTTTTGGAATCACATTCAATCACGCGACCAAAGCGGGATAGGAAATAACAGAACCTTATCCGGCTTGGTCGAGACAAACGAGACGAAACGATTTCCATGGCTTCGCGCGCTTACAGCATTCCCAATCTGCTCACCTATGGCCGCATTCTCTGCGTACCCCTGATCGTTCTCTGCTTCTTCATCGAAGGCAAATTGGAAGGTTCCGATTTCGCGCGATGGGTCGCGCTCTGGATCTTCGTCGTCGCTTCGCTCACCGACTTCCTCGACGGCTATCTCGCGCGCATCTGGAACCAGACCTCGAATATCGGCCGCATGCTCGATCCGATCGCCGACAAGCTGCTGGTCTCCGCGATCCTGCTTCTGGTCGCAGCCGACGGCACTATTGCCGGCTGGTCGCTCTGGGCTGCCATCATCATCCTCTGCCGCGAGATTCTCGTCTCCGGCCTGCGCGAATATCTGGCGGCGCTGAAGGTCAGTGTTCCCGTAACGCGCATCGCCAAATGGAAGACGACCGCCCAGCTCGTGGCCATCGCCTTCCTGCTGGCTGGGCCGGCGGGCGACAAGGTGCTACCCTACACCACCGAAATCGGCATCGGCCTGCTCTGGATCGCGGCACTTTTGACCATCTACACCGGCTACGATTACTTCCGGGCCGGTCTGAAACATGTCGTGGATGAAGAATGATGACCAAGCTCGTTTATTTCGCCTGGGTGCGTGAGCGGATCGGCAAGGCCGAGGAGGAGATTTCCCTTCCCGCCGGGGTCGTTACGGTTGACGATCTCCTGAGTCATTTGAAGACCTTGGGCGAAGAATACGAGACGGCGCTTCAATTTCCCAACGCGATCCGCGTGGCGATCAACATGGAGCACGTCGAGCATGACGAGCCGATCGCCGGAGCGCGGGAGATCGGGCTCTTCCCGCCGATGACCGGGGGGTAAGCCGATGGCCATGCAGCCGATGGTCCGCGTTCAGCATGAGGATTTCGACCTTCAGACGGAGATCGACCTGATGACGGCGGGGCGGCATGATATCGGCGCGGTCGTCACCTTCTCCGGGCTTTGCCGTGACGAAGGCGGCGCGCTCGGCGCGCTTGAACTCGAGCATTATCCCGGCATGGCGGAGGCGGAGATCACCCGCATCGCCAACCTCGCCATCGAACGCTTCGGACTTCTTGGCCTGACCGCGATCCACCGCTACGGCAAGATTTTACCCGGCGAGAACATCGTCCTCGTCATCGCCGCTGCCTCACATCGCCAGGCCGCCTTCGACGGTGCCAATTTCGTCATGGATTTCCTGAAGACCTCCGCCCCCTTCTGGAAGAAGGAGCATGGCCGCGACGGCGCTGAAGGCGGCTGGGTCTCGGCCAGGGATGCCGATGATGCCGCGCGCGATAAATGGGCCGGCGACAAGTAGGTCAGGGCACGACCCGCTCGCGCCGGCTCAGGACCAGCAGTAGGACGAGCAGCGAGAAAATCACAAAATCGCGCCATAGGAATGGGCCATAGGCACCCCACATCGTCTCGGTGAGGCCAAGGAGTGCCGCGCCAGCTGCCGACTTCAACGGATCGGAATAGCCGCCGACCGCAGCAATCATCAGCACCTTGAGCCCGAACATCAGCCCTGCCCCGAAATCCATGGTTCCGTAGTAGGAAGTCGCCAGCAGGCCGCAGATGGTCGCGACCAAGGCCGAGGCGACATAGGCCAGCAGGAAGACGCGGTTGGCGCTGGCGCCGCAAAGTTCGGCAGCGAGAGCATCGTCGGTCACCGCCCGCCAGATACGCCCCCAGCCCGTGTATTTCAGCACATAGGCGCCCGCGAGTATGACGAGGATCATCAGCGTAGTATTGAGCAGCTGGATTTCGGTGAGCGTCACGCGGAAATCGCCGCTGTCCCAGAAGACGATTGCACCGTTCAGGAAAGGCGGCAGCCAGATGCCGCGCGTATTCGACGCCAGACGCGCCGTTTCCATCAGGATGATCATCATGCCAAGTGCCGCGACGATGACCGTGTTCGGAGACTTGCGCGATAGCGGCAGCATGATCGCACGGCCAACCAGAAAGCTGGTGCCGATCGTGTAGCCAACGGCAATGACGGCGCCGAAGGTGAAGGCGGCCGGCAGGACCAGATACATTCTGGTGTAGCCGACATCCGTGAACAGCACGAGCATCTGGCCGGCGAAGGCGAATAGCGCGCCATAGGTGATGTCGGCCCGCTTCATGACCCCGAACGCAATGGAATAACCGAAGGCCAGCGTCGCATAGAGCGCCGCCAGCGGAACGGCATTCGCCAGCTGTTGCAGAAGATAGGCCATTCACCCCTCCGAAGAACAGGTAAATAGTAACTGGCAAAATTCATTTTACCAGTTATAATTTTGGTCATGAGTTTTTCCTGGACCCCACATCGCTTCTCCGGTGGCGCGCTTGCGCTCGATGTCGCCAACAGCGTGATCCTGCGCCATGACGACGAGCGCCGCATCGACCGCTTCGAAGCCACAGGGCAGCTGGAGAGTTTTCCGAAAGCGGCCGCCAATTTCTGCGCCGAACGGGCGCTTTTCGGCGATATCCTGCCGGTGCGGCGGGAAAACAGGGCCGATTTCATCTCATTGCGGGAGATGATCGATCGCTATTTCCGGGCGCGCGTTCTCGGTGAGCTGGCCGATCTGCTGCTTGCGGATCTGCTTGCGGCCTTGGCGAAGGTGCTGAAGCGCGCTGCAGCAGACGGGCTCGATGCGGCGACCGTGCATTCGACGCTGCGCCTTATCGCCATGCCCGATCCCGAGCGGATGAAAATATGCCGCAACTGCGGCTGGCTCTTCATCGACCGCAGCAAGAACAAGAGCCGCGCCTGGTGCGACATGGCGGTCTGCGGCAACCGAGCCAAGGCCAGCCGGCACTACCGGCGCAAGAAGGAGGAGACTGCGCCATGACAATGAAATGGATCATGCTGACAACGATCAGCGTCGCGATTATCGCCGCCCTGGGGCTGGCCGGCTGCCAGCGGAAGGACGACGAGGGCCCGACCCAGCTCACCGGCCGCCTCTTTGTCTTCAACTACCGCGTCGCGAGCGCGAGCTACATGATTACGCTCAAGAAGATCGCCCCAATCCCCGAGGGAACGACGGCCGTCGCCGAATTCGAAAATCCGGCCGGCGGCAATCCGCTTGTCGTCAACCAGAAGATCTATACCTTCTGGGACAAGATCACCCTCGAAAGCCCTGACCTGCGTTGCGTGCGCAAAGACCGACCCTATTCCGTCTCGATCAAGCTGGTCGATGCCAGCGACAAGACGATCCAGACCATCAAGACCGAGGTCAAATCCGATCTCGACCAGACTGTGCTGCCGACAAAACCCCTGGTCGTCGGCCCTGCCTATACGGCCAATCCGGATATTTTCAAAGGGGACGGCAGCGCCGATTACGGGAAGGATATGGCCTGCCCGGCGTGAAGGCAGCTGCGGGGAGAGGGAGTCTCTTATGTACGGCACGAAAAAAGCCGGGATGTTATCCCGGCTTTCATGAGTCATTTCAGATCGTTCAGCGTTAAAGCTGAGAGGCTGATTCAGCCGACGATTTCGGTTTCCGAAAACCAGTAGGCGATTTCGGCAGCTGCCGTTTCCGGAGCGTCCGAGCCGTGAACGGAGTTTTCGCCGATCGACAGGGCGAAGGTCTTGCGGATCGTGCCTTCGTCAGCGTTTGCCGGGTTGGTCGCACCCATGATTTCGCGGTTCTTCAGGATGGCGCCTTCGCCTTCCAGGACCTGAACGATGGTCGGGCCAGAGATCATGCCTTCGACGAGTTCGCCGAAGAACGGACGTTCCTTGTGAACAGCATAGAAGCCTTCGGCTTCGCGCTTGCTCATCCAGACGCGCTTGGAGGCGATGACGCGCAGGCCGTTGTCTTCAAAAACCTTGGTGATGGCGCCGGTCAGGTTGCGCTTCGTTGCGTCCGGCTTGATCATCGAGAAAGTACGTTCAATCGCCATGGGTCCATTCCTTGTAATTCAGAGAAAAGTGGGCGGTCTTTACCTGCCCCAAGGCCCGAAAACAAGGGGGATCGCCCAATTTCACGCCGCTGTCACAGTCCGGGCGACCGATTCGCGATCGGCGGGTGATGAGGCGGCTGTCCATCGCCGAACTTCCCGATAACATTATCACCACCATGGAGGAGACGCATATGCTCAGACATTTCAGGATGCTTGCCGACTACAATCGCTGGGCCAACGTTCAGGTCTACGATGCCGCGGCAGATCTCAGCGACGCGGAATTCCACGAGGATCGCGGCGCCTTCTTCGGCTCGCTCCACGGAACGCTGAACCATCTGCTGGTGGCGGACCGGTTGTGGATGCATCGCTTCAACGGCACCGGCGGGGTGCCAGCGTCACTTGATGCTGTCCTGCATGACGATCTCAAGGGACTTCGCGCCGTGCGAGAGGCGGAAGATCGAAATATCATCGCGTGGATAGAAACGCTCGATACCGATGCTCTGGCCACCGATATCACCTATACATCCGTCCTGAGGCCGGGCGCCATCACCGTTCCTCTCCATGCGGCGATGGCACATATGTTCAACCACCACACACACCATCGCGGCCAGTGCCATACAATCCTCACATCCTTGGGCAAACCGTCGCTTTTATTGGATCTTCTGCACTTTCTGCGGAGCGAAGGACAGCGCTGGTTGTAGCCAAGAGGCGAGCGGATATTTATCGATTTCGCTCAAGCGTTGATCACATGCCTCATTTTGTTGCGTTGCGGCGTGGATAGGCCGTTTTGTTCATGTTCCCTTAACCTGGCCGCCCGCAGATTGATAAGATATATCAGCTCACGGTCAGAAGCAGGCATGAAGAACTCGCAGACACGCGTTTCGGCACAATCCATCGATGATGATGAAACGGAAACCGAGCTTGAGGTCATCGGTCGCTTCATGACGCGGCTGAAGATCAAGAACCTGCCGCGCAATTACCAGCTCTTTCACGAGGCGCTTTACGGGCAAGACCGCTGTCTTGCCGAAGAGATCGAAGCGCTCGGTCCCCTTCCCCCGCAAAGCGGGCTGGACGAGATCGGCCTGAAGCATCGCCTTGTCAGCCACTGCGGGCTGGTGGCACGCAAATCCGAAAGCGATGCGGCCGAGATGTTGCGCGAAGTCGCGGATCAACTGGCCAAGGGGCTGATGAAGAAGCAGTATTTTGCTCGCGAGACCGAGGCGGCACAGCACGTCAACGATGCTCTGGACACACTCAACGCGACGCTCAGCAATCTCATGCTCTACGAAACGGAGCTGACCGAGCGGCTGCGCAACTGCGCGAACCTTACCACATCCTCGCAAAACGCGGGCGCCTGAACGCCTCGGCGCTCTTGCCTTCGGCGGCGAGTTCGGCCAAAACCGCGCCATGATTTCGATTTCAGACCTTTCCGCCCGCATCGCCGGCCGCCTTCTCATCGATCATGCCAACGTGACGCTTCCGGCGGGCACGAAGGCTGGCCTTGTCGGCAAAAATGGCGCCGGCAAATCCACGCTGTTCAGGATCATTACCGGCGATCTCGCCGCCGAGAGCGGCTCGGTCTCGATCCCACGCAACGCGCGCATCGGGCAGGTCGCGCAGGAGGCCCCGGGCACGGAGGAGCCGCTGATCGATATCGTCCTTGCTGCGGACAAGGAACGCTCCGCCCTGCTTGCGGAAGCAGAGACCGCCACCGATCCGCACCGCATCGCCGATATCCAGACCAGGCTTGCCGATATCGACGCACATTCGGCTGAAGCGCGCGCCGCCAGCATCCTGGCCGGCCTCGGCTTCGACCACGAGGCACAGAAGCGCCCGGCCTCCTCCTTCTCCGGCGGCTGGCGCATGCGCGTCGCCCTTGCGGCCGTGCTGTTTTCCGAGCCGGATCTCTTGCTGCTCGACGAACCGACGAACTATCTCGACCTCGAAGGCACGCTCTGGCTGGAGGATTACATCCGCCGCTATCCGCACACGGTCATCATCATCTCGCACGACCGCGACCTCCTAAATACGGCGGTCAACTCCATCGTGCATCTCGACCAGAAGAAACTCACCTTCTATCGCGGCTCCTATGACCAGTTCGAGCGGCAGAAGGCCGAAGCAGACGAGCTGCAGATGAAGGCGAAGGCGAAGAACGACGCCGCGCGCAAGCACCTGCAGAGCTTCATCGACCGCTTCAAGGCCAAGGCTTCGAAGGCGCGGCAGGCGCAATCGCGCGTCAAGGCACTGGAGCGCATGGGGACGGTTGCTGCTGTCATCGAAGACCATGTGATGGGCTTCAGCTTTCCGGAGCCGGAGAAACAACCCGCCTCGCCGATCATCGCAATCAGCGGCGGCGCCGTCGGCTATGAACCGGAAAAGCCGATCCTCAAGCGCCTCAACCTGCGTATCGATGCCGATGACCGGATCGCCCTCCTCGGCTCGAACGGCAACGGCAAGTCGACCTTCGCGAAGTTCATCTCCGGCCGGCTTGGTGCAGAGAGCGGTGAGGTCCGGCTGGCACCGAACCTGAAGATCGGCTTCTTCGCCCAGCACCAGCTCGACGACCTCATCCCCAATCAGACCGCCGTCGAACACGTTCGCCGCCGCATGCCCGAAACGCCGGAAGCCAAGGTGCGCGCCCGCGTCGCGCAGATGGGGCTTGCGACCGAGAAGATGGACACGCAGGTCAAGGATCTCTCCGGCGGCGAGAAGGCTCGCTTGCTGATGGGCCTTGCCGCGTTCGACGCGCCGAATCTTCTCATCCTCGACGAACCGACGAACCATCTCGATATCGACAGCCGCAATGCGCTGATCCAGGCGCTGAACGACTATTCCGGCGCGGTCATCCTGATCTCGCACGACCGCCATCTGATCGAGGCCACCGTCGACCGGCTCTGGCTGGTGCGCGACGGCACGGTTTCGACCTTCGACGGCGATCTCGAAGAATACCGCAGCCTCGTTGTCGCCAGCCCTAAGTCGAAGGACGACAAGGGCAAGGCTGCCGTCAGCGACGATTCCGTTTCCAAGGCCGATCAGCGCAAGCTCAATGCCGATCGGCGCGCATCGCTCGCGCCGCTCAAGAAGAAGATCAACGAAATCGAATCCTTGACCGGCAAGCTTGAGAAACTGATTCAGGCACTTGATGCGGAACTTGCGGACCCGGCCCTCTATGACAAGGCACCGGCCAAGGCCGCGGAGAAGGCAAAGCAGCGCGCGGACGCCGCTGAGAAGCTCACCGCCGCCGAAGAGCAATGGCTCGAATTATCTTCCGAATATGAAAGCGCCATGGCCGGCTGAAACTGACCGCCTGTTAAGGAATTCACAGCCGATCCTAACCGATCATTAACCATAACTGCAGAAAATGCGCTCAACTTTCATAGACATATTGTTGAGCGATTCTGATGAACTACCGTGTTTTGCTGGCTGGCCTTGCCGTGTCTCTGGCTCTCGGAGGATGCGCGACGAAACCGGGCAATGAAGCTTCGCTCAAGAGCGGCTATGCCGCCGAGGAACCGCGTCACAAGCCGCTTAAAGCCAGCGCCCCCGTGGAGATGGAGCCGAAGAAATGGCTCGTCGCCGATCTCGAAACCCGAGATGATCTGGCAGGCCTGAACGGTCCGCACAATCTTGCCGGCCGGACGCTGGAAGTCGCCTCGCTCAAGGATATCAGGCTCGCCGACAAGGAGGTCATCCTGACCTTCGACGACGGTCCTGCTCCCGGCAAGACGGAACGCATTCTCGCCACGCTCGACAAATTCGGCGTCAAGGCGGCCTTCATGATGGTCGGCGAAATGGCGCAGGCACATCCGGCGACGGCGCGTGAGGTGCTTGCGCATGGTGATGCGATCGGCAGCCACACCTTCCGCCATCCCGACCTCGACAAGATGACGTTCGACGCGGCGATGACCGAAATCGCCCGAGGCAAGGACGCCGTCACCAAGGCGATCGGCACGGATGTCCCGTTCTTCCGCTTCCCCTATCTTGCCGACTCCAAGCGCCTGCGCGCCGCCATTGCCGCCCGCGACATGATCGTCATGGACGTGGATATCGACAGCAAGGATTATTTCACCTCGACGCCCGCAGCCGTGGTGGACCGCACGATGAAGCAGCTTCACCAGCGCGGCCGCGGCATCGTCCTGATGCACGACATTCACCAGCGCACGGTGAAGATGCTGCCGGTTCTCCTGAGCCGCCTGGAGAAGGAGGGCTACAAGGTCGTGACGCTGAAATACAAGCGCAATACCACCCCTGCGACCAACATGATTGCCCAGGCCGATACCAAAATGGTGCGCTGAGGCCGATCGATCCGGAAAGGCACATATCGAGCGCGGAGGCACGGTTGCCTCCGCGCCCATATTTTGATTTGCTGGCAGGCGACCACCACCAACAATGGAATGGCGAACCTCCATGCACCTCTACCTTGAACGCGACGACGATACGCAAACGCTGCAATTCGTCGCCGAGAAGGATGCCCAGTCCGAGCGGCTTCTGACGACGCCGGAATTCGAGGCTGATCGCGACGCCATCAAGGCGATGATCGAGCGCGAGGACCGGCTGATCGCCCCGACCCGGCGCGGCAACTGGCTGTTTGATTTTCATCGCAGTGCCGATCACCCGCTCGGCCGCTGGTATCGACTGCCGGCCGATCTTGCTCCCCTGCCGGATGCGCCTTGGGAGCCGATCTTCGATCTCGACGCCTTCTGCGCGCAGGAAGACAAGTTGTGGCTCTGGCGCGGCGCGCTCACCTGCCCCTGGGAGCCGACACGCGTGCTGATCTGCCTTTCCGACGGCGGCTCCGATCCCATCCGCATGCTCGAATTCGACTGCGAGACCAAGAGCATCGTCGAAGGCGGCTTCGATACGCCGGCGGTGCGAAGCCACGCGACATGGCTGAGCCGCGATGAAATCGCCTATTTCGGCTCGATCGACCGCGACTCCGCGACACGCTCCGGCTGGCCGCGGGTCGGCCGCCGCCTGAAGCGCGGCCAGGCGCCTGCGGATGCGCCGATCCTCTATGCCGCCGCCGACGGCGACGTCTACGGCTCCTGCGCGGTTTTCGACCCTGCACTTGCCGGCCTTGCAGGAGACGCCACCACCAAGCCGATTCGCATCTTCACTGCCAGCCACGAAATCGGCAAAGCCAGCCACTTCATCGAGGATCAGGACGGTTCGTTGCGAAAGATCGATCTGCCCGAAGAGATCGATTTCGACTTCAACCACTCTCATCTCATCTGGCTTGCCAAGACCGACGAGCGGATACCGGCCGGAAGCCTGGCGCTGCAACCCTTGCCGCTCAAGGCGGATGCCGCCGATGCCGGGGCGCCACGCATCTTGTTCTCGCTCGGCGAGCGGCAATCGGTTTCGCAATTCCTGCTGATGCGCGAATGGTGCGTCTTCATCGTCTCGGACAATCTGCAGCCGCACCTTTTCGTTCTGGACCTGACAAGGCAGAACGCCGAAATTCAGGAAATCGCACTGCCCGAAGATGTTCAGGCCATCTCCTTCCAATCGCTTTACTCGGACCTGCATCTCGGAGACGACACGCTGCAGATCTATGGCTCAGGCTTCCTGAAAACGCCCTCGTGCTATCACCTGAACCTCAGCAATCGCCGGGAGCCACTGGAACTCAGGCATGTCGCCAACTCCCCCAGCTATTTCGACAGCGAGGGCATGACGTCCTTCCTGCTTGAAGCCACCTCCGAGGACGGTACGAAAGTTCCCTATCATATCGTGCTGCCGAAGAGCTGGACCAAGGGCGAGCTGCCGGTGCTGATGTATGGCTACGGCGGATTCGATGCTTCGCTTGGCCCGTATTATTCGGGCGTCATCGGCCGCTGGCTGGAGCAAGGCAACGCCTATGTCATGGCTTACATTCGTGGCGGCGGCGAATTCGGGCCGAACTGGCACCGCACCGCCAAGGGGCATGGCCGGCACAAGGCCTTTGCTGACTTCGCCGCGGTCGCCCGCGATCTCGTTCAGCGCGGCTACACCAAACCATCCCGCATCGCCGGCAACGGCGGCAGCAATGGCGGGCTGCTGACCGGGGTCATGGCGACGCGATACCCGCAGGATTTCGGCGCCATCTGGTGCCAGGTGCCCGTGCTCGACATGACCCGCTTTCACGTTTTCCCCGCCGGGAAAGCCTGGATCGACGAATATGGCGATCCCGACGATCCGGCCGATCTTGACTATCTGCGATCCTATTCACCGCTGCACAACATCAAGCTTGCATCAGAAGTCATCTATCCGCCGATCTATATCGAGAGCTCGAGCAACGACGACCGGGTCCATCCGTCCCATGCACGCCGGTTTGCCGCGCGGCTGGAAGAGCTCGGGCATCACCCGCTCTTCCACGAATTCGGTTCCGGCGGCCATGGCGGCGACGGCGCCTCGACGGAGTTGGCCGCACGAACGGCGCTCGGATATAGCTTCCTGCGGGAGACGATCGTGAAAGCGAAGAGCGTCTGATCCATCCCCGATACCCTTTCACATGCGCTGAAAGCATGGTGAAGGGCGCGATTGGCCAGGGCGGCGCTCGAACGCGCCGCTCCATCGCAATCAACCGCCCTTGCCCGTCGGCGGCATTCTGTTAAAGATCGCATCAATAATCATACTAATCGAGAGACACCCATGTCCCCCATCAAGCTCGCCATCGTCGGCGTCGGCAAGATCGTCCGCGATCAGCATCTTCCGTCCATCGCGAACAACGCGGATTTCGAACTCATAGCGACGGCGAGCCGCCATGGCACCGTCGACGGCATTCCGGCGTTCACGACCATCAAAGCCATGCTCGATGCCGTGCCTGAAATCGATGCCGTGTCGCTCTGCATGCCCCCGCAATATCGCTACGAAGCCGCCTACAAGGCGCTGTCGGCCGGCAAGCATGTCTTCCTGGAGAAGCCGCCGGGTGCAACCTTGAGCGAAGTTGCCGATCTCGAAAACCTGGCGAAATCCAAGGGCGTGTCGCTCTTTGCAAGCTGGCATTCGCGCTATGCGCCGGCCGTCGAAGCGGCCAAGGCGTTCCTTGCCGCCACAACCATCCACAGCGCCCACGTCATCTGGAAGGAAGACGTGCGCCACTGGCACCCGAACCAGGAATGGATCTGGCAGGCCGGCGGCCTCGGCGTCTTCGATCCCGGTATCAATGCGCTGTCGATCGTCACCCACATCCTGCCGCCGCTCTTCCTGACCGGCGCGACGCTCGAGTTCCCGGAGAACCGCGATTCGCCGATCGCGGCCGACCTGCACTTCAAGAGCGGAGCCGGACTTCCCGTCCATGCCGAATTCGACTGGCGGCAGACCGGCAAGCAGAGCTGGGATATCATCGCCGAGACGGAAGCCGGCCAGATGGTGCTGGCCGATGGCGGCTCCAAGCTTTCCGTCAACGGAGAGCTGAAATTCTCAGGACCAGAGGCTGAATATCCCTCGCTCTATCGCCGCTTTGCCGAGATCGTCAAAGCCGGCACTTCGGACGTCGACGTTTCGCCGCTGCGTCATGTCGCCGACGCCTTCATGCTCGGCAAACGCAAATTCGTCGAAGCATTTTACGATTGATACACGCTTCCCGGTGAAGACAATACGCTCCGCAACGTGCTAGCGTAGCGTATAGTCCTCATCGGAGATGATGCCTATGGCATCGGAACATGAACAGTCCTTCGGGCTCGGCGTCGGTCACAAATCTGTCAGGCTCGCCGAGCCAAATCAAAGTTGGCACGAGGCTTATTTGCTGGAAGAGGCTGCCATCCGCGGCGCTCTCGGCGAACTTGCCGTGGATGTCCAGCATTTCGGCAGCACCTCCATTCCGGAGATCAAGGCCAAGCCAATCATCGATATCGCGGTGGGGGTGCGGCATTTCGACGACGGCCTCGCCTGCATCGAGCCGATGGCATCCATCGGCTACGTCTACGCCGGCAGCAATATCGTACCGGACGATCATATTTTCGGCCGCGACATTGCGGGAGACACCCGCACTCATCTGGTGCATGTCGTCGAATATGGTGGCCCGACCTGGTGCAACTTCCTCAAGTTTCGCGACCGAATGCGCCGGGAGCCGGAGCTGGCGCATGCCTATGAGGCGCTGAAAGTCGAGCTGGCGGCGAAATACGCCAATGATCGCGCGGCCTACACCGCTGCGAAAAAGGACTTCATCCAGAAGATCCTTTCGGAAGGCGAATAGAGCAACTCTTCACCACGCGCGAGAAGCTCAGGCCTTCTTTTCCCAGCGACCATCCTGCGTCTGCTGCCAGTAGGTGAGATTATGCCCCTCGCCCTTGAGGCGTTTCCATTGGGCACGCGCGCTTTCCAACTGCTCCTGATCGTAGCCATCGAACATCAGCACGACGCGCTGATAGCCCTCGACGCCACTCGCCTCCGCGCCGTCGATGAAGAAGCGGACCGTCGCATTATTTATGTTGTCGGGAGAAACCGTTAGCAAAACGGGCTGCCGGCTTGCCATCTCGTCTTCATCGGTGCCGTGCGGCAGAAAGCTGTCCTCGCGATAGGTCCACAGATGGCTGTCGAGAAGATCGCGCCGCGCCGGCTCGCGCATCTGGACGGCAACCTGCCAGCCGCGTTCGACACTCTTGTCGATCAGCGGCGGCAGGGCGTCTTCCAGCTTCGATTCCGTCAGGTGATAGAAGAGAACGTCGGTCATGGCGCCCCTTCTATCTCACAAAGCACGACCGGTCACGATTCGTAATTGGTGCGGACAAGTTCGTCGAGCAGGCGTACGCCGAAGCCCGAACCCCAAGACTGATTGATTTCGTCCTGAACCGAGCCCATGGCCGTGCCGGCGATATCCAAATGCGCCCACGGCGTCTCTCCGACGAAACGCTTCAAGAACTGGGCAGCGGTGATCGAACCGGCATGGCGCCCGCCGGTATTCTTCATATCGGCAAACTTGCTGTCGATCATCTTGTCGTAATCCTTGCCGAGCGGCATGCGCCACAGGCGCTCGTCGGTCGTAAGACCCGCTGTGGTCAGTTCGCCGGCGAGCTTGTCGTCATTGCAAAACAAACCGGCCTGCAGGTTGCCAAGCGCAACGAGGATGGCGCCGGTGAGCGTCGCCAGATTGATCATGAACTGCGGCTTGAAGCGGTCGTTCGTGTACCAGAGCGCATCGCAGAGGACGAGCCGGCCCTCGGCATCGGTATTGATGATCTCGATCGTCTGGCCGGACATGGAGGTGACGATATCGCCCGGGCGCTGCGCATTGCCGTCCGGCATGTTTTCCACAAGACCGATGACGCCGATGGCGTTGACCTTGGCTTCGCGTGCGGCAAGCGTATGCATGAGACCGGTGACGGCGGCCGCGCCGCCCATGTCGCCCTTCATTTCCTCCATGCCGGCAGCCGGCTTGATGGAGATGCCGCCGGTGTCGAAGACGACGCCCTTGCCGATGAAGGCGACCGGCTTGTCCTTCGTCTTGCCGCCCTTCCATTGCATCACCACCAGCCTCGGCGGCCTGGCCGAGCCCTGCGCGACCCCGAGCAAAGCGCCCATGCCAAGCCGGCGCATTTCGCGCTCTGTCAGGATCTCGATTTCCACGCCGAGCTTTTCCAGCTCCTTGGCCTTGGCTGCGAACTCCACGGGGCCGAGAACATTCGGCGGTTCGTTGACGAGATCGCGCGCAAGAATCACACCGCCGGCCACCGCCTCGGAGGTCGCGTAAAGCTTCTTGGTGGCCGCCGCCTCCTGGGTGACAATCGCCACCTTCACAGCCTTGCGGGAGGCGCCCTTTTCGTCGTCATCCCCCTTCTTCGTCTTGTAGGTATCGAAACTGTAGGCGCGCAGGAGCATACCCAAGGCGAAATCGGCAGCTTCCTTGGCGCCGACATCAACGTTCGGCGCATCGAGGAAGATCGTGACCTTCTCCGTGTTGCGGATTTTTGCCGCGGCAGCGCCCCCAAGCTTCAGCCAGTCATGGGCGGTCAGGTCCTTGGCCTTGCCGGCACCGATGACGATGATGCGGTCGACGGACGCTGCCTCTGGAGCGATGATGTCCAGGGCAGTCAATAGTTTGCTCTTGAAACCGGAGACGGGCGCCGCCTTGGCGAAAACATTCGCCGGATCGGCGCTCTCGGCACCGGCCGGCAGCTCACTGTCCGTGCTCTTCAGGAGAATGGCCAGACCGCCGTTGAGGCGAGCCGACTTGGTGAAGGAAATCTCGAATTTCACAGACATTTCTGCTCCGATAAATATGCGTCGTAGTGCGAAAACTTTGCACAACCATCATTCAAGGTCTTGCTAAGGAATACAAGCTTCCGGCGCAGCATTCGCCCCGCAAGCCGCCTGCCATCTTCAAATCCCTGTCATTTAGCGCGGTTAGGCTGTTCGCGATGGTGTTTTAGCCGCTTTAGGCGGCACAATTCTTGTCGGAAAGCCGCCTTGATCATAGATTTCAACAGCCGCGATCGCGAAGATCGCTTCCCGGAAACTTTGCGTCCGCGCACCGCAGGCGATGCCTTCATCGCCCTCTTCTGTCTCTGGTGGGCTCTTCTTGGTCTCTTTTCGACTTTTCCACAGATCGACCTCGTCGTCGCGAACCTGTTTTTTCAACAGCGAGACTGCCTGGCAAGCGCCCGCCCCGACCAGATATGCGGCTTTTTTCCCTACAGCTCCGACACGCATATGCAAATGCTTCGTGAGATATTCTTCCAACTCCCCTATATCATAGCGGCCATTCTCGTCTGGATGCTGCTCCAGTGCTGGCAGCATCACGGAGCGACCTTCAATCGGCTCCGGGCGCGTAACCTCAAGATTGCGCTCGGCTCGTTGCTGCTCGGCCCGGTTCTTGTCGTCAATCTTTGGCTGAAAGCCTTCTCGGGTCGCCCGCGCCCGCGGCAGACGGATTTGTTTGGCGGCACGCTCGATTTCGTGCATGCCGGGTCCTTCGCCGGCAAATGTGTCAGCAACTGCTCGTTCATCTCGGGCGAAGCCGCGGCGGCTGGCTGGCTATTCTGCCTGATCTTCCTCATCCCGCAACCGCTTCGATCGGCGGCCGCCCTTCCGATCGCTGCCGTTTCCCTGCTGATTCCCGCGCTTAGGGTAGCCTTTGGCGGACATTATCTCTCCGATGCCGTCCTCGGCTGGCTCTCCTCGCTCGTCATATTCGCCGCTCTGCTGGCATTATCTCAAACGACACACGGCAGAAGAATCTCAGAAAATTAACGATTTTTTTCGAGTTGGTTGTCGCCAAAAAAACTTAAACAGCGTAGAGGAGGGTGAATCTCTGTCGGCTCGCCCGGCGGCTGTTGCGTTTAAGGGCCGGCATGAAGTTATTCGAAACATATATCGTACGGCGTGTCGGTATGATGTTCCTGGTAGCCCTGCTGCCAGTGCTCGCCATTATCTGGACCACACAGGTCCTGCAGCGCATCAATCTCGTGACGGATAGCGGCCAGTCGATGGGCTCGTTCGCGAAGCTCGCGACGCTCATTCTTCCGACGATCATTCCGATCGTTCTGCCCTTTGCGCTCGTTATCGGCATCACGCAGACCCTGACCGCGATGAACAGCGATTCCGAGCTGACCGTGATGGAGGCCGCCGGCGCCAAGCGCAGCATCATTATCCGCCCGATCATGATTCTTGCCATCGCGATCAGCGCATTCTCCTTCTTTGTGGACAATGTGGTCGAGCCCAGGGCGCGCGTCGCCGCTCGCCAGATGGTGGCCGAGGCCTATGCCGACCTTCTTTCGACGGTGATCGAAGAGAAGAACTTCCGACGTATCGAAGACGGGCTCTATGTCCAGATCTCACAGCGCATGTCGGGTCGAATCCTCAAGGGACTGTTCGTGGTCGATTCCCGCGATCCGGCCTTCGATCTCATCTATTATGCGAAGGAAGGCGCCGTCGATCCGAGCGGCACGTCGCTGCTGATGAAGGACGGCGAGGTTCATCGCAAGACGCCTGATGGCACCGTCTCGGTCATCAAGTTCGATTCTTACTCCTTCGACCTGTCCGACATGACACAGAGCCGCGGCCAGCCAAATGCGCGCGCCAGCGATCGCAGCCTCGGCTTCCTGTTCAATCCGGATACAAACGATCCGGACTACAAGCAAAGACCTGGCGATTACCGGGCCGAGTTGCACCGTCGTCTCAACGACTGGGCACTGCCCGCGATCTTTGCTCTCATATCGCTTGTCATCGCGGGTGATGCGCGATCTCATCGCGAAGCACGGCTGCATCCGATGGTATCAGCGCTGACCTTATCCTTTGCTCTGCGCTGGGCGGATTTCTACGCTGCCAACCAGATCGACAATTCAGGCAGATTCATCGGCGTTCTCTACGGGATCAACATCACCGCGGCAGTCATCGCGATCGCGCTGCTGTTGCGAAGCCGAAAGATGACGATGCCCGTCTCACTCCGCAACCGCCTCAGCAACTGGCGTCAAAGAGTTCAGGACCGCATGCCGACCGCGCCGGGCGGGTCGAACGGGGGCGGCGCATGATTTTCGGTACGCTCGGGCGTTATTTCTTCGTGCGCTACATCGTGACGACGTTCTGGTTCTTCCTCGGCGTCATCTCGATCGTCTACCTCGTCGATTTCAGTGAAACCGCGGGGCGGCTTGCGGGCCTGCCCGGTTATACCGTCTCCATCGGCCTGCTGATGACGGCGGTCAGGCTGCCGTTCATCCTGCAACAGACGGTGCCGTTCATCGCGCTCTTCGTAGGCATGACGGTACTGATAGCCCTAAATCGACGCCGCGAGCTGGTCATCGCACGCGCCGCCGGCATCTCCGTCTGGCAGTTCATGATGCCCTTCCTGATGGGTGCATTCTGCGTCGGGCTGCTGACCATGCTTGCGCTCAATCCGATAGCGGCATCGGGCCAGCGACACGCCGAAGCGCTCGAGGCCGACCTGCGCGGCGACCCGTCCTACCGCAACACACTTTCGATTCCGTGGCTACGCCAGTCGAACGGAAATGACGATACGATCATCGGTGCCAAAGCCATTCTGAACAATGGAACGACGCTGACGGGTGTCGTGTTTATCCACTTCGATTCACAGGGAAATATCGTCCTGCGACAGGATGCCGACTCGGCAAAGTTGGAAGATGGTTACTGGCTTCTTAACAATGTCGTCGAACGGCGGCCGGGAGAAATTCCTGACCATAAGAGTTCGGTACAAGTCCGTACGAATCTGAAACAAGATTTCGTCTCGCAACGTTTGGCTCAACCGGAAACCATTGCTTTTTATGATCTTTCTAATCGAATAAAGGTCGCGCGCGACTTCGGCATATCGACCAACGCACTTGAGACACAGTTTCATTCGCTTCTGTCACAACCATTCCTTCTTGTGGCGATGACACTAATCGCAGCAACTGTGTCCCTAAAGTTCAGCAGATTCAATCAATCGCGCTCTGTGATTCTGGGTGGAATCCTCTCCGGCTTCGTGCTTTATGTTGTCACCGTGCTTGTAAAGGCATTCGGGAGCAGCGGAGTGGTTCCTCCCTATGTGGCGACATGGATACCCGTGATCGTCGCATTGGCATTCGGGGCAACGATCCTGCTTCATCAGGAGGACGGCTAAGTGGCGGCAGGCAACCGCAAGAGTATCAGTAGGTTTGTGGCTGCCCTCGTTACGGGCACGGCCGCGTGTGCATATATTATGAGCCCGGTCGTCGTTTACGCCCAGGCGAACACTAATAATGCCAGCAATAACAATGGCAGCGCCGGCACTGCCGCCTCCCCTATCAAGGTGAAGGTGCCGGAAGGTGCAAAGCTAGTCCTGTCGTCCAACGAACTGGTCTACAACAAGGATACGCAGATCGTCACCGCAAGCGGTGCGGTCCAGATCAACTATGGCGGCTACAGGATGGTCGCCCAGAAGGTCGAATACAACCAGAAGTCCGGGCGGATGACGGCTCTCGGCAATGTCGAGCTGATCACCCCTGACGGTAATCGCATGTACGGTGACAAAATGGACGTCACCGACAGCTTCTCTGACGGCTTCGTGAATGCCCTGCGCATCGAAATGCCCGACAATACCCGTATGGTCGCCGAAAAGGGCGAGCGGGTCGGCGGCACGCAGATGATTCTGACGAAGGGCGTCTATACGGCTTGTATGGCCTGTTCCGAACAGGGCCGCGCGCCGCTGTGGCAGGTCAAGGCCCAGCGTGTCGTCCAGAACGGCGTGACTCACACTATTCGCCTCGAGCACGCTCGTTTCGAGTTGTTCGGGCTGCCGATCGCCTATGTGCCGTGGATTACGGTTCCCGACAACACGGTCAAGCGCAAGTCGGGCTTTCTGTTCCCGTCGATGAGCGTTTCTCAGAATCTTGGCGTCGGTGTAACAGTTCCTTACTATTACGTCATTTCGCCGAGCATGGATGCGACGGTCACCGCAACCGGCTATACAAACCAAGGCCTGTTGCTTCAGGGTGAATTCCGCCAGCGCTTTGAAAACGGTACGCATGTTCTGCGTGTCGCCGGCATCAATCAGATGAGTCCGGATTCCTTCACGGCTGGTACGACCGATGCCGAACACAAAACTCGCGGCATGATCAACTCCAAGGCGGATTTCAGGATCAATCCTCGCTGGACCTTCGGCTGGGACGTCATGGCGCAGAGTGACAACAACTTCTCGCGCACCTATGGCTTGAACGGGTTGAACCAGAGTACCCACACAAACCAAGCCTATCTGACCGGTATCGGAAATCGCAATTTCTTCGATATGCGTGCGTTCTACTATAACGTGCAGGACACGGACAATAGTGCTACCGCGCAGAAGCAGCAGGCATATGTCTATCCGAGCATCGACTATCATTATGTCGATCCGAAATCGGTCTATGGCGGCGAACTGTCGGCAACGATGAATTTCACGCATCTGTCGCGTGACAGGACATCCGTGCTCGACGCGACGAATGATCTTGGCAATCCCAATCTGAACGACCGTTATCTCGGTCTTTCCGGCGATTATACGCGTCTGAGCAGCGAGCTGCAGTGGCAACGGACCTTCACCACGGATCAAGGCCTGGTGCTGACACCGTTGGCGGCACTTCGTGGTGACGTCTATGGCCTGGACATGAATGGGCCCGCGGCCGGCACCTACTCCGGCAACTACGACAACAGTGACTATGCCACGCGCGGCATGGCCACGCTCGGTCTGGAAGCCAAGTATCCTTTCCTCATCACGACAAGCAACAGCACGCATGTGTTCGAGCCGATAGCACAGATCTATGTGAGACCGGACGAGCAGCTTGGCGGACGCTTGCCGAACGAGGACGCTCAGAGCCTGGTTTTCGATGCGACCACCCTGTTCGATCGTGACAAGTTCTCCGGCTTCGACCGCATCGAAGGCGGCACGCGAGCGAATGTGGGATGGCGCTACACCGGCAGCTTCGACAATGGTTACAAGCTGCAGCACATTTTCGGTCAATCCTACCAGCTCGCTGGACGGAACTCCTTCGCGACGACCGACCTGGCCGGCGTCGGTTCGGATTCGGGGCTTGAAACGACCCGTTCCGACTATGTTACCATGTTCGGTCTGACGACTCCGCAAGGGATCTCGCTATCGACATCCTATCGCTTCGACGAGAAGAATTTCGATTTCAAGCGCGGCGATACATCCGTGGGCTTCTCTAACGATGTCTTCCAAACGTCCTTGATCTACACCCATATTGCCGCCCAGCCGCAATACGGCTTCACGTCCAACCAGGACGAAATCCAGTCGCGTGCGCAGGTCAAGTTCAAGGAATACTGGTCGGTCTTCGGTACGGTCAGCTACGATCTCAACAACAATCAAGTGACTCGCCAGGGCGTTGGGCTTTCCTACGAGGACGAATGCACGATCTTCACCGTGTCCTTCCTCGACAAGAAAGATACATTCGACAATTCGGCAAGCAGTTGGTCGGTCGGCGCTCGCATCACCTTCCGCACACTCGGCGACGTCAACCTTGGCAACGGCCAGGACGCAACGTTCTGATAGAAATCGAAACTGCACGGAGCCGGCTTCACCGCCGGCTCTTTTGCGTCGATGCAGGTTTGCCATGGCCGACGTCATTGTTTCGCCGCAAGGATTTTGCAATTCATCGCGCTTGATGTAGACATGTGGCGCAAAGTTGCCGTATTGCGCGACAGACATGCCAATACGGCGCAATGCTGGCAGGAAATACCTTTGGGAAGGGGTAGTTGATGTTTTCTGGAAAGACACCGATGCGCGCTCTGCTATTCGGAGCAGCAGCTTTGGTTATGGCAAGTTTCGCCGTGCCGAGCAGCGACGTTGCTTTCGCAGCAAGCGAAGTGAAGGTCCTCGTCAATAGCCAGGTGATCACATCCGGCGACATTGCAAAGCGCGTCGCCTTCCTCAAGTTGCAGCGTCAGAAAGGCGATCTGAACAAGCTCGCCAAGGATCAGCTTGTCGATGAAACCCTGAAGCGCGCGGAAATCTCCCGCCTGCGCATGTCCGTTTCGACGACGGATGTCGATGCCGCTTTTGCCCGTTTCGCCGCCAGCAACAAGATGACGCCGGCACAGCTAGGTCAGATTCTCGACAAGACCGGCGTCACCGTCGACCACTTCAAGTCCTATATCGCCGTTTCCATGAGCTGGCCGCGCATCGTCAATGCGCGCTTCGGCGCCAGAAGCCGGATGTCGAACGACGATCTCGTGACGCGTATGACGGAGAACAAGACCAAGCCGGTCACGACGGAATACTTCCTGAAGCAGATCGTCTTCGTCGTCCCGACGGCAAAGAGGAACGCGATCCTGAATGCGCGCAAGGCGGAAGCCGAGGCCTCGCGGGCCAAGTTCCCCGGCTGCGATCAAGCAAAGGTCTTTGCGGCGACCATGCGTGACGTCTCTGTTCAGGATCTCGGCCGCGTGCTTGCGCCCGAAGTTCCGGAAATGTGGAAGCCGCTGCTGGAGAAGGCTTCCGGCAATACGACCACTCCGGTCGTCACCGATCGCGGCGTCGAATATATCGCCATTTGCTCGCAGCGTCAGGTGAACGACGACGTTGCTGCGGCTGCCGTATTCCGTGCCGAGGATCTCGGCAAGACCACGCCGGACGGCGTCAGTGCCAACGATAAGAAATACATGGATGAACTGCGCTCCAAGGCGCAGATCGTCTATCGCTGATTGACGATGCCATCGCGCGTTTCCCTCCCCCTTGCTCTTACGCAGGGGGACCCGGCCGGCATAGGTCCCGACATCACGCTCGCCGCCTGGCTTCGCCGCGGCGAGCTGGATCTTCCGCCCTTCCTCTTTCTTGGCAATGCCGCAGTGCTCAAGGCACGGGCTTCCGAGCTTGACCTGGCCGTACCGCTCGCAATCGCCGACCCGGCAAATGCCTGCGATATTTTTCCTGACGCGTTACCGATCCTGCAGATCGAAGCGGGAATGGATGTCGTTGCCGGCAAACCGCATGTGGCGACCGCCAAGGGCACGATTGCCGCCATCGAAATGGCCGTTTCCCTCAGCATGGGCGGCCAGACATCCGCCGTCGTCACGAATCCGATCGCAAAATCGGTGCTCTACGATGCAGGCTTCGGCTTTCCCGGCCATACGGAATTCCTGGCGGATCTTGCGATGCGCGCGACGGGTAAGCCGGTCATGCCGGTCATGCTTCTCGCTGGTCCGAAGCTCCGCGCCATCCCGGTCACTATCCATATCCCACTGAAAGACGTGCCCGAGGCTTTGACCTCCGATCTGATCGCCGAGACTTGCCGGATCACCGATCATGACCTGCGGAACCGCTTCGGCATTTCCAAGCCGCGCCTCGCGGTTGCCGGTCTCAACCCGCATGCCGGGGAGAATGGCGCGCTCGGCAAGGAGGACGACGAGATCGTCCGGCCTGCGATCGATACGCTTCGCAGCGAGGGGATCGACGCGTTCGGCCCTCTGCCTGCCGACACCATGTTCCATGAGGAAGCCCGCCGCCGTTACGATGTCGCCATCTGCATGTACCACGATCAGGCCCTGATCCCGGCCAAGGCGCTCGGCTTCGACGATTCCGTCAATGTCACGCTCGGCTTACCCTTTGTACGCACCTCACCCGATCACGGGACGGCGTTCGGCATCGCCGGCAAAGGCATTGCGAAGGAAGACAGCCTCGTGGCCGCCCTCAGGCTGGCAAGCGAAATCAGCGGCAAGATCGGAAGCGATCGCTGATGCCCGCTCTTGACGGCTTGCCGCCCCTTCGCGATGTGATCCAGCGTCATGGGCTTGATGCGCGCAAGGCGCTCGGCCAGAATTTTCTTCTCGACCTCAACCTCACCCAGAAGGTTGCACGCACAGCCGGATCGCTCGAGGGCGTCACCGTCTTCGAAGTCGGGCCCGGACCGGGCGGCCTCACGCGCGCCATCCTGGCGCTTGGCGCAGCCAAGGTCATCGCCGTCGAGCGCGATGCGCGCTGCCTGCCTGCGCTGGCGGAAATCGCCGACCACTATCCCGGCCGGCTTGAGGTGATTGAGGGCGATGCACTGAAGACGGATTTCGCGTCACTTGCCCCGCAAGGGCCGGTCAAGATCATCGCCAACCTGCCCTATAACGTCGGGACACAGCTTCTGGTGAACTGGCTGCTGCCGGCACACTGGCCGCCCTTCTGGCAGTCCCTGACGCTGATGTTCCAGAAGGAAGTCGGCCAGCGGATCGTGGCGCAGGAGGATGACGATCATTACGGCCGTCTCGGCGTGCTCTGTGGCTGGCGGACCGAAGCTCACATGGCCTTCGACATATCCCCGCAGGCCTTCACGCCGCCACCAAAAGTGACGTCGACGGTGGTGCATTTGATACCGAATGAAAACCCCATCCCCTGTGCCGTCGACAAGCTGGAGAAGGTGACTCAGGCCGCCTTCGGCCAGCGCCGCAAGATGCTGAGGCAGAGCCTGAAGCCGATTGGCGGCGAGGCGCTTTTGCTGAAGGCGGATATCGATCCACAGCGCCGCGCCGAAACGCTTTCGGTGGAAGAGTTCTGCCGATTGGCAAACTGCCTATAAGCTCTGAGCCCCGTTTGTAAGCTCAGAGTTGCGGCGTCTCTTCCAGCAAGTCCCGGACGAAATCGAACATGCCGTGCCGCCGATCGCGGCGCAGGCGTTCGGCCTTGACGATCGACTGGACGGCGTCGAAGGCGACATTCAGGTCGTCGTTGACGATGACATAGTCATATTCGCGCCAGTGAGCGATCTCGGCCCTTGAATTGGCGAGACGCATTGCGATGACCTCTTCTGAATCTTCTGCACGGCGATGCAGCCGTGACTGAAGCTCGGTCATGGTCGGCGGCAGCACGAAGATGGAAACGACATCGGCCGGCATCTTCTCCTGCAGCTGCTGAGCGCCCTGCCAGTCGATGTCGAACAGCATGTCGCGCCCTTCCGCCATCGCCGTCTCAACGGGCTCGCGCGGCGTGCCGTAGAAATTGCCGTGTACCTCAGCCCATTCGAGCAAGGAGTCGGAATCGCGAAGGCGCTCGAATTCGCGCTGCGAGACGAAATGATAGTGCACGCCTTCGATTTCGCTCGGCCGGCGCTGCCGGGTCGTGACGCTGACGGAGAGGCTCACCTGCTTGTCCTTATCGAGCAGCGTGCGCGCGATCGTGGACTTGCCCGCGCCTGACGGAGAGGAGATGGCAAGCATCAGCCCCCGGCGGGCGATCGGAATGGATGTGGATGTCGCCGGCTTCATGGCCTACTCCAAATTCTGGACCTGTTCGCGGAACTGGTCGATGACTACCTTCAGCTCTATGCCGGCGGCGGTCACGGCCGCGGCATTCGACTTCGAACAGATAGTATTCGACTCCCGGTTAAATTCCTGTGCAAGAAAATCGAGCTTGCGACCGACAGGGCCACCCTTGGAGATGAGATCGCGCGCAGCCGCCACGTGTGCCTTCAGGCGATCGATCTCCTCGCGCAGATCGGCCTTGGTGGCGAGCAGAGCGGCTTCGGCATGTAATCGGTCGCGATCAAGACCTGATGAGCCGCCCAGGAGCATCGATACCTGCGTCGCCAGCCTTGCAGCAATTTCCTGCGGCGAACGGGAAGGGTCGCGCTCGACAGTTGATGTCAGCCCCTCGATGGTTGCGACCTGCCCGAGCAGCACCTTGCCGAGCGCGTCACCTTCTCGACTGCGCATATCGCGGAGATCGCCGAGTGCCGCCTCAAGACCGGCCATGATATCGGCATCACGGGCGGCAACCGCCGCTTCGTCTTCCTCGGCCTCCCTGAACTCCACGAGACCGCGCACGGCCATCAGGCTTTCCAGCTTCAACGGGGCGGGATCGACAATACCAGCCAACTGATCGCGCAATGCCAGGACGGCCGCCAGCGCATCCTGATTCACGACCACCTCGACGCGGCTTTCTTCGACTGACAGCGACAGACTGACCTGCAGGTTGCCGCGTGAGAGACGATCCGCGATCGACTTGCGGACATCTGCCTCGAGGCGCTCGAGGCCCGGCGGCAGGCGTAGGCGGATGTCCAGCCCCTTGCCGTTTACCGAGCGCAGCTCCCATGCCCAGCGGCCACGACCACTCGTTCCCTCACGCCGGGCGAAACCGGTCATGGACTGCAATGCCATGCAAGCCTCCGATAATTCCTATCCCCAGTCCGACGAAAATCCTCGGATTATGGATCAATGTAAAGAGAATCCGCGCCGGGCTCCCGAAGTATGCCACGACGCGGTCAGGATCAGTTGGTCTTCTTCTTCTGTTGCGCGCCTGAGCCGGGAGCTACGGCTGCGTCGTCGGGCTGACCGTCCACGGCAATGGCGCTTGGATCTTCGCCCTTTTCGGCGACCAGCTTGCGCCAGCGTCTGACATTGGCATTGTGCTCGTCCAGCGTCGCTGCGAAGACATGCCCACCGGTGCCGTCAGCCACAAAATAAAGGTCCTGCGTCTTCCAGGGGTTGGCGACGGCCTCAAGCGCATCCTTGCCCGGATTTGCGATCGGCGTCGGCGGCAAGCCCTTGATGAGATAGGTGTTATACGGCGTGTCCTTCTTCAGATCGGACTGATAGATCGGACGATCGGACGGCTTTCCTTCGCCACCGAAAAGCCCATAGATGACCGTCGGATCGGACTGCAGGCGCATACCCTTGCCGAGGCGGTTCAGGAAGACGGAGGCGACATGGGCACGCTCGTCGGCAAGGCCCGTTTCCTTCTCGACGATCGAGGCCAGCGTGATGAAATCCTGCTTGTTGGCCAGCTGCACGCTCGAGTCACGCTTGTCCCAGATCTGCTCGACCAGCTTCGTCTGCGCTGCCGCCATCTGCTGAACGATCTCGGTGCGCTTGGTGCCGCGCGTGAACTTATAGGTGTCCGGCCTCAGGCTGCCTTCCGGCGGCAGGGCCGAAGGCAGGTCGCCTTCCAGCACGGGATCGGCCTGCAGCTTGTTGAACATCTGCCGCACGGTCAGCCCCTCCGGCAGCGTGACAGAATAAAGGATCGACTTGCCGGACTTCAGCAGTTCCATGATGTCCTTCATGGAGGCGCCGGCCTTGATCTCGTATTCGCCGGCGCGAAGCGTTTCCCCGTCATGCAGATAGGTCGCGGTCAGCCAGCGGAAAATGCGCTGATCGGTGATGATGTTATTGGTTTCGAGGCGATTGGCGATCTCGCTGAGACCGGCACCGTTGCGCACGATGAAATTGGTGTTGGTCGTCAGCGGACCCTGCCCCTGGTAGATCGAAAACGCATAATAGGCGCCACCGACAGCCGCAACGGCGACAAACACCGCCAGCGTCATCAGGAAATTCAGGAAGATGACCATTTGGCTGCGGGCTTTGCGCGAACGCTTCGGCGGGTCCGGAACACGCTCCGGACGCAAGGCTTCATTGGCTGATTTCGGGATAATCGGCCCTTTCTGCCCGTTCGGAGTTCCGTTGTTCTGGTTCGTATCGCTCACCGGCAATCCCTTCCCTTTTATGATTGCCTGCTCTTTGGCCAAGCAATGCGGCAAAAAGCAGGTTCAGAAGACAAGGCGGAACTCTAAGCTCCGACTTCGACTGATCAGGCGTTTCCACACCGCATTCCCGAGAAAGACGAAGGTGCAGCAACAATCAAGGATGCGGGCGGGATTGCCGAAAGGCACCCCGCCCCAACAGTTACGCGTTGTTATTAAGCCTCATAGCGACGCAGGACAAGCGACGCATTCGTACCGCCGAAGCCGAAGGAGTTCGACAGCGCCACATTGATTTCGCGCTTGCGGGCCTTGTGCGGAACGAGATCGATGGCGGTCTCGCGCTCCGGATTGTCCAGGTTGAGGGTCGGCGGGGCAATATTGTCTCGAATGGCGAGCGTGGCGAAGATCGCCTCGATGGCGCCGGCGGCCCCGAGAAGATGGCCGGTCGCCGACTTGGTGGACGACATGGAAATCTTCGACGCGGCATCTCCGACCAGCCGCTCGACAGCGCCAAGCTCGATCGTGTCGGCCATGGTCGATGTACCGTGGGCGTTGATATAATCGATATCGGCCGAGGTCAGGCCGGCACGCTTCAAAGCCGAGGTCATGCAGCGGAATGCGCCTTCGCCGTCCTCGGACGGAGCGGTGATGTGATGGGCATCGCCCGAGAGGCCGTAGCCCACGACTTCGGCGTAGATCTTGGCGCCGCGCGCCTTGGCATGTTCCAGTTCCTCGAGAACGACCACACCGGCACCCTCGCCCATGACGAAACCATCGCGATCGCGATCATAGGGCCGCGAGGCCTTCAGCGGCGTATCGTTGAAGTCCGTCGACAGCGCCTTGCAAGCGGCAAAACCGGCAAGCGAGATACGGCAGACAGGCGCTTCGGCGCCGCCGGCCACCATGACGTCGGCATCGCCGAGCATGATCAGGCGAGCCGCGTCGCCGATGGCGTGCGCACCCGTCGAGCACGCGGTGACGACCGCGTGGTTCGGGCCGCGTAGCTTGTGGCGGATCGAAACTTGACCGGATACGAGATTGATCAGACGGCCGGGGATGAAGAAAGGTGAAATGCGGCGCGGACCCTTGTCACGCAGCGTGTAGCCGGCTTCGACGATGCCTTCTAGTCCGCCGATGCCCGAGCCGATCATGACGCCGGTCGCGATCTGATCCTCGTCCGTTTCGGGGTGCCAATGTGCATCGGCCAGCGCCATGTCGGCAGCCGCCATGCCGTAGATGATGAAGGGATCGACCTTGCGCTGCTCTTTCGGCTCCATCCAATCGTCGGCATTGAAGGTGCCGTCGCTGCCGTCGCCAACAGGAATGCGGCAGGCAATCTTAGCCGGGAGATCCTCGACCTCGAATTCCGTCACGCGGCGTGCGCCATTATGCCCAGCGAGCAAACGCGTCCAGGACACCTCCGTGCCACAGCCCAAAGGTGATACCATGCCGGTACCCGTGATAACGACACGTCTCATCGCCCGCAGACCCCCGTCTTTTTATGATGATATGCGTATAAAAACACCTCGCCCGGCCTTACCGGACGAAATAGGGCGGACTCGTGAGCCCGCCCCGTCAAAAAGCGCAGAAGATTAGGCCTGAGCCTTCTCAATGAACTTTACCGCGTCGCCGACCGTCAGGATCGAGTCAGCAGCGTCGTCCGGGATTTCAACGCCGAATTCTTCTTCGAAGGCCATGACCAGTTCGACGGTGTCGAGCGAGTCCGCGCCCAGATCGTCGATAAAGCTTGCGCTCTCAACAACCTTGTCGGCGTCAACGCCAAGATGATCAACAACAATTTTCTTTACGCGTTCTGCGATATCGCTCATGTCGGTTTCCTCGACTTTATGTCCTGATCAGAATGCCTTGTGACATCCCTACCCTAATTCAAACCTGCAGCATCTGCTCCGACGCCGCTGGCAAACCCGTTCAACCCGGCATTGAGATCCGGTCCAGCGCCTTGAATGTGGCCCAGTCCGCCTGAATTTTCCGGACGACTGTTCACAGTCATGGCCCGCTTAACACGGTTTAAGTCCGTCGCAAAGCCAGAAAATAGCCGGCTCCGGGTTGCTCAACATGCTATTGGCGGGAAAGTTCCCCCCAACAGCAATTCCTTTAGATCATCGCCATACCGCCGTTGACATGGATCGTCTGACCCGTGACGTAGCTGGCTTCCGAAGAGGCGAGATAGGCAACCGCGGAAGCGACTTCCTGCCCCGTACCCATGCGCTTCATGGGGATGGCTCCCATGATGGCTTCCTTCTGCTTGTCGTTCAGCTTGCCCGTCATCGCGCTTTCGATGAAGCCCGGAGCAACGCAGTTGACCGTGACGTTGCGGGTCGCGATTTCCTGCGCCAGCGACTTCGTGAAGCCGATCATACCGGCCTTGGAGGCACAGTAGTTGGCCTGGCCCGGATTGCCCGTCACGCCGACGACGGAGGTGATGTTGATGATGCGGCCGTAGCGGCGGCGCATCATCGGATGGGTGAGTTCCCGCGTCAGGCGGAAGACCGCCGTCAGATTGACTTCGAGAACCGCATCCCAGTCCTCGTCGCTCATGCGAACGAACAGACCGTCCTTGGTGATACCCGCATTGTTGACGAGAATATCGACACCGCCGAGTTCCTCTTCCGCCTTGGCGCCGAGCGCCTTGACTTCATCGCGGTCCGACAGATTGGCCGGGAAGATCTTGACGCGATCGCCGAGCTCGGACGCCAGCGTCTCGAGCTTTTCGACGCGCGTGCCGTGCAGGCCGACGATGGCGCCCTGCTTGTGCAGGAGCCGGGCAATTTCTTCGCCGATGCCGCCGGATGCGCCGGTTACCAGGGCCTTGCGGCCGGTCAAATCAAGCATGTTTGTCCCTCGTTCCTTAATCTATCAGCCGAGCAATGCACCGAGCGCCGTATCGATATCGGCAGCATTGTTGACGGCGACGCCATTGACCGACTTGTCGATGCGGCGAGCCAGGCCCGTCAACACCTTGCCGGCGCCAATTTCATATAATGTTGTCACATTGTTGGCGGCAAACCATTCCACCGTCTCGCGCCAGCGCACCTGACCGGTGACCTGCTCGACCAGCAATCTGGCGATTTCGTCCGCATCCGTGACCGGAGCAGCCTTGACGTTGGCAATGACAGGCACAACCGGATTGGCCTTGGCGACGCCGGCAAGCGCCTCGCGCATGGCATCTGCGGCAGGCGCCATCAGCGAGGAATGGAACGGAGCGGAGACCGGCAACAGGATGGCGCGCTTGGCGCCTTTGGCCGTCGCAAGCTCCGCCGCCCTTTCGACCGGGGCCTTCTCGCCGGAGATGACGATCTGGCCGCCGCCATTGTCGTTGGCGATCTGGCAGGCGCCCAGCGCGGACGCTTCTTCGCAGACCGCGATGACATCGGCGTGCTCGAGCCCGATGATCGCAGCCATGGCGCCGACGCCGACGGGCACTGCCGCCTGCATGGCGTTGCCACGGATGCGCAGGAGGCGCGCCGTGTCGGCCAGCGAGAAAGTGCCGGCGGCACAGAGCGCGGAATATTCGCCGAGCGAGTGGCCGGCGACATAGGCGACCTTGCTCTTCAGATCGAGGCCACGCGCCTGCAGCACGCGGATGACGGCCATTGACACGGCCATCAGCGCCGGCTGTGCGTTGGCCGTCAGGGTCAATGTCTCTTCCGGGCCGTTGAAGATGATGTCGGAGAGCTTTTCACCGAGCGCTTCATCGACTTCCTCGAAGACGGCGCGCGCCTCGGCGAAATTGTCGGCAAGGTCCTTGCCCATGCCGACGGCTTGGCTGCCCTGGCCGGGAAATGTGAAAGCAACAGTCATTATAAAGCGTCCTTTTGGGGGTCGTTTTGCTTCCCAATGACATTGTTTGCGCCGGAGTCAATAGCGCAGGCCCTGTCGCCACAGGCTTTTGCGTCTGCGAAGCGCAATGATTTTTTTCTTGCGCTTGCTCAGATCGGGCCTAAGTTTGCGCGACCTCATTCATTTTGGCTTTCTCCCATCCCCCAAGGTTTTCCCATGAAATATAAGAATTTAGGCCGCACCGATATTTCCGTTTCTGAGATTTGCCTGGGCACGATGACCTGGGGCACGCAGAACAGCGAAGCCGAAGCTCACGAGCAGATGGACTATGCAGTCAATAAAGGCATTAATTTCTTCGACACGGCCGAAATGTATCCAACGACGCCAGTGGGACCGGAGACCCAAGGCCGCACGGAGGAGTATATTGGCACCTGGTTCGAGAAAACCGGCAAGCGCGGGGATGTCGTGCTCGCCACCAAGGTCGCTGGCCCGGGCCGCGAATATCTGCGCGGCGGACAAGGCCCGGATGCCGCCAATATCAATGCCGCGATCGACGCCAGCCTGAAGCGGTTGAAGACCGACTACATCGATCTCTATCAGGTGCATTGGCCGACGCGCGGCCATTTCCACTTCCGCCAGAACTGGCGCTACAACCCGTTCAACCAGGATCGCGAGAAGGCTGTGGCCGACATCACCGAGATCCTGGAGACGATGGGCGAACTGGTGAAGGCCGGCAAGATCCGCGCCATCGGCCTATCGAACGAGACCACCTGGGGTATCCAGAAATATCTGACGATTGCCGAACAGAAGGGCCTGCCGCGCGTCGCCACCACGCAGAACGAGTACAACCTGCTCTATCGGCATTTCGACCTCGATTTGGCCGAGCTTTCGCATCACGAAGATGTCGGTCTGCTCGCCTATTCGCCGCTCGCCGGCGGCATCCTCAGCGGCAAATATGTTGACGGCGCCCGCCCGGCCGGCTCGCGCGGCTCGATCAACCAAGACATCGGCGGCCGCCTGCAGCCGTTGCAGGAACCGCCGGTAAAGGCCTATCTGGAGATCGCCGCCAAATACGGCATCGATCCCTCGAAACTGGCGCTCGCCTACTGCCTCACCAAGCCATTCATGGCCTCCGTCATCATCGGTGCGACGACGATGGCGCAGCTGGAGACCGATGTGGCTGCCGCTTATGTGACGCTGCCGGCAGAGGCTTTGGCCGAGATCGAGCAGGTGCATCGGAAATATCCGATGCCGATGTGAGGAGCCTGCCGGTAGGTTTCAAAGCGAATAAGCGGGCACGTTTGCCCGCTTATTCGGCTGTTGCGGCGGAAACGCCGCAGCAGATTTCGCAGACGTAATTATTGCCGTGGGTGATAGTGGCACCGAGGGGGATTTTTTTACTCCCTATAAGGTGCTGATATACCAGCGGAGCGATATTTTTGTCGTAGGCGTCTTTAACGGTAAGAGCATACCGCCCCTGCACGGTCAAATGGACCGCCATGGGAGGATTTGCCCCCTTGGCCAACTGTATAGCTGTCTTCAACGACGGATCGACAAGTATCTGGATATATTGTTTGCCAAAGCGATTTTCTTCGAACTCGCGCACCCACACCGACGTCTGACGCATATAGCCGGACTTTTTGCCGATCGACACACGATACCAGTCGCCGATGCTCTTCCCGATCGTCAGCTCGCTCCCATTCGGAAAAGTGGCAATCGTCTTCGCGCTCATGTTCCGGCTAGTCTTTAGCGGGGCCGCCCCTGTGTCGTCTTGAACAATGCCGTTTCTTGGAATTGGAATTTGCAGAAGCGGCGAATCCTCGCTTAGTGGCTGTGCTTCCTTGCGCGCTTCAGCATTCGCCGCCGGAGCCTTCCTGGACGGTGACTTTGCCTCCAATTCCAGAACCTCCTGGTATGACATAGTCGTTACCCGAAACTCTGTCATTTCACTCGAGGACAGATAGCGCATATCGTTGCTGTCGTATCTGAGCGTGAGTTGCAGCAGGCCTGGATCGACGCCCATCTCGTTCATATAGGTAATCACGTCGGCGGTCTGCCGCTGAACGGCTGCAACAGCAGCCTCGACGTCCATTCCTTTTGTATCGCTGAACGAAGATTTGTGAACGCCGATCGAGCCCGGTTCGGCAAAACGGCCTACTCCACCGAGAAATGACAAGGAACAAGCCGAGGAACATTCGGCGCTTCGTACAGCGAGGGTGCTGAGCCCCAGGGATCTAATCAGCCGGCCGAGTTCCAATGCCTTGGATACATTTCCGCCGCCGCTGTCGAAGCCGACGAAAATAGCATGGCTGGAAACTGCCTTGTCACGAAATAGGCTCAAATCGTCGTCGGCTTCGAAGCTGCCGCTCACCGTGATATAAGTAATTCCCTCATCCGCGGCTCGAACGTCGTAGCTCAATTTTGCCGTAGCATCCTGACCGAGAAGGGCAAAGCCCAAAGCAACGACCCCCAAAGCAAAACCTTTACTCCGTATCCCCACAGCCCAACCCCCATGTCAGCCAAGCCATGAATTCCACAGGTCCAGTCGCTTCACAAGTCATGATCGCAGCGCATGTTCAAAAGGTCAGGCCCCGTGGGATAGGCGGGAACAGACTTATAAAGCTGCGAGGGAAACCCAGACCGCCGCAAGCGATCTACAGCTCCGCCTTCGGCGCGATCGCCAATTCGGAAGCATGAGCCTCGCGCAACTCGTCCTGTCCCTTCACCCGGTCCGTGGACTTGTGCAGCAGGATCGAGCGGTAGCCTTCCGGACTGCTTCCCTCGATCAAGGTGACATCGGCATTCCCCGGATTGTCCGAGCGTTCGAACCAATCGACCGGGTGATGCAGGAAGTTCATCTCGAAGGCGCGGTTGGTGACGCCGTGGCCGACGATAATGACATTGTTTCTGCCGCTTTCGGCATCGTGCATAACGGTCTGCAGGAACAGGCGGACGCGCTGGGCGACATCGGCGCGGCTTTCGCCGTCCGGCGGACGCGCGTAGAACTTACCGTTATTGTTGCGCAGCCTTGCCCATTTCTCGAATTCGTCGGGGAATTTCCGCTTCTGCTCGGCATGATCGTAGATTTCGGTAAAAAGGCCGAAATCCTGCTCGCGCAGCAGATAATCCTCCCGGACATCCTCGATCAGTTCAGGGGGCAGAATTTCGAGCAGGGCATCCTTGCTCTGCCGCGTCCTGAGGAATGGCGAGTACCAGACGCTCAGCCTGCGCAGTTCGGCTGATGGCAGCTCCTTCAGATACGCTGATATCGCCTGCCCCGCCGTCAGCACCTGCCGATATCCCCATTCGGTCAGCGGAACATTGTGATCGCCGAACTGTCGGTAAGCGCGGTCGTCGATATTGCCGAGGGATTCGCCGTGCCGAACGAGAAAAATACGCATGAGCCATCCCTATTGCCGCCATTCGCTACTCATCATATTGGAGAGCGTGGCGGGTGCAACGCTGCTGCTGGCGGGCGCTCGCAATTTAGCCCGGGCATCGACGCCGTTCGCAGGCAAAACCGCATAATTTCGCCCCAACCCTTGCCTTTCCGAGAAAAATCCGTATAAGCCGCCCTGTTCGCAACCCGGTCTTCTGGCTGGTGGCTGAACGGAGGGCCGGTTTTCCGAGAGGGGAATCGTTCGGAACGGAAGCGTTCCAGCCTCCCGTGTCTCCGCTCTCGACCGTCTCGGAAACGCTTTTCTTGCCTGGGTTTATCCCTATCAGGAGCAGTCGTTGAGGCTTAGCCGCCGAATATCGGGTTCAGACCAACGCAAGAAAGGCAAAGCTATCCATGGCTCTTTACGAACATGTATTCCTTGCCCGACAGGATATTTCCGCACAGCAGGTCGACGCCCTCGTAGAACAGTACAAGGGTGTTATCGAAGCTAACGGCGGTAAAGTCGGGCGTATCGAAAACTGGGGCCTCAAGTCCCTCACCTACCGCATCAAGAAGAACCGCAAGGCTCACTACGCCCTGATGGACATCGATGCTCCGGCCGCTGCGATCCAGGAAATGGAACGCCAGATGCGCATCAGCGAAGACGTCCTGCGTTACATGACGATCGCTGTTGAAAAGCACGAAGAAGGCCCGTCTGCCATGATGCAGAAGCGCGACCGTGACGACCGTCCGCGTCGTGACGGCGACCGTCCGGAGCGCAGCTTCGGCGATCGTGGTCCGCGCCCGGATCGTGGTGACCGCGAAGATCGTCCGCGCCGTCCGCGCGAAGACCGCGTATAAGGAGATTTGAGTATGTCTGAAGTTTCCTCCGCACCGGTCCGTCGTCCGTTCCATCGCCGCCGCAAGACCTGCCCGTTCTCGGGCGCCAATGCGCCGCGTATCGACTACAAGGACGTTCGCCTCCTGCAGCGCTACATTTCCGAGCGCGGCAAGATCGTTCCTTCCCGCATCACGGCCGTTTCCCAGAAGAAGCAGCGCGAACTCGCCCAGGCGATCAAGCGCGCCCGTTTCCTCGGCCTGCTGCCCTACGTCGTCGCTTAATAGCGCCTGACGCAGACTGAATACAGGGGAAGGCAGCAATGCCTTCCCTTCTCCCTTTCGCGATGGGCGCGGATCGGAACCTTGAAACCCCATGTTGGGGACGGCTTTCTGGCCCGAGTGCTGGAAGCATCCTCTAACTGCTCGATACGAAGCAGGACAGCGACGTGAAAAAGTTGAACGCAAAAGAGCTTGGCATCGGCGCGCTCGCCGGTCTGACCGCCGCCCTACTCGTGTACGGCGCGACGATACAGCCATTGCTGTTCATTTTGTTCGGCGCGCTCTCGGCACTTCCCATCCTGATCGTCGGCCTCGGCTGGGGCAACATGGCGGTCATTGTCGCCGTCATTGCCGCAGGCATCGTCGGAACGATCACGCAATCGTTCTATTTCGGGCTGTTCGTCGTTCTGCTGACGCTGATCCCGGCATGGCTCAGCCATATCGCCAATCTGGCGCGCCCGGCCTCCGAACTCGGGGGACCGGACGATCTGATGGCCTGGTATCCGCTCTCCGATATCATGCTGCACCTGTGCGGCCTCGCTGCCCTCGTCATCATCGTAGCCGGTGCGGTCATGGGCTATGGTGCCGATCTGGTGGGCCAAGTCGTCGACGCCTACATGACCGCGGTGAACCAGCAGTCACCCGATCTTCAGCTCAATCCGGTTGCGATCGCGAAGACGAAGTCGCTGATGCTCTACATGATCCCGATCGCCTGGGGCATGATCTGGGTCATGATGCTGCTGGCTGCCTATTATGTGGCGACCCGCATCGTCGCGGCTTCGAGCCACAATCTGCGCCCGCGCGAGGACATTCCCTCGGCGCTGCGCATGAACCGCAATGCGATCTTCATCTTTCTCGCGGCGATCGTCGTGATTTTCTTCGGCGGCGTCCTGGCCCTCATCGCCGCCGCCGTGGTCGGTGCCTTTGGCGCGGGCTTCATCGTTTCCGGTTTCGCATCGCTGCACTACCGGACGCGCGGCAAGGATTGGCGCCTGCCGGCACTGATCATCTGCTACCTGATGTCCTTCCTGCTGACACTGCCGCTCTTGGTCATTCTCGTTCTCGGCCTTTACGATACCCGCAAGGCGATATCGCTCACCCCGAACAAGAATGCCGACACACCCAAACAAGACACGAAACTCTGAAATCGAAAGGAACAACGAAAATGGAAGTCATTCTCCTCGAACGCATCTCCAAGCTTGGCCAGATGGGCGAAACCGTCAAGGTTCGCGACGGCTTTGCCCGTAACTACCTGCTGCCGCTCGGCAAGGCGCTGCGCGCCAACGCCGCCAACAAGGCCCGTTTCGAATCCGAGCGCGCAACGCTCGAAGCCCGCAACCTCGAGCGCAAGAGCGAAGCCCAGAAGGTCGCCGACGTCCTCGCCGGCAAGTCCTTCATCGTCGTTCGCTCGGCAGGCGAAACCGGCCAGCTCTACGGTTCGGTCGCTGCCCGTGACGTCGTCGAAATCCTCGCCGCGGAAGGCTTCACCATCGGCCGCAGCCAGGTTCACCTGAACACGCCGATCAAGGCCATCGGCCTGCACGACGTTGCAATCGCGCTTCACTCGGAAGTCGAAATCAAGGTCGAGCTCAACGTTGCCCGCTCCGCTGAAGAAGCCGAGCGTCAGTCCAAGGGCGAAACCCTCACCTCCGCTGACGCCATCTACGGCGTTGACGAAGACGCGCTCCGTCCGGAAGATTTCTTCGATCCGGAAGCTGACGGCAACGCCGAAGACGAAGCTTGATCTTCAAGCTTTCGCAGAATTGAGAATGAATAGGCCTGGGTCTTTCGACCCAGGCCTATTTTGTTCGTCTGAAAGAGGAATGCGGCTTTCTCGGTCAGTCACTGTCCTTGACGGCCGGAAGCGGAGCGGAATCCTTGTCGATCGAAACGACAACGGACATGCCCGGCGCCAGTTGATCGGCGAGCGGCTGCCCATCCTCGACCTTGATCCTGACGCCGAGGCGCTGGGCGACCTTGGTGAAATTCCCTGTCGCATTGTCGGGCTTGATGACGGCAAATTCGGAGCCTGCCGCCGGAGAAAAGCGCTGGATACGGCCCTTGATCTCGCGGTGTCCCAGCGCATCGACGGAGATCGTGGCGGGCTGATCGAGCTTCATGCCGTCAAGCTGGGTTTCCTTGAAATTGGCGATGACCCAGACGTCCTTCGGGACCAGGTTCATCAGCTGCGTGCCCGGAGTCACATACTGGCCGAGGCGTACGCCGATTTCGCCGACGCGGCCGTCCTGCGGTGCCCTGATCGTCGTATTGTCCAGATCGATATCGGCAAGCTGCACGGCAGCCTCCGCACCGCTGACGCCAGCTTCGAGCGAAGCGCGGTTAACGATGATCGTCGTCAGATTCTGCTGGGAGACATCGAGAGCGGCCTTTGCCTGATTGACTGACGCCTGCGCCTGCTGCAGCGTTGCCTGCGCCTGCTCGGAATCGCTTGTCGTCGAAACGCCCCTCGAGACCAGTGTCGTGACGCGATCGGCGGCAAGCTGGGCGCGCTTCAGCGCAGCATCGGCGCTGTCGATCTGCGCCTGGCTGGAGGCGATGCCGGCCTTGGCGGCCTGCTCCTGCTGCTGCGAATTGGCGAGCGCCGCCTTCTGCCCGGCAAGCGTGGCGTTCGCCTGCGCCACCTTCTGCTTGTAGATGCGGTCGTCGATCTGGGCCAGCACATCACCTTCCTTGACGAGCTTGTAGTCCTTGATCGGTACGTCGGTAATATAGCCGCTGACCTGCGGGCTGATCGTCGTGACGTAACCTTTGACGTAGGCGTCGTCGGTGGTTTCCACCGAGGTTTTGAACGGCGGCAGATGCCAGGCATAGAGCACCAGCATGACGCCGCCTATGCCGGCAAGAACCGCAATGACTTCGATTGGGGAGCGAACGAGCCTCGACATGGAGCTATTTCATATCCTCATGGGTTGGATGTCACGACCTGCGCCTGATGCTCGGCCAGGCGAGCTCTGACGAAGCGAAACAAGACATGGACTATCAGGCCGGCAAGCGAAAGGAAGGCGATCACGGCGGCGACGAAGAACGCGTCGCCATAGGCAAGCATATTGGCCTCGCGGCTTACCTGCGCGCCGAGCAGCGCCATCCCCTCTCCCTTCAGGAGCGCGCTGTCACCGATGACCTTGCCATAGGAGGATGAAAGCTGGCTGACACGCTCGGCGACATGCGGGTCGGTCAGCAGCACGCGCTCGGTCAGCACGGCCGAGTGAAACTTTTCGCGGATGATGATGAGCGTGCCATAGAAGGCCGAGCCGATGAGGCCGCCTATGCTCTGCGTAAACATGAAAACGACGAAGAAGGTCACCAGATAGGGTGGCCCCTTGCCGAGCGCCGCCTTGAAACCCTCCGACATGGATGGCGGCAGGAACAGAGCCGCGCCGGCTGCCACCAGCGCCTGGCTGAGATACATCTGCTCAGGTCGCGTCAGGTTTGTCACCTGCGAATCCATCAGACAGCCGACGCCCATCAGGATCAGCGCCACGAACTGGATCTGCCAGCCGAAACCATAGCTCATGAATACCGTGCAGATGAGCCCGCCGATGACGGAAAAGGCCAGGATGATCCAATAGAGCATGGCCAGCTGGTCGTAGAGCAGGCCGACCGCATTCTGATAAAAGGTCATGACGACGTAGGTCTGCTCGGCCGCGATCAAGCGGAAAATCAGAAGGATCGCCGTCAGATGGAGGATTTCCGGCCGCAGCAGCCAGCGAACGTCCATGAGCGGTGTCGATCTCCTCAGATCGACGACGATCGCAAGGGTCAAGGATGCGATGCTGACCGCCAGCACAATGCCAAGCCATGGCACCTCCAGCCACCAATAGAGGCGCCCGACCGACAAGGCGACCGCCAGACAGCCGAAGCCGATCGCAACCAGCAGATAGCTGAAGATGTCACCCAGAACGATGACCTTGACGCGCGGCGGCGGCGTCAGCGGCAGCAGGTAGATGATTGGCATGACCAGAAGCGCCAGCGCCATCTCGAGCGTATAGAGGCCACGCCATTCGCCATAATCCAGCAGCGAGGGCGATACCAGCCGGGTAATCGGAGCGGCAAGCAACGTGTTCATCATGGCCAGGCTGACGCCGACCGTCAGCTTCTTGGCGGGCTCGAAGGCCTCCAGCATATAGAGGAAGCCGAGCGTCGAGAGCGGCGCGCCGGCAATGCCGCTGAGAAAACGGACGACGATGGCCGAATGCAGGTCGGAAACGAAGAGATTGAGCAGCGAAGCAAGCACGAAGCCGAGAATGCTGACCTCGGCAAAATTACGTACGCCATATTGCAGGCGGATCTTCACCAGCGCGATGGCGAGGCTGACATTCGGCGCCATGTAGGCCGCCGAGAGCCAGACGGATTCGGTGGTCGTCGCGGCGATGCTGCCCTGAATCTGCGTGAGATTGGCAAAGGCGAGATTGAGACCCAGGCCCTGGGTCAGAAAGAACATTACCGATGCCGCTATATAAAGCGGCACTTTCCAGCCAGGCACGGGCGGTGGAGCGGCAGGAACGGCGTTGGCTTCCTCTTTGGGGACCGAGCCTGGCTCGCCGCTCATGCGCTACCTCATGATTTGCCCACATTCTGAAGATTGGCGGTCATGGCGCGGATCACCTTTAGCGCCATCCCGACATCCTCATCCGAAATCCCCTCCAAGATATCCGCGCGGACACCGGTGGCAAGAGCCTCGACCTCAGCGGCGACCACTTTTCCGGATTCCGTCATGAAGATCTGCTTGGCACGGCGATCCGACACGGCGGCGCGACGCTCGATGAAGTTCTGCGCCTCCATGGCATCGAGGATGCGCACCAGCGTCGGCGTTTCCAGCTCCAGCTCGTCGGCAAGCTCTCTCTGGTTGATTCCGTCCCGCCGGGAGAGCTTGCGAAAGACCCTCGCGCGGGAGAGAGTCATTCCGTGTTCGCGAACGAGCGCATCAAAAGTTGCCCTCAGCTTGCGATTGAACGCAGAAAGGTCGTCGAAGAGTTCTTGTCTTGATGGCGCACCTGGCATTATTACAACTTTATACTATTAGCATCCTACCCTAATTCAAAGGAAATACCCGGATTTTCCCGGCTTTTCAAGCATGATAGCCGCAACAATTGATGTACACGGCGAAAGACCCGGCTAAAATATTCCCCACGAATGGTTTGCATATGTGATTCGTGTGTCGATCTTTTCGTTGCAAAGTGGCCACAAGAGATTTTTTACGTGGCGGAAATCTGTCCCTGTGGACGAGTGGAAAAACGTTGATAGGCCAGGCCTATTCGCTCCACTCCGGGTGCCCGCCCATTTGCGCGGTTGACCATGACATCGGATCATCGCAAACCAGTCGACACCCTAAAGTATGAAGAGATGGAAAATGAACGAAGTTCCGGGCAAGCTCACCGCCATTGCTGCCGCCGACCAGCATTATCGCGAAGCGCCCAGCAATATCGAGGCGGAGCAGGCCCTGCTTGGCGCCATCCTCGTTAACAATGATGCCTACTACCGCGTTTCCGACTTCCTGAAATCCATCCATTTCCACGAGCATTTGCACCGGAAGATCTTCGAGGTCGCCGGCGACATCATCCGCATGGGCAAGCGAGCCGACCCGGTCACCATCAAGAACTTCCTGCCGGCCGACGAAAAGGTCGGCGACATGACGGTTGCACAATATCTCGCGCGTCTTGCCGTCGAGGCCGTGTCGATCATCAACTCGGAGGATTATGGCCGCGCCATCTACGATCTGGCGCTGCGTCGAGCACTGATCACCATCGGCGAGGACATGGTCAACATCGCCTATGACGCGCCGCTCGACATGCCGCCGCAGACGCAGATCGAGGATACCGAGCGCCGGCTGTTCGAACTGGCCGAAAACGGCCGCTACGACGGCGGCTTCCAGTCGTTCAACGATGCCGTGGCGCTTGCGATCGACATGGCGGCCGTCGCCAAGGAGCGCGATGGCGGCCTCTCCGGCATATCCACGGGCATCCATACGCTCGACAGCAAGATGGGCGGTCTGCAGCGCTCCGACTTGATCGTCCTTGCCGGTCGTCCCGGCATGGGCAAGACCTCTCTTGCCACCAACATCGCCTACAACATCGCCGCAGCCTTCGAAGGCGAAGTGCAGGCCGATGGCACCACCAAGGCGAAGAACGGCGGCGTCGTCGGCTTCTACTCGCTGGAAATGTCGTCCGAACAGCTCGCCACCCGTATCATCTCCGAGCAGACGGAAGTCTCCTCGTCGAAAATCCGTCGCGGCGACATCAACGACGCCGACTTCGAAAAGCTCGTGGCCTGCTCGATGATGATGCAGAAGGTGCCGCTCTACATCGACCAGACGGGCGGCATCTCGATCGCCCAGCTATCTGCGCGCGCGCGCCGTCTGAAGCGTCAGCGCGGCCTCGATGTGCTGGTGGTCGACTACGTTCAGCTGATGACGGGCTCGGGGAAATCGAACGAGAACCGCGTCCAGGAAATCACCCAGATCACCACCGGCCTGAAGGCACTCGGCAAGGAGCTGAATGTTCCGATCATCGCGCTCTCGCAGCTGTCGCGTGCGGTCGAAAGCCGCGACGACAAGCGGCCGCAGCTCTCCGACCTTCGCGAATCCGGCTCGATCGAGCAGGACGCCGACGTGGTTCTCTTCGTGTTCCGCGAGGAATATTACGTCAAGAACCAGGAGCCGCGCGATCCGAACGATCCAAAATATGCGGAATGGGAAGCCCTTTTCGAGCGTGTGAAGGGTACGGCCGACGTCATCATCGCCAAGCAGCGTCACGGACCGACGGGCACGGTGAAACTTGCCTTCCAGTCGGAATTCACGCGCTTTGCGGACCTCGCCGATTCCTCATTCATTCAGTACGAGGAACACTGAGGCAGGAACTTGGCGGCGCATCTGTGCGCCGCGGCACTTTTTCTTTTCATCAATGACCATTATTCTGGCCGGAGCCAAATCACCTCCGGCCATTTCCTTGTTCAGGCAGCTCCATGACAGACAACTTCGATGACGATGATGCTTTCGCTTCCGCCGGCCTAAGGCTGACCGTGGATCTCGGCGCGCTCGTCGAAAACTGGCGCGACCTGGGCCGTCGCTCGGGGAAGGCCCGCACGTCGGCGGTCGTCAAGGCCGATGCCTACGGGCTCGGGATCGAGGATGTCGGCGAAACCCTTTATGCCGCCGGCGCTCGCGACTTCTTCGTCGCCACTGCGGACGAAGGCGCGACCTTGCGGCTCTATGCACCCGAGGCACGCATCTTCGTCCTCAGCGGCATCTGGCCGGGCTTGGAGCGCCGGTTCTTCGAGAACGACCTCGTGCCGGTCATTGCCTCGGAAGAGCAGCTGACCTTCTGGATGTCGGTACTATCGGACTATGGCGACTATCCCTGCGCGCTGCAGGTCGATACTGGCTTCAACAGGCTCGGACTGCCGATGGACGATGCGATCGCGCTTGCCGACGACGTCTCCCGCCCGGCGAGTTTTGCGCCGGTTCTGGTGATGAGCCACCTTGCCTGCGGTGACGATCCCGCCAATGCGATGAACAGGCAGCAGCTCGAAGCCTTCCGCAAGGTCAGCGCTGCCTTCGAAGGCATCGAGGCGAGCCTTGCCAATTCGGCCGGCATTTTTCTCGGATCGGAGTATCATTTCGACCTCACCCGCCCCGGCATCGCCACCTATGGCGGCGAGGCGGTTCCCGGCATGGCCAATCCGATGCGTCCGGTCGCGACGGCGGAAGCGCGGATCATCCAGACCCGTTCGGTCAAGGCAGGCGAAACGGTGGGATATGGCCGCGCCCTGCAATTGACCCGCGACAGCCGGCTGGCGATCGTCTCGGCAGGTTATGCCGACGGCTACATGCGCAGCCAGTCGAGCGGCGGCGTGCCTCTGCGCCAGACCGGCGTTGCCGGCGGTCATGGCTTCATTGCCGGCCATAAGGTGCCGGTCGCCGGCCGCATCACCATGGACCTCACCATTTTCGATGTCACCGACCTGCCTGACAACGTTGCCCGCGCCGGCGACTATATCGAACTCTTCGGCAACAACATCCCGGTGGACGAGGCCGCAAAGGCTGCCGGCACCATCGGCTATGAGATGCTGACCAGCATGGGGCTGCGGCACGAGCGCCGGTATATCTCGGAAGAGGCTGAGGAATAGCCCGGCTTTCCGGATGGAAAGCCGCAGCCTGATTTTCCTGAGATGCTTTAGCGATCCATGATCGCTAGCCGGACGCCAAGCGCGACGAACAGCGAGCCGAGGCCTCGATCGAGCCATAGGCCGAAGCTGCGATTGCGCCTCAAGGCTTCGCTGAGGCGACCACCGAGCAGGATGATCGGCGGCTCGATGAAGGCGGCAACGACGATGATCAGGCTGCCATGCAGCATAAGCTGCGCCCAGACGGGGCCTGCGCCTTCAACGACGAATTGCGGCAGGAAGGCCAGAAAGAAGATCGCCATCTTCGGATTGAGCAACGAAACCATGATGCCCTGGCGATAGAGGCGGCTGAGGGGCAAAGCGTTGCCAGCCTCCTTGATCCATGCCCCCTCGCCCTTGGAGCGCAGCGCCTGGATGCCGAGCCAGATCAGATAGGCGGCGCCAACCCATTTGATTGCCGAGAAGGCCATCGCAGATGCGGCGAGGATCGCCGACAGGCCAACGGCCGCCATCAGCACATGCAGGCACGCCCCGGTCCAGATTCCGAACAGCGCCGCGAAGCCGGAGCGGATGCCGCTTCTGATCGTATGGCCGAGAATGTAGGCGAGATCCGGCCCCGGCGACAAGTTAAGAAGGATCGCGGCGGTGAGAAATCCGATCCAGTGCGCAAGCGAATAGTCAAACATTCGTCATCATCCATAAAAACCCGGCATAAAAACTGACACGATCGCCATTGATACGGAAATCATTAGTTTTGATAGGCGGGGAAAGACATTATCTGTCAGCCGATCGCGATTCGCTGCGAAAAGCGACGCATTTGAACTCGAGAACAGCATCCGATGGCCAAGGCCCGCACACAATTCATCTGCCAGAACTGCGGCACGGTCCACAATCGCTGGGCCGGCAAGTGCGACGGTTGCGGCGCATGGAACACCATCGTCGAGGAAGATCCGATGGGCGGGATCGGCGGCGGTCCCGCAAAGACGCCGCGCAAGGGCAAGCCCGTCACGCTCACATCGCTTTCGGGCGAGATCGAGGAAGCGCCACGCATCCATACCGGCATCTCCGAGCTTGACCGCGCCACCGGCGGCGGCTTCGTGCGCGGCTCGGCGGTTCTCGTCGGCGGCGATCCCGGCATCGGCAAGTCGACATTGCTGATGCAGGCGGCTGCGGCACTCGCCCGCCGAGGGCACAAGATCGTTTACGTATCGGGCGAGGAGGCCGTGGCGCAGGTTCGCCTGCGCGCCCAGCGTCTGAAAGCGGCCGACACCGACGTGCTGCTCGCGGCCGAAACCAATGTCGAGGATATCCTGGCGACGCTTTCGGAAGGCAAGCGGCCGGATCTCGTCATCATCGATTCTATCCAGACGCTCTGGAGCGAGCTTGCCGAATCCGCGCCCGGCACGGTCACGCAGGTGCGCACCGGCGTCCAGGCGATGATCCGCTTTGCCAAGCAGACTGGGGCCGCCATGGTGCTGGTCGGCCACGTTACCAAGGACGGCCAGATCGCCGGACCGCGCGTCGTCGAACACATGGTCGATGCCGTCCTCTATTTCGAGGGCGACCGCGGTCATCATTACCGCATCCTGCGCACGGTGAAGAACCGCTTCGGCCCGACCGACGAGATCGGCGTGTTCGAAATGTCCGACGCCGGGCTGCGCGATGTGCCCAATCCGTCTGAACTCTTCCTTGGAGAACGCAACGAAAAGTCGCCGGGTGCAGCTGTCTTTGCCGGTATCGAGGGTACGCGCCCGGTACTGGTGGAAGTGCAGGCGCTGGTCGCGCCGACATCGCTCGGCACGCCGCGCCGCGCCATCGTCGGCTGGGATTCGGCCCGCCTTTCGATGATTCTCGCCGTTCTGGAAGCGCATTGCGGCGTCAGGCTCGGCCAGCACGATGTTTACCTCAATATTGCCGGCGGCTACCGTATTTCCGAGCCGGCCGCGGACCTTGCCGTCGCTTCTGCACTGGTTTCCTCCCTGGCCGGTCTTGCTCTGCCCGCCGATTGCGTCTATTTCGGCGAAGTCAGCCTGTCGGGCGCCGTCCGGCCGGTTGCGCACACCGCCCAGCGCCTCAAGGAAGCCGAGAAGCTGGGATTTTCCGGGGCTGTCCTGCCTGCCGCTTCCGCCGATCTGCCGAAGGTCAATGGCGGACGCTGGAGCGAGATCGACAGCCTGCCGGATCTGGTGGCGCGCATTGCTGGATCGAAGGGTGCGCTCAAGCGCGCGGAAGACGAGGACTGAGCCTTACTTCAGCCGTTCTTGGCGAAGAAGAGGCTCATGATTGAGGCCGATGCCGACCATAAGGTCCGGCAAGTCTTGAAGTGGATTATAAATGCCCATTACGATTTTCGACGGTATTGTTATCGGCGTTCTTCTCTTCTCCGCCGTTCTGGCCATGGTTCGCGGCTTTTCGCGCGAAATCCTCTCGATCGTCAGCTGGGGCGGCTCGGCAGTCGCCGCCTACTATCTTTATCCGCTGCTCGTTCCCTATGCCCTGCAATACAAGGCCGACACCAAGATCGCGACGATCGCGTCTGCCGCCGTCATCTTCCTGCTGGCGCTGATCATCATTTCCTTCATCACCATCCGGATTGCCGATTTCATTATCGACAGCCGCATCGGCGCGCTTGACCGGACCCTCGGCTTCCTGTTCGGGGCCGCTCGCGGCCTGCTCCTGATGGTGGTCGTCGTGGCTTTCTGGAATTGGCTGGTGGCGCCTGCCGCCCGTCCGGACTGGGTCAATAATGCCAAGTCCAAGCCTTTCCTCGATTCAATGGTCGAAAAGCTGAAGTCGGCGCTGCCTGAAAACGTCCAGGCCATGCTGCCGCCGGAGATCATCAACAAGATCGCGCCGAACCAGCAGCAACAGACGCAGCCGCAGACCGGTGGCGACAACGCCGCGCCGAACGATACCGCGCCGTCTGACGATGCGCCGGCGCCGCAGACAAACAATTGACGGTGCGTTTACAGGCTTGACCTGCCGCCCGAGAATCGCCATTTGAGCGGCGTGACAATGAAAGATCCGGCCCGATATTTTTTCCGGCCGGATTTTCAGCTATTTTAATGGTCACTCGTGACGCCGCCCCGATCCGCCCACGTTGAGAGCAAAGGCCCGCAGCCATGAACCATTCCGTTTCCTTCGAGGACGACATCGACGGCGATACGCTGCATGAAGAATGCGGCATCTTCGGCATTCTGGGACATCCGGACGCGGCGACGCTAACGGCGCTCGGCCTCCACGCCCTGCAGCATCGCGGCCAGGAAGCGGCCGGTATCGTCTCCTTCGACGGGCAGCGCTTCCACTCCGAGCGGCGGATGGGCCTTGTCGGCGATCACTATACGGACCCTGCCACGCTCGCCCGCCTGCCCGGCGACCGCTCGATCGGCCATGTACGCTACTCGACCACGGGCGAAACCATCCTGCGCAATGTTCAGCCGCTGTTTGCGGAGCTTGAAGTCGGCGGCATCGCGATTGCCCATAACGGCAATTTCACCAACGGCCTGACCATGCGCCGGCAGCTGATCGCGGACGGCGCCATCTGTCAGTCGACCTCGGATACCGAAGTCGTCCTGCATCTTATTGCCCGCTCCAAGCAGACCTCCTCTTCCGATCGCTTCATTGACGCCATCAGGCAGATGGAAGGCGGCTATTCGATGCTCGCCATGACGCGCACGAAGCTGATCGCCGCCCGCGACCCGATCGGCATCCGGCCCCTAGTCATGGGCGAACTCGACGGCAAGCCGATCTTCTGCTCGGAAACCTGCGCTCTCGATATCATCGGCGCGAAATATGTTCGCGACGTCGAGAACGGCGAAGTCGTCATCTGCGAGATCCAGCCGGACGGTTCGATCACCATCGACGCCCGCAAACCCGAGGTTTCCCGGCCCGAGCGTCTCTGCCTGTTCGAATATGTCTATTTCGCTCGCCCCGATTCCGTCGTCGGCGGCCGCAACGTCTACGTTGCCCGCAAGAACATGGGCATCAATCTTGCCAAGGAAGCGCCCGTTGCCGCCGACGTGGTCGTACCGGTGCCGGATGGCGGCACGCCCGCAGCCATCGGCTATGCGCAGGCGAGCGGCATTCCCTTCGAACTCGGCATCATCCGCAATCACTACGTCGGCCGCACCTTCATCGAGCCGACGCAGCAGATCCGTGCTTTTGGCGTGAAGCTCAAGCATTCGGCCAACCGCGCCATCATCGAGGGCAAGCGCGTCGTGCTGGTCGACGATTCCATCGTGCGCGGCACGACCTCGGTGAAAATCGTGCAGATGATCCGCGATGCCGGCGCCAGCGAAGTGCATATCCGCGTCGCCAGCCCGATGATCTTCCATCCGGACTTCTACGGCATCGACACGCCGGATGCCGACAAGCTGCTCGCCAACCAGTACAGCAACCTGCAAGCCATGTGCGACTATATCGGTGCCGATTCGCTGGAATTCCTGTCGATCGACGGGCTTTATCGCGCCGTCGGCGGCGAACCGCGCAACAATGCGCAGCCGCAGTTTACCGACCATTACTTCACTGGCGATTATCCGACACGCCTGCTCGACAAGGAGAGCACCAGCAACGTGCGCAAGCTTTCCGTTCTCGCCAGCAACGGTTGACCTCATAAGCGGTTGACCCCAAAAAGGTTGACGGGGCGTCCCGCCCCTATCCCTTCGCAACATATCCGGATCAAGACAGCATGAGCGTCAATCTCAAGGACAAGATCGCCCTCGTCACAGGCGCATCGCGCGGTATCGGCTATTTCACCGCACTGGAACTGGCCAAGGCGGGCGCGCATGTGATTGCCTGCGCCCGCACGGTCGGCGGCCTTGAGGAACTGGACGACGCCATCCAGGCGGCCGGCGGCTCAGCGACGCTCGTCCCCTTCGATCTCGCCGACATGAATGCCATCGACGCGCTCGGCGCCTCGATCTTCGAACGCTGGGGCAAGCTCGATATTCTGGTTGCCAATGCCGGCGTCCTCGGCGTGATCTCGCCGATCGGCCATGTCGAAGCCAAGGTCTTCGAGAAGGTGATGACCATCAACGTGACAGCCACCTGGCGGTTGATCCGCTCGGTCGAGCCGCTGCTGATGCGCTCCGAGGCCGGCCGCGCCGTTATCCTCTCTTCGGCCGCCGCCCATCGCTGCCGGCCCTTCTGGGGTCCCTATTCCGCCTCCAAGGCCGCCGTCGAGGCGCTGGCGCGCACCTGGGCCGGCGAAGCGGAGAATACGCCGCTGCGCGTCACCAGCGTCGATCCGGGCGCGACCCGCACCGCCATGCGCGCCCAGGCCATGCCCGGCGAAGATCCCGATACGCTGCCGCACCCTCGCGCGGTCGCCCAGGCGATCCTGCCGCTTGTCGGTCCCGATGTCACCGAAACCGGCAAGCTTTTCGTCGTGCGCGAAAACAAGCTCGTCGACTACCGGATGCCGGAATAAAAAACAGCCTCTCCCGCTGCGCGAGAGGCTTTCTCCCTACTTGACCAAATTCTTCCGGCGCGCGATAAAGCCGCCCATGAAAACGGTTATCTGCATTATCTGCCGGAAGATTATTCGCTAGCGTTTCGCTGGCCTGGCCGTTTTCGTCTCCCAAAATCCAAGATGACAAACGTCCGGCCTGCCGGTGACGGTATTTTTTCGGATTTATGCCTTGGGAGAGTGACATGGCCGCCGAGCCGCAATTGAAGTTCTACAACACGCTGACGCGCGAAAAGGTCGATTTCCAGCCGATCGACCGCAACAACGTCCGCATGTATGTCTGCGGCCCCACGGTCTATGACTTCGCCCATATCGGCAATGCACGCCCGGCGATCGTCTTCGACGTGCTGTTCCGGCTGCTGCGACAGCTATATGGTGAAAGCCATGTCACCTATGTCCGCAACATCACCGACGTCGACGACAAGATCAACGCGCGCGCGCTGCGCGACCATCCCGGCCTGCCGCTGAACGAGGCGATCCGCCTGGTGACGGAAAAAACCGAGCGGCAGTATCGCGAGGATACCACGGCACTCGGCTGCCTGGAGCCGACGGTGCAGCCGCGCGCAACCGACAACATCGCGCAGATGATCGCGATCATCGAGACGCTGATCGCCAAGGGCCATGCTTATCGCGCCGCCGGCGAAGTGCTGTTCGACACCAAATCGATGGCGGATTACGGCCAGCTTTCCAAGCGCAATCTCGACGAGCAGCAGGCGGGCGCCCGTGTTGCAGTCGACGCCCACAAGAAGAGCCCGGGCGATTTCGTGCTGTGGAAGCTGTCGGACGAGAACGAGCCGGGTTGGGAAAGCCCGTGGGGCCGCGGCCGTCCGGGCTGGCATATCGAATGCTCGGCCATGAGCGGGCGCTATCTCGGCGACGTCTTCGACATTCATGGCGGCGGTCTGGACCTCATCTTCCCGCACCATGAAAACGAGATCGCCCAGTCGCGTTGCGCGCATGGCACGCATACCATGGCGAATGTCTGGATGCACAACGGCTTCGTGCAGGTCGAGGGCCGCAAGATGTCGAAATCGGAAGGCAATTTCGTCACCATCTACGAGTTGCTCGAGACGGACAAGCTCGGCGGCCGGACATGGCCGGGCGAGGTGCTGAGGCTTGCCATGCTGATGACGCATTATCGCGAGCCGATCGACTTTTCCGTCAAGCGGCTGGAAGAGGCAGAGCGGCTGATTGCCAAATGGCCGGCGGCGGACGTCAGCGATGCGACACCGGATCAGACGGTTCTTGCCGCTCTCGGCGATGATCTGAACACGGTTGCCGCGATTCAGGCGCTGCATGCACTGGCGCAAGCCGCCAATGCCGACGCCAGCCTCCTGCCCGTCTTCGCGGCCAGCGCCGATCTTCTCGGCCTGCTGCCGAAGAAGGCAGAGGTCGACGACGCCGTCGTCACGGAGATCGATGCCAAGGTGCGCCAGCGCCTGGAGTTGCTGAAGGCCAAGAACTTCGCCGAGGCCGACAAGCTTCGCGAAGAGCTGACGGCAAGAGGTGTTCAGCTCAAGGACGGCAAGGATGCGGCGACGGGCGAGCGGACCACGAGCTGGGAGGTCAAGCGGTGAGTATAGCCCACACCGGCGGCTGTCAGTGCGGCGCGGTTCGCTTCCAGGTGCGGGGCGAACTGAAGGATGCCTCGATCTGTCATTGCCGCATGTGTCAGAAGGCCTTCGGCGCCTATTATGCGCCGCTGGTCTCGACGCGTGGCGCCGAGCTTCAATGGACGCGCGGCGAGCGGAAGCTGTTCCAATCATCGAATTATGTGAAGCGCGGTTTCTGCGGGGATTGCGGCACGCCGCTGACCTATGAGGCGCCGGATGGCATTGCCGTCGCCGCCGGGGCCTTCGACGATCCCTCGCAACTGCCGCCCGTCATCCAGTACGGTACGGAAGCCAAGATCGGCTTTGTCGATACATTGCACTTGCTGCCGGGACACCGGACGGAAGAGGATGCCGAGCAAGCGCCCTTCGTGCTCGAACTTGTGTCGTACCAGCATCCCGATCACGATACCGCGCAATGGCCACCGGAGAGCGGCAAATGACAATCACGGCGGGACATAGCGGTGGATGCCAATGCGGCGCGGTTCGCTATCGTACCGCCAGCCCGCTCGGCTATCCGCATCTTTGCCATTGCCGCATGTGTCAGAAAGCATCCGGTAACTACGCCTTGCCGTTGGGCAGCGCCAGACGCGGCGATTTCGAGCTGACGCGCGGCGTGCCCACGTGGTTTCATTCGTCGGATCTTGTGCGCCGCGGCTTTTGCGGCACCTGCGGAACGCCATTGTTCTATGATGTGCCCGGCACGGATTCCATCAATGTGACACTTGGCTCATTGGATGAACCAGCGCTGGTCCAACCCGTCGCGCAATCGAACCGCACGGGAAAGATGCCCTGGTTCCATGCACTCGACGTGCTGCCAATGGAACCGGATGAGGATGGCTCGGATCGAGCTATATCGATCAGGCTCTCCAATCACCAACATCCCGATTACGACACCCAAACCTGGCCGGAGGAGAAGAGCCATGAGTGAAGCTACCAGAAGCGGAGGATGCCAATGCGGCGCGGTGCGGTTTCGCATTCGCGGCGAGCTCGGCCGGCCGTCGATCTGTCATTGCCGCATGTGCCAGAAGCAGTTCGGCAGCTTCTTCTCCGCCCTGGTGACGGCACCGGACGACGGCCTTGAATGGACGCGCGGCGCGCCGACCTATTTTCAGTCCTCCGTCAACATCGACCGCGGCTTCTGCAAGAACTGCGGGACGCCGATGACCTACCGCCATCCGGGTGGCCTCGAAATCGCCATCGGTGCTTTCGACGAGCGCGACGATCTCGCCCCGCAGGTCCAGGTCAACCATGCCTACCGCCTGCCCTGGGTGGAGACGATCTTCGAGAAGCCCGTCCATCTGGACCCGGATTTCTACGCGCGGCAGGAACAGATCATTTCCTTCCAGCATCCCGATCACGATACGGATGTCTGGCCGGCCGAGGGGTTGAAGATATGACGGAGGCCCTGCGGACACTCTATCCGGAGATCGAGCCCTATGCTTCCGGTCATCTCGATGTCGGAGACGGCCATGTGATCTATTGGGAACGGGTGGGAACGCCCGGCGCCAAACCCGCGGTTTTCCTGCATGGCGGCCCGGGTGGCGGCATCTCGCCAAACCATCGCCGCGTGTTCGATCCGGCGCTTTATGACGTCACGCTGTTCGACCAGCGCGGCTGCGGGCGGTCGACGCCGCATGCCGGCCTCGAGGCCAATACGACCTGGCATCTGGTTGACGATATCGAGCGGCTGCGGGACATGGCCGGCGCGGAAAAATGGCTTGTGTTCGGCGGCTCCTGGGGGTCGACTCTGGCGCTCGCCTATTCGGAGACCCATCCGCATCGCGTTTCCGAACTGGTCGTGCGCGGCATTTATACCCTGACGAGAGCCGAACTCGACTGGTACTATCAGTTCGGCGTCTCGGAAATGTTCCCCGACAAATGGGAGCGCTTCGTCGCGCCCATCCCACCGGAAGAGCGCCATGAAATGATGGCCGCTTATCACCGGCTGCTGACGCATCCCGAAAAGGCTGCCCGCCTGGAGGCCGCCAAGGCATGGTCGATCTGGGAAGGCGAGACGATCACCCTTTTGCCGGAGCCATCCGTCAGCACGCAGTTCGAAGATGCGGAATTCGCGCACGCCTTCGCCCGCATCGAGAACCATTTTTTCGTCAATGCCGGCTGGCTCGAGGAAGGCCAGTTGCTGCGCGATGCGCACAAGTTGAAGGATATTCCCGGCGTCATCGTTCATGGGCGCTACGACATGCCCTGCCCGGCACGGTATGCCTGGGAACTGCACAAGGCCTGGCCGAAAGCAGAATTTCATCTGATCGAAGGCGCAGGCCATGCCTCGTCGGAGCCGGGCATTCTCGATCAACTGGTTCGCGCGACGGACAAGTTTGCAGGCAAAGCATAGGCCAGCCGCCCCAGTATCAATGACCGGTTCGCCGGAGGAAACAGTATGACACGCGAAAAAATCTATCTCTTCGACACGACGCTCCGCGACGGGCAGCAGACGCCCGGCATCGATTTCTCGGTCGAGGACAAGATTGCGATTGCGACCATGCTGGATGAATTCGGCCTTGATTATATCGAGGGCGGTTATCCCGGCGCCAATCCGACCGACACGGCCTTCTTCGATGAGAAGCGTACAAAGTCAGCCTCCTTTGTCGCCTTCGGCATGACCAAGCGCGCCGGCATCTCCGCCTCCAACGATCCCGGCCTAGCGAGCCTGCTGCAGGCGAAATCGGATGCGATCTGTTTCGTCGCCAAGAGCTGGGACTATCACGTCAAAGTGGCGCTCGGCTGCACCAACGAGGAGAACCTCGAAAGCATCGCCGAAAGCGTCAAGGCAGCCGTTAATGCCGGCAAGGAAGCGCTTGTCGATTGCGAGCACTTCTTCGACGGCTACAAGGCCAATCCAACCTATGCGCTCGCCTGCGCCAAAGCGGCCTATGACGCCGGAGCGCGCTGGGTGGTGCTCTGCGACACCAATGGCGGCACGCAGCCGCCGGAAATCCGCGCCATCGTCGAGGCTGTCATCGCCTGCGGCGTTCCGGGGCACTGTCTTGGCATCCACGCCCATAACGACACCGGGCAAGCGGTCGCCAATTCGCTTGCCGCAGTCGAGGCCGGGGTCCGACAGATCCAGGGCACGCTGAACGGCATCGGCGAGCGCTGCGGCAACGCCAACCTGGTGACGCTGATCCCGACGCTGGCGCTGAAGAGAGCCTATAGCGAGCGTTTCGAGACCACGATCGACGCCGAACGGCTCGTGGGCCTGACCGGCCTTTCGCATGCGTTCGACGAGCTGCTGAACCGCTCTCCCGACCATCAGGCGCCCTATGTCGGCGCGTCGGCCTTTGCGACGAAAGCCGGCATTCATGCCTCGGCGCTGCTGAAGGACCCGCGCACCTATGAGCATGTGACGCCGGAAAGCGTCGGCAATTTCCGCAAGGTCATGGTATCCGACCAGGGCGGAAAGTCGAATTTCATCAATGCCCTGAAGCGGCGTGGCATTGAAGTCGGCAAGGACGACCCGAAGCTGGACCAGCTGATCCAGCTCGTCAAGGAGCGTGAAGCGACAGGCTACGCTTACGAAGGCGCGGATGCGAGCTTCGAACTGCTCGCTCGCCGCACGCTTGGCACCATCCCGGAATTCTTTGCGATCGACGGCTTCCGCGTCATGGTCGAGCGCCGCTTCGATTCCCACGGCCGCGTGAAGATCGTCTCAGAAGCCGTGGTCAAGATCATCATCGACGGCGAGACCATCATGTCGGTTGCCGAAGGCGATGGCCCGGTCAACGCGCTCGACCTGGCGCTGCGCAAGAACTTCGGCAAATACCAGCACGAGATCGACGACCTCGAACTGGCCGACTTCAAGGTGCGTATCCTCAATGGCGGCACGGAAGCCATCACCCGCGTCCTGATCGAATCCACCGACAGCGACGGCGTGCGCTGGTGGACGGTCGGCGTGTCGGAAAATATCATCGACGCCTCGTTCCAGGCATTGATGGATTCCGTCATCTACAAGCTGATGAAGAACCGGCATATGGCGGGCAAGATCGCGGCGGAGTGATCCGCCGCCTATCAAAAAGCTTGACGATGCCGTCAAGGAAATGAATTAGCCACGCGTCAGGTATTGGAGTAATCCCCTCTCAAATAACAGAGAGTGACGGGAAAATTCATGGCCACCGACGCGGTCGAACCTGAGATCAAGAACAACGACGCTATCCGCGGCTTCGGCTTTGCGATGACCGCCTATCTCTTCTGGGGCATCCTGCCGCTTTACATGAAGGCGCTGGCGCATATCCCCGCTTTCGAAGTCATCGCACACCGCATCTTCTGGTCGGTTCCGGTCGCCGGTATCGTGCTTCTGGCACTTGGGCGCATGGGCGACGTCAGGGCGGCGTTTCGCAACCCACGAACGATTGCCATGGCATCGCTGACGGCAACGCTCGTCACCATCAACTGGGGAACCTATGTCTGGGCGATCGGCGCCGGCCATTCGCTCGATGCGGCCCTCGGCTATTTCATCAATCCGCTGTTCAGCATCGCGCTCGGCGCCATCCTGCTCAAGGAAAAGCTGGCGCCGACGCAGATCGCCGCTATCTGCCTTGCGGCGATTGCGGTCATCATCCTGACCGTGGAGGCCGGGACCCTGCCCTGGGTTGCGCTGTCGCTGACCTTCTCCTGGGGCTTCTATGCCTTTTTCCGCAAGACGCTGCCCGTCGGCGCCAATCAGGGCTTTTTCATCGAAGTGCTGCTGCTCTGCATTCCCGCGACGCTTTACATCATCTATCTCGAAGCGCGTGGCGAAGGCCATTTCTACCAGACCGGCCTTTCGGATACCGCGCTCCTGCTCGGCTGCGGGCTCGTGACCGCGCTTCCGTTGATGATCTTCGCCAATGGCGCGAAGCTGCTCAAGATGTCGACCATCGGCATCATGCAGTACATCGTGCCGACGATGGTCTTCCTGATCGCCGTCTTTCTGTTCAAGGAGCCGTTCGGCACGCCACAGCTGATCGCCTTTTCGCTGATCTGGGCCGGCCTCGTCCTCTACAGCTGGTCGCTGCTGCGTCAGAGCAGAACGCGCTAACCAGCAGACATGGTTAGCAAATCTCTAATCAAAGCTTGGAGATCACGGCCTCTTCGCCATCACGGTCGCCGCGGGTCTCTGCGGCGTGCTTGCGGATTGCCGGGATGATGTCGGCGATCTTGTCGATGACCAACGGCTGGACACGATGGGCGGTGTGGATAAAGCCCTCTTCCGTCATATGGCGGACGATTTCCATCATCGGATCCCAGAAGCCGTTGATATTGGCGAAGACCATCGGCTTTTCGTGACGGCCGAGCTGGCCCCAGGTCATGATCTCGACGATCTCTTCCAGGGTGCCGATGCCGCCGGGCAGCGCGACGAAGGCATCCGACCGTTCGAACATGCCATGTTTGCGCTCATGCATGTCTGAGGTTATGATCAGCTCATCGAGCTGACCGAGCGAATGGCGCGTCGCTTCCATATCGACAAGAAATTCCGGAATGATGCCGGTAACTTGACCGCCGTGCGAGAGCACGCCGCTCGCGACAGCGCCCATGATGCCCTTCGTTCCGCCGCCATAGATCAGGCGCAAGCCATTTTCGGCGATGCTTTTGCCCAGTTCGCGGCCGGCAGCCATGTAGGAAGAATCGCGCCCCGGCCTTGAGCCACAATAGACGCAGATGGATCGGATTGGCGTGGAATCGTCGGTCATGGATGCATAACAACTATGCTGCAAATGCTCAGTCAAGATTTTTCGACGGAAAACTTGCGTCGGAACATGCGAAAATGGCTGAGAAAGCTTGTAAAAGCAGGCGAAATCGCTAGCAATTTCAGGAGTTGCGACGACTGCGCCGCGTGGAGATGAATGATGATGAAGAACCGTGCCGGTTGGCTGGCTCTGTTGGTGTTGGTGGCTGCGACCCTGTTGATGGTCTTCTTCGTGATGCCGCGGATTAACGGTAACAAGAACCCGATCGGCGACGCCGTCAATCAGGCCAGCAACACGGTGAAGAATACGATCGACGAAAACGCGCAGAAGGCCGGCGAAACCGCCGAGAACGCCACCAAGGCCACGCAGAATGCTGTCGCGACCGCCGTCAACACCGCTGATATCGCCAAGAAGCTGACGGGGCTGACGGGTGCGGCAACCGCCTCGCTTGCCGATCTCAAGGCTCTGTTCAAGGACGGCAGCACCCCGGCCCAGGATGTCTTCACGGCTGCAAAGACGAAGGCGATGACCGCACTGCAATCGATCGTCGGTTTCGCGCTGCCCGCAGGTGTTGACGCAACGACGACAGGCCTCGTGAAAAAGGCGCAGGACGGCGCCGGCAAGGCGCTCGCCATCATCCAATCGCTTCCCGACAACGCCGCCGAAGCCAGCGCCGCGATCGACAAGGCCTTTGCCGCCCTGACCGGCCAGCCGGCACCTGAGACCGACGCGGCCGCCAAGCCTCGCCTACCGTCATTCGACGTGTTGCGCGTCGAGCCCGATGGCTCCACCGTTATCGCCGGCTCCGCCGAGCCGAATGCCAAGCTGGAGATCGTCGACGGCGAAAAGGTCGTCACGACGACGAATGTCGGCCCGAGCGGCGACTTTGCCGCCGTCCTGGACAATCCACTGCCGCCGGGTGACCACGAATTGGTGCTGCGCGCCACGGGCAAGGACGGCAAATCAGTCAATTCCGAGGAAGTCGCCACCATCTCCGTGCCGAAGGATGATTCCACCCAGCTTCTCGCCATGGTTTCGAAGCCGGGCACCGCAAGCCGCATCATTACCGCGCCTTCGGCCAAGCAGGGCCGCGTGACATCAGGCGGAGACGATGCACCGGCAGCCGACGCCAAGGTCAAGGCAATGGATCAGCCGGCAACCGCGACGGATGCCAAGCCGCAACCGGACGGAAGCGTAGTCGCATCCGCCAATCCCGCCGCAGGCGCGGCAACGCCGCCAGCGGCAAAGACGGACGCGGATCAGGACGTGATGGTCAATGCGGTAGAGATCGAAAACGACCACATCTTCGTTGCCGGTAGCGCCAAGCCGAATGCCAAAGTGCGCGCCTATGCCGATGACAAGCTCATTGGCGAGAATGTTGCGGGCGCGGACGGCCATTTCGTCGTCGACGGGCCGATGCCGCTTGCCGTCGGCGATCACAAGATTCGCGTCGATGTGCTTGATGGCGCCGGCAAGGTCGTCGTGCGCACCAGCGTCAACTTTACGCGCCCTGAAGGCAATCAGGTGACGGTCGCGGCGCAAACGCCGGCTGCCGCCAACGGTCAGGGACAGTCGGCTGCGACAAGCATGGTGCCACTCGACGAAGGCGAGCTAGCCAAGCTCAAGGAAGGTGCCGGCAAGGCTTTCGCGCTGCTCAAGGGCCTCTTCACCGACGGCAAGCAACCGAATGCGGAAGAACTCGCGGCCGCCCGATCCGGCACGGAAATCGCGCTGAAGTCGCTGTCGGAATTCCGCCCGACCATTGCAGCCAGCGCCGCGCTCAAGAAGGCGGCAGCCGATGCTTCCAGCGCAGCGGCCAGGGCGCTTGCTGCCCTTGTCGCTCTGCCGAAGGACCCGAAATCGGTCGGAGCGGCACTGCCCGGCCTGGAGCGGATGATCGCCGTCATCACTGCACCTGCCCAGACGACGCCGGCGCAGCCGAATGCGGAAGTCTCCTCCAGCGACAACAGCCCGAAGACGATCGAGCAGGCGCCGCTGTCGCAGGATAGCAATGCCGTCATCATCCGTCGCGGCGATACGCTGTGGCAGATCTCGCGCCGCGTCTACGGCGCCGGCGTGCGCTATACGACGATCTATCTGGCCAACGAGGACAAGATCAACAACCCGGACCGGATTCTGCCGGGTCAGGTCTTCGGCCTGCCGAAGGACGCATTGCCGAATGCCGAGGAGCTTCATCGCAAGCGGCTTTCGGGCGAGCATCTCTAGCATCGGAACGCCTTTTGCGGGCAACAGGTCGGCCAGGCGCACCCAACGCCTGGCCGCAGCTTTTATACGGCATAAAAATAGTATAAGCGTCGCCCGACCCTCATCGCCTTCACCCAATGGCCTTATCCTGGCCGCGAAGGTTTCCCAGTCGGCTGCGCAATGGTTGCCGCACCCGGCTGCTTCAATAATCGGCCGGAGACGGACATGGCAGACGTCAAGAAAACCATATCGGCGGATTCCAGCAATCCGTTAGGCACCCTCATCAATCTCTGGCCCTATATGTGGCCCGCCGGCCGAATGGACCTGAAGATGCGCGTGGTGTGGGCCACGGTCTTCCTGCTGATCTCGAAATTCTTCCTGCTGCTCGTTCCCTATTTCTTCAAATGGTCCGTCGATGCGCTGAACGGCAAGCTCGACATGCAGGGCATCCTGCCGGCTTTCATGGTCGGCGCCGTCGCCCTGATCATCGCCACCAACGTGACGCGCCTTATCCAGCTCGGCCTCAATCAGCTGCGCGATGCGCTATTTGCGAGCGTCGGCCAATATGCCGTTCGCCAGCTGGCCTACAGGACCTTCGTGCATATCCACGAGCTGTCGCTGCGCTTCCATCTCGAGCGAAAGACGGGTGGTCTTTCGCGCATCATCGAGCGCGGAACAAAAGGCATCGAGACGATCGTTCGCTTCACGATCCTCAACACGTTTCCGACCTTCATCGAATTCCTGCTGACCGCCATCATCTTCTGGCGCGGCTACGGCTTTTCCTACCTCGCCGTGACGGCCGTCACGGTCTGGCTCTATATCTGGTTCACGGTGAAGGCCAGCGACTGGCGCATCTCCATCCGCCGGACCATGAACGACAGCGATACGGACGCAAATACGAAGGCGATCGATTCCCTTCTGAACTTCGAAACCGTCAAATATTTCGGTAACGAGGAGATGGAGGCCAAGCGCTTCGATCAGTCGATGGCGCGTTATGAGAAGGCCGCCACCAGCGTCTGGACGTCGCTCGGCTGGCTGAACTTCGGCCAGGGCGTGATTTTCGGCCTGGGCACGACGGTCATGATGGTCATGTCCGGCTGGTCCGTCCTCAACGGACATCACACGGTCGGCGACTTCGTCTTCATCAACGCCATGCTGCTGCAGCTTTCCGTGCCGCTGAACTTTATCGGCTTCGTCTACCGCGAAATACGCCAGGGGCTCACCGATATCGAGGAGATGTTCGATCTGCTCGAAGTGAAGCCCGAAGTGGTCGATGCGCCCGATGCGAAGGAACTTGTCATTGCCAGCGGCGCCATCTCGTTCAAGGACGTGCATTTCGCCTATGATCCGGCGCGGCCGATCCTCAAGGGGATTTCCTTCGAAGTGCCGGCCGGCAAGACGGTTGCCGTCGTTGGACCTTCGGGGGCCGGAAAATCGACGTTATCGCGCCTGCTCTATCGCTTCTACGACGTGCAAAGCGGCACCATCACCATTGACGGACAAGAGCTGCATAAGGTGACGCAGAAGAGCCTGCGCAAGGTGATCGGCATGGTGCCGCAGGATACGGTGCTCTTCAACGACACGATCGCCTACAACATCCGTTATGGCCGGCCGGGCGCAAGCGAGGCGGAGGTGACGGCTGCGGCCGAAATCGCGCAGATCGGCGAGTTCATCCGCCATCTGCCAGAAGGCTTCGAGACCAAGGTCGGCGAACGGGGCCTCAAATTGTCCGGCGGTGAAAAGCAGCGCGTGGCGATCGCCCGCACCGTCCTGAAGTCGCCGCCGGTTCTGATCCTCGACGAGGCGACCTCGGCGCTGGATACGACGACGGAGCGCGAGATACAGACCGCCCTTGATGTCGTTTCCAAGAACCGCACGACGCTCGTCATCGCGCATCGGCTCTCGACCGTGATTGGCGCGGATGAAATCATCGTGCTGAAGAGCGGCGTCATCGCCGAGCGCGGCACCCATGCCGATCTCTTGGCGCAGAACGGGCTCTACGCCTCGATGTGGAGCCGCCAGCGCGAGGCAACGCAGGCCGAAGAGCATTTGAAGCAGGTGCGCGAAAACGACGATCTGGGTGTCGTCAACCGGTTGGCACCGGCAAGCTGAGATCTCGCGAAGGATCGCGGCGTGCGGTCGCTCGCGGAAATCAGGGCACGTCGATTATGCACCGGCGGTTGTCATGAGGCTGAGACAACAGCTTGCTAGGTACGGCTCTCACAATCAAGGGAGCCCCAAATGCGTAGTTTTGCCAAAGCTTTCAGCCTCTTGCTCGTCGTCGGCCTCGCCACGCCCGTCTTCGCCGACGATGCAAAGCCATTCGCCGACGCCAAGGAAATCAATCTCCTCGATCTGCTGCCGCCGCCGCCCGCCAATGATTCCGCGCAGATGAAGGCAGAGCTTGGCGAAATCCTGACGATCCAGGTGACGCGCACGCCGGAAATGGCCGCCCGCGCCGTCGCCGATGCCGAAGAGAACGTCTGGCGCTTCTCCGACGTCATCGACAATCCGAAATTCACCAAGGACAACCTGCCGAAGTTCTCGGCCTTCTTCGATCGCGTCGTCGAGACAGAAGGCGCCGTCGTCGACCCCGCCAAGGATGTCTGGAAGCGTCCGCGCCCGCATCTCTACAGCGACCTCGTGAAGCCGATCGTGCCCCTCTCCAAGTCCGGCTCCTATCCGTCCGGCCATACCACGGTCGGCACGCTGATGGGCATCGTGCTTGCCAAAATGGTGCCGGAAAAGCGCGCGGTCATCATGGCTCGCGCCTGGGAATATGGTCATAACCGCGTCGTCGGCGGCATCCACTACGCCTCCGACATCGAAGCCGGCCGCATTGCAGGCACCGTCATCGCCGAAACCATCATGACGCATGACGACTACAAGACCGAATACGAGGGCGCCAAGGCGGAGCTGCGCGCCGCTCTCGGCCTCTGATCCAGTCAGAGCGGTTCAGCCTTTCACGGGCTCTCTGAACCGCCCGATCTTTTTGCTTTCACGCAATTCCGGGCGAAAAATCGCCGCGCACTTTTTCTGGAATTGCTAGAGATCACTGCAGGGCATACAGGGCCGCCGCTTCCACCGGCGGCCTTCGCTTTTGCTGCTTGCACTGGCTACCTTGAACCATATCCTCAACCGGAGATAGTTCTCGCCTTGCTTTCGCGCGGATTGCGCTGGGGGCGAGCCCGCGAAAGCATTGCCCATGACGGAGTTTGCCTGTAGTCACCCTCAACTGGTAATCAGAGCAAGACCGCTTATCTTGTTCTCATTCTTTTGACTGGCACGATCTCGTCCGGCGACCGGAAATCTGGTTCCCGCCGGGATTGCCCTAACGGAGCAGGCCATAGATGAGCTTATTGAACAGCGTACGCAACGTCATCGTTCCCGTACACAAGGAAGGCTATCCCTTCGTTGCAGGTTTCTTCGTCGCGTCGCTGGTGCTCGGCTGGATCTTCAAGCCGCTCTTCTGGATCGGCCTGATCCTGACGCTCTGGTGCGCCTACTTCTTCCGCGATCCCGAGCGCATGACGCCGCAGGACGACGATCTCGCGATATCACCGGCCGACGGCAAGGTTTCCGGCGTGCAGATGGTGGTGCCGCCGGCCGAGCTCAATCTCGGCAGCCAGCCGATGCTGCGGGTCTCGATCTTCATGAACGTCTTCGACTGCCACGTGAACCGTTCGCCGATGCGCGGCCGCATCACCAATGTCGCCTATCGCCAGGGCAGCTTCCTCAATGCCGAGCTCGACAAGGCCAGCGAACAGAACGAGCGCAACGGCCTGGTGATCGAAACCAAGCACGGCGAAATCGGCGTCGTGCAGATCGCCGGTCTGGTTGCCCGCCGCATTCTGTGCTTCGTCCACCCGAACGAACCGCTGGATGCCGGCGAGCGTATCGGCCTCATCCGCTTCGGTTCGCGCCTCGATGTCTTCCTGCCGGAAGGCGCTTCGCCGCGCGTTGCCGTCGGCCAGCGGGCGATCGCGGGCGAAACCGTCATTGCCGAATTCGGCTCTGCAAAGGGCGCAACCATTAGCCGCCGCAGCTGAACCTGAAGCATTTCCGCTTTGGACAGTGTCGCGGAAATGCTCCATATCATTGTTTTCACGCAATTCCGGACGCAAACCTGCTTCGCATTTTTGCTGGAATTGCTCTAGGAACACGAGCGAGATGAAGACGCCTTTTCCGCCTTTCGAGCCGCATGGGCCCAATGATGAAGCGCGAGGACCGCGCCTCAGGGAAATCCCCTTGCGGCTGATCGTGCCGAACATGATCACTATTCTGGCGATCTGCGCGGGATTGACGGGTATTCGCCTCGCCTTCGAAAGCCGGTACGAGCTTGCCGTGGCGGCGGTCCTGGTTGCCGCCTTCCTTGATGGTATCGACGGGCGCGTCGCACGGCTGATGAAGGCCACCTCGAAATTCGGCGCGCAGATGGATTCGCTCGCGGATATCGTCAATTTCGGCGTCGCTCCGGCGCTCGTCGTCTACGTCTTTCTGCTCGACCAGGCGCATTCGCTGGGCTGGATCGCCGCGCTGATCTATACGATCGCCGCCGGCCTTCGTCTGGCCCGCTTCAACGTCATGGCCGAGCGCGAACACAAGGCGTCATGGCAGTCGGAATATTTCGTCGGCGTACCGGCACCCGCCGGCGCCATGCTCGTGCTCGCGCCGGTTTATCTCGGCTTTCTCGGACTGACGCCGGACCGCACCTTCGCCTATTGGGGCGCGGCCTACACCGTTGTGATTGGCTTCCTGCTGGTCAGCCGTCTACCCGTCTGGTCCGGCAAATCGGAAGGCAACGGCATCAGACGCGACCTCGTCCTGCCGATCATGCTCGGCATCGTCGTCTACGTGGCGCTGCTGATGAGCTATACGTGGCACGTGATGGTCGTGACCGTCGTTGTCTATCTGCTATCCCTGCCCCTGGGCGCCCGCTCCTGGGCGAAGAAATACGGCACCTACACCATAGACGGTCCCGGCGATCCCAATGTCGACGATTCCAACGACGATATCGGCCGGCATATCTAGGCTATGCAAGTCCGGCCACAGCTCGGCGAACTACTGCCGGCCATGCCATGCTGCAACCTCAAGTCTGTAAGCTTCCCTTATCAATTGGGGTGCTGACCGCTGACGACCTGCTGCATGGTCGCTCGTCTCGATGCGGCATTTCAGCGGATTCAAACATTGCGGCAGTGCGGATTCTACACGAGGATTCGGCGCTAATCTCTCGAAATATGGTCGTTGTTTACAAAAGCTGATTGGCAAACGCCTTCGATTTGTCATGATTTACGACAAAAAGCACTACTCGACTGTGAATCGCGAAGTGCTCCGGGGGAGCATGGTGAGGAGTGAAACATGACGCAAAAGAAAGACCAGCCGGCACAACCGCAGGCAAAGATCGATCCCAGCAAGCATTACCGCCCGCTCGGCCTGAAAGCCGTTCTTGCCGCCCATCTGATGCTGAAGGCCAAGCCTCTCAAGAAGAAGATCGCCTAAGAACAAAGCACTGTCCGCCGCCGGCCAATGCCGGCAGGCTGCATTCCGGTCCGCTGGCCGCCGAATGGCGGCCGCTCAGAGAAAGCTCAACTGGCCGTCATCCGGCTCCGCCTTCTTCGGCGGCGTCCTGACCGGATCGAGCGCGACCGGCTCCTGCAATTCCGGCCCCATATTGGCGACCTTGTTGACGCGATCCGAGACCGGGACAGCTTCGAAAAAATCCTCCTGAACCGGCTTCATCAGATCAAGGACCTGGCGCGGTTCCTGCGTCTTGCAATCGAGCCAACGGGCGAAATCCTCCGGCTTGATGACGACGGGCATGCGGTCATGGATGGATCGGATGGCGCCGTTGGCTGCCGTCGTCAGGATCGCGCCCGTATCGACCTCCGAGCCGTTGGCGGACGACCAGGTTTCCATCAGGCCGGCAAAGGCGATGACGCCGCCGCTGCGGGGACGAATCCAGTAGGCTTGCGCCTTCTCCCCGCTCTCCTTCGAAGGACGATGCCATTCGTAGAAACCGGATGCCGGAACGAGAATGCGGCGATGGCGCATGGCGGCGCGGAAAGAGGCCTTGCCGATTGCCGTTTCCGCCCGCGCATTGATCAGCAGCGGAAACTCCTTGGGGTCCTTCACCCACTCGGGCAAAAAGCCCCAGCGCACGAGCAAGACGCGACGATCCGGCAGATTGCTGCCCGGCAATTGCTTGTTGCCTGACATGACGATCAGGATCGGCTGGGTCGGCGCGATGTTGTAGCGCGCGGGAAAGCCTTCATTGAGCAGGACGCCGAGCGCGTCCCCCACCTGGTCTGCCGTCGATGTCAAAGCGAAACGTCCGCACATAGGGCTTGTTTTGCACCCGCAGGGCGACGGGTCAAGCCTCAGCTCAGCCGCGTGGTCCAAGCAGAATGATCCCGGCGCCGACAAGGCAAATAACGGCGCCGGAAATATCCCATCGGTCGGGCAGTCGCCCTTCGGCGAGCCAGAGCCAGAGAATGGATGCGACGATATAGACGCCGCCATACGCCGCATAAGTGCGTCCGGCCGCCTCGCTCGGCACCAAGGCGAGCAGCCAGGCAAAGAGTGCTAGGGATACCAGACCGGGTGCCAGCCACCAGCCAGACTTTGCCAGGCGCAGCCATGCCCAGAATGCAAAGCAGCCGGCGATTTCGGCGAGCGCCGCCAAAACATATAACCCGTAGATCATCCCCGATCGCCCCCAATAGTCGGCATACGAATCGTTGCCCCAGTCGGGAGCGACTTAAGGGGCTTTCCCGGAGGACAGCAAGCGTCGTTTCCTGTAGAGGTTGGTCGCCGGTGGCTTCTTGCCCCCGCACATCGATCTCCCCGTCCGAATGCAAAGCGATCCATGACCTCCATTCCCCGTCCCGCCTCCTCCGCCATTCTCGAACGCAACGGCCGCTTCCTGCTTGTCTTGCGCAGCAACCCGCCATCCGCCGATATGTATGCCTTTCCGGGCGGGCGGGCCGAAGAAGGCGAGACCCCGGCCGACGCGGCGTTGCGCGAATTCGAGGAAGAGACCGGCATTATCGCCCGCAATCCCCGCCTGTTCGAGACCTACGACCTTCGCTCCCATGCGTCGGACGGAACGCTGACGAGCCACTTTCTGCTCTCGGTCTTCCTCGTTGATGCCGACGAGGATGCCGTTGCCGAAGCCGCCGACGATGCCGCCGCCATCGGCTGGTACACGCTGGAGGAGGTGCGCACCCTGCCCGTTCCGGCCAGCGTGCTCGAATGCGTGGAGCGGCTTGTGGCCGCAAAAGCTGAAGCCCGGCCCCGAAATTAACGATGCTGAGCAATATCGGCGTGGAAACCACCCGCCCCGCCTTGTTCCCGTCATGCTTGTCCGGTCAACATGGTTACATGATTCATAACGAGCTTGGCCGACCGCTTCTGATCTGCATCGCGCTTGCCGCAGCCTTTCCCGCTGCTGCACAGCCGGCAGCCAGCGTGCCGCCGGCGCAGGCGCCCGATAGCGCGAATGCCGAGCAGCCGGCTCCTTACGACGCACAACTATCCCGGCTCTCCGAAATTCTCGGCTCGATCGACTATCTGCGCAATCTCTGCAGCCCGACGCAGGAAGACGGCTGGCGCGGCGATATGCAGCAGCTGCTGGACACGGAAACCAAGAGCGAGCCGAAGCGAAAAGAAAGGCTGACCGCGGCCTTCAACCGTGGATATCGGTCCTTTGCATCGGTTTACACGAATTGCACGCCGCAGGCCCTTGTTGCCGAAGAGCGATACCGTAACGAAGGTGCAACACTGGCGACAGAAATCACCGCACGCTTTGGAAATTGACGATTTATTAACCTCTTTTCATACCGAGCCGTGTCGTTTTGGGAAAAGGCTGATAGAGTTATTAAGCAAGTGGTAAGGACATGAACGTCTCGAGGAAAGAAACAATGGAAACCAGCCTGAACGAAATCGACGACATGATCGTTCATGAAAAGATGCAGGCAGCGCTGGAATACCAGAATGAAGCTTGGGCCGACGGTATGGCTGACGGCATCGAGCCTGAGATCATCGCAGATGCCGCTATTGCCCATGCGATTCGCGAGACGATCCGGATTCAGGGAGAACAGGGCGCCGAAGCCTTGCTCGAATCGCTGCGCGAACGCATGCTCGCGGGTGAATTTTCTCCGAACCGAACCCTGCAATAACCACCAGAGATTGCTTATGCGTAAATTTCCAGGCAATGCGCTCTCCTGTTCCATTGCCTCACTGGCTGCCGTGACCCTCATTCTGGGCAGCACCGCCTTGCCGCTACCGGCAAGCGCCTTTTCTCAACTCAATCCGCCAGCCCCCCAGGCGAAAGACGCAGCACAGCAGAAGAACGAAAAGCCGATCGAGCAGGCGCTGGAAGCACCGGCCAACAACGCGCTTCCGATGCCCGATCCGCTGATCAACAAGCAGGCCGGCCAGAGCAGCGGCGACGCCTCCAATGCCAATAAATCCGTCGAATTCCTCTTTGACATCGACAAGGCCCCCGAGCCGGTCAAGAAGCTCCGCGCCGCGATCGTGGAGGCCGCCGCTTCCGGCGATCTCGAGCGCCTGCGCCCGCTGATGAACATCGGTGGCGGCCTGAAGCAGACACAGGTCACGGCCGACGATCCCGGCGAAGATCCGATCAAGACGCTGCATGACCTTTCGGGCGATCCCGACGGTATCGAGATCCTGTCCATCCTCCTCGACATCATGTCGACCGGCTTTGCCCATGTCGGCCAGGGAACACCCGACGAAGTCTACGTCTGGCCCTATTTCGCCGAGAAGGACATCAAGACGCTCTCCACGCCGGAGAAGGTCGATCTGATGCGTATCGTGACGGCCGGCGACTATGCCGACATGCTGGAATTCGGCGGTTATAATTTCTATCGCGTCGGTATCACGCCGGACGGCCGCTGGAAATTCTTCACCTCGGGCGAATGATCCAGCCGGGGAACTTGCGGTTCCCCGCCGAAGGCCCTACCTCTGCGTGATGAAGCATGTCGCGCAAAAGTGCGCAGCGGTTTTGCGACCAAGACATGCGTGAGATCAAAGACCTGAAGTGCCGGAAGCGAATGTCAGAGATCGCGACGTGCTTCAGGCCAAATCAGCGGAATCATCATGCCAGCCGTATTCCTGAGAGAGCGTTCCTTCATCCGCATCACCGGCGCGGAGGCGGAGACGTTCCTGCATAATCTCATCACCACCGATCTTGTCTCGCTTGACGTCGGCGAAGCGCGCCCGGGTGCGCTGCTGACGCCGCAGGGCAAGATCCTGTTCGACTTCATGATCTGGCGGGACGGTCCCGGCTTTCTGCTCGAAACCGACGCGACGCAGCGGGAGGGCTTGCTCAAGCGGCTCACCATGTATCGCCTGCGGGCCAAGGTCGATTTCGTCGCAGAAGACATACAGGGCGTCACGGTGGCATGGGGAGATGACGCAGCCGATGGGCCGAAAGACAGTCGCTTCGCCAAGGCTGGAATTGTGCTGACGCGCACGCCCGGCGAGCATGGCAGCGACCCCGAGGCACTTTATGACGCGTTGCGGATTGCCAACGGCATCGCTGTTTCGGGCCGTGATTTCGCGTTGCAGGACGCCTTCCCGCACGATGTGCTGATGGATCTGAACGGCGGGTTGGGCTTCCGGAAAGGCTGCTATATCGGCCAGGAAGTGGTTTCCCGCATGCATCATCGCGGCACGGCGCGCAGACGCGTCGCTACCGTCGAGGGTAGCGCTGAACTGCCCGCTTCCGGCACGGAATTGACTGTCGGCAGCAAGCCGATCGGCACGCTCGGCTCGACCGCCGGCAAGATGGGCCTCGCCATCGTCCGCATTGATCGGGCCGGTGAAGCGATCGCCGAAAAGGTTTCGATCAAGGCTGACGACGTCGATGTCACCGTGTCGCTTCCGGCCTGGTCCGGGCTCTCGTTTCCGGCTGGCACCGACGAGGCGTCTGCATGATATCGGCCAAGCCCCTGCGCGCCTGGCAGCGCATGCTATCCGGACGCCGGCTTGACCTGCTCGATCCCTCGCCGCTCGATGTCGAGATCAGCGATATCGCGCACGGGCTTGCCCGCGTTGCCCGCTGGAACGGGCAGACATCAGGCGATCACGCCTTCTCGGTGGCGCAGCACAGCCTTGTCGTCGAAGCGATCTTTCGCCATCTCAATCCCGCTACTCCCGACGAATTGCTGGCAGCACTGCTGCATGACGCGCCCGAATATGTCATCGGCGACATGATATCGCCCTTCAAGTCGGTGGTCGGCGGCGATTACAAGCTCGTGGAGAAGCGGCTGGAGGCCGCCGTCTACCGGCGGTTCGCCCTGCCCCCGCATTGCGCACCGCGGCTCAAGGAAAAGATCAAGAAGGCCGATACGATCTCGGCCTATTTCGAGGCGACGCTGCTTGCTGGCTTCTCGCCGGAGGAGGCGCGCAAATTCTTCGGCCAGCCGCGTGACATCACGCGCGAGATGCTGCCGATCGACCCCATGCCGGCGATCGAAGCGCAGCGGTTGTTCCTCAAACGCTTCGAGGCGATCGAGGCAGAACGTGCCGCCATGAGGATCGGCGCGTGACAGCGATCCTCGTATCGCCGCTTGCACGCATCGCCGAAATCGCCGTTCGTCATGGCGCTCACGAGATGATCAGCCTGATGGCGAAGGAGCAGAACTTTCACCGGCCGGCCGTCATCAGGGCGGACCGGCATCTGCTCCTCACTATGAATGACATCAGCTTCGCCGGAACGGGCGATCTCGTCGCTCCTCAGGAAACGCATGTGCGCGCCATCATCGATTTCGCTGTCGGATGGGATCGAAGCGCGCCTTTGCTCATCCATTGCTGGATGGGCGTCTCCCGCTCGCCGGCGGCGGCTTTGATTGCGGCCCTGGCCGTTCACCCCGAGCAGGATGATCTGGCGCTTGCCCGTCGCCTGCGCGCAAGCTCGCCCTTTGCCACGCCGAACGCCCGCCTCGTCGCCATCGCAGACGACATGCTCGGACGCCGGGGACGCCTGGTTGCCGCAGTCAAGGAGATCGGCCGTGGCGCCGATGCGGACGGCAACGCGCCTTTCATGCTGCCTCTGGCCGAATTGGGCGCTGGCGCCTAAGAGACGGAGATCGCGTTCGGCGATCTCCTTTCATTTCATGACAATCGACCACCGCAATCACGCAGCGACGCTATCCGTCTGATCCGGGTCATACTGGCCATAGGTGTTCTGGTAGAGCGACGACGGGTTCTGCATATCGTTCAGGAAGACATCCAGCGCCTGATCCTCGGCGAGCGTCGCAGAATCCGTTGGATTGCTGTCGCTCGTGCTCGGCTCCAGCGATACCATGTCGGCCGCCGAAGCATCCGACGACTTCAGCACATCGAGACCTTCTGCAAACTGATCCTTGGTCAAGGAGCCGGTATTCTGCGTATCCAGGCTCTTGAACAGATCCTCGGCATCGCTCTCGCTCATGTCCTGCGGCCGCCCGGCAACGAATTCGCTCTGCGAGATCGTGCCGTCCTGGTTGGTGTCGAGGCTGGCAAACAGCTGATCCATGGGGGATTCGCTGGAAGAGCCGTCCGTCGACGTCGAACTGCTCGACTGGCTGTTCTGCTGCATCTGCAACAGCATCGACGCCAGATTGCCGGAAAAGACATCCGTGGCGCTCGGATCGCTGCTGCCGTCGTCGTTTTCGTCGTTGGCAATGCTCGCCGAAAGCAGGCCAGACTGTGCCGCCGCCTCCAACTCCTGAGCATCCACGACGCCGTCCTGATTTTTATCCAGGGGACTGTACGAGGCAGCCGTCATGCTGCTTCCAATTGAAGAAACCCCGCTCATCCAAATCTCCTACGGCAAATGCCATCGCGTGTTCAATTGACCCCGGCACGCTTAGTCATCTGCGGGTAGAATAGGTCCTTTTGCCCTGCCGATTGAAGATTGGTGTTAACTCACCATTAACCATAATTGACAGCTATCGAATCATATTGCGGGTGGGTTCTCATCCAGTCGGAACAACCGTTGCTTGAGCGCCCGCCACAGCAATGCCCGAATCACTTTTGCGCTTCTATCGACCGTCTCGCTATTGAATGACGGCGCATGCCAGGCGCTTTCCGGCACCGCCGACGGGCTGGCTGCGATAATCGTCGGAATCGGCATGGATCATCAGTGTCCGACCGCGGATACCGTCCTTGCCGTTCAGCGACACCATGCCGTTGAACACCTGGGCTCGCAGCTTGCCATCCTGATCGACATACTGATTGGGCATATCTCCGGCATGCGGCCCATTGGCGGCGAGGAAACCGTGCTCCGCTTTCGTCGGATTGAAATGGCCGCCGGCCGATTCGAAACCGTGCGCATGATCGCAATGGCCACTCTCATGGATGTGGAAGGCGACCCAGCGATTGACCGGCAAGCCGGTCACTTCCATTTCGATGAGCACGCCCTTCTTGCCTTCGGTCAAGGTCGCTCGCCCGGCCTGCTTGCCATCGGAGCCAATAAAATCGGCGGTGGCGGTATTCTGGTTCTGGGTTTGCGCTGCCGCGGGCATGGCTGCGGCAAGAGTAAGAATTGCAACGATCATCATCCGTTTCATGGAAGGCCCTCCCTGTTCTGCGTGGCAATTGTCCAACGCATGGCAGGCGCGAGTGTTCCAGCAATCGGGAAAATGAACTGACATCAACATGATAGGATGGCTCGCCGGCGCGCCGACAGACCACCCAATCATCGAACTATGAGGCTCGTCAGGCTGCTATGCTGCCGAGGTCATACTGGCCATAGGTGCTGTTGTAGGCATCCATCGGCGACATCAAATCCAGATCGAAATTGACATTGGATTCGGGCGACCTGGCCGTGGAGGCGGTATCGGCGCTCGGCAACTGCAAAAGCTTGGCGACAAGGCCGCTCAGTGCATTGTTCGAACTATCAGCAGCAGCGCCGGCATTATCAGCCGCGAGAATGCCGGGGCGATCGTCCACCGCGCGCTCCTCTTGGCTTAGAAGGCCGTCACCGTTCGCATCGAGGCGCGATAGAGTGCCACGATAAGGATACGAGCCATTGGTTACGGAAGAAACATGGGACATACAAACCTCCTGAGGTAGGAGCCGCCTCATGCGACGTCGTTTGTACGCAATACATTCAGAGTTGGACTATGAACCGCTATTAAGCTGCTTCGCGTTGCCGGTAAAGACAAATTATTAATGGCTATTAACCATAGTTCCCAATTCGTAAATCCGGTCTCCCTAATGTCTCTTTGCGGCAACTCGTAGCCACGTTCGGTATAATCCCCTGGAATCATAGGCGAATCCCACTATCTAGCCTTATCGGGCGAATGGTTTCGTATATGGTGCGATGGATCGCCATGGAGAGGACATGATGGAATTGTTGCCGTTCGTCATCCTGATTGTCGGCATTCTGGTGCTGCGAGGCTACAATCTGAGGATAAAGCGCCTGGAAGCGCGCGTTCAGGAGTTGCAAGACGCGCTCACGGGCAAGGTATTGGCTGCGGATGCGAGCGAATCGGTTCCTGTGGCGGATTCAGTGGTTCGCACCGGCGAGCAGCCTGTCGAGGACGTGCCGAAAGCCGCGATCGAGGAGGTTTCCGAACCCGAGAGCGAAGAACCCGCCCTCGCCGCACGCGACACCGCGGATGCGGCCGAGGCAACGGCAGCTCCTCTTGCGAGCCAGATGGCCGCCCAAGGCAAGGAAAGCCTGGAAAGCACGATCGGCGCGCGTTGGGCCGTCTGGGTCGGCGGCATCGCCTTGGCGCTTGGCGCCATCTTCATGGTCAAATATTCGATCGAGAGCGGTCTCCTCAGCCCGGGCGTCCGGCTGATCCTTGCGGCACTCTTCGGCCTTATCCTGATCGGCGCAGGTGAAGTGATCCGTCGCCGCATCGCGCCGGTTCTGGATAATGCCTTTCAAAATGCGATGATCCCCGGCGTGCTGACAGCCGCCGGCGTTGTCGCCCTGTTCGGCTCCACCTATGCGGCGCATGCCATCTACGGCTTCATCGGGCCGACCCCGGCCTTCCTTATCCTTGCCCTGATCTCGCTTGCGACGCTCGGCCTCTCGCTCCTGCACGGACAGGCGCTTGCCGGACTCGGCTTGCTGGCATCGATGGCGACCCCCGCCCTGATCGCATCGAACGCGCCACGGCCCTGGATTCTCTTCGGTTATCTCGTTCTGACCTGGCTTGCCACCCTATTGGCATCGCGCCTGCGGCGCTGGCTGATCGCCCCGTCCTTCGCCAATGGACTGTTGAGCCTCTGGCCCCTGCTCTACATTACCTTTAGCCCAGCCGTCGATCTGACGCCGGTTACGCTTTCCATGCTGGCGATGATGGCCGGCACCATCTTCTTGTGGCCCGACCGCTACCCGGTCTCCGAAGCAATGAACGAAGACGCTGTTACAGCGCGCGCCGAAGATACGCCTCCACGACCCGGTGCCGGCATGGAATGGGCAGCATTTCTGACCCGACAGCCACTCGGCATGACGCTGACGGCGGCGGTCGGCGCGCTCACGGTGTCGCTCTGCCTCATCACCTACAGCCTTCAGCAGGGATATCCCATTGTCGACGCGACATTCATGTTTGCGGCGATCGTTGCAGCTGTTGCGGCCTTCGGCGCCGGCCGCCTGCAAGCGGCCTGGGCAACGATCCTCTCCGCGCTCGTCGCCGTCGTCGGCACGTCCGGCGTGCTGACCAACTGGATCGCCGGGATCGAAACCGGCAGCACGAACGGCACCGTCAGCCTAGAGAGCACGGTGCTCTATGAGGTCCTCGGCCTCGGCGCCCTTTTTGTGCTGATAGGCGCCTTCTTCCTCCGGCGCTTCGCGGGCCAAGAAAAACCCTATGCGGCGCTTTGGAGCCTGGTCATGGCCGCCACGCCGCTGGCGATCGCCACCATCAGCTTCGTCAATTTCGGCAACTGGACGGTCGACTGGCTGCACGGGCTTTACGGAATCGGGCTGGCCCTCGTGCTGATCGCGCTTGCGGAATGGCAGGATCGCCGCGGCGGCGAAGGGCTGAGCATGCCGACGAACATCCTTGCTGTCGGCTCTTTTGCCGCCGCAGTCTTCGCCCTGCATACGCTTGCACATCATGCCACTGCAACGATCCTGCTGCCGGTCCTCGGTCTCGTCTATCTGCTGGCGGGACGCTTGCGCAATTGGCCCGTTCTGCCGTGGGCCATGGTTGCAGCACTGGTTATCGCCATGGGGCGCATCGCCTGGCAGCCGACGATCGTCGATCCCTCGGAGCTCGGCACGACGCCCGTCTTCAACATGCTGCTTGCCGGCTACGGCATTCCGGCGGCGCTTGCGGTCCTCTCGGCCTTCATCACCCGTCACTCGCAGAGCCCGCGGCTGCGCAATGCCTTGCAGGCGCTCGCCTCTTTCCTCGTGCTGCTGACCATTGCCATCCTCGTACGCCATGCCATGAACGGCGGCGTCCTGAACGATGCGGTTCCGACGCTTGGCGAGCAGTCGATCTACACGCTGCTGGCGATCGGCGCCTCCGCGACGCTGATGGCGCTCGATCTGAGCGCGGCAAGTCCTGTCTTCCGTTACGGCGGCATGGCGCTTGGCGTCATCTCGGTCGTCATGATCCTCACGCTGCATCTGCTCGGGCTGAACCCGTTCATGACAGGCGAGAGCACGGGCCGTATCTCGCTCTTCAATCTTTTGCTGCTCGCCTACCTCCTGCCCGCTGTCGCCTATGGCGGGCTGGCGCTCTTTGCCCGCAATCGGCGTCCCGTGCCCTATGTCAGCATGCTGGCAGTCGCGGCGGCCGTCATGGCTTTCGCGTGGGCGACATTGTCGGTGCGCCGCTTCTGGCAGGGCGAATATATTCCCTTCTGGAACGGCTTCATTCAGGGAGAGCTCTACTCTTACTCCGTCGTCTGGCTGCTGATCGGCATTGCGCTTCTCGGGCTCGGCGCCCGCTTCGAGGCAAGGAGCCTGCGCATCGCCTCGGCGGTGCTGGTCTTCATCGCCGTCGTCAAGGCCTTCCTGATCGACATGGCAAACCTCGAAGGCTTCCTGCGGGCGCTGTCCTTCATCGGCCTCGGCGCCGTGCTGATCGGCATCGGCCTGTTCTACCAGAAGATCCTGACGCGCAAGAAGGCAACGGAATGATTGCGGCGAATCCATTCGCCCGGTAGGAGGAAAGAACCTGCTTATTGATCATTCCGGAACGAGCTCGACGATGAATACCGACAAGATGGCGCGGGCTTTTGCCCCGTTCGAAGCATTGGCTGCGGATCTCATCCCCCATGCCGCCGATGGCGACGACGGCTCGCACGATATCGCCCATATCCTGCGCGTCTTCCGTAATGCCATGGCGGTCCAGGCTGAGGAAGGCGGCAATGCCCGCATTCTCGCCGCCGCCGTGCTGCTGCATGATTGCGTTGCAGTGGAAAAGAATTCGCCACATCGCACGCAGGCCTCGCGGCTCGCGGCCGAGAAGGCCTCGGGCATCCTGCGAGAGCTCGGCTGGGCGGAAGAGGATATAGCTGCGACAGCGCATGCGATCACCACGCACAGTTTCTCCGCCAACCTGCCGCCGGAGACGCTGGAAGCGAAGATCCTGCAGGATGCCGACCGGCTGGATGCGATCGGCATGGTCGGCGCTGCCCGCTGTTTCTACATTGCCGGGCGTCTCGGCTCCGGCCTCTACGACCCCTTCGATCCGCTGGCAAGCGAGCGGCCTCTTGACGACAAGCGCTTCGCCATTGACCATTTCGAGACAAAGCTGTTCAAACTGGCGGATGGCTTCCAGACCGAGACCGGGGCCAAATTTGCCGAGGCACGGCATGACCGGCTGAAGACCGTGCTGGCAATGTTCATCGACGAAATCTGAGGGCTATCCATGCGCGTCAGCGATCTTTTCATCTATCCCGTCAAGAGCGCGCGCGGCATCGCCATTCCGTCGGCAACCATCGACGCCTTTGGCCTTGCGGGGGATCGACGCGCCATGCTGGTCGACCCCTCGGGCAACTTCATTACCCAGCGCGAATTGCAGGCCTTGGCCCGGATCGATATCCAGCCGGCGCCTTCCCATCTGCGTCTGAAGATGGAGGGCAAGCCCGATATCATCGTGCCGCCTCCGCACCCCGACAACCGCATGGACATCGTCGTCTGGAAATCAGCCGTCAATGCCTCCGTTGCGGATGAGGAAACCAACAAGGCGCTGTCGGCCTGGCTGGATCGCGAAGTCAAGATGGTGTTCTTCGACAGACTTGCCAAGCGTATTGCCAGCCCGGAATGGGCGGGCGAGGACACGCCTGTTAGCTTTGCCGACGGATTCCAGATCCTCGTCACGACCACCGGCTCGCTGAAGGCGCTGAATGCCAATCTTGCCAGCCACGGCGAAGGCGCTGTCGGCATGGAGCGCTTCCGCCCGAACATCGTCATCGATATCGACGAGGAATGGCCCGAGGATCGCTGGGCGGCGATCGAGATCGGCGGTATTCGCCTCGATCTCGTCAAGCCATGCGCCCGCTGCATCATGACGACGCAGGATCAGCAGACCGGCTCGCGCGACGTGCCGAATCCCATGCCCGCCATGGGCCGCATCCGCATGTCCGCCGACCGGCGCGTCCCCGGCCCGCTCTTCGGCTGGAATACGGTGCCGCGCGGCGAAGGCACGGTGAAGATCGGCGACACGGTAACGGTGCTTGAGGAACGGCCGGAAGGCTGGGCGCTGAAGCGTAGGTAAATGCCTGATAATTCGGGACTGCCCGCTTGACGAGGCCGGGATTCCCCTAGCTAGTACAAGCATTCGGTATGTCAAAACTATTGCCAAACCGCATGCTGTCGCGCCAAGCCCGGAACGGGAGCCAGACTTGTTCATCAAATCGCTCCTCCGCTCGATTGGCTTAAATGCCCCAACACAGCCAAATCATCTTTCGGCGGCAGCGGCCTGTATCCTTTCCCTTGTCATCCTCAACACAACAGTTGTCGCCCCGAGCGTCGCGCAAGACGCCTCCTCGGAGGACAGCTATCGATTTCAAGAGGGTTCCTTGCAGCACATTCCGGATTACGATGTCCTGTCGCTTGCTTACCCGCCCAATCTGGGGCTTCTCATCGCGAACGGGCGGGATCGCTACCTCGCGGAAATGAGCCGCGATCCCGCATCTATTCAGCGCTTGCGGCTGCTTCTTGGCCTTGGGGAATACACATACGACGCCTCGACCGAGGGGCTGCATGGCTATTTCAGCGCTCCTGCCGGAACATTGGCGCCACAGTTGCTCGTCGCCCTGCAGGAGGCCGGCTTCTCCGATCGCGCCGAAGTCGTTGCGGAAGCGATAGCCGCCTTCGGACCAAACTATCCGGTCGACGACAAGGTGCGCTCGGATTTCTTTGCCCAGAGCTTTCTGCGTATCCAGGAAGGCATCGTGCCCGATCTTTCGAAGCCGCCCACAGCCGTCGACACCAGACTGCGGGAACTCGGAACGAAGCTTGCGAACAAGAGGGCGTTTCGCGCCGAACTGGAGGCCTATGTCGCACGCGATCCGGCCATCGCGGCCGCGTTGAAGCATGCGCGCGAGACCCTTACCGACGAGCAGCGCCTATCATACCTGCAGGATCAATTGCTGCCAGGGCCATCCGGCTTTGGCGGGACCGCCGAGATCAAGGCACGGATAGAAACCATGCCGCCGAACTATCGCACGGCCTATGTCCTGATCATCCTGATAGGCGAGGTCTTTAACGGCGGGACACACCAATTCTTCTATAATTCCAGCGGGGCTTTCGCCGAATATGTCCCGCAGGCCTTGCGTGACGTGGGCGAGAATGATGCTGCGGCCATGATCGAGACGGCCATCGCCATGTTTCCGAAGCCCTATCCGGTTTCGACGGAAGAGCGCCGCCGCGTTTCCTTTCAACATGAATGGAACACATGGGATGACAAGCTCAATTCATTCAGCGACGCCATTGACAGCGAAGATATCCCGACAGCGCTTGCCGCCTATGCAAAGAAGCAGGGGATTCTTCCGAATTGAGACCGCAGAGCGGCCTCAGCGCTCTATTGCCACGATAGTCGCGCCGGCCGGCTTTTCTTCCGAGACCAGTGCAACCGCCTTCATTGCAGCCTGCATGAAGCCATCACGCGCTGCCGCGATCTCTATGCCGCGTGGTTCGTAGACATGGCGATGCAGGAAGAAACCGGTCAGGCGAAAGGCGGCAGCAAGGCTTTCCCGATCCGCTGCGATCACGGTTCCGGTCGTCAGAAACGGCGGCAGCGCCAGCATCTTGTCGGCCCAGGGCATGCCGGCAGCACGGCAAACGGCACGCCCGCTTTTGGGTGAGACGAAGGCCAGATCCTCGCGCACGCCGGTCGCCGCACACTCAGTCAGATCGAGGCCGAAGCCGAGATCGTTCAGCACGGCAAGCTCGAAGCGGACGAAGAGTTCGCCGGCGTCGGCCGGATTTTGCAGATTTTCCAGGATGACATCGAGCGCGTCGTAGAGATGCGGATGCGGGTCGCGTTCCGGCAACAGCCGCAGCAGCGCGGCCATCGCCTGCACGCCATAGACGGCGGTCGCGGTTTCCATCAGTCGCGCGGCGCGGAGCGTAACCGGCTCCATGCGAAACTCGCCGAGATGCTCGTGCAGCCTTGCCCGCCAGGTGAGTTCAACGAGATTGCCGGCCTGCAGCACCGGCTGCATGGCGCGCGAACGGCCTGACCGCACCAGCCCCATATGGCGGCCACGGGCGCGCGTCATCACCTCGGCGACGACACTGCTCTCGCCGAGACGTTTAACACCCAGAATGATCGCATGGTCCTGCCATTGCATCGGCCGGTTGCCTTGAGAGATTTTTGTGATTCGAGTTTAGGATAAATGGCTGCCGCTGTCACATGGCGAGGGAAGAGCCGCCCGCTAACGTCTCGACGAAGAGACGCATGGCCTGTTCGTCGAAGGGCTTGTTCAAAAGCGGCACATGCCGCAGATCGGCCGGAAAATCGAGTGTATCGGAATAGCCGCTGACAAAGCCGAATGCGATGCCGCGCTCCATCAGCAATCGAGCGAAGCCGAAGCTTGTCGACTCCCCGAGATTCACATCGAGCATCGCGAAATCATAATGTTCGGAATGAACAGCGTTGACCGCTTGTTCCAGATTCGAAGCAATCTCAACCTGCTGAATCCCGACGAGGTGCAGTATTTCTTCCGCTTCCATCGCAATAATGAGATTGTCTTCCAAAATAAGGACGCGCCGAAACGTCATATCAGCGCCATCCTTGCATGCCCGCGCCGGTTGGCGCTCCACGTAAAAAGTCCCACATCGATCCCTCCGGCGCCAATCATCGGCCCGTATTGAATGGATGGCTTTCCCCATCCGTGCCGGCTCAGTCTCTTGTGACATGACCTTGCCTCCAAAACCGCTTCGCACTTTTTGCACCGCGGTACTACGGGCTCGTCGACGTGCTCCAATCGCTTTTGCCGCCGGGGTTAGTAAAAGGTGAAACTGGTGGAAAAGTGACCGTGACAATAATCTATGCTGATACAGGTGCCGTCAGCATTTAAAAAAGACATGATGCTTGCAGGAAGATCACGCGCTCAAATGAAGGGACGCTTGCCCGAATCGAGCCCGTCCCAGCCGGCGAGTTCGGCCAGCCCGTCACCGTCCAGAACTTCACAGCCCCGCTCCTGCCAGACAAGCAGTTTCCGAGCTGCCAGCTTTTTCAATGTCTTATTGGTATGAACGACGGACAGACCCAGAGTATCGGCGACGTGCTGCTGCGTGATCGGAATGACCTTGCGGCCGTTGAACAAGTGAAGCGCGCTGGCGCGCTGATGCAGATATGCGATCAGATAGGCGGCTCGCTCGACCGCCGAACGGCGGCCGATGCTGAGCAGGTGCTCATCCAGAATCCGCTCTTCGCGCGCTGCGATCCAGGTCAGATCGAAGGCAAGAGGCGGGTGGGAATTGTAGAGCGTCATCAACTCGGTGCGCTCGAAGACGCAGAGCGAGATCGGCGAAAGCGCCTCGGTGGAGTGCTGCATTTCGCCCATGATCGAGCCTTGCAGGCCGATGAGATCACCGGGCATCACATAGTTGAGAATCTGCCGGCGTCCATCCTCCAGCGTCTTGTAACGAAACCCCCAGCCCGACAGAATCGTGAAGAGATGGGCGCTGTGCGCGCCTTCGAGAAAGATCGTCGCGCCGGCATCGACAAGAAGCTCGCCCTTCTTGAAACTGCTGATGAAATTCAGCTCGTCGCGCTCGAACGCGCGAAAATGCGGCAGGGACTTTAGCGGACACTGTTGGCATGGAGTACGTTGCCCATGCATCGTCGCTGCAGCTTTTGCCATGAAACGCTCCCCTGAGTTGCAGCGGCCTGGGCGATCTGCCCGATAAACCGCTGTAATATAAAGCATTCAGGGGTGCAAAGTTCCATCAATGCGGGAAGTCGAGCCCCATTTCCCGGAACCGCTCGGGATCGTCTCCCCAATTCTCCCGGACCTTGACGAAGAGGAAGAGATGCACTGGCTGCTCCAGGATCGCGGAAAGCTCCTTGCGCGATGCGGTCGAGATCGATTTGATCGCCTCGCCCCCCTTGCCGAGAGCGATCTTCTTCTGGCTTTCGCGCTCGACATAGATCACCTGTTCGATACGAACTGACCCGTCCTTGCGCTCTTCCCATTTTTCCGTCTCGACATGCGAGGAATAGGGAAGCTCCTGGTGGAGGCGCAGAAACAGCTTTTCGCGGGTGATTTCGGCGGCAAGCTGGCGCATCGGCAGATCCGAAATCTGATCCTCCGGATAATACCAGGGCCCTTCCGGTAGGGTTTTCGCCAGATAATCCATGACGTCATCGCAGCCAGAGCCATTTTCCGCCGAGATCATGAAGGTCTGTTCGAAGGCGATCTTCTCGTTGGCGGCGGCGGCAAGCGCCAGAAGATCCTCGCGGCGAACGCGGTCGATCTTGTTCAGCACCAGAATCTTTGGCTGAGAGACTTCCTTCAGCCCTTCCAGAATGGCTTCGGCATCGCCACGCAGGCCACGTTCGCTGTCGATCAGCAACATGATAAGATCGGCATCCTTGGCGCCGCCCCAGGCCGACGTCACCATCGCGCGGTCGAGCCGGCGGCGCGGCTTGAAGATGCCGGGCGTATCCATGAAGACGATCTGCGCATTGTTATGGATGGCGATGCCGCGCACGATCGCGCGTGTCGTCTGCACCTTGTGGCTGACGATCGAGACCTTGGCGCCCACGAGGCGGTTGACCAGTGTCGACTTGCCGGCGTTGGTGGGGCCGATGAGAGCCACGAAACCCGAATGCGTCGGGCCGATATGTTCAACCGCGCCGTCTTCGGCGGGCGTGTCCTGCTGATTGCTCATTTTTTCCGTCATTCCTTAGAGTCGGATGATTTTAGATCGAACTGACCTAAAATCCGAATCCGCTCCAAACTCAAAGAAGTAGAGCATGATGTCGTGCGAAATCCCGTGACACTTTTCGGCATCATGCTCTAGCAGTTACTTCTCAGTCAATTGAGGCTGCCATACACCTTCGCGCTCCAGAATACGCGTCGCGGCCACTTGTTCGGCTGCACGCTTGGAGCGCTCTATTCCCGTCTCGGGCGTCGTTCCCTTTACTTCCACGGTCACCGTGAAGCGAGGATCATGATCCGGTCCGCTGCGATCATCAACCCGATAGATCGGAGTGACGCCGAATTTCGCATGTGCCCATTCCTGCAATTCCGTCTTGGCGTCGCGCCTCGCGCCTTCCGGCCGAATGGCGCGGCTCTCCCAAAATCGCAGGATGAAGGCCCGGGCCACTTCAAGGCCGCCGTCCAGATAAATCGCGGCAATCAGGCTTTCGACGACGTCGGCGCGCACGTTGAGCATGCGCTTGCCGGTCAGCTTCTTCACATCGGCGCCCGTGCGGATGTAAAGATGCAGTTCCATTTCATCCGCAACTTCGGCGCAGGTTTCAGCGCTGACGAGCTGGTTGAGGCGAACCGAAAGCTCGCCTTCCGTCGCCGCACCGAAGGTCTTGAAGAGCAGCTCTGCGATGCACAGGCCAAGAACCCGGTCGCCGAGAAATTCCAGCCGCTCGTAATTGCCCGTCTTGTGGGTGCGGGCGCTGGCATGTGTCAGCGCCCGGTCAAGACGCTCCTTTTCGGCGAATTCGTAGCCTATGACAGCCTCAAGCCTGGCACGATCCGCCTGGGAGAGCGTCTGCGCCTTCGTCATTCGACAACCTTGAAGATACGATCCCAACGCATGTTGGTCGGCCACTTCCAGATTTCACGGAAGGAGGTGTCGTGACCCAGCGAAAAGAAGATGATGCTGGCGCGGCCGATCAGATTCTCAGCCGGCACATAGCCGACATCGAAACGGCTGTCGTCGGAATTGTCGCGATTGTCGCCCATCATGAAGTAATGGCCCGGCGGAACCACATATTCCTGGGTGTTGTCGCCACGCGAGTTCGGCGAAAGATCCAGCGTGTCATAGACCTTGCCGTCCGGCAGACGCTCGCTGTAGACGGCAATATGGTCGCCCGGCTCCTGGCTGTAATCCGACGCGAATGTGCCATGCGGCTCGCGCGGCACGGCCTGACCATTGATATAGAGGATATCATTCTTCATCTGGACGCGGTCGCCGGGCAGGCCAATGACGCGCTTGATATAGTCGACATCCGGATTGGGCGGGAAGCGGAAGACCACGACATCGCCGCGCTGGGGTTCGCTGCCGAAAATGCGGCCGCTGAACAGATCCGGCGAGAACGGCATCGAATATTTCGAATAGCCATAGGCGAACTTGTTGACGAAGATATAGTCGCCGACAAGAAGCGTCGGCATCATCGAGCCGGACGGAATGGTGAATGGCTGAAAGAGAAACGTGCGGATGATCATGGCCAGGACAAGCGCCTGAACGATGACCTTGATGTTCTCCCACAGGGCGTTCTGCTGTTTTACGGCTTTCTCGGACACGCAGTCTTATTCCTTTTTCGCACCCCACCGGCGCACTTGCATTCTGGCACTGTCTACTCGCTTCACACCATCGCGGCAATGGCGCGGACGCCAAAAGCAACACACGGCGGAGATTCAGCCGTCGATCGGCAGCGCCTCGATGATCACAAAAGCCTGAGCAAGAGGAAAATCATCCGTTATCGTCAAATGAATGGCGGCGCGATGATTTGCTGGCAGCATGGCGGCCAGCCTTTCGGCGGCGCCGCCTGTCAGTTGCATCGTCGGCTTGCCGCTTGGCAGGTTGACGACACCCATGTCGCGCCAGAAGACGCCCTGCGCAAGCCCGGTGCCCAAGGCCTTGGAACAGGCCTCCTTGGCGGCAAAGCGCTTGGCATAGGAGGCGGCTCTGTTCTTGCGGCCCTCGGACTTGGCCCGCTCGATGTCAGTAAAGCAGCGCTCGGTGAAGCGCTCGCCGAAACGCTCGATCGTCTTTTCCACCCGCCGGATGTCGATGAGGTCGCTGCCGATGCCGATAATCATGGGAAGGCCCTCCTGGCGGCCCGGACGAGGTCAGGCCGTCAGACGCTCGATGCGCTTTCGGCAAGCGCCAGCCGCTCGCGGGCGCGCTCCATCAGGCGCTCCTTGCGGCGCGTCTTGAACGTCTTCACGCCATAATAGGTCAGCGCATAGACGATCACGCCGGTCACGATGGCAGGCGGAATGCCGCCGATCAGCATCGGTTTCAAAACGGGGTCCCAGATCTGCGAGAGGTCGCCCTTGTGCCACAATGCCGGCAGATCGATGCTGCCGCCCTGTCCGCCGCTGTCGCGCGACAGGATCAGATGGCCGATTTCCCACGTGAGCGCCCAGATGAAGGGATAGGTGATGGGGTTGCCCGCCGCCAGACAGCCGAGCGCCGACGCGATGACGTTGCCGCCGACCAGATAAGCGATGACGATCGCCATCACGAAATGCACACCGATGAACGGCGTCCAGGATACGACAATACCCGCGGCAAAACCGGCCGCAACCGAATGCGGCGAAGCGGCAAGGCGAACGAGGCGCTTGCCGAAATATTGAAACGAGCGGACGAAACCCTTGCGGGGCCAAAGGTGTTCCCGCAACTTTTCCTTGAATGTCAGTGGTTTTCGGCGACGAAATAGCATGCGGCTTATCTAGTGCAAGGGGGGCCGTCATGACAAGAGCGGCCAAACATATCACGCACTGATTAAGAACCGAAAGTACGGCCCTTTTTTGGAACGCCGGCTGCACAGGCAGCAGAAAGTGGGCGCCCTCTTCATTCGCGGGAAGCAATCCCGCAAGATCGGGATGCTCCAAGGGCGCAACAACGACGCGCCCCTCCTGGTCTTGAAAGTATTAAAGGCGATTAACGCATACGGAACAGGCCGCGGTCGATCTGGCGCTGACGATATTCAAGGTCAAAACGGTCATGCGAACCATTCAGGTAAGCCATTTCGCGCTCTTCAACACTCGGGACACGCAGGGCGCGGGCGATTTTCTTGATCGGGGTAAACATTGTCTTCTCTCTTCTCAGTTTCGTTTCTTCAACGACCAGAAGATAGGCCTGGCAAGGGTTAATTACCACCGCTCGAAAATACACTCAGCCATGCGTATTATGCATATCAATCCCGAAAGCTGCTCGTTTTTGGTCATAAAATGATCACAAAATGTGCAGCCCGCCCCGGATCGAGAGTGAGGTCGTGCAACCTCACTCGTAAAGGCGCTTCACCGTCGCGATGCAGTCGAGCTCCTTGAGCTGGACCAGCACCTGATTGAGCTGGCGCAGATCCCAGACTTCGACATCGAGGGCCATCTCAGTGAAATCGGCGGCGACGCGGACGGTATTGAGCACACGAATGTTGACGTCCACGTCGGCGACGGTCTGCGCCACCTTCGCCAGCGTGCCCGGCTCATTCAAAGCATTGATTAGGATACGCGCGGCAAACCGGGACTTGTTTGCCTCGTCCAGATCCCAACGCACATCGATCCAGCGTTCCGGCTCATCATCGAAGCGCTGCAGGACCGGCGACTGGATCGGATATATGGTGATGCCCTTGCCCTTTTCCATGATGCCGACGATGCGATCACCCGGAACGGCGCCCGTCGGCGCGAAATGCACCTCGACATTGGCAGAGATGCCGCGGATCGGCGGCGCGTCGAGATCAGCGCCGTCGGAGACATCAGCCTTGTTCTTGCCGGGGATCTTGAAGATCATGCCGGAAGCGCTGCGCACGTTGAACCAGCCCTCGTCGCCGGCAGGCTTCACGGTCACACGCTCGTCCTGATGATCGGGAAAGACAGCGCGCAGGACATCGAGCGACGACATCTCGCCTCGTCCGACGGCGGCGATCGCATCCTCGACGTCCTTCTGGCCGAGGCGATGCAGGGCCGGCTTCAGCGCATCGCGCGAGAAGACCTTGCCGGCACGCTCGAAGGTGCGTTCCAGAATGCGGTGGCCGAGGCCGGCATATTGCTTGCGGATGGCAAGGCGGGTGGCGCGGCGAATGGCGGCGCGCGCCTTGCCGGTCACGACGATTTCTTCCCAGGCGGCCGGCGGCACCTGCACGCCCGAGCGGATGATCTCGACTTCATCACCGTTGTTCAGACGCGTTACCAGCGGCATGATACGGCCGTTGATCTTGGCGCCGACCGTGGTGTCGCCGATATTGGTGTGGACGGCATAGGCGAAATCGATCGGCGTTGCGCCGCGCGGCAGGGCAATCAGCTTGCCCTTGGGCGTGAAGCAGAAGACCTGATCCTGAAACAGTTCGAGCTTGGTGTGCTCGAGGAATTCTTCCGGGCTGTCGCCCTCGGCCAGCGCCTCAATGGTGTGGCGCAGCCAGGAATAGGCGTTGCTTTCGCGCGACGCCAGGTCGGTTTCGCCATTGCCGTTGGTGCCGTCCTTGTAGAGCGTGTGGGCGGCGATGCCGAATTCGGCGATCTCATGCATACGCTTCGTGCGGATCTGCAGCTCGATGCGCTGGCTCGAAGGACCGACGATGGTCGTATGCAGCGAGCGATAGTCGTTCTGCTTCGGCGTCGAAATATAGTCCTTGAAACGGCCGGGAACGACGCGCCAGCGTGTATGCACGATACCGAGCGCCCGGTAGCAGGACGGGATATCGTCGACGAGGAGACGGAAGCCGTAGACATCGGAAAGCTGCTCGAAGGAGAGCGACTTCGACTGCATCTTGCGGAAGACAGAATAAGGCTTCTTCAGGCGGCCCTTGACCATAGCGTTGGCAAGACCGTTGGCGACGAGCAGATCGCGCAGCTCGGTCTCGATCTTCTTGACGAGCCCCTCGTTGCGGCGGGAAAGCTCCTCAAGCCGCTTGGTGACGGTGTCATGCGCTTCCGGGTTGATATGGCGGAAGGAAAGCTCTTCCAGCTCCTCGCGCATATCCTGCATACCCATGCGGCCGGCGAGCGGCGCATAGATTTCCATCGTCTCCTCGGAAATGCGGGCGCGCTTTTCCGGCGACATGTGATCGAGCGTGCGCATATTGTGCAGGCGGTCGGCGAGCTTGACGAGAAGCACGCGCACGTCGTCTGAGATGGCGAGAAGCAGCTTGCGCAGGTTTTCCGCCTGCTTGGCCTTCTTGGTGACGAGGTCGAGCTTCTTGATCTTCGTCAGGCCCTCGACCAGGCGGCCGATATCCTCGCCGAACATCTCGTCGATTTCGGCGCGCGTGGCCGTCGTATCCTCGATCGTGTCATGGAGAAGAGCGACCGCGATGGTCGATTCATCCAGACGCATATCTGTCAGGATGGCAGCAACTTCGAGGGGATGGGAAATATAGGGATCGCCGCTGGCACGTTTCTGCTGGCCATGCTTCTGCATCGCATAGACATAGGCTTTGTTGAGGAGAGCTTCGTTGGCATCTGGCTTGTATTTCTGCACGCGCTCAACAAGCTCGTATTGCCGCATCATTCCAAAGCTACTCCCGCAAAAACAAAAGCGCGCCAGTCATGTGACCGGCGCACGCATCTTGCCATCATATCGCTCCTGCCCGGAGCATCAAGCTCGACGATCAGTAATCGTCGCTTTTTTCCGGCGGAACAAGGCCTTCGATACCGGCCAGCAGTTCCTCTTCCGACATCTGGTCGAAAGTGACGGTTTCCGGCAGGTCTTCTTCCTCTTCGCTGGTGGCGGAAGCGCCGGCTGCAATGAGGCTTGCCGGATCGGGCTCGGGCTCGTCCACTTCGACGTGCTTCTGCAGCGAATGGATCAGGTCTTCCTTGAGATCGTCAGGCGACAGCGTCTCGTCGGCGATTTCGCGCAGCGCGACGACCGGGTTCTTGTCGTTGTCGCGATCGATGGTGATCGAGGAGCCCTGCGAAATCAGGCGGGCGCGGTGGCTGGCGAGCAGCACGAGCTCGAACCGGTTCTCAACTTTATCAATGCAATCTTCTACTGTGACACGGGCCATTGCCTGTCCTTTGCGGTCGTGATGTCGTCATCATGTCTCGGAGTAGCACGCCGATACAAGCAAACGATGGCAAATTCAAGTTTTTCCTGATTGAGTGCCTTCGCACCCCGTCTTAGAAGTGTTAAAATTAGTCCAGTCAATTCGCTATTTCTACCCTTGGTTGCTTGGAATATCGCATTTCGTGCCCTAAATCTCGATTATATGAATAATTCATAAAGTAATACGAATTATTCTGCAGCGCCCTGCAAGGCATTGTTTTAGCTAGCCTTTGAATGAAGTGATTACGTTTTTATAACAGTGGATATGTAAGCGATGTTTGACCCACGCGAAAAAATTGCACTCTTTATAGATGGCGCCAATCTCTACGCTGCATCCAAGAGCCTCGGTTTCGATATCGATTACCGTAAGCTCCTGAAAGCATTTCAGAAACGCGGATATCTCCTGCGCGCCTATTACTATACGGCCCTTATCGAAGATCAGGAGTACTCCTCGATCCGTCCGCTGATCGATTGGCTCGACTATAACGGCTACAAGGTCATCACCAAGCCGGCGAAGGAATTCACCGATTCCATGGGGCGCCGCAAGATCAAGGGCAACATGGACATAGAACTGGCGATCGATGCCATGGAGCAATCCGAGACCGTCGATCATCTGGTGATCTTTTCGGGCGACGGCGACTTCACCACCCTGGTGGAAGCCCTTCAGCGCCGCGGACGAAAGGTCTCGGTCATCTCGACCATGGCCACTCAACCGCCGATGATCGCCGACGACCTGCGCCGGCAGGCTGACCATTTCATCGATCTCGTATCGCTGAAGGCCGAGATCGGCAGGGAAGCCTCGGAGCGCACGCCACGCAACGTCGAGCCAACTCACGCCACCGCCGATTCCGACGAGCACTGAGATCAGTCGACAACAGGTGCACGGCGGCTTTACCGCGCCAACGCACGGGAAATCGATGATCTAAAGCGTCGGAAGCCCATCCGAGCGACCGCGATGCGCGTCAGCCATTATCCTTCAGCAGGCGGCTCTTCTGCCGGTTCCAATCGCGTTCCTTCTCGGATTCGCGCTTGTCGTGCAGCTTCTTGCCCTTGGCGAGCGCCAATTCGAGCTTTGCGCGGCCCCGGTCGTTGAAATAGATCTTCAACGGCACCAGCGTCATGCCTTCGCGATTGATGGCAGAACGCAGCCGGCCGATTTCGCGGCTGGACAGCAATAGCTTGCGTCGGCGACGCGGCTCGTGATTGAAGCGGTTCGCCTGCAGGTATTCCGGCAGATAGGAATTGATCAGCCAGATCTCGTCACCTTCATCCGAAGCATAGGACTCGGCGATATTGGCCTTGCCCTCGCGCAGCGACTTGACCTCAGTGCCCATCAGCACGAGCCCCGCCTCATAGGTATCAATGATCTCGTAGTTGAAGCGAGCTTTGCGGTTTTCCGCCACGACCCTGTTCACTACGCGCTGGCTGCCTTTGGGTGCCATGATTCTTCTTCTTTTCTTGCGTCATTTCGGCAGCAACCAGAGATGCGCTGCGTTCCTGCCCCCTAAATAAGCGAGACCGCCCTCCTTGTGAAGAGAGCGGCCTTGCAGAGTTCGGCAACAGGCGCAAAATGCCGTCAGTTCAAAATGCCGGCATGGCGCATGGCTGCATCAATCGCAGCCTCCGTGCCCGGCTCCAGGGTCGACAGCAGCGGCGACCGCACGTTGCGGCTCATGCGGCCAAGGCGGAAAAGACCATACTTGGCGCCACAGAGGCCCGGCTCCAGGAAGATCGCCTTGTGCAGCGGCATCAGACGATCCTGATATTCCAGAGCCTTGGCATAATCGCCGGCCAGCGTCGCCGCCTGGAATTCGGCGCACAGTCGCGGCGCGACGTTGGCCGTGACCGAGATGCAGCCTATACCGCCATGGGCATTGAAGCCGAGCGCGGTGGCATCTTCGCCCGAAAGCTGGCGAAAATCGCGACCGCAGCTGATGCGCTGCTCGGATACGCGCTCGATCTTGCCGGTTGCATCCTTGACGCCGACGATATTGGAATAGGATTTCGCGAGCGCGCCCATCGTCTCCGGCGACATGTCGACCACCGAGCGACCGGGAATGTTGTAGATATAGATCGGCAATTTCACGGCTTCCGCAACGGCCGCGAAATGCGCGTAAAGGCCCTTCTGGGTCGGCTTGTTGTAGTAGGGCGTCACGACCAGAACCGCATCGGCGCCGACCTTTTCGGCGTGCTGCGCCAGTTCGATCGCCTCGCGGGTATTGTTGGAACCCGCTCCCGCCATCACCGGCACACGCTTGTTGGCAATCTCGATGGAGAGCTCGACGACGCGCTTGTGCTCATCATGCGACAGGGTCGGAGATTCGCCCGTCGTGCCCACCGGCACCAATCCCTTGCTGCCCTCTTTTATCTGCCAGTCGACATGTGAGGCGAAGGAAGCCTCATCCACCTTGCCGGTGTCAGTAAAGGGCGTAACGAGTGCGGGAATGGACCCCTGGAACATACAAGTCTCCTAGCGGCGCTGCCTTCATGCTTCAGCCGCAATCCATGGTTATGAATCCGCGCACCATAAAGCGCCGGCTTGACGGCGACAAGCACGCTTTGAATGGTAGAGGGCAGTTTCCGATATCATAATTGATTGAAATTCGGACCACCGGTAAGGTTTCGTTAATATAGCATTTGGCAAATGGAAAGGGCTTATTTGTTTTGTGAGTAGCCGAATGAAGAAACCCGTCATGATCTGGACCGCGGTGGGCTTGGCGGTTGCCTGGGGGGCGGTTGCCTCGCAGCTTACCAGCCAGCAGGCACCAGCACGCGCCGACGTCGCCATGGCGACGGACCCGATGAGCACGGCCGCCATCCCGCGCAATGGCGCCGTTCTGCCAGTCAGCGGCGATCTGAAGGCAGGTCTCGACGCCCTTTCGAACAAGAACCCGATGCAGGCGCTCGCCATCCGCAATAGCATGGGAGAAGGTACGCTCGATCGCCATATCCTGACTTGGGCGATCGCCACTTCGGGCCAGCCGGGCATTCCTTCCGGGGAAATTGCCGCTGCCGCCCGCGAGCTTGTCGGCTGGCCGGGGCTCGGCAGTTTGCGGGCCAATTCCGAACGGGCACTCTACAATGAAAACCCGGCGACGGATCAGGTGCTTGCCGCGTTCGGCAACACCCAGCCGGAGACCGTGGAAGGCAGCATCATCCTCTCTCGCGCGCTGATGGCACGTGGCTCGTCGGCACGGGCGGGAGCTCTGATCCGCAAGATCTGGCGCAACGAACCGCTGGACAAGTCTCTCGAGGACAAGATCCTAGCCGAGTTCCCAAGCCTGCTTTCGCCTGCCGATCACAAGGCGCGCATGGATTACCTCCTTTACCGCGACCGAACCGCCCAAGCCAAGCGCTTCGGCGATCTCGGCAGGGCGCAGTCGCTCTACAAGGCCTGGGCCGCAGTCAACGACCGCTCGCCGAAGGCGGACGGACTGATAACAGCCGTCGACGCGCAGTGGCGCAAGGACCCCGCCTATCTCTTCATGCGGATCGAAAACCTGCGCCGCCAGAACAGATATGACGACGCCGCTAACCTACTGGCGCAAATGCCGAAGGATCGCAGTGTGCTCGTCAGCCCCGGCGCGTGGTGGAGCGAGCAGCGCATCGTCAGCCGCGGCCTGGTGGATCAGGGCGATTTCAAGTCCGCCTACCGCATCGTCGATGCCAGCGTCGCGGAAAGCCCGCAGGATGTCGGCGAGGCCGAATTCCATGCCGGCTGGTACGCTCTGCGCGGCCTGCAGGACGGTACGAACGCCGCGATCCATTTCCGCAAGATCCTGCAGGTATCGAACGGGCCGATCTCGCAATCGCGCGGCTGGTACTGGCTCGGCCGCGCCGCCGAGGCCGGCGGCCCCGGCAAGGCTGCCGATTTCTATGCGAAGGCCGCCTCCTATCCGAGCACCTTCTACGGTCAGCTCGCCGCCGAGAAGCTTGGTCGCCGCACCCTGAACGTGACCTATCCCTCGCCGTCGGGGACGGATCGCCAGCGCTTCCAGGACCGCGAGGCCGTCCAGGCAATTTCGCGGCTTGAGGCCGCTGGACACGGCTGGCGTGCCGATGCGCTCTACCGCGCCCTGGCAAAACAGCTTGATAGCCCCGGCGAGGTTGCCTTGCTGGCTGCCCGGGCCGAGCGCTCCGGCAATCACCAGCTTTCGCTGCAGATCGGCAAGATCGCCTATGGACGCGGCGTCGACGTCGCAGCGCTCGCCTTCCCGATCGGCGTCATTCCGGACAATGCCAATATTTCAGGCTCCGGCAAGGCGCTCGCCTATGCCATTGCCCGGCAGGAGAGCGCCTTCAATCCGGCTGCCGTTTCCTCCGCCAATGCCCGCGGCCTGCTTCAATTGCTGCCGAAGACGGCAAAGGCCGTTGCCGGTCGGCACGGCATGTCCTACTCCGCCGACAAGCTGACGCAGGATGCCGGCTACAACGCCACGCTCGGTGCCCACTATCTCGGCGAACAGATCGATACGTTCGGCGGATCTTACATACTCACCTTCATTGCCTACAATGCCGGGCCGAACAAAGTGCCGGAATGGATCGGCCGCTACGGCGATCCGCGCGGCAAATCGCTCGACGACGTAATCGACTGGATCGAACGCATCCCCTTCCCCGAGACCCGCAACTATGTGCAGCGGGTGATGGAAAACTATCAGGTCTACAAGGCACGGCTCGGACAGAAGGCCGACATCGTACACGATCTGGTCAGCGGCCGCGGCTAAAAGCGCGTCGCGATCTCCAAGATTCGCTCCTTGCGCTTTAAGCTCTTGATTTTTCGCATATCGTTGTCGCAAAACCGCTGCGCACTTTTGCGCGACATGCTCTAGGCGGGCAATGCGGTTGTGCGGCCTCGGAAAATGACGTTACATCCCGCGTGATATTTCAAGCACGAGGGATGACGCATGCGCAGCGATGATGAAAGCGGTTTCCTTGCCAGGACGATACCGGCCGCGGACGGGCTGAAGCTTCATGTCCGCGACTATGTCGGCGACGAAGCAGCGACCGGGATGCGGCCCGCCATCTTTTGCCTACCGGGGCTGACGCGCAACTCGAGGGATTTTCATCAGCTGGCGCTGCTTCTGTCACGGGATGCGGCCAATCCGCGCCGGGTGATCACGCTCGACGCCCGCGGACGGGGAGCATCGGAATGGGATGCGGACAAGTCCCATTACAATCTCGTGGTTGAGGCCCAGGACGTGCTGACGGTCTGCTCCGCGCTTGCGCTGCCACACGCCATCTTCATCGGTACATCGCGCGGCGGCTTGGTCCTGCATGTCATCGCAGCGAGCCGTCCCGACATCCTGAAGGCGGTCATACTCAACGATATCGGCCCGGTATTGGAAAAGCGGGGACTGGCGGATATTCGCGATTATCTCAACCGGGACAAGAAGCCTTCCGATTGGGACGATGCGGTCGAAATCCTGCGGGAAAATCACGGAAGCGCCTTCAGTGCGCTCAGCGAAGACGACTGGCGGGATATGGCTTTTGCAATCTATGCGCCTCGCGACGGCAAGCCGGTTCCCGACTACGATCCCGCCATCGCCGCGCAGATGCAGGCGCTCGATCTGGAGGCGCCGATTCCGGACCTCTGGCCGCAATTCCAAGGGTTTCAGGATATCCCGCTGATGGTGATTCGCGGCGAAAACTCGAAGCTTCTGGTCCAGAGCACCACGGATGAGATGGCAAGCCGCCATCCGGGCATGGTCATCAAGATCGCGAGAGGGCAAGGTCATGCCCCCATTCTGCATCTCGCCGATATTCCGGATGCGATCCGGTCTTTCATATCGGAGTTTTGACCGAAAGCGCTCTCGCCACTCGATATCTAGGCAAAGCAAAAGGCCCGGTTGGGAAACCGGGCCTTTCCTCTTCCGATCGGAGGTCAGATCGGAAGATTTGTCAAACTCGTTCGGCGAACCGAATTAGAAGCTGCGCTGGAAGCGCAGGATACCAGCCCACTGATCTTGGTTCACAGAATCGAAGTTGGTGTAGGTAACTTCCGGCTCGACCAGGAAGCCCTTGACCGGCGTGAACTTGAGGTTCGTCGTGGCTTCGAAAATCTTCGAGTCGGTGTAGGCGAGCTGGAGGTTCCACTTCAGCTTTTCGTTGATCGGAACGCCAACGCCACCCCAGACAGCCCAGTCACCCCAGCCGCAGAGATCGCCACGGTTAGCCGGGCAAGCCGATGCATTCAGGTTCGAGCCAGCATACTGGTTGAGCTTGTCGCCATTGGTGTTCCAGCCGCCCATCAAGAAGGCCGTCATGAAGCCGAAGTCGGCATCGATACGAGCCTTGATGGCGCCTTCTTCAACGATCGAGTCGTAACCGCCGACGATCTTGAAGCCGAAGCCGCCAACCTTGTAACCAGCACCGGCTACAACGTTCGGAGCGTAGTGATTAGCCTTGGACTGTACCCAAGCGCCGCTGTAAGTCGTCGAATCCGAACCCGAGTTGCTGTCTTCGAGCGAGACGACAGCCGTGAAGCCGTTGCCTGCGTCGTAGTTGTAGGTCAACTGGTTGAGTTCGTACGGACCGTCATAGATCACGTCGTCGTTGATGACGTCGCCGGCGTAGCCGGTGTACAGGTTGTACTGCGAGTCCTGCTTACCGACGAGGAAACCGCCGAGGCTGATATTGGCCCAGAGCAGCTTCGGGGTGGTGGAGCCGCCGTCGTTCCAATCGAAACGATAGACGGTGTCGGTCTTCAGCGGACCGTATTCGGTGTCGGTCGCGGTGTCGATGCTCAGCTGAGCGCGGGTATGCCAGTAGGTACCGCGGTTGCCGCCAGGGCCCGGGTTGTAGGCATTGTACCAGCCACCTTCGGTACGGACCATGCCGCCGATCTTGAGGCAGGTTTCAGTGCCGGGGATGAAGAAGTAGCCAGCGCCATAGGCATCGCAGATGCGGACGTATTCCATCGGCTCGGGCTCAGCAGCGACGATCGCGTCGGCAGCATGAGCACCGGATACTGCTGCCAGCGCAGCAGCGGAGCCGAGAAGAAGGCTCTTGATGTTCATAGTAACTCCAGTTCCAATATCGATTAGGTATGAGAATTCACGCCGAGAAAATCGACGCGCCCTACCCCACCCGGTTTTAAGTTGACCCCTGATCTGGGAGAACCAAGACACTAAGCCTTGCTTCCGATTTGGAACCTACAGATCGTTTTTTTCAGAGCAATATCAGAGATAAACTATGAACAATTGTGACGGTTGTTTCAAAAGGTGCGTTGCACAAAAATCACGTCGCAAAAATGTCATGTCATCAATATGCCAGAAACCGAAATCTACTTATGATTACTTTAAAAATACAAAGAACCCTAAGGTAGCATTCGCGATAAAATATACTAAGCACCAGCGAGACTACGCATTAACCTGTCGATACTCGCAAAAATAGAAAGCCCGGCCAGTGGCCGGGCTTTCCATCACTATAGTGAAAATCTCAAATGACCGAAGTCAGATCAGATTAGAATGCGCGCTCGAAGCGGAGGATACCAGCCCACTGGTCCTGATTGATGGAGTCCCAGTTGGTGTAGGAAACTTCCGGACGGATGGTCAGGTTCTTAACCGGGTTGAACGTGAGGTTCGTCGTAGCGGCGAAGATCTTCGAGTCGGTATAGGCGAGCTGGAGGTTCCACTTCAGCTTTTCGTTGATCGGAACGCTTGCGCCGCCCCAAACTGCCCAGTCGCCCCAGCCGATACCAGCTGCGTCGCCAGCACCGTTCGCGCCGGCGTACTTGTTGAGCTTGTCGCCGTCGGTGTTCCAGCCACCCATCAAGAAGGCCGAGAATACGCCGAAGTCGGCATCGACGCGAGCCTTGATGGCGCCCTGCTTGACGATCGAGTCGTAACCGCCAACGACCTTGAAGCCCCAAGCGCCAACCTTGTAGCCGAGACCGGCAACAACGTCAGGAGCATAGTGATCGGAGCTGTCTTCGCCGTTAGCGCCGGTAGCGCCCTTGCCAGAGTTGCTGTCTTCGAGCGAGATCACAGCCGTGAAGCCGTTGCCGGCATCGTAGTTGTAGGTGATCTGGTTCAGTTCGTACGGGCCGTCATAGATCACGTCGTCGTTGATGACGTCGCCGGCATAACCGGTGAATACGTTGAACTCCGAGTCTTCCTTACCAACGGTGAAGCCGCCGAGGCTGATGCTGGCGTGCAGCAGGTTGGTGCCCGTGGAGCCGCCGTCGTTCCAGTCCCAACGAATTTCAGTGTTGGTCTTCAGCGGGCCATATTCGGTGTCGGTTGCCGTCTGCAGGCGAAGCTCAGCGCGGGTGTGCCAGAGCGTGCCCAAACGAGAGTTCGGGTTGTAGGCATCGTACCATTCACCTTCGGTACGAACCTTACCACCGATCTTGAGGCAGGTTTCCGTGCCCGGGATGAAGAAGTAACCAGCACCATATGCGTCGCAGATGCGAACATATTCCAACGGCTCCGGCTCAGCAGCGACAATGGCGTCAGCCGCGTGAGCGCCGGAAACTGCCACGAGCGCAGCAGCGGAGCCCAAGAGAAGGCTCTTGATGTTCATATTGACCTCCAGTCAAAGTTTTTATCAAGAATGAGAACTACCCGAAGGTATTCCCTGTCCCATCCTCGCGTTTCAAGAAGTGGACGATCAATCGCCCTCGCTTCCGAGATTGAAAATACAAGACGCGCACTGTCACGCAATCGACATCTTCACGGAAAGGGGGATTTGCGTAAGCCTTCCGCAAGTCCTGTTGCTGAAAGGACACAAGTCAGCAACACAGGCGCCGCAATTATTTAGGTTCTATTAAGAAAGTCCTTAATCTACGACCACTTAGAAATGTGCCTCAACTAAAGCGCAAGAAATACATCGGAGCGACAAAGTGGCCGGCCTGCGGCGATTTCGGGGTTTTCAAGATGGCTTGCGGGTGATTTTGGGCATTTCGCATCGCGCCACCCGGCAGGAGCGGCGGATGATCCGTGCCGCCGGCTGTCTCAAATCGATGCACGTACCTAAATGATTCGCCCCATCGATTCGGAAGAAACCCATCGAGCCCACCACTCGAGCGGCAATATCGCGGACATCGCTGCGGATTCGGAGGAGCTGGGTGGCCGCGGTGCAAGCCATCAAAGAGGCCATCAGGGATGTGAAGCGAACGCGACAGGTGTCGCCTGCGGAAATGCCATCACTATCTGCTAATGATTTCAGGATGGCGGAGAAGATGGGATTCGAACCCACGATACCATTTCTGGTATACTCCCTTAGCAGGGGAGCGCCTTCGACCACTCGGCCACCTCTCCGGTGCGGCCCTGATAGGGCCATTCATTTATCGACGCAAGCGCTTTTTCGCTGTTGTGCCCGTTCTTTCCATGAATAAGCAACGAGCGATTGTCGGCCGGCGCATGGTCCGGCCGACTCGAAAACTCATATCAAACCAGCAATTGCTTCAAGTCGGCGGCCGGGTCGGCAAGGATATCCCTAGATGGATTGGCGCCGGTTTCCAGCAGCTTCTTGCCGGTAACATAGGCCTTTGCGTCGTTAATGGCGTCGACGGCGATAAAGCGGCCCTGCTTGAAATACCATATGGACGCAGCCCCCTCGCGCATGCCGGGGCGCAGCAGCGTCTCGTCATAACCGAGATTGAACCCGGCGATTTGCAGCTTCACGTCATATTGATCCGACCAGAACCAGGGTTTCGGATCATAGGCCTTTTCGTTGCCGGCTATGATTCCCGCCGCAGCTTCCGCCTGGTCGACGGCATTCTGCACGGATTCGAGCCGGATGCGGCCGCCCTCCCATGGGAGTTCGACGCAATCGCCCATGGCGAAAATAGAGGGATCGGAGGTGCGCGCGAACGAATCAACGACAATGCCATTGCCGACCTCAAGACCGGCTTCCTTGGCGAGCCGGTCATTCGGGGCGACGCCGATGCCGACGACGACGAAATCGACATCGATGGTCGAGCCATCGGACAATTCCGCCGCCGCGACATGACCATTGCGGCCGATGAGCTGTTTCAGCCCGATCTTCTCGCGAATGACCACATCATGCTTCTGGTGAATGGCCCTGAAGATATCGGCCGTTTCCTTGGCAGCCACGCGCTGCAAAATTCTGTCACCCATCTCGATCAGGGTCACCTCGAGGCCACGATGGCGCGCAACGGCGGCCGCTTCCAGCCCGATATAGCCGCCGCCGATGATGAGCACCCGGCGTCCGGGGCGCATCTCGCCGGCCAGGAGATCAGCATCGCGCTTGTCACGAGCGAGATAGACACCCTCCAGCGCACCACCGACGGCAGGCGGCAGACGCCGCGGCGTCGAGCCCGTCGCGAGCGCCAGCGTCTCATAATCCAGCCTCGAACCGTCTTGCATGACGATCTGCTTTGCCGCCCGATCGATCTGTTCCACCCAGGTGGAGACGCGGATCTCGACATTATTGTCGGCATACCAATGCTCGGGCCGGAACAGCAGGCGATCGAAGGTCATTTCGCCAAGCAGGTACTTCTTGGTCAGTGGCGGGCGCTGATAGGGAAGGTTTTCCTCGGCTCCGACGATGGTGATCGGCCTGGAATCGCCCAGCCCACGCAATTTGGCTGCAAGCGCAAAACCCGCCTGCCCGGCCCCGACAATGACCAATCTGCCCGTCACGATCCGTACTCCATTGTTATTATAGCGATCCCCGCGCGATGTGGAGGACGCCTATGGGCTTCAGGGGTAACGCTTGCACTTGCAAGCGTCAATCATGACTGACCCTGCACCCCGGATCGGGAAAAAATTAGGCCGAAAGGCTCAGCCTGATATTTCGACCCAGCGACGCTCGTGGAAGGATTGCGCCATCGCATGCACCGATTTCTCGATGCGCAGACCATCTTTGAAAGCCACGACTGACGCAGCATCTCCCGATATGGCGCGAATCAGCTCGCGGCATTCGATGATCTTCAGGTCGTTGAAGCCGAGGCCATGGCCGGGTGCCGGGATGAAGCGGTCGTAGGGCTTATGGGCGGGTGCGGCCAGCACCTTGCGGAAACCCTGCTCGCTATCCCTGCCCTCGGCCTGATAGAGCTCGAACTCGTTCATGCGCTCCTGATCGTAAGAGATCGAACCCTTGGAGCCGAAAATCTGCAGGGCTATCCGCCCCTTGCGGCCCCAGGCCGAGCGATTGGCCATGAGCACGGCGGAAATGCCGCCGCCAAGGCGCATCAGCACATTAGCGAGATCGTGATTCTCGACGGTGCGGCGACCGCCATCCTTCAGCGGCCGCTCGGCATAGGGCTTCACCATATCCGTAATGACGGCCTCCACATGACCGAAGAGGAACCAGAGCAGCGAAAGCGGATGCACGGCAAAGTCATCGAGAGCGCCGTAGCCAGAGGCAAGCTCGCTCTTCCAATAGAAGAGGCCGTTCGGATCGGCCATGAAATCCTCGTCCATCTCGACGCGGACGTGATTGACCGCGCCGATGGCGCCTTCGGCAATCAGCGCCTTGATGTGCCGCATCGCCGGGTTCTGGATATAATTGTAGCCGAGGATGGCGACTTTGCCGGAAGTCCTGGCGGCCGCCAGCATACGCTCGGCATCGCCATAGGAGGGCGCCATCGGCTTTTCGCACCAGACATGCTTGCCGGCTTCAAGCGCCGCGATCGCCATTTCCGGATGGAACTGATTGGGGGTCGTGACGGAGACGACGTCGACCTCAGGATCTGCAACGAGCGCGCGCCAGTCGGCCGTCGCCTTTTCGAAGCCGAATTCATCGCCGCGCGCCTTTGCCAGATCGGCATTGGCTTCGGCGAGATGCACCAGGCGTGGCCGCGCGACATCACCGAATACAGTCTTGACCGCATTCCATGCCAGCGCATGGCATTTGCCCATATAACCGGTGCCGATCAATCCAACGCCCAATGGCTTCATTTGCCCATCCTCCTCAAATCCGCTCCCGCAGTCAGGGATTTTTGGAATATTTAGACCGTTTTGACAAGCGCCCCCATGGCCTCGCAATCTCTTCCAAAGGCGAGAATCCATATTTATATGATTAAAATCATAATCTTAAAATTATTCGTGCTGAATGATTCAAAATCCGGTATCGTTGCGAATATGGAATATTTGTTTCATTGTGGGTGTTGGGGAAGCTAAAGGGCGGCGCATGGATAACACTATCGAGACGCAAACCAAGGTACCGCGTGACTTCGAAAGTCTGCGCAGTACCATCATAGAGCGCAAGAATGCCATGCCGAAGCGTCTGGCCCAGGTCGCCGCTTTCGCGCTCAGCAATCCCGATGAGATCGCCTTCGGCACGACGGCCAGCATTGCAGCCGCGGCCGAGGTGCAACCTTCGACGCTGGTGCGCCTCGCCCATCACCTCGGCTATGAAGGCTTCTCAGACCTCCAGAGCATCTTCCGCGAGCGGCTCCGTGACCGAACGCTGAGCTATGAGGAGCGACTGGTTACGCTTGAACGCTCCGGCGTCGAAAATGAAGAGGCCAGCATTCTCTCAGGCTTCCTGTCTGCGGCAAGCCAGTCCGTCAACAAGCTCGCCGCAACCATCGAGACCGACACCTTCGCCAAGGCCGTCGATGTGCTTGCCGCCGCCGAAACGATCTATCTCATTGCCAAGCGCCGATCCTATCCGCTGACGGCGCATATGACATACGCTTTTTCCAAGCTGAATATCCGCCATCAGATCGTCGCTTCCCCCAACGGCATCGACGGCGAAATCACCCGCTTCGCCACCGAGAAGGACGCGGCGATCGCTGCGAGCTTCTCGCCCTATGCCGCCGACAGCCTGGCGCAGGCGCAGGACCTCGCCGCGCGCAACGTTCCGGTCATCGCCATCACCGATTCGGCCTTCTCTCCGCTTACCGCTTGCTCGGATTACTGGTTTGAAGTGGCGGAGGCCGATTTTGCCGGTTTCCGCTCTCTGTCGGCATCCATGGCGCTTATCATGGCCTTTCCCGTCGCCATCGCCGAGCGCCGGCGAAAAGGTGCGACAAAAACCGATAAAACGAAAATGGAATAAACATTCCGAATTGACAAAATATCGGAACCAATGTTTCATTACAACCGGGATCACGGCTGCAGGAGATGGCCGGTCGATCCACAGCAACCGGGACGAAACTAACACCGGCACTTTCAATAATGCATGATCTCGGCGCAGGCTGAAAAGCAAAAGAGGTCATGCCCCGACGGGAGGACATCATGGCACACGACAATCCTGGCGCCGAGCCGGAGACGAAACTCGATGTGATCACCATCGGCCGGTCCTCCGTCGACCTTTACGGCCAGCAGATCGGCTCGAAACTTGAGGACATCGCCTCCTTCGCCAAGTCTGTCGGCGGCTGCCCGGCCAATATCGCCATCGGTACTGCGCGGCTCGGCCTGAAATCCGGCCTCATCACCCGCGTCGGCGACGAGCAGATGGGTCGCTTCATCCGCGAACAATCGGCCCGTGAAGGCGTGGCAGTCGACGGGATCGCCACGGACAAGGAGCGGTTGACGGCGCTGGTGCTTCTGGCTGTCGAGGCCGAAGGCGTCTCGCCGATGATCTTCTACCGTTCCGACTGCGCCGACATGGCGCTGAACGAAGATGATATCGACGAGAACTTCATCAAGTCCTCCGGCGCCGTACTCGTATCCGGCACGCATTTTTCCAAGCCCAATACCGAGGCGGCACAGCGCAAGGCGATCCGCATCGCTAGAGCGAACGGCCGCAGGGTGATCTTCGATATCGACTACCGGCCGAACCTCTGGGGCCTTGCCGGCCACGCCGAAGGTTTCGAGCGCTATGTGAAATCTGACCGCGTCTCATCCAAGATGAAAGAGACGCTGCCGGATTGCGATCTAATCGTCGGCACGGAAGAAGAAATCATGATCGCCTCTGGCGCCGACGACGTACTCGGCGCCTTGAAGGAAATCCGCCGCCTCTCGTCCGCGATCATCGTGCTGAAGCGCGGGGCCATGGGCTGCATCGTCTATGAAGGCGCGATCTCGGACGATCTGGAAGCCGGCATCGTCGGCCAGGGTTTCCCGATCGAGGTGTTCAATGTTCTCGGCGCGGGCGACGCCTTCATGTCCGGCTTCCTGCGCGGCTATCTGCGCGGCGAGCCGCTGAAGACCTGCGCCACCTGGGCGAATGCCAGCGGCGCCTTTGCCGTTTCCCGCCTGCTCTGCTCTCCGGAATATCCGACCTGGGCGGAACTCGACTTCTTCCTGAAGACCGGCAGCAAGCATCGCGCGCTGCGCAAGGACGAGGCGATCAATCACATCCATTGGGCGACGACCCGCCGCGCCGACGAGATCCCGCTGCTGATGGCGCTGGCGATCGATCATCGCTCACAGCTCGTCAGCGTCTGTGATGAACTGGGCCTTGGCCACGAGAAGATCGTCGCCTTCAAGCGGCTCGCCGTCGAGGCAGCGGCACGGGTAGCGGACGGCCGGCCGGGCTACGGCATGCTGATCGATGAGCGCTTCGGGCGTGATGCTTTCTTCGATGCCGCCACCAAGAATTTTTCGTGGATCGGCCGCCCTGTGGAGTTGCCGGGATCAAAGCCGCTGAAATTCGAGTTCAGCCAGGATATCGGTTCGCAGCTCGTCGAATGGCCGCTCCATCACTGCATCAAATGCCTGTGCTTCTACCATCCGGACGATCCGCAGGATTTGAAGGCGGAGCAGCAGGAGAAGCTGCGGACGCTGTTTGAAGCCGCACGCAAGGTCGGGCGGGAGCTTCTGGTCGAGATCATCGCGAGCAAGAACGGTCCCCTGACCGACGACACCATCCCGACTGCCATGGAAGAGCTCTATGCGCTCGGCATCAAGCCGGACTGGTGGAAGCTGGAGCCGCAGGAATCGGCCGCTGCCTGGAAAAAAATCGATGCCGTGATCGCCAAAAATGATCCATTGTGCCGCGGTATCGTGCTGCTCGGCCTGGAGGCGCCGGCAGAGGAACTGATCCGCAGCTTCGAGGCGACGCTGGCGGCCCCTTCGGTCAAGGGTTTCGCCGTCGGGCGGACCATCTTCTCCGACGCGGCCCGTGCATGGCTTTCGGGCGGCATGAACGACGAGGAAGCGATTGCCGACATGGCCGGCCGCTTCCGGCAATTGACGGCGGCGTGGCTTAAAACCCGCGGCCTGTGAAATTAGAGCATTTGGGAGGCGCCCGATGGGCAAGACGATCCGATTGACGATGGCACAGGCCGTCGCGCATTTCCTCAAGAAGCAGATGACCGTTATCGACGGGCAGAAGCAGCCGATCTTCGGCGGCGTCTGGGCGATCTTTGGCCACGGCAATGTCGCCGGCATCGGCGAAGCGCTCTATCAGGTGCGTGAGGAGCTGCCGACCTTCCGCGCCCACAATGAGCAGGGCATGGCCCATGCCGCCATCGCCTATGCCAAGGCGAGCTTTCGCCAGCGTTTCATGGCCTGCACGACCTCCATCGGCCCTGGCGCGCTGAACATGGTCACGGCTGCCGGCGTCGCACACGTCAACCGCATCCCGGTCCTGTTCCTGCCCGGCGACGTCTTCGCCAATCGCGCGCCCGATCCGGTGCTGCAGCAGATCGAGGATTTCGGCGACGGCACCGTCTCCGCCAACGACGCTTTCCGCCCGGTCTCCCGCTATTTCGACCGCATCACCCGCCCCGAGCAGATCATCTCGGCGCTAAAGCGCGCGATGCAAGTGCTGACCGATCCCCTTGATTGCGGCCCGGTGACGCTGTCGCTCTGCCAGGACGTGCAGGCCGAGGCCTTCGATTATCCCGAAAGCTTCTTCGAAGAGCGCGTCTGGACGCAGCGCCGCCCGCAGCCGGATGCCGACGAACTCGCCAACGCGATCGCGTTGATCCGCCGCTCGGAAAAGCCTGTCATTCTTGCAGGTGGCGGCGTGCTCTATTCGCAGGCGACGAAGGAATTGACCGCCTTCGCCGAAGCGCATGGTATTCCCGTCGTCGTCACACAGGCCGGCAAATCGGCCATCGACGAGACGCATCCGCTGGCGCTCGGCTCCGTCGGCGTGACGGGCACATCAGCCGCCAACGCGATCGCAGAAGATACCGATCTGGTGATCGCTGTGGGAACGCGCTGCCAGGATTTCACGACCGGCTCCTGGGCGCTGTTCAAGAACGAGAAGCTGGCGATGATCGGCCTCAATATCGCCGCCTATGACGCCCTTAAGCACAATAGTCACCCATTGGTGACGGATGCCCGCGAGGGGTTGAAGGCGCTCTCCGCAGGGCTGGCGGGCTGGCGCGCCCCGGCATCGCTGACCGAGAAGGCGGCGCGGGAGAAGAAGATCTGGGCCGAGGCAGCCGCCAAGGCGCTGGCGACGACCAATGCCGCCCTACCCTCCGACGCTCAGGTCATCGGCGCCGTTACCCGCACGCTCGGCGGCGAGAACAGCATCCTGGTTTGCGCCGCCGGCGGCCTGCCTGGCGAGTTGCACAAGCTCTGGCCGGCGACGGCACCTGGCAGCTACCACATGGAATACGGCTTCTCCTGCATGGGCTACGAGATTGCCGGCGGCCTCGGCGTCAAGATGGCACGGCCTGACAAGGATGTCGTCGTCATGGTCGGCGACGGCTCCTACATGATGCTGAATTCCGAACTGGCGACGTCAGTCATGCTCGGCTTGAAGATCACCGTCGTGCTGCTCGACAACCGCGGTTATGGCTGCATCAACCGCCTGCAGATGGCGACCGGCGGCGCGAACTTCAACAATCTCCTGAAGGACTCGCGGTTCGAGGTAATGCCGGAGATCGACTTCCGGGCACATGCGGCCAGCATGGGCGCGATTGCCGTGAAGGTCTCCTCCATCGGCGAGCTGGAACAGGCGATCGAAGCCTCGAAAAAGAACGACCGCAGCTCCGTCATCGTCATCGACACCGACCCGTTGATCACCACGGACGAAGGCGGCCATTGGTGGGACGTCGCCGTTCCCGAGGTCAGCCCGCGTGCCGAGGTGAACAAGGCGCGCGCCGCCTACGAAAAAGCACGTGCCGACCAGCGCATCGGCTGATCCATTTCCGTCATTTTTCTGGAGGAGCTTGCGGCTCCTCCAATCATGTTTTCAAGGAGACCATTGATGAAGGCCAAACTCGGCATGTCGCCCATCGCCTGGTGGAACGACGACCTTCCTGAGCTCAGCGACGACGTATCGCTCGAGGAATGCCTGCGCCAGTCGCGCGGCGCCGGCTTCACCGGCATGGAACAGGGCCGGCGCTTTCCGAGCAATCCGGAGGAGATGCTGCCGATCCTGCGCGCTGCCGACGTGACGCTCTGCGGCGGCTGGTTCTCCGGCACCCTCGTCAACGAGGAGCTTGCCGCCAACAAGGATCGCATCGCGCCGATGATCGAGCTGTTCAAGGCCGTCAACGCGCCCTGCATCGTCTATGGCGAAGTCGGCCGCTCGATTCAGGGCGACCGCTCCAAGCCGCTCGCCACCAAGCCGCGCCTTTCGGATGACGAGATGAAGGCCTATGCTCGCCGCGTCACCGAGTTCGGCGAATGGTGCGCCGCACAGGGCATGCCGCTCTCCTATCACCATCACATGGCTGCGATTGTCGAAACCGAGCCGGAACTTGACGCCTTCATGCGCAACTCCGGCGCAGGCATTCCGCTGCTGCTCGATGCCGGCCATCTCGCCTTTGCCGGCGGCGACGTGCTGCGCGCCATCGACAATCACCACGCCCGCATCAACCACGTCCACGTCAAGGATATCCGCAAGTCCGTCGTCGATGGACTGGATCGCAGCCGCCAATCCTTCCTCGATGCCGTCGCGCTTGGCGCCTTCACGGTGCCGGGCGATGGCTCGCTGGATTTTGGCGCCATCGTCAAGCGTTTCGCCGATTACGGCTATGAGGGCTGGTTCGTCGTCGAAGCCGAACAGGATCCGCGCAAGGCGCCGCCGCAGAAGATGGCCGAGATCGGCCATGCCGAGCTGATGCGCGTCATGACGGCCGCGGGCTATACGGTGGAAACCGAAGGCTTTCCCAAGGGATAGCTAGAGCGCTTCCGCTTTTCTTCGAATAACGAAAGCGCTCTAGCTCTTTGTTATCTAGCAATTCCGGGCGGAAAACCGCTGCGCACTTTTCCTGGAATTGCTCAAGAGATGAGTACCCCTCCCCGGTTTAAGGCTGGCGAGGGGCACTCTCCAAGCAATGGAGGAAGAATCATGCCCAATCTCAAGGTCAAACCTGACGGCTCCCATGGCCGCGTCACCCATGTCACGCCCGAAAGCGCCGGCTGGACCTATGTCGGCTTCGATCTCCACCGCCTGAAGCCGGGCGAAACCGCTTCGGCCGAGACCGGCGATCGCGAAGTCTGCCTCGTCTGGGTCAGCGGCAAGGGAAGCGCCAAGGCCGGCGCAAAGGATTTCGGCTCGCTCGGCGAGCGCATGAGCCCCTTCGAGGGCGCGCCCCACGCGCTCTATATTCCCTCTGGATCGAGCTGGTCGGTGACGGCCGAGACCGATCTGGAACTCGCCGTCTGCTCGGCACCGGGCGGCGGTTCCCATGAAGCCCGCGCCATTCCGCCGGGCACCCATCCGGCGCTGACGCGCGGCAAAGGCACGAATGTCCGCTACGTCAACAACATCATGCCGGAAGATGACGGCGCGGCGCATTCGCTGCTGGTCGTGGAAGTGATCACGCCGGGCGGGCACACCTCGTCCTACCCTCCGCACAAGCACGATCAGGATGATCTCCCGAACGAGAGCTTCCTGGAGGAAACCTACTACCATCGCCTCAATCCGCCGCAGGGCTTTGGTTTCCAGCGCGTCTATACGGATGATCGCTCGCTGGACGAAGTCATGGTACTGGAGGATGGCGACGTGACGCTGGTGCCGAAGGGATATCACCCCTGCGCCGCCTGCCATGGCTACGATCTCTACTATCTCAACGTCATGGCCGGCCCGAAGCGCATCTGGAAATTCCACAATGCCGTTGAGCATGAGTGGCTGCTCAAGTCCTGAGTGTCCTCTGACATAAGCTCATACGAAAAGGCCGCGCCCGAGAGCGCGGCCTTTTCCATGTCATGCGGGCAGCAGGCCGTAGCGCCAGCCGCGATCCCTGGCGTTGCGCGACAGCACCAGCCAGGTGAGCAGGATCATCCCCGCTTCCGCGAAGATCGGCGTCATCCAGATCCCCCTTTCGCCGAAAACGAACGGCAGAAGGAATGTCAGCGGCAAGGTGAACAGATAGGACCGTGACAGACCGAAGATCGCTCCGCGCTTCGCATCGCCGATCGACTGGAAATAGGACGACAGGACGATCGCCTGCCCGAACAGGAAATAGGCGCCGATCGTCCAGGGCAGGATGCGGCCGACTTCCGCGACGATCACGGGATCGGCGACGAAGATCGAGCCCAGATGCCCCGCCAGCAGCTCGACGATCAATTCGACAGCGGCGCAATAGACCAGGGCCGAGATCATGGCGATGACAACGCTGTGGCCGACGCGGGCGGGAAGCGCCGCACCGTGATTGTGGCCGGAGATCGTCTGCAATGCGATACTCAAGCCCAGCAGCGGCAGATAGGCAAAGGTCATCACGCGGGTGACGATGCCATAGGCGCCGACGGTCGCGACATAATCTCCCTGGTGCCAGATCGACACGTTGAAGAGGATCGCCGCCGAGCTCAGCGAAATACCGATGAAGCCGAGGCTCATCGGTGCACCGAAGGCAAAGATGCCTCGCCACTCACGGATATGCAGACCCATATCGACCCAAAGCCCATTCGGCCGACGCAGGCGATAGATGACGACAATCATCAGGCAGATGAATTGCGCCAAGATCGAGCCGCCGGCCGAGCCGACCACGCCCCAATGAGCGACGGCCATCAGCAACCAGTTTGCCAGGATGTTGAGCAGCGTCGAGGCAAGCGTCACCAGCGTCATGAAGCCGAGCCGTCCCTCGCAACGCAGTCCGTCGAGATGGATCGAAAGAAAGAAGCTGATCGGCGCGAAGGCGATCATGACGCCCATAAAAGCCTCGGCGCTCCTGGCAACATCGGCATTTCCCGCCGCAGCCACGGCAATGAACTGCCGGGCGGCGAGCCAGTAGACGACATTGACGACCACCACGACGGCGATCGCCAGCGTGTGGGCGCCGGTGAACACTGACTTCGCCCCGTCGCGATCTCCAGCTCCGAGGCGGCGGGCGAGAATGCTTGCCATCCCGTTCGAAACCAGTGTCTGCAGCGCCACCAGCAGCATCAGCGCGGGGAATATGAGGCTGACGGCGGAGAGCGCGTCTGCCCCGACATAGACGCCAAGGAAATAGGCATCGACGACGGCAAACAGGCCGCTGACCGTGGTGATGATGACGATCGGCGCGGCGGTCTTGATGAAGACGCCGGGCAGCCAGCCGGTGAGGAACATGTTGTTTTCAGTATGACGTGTCATGGTGGTATCCGGACAGAATCGCTCGCCATCGGCGAAGATAGCGGCCTATCGATAGAGGATGAAGGTTAGATGTCGAGAACGAGATGCGGCACGCCGTTCGATGTCCTGCGCGGCGAAATGCCGTCGGCATCGACCTGGGCGTTGATGCGCTGACGGAAAGCCGAGAAGCTCTCGAATTCCACCACATCGACCGGTTCGTCGAAATGAATGGTGATCCGATAAAGCCCGCCTGACTTCGCCGACATCGCTAGAACCTTGCCCGTGAAGGGCTTGTTCAGGTAGCGGCCACGCACGGCGGAGCCGACATCGAAGGGCGCATCCGGCCCGTCATTGGGCCTTGCCGCAAGCGCCGACAGCGTGTTCCAATCGCGCAGCCCGTGCTGCTTGGCGATGAGTTCCAGCGCCGTCGAGTGGCTCATGTCGTCCCCGCGCTCGGCCATGGCCTGACGCAGGCGTCGGGCCTGAGCCTTCAGTTCATCTATGGACGGATACGTCATCATAGGATCAGCCTTTGCTAAGGCACGCAATTACGACCGTGAAACGGAGCTCGCATTACCGTCAGTCAGCATGCCCTACATGGCTGTGACCTAAAACAGCGAGGACTTCACCTTGGATTTTCATCCGCGAGCGGCAGGCGCCTCGAACCGAGCATCCGTATGATCGAAGCCGATCCCGCTGTCAAGATGCACCCAAATCGGCACAAAAGGCGAACCCGTTAAAATTCTACCAATACAATTGACGCTTCGGCAAAACCTCCGTGCAAGGTTGGTGGAGTATCCGAAATGAATTCGGTCTGTTCTTCAACAGGGAATGACAATGCTTCGCGCAACTCATCTGGCGAAAGTCAAATCCGAAGTCTACGAACGCAGCTGGGAACGGTTCTACGTCCAGAGGCCGGCGCGTCTCGTTGCGGTTCGTCCCTGTCTGACGGGTATTTCCGTCCGCAGCGCCGAGATTACAGACATTTCGCGCGGCGGCGCGAGCTTCACCGTCGCCACGACGGTCGGCCTGCCGACCCACTACTATCTGAACATCCTCGGCCTTGCCTATCGCATCGCCTGCGCCGAAGTCAGCCGCAACGGCAATCGTGTCCACGTCCGCTTCATCAACCTGATCGAACCGGAGACTCTACGCCGCGTCGTGCGCGCCGATTTCATGATCGGCAATGCAGAGGCGATGGCTGCGCGCGGCAGGAGACAATAGGCTCGATCCGGTATCATCTGGCGACGACGTTTGCGGTTGCTTTCGGCCCATTGAGGCCACCGAGCCTTTCCCTTAGCCGAGGGGCTGCAAAATCCAGAAAAGCTCTGACTTTCAAGGGCATGAGTCCGCGTTGCGGATAGACCAGGCTGACCGGCCATGGATCTTGTTCGGCATCGTCGAGAACGCTTTTCAACGCGCCATCGGATATGAATTCCCTCACCTGATACGAAAGCACACGGGCAAGACCGAGGCCGCCGACGGCAGCGTCGATGGCCGCTTCGGCTGTGTCGACGACGAGCCGGGAGTGGACCGCAACGCTGGTTTCAGATTGGGCCTTGTGGAAGGACCAGGACCGTACCGACATCAGGTTTTCGAAGGTGATGCAATCGTGGCCCCGAAGGTCATCCGGAGTTGCGGGGGTGCCCCGCTCCCGGAGGTATTCGGGACTTCCGCACACGACGCGCCTGATCTCCCCCACGCTTCGAAAGACCAGCCGGCTGTCGGGCAGCTTGCCGATTCGGACCGCCAGGTCGACGTGCTCCTCCGGCAGGTCGACCAGTCTGTCCGACTGGATGAGCCGGACGTCGATCTCGGGGTATGTCTTCAGGAATTCCGTGACAACAGGCAGAACGTGAAGCCGCCCAAAGACGACGGGCGCCGTAATAACCAGATTACCCTTCGGAGTCTTGAACTCACCTGCAGCCGTGCGCTCGGCTTCGGCGACATCTTCCAGAATACGCCGACAGGAGGAGACATAAGCCTGCCCCGTCTCGGTCAGGACAAGGCCGCGCCCGGCGCGTTGGAAGAGACGCGTTCCCAGATGGCTCTCAAGTTCCGACACCTTGCGGCTGACCGTCGCCAACGGCAGGCCGAGATTGCGTGACGCCGCAGATAAACTTCCGGCGTCCACTGCGGCAAGAAGAACGGACATGGCTTCCAGACGATCAGGCATGGCTTCCAGAAAATGGGAGGATTGTTCCTGAAATTAGCAGATATTGCCGTAAATCGGAAGAGGATAGCTTCGATCCATCAATCTTGAAGCGAAAGGAAGTCCAATGTCCAGAATCGCAATCCCCGCCACGATCGAAGCTTCTCCGGCCGCCTCTCAGCAGATGCTGACGGCAGTCAAGCAACAGCTCGGCGTCGCTCCCAATCTGTTCCGCCTGATGGCGGTCAGTCCTCAGGCCCTGGAGGGTCATCTTGGTCTGTTCGGGGCGCTCGGAAAGGGCAAGCTCTCGGTTCAGACCCGCAATCGGATCGCGCTTGCCGTTGCCGAAATCAACGGCTGCGACTATTGCCTTTCCGCCCACACCTATCTCGGTCACAACCTCGCCAAGCTCGACGATGCCGAGATGGAGGCCAATCGCGATGGCAAGTCCAACGATCCCAAGGCCGATGCCGCCATCCGCTTTGCCGCCAAGGTCGCCCGTGAACGTGGCAGCGTCAGCGCAGGCGATGTCGAAGCGGTGAAGGCTGCCGGATATGACGACGCCGAAATCATCGAGATTGTTCTCCACGTCACGCTGAACACCTGGACGAATTACATCAACAAGGTAGCGGACACCGAGATCGATTTCCCGATCGTCACGACAAGGAAGGCTGCCTGATCGTCAGGCAGGAATGACGGCCCGATCGATTTCGCCTGCGATCGGGCCGGTCTTCAAATTCATGGAGTGTGCAATGAGCCGTCTTGAGTCTGGGGAACCCGGCGCAGAGTTCGAGTTTTCGAGCGATGTTGCCTTCACGCCCACCGTAAAGGCTATCCAGAGCCGCAAGGGCTCGCGGCGCGCCTATTCGAGGATGGAAGCGGGCGGATCATGGCAGACCGGTATCACGAGGGAGATCGCCGCCTTCATCGAGAGCCGGACCAGCGCGTTCCTTGCTACGGCAAACGCGGCCGGCCAGCCTTACATCCAGCATCGGGGCGGTCCCGCCGGCTTTCTGAAAGTGCTTGACCGAAAGACCATCGGCTTTGCGGACTTCGCTGGAAATCGTCAGTACATCACCCAGGGGAATCTCCTTGAAAACCCCAGGGCTCACCTGTTTCTGATGGACTATACCTATCGGCAACGTGTCAAAATCTGGGGTGAGGCAAGAGTGGTCGAGGGTGACGCCGAGCTTGCCGAACAGCTCTTTCCGGCTGGATACAATGCCCGTGTCGAGCAGGTTATTCTCTTCACGGTAACTGCATGGGATATGAACTGCCCACAGCACATACCGCAACTTATCGATGCGGCCACCGTTCAAGCGTTGCTGGCGGAGAAGGACCGCAAGATCGCCGAGCTTGAAAGGAAGATCGCGGCGATGTCGGCACCACTGGAAAAGCGTTGACGTTGCGGTCGGGCTTGAGGCCTCGAAGCGACCGAAGGGAATTGCCGCAGAATGCAGATGGATCAGACGGGTTCCGCTCTTGCAACCACCCGCCAAGCGCCTATTCTGCCGCACCCTGCAACTGAATTCGGGAAACAAAGCCAGCATGTCCGCCTTCTCGCGCTTCACGCCGCTGATCAGCGCCCTGCCCTCCACCGTCCCTTTCGTCGGCCCTGAAGCGCTGGAGCGCCAGCGCGGCTCGAGCGTCAAGGCCCGCATCGGCGCCAACGAGAACGGCTTCGGGCCTGCGCCCTCCGTCATCGCAGCCATGCGCGAGCGAGCCGGCGAGATCTGGATGTACAACGATCCGGAAAATTTCGAGCTGAAGCAGGCGCTTGCGGCGCATCTCGGCGTTCAGCCGGCCAATATTGCGGTCGGAGAAGGCATCGACAGTCTGCTTGGCTTGATCGCTCGTATGGTGATCGAACCTGGCACGCCGGTCGTCACCTCGCTTGGCGGCTATCCCACCTTCAATTTCCATGTCGCCGGTTTCGGCGGCCGCCTGGTGACCGTGCCCTATGTCGATGATCGCGAGGATCTCGATGGGCTGCTGGAGGCAGTGAAGCGAGAAAACGCGCCGCTGGTCTACTTCGCCAATCCCGACAACCCGATGGGGAGCTGGTGGGATGCCGATAAGATTGTCGCCTTTGCCCGCGCATTGCCGGAAAACTGCCTACTGATCCTCGACGAAGCCTATAGCGAAACCGGACCGGCAAGCTCTCTTCCCGCGATCTCGGCTCTGATCGATCTGCCGAACGTGCTGCGTACCCGCACCTTCTCCAAGGCTTACGGCCTTGCCGGCGCCCGCGTCGGCTATGCCATCGGCGCACCGGAAACCGTCCTGACCTTCGACAAGATCCGCAACCACTTCGGCATGAACCGGCTTGCGACCGTGGCCGCCCTCGCCGCGCTAAAGGATCAGGCCCATCTCGCCGAGGTGGTCGACAAGATTTCCGCCGCACGCGACGTTATCGCGAAGATAGCTCGCGAGAACGGTTTGCTGCCCCTCGCTTCCGCCACCAACTTCGTCGCCATCGATTGCGGCCGGGACGGTTTGTACGCCCGTGCCATCGTCGACGGGCTGATCCAGCACGGCGTCTTCATCCGCATGCCGGGGGTCGCCTCGCTCAATCGCTGCATCCGCGTCAGCGTCGGCCCAAAACAGAATCTGGACCTGCTTGCCGAGGCGTTACCGAAGGTGCTGAAGGCGATCGGCTGACCTTCTGGACCTTGCCGAATTACGAAATTATGAGTCGCCCATATCGTGTTGCCAGAACCGCTCTCCGCACCCATGAAAATGCGCAGAGATTGTTCCGTCATCCGCGTCGTAGATATACAGCGTTACCGGACAGTGCTGCTGGTTCGCCCATTGGATTGCTTCGTGAACGGACACATCGTCCCGGCTCGCGTAGTCGATGGTCAAGCCCGGCGGCGACTCATCCGCCAGGTCTGCGTCTGCGCAGCTATTGTCATGCTCTACGGCTTCGATGATTGCGTTCACACGTTTCCAACGATAGCGGCGCTGTCGTCGGTCGATGACATTCAAGATCATTGAATTTGCGCGTCGTACCGCGCTGATAATTTAGCTTAAGCCGCCGATACCTTAGCGACGTTGAGCCATGATCGCCAGTCTCCGTTGCGATATTGCCGAACATATTGACGTCGTACGCCACCGGCATGAATGGAATGAGACCCGCATAGTCCAAAACGACGAAACCGCGCCAGCCTTGTTCCAGCTGGTCGCGGTTTTCATCGTATCGGCGCTCGCCTCCCGTCGACCGCCGACATCCCCTCCTTCGAGATCAGTCAGTAAGTCGCCTTGTTTGCGGCACGCCTCAGTGTGTCGTCATCCATTCGCGGGCGGCGCGCAGCGCGGCTGCGAGCTGCATCTTCGTCAATGTCGCGGCGACGTCGGCACGAAGCTCGGCGGCGCGCTCGCTGCCACGGATGGCGGCGATATTCAACCATTTGTGGGCGGCAACGAGGTCTGCATTGCAGCCCCTGCCGGTCGCGTAGTTCACGCCCAGTTCGCAAAGGGCATCGGCGCTGTTACCACCCATCATGGCATTTCCAGACATCGTCGTTTCGAAGCGTGCCATTGTTATTGTCCCTGTCTTACTTCTGTTCGTATCTGCCCTGTTTTCCGTCTGAACCTTGCCGTCATCCGCGGCTTTCCGGTTCTTCCGGCCGGCGGGTTTGCCCCGCTCGTTTGATGGCTTCACTATCGCAGACGGCTTTCAAAAAACGCCTAAAATGCATGATTAATTCGATGCAAACAAAGTGCAAATGCTTGGTAAACTTGGGATTTTGTTAAACATCGCATCCCTTGCAAATTAAGGATTTTCGGGCGAGCTTAACCTTCCGTTAGGATTTGGATTTAAACCCTTCGTTCACCACAAAAAGAGCGCGGTTCAATTCGATGCCGTGTTTCGACGCGGCGCAGATACCCGATAGGACGGGGATTTGGGCCTCGAAAACCATATTTACCTTTACGTTCGCGTTAGATAATCTCGCTGCATTCCCGGCTATGAGGCCGGATGGCGCCTGGGGGAGAATGACATCATGATCCGTACCACCATTCTTGCTGCTGCAATGCTGTTGAGCGCGAATGCGGCCTTTGCCGAAGAGCCGATCGTCGGCAACTGGAAAACGGTTGCTGGCGATACCGCCGTCATCGCGCCCTGCGGCGACAGCTATTGCGTGACGTTGAAGACGGGCAAATATGCCGGCAAGCAGATCGGCAAGATGCAGGGCAAGGGCAACAGCTATACCGGCCAGCTGACCGATCCCTCCGAAGACAAGACCTATAGCGGCTCCGGCACGATCAGCGGCAGCAGCATCAAGATGCAAGGCTGCGTGCTGAAGGTATTCTGCAAGTCGCAGACCTGGACGAGGCTCTGAAAAGGCCCTCCCCCTCATCAGAAATACTATGGGGCCTGCCCGCGATCAGCCGGCGGGCCTATGCTATTTGCCCGCAGACACCATTCAAAGCCGGGTAATATTTCTGAACGCCGGATGAACCGGCATCTCAGCACCTGTTCAGCCTGACCATGGCAAAACAGTGTCCAGTATAGGGCACGGGTAGGGCCACGGACATGGACTCGATCATCATGGCACGGCGTTTCGTCATCATCATGCTGTTTGCCGCCGTCTTTGCATTCAGCTTCTCGGTTGCGGTCGAACACGCCGGCCGCAGCGGCGCGCAATCACATTTCGGCGCAAGTTTCACCTGTTTGCAGGCAGCAACGCCTTACTGCACGACGGTACAATAACAAGGTCGGCGCGGCGAACCCGCGCTGACCTCGAGACGGCCGCAAAATAGCTGCGAGAATCCGAGCCGCCACTTGCAACGTCGTTTGCTTGTAACCAACGACACTCTATAATAGCTCATGAGCAACAGAATCTCTCCCTTCTCACCCCTCGACATCTCCTCCCCCAGCCCGTTTCAGCCCCGGACCTTCGATGATCCTGGCAAGGCCGTCGACGCGCTGACGGAGCTTTATGAGCGCAACACCGCGTTCCTGATCGACAATTTCACCAAGCTTGCCCAAGGCGCGCCGATCACGGCGCGCTATCGCGCGTTCTATCCGCAGGTCAGCATCGAGACGACGAGCTTCGGCCATGTCGATTCGCGCCTCTCCTATGGCCATGTCACCGCGCCCGGCATCTATACGACGACGATCACCCGCCCGAAGCTTTTCAAGCATTATCTCAAGGAGCAGCTGACGCTCCTGATGCGCAGCCACAACGTTCCGGTGGTCGTATCGGAATCGACGACGCCGATCCCGATACACTTCGCCTTCGGTGAAGGCGCTCACGTCGAAGCGTCCGCCACGGTTTTCGAGGACATTCCGCTGCGGGATCTTTTCGACACGCCGGACCTCAACACGACGGACGATGAAATCGCCAACGGTGAATATATCCCGCCGCCGGGCGAGCCCTCGCCGCTTGCGCCGTTCACCGCGCAGCGCATCGACTATTCGCTGGCCCGTCTCGTCCATTACACGGCGACCAGCGCCGCGCATTTCCAGAATTTCGTGCTGTTCACGAACTATCAGTTCTACATCGACGAATTCTGCAAATGGGCACGCGAGCTGATGGCAAGCGGTGGCGACGGCTATACCGAATTCGTCGAGCCCGGCAACATCATCACCAAAGCCGGCGCCAGCCAGCCCGAGGGTGACACCACGCCGCCGCGGCTGCCGCAGATGCCGGCCTACCATCTGAAGAAGAAGGGCCATGCCGGCATCACCATGATCAATATCGGTGTCGGCCCCTCCAACGCCAAGACGATCACCGACCATGTCGCCGTGCTGCGCCCGCATGCCTGGCTGATGCTCGGCCATTGCGCCGGTTTGCGCAACAGCCAGCGCCTCGGCGACTATGTCCTGGCGCACGCCTATATGCGCGAGGACCATGTTCTCGATGACGACCTGCCGGTCTGGGTGCCGATCCCGGCGCTTGCCGAAGTGCAGGTGGCGCTGGAAGCGGCCGTTGCCGAAATCACCGGCTACGAGGGCTTCGAGCTGAAGCGCATCATGCGAACGGGTACGGTTGGCACCATCGACAACCGCAACTGGGAACTGCGCGATCAGGCAGGCCCGGTAAAGCGCCTGTCTCAGGCCCGCGCCGTTGCTCTCGACATGGAATCGGCAACGATCGCCGCCAATGGCTTCCGTTTCCGCGTTCCCTACGGCACGCTTCTGTGTGTTTCGGACAAGCCGCTGCATGGCGAATTGAAGCTGCCGGGCATGGCGACGGCCTTCTATCGCACCCAGGTCAACCAGCATTTGCAGATCGGCATCCGCGCCATCCAGAAACTGGCAGCCATGCCGCCGGAAGCGCTGCATTCGCGCAAGCTGCGCAGCTTCTTCGAAACGGCGTTTCAGTAAGCAACAGGGCCTTTACCCTATTGCCCATCGGCAGATAGTGAATTCATTTGAGCGGCGGCCGCGACTTGCGGCCGCCGCTCATCGTTTGGCTGGGCACCCCAGCTCAGGCACAGGATCAGCAGAGCAAAGCCCGCAAATCCGAGCCAGGTGCGGAAAACGACCCTTCCGACATCGGCTGCGTCGAGCAGTTCCTCTTCCGACAGGGTCTTCCTTTGCCAGTAGTGAACGATTGCGGCTTCCAGACTGTACATTTCCGTTGCTCCTTTGGTGAGGACGGAAATGGTCGACCGAGCCCGCGCCTTTTCGACAGCGCCAAGATTTTTTGCCATGTTGGGGATCGGGATGTCGATTTGCATGTGGGCCGCTCGTCTAGGGCCGTCAGCAAATTGAAAGAGGAGACGCTGCGATGAAATATCTCTGCCAGGTCTGGTTCGATGGTGCGATGCTCGCCGCGAGGACAGAAGAGGAAAAGCATAGGCTCGGCCTGGATTCTCTCAGCTACGATCGGGACCTGGTGGCAAGCGGCCACATGATTCACGCCCAGGCGCTGCAGCCGCCGAGTTCCGCGGTGACGGTGCGGGTCCGCGATGGCGAGACGTCGGTGACGGATGGCCCCTTCATCGAAACCAAGGAATATCTTGGCGGCTTCATCCTGATCGAGGCAAAAGACCTGAACGATGCCATCCGCGTTGCCGCCGGCATTCCGCTCGCCAAGCTCGGCGCCATCGAGGTGCGGCCGATCCATTTCTTCGGCCCGGATGCTTGAGGAGGCTTTGATGAAATTCCTTTGCCAAGTGTGGTTCGACAGCACAGAGATCGCCAAGCTGTCCGAAGCGGAAGGGCGAAAGCTGACGCAGGATTCGATCGACAACGACAACCGGCTGCGTGCCAGCGGCCATATCATCGTCGCCAACGCTCTGCGCGAGCCTCAGACCGCAAAGACCGTTCGGGTGCGCCGGGGCGAAACCGCCGTAACCGACGGCCCCTTCGCCGAAATCAAGGAACATCTCGGCGGCTTCGTGCTGATCGAGGCGCGGGACTTGGAGGAGGCGATTGAAATTGCCGCCACCTTCCCTGTGGCACGCTATGGCATGATAGAGGTGCGTGGCGCCTTCGACATCCGTTTTCCGGACGAATAGCTAGGAGAGAAAAGACATGCGGTTTCTATGCCTGATCCACACATCCGTCGATGTCGACGGACGATTGACGTCCAACGAGATGAACCATCTGATCGCCGAGCACTTCGTCTTTGACGAGGGCCTGCAGCGGGATGGCACCCTGATCGTTTCGGACGCGCTGGCACTTCGAGACAAGTCGATCGTCATCCGCCCGGACGGAGACGGGTTTTCCGTAACGGACGGGCCATTCGTGGAGACGAAGGAGCATCTGGCCGGCTTCTATCTCATCGAAGCTCCAGATCTCGAAGGAGCAACGGAGATTGCCAAGCGCATCCCCTCGGCGCGTTACGGCGCCATCGAGATCCGGCCTGTGCGCATCCTGACCCTTCATGGAGATCTCGCGGAGAATAGTTGACGCCCGTGTCGCTGAACCGGACCATCGACGGCATCTATCGCAGCCACTCGCGTCGCGTGCTGGCAACGCTGATCCGCCTGCTCGGAGATTTCGACCGGGCGGAGGAAGCACTTCACGACGCCTTTGCGGCAGCGGCGCAGCAATGGACTGACGAGACGATCCCGGCCAATCCCTACGCCTGGCTCGTCTCCGCCGGCCGCTTTCGCGCCATCGATCATATCCGCCGGCGAACGCGCTTCGATGCAGCCCAGGCCGATATCGCCGACAGCCTCTATCCGGAGGGCGAAACAATGGAGACGTCGGACAGCGAAGAGATCGAAGACGACATGCTGCGGCTGATCTTCACCTGCTGCCATCCGCTCGTACCGGCCGAAGCACGCACGGCGATGGCACTTCGGGAGGTCTGCGGGTTGACGACGGAAGAGATCGCTCACGCCTTCCTGATCCCGGCTCCGACCGTCGCCCAGCGCATTGTCCGCGCCAAGAACCGCATTCGTACCGCCCATATTCCCTACGAAGTGCCAGGCAAGCCCGAACTGCCGAAGCGGCTGGCGCAGGTGCTGCATGTCATTTACCTGGTTTTCAACGAGGGCTATTCGGCCTCTTCAGGCTCTGCGATCGTGCGCGCCGATCTTGCGGCGGAAGCCATCCGGCTCGGCAGGCTGTTACTGCAGCTATTGCCGGATTCCGAGGTCGAAGGGCTGCTTGCGATCATGCTGCTGCAGGATTCGCGGCGTCTTGCCCGTATCGACCAATCCGGCGATCTGGTGCTGCTTGCCGATCAGGATCGCGCACTCTGGGATCACGACCAGATCCGCGAAGGACTTACGTTATCGGCAAGCGCCATGGCGGCCGAAAGCGTCGGCGGCTACGCCCTGCAGGCCGCGATCGCAGCCGAACATGCCCGCGCAGCGACTGCCGACGATACCGACTGGCGGCAGCTCGTCACACTCTACGACCTGTTGCTGACGGCGAGCCCTTCCCCGGTAATCGAACTCAATCGAGCCGTGGCCGTCTCCATGTGTGACGGTCCGGCGGCGGCTGTTTCCATCGTCGACCGGCTGCTGCAGGAGGAGCGAATGGCGCGGTATCACCTCACCCATGCGGCAAAAGCGGACTTTCTCCGCCAGCTCGGACGACATGACGAGGCACGGCAATCCTACGAAACGGCATTATCGCTCTGCCAGCAGGGGCCGGAGCAGGCATTCCTGCGCAAGCGCTTGAGCGAACTCGATGAAGCGGCCGAGCGCTAGCCGGGTCAGATGCGTTTACGCGACACCAACAATCCGATCGCCGTTCCCGTCAGTGCCGACACGACGATCAGCAGGTGAGCGTTGATACTGGCCTGCGCGAGATTTTCGATGGCCTCCTTCGTGCTCGAAGCACCGAAGGCCATCGCCCCGGCGGTGATGCCGGCCGGATAGGTGCCGACGCCGCCAGGCGCATGGACCGGCAGGACCGATGACAGTTCGCCGCCGAGCGCACCGCCGAAGCTTGCCGAGAGCGGGGTAACGTTCATCAGGCCGAGCGCCCAGGCCAGCACCACGACCTTGACCAGCCAGTTGACGATGGTCGTCAGCCAGGCACGCGCAAAGGCACTGATATCGACCGGCAGCCCTCGCTCCAGCTCATGCACCAGCCCTTGCGCCTTCTTCGGCAGGATGCGCGCGGCAAGACGGATCAACGGCCGGCGAGAAGCGAAGCCCACGACAGGCAGCAACAGGAAAGCCGCCCATACGATCCAGGCCAGGACATGATGGGGCGAGGCTAGCGCCAGGCCGATGCCCGCGGCGGCCAGCAGCGCGTGGAGATCGAGCAGCCGCATGACGAACAGCGCCGAGGTGCCCCGCGCCAAGGGAATGCCGAATTCGGATCGCATCAGCACCGGGAAGCTCGTTTCGCCCGTGCGAAACGGCATCATGATATTCAGGAGATTATGGACCTGCGTTACACGGAACAACGCCGCAAAATGGCCCGAGGTTTCCTTCGGGAAGTAATCGTAGATGCGCCAGGTGCGCAGGAAATAGGTGCCGGTCAGAAGCGCGAGGGCGAGCAGGATTGGCAAGGCGCCGACCTTGCCCCATTGCGCCAGGATGGAGCTCCAGCCCCAGAACCATTCGATGAAGGCCGCATACGCGACCACGACGCCGAGCGTCAGCAGCGTCATTCGGTTGCGAATAAACCAATTCTGTCGGCTGGCAACCGTCGGAGTCTTCATGTAGTTAGGGCACCCAAATGCGAGCGGAAGGCTGAAACCGGACTTTTCGCTCGTTTCGTCCGGCAGGTACTGCCGGTCTTTTAGGAGAAACAAGTGTTGCAGACAACGGCAGAGTCGACCCTCCCCCAGGCCGATCCGGCAAGCCCACTAGAGCTTTCGCTGGTCGTGCCCGTCTTCAACGAGGAAGAAAGTGTCGGACCGCTCATCGAGCGCATCTGTACCGCCATGACCGGCTTTGACAAATCCTGGGAGCTGATCCTGGTCGATGACGGCAGCACGGACGCCACGCTTGCCAATGCACGGCGCTCACTTTCGCGCGATGGGCTGATCCTGCGCATCGTCGAGCTTCAGCGCAATTTCGGCCAGACGGCAGCCATGCAGGCCGGCATCGATGCGGCCAACGGCCGCCTCATCGCCACCATGGACGGCGACCTGCAGAACGACCCGAAGGACATTCCTTCGATGGTCGAGGAACTGGAGCGGCGGCAGCTCGATCTGCTTGTGGGATGGCGCAAGAACCGTCAGGACGGCCTGCTGCTGCGCAAGATCCCCTCCTGGTGCGCCAATTACCTGATCGGCCGCATCACCGGCGTCAAGCTGCACGATTATGGCTGCAGCCTGAAGATCTACCGCTCCTCGATCATCAAGCAGGTCAAGCTTATGGGCGAGATGCACCGCTTCATCCCGGCTTGGGTTGCCGGCGTGGTGCCTAGCTCGCGCATCGGCGAAGTGCCGGTCACCCACCATGCCCGCCAGCACGGCACCTCGAAATACGGGATCTCGCGCACCTTCCGCGTCATCCTCGATCTGCTGTCGGTGATGTTCTTCATGCGCTACAAGGCGCGGCCGGGCCATTTCTTCGGCTCGCTCGGCCTTGGGCTCGGTGCGCTCGCAGCCGTGATTCTGCTCTGGCTGTTCATCGACAAGTTCATCTTCGGCGACGATATCGGCAGCCGTCCGCTGCTGATGGTCGGCGTCGTGCTGCTGCTGTCGTCGGTTCAGATGATCACGACTGGTATTCTCGCCGAAATGATCGCCCGCATCTATTACCGCGACGATCTCTCGCCGAACTATATCGTGCGCAAGATCTTCGATCGTGACCACCAGGATGCATAGGCATCTCGCCCCCATACACGAGGCCGTCCGCAACAGGAGCTAAGCCGCGCATGAGCTCGAAGGACGATATTGCAAGCCTGCTGTCGGACACAGCAGACCTGCCACCGTGGCGGACGACGGGTTCGACGCATCTCGTTCATGATCGCTGGCTGAAAGTTCGTGCCGACAAATGCCTGACGGCGGAGGGCGTGGAGATTGCGCCCTATTATGTGTTGGAATATCCCGATTGGGTCGAGATCATCGCGCTCGATGCCGAGGATCATATCTACCTCGTCCAGCAATATCGTCATGGATTGGGCGTCGTGGCACTCGAGCTTCCGGGCGGAGCCATGGATGTGAGCGATGCAAGTCCAGTCGAGGCGGCTGCGCGCGAGCTGCGCGAAGAAACCGGGCTCTCCTCCACCGGTTGGGATTATGTCGGCAAGCTTGCGCCCAACCCGGCCACGCACACCAACCTCGCGCATATCGTCATTGCCCGCAATGTAGCCTTAACCGCCAAGCCGGCGGATGACCCGACGGAGCGCATCCGCCTGATCCGCATGCCGATCCGGCAGGCGATCGAGCTGGCGCTGGAAGGGAAAATGATCCAGATGATCCACGTCGCGGCACTGACCCTTGCCCTTCATAAGGCGGGCAAGTGGAGCGTGCCGACGCCCAATCTCTGATTAGGATTTCATCTCCGCCCAAACTGCATCAAGCGCCTGCCGCGCGATCCGCACCATCGTATCCACTTCCTCATGGCTGATGATAAGCGGCGGCGAAGCCAGCATACGGTCGCCGGTTGCCCGCAGCACGAGGCCATTCGAGAGAGCATGGTTGCGCACGGCGGAGCCTACGGCATCCGGCTTCTCGAAGCGGCGGCGGGTGGATTTGTCGGCGGCAAGCTGCAAGGCACCCATCAGGCCGATGCTGACGGCTTCGCCGACCATGTCATGATCCGCAAGACTGCCCCACGCCTTGGCGAAATAAGGGCCGATGTCGTCGCGGACGCGCTCGACCAGCCGCTCCTCCTCGATGATCCGGAGGTTTTCGAGAGCCGCGGCCGCGCAGACCGGATGGCCGGAATAGGTGAAGCCGTGGTTGAACTCGCCGACTTCGTTGATGAACACGTCGGCGATGCGATCGCTGACGAGCACGCCGCCGATCGGCAGATAGCCTGACGACAGTCCCTTGGCGATCGGAGCGAGATCGGGCTCGACGCCGAAATGCTGATGGCCGAACCATGCGCCGAGACGGCCGAAGCCGCAGATGACCTCGTCGGAAACGAGCAGAATGTTCCGCTCCCTGCAGATGCGCGCGATCTCCGGCCAATAGGTCGAAGGCGGGATGATAACGCCGCCTGCCCCCTGCACTGGCTCGGCGATGAACGCGGCGACATTATCCTCGCCCAGTTCGTCGATCTTCTCTTCCAGTTCGCGGGCAATCTTCAGGCCGAATTCCTCCGGCGGGAGATCGCCGCCTTCGGCATACCAATAGGGCTGGCCGATATGGACGACGCCCGGGATCGGCAGATCACCCTGCTCATGCATGTATTTCATGCCGCCCATGCTGGCGCCGGCAACCGTGGAGCCGTGATAGCCGTTCCTGCGGGCAATAATGGTCTTCTTCGTCGGCTTGCCCACGGCGCCCCAATAAACCCTGGCCATCCGGAACCAGGTATCGTTGGCCTCGGAACCGGAGTTGGTGAAGAAGACATGGTTGAACCGCGGACCGGCATGGGCGCAGATCTTCTCGGCAAGCAGCGTTGCGGGCGTGGTCGTAGTGCCGAAGAAGGTGTTGTAATAGGGCAGTTCATTCATCTGCCTGGCAACGGCATCGGCGATTTCGGTGCGGCCATAGCCGATGTTCACGCACCAGAGGCCTGCAAACCCGTCCAGATATTTCCGCCCTTCCGCATCGAAGATATGAACGCCCTCTCCACGCTGGATGATCCGCGCACCATCCGCATTCAATTTCTTCATGTCGGCAAAGGGATGCAGGTGATGGGCGGCATCAAGGGCGGCGAGATTGGAGCGGCTTGACGTGTCGGACATGATTTATTCGATCCCTCTTTGAATTGATGCTTGTCAGGCAAGCCCGGCGACGCCGCAATTATGTGCATGGCCCCTTCACCCCGGCCCTCTCCCCGCAATTGCGACGAGAGGGTCAGAGTGAGAGGCTTGGCACAAAGCCGCAACGTAGCAACACTTGACTGAAAGCTATCATGGTTTACGACCATGCCGTGAGCATTGGGGATTTACAAGAGCATGGCGGCCGACAACGCAACCGAAGGTAACGCGCGCATCGAGGTGCTGATCTCGGACATGAACGGCCGACTGCGGGGCAAGCAGATCCCTATTTCGGCTGAAAAGAAGGTCTGGTCCGGCGCCGTGCGGCTGCCGACCTCGACGCAATCGCTCGACATCTGGGGCGACGACAATGACGATATTACCGGCCTGTCGCTGACGATCGGCGATCCCGACGGAACCTGCGTTGCCGACGAGCGCACGCTAACCGATATGCCCTGGGCGCCGCCGGGATCGAAACAGGTGCTGGCGACCATGCACGAGCTCGACGGCAGCCCGAGCTTTCAGGACCCGCGCGCCATTCTTTCCGCCGTGGTCGATCGCTACAAGGCGCTTGGCCTGACGCCCGTCATCGCAACCGAGCTGGAATTCTATCTGCTTGATGGAGACTGGCGCGACAGAAGCATCCCCTCGCCGCCGGCGGCCCTGACCTATCGGGGCGAACCGAATGGCTTCCAGCTCTACGACATGGATGCTGTCGATCTCCTTGACGACTACCTCGAAACGCTGCGCGCCTATGCACGGGCTCAAGATCTGCCGGCCGATGCGACGACTGCTGAATTCGGCCCCGGCCAGTTCGAAGTCAACCTGCTGCATCGACCGGATGCGCTGGCGGCTGCCGACGATTGCATCATGCTCAAGCGCGTCGCCGAACAGGCCGCCCGCAAGCACGGGCTGAAATCCACCTGCATGGCAAAACCCTATACCGATCATGCCGGCTCGGGGCTGCATGTACATGCCAGCATCATCGACGCCCAGGGCCGCAACGTCCTCGACGCAGCAGGCGGCGAACCGAAGAAACTGAAGTCGATCTGCGCGGGGCTGCTGCAAACGCTGCAGGATGCGCAACTCGTCTTTGCGCCCTATGCCAATTCCTATCGCCGCTTCCAGCCGGGCTCATTCGCCCCCATCGACCTGACCTGGGGTTTTGGCCATCGCGGCACCGCGATCCGCATCCCGGAAAAGGATGGACCTGGCGCGCGCATCGAGCATCGCGTCGCTGGCGCCGATGCCAATCCCTACCTGATGCTGGCGGCCATCCTCGGCGGTATGCTGCTCGGCCTCGAGAACGACCTCGATCCCGGCGTGGAAACCACGCCGTCTCATGTCCCGGCGGATGCACCGCGGCTGACGCATGATTTCCTGACGGCGGTCGAGCGCTTCCGCGCCTCCGCCTTCATTTCAGACGTCTTCAGTGAGCGGTATCAAAAGCTCTACGGCGAGACGAAGCACAAGGAAGCGATCCGCTATCTGCGCAGCGTTTCCGATTTCGACTACAGGACCTATCTGCCGCGCCTTTGATCGCGTCAGACGGCGAGGCTATCGACCCTTCCCTCCCGCTCGACAAGAGCGGCGGTGCCTTGGCGGACCATGACCTTGAGTTCGCCGGGATGCACCTTGAGCGTGACATCGCGCTCGAGCGGCAGAAGCTCACCATCCATGACGCAATTGGCGAGCTGGCGCAGCTTCGGGAAGTGCAGATGCACTTCCGGCGCATGCATGACCATGACATCGGTGTTCTCGCGGACCCGCCCGCGCAGCATGTCGATGGCAAGCCGGGCGACACCGAGCGGCCGCAGGGGCTTTGCCGTGTAGAAACCCAGCTCGCCGCTGCGCAGGCTGTCGGCATAGAGTAGCGCATTGGCGCCGAAGGGATTGTTGGAGACGGAGATTGCCGAGACATGCCGGCGCCCGCGAATGTCGCCAGCCTCGAAGTCAACATCGAATTCCGGCGGGTTGGCAATGACACCGAAGGCGGCCCGGGTGCTGGCCGACATCTTTCCGAAGCGCGAGCGATAGGTATAGCTGTTGCGATAGCGCACCAGCCGTGCATGCAGACCGGCGGAGAATTGATGCACGAAGGCGCGGCCGTTGGCGCTGCCGATATCGACATTGTCGACCTCGCCTGTCGCCAGCACGCCGAGCGTCTGCCAGATGTCGAGCGGCAACCGCAACGAACGGGCAAAGAGGTTCATGGTGCCGGCCGGGATGACGCCGAGGGCGACGTCATTCTTCCAGGCGATCGCGGCTGCGGCCGAAATCGTGCCATCACCGCCGCCGGCGACGATCCCGTCAATGTCATCGCGGCGTGCGGCTCGTTCCATCGCCGAGACAATGTTACGCCCCTCAACGACGACGGCCTCAAAATCGTGCCCGGCATCACGAAACACCTGTTCCGCCCTCTTTTCATAGGCAGCCATGTCGGTTGTGCGGAACGTGCCGCCGTCACGATTGAAAAAGCCGATCAACTTCATCGGGGCTCTCGGTCTTTCCGCAAATTGTGTTTCTGAGGGGCTGAAGCCCCCGTGCGCTTCTTCTCAGATGGTTTTGGATAGAGCGATTTCAAGAATTGCATCCCATTCGCCGGATCGGACGCAGCAGACTTATGCAGGATACGACGTGCTGCACTGCAAAAAATGCACGCGACAGAAGAACCGCCGTCATTGATAGTACCAGCGGAGGCATGTCCATGCCCCGCCAGTCCCTTATTCCATTTTGATGCACTGAGCGCCGAAGCCGGGGTTCGCTGCCTGATTCGCGGCGCTTGCCCGATTTACCGCCCAAGGAGTTGTCGTGAGCGATATTGCCGTCGAGGTCCTCGATACCCAAACCGCTCTGGAAGCGCCGTCGCGCACCGCCATTGCGCTGGTGACGTTGGCGCTGGCTGTCGGCAGCTTCGGCATCGGAACGGGTGAGTTCGTCATCATGGGGCTTCTGCCCAACGTCGCCGATACCTTCGGCGTCACCACGCCGCAAGCCGGCCACGTGATCAGCGCCTATGCGCTCGGCGTCGTCGTCGGCGCGCCGATCATCGCCGTGCTCGCCGCGAAGATGGCGCGCCGCACGCTGCTCCTGCTGATGATGGCGATCTTTGCCGCCGGCAATATTTCCAGCGCCTTTGCGCCGACCTTCGAAAGCTTCACGGCACTGCGCTTCATCACCGGCCTGCCGCATGGCGCCTATTTCGGCGTTGCAGCGCTCGTTGCCGCCTCCATGGTGCCGGTGCATCGCCGCGTGCGAGCCGTCGGCCAGGTCATGCTCGGTCTCACGATCGCGACGCTGATCGGCACGCCGATCGCCACCTTCCTCGGCCAGATGCTCGAATGGCGCGCCGCCTTCATGATGGTCGGCGCGGTGGGCCTCGTTACCATGCTGCTCATCGCCCTGTTCCTGCCGAAGGACAAGGTCGAGGAAGGTGCAAGCATCACGCGTGAGTTGGGGGCTCTGAAGCGCATTCAGGTCTGGCTGACGCTTGGTGTTGCCGCCGTCGGCTTCGGCGGCATGTTTTCGATCTTCAGCTACGTGGCCACGACGACCACGCAGGTCGCCGGCCTCGGCACCGCCATGGTGCCCGTCGTGCTTGCGCTCTTCGGCATCGGCATGAATGTCGGTAATATCGTCGGTTCGCGCCTCGGCGACATCTCGATCAAGGGAACGATCGGCGGGATGATGATCTTCAACGTCATCATCATGACGCTGTTCGCGCTGACGGCCGCCAATCCCGTCATGCTCTGCCTCTGCGTCTTCCTGATCGGCTGCGGCTTTGCCGCCTGCCCCGCCGTACAGACCCGCCTGATGGATGTTGCCGCCGATGCTCAAACGCTGGCCGCCGCCTCCAATCACTCCGCCTTCAACATCGCCAATGCGCTCGGCGCTTGGCTCGGCGGCCTGGTGATCTCATGGGGCTTCACGGCTGCGGCGACCGGATATGTCGGCGCGGCTCTCTCCGTCGGCGGCCTCGCCGTCTTTGCCCTTTCAGTTGGCCTGGAGCGTCGCACCGGTCACGCATGACATCGACGGCGCGGCAAGCTCCTGCCGGCCGTTATGGCAGAACACATTCTCCTCGCCCCACACGGCCATCGCCTTGATGATCGGCCCAAGGCTGGTGCCAAGCGGCGTCAGCGCATAATCCACGCGCGGCGGCACCACCGGAAAGACGGTGCGTGAGACCAGCCCGGATTCTTCCAGCTCCCGCAATTGCTTCGTCAACATGCGCTGCGTCACCGACGGCAGCTTGCGGCGGATTTCGTTGAAACGAAGCGTGCCCCCCAACAGATGAAACAGGATCACACCCTTCCATTTGCCGTCGAGCAGGCTCAGCGTCGCCTCGACCGGGCAGCCCGGGAAATTTCTGACAAGCTTGGAGCGGGGAACCGACATCGACAGTATCCTTTTTGTACCTACATACAGAATTTGTGCATTCTTGCGCCTTTTGAGGATAATGCGCATCTAGCCACTGTGCAACAAACCCAGGAGCTTCTCCCATGCGCGCAGTCGCCTACAAGCAACCGCAACCCATCTCCGCAGAGACATCCCTGATCGACGTCGAACTACCGACGCCCGAGGCGAAAGGCCACGATCTGCTCGTCGAAGTAAGGGCCGTTTCCGTCAACCCGGTCGATGTCAAAGTCCGCGCCAACGTCGCGCCGAGCGAAGGCGCATACAAGATCCTCGGCTGGGATGCCGCCGGGATCGTCAAGGCTGTTGGTCCCGATGTCACCATGTTCAAACCGGGAGACGAGGTCTTCTATGCGGGCGCCATCAACCGCGATGGATCGAACGTCGAATTCCATCGGGTCGATGAGCGTATCGTCGGCGCCAAGCCGAAGAGCCTCGACTTTCCGGCCGCTGCCGCACTGCCGCTAACCTCGATCACTGCCTATGAGGCGCTGTTCGACCGCCTGAAGGTGCAGAATCGCGTTCCCGGCGCTGCTCATGCCATCCTTATCATCGGCGGTGCGGGTGGGGTCGGATCGATCGCAATCCAGATTGCCCGTGCACTGACCGACCTCACCGTCATCGCAACGGCGTCGCGGCCGGAAACGCAGGCCTGGGTGAAGGAGCTCGGCGCCCATCACGTCATCGACCATTCGAAGCCGCTTGCGCCTGAGATCGAGGCGCTCGGCATCGGCGCACCGGCGTTCGTCTTCTCGACGACGAACACGACAGATCACATCAGCTCAATCGTGGACGCCATCGCGCCGCAGGGCCGCTTCGCCCTGATCGACGATCCGAAGACGCTCGATGTCGTGCCTTTCAAGCGCAAGGCCGTCTCGATCCACTGGGAGCTTATGTTCACTCGCCCCCTCTTCGGCACGGCCGACATGATCGAGCAGCACAAGCTGCTGACGAAGGTCGCGCAACTCGTGGATACGGGCCAGATTCGTTCGACGTTGACGGAGACTGCGGGCACGATCAACGCGGCCAATCTGAAGAAGGCACACGCTCTTGTCGAGACCGGCAAGATGAAGGGCAAGGTCGTCCTGGCGGGCTTCTGAGCCGCCGAAATTCGCGGCTAATCAGGCCGGGCGCATGTCGTCCGGCCGCATTGTTTTAACGCGCAGGAAACATGCTTTGTTGCATCGCAAAAATTTGCAGCCGCCTAAACAAATTTTTATCGCAAGATCGTGCGTTTAGGCACGACCACCTCTTGACTTTTTATGCCTTCGGCGCGACTTCTCGCGACGTGGGGAACGCCGTTTTTCCATGCCGATTAACCGGAGCCATCTTTAGATGCCTAGCGACAGTAGTAGTCGATTGCCTTTGCCGTCAGTAGCATTCGTGCACTAACCGACTCCTGTCGGCTCGCCACGATCCGCTACGACGGCGGATCGACCGGAAAGGCGAGCTATAATGAACATGAACAGCCTCCCGATGCGAGCCAGCAATGCCGCTCGCGCATTTATCAATAACAATCGCGCCATAACCATTGCCGAACGTGTCGAGGCTCTGAACGCAGTCGAAGTGTCGGAAGCTGCCCGCATTCTTGCGAAAATGCCGGAAGAGCGCGCCGTACACATTCTCGATCGGCCGGAACTGCGCAATGCCGCGGCCATCCTCGAAGTCATGGGCAATGCAGACGCCGCGCGGCTGCTGCACGGCATGTCGAACGACCGCGTCGCCGACGTGCTGCTCGAGATGGATGTCGAGACGCGCGCGCGGCTCTTCGCCACGTTTGACGAACATGCCCGGCTGGCCATCCAGGGCCTGATGGGCTATCCGCCGCGCACCGCCGGCGGCATCATGACGACGGAATTCGTCAGCGTGCTCGCAAGCTGGACCGTGGCCCAGACGCTCGATCATATTCGCCAGGTCGAGCGCACCCGCGAAACCGTCTATGCCATCTATGTGCTCGACGACGAAACCCATGTGCTGCTGCATGTCGTGACGCTGCGCCGCCTTATCACCGGCGAGCCGGACGCCTGCATTCTGACCGTCGCCCAGAAGGGTGCGCCGGTTACCGCACCGCCGCTGATGAAGCAGGAAGATGTCGCGCGCCTGATCCGACGCCACGATCTGTTGGCGCTCCCCGTCGTCGACGACAAGGGCCACATGCTGGGGATCGTCACGGTCGACGACGTCATCGACACGATGATCGCCGATACGACCGAAGACGCCCAGAAATTCGGCGGTATGGAAGCGCTCGGCCAGCCCTATATGAAGATCAGCTTTGCCGGCATGATCCGCAAGCGCGCCGGCTGGCTCGCAGCGCTCTTCCTCGGGGAAATGCTGACGGCAAGCGCCATGCAGCATTTCGAGGGCGAGCTGGAGAAGGCCGTCGTGCTGACGCTCTTCATCCCGCTGATCATGAGCTCAGGCGGCAATTCCGGTTCGCAGGCGACGTCGCTGATCATCCGGGCGCTGGCGCTCGGCGAACTCAAGCTTTCGGACTGGTGGCGGGTTGCGCTGCGCGAACTGCCGACCGGTATCGTGCTCGGCGCAATCCTCGGCCTCGTCGGCTTCACCCGCATCGTGGCCTGGCAAACCCTCGGCCTCTTCGATTACGGCCCGCACTGGCAGCTGGTCGGCTTGACCGTCTTCGCGGCCCTGATCGGCATCGTGACGTTCGGCTCGCTCGCCGGTTCGATGCTGCCGTTCATCCTGCAAAAGCTGCGGCTCGACCCCGCCAGCGCATCCGCGCCCTTCGTCGCAACCCTGGTCGATGTCACCGGCCTGGTGATCTACTTCTCCGTGGCGTTGCTCATTCTCAGCGGCACGATGCTCTAGGGACAAGAAAAAACCCTATGACAAAGGGGCCGGAAACGGCCCCTTCTCTTTTCACTCCGGCACCGGCAACTTCAATGCGCCATTGGTCTTGATGGTGCGGATGGCGAAATGCGAGCGCAGATCGACCACGCCGGGAAGAACCAGAAGCTTCTCCGACAATACCTTCTCATAGGCCGCAAGATCCGCCACCACGACCTCCGCCAGAAAGTCGGCCGTTCCCGAAATCAGATGACAGGCGACGACTTCCGGAATGGCAAGTAGTGCCGCCTGCTGCAGTTCGGAATTTTCCTTCGAATGGTGGCCGACCTTGAGCTCCACGAAAACCGTAAGACCAAGACCGGCCTCCTTGCGGTCGATATCCGCTCGGTAACCGCGCAGGAGTCCCGATTTCTCCAGATTGCGGATGCGCCTGAGGCAGGGAGATGGTGAGAGATTCACGCGCTCGGCGATCTCGACATTGGTGGCGCGCGCATCCTCCTGAAGACAGTTTAGGATCGCAATATCGAATTTATCCAGTTTTGGCATATTTGCGAAATCCAATTATAAATATTGGCAGATTATTGCCAATATCACGATTTCTCAGCCACAACTAGCAAGGACATGCCTCGGCATTCGGCGCTATCTTTTCCTCATTCGAAAGATAATCGGATCGTTGGAAAGGATATGTCGATGACCGCTTTGTCTCTCTCCACCCGCAAGGCAACCCCCACTGCGATCGGCTATGCCGGCGCCGTCGTCACCGTCCTGATCTGGGCGAACTGGATTCTCGCCACGCGTCACACGGCCGAAACGCAGATGACGACGATCGACCTCGGCCTGATCCGCTATGGCGTGCCGGCGCTCGTGCTGGCTCCGGTCTGGTGGCGCACAGGCCTGCTGCCGAAGGGCGTGCCGCTGCGGCTTCTGGCACTGATGGTGTGCGGCTCCGGCGCGCTCTTCTTCCAGCTCACCACCTTCGCCATCCAGTTCACGCCCGCCTCATCGGCCGGCATCCTGCTCGGTGGTTCCATGCCGCTGGCGACCGCCATGATCGGCGTGCTTTTGTTTCGCGAGCGGCTCGACATCACCCGCTGGCTCGGCCTTGGCGGCATCGTCGCCGGTGTCGTGATCCTGCTGGCCCGCAGTCTTTATGGCGTACAGATCTCCTGGGCCGGCTTCACCTTGCTGCCGCTTGCCGCACTGCTCTGGGCAACCTATACGCACGCCTTCCGCCGCTCCGGGCTGAGCGCCGTACAGTCGAGCGCCATCATCGCCGTCTGGTCGTTCCTGATCCACCTTGGCCTTGCCGCCATCTTCGGCAGCTCGCTGACCTCGGTGCCGCTGCCGGAAATCGGCCTGCAGCTCGTCAGTCAGGGGCTGCTGTCGGGCCTTGCCGCCACCCTCGCCTATGGCCTCGCCGTCCAGGCTCTCGGCGGCACGCAGGCTGCAGCCTTCACCGCCATCACCCCGGTTCTCGCCACGATCGGCGGCGGCTTCCTGCTCGGCGAAGAAATCGGAATGGCCGGCATTGCAGCCGCTATCGTGACCGGCGCTGGCGTTGCCCTTTCCACCGGCCTATTCGCCCGGAAGTCTGCCCAACACTAAAACTGATATCGTGCAGAAGCAGAAAGGGCTCGGCGTTTCAAAAGGCGCCGGGCCCTTTCTCTGTCTGTTCCTAGCCGCTCATGGCGCAAGGATCAGAATCGAAGCGCCATCGCTACGCGTCGGGCCGGGTCGGCGCCGTGCGAGATCTCATTCTCAAGAATCTGCGTGAGAACGGCCGGCCGATCGCCGTCTTCCAATATGCAAAATCCCGCGGAGGCATAGAAGGGCGCATTGAAGGCCGCCTGCCGGTCCGTCGTCAGGGTAACGCCTAGGGCTCCCTGTGCCCGAGCGGCGGCAATGGCCGTCTCTATCAGACGTCGGCCGACGCCTTGCTTCTGCCAGCGCCTGACAACATCGATTTCCGCGATGTGAACGGAGCCATCCTTGCGGACACCGGCCAGGAAGCCGAACGGCCGATCCTCGCCGTCGACGGCAACGAAGAGCAAGTCTTCCGTCAGAGATTGATCGAGAACATCGAGAGGCAGAGATGTTGGCTCGCAGGCGACGGCGCCGGCCTCGTGCAGAGCCCAGAAAGCATCGATCTCGATGGCGGCGAGCAAATGCAGCTCGTCGGCCCTGGCTGAGCGGATCATCCAGGTTCCGCGTCCGATTTCGGTCATTCTATCTCACATATTCGGATAAACTGGTCCTTCGCCGCCCTGCGGGGGAACCCAGTTGATGTTCTGGTTGGGGTCCTTGATGTCGCAGGTCTTGCAGTGAACGCAGTTCTGGGCGTTGATGACGTAGGTTTCCTTGCCGTCCTTCTCGACCCATTCATAGACACCCGCGGGACAGTAGCGCGTCGACGGTCCGGCGAAGACGTCGTGCTCGGACGATACCTGCAACGCCATGTCGCCGACCTTGAGGTGTACGGGTTGGTCTTCCTCATGGTTGGTGTTCGACAGGAACACCGACGACAGGCGGTCGAAGGTCAAAACGCCATCCGGCTTGGGATAATCGATCTTCTGATGCTGGGCGGCGGGCTCCAGCGATTGGGCATCCGTCTTGCCGTGCTTCAGCGTGCCGAAGAAGGAGAAGCCGAACAGTTGGTTCGTCCACATGTCGAGGCCGCCGAGCGCCACGCCGACCGCCGTGCCGAACTTCGACCAGAGCGGCTTGACGTTCCTGACGCGCTTCAGATCCTTGCCGATATCCGTCTGGCGCCATTCGTTCTCGATCTCGATCACTTCGTCATTGCCGCGACCGGCCGCGATCGCCTCGGCGATCTTGTCGGCCGCCAGCATGCCGGACAGCACCGCATTGTGGCTGCCCTTGATGCGGGGGACGTTGACGAAACCGGCGGAGCAGCCGATCAGCGCGCCGCCGGGGAAGGTCAGCTTCGGCACCGATTGCCAGCCACCCTCGGTGATGGCGCGGGCGCCGTAAGAGATGCGCTTGCCGCCCTCGAAGGTGCCACGGATCGCCGGATGCGTCTTGAAGCGCTGGAATTCCTCGAAGGGATAGAGATAAGGGTTCTTATAGTTCAGGTGCACGACGAAGCCGACGGCGACCAGATTGTCCTCCAGATGGTAGAGGAACGAGCCGCCGCCCGTCTTCATGCCCAGCGGCCAGCCGAAGGAGTGCTGCACGAGGCCCTTCTTGTGGTTCTCGCGCTTGACCTCCCAAAGCTCCTTGATGCCGATGCCGAACTTCGGCACGTCGCTGTCCCGCGACAGATCGAACTTGGCGATGAGCTGCTTGGCGAGCGAGCCGCGCACACCCTCGCCGATCAGCACGTACTTGCCTAAGAGCGCCATGCCGCGCGTGTAGTTAGGGCCGGGCTCGCCGTTCTTCTCGATGCCCATGTCGCCGGTGGCAACGCCGATAACGGCGCCCTCGTCATTGTAGAGGACTTCGGTCGCGGCAAAGCCTGGATAGATTTCGACGCCGAGGGCCTCCGCCTTCTCGGCCAGCCAGCGACAGACATTGCCGAGCGAGACGATATAGTTGCCGTGATTGTTCATCAGCGGCGGCATCAGGAAATTCGGCAGGCGGATGGAGCCGGCAGGCCCAAGGAACAGGAAGTGATCCGCCGTGACCTTGGTCTTGAAGGGATGCCCCTCCTCTTCGCGCCAGTCCGGCAGCAGACGATCGATGCCGATCGGATCGACGACGGCGCCCGACAGGATATGCGCGCCGACTTCGGCCCCCTTCTCGAGTACGACGACGGTCAGATCCGGATTGATCTGCTTCAGCCGGATCGCAGCAGACAGGCCCGCGGGACCTGCGCCGACAATCACAACGTCGAATTCCATGCTCTCGCGTTCCGGCAGCTCGCTCGCGTCAGTCATACACTCTCTCCGCTTGGCTGACGCCCGAACACCGAACGCAGCCTTATCCCCTTTTGGGCGTCTTCCCCGCTTCGTCTATCTCTTGTCAAAACAAGAGAGAGTTGTCGAGCCGGGAAGCGACAGGCAATCCTCCAATTCGCCCAAGGTTGAAGTGAAGTTAAATTACCCTTACGTTAACGTCAATATTTCGACGACTTTTACCCGTTTCGCTGACCATGCGACTTTCAAAGACGGCCGATGGGACTCTATAAGTGTTAGCCGAAAATTCCGGATAGCATGAAGGGTGATCAAAATGGATCTTCGTATCAGCGGGAAACGCGCACTGGTGCTTGCCTCGTCCAAGGGGCTGGGGCACGGCATCGCCGTGGCGCTGGCCCGCGAGGGCGTCAATGTTCTGCTCTGCGGCCGCAGCGGCGAAAGGCTCGACAGCAATTGCAAGGCTATCAATGCCGAAGGCAGGGGCCGGGCGGATTGGGTCTGGGCCGACCTCAGCGACGATAACTTCGTGGATGTCGTGACAAGGGCCGTCACCGAGAAACTCGGGGGCCTCGACATTCTCGTCAACAACAGCGGCGGCCCGACGCCGGGAACGACGGAAGACATGAGCGCGGACCGGCTGGAGACCTATTTCATTTCCATGGTCTCGCGCATCATCACTCTCACCAATGCGCTGTTGCCTGATATGAAGGCGCAGGGTTGGGGGCGCATCCTCACGGTCGCATCCTCCGGCGTCGTCGAACCCATCCCCAATCTCGCGCTTTCCAACACGCTGCGCCCGGCGCTTGCCGGCTGGAGCAAGACGCTGGCGAGCGAAGTGGCGGCGCATGGCATTACCGTCAACATGCTTCTACCTGGAAGCATCGCGACCGACCGGCTGGCGGAGCTCGATTCGGCTACGGCCAAACGTGGCGGCCGGAGCCTGGAAGATGTCAGCGCCGAGCGCCAGCAGCGCATTCCGGCCGGCCGCTATGGCCGCGTCGAGGAATTCGCGGAAACCGCCGCCTTTCTCTGCAGCGAACCCGCAAGCTACGTGACGGGCACGATGGTCCGCTGCGATGGCGGCGCGGCCCGCTCTCTTTAAAATCATTAAGAGCAAGCAACAAATCGGCCCCTTGCCAGCACAGGGGCCGACAACACAATTGCGTGAACGGCGATAGCACGCCTATGCGCCCGACGGCGGGTCTTTGCACTATAAATGCCGCTACGACCGTTATGCCGCCCAATTATTACATAACGGCAATCAAAAAATAGCCATTTGACTATTTGCTGCACTGCACAGACCCAAGCAATCCGAAAGCTTTCCAAGCTTTAATTTTTCGTCGGGCAGAACTGTGATAGATTGCAAACCATCAGCGTTCATAAATTCGCGTTAAAGGGACAGAATTACCGAACGTTAGCGGCAACGGCGATGTGATGGATTGCGGCGAAGCTCGTCTTTGTTGTGCGACGCAATAAATACACTTCACCCGTGACCGCGTTTCCTGCAACTCGCCTCGACCGGTTCTTTAATATGAAAAAATTCTGGCTTCCCCTCGGCCTTCTCGTCGTCGCAGCCCTTGCCGTATGGGGCTATCGCGACCGTATTCCTTTCCTCTCCGCAATTGTCGATCAGGCCTCCGCTGAAACCAAAGACAATACCAAGACGCCTGCGAAAGGCGGGCAGAAACATCAGGCCCTGACCTCGGTCGTCAAGACGGCCGCGGTGGAGAAGAGACTTCTGCCGAACGACATTACAGCGACCGGCTCGGCCGTGGCGCAAAATGCCACGACGATCGCGGCGCAGGAATCGGGCATCATCACATCGATCGAGGCACAAGACGGCGCGATGGTGAAGGCCGGCGACCTGATCGCCAGGCTGGATGCGCGGACCGCGCAGGCCGCTGTCGACAAGGACCAGGCGACCATCGCCAAGGATCAGGCGACCCTCGTGGCCGCGGAATCAGCCCTGACCCGGGCCAAGAGCCTGCTTGCAAACGCGGGAACGCAACAAACCGTCGATCAGGCAGTGGCAGCCCGCGATACCGCGGCGGCCGACGTCAATGCCGACAAGGCCCAGCTGGCATCCGATCAGGTGCTGCTGGAGAACACCCAAATCCGCGCACCCTATGACGGTCGCCTCGGGAACGTCGTCCCCAGCCCCGGCGCCTATGTGACGCCCGGCACGGCGATCGTGACCATCACGCAGTACAATCCGATCTATGTGCAATTCCACATGCAGGAAAATCAGCTGCGGGAATTGGAGGAATCGCTGAAGGGCGGCACCGTGCCGGTCAGCACCGTTCCGAACTCAAGCAAGGGTAAATCCCGCCAGGGCGCGGTCAGCTTCTTCGACAATACGGTCGATCCTTCTTCCGGCACCATCCTCGTCAAGGCGAAGTTCGACAACGCCAATGGCGCAATGTGGCCTGGCCGCTCCGTCAATGTCGTCGTTCATCTCACAGACAACGATCCTGTGATCGTTGCGCCGACGGTTGCGATCAGCCCCGGCCCCGATGGCTTCTATGCCTATGTCGTCAAGGACAACAAGGTTCATCTGACCCCGGTCACGGTAGAACGGGAAAACGGCGCCTACACCGCAATTGCCAAAGGCCTTTCGGAGGGAGATCATGTCGTTGTCGAAGGGCAGGTGCAGCTGATCGACGGCCAGAACGTCGTCGAACAGTTCAGCGACGAAAAGTCTGAAAACGTCGCTGCGGCCAGCGATCAGTCGAGCCAGAAGAGCGAAACGATTTCGGTTGGAGCACAGCAATGATCCCACAATTCTGTATCCAACGACCGGTAGCGACCACGCTTCTGGCGCTGGGTGTGGTTATGGCCGGCCTTGCCGGCTACCAGCTCCTGCCCGTCGCGGCTCTGCCCCAGGTGGACTTTCCGACCATCAACGTTTCGGCGCAGTTGACTGGCGCCTCGCCGCAGACAATGGCGACCTCGGTTTCCACGCCGCTGATCAAGCAGTTCGAAACCATCCCAGGCATCAGTGAAATCTCGGCGACGAACTCGCTTGGCAATACGAGCATCGTGCTGCAGTTCGATCTCAACCGCAGCATCGACGCCGCGGCCGCCGACGTTCAGGCCGCAATCTCGAACGCGACGCGTCAATTGCCCAACAACCTGACCACGCCGCCGGGTTACAAGAAGACCAACCCGGCCGATGCGCCGATCATGCTGCTTGCCGTGCAGAGCGACACGATGCCGCGCAGCAAGCTCGATGAAATTGCCGAAGACATCATCTCGCCGTCGCTGTCGACGCTTCCTGGCGTTGCGGAAGTGACTGTCTATGGCGCGCAGACCTACGCCGTGCGCGTCGAAGTCGATCCGAACAAGCTTCAGGCCCGCGGTATCGGCATCGACACCGTCAACACTGCGATCGTCAATGCCAACAGCCAGGTTCCGGTCGGCACTCTGCAGAACAACAAGCAGAGCATGACGCTTAATGCCAACACGCAGAATACCAATGCCGCACAGTTCAAGTCGCTGGTGATTGCCAATCCCAACGGCGCGCCGATCCATCTGAGCGATGTCGCCGACGTGCAGGATAGCGTGCAGAATACCAATGCGGGCTCCTGGTACGACGGCAAGCAAGCGATCATTCTCGCCATCCAGCGTCAGCCGGACGCCAATACCGTCGACGTGGTCGATGCGATCAACGCCAAGCTGCCGCAACTCCATGCGGAAATTCCGGCCTCGGTGCAGACGCATGTCATGAACGACTCGGCACAGCCGATCCGCGATGCGATCAAGGACGTCAAATTCACCCTGCTGCTGACGATCAGCCTCGTCGTTCTCGTGATCTATCTCTTCACGGGCCACGTCACCGCCACGATCATCCCGGGCCTTGCCGTGCCGCTGTCGCTGATTTCGACCTTCGGCATGATGTATGTGCTCGGCTACAGTATCGACAACATCTCACTACTCGGATTGACGCTCGCCGTCGGCCTTGTGGTGGACGATGCGATCGTCATGCTGGAAAACATATTGCGGCATGTCGAAGAAGGCATGCCGGTGTTGCAGGCGGCGATCAAAGGCTCGGCCGAAGTCAGCTACACCATCATTTCCATGTCCATCTCGCTGATCGCGGTGTTCATCCCGATCCTGCTGATGGGCGGCGTCGTCGGTCGTATCTTCAACGAGTTCGGCATGGTCGTCGCCATCGCCATCGTGTCTTCCGCGATCGTGTCGCTCACGGTCACGCCGATGCTGAGTTCGCGCCTGTCGGCCGGTCACAGCCAGCCTCCCTATCCGGTGCGCCTCTTCAACCGCGGCTTCGACTGGACCCAGCGCGGCTACGACAAGGGCGTCGCCTGGTGTCTGCGCAATCGCGGCATCGTTCTCTTGAGCTTCCTCGGCTCGGTGGCACTTTCGGTCTATCTCTTCATGGTATTGCCGGCGAGCTTCTTTCCGACCGAAGACATCGGCCGCCTGCAAATCTCCACCCAGGCGCGGCAGGATATCTCCTATCCGGCGATGCGAGACCTGCAGAACCAGGCAGCGGCGCTTGTCAAGCAGAACCCCGCCGTCGACCACGTCATGTCAATCGTCGGCGGCAGTGTCCGCCAGCCGTTGAATAACGGCACCATGTTTGTCCAAATGAAGCCGAAGGACCAGCGGCCGCCGCTGGACCAGACGCTGCGCGAACTGCGCACCAGCATCGCCACCATACCCGGCATCAAGGCCTATATTACGCCGCAGCAGAGCCTGCGTTTCGGTGGCCGTCAGACTGCCAGCCAGTATCAGCTCGTCATCCAGGCGCTGAGCGCCGACCAGACCAATCTCTGGGCAAACAAGATGCTGGATGCGATGCGTCGCGACCCGAGCTTCACCGACGTTGCCTCGGACGAGCAGAACAACGCTCTGCAGGCCAACATCGTGATCGACACGCAAAAGGCCGCCCAATACGGGATCAACAACAATCAGCTGCGCACGACGCTGGAGGAAGCGTTCGGCGGTTATGATGCCGCGCAAATCCAGACTACCGGCGACAGCTACGACGTCATGGTCGAATTCGACACCAGCAAGCCTTGGGACGACCAGAGGCTGCAAGACATCCACGTTGCCTCGTCAAACGGTGCGTTGGTTCCCTTGTCCGATTTCGCCCATGTCCAGCGCACAACCGGCCCAGTCACGATCAACCAGACTGGTCAGCTCGTGTCGACCACGGTCTCCTTCAACCTGCCGGCCGGCGAAGCGCTTGGCGACGCCACGGCACGGATCGATCAGATCAAGAAGGACATCAACATGCCGGCGGACATCTTCACGTCCTACGGCGGCACCGCACAGATCTTCCAGCAGTCGCAGGGCAGCACGCCTTACCTGATCCTGGCCGCCGTGCTGACGATCTACGTGGTCCTTGGCGTTCTCTATGAGAGCTTCATCCACCCGCTGACCATTCTTTCCGGCCTGCCGGCTGCCGCTCTCGGCGCGCTGCTTGCCTTGAAGGTCTTCGGCTTCGACCTGTCGATCATCGCGCTCATCGGCCTGCTGATGCTGATCGGTATCGTGAAGAAGAATGCGATCATGATGATCGACGTGGCCCTCGAAACGCTGCGCTCGAGTACGGGCATATCGCCCGCGGAAGCGATCCATGAAGCCTGCGTCCGCCGTTTCCGCCCGATCATGATGACGACCTTCTGCGCCCTGCTCGGTGCCCTGCCGATCGCCGTCGGCGGCGGTGCGAGCTCCGAGCTTCGCCAGCCGCTCGGCATCGCGGTTGTCGGCGGCCTGGTGGTCTCTCAGCTTCTGACGCTGTTCATCACGCCCGTCATCTTCCTCGAGATGAACCGCCTCAACGACTTCCTCGGCCGTTTCGGCAAGCGCAAGGACAGCGATCCGCATCACAAGGACCCGCCAGCGGCCATCGCCGCCGAATGACATCAGCGGGCGCTCAAGGGCGCCCGTTTCCTTTTGAGAAAGACGAAATGCACTGCATGTCGCGCATAGCCGACAGAGGCAGCGCGGGGGCAAATAAAGGCGCCACTACGTCTTGAACTTGAAGCCCAGCCATGTCATGACGCGCCCTCTTTGCGACAAGGTGCGTTATGCGCCGCATAGGGGCCTTCCAAGGACTCGGCCCCAATCCAGACAATTTAGACGGAAGGGAGTGCGGGCATGGCTCGGGCGCTTGGTTTTGACTTCGGCACGACGAATACGGTCCTGGCGATGGCCGATGGGTCTGCGACGCAATCGGTCGCCTTCAACAGCGCTGTCGGCACGGCCGACAGCATGCGCACGGCGCTCTCCTTCATGAAGGACCCGGGGCTGGGTGCGGCGGCGTTGAAGGTCGAGGCCGGGCATGCAGCCATCCGGCAGTTCATCGACAATCCCGGCGACTGTCGCTTCCTGCAGTCGATCAAGACCTTTGCGGCAAGCGCCCTCTTCCAGGGCACGCTGATCTACGCCAAGCGCCATAGTTTCGAGGACCTGATGGAAATCTTCGTGCGTCGCCTGCGCGCCTATGCCGGAGAGGGATGGCCGGAGAACGTCTCGCGCATCGTCACCGGGCGACCGGTGCACTTTGCCGGCGCCAACCCGAACCCGGCCCTTGCCACCGAACGCTACAACGCCGCGCTGTCGCGTTTCGGCTTTCCGGAGATCCATTATGTCTACGAGCCTGTGGCGGCCGCCTTCTATTTCGCACAGCATCTGAAGAAGGATGCGACGGTGCTCGTCGCCGATTTCGGCGGCGGTACGACCGACTATTCCCTCATCCGCTTCGAAACCCATGGCGGAAAGCTGACGGCATCCCCGATCGGCCATTCCGGCGTCGGCATCGCCGGCGATCATTTCGACTTCCGGATGATCGACAACATCGTCTCGCCGGCGATCGGCAAGGGCAGCTTCTTCAAGAGCTTCGACAAGCTGCTTGAAGTGCCCACATCCTATTACGCCAATTTCGGCCGCTGGAACCAGCTTTCAATCTTCAAGACCTCGCGCGAATATGCCGATCTGAAGACGCTGGTGCGCAGCAGCCTGGAGCCGGAGAAGCTGGAAACCTTCATCGAACTCGTTGAGCATGACGAAGGTTATCCGCTCTACCAGGCCGTATCGGCAACGAAAATGGCGCTTTCGAGCGAGGAAGAGGCCGAATTCAACTTTCCGCCGCTTGGCAAGGCCGGCCGCAAGCACGTTCGTCGCGCCGACTTCGAGACGTGGATTGCGGAAGATCTCACCCGCATCGAAGGGGCACTGGACGACGTGCTGACGACCACGAACACATCGCCCGATGCGATCGACAAGGTGTTCCTGACGGGCGGCACCTCCTTCGTGCCGGCGGTGCGGCGCATCTTCACGGAGCGCTTCGGCCAGGAGCGCATCGAGACGGGCGGCGAATTGCTGTCGATCGCCCATGGTCTTGCGCTGATCGGCGAGCGCGAGGACATCGCACAGTGGACGGCTTGAGATAGCCGACCACCCTGCCCTTTCGTTCCCGCGCCGCTTTGGCTAGAGTTTGCTCATGATCTCCGCCAGCGACCTCACACCAGCCGAACTTGCCGCCCTTCTGCATTTTCATGCGGATGCCGGCGTCGACTGGCTGCTGGAAGAGCAACCGGTAGACCGTTTTGCGGAATTCGAAGCGATGCGTGCCGCAAGACAGGGCGCACGGGCAGCGCAGCCACGGACCGAAGCTCCGGCACCGGCTCCACGCTCGCAACCCGAGCGCCGTCAGGCCGCAAGACCAGCGGCTTCTCCTGCTGCTGCGCCACCGCCGCGGGCCGCGCCCGCCATTCCCGATGAGCAGGCTGTGGAACAGGCCCGATTCGCGGCCGAGAGCGCTCGGTCGCTCAGCGAATTGAAAACCGCGATCGAAGCCTTCAATGGATGCAATCTCAAGAACAGCGCCCGCTCGACGATCTTTGCCAGCGGCACGCCGGAAGGCCGGATCATGGTGATCGGTCCGATGCCGAGCGCCGACGACGATCGCGAGGGTGCGCCATTTGCCGGCCGCGCGGGACAACTGCTCGACAGGATGCTCGCCGCCATCGGCCTACAGCGTGATGCGATCCTGCTTGCCAACGTCATCCCGTGGCGACCACCCGGCAATCGAGCCCCTTCTCCACCCGAAATCGAGATATGCCGCCCGTTCATAGAACGGCAGATCGCACTTGCCGAGCCGAAGGCTATCCTATTGCTCGGCAATTTCACCGCCCGGCATTTCTTCGGGAGTATCGAAACCATTCATGGATTGCGCGGACAATGGCGGGAAATCAGCATTCTCGGCCGAACCGTGCCTGCCATTGCCAGCCTGCACCCCCAGGAACTGCTGACCGCCCCGATCAACAAGCGCCTGGCCTGGAGCGACCTGCTGGCCTTCAAGAATTATATCGACGCTGAAATATTAGGCTGATTTTCGCTAGAATTAATGAAAAATGACAGTTGCCATGCGTTTTTCACATGGCAGTATTCTTTTGTTGTGCATTGCAAAACTCATGTTGCGTTGCAATATATCGGGGTGTCTTGGGAGGAATCTCAAAAGGAACCAAGGCCATGACTGCACGTTTTCGTCCTATTCACTGCGGGTTTGACACCCTGCGCCGCGCCATAGAGCCAGTTCGCGCCACAAGCGGACATCGCAACCTCGGCATCGCCGCCAATGAGCAGATGACCGCACGCGGCACCGGCGTTTCGGCTCGCGTCAGCCGTCCGACGACCATTTTCGCGGATTTCCGCGCCTGCTGATCGACAGGCGCGCATGACGCGCGCGATTCAGCATAATGTTTGACTATCAGGAATTATATCATGTCTTCGGGTTTGCGTTCATTCATCGCCCTCTTCGATTCCGTCGGCCACATCGGCTCGGCGGTACGAGCTGCTGAGGAATTCGAGCGCGCGCGCAATTTTCGCAAGGACGAAGGCCGCGATTCACGAGCCGCTCGGATCGCAGCGGCCGGCATTCCTCTTTGAAATCTGGCCGGCAGAACGCGCTGCGCGTTACAGGCCAATCGCGCGCCGGACCGGTTAGTTTCCCCTCCCCGCTATCTGCCGCTGCATGAGCTGAAGAAACAGCAACGCAGGCTGCGCAAAACTGTGTGGCCGCTCCCGGATAGCGGACTTGGAAAATCCATAACCTAAATCCGGGAAGCGAATCCCAACGACCGCAATGCGCTTCAGGCGGAGCGCGCCCAGGCGAAAGCCTCGTCGACCGCCATCAGTTTGATGGCCTGCCATCCGCAATATTCATCCAGAAAATTACGCGATATCCACATGCGCGTCTTTTTGGCTTCGTCATGCCAACCGATATCGCCGCGGTCGGCAGACTTACGCAGAAGACGCTGCAAATGGGTGCGCGATATCATGAAATGCGCCGCTAGGGCTCGCGCGTCGACGCGACCGATATCGATCCGATCGCCGGCCTCTCCGGTAAGGTCCAGCTTGGACATGATGTAATCGACGACAAGGCCACCGGATTCCGTCCAAAGAAACAGGCCGACGCTTTCGGGAGGTTCGCGCCAGATATCGGTCGCCAGGCAATTGCGAGCCATGCGTGGCTGCGCCCGGTCCATCAGCATCGGCGCGGAAGCCAGCGCCGCCGCACGACCACCATCGTCGATCAGATCGAGCGCCGCCAGATTGGCAAGATACCAACCGAACATCGCCGAGTAGGTGGTTTCAGTCGGCACGTAGCGGCGCGGGCGACGTGCAGGACCTGGAGCCAACTCCAGAAAGCGATAGGTCAGCAACTCCTCAACGAAACTCAGGACCGTATTGCGGCTGGCGACGCGGTAATGCGTGATGAGGTTGCGCAAGGCGACAACGGTCAGGCCCGAGCCCGGAATCGTGGAATCATATTCAAGATGAAGCGCATAGGCTGACTGGCTCAAAAGCCAGCGCTGATGCGAGGCAAGCATGCGTGCAACCCTCGGGCCGCTATCATAGCGATTACGCAATGCCTCGGAGAGAAAGCGCAAGGCCACTACGAACCTGGGATGACGAGCGAGTTGCTCGATAGAAAAACTCAATCGGGCCTCCTTGGGGTGCCCTTCTTAAAAAGCGACAGAAAGAGGATGTTTCATTTTTGTGAACAAAATCACCGGAATCGATCATAATTCCGATATCTAATAGCATGCTATAGTTATGCAAACGGTCTTATATCGCAAGGGGTTAAACAAATAATTTACTTTAAATTATTGTTTCCCTACCGTAACAGCCTGCATTTTATGGCAATGCAGTCATGATGATCGTTCTGAACGGCATGGTAGCAATTGTACTGCGGGCCTGCAAATGCAGGCAGAGAATTGCCGCCTGTCGAGCCAATAGCTGAAACGAAAGCGGTGCCACGGACGAATACTTTCTGTGCCGTAACAAAACATGTCGATGTTGCGATATGACTTTAACTTTGGTTCAGATTTCGATGTAATGATGCCGCCACTTTCAGTCCGGAGGAGGGCTTCGGACAGTGCCCGCCATAGCATAGCCTGATCAGGATAGACCATGCGAACAGACACCGGCCAGATCGTCAATCTGGCAGACTATCGCCCCACCGACTTCGTTCTGGAACGCGTGGACCTCACCTTCGATCTGCATCCGACAGAGACCAAGGTGGAGGCTCGGCTGATCTTCCATCGCCGCGAAGGCGTGGATCCTCAGGCACCCCTCGTGCTCGATGGCGACGAACTGGTCCTTTCCGGCCTGCTGCTCGATCAGGGGGAACTTCCGGCTGCACAATATGATGCGACACCCGAGAGCCTGACCATCCGCGATCTGCCCGAAAGCACGCCCTTCGAGCTGACGATCACCACCGTGATCAACCCGGAAGCCAATACGCAGCTGATGGGACTCTATCGCACCGGCGGCATCTATTGCACGCAATGCGAGGCCGAAGGCTTCCGCCGCATCACCTATTTTCCCGATCGCCCGGACGTGCTCGCGCCCTATACGGTCAACATCATCGCCGACAAGGCCGCCAACCCGCTGCTGCTGTCGAACGGCAATTTCCTCGGGGGCGCCGGCTATGGCGAAGGCAAGCACTTCGCTGCATGGTTCGACCCGCATCCGAAGCCGAGCTATCTTTTCGCGCTCGTCGCAGGTGATCTGGGCGTTGTCGACGACACGTTCACGACCCTGTCCGGCCGCGAAGTCGCGCTGAAGATCTATGTCGAGCATGGCAAGGAGCCGCGTGCCGCCTACGCCATGGATGCGCTGAAGCGTTCGATGAAGTGGGACGAAGAGCGGTTCGGCCGCGAATATGATCTCGACATCTTCATGATCGTTGCCGTCTCGGACTTCAACATGGGAGCGATGGAGAACAAGGGCCTCAACGTCTTCAACGACAAATACGTGCTGGCCGATCCCGAGACCGCGACCGATGCCGACTATGCCAATATCGAAGCCATCATCGCCCATGAGTACTTCCACAACTGGACCGGCAACCGCATCACTTGCCGCGACTGGTTCCAGCTCTGCCTCAAGGAAGGCCTGACCGTCTATCGCGATCACGAATTCTCGGCCGATCAACGCTCGCGTCCGGTGAAGCGCATCGCCGAAGTGCGCCATTTGAAGTCGGAACAGTTTCCGGAGGACAGTGGCCCTCTCGCCCACCCCGTCCGCCCGACGACTTATCGTGAAATCAACAATTTCTATACGACAACAGTCTACGAGAAAGGCAGCGAAGTCACGCGCATGATCGCGACGCTGCTCGGCCGGGATCTGTTCAAGAGGGGCATGGACCTCTATTTCGACCGGTACGACGGCCAGGCCGTGACGATCGAAGATTTCGTAAAATGCTTCGAGGATGTCAGCGGCCGCGATCTTGCGCAGTTTTCGCTGTGGTATCATCAGGCCGGAACGCCTCTCGTCACCGCATCCGGCGCCTATGATGCCGATGCCAAGACATTCACATTGTCGCTCGAGCAAATGGTGCCGGCAACGCCGGGCCAGACCGCGAAGAAACCGATGCATATTCCGCTGCGCATGGGCTTGCTCACGGAAAGCGGCGCCGCCATTACGCCGGCATCCGTTACCGGAGCGGAGTTGACCGACGACGTATTGCACCTGACGAAGCAGACACAGACCGTGACCTTCCACGGCATTCCGTCACGGCCGGTCCTGTCTCTCAATCGCAGCTTCTCGACGCCGATCAATCTGCAATTCAGCCAGAGCACCGGCGATCTCGCATTGATCGCGCGCTACGAGACCGATCATTTCGCCCGTTGGCAGGCACTGATCGACCTCGGCCTGCCCAATCTTCTGCAGGCGGTGCGCGATGCAGGCCAAGGCCTTGATATCACCTGCGATCCAGCCTTCACCCACGCATTGATCGCAGCCGCGGCCGACGCAAGCCTCGAGCCGGCTTTCCGCGCTCAGGCGCTTGCCCTGCCGAGCGAGGCCGATATTGCCCGCGAGCTTGGCGGCAATAACGATCCGGACGCCATTCATGCCGCGCGTCAGACGATTATCAAGCTGGTGGCGGAAGCTGGACAGGATGTCTTCACCGACCTCTATGACGGCATGCGGACGCCAGGCCCCTTCACCCCGGATGCGGCGAGTGCCGGCCGCCGCGCCTTGCGCAATGCGGCTCTCGGCTATCTCTCCCAACTGGACGAGACGCCGACACGAGCGAAGGCTGCCTATGACGCTGCCAACAACATGACCGACCTCAGCGCCGCGCTGACCATTCTGGCGCAGCGCTTCCCGGATTCGGCAGAGACGGCGGCAGCGCTAGCGCATTTCCGTGACCGCTTCGCAGACAATGCCCTCGTCATCGACAAATGGCTCGCCATCCAGGCGGCGATACCCGGCGCCGGCGCGCTCGAGCGCATTCGGCTGCTGATGGAAACGCCCCTCTTCAAGCGCACCAATCCGAACCGCGTGCGCGCGCTCGTCGGCACCTTCGCCTTCGCCAACCCGACAGGTTTTGGCCGGGCAGACGGCGCCGGATACAATTTCCTGGCCGACGAAATTCTCGAGATCGATCAGCGCAATCCGCAGCTTGCCGCGCGCATCCTGACCTCGATGCGTTCCTGGAGGCTGCTCGAACCGGTGCGTGCCGACCACGCCCGCTCGGCACTGATACGGATCGAGCGTTCGAACAATCTCTCGACCGACGTGCGCGATATCGTGGACCGCATCCTCAAGGAGTGATCTGAAGCGCTCGCGTCACCGATTTTGAAGGCCGATTTGCATCGGCCTTTTCAGCTTCAACGAGTCCCGAATTCATGCAACTTACCGCTGCGTGTGTAAAATATACTGAAATTGCAGATGGTTAAGAAAGTTTTACTTCACCCTCTGGACAAGCCGAATCACGAATGATTCATTAAGGCAGATTCGGGCGAGCGGCGCAGCGAATCATACGAGGGACAAGGCTAAAGCGATGGTGGACGTGCGGCGGGCAACCGCGGCCGATGGACGGCTGCGTGTTAATTTCGACGGTCTGAAATCCTGGCATAGCGGCGTTACCGATCGAACCGGAGTGCGGATGGAGACGATGTCTCGTCGCTTCCCGCAGACGGAGCATATTCTCAAGCGCATCATTCCGGTCCTCATCGTTTCCTTCCTGATGGTCGTCGCCGCATCGCATTTCTTCGGCATGATCACCGAGCATAGCCGGATGGCGGCTTCGGCTCGCCGCACGACGTCGCTCTCGATTGCCGCCGCATCCGCCGCCTTTTCGAACGACGCCAGCCTGTTCCAAGCCGGCGACCGCAGCGGCGCGGAACGTAAGCTGTCCTCCTACCTGCCGCAGGATCGGCTGGATACCGGCGCCTTCGTGCTGCTGGTGCAATCGACAGGCCGGGTATTCGGCTCTTCCGCCGCCGGCTCGGGCTATATCGGCATGCTGGTCTCCGATTTCTTTCCGGAAGTGACGGCCATCCGCAGTTTCGGCGACCATGCCGGCGTGATCGAGACGATGATCGGCGGCGAGCCCTATTATGCGGCGATCTCCCTGATCGGCGACAAGGGCGATTTCATTCTCTCGGCCGCATCGATGGATCAGATCGACAAGCTCTGGCGCGACGAGCTGACGTTGAACGTCACGCTGTTTGCCGGCATTTCCTCGATCCTGCTCGTCATTCTCTACGCCTATTACACCCAAGTTAGGCGGGCCCGCGACGCGGACGAGATCTTCCTCGAATCCAACCTGCGGGTCGAGACGGCGCTGTCTCGCGGGCGCTGCGGCCTTTGGGATTTCGATTTCACCAGCCGCCAGTTTTTCTGGTCGCGGTCGATGTACGACATGCTCGGGCTTCCGGTCGCCGACAAGCCGCTCGCCTTTACGGATGCCGCCCGGCTGATGCATCCCGACGATAACAGCCTGCATATGCTTGCCCGCACCGTCACCCGCGGCAATGCCGGCCAGGTGGATCAGATCCTGCGCATCCGCCACGCCAAGGGGCATTATGTCTGGATGCGGGCCCGCGCCCAGGTCATCCGCACCAATTCCGGCCGCGTGCACATGATCGGCATCGCCATGGACGTCACCGAGCAGCATCGGCTTGCCCAGCGCTACGCCGAGGCCGACCAGCGCCTCGCCGACGCCATCGAATGCACGTCCGAAGCCTTCGTGCTATGGGACAAGAATGATCGCCTCGTCATGTGCAATGCGCATTACCAGCAGGCCTACGGACTGCCGGACACCGTGCTCGTACCGGGCACGGAACGCGCCGTCGTCAATGCGGCGGCAGCGCGTCCGGTCATCGAGCGCCGCATCGTCGATCCCGGCCGTTCCAACCATTCTCAGACAACCGAAGTGCAGCTTGCCGATGAACGCTGGCTGCAGATCAACGAACGCCGCACGCGTGACGGCGGCCTCGTCTCCGTCGGCACCGATATCACCCAGCTCAAGCGCAACCAGGAACGCCTTCGCGAGTCCGAGCGCCGGCTGATGGCAACCATCAACGATCTCTCCGCCTCCCGGCAGATTCTGGAAAAGCAGAAGGCGGAGCTTTCGACCGCCAACACCAACTATCTCGCGGAAAAAGAACGCGCCGAAGCCGCCAACAGGGCGAAATCGGAGTTCCTCGCCAACATGTCGCACGAGCTGCGTACGCCGCTCAACGCAATCCTCGGCTTCTCGGAAATCCTGCAGGACCAGATGTTCGGTCCGCTCGGCTCCGCCCGCTACAACGAATATGCCAAGGACATTCACGACAGCGGCAAGCATCTGCTCAACGTCATCAACGACATTCTTGACATGTCGAAGATCGAAGCCGGGCACATGAAGCTCTCCTGCGAGCAGATCAATCTCGCACCGCTCATCGAGGAATGCCTGCGTTTCACCCGCATTCCGGCCGCGCAGAAGAACATCCTCGTCGAACAGACCATTCCATCCGACATCAAGTTGAATGCAGATCGGCGCGCGATGAAGCAGATCGTGCTCAACCTGCTCTCCAATGCCGTGAAGTTCACCAATGATGGCGGTCGCATCGCGGTTCGTACGCGCAGAACCGAGGATGCGGTCATGCTCGTCATCGCCGACACGGGCATCGGCATTCCGAAATCGGCACTGAGCAAGATCGGTCAGCCCTTCGAGCAAGTGCAGAGCCAATATGCCAAGAGCAAGGGCGGCTCCGGTCTCGGGCTCGCCATTTCCCGGTCGCTGACAGCGCTCCATCACGGTCGCATGCGCATCCGCTCGCGCGAAGGCATCGGCACGGTGATCGCGATCCGCATCCCGGATCAGCGCTAAAGCGCGTCGCGACCTTTCAGATTCGGTTCTGGCGCTTTAGGCCCTTGATTTTGCGCATGTCGTTATCGCAAAACCGCTGCGCACTTTTGCGCGACATGCTTTAGCTTCCGACCGTCGCCTGGAACACCTTGCGCACCGCCTTCGACAAGCGCTTCAACTCCGCTTCCAGCGTGCGGATGTCCGGGCAGTCGCCGGCGCGGCAAACCAGTTCGATCAGGCCGGACGGCGTATTCTTCGGATCGAAGGTGCCGTCGATGCAGAGGCGGATCAGCTGCGACACTTCCGTATAAAGGTGCAGGGCCTTGAGGCAGACGTCCAGATCATTGCGGTCCATCAGGCTGCCGCCGAGCAATTTCAGCGCTTCGGCCGTGCTGAGGCCGTTTGCATCGATGCCGACGCCGCGGACGGGCGCGATCAGGCGCAGATATTGCGCGATGAATTCGATATCGATCAGGCCGCCGGGGATGAGCTTCAGATCCCAGATGCTCTCCGCCGGCTTTTCCTGCTCGATGAGCGCACGCATCTCGCGGACATCCTTGGCGATCTTGGTAACGTCTCTCTTTGTCGAAAGAACCTCGCCGATGACGCGTTCGGCATCGTTCACCAATTCCTCGTCGCCGCAGATCAGCCGCGCCCGCGAAAGCGCCATGTGCTCCCAGGTCCAGGCTTCCTCGCGCTGATACTTCTCGAAGGAGTTAATGCGCGTGGCGACCGGGCCCTTGTTGCCCGAAGGCCGCAGGCGCATGTCGACCTCGTAGAGCACCCCCTCGGCCGTCGGCGCGGAAAGAGCGGCAATCAGGCGCTGGGTGATGCGCGTGAAATAACGCATGGCGTCCAGCGGCTTGGGACCGGAGGATTCTCCTGCCGCATCGTCGTAGTCATAGAGGAGGATAATATCGATGTCGGAGCCGGCCGAGAGTTCGAAACTGCCGAGCTTGCCCATTCCGACGACGGCAACCCGGCCGCCGGGATATTCGCCATGGGCCGCACGTATTTCCTGCATGACGGCGTCCAGCGCTGCCTCAACGATCAGATCGGCAAGGAAGGTAAAGGCGCGGGCCGCCATGATGCCGCCGATCGCACCCGTCAGCAGCCGAATGCCGATCAGGAAGCGTTGTTCGGACGCAAAGATGCGCAGCAGGTCCAGCGTCTCTTCATAATGCCTTGCCGGAGCCAGAAAGCTCTTCAAGCGTTCGGCCAGATAATCGCGCGTCGGCAGCTCGGCCATGAGCCTCGGGTCCAGCATGCCGTCAAAGACATGCGGCTTGGCTGCGATGATCTCGGCAAGTCGCGGCGCCGACGACATGATGTTGACGATCAGCGAAAGCAGCGCCGGATTGGTGCTGAGCAGCGAAAAGAGCTGGATGCCCGCCGGCAGGCCGGATATGAAGCTGTCGAAACGCAGCAACGCCTTGTCGGCCCGTTTGCTTTCGCCGAAGACCCGCAATAGCTCCGGCGTCAGTTCCGTCAGCCGTTCGCGCGCTTCGACCGATTGCGTGGCGCGATATCGGCCGTAATGCCAGGTGCGGATGACATTGGCGATGTCGGACGGCCTTTCGAAGCCCAGGCGGCGCAGCGTCTCCAGCGTATCGGGATCGTCGCCCTGGCCGGTAAAGACCAGATTGCCCGTTTCGGACGAAAGCTTGGTTTCCTGCTCGAACAGGCGCGCATAACGACGCTCGACCGTCTTCAATGTCGCCACCAGCGCTTCGGAAAAGCTCGGCACATCGGCGAAACCCATCATGTACGCGATGCGCCGAAGCTCCGCATCTGTTTCCGGCAGCAGATGCGTCTGCTCGTCGCGCACCATCTGGATGCGATGCTCGACATCACGCAGGAACCAGTAGGCCGCGGTCAGTTCGTCGCGCGTTTCCGCATCGATCCACTTCGCCTCGGTCAGTTCCGAAAGGGTTTGCTCCGTCGAGCGCGAACGCAATGCCGGCATGCGGCCGCCGGCGATCAGCTGCTGCGTCTGCACGAAGAACTCGATCTCACGGATGCCGCCGCGGCCAAGCTTGACGTTGTGGCCCTTGACCGCGATCGCCCCATGTCCCTTGTGCACATGGATCTGGCGCTTGATGGAATGGATGTCTGCAATCGCGGCATAATCCAGATACTTGCGGAAGACGAAAGGCACGAGATCGCGGATGAAAGCCTGACCGGCGGCAATGTCGCCACCAACGGGACGCGCCTTGATGAAGGCGGCGCGCTCCCAGTTCTGGCCCCTGCCCTCATAATAGATCATCGCAGCGTCCACCGGGATCGCAAGCGGCGTCGAGCCGGGATCGGGACGCAGACGAAGATCGGTGCGGAAGACGTAACCGTCCGCCGTACGTTCCTGCAGGATGCGCACCAGCCGCCGCATCAACCGCGGAAAGATGTCGATCGCGTCATCCGGATCGGGAACGATGCCCGCCATCTCGTCGAAGAAGACGACCAGATCGATATCGGAGGAATAGTTCAGCTCTTCCGCGCCGAGCTTGCCCATGCCGAGCACGATCAGGCCGGATCTTTGGCTCGGCGCGGCAGGATCGGGAATCACGATCTTGCCGGCCTCGTGCGCCGACAGCAGCAGATGATCGATGGCAGCGGAGATGGAAGCCTCCGCAAGCCTGCTCAGCCAGCGCGTCGTCACCTTGCCATCGTAGATGCGCGCGAGATCGGCGAGCGCGACCAGAAACGAGGCGCGGCGCTTGGCGATACGCAAACGGCTCATCACCTCGGATTCGGAAGGAGAAGCGTCTTCGCCTTCCGCCGGCAACCAGGCGCGCCTGGCTGCCTCGACCAAGGCTTCGATCTGCGGCGACAACGGCTTCTCGATCGCGGCGACGAGCAGCCGCGGTTCGAGATTGGCGATTTCTCGCAGATGAGGAGAAAGGGCAAGCGCGGCGACGACAAAATCCCGCAACGGGCTCTCGCCTGCAAGCAGATCGGCGACGACAGGCTCAGCCCCGGCAATCTGCTTGAGATCCGCAAGCGTAGACTTCGCTTCCGTCTGGTTCAGCGGGCGCAACCGTCCGGGCGAAACATCCCGCAGCAAGTCGCTTTGCGTCGTCGTCATGCAGTTCTCCCCAACAGCAGGCGGATACTGCAGGATTAACCTATTGTTTCTGCATGGGGAAGATCATGGTGACCGTTAATCCCTTTGCATCCGGACTATCGGGAACGGTGTCCGAAAGCTCCAGCCGGCCGCCATGCAACTCCATGACGGCCTCCACCAGCGCCAGGCCAAGGCCCGTACCCGGCTTGGAGCGGCTCTCGTCCAGACGGAAGAAGCGCTTGACGACATCGGCGCGCTGATGCGCGGGAATGCCTGGCCCGTGGTCGGCGACCGCAAGCGTCACGGCTTCACTCGTATGCGCCAGCTTGAAGGTGATCGTCTGCTCGCCATTGCAGCCCGTCGCATATTTGAGGGCGTTGTCGATCAGATTGAAAAGCGCCTGGCCAATGAGCTCGCGATTACCCTGCACCTCGACCTCGGGCGGGATATCAGCCGTCAACGTCAGGCCTGCTTCCTCGGCGACCGGCTCATAGAGTTCGGCCGTATCGGCAACGATGGAGGACAGGTCGACGGCCGTCATTTCGGCAGCCACCGATCCCGCCTCGACGCGAGAAATCATGAGGAGCGCGTTGAACGTGCGGATCAGCTGATCGGATTCGCCGATGATACCCTCAAGCGCGGTGCGGCGACCGTCGGTGTCGGCATTGTCGAGCGCATCGGCGGCCTTGTTGCGCAGGCGCGTGAGCGGAGTCTTCAGGTCATGCGCGATATTGTCGGAGACCTGCCGCAGCCCCTCGTTCAGTTTCTCGATGCGCCCGAGCATGGCGTTCAGCGATGCGGACATGCGGTCGAATTCGTCGCCGGAGCCGCCGACGGGCAGGCGCTGCGAGAGATCGCCCGCCATGATCTTGCGACTGGCATCCGTCATGCGGTCGATGCGCTTCAGCGCGTTGCGGCCGATACCAAACCAGATGACCAGCGCGCCGAGACCCATGATCGCCAGAGCCAGCATCAGCGCCTGGCGCACCAGCACACGGAACCGTTCCGGCTCGCCAAGGTCGCGGCCGATCAGGATGCGCAGACCATTGTCGAGGATGAAGATATTGGCGATCGCCAAGTGCTGGCGCTCCGGATCGTTGGAGGCGTCGGTATAGCGCTCATAGATGAAGGGCAGTTCCGTCCAACCGGCGGCGCCAAGCACGCCAGGCTGCACCGAGGCGACGTTACCGGCCAGGATATCGCCGGAGGGGCCAGCAATGACATAAAGGTTGGCGCCTGGCTGGCGCGCACGCCGCTCCATGGTGCGCAGAAGCAGGTTCAGCCCGCCGATGTCGTACGCGCGCTTGACCTGATTGACCTCCTGCTGGACGGCGTCGCGGATCTGCCCCGTCAGCAGCCGTTCGGACATGGCCGTGACGTAAAAGACAAGCGTCGCGGCGCAAAGCGCAAAGAGAAGGATGTAAAGGGCTGAAAGTCGGACTGCAGTGGACTTGAAGAGGACGCGGAAGCGGCTCATCCCTCGTCCTTGATCATGTACCCGGCGCCGCGGATCGTCTTCAGCAACGGCTGGCTGAAATCCTTCTCGATCTTGGAACGCAGGCGCGAAACGTGGACGTCGATCACATTCGTCTGCGGATCGAAATGATAGTCCCAGACATTTTCGAGCAGCATGGTGCGGGTCACGACCTGGCCGGCATTCTTCATCAGATATTCCAGCAGGCGGAATTCGCGCGGCTGCAGCAGGATTTCCTTGCCGCCACGGCGCACCTCATGCGAGAGGCGATCGAGTTCGAGATCGCCGACACGGTAGAGAACATCCTGCTCCGGCGTACCCTTGCGGCGGCCGAGCACCTCGACACGTGCCAGCAGCTCGCTGAAAGCATAGGGCTTCGGCAGATAATCGTCGCCGCCGGCGCGCAGGCCCGTGACGCGATCGTCGACCTGGCCGAGCGCGGAAAGGATGAGGACCGGCGTATGCACGCCCTTGCGGCGCAGTTCGCTGATGACGGACAGCCCGTCGCGTCGCGGCAACATGCGATCGATGATGGCGACATCGTAGGTGTTCTCGGTGCCCATGAAGAGACCGCTCTCGCCGTCGCTCGCGTGATCGGCAATGATGCCTGCCTCGCGAAACGCCTTGGTGAGATAGGCCGCCGCTTCGAGATCGTCTTCGATGATCAGAATCTTCATGTGAGCGACATTACCTGCCGAGGCAGCCTCGGCACAACCAGAATCGGAAGAGTTCACGGCATGTTGGCCAGCGGTTGTCATCTTTCACCTGCCTTGGAGCCAGTCATCTTTGACATGTTCAAAAAGGAAGCCGCGCAAGCCGTGGCCTGCGCGGCTTCCCAAATGCATTCTATCGACTGAGGAGATCAGCCGGCGTTGATCGGCAGGGCAACGAAGCGGCTGCCGTCACCGGACTGAATCTGGAACAGGGCGCGCGTGCGGCCGTCCTTCTTCGCCTGCTCGATGACCTTGGCGATGTCGCCCGCGTTCGAAACCTGCTGGTTGTTGACCGAGGTGATCTTCTCGCCTTCCTTCACGCCCTTGTCGGCGGCATCGGAGTCGGGGTCGACCGCAGTGATCGCGACCCCCTTGCCATCATCGGAGGGGCCGACGGTAAGACCGAGGTCGGCGAGAGCCTTTTCAGAAGACGGCTGCTGCGGCTGCTGATCTTGCTGAGAATCGTCGTTGGAAGCTTGGTTCTGATCGGCCGGCAGCGTGCCGAGCTCAACCGTGACCGACTGCGACTTGCCGCCGCGCCACAGCGAAACCTCGACCTTGGAGCCCGGCTGCATGGCGCCGATGCGGCGCGCGAGATCGCGCGGGTCCTTGACCGGATCGCCATTGACGGCAGTGACGACGTCGCCGTTCTTGATGCCGGCCTTCTGGCCCGGCGAACCGTCCTGCGGGGAAACGACGAGCGCACCGCTCGCTTCGGAAAGGCCGAGGGATTCGGCGATATCCTTGGTGACGGGCTGGATCTGTACGCCAAGCCAACCGCGCGAAACCGTGCCGGTCTTGATCAGATCGGTCACGACGTCCTTGGCGGTGGTGGCCGGAATGGCGAAGGCGATGCCGACGCTGCCGCCCGACTGCGAGAAGATGGCCGTATTGATGCCGACCACCTGACCGTTGAGGTTGAAGGTCGGGCCGCCGGAATTGCCCTTGTTCACCGGCGCATCGATCTGAATGTAGTCGTCATAGGGGCCGGAATGGATGTCGCGGCCGCGAGCCGATACGATACCTGCGGTCACCGTGCCGCCGAGACCGAAGGGATTGCCGACGGCAACGACCCAATCGCCGACGCGGACCTTGGAGTCGTCGGCCCAGCCGACATAGGTGAACTTCTTGCCTTTGGGATCGACCTTCAGGACGGCAAGATCGGTGCGGCTATCCTTGCCGACGAGCTTGGCATCGAGTTCGGTGCCATCATTGAGGACAACGACGAAGGCGGCGCCGTCGGAAACGACGTGATTGTTGGTGACGATGTAGCCATCTTCCGAGACGAAGAAGCCGGACCCTTGAGCGACCGGGCGCAGTCGGCCCTTGTCCTCGGGGCTCTTGGGCTGGTTCTGGCCATGCTGCTGACCGCGGCCCTGCTGCTGTTCGAACTGGCGGAAGAACTTCTTCAGCGGGTGGTCATCAGGAAGATCATCGAAGCCACGGCCGAGACCAAAGGAATCATCGTCATCGGCAACCGGGTTGATACGGGATTCGACACGAACCGAAACGACGGCCGGCGACACTGCATCCACCACATTGGCAAAGCTCGGAACCTGCGGCGCCTGAACATTGACGGCATCGGCGTAGGCACCGGTGACCACAGCCGGAACACCCGTAGCCAGAGCAGCGACAGCGAGGCCGGCGACGACGGAAGCCTTCATAGCGGTGCTGCGGGACAAGGTGTCCTTGATATTCCTGAACATATGCGAGTTACCTCTTCTTTTCTCGTCGGATTTGCGCCGGCGCAACCGGCTATGGTTCGTCATGGTACAGATATAGGGCGTGACACCTTACAGCGAACTGTCCGCCCCATGAAAAATTCGTAATGTAAGGAAATCGTTGCAATGACGTGACGAAAGATGACGGCCGCGTCACTTTCCCAGGATGTCTTTCAATTGCGCTTCTTCCTCGGCGCTCAGGGGTCTGCCGGTGGGTTTGCCGGCACGACGGCGCGCATAGACGGCAAGGGCCAGTCCGCCTACGACGAAGAGCACGATCGGCGCGCCCCAGAGAATATAGGTCTTTTCACTCAGGCGCGGCTTGAGCAGGACAAATTCGCCATAGCGGGAGACGATATAATCGAGCACCTGCTGATCGCTATCGCCATCGGTGAGGCGCTTGCGCACGAGCAAGCGCAGGTCGCGGGCGAGATCGGCGTTGGAATCATCGATGGATTGATTCTGGCAAACCATGCAGCGCAACTCAGCGGAGATCGTTCGCGCCCGCGCTTCCATAGCCGGATCGGGCAGGACCTCATCCGGATTGACGGCAAAGGCGCTCATCGGCAACAGAAGCCCGACAAGACAGAGAAGCACCCTCATGGTGCCGCCGAGACCCCGAAAGCGGGCAAAGCGCGATCTCGCCCGATCGCTGCTCATTCGGCGGGCTCCATCGCCGGGCGAACCGGCTTCGCCTTGCGGCTCGGCGCGCCGACGCGCAGGCGGCGATCACTCAGCGATACGAAGCCGCCAATCGCCATGACGAGTGCCCCCATCCAGATGCAGAGGATGAACGGCTTCCACCAGATGCGCACGACCATACCGCCATCCTGGCTGGCGTCGCCGACCGATACGTAGAGTTGATTGAGACCCAGTGTCAGAATGCCGGATTCGGTGGTGGCCGTGCGGCTCGCGGTGAAGACACGCTTGGAAGACGACATTTCAGCAAAGGCGACTCCGCCGCGGCTGATCGTGAAATGTGCTCGATCCTCCGTATAGTTCGGGCCGACCGCCGGCTGCATCCCGTCGAAACGCAGGCTGTAGCCGCCCAGCTCCGCCGTCTCGCCCGGCTTCATGCTGGTAATATGTTCCGCCTCGAAGGTCGTCACAGCGACGATGCCGAGTACGGTGATACCAAGACCCGCATGGGCAAGTGCCGTGCCGAAAGCAGAGCGCGGCAGCCCGCTCAGCCGGCGCCAGGCGACACCGGCCGCCACCTTGCCGACGCCGGCGCGATACCAGAGATCGGCCAAGGCACCGAAGACCAGGAAGAAGCCGGCGGCGAGGCCGAGAGCAGCCAACACCGGTCCGCCGTGCTTGATATAGAACAGGACAAGGCCCGCCAGGAATGCAAGGCCCGCGACGACATAAAGCCTCTGCAGCGCGCCGAGAAGATCGCCGCGTTTCCATGCAAGCAGCGGGCCGAACGGCACGGCGATCAGGATCGGCGTCATCAGCAACCCGAAGGTCATGTTGAAGAAGGGCGGGCCGACGGAGATCTTGTCGCCGGTCAGCGTTTCGAGGGCGAGCGGATAGAGCGTGCCGGTCAGCACCGTGCCGCAGGCAACTGTCAGGATCAGATTGTTCAGCACCAGCGCGCCCTCGCGCGAGATTGGCGCGAACAGGCCGCCGGCGGCAAGCTTCGGCGCGCGCAGGGCAAAGAGCGACAGCGCACCGCCGATGAAGACGAGGAGAATGCAGAGAATGAAGATGCCGCGTGTCGGATCGCTGGCGAAGGAATGCACTGATGTCAGCACGCCGGAACGGACGAGGAAGGTGCCAAGCAGCGAGAGCGAGAAGGTCAGGATCGCCAGCAGCACCGTCCAGATTTTCAGGGCGTCGCGCTTCTCCATGACCAGCGCAGAATGCAGTAGGGCGGTGCCGGCAAGCCAGGGCATGAAGGAGGCATTTTCCACCGGGTCCCAGAACCACCAGCCGCCCCAGCCGAGCTCGTAATAGGCCCAGTAGGAGCCCATGGCGATGCCGAGCGTCAGGAAGCTCCAGGCGGCCAATGTCCATGGCCGCACCCAGCGCGCCCAAGCGGCATCGATACGGCCTTCCAGAAGCGCTGCAACGGCAAAGGAGAAGCAAACGGAGAAGCCGACATAACCGAGATAGAGCAAAGGCGGATGGATCGCCAGCCCGATATCCTGAAGAATGGGGTTGAGGTCCTTGCCCTCGGCAGGTGCCGGGTTCAGTCGAATGAAGGGATTGGACGTGAGCAGGATGAAGACCAGAAAGGCCGAGGAGATCCAGGCCTGCACGGCAAGCACGTTGGCGCGCAGCACGTCAGGCAGATTGCGTCCGAAAAGCGCGACGAGCGCGCTAAACAGAGCCAGGATCAGCAGCCAGAGCATCATCGATCCCTCGTGATTGCCCCATACGCCGGAAATCTTGAAGATCTGCGGCATCAGCGAATGGGAATTGGCCCAGACGTTGAGGACGGAGAAATCGGAGGCGACGTAAGCGTAGGTCAGCACGGCGAAGGAGAAGGCAACCAGCAGGAACATGACGATCGAGCCGATCGGCGCGATATCCATCATCGACACGTCACCGCGCCGGGCACCGATCACGGGCAGGATGGAGACGATGAGGGCGGTCGCGAGCGCCAGCACCAGGGCATAATGTCCGAGCTCGATGATCATTGGCTGGCCTCCTCGCCCTTCCACACGCCATCGGCTTTCAGCTTGTCGGCGACCTGCTTCGGCATGTAGCGCTCATCATGCTTGGCGAGCACGCTGTCGGCAACGAAAACGTCGCTGCCCGGCTCGAACTTGCCTTCGGTCACGACCCCCTGCCCCTCGCGGAACAGATCCGGCAGGATGCCGTCATACTTGACCTTGATCGTATCGGTACCATCGGTCACCGTGAACTGAACCTGCGTGCCCTGACCACGAACGATCGACCTCTCGCCGACAAGGCCGCCCAAGCGGATCAGCGTTCCGGCGCCGACCGGCGTCTTGGCCAAATCCGCTGGCATGTAGAAATAGGCGACCGACTGGCTGAAGGCGAAGAGGACGAGCAGCACGGCGGCGGCTATGAAACCCATGCCGCCGGCAATGACTGCCAGGCGTTTCTGCTTGCGGGTCATTGCTGCGTCACCTCCGTCGGCAGTCCCAATTCCTTGGCCAGCGCCAGAAGCTGCTGACCTTCTCCTCCATCGGCCGGGAAAGCCGCAAGGCCGCGCTTCAGCGCGTCCACGGCACGATCCCGGTCGTTCAAGACGGCGTAGGAGCGGATCAGCCGCATCCAGCCTTCGAAATTCTTCGGGTCTTCCTTGAGCTTGGCATCAAGGCTATCGACCATGCCCCGGATCATCTGCTGGCGATCGCCGCTGCTCAGCGCATTCGCCGCGGCGACATCCTCCGCGGTTGGATTGCCGGGAGCGTTGGCATTCGCGGATGCCACGGCCTGGCCCCCATTCTTGACGATATGCTCGTTAACGGCGGCGAGCCAGGGCGCACTCGGCGGCGACTGTTTCGCCAGAGCCTCGAAGGCCGTCTTCGCGTCCGCTGCCTTACCCTCCTGTTCCAGCGCCAGTGCCAGATAGAAAAGCGTACGGGGATTTGCGGCATCGAGCGCCAGCGACTGCTGCAGCACACCCCGCGCCTCCGCCGTCACGACCCCGTTGGCCTTCACCACGAGAACTTCACCCAGATCGCCGAGACGCGCAGCATTCGGCCCCAACAGGCGGATGACGTTGCGATAGGCAAGCTCGGCATCGCCGATACGGTTTGTCTTGAAGTAGATCGGCGCGAGAACCTCCCAGCCCTTGGCGTCATCCGGGTTCCTGGCCAGATGCTGCTCGATCTTGACGATCGAAATGGCGAGATCGTTTCCGGGCTTTTCAAGCCGCGCTTCCAGCGGTTGCGCCGGCAAGCCGGGATCGCCATTGGCGAGATAGAGACAGAGGCCTACGGCCGGAAGAATGACAATGATGAAGGCCTGGGCGAGACGATAGCCACCATGAACAGGCGATTTCGCCTCCGTCTTCTCGTCCTTGGCGGCCGCAATGAGACGCCGGCCGATCTCGGCGCGGGCATAGCCGGCCTCTTGCACCGAGATGAGACCACCAGCCAGATCGCGGTCCAGCTCGCGAAGCTGATCCCGGTAGACCTCGGCCTCTCCGGAACGACAGTCCTCCGCCTCTTTCGCACCACGCAGAAGAGGGTAGAGCAGCACAGCGCCGACAACAGCCGTCAGAACGGCCACGAGAATCCAGAACAGCATAAACGCCCAATACTTTAACGGCGCGCTTATTCCAACCGGGAAAGGCTATCTGACGAAGATTTGAGGCGTTTGGCCGCGCTTGGCGTATGTTTTTCCAGGCAGGTGCACAGTGCCCAAAGATCGAATGAAACGACGATTGACCCAATATCCGAGAGCAGTTCGACAGCGCAACGGCCTCGTTGCAGCGCTGCCGCACTCTCTCCCGCAAAGATGAGATCTCAGTTCAGCGGCGTCCAGGTACCGTCATCATTGCGACAGGCCGCACCGCGTGCCATGGTCGGCTTGCCTTCGACCGTAACCGTATGGGTATATTGCCGGCAATTCTGCGAACCCACCTGATAGGGTGCGGCTGCGATGACTTCACCGCTGGCGTCCCTACCCTTCCAAGCCACGGGCTGACCGAGCGGCGAGGTCTCAAGCGCCCGATATTCCGCTTCCAGCGCTCGCTGCTTGTCGTTGTCGTTGAGCTTGATGCCGGTGCGTTCGACGATGCCACCATCAAGAGCATTGATGAAGGTTGCCGAGGCCGGAGGCTTCGCAGACGAAAACAAGCTCTTGCCGCTCCCCGTGCCGCTCGTCGTCGAGCAACCGGAAAGCGCAATCGCGGCGAAAAGAGAGGGGACGACCAGAAAAAAGGTACGAAGCTTCATACAACCGAACCAGTATCAAAAAGCAAAACCATAGGTACTGCGCTGCGGCATCATCATGACCCACAACGTCTTTTTGGCATCATGCCGTGCCTCACGCAACATCCTTCGTCAGGCCTGGCAAAATTAGGCTCGCCCGAAGCCCGCCCCAGGTGCCCCTGGAGAGCTCGAAACGGCCCTGATATTCATTGGTGATCTCGCTCACGATCGATAGCCCAAGCCCCGTGCCCGGCTTACTCTCATCCAGCCTGCGCCCGCGCTTCATGGCTTCGCGGATCTCATCCGGCTCCAGACCGGGGCCGTCGTCTTCAACCACCAGTTCCACCCAATGACGCCGCGCCGGATCGATACCCTTGACCTCGGCCGGCGCCTCGTTTGCAACCACGCGCACCTTATGCTCGGCAAAGCGGGCAGCATTTTCGAGGAGGTTGCCGACCGTCTCCTCCAGATCCTGCTGCTCCATGGCAAGCGAAAGATTGGGCGAGACGGCAAGCTCAAACTCCTTATCCGCATTAAGCCGCCGCATGACACGGACGAGGCGCTCCAGCGCCGGTTCGGCATCGGTACGGGCCAGGACGGATTCACGCTGCGCGGCGATACGGGCGCGATTGAGATAGGATTGCACCTGTCCCTGCATGGCTTCGGCCTGGTTCTTCACCAAATCGCCGTGCGAGCGCTCCAAGACGCGGGATTCATTCAGCAGCACGGCGATCGGCGTTTTCAACGAGTGCGCGAGATTGCCGACCTGCATGCGGGCGCGCTCGACGATACGCCGGTTGCTGTCGATCAGCGCATTGATCTCGTTGGCAAGCGGCAGAATCTCACGCGGGAAATTGCCTTGCAGCCGTTCGCTTTCGCCGGCACGGATTCGTTCCAGCGCGGCGCGTGCCTTATCGAGCGGCTTCAACCCGTAGAGAATCGCAAGCGCATTGACGATCAGACTGCCAACACCGAAGCCGACGAGCGCGAGATAGAGGCTATGGGAGAAATTGCGGACGTCATCCTCGACCACGGCGACATTGCCAGTGACGCGAAACCGGGCCGCGTGGCCATCCCCATCGAGCACGACTTCGGTTTCAGCCACCTGCACACGGTTTCCGAAGGCATCGTTGACGACGTAATAGCGCTCGTAACGCTTGTCGAAGGGCGCCTCCAGCACCGACAGTACCGGCAGGTTCGACGCGCCCAGCGACGACGATACCAGCGGTGTCGCGGTATAGGTGCCGAGCGGCTCGACTATCCAATACCAGCCGGTCTTCGGCTGGGCGAAACGCAGGTCGCCAAGCTGTGGATTGCCTGATAGCCCACCCTGATCGCTGATCGTGACAGAGTTGACTACACTGGAGAGCTGTGCCCGCAGCAGGTCCTGAAAACCACGCTCGGCGCTCTTGCGGTAGATGTTGGAAATGACGAGGCCGATCACCACCAGCGCCATGGCGGACCAGAGTGTGGTCAATAGCAGGACGCGAGCGGTGAGCGACTTAATTCGCATTGGTTGGAGCTTGGATTCTGTAACCAAGGCCGCGGACCGTTTCAATCAAGTCGACGCCCATCTTCTTGCGCAGGCGGCCGACGAAAACCTCGATCGTGTTGGAATCACGGTCGAAATCCTGATCGTACATATGTTCGACCAGCTCGGTGCGCGAGACGACCTCGCCCTTGTGATGCATGAGATAGGCAAGCAGGCGGTATTCGTGCGAGGTGAGCTTGAGCGGCTTGCCGTCGACGGTCGCCTTCGAGCTCTTGGTATCGAGCCGCACCGGGCCGCAGACGATTTCCGAAGAGGCGTGGCCGGCGGCGCGGCGGATGAGCGCGCGGATGCGCGCCAGCACTTCCTCGACATGGAAGGGCTTGGCGACGTAATCATCCGCTCCCGCATCGATGCCGGCCACCTTGTCGCTCCAGCGGTCGCGGGCGGTCAGGATCAGCACCGGCACGGCGCGCCCTGCCCCGCGCCATTTCTCCAGCACGGTGATGCCGTCCATTTCGGGCAAGCCGATATCCAGGATGATGGCGTCGTAGGGCTCGGTATCGCCGAGAAAATGGCCCTCCTCGCCGTCAAAGGCCGTATCGACCACATAGCCCGCCTCCTTCAAGGCTTCGGCAAGCTGGCGGTTCAAGTTGATATCGTCTTCGACTATCAGAATGCGCATGTCTGAATCCAATTTCCCCGGTTCGAGAAACAGTACTGTAAATCGCGCTACAGTGGAATCACGGAAACAATAAGATTTTGTGTGAGATTCAAGGCTTTAGGCTGGCGTCACAAATGCCCTGTCGTCACATCGGCACTTTCATCGTTACCTTGCGCGGCCGCTGCCCGTTGCCCTGAACGAGAACGGTGATGATGCAGCTGTCGCCGGACGGCTGTGCGGAGAGAAGCTGGCCACCGGTCTTGGCGACGACCTCCTCGGCTGCCTCGCTGCAATCGCCGTTGGCCCGCGCGACCAGGGTCGACGTCGGCGCTGGCGCCGGCAGAACAGACGAGCCGGCCAAAACGAGGGCCGCTGCTGCTATGCTTGAAAATGAGGCCATGCTTCGGACTTCCCACAGGGACATTAACTAGGCCGATTATTTACCCAAACACGCCTGAATGGCAAATGAATGGGCTGTAATTTTCGGCCAACGGGGCAGATGGATGGCGCGAACGATACTTTAAGTCTTTGAAATTACTGAGTACGAAACCGAGGCATCGTCAAAAGGGCAACCGCTTGGCGCTCCAGCATCCGCCAACGATACAATCTATCAGCGATATGCCAGAATCAACGCATATCCGGGTTCGTGCGCGCCAGGCTCGCCCGCACGGACTTAGTCATTTTTAATCATTCCTGCTTATCATCGGCCTATGGACGCGACATGAGCCGTCGCCGCGCCATGGCCAATGCAACCGGCCTTCGGACGCCTTATCGACATAAGGCGCGAGGATTTCCCTGAGTCCTTTGAATCGCTTGCGGCAATTTCCTCTCAACATGAGTCCGGCGCTTCACAAGTTGATTCAAGAAGCTCAGACGAAGAATCCGGCTGCCGACAAACCGATTCCGTTCGAATGCTCAATCCATTGAAATCGCTGGCGGAGGCTTGCCCTTTCCTGTGCCTTGCTTTCAGAACGGCTCATGGACGGCCGTCGCCGTCTCGTAGTCTGCGGCAATACGCATTTCGCGCAGCGGGCGAACTCGTTCGATGGAGCGCTGATAATTCGGATGAGCCTTGTAAGCCGCGAGCGCCGCCTCGTCATCGAACTCGCCATAGACCACCAGATCGACGTCGGTCCCGAGCTGATCGGTCTTCACATTCGTGCCGATCTCCAACAACCGCGCATGCGGAATGGCCGTGAGGATCGAGAGGCCGGAACGAACCTCTTCAAGCCTGGCGCGATCGGGAACGGTGAAGAAGACGATATGGCGGATCACGCAGCGGCTCCTTGTGCATATGCGGGGCATGGCGCGATACCACGCGCATGGGTTCAATTCAATGAACCGGCTATTCCGGCCGAGGGACCGTTTGCTCGCAGCCTGCAAGCACCATCATTTACCTCTCGGGAGCAGAACATGATATTGTCACGACCATGACCGACGAGGAACTCGTATCCCTTGCCCTCGACCTGCCGGATACGGCGGAGGGCTCGCATTTCGGCACCCGCGACTTTCGCGTGCGAGGCAAGATCTTCATGACCCTTCCCGGGCCGGATTTCTGCGTCGTCAAATTGACGCCGGACCAGCAGCAGATGGCACTCGCAACCATGCCGGAACATGTCGCCGCCGTGCCGGGCGGCTGGGGCCTGAAAGGCTCGACGCGGCTCTTTCACCGCGATGCCGACGATGAAGAGGTCAGGACGCTGGTTCGACGGGCGTGGCGAAACGTGGCGCCGAAAACTATGGCTTTGCCGGAGGATTAGGCATCATATCGTCCTCGACGGTCAGTGGCCAGTCGACGACATAATCCTCGAAGTCGTCGAGATCGACGTCATTTTCGCTGACGGTGCGTCCGCGGGCGGACACGCCGGCAATATGCACCGTTTCCGGATCGCCGGAGATCAGCGGATGCCACCAGTAGAGATCGCGGCCTTCATTGACGAGACGATAGGCGCAGGTAGGCGGCAGCCATTCCAGCTCCGGCACTTTTTCCGGCGTCAGCTGCACGCAATCGGGCACGAAATCCCAGCGGTTCGGATAACTCGTGCAACGACAGCTCTCGCCATCCATCAGCTTGCAGCGGATCGAGGTGAAATAGACGTCGCCGCTATCCCATTCCTCGAGCTTGTTGAGACAACAGAGGCCGCAGCCGTCGCAAAGGCTTTCCCATTCCGACGGGCTCATCTCCGTCAGGCTCTTGCTTTTCCAGAAGGGTATCTCGTCTGTCATCATCGTCGTCCTCGCCACCCGATAGAGGGGGAATTCGGGCTGCGGCATGCATGTCTCTTGTTCTTTTCTCTAAATCAACCAATTATTCAATTAGCCGTTCTATGAGATAATGGGCTTTGCGTGTCCCACAAGGAGACGCGCGGCTGTAATGTGGTCGGGAAGTAGAGCGTGGAAGACCCATCCAATCCAGAAAACGGGCCGAACAACGCGCCCGAGACGCCTAGGGATAGCGGGGCTGAAAAGCCGCGGCGGAGGAAGCGCTATTTCTTCCTGCGCCTCGATTCATGGATCGACTCCACCCTCTGGAATGCCGGTTTCCGCCTTACCGAAGCCTGGGAAGACATTACCATCTTCTTCCGTCGTTTCCGCGCTCGCGGCTGGAAGCGCATTCTTTTCGAACTGCTCGGCGAAGGCATGACACTCGGCACAGCCGGCTCCGTCGTGATGCTGATGCTTGCCATGCCGGCCTTCGAAGCCACACAGGGCGACTGGCGCAATCGCGGCAACTTCGCGGTGACCTTCCTCGATCGCTACGGCAATGTCATCGGCCACCGCGGCATCATTCACGAGAATTCCGTGCCGGTCGACCAGCTGCCAGATTATTTCATCAAGGCGGTGCTGGCGACCGAGGACCGGCGCTTCTTCGACCATTTCGGCATCGACGTCATCGGCCTGTTCCGCGCCGTCACCGTCAATGCACAGGCCGGCGGCGTCGTCCAGGGCGGCTCGACGCTGACGCAACAGCTCGCCAAGAACCTGTTCCTCAGCAACGAGCGCTCCATCGACCGCAAGATCAAGGAGGCCTTCCTGGCGATTTGGCTCGAGGCAAATCTCTCTAAGAAAGAGATCCTCAGCCTCTATCTCGACCGAACCTACATGGGCGGAGGCACTTTCGGCGCAGCGGCCGCGGCGCAATTCTATTTCGGCAAGAGCATTACGGACGTCAACCTGGCGGAAGCCGCGATGCTCGCCGGTCTCTTCAAAGCGCCGGCGAAGTATGCGCCGCACGTCAATCTGCCGGCGGCACGCGCCCGCGCCAACGACGTGCTCTCCAATCTCGTCCAGAGCGGGCTGATGACGGAAGGACAGGTCATCGCGGCACGGCGCAACCCTGCTTCGGTGGTCGACCGCGCCCAGATCGAATCCCCGGATTATTTCCTCGACTGGGCTTTCGACGAGGTGCAGCGGCTTTCGAACCGGTTCCCGGAGCGCTCGCTGATCGTACGCACCACTATCGATATGGGGCTGCAGAAGGCGGCGGAGGATTCGGTCCAATCCAGCCTGATGGAGTTCGGCGAACGCTATAAGGCGAAACAGGGCGCTTCCGTCGTCATCGAAAGCGGCGGCGCCGTGCGCGCCATGGTCGGCGGCAGCGACTACGGCGAAAGCCAGTTCAACCGTGCCACCAAGGCGCTGCGGCAGCCGGGTTCGTCGTTCAAGATCTACACCTATTCGGTGGCGATGGAGAACGGCATGACGCCGACGTCGACCATCGTCGATGCGCCGATCACCTGGGGCAACTGGAGCCCGCACAATTACGAGAACCGCTACGAGGGCAAGGTCACGCTGACCCAGGCGCTCACGCAGTCGATCAACACGATCCCCGTCCGGCTTGCCAAGGAAAAGTTCGGTATCCAGCCGATCCGCGATATGGCCAAGGCCATGGGCGTGGAGACGCCGATCCGCAACGACAAGACCATTCCGATCGGCACGTCTGAAGTCACCGTGCTCGACCAGGCGACGGCCTATGCAGTCTTCCCGGCGGACGGTATGCAGTCGCGCCGCCACGGCATTGAGCAGATCACCGGCTATGACGGAAAGGTGCTTTACGACTTCAGCCGTGACGAACCACCTGCCAAGCGGATTTTGACTGAAAAAGCTACCTCCTACATGAACCAGATGCTGACGCAGGTTCCGGTGATCGGTACCGGCCGCAAGGCGGCTCTGGACAACGGCATCGTCGTCGGTGGCAAGACCGGCACAACCCAGGCCTACCGCGACGCCTGGTTCATCGGCTTTACCGGCAACTACACCTGCGCCGTCTGGTTCGGCAACGACGACTACACATCAACGAACAACATGACAGGCGGCACCCTGCCGGCCATGACCTTCAAGAAGATCATGGACTACGCCAATCAGGGTATCGTGCTCAAACCGATCCCCGGCATCAGCAACCCGTTCCCCGTGCAGAAGCCGCAAACCGTGGCCGCCAAGAAACCCGCCGACCCCGCCGCTAGCGGCCTGCCGCCGCTGGTGCGCCCGCGCTCGCTCTCGGTCGACTCCACGAATATCCTGCGCGACATCGGCGAAAGGCTGAAAGCGGCTGCACCGCTTGGCGCGCAAAAGGTGGCGACGGCGGAGTAGAGGTCTTTCCGCAGCGGCTGCGCCGCGCGTGGTGGCCTCGACTTCGTTCATCTCGACCGGACTGTAATGCGACGCCTGTAACAGCGGCAATTCGCGGCAGAACGATCCGGCGGAAGCCGTCGATTCGCATGAACGCTGCCGTCCCCGATCCCTGCTATTGTTCGCATAATGCCCTCAAACGACGGCCTGCCCTTCCCCCTGTCGCCAGAATCAGGGATAAATCGACACCGATTTGTCACGAGGACGATCCCAGGGTGTTCCGAGTTCCCCTTCTTGTTGCGCTTTCGCTTGTTATCGCTTTTGGCGGCGGTATCGTGTTCACGCTTCTGGCGCTGAATGCGACCTCGGGTTTCGGGGCGATCAAGCTCGGTGCCTGGCAGGCTTTTCCGGAAATGCAGACGGCGGATGCCGACCCTTATGCGAAATCTCACAGGGCGCGCGGCGGGCGGCTGCTTTACGGCACGGCCGAGGGGCTGGTCTTTACCGCTTCCGACGACGATGGCGGCGCGCGCCTGACGGCGAGCTGCAGCTATCGCATCAGCGGCCAGACGCCGCCGGCGCGGCTATGGACCCTCTTCATCGCCGGCAATGACGGCCAGCCGATCGAAGACGCGGCCGGCCGCCCTTCCACCATCAACTCCTGGGTCGTGCTGCGCAAGCCGGATTCGACGTTCAACATCGTGGTCTCACCCAATGCGCAGGCGGGCAACTGGCTCGCCCTGCCACCGTCCGGCAATTTCCGCCTGGTATGGACATTGCTGGATTCGCCGGCCGCCAGCAATTCCGGGCTGATCGATCTCGGCATGCCGAAACTCGAGAAGATCGGGTGCGGCAATGTTTAGATTCGTCTTCGCGATCCTGACCGGCCTGTTCGGTGCCGCACTGCTGCACATCATCATCATCCTGTCGCTGCCGCATTTCTCCGACCGTGATGCTTATACGCGCGTCTCCGATGAGGGCGACGAGAACCATTTCTACATGCTCGACAACAAGGATGACGAAGCGGGGCTTTCCAACACCGATCCGTATATCCGCACCGCCGTCTGTGCCTTCGACATCGAGGACACACCCGTTCACCTGACTGCAAAGGGCAAGGTGCCGTTCTGGTCGCTGGCCATTTATGACGCGGCATCCAATGAGGTGTTCAGCATGAGCGACCGTACGTCGGTCGGCGGCACGCTCGATCTGCTGCTGGCATCGCCCGTGCAACTGACCGGCATCCGCAAGGCGCTGCCACCCGCCCTCGCCCAGTCGATCCTGGTGGAAGTGCCTAGAGCACAGGGATATGCCGTGCTGCACACGATGGCGCCCCAGGCAAGCTTCGACGACGCGGCCAGAGAATTTCTCTCGGAGGCGGGCTGCGACGAATTCGACAATGGCTGAATGTGCCGGCTGAGTACGGGGACTGAAATACGGAATTGAGTCTGGGACGACGGCGCCAGCGCTACTCCACGGAGGGAGCCGTAACAAGCGGTGTCCGACCGGATTGCGGTGGCGACCGAGGGGCGCGCACAGGCACACGTCCCGATACGCATCTTCAAGGCGACGTTACTTTCCCTTTGCCCGCTTCGATCCCGTCCCGGGACGATGTGTGGGCGTATCGAGATGCTCGTACCGCACGCCGGTAAACAGAAGTATCTTCGCCTCTACTGGCTCTTTCTGAGCGCGGGGCGGCTGGCGTAATCGCCAATCCGAAAAAGATATGATCTTTGCCATTCTCGTCTCCATTTACGTCTCGAGACGGATGAACCTGCGACTTGATTTCACCCTGCCCGCCGCTGAAGCGGGCTAGCGCTTCCCTCCATTCCAGCCTTGTCCTGCTGGCTTCAATGGAGGCATCCGCGCCTTCTCACGGCCTTTCCCTTACACCGTGGCATGGGCACCGATTTCGGCTTCCATGCTGTCATTACACTTGATCACATTCTGCCAATGGCTGCTTTCAACCGGAATTCAGACATATCGCAGTTAACAGAATGCTAATTCTTGTCGCTCGTCGTCCCTGGCATCGCTCGTCATACTCTATTAACGCTGCGACGAGGGCTTTGGTTTCATAGGCCGAGGAAAAATTGCGGGAGCCGTTTTGACCGCGAAGTCGAATAATATCATATTCTTAGATAAACGGATGGTATCGCAGGCAAATGGAAGGAACACCGGCTGCGTTGCAGAAAAGCGTCACGCAAATATTATTTGCGCTCATCAAAAATTAACGTAATGTAGGGCCGAAATTCGAGGGCGATCAATGTTTGCGACGGGCAGTTCCGTCTTTTCTCCGGAGGATGTCATCGTCCTGCGCAATGCGCTGGATGGATGGTGTCTGGAAAAGCGGATCGATATAAAAAGTACGGAAGCCCAGTTCGCCGCCACGGCGGCAATCGGCCTTTTTCAATCCGGCTACAATACCTCGGAAAAGCTGCTTGAAGCCCTGCGCGAGCATAAGGGCATCTGAAGACATCCCCCATTCACGCTAAAGGACTGACTGAAGCCCGGTTGCCGTCCGACAACAGGGTGATTGAACGTCCCGATACCTTTCCAGCACAAACACCAATAAGTTGAGTGCAATTTCCGGTGCGCGTGTCGGAAAAGGTTTTCCACAGGCTGCGATGCGCGCCGAACTGCCGTTGACACGGTCAAAATCCCGATGCCGCCCAAGCGCAAGCTTAACGCGCAATTTTTATTCGGATTTTAATAAAGTTTTCACCAACCATTAACCTTGGCGGCCTTAGTCTTTCGCGAAAGCCAGATAAGGACGACCGTGTCCAAACCCGTTTCGACAATTGCTGCCGAACACACTTTCTTCATCGAAAGGGTTGTCCGGCACGACTGGAGCGAGGCGAGACGAAACGCTTGGTCGACCATCGGGCTCCCTGCTTTTTTGTTCAGCGTATCAGTATGGGTGTTGGCGTGCGTGATCGGTTTCGAGACCTGGAAGAGCCTGCGACTGTCCGTAAGAAGGACGTGGTTCTGATGGCGACGATCACCAGTTTCGAGGGCATGGGCCATCCGTCCAAATCGGAGCTCCGCCAGTTCGCCGAACTCTTTACCCCGGTTTTCCAGGCGTCGTCGGATGAAGCGAAGCGGCAGGCGGTCGCTGCCCTCTCCCAATGTGAAACCGTGCCCCAAGCAGTCGCCCTGTTCATCGGCTGTCAGCCGATCGCCATCGCCGCTCCCTTCCTGACGAGCTCTCCGGCAATCGATGACGATACGCTCATCACCATCGCCCGCACGCAGGGAGCCGCCCATGCCCGGGCAATCGTGCGCAGGCCATCTCTCTCGCCGAAGGTTATCGATGCCCTCGTCGGCTTGCATCAGGCCGAGCCGGAACGCGGCATGACCATGATCGAGCAGCCGACCAATGTCGCATCATCCGGAGCGGAGGTGGCGGAAACCGAGCGGCAGTCGCGCGAAGAGATCTTGCGCCAGCAGATCAAACAGGCCGCCCGTCATCTGGCTCGCGACGATAACGACCGGCTCGGCCTACGCAGTCTCAACGAGACACAGGAAGCACTGCTGGTCCGCTTTGCCAGGGAACGCGATGCGCTGCAATTTGCAACGACGCTCGCCGACGCCCTTTCCTCCAGCTACTGGCTCGCGGAACGCATTCTGCTCGACACATCGGGCCAGCAGCTCGCCGTTACCCTCACCAGCCTCGGCATGGGCATTGCCGACGCCGTATACTCGCTCGAGCGCTTCTATCCGCATCTGGCCGAACGGCATGGCAGCGTCAGCCGCGCGTGGCTGGTGCTCGACGACATCGACTCGGAAGAAAGCCAGGCGCGCGTCGAGGCATGGCGCCGCGCCGACAGCTATACCTATCTGCCGCGGGAAAAGCCCGCACCCGCGCAGCGTCCTGCAGCACCCCTGTTCGGCGCAAAATCCGGTACGATCCGCGAATTGCGCGTGGCAAACCGGCGCTAGAGACGGGTCAATCCAGCGGATTGGCGCGCAAACCGGCCAAAGGGACGATATCCGCAATATCGTCCGTCTCCAGCTCGACCACCCACAGATCAGGATCAAACTTCAGCTCGCGATCGAGGGTCTCGCGGATTTCCTGCGGCTCCTTGCGGTCGATGCGGATTTCGAAGAGCCGCGTTCCGCTCTCCTCCTCATCGAACAGGCTTTGCGGAGCGGGCGCATAGAGGGTTTCCGATCCGTCGCGGAAACGCTGTCGGATGAAGATCGCGCCCGCATGCTCCTCCCCCTTGCGCTCGACGGCGGCAAAATCGCCGCGAGCGAACAGGCGGCGGACAAGAGCGGAAACAAATATGTCGCTGCGCAATCTCATGGGCGAGCTATAGCGGGAGAGACCCGCCAAGGCAATTGAAGCCGCCCTCGGGTATAATTCACCATCGTTTACACGGCAGGCTTCAAAGCGCGCCGATATCCTGCAGCTTCTTGAGAACAGCCATGTTCGGCTCCCCGGTTTCCGGCAGGCGATAATGTTTCTGGAAACGGCGGATCGCGGCCTTCGTCTGCTCTCCGGCAACGCCGTCGATGCTGACATTGCTGTAGGCGATGTTGCTCAGACCCTTCTGGATCTGCATGACCATATTGACCTTGTTGACCGCATCGCCCGGCGTCGCCTTGGCAACGACGGCGCCGGTCTTCATGTTTGTCTCGGCATTCTGGATGGCGGCGGCGACCGGGTCGATCGCAGCCGCCGTCGCGGAAACATTGATGGGGCGCTGGGCAGGCACAGCCGCCGCAGCAATCGTCCCGCCGCCTGCTGGCGGCGTATTGGCGGCATTGCTGGCCTTGAGAGCGGCCAGAAGCTCCGGCGTCGGCGCGCCTGTCTGCGCCAGGCCGGACGCTTCCTGGAAGAAGAGAATGGCCGACGTCGTGCGCGACCCCGGCTTTCCATCGGCAGCGCCGTCATAGAGGCCGTGACGGATCAGTTCGGCCTGGATGTTAGCAATCAGCTTCGACGGTGCGGAGGACGGCTGAGCCGTGGCAGAGCTTGCCGCCTGCCCGTTTGGCGATGACGCGGCGGGATCGGAAACCGAATCCTGCCGTTCGATCCGGAACGTCGTGACATTGCCGGCATCGGCCTGCTGCGCGTGCAGGAAGGACTTGCGGCCGGGGATCTGATAGGGAGAAGCCGGATCACGGGTGCGCAATATGGGAGACGGATGTGCGCCCGTCTGATACCAGAGCGCGTTGGCGGTGACGAAACCGAAAACTCCGAAGAAGAGCGCGACACCACCGGCAATCGCCGGATGACGGCCAACCGCACTACCGATCAGAGAACCGAGCGCACCCGCGCCGCGAAGACCAAGGCCGCCCAGCGCGGTGCTGCCGCGCAGGCTCAGGCTGCCAAGGGCAACCGCCCCACGGGAAGCGAGACCGGGCTGCTTGCGCTTGCCCTTTCCTCTTCCCTTAGGCGATTTTCGCTTTTGCGGGGCCATTCATCAGTTCCTTGTTTCGCCCTTCATCTATCTCCACAGTATGTTTCAGGCGCGGCGGAAAATCGACCGGGCGATTGACATCCACAGGCAGTTGCATCGTCACGGCGCCCGAGCCGTCAAACGGAATGAGGATGGTGATGACCGTGCCCTCACCCGGCGCGCTCGCAATCGAGAAGCTTCCGCCGTGCAGGCCGACAAGGCCCTTGACCAGCGACAGGCCGAGGCCGGTCCCGGCATAACGGCGTGTGTAATCGTTCTGGATCTGGACGAAAGGTTGGCCGAGCGACGCCAGCCGCTCGCTGGCAATGCCGATACCCGTATCGCCGATCGACAGCTTCAGCATCCCATCCGTCAGGGCCGCGTCGATGGTGATCGCGCCGCCCGCATCGGTGAATTTGATGGCATTGCCGACGAGGTTGATGAGAATCTGCTGGATCGCACGCTGGTCGGCGACGATCTCGCCGAGACCGCGCTGAATGCGGCTCGTAAGCGTCAGCCCCTTTTCCTTCGCCTGCAGCCCGAGCATTGCCTCACATGTCGCAATCGTGTCTTCGATCGCGAAGGATTCGAGCAGCAATTCATAGCGGCCGGCCTCGATCTTGCTCATGTCGAGCATTGTATTGACCACCGACAGCAGATGCGCGCCCGACTGGCGGATCAGGCCAACATATTCGCGCTGACGGTCGTTTTCCAGCTTGCCGAAATATTCGCCGCTGAGAATATCCGAAAAGCCGAGAATGGCGTTGAGCGGCGTGCGCAGCTCATGGCTGACGGCGGCCAGAAATCGCGACTTGGCGTCATTTGCCGATTCCGCCTCGGCGGTCTTGCGCGCCGCATCCTCGCGAAGCTGCTGATCCTGGGAGATATCGCGCAGCTGGCTGACAATCGCGGTCAGGCGGCCGTCCACGTCACGGCGCGCTGTCAGTTCCATGCGCACGTAAACGAACTGCTCGTCACCGCCGGCAACCGCGGAGCGCTCCAGACGCAGATCCGCACCATGCGCATCCCTGCCCTGGCGAAGGACATCGATCGCCTGCAGGAAGACGATCCGATCGGAAACATGGATCTGCTCGATGAAGCCGCGCCCGGTGGGGTCGCGCATCCAGCTGAGGAATTCCGTTCGATCGCGGCCACCGACCGTGGTGACATTACCCTGCGGGTCGAGCAGCAGGATGAGACCGAACGCCGACTCCAGCATCAGATCGCGGTGCTCGACGACGACAGCCTCTGCCGGAAGGATGGCAGGCCGCTGGCGTGAGAGCGCGATGCTGCCGACGGCAGAAAAGAGGAAGGCGGCGCAGACCGTGGCCACACCGGCGGGCAGAGCCACGGCCGGGCTGGTGACGAAGGACAGGCCCGCCGGAACGGCAAGGAGCGCGACGGAAGAAGCAAGCGCAAGCCGGCGCAGGATCGCCAGCTCCTGCCCACGGACTTCACCACTCCCGCTCGTCCGGGACAGCCAGCTTCGGCCTACCCGGTCCACGAGAGCTACAGCCCCGACAGAAATGTCACTCAATACGCGCACACTACAACCCGTCAAAACGGTCACTTATTGGACTGCACAATAGGCCTCGCCGACTTAAAGAAAGAATAAAGAAGGAACGCGCCGAGCGGCCGAAAGAGGCTCAAGATCCCGTTTTGGCGCAGAATGCGGGACCTTTATTCTTTGTGGTTAACAGCGGGTAAGCAACGGATTTTATTCGTATTTCCGCTGCGCGTTAACTTTTGTAACAAGCAGCATATGCGCAAAGCCCTGCATATCAACAGCATCCGGCGAGACATGCTTAACATCAATCGCTACAATTTGAACCAAATGCTGCTCAAAGCTGGAAAGCTAAAATTTGAATCAAAATTGCAGAAAATGCTGCCGAGTTTTGAAAAGCACTGTTGTCCTCTGCCGGATAGGGTTCGAACCAGATCGGACGGGTCAGTCCGAATCGGCGCTCGAACCGAGCGACAGAGAGGATGGGCTAGGCTATGTGGTTTCTGATTAGAGCAGGGTTCTGGTTTTCGCTGGTCCTTATGTTCCTGCCGATCTTTGCAAAACCCGAGGGTGCCCCCCGGCCGGGCGGCGAACCGACGGTGCAGGTCTCCGATGCGATTTCGGCTGCGTCGGGTGTCGTCCAATATGTCGGCGCCATGTGCACCGAGAAGCCGGATGTCTGCCTCAAGGGCGGCGAAACGCTGACGGCCCTCGGTTATCAGGTCGGTGACGGCGCCCGCGTCGCCTACGATATGCTCGGCCGCCATTTCAAGGATCAGGCGTCAACCGCCCAGGCTCAGGCCGGCACCGCGACCGTACACGCAAACGCCGATCAGCTTGCCGCCATTGCCCAGCCAATGCCGGCCAAGCGCATCTCCGGCACCGAAACGGCCGACGTCGTCGTTACCGGCACCGTCAAGCTGCCGTCTTCCATTCCACTGCCGATGCCGCGCCCGCGCATCTGACGTATCTTACATTGGCCCCAACTCCAGCGCCGCTGACCTTCGATGGTCGGCGGCGTTCTTTATTGTCCTGGGTTCAAATCATCGGCTGTTTCGCCTATATCCAAGACATCGGACAATATGGACTGCTGCAATGACACCGCTCGACAAGATCATCGAAGACTTTTCCTTCCTGGACGAATGGGAGGATCGCTATCGCTTTGTGATCGAGCTCGGCAAGGCACTGCCCGATCTGCCGGAGGAAAAGCGGACGCTGGAGAACAAGGTGCAGGGCTGCGCAAGTCAGGTCTGGCTCGTCACGCACGCCTCGGGCGATCCGGACAACCCCATATTGACCTTTGAAGGCGATTCAGACGCGCATATCGTACGCGGGCTGGTGGCGATCGTACTCGCCACCTATTCCGGCAAGCCGGCCTCGGAGATTGCGGCTCTCGACGCGCTCGACGTCTTCGGCAAGATCGGGCTGGTGGAGCATCTTTCTTCGCAGCGCGCTAACGGCTTGCGCTCCATGATCAAGCGCATTCGCGAAGAGGCCCGGCTCAGGGCCGCGGCATAGGCCGGTTTCACGGCAGATATCGAGAAAACCCGGCCCCAGGCCGGGTCTTCTTCAGTTCACCATGGAATCTTCAGCGGGAGCCGCGCTTGCGACGCTGACCGAGACCCATTTCCTTTGCAAGGCGCGAACGTGCTTCCGCATAGGCGGGCGCCACCATCGGATAATCGGCTGCCAGATCCCACTTCTCGCGGTATTCTTCCGGCGAGAGGCCATGATGGGTCATGAGGTGACGCTTCAGCGATTTGAAGCTGCCACCACATTCCAGGCAAGTGATCTGATCATCCTGCACGGATTTACGAACGGATACGGCCGGCTTCTGCTTTTCGACCACGGTTACGGCAGGTGCCGGAGCCGAGGTGTTGCTCAAGGCGGAATGTACGTCGGAAATCAAATTCGGAAGGTCGCTGACCGGTACGACATGGTTGCTGACATAAGCCGCGACGATGTCGGCAGTCAGTTCAACCAGTAACTCCTGCCCGTTGCCAAGGGCCGCATCTGTCATTGTGTTCTCCTGTTCATCGGCTTGCCTGCTGCACCCACGCCTCCAAAGAGTCCGCAAGGCACAACGTTGCTATATGATTTGCGCTTGGCTACGGAAATCTGTTGATTTCGCTATGTCCCAGCGCCGAACAATCCGCGCGAACGCATTGCTCGTATTCGTAGCAGTCACCAGCAAGAAAACGGTGGATAAAGCCAAATTTCGTACCGCATGAAATCCACCCCTAGACCTCATGCGAGAGAAAACCGCCCCTTGCCGCCTGATATCGTAATTAGCGACCGCGATAGCGATCTTTAATCGCTTACCGGAAGAAAGTTTTGCTCAGCTTTTCATCAAAGAAAGATAAAAGCATTGAGAGCTTAAACCCGGTCGAGACTAACTCAACATCAGAACTCTACTTGAATCTGAATTAGCACTCTTTACCCAAATGTCCAGTTTTTAATCCCGACATTTCTTCGCAAAAAATTCATCTACTAAAAAATAGATAACTAATAACGCGAACAGCTATTCCTTCATGAACAATCTCCGCGTTTGTTAGCCCTTCTTTCTATACGCGCGTTTCGTGATCTGCTCCTGTGTTAACAGTTCATCCCGTACTGAAGGCGGTGTCAGCCGATAGCCGGCTTTGTGTGACGCGCGCGCGAGAAGATGTGCTGCAATCGGCGCCGTCAGCACGAAGAAAACGAACCCGGCCAGCGCTCGAGCCAGGATCGACATGTCCTGAGAGTGGATACCGACTGCAAGTAGCAACAGACCGGAGCCAACCGTGCCCGCCTTCGACGCGGCGTGCATCCGGCTGTAGAGATCGGGGAAACGCACGATGCCGATGGCGGCTATGAGCGAGAACAGCGCGCCTGAAAGTAGAAGTGCCGTTACTATAATGGCCCAAAGCAGATCCACTACCGCCCTCCCTTCTTGCGCCGGTCGTGCTTGGACGTCTTGCGGCCCCCGGCAGCGACGCCGTCATTCCGTCGAGGATCGCTCCGTTCCGCAGCATTCGATTGTGCCTGCGTCAGAATGAAACGAGCGAAGGCGACAGTGGCGAGAAAGCCGACGAGACCAAGCGAAATGGCGATATCGATATAGAGCGTGAAGCCCGTCTTGATGGCGATGACGGCAATGAAGCCGATGGCGATCGCGACCAGCATATCGAGCGCCAGAACCCGGTCCGGCAAGGTCGGGCCGGCCACCACGCGATAGACGGTAAAGAGGAAGGCTATACTTAAGATGCCGAGCGCCACCATGGCGGCGGCCGAAACGATGGATGCCGCGATCATCGGAAAGCCTCCATGATGCGTCGCTCGAAACCCTCGGCAATACCGCGTCTGAGGATATCCGGATCGGAGCAGTCGAGCGCGTGAACATAGAGCGTCTTGCGATCATCGGAGACGTCGACGGACAGTGTTCCCGGCGTCAGGGTAATGAGATTGGCAAGCAGCGTGATTTCGAAATCGCGGTCGACGGTCAGCGGAAAGGCGAAGATCCCCGGCTTCACATCCATCCTCGGGCTCATGACAGCGACGGCAACCGCCCAGACTGACTTGGTGAGTTCGCATATGAACACCAGCAGAAGCACGAGGATTCGCCTGACACGGCTGAGATAAAGCACGCCGCCATAGGAAGATCGAACGATCGCAAGCGCTATCGCCGCCAGCACGAAACCGAACACGAGATTGATGAAGGAGGCGCTGCCTGTAATGGCAACCCAGACGATGGCGAGCACCAGATTGAAGACGAACAGGATCATTCGGCGCCTCCCGCTACGGGGAAGACGGACTGCAGGTAGGCCGATGGCTGTTCGAGGCCGAGGGCGGCGGCCCGCGTCAAGTGGAGAAGCCCTTCCGGAAACAGGCCGAAGCCGACGACGAGCAGCGAAAGAGCCAGAAGCGGCACCGCTGCCCGCCAGCCGATCGGTTCCGCCATCGCGGCAGCGGCAGCGGCATCGGCTGGCGCCGGGCGCCAATAGGCGAGCAGGAACAACCGCCCGAAAACAATCGTCGTCAGGAAACCGGCCAAAAGGATTGTTGCGGCGAGCCACCACGCGCCCGTTGCCAGCGCCGCCTTGACCAGTACCACCTTGGGCCAGAAGCCGGAAAAGGGCGGTAAGCCGCTGATGGCGAAGAACAGCACCAGCGAAAGTACGGCAAACCAGCCGCTGCGGCGATAAAGCCCGCCAAGGGCGGCAAGCGAAAAGCTGCCGCCAAGGCGAGCCGCCTGCCCGGCGATCAGATAGAGCGCGGTCATCAGCACCATCGAATGCAGCGCATAGAAGATCGCGCCGCTGAGGCCATCGGCGCTGCCGAGCGCCACGCCGGCGAGCATCGTGCCGATACCCGATATGACGATATAGCCGAGCATGCGGCGTATATCGCTTGCGCCCAGCGCCCCCACCACGCCGACAAGCATGGTTGCGATAGCAATGACGGTGATGAGCGGGCCAAGCCCCGCCCGCTCGACCGGCAACAGCATGACCAGAATCCGGATAAGCGCGTAGACGCCGACCTTGGTCAGCAGGCCGGCAAAGAGGGCCGAAACGGTAATGCGCGGCGTATGATAGGAGGCCGGGAGCCAGAAATTGACCGGGAAGGCCGCCGCCTTCATGCCGAAGGCGAGCAGGAACAAGCCGGCCAGCGTCATCAACGGCGCATGGCCGTCGCCCGCCTTCGCCTTCATGGCGATATCGGCCATGTTGAGCGTGCCGAAGACGGCATAGAGATAGCCGACGGAGACGAGAAAGAGCGTGGTGGCGATCAGGTTCAACACGGCATATTTCAGCGCGCCATCGATCTGTTCCGGCTCCGAACCAAGGATCAGCAGACCGAAGGACGAAATCAGTAGCACCTCGAACCAGACATAGAGGTTGAAGACATCGCCCGTCAGGAAGGCACCGCTGACACCGGCCAACAGCAACAACAGGAAGGGGAAGAAGCCGTATCGCCGACCGCTCGCGGTGATTTCACCGAGCGAATAGACACTTGCCGCAAGTGCTGCGATCGCCGCCGTCAAGGCCATGAGCGCGCCGAAAATATCGACGCTGAAGGCGATGCCGAAGGGCGGCAGCCATCGTCCCATGACCATGGTCACGGCTCCCTCGCTTGCGACCCGATAGAGCAAGGCCGCATCGATCAGCACCAGCAGCGCCAAGCCTGGAATGGCGATCGCGGCGTGCCACTCCGTCCGGTTGCGCAGCATCAGAAGGATCGCGCCGAGCCCGATGCACAAGGCGACCGGCAAGACGACCAGCCAATGCCCCATCGGTATCGGCGCGGCAACGAGCGCATGGGAGAGGTCGACTGCGGTGTCCGTGGGTCCAGCCATTGCGTCAGTACCCCAAGGGCGGCAGCGGCCGCTCGTCCGGTTCGGCAAGCTGCATCTCGCCGGTGTTATCGGTCTTGAGGTCCTGATAGGCCCGATAGGTCAGGACAAGCAGAAATGCGAGGAACGAGAAGGAGATGACGATCGCCGTCAGGATCAGCGCCTGCGGCAGCGGATTGGCGGCCGCATTATCGAGCGTGCTCGCCCCCTTCTGGATGATGGCCGGCACATCCGGAGTCACACGGCCGGTGGTGAACAGGAGAAGATTCACGGCATTGCCGAGGATGGCGATGCCAAGCATGATGCGGATCGAGTATCGCGACAGCATCAGATAGATGGCGGCGGAGAAGAACAGGCCGACGACGACGGCAAACACAGCCTCCATCAATCCACCTCCCGCTCTTCGAGCGCAAGCGCGATCGAGGTGAAAGCTCCAAGGACGACGAAATAGACACCGATATCGAAGAGCGTGACGGTGGAAAGCGGCACTTCGATGCCGAAGAGATGCGGGTAGATCCACAGCCCGGTCATGAATGGAACGCCTGCAAAGATGGAAATGAACCCTGCAAGTGTCGAGGCAAGCAGGCCGAAACCCGCAATCGCCAGCGGATGAAAGATGATTGCGCGCCGGACCGCCGTGACGCCACAGGCGATCCCGTAGATCGCAAAGGCCGAGGCAGCGATCAGGCCGCCGATGAAGCCGCCACCCGGCTCATTGTGGCCACGCAGCAGCACGAAAACGGAGAAGAGCAGCATCAAAGCCGTCAGAAACGGCGCGGCGGTGCGGAAGATCAGCGTATTCATGAGCGCTCGGCCTTCATTCTGTCGCCAAGATCCGGCTTCTCCTCAAGATCAGGATCGTTGGCCGCAAGCTTGCGCTCGCCGCCGGCGCGAATGCGGATCAGCGCCAGGATCGCAAGGCCGGTCATGGCAACGACGGCGATCTCGCCGAGCGTATCCGTGCCGCGGAAGTCGACGATGATGACGTTGACCACATTGTCGCCATGCGCAATCAGCTTCGAATATTGATTGAAAAAGGCGGTCAGCGTCAGGTCGAACGGCGCCTGAGTTGCCTTGAGCAGAAGAAGCGCGAAACCGGTGCCGCAGGCAACGGAGAGCGCGGCGTGGCCGATCCTTGCGAGCGGCGGGCGGCGATCCGAAGGCGAAAGCCGCAGCCGCGTCATTACAAGCGCCAGGATCACGACCGAAAGCGTCTCGACCATGAATTGGGTAAAGGACAGATCCGGGGCGCCGAACAGCAGGAAAATGACCGCGACGGCAAAACCCTGGATGCCGAGCGACACGATGGCCGTCAGCCGGTCTCGCGCAAAGACGACCGCGGCAACGCCGATGACGGCGATCAGGAAGATGGTCGCCTCATGCCATTGCAGGTCCGGCCAGGCTGGCATGACCGGCAGTTCGCCATGAACAACGAGAGGGATCAGCAGCATCGCCGCCAGGCAGAGAAAGGTGACGGTCACGTAGATTTCCAGCCGGCCAGGCTGCAGCAGACGCGAGATCCCATGCGATAGCCGCACCAGGCCAGACATGAAGCCGTCAAAGCCGCGATCCGGCCCGGGCCCGAGGGCACGCAGGATAACGGACATCGCGAAACGGGCTCGATCGAGCTGCCAGTAAACGGCGACACCGATCAGCACGGTGATAACCGACAGCGCCAGGGGCACGCCGATATGCGGGACAAGTGAAACCGATATTTCTAGCGTCTTCCCCCCGACGGCGCTTGCCATCGGCGAGGAAAGGTAATCATGCCACGGACCTGAGAACAAAGCCGCCAGCAGGCCCAGCAGAGCAAGCAGCACCGGCCCGAGCCAGAGCAGCGGCGGCGCTTCGTGCGGATGGCGTGGCGTCTCGACAAGCGGCCCGATGAAGGGCTTCAAAGCGACGGCAAAGGCGATGGCGAACATCAGCGCATTGCCAGCGATAGCGATGACCGTCAGGGCGATCGCGGCCGGCGATGCCTGCGCGAGCGCGGCGTAGATCTCTTCCTTGGCCAGGAACCCAAAGGCGGGCGGCAGGCCGCCCATCGACACGGCAGCGACCAGAGCGGCGGCAAAGGTCAGCGGCATGGCGGAGCGCAAACCGCCGAGCCGGGTGATATCGCGCGTCCCCGTCTCGTGGTCGACGATGCCGGCCACCATGAACAGGGCGCCCTTGAACAGCGAATGCGCCACCAGATAGAGGACGGCGGCCTCGATGGCATAATCCGTGCCGAAGCCGGTCAGCATCACCAGCAGGCCAAGCGAGGAAACCGTCGTATAGGCAAGCTTCAACTTCAGGTCGGTCTGGCGGATCGCGAGCAGAGTTCCGACAAGCAAAGTCGCCGCGCCGAAGATCGGCAGGATCGTCTGCCAGGCCATAGTACCGCCCATCACCGGATTGAGCCGCATCAGCAGGTAAACCCCGGCCTTCACCATCGTCGCCGAGTGGAGGTAGGCGGAAACGGGCGTCGGCGCCTCCATGGCGTTCGGCAGCCAGAAATGAAACGGGAACTGCGCCGATTTGGTGAAGGCCCCGCCCAGTACAAGAATGAGGGCGGCAAGATAAAGCGGGCTCCCACGCAGGACGTCGCCGGCCTTCAGGAGATCGGACATCGAGCCGATGCCGGTCACCTGCCAGATCAGCAGCAGGCCCGCCAGCAACAGCAATCCGCCACCGCCTGTCACGACCAACGCCTGCAGCGCCGCCCGGCGCGACGCTTCCCGGCGATGGTCGAAACCGATCAGCAGGAAGGAGGTGATCGAGGTCAGCTCCCAGAAGACGAATAGCGTCAGGAAGCTGTCCGAGACGACGAGGCCGAGCATCGAGCCCATGAACAGGAAGATGAAAGAGAAGAAACGTCCGAGATCGACATGCCCCTTCAAATAACCACCAGCATAGAGGACAATCAGCGTGCCGATGCCGGTGATCAGCAGGGCGAAAGTCAGCGACAGGCCGTCGATCAGCCAGGAAAACCTGAGATCAAGGCTCGGCACCCAATCGAATCCGCCGAGTTCGGTACGCCCATCCGCCACGGCCGGAAGGAAGCCCGAAAAATGCAGAAAGGCGAGAGCGGGAAGCAGCGCCAGGGGCCACGCCGCATTATGGCCCAACCGCCAAACAACAACGGGCGCGATCAGCGCACCGATAAAGGGCAGGCAAAGAGCCAGGAATGTCAGGCCCGCAGCGGCAGCGGCCATGTCCCCCCCTTACTGAACGTTCATGCGGAATCCGGCAAAGCCGGAGCGTGTCGAAGGGATAGGCGAAAGAGCACACCGCCTCAAGCCCTGGGGAGGGAAAACCGGGCATAAACCACCGAAATCGTTATCCATGCGGGTCTTCGCAAGGGTTGCAGGATGGCCCGGCCTGCTCGGAAACTCATGATATCCGCCTGCGTGTCACCTGATGTGTAGACCACATTGCCAATTCTGCATGGCTCGCAATGAAGCTGTAATGAATTGACGCTAAATTACGCGCATTTATTGAATCGCTATGGAAGTTGCGCTGGAAAATGCGCTAATCTTGATCGGTTTGCAGATCCTGCCCCTCGGAAACCGCAATGCTCGCCCGCCTGATCATCCTCTTGCTTCTTTCTCCCGCCTCAGCCCTTGCCGCGGACTGGTGGTCCTATGACAATGCAGGTTTCGGCTACGCAATCGAGCTGCCATCGGAATTCCATCTCTCGATCACCCCCGAGGATAGCGACCGGTTATCGCTATCGCCCGCGGACCGCTCCGCCTCGCTGCAGGTCTTCGGCACGATGATCGCCAACGGTGATTTTGCCACGGAAGCGAATGGGCGCGTGGCGCTTGCCAGGGACGAAGGCTGGAAGATTTCCTACGCCAAATCGAACTCGCGCGGCATCAGCTTTTCGGGCACCAGGCAGGGGCGCATCGTCTACGTGCGCGGGGTCGCGCTCTGCAATGGGGCCGCAGCCTTCTTCCAGATGGACTATTCCAAGACGGACATGCAGCGCTACGACGCCGTCGTCATGCGTCTGGTGCGCAGCCTGCGCTCGACCAAAAAGTGTACGCCGACGGCCGAGATCGTCAAAAGTTTTCCGGCGACAGGCTGAAACAGGTCAGGACAGCCGAATAATGCACGGCGGCGGCGGCCACGACGAAGCCGTGCCAGATGGCGTTCTGGAAGCGCAGCTTTTCCCAGACGTGAAAGATGACGCCGAGCGAGTAGATCACTCCGCCAATGACGATCAGCAGCAGCGAGGCAAACGGGATATAATCCGAAATCGGCCTGGCGACGAGGATGCCGCTCCAGCCCATCGCCAGATAGAGCAGGATGGCGAGTCGATCGAAACGGCCTGGGAAGAGACATTTCAGGACGATGCCGAATGCGGCGAAAACCCAGACGGCAATCAGCACGCCAAGCAGCAACGGATCTTCCGCCCCTCGCTGGAGAAAGGGTGTGTAGGTGGCGGCGATCAAAACGTAAATGAAGGAATGATCGAAGCGTCGAAGAAACCATTTCGTTCGGGAGACAGGCCACAGATTGTAGGTGAAGGACATTCCGAGCGTCAGCACCAGACCAACGCCATAGATCCAGGCGGCGGCAATTGCGCCATAGGAACTCCAGACAGTCGCATAAAAAATCAGGACGGTGGCGCCAATCAGCGCGAAAACCACGCCGACACCGTTGACGATGCCGTCCGCGATGATCTCATAACGATCATAGGCCCAACGGATGCCTCTATATTCTGTCATCGCATGCGGTTCCGTTTCCGTCCGGGGCGATCCTTGCACCTGAGAGACGAGGAAGCAACCGCGCCAGACGAGCACATCGATAAATCTTCGTGAATGCCCCTCGCTCTCCGCGTCGACGGCCGTCAACGGAAAGCGAACGCTTAATCCGCAATTTCTGGCCTTCTGTGAACAATCAGAATCCGCCATATGGATGTATAAGTACAGCGGGCCAGGGGACCGAAGAGGCATATCAACCGGCGAAACCCTCCTGCCCGCCGCTGGCGGCCATTGCCGCCGACGCCGGTTGCCCTTTCAAAGACCATCGAGGTTGGAACTGATCCCATGACCGAAACCGCCCCCTCCTACGCCCTGACCCGCCCCGCCTATGTCGGCGCATCCCATCTCGTCGTGACAGACCTGCCGCTGGTATCGCGCTTCTATCAGGACATGCTGGGGCTGAAGGTGATCGAGAAGACCGCGAGCGGCGAAGTCCTAGGCGTTGCCGGCCGCCCTCTTCTGACGCTGACGACGGATCGGGCCGCAACGCGAGCGCCGAGAACGGCCGCCGGCCTGTTTCATACGGCATTCCTGCTGCCGAGCCGCGTTGAGCTTGCGCGCTGGCTCCGCCATGCAGCGCAAAACAATGTCGTGCTGGAAGGCGCGTCCGATCACATCGTCAGCGAAGCGATCTACCTCTCCGATCCGGAAGGCAACGGCATCGAGATCTATGCCGACCGTCCGCATGAGGAATGGACCTTTCACAACGACGGAACAGTCGAGATGGCCACGCTCCGGCTCGATCTGCAGAAGCTTTACGAAAGCGCCCCGCAGGATCGCTGGGACGGCATGGCCGAGGGATCGGCTATCGGCCATATCCACCTGCAGGTCGGCGATGTCGCCGAAGCCAATGCCTTCTATCGCGACGTGCTCGGCATGAACGTCATGGCGGCGCGCTATCCCGGCGCCACGTTCCTGGCCACCGGCGGCTACCACCATCATCTCGGCGCCAATACCTGGAACAGCCGTGGCGCCGGCGTGCGCACCGAGCATATGACCGGCCTTTCCGACTATACGCTGCGCTTCAATGACAAGGCTGCCCTCGACAAGGCCGTCGCTGCCCTGGAGCAGCACGAAATCAAGACTGAAAAGCGCGACGGCGGCGTATCGCTGCGCGACCCATGGGGCATCGGCCTCAATCTCGTCGCCTGACGCCGGCCCGGAATATCCTTCCGAAAAAAGCCCGTTGCGGAACCGCAGCGGGCTTTTCGCGTTTGGGTGGTGAGGCGATCCTGCCTTCGGGAATTTTCGGCGCATGGAATTCGACAAAGTGGCCGCCGGCCGATCGGATGCGACAGCAGCGCAGGGCGCTGGTTCGAGCGCCCGCAGCGACACATCGCGCGGACAGAGTGGTGACGCGGAAATTGCCCACCTTGCCGACGAGCAAGGACGAGACAAGCTCGAAAGCGCGGCCTCCTGGGCCACGATCGGCATTTTCCTCCTGCTGGCCCTCGCCGCCGTCTATACGATGTCGTTGATCCTCATTCCGGTGACGCTTGCCGTCGTCGTCGGCATGATCCTTGGTCTGGCGGCGGAGAAGCTCAGCAAGCTCGGCGTTCCCCGCGTCCTGAATGCCGTCATTCTCTCATCCGGCGTTGCGCTGGTGATCTTCCTCATCATCAATGCGCTCGCCGGGCCCGTGGCAAAACTGGCGCAGCAGGCGCCCGACTTCTTCCAGCGGACCTCCGACCGGCTGATGCCCTATCTCGATCGGTTCAAATGGCTGCACATTTCTTCCGAGACCTTTCAGGGCAGCCCGATCTCGATCAGCACGCTGCTCGAAAACAGCGGCAATGTGCTGCATGTCGTATCCACCAGCCTGACGCCGGCCATCGTGCAGATCCTGATCTTCTTTGCGGCCTTGCTGCTCTTTCTTGCCGGCAGAATGAGCCTGCGCAAGACGATCATCATGGCTTTTTCCAGCAGGCCATCCCGACTGACCGCGATCCGCATCATCAATGCGGTGGAGCGAGTGCTCGGCTTCTATTTTGCCACGGCTTCGCTGATCTATGCCGGAATCGGTGTCGCGATGACCGTGATCGCCTATGTCGGCGGCATGAGCGTGCCGGTGCTTTGGGGCGTCTTCGCCTTCGTATCCAGCTTCATTCCGTTCCTCGGCGTGGCGATGATGACGATCGCGCTGGCGATCGCCGGCATCATCACCCATTCGGACATCATTTTCGGGCTCGCACCCGCCGTCGCCTTCTTCGCGGTACATATGACCGTGGAAAACCTCGTCTTTCCGGCGGTCATGGGCCGCCAATGGGAGCTCAATCCCTTTGTGGTCTTCCTTGCCATCATCTTCTGGACATGGATGTGGGGCGCGGTCGGCGCCATGCTCGCCCTGCCGCTGTCGCTGATCGTCATGACCGTCATCGACGAGCTTTTCATCGAAGAAAAAGCCCAGCCGCAATTGCCGGGCTAGATCGGTTTGTCCTCACGCATTCGGAATGGGAAGCCGCTGCGCATTTTTCCTGAAAATGCTGCAGCTGGCCCGTCGTTCAGTTCGTGGTGTCGTCGTCGCCCTTTTCGGCGATATCCTGCAGGCGAACGAAGTTGACGCCCTTTGCCTTCAGCGCGAGGATGCTGGCCGCGACCCCCTCGCCTGCCGCGTGCGTCGGCTGATTGATGTGGGAGATGATGACGTCGCCGTCCTTGGCGGAGGCATATTGCTTTTCCACCATCTTGGCCGGCAAAAGCGAGCCGCTGTCGCCATTCACCGAATAGCCGGCGATCCGGTAGCCCATGCCGCGGATCTGCATGATGGCGGCGGGCGTGTATTTCGCGGTCGCGCCGCGGAACCAGCGCGGCTGCGGAATGCCGGCCGCAACCATAGCATCGGCACCGCCCTTGACTTCCTGGGCGACCGCCTGCGGCGAACCGGCTGCAGCGATACCGTAAACCTTGGTCGGGACATCGACGGCGGGGATATGATTTTGGCCGTGATTTTCCAGCTCGAAAAGATCGGGATGGGCGAGGAAGACCTTCAGCGCATCGGGATTGGTGCGCAGCCAGCGCGCGGTGACGAAGATCGTCGCGGGAATACGCTGATCGACCAGGGTGCTTAGGATGCGCGGATCGGTTTTGCCCATGCACGCATCGAAGGTGAGCGCGATGCGGGGCGCGCCCTTGCCTGCGCGGTCGACATGCAGATGCGGCTCGACAAGCTTTATCTTCGAAACCGGCGCCTTCGGCGGCAGTTGCGGCCAACCCGCGGGCGGCTGTTCCGGCTGGGCGGCAAAGGCAACGCTTGCAGCGAGCAGGATCATGGATGTCAGCAACAGGCGTTTCATCGGGCAGCCACCGGTTCAATCAAACAAACGAAAACTCGTGGGCAAGGATCGTCATCCCTGCCGCAACGCTCGCCTTTATCCGGCAACACGCCGGAAATATGGCAAACCTGCGGCGGCGTACCCTTTTCACGTCACAAATGCACCAGGCATGAAAGCTGTAAAGTGCGGGCTTCAACCTGACCGCGTCTATGATCCGGGTCGCCCACAATGGCCGTACGAACCTCCGAAAGGGTTCTATTGCACCTGAAACGATGGCCCGGAATCGAAGGAAAAATATCACCTGCGCCCTAAGTGTATGATTGTGTTTAATTATATTCATTGCCGGAAGTTAGCCTTCCAGTATTGTACCCGTTTGAGAGGTTTCCTCGCTGTGAGTGACCGGTGCTGGTTATTTGCTACAGCAAAAGCATTCCGACATGCACTCGCGCCGCAGTAAAAAGGATGGTTACAACCCGAACGGCGTAGGTGGATTTCATTAATCTAGTAGCATTATCCCGGCCCCGAATTTTTGTTATCGGGGGCACAATGCGCAGCAGACCGACAGAAGATGAAATACTGGCTGAGATCGTCTCTGCCTCAGAGAGACAGCATATTGGTGGCGTTGCAGGCGGAAAAGGCTACCACTTCCAAGATATGGTTGCCGTAATTAGGATACTCGAGAGCGCTTCGACCTGCCTTGGCCCATCCGATGATCCATTTATCACTCAAGAGAAACGTGGATCAAAAACAGATGATTTACACATGGATTGGCCGGAGAACTCCCATTCACGCCGGCACCAAATCAAAGCAGTAGAGAATCTTGGTTGGGACACCGATTTGCAACTGCAGTTCATCGTCGAGCACAGAAAGAATCCACGTGCTGACTTGCGATTAACAGTTCACCGGTCGAACCTCGCAGAAAAACTCGAGATTGAGCGACACAATTACGAGCTCTCTTTCGTAACCGTTGAGCACGTTGACATGTCGCTTCGCCGGCGGCCTCATCACGACCGTGAAATATGTCGGCATATCGACGCGTTGAGCTTGGTGCCACCCTACGCAACGTTCTTCGCCGCAATCTGGCATCACATATACTCGGTCTGGATTCATGATTGGGAGCGGACGGGCACACTACATGAGCTGTTCGAGGACCTCAGTCGTTCATCTGGCCATATTATAAGTTCGCTCACGCCGTCCACACAGGAGACCAATGAGCTCGTATGGTCCCTTAACGAGGCGCTAGGTGCGAGTTTGTATTTTGCCGCCGACGGTCAGACCCTGGTCATTACCGGGAGAAGAGGAAGGACTTACCTCCCGCTTGCCATACTCCTATCGTCGGTTGAAGACGATTTTTGGGACGACTTTCCACGTGATCCATATGAATTTTGGAACAAGATCAGTGGCTTCGGAAGTGAGACGGAACTCGAAGATGAATACTATGACGGAGTCGATTGATCGTTTGTTTGCCTTGACCGATCGAAAAAGCGCTGCGCTTGAGCTAAAGATGCATGCGGAACTCGCGGCGAACGAACTCATCGCAAGGCTGGACGGGCAGCCAGCATACGTGGTTGGTTCCGGCCCCGACCTGGATCAGTTCGGTGCAAAGGTGGCCGATAAACTTGGAGCCCAACTGATCGGCGCCGCAGGTATATGGACGCACATCTTCCCTCATCGTGTTGCGAATGAGTTCCGAAACTTTTGCGTAACGCAAGAGGTGATTGAGCCCCTTCCGCTCAGGCCGACCATTGCGTTCTGCCAATCAGTAATAGCGGATGAATTCGAAGTGCAGACTATTATCTCGCGCTTACAGATGGAAGTGCAAATTCACCGCCTTATTATCTGTGCTGCGGCTTTGACGACCGGCTTGCGAGCCCGGCTTATGAGGTATTTCGAAAGGGCGGATATCCTGGTCGAATTCGTGGTGGCAATTGACCTCGAGGCGAACGCCGAATTGTTGCGCGACCATGTCTATTCTGTGCTCGACGACCGCCCAATAAAGGCGGTTCCCATCATGTCTCGTTGGATGATGAAGCGCATGTTCGGCCCCCGGCCATCCTATCATGACGACAATGAGCATCGGGAAACGCGTCGTAGACGTCTAGGACCGAGCGGCTGACAAGGGGCGTCACCCGACGTCGATGAACCCCCAAAAAAAGGTAGCGGTTCGCTTGTCATTTTTTATTGCTGAGCGATCGCGCTGCCCTAAAATTACGCTCCGAAAACTGAAGATCGGAGGAGAAAATGAGCGAGCGTGAAGATCATTTTTCGGAAGTCATACTGTGGGAGACGCCCGTGTTCGTACGGATCGGGCGAGGTATGACCGAGCCGATCGATGGTCCTAAGGAGGCCCTGGACTATCTTTGGAATCGATGGCCGGCTGAGCGCGGCCCAAAATTCGAGATCGCCAAAGTGTCCTGCAGGCTGGCAGTCGAGCATTACGGTTCACTTGCGGAGGCGCGTCAAGCCTTCCAGGACGCTGCCGTTGAAGTTAATATCTTGGCTTAGGCCTTAGCTCTACGAAGATTGAGGGAGCTGCGGATGCGGGTTTGGAGGTCGGATTTGACTAATCTGCGGCAGCGAAACCTCTAACGACCTACGGGTTGCCCGATCCCATGTGGCGGTGACGCTTTGATGATCGCGCGCTCAAAATCGTTCGCATGGTGTCTGAGTGGCTTTTGCGCGGCACTTCGGTCCACCCCCAGACCCAAAGTCAAGGTTGAGCTATTTCCGGTTACAGGAGCCCTACAGCGCTTATAACAGTATGATTTCATTCGGTTGTAACGTTTTCGCGAAAACGTTACAACCGAACATACTGCCTGCCGCAACGCTCAAAAGCGGCCCGTCCTGCAAGAAGTTTCAATCTTCGATCACGTCACGGCCCTATCTCGCCAAACGCCTCCGAAACCGACCTTCACGTGACACAATCTCACGATCTGTCAAAAGCCGTTGATCTTCACAAGTTCGAATTCACAATCACGGCCTATAGAGATCACTGACACTAAAGTTGATTTCTGAAGAGGACATTGTTGTGACAGGCATCGGAATGAGGGCCAGCAGGATTCACGGCAGCGACGCCATTAAGATCTTCTATTTCACTCGTACAACCGAGAAATGGCTCGAAGCGGAGGGCGACAGCGGACTGGCGACGATAGTCTCTAGCATCCCGGTGGAAGAGTTCCGATCGGCCTGGCAACTTGAGGTCATCAAGGCACGAGACGTGATGCTCGAGTCATTCGGTGACCTACGAAGCGCTGTCGTCGACGTTCTGTTCGATATACGTAAAGGATTCCATTTCGCCGCAAGTTGCTCCCGTCTCCCCTTCGAAAAAGAGCATATGGAAACCTTGTTCGAGCTTCGCACATATCTTGTCATAGGCAAAAAACTCCGATCGCCACTCGACAACGATGACGAGACCTGGGAGGCCGTAGGAGACTATCTTGGCATGAGTGGACAGTCTATGAAGGAGACTACTCTGAAGATATTCAGCGAAACGCCATGACGGTGGTGTTCGGCATCGAAAGCGGTCGGCCGTCGTCCTGAACAATTGCGAAACGCTCACGTCGGAGTGTAAAATCTCCCGACGCATCATGGGTTGCGCCCGCCCATCATCACTGTCCATTTCGATATGCGGCCATAAAATGCGCTTCGGCGTCAACAGTGGCCATAGGAACTCAACCAGTGAACGGCGCGGACCAGCCGTCGTAGACTATGTAACCCATACACAAGCTCCGCCAATCATTCCTGCACCGGCTGAAGCAAGCAGCAATCGTTCACCGAGTACAAATGGGGCGGTCGCATTGGCGACGGAAAGAGAGAGCGGGATCGTCGCAGCAGACGAATTCCCAAACGCCTCGATCGTTCGCGCTGTCCTGGAGGGCTCGATGCCGAGTTCTCCACAGACGGCATCGAAAATCCGCGTGTTAGCCTGGTGCGGAATAAACCGATCTAGTTGAGATGCCAAAATTCCAGAGCTCACAAGCGCCCGCCGCGAACAGTTAGACATCATTTCGACGGCACGTGAAAACACCTCTCGCCCGTCCTTCATGGACATCAGAAATTCTTCGCCGGCCAACTCGGCGGTAAAGGGCCTATTGCTACCGCCAGCCGGAATGGTGATGAAGTCGTATCCACTGCCATCGGAGGCGAGTTCGACCGCCATCAAGCCGACGTTTGACTCGTCGGATGGAGCGAGCAGCACGGCGCCCGCTGCGTCGGCAAACAGCACGGCGGTGGCGCGTTCATTGGGGTTGATACGACGTGATAAGATATTCGCCGCCACCACCAGTACCGGGCGTCCGTGCAGGCGGACGAAGGCGTCCGCCAAAGCGAGTGCATAGAGAAAGCCCGAGCATGCGCCTGCGAGATCGATCGCGCCTGATCGGACAAGGCCCAGGTGATGGGCGAGCAGCGGCGCCGACGGCGGAAGCAGATGATCTGGAGTCGACGTAGCGAGCAAGGTCAACGCTACGTCGTCAGGCGCTACACCCGAATTGTCGATTGCCATCCGGCCCGCTTCTGCCGCAAGCGCGCTGAGAGTATCGCCGTCGCCTGCCCAATAGCGGCTTAGAATACCTGTCCTGCGTTCTATCCACCCAGATTCGAGACCTAACGAGCTCTCGATCTCACCATTGTACACACGGCGACCGGGCACGGCATGCCCGAACCCGACCATGCGCGAGGAAGCGGCTTGTTTCATCGCGATCTCCCGAGAACAATGGAGGAAACCTCGTCGATGGCATCATAGGCATGAGCGAGCTCGGAGGCGCTGACGCAATAAGGCGGCATGAGGTAAATCACATTGCCGAGCGGGCGGATGAGCAAGCCACGTTCACGAAATAGCTTGCGCATACGCGGACCGACATCGGCCAGATAACCGCTTGCGGTCACGTTCAGATCGAGCGCTGCGATGGTTCCCATCTGCCTGACATTGGAAAACCGGTCGTCATCCTCAAATTCTCGCAAGTGCTCGCAATGGAGCGTGCCCAAGCTCCTGATCCGTGCGTTTACGTCTTCATGCTTCCACACCGCCAGGTTCGCAACGCCCGCGGCGCACGCAATGGGGTTCGCTGTGTATGAGCTGGAATGGAAGAACGTCTTGCTCCGTTCTCTCGACAGGTGCGCGTCGAATATGTCGGACGTGCAAAGTGTTGCCGCTAGGGGGAGTGCGCCCCCCGTAAGGCCCTTCGATGTGCATAGGATATCTGGCGAGACCCCCGCCTGCTCGCACGCGAACATGGTTCCTGTCCGGCCCCATCCGGTCATCACCTCGTCGGCTATGACAAGGCACCCGTAACGGTCCGCGATTGTCCGAACTGACCTGAGGACGTCAGCGGAGTAAATCTTCATACCACCTGCACCCAGAACAAGCGGCTCCACCAAGATGGCCGCGACCCGACCTGTCCGGCAGTAGACTTCGAAGGCGTCCAGCGTCTGCTGCTCGCGACCTTGTTCGGGAAAGGGAATACGGTCGACACCGAAGAGCATTGGAGCGTATGCGGCATTGAACACGCCACGTTCACCGGCGGACATGGTGCCGATGGTGTCTCCATGGTAGCCGTGCTCCATCACGACGATGCGATCACGCATTTCGCCAACGTTGTGGAAATAGCCGAGTGCCATCTTCAAGCCGACTTCGACGCAGGTCGAGCCGCTGTCCGAGAAGAAGACATGCCTCAACCCTGCTGGAGCGACATGAAGCAGTCCTTCTGCCAGACGTTCTGCCGGTTCGTGCGAATACTCTGCAAAGATGATCTGGTCGTAGGATTCCGTCGCCGAGCGTATGGCCTCCATGATGACTGGATGGCGATGGCCGTGGGTGATGACCCACCATGACGATATTGCGTCGAGAATTCGATTTCCTTCCTCATCGACGAGGTAGGCGCCGTCCGTAGAGGCGATCCGCTTCATTGGTGGTTCCAACGCATGTTGGGTGAATGGATGCCAAATGATCGAATTTGTCATGGGCGGGCGTCCGCGAAACTATTGAGATCGAAATTCTCATGAAAAGCCTTGCTCACGGTCGACGCCTTCAGGCTTGCAAGGATTGGCAGTCGACCGAGCGGCCGTACGCCGCTCAAGCGGGCGATGACGGTCTCGGTTTCTGGATTCGCCTCCCCGATGAATGCGATGCCAAAAATCGGGATCGCGCGATGATGCATGGCCTCAATAGAAAGCAGAGTGTGATTGATCGTGCCGAGGGTAGTTCTTGCGCAAAGGATGACAGGGATCTGCCATTGAGCAAACACATCGGCAAATACAAGGTTCTCTGCCAGCGGAACCATCAGCCCCCCTGCGCCTTCGATGACGAGCGGCCCATCGACTTGCGGCGGGACCAGCCTTTGCGCGTCAATCGAGGTGCCGTCAATTCGGGCCGAGAGATGCGGCGAAACAGGGGTAGCGAGCCTGTAGGCCTCAGACACAATGCGCTCCTCTGGCACATCGCCCAACCGTCGCACTGTTTGCGTGTCCGTTTCCTCATCAAGGCCGGATTGCACAGGTTTCCAATAGTAGCCGCACAGAGCGTTGGCGAGGGCCGCCGAGAAGACTGTCTTGCCAATTCCAGTGTCGGTACCGCTGACAACAAAGCGAGCCATCATGGTGTAGATTCCATAAGTGCTAATGAAAGCCGTTCGAACATCGCTGAAATCTTTTCCTCATCGACGTTCAGCGTAACGGAGACCCGCAACCGCGCAGTTCCCTCGGGAACGGTCGGAGGGCGGATTGCACGGACGTCGAATCCTTCGGCCTGCATCCGGCGGGCGATTGAAACCGCGCGACCGTTGTCGCCGATCAACACGGGAAGAATTTGTGACCCGCTCGGCGTCTTGGCCAACTGCAATTGTAGTCGGTCGCCTGCATGAGCCATCAGCCTCTCCAGATGGTCCCGCCTCTCCGGCTCGTCGGCCAGAATGTGGAGCGCCTCGCGCACCGCAGCGGCCATCAATGGCGACGGTGCCGTTGAGTAAATGAAGTTGCGGGCGCGGTTGACGAGGTAATTGATGATGATGGCTGGGCCGCCCAGCAACGCACCGCTGGCCCCGAGCGCCTTGCCGCAGGTATGCAGTGTAAGGATGTTATTTCTCGTCGGGAGGTCGGCGGCGAGCCCGCGACCATCTTTGCCAAAGACACCGGTCGCATGCGCTTCATCAATGACAAGGAAGCCGTCATGTCGTTCGGCGATTTCGGCCAGTCCGACGAGAGGCGCCTTATCGCCGTCCATCGAATAGAGGCTTTCGACCCCGATCCATGGCACGCCCTTTCCTCCCTGGCGGCGCCATTTCCGGACCGCGAGCTCGCAGGCGTCGACATCGTTGTGTGGCACGGCTGTCGCCGTTGCCTTGCTGGCCAGGATCCCCTCCAATGCGCTCGCATGGATCAGCGCATCGTAGACGATCAGGTCCTCGCGCTGTGGTAGGGTCGAGAAGAGCGCAGAGTTCGCGGCATATCCGTTTGCGAAGTAGAGCACCCTCTCCGCCCCGAAGAATTGCGCTGCCTCGTTTTCGAGCATTTCATGCTCGATATGGTGACCGCGCAGGAGCCGCGAGCCGCCCGCCCCGACGGGCACGCCTCGTTTGATCGCGGTGTTGATCGCTGTCTTGAGACGCGGCGAGCTAGCGAGGCCAAGATAATCATTGGAGGCGAAATCGATGCCCGATCCCAAGGCCACGGAACGGAAACGAGACTTTCGCTCAAGGCCGGCGAGCGTCTTCTCTACACGGGCAAGCGCGACCACGCTCAAAGCTGGCGCTCCAACGCCATAGGCTCAAGGCCAAGGCGTCGAAACAGCATAGCATCTTTGTCCTCGCCGGGATTGTCAGCCGTGAGTAGTGTGTCGCCCACGAAGATAGAATTGGCGCCAGCAAAGAAACAGAGCGCCTGCATCTCGTCGCTCATGTCGGTGCGCCCGGCTGACAAGCGGACATGCGACTTTGGCATCAGGATGCGGGCCAGCGCCACGGTTCGGACGAACTCGATCGGATCGATCGGCTCGGCATCGGCGAGCTTCGATCCGGGGATCGGGATCAGCATGTTAATTGGTACGCTCTCTGGCGGCTCTGGCAGGTTGGCCAATGTCACCAGCATGGATATCCTGTCGCCGACGGTCTCCCCCATTCCAAGAATGCCGCCCGCACAGACCTTGATTCCGGCGCTGCGGACGTTGGCGAGGGTTTCCAGACGCTCCCCAAAAGTGCGGGTAGTGATTATCTCTGGATAATAGCGTTCAGAGGTATCGATGTTGTGATTGTAGTAGTCCAAACCCGCATCGGCGAGACGCTCGGAGTGCTTTGGTGTCAGCATTCCCAGCGTCATGCAGGTTTCCATGCCAAGCGCCTTGACGCCCTCAACCATTGCGACAAGCGTATCCATGTCGCGGTCCTTGGGGCTACGCCATGCAGCACCCATGCAGTAGCGCGTCGCGCCACCGTCGCGCGCGTGGCGAGCCTCGGCGACGACTCGTTCGATCTCTGTCAACTTCGAAGCTTTGAGACCGGTCGGATAGTGAGCGGACTGGCTGCAATAGCCACAATCCTCTGCGCAGCCGCCAGTCTTGATCGACAAGAGGCGGCTCATCTGAACAACGTTCGGATCGAAAGTCTCGCGGTGGACCTGCTGGGCCCGATACAGAAGATCATTGAACGGAAGATTATAGATAATTGTCGCATCACTATCGCTCATCCGGGCTTCCATCACCTCAGGCGCCTGCATCATGTCTTGCCTCCAGTCATTTATGATAGATAGAATCTATAATTATCTATAAAATTGACAACGGGGCAGTTGTGCAACAAACCTGCCGGGGAATTACCGAGGCAGGAAATCAATCATGAGGCGAAACAAGGGATAAGATTTGTGCAAGTGCGGCGGGAGTCAGCGCGACCGCAGCTTGCGCTTACGGAAACGCCGATCAGCGCTGGATCGGACCGATCCGCTGCACATGTCGTTCAAGAGCCACCACGGCGTGGTTGACCTCACCTCGCCGCAGATGATCAAGAATAGAGTGATGGTCAAAGTCTATCCGCGGGGTCCAGTCAGCACCATAGGCTGCGAACACGTAACGCGAGCCGACCATCTGCAGATCATCGATCGTCGTGAGCAGTCGCGGCATTTTGCATGGTGCGAGCAACAGTTGATGAAAGCGACGGTTCGCCTCATCCCATGCTCGCGCGTCCGGCGCCGTGTCGCCGGCGACCACCGCCGACATTGCCTCGTCGAGCATGGACGCCGTCAGATGCGGCGCGGCTTGCCGCAATGCCAGCCCTTCGAGAACCGAGCGCATGAGCGCGACCTCTTCGACAGAGGCCCTCGAAAAGCTGGAAACACGAACCCCCCTTCGACTTTCGCTGATCGCCAGACCCTGAGCCTCCAGGCGACGGAATGCTTCCCGCACCGGTACGTGGCTGGTGTCGAACTCGTCGGCGATGTGGTCCTGCCTCAGCTTGCTGCCCGCCTCGAGCGCGCCGGTGACGATACGCTCCGCGAGAACGCGGCTGATGCGGTTGGCGAGCGTGTCTTCGGTGGCAGCGGTCATTATTCATAGATAAATGCTGCCGACCCTTCTGTCGAGGATGCAAGCCGGCCACACACCGAAATTAAGAGCTACGGCGTGCATACGGATTTGAGCGGTCCATTCCCTGACCACCGCAAGGTTCCCTGCAGTTGGATAACTCGTTTGCGGCTCCTCCAAATCGGTTGGCGTTGATGCCTGCGGCACAGCTATTCCCTTGGCGCGACAAGCTCCTTTGAACTAGGGACTGGGGGCGCTCGAATGTTCTAGCGAAGCCATCAGACTGGGTCGACGCGGCTCGCGCGCCACCAGCCTGGATCAATTTTCGTCGGGGACTCGACATCAGGAGCGGCACAGGCGTGTTGGAGTAACGGGCTGGCGCGGGCGTGAATTGAAAAAGATGGCAGGAGCCGACACAACGGGGATTGCCAAAGGGGAGCGAGTGGAATGACAAAGCCTATTAGGATTGCGATCAACGGTTTCGGCCGAATAGGCCGCACCATTCTTCGCATACTGCTGAATTCAAGAACCGAGTTTCAGCTTGTGATGATAAACGACGTCGCGCCGCTGGAGAGTTGCGCCTACCTGTTTCAGTACGACAGCGTCTTCGGACCGTGGCCGCAACCGGTTGGCAGCTTCGAAGGCGCATTGACGATCGGGTCCCGCCTCATACCCTTCCACCGAGAACTCGACGTCCGGGGCTTGGACCTAACCGACGTCGACATTTTCCTTGAATGTACGGGGCAACCTTCTAGCCGGGATTTTGTATCTCGTGCGCTTCAGGCGGGTGCATCCAGGGTTCTCATTGCCGGGCCCGCCGAAGCCGCAGACGTTACGGTTGTCCTGGGAGCCAACGAGGAAGCTATCGGTGACCACAAGATCGTCTCGAATGCTTCATGCACGACTAACGCACTTGCGCCACTGTTAAAGATCATCGACGACGCCTACGGAATTGCAGGAGGACAGATGACGACCGTTCACTGCTACACCGGCAGTCAGCCGACAGTTGACCAGCCACGCGATGATTTTGCGAGAAGTCGCGCCGCAGCGCTGTCGATGGTGCCGACAAGCACGAGTGCTCACAAGCTCTTGGGAAAAGTTTTGCCCCGGTTGGCGGGCAAGATCGAGGCACGAGCGATCAGAGTGCCAACGGCGAGCGTATCTGCAATCGATCTAACCGTATCAACTCGAATTGGGCCGAGCCTCGATCAGGTTCGGATGGAGTTGTGTCAGGCAGCGGAAGCTTCTTCGGTGTTGGGCTGGACCGACCGCCCGCTAGTATCGGTAGATTTGCGGGCCCGCCCGGAATCTTTGGTTATCTGTGGGCCCGAGATTTCGGTGGCACCCGGTGGTCTGTTACGTGTCTTCGGATGGTATGACAACGAATTCGGATTTTCGACGAGGATGCTGGACGTCGCGGCGTTGATGGGCGCCCGCTAAAAGGCCAACCAACAGCCGACGTGGCAGTACGAATCTAAAACACCGACAGCACTTTAACGGGTCGGCAAAGCAGCAGATCCGGCGGACGCCGCGAAAGAAGCTGCAACCACGCTGAGCACTCTCGAGGCTTTAAGTATTTTCCATCGCCGTTGATGAATCGTCGAGCCGCGTATATTTTGCCAAGCTACGATAATTTTTGCGTGGCCCGCTGACGGACCAGGCCTCGACCCAGGCCGTTGGCGCAGGGAAAAAGAACCTGCCGAGATAGGTATCTTCGCCGCACTCGTGCCGAACATACTGCGCCGGCTGGCCACCGATTTCAACAAACTCGCGTCCATCGGGAAACGAGACAACGAGCTTGGCTCCAGAGAGCAGTAGACGGTAATGCCGACTGCTTTGTGAGCGATAACCGCCACCGAGCAACGTCTCGCCGCGCTCCTCGAAGTCATCGGTTGCGATCGTCGCCAACCCAGTGAACATGACACGCCCCATGCCAAGCCTGTCCAGAATGACGCGCCTGACCGACCACGTGCCGACGAAAACGTCGAACAGAATCCTCTTAAGATCGAGCTTGTCGTCGTTATCCATAATCAACTTCTTTCGAGCAGAGCCGCAAGCGCAGCGCCGGACCCGATCATACACATCGCTGAGACGCCCGATATCGGCCGAGCACGCTTCGCGATATTCACGATGGCGCCGTCGACTGGAGTTTCGCGATTTCAATTGGCGCGGCCGCCCAGACCGCCGGAAAAGCTGAAAGATTTTTCGCCATCGCCTTGGTGGGGCCGCAAATCAACCCCACCAGACTCTGTACGCGCCTCCCCCGCAAAATCGACCGCTGAATCGTCAACCTAGCAACGAAGGGGAACTCAATGAAAATAGTTAAACTATTGTCTGTTCTTATCGGTCTGGCACTCGCACCGACAATGTCTTCCGCTCAACAACTTCCCATCCCAACCCAGAGCGAATGGGCTGGAGCAAAAAAGACCATCGCACTGCCAAACGGTGTTATGATGGCCTACAACGAGATCGGGGATACGACTGGGAAACCGCTCTTGTTGATCCACGGATTTACTGACAACGCGCGCACCTGGTCGCTTATGATTCCTTATCTGAAAGGCGACTATCACATCTACGCGATCGATCTTCGAGGCCATGGAAAGACCAGTGCACCTGAATGCTGCTATTCCTTTATCGATTTCGCGACGGACGCGAAATTATTTCTGGATGCCGTCCACATAGACAAAGCAGACGTTGTGGGCCATTCGCTCGGCTCGTTCACCACGCAGGCCCTCGCTGAGCGCTATCCGGAAAAGGTCAACAAAGCCGTGCTTGTTTCCTCGACGTTTGACATCGCGGGCGGCCCTGGAACCTGGCTGTGGGACAACGTGATGCCTGTGAAAGAGCCATTCGATCCTGACAGTAAATTCATGCTCGACTGGTACTGGAGCCCGCATCCGGTCGATGAGGAATTTCTGAAGCACATGCGCGCTGAGAGCACTGCGGTTCCACTCAGAGTGTGGAAGGAAACTCTCTGGGATGTCTCCGTGGGCAACATGCGGAGCACCGCCTCTCTACTTAAAGCGCCCTTGATGATATTTTGGGGCGACCAGGATCCCATGTTCGACGGACCTCACCAAGAGAGGCTCAAGGCCGCTTTCCCAGAAGCTAAATTCGAGACGTTCAAGTCAAACGGCCACAACATGTTTTGGGAAGAGCCCAAGCGTGCCGCTGAACTCATCGACGCATTCCTGAAGTAGTAGGACTACAAGAAGCTCCGCTTTAAAGGCGGAGCTTCTTCGCCGATGCTCACACCGACGACGATAGGCTGGCCTAACGTTCGCTCTTGCTGGGATTGACATCTTCCAGAACGGCGAAGAGCGCGACTAAGCCCGCGGTGGAAAGTATGAGCTTATTCGATGTGAGGATCGATGCAAGAACGCTTCAAGAAACGACCGACAAAGCAAGCATGAACAAAGGAAATATACTGACGCCATTGAGGACGTCGAAGCCTGTTGTCCTCGAGACCAGGTTGTAAGCCCCGCTACATTTCGTCCAACGAAGAACGGCGTACACGATCGCCACGACAAGTGACACTATGTCGAACCAGCTTCCGTCCGCAAAACGGTTGACGGCGTCAAGTAAAGGCATATCCGACCGCGACCCGTCCCCGATGCAAACTCAGCGACTAAACCGAACGATCAATGCGAGGGCGGCACCTATAAACGCGCCGCCATACTTCAACATATCCTGAAAGTGTCCATCGTCGGCACCGCTCAAAACCGCCCCGACCAAAACAGCGCCGAGGAGAGCGGCGGACGCCACGATACGCATGTTGTGAACGAATGTCATGGTCGACTCCTTCCGCTTCATTGACCAACTCCTAGAAACTACCACCACAAGTGTCAACGCTTGATTGACGTATCGCGGTTACGTTCAAGCTTTAATATAGGTTTTCCTCATTTCGGTGCAATTCCTTCAAACGACTAATGAAATCTTGTCAATTACAGTTGCGGGGGGAACGCCGAACCGTTTCCCTGAGTTCCCGCTTTTGGAGATTTCAGGCCGGATATGCAGATCAATATTTTACACATCCTTGGCCGGCGCAACAGAACCTCGTCCAGTATCGGGTAGGCCCTGCAGATGTCAGAGGCCGCAGACGCCGATCGCAGAGGTCAACTTCGCTGGGGACAATGGCGGGGTCATGTTTTCCACCGCTCGCGAGGAACAAAGATCAACGCACGCGCACTATAACTTTTGGAGGACCATGACATTCACGGCAATGTCTGGGTTCGATGTCGTGAACGATCTGAACGGCGGGCTTTTCTCGACAAGACTCGCCCGCCGTTGGTGGAGCATCGCTTTTAAAGCACCATCGAACTCGTGAGTTTCCAGTGTGATGTCTCGGATTGTGAACGTAAGATAGCCGCCCGGTTTCAAAATCCGAAGAAGTTCGTCGAAGCTGCTTGCCGGCGCATGCCCCTGTGTGAAAACGCCAGCAGAAAGGATCAGATCGAACGTGGCATCTTGCCAGTCGAGCGCCTTTCCAAGCTCCCCTCTTGTGAGTGATCGATACACTCCCCGGCGACCCGCGCGCTCAAGCATCTCAGGAGAAAAATCCAGACCATGCAAGTCGCCGTAGCCCAGCGCCGCAAGATATGGGCCAGTCAGTCCGGTACCGCAGCCAGCATCGAGAATCTTGCTTTCGAGGCTTTCAGCATATCGGGCAACCCATGCCGTTATGACAAACGGCAGACAGTAGCCGAGCCTCATCGCCTCGTCATCGTAGGTGCTGGACCAATTGGCATAGGTGTTCACGAGATCGGCTGCAGCTCGCGCGGCAAATGCGCCGGAAAGGTTATCCTGAGAGTGGTCATGCATATCGGACCTCGTCTTTTTTGCCCGTCGAAGCGGGCGGAAGCCCGCATTCGGCTCGAAGCCTTGTTATTTTCAGCGCCGCCTCGGCGGCCTCTCGCCCCTTAGTGACGAAATGCTCTCTATAGATCGCCGTGTGAAACTCCGTCTCTTGGTAGTTGTGAGGGGTGAGCGATACCGACAGCACCGGTACGCCCGTCTCAAGGCCGGCACGCACGAGCCCATCGATCACCGCCTGCGCGACGAAGTCGTGACGATATATTCCTCCATCGACAACGAACGCAGTTGCGACCACTGCGTCGAAGCGCTTCGTTGCAGCAAGGTCGCGCGCGAGAAGCGGAAGTTCCAATGCACCGGGAACGGTGAACACTTCCACCTGCCTCTCGCTCACCACCTCGAGAAAACCATCCAGCGCACGATCGACGACTTCGGAATGCCAGGCCGCTTTGATGAAGGCGAAATTGGAGTGTCTCACAGTATGCCCCTCACTTTCAGGTCATATGCCGATTTCGAGTTGTGGTTCGAGTTGTCAAATCAAGAGTGAATTCCTGCTGACGGCGCCCTCCACCGCGCGTACCGCGGCGTCAATGCTGGTAAAATCATCGAGGACCGGGAAATCGCCCCCTTGGCAGCCCAGGCCCGAGCCGATCCCCACGAACGGGATGTCGAGAAGTCGGGCCGTTTTCAGGTCCCACGCACCGTCGCCAATCGACACCGCGCGCCATTCGCGTTTTCCGAACAGCCTATCCGCGGTCTTGATTGCCTCCCTGACCAGATCAGTCCTGGAATAGAACTCCGACGCTGTCACCAGCGCGTCGGAGTCAAACGGAATGTTTGCTTTGGAGAGCTTGTCAATCGCCAACGGACGTATGCTGCCCGTGGCGAACACTACCGCCCACCCGTTGCGAGCGAGAGCGTCCACGAATGCGCTGGCTCCGGCTATCTCTTCGATACCTGCTTCAGCCAACCGTCTAAAGCAGGCCACGTGAGTATCGAAGAAGACGCTGCTGTCTTCAGCGGAGGGAGGCGAGGCCGTACCGTCCCTCCAAGCATCATAGAAAATGGCACTGTCGGTATGATGACGGTAAGATCCCCAATCGGTATTCAATTCGCTGAAATTGTACGCTGATAATGTCTCCAGCAACGACGCCTGGTGAACCGCTACAGTGTCTGTAAGGGTGCCATCGATGTCGAAAATTGCCAACTTGCAATCGTCGTACACTTTTCTCTCCTGTCCTAAGATGCTTGAGCCAGCATCCGCTCTTGGGGTTCGGGAATTTCGTCGGGTGCCGCGCCAATCGGCCGTTGAAGGCCCAGTTTGGACTGAGTTGTCTCGCTGACGGACGCGGCGCCGCGCGCTAACTGACGCGTCTGTTGTGGCGGCACGCCATAAATCCCTTTGTAGGTCTTGGAAAAGTGCGGCGGGGAACCAAAGCCGCAGCTCGCTGCGATTTCCAAGACCGAAAGATTCGACCTGCTCAGCAAAAGATGTGCCCGCTCCATTCTAAGAACCATATGGTATCGAGATGGGGACAACCCGAACTCCGCCCTGAACAGGCGCTCCAATTGTCTTCGCGAGACGTGGACGGCGTCTGCAATGTCATCGATGACGACGAGGCGGTCTAGGCTTTTCATCATGCATTCTATTGCGTGAACCAGCCGGTCGTTAGCAATTCCAAGTTTGATTTGGAGTGGGACGCGTTGTGGTTCGTTGCACGCCCGGACACGGTCGACCAGCGCTGCCTCCGAAACGCGCGTTGCAACGAGCTCTCCATGGTCACGGGCGATGAGATGAAGGACGTAGTCGATGGCTGACGCCTGACCGGCGCATGTGGTAATCATGCCGCTCTCGACGATGACGTCGCGACTGACTTCAACGTGCATGCCGAAACGCTCCTCGAAAATCGGGATGGACTCCCAGTGCAGCGTGCAGACTTTCCCGGTTAGCAGTCCGGCGCTTGCGATCCAGAACGCTGCGGTGTCGAAGCCTACGATTCTTCCGCCTCGACGTACGAGTTCTCGCAGCCAAGCGCTCACCTGCCTACGGTCGGTGCTATCGACGATCGCTCCGGCGAAAAGGTAGATAATATCAGGCTGTCGCCGTCTCGGCTCCACTCTCAGGTCGCTCAAAGAATAGTCCGCCCTGACCACTACGCCACTGTCGCTCGTTACCTCGAGCGTATCCGATCCGACGATGTCAAACTCGTAGGCCTTTCTGCCCAGCACATCGTTTGCAGTCTTCAGAACCTGCGTAGCAGCCGAAAAACTCAGGATTGAGAAGCGGTCGGTAATCAGGAAAGAGATGGAGGTTACCGCCCCGGCGTCGATCGAGGGACTTTGCCCGAGAAAAAAACGGTCCATTTGAATCCTCCCAGTGCACTAATTGCGGCTGCGACATTTCATTACCTCAGAATGCGTCGAGATGCCAACACAAAACCACATATATCAAAGTTTTTTGAGGTTTTATAGCGGGATGTCGCACAAAAATGCCTATATATTTAGGCATATGTGCCTCCCGCATGTTGACGCCTAGCCTCCCCGCTACGCTCTGAACCCATGGGAACCCAGGGCGGCGCCAAACTCAAAAAAGGGGAGCAACATGACAACATTGGTAAAAGCAGGCCTTATTGCGGTTTCGCTAGTGATGACAGCCGCTAGCCTCGTTCGGGCAGATGAACCTATCAAAATCTCCATGAATAACTGGACCAGCCAGAATGTGCTGTCCCATGTCGCAGGCATTCTTCTTGAGAAGAAGGGTTTCGAGGTCGAATACATCCCGTCAGACGGTCAGCTTCAGTTTCAGGCCATTGCCGACGGCGACCTCGACTTCCAGATTGAGGTGTGGGAAGGCTCGCATCTGACCGCATTCAACAATGCCCTGGCCACCGGCAATCTGGTGGACTACGGGACCCACGCTGCGACCACCCGAGAAGACTGGTGGTATCCGGAATACGTCAAGGGCGTTTGCCCCGGCCTTCCGAGCTGGGAGGCGTTGAACAAATGCGCAAAACTGTTCGCCACGGCAGAAACCGGCGATAGGGGCCGTTTTGTCGGACCCCCTGCCGATTGGGGCAAGCACTATGCGGAACGAATTGCGGCCTTGAAGATGAATTTCGAGGAAGTGCCTGTAGGACAAGCAGCGACGCTTTGGGCGGAATTACAGGCGGCTTACGATCGCAAAGAGCCTATCGTCCTTTTCAACTGGACGCCGAACTTCATTGAAGCTCGCTTCAAAGGCGAATTCGTAGAATTCCCGCAATACTCTGCCGAATGCCTCTCTGACCCCAAATGGGGAAGCAACCCTGACGCCGTGTATGACTGCGGCGCGCCAGCCAACGGCTACCTCAAAAAGGCCGCGTGGAAAGGTCTGGAGACGAAATGGCCAGCCGCTTCTCAGGTGCTGAAGCAGATCAACTTCACGAACGAGCAAATCGCAGCCGCTTCGGCGATGGTCGATGTCAGTGGGCTTACCTCGGAGGACGCGGCCGCCAAATGGGTCGCTGAGAACGAGTCCGTATGGACTGCCTGGATGAAATGAAGCTGTGGGGTCCCGAACGAGGGACCCCACTCCTAATCTCAGGAGACAACGATGACGCCCAAACTGTCATGCGAAAATATCTGGAAGATCTATGGGGCCGATCCCAAGGAATTCCTGCGCCGTCATGAAAACAATCCGTCCGAGGCCGATTTTGCGGGCGAAGGATATGTTGGAGCGTGCCGCGACGTGTCCTTCACTGTCGAACAGGGGGAAATCCTGGTGATCATGGGCCTTTCCGGCTCGGGAAAATCAACGCTCATAAGGTGTCTGTCCAGATTGATTGACCCGACGGCGGGGGCCGTCAAATTCAATGGCGAAGACATCACCGAGGCTAACGAGTCGCGTCTCATAGACATGCGTCGCCGGCAGCTTGGAATGGTGTTCCAAAATTTTGGGCTTCTACCCCACCGAACCGCGGCACGTAACGTTTCGTTCCCACTGGAAATACGAGGTCTTTCAATTGAGGAGGCAATGACCAAGGCGCATAACCTTCTCAAGCTCGTCGGGCTCAATGGGCGAGAAAGCTATTTTCCCCATGAACTGTCGGGAGGCCAGCAACAACGCGTCGGCATCGCTCGTTCGCTGGCCGGCGACCCGGAGCTTTGGTTTCTTGACGAGCCGTTCTCTGCTCTCGATCCGCTGATCAGACGTGAGATGCAAGACGAGTTTTTGCGATTGCAGCGCCTCCTCAAGAAGACGATCGTGTTCATTACTCATGACTTCGACGAAGCGGTGAGAGTGGCAAGCCGGATCGGGATAATGAAAGACGGCGTCCTCGTCCAGTTGGACACGCCGGAGGAGTTGATCACGAACCCGGCGACCGACTACGTCAGAGCGTTTACCAAGACGGCGCCTCGACAAAAGCTGGTGACTGTCGGGAAGATCATGCTGCCGGGCGTCGGCGTACCGCATGGTTTATCGATTTCGGCGTCCACTTCTATCGAGGAAGCCGCACCGCGTGTTTTGCGATCGGAGTTCGACGTCACCGTCGTGGACGACCGAAACCAGCCGGTCGGCCGCATCACGCGCCAGGGCATGATCGCTGCCCTCTTCCCAGAGGAGATGGCGCAATGAAGATGCTTCAACCAGATTTGAGCCTGCAGCTTTCTCCGGGAATGCGACTGCCGTATTGGATCCCGGCAGTGGTTGTTTCGCTGCTACTCCTCCTCGCCTCGCGATTTTCGCAGTCACTCGCGGCATGGCCGGAGATCATGACATTTCCACTAGGCCGTTACGTGACGCAGGGCGTGAATTGGGTCGCGCGCGACATCAGCGTTTACGGCGTGACCGTGCGAGATGTGACCCGCCTTGTGGCTGCGGGAATTTCTGCGCCTCTGGGGCTGCTCGAAGGACTTCTATATCGCGGCTTCCGTCCCTATTCCATCCCGCCTCTGCCATGGGCGTTCGTAGCTATAGCTGTCGCGGTGATCGGTCACAAGCTAGGCGGAAGAGCGTTAGCGCTGCTTGGTGGCTCGAGCGTCCTATACTTAGCGGTTTTCGGCCTGTGGGAAGATGCCATGCGGACCTTTTCACTCATTCTTATGGCAGTTCCAAGTTCGGCATTCTTTGGCCTGATGCTCGGCATTGCGATGTTCGGCAACAAGCGCGTGGAACGAGGTGCGAGCGTGGTCATGGACGCGATGCAGGCGACGCCTCATCTCGCATACCTAGCGCCCATCGCGGTCTTCTTCGGCTTCGGCCCTGTGCCTGCGATGATCGCAAGCTCGATTTTCGCCTTCCCGCCGATGGCGCGCTGCGCGCTGCTTGGGATGCGCGGCGTTCCGGAGAGTGCCATCGAAGCCGCCCGCGTCGCAGGTTGTCGAGAGTGGCAACTGCTCTGGCGTGTCCGAGTGCCAAGCTCCCTGCCTGAGATCCTTGTGGGCCTCAACCAGGTGGTTATGCAGACGTTGGCTATGACCGTGATCTCGGCACTCGTTGGCGCGACGGGCTTGGGCCATCGCCTCTTGGTGGCACTGCAGCAACTTCAAATTGGCCGAGCCTTGGAAAGTGGGGTCGCAATCGTAATAATCGCGATCACTCTGGATAGATTGACCCGCGCCTGGGCACGAAAAGCCGCGGACTACCACGTGAAGCCAACGAACCTTTTCGTGCGACACGGGCACCTGCTCATTGTTATGTGCGCGCTGATCGTGGCGGTAACCCTCGCTCAATTCTTCCCCGCGGTCCAAGTTCTCCCCAGGACAATGACGGTAACCACCGCTCCCGTTTGGGACACGTTCGTTCGGTGGCTTTCGATCACGCTTGCCAACCCGTTGGGCGAGTTTCGCGACCTTGCGACGATTTATGTGCTCATTCCGGTTCGAAAGGCATTTGTCGCCGCACCATGGCCGGCGACCTTGTTTCTGCTTGGCTGGTTGTCGTATCGTATGGGCGGGCTGAACTTCGCGCTGCCGAACATCGCCATGGTGGCCGTCGTCGGCGTCGCCGGGTTATGGGTGCCCGCGATGTTGACGCTGTATCTCACGACCATCTCCGTGATCATCTGCATCGTGATCGGCGTACCGATCGGCGTCGCCGCGGCGCACAGTCCGCGCTTAGCACGCGGCGTGCTGGCCATCTGCGATACCCTCCAGACCTTTCCGTCGTTCATCTACCTCATCCCGGTAGTGATGTTGTTCCGTGTGGGAGACCTGGCATCGATCATCGCGATTATAGGGTACGCAACAGTTCCAATTGTAAGACTGACGTATCTAGGCATTTCCGGGGTTTCCCCCACCATCATCGAAGCGGCGATCTCCAGTGGGACAACCCGAAGACAGCGCTTCAGATACGTTGAACTGCCCTTGGCGATGCCAGCAATCCTGCTTGGCCTGAACCAGACGATCCTTATGGCTCTCGCCATGACCTCCATCACCGCGCTCATTGGATCCCGAGATCTTGGACAGGAAATCCTCAAGGCGCTCCCCGAGGTCGACACTGGTCGGGGACTCCTTGCTGGGCTGTCGATCGCGATCATCGGAATAGTCGCTAACAGGGTAATCGGTCTGGCTGCAGGGAAAATGCGCAGCGTCACCGGAAGGGAGACGCGAACCGCCTAAACTGTCGCTGAATCATTCGAAGCACTCGCAGCGGGAGACGATGTCTCGATCAGCGCCTCCCAATGCGAAGTCACAGCTTTCAAACATCGCTTCGAATCCTTGCCTCCGCTTTTCAGTGAACAACACCATGTCGATGAGATGCAATTCACGGAAAGATCTTGCATCTATAGCGTGAATATACTCCAAGTTTATCGACATGGGCGGGGGTGACATGGCATATCGTACTATCGCACTTAGCGAGCTACTTGTTAATCGTTCGAACGATCGTCACGGTGAATTAGAGAACGAGACTGCAGCCATAGGCTGGCTTTTCTCCAATCATCTTGGGCAGATGCGAAAACTTGCCGAAGACATCGTGAAGTCCAAAGGGCTCTTCGAGCCGCCTCTGGTCTATCAGGAAGGGCGTCAGTTCATCGTATTCGATGGGAACCGCCGGACGACTTGCCTCAAGGTGTTGGCGGATCCAAAGCGTGCGCCGAACGCCGAGCTTCGAGAGTATTTTGAAAAACTTCGATCCCAGTGGGTCGGACATTTTCCCGATCGAATCCTTTGCCGGGTTGAACCCGATAGGGACGTGATCGATGAAATCCTCTACCGCCGTCATACGGGAAGCCAGTCCGGCGTCGGACAGAGCACGTGGACAGGCCGGATGAAGACGACGTTCGTCAACCGGACGGGTAAGGGCGGTAAGTTCAACATCGCGGACGAAATTGAAACCAGATTGAGGGCTGCAGACCTGCTTCCGAAATCAGGTCAGATACCGCGCAGCAATCTCAGTCGCCTTCTTTCCGCAGAAGCATTCCGGAACCGCGTAGGCATTTCGATGGCGAGAGGCCGCTTCGAATTTATTCGCAACGAAGAGGCTTCGCTGAAGGCTTTATCGCGGATCGCGGAAGATCTCGTATCCAAGCGCAAAACCCTGGACGACGTTTGGGACGTTGACCGAAAGCTCGCCTATCTCGACGCGTTGGAACGGGAGGGAGTGCTCCCGACCGCAGCAGACGCTTTGCCTTCTCCTGGGTCCAGAGGGACAAAGCCGGCCAAACCAGTGACCGGCGCCTCGCCAAGTGCGGCCACAAATAGTGGCGTCGCTACCGTCGTTTCGATCACCACCGCACCTCGGCCGACCAAGCGTACGGCGCTGATCCTTCAACATGATTCCGGGGTCGCGTGGACGGGCCGCCTGCAACGACAGCGAGCAATATGGGAGGAGCTTCAGTTCAAGCTCGACCTTGAAGAGCACCCCAATGCAATCGCCGTCCTATGCCGCGTGTTGATCGAGTTGTCGGTCGACAATTACCTCAAGCAAACCACGCTCGCTACGGCGGTGGAAAACGACCCGCTCGTCAAAAAGATCGTTGCCGTTGCGGAAGACCTTCGTTCGCGGGAGAAGGTCGACAAGCGGTATCTCGAGGTCGTGCGTAAGGCTCGGACCATGGACGCCATCATATCCGTCGACACCCTCAACAAGTATGTGCACTCGTCAAACCTTGCTCCAACATCGGAGCATCTCGCGGCGCTGTGGGACACGTTCGCGGAACTGGTGGTCCATTGCCTCAATGAATGATCGGGCCTCACCTGCCGTTCGCAGTAGACCTCCGCGTCGCCAAACACGCTTTCTGAAACGTCATATCGCGACCTCCGACCATCATAGTTTCATCACGCGTCTGTCGGAGCTGGGCATCGTTGCCTACCACTTCGACAGCTACGAGGAGCTCTGCCGCCATCCTGACTGCAAATATGCCTATGACACTGGGCGGTGGATGAAGACACTAACCCGGCGCGTGGAATCCCTGAACATCGTTGGCGACATGTTGTGGCTCGACCCAGTGCCACCAAACTTCAGAAAAATGCCTCTCACAAGATACCAGTGGCTTCAGATCACCAAGGATGTTTTCCTTGTCAGGTATGTATCCGTCGTCGACTGCGCGCTGCTTTTGATCAACGAGGTTTTCGAGATGGGGCTCCCGCAACGCGCCTGCACGATCGAACGAGTTGCCAAGGCGGACATCCCGACCGAACTACGGCGGCAACTCAAGGCGATCGCAGATAGCCAGGAACTGGTTCGTTCTGAGCGAAATAGTCGCGTTCACCGCGGTGTCGAACTAGAGCTCACCGACGACGATGCGACGTTCGAGACCGCCTCACTTTTCATAGATCGCTACAACGGAACGCGCGGCCGCGACCGACACGGCCGCAAACTTGATCTCGACATTGCTTTCCGCGCCGGTCTCGTAACCATGCAGCGCGAGTTCAATACGCAGGTACGCTCGCTGGAACGGCAGCTTGATGGCGTGTACGACCTACTATGGGAGGCGTTCGAAGCGAGGTTCGGCCCATTGATCGCCGCAGCGACACATGGCCTTAACGTCGGTTCGCGGCATCGCCCATGAAGTTTGTTACCGCTCACGAGCGGGGCCGCAGTTTCTCAGGATCGTAGTGCGCGAATCTTGCTACCGTCGCAGGCAGCCGCTTCGCGTGCCCATCGAGCTTGCCGATCTCGACTTGAGTACCTATCGCCGACGAGAGTGCGTCGATGCGTGCAAGAGCGATGTTTTTGCGAAGGATTGGCGACCGAGTACTGCTCGTCACAACGCCGACCTGGGCTTTTCCGATAAAGACGGCATCGCCGTGGCCAACCTCGTCGTTTGAATCTAAGTCGAGCCCGACGAGCTTGTAACGAGGATGCTCCTTACGTTGAAGAAGTGCCTCCCGACCAATGAAGTCGTCAGCCTTAGACTTCAGAGGAACGGTAAATCCAATACCCGCCTCGAACGGATCGGTCTCGGACGTGAACTCATGGTCGGCGAAAATCAATCCGGCCTCGATGCGAAGCATGTCGAGCGCTTCCAGCCCCATTGGCTTCAGACCAAAGTTCTTTCCGACCTCCCAAACAGCGTCGAACACCTCAAGTGCGTGTTTGGGGTGACAGAATATCTCGTAGCCGATTTCACCAGAGTAACCTGTGCGCGAGACCACCACGGGCACGCCCTCGAAATGACCGATCCTTCCAACACTGAAGCGAAACCACTCCAACTCTCCTAGTGCCGGCTGGCCGGGTGCGGTCCAGATGACCTCCTTCAGCAAATCGCGGCTTTTTGGTCCCTGGACAGCGATGTTGTGCATCTGATCTGTCGAGGATCTGACCCAGACTTCGTATCCGATCTTCTGCGCCTGCTCGCGAAGCCAGACGCCGCTGTAATCGTCACCGCAGATCCAACGAAAGTTGTTGGGACCGAGCTTGAAGACTGTTCCGTCGTCGATCATCCCGCCATTCGGGTAGCACATCGCCGTGTAGACCACATGGCCCACAGCCAGCTTGCGGATGTCCCTGGTCAGGCAGTACTGAAGCAAGGCCTCGGCGTCCGGCCCCGTTACCTCAAATTTCCGCAACGCCGAGAGATCTATCACGGCACATTGCTCACGGCATGCCCAGTACTCGGCCGTCGGACCCTCGTTGTTGAAGCGAGTTGGAAGCCAGAATCCGCGATACTCCGTATGATGGCGGGTAAGCGCGGAGAGGCGCGGATGAAAAGCCGTTTCTTTAGTCATCTGTGGTTCCGCATCTGGGGTCGGGCGATAGGCGATCGCGCGTGAAAACTTGTTGTCGGCAGCATAAGTGCGGACGAGAATGTCAGTGGGATTCCATCCATTTCCTGAATCGATGTCGTCCGGGCACGAGGAGCTGACACACACGATGTCGGTCAACGCCTTCATCAGCACGTAGTCGCCGGGACGAGACCAAGCTTCGTCCGAAATGATCTGATCGTGCGCGTCGATTCTCGAGTTGTAAAAGAAGTTCAAAGCCTCCCACCCCTTGCGCGCGGCGATGCCGTAGGGATCGAGAGCGCCGTTGAAATTGTCCGTGCAATTGATATGGCCTGGATAGCCCATGTCGTCATACTGGCGAGAGTTGCAGGCCGTCGCGAAGGCGTCGTGTCTACCGACTGTGTCCCGAACGATCTCAACGAGTGGCTCGAAATCGAACGCAAATGCCTTGGACGGCAAGCCCGGAATGGGCATCGCACGATGGGTAAGCGTGCGCGTGACGGTCGCGTCGAGCGCGTGTTCGATCCCTGCATCTAACTTGCGGGCAGAGAAACACTGAAAGTCGGTCATCTGACGACCATCGATGTCAAGCACCTGGATGTACTCGCCCGCCTTGACAAGAAAAGCCTGAGCAGACGCCGCGCGAATGCGTATTTCCTGCAGCGGATCGCGAAGCGGATTCGGAAGCGGCGCCCCGCCCGCCTTCACGGCAGTTGGGTTTGCGCGTTGGATAAACACCTCCAGATCGGTCGCCGTGTTTTGTCCTGTCACCTCCATCTGGTCCGCCGGGGCTGAGATATGCAGGGTTGCGTCGCGCTGCACGATAAATTCGGCGCTTTCCCCGGCTCGACCAGATCCGAAAATGCAAAACGTTCCTTCGCCGCCTGAAAGGCCAAGAATGGAAATGTCATCACGCCCCTCGAAGTCGGTCGGCCTGACCTCCGCGCGCTGCAGCCCTTCTCTATCAATGATCTTGACGGCGTCGCCAGCTTTCACGGTGACCGCAAGGGAGCCGCCACCCTTCGCCAGGTAGCGCTCCGTCCCGATCGGAAGCGCACGGTGCGCGGGGCGGAGTACCCGACTGGGTCTTGGGGGGAGCAGAGAGGTCATGTGTTTCCTTTCGCTCGGACGGCCAACCACTTGCCGGCGAAGTCCGTGATAAGGAAACTAGCTATCGGGCGGATGGCCGGTCTATATCACCAAGGTAATACGAGGCGCTGTCAGCGGCGGCCGCGCGACCAGTGCTTGTTGGAGCGCTGTGCCGAGTTGCGCTTGGCGCTTTTCGCTACGACGCGCTTTTCTTCCTCGAACGATTTCCGCAAGGTATGTGTGAACATGTCTTCTTCCTTCATCCCAAGCGAATAAAGCTCTCGCTCCCTCATTTCCTCTTCCGCAAGGTACTCGATGAATTTCTCAACGCGATCGAGCCTGATTTTGACGCGCTCGAGACGCTCTCCCTTCGAAAACAGATCGAATTCCTGTCTGGCGGCGTCGACCAGATAGTTGCTAACCTGCTCGCTGAAGATGCCGCAATCGGTGCACACGAGATCGAGATATGAAAAGAAGTATGCGAGTTCGCGGACCATGTAGAGCCCGTAGGTCGTGATCTTAACGCTGTCGACCTGGTCTGAGTACTGGTCCAATCGATTGTTGGATTCGACAAAGCCGTGCTTCAGGAGAACGTCGAGATTCGCTGTGAAGTCGTCACCCATGTTGAAGGTGTTCACGAAATAAGATTTGAGCTCCGCGACTGAGACGTAGGAAGGAGTCGTGCGCTCTATGCTCTTGGCCAGTTTCCGCATGATCCGAAGCGCGGTGAAATGCGAGCCATGCCGGGAATTCCTAACCTGATAGGCGTTCGGGATGTCCGACAGAGCCTCATCGTAAAAGTAGCGGTTTGGGATCATCACCGGCTTGATGATCTGGTGGATCTTGAAGACCCAATTTCCCGAACTCAACATTTCGTCGACGTTGGTGTAGCCGGATAGCAGAAAGCTTCTGAAGAGGTCGAGAGACAACCGGGTGTCGCCATGGGCGCACGCTGTCAAGAAAGCGTTCAACGGCGACTGCTCGCTGTTGAAGTCCCTAAAAATGATCGACAGATAGTTCATCGAATCATCGATGATCTTCCCATTTGTATCCTCGAGGCCGATCTTGTGACGGCGCTGCGGTTCGTTAAGCAGCGAATTCACGTAGCTTATTCGCTTCTTGAACACAGTCGAGGGCTTGGGGGAGCTGATGTGAAACCCCGAATTCTGGAATGCGTCCAGAAGTCCGTGAATCTTTGAGTTGTAGAAGCGTTCCTCGCGCATCGAGATCAGAGTGACGCAATTCAGCAGGTTGCTGATCTCCTGGGCTGATGTGAAGCAAAAGTCCTGAAGTTCCGGGGAATACTGGTCGGTGTTGTCGACAACGACGATCACGCCTTTTCCCTTCGACGCCCAATAAGACGCGAGCCTGGCGGCACAGTACGGCTTGTCCTGCTTCCATTCGGCGGCGAGTGCGTTCAGACGGGAATTGTAAATTTCGGACTTTCTGTCGAATCCTTCCAGATCCTGCTTTCGTGCAATCTCGAAGCGGTCGGCGAACAGCTCCTTCAACAGATTATCACGTGCCGACTGAAGCAATCCGTCGACATCTAAGGATTCGACCAAGCTCGACCATATCGTTTCACGGATAACGCTTTGGTCTTCCGGAACTTTGAGGAGATCTACGATAGCGATGACCGAATGCTCGCGAAGCCACCTTGGCGGATTGTGCCGTAGGACCCGCTTCACGAAAGTCGATTTGCCGGCGCCCTTGCCGCCGAAAAGTACGAGGACCTCGCCCCTCCTGCCACGCTTGATGTTCTTGGTGAGACGACCTCCAAGCTGCCCGCCCCTTCCGGTGTTCTCTAACTGATTGACGCCGTAGCCCTTGAAATAGGGGCTCAAGGAATCCTCGATGAGAACGTTGATCCCCTCGGACATTTGCGTGTAGTCGCTCTGCGAGACGTAGCAACGCTCCATGAACTCCGTGTCGTCGTCCCCGATCACGCCGAAGTAATGATTAACGATCGGCCGGAGCGTACCGGCAAGCCTGTTCGAATTGATCTTGTGGCCGTACGAAGGGATTTTCTCCTTCGGAAAGAAGATATGTCTGTCCTTGGGAGGCGAGCTTGAAAGGGCTTCGTTGAGCGAAGCGCGATCGAAGATCGCCCCGAAGGAAAACATGTTTTGGCTTTTTGTGAAATCCTTGTCGAAGAACGCCAGGCTCCGAATGACGAAGGCCTGCAGGTTTTCAAAGCGTTTCCCCTTTTCGAACGTCTTAAAGAAGATCCATTCGTGACCATTGGTGATGCAGGCGTATTCACAGCCGGTGTCGAAGCAATAGCCTTTGACCTGGTTGATCGCCGCTTTGATGTTTTCGTTCGACATCAGCTTCGACATCGACATGTAGCAGTGCGTCTCGCTGTCGACATATGGGAAAGGCAGGTCGAAATAGACGCCAGCTTTTTTGGCTTCGATGAACAGAAGATGATCGCCATTTGCCTTCTTCAGCACATAGTCGGCAAATCCCGGCGCGATATACTCTTCGACTGAGACACGATTGCGTGGCCAAGATAGGCAGTCATGAATGATGCCATCGATAATTTTGTGTCTCGTCTCCGCTTCGTTGCGGTCTCTGGATTTGTTGGCGTCTACGATTTCTCGGACGCAGGCAAGCTTATCCGTTACTGACATTCAGCGCACTTCCCAAACTGCGAATCACATCTCGAAAATATCCTGTAAGTTGTGTGTTCAGGGCGACGCAGTCAACCACGGTGAGCGATACAGCGCGTGCTTTTCCCTGCTTTCCCCCGACCGAAAACAGACCCCGCCGGTCCTTCATGGCCTCAGCATTCTGTCTATGTACATTTTGAAAAGTTCAGCTTGACTGCTGATGGAGAGCCTTCGGTAGATGTTCGCACGATGGACTTTCACCGTGCCTTCCGACACCCCCAGATGCAACGCGATCGATGCACTGCCGTGACCTCGCAAGATGAGTCGAACGATACCTCGTTGTGCAGGCGTAAGGCTGTCGGCGAAGAGGTCATCAAAACTGCCTTCCGTCTGATCGAAATCCACGGATCGGACTTGATCGGGTTTGGACATTTCGAGCTTTTCGAGATGCGATCGCACAGCCTCGCCCACGATTGGCGCGCAGGCAAGGCAAGCCTCGATCCCGACGAGACTTTCGTCCAAACCTAAAATGAGGGTCGCCGTCGACTGCGCTGACAGCGACATCGTATAGGCAATATATTCCGGAGGGGGGTCGGAGGGTTTGAACCGGACGACGGTGCACTGAGGCGACGTTTCCAAAATAAGGATTCCGCTGTCTGGGCGCGAAATGACTCGATCTCCCTCACCCCTGGTGCGAGCGAGATCAAGCAATTCATTCAGGTCGCCCGAGGACACGCCGGGCGTACCCTCCGGGCCGCGATAGAGAACCGTCAGATCGCCGATGAAGGATGAGGTCACAAGCAGGCAGTGACCAACATCTACTCTGCTGGCGATAAGCTCTCGTAAAGATGTGCCGAATCCTTCAGCGCCAAGCGACGCGAAAAGCTTCGCGATCTCATGTATGCCGAATAGGATCATCGACGGCTTTCAATGACACGCGCACGCGTCCCACAACTGATGCCCGCGCGGACGCATTCCCGCCGTCGCGCGTGCGGGCAACGGTCCAAGGTTGGTAGGAAGCAACGCCGGCGAATAAATTAAAGCTCTCGCCCCGATCGCCTTTCGCTGATCGGGGCGCCGTCTGAGCATCAAGCCTGGGCCACCGCCGCGACTGCGGAGCTATAGTTGGCGGTGGCCATCAACGCGGTGCATCGTTGGAAGCGATGCATCGCGTAGGCCCAGAAGTCCTCCGCCGGGTTGTCGTTTGCATGCTGGATGAGGCCCCATAAGGTCCAGACCAAGTCACACAAGGCCTTGTAGATGACTATCCGTCCATACTCCGCGTCGGTTGGGAGACGGCCGAAATAGGCGTTGAGCAGCTCGCCTTCCTTCTCCTCCGAGAGGCTGGCCTCGACTATGAAATCTCCCAGGTCCCACAAGGGATCGTTCATGCCCGAGTATTCCCAGTCGACGATCCACATCCGATCACCGACGTCGAGGAAGTTTTCACTGAGAGGGTCGCAGTGGCAGGGCGCCAGCGGCAGTGGCTTAGCGTTGAGGGCTGAACGTGCCTGCTCGGCCGAGGCCAGGGCCTCGCGATATCCGTCGGGCACAGTGGAATCCTTGGTCGCAAGGTAGGCCATGTACTCGTCAATGAGCGTAAAGACGTCGAATCGATTTTCAAACGTGGCGTCGCTGCTATGCAGGCGTTTGAATGCCTCGCCCGCCCGAAACGCCGAACCCTCGCGACTGGCGAACTCTTCCGGCGACATCGTCACAGCACCCTTTATGAAGGCCGTGACGCTCTCACCGCTTACTTCGTTGAAGAAGAGCACCGGGGCGCTAACCCCTACTCGCGCGGACTCCCTTGCCGCGCGAGCCTCGTAACGTCGATTGATGTAGGCCTCGGTGCCGACCCCCGGTATTCTCACGCATAGTTCGTCCTTGTCGGTCTCGACGTGGTAGACGACATTGGTCATGCCTCCCAAGCGGGTGACCGTCTGTACGCGAAACTTTTCCGGAAGGCCTTCGACGATTTTTTGCACTCGTTCCATGTCCGGTTGTTCCCCTTTCATTTTCATAGAACCTCCTCCCGCGTGGCTTAGGCCTTGAGACGCTCCATCTTTGCATCATAAAGGCAACGAGGGCCTCGCTCTGCATCGTAGCTGTTTCCAAAAGCTTCGATTTCGAAGGACTTAGCGGAGGCATTCTCGAGATCGAGGTAGCCGAAAGCGATAGTCTTCTTCATCGAATGGCCATAGGCCGTACTTGTGGTCCGTCCCACGACTTTGCCATCGAGGATGATCGCCTCGCCTCCATGGAATGGTGCGAAGCCTTCGACGGTGAACGAGCACAGGCGCTTCGTGACACCTTCAGCCTTGATCCTTTCCAGCGCCTGCTTCCCGATGAAATCCGGCTTGTCCAACGCCACGCAGAAGCCCAAACCCGCTTCGTAAGGGTTGTAGTCGGGCGTGATGTCGCCGGACCAGTAGAGATAGCCCTTCTCCATGCGGCAAGAGTCGATGGCGCGATAGCCGGCGTTCTGAATGCCGAACTCCTGGCCCGCCGTCCAAAGCGTGTCGTAGACATGCGCGCCGTATTCGATCGGAATGTAGAGTTCATAGCCGAGCTCGCCGACGTAGCCGACACGGGCCGCGATAGCGCGGGTATAGCCGATTTCGATCGTGCGAACCGCGAAGAATGGCAACGCGTCGTTGGAAACGTCGTCGTCCGTGACCTTCTGAAGCACCTCGCGCGACTTCGGACCGCAGATGTTGAGAACGGCGTAGCTGCCGGTCACGTCGCGGATGGTCACGCCTTCGGGCAGATGCTGGCGCACCCAGGCGCTGTCGCGCACGCCGAACGCCGAGCCGGTCACTAGCAAGAACTTCTCGTCGTCCAGATGCATGAAGGTGACGTCGGATTCGATTCCGCCGTTTTCGTTACAAAGCTGGGTGTAGACGGCTTTGCCCGGCGCCCCGGAAATGTCGGCTGCAGCGATGCGCTGAAGTGCTGCCTGCGCGCCCTTTCCAGTGATTTCGAACTTCGAGAACGACGACTGGTCGATCAGGACGACGCGGTTGCGAATAGCTTCGCACTCGGCTCCAACCGCATCGAACCAGTTCGGCTTTCCTTCGAAGCTCGGCTTGTCAAACTTGTCGTCGGATGGACGGGAGAACCAGTTGGCTCGCTCCCAACCAAAGCGGCTTCCGAAGATTGCACCGGACGCTTCAAGCTGAGCCTTGAACGGCGAGAGGCGCAGATTGCGCACGGCCTGGTTTTCTTCGGCCGGCCAATGGATCTTGTAGTAATTTCCGTAGGCTTCGATTGCACGTTCCTCGAGGTAGCGACCCTGGCTGTGCGGAGCGCCGAAGCGGCGCACGTCGAAGGACCACAGATCCATCCCCGGATCGCCGTCAAGTATCCAATTCGCCATTGCCTCACCGGCGCCACCGGAGGCCGCGATCCCGGCGGTGAAGCCGCATGCGACGAAGAAGTTGTCGAGTTCCGGAGCCAGGCCCATGATCGGCTCGCCGTCGGCCGAGGCCGGAATCGGGCCGTTAATGACGGTCTGGATGCCAACCTCGTTGAGGACAGGAAGACGCTCGGCGCAAGGCAGCGCGAACAGTTCCAATCGATCCATGTTTTCCGGGAAGAGTTCACGTCCAAATTCGAACGGTGGTTTGGAGCGCCAGCATCCCTTCGTGCCGTCCTCCCATCCGCCGATCGCAAAGGCGGCGACATCCGGCTTGAGGTAGAAGTTCTTGTCCGGATCGCGCAGAGTTGGAAGGTTCTTCGGTAGGTCGAGCTTTTTTTCAGTCAGGAAATACTGGTGCTCAACGACGCCGGCGGCGAGCGGAACACCGGCCATGTCGCCGATGCGTTTGGCCCACAGACCGGCGCAGTTGACGATGATGTCGCAGCCGATCGTACCATGGTCGGTCGCGACGCCGACAACGCGGCGTCCTTCCTTGATGAATTCGGTGACCGTGACACCTTCCTGGATCTTGACGCCGTTCTTACGAGCCGTGGCCGCGTAAGCGTGCGTCAACGCGTAGGGGTCGATGTAGCCGTCCGACGGAATGAAGGCGGCGCCGACCACGCCTTCCGGATCGATGTATGGGAAGAGTTCCTGGGCCTCTTTGGCAGAAAGCGAGTGGCATTCGAAATCGAAGCTCTTTGCGAGCGTCATCGAACGGCGAATTTCGCTCCAACGGGCTTCCGAGGAGGCAAGGCGGAGGGAGCCAACCTTCTTCCAGTCGATGGTCAGACCGGACTCTTCCTCAAGACGATCATAGACCGCTACAGAGTTCTGCATCAACTTGGTGAGATTCTTCTTGCCGCGGAGCTGGCCGACGAGACCTGCCGCGTGCCAGGTGCAGCCGTTGGTGATCTGCGATTTCTCAAGAACGATCACGTCCTTCTCACCGCGGCGAGAAAGATTGTACGCAAGCGAGCAACCAATAGCACCGCCGCCGATGATGACGATCCGATAGTGCTGGTCAAAGGTTTTCGACATGATTAGCCTCCAATGAGATGTCGATGGTGTTCAGGCAAGGCGGTTCAGGCCGCGTGCCGTTTGGAAAATTTCAGCCGCCAAGCGACTATGAGCCGCTCCGCGACGATCGCGATGAAAGCGATGGCCAGCCCCGCCACCACGCCACGTCCGGCGTCGGCCTTGGTCAGTGCGATATAGGTCTCTTGACCAAGGTCTCGGGTACCCACCAATGCAGTGATGACGAGCATCGAAAGCGCCATGACAATCGTCTGGCTCAAACCAAGCAGCATTTCCGGCACGGCCAGAGGAATCTTGACTTTGAACAAAGTCTGGGTCGGCGTGCAGCCGCTCATGACCGCCGCTTCGACGAAATGCTCTTTCACATGCCGTATGCCGAAATCCGTATATCGAATGGCCGGCACGATAGCGAAAGCGACGATCGCCACCAGCGCGGAGAAGTCTCCGACTTTGAAGAGCATCACGACGGGTATCAGGTACACGAAGGTCGGCAGCGTCTGGAGCGTGTCACAGACGACGTTCAACACTTGATGAGCTCTCTCGTTTACAGCGGCCAGCACTCCCAGTGGGAAGCCGATAAGCAAAGAGAGGACCGTTCCTATTCCGCAGAGGTAGATTGTCATCATCGCCGGCTGCTGAAGACCAGCCATGAAAATCGCGGACATCAGAACGAACACGAGCGCGGAAAGCGTGGGTCCGGACAGGCGCCATGCGGCAACCCCGGCGAGCAGCGGAAGTGCAAACCATGGGAGCCCGAGCATGAAGATGCGCACAGGAACCATCACGTTGAGGAGTATCGCATTCTTCAACGCGTCGAGTGGTGTAGACAGGTTGAAGGTGAGCCAGCGAGCAAACTCGTTGAGTGGCTGCTTTGCGGTGAACACCCAAGACACAGGGAATGAGGTCGCGCTCGGTAGTGCGACGGCGATGATGTAGCCGACGATTGCCACGGCAGTGACGATGACCCAGCCCCAATTGTTGACCCAAAAGGAGCGTTGATCATCGTGGTGATGTTCACGAGCTCTTGTGACGAACGCCTGGCAAAACCGGTCGAGCAGGATGGCGAGTGCGACGATTGCAAGGCCCGCTTCCATGCCCGTACCGATATCCAGTCGGCGCAGCGAGGTAAGCACGTCGAAGCCCAGGCCGCCGGCCCCAATCATGGACGCGATGATGACCATGTTGAGCGTCATCATCACAACCTGATTTACGCCAACCATGATCGATGGCATCGCCGATGGAACAAGAACCTTGAAGATGAGCTGCCTCTCAGTGCAGCCTGCAATCGACCCAAACTCCGAGATTTCCGGTGGAACGCGCCCCAGCCCCAGAACGGTGTTTCGGATCATCGGTGGCATCGAATAGATTATGGTCGCTGCCAACGCCGACGCCGGACCAAAGCCGAGCAAGATCAGAACCGGAACCAGATATGCGAAGACGGGTACTGTCTGCATCAGGTCGAGCACCGGTGAAATGAGCCGCGCAAACCATTGGACACGGTAAGCGACGATACCGAGCAGGAGCCCGAAAACGACCGAAATGAACGCTGCGACGAGTACCGACGACAAAGTCACCATAGACGACGCCCAGTTTCCGGTGATCAGGATGAATCCCAGGCCAAGCGCCGTGACGAGCGCCAGCGGGCGACCGCGGAGCCGATATGCGACTACAAGGAAAATCGTCGTGACGGCGAACCAGGGTAGAGGCGCGATGTCCGGCGCTCCGTCGCCGGGTGTAAAGCGGAAACCCGTAGCGATAATGCCCTGTACGGCATTGAGTAGGGCGTCGAGCATCGCGGCGATCGCACGTGTCATCACGCGTATCGGCGGCAAACCGGAAATCTGTGGAGCATCCTGCGTAAGCCAGGCCATTGCCGACTGGATCCATCCGGAAAACGGCACGACGTACTCGCGAGGATAGGTTTTTATCGCGGCAGGAAGAAAGAACGAGCCTGCCAACAGCAAGAACGAGATGGTCGCAAGCGGGACCCGTAGGACCCGCCCCTCCGGGGCGGATGAATTAACTGCCATCGTCATCAGACCGCCTCAAGCTCAATTGGCTTGCCAGTAAGGGAGGCGATTACGTCGCCCTTGGTCAGGATCCCTGTCAGCTTACCGTCAACCAGGACGCCGGCGTCCTCACGCCCCCCTAGAACCTTCGCGGCGACATCCGCGACCAGCTCGTTTCCATCGACGCTGACCGATGGTTCGAAATTCGCCCGGAGCGGTCGTGCAAGTGTCCTTGCCCTCAGCACGCTTGATCTGTCGCAATGCCGGGTGAATTCCGTGACGTAAGGGTGCTTGGAGTGGATCACGAGCTGCTCTGGCGTCCCTATCTCCAGAATTTCTCCATTGCGCATGATCGCGATGCGATCTGCCAGTCGGATCGCCTCATCGAAGTCGTGTGTGATGAAGACGATGGTCTTCTTCAACTCGTGCCTGAGGCGGATGAATTCATCTTGCAGTTCACGTCTCAGAAGCGGATCCAGCGCCGAGAACGGCTCATCCATGAAAAGGACTTCAGGTTCAGAGGATAGTGCGCGGGCGATGCCGACGCGCTGCTGCTGGCCTCCCGACAGTTCGGACGGAAAGTGGTTCTCGCGGCCGGCAAGTCCGACGGTCTTTACAAGTTCGCGTGCTTTCGAGGTTCTGGTTTTCATATCGACGCCGCGAACCGAAAGCGGAAACGCCACGTTTTCCAGAACGGTAAGATGCGGCAGTAGAGCGAAGTTCTGAAAGACCATGCCCATCACCTTGCGGCGGATTTCCATGAGCTGTTTCGGGCTCGCACCGGTGACGTCGTTGTCCGCGACGTTAATGCGGCCTTCGCTCGGCTCTATCAGCCGGGTGAGACACCGAACCAGGGTCGATTTCCCCGATCCGGAAAGGCCCATAATGACGAAGCATTCGCCTTTTTTGATCGTAAAGTTCGCGGCTTTGAGGGCTACGACGTGCGCGTCGGTGGGCTCTTCTCCCGGAACGTAGGGCGGCCCGTAGACCTTCCACACGTTCTCACAGGTGATCATCGAACCGGCCATGACAGACTCCCGGTTTAAAATAATTTTAGGATGGATTCGGGGGCGCGTGCGCGTGAACGCGCACGCGCGTCGGGCTTAGTTAAGCCACTGCTTCCACGTGTCTTCGTGGGTCTTCAGCCAATCCGCAGCCACTGTATCGAGGTTCTCGCCATCGACGTCCACGCGCTTGATAAGCTCGCCCATGTCCTCATTGGTGATATGGAACGCTTTCACAGCCTTTGCCGCGCCCGGCCACTTTTTCTCCAGTCCGACCCAGGCAGCCTTCCAAACCGGCCCGCTCGGCTTCGCGCACGCGTAGGACTTGCTGGCATAGCAGTCCGGCGTGTACGGCGGGAACTTGATCCATTCGCCCTTGTACTTGATTGGCACCCAGTGCGGCGAGTAGACCCACAGGACGATCGGTTCCTCCTTGGCATATGCGGCGTCCAACTCGGCGTAAAGCGCCGCATCGGTACCTGCGTGAATCACGTCGAAGTTGATCGGCAGATTGGCGATCCGTTCCTCATCGTATCCACCCCAAGTCACCGGCCCGCCGAGATAGCGGCCCTTGGGCGCGGTTTCCGGGGTCGAAAACTGGTCAGCGCACTTGTCCAAAGCCTTCCAGTCCGGAAGGCCGGGGCACTTGGCAATCATGTATTCCGGAACCCACCACTCTTCCTTGGCAACCATTCCGGTCTCGCCCAGGTTGACCACCTTGCCAGTCGCGACGGCGGCCTCCAGCGCGTCACGAGCCGTGGTGGCCCAGATTTCCATAGCGACGTCCAGGTCTCCCGACTGCATGCCGGTCAACTGAGCGAGGTAGTCGGCTTGAACATACTCAACATTGTAGCCGGCCGCTTTGAGCACGCCGCCCATTATCTTGGTTGAAAGAAGCTGGCCCGACCAGTCGTTAAGCGTGAGCTTGATCGGATCGGGCGATTCCACAGCGTAGGAATGCGTGGCCGTGAGCAATGCAGCTCCAAAACCGACCACCTGAAAGACTCTTCTCCAGTTTGACATATCGAACCCCTTTATTGGTTGGCTACCTAAATCGGCGCTTGTCGCGCTCTTGAGGGGGACTTTGTGGCCGATCTCCACGGATGTCAACGTATTTTGTGGGAACGTTGTGGCAAATTCTGCAAATTTACGAGGTCAACACCTATCAAAGTCGCAGGGTTTCGTGGCTATCTGTGGGAAATTTGCTCCACCGGCGATCCGAAATCGTCGGTGGAGTTCGTGCAACGGAGCGGCGCGCTCGGTCATTGAACTATGCCACGAAACGCAGTGCGGTTGACGTAGGAAGGCGATCAAGTCTGAACTGTGCGAGCAGGTCGTTCAGCGATCTGACCTCAGACATCAGAGAATGAGCCGCAGCGTTCTGTTCTTCCACCATGGCAGCGTTGCGTTGCGTCCCTTGATCGATCGAATTCACTGATGTGCTGATCTCGTGGAGCGATGTCGATTGCTCCCTCGCCGCGAGCACGATCGCTGCGACGTGACGATCTATCTCTTGCACCTGGCTGGCAATGTCTGTCAGCGCAGCGCCGGTTTCACCGACGAAATCGACGCCGGCGCTAACCTGATCGCTCGAGCGGGCGATCAGCGCCTTGATCTCGCGTGCTGCCAAGGCAGAACGTTGTGCGAGTTCCCGGACTTCCTGAGCTACTACGGCGAACCCTTTTCCAGCTTCGCCGGCCCGCGCCGCTTCAACGCCCGCGTTCAATGCAAGGAGATTCGTCTGGAACGCGATATCGTCAATTACGCCGATAATGTTCGATATCTCGCGAGACGACGTTTCGATTTCGCCCATCGCCGAGACGGCTCGCTGAACTATCGCCCCGGATCGCTCGGCGCTAGCGCGTGCGGTTTCGACAAGCATGCCAGCCTCCTCCGCACGTTTTGTCGTGTCACGGACCGAAGAGGTGATTTCCTCGACAGCAGCAGCCGTCTGCTCGACCGAGGCTGCCTGCTGTTCAGTGCGTTTCGCGAGGTCGTCCGCAGCGCTGCTGATTTGCGAAGTGCCCGCGGCGATCGCGTGGGCGTTCTTTCCCACCGAATTTAGCGCGGCCTGGAGCTTCTCCGCAGATGCATTGAAACTCTGCCGCACTTCGTCGAGGCTTCCCGCAAATGGCTCACCAATCCGGCATGTCGTGTCGCCCCCAGCCAGTGCGTGAAGCGCATCACCAAGCAGGGTCACCGCCGAGCGCGTTTGCTTCTCCCGCATTTCCGCTTCCGCGCTCCGCGCCTGCCGCTCTTCATCCTCTCTTGCGAGGTTCTGCTCTGCTTGCCGTTCCAGAGAATCTTTCGCGCGTGCAGCGCTTTCCAAAACGCCGAGCGCTCGAGCCATTTCACCGATTTCGTCTTGCGAAAGGGAATCAGCCAGCTCCCCAACCGTTCGCCCTGCGGCAATGTCGGCGGTCGCGGCGATTACCCGGCTCAAACGCCGATGGAACCGGCCTGCCAGCACCGCTGCGATCGTAACAAGCAGCACGGCCGCGATGGCGATTATGGCAAACGACGTAATGGCCAGGGTCTGAACGCTCGCATAAAGTACGGCGTTTGGCACCACGACGACGGCGTACCAAGTCGTCCCAGGCAGAAGATCGACAGGAACGGCCAGGGCCACGTCAGGACCGCTGCCATCCGCGCCCGGCAGGACGCCAGTCACGCCAGGGTGGGCGATTATTTCGCGCCAACCCTGCGCGTCCAGACCCGCTGCCTCAAGGCTCTTGCCGCGCGCGGCAGGATTGGAGTGACTGATGATCATCCCACTAGCCGAAACAAGCGCGACGTGTCCGCTTCCTAGTGGACGAAGAGTTGAGAGATCGCTCGCAAGCGCGTCCAGCGCCAAATCTACCCCAACCGTACCAAGAAATTGGTCACCCTTGACGAGTGGGACCATAAACGACGTCATCAGGACGTCCGCCCCGTCGATAGAATAGGTATACGGCTCCATAAGGAGCCGCTGCTTGGTGCTTTTGGGCACTAGATACCAGTCGCCCGCGCCAGGCTTGTCGTAATCGACAAGCGGCGTCACGCTCACCTCTCCCTTTGCCCGCACGAAATAGGGGATAAACCGGCCGGTCCCGTCGGAGGTCGTCGTGCCGACAAAGGCTTTATCTCTGCCGTCAAAAGCGCCTGGCTCCCAACAAGTGCTCAAACCGAGTGCGAATTCATTTTCCGCGATCATTCGAGAGAACACTCGGGTCACCAACTCCCGATTCGGCTCAGGACCGTCTTGAATGGCAGCAATCGCCGAACTCGCCTGATTCGCTAGACTTTCCGCTCGCGCAAAGACCGCCTGTACCCTTCCGGCGCTCTCATGGGCGACCGTCGTCATTTCGGAAATAGAGTGCCTTTCAAGCGCCTTGTAGGACAGTCCCAGTAGAACTCCGGCGGTGGCGACCGTTGTTACGACTCCGGCAGCGACGATCCCCACCATATTCCTTGCAGTTGCGGTCCTGACAAACATTGCTTCCTCCAAACAACCCAGGCCCCCGACGGCCCGCGAGCCGCAAACTAGTCAATTTACCTTTACAAAATCACTAACTCCCACTCTTAGCCTCATAAAATGTGCGCAAATACGATTGAAGTCGTCAAAATCATGTGGTGTTGTGTGGCTTCACTTTACACTAAAGCTGGTCAATTCGCTTTAAGCGAAGATCAGTTGGAGGAAATAAGGTGGATCAAATCGGAACCTATGTGATCTACGTCATCATGTTCTGCGCGGTACTGGGGGCGTTGGCAGCAATTCGCAACGACCAGGACGGACTTGGAAAGGAGTTTCTCGAAGGACTCCACAGCATTGGACCTATCTTCGTTCCGGTGGCCGGTATTATGGCATCTGCGCCTTACCTCTCGGCGTTCGTGCGAGAATACGTCGGTCCGTTGATGCAAGCGGTCGGCGCCGATCCGGCGATCGCCGCTACGAGCGTGATCGCTAATGACATGGGCGGCTACCAGCTCGCCCACGCGCTGGCCACAAGCCCGAATGGATGGGTTGTCGCTACGGTCATCGGCTTCATGGCTGGACCAACCATTGTGTTTTCAATTCCGGTCGGTTTGGCGATGTTGGAAAGAAAAGACCACCGTTACATGGCGCTCGGCGTGATGTACGGCCTCTTGAGCATTCCCGTCGGCGTATTCCTCTCCTGCCTGGCGATACTCGTGTTTCAGCCTCCGATGAGGGCCGAGATAGGCATTACCGGCGCGACTCAGCCCATCTTGCTGGACATGCCGACGGTGTTGGCAAACCTCGCTCCACTTGCGGTTTTCTGCATCTTGCTCGCGATGCTCCTTCGCCTGGCGCCTCGTATCGTCGTGGCGGCATTCCTCCTCTTTGGCCGGATGATGTACGCCGCAATCACCATCGTCCTTGTTCTTTCGGTGGTCCAGTACTTCACCGGATTGCCAGAAAAGATCTTTGGCGGCTGGGGCTTCGATCCGATCATTGCGGATAGCGCCGACCAGTTCCGCGCGTTGGAGATAGCGGGCTACATTGGTATCATGCTCGCTGGCGCGTTTCCGATGGTCTATTTGATCAAGCGGTATCTTTCGGCGCCGATGGAAGCGATCGGCGGACGCATCGGCCTGGGAGCTGCAGGCGCTGCGGGCCTGATTGCGGGCGCAGCGAACATTCTTGCACTTTATCGGCTGATTGCCTCGATGAAGCCGATGGACAAGGTCCTTTGCATCGCATTCGCGGTCTGTGCGGCGTTTTCGTTCGGCGACCACCTCGCCTTTGCGGCGAACTTCCAGCCGGCGCTGATCCCGTTCATCCTCCTAGGCAAGCTTGGCGGCGGCGCAACCGGCTTCCTGCTTGCCAAGACACTAGCCGGCCCTGCGGTCAAGCAGTTGTCCTCTTCGGAGAGCGACGAGCAACCATCCGTGCGTGCCGAGGGTGACGTCGCGACCCAGCAGGCAGCATGACGACTAATTACCCCTCTCAAATACCGGAGAAGACAATGTCTCAAATAAGCCAGTCTCAACTGCTGGGACCAGACGACGGGCCTGCCTTTTCCGTGCATCGCCCCGACGGGGGGAGCCCGATTATCCTTCTTTGTGAACACGCGTCGAACAGCTTGCCAAAAAGCTTGAAGCAATTGGGCGCTTCATCCGAGACGATGTCGAGCCATGCGGCCTGGGATCCCGGAGCCCTCCAAACGGCGCTTAAGATGTCCGAAAAGCTCGATGCGACCTTGGTACAACAGCGCTTCTCGAGGCTTGTATACGACTGCAACCGCCCGCCGACGTCGGCAACGGCCATGCCAGCAAAAAGCGAAGTTCACAGCATTCCGGGGAACGCAAACCTCTCCGCCGCCGAGCGGTTCGCCCGGACCAGCGAAATCTACTGGCCGTTTCATCACGCGGTGTCCGACGTGATCGCACGCCGCGCGTCCGAGGGGCGCGAAGTTGTGATCGTGACAATTCATAGCTTCACGAAAGTGTACAACGGCGCGGTCAGAGACGTTGAACTCGGTATTCTTCACGATGCGGACGCACGCCTCGCCGACCGAATGCTGGATGCAACCAAGGACTCCAAGCAATTCAACACTCAGCGAAATGCTCCTTACGGACCTCAGGACGGCGTCACCCACACGCTACAAATCCACGGCATCGCGACGGGGCTGGAAAACGTAATGATCGAAATCCGGAATGATCTCATAACCGACGATGCCGGACAGCTCGCCATGGCAGAGTATCTATCCAAGGTACTCGAAGCGTCCCTTTAGCACCCTGACGCTCATTGCATGCGGCGCCCCTTACGCGTCGCATGCGTCTCCAATGCAAAGAGATAACCTCAAAAAGCGCGCCTTAAAGTCACTATTACCATCATATAATGTGGCATTATGTGGATTTGTATTGACATGCGAGGCTTTGGGGTTTTAGCTGCGATTCAACGATCGACACCTCAACACATTCCCTCATCGCTTTTGCTTCGACCAGCACCGCGATCGGGATGCGGCGAGGCTCCGGCGACGCCCAACAAAATCTCGAGGGAACCCCATGGAATTTTCAGACGTCAAAGATGCTGCGGGCTTGAAGCAGTTGCTGCAGGAGCGGCCCTATAGGCACATCAAGGTCGGCGTGTTCGACATCGACGGCGTGCTGCGCGGAAAGTACATGTCGCCTGACAAGTTCCTTTCTTCCATCGAAAATGGGTTCGGATTTTGCGACGTCGTTCTCGGATGGGATTCGAGCGACCAACTCTACGACAACACGAAGCTCACCGGTTGGCATACCGGCTATGGTGACGCGCAGGTCAGGATCCTCCCCGAAACTGCACGGGAAATACCCTTCGAGCCCGACACCCTCTTCGTATTGGGCGAGTTCGCGGGCAAACTTGAACCGCTCTGCCCCCGCGGCGTTCTCAAACGTGTATTGAAAAAGGCCGAAGAACTAGGCTTTCAAGCCAAGGCGGCATGCGAGTTCGAATTCCTTGTCGTCGAAGAAACGGCAAAGTCCCTTTCCGACAAGCGTTACCGCAACTTATCGCCGCTCGGCGTCGGAAACTTCGGCTATTCCGTTATCCGCAATTCAGTCAACACACCATTCTATCATGGCATGCTGGATCTCTTCGAGGACATGCGCATCCCAATCGAGGGACTCCACGAAGAGACCGGTCCGGGAGCGCTTGAAGCAGCGATCGGCGTAGACGACGCCCTGTCCGCCGCGGACAAGGGAAACCTCTTCAAGACTTTTGCCAAGATCTTCGCGCAGCGGAACGGCCTTTTCACAAGCTTCATGGCCAAGTGGGACAGCTCGTTCCCAGGTCAGGGCGGGCACGTCCACGTATCGCTCGTCGACAAGAACGGCAAAGGTGTATTCCACGACCCCAGTGCGGATCGTGCCATCAGCGAGACCATGTTGCACTTCATCGGCGGCCTCCAGAGACTGGCGCCCGCCCTCGCAGCATTCGCCGCGCCAACGGTCAACTCATACCGACGGCTCGTGCCGGGGTACTGGGCTCCGACGGCGGCGACCTGGGGCGTGGACAACCGGACCGTCGCAATTCGCGCGATCACCGGAAGCTCGAAGTCGCAGCGCGTCGAATTCAGAATTCCCGGCGCGGACACCAATTCGTATCTGACGTTGGCGGCCGCACTTGGCGCAGGCCTCTGGGGCATCGAAAACCGCATCAAGCCGGAGACGGAGCTTTCGGGCAACGCATACCAGATCCCCACCCCGGAGCATCAGCAACTCCCGCGGACGCTGACCGACGCGGCTGCGGCGCTCAACAATTCCGAGGAGGCGAAGGAGATCTTTGGAAAGACTTTCGTCGAGCATTATGCAGCAACCCGCGACTGGGAAGACCGCGAGTTCCGGAAGCAAGTCACCGACTGGGAGCTTTCCCGCTACTTCGAAATTATCTGAGGACCATGAAATGACCGATACCCAGCGCACTATTTCCCCTGTCGACGGGACAGTCGTCGTCGAACGAAAATATGCTGCCTCGCAGGAAATCAACGCTGTCTTGGACGCTGCCGTTTGGGCGCAAAAATCGTGGAAGGCTACAACTCTAGCTGAACGAGTTGAGATCTGCGAGAGGTTCGCCCAGTATCTGCTCGATCATCAGGAAGAAATAGCGCTCGACATCACGCGTCAGATGGGCCGTCCTATTTCCCAAACGCCAGGTGAAGTACGTGGTTGCGTGGATCGCGCGCGTACCATGATCGAGCTCGCACCTGAAGGGCTCGCCGACGTCCGCCCAAAGGCGCGCGACGGCTTTGACCGATTCATCCGGCGCGCTCCCGTCGGTGTCGTTTACGTGATTGCACCTTGGAACTATCCTCTTCTCACCGCAATCAACACGATCGTTCCTGCAATCTTGGCAGGCAACGCGGTCGTCCTCAAGCATGCGGCCCAGACGCCTCTCTGCGGCGACGCTTTCGCCAAGGCGTTCGAAAGCGCCGGTCTTCCGAAAAACGTGTTTCAGGCGCTGGTGGTTGACCACGCCGACGCGGAGCGCATCGTCGGTGATCGACGGATCAACCATGTTGCCTTTACCGGTTCGGTTCGCACTGGCCACCTCGTCCAGAAAGCAGCGGCCGAAAGGTTCATCAGCGTGGGCCTTGAACTCGGAGGCAAGGACCCAGCATACGTCCGCGCTGACGCCGACATCGCGTTTGCAGCGGAGAATCTGGTCGACGGCGCGTTCTTCAACAGCGGCCAGTCGTGCTGCGGGATCGAACGAATCTACGTTCACGCAAGCGTCTACGACAAGTTCGTGGAACGCGCGGTGGAAATCGCGAAGGAATACAGGCTGGGCGACCCCATGGATCCGAGCACAAATCTCGGGCCTGTTGTCAGCGCTTCCGCCGCCAAGTTCATTCGCGGACAGGTCGATGACGCTATTGCCAAGGGCGCGAAGGATCTCGTTCCCATTACGACCTTCGAGAAGGATCGCCCTGAGAGCGCTTTCGTGTCGCCTCGAATCCTTTCCAATGTCGACCACGGCATGCGCCTCATGACAGAGGAAACCTTTGGACCTGTCGTTGGCATCATGCGCGTGGGAACCGACGAAGAGGCTGTCAATCTCATGAACGATAGCGACTTCGGCCTCACGGCATCGATCTGGACGAGCGACGTTGCGGCGGCCGAAGACCTGGCTGACAAGATCGAGACCGGCACCGTGTTCCTGAACCGCTGCGACCATCTCGATCCTTCGCTTGCTTGGACGGGAGTGAAAGACAGCGGTCGTGGCGTAACCCTGAGCGTGCTCGGGTTCGATCATCTGACGCGTCCGAAGTCGCATCATTTCCGGCTAAACACTGAATAGAATTCTTCCCTCACGTCCGCGCCAGGGAACAACCACAACACGTCCTGAAGGAGACAACATGCTTCAGATACTTCCCAAGTCCGAGATCGGCGACAGCGCCGTTGCGGCTGCAGTCGCACGCGAACTCGACCGCCAGCGTTTTCAGATTGAACTGATTGCGTCGGAGAACATCGTCTCGCCTAACGTCCTCGCCGCACAGGGATCGGTGCTCACCAATAAGTACGCCGAAGGCTATCCCGGCAAGCGCTACTACGGCGGTTGCGAATTCGTAGACGAGGTAGAGACCCTCGCGATCGACCGTGCAAAGGAACTCTTCGGCGCCTCGTTCGTGAACGTCCAGCCTCACTCCGGCGCCCAGGCCAACCAGGCGGTCTTCCTAGCTCTCCTGACACCTGGTGATCGCGTAATGGGGATGTCGCTCGCCCACGGGGGACATCTGACGCACGGCTCGCCCGTAACGATGTCTGGAAAATGGTTCGACATCGTCAGCTACGAGGTTCGTGAAACTGATCAGCAGATCGATTACGAAAGCCTTCGTGCGCGTGCGCTCGAAACCAGGCCCAAGCTGATCGTCGCCGGCGCCTCCGCGTACCCGCGCGCCATCGACTTCGCCGCGTTCCGCACAATTGCGGATGAAGTTGGCGCATACCTGATGGTGGACATGGCGCACTATGCGGGCCTCATCGCTGCCGGTGTCTATCCGGATCCGCTGCCCCACGCGCACATCGTCACGACGACGACGCACAAGACGTTGCGTGGTCCGCGTGGCGGCATGATCCTGACCAATGACGAGGCACTCGCGAAAAAGATCAACTCGGCGGTCTTCCCTGGAAACCAAGGCGGTCCGTTGATGCATGTGATCGCTGCAAAGGCGGTAGCGTTCGGCGAGGCACTGCAGCCGGAGTTCCGTGAATACGCCAAGGACGTCGTCGACAACGCCCGAGCGCTGAGCGAAGTCCTGGTCGCCGGTGGACTCGATATCGTCTCCGGCGGAACGGATTGCCACATGGTACTCGTGGACCTGAGACCGAAGGGCGTGAAGGGCCGTGATGCGGAATACGCGCTTGAGCGGGCCGGGCTCACCTGCAACAAAAACGCCATTCCGTTCGACCCGGAGAAGCCGGCGATCACCTCGGGCGTGAGGCTTGGGACGTCAGCCGGGACGACCCGCGGCTTCAAGGTCGCTGAGTTCAAGAAAGTCGGCGAACTCATCCTTCAGGTCATAGAAGCGCTTGCGACGAAGGGGAGCGAAGGCGACCCGACGGTTGAACAGGCTGTCTTGAAGGAAGTGCAGGTACTCTGTGAACGCTTCCCGATCTACGGTTAGTGGGAAGGTGCGAAACCATGGCCGGATTTGTAGCGCAACCGGCCATGGGTTGGGGCGATAGTCCATGTTTCTAAGCGTTTTCGACGTTTTCAAGATCGGTGTTGGTCCCTCTTCTTCCCACACGATGGGTCCGATGACCGCCGCCGTGCGATTTCTAGCCGCGATCCGCGACCAGAAAGTGCCGTTTGGAACTCGTATTCGCGTGAAGCTTTACGGATCGCTCGCGTTTACCGGCCGTGGACACGCCACCGATCGCGCAGTGGCACTTGGCTTGCTCGGCTTGCTACCCGCCGACCTGGATATCGACGAAGCCGGATTTCTCCTTGAGGACCTTCAGGACGGTAAGACCCTGCGATCGCCCGGTCTTCCGCCGATCACATTTGATCCGGAGACGGATGTGGTATTCGACTACGGCGATCCGCTTCCCGGCCATGCGAACGGGCTCACGTTCGACTTGTGCGGTCGCGCGGGTGAAACGATCTTTTCAGAAACCTACTATTCCATCGGCGGGGGGTTCGTGGTCACCGCGTCCGAAAAGGCGTTAACGACTAAGGAGTCTTTGGCTGCCAGCGACCGCCCCTTTCCCTTCCACTCAGCGGCTTCCATGCTAGCGATGGCAAGCATTGCAGGCATTTCCGTCGCTCAGATGAAACGTGCGAACGAGCTGGTCTCGGCCACAGCCAGGGATCTCGACGACGGGCTCGACCGCCTTTGGCGCGTCATGGATGACTGCATCGAAAGAGGATTGCGCACCAGCGGCGAATTGCCCGGAGGTCTCAAGGTAAAGCGTCGCGCCAGTGCCATTTATCGCCAGTTGTTGAGCGAACGCGGCTCCAACCAGGCTCATCCACACGTGGTAGCGGACTGGCTGAGCGTCTATGCGATGGCGGTTAACGAGGAAAACGCTGGAGGCGGACGAGTGGTGACCGCGCCCACGAACGGCGCGGCCGGCGTCGTGCCAGCCGTGTTGAAATACTTCATTAGCCATTGTGGCGGCGACGATCGCCAAAAGATTCACGAGTTCCTGCTGACTGCGGCGGCCATCGGCGGACTGATCAAGCATAACGCATCGATTTCTGGCGCCGAGGCCGGCTGTCAAGGCGAGGTCGGGTCCGCTGCGGCGATGGCTGCAGCGGGCCTATGCGCCGTGCTGGGCGGCACCCCCGCGCAGGTCGAGAACGCTGCCGAGATAGCTCTTGAACATCATCTCGGCCTCACCTGCGATCCCGTCGCAGGCCTCGTACAGGTTCCTTGCATCGAGCGGAACGGAATGGGCGCGATGAAAGCCGTTTCGGCCGCGTCGCTGGCCCTTCGCGGCGACGGAACGCACTTCATGCCCCTCGACAACTGCATCCGCGCGATGCGGCAGACCGGCGAAGAAATGAATTCCAAGTTCAAGGAAACCAGCCTGGGAGGTTTGGCGGTAAACCTTCCCGAGTGCTGACATCTACTACAGGGGCCGAGCAAACGGCCGCTGTCGCGCTAAAAAAACCAATATGGAGGTGAACGAAATGACAAACTACGTGCTAAACGTCACGAGCGACGCTAACGTTGGCATCATATCGAAGATTACGGCCATCCTAGCCGGCGCGAACAGCGAAATCATCGATACATCGCAGTTCGTCGACCGCGAATGCGACAAGTCTTTCATGCGGGTGAGCTTCACGTCGACGACCGGCGCGGACGAGAAGATCGTCAGCGATTTGGCGGCGCTCGCGTCCGAAGGAGACATGTCGTACGAACTCCACGACGCCGGTCGGCGCACGAAGGTGCTCCTGATGGTCTCTCGGTTCGGCCACTGCCTGAACGACTTGCTTTATCGCTGGAAGATTGGCGCCCTTCCGATCGACATCGTAGGCGTGGTGTCGAACCATTTCGACTACCAGAAGGTGGTCGTGAACCACGACATACCTTTCTATCATGTCGTAGTGACGAAGGAGAACAAGCCTCGTGCCGAGGCTAGTCTCATGGAAATCGTGGAGACTTCCGGTGCGGAGCTGATTGTGCTCGCCCGATACATGCAGGTGCTGTCCGACGAGGTGTGCAAGAAGATGTCAGGCCGCATCATCAACATCCACCATTCCTTCCTTCCGTCCTTCAAGGGTGCCAATCCCTACAAGCAAGCCTTCGAGCGCGGCGTCAAGCTGATCGGCGCGACTGCCCACTATGTCACAGAACACCTCGACGAAGGACCGATCATCGAGCAGGATGTTGCGCGTATCACCCACGCCCAGTCCTCCGCCGACTACGTTTCCATCGGTCGCGACGTCGAAAGCCAGGTCCTTGCACGCGCGATCCACGCGCATATTCATCACCGCGTTTTCATGAACGGCAACAAGACGATCGTCTTCCCTGCAAGCCCAGGCTCTTACGTGTCTGAAAGGATGGGTTGAACATGGCGACGATCATTGACGGGAAGGCCGCCGCTGCAATCGTCGTCGAGGAAGTCAAGCGATTGAGCGCCGGTCTTGTAGCAACTGGTAGGAAACCAGGTCTCGCGGTCGTTATCGTCGGGGACGACCCGGCGAGCCACGCATATGTGGCCGCCAAATCCCGTATGGCCAAGGAATGTGGATTTCATTCGGTTCAGGCCACATTGCCCGCCGAAACGTCACAGGAAGAACTCGCCCAACTCGTCGCGCGATTGAACGGCGACCCCTCGATCGACGGCATTTTGGTCCAGTTGCCGCTTCCGCGCCACCTGAAGTCCGACCCCATCATTCAATCCATCGATCCGTCCAAGGACGTGGATGGCCTCAACGTCGTCAACGCGGGAAAGATCGCGACGGGCGATCTCGACACCGGACTGGTCCCGTGCACTCCTGCCGGAGCCATGGCGTTGGTCAGGCAGATGCACGGACCCGACTTATCAGGCCTTCAGGCCGTGGTCATCGGTCGGTCGAACCTGTTCGGAAAACCGATGGCAACGCTTCTCCTGGCTTCCAACGCCACAGTGACCACTGCACACTCCCGCACGAAGGACATCGCATCGCTCACTCGCAACGCGGATATCGTTGTCGCCGCCGTAGGCTCGACTCGAATGGTTAAAGCGGAGTGGATCAAGCCGGGTGCAACGATCATCGACGTGGGGATCAATCGCATCGTGGAAGCGGATGGGAAGAACCGGATGACTGGAGACGTCGACTTCGAAGATTGCTCCAAGGTCGCCGGAGCGATTACGCCAGTCCCCGGCGGCGTTGGACCCATGACAATAGCGATGCTTATGGCAAATACGGTGAGGGCGGCGTCTCTTCGACGTTAGCTCAAGTTCCACCTCCGGGAGCACTATTAGGTCCGATGGCAGCCGGTAGTGAGAGAAAGTGACCTAACCGGGCATCGATCGACTGTGGTTGAAGCTCCTTTTCCAGCCAGTCACTGATCTCTTCCACCCGTTCGACAAGCTGCACGTGCCTGGCGTCGTCCTCCGCCGTCAGGCCCTTGCTAGCATGTTTTCGTTTAGGCGATCTACCCTGCCCTGCGCCCTCAGACCTTCGAACGAACGGTTTGCTATTTCGCTCAGCCACTCGCGTACCGCTTCGTCGAAGATCCATTTCGCCGCCTGTACCGTCCTGATCACGTCACGATGGGTTACCGTGGTGACCGTGCCGTCGCTGATGATTTTGAATCCGATCGCGTCGAGCAGGCCGTAAATCGCGACCCGCTTGTCAAACAAGGCGAACTGGTAGTTCGCGCCTGCTGAATGTCTGGCGATCTCATTCTGCAGTTGCATTGCCTGCATCTGTCGTTCGAGAAACAGAACCTGCTCGTGCGCGGCATCTGCCTGGCGCGCCGCCGCTCCCACCTGTTCGCTCATCACCCTGCGGGAATGCTGAAGCTCCTGGCCTTGGATCATCGTCGGGAAAAAAGCCAAAGAAACGCTAGCGGCGCGAAAACCCCCGCGAGCATGTCTCCCAGCTCGTTGAGGCAAAGTGCTAACGCATAGAGGCCCGACAGGATCACGCCTGTCGGGCCCCAGCGGCTACTCTTGATTTGTTTGCTTATCGCAGTGGGATTGGCGGTTCGGGTCACGACAGCGTCTCAATGTGTACTGAACACCGTAGCTGACCCGTCTCGAACTTGAAAGCAAGCCGGCCCCCCATTTTGGGGAGCCGCAATGCCATCTATGCCGATGGCGCGAGAAGGCCCGCGGCGCGAAGGAGATTGTTCTGGCGCATAGCGGTCTGAGTTAACAATCCGACGTAGCGCTGAACGATTGCAGTGGTGGCATGCTCACCCGACACGGCGTCGAGCGCGCCTATGATGGAACTGATGCGTTCGGAAACTTCGCGAAGCTCTCCGATAAGACCATCATGTTGCGCGACCGAAAGAAGGTCCTCTCCGGAAACGGTACCAACTCCGTTGGGCTTTTGGGTGCCTCCACAGACATATCCTGCGGGAAGATCCCCCTTGCGGTTGACCACCGTCTTGCGGTGCAGGAGAGCGAGAATTTGATCGACCGCCTGCTTGGCGCCTGCCACTCTGGTCGGGTGATCGGTGTCGGCGGCAGCGTGTGGAAGTAGCTCCAGCTTGGATCCATGCTTCTCGAGGAGCGGCAGGTATGGCTTGAGCGGTCCTGTTGGGCCGGCGTCTCCCTGGAAGATATCGGCGTCTATCGCCGCATGCCGAACCTTTCCGACCGACAGCGCTTGTTCGAGGGCGACGACATCCACAAGTTCGCCGCGATCGTAGTTGATGAGCACGGCTCGGTCATTGAGCGCGTTCAGGACTTTGGCATCGACTACGTCGAAGTTGGAGAACCGGCCAGTGACCTCGTCCTTGCGCCCCAGACCAAGATGTACCGACAACACGTCAGCGCCTTTCGCCGCTTCGATCACGGTCTCTGCAAATTCATATCCTTCTGCCACGACATTGGCCCTATGGGTCGACCGAGCATAAACGACGACGTTCATGTGGAACGCCTTCGCGAGCTTGGCGAATTCCCGGCCAATGTTACCATAGCCGAGAATGGCGACGCGTTTGCCTTCGAGCTTCTCGGTGGGATATTCGGCGAGGTTTTTTCCGGTATCGAAGTCGCCCGAAGAGACCCGCGCGTGCAGTTCGTCCACTGGAAGGTCTGGCATTACCTTCAATAGGGCCTTCATTGCCATCTGAGCGGTGGCGCGGCTGTTGATGCCCGGCGTGTTCATGAGGGCTGCCTCGCCGCCGTCGCCGTTCGGGCCACCCCACGAATTCGAAGCCATGTTCCCTGTACCGGCGCCGATGCGGACGCCACCCAGGCGAAATTTCGACTCCGCGGGAATGAAAGTCGCTGCGGCGACCACCGCATCATAGCGGCCATCGGCAGTCTGCGCCAGAATTTCGTCGGCAGTGCTAAGGTGCGGCTGATAGAAGAAATGCGTCTTTCCGCTTTCGAGCTCCGTCCCCTCGTCGAGCGGACCGGCATGGAGCTGGCCGCCCTTTTCCGCGATATAAGCCGCGGCCTCGCTATAGTCCTGTGTTCCATCTGGCCGCAGGCGCAATCCGACCGGATCAACGACGAGAACGGTGTACGTTTCTCCAGTGCTGTCCTCGGAGGCTCCCGCGTTGCTGGTTGCGAAATTGACGCCCTTCGCATGAAGTTCCTCCTCGAGGACGACGATCTTCGCGCGAAGATAGGCGTAGCTGAGGTTTTCCAGCAGCGCGACGACGTCGGACGGCTCGCGAATGCCGCCGACCCACGCCCGGTAATCCCCTGGCGTTCCAGGAAACGCATTGACGTAACGCGCTGCGTCTAGGCCCTTTTCGTACTCGCCATTTGGATGAGTTAGTCCTTCATAGCCGAGTAGCTGCTTGGACTTTGCAATGATCCTCGCGTGCATCGCCGGATCGGTTACGCCAGCGTCGTTTACCTTCAGCAAGGTCACTGCAGCGCCGCGGCGATCCTTGTCGGGAACCACAAGCGACAGAAGGCTGTTATTTTCCACCCAACGATCAACGACATCCCGGTTTTCCGCCGAGCGCCGATTGAGCTCGGCGACCGGTCCAATCGCCGCCTCCATCTGAAGCAGATTGAATGTCGTTTCCGCGAACGCGAGCGTGCTGAATGTGTTGATGACACCCCCTAGCATCTTGTCCTCGGTCGCGTCGTAGAAAGGGCCCACATCGACAGAGCGCTTGGCGCTCAATGGTTGCTTGGCGTCGATTGGCGGAGCGATCTTGAGCTGGCGGGGAATTGCCCAGGACGGGTTTTGCTGGTTCTGCTCGATAAGGCTCAAAGCCGACGGAGTGAACGAGTTCACGAAGTAGCCGGAGATTCCGCCGATGGCTTTCTGGAAGGGCATGAACAGGCAGCATTTCGCGACCGCGGCGCGCACTAGACTGTGGCCCCACGGCATCGCACCGAGCATCGACGTCGCGTCGAAGACCGCATGCCGGTTTTGCGGGTCGCCATCGAGCCACTTGAGAAGCTCGACGATTTCCTCGGTCTTGTAGGCGTTCGCTCCAGTCGTTTCGTGACCAACTCCGATGAAGATGGATATACCGAGCTGTTCGAGTTCGTTTGCGGTTGGGATCGCGCCCTCGGTCGTAGCAAAATGCAGACGGGTTTCGTCGCCGGCTTTGGCGAACCGATGCATCTCGATAACCTGCGTTGCCCAAGACTGGCGGAAAAAGCCCGCACCACCAGCGAGATCACTTTCTGGACGCGGGGTGTCCATGTAGACCCGCTGGTTCGGGTCGTTGGCGTTCAGAAGGTGCTGCACGGACACGGTGAAGCCGCTATGGCCGCCGCCAAGACCAACCGCGAGCCGATTTTGCTTGGGGAACTCAAAATACCGATGGATGGTGCGCATCATGTCGACCAGCACCTTGTCGGCCGGGTAGCCGCGATGCATGCTCCGGCTCATCTCCGAGGTGGTAAAGCCGCCGATCTCGTGCCCCATGTCGTCGAACTTGCGGTAGTTCGCCTCGAGCCAATGATCAAATTCAAGCCTACGCAGACGCGCGTCGAGCTCGTCCGTCGTCGCGTCTGTGATCGGCCCGACGCCGAAAAACGGATTGGAAGGCGCGGCCGGAGCGCCATTCTCGGTCAGGGCGATCGCTTGAAGCCTCTGCGTTTTCAATTCTTCGGTCATTAGCCTGATCCAATCTGTTCAATTCGGGGCAATCCTAACGTCAGGTCAGGGTCAATCGCAGTCATATCTGCGACATCTTGTTGCCACCACATGCCGATTTTTGTGGTTATTTGTTGCGAATAAGACTATCTTTGGCTGAATTGCCCACATTATCTCAGTTGAATACATACCCAAAATCCAACATTTCCCACAGCCCTTAAGGCCGCCTTGAGGGGGCATTCATCAGGCTGATACTAATAAATGCTCAAAATGCGTGACTTTTGTGCAATAGCGAACAAAATGTGGGATTCGGATCCTTGCAATCCCACAAAGAACCATGAAATATCGACTCAAGCGATTGTGGTTTTCACGGTCCGACCTTCAAAGGGACATAGTAATGTCATTCAAACGACAGACGGATATCTTGCAGGCCGTACGCGATGTCGGGAGCTACAGCATTTCGGAGCTCGCAGACAAGCTTCACGTATCGACCGAGACCATTCGGCGCAATATCAAGCCGCTGATCGACAGTGGAAGCCTCATTAGGTTTCATGGTGGCATCATGGACCCCGATCACGTCGACGAACCGCCATTCCAGCGTCGAATGCAAGTCAACAAGGACGCGAAGCGTAGCGTCGCAGGAATGATCGCCGAAGTCGTTAAGGATGGCGACAGCCTCATCCTCGACAACGGAACCACCACCACCTACGTCGCCGAAGCCCTGTCTCATCATTCCAACCTGACCGTCGTTACCAACTCTGCGGAGATTGCCTGCCGCCTTGCTTCGCGTAACGGAAACAGGGTGTTTATCACGGGCGGAGAACTGAGCGGCGACGACGCTTCAGCCTTTGGACCGTCAACGATCGAGTTCGTCCAGCAGTTCGAGGTCCGTTACGCGTTCATTTCCGTCGGGGGCATCAATAATCGCGGGGAACTCGTAGATTTTCATTTATTCGAGGCTGAATTCAGCCGTGCAGCGATGAAACAGGCACAGGAGACCTGGGTTATCGCGGACCACAGCAAGTTCGGCAGGGCCGCTCCCGTCAAGGTATGTGAGCTTTCTGTCGTCGATACGATCGTATGCGACGACTTGCCTCCTGTTGAGTTTCAACGAAAGTGCCGCGAGGCGGAGGTGCGTCTGCTCACCGCCGCAGACCACCTCACCGAAAAGGCAAGCTGACCATTCATGCCACGAAGCCCCTCAGGGTCTGATAGAAAACCTTGAGCCCTGCCCTCACGGATTCGGGGCTGGCGTCTTCGGCCTCGTTGTGACTTAAGCCGTCGCGCGTCTGCACGAAGAGAAGTGTCGAGGGCACGCTGTGCTGGAGGGCAAGCGCGTCATGACCGGCTACGGTCTTCATAACAGGAAGACGCATCCCCAGATCGGCGGCGGCACTCTTTGCGAACTTAACACCATCCGGGCACAGGCCAACTGGTGGGCGGAGATTGTCGCCTGCCACTTTCAATTCTACACCAAGCGGCAAACACAACTCGGATGCTGCAGCAATGAAACGGTCGCCCAAATCGTTGCAGGCCGGCGCCTCTCTCATTCGGATCTCGAACGTGACGGCCGCCAACGATGGAATGACGTTGGGTGAGTTTGGGAAGACCCGAATTGAGGCGGCGGAAGAATGTATTTCACTTTCGCCGCCGCACAGCTCATGAAACTCGGTGATGCATCGCGCGGCCGCCCTGAGAGCGTCGCGGCGCCGACGGTTTGGGGTCGGTCCAGTATGGGCGGCTTCGCCGATGAACTCCAGGGTAGTCTTCCTTGCGGCCCAAGCACCGTCGACAACCGCGACAAGCCTGCCCGCCCGTTCGAGAACGTCGCCCTGTTCGATATGAAGTTCGAGTGCTCGGACTGGTCTGAGCGACATCCGGCCCCGTCCGAGATATCCAATTCGATCCAACGCCTCTGCTACGGAACATCCGGCGTCGTCGCGGATCCTCAATGCATCGATCATCGTTATCTTGCCGGCAAAGACCGAACTTCCTAGTAAGCTGGGCTGAAATCTTGCACCCTCTTCGTTGGTCCAATTCGCGACCGCGATATTGTGCCGGAAGGATATGCCGTGAGCGTTGCGAAGCAGCGCTCGGACCGCGGTCATCGCCGCCGCGACACCATAGGTTCCATCGAAGCGACCGCCCGTGACCTGGCTGTCGAGATGCGACCCGGCGAGAACGACGGTCTCCGCTCCCGGCGCGGTTTTGACGATGCCCAGCATGTTGCCAATCCCGTCGATGATCGGTTCCACCCCCAGGTCGACCCTGAACCTCGCGGCCAGGAAATCCCTGGCCTCACGGTCGGCATCAGATCCCGCCAATCGACAGACGCCGCCGCGAGGGGTCGAGCCGAACTCTGCGAAATCAGCCATGAGAGATTGGAAGTAAGCAAAGTCGTCGTCTTGCAGCATATGGTGAATAGGCCTGTGAAAAGACCACCGGTGTCGCGGCCAGACACCGGTGGTCGCCTCGCGCCACCTGCAGGGGGCAGGTCCCGCTGGCAATGGTGAGAAGACGGAATTACACCTTGATGCGTTCCATGCGCGGATCGAAGAGCGGTTCCAGATGGACCGAGCATTTCACCCGTTCCCCCGCCACCTCGAGCTCGTAGGAACCCGTTTTCACAAACTCTTCGTCGAGACCCGTCTGCGGCTGGCGGACATAACCCATGCCGATCGACTTTCCGATCGTGTGCCCAAAGCCGCCGCTGCTCAGCCAGCCGACACGCTCACCATTACGGTAGACCGTCTCGCGGCCAAGCAAGATGACCTTGGGATCGTCGACGGTGAAGGTTGCCAGGATACGCTTGAGCTTGCCGTCACGCTGCTTTTCGAGCGCCTCGCGTCCAAGAAACGGAGTGTTCTTCTTCAGCTTCACGGCCCAGCCGAGACCCGCCTCGAGAGGCGTGTAGTCCGGACCGATGTCCGACCCCCAAGCGCGATAGCCCTTTTCGAGACGCATGCTCTCGATTGAGCGATAGCCGCCGTTGATGATGTTGAATTCGGCGCCGGCTTGCATGATCGCGTCGTAGACCGTCGCCCCGAATTCGACCGGGAAGTGAAACTCCCAACCCAGTTCGCCGACGTAGGTGACGCGAAGCGCCATCAGCGGAGCACCCGCCACATGGATCGTTCGGACCTTGCCGAAGGGGAAGCCGGCATGCGAAACGTCATCCTCCGTCAGCTTCTCGATGACCTTACGGGCGTTCGGCCCCATTAGGCTGAGAACGGCGTAGCCAGACGTCACGTCGATCAGGTTCGCGTCCAAGCCCTTTGGAATATGACGACGGATCCAGTCGAAGTCGTGGGTCGCGAAGCCGGTGCCGGTGACGATGTAGAATTGGTTCTCGGCAATGCGCCCGATAGTCAGGTCGCACTCGATGCCACCCTTGCTGTTGAGCATCTGGGTGTAGATCAAGCTGCCGACCGGCTTGGCGACGTCGTTGGCGCAGATCCAGGAGAGCGCCTCCTCGGCGTCCTTGCCGACCATGAGAAACTTCGAGAACGAGCTCTGATCGAAGACGGCGACGGATTCGCGGGTCGCCCTGTGCTCGCGGCCCACCGCGCCGAACCAGTTCGGACGCTGGAACGTGTGCTGGTCGACTGGCTCTTCACCCTCTTGCGCGAACCAGTTCGGGCGCTCCCAGCCGAGCTTCTCTCCGAAGCAAGCGCCCTGCGACTTGAGGCGATCGTAGAGAGGAGAGCGGCGAGCTGGACGCCCGCTTTTGTGCTCTTCGTTCGGCCAGGCGATCGTGTAGTGCTTGCCGTAGGCTTCGAGCGTTCTCTCGCGAACCCAGCCAATATCCTGGGCATTGCGGCCGAACCGGCGAATATCGACCGGCCACAAGTCGTAAGGAGGCTCGCCGCCGGCGACCCAATCCGCAAGCACCTTCCCCGCTCCACCGCCGGAGGCGATGCCGAAAGCGTTAAAGCCTGCGCCAACGAAGAATCCATCCACCTCGGGCGCCTCGCCCAGGATGAAGTTGCCGTCCGGAGTGAAGCTTTCGGGCCCGTTGATAAGCTGCTTGACGCCTGCCGTCTCGAGCGCCGGAACGCGTCCGAGCGCGAGCTCCATGAGCTGCTCGAAATGGCCAAAGTTGGACTCAAGAAGCTGGAACTCGAAGTTGCGCGGCAGCCCCTTGACGGCCCACGGGATCGGATTGGGCTCGTAACCGCCCATGACAAGCCCGCCGACCTCCTCCTTGTAGTAGGTAAGGCGATCGGGGTCGCGTAGCGTCGGGAGATTTGATGCGACCCCTTCAATGCGCTCTGTAACCATGTACTGATGCTCGACCGACACCAGAGGAACATTAACGCCTGCGAGTTTGCCAACCTCGCGCGCCCACTGGCCGGCGCAGTTGATTACATACTCGCACTCGATCCGGCCGCGGTTCGTAACGACCGCCTTCACCCGCCCCTTTTCCACAACGATCTCAGTCACGTCGGTGTCTTCGATGATCCGGGCGCCGTTGCTGCGCGCGCCCTTGGCGAGCGACTGGGTGATATCAGATGGGCTTGCCTGACCGTCGGTCGGCAGGAACGCTGCGCCGATGACGTCGGAGATGTCCATCAGAGGCCAAAGGTCCTGCGCTTCCTTCGGGGTGAGCAGATGCATTTCCAGGCCGAACGACCGCGCGGTGGTTGCCTGACGTTTTACTTCCGTCCAGCGCTCTTCATTACATGCAAGGCGTAGGCCACCGTTCATTTTCCAGCCGGTCGCCAGTCCGGTCTCGGCTTCCAGGGTCTTGTAAAGCTTGACGGACTCGCCAAGCAACTGCGTGATGTTGGCGCTCGAGCGAAGCTGGCCAACCAGACCTGCCGCATGCCACGTGCTGCCCGATGTCAGCTTCTTGCGCTCCAGGAGCACCACGTCAGTCCAGCCAAGCTTGGCCAGATGATACGCCGTCGACGTGCCGATGATACCGCCGCCAATGATGACGGCTCTGGCCTGCGTTGGAAAATTCGTCATTTGGGTTCCCCCGTCTCTCGCGCGTTGCGCATATGGCTTTCTTGTACGGATGCAGCGCTAAGTCGTGCAACATCTTGTGGAGATTGGTGCCCCGTTACGGTTGGAAAGTCAACATGTATCCACATTTTTTGAGCGACAATTGTGCATATACGTGGTTTATGTAGGCAAACCTTTGTACAAACCCACAATAAGCACAATGGAGACGGCAATGCTTTCAAACGGAATGGAAGACTATTCGGAATTCGCGGAGGAATTGGCGGATCTCGCCCGTTCGCTGGCACTTCAGCACTTCAGGAAGACGGTGAAGTTCGAACGCAAGGAGGATGAAAGCCCAGTGACTATCGCGGACAAGGCGATCGAGCGCGCCATGAGGGAAGCAATCGAGCGGCGCTATCCAACGCATGGCGTTTTTGGCGAAGAAACTGGCAAAACGGAAGGCGGCAAGGAGCTGTGGGTTTTGGATCCGATAGACGGCACCAAGAGCTTCCTGACGGGAATGCCGTTATTCGGCGCACTTATCGCGCTTCTGCAAAATGGAGAGCCATCGGTCGGTGTAATCGAAATGCCAGCGCTGGGCGAACGGTGGGTCGGCAAAAAGGGCGGGACAACGCTCAACGGCGATCCAGCAGTCGTAAGCAACTGCAAGGTTCTGGCGGATGCCAGAGTCTACACCTCATCGCCTGATTTCTTCCCTTCGGCGGAAGATTGGGAGCGGTACGATCGAATGAGCCGGTTGGCTGCTATCCGGCGCTTTGGCGGGGATTGCTACCAGTACGCTCTGCTGGCGTCCGGATTCTGCGACCTGGTGGTCGAGGCGTCGCTCATGCCATACGACTTTCTCGCCTTGGTTCCGGTAATTGAAAACGCGGGCGGCCGCATTACCGATTGGGATGGCAAGCCTCTTACAGTTGATTCCGGAGAACACGTGGTCGCGGCAGCAAGTCCCTGGCTGCACGATGAAGCGCTCAAGGCGCTAGCGCGCTAACAAAAAAGCGCTCGCGGGATTACCCGCGAGCGCCGCCATCCGACTTCTCTACCTAAGCCGAAAGTCTCGCCATCGCTTTTTCAAGGCGCTGTAGGTAGTCCTCGGTATAGGTTTCGTAGTCGAACGATATTTCGGAGTGATGCTCCGAGATCGCGCTCCACAGCGCCTCACGGAGCAACGACGCGCACTTCATGGCATGAAGCGCCCTCACCCGCGCCCCGTCCGGCTTCTCGCCATAGTATGTTTCAAGCATGAGCACGTCCTGCGACGCATCGAATTCGTTGTTCGAGGACAAGTTGGCGAGATCGAAGAGTGGGGTGTTCAATCCCGCATAGTCCCAGTCAAGGACCCAAAGCCGCTTCCCGTCGTCGATGAAGTTCGCCGCAAGCAGGTCGTTGTGGCTAAACACAATGTCGACAGGCCCGACTGACGACTCGAGCATTCGGCAGTGAGCAGCAAGCTTCTCGAGTCGTGGCACCAGTCGGCTGCCTTCCCGTCTAAGGCGCGCAATGTAGGACCGCACGACCTGGAAAACCCAGAATGCCAGAACCGGACCGGTGTAATGGTCGCCGATGCCCGTGTGGTACTGTTTTATCAGTCCGACGATACGCTCGATCCGCCCGCTGTTGCGGACATCCGAAGGAGTGAGAGTCGCTCCTGTAACGAAGCGGCTCACCATCATGCCCGGCACGGCGTGCACGACTTCCGGCGAGACACCAGCATGATAGGCAGCGGTCGCCGCCGCCGCCTCGTTGAATCGCATCACTCCATGCACCGGAATGTCGTCGCCGAACCTGACAACGTAGGTGTCGGGGCCGTCCACCACGCGATAGTTCCTATTGGTAAGCCCTCCCGCAAGGGGGCTGACGTCGATGTTGCCATTCCATATTTTCAGGGATTCAATTCGTTCGACTGCTCCCTGCAGGTCGTCCTTGGCCATGTTTTCAGTTCCCAGATTCTTATTTGCCGATCCGATGACGGGCAAACTTGTTACACCAAGAACGACTAAAAGCAACAATATCCAACGATAATTGATCACTTTCCGTGGTTTTGTGTTGACAGACGAGGCTTTCGAAACGTAAATCCACATCAAGAAAGCGGTGGGAACGGAATGCTCGGCGGCTTTAAACCGCCTGCAACGCGCAGATTTTCGTCACCGCTGCTTCGCCTCTCAAAGTCGTTCTTCTTGCGAACCCGAAAGATGGAAAAATGAGCGAGCCTACAAACCTCCGTGGCAACTGGAATTACCCAACCTCGATCCGGTTCGGCGCCGGCCGCATCAGCGAACTCGCCGAGACATGCCGCTCGTTGGGGATGTCGAATCCTCTTTTCATCACCGATGCCGGCCTTGCAAAGCTTCCGGTCGTCACCGACACGTTGGCCCTTCTCGCTCGTGACGGACTTCCATGCGGTCTATTTTCAGAGATTCAGGCAAACCCAGTCGGCAAGAACGTGGAAGACGGCGTCTCGATCTACAAGAAGGGCGGCCATGACGGCGTGATCGCCTTCGGAGGAGGCAGCGGCCTGGATGCGGCGAAGGCAATCGCACTTATGGTCGGCCAGACGCGACCGCTGTTCGACTTTGAAGATCGTGAGGATTGGTTCACTCGTGTCGATCCCGAGGGTATGGCGCCAGTGGTGGCTGTTCCAACAACGTCCGGGACAGGCTCGGAGGTCGGTCGTGCGTCGGTAATCACCGACGAAAGCGATCACACGAAGAAGATTATCTTCCATCCCAAGATGATGCCTGCCGTCGTCATCGCAGATCCCGGCCTAACGGTCGATCTTCCTCCCAAGATTACGGCGGCGGTGGGAATGGATGCGCTTTCGCATAGCCTGGAAGCATATTGCAGCCCCTTCTACCACCCTATGGCTCAGGGTATTGCTCTCGAATCCATCCGCCTGGTGAAAAACTACCTTCCGACAGCGGTGCAAGACGGCAAGAATATTGAGGCGCGTTCGCAAATGATGGTCGCCTCCAGCATGGGGGCCACGGCCTTCCAGAAGGGGCTTGGCGCCATGCATTCGCTGTCGCATCCATGCGGCGCGCTTCTCAACACTCATCACGGCCTGACGATCGCAATCGTCATGCCTTACGTGCTGAAGTTCAACCGCTCGGCGGTTGAGGATCGCATCGTCGCTCTGGCCCGTTATTTGAATCTCCCCAATCCCTCGTTCGACGCGGTCCTCAATTGGATACTCTCGCTCCGCGAGCAGATCGGCATCCCTCATACTCTCGATGCTGTGGGCGTGAAGGAAGAACACATCGCCGAACTTGCGAAGATGGCAGAAAACGACCCGTCTTGCGGCGGAAATCCGATAGCCGTGAACGCAGAAAATCTGGGCAAGCTTTACAAGGATGCTCTGGCGGGTCGCCTGTAGAGCTGACCAGACGGATGCGTCGCCTCGTAAGGCGGCGCATCTTGGGAGGGAATGGAACATGTCGACTTGGACACCTGCAACATGGCGCGGCTTACCTGCAAAGCAGATACCCGACTATCCGGACGTCGAAAGCCTTGCTGCCGTCGAGAACCGCATCGCCGGTTATCCGCCGCTAGTTTTCGCCGGGGAAGTTCGTCAGCTCAGGCAGCGGCTTGCTACGGTTTGCAAAGGTGAGGCCTTTCTTCTCCAGGGTGGAGACTGCGCCGAAAGCTTCGACGATCATGGCGCCAACACGATCCGCGATTTCTTCCGCGTCTTCCTGCAGATGGCGTCTATCGTCACCTTCGGGGCCTCAAAGCCAGTGGTAAAGGTGGGCCGCATCGCGGGCCAGTTCGCAAAGCCTCGTTCCTCCACGAGCGAACGCCGCCAAGGTATTGAACTGCCCGTTTACAGGGGCGACATTGTCAACGGATACGATTTCACACTGGAGCAGCGAACGCCGGATCCAGAAAGACAGGAAGCAGCTTACAGGCAGTCCGCCGCAAGCCTTAACCTTTTGCGTGCCTTTGCGTCCGGTGGCTTCGCAAACTATGAAAACATCCACAAATGGACGTTGGAGTTTGTAGCCGGAACACCGGCCAGCGAACGCTTCGCAAGCCTTGCCCACCGTGTATCGGAAGCATTGGGATTCATGGCAGCGTGCGGTATCGACGCGGAGAATGCCACCGCTCTCCGCAGTACAGAATTCTACACCTCGCACGAGGCCCTGCTCCTGGGGTACGAGCAGTCGCTGACAAGGACAGACTCCACTTCGGGCAACTGGTACGCGACCTCCGGTCATATGCTTTGGATCGGAGACCGAACACGACAGCTCGACCATGCACATGTCGAGTTTTGTCGGGGAGTTCAAAATCCGATCGGGTTGAAGTGCGGCCCCTCGATCAGCGCCGACGAACTGATCCGTCTCCTCGACATACTGAATCCGCTGAACGAGCCCGGCCGTATCGTCCTCATCGCCAGAATGGGCACGGACCGCATCGAGGATCGACTGCCCGAGCTCGTAAAACATGTACGGCGCGAAGGCCGTGAGGTCGTTTGGTCCTGTGATCCGATGCACGGTAACACCATCGAGGCCGGCGGCTACAAGACACGCGCGTTCGACCGCGTCGTGGGCGAGATCGGATCCTTTTTCGATATTCACGAGGCCGAAGGAACATATCCTGGCGGCGTTCACATCGAAATGACGAGCCGCGACGTCACCGAGTGCCTTGGCGGAGCGCACGCGCTTTCACACGAGGATTTGCCGCTTATGTATGAAACCAAATGCGATCCGCGCCTCAATGCAAGCCAGTCCGTCGAACTCGCGTTCATGCTGTCGGAAAGACTGTCAGACTTCAAACGGTCCGTGCGCACGCAGCATATGACGAAACACGTTAATGGAACAACACGATGACTGATGTGCCCGAACGCGAAAGCATGGAATTCGACGTAGTGATCGTCGGCGGCGGTCCTGCCGGCCTTTCGGCGGCGATCAGGCTGAAGCAGGTCAATCCGGATCTCTCCGTCGTCGTCCTGGAAAAGGGTGCCGAAGTCGGCGCGCATATCCTCTCGGGCGCGGTCGTCGACCCCATCGGTATCGATCGCCTGCTGCCCGATTGGCGCGAGGAGGCAGATCACCCTTTCAAGACCGAGGTGAAAGACGACCACTTCCTGCTGCTTGGCCCCGCCGGCTCGATCCGCCTTCCGAATTTTGCCATGCCGCCGCTGATGAACAACCACGGCAACTACATCGTCTCGCTCGGCAACGTCTGTCGCTGGCTGGCGGGCCACGCGGAAGCCTTGGGCGTCGAGATCTATCCAGGCTTCGCCGCCACCGAAGTGCTCTACAACGTCGAGGGCGCCGTCATCGGTGTCGCCACCGGCGACATGGGCGTCGAGAAGAACGGCGAGCCCGGCCCCAACTTCACCCGCGGCATGGAACTGCTAGGCAAGTATGTGCTGATCGGCGAAGGCGTGCGCGGCTCGCTGGCCAAGCAATTAATCGGGAAGTTTGGTCTTTCCAAGGGGCGCCAGCCGCAAAAGTTCGGCATCGGCATCAAGGAGCTCTGGCAGGTCAAGCCGGAGAACCACAAACAGGGTCTCGTCCAGCACTCCTTCGGCTGGCCGCTCGGCATGAAGACCGGCGGCGGCTCGTTCCTGTATCATCTGGAAGACAATCTCGTCGCAGTCGGCTTCGTGGTTCACCTGAACTACAAGAACCCCTACCTTTCTCCGTTCGAGGAGTTCCAGCGCTTCAAGACTCACCCCGCTATTCGCCGCACCTTCGAGGGCGGCAAGCGGCTGTCCTACGGCGCTCGCGCCATCACCGAAGGCGGTTACCAATCGGTGCCGAAACTGACCTTCCCAGGCGGCGCGCTGATCGGCTGCTCCGCCGGCTTCGTCAACGTCCCCCGCATCAAGGGCAGCCACAATGCGGTGCTGTCAGGGATGATGGCGGCGGATCGGATCGCGGCAGCGATTGCCGCAGGTCGCGCCAATGACGAAGTGGTCGAGATCGAGAACGACTGGCGTTCGAGCGACATCGGCAAGGACCTGAAGCGGGTCCGCAACGTCAAGCCGCTGTGGTCGAAGTTCGGCACGGCTGTTGGCGTGGCGCTCGGCGGTCTCGACATGTGGACCAACCAGCTCTTCGGCTTCTCCTTCTTCGGCACGCTCGGCCACGACAAGACCGACGCCCAGTCGCTGGAGCCGGCTTCCAAGCATAAGGAGATCGATTATCCGAAGCCCGACGGCGTGCTGACCTTCGACCGTCTCTCCTCGGTGTTCCTGTCGAACACCAACCACGAGGAGAACGAGCCGGTGCATCTGAAGGTCAAGGATATAGGGCTGCAGGAATACTCAGAGCTAGGAGTTTATGCCGGCCCGTCGACGCGGTTTTGTCCGGCAGGCGTCTACGAGTGGGTGGAAAAGGATGGACGGGAGACCTACGTCATCAACGCCCAGAACTGCGTCCACTGCAAGACCTGCGATATCAAGGATCCCAATCAGAACATCAACTGGGTGCCGCCGCAGGGTGGCGAGGGGCCGGTTTATCCGAACATGTAAGACGGTGAACTTGCGATGTCATCTCCACTACCGCTGGCTTTGGCCCTGCAAAGGATGGACGAGCTCACGAACTGGGAACAGCGGCCACGTGGAGACATGCGCGTTGGCCTTTCCGCAATAGAGGATCTGGCGGATCGCCTCGGCAATCCGCATCGCGGCTACCCGATCGTCCACGTGACCGGCACAAAAGGAAAGGGGTCGACCTGCGCGCTGATCGAGGCGGGGCTTCTCCGAGCGGGTCTTTCCGTAGGTCGATATGGCTCGCCTCATGTCCATCGGGTCAACGAGCGAATTTCCTTGAACGGGGCGACCATCGACAACACCACGCTAGGTGTCGCGTTGAACGCAGCGCTTCGTGCCCACTCCGCCGCGGTCGAAGACGGAACGCTAGGTCGGCATGCTACGTGGTTTGACCTCATGACCATTGCTGCATACCTCACATTTGCACAGTCTTGTATCGACGTCGCCGTAGTTGAGACTGGGCTTGGTGGAAGGCTGGACTCTACCAACATCGCGCGCGCTGACGTCGCCGTCATCACGAACGTGCACCTTGAACACACGGAAGTTCTGGGCAATACGAGGTCAGCTATCGCATTTGAAAAAGCCGGCATCATAAAGCCGGCCTCAGTCGTGGTCACGACGCTGGCCAGCGATGACGAAGCGGGGAGCATAGTACATGCTCGAGCCCATTCGCTTGGCTGCAGGCTCTTTTTAGCAGAAGTAGACGCTGGGCAAACAATCGCGGACAGGAACAGATCCGTGGCATGCACGACACTTGACGCCCTTGGAAGCGCCCTTCCCCGCCTTTCCGTCGGAGGCTGGCTTATCGACAAAGACACAGCAAACTCAGTAAGGCTGCCGGGGCGGCTGGAAGCCTTTACCGAACGTTTCCGCGCACGAGACCGGCTAACGTCGGTGCCTGTAATCGTCGATGGTGCCCACGTGCCATTCAACCTGGCTGCCGTTCTGCAAGACCTGCAGGTTCGACCGGAATGCAGCACCCGGCCCGTCGTCGTTATCTCAATCGCGTCTGACAAGGATGCAGACGGTCTGTTGGCAACCCTTGCGGTCATTTGTCCCACATTGGTTGTGGGAACAATTGTCAACAGAAGCTCGCGCCCACTATCTGACCTCCAAGGCATTTGCGCTGAACTGAATATCAGCTTCGTTGCCCAAGAAAACCCTCAGGCCGCGTATCAGAAAGCAGTCGAGGCTGCGGCAGAATTGAACTCATGGGTCTTGGTGACAGGCTCGCTGCATCTGGCTGGAGCTCTCCAGTCGCCCTATCGCTCCAACTGACACCAGACAGCGAGGAAAGGCTTTGCGGTGCATCTGATCGCGAGGCCGCGTCCCGCATCGTTGAAAGCCATCGAGCCGATACCCATGCGCGTCCAGTGCCCTTCTCCGATCCGAAATTCTCCGTCTGACAAGGCAAGAAACGTTCTGGCGCGCGATTGCGTGTGGTCCGGGAAGCGGGTGTAAGGCGCCATCAGCATGATACCGATCCTTACGTCGCCTCTTTCCTCCATTCCACCAGGACCGACAAGGATTGCCTGCGCATTCGCGTGCTCGAAGTTCACACTGGCGAAAAGGCCGGTTTTGCACGGATACCAGTCCACTTTGGAAGAGATATGCCGGAGAGATTCGGCTAGGCCCTTGAACCGAGTACCAAGTTCGGAAAGTTCAGATAATGCCTGCGCAAAAGGTTCGGTCAGGGAAGTTGCGATAGCCGCCGACGCCGCCCTCGATCTACCTGGCTTGGAGAGATTATGGACGACTTTTGCGGCGGTGAATTTCGCCATCATCGTACTCTCGCTCGCCAACATGATGTTGTAAATGCAGTCGAGCGCTTCCTGCAGGCACGGCGGACGGCCCCTAAGGCCGCCCGCCTGGGCAGTTTCCTGGCTCGGCGCTATCGTGTCAGCGACCAAGAGGTCGGCGTTACTTCTCACTGACCATCCTCCCGCTGCCGACACCATAGCGCTCCCTAGATCGCTTTTTGGAACTCGGGAAGTACCTCGAAAAGATCCGCCACAAGGCCGTAGTCGGCAACCTGGAAAATCGGTGCATCTTCGTCTTTGTTGATAGCGACGATGACCTTTGAGTCCTTCATGCCTGCGAGATGCTGGATCGCACCCGAAATGCCACACGCGATGTACAGGTCCGGTGCAACGACCTTTCCGGTTTGGCCAACCTGCCAATCGTTCGGAGCATAACCGGCATCGACAGCGGCACGCGAGGCGCCGACAGCGGCCCCGAGCTTGTCGGCGACCGGTAGGATCACCTCCTGGAACTTATCCGAGGAGCCAAGGGCGCGGCCACCTGAGACGATGATCTTCGCCGAGGTCAGTTCTGGACGATCCGAGGAAGAAATCGCTTCCGAGACAAAGGATGAAAGCTCGGAGGAAAGAGCTGCCGTCGAGATGGCCTCGACGGCAGCCGAGTTGCCCTGAGCGGGCTGGGGAAACGACGCCGTGCGTACGGTTATGACCTTTTTCGGATCGACGGACTGGACTGTCTGGATGGCATTTCCAGCATAAATCGGGCGCTTGAACGTGTCGGACGAAACAACCTCGATGATTTCCGAGATCTGCGGCACGTCGAGGAGGGCGGCGACGCGAGGCAGGACGCTCTTGCCGACAGAATTCGCTGCCGAAATAACGACGTCGTAGTTTGCGGCAAGCCCGACGATGAGGTCGGCGAGTGGCTCTGCCAGCTCGTTTGCCAGGCTTGGGCTTTCAGCGAAAAGGACCTTGTCGACGCCCGCGAACTTCGAAGCCTCGTCCGCCGCAGCGCGCGCGCCGTTTCCCGCTACAAGTACGTGGACGGGTCCGCCGATCTTCGTGGCTGCGACGAGCGCGCGAGCCGATTGGTCCGACATGGTGTTGTTGTCATGATCAGCAAGCAAGAGAATTGACATAAGAGATACTCCGATATCCGTTTAGAGAACGCGCGCTTCGGTCTTGAGCTTTTCGATCAGTTCCGCGACGGACTTGACCTTGACGCCGGCCTTGCGTCCAGCAGGCTCCTCGACCTTGAGCACCTTCAAACGCGCTTTGGTATCGACGCCGAAGTCGGCCGGCGTCTTCTTGTCCAACGGCTTCTTCTTCGCCTTCATGATGTTGGGAAGCGACGCATATCTCGGTTCGTTCAGCCGGAGATCTGAAGTGACGACGGCAGGCAGCTTGACCTTGATTGTCTGCAGGCCGCCATCAACCTCGCGGGTGACCATGGCGTAGTCGGCATTGATTTCAATTTTTGAAGCGAATGTCGCCTGGGCGCAGCCGAGCAATGCCGAAAGCATCTGACCCGTCTGGTTTGCGTCATCGTCGATCGCCTGCTTGCCGACAATGATCAGCCCCGGCTGCTCCTCAGCGACCACGCCCTTGAGGATTTTCGCGACTGCGAGCGGCTCCGTAACATCATCGGTTTCGATTAGGATCGCGCGGTCGGCGCCCATGGCCAGAGCCGTACGAAGAGTCTCCTCGGTCTTTGACGCTCCGATCGATACCACAACGACCTCAGAGGCCGTTCCAGCCTCACGCAGGCGCAGAGCCTCCTCAACCGATATTTCGTCGAAGGGATTCATCGCCATTTTTACATTGGCGAGATCGACGTCCGATCCGTCGGACTTCACCCGGATCTTCACGTTGAAATCCGCGACCCTTTTGACCGGAACCAATACCTTCATTGAAGCGCCTCTCCTTTGAACCACCACGCCGGCATCCTCATCACAACCGGGTGTTCGAATTGGTGTTTTACTACCTACAAACTCCGCAGATGTCAACGCAAACCCACACATAACCGCACTATAGTGTGGATATTCGAGCGTTTGTCACGCCTTGGTGTGGAAATTCGGCATATCCAAGCGACCTAAGCCTTGTCGCGCGAGGGTTCAGACCAAAGTGTTCGAAATAAGCTCTCGAAAAATGAGAGGACGAGATGAAGCCGCATTGGCTGGCGATCTCGCCAATCGGGATGTTCTTGCTCGACAGCAGATATCTCGAAAGCTCCAAACGCACGCTTTGATAATACCGAGCCGGGGTGCATTGGGCATGTGTTTGAAAGAGTCTCTCCAACTGGCGCCGGGAGATCCCGACGTTGAAGGCGATCTCCTTTAGCGTAAGCATCGGCAGAACGTGGGTCTCCATCAGCTTGATCGCTGCCACGACGGTTGGGTGCGACGCTGGATGCCTGCTTGCGAATGGTCTCGACTGCAATTCGCCACTTGGCCTCACACGCTCGACAATTGCAGCTTGGCAGAAATGAGCAGCTACGGCTTGACCGCCAGCAGATCCCACCAAGTGGGCCATCATATCCACAACGGCAGAACCACCTGCGCAGGTGGCAACATCTTGATTTTCCACGAACAGCTCCCATCTCGCAGGGACCGCCGCGCCGAACTCGGCGAGAAACTCCGATGCGTGGCCCCAATGAAGGGCGGCCTCAGTGACCAGACCGGCACGGGCGAGTTCGAACACGCCCCGTTCAATACCGACAATTCTCGCGCCTAAAGTCCGTTCCTTATTGAGAAAACGCCCGAGCAGTTTGGAAGTCTGGGGACTGACGCTTGAGGAAATGACATAGACACTTTCGAAAAAATTCCCCCGTCCTTCGCCGGACCTATGCAAAAAAGTAGAGTCCGCGGCGATTTTCACGCCCGCGTCGCTGACTACATCGGCCGAGTTCAGCGACATGACCCACCACCCGTATGCCGGCTCGGAGGAGCATTGGTTTGCGATCCTCAATGCCTCGAGGACAGCGGTGAAGGAAAACAGGTTGAATCCATCGGCGACAATGATGCACGCGCGGTGACGAGGTCGCACGGAATCATATACCAAAGGGCTATCAAGTTTTGGCGCATGTTGCATGGTTCGCAGTCCAAACTTCCGTTGAGCCATGAATTTGCCAAATGGCACATAAAGCCACATATAGCCACAGTTATATTGCACAAAATGTGGTTCTTATAGTGTCGTAAAAGTTCGAAACGCGATAAGCGAAGGTGTTGTGGCCTCGGCAGTGTGATCCGTCCGGACCCGAATGGAGATGGGACAGGTAGTTGCGGGAGATTGAATCCACCAGAGTTTGGCGCAATCACATGACCCGTAGGAAACGGGAAGGAGCTAAGATGTTGTCGCACGCACAAGCCACCGTGCGTAGCTCGGATTCAAACATAAAAAAGGGGATCGAGTTCATGAGAATGCTTCGAAAGACTGCAGCAATGCTGGCAGTTCTAACCGCACTCACGATCGCGACAGGCGCTGAGGCGAAGAGTTCCTGTGACGACATAGATAATCGATGCAAGCAGCCGCTCTCTACCGGCATCACAATGTCGTACATGGAGTTCGGGCCGAAAAGCGGTACGCCCGTCATTTTGATACATGGCCTGACGGATAGTGTTCGCTCATGGTCGACGACGATTCCCTTTCTCCTCCGATTTGACCGTAAGCTGCATATCTTTGCTGTCGATCTGCGCGGTCACGGCGGCAGCACGATGCCGCCGCGTAGGCTCTGCGCGACCGAGCCTGAATCGTGCTTTGAAGTGAAAGATTTCGCAGACGACGTAACCGCGTTCATGAAAGCGAAAAAAATCAACAGCACTTTCTTGGTAGGTCACTCGCTCGGCACCTTCGTCACTCAGGAAATCGCGCTCGACAGTCCTTCGATGGTCCGAGGCGCCGTTCTCGTTGCGACAGCCGCGAAGGCCACCGACAATGCTGTGCTGCGCGACTACGTGCTCAATGAGCCGGTAGAGGGAAGTTGGAAGAAGGCCCTTGAAGCAAGGGGTAAGAGATACCCTATCGACTTCTATGACGAAATTCCAGCGAGCGCCGATAAGGACGTGGAGAAGTGGTTGGCCGCGAACTGGGATGTCGATCCACTAGCTCCTGATAGCTTCTTGCGGCCCTATCTTCCCGAGACAGCCCATGTGCGACTCGGTACCTGGATCGGCGCCACCATGGCCCTGCTTGCAACTGATCATACTGAGCGCTTGAAAAAGCTGTCCGTTCCGACGTTCGTGATTTGGGGTTCTCAGGACAACATTTTCCCTGCTTCAGACCAAGAGCAGGTGAGGCAGCTTCTCACAGAAGCGGCCAAGCGTAGGGGCGGCCAAAACTTCTGGAAGCAGTATGGAATGATCCCCCTGCCTGCGTCAGGCGCGCAGGAGAGCGATGTCGGACATAATGTGCAATGGGGAGCACCCGAGGCGGTAGCAAAGGATATCGTTTCCTTTATCGAGACCGGAAAACCTCTGGATGCAAGGCCGGCAGCGAAGAAGACCTCGGACGGCTTCACGATTGTGGAGGTTAAAACTCCTGAGGGCTTTGTGGGCCTGAAGTAGTCGACGAAGGGCGATGCGGCGGTGGTTGCCTTCGCATCGCCGCGTGCCGGAGCGACAGACTACCACGTTTTCATTGGCGAGCCAGCACGGCCTTGGCCGCCAGCCACATCGAGCAATGCAAGTCCGGCATGCGAGCTCAACCCCATGCGGCACTTACCTAGGGAATACACGATATGGATTTTGAAGCACGGAGCTTCTTAACCTCCCTTTTCAAGGCGGCTGTAACGGCTGCCGACCCACTGAACGGTGTTGTGCGGCATCTTCCGGAAAGGCCGAAAGGCAAGACGGTGGTCGTCGGCGCGGGCAAAGGCGCGGCTCAGATGGCGCGCGCACTGGAGAGCATTTGGGACGGCCCACTGGAAGGCGTCGTCGTCACCAGATATGGCTATGGCTGTGAGACCAGACATGTGGAAGTCATCGAAGCTTCGCATCCAGTACCAGACTCTGCGGGGCTCGCCGCGTCGAAGCGCCTGATCGAGACGGTCAAGGATCTATCCGCCGATGACCTCGTCATCGCTCTCATCTGTGGCGGCGGCTCCGCTCTGCTCCCATCTCCGCCTCAAGGTCTGTCGCTTGAGGACGAAATTTCTTTGAACGAGACACTGCTGTCTTCGGGCGCGCCCATCTCCGCGATGAATGTCGTGCGTAAACATCTGTCAACTATCAAGGGCGGCCGCCTGGCGACGGCGACTAAAGCGCGCGTCGTGAGCCTCATAGTCTCTGACATTCCGGGCGACAATCCCGCCCATGTTGCATCGGGCCCTACTGTGCCGGATTACTCAACCCGACACGATGCTCTTGAGATCATTGCCCGATACGGCCTCACATTGCCGCTGGCGGCAATCGACCACCTAAACTCGGCGGCAGCCGACGCGCCGCGGCCCGACGATCCTGCGGTCGTACGCAACAGTCACCACGTTATCGCCTCGGCCGGCGTTTCTCTCGAGGCTGCCGCGCAACTCGCTAGAGCGAACGGCATAGAGGCGGCGATCCTGTCGGATGCCGTAGAGGGGGAAGCTCGCGAGGTGGCACTCGTGCACGCAGCCATCGCCAAGGAGATCCTTGCCCGCAATCGGCCGTTTTCCAAACCTGTTGTGATCCTCTCCGGTGGCGAGACGACGGTCACCATTCGAAAAATGGGCGGCAAAGGTGGGCGAAATGGCGAGTTCGCGTTGGCGGCGGCGATTGCGCTCGACGGGTACGATTTTCACCTCATCGCCGCCGACACCGATGGCATCGACGGCTCGGAGGCCAACGCCGGCGCCTTTGCCGATGGCACGACCGTCAAGCGACTGCGTTTGACGGCGCTGGACGCGCGACGCATTCTTGATGCCAACGACAGTTTCACGGCCTTCAACGCCATTGGCGACTTATTCGAAACAGGTCCGACCGGGACGAATGTCAACGATTTTAGGGCGATCTTGTTGAGCTGAGCCGAGATCAGCGTCGCGAAATACTGTGCTCTATCATCTTGCCGGCACACCATGAGGTAGTGCGGCTTTCGAAAAAGCTCGTTGAGCCTTGTGACCATCTCCGCCCGAACACTCACCACCCGACCCCGTTCGTCTGAGCCTCCACACACCGCCACCTTCCGCGCCGTATTAGCGATCACTTGTTTGATCGGTTGAATTTGTTTGAACGGGGGATCATCGCTGGCACGTCTCGACTCAAGTTTTAGCAATTGCCTTGCAGATCTGGAAAGCTGTGGTGCGATATGTGCGTATCAAACTGACACAACGGAATGGCGCGATGCACGAGACGGCTGCAGCTCTCAGCAAAACGAGATCAGAGATCATCAAGCTCCGCAAGGCAATGGTCGACAAGGCATTGGAACTCGCGACGAAGATCTCTGAACTTGAGAGCCAGATCGCCCCTGCTGATGCACGGGAATTCCTCGTCGCCCGATGCAATTTATCGCGATCAGAAATTGCCTTTTACGGAAAAGTGACGAGAAGGCTTGCGCCATACACCGATGTGCTCAGGAACAACGGTGTCTCCTACGACATGATCAGGAGCTTGGCTTCAGCGCGCGAAAGCGTGCGAGGCCGCGCACTGGCATCGATCGCCTCCGGTGCACGTTTCGACCTGTCCGACTTTCGCGTACTGCGAAAGCGGATCGCGGACGACGCAATGTCCGCGCGCGAAATTTCGGTCTCGATGCGCAAACGCATGATGCACGCTTTTGCAAAGCGACACGCGAAGACCGTGATTGCTGAATTCGAAACCGGTGCAACAGACCTGATGCACGAAATAGCTGGCTTGAACCCGTCGACTGTAGACGGCTCACCTTCCAGTTCGGCTGCCTCCATCGCCGACAAAGCTCAAAAGCTAATGCCGAAGTTTGAAGCAGCCTTCGGATCATCGCACGCCCGCCACGGCGACGCCGAATGGCGATCGCTCAAGCCCGCAGCCCGCGAGGTCGCGACAACCCATCGCGCATTGGGCAACCTCGCATCGGCGGCCGAAGGATCGCCACGGTCGCAGAAAATCCGGTCGCACATGCTTTCCACGCTCGCGACTGGCCCCCTTGGGACCTTGGCCCGATTTACCGGAAACGACCACTTCATGTCAGGGATTTTGCCGCCGCCCAGGCAACCGCTGACGAAGCTGCCGACAAAGCGCCTTCGGACCCTGGAACTGTGCGCGGGGGCCGGAGGTATGGCGATTGGGTTGGAAGCCGCCGGCTTTGAACACGTAGCCCTTATCGAGTTTGATAAAAACGCAGCGGCTACAATGAGACGCAATCGTCCTAACTGGCCCGTTGTCGAAAAGGATCTAACGACGATCGACTTCACCCAATATGCCGGCCAGATTGACCTCGTTTGCGGAGGTCTACCATGTCAACCCTACTCCGAAGAAGGCGAAGGCAAGGGACATGCGGACGAGAGAGATCTACTGCTTGAGGGCGCCCGCGCCGTACGTGAGATCCAGCCCAAAGCATTTCTCTTTGAAAATGTCCGTGGTGCTCTTTTCGCAAAACATTCCGACCAGATAGCGCGCTTTCTGAAGGAGTTGAACGAAGCGGGATACGATGTCCAGATCGTCGAAGTAAACACGCAAGACTACGGGATCGCGCAGAACCGCCCTCGTATTTTGTTCATTGGACTTCGGACGCGCGACCGCCGCCACTTTGAAATGCCTAGCCGGTTCCCAGAGCGCCGTGCCAATGTCGGCGAGACTCTTTACGATCTGATGTCCGCCAATGGTTGGAGCGAAGCGAAAAATTGGGCCGAATATTGCCGAACCGCCACCTTTGAACTCGACGACGGCGCCGTCGTCCAAGGTGCGCAGGCGTTCACACTTCTTGGCAGAAAGGGTAAAGCGCGAAAATTGGAGGCACTCCGCTGGAAGCGCAGTGGTCTCGATCCGTCCGGCGTTCCTGACGCGGCCCCGACCGATGAGCTCGCCCGCAGAAATGGACCGGACTTTGTGCCGGGCTTGACGATCCGCATGAGGGCAGTTCTCCAAAACTTCCCGACCGAATTCGAGTTTGTCGGCGGAAAAGAATCGGTCGCAAAGCAGATTGGCAATGCTGTCGCTCCCAGGATGGCACAGGCATTCGGACTGGCTCTGTATTCCGCGCTGGAACATGTCGAATTTGATATCGAAGCCATGCTGTGGCCTGAGGACGTCCGCCGAAAACGTCCGATTATCGACCCACCACCATTGGAACCCTCTGTCGCGCTTCGAGAGGAAGTGGAAGCCTGACGATGTATTTGCTGATCGTGATCAGGCCTATCTGACCTCCCAAAGACTCGATGGGGTCGGCTCTGTTTGAATGAACCGAACCGGCGATGGATCGACATCTGTCGAGGGTTGTGCTGCTGCACCGCATGTTGTGTTTCCGCCACTCGTCGCGCCTCCATTTCGATTTAATCGAGGATGGCGCGCCGATTTCAACTTCACAACAGGTTTAATCCGCTCGCGCCCTATAGGCAGCCGCTCGGGCGGACATGCGTGTTATATGATTCCTATATTCGCAATTTCGGGAACCCGCGCAAGCAATTGAAAAATATACGTAATTTACGCCGATGAAAATTTACTTCACTACTTTTAGACAGAACTTCACTAGAATTCGAGCAAGTTTGAGCCGGAACGGGAGATTATTCGGGGAGTCGGAACAATAAAGCAGCGCAGTGCGGATTGCGCGACCAATAGATTTGCACTAGCAGGCGCCTTCCCCGCGGATATCTGAGTGGGCATCGAATCCGAGCCGTGATGAGAAAGCAGACGGTCAGTCGATTGTTCGGAGGATCCGAATAACAGTTCGGGAAATCCGATGAAGCGCACTTTGTGGGGACGCACTCTGATTCACCTGGTGGAACGACAGACAATCAACAAAAGGGGCCCGGACTTAACGGGGTCTTGCGTTCGAACTCTTAGTTGAAAAGCTCTGTTGATTGGCATGGCCGACAGCTCGGTCGGCATGGATCTGCGCCCGCCGATTGGCTATCGATATTCAATGGTCGATTTCTACATTAACCGCCGCCTAGTCATTGATCTCGAACACCTGTCAGAGCAGGAGGTTTTGGATCGCGGCTCGGTGTTTGTCGTCCTAGCTGAACCAGGAGCGGGTAAGACCGAGCTGCTAGGCGAGCTGGGTCGAATCTGGGGCGTGAAACCGGTCCGGGCAAGCCTGTTTCGCCATAGCTCTAGGACCGCGCAGACAACACCCTTGATTGTTGACGCCGTGGACGAAGCGGCGAGGATCGATCAGTCGGCAGTAGACCAAATAATTGTTCGGGCACGGGAGGCATGTGACGGTCGCGTCGTATTCGCCAGTAGATCGTCGGAATGGGCGGAAGACCGTACACGCTTGGTCAGGGATTGCTTCGGCACTGACCCGATAATCGTTAGAATCGAGGCGTTTTCTGACGAGGAGCAGAAGCGGCTTTTTGACACACATCTGCATGGCGAATCCTTTAGTGACTTTTCGAAAGAGGTCGAGCGTTTCGGGCTTTCAGATTTGCTGGGCAATCCGCAGTTTCTCAAGCTTCTCGCAGATGCATTTGTTCAGGGTGGTCGGCGCTTCAGTTCCAGAACTCAAATATTCGAGGATGCTGTCGACAGGCTTGCGCTCGAGCTAGGACCGATCGCTGGTCAAAGGCGCGCGCCCACGAAAGACATCGTCGCTGCCGCGTCCGAAATCATGGCGAAGCTCCTACTCTCGGGGACATCGGGCACAGCCACGAAAGAGCAGCAAGCAACCTCGGAGTTTCCCTACCTCCCGCTGCTGTTGAACTCCAAGGTAACTGAGTCATTCGCAGCGCTGGATACGAAACTATTCAAGCCTACCGCCCACTCCGACCATCACGAACCGGCCCACCGGATCGTCGCCGAATATTGCGCGGCGCGGTACATCGTTGGTCGGGTATCGGACGCTCGAAATCCACTACCACTTCGAAGAATTCTCGCCGTGATCGCACCCAATGGCTTCGTGCGCGACGAACTGAGGGGGCTGGTAGGATGGTTAGCAACGGTAGGTTCTGAGGCTATCCAGTGGAAAGCGGTGGAGTTGGATCCTTACGCAGTGCTGGGCAACGGCGATCCTTCGCGACTTGCTACTTCTTCGAAAAGACGCCTGCTCCAAGCGCTGGAAAAAGCGGCGTCGATGAACCCCGGCTTTCGGCGCGGCGATTACGTTCGAAAGTTCAGCGTCAACGGGTTCTTTTGCAACGAGGTGGCAGAGGATGTGGTCTGCCTTCTACGCAGGTTGTCTGTGAACTCGCCTCTTACCGACTTGCTTTTGGAACTCCTGGTGGTGGCCGGTGGTCCGACAGTGCTGGTTGGTGAAGTTAGCAAAATACTCCATGACGTCTCCGCAGCGCAGCACACGCGCGTCTGGGCGTCGCGTGCACTTATCAAAATTTCCGGACAAGAGCCTGAAGCAGATTTTCAAAGACTCCTCGACGAAGGAACAGCCGCGGCGTTAGGCGTGGCTGTTGATATGGTTCATGAAGCGGGAGCAGATGCGTTTTCTGACACACTGTTCGCGAAGTTTCTCGATGTCCTCATTCTCCACCTGCAGCCGCCACGTCGCATTCGTGACGACGCCATATGGATGGCTTCATTCGAGCTCAAGAATGTCCTGGCGAAGTTCGCACCCCAACGGATAGCTCTTCAACTAGATAGACTAACAGAGAACCTCGCTTGTTCTTGCGGTCGACCAAACCACGATTGTCAATGCAGGCGCGGCGTGAGCATTGTCGCTGGACGACTGCTCGACCGCTATTTCACGGACATAGTGGGTCCACACCATCCGCAAAATGTTTGGAAGTGGATCCGGGCGCTTTGGTATGAACATCAGGGAGACGCCAAGACCAACGCCGCAATTCGGTTACTCGTGAACGACGACGGACTTCGCCACTATGTACATAGGCTAGCGTTCATCAATGCCGACAGCATTGACACAGCATGGGATATTCGATGGAGCCTTTGGGATGGTCATCACCACAGTGGATTGTTGCTGAGGAGCGACGATGACCGATTGCTGACTGACTACGCGTTCGAAATCAACAACGTGCATGTCTGGGCTGTCCTATGGCATCGGCCGCGCTCCTCAGGCGAGAACCAAGGCCCGGATGAGCGCCGTCGGCGTCTGCGAGAGCAAGCAGCACAAAAGCCGACTTTCGCGGCGGAATGGGCGCGGCGAGAGAGGCGCTTCCGACTGCAGTTCGCAGAGGATCGGTCGACGAAAAGCAGACGTCTCCGTCGGAGGGAGAGGAAAGACAGGCAGCAAGAGCTTCAGTATCAGGCGAAGCTATTTCAAGAACGTGAACTTATAGAAAGCGGTCGAGACTGGGGATGGGTCAACTATTTCACCAACCGATATCTCTCCGACCGAGCGAGCCTCTCCGATTCAAACGGAGAAAAAGTGATTGCCGAGAATTGTCTAAAAAACTGTCTCCACCATCTCGCCGTGCCATCATTGGCCCAGCTCGCTGTTGGGCGAAATCTTCGAGGCGCACGCGCTGCTTTTGCATCGACTTGGATCCACTCCTGTGAGGGAGGGGCTTTGGACCGGATCGACACGCCGTTTCTGCTTGCCGCTTATGTGGAAGCGAACAGATCTGGCTGGATGGACGAAAGCGAATTCAAAGGATTCGAGCATGAGCTCGAAAAACGTCTTTTCAAAACCGTCAGCGACGTGGAGGCCTTTGCTCGGGGCTACATAGAACCTGGGCTGATGGGGCCGAGGGAAGGATTCACGCACGTCTGGTGGCTCGTCAGAACGCAATTGTGCTCGACGTTTCGTTCGGAACTGGCGCGGGAATGGTTGTGGAGATTCCCAGACATGCCCGCCTCTGCTCAGGAGACACTGTTCAACTTGGCTATAATGACGAAAGATCGCCATAGCCTTCTGGCACTGATTGGCGAGCGCGCGCGTGCTGAGGCATGGTCGGATGGCGAAATGGCTGCCGAAGCTAACGATCGCCATTTGGACAGGCGCTTCTGGAGGATCAGGAGGTTTTTCTTTGAAAGTGAGGATAACGACGGATGGGACGATCTTAGGTTCGACCCTAAATCAATTTTCGCCATCGATGACAAAGCCGGGCGCCTAAGCGACGGGAACAAGGGCTGGCCAGGCCTTTCTGCAGAAAAGATTTACAAGATCCTCGACGCTTTCGTCGAGGAGTGGCCAGAGGTTCACCTTCCCAATACCTGGGGCACAGGAGATCCAGATGAACAGCGCGCCTACCGCTTCCTGCGAGACGAGGTTTGGAGGATAAGTCGCGACGCTCCTGATCGCGCGTTACCGGTGCTTGATCGACTAATTGCCGATCGGCGGTTCGCCGGTTTCGACGAGGCACTATCGACGATGCGTGCGGAAACTCTCAAAAAATTGGCGCTTTCAGGCTTTACTGCACCGACTGCCAGGGAGATTTCATCGCTGTTCGACGTCGCAGGCGTCGCAAGCGTGGAAGATTTGCGGGCACTCATGGTGGAAGAGCTGGAAAATCTTCAGGATTGGCTTCGTACTGCGGAGACTGACGCGCTCGAAACTTATTACCGTGACGACTTGCACGTCGACGAAAACACTGCGCGCAATCGCGTTGTGGACGTACTGAGGCACCGTATGACGGCCATGAACATGCCAATCGTGATCGAGCATCACATGGCGGACAGTAATCGATGTGATTTCACAGCATCCGCAATGATCGAGGGACGGCGCCGTCTTCTCGTGGTTGAAGCAAAGGGGCAGTGGCACCCTAAACTATTTTCGGCCGCCGCGGAGCAATTAAACGAACGCTACGCCACCCATCACGATGCTGAGTCCCAAGGCGTGTATTTGGTTTTCTGGTTTGGACCTGACGTCAAAGTCGCCGATCGCGTCGGCCACGATCTGCGAACCGCGAGTGATCTTCGCACGCGGATTGAGGAAACGATGCCGGCGGAACTGCGAGCGTTCATAGATGTAGTCGTGTTGGACGTGTCTCGGCACCCGTCTGGAGAGAAATATCCTCCTCGTTCAAGTGTCTCTGCGCAGAGAAATGCCTAATGTCGCCACGCTATAGAAGGTTTCATTATCCGCACGGAGGAGCGTCGAGCTGAAGGGACGAAAACTTTGCGTTTATCGATCCACTTTTTGGTTCTATCGATCCAAAAAGTGGATCGTAACCGGTGTCCCGCTCTCACGTTGTCCTCGCTCGATCTGATCTGTGTCGAACAAGCCCTGATGACGATGGAACTGCCGGGCGCCGGCCGCGAGGGAGCAGTCTGAGGCGGTGTCGCTTCACGCCTTTACGTAGACCCAGGCTTTTGTGCCCGAGGCGAGCACAACTTCGATCCGCTTGTAGTCGGACACCTCGTAAGCGTCCGCAGCCTCGAGCTCAGCAGCCGTGATATCGAAGACTGTGCCGGCGATCGCGTCGCCGTAGCTGTCCGACAGAATAACAATCGGGTGAAACCGCTCGCCGCTCTTCGCGAGCACATCAGGGTCGGTGATTTCTACCATCTCTTTGCGGAAACCCGGCATGGCGTCAGGTCGCCCGGTGAGGAGCCGCCCAAACGACGACATCTGGACGTTTTCCAACTGCAAAGTGCCGTAGGAAAAAAGGTGGATCTTCGGGTCGGACATGAACGCCTCTATGTGCTTGCGGCCGAAAACTTCTGAGTTGCAACCGCCGTGCTGGTCGATATATCCGTTGGAATATAGCGATCACCTTAGCGGCGCAACAGCGGCTGGCCGCCGGCAGGCTTAAGCAGGGAGTATGGATTTGACGTTCGAGATAATTGTTTCGCAGGGACGCATCGCCGACCGAACACCTGGTGCCATCACGGGCGCGGCCAAGACGGCGAAGGCCCTTCAGGATCTAACCGGACTGTCTGCGTGCTCCATCGGAACGCCGTCACCGGCCAAACAGGACGACTGGTCGAACAGCCTGCCGGACGCGCGCGACAGTCTGTCCAAGCTCCAGACCGAGGTGGTCGATATCTTCGGCCGCGGCAACACGCCATTGATGGCCATGAACACCTGCTCCGCGAGCTTGGCGACATTGCCGGTTGTTGCGCGTCTATTTCCCGAAGCGACAATCCTCTGGATCGATGCGCATGGTGACTTCAATACGCCGGACACCACCGAGAGCGGATACCTGGGTGGCATGGTCCTCGCCGCGGTGTGTGGTTTCTGGGAAAGCGGCTTTGGCCAAGGCGTGGATCCCACCAGGATCGTAATTGCAGGAGCAAGAGATATCGATCCTGTGGAAGCTAGACTGCTCGAGCGCGCTGGTGTCCGATCCCTTTCACCGACGCAAACTAATCCGGACTCGATCCTGTCGATTATCGGCGATCGCCCTGTATGGATCCATATCGATTGGGATTCAATGGAACCTGGCTTCGTACCTGCCGCCTACGCCGTGCGGGATGGCCTGCTGCCGAAGACGCTGCGCACCATATTCGAGAAAATTCCGGCACAGCAGATCGTCGGCATTGAACTCGCCGAGTTCGAGGCATCTGGCGATGACGATAAGGATGCATCCGCGCTCGGCGTCCTGATCGATGCGATATCACCATTGCTCGGATCGAGGTGATTCATGCACTACGCCGAATTCAAGCTCAACGAGCCCGACCTGATCCCAGCCATGGTTTCAGCCTTCCCCTTTGCGACCATCATGGTCAACGGCCCGACCTCTCCGCTCGCTGTGCACGCGCCGGCAACCTTGAGCACTGGCGCCGATGGCTCTGAGAGCCTGGAGTTTCATATTGCCGTGGCAAATCCGGCGTTCGAGACGATGCAGACGGATCCTTTCGTCACCGTATGTTTTCACGGGCCATCGACAGCGATCTCGCCCAGTTGGTACGAGGGCCGCTTCCCCACCAGGGACGCCGACCGGAGCCGGACCGCACCGACATACAACTACCTGAACCTCGTCGTGACCGGGCGCGTGACGCCATTGAACACGACCGAGCTTCGAGACCAGATAAGAGACCTGGTCCAAAAGCTCGAACCGGGTGGCGGCTGGCAGTTCCACGAAATCGCTACCGAAACCTATGCGGCGTGGTCTGCACTCATTCGCGGGTTTCGCGTCAGGATCGAAACAGCCGATTTGACCGCCAAGCTCAGTCAAGAGCAGAATGTCGAAGATCGTCTTGGAATAGCCAAGGGACTGCGCCGTCGGTCAGGGTTCATGGATGATGCAATGGCAGGGCTAGTTGAAGGATTCGATGGGTCCGCCGGCTCGCTCACGTCTTTGATCTGTGCGCGATAACAAATCTAAGTTTGACGGGATCAGGCTTAGTCCTCGTGAGCCTGTCCCCGCCCTTGCGAGCGCCCAATGCGCAGTCTCCGTCAGCCGAAGGTAAAGGCGTAGGCTTGTACGCCGGGATCGAGGAAGCGAATCTCGAACGTATGATCGGCTACTGGCCCGCGCTGGCGCAAAAGCTGATAAAGTCGCTGCCCGGTCACCGTGCCGTTCCCATCCGCATCGGTATCGACACCATGGCTGTCGCCCGGCGCCTTCCCATCGACCGTGACCTTGAAGCGCACGGGCCTGCCATCGACGCCGGGGCCGAGGACAAGGTGCAGATCGCGGGCGTGGAAACGAAAGTACACGCTGCCGTCCTTGTCGTTCAGATCCGCGTTCTCAGCGCCGACGGTCCAGTTCCCCGTCAGTCCCCATTCGTTCAGGCGAGGTTCGGCGGCGGTATAGACGTGCGGCGCGTCGTTGGTGGTGCCCTTGGCATCGACGAAGTGCTCCGAGCGCTGCCAGCCGACATAGGTTTCAGGAGACTGGACATCGCTCGCGTTGGAGGCTGCTTCGGCACCCGTCGCTATCACGTCAACGACATCGCCGGCCACGTTTGACTTGCCGGCCTCCGCAAGGAGCTGCTGGATGACCCTCTCGGACTGGTCATACTCGCCTTCCCCAAAATGGTGATGCCGCACGCGCCCTTGAGCATCGATGAAATAATGCGCCGGCCAGTACTGATTGTCGAAAGCGCGCCAAATGGCGTAGTCGTTGTCGATCGCCACCGGATAGGCGATGCCGAGATCGCCGACCGCCTTCTTCACGTTGTCGACGTTCTTCTCGAAAGCGAACTCCGGCGCATGCACGCCGATCACGACCAGTCCCTGATCCTTGTACTTCTCAGCCCAAGCTTTAACGTACGGGATGGCGCGGATGCAGTTGATGCAGGAATAGGTCCAGAAATCAACGAGGATGACCTTGCCCTTTAACGCGGAGACAGAAAGCGGTTGCGAGTTCAACCACTGAACGGCACCGTCGAGCGACGGCATGGTGCCTTCGACAGGGAGGACGTCGGCGCCAGCCTTCGGTTTTGCCTGCATCATCATCGCATTCGACCCGCTCATCATGGCCGGGTTGCCGCTCATCATCATGGCGCCTGTATCATTCTTGCTCATGACGACCGAGGATGGATGCCGCGGCTGGAGACTGTCGATCAGGCGTTGCTCCAGCGACGCCGTACTTGCAACGGAGGCCCGCGTCAGAAATCCGGTGTCCAGGCCCAGTCCGATGGCGACGACAGCGACCAAGACGGCAATGCCTACGCCGCGCCGCAGCCACTCGCCGACGCCGAGGGACCGTTTCATGACCTGGTACACCCTGCCGCCGACGAGCAGTGCCAGGGCAAGTGAGGTCGCCGCGCCGAGTGCATAGAAAAGCAGGAGCAGCGTGGTGCCGACACTTGCGCCTTGCAAAGCAGCGCCGGTGAGGATGAGGCCGAGAACCGGGCCGGCGCAAGGCGCCCACAAGAGACCCGTGGCAATACCGAGAAGAAGCGACGAGACGATTGTCGATCCACTCGTCCGGGCATCCTTGTCGGCAGACTGCGAAAGACGCGCGCCCAGCGAAACGATGGGGCGCGTCAAACGGTCGGAGAGTGCTGGGAACAGCAGGACAATGCCAAATGCCGCAAGCAAAGCCATTGCCGCGTAGCGACCATATTCGTTCGCCCGTACCGCCCATCCGCCGCCCAAGGCGGCAAGCGTTGCGACAGCGGCAAATGTCGCCGCCATGCCCACGAGCATGGGCAGGGTGCTACGCATGAAAGGCTGCCCAGCGCGGGCGAAAACGAACGGCAGCACCGGAAGAATGCAAGGACTGACGATCGTCAGGACGCCGCCGAGATATGCAAGGATGAAGAGGATCATGGAATGGTCTCTGTGCGATCAGGCCGAAGCCGGATGAAAAGTCATGGCGACGCCGTTCATGCAGTAGCGAAGACCGGTAGGCTTCGGACCGTCATCGAAGACATGGCCGAGATGACCGCCGCACCGACTGCAGTGAACCTCGGTGCGGGCCATGCCGAACGAGGTATCCGTCGTCGTTGCCACCGCACCATCGAGCGGCACCCAGAAACTGGGCCAGCCCGTGCCGCTTTCGAATTTCGTGGTCGATGAAAATGCGTCCTGCTCGCAGCCCGCGCAGGCGAAGTTGCCCTTGCGGTGTTCCTTGAGGAGCGGGCTGGTGAACGGGTATTCGGTTCCTTCCTTGCGGAGAACGGAATATTGATCCGCGGACAACAGTTTTTGCCATTCCGCATCCGTATGCGACACGGCAAAGCTTTCCGCGGCTATGGCCCTGCCTGTGAAACCGAAGCGAAGTGCGAGGATGCCGAGCCCCGCACCGGTAAGAACGTGACGTCTGTTGACCATAGTCGTGATCTCCTCGCGTAGCCCACTGCGCCCGGACGTAGGACGCGTTGAGGGTGTTTAACTCTGGATCGCTATATCGTCGTGAATATAGCGATACTCAGCTCTACGCGAGAAGAGCTCGTTTTGTTACGGCGCGGCGACGACAATAAAATGTGATCTGGGAACAGCCGGCCAGACAGATCACGGCCAGAGTTGTCCACGCAGCTAGATATCCACGCGTTCCGCTTGGTCGGTCTCGACTGAAGAAATTCATCAAGGTGGCCGGGTACCGCGCCGCTCAGACATCTTGCGTCGTGCCCGCCTCGTGACGCCAGCTCCTTCCATCACCTCCTTTAAGGACGGGGACGGCTCCACAATGACTTCAGCTAGATCATCGAGAGAAATGAGACAGACAAAACCACCTTCTGTCTCGATAACGACCGGGGACCCATTTTCGGCTGTTACCGACAGAAGGTAGAGGCTGCGCCTTGCTAGTCTTAGTTTGAGTGGCACCCCTCCAGCTTCCAAGATTGCAGCGGCCACTGCGGGACGGGCTACCGGAGGTGGTTTCTGCTTTAGAGTGCGAACGATCATCTTCCACGGCGGTCTCATGCTGCAAGATCCTCCGTTTCAGCCAAGATTTTCGCTACCTCCATGCCTTCGGCATGTCCCCGCCTTTCCAGGAGCTCAGCGAGCACCTCGATCGCCGCGCGGCGTCGCCTCACGATCTCGCGGGCTCGTGCCATTTCTCGTACGAGCACCCGCTCGACGCGTAGGGCGATATCCGGATTGCTGCTACGGAGGCGATCTCGGAGCAGAGGCGTGCCAGCCTCGAAATAGGACAGCCCCTCGCCCATGCCGAAAGAGATTTCCATTTCAGTGGCGATGTCGGTTGCGATCTGGAGATCCGATCCCTGACCTCCGCCGGCTCCGACGTATGCCGTCCCCAGCAGCTCTTCTTCGGCTGCTCTTCCTGCAAGATAGAACGCAATTCGATCGAGATGGAGCTGCCTATCCATTTCGTTGTCGTCCTTGACCATCAGCCTGGCGAAACCAACCGGCTGTGGACCACTGGCAGCGTCTAGCACGACAACATGGTCCAGCGTGCCGAGCTGCAAGTGCAGGGCTAGAATGGCGTGAGCCGCTTCGTGCACAGCGATCAGCCTTCGTCGCGGGCCCTCAAGCCTTCGCGCCGGCGGCAGGGCACGCATGATCATCTCGATGCTGACTTCAGATTTCAAACGCCGCGCTTCGCGCCTTACCTGGCGCCCGGCCTGCTCGAATGTCGCCCCGGTAAAACCCGCCGTAACCGCGGCGATGCTATCTACATCTTTGGCCGAGAGATGTTTACCAAAATAGGTCCGTGCGAGATGCTTTCGCTCGCCAAGGTCGGGTAGCCCGATCCTCAAATGCCGATCTAGTCGTCCGGGTCTCAACAACGCCGCGTCGATCGCCTCAGGATGATTGGTCGCGCCGACGACCACCACCCCTTCCAGCTTGGTGTGACCGTCCATCAGTTCGAGAAGCAGGTTGATGCATTGCGTCCAGTAGAGCTCGTGCCCATCGCTCCCCAACCGAGCGCGATCCCCGATGGCATCGAGTTCGTCAAGAAAAAGGATCGACGGCTTGTTGGAGATAGCCTCGTCGAAGCTTCGGCGCATGGCTGTCAGCGTATCGCTCAAATAGCCCGCAGATTGCCAGCGTGCAGCCGAAGTCGCGACGAGATGGGCGCCGCAAGATGTCGCGAGCGCCGCGGCGAACATAGTTTTGCCAGTGCCCGGCGGCCCGCTCAGAAGTAAACCGCGGTCGATGTCGCTCCAGGAAAGACGACCTTCTGTCCAGTCGCGAATATCCTTGGCAAGCGAGAGCCCCCAAACTTTGGCGTCGCCATATCCGACCAAATTCTCCAGATTTGGTTTCTCAGTGTTCGGGACAGAAAGTTGCGACATCCGCCGCAATCGCGCGAGCGCATCCTCGGCTGGCCTGCCAAATCGCAGCGCCGCAAACATCGAAGTGAGAGGAAAATCAAGGAGAGCCTTGGCGTCGGCGAGTCCGAGAACCTGCCCTGACAATGACTTTGCAGCCGCAACGAGGTGATAGGGCCTGACGGGATCGACGTCGATGATTTGATCAGCCGCAACGTCGAACTCTTCGGGCAGATCGTGGCCCGGCGGCCAAATGATCACAAATGACCCTCGGCCGTTCATGGCATCAAGCACCAAATCAAGTTGGAGCTTGCCGCGTCGATCGACCCGTGGCCAGACCGCGTCGACGTTCGATAGCTCGGTGGTCCGCCACACGAGATCAAGCGCGGCCCTCTCGTACTCCTTGCAGTTCGCCCCGATTGGGAGGCGTAGCACGACGACATGCTGCCGGTGATCGGGCACCTTGACGCCTCCGCCGAGGCGGACGGCGTGCTTAAGAGCGACACCATAGGCAAGGCGCTCCAAAGTTGGCTGCATGCTTGGTCCCCTGCGGTGGTCGATCATCTTGGACCTCCCGCAACGAAACGCCGGAGCACCGTCTCGGGTCCAAGCATGCGCTCGTCGAGATCTACAGAGATCAGGCGATTGAGGATCATCCACGAAATCCCGGTCATCGGCTGAACCTCCCTGAAGAGGTTCATGCAATCACCGATAGCCATCGAGCCCACCTCGTCCAAGACGGCTAGCATGCGGAGCCTGTCGTTCAAGGGCGTTCGATAATGTGCGTAGCGCAGCATGTCTTTCGCGTTCGCCAACCGCCATCCTTCTTCAATTTCCCCGCGAGAAATGAAACGGTGGTGGATGTGACTGCAGGCGGCGCCTTCGGAAACAGCAGCGTCTCCATCCAGATCGCAGGCATCGAGGAACTCGCGCCTACCGTTTCTGTAGTCGACCATGAAATCCGGGACGTGGACGCCATCGCACGTCGGGAACTCGATCGGGAGGCACAGCCACGCAACGATGTCGTCGTCGACATCTAAAAGGCAACCAAGATCGCGTGCCCCCTGAGTTCGGAACATCACGTCGCCGGAACACCTCACGGTGCCGAGCGGGTAGAATTTTTGGGAAATGGCATGCTTGTACGCAGCATGGAGCGCCTGCGGCATTTCAAAATGCTGGTGGCTCATAACGATACCCGAACAATGATTGACCCTAGCCGCGTCATGCGGCGCTAAGGACTCAACGTATTCGACGTATTCGTAGGAGAGCGATCATCATGGTGAACAAAATACGAACAAAATTCTTGGCGTCAATTGGAATTTTAAAATAGAGCGGCGATAATATGTTGTGCGGTGAGATCATGCCACACAACCGGCCAACAGAAGTTCTGCCTTGAATTTACACTGAAGCCGTGTTGAACCGAGATGCATTGTGCATCGAGCTTTCTCGTCACACTTTTTTGAATAATGTGCGCGGCGTAGCGCTGGAGGCGATCCAAGTGGACGCGACGATTTCCGACACTGTCGGCCTTGATAAACGCCTTTCTAGGATTGAGAGTGTCGCACGAGCTCTGTCGGACCTTCCTACAGACTATCTTGGCCCTCAAGGTACCGTTATTGCAGACGTGGAATGGTACGCGCTTGGGGCAATCAAGAAGACGGCGTCGCTGAGCCACGCTTTCTGCGCCCTTGTACGAACACGGAACACGTTAGCCGCTGCCGCTCTGGTAAGGCTTCAACTCGACACCGCCATGCGCATCTTCGGGCTATCGCTGGTTGCCGATGTAGAGGCCGCGGGCACTTGGCTGATGAATGACCAAAGCTACCTCAAGCTTCGATCACGGGACAACCACCCCCTCACCGACGCTTTTCTTCATCGCAAGCTCAACGAACAATATCCGGGTCTGACGGAAGCGTATGAGGATGGTTCGTCATACGTACATCTTTCCGCGCTGCACATCAAAACAGGCCTGTGGTCTCGCGCTGACACCCCTACACTCTTTTTTCACTTGCTAGGAACGGATGCCTCCCGCCCCGACGAATGGTTTTTCGACTTGATTGACTCGTTTGACCAGGCCACCAATCTGACCGCCGAGCTGATCGCTACCTTCATCAAAAGCCGTCGCGCTGGCCGCACCCCTGCCATAAAGCCGGGAGACTAGGCAGGCGTACTGATCTTCCACCAGGCAGGCGCCGGACGGTGCTCTGTGGTCTATTCGAAGCATAAGATGGAATTTGAAGCTGAAGGGGGCGGACTGACCGACCGGTCGGTTTATGAACTCGTAGGTATCGTATTTCAGGATGAAACGGGTTTCATGCTTAACGAATCCTTACCAGAACGCGCAGAAAATCCGTGGCTAGGAACGCCGAGCAAGGAAGTCGGCCGCTTCGCCTTTGGTTCTATCGAGCCTCACTCGAAGCTCATAAACGCCTGTATCATGCTGAATTTCTTGAGGTCCAACTTTTCTGGCAGCGTCAAGCAGTCGCTCGAAGTCTCCTTGCGCGTCTTTTGCGGTCCAGATTTTCCGAGATTCCATCGAGTGTCTCCAAGGACTCAATAATTAAACACTTAGCAAATGCCGACGCCTTAGCCTAGGTCCATATCGATCGACCCACGCGGGACCCGGCAAATCATGGGCGCAGTCATACTCGATACCAACGTTGTCAGCATCGCGCATCTACCCGAGCCGCCAACGTGGCTGATCAATTGGTTCCGCCGCCTGGGGCCAGAAGCCGTCGCCATATCGTGGGTGACGGTCTACGAGATAGAGTATGGAATACGGTTGTGCGAGCGCTCGAATTCCGAGACCGCATGTTTTGTTCTGGATTGGTTTGAGAAGCTTTTGAACACGCGCATGTACTTCCTTGAGATGAACTTGCCAGCATCGCGGATATTGGGAGAAATGGCCGCCTGCTCTCACCTCAGGCAATTGTTCGAAACGCAACCAAAAATAAACAAATGGGGCGAACACCTCAAAAATGAGAAGATCAAGCTCGGCGCGGACGCGATGATCGCGGCGATGTCTATTGCCTACGGCCTGCCAATTGCTTCGATGAACGTGAAGGACTTCGTGCTCATCGATCGCCACTTCCCCTTGCCCGGTCTCTACAACCCTCAGATAGACGAATGGGTACTCGGCCCTCCCGTCGGCTGGGGAATGGACAACAATGCGAACGATGACAACGTGCTCTCTGCGACCGACCGACCGAAACGGCACGAAATCGGTCCGGAAGTAAGTCGCCGACAGTCGAACTTGATGCTCGCTACGCGGGAGGAGCTATCAGACTAGGTCGTCACAGGTCGATCCGCTCAATGAAGAAGATCCCTCCCAGATCGCACTCCACTCCGATTTTCTTGCTCTCCGGATACTTGGCTTTGTCGTAGAGGATTTCCGCGCCGTGCACCTCAACCTTCACGAAGTAGTCGATGTATCGCGGGTTCAGCGGGTTGAAGCAGAAGACGCGCTCAGGCAACTGAATCGTACCATCGGGCAGACGCTCACCCTCACCCACGTGTTCGGATAAAGGCGTCGGATTTTCCTTAAACCGCTCTTCCTGCTCAAAGAACGAGATCGAGTACGGCACGCGATCGCCACGACCCAGAGCGAAATTGCGTTGCAAGACTTTGAACGCATAGAGTCCGTTCACAACGCGGCTTTCTTCAACAGGGATGAAGCCCATGCGCTTCCAGAATGGTTTGGCGCTTCTCGGCGCAATTTCGATCTCGAGGACGGAGCGCCCCTCCGCACGCGCGCACCCTTCCATGAAACCAGCTAGAATGCGGCCGTAACCTTTGTCGCGCACGTCTGGCCTGATTTCGAGGATGTTGGTTCCATCGAGGAACCCAACCGCCGCGTCGTTGACGATGAGTACATGGATTGTTGACGAACCTTCCTGCCAAGCCCTCTTGACGGAGTCCCAATTGCATCGGAACCCCTCGACCGGATGAGGCTCCTGCCAATCGCTTTCATTCCATTTGCGCGCGGCAATATCGTATGCCACCTGTTCCGCATCCAACCATGCCTCGATTTCGGCCATGCGAACGTCATCTGCCACATCAATCTGATAGTCCATCGAAGCTCGCTGTTAAAGAGGAAGGGATGCAGCCGGCCGGCGCGGACCATATATCGAAATTGCGTTATAGGAGGTCAAGTCCCATCCACCGCGGGCGTTGTCGCGGAATTCGAGGCCGAAGACATACGTGGACCTCTTTCAGCGATGCACGAAGACAGTAGGAATCCGGCGCCGCGGATTTCGCGCAGCACGATCAAGTCCCTTGCCACTTACCGAACCTTGACCTTGACGACTACAACTTGAGCTTTTCTTTTGGGAGAAGCGCAATGTGATTTTTGTAAGAGGTCTCCAACAGGAGACCGCAATGACCGCACCATCTGATGAGAAGTCCAGGGCGAAAGCAGAGAGAAAAGAAGCCGACGCCCGGCTGAGACGCCTTACGAGAGCTAAAGCGGCGCTGCTCAAGGCACGATCGAACCTGACCCGGTGCCTTGTTGAAACCGCAGAACTTGTAGAGTCCACGAAAACAACTCAGGAATGGACGAAAGAGCGAACCAAGGAATGGCTGGTATCGGAGATCGGGATGTCGCCGCGCGAGGCCACCACCGCCATATCGCTCAAAGCATGCTTAGGTGACAACGCCCAGGCGACTGTGGATGCCGGCCTACAATCCGAAGTGCTCGATCGCTTGGTTGATAGCGACGAGGAAGTTAGGTGCGACTTCTTCTCACGCCTTCAATCGGGCCGAAGTGTCGATGCCGAGCTTGTTGAAAAACTCGGCCAGGATACTTTCCTTTCCCGGCTTCCCGTTGGAGAAGCGCGCGACGTACGGCGGAGTCAAACGCTCGAGACGGCTGGACGCATTGCGGGGCCGGACCTCACTGCGGCACTCGAGGACGCCGCTTCGAAGTTGCTAAAGTGCCTTGATGAGGTGGTGGTTTATCTCCCATCGATGGATTGTGAAGAGCCGTGCTCTGAAGCTTCCCTGTTAGAGCCAATACGTTCCAGTGCAAACGTCACCCGAACCCTGTTTGTGATTTTGTTTGGCGACCAACATGCCGATTTGGCGAGCATGATCGATCTGGCTCTCGTCAACGACGTTCAGGCGTCGATCGCGTTCGCTTGGTATGCTCTGCGGAAGCTTGAAACCTCGCCGCTGTATCGGGAGGATATCGAGAATTCAGCCGGCCACTTGCACAATGTCCGGCCCGCGATCGAATTTCTCGCAGGCCGCCGCTCAGTCGCCGTCCCACTTTCGACCGAGAGAGCGCCAGTTAGCCGTGCAAACGCCGATCTGACGTTCATCGATTTCGGAGCGGGCATCGGTTGCGCAGCGCTTGGCTTGCAAAGCGCGGGATACAGAACCGTGGCGTTGTACGAGAGCTGGCGTAGTGCGTTCGCGACAGTGCAGATAAATCGGCCATCGTGGCCGTTGGCATCAGAACCCGCTGCATGGCACCTAAAGAAACTTTGTACAGAACAAGTCGATTTGATAACTGCGCTTCCGGTCTGGCGCCCATTTTCCACGTCTGAAGACTACCAACGCTCTTTTTATCAGCGCTCCCTGGCTGCCACCGCGGCAGTGCGACCAAAGGCGTTTTTCTTCGAAGTCCACTCATCAATGTTGGAAGACAAAGCCGTGCATTGCCGTGCGGAAATCGAGCGCGATCTTGCCGGGGAAGGATTCGACGTAGCATGGCACGCACTTGATACCGCCCACTTCGGACTTGCCCAGTCCAGAACGATCGGCGTGATCACCGGCGTGCGCAGCGGTATAGACAAACCTATCCTTCCAGCCTTCTCCGATGCTCCGCGCCGCTTTCTTCCCGAGGTAATCGGCGAGCTGGTCGAAAAGGAGCTCTCTCACTTTGGTCGCACATCGGCGGCGCGACGGTATTCAACGTGGCTGAGCCTTTGCGCCGGCCAGATCGCGCCTCCCTTTTTCAAAGGACCGGACGACGAAAGGAACGTTGAGGAGTGGGCCAAACTTGGATTGGGCTTCTCAAGCGACCCTCGAGTTAAAACGGGCGAGCTAATTCCTCTCACCATCAAAATGATGCAAACGATCCAAGGGCATCCTCACGGCTGGGCAATTCAAGGGGCGACGTTGGAACAGGAACTCAATGGGACCTCGTCGATGCCGCCAGCAGTTGCCAAGATGATAGGTCTCGCGATTTACTCGTCTCTGACCGGCAGGCCGGTCGACTTCGCCAAAGCACTGTCGGAGCCTTTGCTTCCGGAGATTCCAGCCGGATACAAACTCGGGAACTCATATTATGGCATTCATCCCCGGCTAGTTCCAATCAAGCCACGCAAGACGCTTCGACAGGTCGTGCATCCAGCGATCGAGTTAAGAGAAGCGTGGGCCAGGGAGTTCGGCCTCCCAAGCCCATACGGCCCATATGACTCCGATTTTGATGACCACGATATCGATTAGATAGTCGGGCGAGACCGTCGATCGATGTCCATGAATGTCGAAACCAACAACATTCGGATGGCATTCTGGTCACGCTTCAATGGGTCGCCGGCGAGTTCGCCGTCCACGGTTAGAATAACCTTGTTCCCATCTTCCGGATAAGCAAGAACGAACTCATGCCCCGCATACTCAAAGGTCAAGGATTCGCCGGTCTCGTCTCGGGCGCATTCCATCTCCGTGACACCAAAGTTATAGATGGATTGATTGAGCTTCTCCCAGCCCTCGATTAGGTACGAGTTGTCGATCACGAATGGCACTTCCTTCGCAAACGGCCGCAGATCGTAGTCACGAAGGTCCGTAGCGGTGCGGTTCAAAACTGCGTCCTTGCCGCCAAGGATCGGACCGTGGGCGATACCGTGAGATCTATACGCCTGCCAGCCGTTCGTTCCGATGTCGTAGACGGAGAAGTCTTGGATCCCCCCATAGGCATCCTCCCACTCCGCTTCGGCCTTTTGCGTCTGATACTCGTTCGGGAACATGATCATGACCGGCGATCGCCAATCGCCCTCGCCCGGTCGATGAAACGAAATCCGATGATACGGTCCGTACTCGTCGCGTACTGGCACCAGGCGGAGCACCTTCAGCAGCGGCCGAAGTGCATCTTCAATCTCGCGGAATCTGTTCTCGATGTACATTGCGTAAGCCCTCGTCTCGATTGGATATCCGAGAATCGTCGCCGGGTGCTTCGCATGAGACAAACGGATTCGGCGTGTATCAAGAGTTAGAGCTGTCTATCGCTCCGCCGAGCCAAAGCGGCGAACAGCCCCTGATCGGGTTGCCGGGAAATCGCCGCGTTAACCATAGTTAAAATTTTACTAAAATGCGGACATTGACGCCCGCGACAGTCGGCGTCCTTATATACGCGAGTTCTTCAACACACGGATCCTTCCGATGAAGATAGCGCGAATACATAGCCCGTTTCGGGCGATAGGCTCACAGGCCAACTGATCGCGCGGTCGCGGGTAAAAACCCCCTCGTCCTGAGCCAAGAAACCGGCAAAGGAATAAATTCCTAAACTCCTGCGCAAAAAAGAACAAACCCAGAAACGAACATGGATTCGTTGGGCCCGAAAACCTGTTGCATCGCTCAATGCAACAGGTGTTAAAGACCGGAATTTGCTGGCTTTTTCCTTGTAGACGAGCAGGCAAATGCACTGCTACCAATCCCTCAACGCTGAGCAACACGCTCATCGCGGTTTGTAAGGAGTACGCAGATGAAGATGTTCGATATCACTGAACTGGACACGTTCAAGCCAGCGCTTGTCGAGTTCCTGAAAGCACGGTTTGGGCGCCGTGTGAGTGGCACGCACGTCCTCATGCTGACCGAGATTTCGCAGTTACTAACGAAACGCAATATGACGTCGGCGAAGCGCCACCAGGAAGTGGTGATGCGGATCCGCCTCATTGCAAGTCTCAGCCGTCGTCCCCAACGCGTTCCCACTTTCCGGGAATGGTCCAACTTCGCGGTGGAGATCCGCAATGTTGCTGCCTCACGCGTCGGTGGCGAACCACTCGTCGCGGATCCTCGCAATCCGAAATTCGTCAAGGCGATTTTCGCTCATGAACTGGCTGCAAAGGCGGATCGAATAGTTGGCACGGTCTCCCGCGCCCCGCTCGGTAGCCTGCACGTCCTCTAACTTACCCCGATCCCAATCCTGCAAGGAGAACTGCCGTGTCGCAGAACGAACACGCATGCCCTTTGCCGTGCCTGCCTGACGGGGACGGTTTCCATCTGAATACCACGGTCGTCCTGAAAGGAGCGCCAATGACTACGCACCTAAACCTCGCCAATGCCGATGTTCCCTTCGCAAAGCCGACCCCGCCCGAAGTTCATCGCCGCATTGCTCGTGCATGCCTTCGTCTGGAGCGTCGTAACGTCGAGAAGACGCGCGAGAAGATGCTGGCGCTTCTCAACGAGGCAGTCTCGGAATGCCTGACGAATGCCCGTCGCCAGTCCGTGCGTGACTATCATCGCCAGCTCCAATGGACGGCTTTAAAGGAAGGTCTCGGCATCGCGATCGTTCCGTCGGAGACCACCTTCCGTCGGCGCGTGAAAAGCGCGGGCGCGGCGCAGACCGCAGCGACGAAGGGTGGAAAGCGTTCGATCCGCTCCAAGGAGCTCGAGGCTGTCGTCATGCAGGCTGTACTCGCCGCCTTCGAGATGATGCCGGATCGCACGATACGCCTTCGCCGCAACTGCTAGCCGACCCCGGCTAGATCTCCTCCCCATTCAAAACCTCCCCTCAAGCGTCCGGCCCACTCCGGCGACGGGAGAACTGCGCCCTCGAAAGGAGCACGAAATGAACACGACGACCAAAACCGCCCTTGGCACCACCCTAGACCACGGTCTCGCGACCGGAGCGAAACGCAGTCCGGGAAAACCGCTCGCGCCGAGTGCGGAGCGCAATCCCGGAGAGGGACGCCTGCCAATTGGCGGCCTCCGCTCGACGACCATCCTCAATTCCTTCGCCACTTTGATGGAGAACCTGATGCGTAAGGCCAAAGCCGCGCTCAAGCGCGTGCTCTACACCCGTGCCGGTGTCACTATGGACAACACCATTCCCGATACGACCACGTACCTCGTACCGGACCGCAACCACTTCGGCGTCATTCAGATGCCCAAGGACGGCTCCCCCACCGGTGAGGTGTGGATCGAGCCCGGCTCGACGACCGGCACCCGCGACGTAGATTTCGTGAGCACCGCAAGTTTCCGCGGCGCGATGAACTATGCCGACTTCAACCGCCAGCTCGTGATGGAAAGCACGATCGAGGGCCGCTTCATCGTCATCGCGATGAGCCGCCGCGACATCGTTGAAATCCGTGACCAGTGGCCACGCGTCGAATGGGTGGATCAGCACGGCGAGGTTCACGAGACCACGTTCGACTTCTGGATCCGCCTTGCCGACGGAACGTGTATCGCCGTCGCAGTCAAGCCCGTGTCGAAAGTGCGCAGCTCCGGCATTCTTGACACGTTGGCGGCGGTGCAGGCCCAGGGCATCGGCGGTTTCGCTGATCGCGTCGCTCTCGTCACCGAAGTCTACGCGAACCACGACGCAGCGTTCAATGCCGGCTGGAAGCTGCATGCCCGACGCATGCGCAATCAGTCCGAATACCTCGAGGCGTTCGGACTGGTCTCCGCAACCAATGGCTCGGTCCGCTTCCACGATCTTCTCCAGGGCGCGAAGTGCTCTGCCGGCCGCCGTATCGCGCTCTGGAACCTCATCGACGAAGCCGTCCTGGTTCCCGTCGGTACAGGCCGCATCGACGACCTCTCCTTCCTCCGCCGCGCAACCTCCAACTAACAGGTGCTCCCAATGACCGCTTTTTCCCGCCTGCTTCGTCGCCTCGCTGGCGCCGCCCCGAACAAGTCCGCAGCCGCTCCGGCGGCTTCGGAAACCAATTCCCCCATCGGACAGGAGAATCCTTCCATGACTACGCCTACGCACTCCATCAGCTCGGCCGACTTCATCCACGGCACCGCCGTTCTTCGCATGCTTGAACAGATGCGTGGCGTCGGTCACGGCGCTCAGACCAAGGCCTCGTTCACACGCAGCACGAAGATCCTCGCCCAGGCGTGCCGCATCTACCTGACGCTCGAAAGCTCGGTGATGGACGACCCAAATCGTCCGAAGGGATTCCGCTGCGACGATCTGCTCGAAGACTTTCTGAAGAAGGTCAAGACGGTGCTCCTCAATTCCGGCTTCACGACCGCGAACGACGATTTGCCCGGCCCGCATGGTTTCCGCCGCGCTCTGCGCGAATACGAGCGCGCCCGCGCCAAGGCGGCTCAGTCGCTCGAGTTCATCATCAACATTCACTGATCGAAAGGAGATCAGACATGACGAATCTGCTCATCGAAACTGCCAGCCTGCCTACGGTTTCTCCGTCCAGCTACGCTGCTTCGACCGCGATCCGCACCATCGAAGGCGGCGTTGAATACCGCTCGTCCGGCATGACCGACGCGGAGGCTGACGGGATGACAAAAGCAATGCGTGATCAGAAGAGCCTGGAAGAATTTTGGGAGAGTTTGCGCGCCCAAACGCCCCGCCCCCGTTCCAAGAACTTGAAACGCCGCCGCCGTTCGATCTGGCCGCACCTATTCGAGGAAGCAGAGGAGGAATTGCGCTCGCTCACTTCGCCGGTCGGACGCAACGCTTTCGGCGATTACCACGGCCGCGGTCGCAAGCCCTTCTTGGACAACGCCTGCATGCCGTTCGCGGCCACCGCCCACCCAGCTCTTTCCCTGAACATCAACTGATCGAAAGGAGATCAGACATGACCAATTTTACCCGCAATTTCGTCGACGCCAGCAAGCGTTACTACTTCGCACCGACGGCGCTCATCATCATCGACAAGACCAAATACCGCACATACCAGGTGACGGATATCGGGCAGGTGTTCGTCCCATGCGAGAACACGGCCATGCGCGAGTTCTTCACGCACGACCAGATCTACGATCTCGTCCACTCCGGCAAGTTGGACTTCGACCAGGATCACTTCGCCGAAGGTCGCGCAAAGTCTCGCGCACGCTTCGATGAAGCACGCGTCGTCGATCTCTCAGACGACGAGCAGGCCCGTGTTACCTACTACGCGGCGGCATGCGACATCGTACTTCGCATGAAGGAAGAAGCCCGCGCCGACCGCAAGTTGCCGCGCGTCTCGCTCAGCGACGAATCGCTTGACCGCATCATGCCGCTCATCCAGGCCGAGCTGGACGGCAAGCAGCGTGCCGGCAAGCGCACCACTATCACCTTGCCTGGCAAGCGTCATTTCCGTCGTATCTATAAGCGCTACATCGAAGGCGGCTACGAACCCATGTCTCTCGTGAAACGCTGCAGCGGCTCCAAGGGTCGCCCCAGCGTGCATGATGCGGGCGACATGCTGGTCTGGATGGAGAAGGCTGCTGAGTTTGCGGATCCGCGCAAACCGACGATGGCAGTGCTCTATCGCGAGCTCGAAGCTAAGCTCCACGAGCTCAACGCGGCCCGCGCAGCCAACGCTCTCCTGCCGCACAAGATGCCGACCCGCAAGGTCTTCGAAAAGCTTATCAAGGACATGGACGGCTTCCATGTCTGCCAGGCCCGCGAGGGTATGGATGTTGCTTTGCGCAAGTACCAGATCAGCTCCAAGGGGGTCGATGTCCAGCGCCCCGGCGAACGCGTCGAAATGGACGAGTGGACGATCGATCTGCTCCAGTGGGTCGGCTGGCTCGGCATGGTCGCCCATCTCACTGCCGAGCAGCGCGCGAAGCTGAAATCGACGCGTATGCGTGTCATTGTGGCAATTGACGTGGCGACCCGCTGCATCCTTGCTCTACGCTTTGTGCAGGGCGCTGCTGACGGACAGCATGCCATCGATGCCATCGAGATGATGGTGACGGACAAGGCTTATCTCGCCAAGCTTTGTGGTGCGACCTCGCTGTGGCCGTATCATCTTACGCCCGAGCTGTTGGTGACCGATAACGGCGGCGCCTTCAACAACTACCGTGTTCGTTCGGTCACCCGCGCCATGGGCATGATGCACATGTTCCCGCAGGCCGGCCGCCCCCAGATGCGTGGTGCCATCGAGTCGGTTCTCAAAACCTTCTCGAAGCAGTTCATGCACTGGTTCGAAGGCCGCACCTTTGGCGACATCTTCGAGAAGGGCGATCTTGATCCCACGAAGCGCGTGACGCTGGCTATGGACGAGGTCAACACGCTCCTCGGCCAGGCAATCATCGATATCTATCATCATGTCCCGCACGAGGGTCTCTCCGGTGAGACGCCGCATAACGCCTGGATGCGTCTGGCCAAGGTGTACGGCGTCATGCCGCCGCCTCCGTCGCGCATTCGCCGCCATATTTTCGGCTCCAAGGTTACGCGCATCGTTACCGACCACGGCGTCGAAAGCTTCGGGATCTACTATCAGTCCCGCGAACTCCAGGCGTTGCGTATGAAGACCAAGGCCACGGTCGATATCCGTGTCGATCCGTACGACCTGAAAACGATCAGCGTCTGGAACGGCACCGGCTGGCTGAGCGTCGATGCGACCGCCGCCATCCCGAACGACCTGTCGATCTGGGAGTGGACGGGTGCATGCCGCGAAGTCGCACTGGAGAATGCGGAAAACCGCAAGCTTCATCTCTCCACGATGCTCGACGCAGTCAACCGCCTGCGTCTCGCCGGCGATGCGGCCCGCGCTCGCGCCAACCTTGCGACCGTTTCGATGGATGCGGTCAAGATGAAAGAGCTCCAGCTCCGCTACTTCGACCCGATCACGCTCATCGATGATCTGGAGGACCGCGATCCGATCCTGGTGCCGCTCATCGTCGCCGAAGATCCGCTGATGCACGGCATCCCCGGTGTCAACGATGAAATCCTCACCGTCGATCCGATCACCGGCATCGCCGGCTACGTCTCCCCCGCGCCGATCGCTGCCGCCTCCGCGGCCCCGGTCACTATCAAGTCTGCCAGCGACATCCAGCTCTAAAGGAGGGCTACGCTATGACCAATTTTGACGCCAAGAACTTCTTCAACAAGGCCGCCGCGCGTTTGCTGTCGGTCCTCACTCCAGAAGCCGCCGATCGCGCCAAGAAGCGCGGCGGTCTCTACTCGGCCTACATTACTTCCGACCGCCACCAGCGTGTCGAGCGTGCCGTCTCCAAGATCGTCGAGAACGCTGCGGCATCCGTGCACGGCACCTCTGGTCGTCGCCGCGCGCTCTTTGTCATTGGCGAAAGCGGCTCCGGTAAATCGACGGCTCTTCAGAACACGCTCCTCAAACGCGCGGAGCTTCAGCCTTATCGCAACGATGAGGGTGAAATGATCAGCCCCATGATCTACTTCGACATGCCCAAGCCGCTAAAGCTGCGTCTGCTTGCGACCAAGATCATCAAGGCGACCGGCTATCCGCTCATCAATGCTGATCGCATTCCTGAGTACGATCTCTTCGAATTGGCGAAGCGTGTGCTCAAGGAGTACTCGGTGCTGGTGCTCTTCATCGATGAGGCTCAGCATGCTCTGAAGGAGACCGACAAGGCGACCATCCGCAACCTTGCCGACATCCTCAAGAGCTTGCTGCAGATCGAAGACTGGCCGCTCCACCTCGTCTTGGCCGGCGTACCCGCCCTAGCCAAGTTCATCGAGCACGAACCCCAGCTCCGCAACCGCAGCCTGGTCGTGGAACTCGAGCGCGTCACCTTCCCCGGTGACCTCGAACGCATTCGCGTCATTGCACAGGGCATTATCGAAACTCACGCCGGCATGAAGGTCGACGGGGCGCTTCTGCAGGACATGGAGGTGGAAGATGTTGTAGGGGGGCGCAAGGTCAAGAAGGTTCGCAAGGCTTTGACCGAGGATCTCGTGCACCGCCTGATCCACGCTTCCGAAGGTGGCTTCGGCACCATCATCGACTTGGTTCGTACGGCCTGTGATTTTGCGATCGAAGTCGGATCGGACGTTGTCGGTCTCGCGCACTTCGTTGAGTGCTACGATTTCCTGACAGGATGCCAGCCGCATCACAACATCTTCCTGGCTGCCGACTGGAAGGACCTGACGCCTGTAGTGCCGCTTGCGGAACTGGTTGCGCGCCAGGCTGTCGCCGATGCGCGTATCGAAGCCGGTGAGCGCAACCGTAAACGAGGTGGCAAATGATGTTGAAGCCTGTGGAGGTCGCATCCTCCGAAACGATCTTCAGCATCATCGCTCGTCTTGCTGCGATCAATGGCTCGGGCAATGCCCGAGCCATGGTCCGGCATCTTGGGATCTCTTACATGGGCTTCGACCGGCCGAGCGATCCCGTGTACGAAACTCTCAGCGCCTATACGGGCATGTCGGCGGACACATTCGCAAAAGCGTCGATCCACCGGCATGACAAGTTCAGCATCAACGTTGGGGGTTCGGTTGTCAGCGGCCGCACAGTATCACGATCTGCACCTCGCTTCTGCTCGCTCTGCGTTATGGAAGATATTGATAAGCGCACCGGCCGTCCGGTCGTTCGTCCGTTCGAACGTTTCTCTTGGACAATCAGGGACGTTGCGGGCTGCCACAAGCATGGAGTCGTCTTGGACCATGCCAGCGGTCCGGATGAACTGCGCCGCGAGTTCGTGAAGGCTGTTTCCGAGCGAATTTCGATGGTCGAGTTCAAAGCCAGTCGCGTTGAGCCGCTTGAACTTTCCAAGTCAGACCGCTACTTCGCGGCCCGTCTCGATCACGAGGCCGACCCCGTTCCTGATCTCGATGCGCTTCCCTACTACGTGGCCAAGCAGCTTTGCGAACGGTTAGGGGTCCTCGATGCGAGCGGTCCCGATGCGCATGTTCCCACCTCTGTTGAAGAATTGGCGGTCGTCCGTGAACGCGGATTTAATCTGATCGGGGACACCGCAGGCAGTCTTCGGTGGCACCTCGAAAATCTGACAAGTGCGTTCTGGCATTCGTCGCGTCCCAAAGGCGCCCAGCATCTATTTGGGAACCTCTACCGCTATCTGGACAACCATCAGGACGACGACCACAAAGGTCTGCGCGATCTACTTCGGGACGTCGCCACTGACGCCTTGCCTATCGGTCCAACGGATTCGTTCTTGGGATCACCGAAAAAGCGGCGGTGGCATAGCGTTATTTCTTTCGCACGCGAGTACGGCATCAGCCCACTCGTGGCCGAAGGTAACCTTACCCGAGAGGGCTTCATTCCTCCGCAGAGCGGCTTTCACCGTGAAGCTCACAGCAGGATCGTTTTTGATGCAGAACTGGCCGAGCGCGCATTCCCACGCCAGGAGTTGCTGCCACGTATGGATCTAGTGAAGCGCATGCGATTGGAGCGGTTGCGGAATACTGCGATCTTCGCAAAGCAAGGCCCGAATGCATTGAAGCCGCGTCCGGACCCCGCAGGTATCAATCGCCTCTACTCGATCACCGAGGCGGAGAACCTGCTTGCGAAACTCACTCGCATTGCAAGTGAGACCAAGACGCCGGACATGCGTCGTATTTGCGAAGCAGCGGGTCCAGGCTTGTGCTTTGTCGACGATGTTATCGAAATGCTCGCCGACGGCAAACTCGAACAGGTGTTCTTCGTGCCTGATCAATTCTTCGAAGGGATTCACGTCTCGACAAAGGAGCTGCGCGCCAAAGCTGACGGGCCAGATCAAGGTTGGGTATCTTGCTACGACGTGGCCGAAGAGATCGACGTCTGCGAAGCGGACGCGATGGCGCTGATGAGAAAAGGGTTTCTGAAGTCTCAGCCCGTTCAGCATCGGAAGCAGACACACTTGCTTACGACGAAGGAGCTGCTGACGGACTTTAATCGCCGCCATATTTCACTCACAGCACTTGCAAAACTTAATGGGAAAAAGCCGACCGAAATGTTCCGCAAGCTCAACAACCGCAACATCGTTCCGGCCATAGACGCCAAAAGTTGCCAATCGAGAATTTACTATCGACACGACGTCGATCAATAAGATCCGAGAAAGCCAGCCTTATCAAAACCCGCCCTCACCGGCGGGTTTTTGTTTGTCTTGTTAACAGATAGCTCTAAGAAACCGGGCTATCGTTACAGGTGCGAAACTCAGGTTTTAGGTGCATTTCGCGGGATAGATCGACGTACAATCAATGACTTAGGTGGTAATCGCGGACATTGTCAGCGTGCCGGATCAGTCTATGCTACGATTGATATGAGATTGGCGTAACACTATCTGCGTATTTTTCCGTGCTCCTGAAGAGAGACATGTATGAGTCGCGATCCCTACGAAGTTTTGGGCGTAAAGCGAGACGCCCCGCAAAAGGACATTCAAAGCGCCTATCGCAAGCTTGCCAAGAAACTGCACCCTGACCTCAACCCAGGGGACAAGCAGGCCGAGGAAAAGTTCAAGGAGGTCTCGGCCGCCTACGGCATTCTCGGCGACGAGGAGAAGCGCGGGCGGTTCGACCGCGGCGAGATCGACAGCAGCGGCGCCGAGCAGGCGCCGCGCAATTATTATCGCGATTATGCAGCGCAGGAGGGCCAGCGTGGCCCCTATCAGAACGCGGGCGGCTTTGCCGATTTCGGCGATGCCGACGACATGTTTTCCAGCTTCTTTTCGCGGCGCAGCCGAGGCCAATCCCAGATGCAGGGTCAAGACCGTCACTATACGATGGAGGTCGACTTTCTGGACGCCATCAACGGCGCAAAGAAGCAGATCAGCCTACCCGAGGGGCCGGCGCTGGACGTTCAAATTCCGCCGGGCACGCGCGACGGGCAGACGCTGCGCCTGAAGGGCAAGGGCGACCCCGGCTTCAATGGCGGGAAGCCCGGAGACGCGCTGATTGCCGTGCATGTGCGCCCGCACCGCTTCTATACCCGCGATGGCGACGACATCCGGATGGAAGTGCCGATTTCGCTGACCGAGGCCGTGCTCGGCGGCAAGATCCGGGTTCCCACACCCTCCGGCGCTGTTACCGTGACGCTGCCGCCGAACTCCAATACGGGCAAAGTGCTGCGCTTGAAGGGCAAGGGCGCGCCGGTGCGCGGCAAGGACAATGGCGATGCATATGTCTCGCTGAAAATAGTCCTGCCGGATACGCCGGACCCCGAGCTGACGCGCTTCGTTTCCGATTGGGAAGCAGGCAAGACGCAAGATCCCCGAAAGACGATGGGAGGATAAGCGATGAACGAGAGCGACTTTCGACTGCACCTCCGGATCGAAACCACAGTGCTGGAAGTCTGGATATCCCAGGGCTGGGTCGTGCCCGAAGTCACGGATCAGGGGCGTAGCTTCCGCGACGCCGATATTGCGCGCGGCCGGCTTATCCTCGACCTTAGCAGCGCGATGGGCGTCAATGAACCGGGTGTCGATGTCGTCATGGATCTGGTCGATCAGTTGCACAGCATCAGAGCGACGCTGCGCGACCTGACAGATGCCGTCTGCCGGCAGCCGTCCGACGTGCAGGATCACATCCTATCGGAACTCACCCGCGTGGAAGCGTTGAGACGGCGATAGGCTGCCGGACGAGGGCACGACCGACTGTGGCCGCCGCGTAATCCGTCGGGCGGTCCCGAAAAACTCAATCGTAGAGATAATGCTCCTGCCAGGCGTCACGCGGCACCTTGTCGCCGATCTGATAGCTCAGATCGCGGACATGGATATGTTTCGGCCCGGTAACGCAGCTGTAGGAGAGATGGTACCAATCACCCTTGCTGCGGAAGACCGCGCCGGGCGCGTTCATCGAATCCGGGTTCATGGCGGGGTCGCCGAAGGTGTAGGCAATCACCTTGTCCGGCTTGAAACCGGTCTTGTCCGTGCCGATCCGTTTCATGGCTTCGGCATCGCATGCCTGCTCCATCCGTTCCGATGGGTCGAGCTTTTCCAATTGCTTCTTCATGGCCGGATCGACGGCGTAGGCGGAGCTGGCAACAGAAGCCAATGGAATCAGGATGGCGAAGAGTTTCAGCATGAAGACCGGTCCCTTGCATTGTTTTGGATTTGAGTGCGCTCGTTCCATCAGGGAAGGCCTTGACCGCCTTCGTGTCGACGCACTGTATGCCGACTTCGGTAAAGAATGTGGTCTCATCAAGGCAGCGCCCCAATCCGGTCTCCCGCAGCCTGCCTATTCGGGGAACATTAATATCGACCGCTTGCATGAAGCTTGAGGAATGGACTTGCCGCTTGAACCTCGCGCTGCCGCCCTCTATTTCTCTCTTCACCTCACATCCGACTTTCACTCCAGAGAAAGCGCTCCTCGTGTCAGTTTTCAAGAATCTCCCCACTCCGCCCGCCGCCCCGAAAAAGCCCCTCACGGACACGCGTCACGGCATTACCCGCACCGACGACTATGCGTGGCTGCGCGCCGACAACTGGCAGGCAATGTTCAAGGACCCGTCGATCCTGGCGCCGGAAATCCGGTCGCATCTGGAAGCCGAGAACACCTACATGAACGCTGCGATGGCGGACACGAAGGAACTGCAGAAGGTTCTCTTCGGCGAGATGAAGGGCCGCATCAAGGAAGACGACAGCTCGATACCGATGAAGGACGGCCCCTATGCCTATGGCACGTTTTTCGTCACCGGCGGCGAACAGCCCCGCTTCTTCCGCGAGCCGCGCAACGGTGGCGAGCGCAAGCTGCTTTTGAACGGCGACAAGGAGAACGAAGGAAAATCCTATTTCCGCCTTTCCGGTCTCGACCATTCCTCCGACCACAGCCATGGCATCTGGGGCTATGACGACAAGGGCTCTGAATATTTCACGCTGAAGATCCGCAATTTCGAGACCGGCGAGGACCTTGCCGACGTGATCGAGAACACCGGCGGCGATGCAGTCTGGGCACCCGACGGCAAGAGCTTCTTCTACACGCTGCAGGACGAGAACCACCGCCCCTCGAAGATCTTCCATCACATCATCGGCACGCCGCAATCGGACGACCGGCTCGTCTATGAAGAGGAAGATCCGGGCTTCTTCATGGGCGTCGGCGGCTCACTGCTCGACGACTACATCTTCATCGACATCCACGACCACGAAACCAGCGAATATCGCATCATCCCGACCTCGGACCTCACCGCCGAGCCGAAGATCGTAGCCGAGCGCGAAACCGAGATCGAATATGAGATCACCGAGGGCGGCGACACCTTCTACATCCTCACCAATGACGGCGACGCTAAGGATTTCAAGATCATGGAAGCGCCGGCGAAGGAGCCGGGCAAGGAGAACTGGCGCGAGGTCGTGCCGCACAAGCCGGGTACACTGATCCTCAGCCACCTCGCCTATGCCCGCCATCTCCTCTGGCTGGAGCGCAAAGACGGCCTGCCGCGCATCATCATCCGCGACCGTCGTACCGGCGAGGAACATGCCATCGCCTTCAAAGAGGAGGCCTATGCGCTCGGCCTGCAGGGCGCGGCGGAATACGACACGGATGTCATCCGCTTCTCCTATTCCTCGATGACGACGCCGAGCCAGCTCTATGACTACAACATGGTGACGCGCGAACGCACCCTCTTGAAGACGCAGGAAGTGCCTTCGGGCCACAATCCGGCGGACTACGTGACGCGCCGCGTCTTCGCACCCGCCTGGGATGGCGAGACGGTGCCGGTGACGCTGCTTTATCGCAAGGACACGCCGCTCGACGGCTCCGCGCCCTGCCTGCTCTATGGTTACGGCGCCTATGGCGTCACCATTCCGGCCGGCTTCAACACCAATTGCCTGTCACTCGCCGATCGCGGCTTCGTCTATGCCATCGCCCATATCCGCGGCGGCAAGGACAAGGGCTTTGCCTGGTACGAAGACGGCAAGATGGAAAAGAAGACCAATACCTTCAAGGACTTCATCGCCGCTGCCGACTATCTGAATCAGGAGAAGTTCACCTCTTACGCGAAGATCATCGCCGAGGGCGGATCGGCCGGCGGTATGCTGATGGGTGCCGTCGCCAACATGGCGCCGGAGAAATTCGCCGGCATCATCGCCGCCGTGCCCTTCGTCGACGTGCTCAACACCATGCTTGACGACACTCTGCCGCTGACCCCGCCGGAATGGCCGGAATGGGGTAACCCGATCGACAGCAAGGAAGAGTACGAGCAGATCGCCGCCTATAGCCCCTATGACAATGTCGGCGAAAAGCCCTATCCGCCGATCCTGGCGCTCGGTGGCCTCACCGACCCGCGCGTCACCTATTGGGAACCGGCAAAGTGGGTCGCCAGGCTGCGTGAGAAGACGACGAGCGAAGCCCCCATTCTCCTGAAGACGAACATGGATGCCGGCCATGGCGGCGCTTCCGGCCGCTTCCAGCGCCTGGAGGAAGTCGCGTTCGAATATTCCTTCGCCGTCAAGGTCGCGGGAAAGATGTAGGCCAACGACGGGAGGCAGGAATGACCGTCTTCGTTGCTCTATTGCGTGCCGTCAATGTCGGCGGCACCGGCATGCTATCCATGGTCGATCTCAAGGCGCTCTGCGAGGAGATCGGCTTCATAGACGTGCGCACCTACATCCAGAGCGGCAATGTGGTCTTCCGCACCGGGGAAGACGAGGCAACGGTGCAGGCCCGGCTTGAAGAGGCGTTGGCCGCCAAGATGGGCAAATCCCCGGGCGTGATCCTGCGCAGCCGCGAGACTCTGGAAAGGGTGGCGGAAGGCTCGCCCTTTCCCGACGCCAAGCCGAACTACCTGCTGGTGACCTTCCTGCAGGACGAGGCACCAAAAGATGCCCTCGCCAAACTCGTCGCGCCGGGCGGCGAGGAAGTGCATATCGCCGGCCGCGAAATCTACGTGCATTATCCCGATGGCTCCGGACGCTCGAAACTGAAGCTGCCGGCGCTGAAGGCGGGAACCTCAAGAAATCTCAATACGGTGCGCAAGCTTGCGGAGATGGCGCGGGATCTGGAGAAGGGCTAAGGGCGCCTTCACTATCGCTCTTTCACTCGCCATGGAGGATCAACACGATTCGATCCTGCTAAGTAAAGAATGATCCGGTTTCCGCCTGGATCAAAAAGTTCGGCTTCGCGCCAGAGCCAGCTTTTGTCCTCCGGGCCGCTCGTAAAGCTGATATCGGCCGCCTTTAACTCTTCAACCATCTCGTCCAAATTGTCGCATTCGAAATATACGGTCGTCCCGCCGCCACCCATTTCACCCTGATGCAACGAGAATGTACTTTCCCCGTCAGGGCAGACGAAACGTGCATATCGAGGGCGCGCATCGACGATAGGCTTGAGGCCGAGGGTGCGGTAGAAGCTCCACCCGGCATCGAGATTCGGCATCGTCACGGTCACTTGATTTAGGCGCATGATTTCCCCCCTCTAAGCCCTCTCCCAGTTATAAGGGTGATCCTCCTCCTTGAACAACCGCCTTGCGCCGCCTCCCTGTCGGCCCTACCTTAGGCATATGAGCTCTCCTCTTCACGATGATACCGCGCTTCGGGCGACGCCGGTCGCCTTCGACAACAGCTACGTGCGCCTGCCGCCGCAGTTTTTCGCAGACCAGGCGCCGACACCGGTTACCGCGCCGCAGCTGATCAAATTCAACGAGGCGCTGGCACGTGAACTGGGGCTCGACGTGGAAGCGTTGAGGCAAAATGCGGCGGCGATCTTTTCCGGGAATGAGCTGTTGCCGGGATCTCAGCCGATTGCCATGGCCTATGCCGGGCATCAGTTCGGCAATTTCGTGCCGCAGCTCGGCGATGGCCGTGCCATCCTACTTGGCGAGGTCAAGGACGGCAACGGCGGGCGTCGAGACATCCAGCTCAAGGGCTCGGGACCGACGCCATTTTCCCGGCGCGGTGACGGGCGCGCCGCTCTCGGCCCGGTTCTGCGCGAATATGTCGTCAGCGAGGCCATGCATGCGCTCGGCATCCCGACGACGCGGGCGCTTGCGGCCGTGATCACCGGAGAGCCCGTATACCGCGAGGAAGTGCTGCCCGGCGCGATCTTTACGCGCGTGGCGGCAAGCCATATCCGCGTCGGCACCTTCCAGTTCTTTGCCGCGCGGGGCGATACCGAGAGTGTCAGGGTGCTGGCGGATCATGTCATCGCCCGCCACTATCCGGAGATCAGAGATCGCGAGAACCCTTATCTCTCACTGCTGGAAGCCGTGGCGGATCGGCAGGCGGCACTGATCGCGCGCTGGCTGCATGTCGGCTTCATCCACGGCGTGATGAACACAGACAACATGACCGTGTCGGGCGAGACGATCGATTTCGGTCCCTGCGCCTTCATGGATACCTATGATCCGGCCACCGTCTTCTCATCCATCGACCGCAACGGCCGCTATGCCTATGCCAACCAGCCGGCAATCGGCCAATGGAATCTGGCGCGCCTCGGGGAAACGCTGATTCCGCTGATCGATCCGTCCGTCGATACGGCGATCGAGCTGGCGAATGTCATCATCAAGGCCTATGGCGAACGCTTTCAGGCCTATTGGCTTTCCGGCATGCGCGCCAAGATTGGGCTTACTAACGAGGAAGATGGCGATCTCGAGCTGATCCAGTCGCTGCTGGCGACGATGCAACAGCAGGAAGCGGATTTCACGCTCACCTTTCGCCGGCTTGCCGCCCTCGCCGCAGACGAGGACGTGACCGATTTTGCCGCCACGTTCAACGACCCACAAGCAGCGGCACCTTGGCTCGAACGCTGGCGTGAGCGGCTCGCACGCGATCCGCAGACGCCAGCAGCACGGACGGCGGCGATGCGCAAAGTCAATCCGGCCTTCATTCCCCGCAATCACCGAATCGAACAAGCCATCGAAGCTGCGGTCGACGATGGTGATTTCTCACTGTTCGAAGCCCTGCTGAAGGTGCTCGCGACCCCTTACGAGGATCAGCCCGCCTTTGCGCCCTATGGCGAGCCGCCATTGCCGGCGGAACGGGTGCTACAGACCTTCTGCGGCACCTGAGGAAGCTTGAGCGCATAAGCCTCAGACAGGCTTGCAGAGTCATCGTCTCCGCAACCCATAGGGAGATATGACGATGAAAGTGCACAGCAGCACCCAAAACTATTTCAGCACGCCGATCCGCAGCTCGCAGAGCAGCGACGGCGACGATAGCACGCCCTTCTCGCTGCCGGGCGACAGCGACGGCCAGCAGGACGATTCGCAAGGGCCCTCCATCTCGTCCAGCGGCGTCCCCTCCTCCATTTCATCCGGCCTATGGCTCAGCCAGTTCGGTAGCGATGCGTCCTCGACCTCGGACGACGGCAGCGATCAGAATAGCGCGACGGCGTCGGGCGGAAGCGGCTCGACATCGTCAAGCGAGCAGTCCGATCAGGATATTCTGGACGAATTTGCCAAATGGGCGAACATGACGCCTGCCCAGAAGATCCGGGCGCAATATCTGGAGGCGCACGGCCTGACGGAAGATTCCTTCAAATCGCTGTCGGCCGACGACCAGAAGGCGATCAACGACCAGATTGCCGACGAGATCAAGCAGAAGCTGGGCGCCGGCAACGCCGATGGTGATAGCGATCAGGAAACGGACAGCGCGGCTTCGGCATTGGCGCTCGTCTAAGCAAATTGCCAGGTTGGATGAAGACGATACGAAGCTGATTCACATCTCGTTCGTATCGTCTTGTTTTCTTTATCAATATCTCGCTATTGGCCGATCATGCCGACAACGATCTTGCTGACCTCGGCGAAAACGGATTCGACATCTTTTGCAGGTGCGGTTGCCTCCGCAACGAAGGTCGTGACGAGGATCGCGCCACGCTCCGGCGGCCAGATGACGGCGATATCGGCATAGGAGCCGTTGTTGCCGGTGCCGGTCTTGTCTCCGACCTTCCATTCGTTCGGCAGGCCCGCGCGCAGGCGATTATTGCCCGTGGTGTTAGCGACCAGCCAGTTCACAAACTGATCCCGGGAGGTTTCCGACAGCGTGTTGCCGAGCGTCAGCAGCCCGATCGTATCCAGTATAGCATCCGGCGTCGTCGTATCGCGCGGGTCGTCCTTTACCGCCTGGTTGACATCGGGCTCGTTGCGGTCGAGGCGCGTTTCGGTATCGCCTGTCGTGCGCAGCCAAGAGGTCAGCGCCGCCGGGCCACCGAAGCTGTCGAGCAGCAGATTGCCGGCCGTATTATCGCTCAAGGTGATCGCGGCTCCGCAAAGCTCGGCAATGGTCATCCCATCGGCATCGGCGTGCTTTTCGGTTGCCGGCGAATAGGTGACCACCTTGTCCTTGCCGTATGTGACGCGACGGTCGAGCTTTTCCACCCCCTGATCGACGCGCGCCAGCACGAAGCCGACGGCAAGCGCCTTATAGGTGCTACACAGGGGAAACCGCTCCTCCTCGCGATGGCCGAGCGAAATATTGGTTTCGGTGTCCAGCACGGAGACGCCGAGGCGGCCGCCGGTCCTCTTTTCGAGATCAGCAAGCTGCTTGTCGACATCGTCGGAGAGCTGTGAATTGTCCTGCGCTCCACCTTCCGTTCCCTGCCCACTGGTATCGGGTGCCGGCGAGCTATCCGTTGCGGGCGGCGTCTGCGGCGTGGCACCGCTATCCTGAGCAAAAAGCGCATCGGGGCCGAGCGTCAGGGCGGGGAGAAGCAGCGCCGAGCCTGCCATGAGGCGGCGGCGGGTGAGCAATGTGGGCATGCGAGGGGCCTCCAGCAGAATCGGGCAGATTTTGGGCTATGCGAGGAATATGGCAAGCCTCTGTCCGCACCGATTGCTAGCGGATTTTATGCCGCCTTGTCGACGGTAACTTCGATCGTCACGTGCGAGAGTTCGTGAATATCGGCAAGCCGCTCCTTGTAGAAGGAAGGCTCGCGCGACACGGGTGTTGCGATTGCGACGATGGCGGCGTGATGCCCGGGGCCGACCTGCCAGACATGGAGATCGGTAATATGGTCTTCGGCGGTCTCGATGGCCTCGCGGATCTCACCCGGCAGATCCTCGCCCGCTGGAATGAAATCAAGAAGAACGGCGCCGGAGGCGCGCAGCAGGCTCCAGGCCCATTGCAGGATCACCAGGCCGCCAACAATACCCATCAGCGGATCGAGGAAGGTCCAGCCAAACTGACTGCCCAGCAGCAACGCAGCGATAGCCAGAACCGAGGTCATCGCATCGGCGATGACGTGGACATATACGGAGCGCAGATTGTTATCCCTGCCACCCTTTTGGCCATGGTCGTGATGATGGCCGTCGTCATGATCGTGATGATGGTCATGATCATGTGCGTGGCCATGGCTGTGCCCGTGGCCGGAATGACCGTGGTGATGATGGCTATGATCGTCGCGCAGCAACCAGGCGCTGACCAGATTGACGCCAAGGCCGAGCACGGCAATCGCGATCGCCTCGCGGAAATTGATCGCCACCGGATCAAGTAATCTCAGAATGCTCTCCCAGCCCATGATCAGTGCGATCCCCGCCAGCACGATGGCGCTGGCAAAGCCTGCGAGATCGCCGAGCTTGCCGGTGCCGAAGGTAAAGCGCGCATTGTGCGCATGCCGGCGCGCATAGAGATAGGCGAGAGCCGAGATGAGCATGGCACTGGCATGGGTCGACATGTGCCAGCCATCAGCCACCAGCGCCATCGAGCCATAGATCGTGCCTGCACCGATCTCGATCACCATCATGACGGCAGTCAGCGCAATGACGAGCCAGATGCGGCGTTCGTTGCGCTGGTGATCGGAGCCCAGAAAGACATGGCTGTGGCCCATTTCGGAGGAAATACTCATGACATCACTCTCTCGTTGAACGCCTGAAACCTGTCACCGCAGATACGTCTTCAGCACGTCGGCTATCTCATCGACCGCCTGCCGGCGGGCTTCTTCGCTTTCCGCATGGAGCACATGCTCATGCAGATGGTCTTCCAGCACTTCACCGGTCAGCCCCGTCAGGGCGCCGCGAATGGAGGCAAGCAGCTGCAGGATTTCCCCGCAGGGACGCTCTGCCTCGAGCGCCCGCTCCACCGCTTCCATCTGCCCCTTGAGGCGGCGAATGCGGGAGAGGAGCTTGGCTTGCTGACGAATGGTATGGGACATTGCGACCTCTATTATAATATAGGGGGGTATACTATTTATGACGATGGATTGAAAGCCTCTTCTTCTTGCGGCGATGACCGGGCGATGAGGTGGTCGGCGAAGTATCCCGGCCAGCTACCGCGGCCACCTGGCCTTGCAATTCTCACCGACGACCGCATATATTGCTATAGAGACTAGAGGTGTTGGAGGCCAAGCGATGCTGACGATCGGCGATCTATCCAAGCGGACCGGCGTGAAAGTGCCGACGATCCGTTATTACGAGCAGATGGGGCTGATCTCGGAGCCCGAGCGCAGTGAGGGTAATCAGCGGCGCTATTCCAAGACGGATCTGGAGCGCCTCGCCTTCATCCGCCATGGCCGCGATCTGGGCCTGACCATCGATGCCATCAAGGAGCTGATCTCGCTCAGCCAGCATCCGGACCGTCCCTGCGTCGGCGCCGACCGCATCGCCAAGGAGCACCTGGAAGATGTGCGCATCAAGATCGCACAGCTGAAGAGGCTGGAGCATGAGCTCGAACGCATCGTCTCGCATTGCGACGGCCACAGCATCGAAGACTGCTATGTGATCCGTGCGCTCTCCGATCACGGGCTATGCGAACACGAGCACTAAGCCCCCATTGACAAATCCGCTGAAGCGGATCATTGATGCGCCCATGATCACGCACGCGCTCCACAACTGCTCGTATTTTTGGCTGTACCTGTAAGGGGCGGCCAAGACAGATCATATGTCAACAAGCCGCCGTCAGGCGGCTTTGTTGTATCGGCAGCGTCCTGACGGCTCATCTGAAAAACAAGGACGCAAATGCCATGCTAGACGATAGCGACATCTCACTTCTTCGACCGCCTGTTCTGACCATTCGCAACGCACAGCCGCGCGACCTGCCTGAGCTCAACGACATGATCCGGCTTCTCGCCGACCATCACGGCGACCCCTCCGGCACGACGCCCGAGCAGCTCGAGCGCGATCTTTTCGGCCCGGTACCGTGGATCACGGCGCTCGTTGCCGAAGGCGAACATGGTCTGCTTGGCTACGCCATCCTCGTGCCGCTCTACAAGGCGCAGGAAGGCCAGCGCGGCATGGATCTGCACCATCTCTTCGTGCGCGACGGCCACCGCGGCCACGGCGTCGGACAGCATCTTGTCGACCGCGCCCGCGATATCGCCCGCAAGGCCGGCTGCAGCTACCTTTCAGTCGGCGCCGCGACAGGCAACTTCCAGGCCCACCGCTTCTACGAAAACATGGATTTCAAGCCGCGTCCGGTCACCGGTATGCGCTACCTGCAGGCTCTGGCCTGATGCCGGCCTTTAAAGGGATCGCCATTGAAGACTGATTTTTAGAGCGTTTCCGCCGCTGTGCCTGGAAATGCTTAGCGATCAATGGCGATCCCGCGGCCTGCAAAGAACTTCTCGAATGTCTCCAGCGGCATCTCCACATTCTCGCGCGTCGCATCGATGTGACCGGACGGATTGTGGAAGCGGATATTCTTTCCGTCGACGGCCGTCACCAGCACGAGATGGCCGCCCTTGGCCGGCGGCTCGGTCTCGGGCCAACGGATCGAATGGTGCACCGACGCGATGAAAAACTCCGATTGCACGAGGATATCTGCGATATCAAAGGCGGAAACGCCGGTTAAAACCCTTGCATTCAGATCGTAGCGATCCCGCACGAAGGGAACGAAGGGCGCGTAGATCAAGCCTTTGATCCGACCATCCGCCTCCTCGACATAGCCGCCATAATCCCGGCAAACCATGGCGAGATCCATGATCGGCACCGCCTTGCCCGTTCGGGCGGCAAGCACCACCTTCAGGCAGGCCATGCCGCAGAGGTTGCCGGCCCAGCGCGCATAGTCCTCGACGCTGCCGGCTCCGGAAGACGCCCAGAGCGGGTCCTTCAGCAAGGCCGTATGCGCCCCCTCCGCCACGACCGCCAGCGTCATATCGGGCGTTTCCCACTGGCTGAAATACGGAACCTTTCGCGTCACCCTTGCGTCCACGACCACCCTCTCCCTTTGTCGAATCCCACGCTGTCGCGGCTATAAGCTTTCTCGGAAATGCGCTGGAAAAATGGCTGTCGGCTTGGAGCTACGATTAAAGCTGCGCTTTGAAACGGGGCTCACATTCGATGGCGTCGACTTTTTGTGGTCGTCCAGCCCATCGACTAAGACAAGAAGCGGAAGCAATCGACGGCTAATGACAAACGATGAAAGCCATTGACGAGATGCATCTGATGCGTGCAACATAAAGACAATTAATATAATAGGTAGAGATGCACCATCACTACACGGATATGAGGGTCATTTATATATTATGAGCTCCACATCGGACGCATTGACAGCTTGGAATATACTTACTCGAACAATTATTCAGTTTAAGATGGAAACGCCGACATTAGCACAAGATCCCAATTTGGAGAACTTTGACCGCGCAATGGAGCTTGGAGCCGGCGTTCTCCTGAGCTTAATTTGTTCTGCAAATGGCCCCGTCGGCGGCATTGAATCAGTCTTAATCAACACAATCCTCCGGACAGAAAATACGACGGAATACTACAACAATATTTTGAATAACGCGAAAAGTCGAGATTCCCTGCATAATACTGTCATTTCCCTATTCACACCCATGATGCAGCTAGCAGCAAACTGGCAGATTTCTCAGACAGGCGACTATGCCGCAGCGAACGATCTCGTTGTTCCTACTGTGGAAAAGATGGCATATGCACTTTTTCTTGCTGACAACACCATAGATCAGCAGGAACTCAACGAGCTTTCCAAGATTACTGGACCACTTCGAAGCATTGCCCAGGGAATGGAAGCCGAACTGAAAGCAAAGAGGACGGCATTAGAGCTCCCCGCTGCTACGAATTTCCCTACCCCTTCAAATGCTCCCACCAGCGCTAGCGGCAATAAGACGATCAGAAGCAATGGCGAAGACAACTTGGAAACGTGCCTACAAGAATTGCACGGCCTTGTCGGATTGCAAAACGTCAAGATGGAAATCGAAAACCTCATCAATCTTGCAAAGATCATATCCCTTCGCCGGAATAAGATGTTGCCTATTCCAAACGTGACCTTTCATTTGGTCTTTACCGGCAACCCGGGAACAGGGAAAACGACAGTCGCACGTTTGATTTCGAGGATATATCAGCACTTGGGACTGGTATCCAAAGGCCATCTGGTTGAAGTTGACCGATCCGGGCTCGTTGCCGGTTTCGTCGGCCAAACTGCTGTTAAAGTGCGTGGTGTCGTCGACAATGCAACTGGAGGAATTTTATTTGTCGATGAAGCCTACGCGCTTACTAGCCGTTCCGAGAATGATTACGGGTCGGAGGCCATCGAAACTCTTCTAAAGCTGATGGAAGACCGGCGCGATGATCTTGTGGTGATTGTCGCCGGATACACGGACAAAATGACCGAGTTTCTGGACGCGAATCCGGGACTGCGATCGCGATTTCCAAGGATCATCGAGTTTCCTAACTATACCGCAGAGGAGATGGTCGAGATATTCATGCGGATGACCCGGAAAGATCGCTACGAAATCGGCCCCGATGCACAAGCGTTGATACTGGATACGTTCCAGACTCGTTGCAATTCCAAGCCCTCCACGTTCGCAAACGCACGTGAGGTCAGAAATCTATTCGAACGAATAATTATGATGCAAGCGAACAGGATAGCTAGTGCATCGCAGCTTACCGAAACAGAACTTGTCACTCTTATCCGCCGCGACATTGAATTGGCAATTGCCTCGCTCATCAATGAATTAGACCCCAATGCAGGGGCTGCACTGTTTGGCAATTGAAATCATTGATCCCCATTAGCCTGTTGCTTTGATCATTCAGGGCTCATGGCATCCTTTACCGTGCCGGTAGCGCCTTCAGATAGGCTGCGATCGCCTCACGATCGGTTGCGGGCAGATGGGCGATGTTCTGCTGGACTTCGGCCATCGAGCCGCCGGCGGAATCATAGTCGGGGGTAAAACCGGTTTCGAGGTAATTGGCGATATCGCCGGCGCTCCAGCTGCCGATGGCCTTGGAACCGGGTGTGATGTCCGGGATCTGGCCCTTGCCTTCAGGATTGGGCGCACCGGCCAGCCATTGGCCGCTCACGAAACCGCCGAGACTGTCGCGCGGCGTATGGCATTCGCCGCAATGGCCAGGCCCTTCCACCAGATATTGTCCGCGCCTGACCTTCTCGCTCGCATTGGCAAGGACGACGCGCGGCTGGTCGTTGAGATAGAGGAACTTCCAAACACCGATCGCCAACCGGATGTCGAACGGAAACGGCAGCTCGTGTGGCGGGGCGACGTTGTCGCTCTTCGGCAGCGTCTTCAGGAAACCCCACAGATCATTGATATCCTTGTCGCTCATGCGGGTGTAGGAGCCATAGGGAAAGGACGGGTAGAGATGCTCGCCCTGTCTGCCGACGCCCTGCTTCATGGCGTTGCCGAAATCGGCAAGCGTCCAGCTGCCAAGCCCGGCTTTTTCGTCCGGCGAGATGTTCGGCACGTGGAAGGTACCGAAAGGACTGGTGAGCGCCAGACCGCCCGAAAGCACCAGCTTGGCGTCACCCTGCGCGCCCGGCGCGGCGTGACAGCTCGTACAGCCGCCGGCCCAGAAGACCATCTCGCCATTCTTGACATCGGGAGTGCCAAGATCGGCCCAGTGACTCGCAGGCAAAGGCGACGGCGCGGTCACCACATAGAATGCGCCGCATCCAAGAACGATCACGCCGAAAAGACAAAGCAGCCACCGAATAAACCTTGCCATCACAACGCCCCCTTCCGACTCCAAAACCACTATACTCCGCACCGGTCGGAGAACCGATGCGAAGCCGAAACCAATATTCGGAACCCTTCCGCTTCCCTCGAATCGCGAAAACGCCCCATCCATCTATCTCTACGCAATTTCGCCAGGAGAGCCGCCATGCGCCTTTCCTGGCGTTGCATCAGACGAGGCCGACCTACCGCTTAGTCCTTCTTGATGCGGTAGGCCTGATGACAGGCGCCGCAGCTACCGCCGAGCGTTTTCAGCGTCGCGCCGACACCGGCCTTGTCGGCAGGAAGCTGGGCAAGCGCCGTCTCGGCATCGGTGGAAAGCTTGGCGGCGTGCGCCTTGAAGTCATCGAGATTGTCCCAGATCTTCGGATTGACCTCGGCATCGTTCTTGTCGCTTTGCGGATTGAACTGGTCCGGGAAGGCCTTGGCGGTTTCGGCGATCGTGGTCAAAGACGCCTTGACGATATCGGCATCATAGGGCTTGTCGCCCTTGGCAATCGCGCCGAGAGCCCCCGTGGCGCCGCCGATCTTCTTCATCATACCGATGCGGGCGTCATGCGTGCCGTCGGCTGCGACGACCGAACCCAGTGCGATGCCGGCCAGAGCCGTCGCCATCACAATCGCTTTCCACTTCATTTCGTTCTCCTACCTCTCCGAGTGATCAAGACCGTCTATGCGGCCGGCGCGTGATTACGGCGACATGTTTGCCGGTTTCCTTTCCGGCAATGAAGTCACAAAGTGGTGAGAGCCAAGTGAAATCAGTGTCATGCTGCCGACACACTCATTCGCCGCATCGACCCTCACGCCATTTTCAAACCCTCCCAGACCGTGAATATGGAAACCGCGACCAACAGCAGCCCGGCTGCACGACCGGCAAAGGCGGTTGCCTTCGGATTGGCGACCAGCAGGTCGCGGCTGTGCCCGGCAGTGACGGCAAGAGCTCCATAGATGGCAAATTGCGTTGCGATGGTCATCGCTCCCATGATGACTGCCTGTATCCACATCGGGCCATAGTCCGGCTTCAGGAATTGCGGATAGACGGCAAAGATGAAGAGATAGGCCTTTGGATTGATGAGGCAAGTCACAGCACCTTGCCGGAAGGCTTTCCAGGCGGAACGGCTGCCGGCCGGTCCCTCGCCGCCCACGGTGATCGAACTGCGCATCAGCGTGTAACCGATGTAGGCCATATAGGCTCCACCGATAACAAGCAGCGGATTGAAGAGGACGGGCACGAAATGCATCAGCAGGCCGATGCCGACGGCACCGTTCAGCGAATGCACCGCGCCGCCGAGCATGATACCGCCCGTCGCGGCTAGGCCGCGATTGCTGCCGCCGGTCAAGGAATTGGCGAGCACAAACAGCATGTCCATGCCCGGCACGATGATGATGCCTAAGAGAAGAATGAAGAAAAGCCAGAGATTTTCTGCGTAGCCCATGTCAGTTGCCTATCGATCTCTCCATGAAGTCCGGAGAGGAAATTGTTGATTTTCAGGCGAATAGGCGATCTTATAAAGAGATCCAACTGACGGGGTATTGTCAGTAGCCTTCATCTTCGAGGCAAGAAATGCGCAAGGCGTCACGCCTTTTCGAGATCATCCAGATCCTGCGACTGGCCAAAAAGCCGGTGACGGGCGCCGATATTGCCGGCCGGCTGGAGGTGACCGTGCGCTCGGTTTATCGCGATATCGCCGCGCTGCAGGCGATGCGCGTGCCGATCGAGGGCGAGCGCGGCATCGGCTACATCTTGCGGCCCGGCTTCGACCTGCCGCCGCTGATGTTTTCGATCGAGGAAATGGAGGCGATCGTGCTGTCGCTGGCGCTGCTGGAGCGCACAGGAGATGCGGAGCTGAAGCAGGCGGCCAAGCGCGTCACCGCCAAGATCGCCGCCGCCGTGCCGCCGCCGCTGCGCCAGACCCTCGATGCCAATGCGCTGCATGCCTGGGGCTTTGCAGCACCTTCGGCTTCGGCCATCGATCTTTCGCTGGTGCGCCGCGCCATTCGCGACGAGGAGAAGCTCGATCTAGCCTATCGCGATGAGCTCGGCCGCGCCACCGAGCGCATCATCCGACCGATTGCGCTGATCTATTACTCCGAAACCGCCAATATCGTCGCCTGGTGCGAGCTACGCCAGGCGATCCGCAATTTCCGCAGCGACCGGATCGAGGATTGCCAGCCGACCGGGCTCTGGTTCAAGGGTGAAGGCGACGGCCTGCGTCAAATCTGGGTCAATGGCTGGCAGATAAACACCCCAGCCGCTGCCGGCTGAGGTGTTCGAAAACTCGAAGATGTTTTCAAGCGTTAGACAACCATACCCCCCGAGACTTCGATGCGCTGGCCGTTGACCCAGCGGTTGTCGTCCGACAGCAGCGAGGCGATCATCGGGCCGATATCGTCGGGCAGACCCGCACGGCCGAGCGCCGTCATGGAAGCGACCATCCTGTTCACCTCCGGATTGTCGCGAACGATGCCGCCGCTGAAATCCGTCTGGATCGCGCCCGGCGCCACCGTGTTGGCCGTAATGCCGCGAGCGCCGAGCTCCTTGGCAAGATAACGCGTCAGCACCTCGACCGCGCCCTTCATGGCGGCATAGGCTGACGAGCCTGGATTGCTGAAGCGGGCAAGGCCGGAGGAAATATTGACGATACGGCCACCGTCAACGATGTGCGGCAGCAGCTTCTGCGTCAGGAAGAAGACGCCCTTGAGATGGACGTTGTAGAGCTTGTCGAACTCGGCTTCCGTCGTTTCGGCGATGGAGGCATGATAGGAGGTGCCGGCATTGTTGACGAGAAAATCGAAACGATCACGGCCCCATACCTGCTGCAGCGCGCGGCCGACCTCGGCAACGAAAGCGTCGAAGGACGCGACATTGCCGGCGTCGAGCTTCAGGGCCACGGCCTTTTGGCCGAGCGCTTCGATCTCGGCAACGGCACTGTCGGCTTCTGCCTTATTTGCGTTGTAGGTCAGGATGATATCGCCGCCGCGACGGGCGAGATGAATGGCGGTATTGCGCCCGAGCCCCCGGCCGCCGCCGGTGATGATTGCAATCTTTGCCTTTGATTTATCGGTATTTCCCGTTGTCATTGCCGTTCTCCAAGGAATGCTTGATGACGCAAAGTTACGCCCCGGGTGCCATTTCCTTGAATGCCGGAACTCTCGAATTTCTTGCCTATTCCTCCAACTGCCTTGTCGACCAGCCTGCCCCTGCTATGATGATGGAACGGCACCATGCCAAGGAGACCGACCCATGTCGTCAGCCCTCAAGGACGCAATCACGCAATTCATCGACGCCAGCGATGGCGGCAACAACGGGCTGTATTCGACCGGCATCGACGGATTGCACATCATGCGCTCGACGGAGTTGAAGATGCCGCATGCGATGGTCTACAGGCCGGCGCTCTGCGTCATCGTTCAAGGCGCAAAGCAACTGATGCTAAACGACAGGGTGATCGACTATGCCGAAATGCAGGCCCTCATCATCAGCATAGAATTGCCCGCGGCTGGCAAGGTGGTCGAGGCAAGCGAGGAGAAGCCTTACATGGCGATCTCGCTCGAATTCGATGTCGGGATGATGCGCGAGGTGATGGAACAGCTCGACAAGCCGCCAAAGCCAACCGGCAACGCCGGTCTTGGCATCTTCGTCGAGAATCTCAGCCAGCCGCTTGCCGATTGCCTCGTACGATTGACCCGGATGCTGGCGACCCCAAGCGCCATTCCCGTGCTCTATCCCGCAATCATGCGGGAAATCTGCTTCTGGCTGCTCACCGGCCCGAATGGCGGCGAGGTGTGCAAGCTGGTACTGCCGGATGGCCAGACACGACGCATCGCCGACGCCATTCGCCTGCTGCGCGATAATTTTGCAGAGCCCGTACGCATCGAGCAACTGGCGGCTGCCGCACGCATGAGCCCCTCCTCCTTCCACCAGCATTTCAAGACGCTGACCTCGATGACCCCACTGCAATATCAGAAGCAGATGCGGCTGCTTGAAGCGCGTCGCCTGATGGTCGCAGGCCATGCGAATGTGGAGAGCGCCGCCTATCAGGTGGGTTATGAAAGCGCTTCGCAGTTCAGCCGGGAATATACCCGCATGTTCGGCACGCCGCCGAAGCGGGACGTGACCGAGATGCGGATGGCGGCGGAGTGAGGCTTAACGCAGTATCAGGGTCCGGCTCGTCTCGCGCCCGAAGCCGATGATCTCGAGCCTGTCATCGTAGACGGAGACGATCGAATAGGCACTCGTGTCTTCGGTGTCGACCATGCCCATGAAATTGATGAAATAGGTGCCGTCCGACACCCCGAAATTGCCAGCGTGATTGTGGCCGTTGAGGTAGGCAGCGACATGGTCGTGCTCGGCCAGAAGTGAAAGCATCCGGTGGCTGTCGAGCGCATTGTGCGGATTATCCGGGAAGACCGGGTAGTGATTCATGACGATGACCTTCTCGCCCGCCGCCCTTGCCTCTTGTAGCTTGGCGACAAGCCAGTCGAATTGTACGTCGCTGATGCCCGCATTCCAGCGCTGGCCATTCGTCGCGCCCGAATCTTCCAGCCGCTTCATCAACGCCTTCGCCTCCTGCCGGCGCGGGTCGTCTTCGGGCGGGGCGAAGACGCTGATCTCATTGCCGTCGAGCGCGATGAAGCGATAGCCGGAATGGCTGAAATCGTAATAGGCGGATGGCATGCCCACACGGGCGGATACGCTGCCGAGATGTTCCGATGCCACAGCGAAATCGTGATTGCCGAGAAGGAAGTGCTTCGGGTGGCGCAAAGCCTCGTAGGCGGGCAGGATGGCGTCGAAGCTCTTCCATTCGCGGTCGATGATATCGCCGAGGGTCACCACGAAGGCGAGATCGTGCCGATTGAACTCCTCAATTGCCTCGCGAAGCTTGTCGAGGCTGTTCGCGGGATAGCGATTGAGAGCCAGATTGGGTTCCAGATCGGCATATTGCGGATCGGCAATCACACCAAAGCGGAAGAGCGGTGCTGACGGCATTCAGCCTCCTTGGGCAGTCTCCTGAGGCCGTAAAGCGGCACGCGGATAATCAACGAAGGCCGGCGGATAAGAAAACACCCGACGCCGAAAAGACGCCGGGTGCGAAAGCCAGCCTATACGGCAAACCTTACTTCGTAGCGGCTTCGTAGCGCTCCAGGACGTAGTCCCAGTTGATCAGGCTGTCGATGAAGGCTTCGAGGTACTTCGGACGCAGGTTGCGATAGTCGATGTAGTAGGAGTGTTCCCAAACGTCGACGCCGAGGATCGGGTCTGCACCGTGAACGAGCGGGTTTTCGCCGTTCGGGGTCTTGGAGATTTCGAGCTTGCCGTTCTTGACGGAAACCCATGCCCAGCCCGAGCCGAACTGGGTGGCGCCGGCAGCGGCGAAATCGGCCTTGAACTTGTCGTAGCCACCGAGATCGGAAGCGAAAGCTGCTTCGAGCTTGCCCGGCAGCTTGTTGCCGCCGCCGCCCTTCTTCATCCACTTCCAGAAATGGATGTGGTTGTAGTGCTGGGCTGCATTGTTGAAGAGGCCTGCATTGGTGCCGAAGGACTTCTTCACGATTTCTTCGAGCGACAGATCGGAAAGACCTGCTTCGGCAGCGAGCTTGTTGCCGTTGTCGACATAGGCCTTGTGGTGCTTGTCGTGGTGATACTCGAGGGTCTCACGCGACATGAAGGGCGAAAGGGCGTCGTAATCGTAGGGAAGTGCAGGCAATTCGAAAGCCATGGTCTTATCTCCTCTTGGCAAAAAATTGCGGTCGGCAGGTGAACCGGAACATAGGAGCGGTCGCCTGGAAGAGCAACCGGCGACATGCCAAAAAAGTTGCACGCAAGAGCAAAAATTGCCCTATTTTTCAATTGGGTATAGCCTATGCTTAAAAACAAACCTTAGTGCATATGACGAGGTCTGGATGGATTGCGACGCGTGGCATCGAAATGTCGACAAAGCACGTTGCCGAGGCTAGGTTCGCGGACCTTCCGCTATTGCGAGGAATGCCCGTGATGATCGCCTGCCTGCACACCGCCGAGAGCAACATTGCCGTCTATGAAAGGGCGGCAAAGGCGCTCGGATTGCCTGATGGCACGCTGCGTCATCATGTCCGCGCCGATCTCCTTCTCGCCGCCGAAAAAGCGGGGCGGCTGACGGATGAGATATCGGCGGAAACGGCCGCCCTCCTCTGGCATCTCGCCGAGGATGCTGATGCGGTCGTCCTCAATTGCTCGACGCTTGGCCCGGCAGTGACAAAGGTCGCAGCCGGTGCCGCAGTGCCGATCATACGCGCGGATGCGACACTCGCAGAACAAGCGGTCGAGGCCGGCGGTAAGGTCATCGTGCTCTGTACGGTCGAAACGACTATCGCGCCGACATCGGCGCTTTTCGAAGCCGCAGCGGAGGCAACGGGAGCCGAAATCGAGGTTCGGCTGGTCCCTGGTGCGTGGGCGCACTTTCGCGCTGGCGATCTGTCAGCCTATCTTGCTTCTATCGCCGATACCGTGAGGGCAGCCAATGGCGAAGGCCCCGTTACGATCGCCTTTGCGCAGGCATCCATGACGGACGCCACACGGCTTCTTCCGGAAGATCATCCGCGACCGATGACCGGGCCGGCAACGGCACTTGCGGCGGCGGTGGCGAAAATCACGGCCGGCTGAAGGGTTACACATTCCGCCCGAAATAGACGTTCACCTCGGCAATGCGGTCTCCGGCAAAGCGGATCAGTTCGACATTACGAAAGCTGCCGCCATCCATTTTTTCGGCGCGATAGCCGACGATCACATCATCGCCATCGACAACCAGATGTTCGATGTGAATGTCACGGAAGGCTTTCTCCCCAGGCCAGCAATGCTCGAAGTAGCGCTTCTTATCAATGTGATCGTCACGCGGGCTGGAAAAGGTGAAATCCGGGGTCAGCATCGGATCCACGATATCGGGATGCTGCGCGAGATAGGCCGCAAACAGGCGCTTGACCGTGTCGCAACGAGCATTTTCCAGAGAGTTCATGATCTGCCTCCTCCTTTGCGTCAGGGGTAGTTTCGGCTACCTGACCGCAAACTGATTGCAAAATGCAATCAGAAAATAACACAAGGCAGCCGAACCAACAAGGCGCTTTGCGGACTTGGCATTGTGATCCGCGTGGTCCAAACTCCTCGGGCACCCCAATCAGCAGGAAGCCATCGCAGTGTCCGAGGCTCATCACCACATGTTGGAAAAGCTGCGCCGTCTGGCGGCAAAGGATAATCGTCCGACGGTCCCGCCGAGCGGCCTCGGCAGCTATTCGACGCTTTTCACCTTCGTCACGCGCGAACGCGAGCGCATTGCCGGCTCGGCCTTTTCACAGGTTTCAATCGTCGCCATCCTCGAAGGTTCCAAGGAAATCGTCAGCATGGGACGGCAGCGGCATTTTGCGGCCGGTACGGTGCTTGTCCTGCCCGCCGGCTGGAGCGGTGACGTCGTCAACGATCCAGATCCGCAGACCGGTGTCTATCGGGCAATCTTCATTACCTTTCCCGAGGAATTGGCACGCCGCGCGGCGAAGGCCTTTCCGCCCACACAAATCGCCTCACAGGCAGACTTGCCGCTCGATCCGCTGCTGGCTGCGGCCATCAACCATGCTGGCGAAGGCATTGCCGGCGGCAATATGCCAATCCCGCTGATCGAGCACAGGCTTCTCGAAATCCTCATGGTGCTCGGGATGCGCGGCGCCCTGCCCGGCTCGCCCGAGACCACAGCCGAGGCGGTGCGGGCACTGGTGCGCTGGCAGCCGGATCGTCCCTGGACGGCCGATCTCATCGCTGCCGAACTCGGCACCAGCAACGCGACCTTGCGACGGCGATTGTCACGCGAGGGCACTGCGTTGCGTGCCGTGCTTGCGAGCGAGCGGGTGGCGCTGGCGACAACCCTTCTGGCTGAAGACGGGCTGTCGCTGCGGGAGGCGGCGCTTGCCACCGGCTATCGCTCGCCTCGACGCTTCGCCGATAGACTTCGCAGCGCGTGAGCGTTTCCGACTGCATTTTGAGCGTTTGCGTGCGCGGATGCTCGGCACGAATTTGTTAGACCCTGCCCTCGAAGGCTCACAGCAGCCGCAACACGAAAGGGCAACATCATGAAAACCATGCTCAAAGTTCTGAACGCCATCGTCATTGCAACAGCCGCCGCCACGCCGGCGCTATCGGCCGATCTCAATGTGACCTTTGCAAAGAGCAATGGCCGTATGCTGCTGCCGGAAAATGCGTCCTGCATTTCGACAGGGTCCGACAAATCGGCGCCGGGACCGAACAAGAGCCTGGGCGTCTCATGGTCGAAGGGGCCGAAGGGAACCCGCTCCTATGCCGTAACCATGGTCGACCCCGACGTTCCCACGGATTTCTCGCTGTTCAACAAGGCCGACAAGACCATCCCGAAGGATTTCAAGCGGATGGAATTCGTTCACTGGGTGCTGGCCGATATCCCGGCTTCGCGCACCAGCCTTGCCGAAGGCACGGATGGAAACGGCCCCTCGTCCAGCGGCCTGCCGCTTGAGCGCACGGCTTATGGGCGACGCGGCCAGAACGGCGCCGGCGGCGGCAACTTGAAGGACGGGCCGCATGGCGGTTATATGGGCGCCTGCCCGCCCTGGAACGACGCGCGCGTCCACAGCTACCACATCACCGTCTATGCGCTCGACGTCAACAGACTGAACCTTCCGGATCTCTTCACCCGCGCCGATCTCATCGCCGCCGCGAAGGGGCATATCCTGGCGTCAGGCAGCCAGGAACTGTTTTACACATTGAATGCAAAGGCCGAGAAATGACCGAGACGAGATGGGATGCAGCCGCACCGGCCGAGCCGGAAACCGCGCATTGGATGCGGAATCTGATCATCTGCCTTCTGGGCTCGTTCACGACGATCGTGGCAATGACGCTGCTGCTCCCCTTCCTGCCGCTGTATGTCGAGGAACTCGGCGTCAGCGATAAGGCCGCGATCGTGCAATGGTCCGGCATCGCCTATGGCGCCACCTTCTTTGCTGCCGCCTTCGTCGCGCCGCTCTGGGGGCGGCTCGGCGATATCTATGGCCGCAAGTTGATGCTGATACGCGCCAGCCTCGGCATGACGGTCGCTATCTCGCTGATGGGCATGGCCGGAAACGTCTGGGAACTGGTGGCGCTGCGCCTGTTCACCGGCCTTGCCGGCGGCTATGCTTCGGGATCGATGGTGCTGGTGGCCGCGCAGACGCCGAAGCACCGCTCGGCATGGGCGCTCGGCACGCTATCGGCCGGCATCATGGCCGGCAACCTCGTCGGACCGCTGATCGGCGGCGCGCTGCCGCCAATTATCGGCATTCGCGGCACCTTCCTGCTGGCCGGCGGCGTGATCTTCTTCACCTTCCTGGCGACGACGTTCCTGATCAAGGAGGAGAAATCCACGGCTCGGAAGAAGGCGGCGAAGGCAAGCGGCAGCTGGGCCTCCATTCCGGACAAGCGCCCCGTCGTTGCCATGCTGTCGCTCGGCCTGCTTTTGATGCTCGCCAACATGTCGATCGAGCCGATCATAACAGTCTATGTCGCGCAGTTCGTCAGCGACGCCAACGTGACGATGGTTTCGGGCGTCGTCATGGCCGCCGCTGCACTCGGCAGCATCCTGTCGTCCTCCTGGCTCGGCAAGCTCGCCGACCGCATCGGCTACTGGAGCGTCATCACCGCAGCCCTTGCCGTCGCCGCGCTGCTGTTGATCCCGCAGGCTTTCGTGACCTCGGCCTGGCAATTGATCGCATTGCGCTTCCTGATGGGCGTGGCGCTCGGCGGCCTTCTGCCCTGCATCACCGCCGTCATCCGCCATAACGTGCCGGATGCGGCGACGGGCAGCATTCTCGGCCTTTCGATCTCGTCGCAATATGTCGGTCAAGTGGCAGGGCCTGTCATGGGCGGCTTCGTCGGCGGCCATATCGGCATGCCCGCCGTGTTCCTCGGAACCTGCGTGCTGCTGGCGATGGGTGCCGTCTATTGCTGGTGGGTCAGCCCGAAGAAGGAAGCGGAGTAGCCTGTCCCGGCGCCTTCGATATCGGGCATTGCTGACCAGAATCGCGGCTTGTTCGTCGCGATTCTACTGAAGCTATGTTGAGCCCAAACGCGCTTTTGATATTCTCTCACCATTGGCAGTTGTGGAGATATCTCTATGGCGCTTCCAAGCTTCGAAACCAAGCGACTGATCCTCCTCCCCCGCACCATGGCCGACCTTGGCGATTGCATCGCCATGGATCGCGATCCGGAGGTGACGCGCTTCATTCCAGGCCCATGGCACGATACGGAAGCGCACCGGACCTTCGTGAAAGGTCGGATCGAAGCGGATTTCGGCGACGGCCTGGGTTACTGGTCGATCCGCGCCCGCGAGAATCGCGTGCAATTCCTCGGCTGGATATTGCTGATACCCGCCGACGCCATCGGGCCAGACATCGAGATCGGATGGCGGTTGAACAGGCTTGCCTGGGGCAAGGGCTACGCGACAGAAGCGGCAAAGCCCGTACTCGCCCATGCCTTCCAGACACTCGAGCTGGATCGCGTCATTGCCGATATTGCCCCCGGCAATGCGGCGTCCGTCCGCGTTGCGCAAAAGCTCGGCCTATCGCAGCCGCGCCGAACCGCCTATCACGACGAGCCCTTTGCCTCCTACAGCATGACAAAGGCTGCCTACGAGGCCGACACCGCGAGGCAATGATCCCACTTGTCTCGCCGGTCGATGGCGGCTCACTCTTCTCTGGCGCTGCGGCCGTGTGCCCAATCCATGTACAGTTCCAGCGCCTTGCGGGCGACCGGGCCTTCCTGGAATTCGCGATCATCCAGGCGATTGACGCTGACGACCTTGGAATAGTTGCCGGTCGTGAAAATTTCGTCAGCCGCCATGAACTGTTCGACGGAGAGGGTTTCCTCGCGGACATCGAAGCCTTCCCGGCGCAGCAGGCCGATGACGCGGGCGCGCGTGATGCCGGCGAGGAAGGTGCGGTTGGCGACCGGCGTATAGACGATACCGTCCTTGACCATGAAGACGTTGGAGGATGCGGTCTCGACGACATTGCCGTTCATGTCGCGCACCAGCGCATTGTTGAAGCCGCGACCCCTCGCTTCGAGGATCATGCGGCCGCTGTTCGGATAGAGCGAGCCAGCCTTGGCATCGGTCATCGCCGTTTCCGGCGACGGACGGCGGAAAGGCGAGACGGTGAGCGTGATACCGCCGGTGCCGCCAAGCGGCGCTTCGAACAGGCAGAGGGCGAAGCGCGTCGATTCCGCATCGACGGCGACGACGCTGCCCGGCGAACCATGCTCGCCCCAATACATCGGCTTGATGTAGATCGGCGTCTTGCCGTCGAATTTCTTGATGCCGTCCCAGGCAAGCGCCTCGATCTCCTCCGAGGTCTTGACCGGCTTCAGCCCCATCGCAACGGCCGAACGATTGATGCGCTGGCAATGGAGATCGAGATCGGGCGCGATGCCATCGAACCAGCGGGCGCCGTCGAACACCGTCGAGCCGAGCCACATGGCATGCGAGGTCGGCCCGATCAGCGGCGGATTGCCGGAGAGCCATTCTCCCTCGACATAGGTCCAGGTGGTGGTGCGGGGCGACGTATCGACGGACATGGTGGTTTCCTCTCCTTGAGCGGCTCAGCTTTTCACGGAACCTCTGGACCGCTCTTCTCTTTGTTTTCTCGCAATTTCGGACGGAAAACCGCTGCGCAGTTTTCCTGGAATTGCTCCGGGTGGCGAAGAGCAAATAACCGTGCAACCCCAGGGTCAAGCAGAAACTGCACGGCAAAATCCATTTGCAACAAACCGCCCTATACTGCATTCATAGCGCAATTTTCATGCGTCGAAACAACAACTTGACGAATGGGTCCATCAGCAAAAGTGATGAGCCGCACGGATCGTCAGGAAAGAGGGAGAACTCCCATGAAAGCCATGTATTACGAGGCCTTCGAGGCAACACCCGAAATCCGCACCCTGCCCGATCCAACACCGGGCGAAGACGGCGTTGTCATTGCCGTCGGTGCGACCGGCCTTTGCCGCAGCGACTGGCACGGCTGGATGGGGCATGATCCGGATATCAAGTTGCCGCATGTTCCCGGCCATGAGCTTGCCGGCAAGGTCGTCGCGACTGGGCGCGGCGTCGTGCGCTTCAAGGTCGGAGATCGCGTCACCGTTCCCTTCGTTTCCGGCTGCGGCCATTGCGCCGAATGCCATTCCGGCAACCAGCAGGTCTGTCCGAGCCAGTTCCAGCCCGGCTTCACGCATTGGGGTTCCTTCGCCGAATATGTCGCGATCGACTATGCCGACACCAATCTCGTCCACCTGCCAGATGCGGTCGATGACGCGACGGCGGCAAGCCTCGGCTGCCGTTTCGCCACCTCGTTCCGCGCCGTGGCCGACCAGGCGAAGACGCGGCCAGGCGAGTGGATCGCCGTGCATGGCTGCGGCGGCGTCGGCCTGTCTGCCATCATGATCGCGAGTGCCCTTGGCGCGAACGCCATCGCCATTGATATCTCCGACGAAAAGCTCGCCTTCGCCCGCGAATGCGGGGCCGTCGCAACCATCAACGCGGCCGAGGTCGCCGATGTGGCGGAGGCGGTGCGCGAGATTACCAAGGGCGGCGCGCATGTCTCAATCGACGCGCTCGGCCACCCCGCCACCTGCTTCAACTCCATCAAGAACCTGCGTCGGCGCGGCCGGCATGTGCAGGTCGGCCTCATGCTCGGTGATTATGCGACGCCGCAGATTCCAATGGCGCAGGTCATCGGCCACGAACTTGAGATTTACGGCAGCCACGGCATGCAGGCCTGGCGCTATGACGCCATGCTCGACATGCTCGCCGCCGGCAAGATCGCGCCGCAGAAGCTGATCGGCCGCAGGATCAGCCTGGAAGAGGCCGTCCCGGCGCTGATGTCGCTCGACAAGGCCGAGGGCAAGGGCATCAACGTCATCACGCAATTTTGAACGCTGGCAGCCTCGACGAAGAAACCCCAATAGTTGCTCGCATCGCTCGCCTCAACCGGGCGATGTGGAGACGTTTTCGAAAAACTGTCATGCAATCCGGATAGACTGATTTATCCGATGCCCTTGCGCAAATCTCATTTCGTGTCCAGATTGCCGCCCATGCCCGAAAGCGAGCCTTATAGTTCCTGCTCCAGGAAAGCCGGCCCGACAAATAGCGATCCGGATAGCGACGGCTGTATAAGCTGCGCGACGGCAATGGCGCGCGGCATCTCACCCGACAAACAGAAGGAAAGAATTGGCAGGCCCATCACGGCCGGCGCCAAGCTTGCACATTAATGATCTTCGACTGGCTATCCGACCCTTCCGCCTGGATCGGTCTTGCTACCCTGATCGTTCTCGAGATTGTTCTCGGTATCGACAATCTCGTCTTCATCGCGATTCTGGCCGACAAGCTGCCGCCGCATCAGCGCGACGCCGCGCGCATGATCGGCCTCGCGCTGGCGCTCATCATCCGCCTCGCACTGCTCGCCTCCATCGCCTGGATCGTGACACTGACTACGCCGCTGATGTCCATCTGGGGCTTCAGCCTGTCCGGCCGCGACCTCATTCTGATCTTCGGCGGCCTGTTCCTCCTGTTCAAGGGCACGATGGAACTGCACGAGCGACTGGAAGGACATGAGGCGCAAGGTGAAAAGAAGCTGGTTCACGCCGTCTTCTGGCAGGTGATCGTGCAGATCGTCGTACTCGATGCCATCTTCTCGCTCGACAGCGTCATCACCGCTGTCGGTATGGTCCAGGAACTTTCGATCATGATGGTCGCCGTAATCTTCGCGGTCGGCGTCATGCTGTTCCTGTCGAAGCCGCTGATGGCCTTCGTCTCGAAGCACCCGACCGTCGTCATCCTCTGCCTCGGCTTTCTGATGATGATCGGCTTCTCGCTTGTCGTCGAAGGCTTCGGCTTCCATGTGCCGAAGGGTTATCTCTATGCGGCAATCGGTTTCTCGATCATCATCGAAACGCTGAACCAGCTCGCCCGTCGCAACAAGGAGCGGCTGATCACGCCGACCAATATCCGCAATCGCACCGCCGATGCCGTTCTCGGCCTGCTCGGTGCGAAAAGGCCGCAGAGCCCGCTCGGCGAAGTGGCCGAGCGGACGGCGGAAGAGACGGTAAACGAGGCGGTCTTCTCGACCGAAGAGAAGGACATGATCCACGGCGTGCTGACGCTGGCGGAGCGCTCGGCCCGTTCGATCATGACGCCGCGCACCGATATCGTCTGGCTCGATCTCGACAAGCCGCGCGAGGAGCAACAGCGCTGCGTCATCGAGATCGGCCACTCGCGCTTTCCGGTCGTGCGCGGCAGCCTCGACGATTTCGTCGGCATCGCCAGCGCGCGCGACGTCTTGCGCGACCTCACGCAGAAAGGCGAAATCGATCTGGAACGCTCGATCCGCCAGCCGCTCGCCGTGCATGAGAGCATCAACGTGCTCAAGCTGATGGAGCGGCTGCGTCAGGCAAACCAGGCGATGGCGCTGGTGCTCGACGAATATGGCGAAATCGAAGGCCTGGTGACGACGACGGACCTCTTCGAAGCCATCGCCGGCGAATTCCCCGACGAGGACAACGAACCGCTGACGATCGACAAGGGTGAGGACGGATCGCTGACCGTCGACGGCTGGATCGACATTCGCCGTCTGTCGAAACTGGTCGGCATCGATCTCGTCGACGAGACCGATCGTTATTCGACGCTTGCCGGTTTCATCCTGTGGGGCCTCGGCCATCTGCCGCACGAGGGCGAGCGCTTCAACTCCGACCGGCTCGCCTTTGAAGTGATCAAGCTCAATGGCCGAAATATCGACAAGGTCCGGATTCAACCGCTGGAATATGCAATCTAGGAAGAGGATACGCTCATGGCATGGTCTGCCGGCCAATATGTGAAATTCGAGGATGAACGCACGCGCCCGGCGCGCGACCTGCTGGCGCAAGTGCCGCTGCAGCGCGTCGAGAGGGCGATCGATCTCGGCTGCGGTCCCGGCAATTCGACCGAGCTGATTGTCGAGCGCTATGGCGCGGCCGGCGTCTCCGGCCTCGACAGCGACGACAATATGCTGGAGGCCGCGCGCAAGCGCATGCCCGGCACGAGCTTCGTCAAGGCCGATCTTGCCACCTGGCGGCCGGAGGAGCCTGTCGACCTGCTCTTTGCCAACGCCGTGTTTCAATGGCTGCCGAACCATCTCGACATTCTCGACAGCCTGATGGACGGATTGAAGCCGGGCGGCGTGCTTGCCGTGCAGATGCCTGACAATCTGACCGAGCAGAGCCATTTGATGATGGAAGAGACGGCTAAGAACGGCCCCTGGAGCGAGGCCTTCGCCAAGAAGAGCGTGCGGCGCAATCCACTGCCCGCACCTTCGGTCTATTACAACAGGCTGATCGGCAAGTCGGCCCGCGTCGACATCTGGCACACCAACTACAATCATGCGCTGGAAAATGCGGCTGCCATCGTCGAATGGGTGAAGGGCACAGGGCTGCGCCCCTATCTCGACCATGCCGGCGCCGAGCATCGCGATGCCTTCACCGCTGAATATCTGAAGCGCATCGAGAATGCCTATCCGCCGCTCGTCGACGGCAAGGTGCTGTTGCGCTTCCCGCGGCTCTTCATGATCGCCGTGAAGAAATAGACTGTTTGACACTCCCGAAATACCGGCTGACGGCGGTGCGTCGATCCCATCGACAACCGGCGTCGGCCCGCGCTAGAACATGACAAGCCAAAGCTGAAACAGCAATAGCTCCGAGGAGATAGTCGATGTCGTCCAGACGCCCCCAATATGGCCGCCAGAAGGAGATCCGCTCATGACCACCCCCGACGTCGCACCCGCCCCGCCGCTGACCTTCGTGATCTTCGGCGCCGCCGGCGATCTGACCCGGCGCCTGCTGATCCCGACCCTCATCAACATGACCCGCAGCGGGCTGATCGGGGAGGATTTGCACATCCTCGGCATCGGCATCGAGACCGGCGGCGTCGAGATGCTGCTGGACCGTCTGGAATCATTCCTGAAGACGTCCGGCGACATGGACGATCCGGAACGGCAAGCCGCCTGGCAGAGCCTGCGCAAGCGCATCAGCTATATCTCCGGCGATTTCACCCAGAACGGCGTCTACAAGGAAATCTCGGACTATCTCTCCCATGCGCCGAGCGCCAATGCCGCCTTCTATTTTGCCGTGCCGCCGCAATTTTTCGGCGACATTGCGGAAAAGCTTTCCGAAAACGGGTTGATGAACGAGGCGACCGGCGCCTTCCGCCGCATCGCGATCGAAAAGCCCTTCGGCAACGATCTCGCGTCGGCGCAGGCATTGAACGCACGGCTGCTGAACCACACGCATGAAAGCCAGATCTACCGCATCGACCATTTCCTCGGCAAGGAAACCGTCCAGAACATCATGACGACGCGCTTTGCGAATATGATGATCGAGGCGCTGTGGAACAACAACTATATCGACCACGTGCAGATCACAGCGGCGGAGCTCGTCGATGTCGGCACGCGCGGCAAGTTCTACGACGCGACCGGCGCGCTGCGCGACATGGTGCCAAACCACCTCTTCCAGCTGCTGGCGATGGTGGCGATGGAGCCGCCGAACAGCTTCGATGCCGAATCCATCCGAAACGAAAAGGGCAAGGTGCTGAAGGCCCTGCGCCCCTATTCGCGTGAGGAAGCGGCCAAGAATGGCGTGCGCGGCGCCTACACCGCCGGCCCGATCGCCGGCAGGGATCTGCCGGCCTTTACCCAGACACCCGATGTCGCGCCCGACAGCAACACCGAAACCTTCGTGGCGCTGAAGCTCTTCGTCGATACCTGGCGCTGGGCCGGCGTGCCCTTCTATCTGCGCACCGGCAAGGCGATGAAGGCCCGCGATACCGAGGTGGTCATCACCTTCCGGCCGGTGCCCTTCGCGCAGTTTCCGCGCCACGACGGCTCCGGCTCCCGACCCGAACTGCCGCCGAACAGGCTCATCATCCAGGTGCAGCCCGACGAGGGGCTGGACATGGAAATCTCGATCAAATCACCTGGCCTGGTGCTGAAGACAGCGCCGGTTTCGCTCGATTTCCGCTATGCCGACCGTTTCGACATCGGCAAACAGACCGGTTACGAGAGCCTGTTCTACGAACTCTTCGTCGGCGACCAGACGCTCTTCCAGCGCGCCGACGGCATCGAAGCCGGCTGGGCGGCCGTGCAACCGTTCCTCGATCTCTGGGCAGCGGGCGGCAAGCCCGACCCCTACGCCCCCGGCAGCACCGGCCCGGCTTCCGCCGACGAACTCATCGAACGCGACGGCCGCAAATGGCATGAGATCGATGGGAAATCGAGCGGAAGAAAGGTTTGAAATTGAGATCGGGCACTTGTCAAAAAGTGCCCTCCCCAACAAAAAAGAGCCCCGCAGCATCGCCGCGGGGCTCTCTTTTCAGTGACAACGGTCTCGATTAGACGAACTGGCTCAGGCCCGGAACGGAATTCACGACCTGGTCAACGACATCGTTGCCGGCATATTGGCGGGCGGTTGCGACCGTTTCCTTGGCGAGCGAGGAAATGTCGCCCATGCTGAGGCCGGTGCTCATCAGCTGCTGACCGAGGCCCATGACGCCGCCGCCGGCGCCGACTGCGCTCAAGAGGCCGCCAAGAAGACCGCCGCCGCCTGCCTGCTCGCCGCCGTACTGGGCAACGAGATCGGTTGCGCCCGGGAACGATTCGATCATCTTGGTGACGGGGCCATCCGGAGCCTCGCGCTGCAGGAAGCTGAGAATCATGCCGACAGCCTTCTCCGCGAGGTCGGGAGCGATGCCGGCTTTGGTCGCGATCTGATCAATAACTTCGTTCACTGTGGCCTCCTGCCTTTTACGACGTTAACGTCAACGTAACTGAATGAAGCAACCGGCACAAGCCGCGCCGGAGGCCAACATTCTACCAGAAGCGGAACCTCGACGCGAATGGTTGTCCCTCTTCATGCGAGTTCTTATAACAGTGTCAGGACAAATCGATGAATGGCCCTGGCAGCCCTTAAAAGCTGTTGTGCCGCCGCCCTAGAACCGGATGACTTTGGATCGAAACGATCCAAAGTCATCCGGTTCTAGAATCAAATAGGTAGAGCATGATGTCGTCCGAAAACCGGTGACACTTTTCGGCATCATGCTCTAAGGGAGACAACACCATGCCGCAGCAGGATGGACAGATTTTCGTCGGCGCGAGCCGCAATCCGGATGAAAGTATCAACAAGGACGAGTTCCTGACGCTGAAATTCGGCAACCGCCACGGCCTCGTCACCGGCGCCACGGGCACCGGCAAGACGGTGACGCTGCAGGTGCTGGCGGAAGGTTTTTCCAAAGCAGGCGTGCCCGTCTTCTGCGCTGATATCAAGGGCGATCTCTCCGGTATTGCCGTCAAAGGCGAGGCGAAGGATTTCCTGCTGAAGCGCGCCGAAGAAGTCGGCCTGTCTCCTTATGAATTCGATCAGTTTCCGGTCATCTTCTGGGATCTCTATGGCGAAAAGGGCCATCGCGTTCGCGCAACCATTGCGGAGATGGGGCCACTGCTACTGGCGCGGCTGATGGATGCTTCGGAGGCGCAGGAAGGCGTGCTCAACATCGCTTTCAAGATCGCGGATGAGAACGGCCTGGCGCTGCTCGATCTCAAGGATCTGCAGGCGCTGCTGAACTATATGGGCGAAAACGCCAGCGAGCTTTCCAGCAAATACGGCTTGATCTCGAAATCGTCCGTCGGCTCGATCCAGCGCGCAATGCTTGTCCTGGAGCAGCAGGGTGCAGAAAACTTCTTCGGCGAACCGGCCCTGAAAATCTCCGACATCATGCGGGTCAGCAATGACGGCTACGGTCAGGTTTCGGTGCTTGCGGCCGACAAGCTGATGATGAACCCGCGTCTCTATGCCACCTTCCTGCTATGGCTTCTCTCCGAACTGTTCGAGCAACTTCCGGAAGTGGGCGACCCGGAGAAGCCACGGCTGGTTTTCTTCTTCGACGAGGCGCACCTGCTCTTCAACGATGCGCCCAAGGTGCTGATCGAGCGCGTCGAGCAGGTAGTGCGCCTGATCCGCTCCAAGGGCGTCGGCGTCTATTTCGTCACCCAGAACCCGCTCGATGTGCCGGAAACGGTGCTGGCGCAGCTCGGCAATCGCGTGCAACATGCCCTGCGCGCCTATACGCCGCGCGAGCAGAAAGCCGTGCAGACGGCAGCCTCGACGTTCCGGCCCAATCCCGCCTTCGATTGCGCCACGGTCATCACCACGCTCGGCACCGGCGAGGCGCTGGTATCGATGCTGGAGGGCAAGGGTGCGCCGTCGGTGGTCGAGCGCACGCTGATCCGCCCGCCATCCGGCCGCATCGGTCCGGTCAGCGATGCCGAGCGGCGGGCGATCATCAATGCCAGCCCGGTCGCCGGCATCTACGACGAAACGATCGACCGCGAATCCGCCTATGAGATCCTGACGGAACGTGCACGCAAGGCTGCCGAACAGCAGAGCGGCAGCGCAGGCGATGGCTGGACGCTGCCCGGCTTCGGCGGCGACAGCGGCAAACCCGCAGGGCGTCGTTCAGGCTATCAGCGCGAAACGATCCTTGAAGCAACGATGAAAAGCATGGCGCGCACGGTGGCGACGCAGGTCGGCCGCGCCATTGTCCGCGGCATCCTCGGCAGCTTCAAGCGGTAGATAGACACCTCCCCCTCGAGGGGGAGGTCGCGGCAAAGCCGCGGGTGGGGGGTGACACGCCGCAAACTTGGAGATCACCCCACCCCGGCCCTACGGGCCGACCCTCCCCCTCAAGGGGAGGGTAAAAATCAGCGCACCGGCGCGACCAGCGAGAAGAACGCACCTTGCGGATCGGTGGCCTGGACGATCCAGCTACCGCCGGGGACTTCCATCGGGCCGTTGACAACCTTGCCGCCGCCATCGGTGATGCGAGTAATCGCAGCATCGATCGCCGGAACGTTGATGTAGAAATTCCAGGCAGCCACCGGCATTTCAGCCGGCTTGGTCATGATGCCGCCGAAGTCTCGATCGTCGATCTTGAAGATCTTGTACTTGCCCATCGGCCCCATGTCGAAATCGGAGCTCAACTCCCAACCGAACATTTCGCTGTAGAACTCGAAAGCCTTCGGGCCGTCGTTCGAATAGAGCTCATGCCAGCCGAAGTAGCCCGGCGTGCCGGGAGCCGCCGGCTCCCAATCCTCGCCCGGCAGTGGCGTGAACAGGCAGAAGGCGGCGCCATAGGGGTCGGAGACAACAGAGAACCTGCCGACGCCCGGGATATCCATGGGCTCGCGATAGGTCTTGCCGCCCTTGCCGACGACTGTCTTGGTCGCTTCGTCGACGTCGGGAACGCCGATATAGCCGGTCCAGCAGGGTGGCGTGCCCATAGCCTTCGCCTCCTCCGGCAGGATCATCAGACCGGCGACGGGCCCAGCCCCGGCGCTGAACAGCGTGTAATCCATTCCGACTTCGGGCATGCCGGCATCCGCAGCATCCCAACCGACGACCTTGGAATAGAAGGCCTCGGCCGCCTTCATGTCCGTGGTCATCAGCTCGTACCAGACGAAATATCCCTTCTCAGCCATAGCATCGTTCTCCCTATTTTGATTGTTGCCACTCATCCGTCCCGTCCTGGAGCAGGAGCAGGCACGGACACATCATGGTCGATGAAAATGACGGCCGAACGATGGTTCATCATTCGCCCCTTCCCGGCCGGCAAACATGAGCTTTGCCTGGACATGAAACGCGAAATTCCGCCCCCTGTTCCCTAAAGGGCAAATTCCACCACCTCGATATACGTCAATGGCAGCAGGATTGCGCCTTCGGCGCAGCCTCGTACTCGTCATGACGGCGCACGAAGTGCATCGTGCTGTCTTCGTTGCGTCCCTTGGGAGCACGATCGAGGATCATCAGCGTGCCGATCAGTTCCTCCGGGCCACGCGCATAGCTCGAATAGGTGTGGAAGACATTCCCCGCCTCGTCCTTGTAGAAGGCGCTGAGACCGGAAAGCTCGTCAAACCCTTCGGCCGCATCCATGGGTGTGAAATTGTAGAACACCTTCTCGCCGGCCAGCTGCTCCTTCGAGAAGGAGACATGATAATCGAAATTGAAGTCGTTGGCGAAGGACGACACCCAGGGGAAATTCCAGCCCATGCGCCTCTTGTAGGCTTCCACCTTCTCCAGCGGCGCGCGCGAGACCGCGACCAGGGTGACGTCATGGTGATTGAGGTGCGGAAGCGCGCCATCGAGGTGATCGGCGAGGAAGGAACAGCCGGTGCAGCCGGCATCCCAATCCGGGCCGAGCATAAAGTGGTAGATGATCAGCTGACTGCGGCCGTCGAAGAGATCGGCGAGCGTCTTCCTGCCAGCCGGAGTGTCGAAAACATAATCCTTGTCGACCTTTACCCAAGGCAAAGCTAGGCGCTCCGCATTGACGCGATCGCGAAGATGGGTTGCTTCTTTTTCGCTGGCGAGCAGTTGACGGCGCGCCTCGAGCCACACTTCCCTGGAAACGACCTGGTTCATTGTCTGCGCCCTCCTCCGGCGTTTAAACTCCCAAATCTTGACAAATACATTGATATCAATATTAATAAACCATGTCAAACGCCCCCGAAATCCCCTTTGAAACCACGCTGTTGGTGCGCGATACCTGCCTCTGCCTGCATGTGCAGCGGGCGGCGCGCGCGCTTGCCCGTCGCTTTGACGAGGCGCTACGGCCCTTCGGGCTCACCAACGGCCAATTCTCCCTGATGATGTCGCTGAACAGGCCCGCGCCGACCTCCATGGGATCGGTCACGGCACTCCTGGCAATAGACCAGACCACGCTGACGGCGGCCTTAAAGCCGCTGGAACGGCGGGGATGGGTGAACATCGTACCCAATCCGAAGGATCGCCGCGCCCGCCTGCTCAGCCTCACCCCATCGGGCAAGGCAGCGCTCGCCGCCGCGGTGCCGACCTGGAAGACGACGCACGCGGCCCTGGAAGAGCGCCTGCCACATGGCAATGGCGACCGCCTGCGCGGCGACCTTGCTACTCTGCTTTGAGCCGCTGCTCTGAAAGCCGGGGATCGCTCTCGAAATCCTGCCTTTGGAAGCCAATGCGACGCCGGGGAAACTCGCACAGCGCCTGCACGCCGACGCGCGACAATCGTATCCGCCAGGTCTGGCGTTCGACAGGTTCGCGCGCGGAAAAGACCTTGGCCGTCAGCAACGCGATGTTCCTGCCGCCATTGGGATCACGAACGGAGCGATAGAGGATTGCTTCGATCCCACCGGTTCGCGCCGCTTCCGCAAGCGACTGGCAGGCCTCATAGTCGACCGGATCGGTCCAGTGCTGCCAATCTCGATCCAAGGGAGGTGCGGTCAGATCGATAGTCGCTTTTGTCGCTATCGCAGCGGCAAAGGCGGTATATTCAGCGGCATTGGCGGGCAACGGCGTATCAGGGGAATCGCGGAAGAACAGCAGCCTGTAGAAGCTCATCTCCGCCAAAGCGGTCTCCACCTGCTCGGAGGCATAGAAGACGCCGAGCGTGCGGCCGGCGCGACGAAAACGCGAGCCGTGAGGATAGATCGCCCCATAGCGAAAGGGTGTGGCAAGGAGATAGTCGAGCCCGGCGCATTCCGGCGGCAGAACCGGCTTGCTTTCCTCGAGCACGCTTTCGAGGAGAGCCTGCTCCTCTAGCGTATCGACAAGCTTCAGCGTCGACACCTGGTGTTGCGATTCCACCAGCCGCCAATACTGGCCGGAGATGGCCCTCGCCTCAGACGAGAGCGCGGCGGGCGTCCAGATAGGCAAGGACATCTGTCAAACCGGAAATTGAAGTGATCTTGTCGATGGGTGCTGCACCGAAGGCGAGATTGCCGTTGCGCAGCCATTGCCGGGCTACAGCTTCATCGCCGCCAACTATCGCATCGAGCGAACGGAAGAGACGAACGAGAAGCACGGCAAGCTCGAAAGGCTTGCTATCGCGTTCCAACAGGTGATCCTGCCGCTTCATGCGCGAGACAGTCGCCTCCGACACGCCGATAACGGCCGATAATATGCGTGCATTGAGCCCCAACCGCTCTGCGGCACTGACCACCGCCTTGGTGATCACGAGCGCCTCGCCGGGCTTTACCTGATCTATTGCCTGAGCTTTTGCCATGACCATATCCTTTCCTATGAAAAGATATAGCAACTTTCTTGCAAAAGAAAAGGAGCGACAAGCAATGCTGCCGCTCCTGATCGCTCTTATTTCACCTGTTCAGGCGAAATTGGACGTTAAATCACACGACTGCGTAAGCCACTTCAGTCGAGGTGCGCATGGCGTGGCTGTACGGGCATACGATATGGGCGGCGGCGGCGAGCTTTTCAGCCTCGGCCTTGTCCATGCCGGGAATGTGGACAGCCAGGGACACTTCGATGCCGAAGCCGGTGCCGTCTGCGCGCGGGCCGATACCGACAGTCGCCGTGACCTTTGCGTCTTCCGGAATCTTGACCTTCTGCTGGCCTGCGACAAATTTCAAAGCGCCGAGAAAGCAGGCAGAATAGCCGGCTGCAAAGAGCTGCTCCGGATTGGTGCCGGTCGCGCCGTCGCCGCCAAGCTCCTTCGGCACGGTGAGCGTCACGTCGAGGACGCCATTTTCGGAAACTGCATGGCCGGCGCGGCCACCGGTGGCGGAAGCTTTGGTGGTATAGAGAATAGGCATGTCATGTCTCCCTTCGGTTTGGATGGATTTTATATACACAACGATTTAATCGTGCGCAATACATTTTTGCAATTTGATTTCAGAAAGTGAATTTGTGACAATACCGCGGGCAAGAAGCTGGCGGAGCGGCGATGACAGACGGGGCGGATGGGGGCTCGATCCCCGATGAGGAAAAGCGGCTGGAAAGACAGCTTTGCTTTGCCGTCTACAGCGCCGCCCATGCCTTCAACCGCGCCTACAAGCCGATTCTGGATCAGGTCGGCCTCACCTACCCGCAATATCTCGTCATGCTCGTGCTCTGGGAAAAGGGCAGTCTGCCGGTCAAGACCATCGGCGAGAAGCTCGATCTCGATTCCGGCACCTTGTCGCCGCTTCTAAAGCGGCTGGAACAAGCCGGCCTGATCGGTCGCGCCCGCGATCCGGCAGACGAACGCCAGGTCATTATTTCGCTCACGGAGAAGGGTACGGGCATGAAATGCCAGGTCGCCGCGATCATGGATGCCATCGGTCAGGCGACGGGTTGCGATATGACCGAAATGGCCGAGCTGCGTGACCGGCTGCGGCAGTTGAAGATCAATCTGACAACGGTTTGAACCGGCGTCAGCACGCCGGATGCGCCGGTCGAGACTGCAAACAAAAAGGGCGCCGCCGGCGCCCTTTTTGTTTGCGATGATGCGATATCAGGCCGTCACCAGGATCGGCGCGCGCTCCGGCACGCGATCGTAGAGATCGATGACATCCTGGTTCAGCAGACGAACACAGCCGGAGGAAACCGCCTTGCCGATCGAGCGCCACTCGGGATTACCGTGCAGGCGGTAAAGCGAATCCTGCTTATCCTCGAAAATATAGAGCGCGCGGGCGCCGAGAGGGTTCATCAGGCCGGGAGCCATGCCGCCATTGGCGATGGAATATTTCACGAGTTCCGGCTGACGCGCGACCATTTCATCCGGCGGATTCCAGCGCGGCCACTTCTTGCGCCACTGAATGACGCCACGGCCCTGCCAGGCGAACCCTTCACGACCGACGCCGATGCCATAGCGCATTGCCGTTCCGCCCTGCTCGGTCACATAGAGCATGCGCTGGGTCGTGTTGACGACCACGCTGCCAGGCGCCTCGCCCGTCGGGTCGATCACCCGCTGACGATAGAAGCGCGGATCGATCTGCTTGTAGGGAACCGCCGGAACAACGAAGCCGCCGTCCTCGACGGACGCATAAATCACGGCCGGGTCGGGCTGCTCGCCATCATAACTGGAGAACCAGGTACGGAACGGCCGCGGCGACCCGGTATATTGAACCGGGCTGACGACGGGGCCGTTATCGATGGTGGAGGCACAGCTGGCTAGCGTCGAGACGGCGCCGAGACCAGCAAGGGCGAGGAAATTACGTCGGGAAAAAGATGAAGGAAGGCTCATGTCGACAGCATAGTTCCTTTTGTGGAGGAAGCGAAAACCCGTGACAACAGGCTGATTCGGTTCCCCGAGAGGTTCGCAGAGACAGACGCAAAACTAAAGAGCGTCGATCACCCCGACTATCGCACTTATGCAACATCACGAAAATTTGTGGTAAAATACCGCTACAACACGACGATTTCTGCCTTATCGGGCACTCGGTTGTAGAGATCTATCACGTCCTGGTTGAGCATGCGCACGCATCCCGAGGACGCGGCCTTGCCGATCGACTGCCAATCCGGCGTGCCATGGACTCGGTAAAGCGTGTCCTTGCCGTTCTGGTAGATATAGAGCGCACGCGCGCCAAGTGGATTGGTCGGTCCCGGATTCATGCCGCCGCGCTCGGCCGACAGCGGCCTGATCTGCGGGTCGCGCGCCACCATTTCTGCGGGCGGCGTCCAGCGCGGCCATTTCTGCTTCCACTGGATCAGGCCCTTGCCGTGCCAGGCATATCCTGCCGCCCCGAGGCCGACGCCATAGCGCATGGCCTTGCCGCCCGGCTCGACGAAATAGAGGAAATGGTTTCGCGTATCGACGACGATCGTGCCTGGGCGCTCTTTGGTCTGGTAGTCCACTTCCTGCCGCAGGAAGCGCGGATCGATGCGCTTGTAGGGAATCGCCGGCAGCGTGAAATCATCCTCGCTGCGCTGCGCATACATGGCCTGATGCACCGGATTGAAGGTCGGCAGGCCATAAGTCTGATGGAACTGCGTCTGGAAGAGATCGCGGGCCTGCGGCACCGGCTGCACCGGCAGGCGCTTGACCCTGTTCGGATCGATGCCTTCGGGACGATAAAAGACCGGCGTGGTCTCCTGCACGAAACGATCCGGATCGGTCGCGCCGGTATCGGGAATGATGCTGCAGGCCGAGAGGGCCACCAGAGCGGTTGCGGCAAGCAGGTGACGGGAGGCAGGCAGCAGATCGACCATCATCGGAAACCAGTTGGAACATATCGGATCGGCCGCATAATGACTGCCGCGGCTGGAGCGAAGCTGGCGTCGATCGTCACCACAGCGCCGGCGAAGATATTGCACGGATTGGCCAAACTCCTGTTTTCCCATGCTGCATCATGAGCTAGACCAGTGCGGTACGGAGGAACGCATGAATATCGACAGTCTCGACCCGGGCATCTTCGGCCAGAGCGATCATAAAGCCTGGCTGAAGCTTGTAGAGCGGGCGCTGAAAGGCAAGGATTTCCAGGAAACGCTGGTATCGCAAACCGACGACGGGATCGCCATCGAGCCGCTTTACGAGCGCCGGCAAGTGGGCATTCGGCTTTCCCGTCAGCGGGACGATCTGCCCTGGACCCTGACCCAGCGCATGGACGATCTGGACCCGAGCCGGGCGCTCTTGCAGCTCGGCGACGACCTTGCCAATGGCGCAAGCGGCATCTCGCTCGTCTCCAAAACCTCCGCCTCTGCCTTCGGCGCGGGTATCGACGCGCAAGCCCCGGGCTTGGCCGATGCGCTGGCGGCGACACCACAAGAAGCCTTGACCTTGCGTTTCGACGGCTTTGCCTCTCGTTCGATCGACGCTTTAATCGCATCGACCGAGAATCCGGCGGTCGAGACAACGCATCTCGGCCTCGATGCTTTCTCTCAAGATGGTGCCGCGGCCACCTTTACAAACGACGCCAAGCGCTTCGCCGAACGTGGGTTTGCCGGCACCATCGTCAACGCCGACGGCCGTGTCGTCCACAATGCCGGCGGCACCGAGGCTCAGGAGCTTGCGGTGATGGCCGCGAGCCTCGTCGGCCATCTGCGGCTGCTCGAAGAAGTCGGCCTTGCGCCGGAAGCGGCGCTGGCTGCAACCAGCCTCTGCCTGTCGGCCGATCAGAACCAATTCACGACGATCGCGAAGATGCGCGCGGCGCGGCTGATCTTTGCCCGGGTCGCTTTAGCCTGCGGTGTCGCCGATTCGCCGCCGGCGCATCTTTTCGCCGAAACGAGCTACCGCATGCTGACCCGCCTCGATCCGGAAACGAACATCCTGCGCAACACGATCGCAGTGTTTTCGGCCGGCGTCGGCGGCGCCGACGAGATCTGCGTTCTGCCGCACAGCCTGACGCATGGCATTCCAGATCCTCTGGCAAGGCGCCTAGCGCGCAACACGCAAACGATCCTCGTGGCCGAAAGCCATCTCGATCATGTGGTCGATCCGGCTTCGGGTGCCGGCGGTATCGAGGCGCTGACTGACGCGCTGGCCGAGCGGGCCTGGGATATATTTGCCGACATCGAAGGCAAAGGCGGATTGGCGAGGGTGATTGCCAGCGGCGAGCTTGCGGCGATGGTTGCCGAGGCGCGCGAGAAGCGCGTCGCCAAACCGATCGTGGGGACGACATTGTTTGCCATGAAGACGGAGCGGCCGGTGACGGTTTCGGGACCTTTGGGGCCGGTTGACGGCGGGATGGGATTGATGCCGGTGCGACTGGATGAGGTGGTTTCATGATCGCGATTGCTGAATTCGCGGAGAGTGCGCACCCCCCTCTGTCGCTTTCGCGACATCTCCCCCACAAGGGGGGAGATTGGAGCTCCACGGCACCCCGCGCCCTTAAATGCATATCAAACGCACACCGGCACCGGCCTAGCTTTTCGCTTCCGTTGCGCGACGCAGCAGGCTCAGAACGAGCTCCCCCCTTGTCGGGGAGATGTCACGAAGTGACAGAGGGGGGTATCGCACGTCCCGTCTCCACGGAGGTATTGACTCGATGACCCGCATCCCCAACTTCAGCAATACGTCCTGGAAGACGCCGCAAGCCAAATCAGAGACAGCCACCGCCCCAGCCTGGGAAACCCCGGAAGGCATCGTGGTCAAGCGTGCCTACGGCGAAACCGATCTCGCCGGCCTGAAGTTCTTGGACACCTATCCCGGCGCAGCACCGTTCCTGCGCGGCCCCTATCCGACAATGTATGTCCAGCAGCCCTGGACCATTCGTCAATATGCCGGCTTCTCGACGGCTGAGGAGTCCAACGCCTTCTATCGCCGCAATCTTGCAGCCGGGCAGAAGGGTCTCTCCGTCGCCTTCGATCTTGCCACCCACCGCGGCTATGACAGCGATCATCCGCGTGTGGCAGGCGATGTCGGCATGGCGGGCGTGGCGATCGATTCCATCCTCGACATGCGCCAGCTCTTCGATGGCATCCCACTCGACGAGATGAGCGTGTCGATGACCATGAACGGCGCGGTGCTGCCGGTCATGGCGCTCTATATCGTCGCGGCGGAGGAGCAAGGTGTTTCCGAAGACAAGCTGTCCGGCACGATCCAGAACGACATCCTCAAGGAGTTCATGGTCCGCAACACCTACATCTATCCGCCGCAACCCTCGATGCGGATCGTTTCGGACATTTTCAGCTATACCAGCCAGAGGATGCCGAAATTCAACTCCATTTCGATCTCCGGCTACCACATGCAGGAGGCCGGCGCGACGGCGGATCTGGAGCTCGCCTATACGATCGCAGACGGTATCGAATATGCGCGGGCGGGCGTCGCCGCCGGGCTTGATATCGACAGCTTCGCGCCCCGCCTCTCCTTCTTCTGGGCCGTCGGCATGAACTTCTTCATGGAAGTGGCCAAGATGCGCGCGGGACGGCTGATCTGGGCGGCGCTGATGCAGAAGAATTTCGCGCCGAAGGACCAGAAATCCCTGGCACTCAGGACCCACAGCCAGACATCAGGCTGGTCGCTGACGGCGCAGGACCCGATGAACAACATCATCCGCACCATGGTCGAGGCGATGGCGGCGACGCAGGGGCATACGCAGTCGCTCCACACCAACTCCTTCGACGAAGCGCTCGCCCTGCCGACGGATCATTCCGCCCGCATCGCCCGCAACACCCAGATCCTGTTGCAGAAGGAATCGGGCACGACCGATATCATCGACCCGTGGGGCGGCTCGGCCTATGTGGAACGGCTGACCCATGATCTCGCCGCGCGCGCCCTTAGCCATATCGAGGAAGTGGAGGCGCTCGGCGGCATGGCAAAGGCGATCGAAAAGGGCATTCCGAAGCTTCGCATCGAGGAGGCGGCCGCACGCACGCAAGCGCGCATCGACAGCGGCCATCAGACCCTCGTCGGCATCAACTTCTCCAAGCCGGAGAAAGACATCGAGGTCGACGTATTGAAGGTCGACAACTCCGAAGTGCGCGCGCGCCAGCTTTCCAAGCTGCAGCAGCTGAAGGGGACGCGTGAGACTTCCGCCGTCGAAACGGCCCTGGACACCCTCACCAATGCCGCGCGCAGCGGCGGCGGCAACCTGCTCGACTTCGCCGTGAAGGCTGCCCGGGCTAGAGCGACGGTCGGCGAGATCTCGTTGGCGCTGGAAAAAGCCTATGGCCGGCATGTCGCCGAAATCAGGACCATCTCGGGCGTCTATCGCCAAGAGGTCGGTGATGCCGATCCCACCTTCAACAAGGCCGTCGCCACGGTCGAAGCCTTCCGCAACGCGCGCGGCGAAAAGCCCCGCATCCTCATCGCCAAGATGGGTCAGGACGGGCACGATCGCGGTCAGAAGGTCATCGCAACGGCCTTTGCCGATCTCGGCTTCGATGTCGTCGTCGGCGCGATGTTCCAGACGCCAGAGGAAGTGGCCGACGTCGCCGTGCGCGAGGGGGTCGATATCCTTGGCGCTTCGTCACTGGCCGCGGGCCATCTGACTCTAGTTCCGGAACTGAAGGAGGCGCTCAGCCGCCGCCACGCCCGCAACGTACTGATTGCCGTCGGCGGCGTTATCCCGCCTCAGGATTTCGCCGCGCTGGAGGCAGCCGGCGCCGATGCGATCTTCCCGCCCGGAACCGTCATCGCGGAGGCGGCAACGGCGCTGATCGAAAAGCTGATGGCGTGAGCAATCGGGTTTAGACGGCGACGCTTCTGAAGAACTCGATGCTCTGCTCGATCTCGCCCGGCAGCGCCGAATTATGGCTGCCTGGCACAGTCGCCATCTCCATCTTCACGCCCGCGGCCGTCGCCCGCTTTGCAAGCAGGGCCAGACGCGAATCGAAATGGGCTTCCTCGGTGCCGTGAAATAGCTTGATCGGGCTCTTGAAGCTGCGCGCATAGCAGAGCGGCGACCGCATCTGGAATTCGCGCGGGTTCTTGGTGTTGAAACGGATATCCTGCGGATAGCGGCTGAAGAAGGCGTAGGCATCCGGATTGCCCGATATCGGCGCGACCGCCCGGAACCGCTTCGCGGACATCGCGGCGAGCATGGCAAGCGTGCCGCCGATGCTGTGTCCCGCCAGGAACATGCGATGCGGATCAACACCAGGCAGGTGCCGCAACCGGTTGGATGCAGCCAGCACATCGGCAACTTCGTCGTAAAAGCCCGAGAAATTACCCTTCTGGCCATTTTCGCCGCGCATGGATGGAATCATGACGACATAGCCGGCTTCGACATAAGGCTTCATCAGCTGCCAATGTCCCTGGCCGATGGCGTTGCCGCCATGCAGGAAAAGCACGGCCGGTTTCGGCTTCTCCGAGCGCGTATAGCGAGAAACCCAGGCAACGAGTTCCAGTTCTTCGCCGACGCCGCTGCGATAGAAAAGCCGCTCGGCCGTCGATGGCGTCACCAGAGGCTCATAGATGTCGGGAGCAGGCCCCTTGCTGAGCAGGTCAGTCTTGAACTGATGGCGCTCCAACCGATAGTCCCCTGACAGCAGCGGCGGGGCGTCTTCGGCCTTTTCCTCATTCCCGGCGATAGCTTTGTTATCGGCAGGTTTGGTGCCGGTCGTGCTGTCGTCGGCCGCCTTGACGATAGCGGGCGCAAAAAGCGTAACGGCGATGCCGGCAAGAACGCCGCGGCGATTGGGACGAAATGCGTTGTCGTCAGACGTGGTCATCGGCTTTGTCCAAGTGTCCCGGCGCAGCTCAAATCTGCACGGGTTGAAAGGCAAGGCCAACTCACTTTGTAGTGAGGAATCGCCTCGCCCTATTCATCGACAGTCGGAGCCTTGGCGTCAATCATCGCGATCAAAGTTTCCAGCCTATCGGCTTCGTAGGGCGGCTTGTCCGGTCGCAGACGTGCAATGCGCGGAAAACGCATGGCAACGCCCGACTTATGGCGGGTGGAACGGTTGATGCCTTCGAAGGCCACTTCGAGCACGAAGCCGAAATCGCGGTCGGCGCGCACGGCCCGCACGGGGCCGAAACGATCGACCGTATTGTTGCGCACGAACTTGTCGAGCACCTCCAGCTCGGCATCGGTGAAGCCGAAATAGGCCTTGCCGACAGGCACTAGTTGTTCGCCCTCCGGCGTCGTCGCCCAGACGCCGAAGGTGAAGTCGGAATAGTAGCTGGATCGCTTGCCGTGGCCGCGCTGCGCATACATCAGCACGGCATCGACGTTATACGGGTCGCGCTTCCACTTGAACCATGGACCCTTGGCGCGACCGGCGAGATAGGCGCTATCCCTGCGCTTGATCATCACCCCTTCGATCACCGGATCGGGCGGCGAGGAGCGCAACCGGTCAAGTTCTTCCCAGGAGGTGAAATCGACAAGCGGCGAGAGATCGAAACGGTCGTGCGGCGCGGCGTCGACGATTTCGGTCAGTCGCGCGCGCCGATCGAGGAAGCCGCGGGCGCGGACATCCTCCGCGCCATCGAAGAGAAGATCATAGGCGCGGATGAAAGCCGGGAATTCATCCAGCATCTTCGAGGTGACGGTCTTGCGATTGAGACGCTGCTGCAGATCGGAAAAGCTGCGCGTCGAGCTATTGGAGCGAACGGTGCCGCCGACCAGCAATTCCCCATCCATGACGCCCTCGAAGCTCATCGCATCGACAATATCCGGAAAGGCGCCTGAAATATCGTCGCCCGAGCGGGAGTAGAGCTTGCTCGTGGCGCCCGAGCGCGAAAGCTGGACGCGAATGCCGTCCCATTTCCACTCGGCGGCAAAATCGCTGGGGTCAAGCCCGTCGAGATCGCCTGGCTCGACCGGATTGGCGAGCATGACGGAATGGAAGATCGCCGGCGTCGCGAGTATCGGCCGCTCGCCTTTGCCTTCCAGCCAGCGGAACAGGCTTTCATAGGGCGGCTGCAGGCCATGCCACAGCGTTTCGATTTCAGTCACGTCCTTGCCGCTGAGCTCCGCCAGCGCCTGCTTGGCAAGACGCGCCGAAACGCCGATGCGCATCGCGCCGGTCGCAAGCTTCAGGAAGGCGAAACGGCCCGACGTATCCAGTCGGTCAAGGAGATCACGGACGAAGCTGCGCACCTCGGTCCGCCCGAGCGCATTCATGCTGCGCACGACTTCGCCAAGCCTCGGTTGCTCGCCGGCGGGACGTTCGATGTCGCTCTCCTTGTCCCAGACAAGCGAGATCGTCTCGGCGAGATCGCCGACATAGTCGTAGGAATAGCGGAACAGCACCTCGTCCATGCGCTCAAGAACGAGTTCGCGCAGCATGGCGGGCTTGACGTTGCGCACCTCGAGCGTGCCGGCGATGGCGGCCAGACCATAGCCACGGTCGGGATCGGGCGTATCGCGAAAATAGTCGGTCAGCAGCTTCAGCTTGCCGTTGCGGCTCGGCGTCAGCACCAGGCGGTCGAGAAGGTCCGCAAACGCTTTCATCAATCGCCCTCGTCTTCGTAGCCGATGAGATGCAGCGGCTTGGCGGCGATGCCCTGTGACTCGCACCAGCGCACCAGCGCCTCCTCGCGTCCATGCGTGACCCAGACCTCGCTCGGCTTCAGATCGGAGATCGTCTCGGTCAGCTCCGGCCAATCGCAATGGTCCGATATGACCAGCGGCAGCTCGACGCCGAGCTGCTTGGCGCGCTGGCGCACCATCATCCAGCCGGAGGCGAAGGCCGGCAGCGGATCGTGAAAGCGCCGCGCCCAGCGATCCTGGAAGGCGGAGGGCGGGCCGACGACGACGGCGCCGTGGAAGATCGACTGATCGCGGCTTTCGATGGTGGCCGGCCTGAGTTCGCCGAGCGCAATGCCCTGGCTGACATAATAATCGCAAAGCGTTTCCAGCGCGCCATGGATATAGATCGGCTTGTCGTAGCCGACGTCGCGCAAAAGACGAATGACACGCTGCGCCTTGCCGAGCGCATAAGCGCCGACCAGATGCGTTCGCTCGGGGAACTGGCGAAGTGAGGCCAGCAGCTTGCGCGTCTCGGCCATGGGATCGGGATGGTGGAAGACCGGCAGACCGAAGGTAGCCTCGGTGATGAAGACATCGCAGGGAACCGGTACATAGGCTTCACAGGTCGGGTCCGGCCGGCGCTTGTAATCGCCGGAAACGACGATACGCAGCCCATCCTTCTCCACGGCGATCTGCGCCGAGCCAAGCACATGGCCGGCCGGATGGAAGCTCACCTTCACTCCGTTGATCGCTATTTCCTCGCCGAAAGCAGCCGCCTGCTCCGACCCGGCAAAATTATCACCGTAGCGAATGCGCATGATATCGAGCGTCTGGCGCGTGGCGAGCACATGAGCATGGCCAGAGCGAGCATGGTCCGAATGACCATGCGTGACGAGCGCGCGCTCGACCGGTTGCACCGGGTCGATATAGAAGCCGCCGATCGGGCAGAACAATCCTTCAGGCGCGGGATAAAGCAGTTGTTCCGGTCTCATGAGTGAAGAGGATAGCGCGATTTGCACGATTAGGTAGCGACATAAGCCGCTTTTCGATCGAAACTGCGTTCGGGTTGCCGATCGGGTAGATCGAAGACGAGAACATCCTCGCAATAAGGCTTCGCCTTTGCCACGACGACACCATTCGGATCGACGATCGCACTGCTGCCATAGCTGACCCAACCATCCGCGTTACTACCGACCACGTCTGACGCCATGACCCAGCAGCCCGTATGCCTGGCGCAGGTCTGCAGGCCCGAAATCCCAGGCTTGTGCCACCTTTCCGCCTTGTGAGGCCGGAGCATCAGGTTGATGGGATTGCAGATGAGACCCGCTCCCTTTTCGGCCAGGCGGCGTGCGGTATAGGGATATCTGAGATCGGCGCAGATATTGATGCCGAAGCGCCAATGGCTCTCATCCCAGACAGGAAAATCCCTTCCGGGCATGCAGCCGCTTTCGAGCGGATGAGCCTTGGCATAGACCCCGATAACCCGGCCGCCCTTCGCAACGATGCTGCTGTTGTAGAGCGCATCGCCCCTCTTCTCGAAAAGACCGACTATGGCGGTCGTTCTGCCCGTCGCAAAGCGGGTGACAAGGGCGCTCAGATACGGATCGTCCAGAGAAAGCGCGCGGCGTCTCGCGATAGCTTCATTGTAGCTATGTCCCTGCAGATAGCATTCGGGAAAGAGGGCGAGATCGATGCCCTGTGCCTCGGCCCAGGCCAAATCGCGCGCCAAAATCTCCGCCGTCTGCTCGACGGCGTCGAAAAGTGCCAGACGTTGAAAGGCCGCGATGCGCATGTGGCATGGGGTAACATGCGCGGTGAGTCGCCCCTAGCGTGAATGGATCGGATGCGGTTCATTGCCTGTGCCGGATTGGTGAAGGAAATGCGAAGAGCACGGCTCTTAAACCTTGCGTTCAGCGTGCGGACTGACGCGTCTTGTATCAATGCGGCACAGATGGGCCTGGCACGATTTCTGCTTGATGGATGTCATCCACGGAGTTCGCAATGATCCAACGCCGCGCCTTCATCGCTTCCCTCGCCGCCTCGGCAGCGGCCAGTCTGCTTGCGCCCCGCGTTTTCGCCGCGCCGCTTGCCAAGATGACGGGCGCCGAGCTGCGCGGGCCGATCGATGCCATCGCGCTGAAGACGACGCCGGGAGCCAGCGATTTCAAGAGCGGCAAGCTGCAGACGATGATCGACAATGCGGCGCGCACCAACATGCCGCTCTTCCTGCCGCCGGGCACATACAACATCTCCAACCTGACGCTCCCCGATAATACCCGCATCACCGGGGTTCCCGGCGCTTCGCGGCTCGTCTATAGCGGCGACGGCCATCTGATGAATGCTGATAAGGCCAAACGCATCGAGCTTTCCGGCCTCGTGCTTGACGGCGGCAACCGCTGGCTCGCCGACTATGCCGGCGGCCTCCTGCAATTCGCCGGCGTCGACGAAGTGCTGATCGACAATTGCGAAGTTACGGGCAGCCGCAAGCACGCGCTGCAGCTGGAGCGCTGCGGCGGCCGGATCGAACGCAGCCGCATCTCCGGCGCTGCAGAAGCCGGCATCTATTCCGTGCAGTCAACGGGATTGGCGGTCACCGGCAATCGCGTCGAGGATTGCGGCAATGGCGGCATTCTCATCCATCGCTGGGACAAGGCCGAGGATGGCAGCAGCGTCATCAACAACCGCATTGCCCGCATCCGCGCCAATGGCGGCGGCACCGGCCAGAACGGCAACGGCATCAATGTTTTCCGCGCCGATGGCGTTACTGTTTCGGGCAACCAGATTGCTGACTGCGCTTTCACCGCCATCCGCGCCAACTCGGCATCGAATGTGCAAATATCAAACAATCAATGCCTGCGTTCCGGCGAAACGGCCATCTATTGCGAATTCGAGTTCGTCGGCGCTACGATCAACGATAATCTGGTCGATGGAGCCGCGAACGGCATTGCGGTCACCAATTTCGACAAGGGCGGCAGGCTCGCCTCGGTGACAGGCAATGTCATCCGCAACCTGTCGCTGACGGCACCTTACGAGCAGGATGGCGGCTTCGGTATCGGCATCTCGGCGGAAGCCGATACACTGGTTTCAGACAATGTCATCGAGAATGCACCGCTCTGGGGCATGCGGCTCGGCTGGGGGCAATATCTCCGCAACGTCGTCGCAACAGGCAATATCGTCAGGCAGGCCGGCATCGGCTGCGTGGTCTCGGTCGCCGACGGCGCCGGCTCGGCCGTGATTGCGGGCAATCTCTTCCAGGAGATGCAACAAGCCGCGATCATGGGCTTTCGCTGGGACAAGCCGGCATCCGGCGATCTCACCAAGGGAAGCTCGCAATTCCCACAGCTGACCATCGAAAACAACAGATCGGCTTAACGCATGCCGCGCAAAAGTGTGCAACGGTTTTGCGATAACGGCATGCGCCTTAAACCGATCGCCAGCTTGGTTGCCGCTTTTCGAAGAAAGCGGTAATGCCCTCCCTCGCCTCCTCGGTCTCCCAGGCATCCGCCAATTGCTCGACGACATGATCGATCATGCTATCGGTTATCGGCCTACCGACGGAGCGCGCCAGGGCCTTGGCACGAGCAGCCGCCTGCGGAGAGGCTGCCAGGAAATGCCGGACTTCGGTTTCCACGGCTTCATCCAGCGCCTCTTCCGCCACGACCCGCGACAGAAGACCCGCGGCATGTGCCTGCCAGGCATCGATGATCTTGCCGGAAAGGAAAAGTGGGCGGGCATTCGCCTCGCCGATCCTGGCGACGACATAAGGGCTGATCGTTGCGGGAATGATGCCGAGGCGCACTTCCGTCAGGCCGAAACGAGCCGTCGATGCCGATATCACCATATCGCAGACGCTCAGGATGCCGATACCGCCGCCGAAGGCATTGCCCTGGACGCGAGCGATCAGCGGCTTCGGCAATTCGTTCAGCGCCTTGAACAGCATGGCAAGCCTGCGCGCCTCAGCCATGCGTCCGGCGCGCGTGGCGTCGAACTGGGCGCGCATCCAGCCGAGATCGCCACCAGCGCAGAAGCTGGCCCCCTCGCCCGTCAACACGACGATCCGGACTGACCTGTCATGGGCAAGATCCTCCGTTGCCGCCGTCAAGTCATCGATCATTTCCGCCGACAGGGCATTGTGCTTCTCCGGGCGCGCCAGCGTGAGATGGGCAACACCGCGTTCATCGGTGGCGATACGGATCGTTTGCGAGATCATGAGGCACTCCTCAGGCTGCGGGCAAAGGCGGCGGCATAGGCAAGTTTGTCCTTGTCGAGGCCGGTTTCGTAGCCATTCGCGGTCAAATAGTCGTCGACCGAAACGGTATCGACATTTCCTTTGGCGCCGGGCGCGAAGGGACAACCGCCGAGACCACCGGCTGCCGCATCGAACACCCTCAGACCGCGCTCCAGGGCGACGCCGATATTCTCAAGCGCGCGGCCGGACGTGTCGTGAAAATGACCGGCAAGAGCCATGGCGGGCAGTTCGCCCAGAACTGCGGCGAGCATCCGGTCGACGGCCTCGGGCACTCCCCTGCCGATCGTGTCGCCGAGGCTGATCTCATAGCAGCCGAGCGCCCGGAGCTGCCAGGCAACGCTGACAACATTTTGCGGCGGGACCGCGCCCTCATAGGGGCACTCAACGACGCAGCTGACATAGCCGCGCAGGGGAACCCCGCGATCGCGACTGGCGGCGGCAACCGGCCGGAAACGCTCGATGCTCTCGGCGATGGAGCAATTGATGTTGCGCTGCGAGAAAGTTTCGGACGCCGAGGCAAAGATCGCCACCTCGGCGGCGCCGGCCGCAAGTGCCGCTTCGAAACCCTGCATGTTGGGCGCCAGTGCCGCGTAGCGGACGCCGGAGCGCCGCTCTATACCGGCCATGACGGCGGCGGCATCACCAAGCTGCGGCACCCATTTCGGGCTGACGAAACTCGTGACCTCGATGCGCTCGAAGCCGCAATCGGAGAGCAGATCGACCAGCTCGATCTTGCGCGCGGTATCGACCTGCTGCTTCTCGTTTTGCAGCCCGTCGCGCGGCGCCATTTCGACGATGGTGACGTGGTTGGAGGGCTTGTCGGTCATGCCGCATCCTCTGGACGAAGCGACAGAAGCACGGCGCTCTCACTGGTCTGATCGCCCTCGCCGACATGCAGGCTTTCGACGATGCCGTCGCGCGGCGCCGTCAGCGTCAGCTCCATTTTCATCGCTTCCATGACGATCAGCGCCTGCCCCTTCGCCACCGTATCGCCCTCACGCACCCGCACGATCTTGACGAGGCCCGGCATCGGCGCGATCACGCGGTCGCCACCGCTGGCTGCCTCCTCGCCGCCATCGAGCGGGTCGAGGCGATAGAAATGGTGGGTTTGCCCATCGAGGAACAGCGTCATGCCCGCTGGCGTCTCGAAGACATCAACCCGGGACTGCCGGCCATCGATTTCGACGCGTCTGGCGCCACCGTCGTTGGCGAACAGCCGGACTTGAATGGTGCGATCATCGAAAGCGACGCCGAAAGATGAATGATCCCTGACGGTAACGCGGCAACTCCTCTGATCGCCGGCAAAATGCAGCGTGACGGGACGGCTTGGCTCACCCCAGAGCTGCCAGGCACCGAGGGAGAGCCAGGGGTCGCTGACATCGGCTCGAGCAAGTCCGCCCGCCTCGACAATGGCAGCGATCGCAAGCGCCGCATCGTCGGGCTGCTGAACCGATGTCAGCGCTTCCACCTCCCGGTCGATCAGTCCCGTGTCCGGATGGCCGGCGGCGAAGTCCGGCTGGCGGCTGAGACGGATGAGGAAATCGAGATTGGTCGTCGTTCCGGCGACCTGTGTCTGCTCCAGACCGCGCGTGAGTTTGGCAAGAGCAGCGGCGCGATCCGGCGCATGCACCGTCAGCTTGGCGATCAAGGGATCGTAATGCGGGGTGATGCTATCGCCCTCGCGCACGCCTGCGTCTATGCGGACCTCACCTTCGGGAAAGTGTAAGCGCGAGAGCGTGCCGGTTGCCGGCAGGAAGCCGCGCGAGGGGTCCTCCGCATAAATGCGGGCTTCGAAGGCCCAGCCGTTTATGGTGAGTTCGTCCTGGGATTTCGGTAGCGGTTCGCCACTCGCGACGCGCAATTGCCATTCCACCAGATCCACGCCGGCGATCGCCTCGGTCACGGGGTGCTCGACCTGCAGGCGTGTGTTCATTTCCATGAAGAAGAAGCGATCCGGCGACAGGCCGCCCGAGACATCGGCGATGAATTCGACCGTGCCGGCGCCGCAATAATCGATGGCGCGGGCGGCGCAAACGGCCGCTTCGCCCATGGCACTGCGCATCTCCTCCGTCATACCAGGCGCCGGCGCTTCCTCGATCACCTTCTGGTGCCGGCGCTGCAGCGAGCAATCGCGCTCGAAGAGGTGCACGGCATTGCCATGACTGTCGCCGAAGACCTGGATCTCGATGTGGCGGGGCTTCACCAGATATTTTTCGATCAGCACGGCGTCGTCGCCGAAAGCCGATTTCGCTTCGCGCTTTGCCGCTTCCAGCGAGGCGGCGAAATCCTCCGGCCGGTCGACGCGGCGCATACCCTTGCCGCCGCCGCCGGCGCGCGCCTTGATGAGGACGGGAAAGCCGATGCCATCGGCCTGTTCGGCAAGAAAACCGGGCTCCTGACGATCACCGTGATAGCCGGGCACGACAGGCACGCCCGCCCGCTCCATCAGCGCCTTGGCCGCATCCTTCAGCCCCATGGCCCGTATCGAGGCCGGAGACGGGCCGATGAAGATGAGGCCCGCTGTCTCGACGGCTTCGGCAAAGTCCGCGTTTTCCGAGAGGAAGCCGTAGCCGGGATGGATGGCTTCCGCTTGGGTGCGCTGAGCCGCCGCAATGATCTTTTGCTTCGAAAGATAGCTCTCGCTTGCCGCCGCCGGGCCGATATGAACGGCCTCGTCGGCCAGCGCCACGTGCAGCGCATCCCGATCGGCGTCGGAATAGACGGCGACCGTGCGGATGCCCAAGCGCCGTGCGGTGTGGATGACCCGGCAGGCGATTTCGCCGCGATTGGCGATCAGTATCTTCGAAAACATCGGCAGACCCTATTGCGCGGCAATGACTTCGACTTCGAGCAGCCAGGCGGTGTCGAAAATACCCGCGATCACGACAGTCATGGCCGGCGTGAGCGCGCCGAGATATTCGGCGCGGATCTCGCGGTTCTCCATCGTGTGGTGCCGGTCGGCAAGAAAGACCGTCACCTTGACGATATCGGCCTTGCTCATGCCGGCAGCCTTCAACTGTGCGTCGACATTGAGCCAGGCCTGGCGAGCCTGCGCCTTGAACCCCTCGGGCAGCACATCGTCCGACGTCAGCGGAACCTGGCCGCTGACAAATAGCAGTCGCTCGAAATTCTCGAGCTTTACGGCCTGCGCATAACCGCCGCGGGGCTGCGGTGCGTTCTTTGCGTTGATGTTTTCGCGTTTCATTTCCATCTCCTCACATCCTGAAAAGACCGAAGCGCGTGTCTTCGATCGGCGCGTTGAGCGCGGCGGAAAGCGACAGAGCCAGCACGTCGCGGCTCTTGCGCGGGTCGATAATACCATCGTCCCAGAGACGGGCCGAGGCATAGAGCGGGTGGCTCTGGGTTTCGAACATCTTGAGCGTCGGCGCCTTGAAGGCCGCCTCTTCCTCTGTCGTCCAGGGCTTGCCAGCACGCGCCAGCGCTTCGCCGCGCACGGTGGCGAGCACGCCGGCCGCCTGCTCCCCGCCCATGACGGAGATGCGGCTGTTGGGCCAGGTCCAGAGGAAACGCGGCGAATAGGCACGACCGGCCATGCCGTAATTGCCGGCACCGAAGGAGCCGCCGATGAGCATGGTGACCTTCGGAACCTTGGTGGTGGCCACAGCCGTCACCAGCTTGGCGCCGTTCTTGGCGATGCCCTCGGTTTCGTATTTGCGGCCGACCATGAAGCCGGTGATGTTCTGCAGGAAGACCAGCGGGATCTTCCGTTGCGAGCAAAGCTCGACGAAATGCGCCCCCTTGAGCGCCGACTCCGAGAAAAGAACGCCGTTGTTGGCGATGATGCCGACGGGAATGCCGTGGATATGAGCGAAGCCGCAGAGCAGCGTGGTGCCGTAGCGCGCCTTGAACTCATCGAGGCGGGAACCATCCACCATGCGAGCGATGACCTCGCGCACATCGTAGGGCGTACGCAGGTCGGAAGAGACGATGCCGAGGATCTCCTCGGGGTCGTAGAGGGGCGCCTCCGGCGTGCGAAGCTCGACGCCTTCCGGCTTGCGGCGATTGAGGTTGGCAACCGCCCGCCGGGCAAGCGCAAGCGCATGGGCATCGTCGCGCGCCAGATGATCGGCAACGCCGGAAAGCCGCGTATGGACGTCGCCGCCGCCGAGATCTTCGGCCGAGACCACCTCCCCAGTCGCCGCCTTGACGAGCGGCGGGCCGGCGAGAAAAATCGTTCCCTGTTTCTCGACGATGATGGTTTCGTCCGACATGGCCGGCACATAAGCGCCGCCTGCCGTGCAGGAGCCCATGACCACGGCGATCTGCGGGATGCCCGCCGCCGACATATTGGCCTGGTTGTAGAAGATGCGGCCGAAGTGATCGCGGTCCGGAAACACCTCATCCTGGTTCGGCAGGTTGGCGCCGCCGGAATCGACGAGATAGATGCAGGGGAGGTTGTTTTCCGCCGCGATCTCCTGCGCACGAAGATGTTTCTTCACCGTGATCGGATAGTAGGTGCCGCCTTTGACCGTGGCGTCATTGCAGACGATCATGCAATCGCGGCCCGAAACGCGGCCGATGCCGGCGATCAGGCCGGCTCCGGGGGCATCTCCGCCATAGAGACCATGAGCAGCTGTCGTCCCGATTTCCAGAAAGGGCGTGGCGGGATCGATCAGGCCCGCGACGCGATCGCGCGGCAGCATCTTGCCACGGCTGACATGACGCTCGCGCGCCTGGGCGCCGCCGCCTTCCGCCACCTGCGCCGCGGCCGCCTCGGCGACACCGATCGCTTCCAGCATGGCGGCGCGGTTGTCGCGGAAGCGATCGCTATGCGTCGATATCTCTGATTTCAGAACGGTCATGCGGCCTCACCGGTCGAGTAAAATGGAATACGAAATCAGGCCGTCTCGCCGAACAGCTCGCGGCCGATCAGCATACGCCGGATTTCGGAGGTGCCGGCGCCGATCTCATAGAGCTTGGCGTCGCGCAGCAGCCGTCCGGCCGGATAATCATTGGTGTAGCCATTGCCGCCGAGCGCCTGGATGCATTCGAGCGCCAGCGCCGTCGCCTTCTCGGCGGAATAGAGAATGCAGCCGGCCGCATCCTTGCGGGTCGTCTCGCCGCGATCGCAGGCCGCCGCCACCGCATAGACATAGGCGCGCGACGCATTCATCGTCACATACATATCGGCCAGCTTGCCCTGCATCAGCTGGAACTCGCCGATGGACTGGCCGAACTGCTTGCGCTCATGCATGTAAGGCAACACCACATCCATGCAGGCGGCCATGATGCCGACGGGACCGCCCGACAGTACGACGCGCTCATAGTCGAGGCCCGACATCAGCACGCGCACACCGCCATCGACGTGCCCCAGCACATTTTCCTCTGGCACCTCGCAATCCATGAAGATCAGTTCCGAGGTGTTCGAGCCACGCATGCCGAGCTTGTCGAGCTTCTGGCCGACCGAAAATCCCTTGAAGCCCTTTTCGACGAGGAAGGCGGTGATCCCGCGCGGGCCGGCATCCGGCGAGGTCTTGGCATAGACGACAAGTACATCGGCGTCGGGACCGTTGGTGATCCACATCTTGCTGCCGTTCAGCACATAGTGATGGCCGCGCTTTTCAGCATGAAGCTTCATGGAGACAACATCGGAACCGGCGCCGGGTTCGGACATGGCCAGCGCCCCCACATGCTCGCCCGAGATCAGCTTCGGCAGATAGCGCTCCTTCTGCGCCGTGGTGCCGTTGCGGTGGATCTGGTTGACGCAAAGATTGGAATGGGCGCCATAGCTGAGGCCAACCGAGGCCGAAGCACGGCTGATCTCTTCCATGGCGACCGTGTGGGCGAGATAGCCGAGACCAGCGCCGCCGAAGTCTTCGGCGACGGTGATGCCGAGTACGCCGAGCTCGCCCATCTCCCGCCAAAGATGCATCGGGAAATTGTTGTTGCGGTCGATCTCGTCGGCAAATGGCGCGATGCGGTTGGCGGCAAAGCGGCGCACCTGCTCACGCAGCGCGTCGATGTCCTCACCCAGCGCGAAGTTCAATCCTCCTGCAAACATCCAGCCTCTCCTCCCGCTGTCCGCGAACAACCGTTCCTTGTGAACCTATATTTCTTTAAGCCCGCTTCAAGCTTCAGCCATGATCGTCATGCGGCGTCGGCGGGCGCTTGCTGCTTTGCCTGCGGCGTCTCATAGACCTTCAGCCTATCCGAAATCTTCGCCATGATCGTCCGGACGGCGGCCTCCTTCACCGGGCCGAAGCCTCTTATCTCATCAAACAACGAGAGGATGGCAAGTGCCTCGGCCTCGTTGTCGTGGCGCAGGCCGGTCAGAACACGCCCGGCAATCCCTTCGTAATCGGCGATCACACGGCGTTCCAGTCGCCGCTCCGCCATATAGCCGAAGGGATCGAAGGCGGTCCCGCGCAGCCGCTTCATCGGCGCAAGGACGCGCAGCACCGGCAAGATCCAGGCGCCGAATTCGCGCTTCTTCGGCCGACCGTTCGGATCTTTCCCGCCGAGGATCGGCGGGGCGAGATTGAAGGCCAGCTTGAAATCGCCTTCCATCTCCTCGCGCAACTGTGCCTCGAAAGCAGGGGCGGTCAGAAGACGGGCGACCTCGTACTCATCCTTGTAGGCCAGAACCCGCGCATAAGTGGCGGCGACCGCAAAGGGCACCTTGTCAGACAGACGTTCCCGTGCCGCCAGCGCGTTGGCATGGGCGACGAAAGCGGCATAGCGCTCGGCAAGCGCCGCATTCTGATATGCGGTCAGATGCGCCTTGCGATGATTGATGAGTTGATCGAGGCTCATGTCAGCCAGCGTCTTGCCATCTTCCGGCTCGGCCATCATCGCCTGGACGGCCTGCGGATCATGCGCCAGAAGCCGACCCCAATGGAAGGCCGAGAGGCTCGACTTGACGGCGACGCCGTTGAGCTCGATCGCCTTTTCGATCGCCTCCAGCGACAGGGGCAGCAAACCGCGCTGCCAGGCAAAACCGGTCAGCAGGATATTCGTCGAGATGGCATCGCCCGTCACCTCGGTCGCAACATGGCCGAAATCGAGGAAGACGGACTTGTCGCTAACGGTCTTGGCGATCGTGTGCTGGATCGAACTTGTCTTGAAATCGAAGTCGCGGTTGCGGACGAAATCGGCGACCGGCATCAGGCCGGTATTGACGATGGCGGTCGTCCGCACCGGCGAGCAGAGCGTGATCGCATCCTTGGAGGCGCCCACCACGTCATCCGCCGCAAGCAGCAGATCGGCGCCGCCATTGACGATGCGCGAGGAGGTGACATCAGCCTCATTGTGACCGATGCGCAGATGGCTCATGACCGCGCCACCCTTCTGGGCAAGGCCGGCCATGTCGAGGATCATCGGCACCTTGCCGTCGAGATGCGCGGCCATTCCGAGAATGGCGCCGATCGTCAGGATGCCGGTGCCACCGACGCCGGCAATCGCTATGTTCCAGGGCCTTTCGCCGATGACGGGGATTTCGGGCATTGGCACATCGACATCGGCGTGCTCCATTGCCTTCCGCTTGCGGCGCTTGCCGCCGTGAACCGTCACGAAGGACGGGCAGAAGCCCTTGACGCAGGAGAAATCCTTGTTGCAGCTCGACTGGTTGATCTGGCGCTTGCGGCCGAATTCCGTCTCGAGCGGCTCAATCGAGATGCAATTGGATTGCACCGAGCAATCGCCGCAGCCTTCGCAAACGGCCTTGTTGATGAAGACGCGCTTGGCCGGATCTTCCATCAAGCCACGGCTGCGACGACGGCGCTTCTCCGCCGCGCAGGTCTGGACATAGACGATCGCCGAACAGCCCTCGGTGTCGCGCAGCGTCAACATCACCTGATCGATATGGTCGCGATGCAGCACCTTGACGCCGGGAGCCAGCTCGGAGGCGCGATAGGCATCCGGATTGTCCGACAGCAGGTAGATCGGCTTGACGCCTTCATCGTGCAACTGCTTCGTCACCAGTTGCGGCGTCAGATAGCCGTCGATCTGCTGGCCGCCGGTCATGGCGACGGCATCGTTGTAAAGCAGCTTGTAGGTGACGTTGACCTTTGAGGCGACGGACTGGCGGATGGCGAGAATGCCGGAGTGAAAATAGGTGCCGTCGCCGAGATTGACGAACATGTGCTTTTCGTCGGTGTAGCGGGCGATCGCCGTCCACGGCACGCCTTCGCCGCCCATCTGGGTGAAGGTTTCGGTGTTTCGGTCCATCCAGGTGACCATATAATGACAGCCGATACCGGCGATGGCGCGGCTGCCTTCGGGCACGCGCGTCGACGTATTGTGCGGACAGCCAGAACAGAAGAACGGCGTGCGGTTCAGCGGCGCGACATGGCCGCGGCTGATCTGGCCGCGCTCGGCCAGATAAGCGAGCTTGGCGGCGATGCGGTCATGCAGGCCACGGTCGAGATCGAGCTTGAGGATACGTCCGGCAATCGCTCTTGCGACTGCGCCGACGGTCAAGGCCGCCGAGAGGCTGAGATAGGGCTTGTCATGTTCGTCGAACTTGCCGACGATGCGCGGCCGAACATCCGCACGCCAGTTGAAAAGCTGTTGCTTGATCTGGTTTTCGATGATCTCGCGCCGCTCCTCGACGACAAGAACCTCGTCCAGCCCTTCGGAAAAGTGCCGGACGGCTTCCGGCTCCAGCGGCCAGGGCATGCGCACCTTCAGAATGCGCAGACCGATCGCAGCCATTTCCTTCGGGCCGATCTCTAGTTCGCGCAGCGCCTGCAGCACATCCTCGTAGGCCTTGCCTGACGAGATGATGCCGAAGCGGGCATTGGGCACATCATGCGTGACTTCGTCGACTCGGTTGGCCCGGGCAAAGGCGATGGCCGCATAGGCCTTGTAGGTCTGCAGGCGGTCGTCCTGAACCAGCGGCGGATCGGGCCAGCGCAAATTGAGGCCGCCGGGCGGCAATTCGAAATCGGTCGGCAAGACGAATTGCCGTTTTTCGCCGGAAAGATCCACCGTCGCGGTCGTCTCGACGGTATCGGCAATGAATTTCATGCCGACCCAGCAGCCCGAATAGCGCGACATGGCGATGCCAAGCAGGCCGTATTCGAGGAATTCATGGATGGACGAGGGATAGATGACCGGGATGAGCGCCGACATGAAATCATGGTCGGTCTGATGCGGGATGGAGGAGGATTTGGCGGCATGGTCGTCGCCGGCGATACAAAGGACGCCGCCATGTCTGGACGTTCCGGCCGCGTTGCCGTGCTTCAATACGTCGCCGGAGCGGTCGACGCCGGGACCTTTGCCATACCAGATGCCGAGCACGCCATCCTTGCGAGCGCCGGGCGAAAGGCCGACCTGCTGCGAGCCCCAGACCGCCGTCGCGGCAAGATCCTCGTTGATCCCTGGCTGGAAGGTGATGTCGTGCGCGTCAAGGTAAGTCTTGGCTTTCAGAAGCTGCTGATCGTAGCCACCGAGCGGCGAACCGCGATAACCGGAAATGAACGCCGCCGTGTTGAGGCCAACGGCGCGGTCGCGCCGCATCTGTGTCATCGGCAGCCTCACCAGCGTCTGCAGGCCGGTCATGAAGACCCGGCCTTCCTCTGCGGTATATTTGTCGTCTAGCGATACACTGGTTGCAAGCATCTGCTCTCCTCCCGAGATCGCAGTGACCAATTGCGCACATGTGTTTCCGCCGAATGCCTCCTACCGCATTCGATGAAAACCGAGGTTAAACCCTAACATGCGCCATGGCTAATTTCCGAACGAAGGCTGGGCATCGGCAGCATGTTTTGCAAAAAATTCGAGGGGCTGCCGATATTTTCGTGCTTGCGACGTGCCCATCATCCACGCTCGTGGTTCGATGCCTGTCATCCATCACGAGCTTTCATTGGAGATATCAGCGCCAGGCCCTTTTACTCCTCCGGCCCGCCCCATAATGTCGCGCCAGACTCGAATCTGGGAGACCCATATGCTGACGATCTACGGCGTCTATCGCTCGCGCGCCTCGCGCAACTACTGGATGGCAAACGAACTCGGCATCGAGTTCAAATCCATACCCGTGATTCAGGGCAGCCGGCTTGCCAATCCGCTCGCCGCCGACGCGCCGGTCAACACGATGTCGCCGGAGTTTCTGGCCGTCAATCCGATGGGCATGATCCCCTGCATCAAGGACGGCGATCTCGCCATGCACGAGTCGCTTGCCATCAATCTCTACCTCGCGCGCAAATATGGCGGCCCGCTCGCCGGCAAGACGGTCGAGGAAGAAGGGCTGATGGCGATGTGGACCATGTGGGCCGCAACCGAGGTCGAGCCCTATAGCGTCGCGCTCGTGCGTATCTATGACAATGCGCAGGAAAACAGCGAGCAGGGTAAAGCGGGTATCGCGGTTGCCTGCCGCTCGCTGAAGAGGCCGCTGGATGTCCTCGAAAAGCATTTGCAGAATCAGGATTATCTCATCGGCGGCCGCTTTACCGTTGCCGATCTCAACCTCGCCGAGGTGTTGCGCTACGCACAGACGGAGCAGGAACTCTTCGACAGCCATCCCAAGGTGAAAGCCTGGATCGGTCGCTGCCAGTCGCGCGACGCCTACAAGGCCATGCAGGCAACCCGCAGTAAAGAGCCGGTCTGACGAGCGCCTGAAGCGCATGCTCTATTGGAAGAGGCGGATGCTCTCTTCCATTTCCTCGCGTATCCAGGCCTTGAAGGCGGTCACTTTCTTTGGCTCGCGCACGCCCTCGGCAGTGACGAAGTAATGGCCGAAGCCGGTCGTTGCTCGGATACCGAAGGGATCGACAAGGCATTTCTGCTCAAGCGCATAGGCCGCCAGCGTCTGCCAGGCAAGCATGACGCCCTGCCCTGCCATCGCAGCATCCAGGCAAAGCGATGCATCGTTGAAGATGTGCCGTTCTTCCATGCAATGGCCTGAAAGCCCGGCCTTGCGCAGCCAAACCTCCCAGCTGAACATCGCATGGCCATCGATGACGGCCGGAACCTTCAGGAGATCGGCGGGCTCCCGCAGGGTGGCGGCAATCCGCGGGGTGACGACCGGAAACACCTCCTGCGCCAGCAGCAGCTCGGACTTGACGCCGGGCCACTGACCGCTGCCGACCCGAATGCCGATATCGACATCGGACGTCGCCGGATTGATCAGGCGCGTGGTGGCATCGATGCGCAGGCGGATATCCGGGTGGCGATTGGCGAAGCGATCGAGCCGGTACACCAGCCAGCGGGCGGCGAAAACCGGCGCGACCGAGATAGTGAGGATGTTTTCATCCTTGTGCTGCGCAAGCGCGATGGCCGCCGAAAGCGCTTGAAAGCCTTCGCCGAGCCTCGCCAGGATCGCACCCCCCGCCTCCGTGACGGCCATGCCCTTGGGCGTTCGCTCGAACAACGGCCGACCGAGCTGCGCCTCGGCCTTGATGATCTGCTGACTGACCGCGCCGACCGTCACGCCGAGCTCGTCGGCCGCCGCCTGCAGCGAACCGAGCCGCCCGACGGCCTCCAGGGCGCGCAAGCCATTCAGATGAACGTTGTTGAGGTTTCTCATTATAGAATATCTATATCAGCATCCCGTCATTCTCAATTGCATCGGACGCTTATTCGCGCGATTATTGCACCATGAAATTGAAGACCGCCGCCACCCGCTCGGCTGATGCCCTCATGGTTGCATCGATGCGGAGATCCAAGGAGGCATCCCATGTCGATCTTGAAGTTTTTCTTTAGTCATCTGCTGGAAGAGGATCGCGAACCAGACAACGATCCGCTGCAGCATCCCACGCTCGCCGGCATGTCGCTGGAAGAACTGGCCGACCTGCCGCTCATGCCGGAAAATCTCGGGCGCCCTATGGACAAGCGGACCGTTCAGCCGGAAGAATGCGCGTAAGAGAAACCTGCTCCACACGTGCAAACATGACATCGACCGTCGACATGGACGCAATTGCGGAACGATTGCAGCGGCTTATAGCTCAAGCCCGGCTGCCGGCCGTTGAACCTGGCCTGCACTACGGCATGCCGGCATTCAAGGTCGGCGGGAAAGCCTTCGTCTCGGTGAAGAATAACGAAACCATCGTGCTGTCGCTGCCGATCGACCGCAAGGAACAGCTGATGGAAATGGCGCCGGAGATCTATTTCCAGACCGATCACTATGTCGGCTGGCCTGCCCTGCCGCTACGCATCGGTGCGATCGGCGACGAGGAGCTGCAGCAGCGATTGATCGAGGCGTGGCAGTACCGCGCCCCGAAAAAGATATTGGCGACATTCGGCTGACGGGATCAGCCTTCCTCGACGGCAAGTGCCTTCTTCACGGCCGGGCGCTCCAGCATGCGGGCATAATGGGCCTTCACCTTCGGGAACCGGTCGAGATCGACATTGTCCCCCGGCAGCCACTTCGCCATGGTGAAGAGATAGCCGTCCGCGACCGTATATTCGTCGCCCATCACCCAGGGGCCCTTCAGCATCTTGTCCTCGATCAGGGCAAAGCTTTCGGCCATGGTTTGCGGCACCTTGGCCTTCATGGTCTCGATGGCGGCAGCATCATCGGTCCAGCGGGCGCCGCGTGCCTTGTGCGAATGGTTCACATGCACGGTCGAGGCGATATAGCTGTTGAAGGATTGCATCTCGGCGAATTCGAAGGGGTCGTCGAGGGGCGCCAGTTTGGCGGCGGGCACGCTCTGGGCGATATAGGCCAGGATCGCGATATTCTCCGTAAGCACGCCCCTGTCGGTGACCAGCGCCGGAACACGGCCCTTGGGGTTGATGGCAAGGTAATCCGGCTGGCGCTGATCGCCATTGGCGAGGATGAGGCGGCGGGGCTCGTAGGCGAGACCCGACTCCTCCAAGGCAATGAGACTGGCAAGCGCGCAGCTGCCGGGCGCGAAATAGAATGTCAGCATGTTCCGTTCCTCGATTGAATTCTGCGAGGAAGCTAAAGCGAACCCGGCCAATACGGAAGTGGCTGATGCTGATAGCTGCGACAAAAGGTTTTGATCGATCAGCGCGATGTGCCCATCCCCATCGGCTGGCGCAATGAGGATGGGCTGCCGGCGTTTAGGCGCAGCCGGGCACGTCTTCCAGCCTGTGCCAGACGGGAATACCGCGCTCGCGGGCGATGCGAACGTCATTGTCCGCGCCCTTGGAATCGCCCGGCAATCTCAGGACGCCCTCGCAAAGCTGCAGCAGACGGCCGGCCGTGGGATGGAAGATTTCTTCATAGAGGTCGTCACCGATGCTCTTGCCGCCTGAGGCGTTCCAGACCGGCAAAGCGACCCATTCGCCGATCATTGGCAGATGCCCGGCCTTGAACAGGGCATAGGACGGCTCCTCCAGGCGCTTGAGGTTCTCGGCCATCTTCTTCGGATCATCGCCGGTGCCGGAGCGATAGGGCCCGGCAATCAGGATCAACATGTCATGTCTCCATTTTTCTAACTCCTGCTTCCTGCAGGAATTTGCACGAATATGCGCATATTTTCTTGAATGTCGAATCTATTCTGATATGTTCGTGATTATTCGTGAAATATCGTGCAGAGATCGACATGCTGACCAGCCAACGCAAAGCCCTCATCCTCGACAGATTGCGCCGGGACGGCCAGGTGATCGCCAAGGCGCTGGCCGACGATCTCGGCCTATCCGAAGACACGATCCGCAGGGATTTGCGGGAGATGGCGGCGGAGAAACTGCTGAAGCGGGTGCACGGTGGCGCGTTGCCGTTATCACCCGAGCTGACGGATTTTACGGCGCGGCAGGCGGTTTCATCGGATGCAAAACGCCGGCTCGGCGCCTATGCGGCGAACATGATCCAGTCGGACCAGACGGTTTTCCTCGACGGCGGCACGACGAATGCCGAGATCGCCCGCCAGCTGCCGAAGGATCTCGCCGTCACCATCGTCACCCACAGCCCGACGATAGCGGGCGAACTGGAGCATCACCCTTTGGCCGAGGTGATCCTGATCGGTGGCAAGCTCTACAAGCATTCGATGGTGGCGACGGGTGCTGCCGCCATGGCGGCGATCGCCTCCATTAGGGCCGATATCTTCTTTCTGGGCGTCACCGCCATCCATCCCGCCCGCGGCTTTTCGACCGGCGATTTCGAGGAAGCGGCCATCAAGCGGCATATCGCGCAATGCTCAGCGGAGACCTATGTCTTGGCGACGGCCGAGAAGCTCGATGCCGCCTCGCCTTGCCAGATCCTGCCTGTAAGGAGCATTTCGGGTCTCGTCGTGCCATCGGATGCTCCGGAGGAAAGCCTCGCCCCCTACCGGGCGACCGAGATGCCGATCTTCCTCGCCTGACGCTGCACCGCGCAATCCGCCGGCAAGGCAGCTCCGTCGGGATTGACGCATCGTCATCATGATGCGGTCGAAGATCGATCATATCTCGATCGGAGATCGGCCTGCCTTGCGGTCATCGCCGATCAAACCTACCTCAAGATACCCCAAAGGTTACGATCGCCCATGAACGAACGCCGCATTCATCAGCTCTTCGAAATCAGTGTCCTGTTGAAGGGCGCGCACGCCTTGATCGAATGCATCGGCGGCCTTGTGCTCGCCCTCGTCAGCACGGAATCCATCCTTCGCCTGGCAAACAGGATCGCCCAGCCCGAACTGCTCAACGACTCCCATGATTTCATCGCGACGCACCTGCTCACCTGGGCGCAGGATTTCTCCGTCGGCACCAAGAACTTCTATGCCTACTATCTGCTGAGCCATGGGCTCGTGAAGGTGCTGCTCGTCATCGGCCTGCTCAGGGGCAAGATGTGGGCCTATCCGGCCTCGCTGGTGGCGCTCGGACTTTTCATCGCCTACCAGCTGTACCGTTTTACCGACACGCACGGCATCGGCCTCATCATCCTTACGATCTTCGACCTCGTGGTCATGATCCTGATCTGGCAGGAATATAAGGTCGTCCGGCACCATGTGCCGGCGCGACAAACCGGAGATTGAGGCGAGAGGCCAAGTTATGCCGTCAGGGCAGCGGCCGGCCTGATATCGCCGACATGGATGCCGTTCCAGTTCTTGAAGGACCGGTCGGCCATCGCCATCAGGCCGGCATGAGCCGCGCCGTCATTCTCGAAGAAACGGGCGAGCGTCGCGGCCACCATGACCTCTGCCGCACGGCCGTTGCCATCGTCGCATTTGATCGCGATGGCGATGCCCTGCTCGGGGATCGCGGCGCAAAACACGCCCTCGGCGCCGGTCTTGGCGAAGATGCGGCCGGGCGCAACCTGCATGAGCTTGGTGCAGGCGCGATCGGTTCCGGCAACGTAGAAGGGTTCGGCCATGCAGGCATCGAACAGCCGGCGCGACGCCTTGGCGCGCAGGGGCTCAAGACCGACGCCTGTCGCCATTTTGGCAAAGCCGTGCGCTAGTCCCTTGAGCGGCACGGCATAAGTCGGGATCGAGCAGCCGTCCGTGCCGCAATTGTCGTGAGCAAGAACGGCGCCCGTCAGGCTCTGCATAGTCTCGCGGATCTGCTGCTGCAGCGGATGATCGTAGCCGACATAGCCCTTGGGATCGATATCCTGATGGCAGCAGGCGCAAATGAAGCCGGCGTGTTTGCCAGAACAATTGTTGTGCAGCGCCGTCGGCTTTTCGATGGTACGGGCCTGATGAATGACGGTCTTCTGATCGGAAGACCAGTGCACGCCGCATTCGAGTGTGCCGACATCGCGGCCGGCGCGCGCCAGCATCGAAGCGGCAAGCGCAACATGCTCGTCCTCGCCGCTATGGGAGGAACAGGCGAGCGCCAGTTCCTTGCTGCCGAAGCCATAAGCGTCCGCCGCGCCGCTTTCGACCAACGGCAGGGCCTGCATCGCCTTGCAGGCCGAGCGCGGAAAGATGCCACTGCCGATATCGCCGACCGAGAAGATCACCTTCCCATCGCCGTCGATCGCGACGATGGAGCCGCGATGGCGGCTCTCGACCAGATTGCCACGGGTGACTTCGACGCAGACGGGATTTGACATGACAGGATGCAGCCTTTGATTTGCGGGACGGGCAGTGATAGCCGCTGCATCCGCAATTGCCAATCATCGGCGGCGCTTGCTGCCATCAAAAAACATCGTTCAGGCCGCCTGCCGAATCCTGTAGGCACAACGTCGAGCGCCGAGCAGGATATGCTCCTCCCGCTCGACCTGCGCCCCCAGCACGGCACGGAACGTTTCCAGCTCCGATCGGCAAAAACCGGAGCAAGCGAAGGCGGCGGCGCAGATAGGGCAGTGATTCTCCACCAGCATGAGCGAGCCGTCATCGTCCTGCCAGTGATCGGCCATATAGCCTTCCTGCGTTCGGATGGCGGCAAGGCTTGCGACGCGCGACGGCAGATCGGCCGCAAGATCGATCTCGCTGCGGTAGCGCCGAAGCGTATCCGTCTCGCGCGCGGAAATGAGAGTGTCGACAGCGCCCTGCCCCAGCTGGCTGACCATGGTCGCAAGCAGCGTCGCGGTCAGGTCGGCATGACCATCCGGAAATTGCCGATTGCCGGCTGATGTCAGGTGCCAGAACTGGCGCGGCCTGCCCCGGCCGGCTGCCGCCTCCGAAACCGGCTCTACCAATCCTTCTTCCGCCATCTTCGTCAACTGCTGGCGGGCCGCCTCGGACGATATGCCGAGCGTATCGCCAACAGCCGCTGCCAGTTGCGGCCCCTCGGTTTTCAACAGGATCAGAATTCGATTGGCGGGCGACTGACGCATTTTTCCAAGTTTTCTCTTGTTTTAATCCGGCAAGGATGTAATTTTCCAAATTATAACTTGGAAAATAATCAACCGCTAGGGAAAATACCGAGGATCGTCCGATGTCCAGCATCGAAAACACTGCCCCCACCCCATCCTCCTCCGTCTTCACATTGTTTTCGCCGAAACTTCTGCCCGCAACGCTGATGCTCGGCGGCGGCGTGACGCTTTATGCCGTCGAATCCTACATCACCGCCACGATCGCGCCGTCGATCGTCCGGGATATCGGCGGCCTCGAACTCTTCTCGTGGATGACGACGCTCTTCGTCGCCGCCGGCGTGCTCGGCTCGATCACCGTTGCCACGCGACCGAAAGGCATGGGACTTCGCACAGTTTACGTCGGAGCAGCGCTTATCTTCGGCATTGGCAGCCTCGCTTGCGCCATCGCGCCGATGATGCCCGTATTGCTGGCCGGCCGCGCCATCCAGGGCTACGGCGCCGGCATGCTGTCGGGCCTCGCCTACGCCTTCATCCGCTTCGTCTATCCGGAGGCGTTGTGGCGCAAGGCCTCCACGCTCTATGCCGCCATATGGGGTGTCGCGACCGTGCTCGGTCCGACGCTCGGCGGTCTCTTTGCCGCCGGCGGCGCCTGGCGCGAGGCTTTCATCATCCTCGTGCCGCTGACCGTGATCATGGCGCTTTCCGCGCGCCGGCTGCTGCCCGGCGTCGCCGATGACCGCATCGATACCAGAACGCCGCTCGCCCAGATCGGGCTTCTGCTGACGGCTGTGCTGTTCGTCAGCATCGCCAGCACCGTCGACCACGGAACCTACAAAGTCGTGCTGATCGCCATTTCCATCGCCCTGGTCGCAACCATGGTCGTAATCGAGCGCAAGGACGATGTGCGGCTCCTGCCCTATGGCGCGGTCATGCTCGGCAATCCGATCTCGCGGCTCTATCTGACGATGTTTACGGCCATGATGGTGCTGACGAGCGACATCTATATCCCCTACTTCCTGCAGACCCTGCACGGTGTCACGCCGCTGGTCTCCGGTTACCTCGTCGCGCTCGTCGCATTGGGCTGGACGATCGCAGCCTTCTTCAGCGCCTCGTTTTCCGGCCGGCAGGCCGTTGTAGCTATTGTCAGCGGCTGCATTCTGGAGACCGCAGCGACCGCATCGCTGATCCCGTTCCTGGCAACGAACACGCCCTTTGACACCCTTGCCAGATTTGCGCCTGCCGTTATCGCCATGTTCCTGATGGGGTTCGGCGTCGGTCTCGGCTGGGCGCATCTGGTGACGAAGATCATCGGCATCGCCCGCAAAACCGAGCAGGACAAGGCCTCGGCGGCGATCTCCATGACGCAGTCGCTCGGCGGCGCTTTCGGCGCCGCGCTCGCGGGCGTCATCGTCAACGGCGCGGGCCTGACCCATCCGGGCGGCATTGCCGGCGGCATCTCCGCCGCGACATGGCTCTACGCGCTGATGGCCATACCCGGCCTCATCGCCATCGCCCTGTCGCTGACGATCAAGCCAGCTTCAGCATGATCTTGCCGATGTGGTCGCTGGTTTCCATCAGCCGATGCGCCTCGACCACATCGTCGAAGGAGAATGTCCGATAGATGACGGGGGCAACCGTGCCCTCGTCGAGCAGCGGCCAGACCTGGGAGAGAAGGTCGTCGCGGATCGCCCGCTTTTCCTCGGCCGTGCGCGGACGCATGGTCGAACCGGTGACCGTCAGGCGCTTGACCATGATCGGAGCCAGATTAACATTCTCAGCCAAGGCGCCGCCGAGGAAAGCGATGATCGACAAGCAGCCGTCGCGGGCGAGCGAGGCAAGGTTCTTCTCCAGATAGGCGGCGCCGATCATGTCGAGGATGATGTCGACGCCATGCTCCGTTTCCGCCTTGATGACCTCGGCGAAATCTTCCTCTTTATAATTGATGGCGCGCTTCGCGCCGAGTTTCTCGCATGCCTCGCATTTTTCCTTCGAGCCGGCCGTCGCATAGACCGTTGCGCCGAAAGCGTGGGCAAGCTGGATCGCCGTCGTGCCGATGCCGCTGGAGCCGCCGTGGATCAGCACGCTCTCGCCTTCGGTGAGGCCAGCCATCTGGAAGAGATTGGCCCAAACCGTGAAGAAGGTTTCGGGAACGGCCGCAGCTCGTACCGCGTCGTAGCCATTCGGGAAACGGAGCGCCTGGCCGGCGGGAAGCACGCAATATTCGGCATAGCCGCCACCGTTGGCGAGGCCGCAGACCTTGTTGCCGATCGCAAACTCGGTCACGCCGGGCGCGACATCGACGACTTCGCCCGATATTTCGAGGCCAAGGATCGGGCTTGCATCCTTCGGCGGCGGATAGGTGCCCTGCCGCTGCGCCACATCCGGCCGATTGACGCCGGCGGCCTCGACGCGAACCAGGATCTCACCCGGCTTCAAGACCGGCAATGGCCTGCGGGCGATGGTCATGACCTCAGGCCCGCCAAAGGACGGCAAATCCACGAAACGCATTTCAGACGGCAAGGGCATGGCGCAATCTCCTCTCCCAGCAAAGCAGTGGAGATAGTTTAGCGCAGCGCGCTTGAAAAGGATCGAGTACGAGAGGGCGTCAATTCGTCTCGGTCAAACCGAGGAATGCGACGCCGATTGCGCTTTCCTTTGCCTTGGCCTTGATGCCGGCAATGGAGGTGCTGACGCGGTTGATATTGTCGATTACCAACCCTTCCGGCAGCTGCAGGATGCCGATCGAGCAGCGCATCAGCGGAAACTCCGCTTCCGCACCGCTGCGGTCATGACCATGGATGCGCCCGGCAGCTCGGTCTTCCGCCGAATAGAGCTCGAGCACGTCGGCATGGAAATCGGCGAGCAAGCGGTCCAGAACCTCGCGAACCTCCTGCATGCTCCAGCCGGTGACGCCGATGAAGAAGTCGTCGCCGCCGACATGGCCAAGAAAATGGCGCTCGGCGAAGAAATAGCGGCGCATCAGCGCCGCGAACAGCGAGATGGCGTGGTCGCCGAGATGAAAGCCGTAGGCATCGTTGAACGGTTTGAAATTGTCGAAATCGCAATAGCAGAAATGCCTGATCTCATCGCCGTCGCGGCCGGCGCTCTGCATGAAATCGTGGATTGCCCTGTTGCCCGGCAGGCCAGTCAGCGGGTTCTGATCCTGGGCGATCTTAAGCTGCTTCTCATTGATCACCTTGATGAGCGAGGCGGCCGACACGATGCCGGCATAATGCGTGCCTTCGGTCACGATCAGGCAATCGCTGCTTTCCATGTTGGCGAAGATCGTCATCAGCGTATCGGCATCGGAATCGAGCCCGACGATCGGCGCCATCTCGACGAAATGCGAGATCGAGCGCTCATAGACTTTGTTCTTCAGCAGGTCGCGGCCGAAGGGCTGATAGATATATTCCTTGAGCTGATACTCGTGAATGATGCCGCGCGGCTCGTCATTGGCGTTGACGACCGGGAAATAGGCGCGGCGCGGATTGCGGCGGAAGAGCTCGAAGACGCTATCGATGCTATCGGTTTCGCGTATGGTCGGCAGCACCTCGATCTGCTTGCGGATGAGGATTTCGTCGAGCGACTGGCTGTTGCGCGCCGTCTTGCCGATATCCTGCAGGTGCGGAAAGCTCGGCTTGAGTTCGTTGACGAGTACGGTCGGGCGAGCGATGAACCAGCCCTGGACGAGATCGACGCCGAATTCGCGGCAGGTCAGGAACTCCGCCTCGGTTTCGATGCCTTCGGCGATGACGCGCGTGCCGAGAACATGGGCTATATTGACCAGATTCCTCAGAATATGGCGCTTGCGGGCGCTGCGATCGATATCGACGATGAAGTGCCGGTCGATCTTGAGATAATCGACCGGATAATCGGACAACAGCTTCATCTCGCCGCGCCCGACGCCGAAGTCGTCGATGGCAAGCTTGAAACCGGCATTGCGCATCTTGGCGACCAGCGCCGAGAACTCGGGCACGATGGTATTATCGAAACGTTCGGAAAACTCGAAGCAGACGGAGGAAGGGGTAATGCCGGCCTTTCTCATATGTTGCAGCAGGCTATCGACCAGTACCCCACCCTGCGGAATCAGCCGGACATCCAGATTGAGAAAAAGCGTTGTCGCGGTGATATTGGGCAGCGTGGCAAATTTCGCGAGCGCGCGGCTCGTCACCATCTGCTCCAGCCCAAGCAATTGGCCGGTGCGCTCGGCTTCGTCGAGAATATCGATCGGGCTGTCGAAGCCGATGCGTTCCTGGCCGCGCATCAGGGATTCATAGCCGAAAACGGCGCCGGTGCCGGCCTCCACGATCGGCTGAAATGCGTTTTCGATCACGAGTTTGGCGAGAGTGACGATCTGGTCGCTGGCATATCGGCGCAATACGCCTGGTTCGACTGCGGCAGTCAGGGACATGCCCATCTCCACTTGCGGATTCTGATCTAATTTATTTAAGTAAAACTTTGGGTTTACCGCGTTTTCAACTCAAGATGCGCCATAAAGCGTCAACGAAACCTTTCCCGTATGTGAAAGTTTCATGAATGGTAAAGCAATATTAACCATTCGTCGGAACGGAAAAATCCGTCCAAACCAAGAGTTCGCCGGTCATGCCGAACGGGCTTCGGCGCTAGTTGCTCGAATGCCGTTCCGCCTCGTAGTCGGCAAACATGTCCGCGACGCAGCGGCTGTTCTTTGCCGCCTCACCGCCGTCGTTGGCAGCATGCGGGACATCGCAAATGTCACCGCGCTTGCGGGCTGCATCCCACATGCGCAGGGCTTCCCGCACAACCTCGCTGCTTGAGGCATAGGTGCCGGTATCGACCGCTGCCCTGATGCCGGCAGCCTGAAGCGGAGAGATGGAAACCGTTACCATCGGCATGATATTCCTCCCTTGACGTTGCCATGCGGAAATTTCGCTGGAAGCATGTTCCGCGGCTTGGACCGGTACCTGCAGGGCAAATCATCCGATCTGCACGCTTCCAGAGGATGGGTACCGTCGTTACATCAACTCGACGCCGCTCCGCCCAATGAGGCAGAGAGACGAAAGATTAACGCCGCTCACGCTCTTTGTCAAAAAGTCGCAGTCCGTTACCCCCTTTTGGGGGATCATCTACCGCCTGAGCACAAGGCCGAAGACCACCAGCGTCCAGCCCTGGAAAATCAGATCGAAGGCCAGGAAGAGGCCAAGAATCCAAAGGCTGTTGACCGGCCAACCGAGTGCGATGGCAATGCCCGCGACGGCGGTTGCAAGGCCGCTGACGACGATCCACACCCAGCCGCGCTCCGGCTTCAACTTGCGGCCGACCCAGACGCGAAACGTGCCGGCGATAAGGAGCGCGATAGCAAGGAACAGCGTCAAGGCCTCGGAAGCCAACAGGGGATTGGCAAAGGCAAGGATGCCGGCAACCGTATAGAGCAGGCCGCTGAGCACCCAGAACAGGATATGCTCCCAGCCCCTCACCTGAAAGGCATGGGCCAGATGCACGACGCCGCCGATCAGCATGAGCATCCCAACGTAGTAGACCGAGGCCACCGTGGCGATGAACAGATTGCCAAGGGCGATGCCGCCGCAGATCAGCAGCAATATGCCGAGACCAACAAACCAGCCCCACTTGTCGCGCATTGCGGATGGGGGAACTTCATCAAGAATATCAACCATGACTGCACCTCCTCCTTTTTAGAAGTATGGCACAGAAACGCTTTGCGGAAAGAGGTTGCGGATTTTTCGCCGCGGATCGCCCGGCGTTTGATTTTTTTATTGATTGATCAGTCAATCAAAAATACAGTTGACGTCAGCCTTGGGGATGACAGATGCCGAAAGTCGGAATGGAACCGGTGCGCCGCAAGGCGCTTGTTGATGCCGCGATGCGCGTGATCGGCGATCATGGCTCGCTGACAGTCACCATGTCCGAAATCGCCAAGCAGGCCGGCGTTTCTCCTGCTCTCGCGCATCACTATTTCGGCAGCAAGGAACAGCTGCTGATCGAGACCGTCCGTGTTCATCTACAGCGGTTGCGCGACAGCGTAGTGACGGCGCTTAGGGCTGCAAACACACCGCGCGAAAAACTCTCGGCTGTCATCCGCGTCAGTTTCCAGGCCGACCAGTTCGCGCCGGAAACGATCGCCGCGTGGCTCGCCTTCTATGCCGAAGCGCAGCGCTCGGAGGAGACACGCCGCTTTCTCGTCATCTACGCACGGCGCCTGCATTCGAACCTCGTCGCCAACCTCAAGGCTCTGTGCTCAGCTCCCGATGCCGCACGGATCGCCGAAGGCGCGGCTGCCATGATCGACGGTCTCTATATCCGCCAGGGCCTTAGATCCGCGCCGATCAGCACCGAGGCGTCGATCACGCTGACCGAGGACTATCTCACGACCCACCTCAACGCATTGAAAGGCTGAAGGTCATGCTCACCGTCTGGGGCCGCAAATCGTCATCCAACGTGCAGGCGCTGATGTGGTGCATCGGCGAGCTCGGCCTTGCCTATGAGCGCATCGATGCGGGGTTCACCTACGGTGTCAACGACACGCCGGAATTCCTCGCGATGAATCCGAACGGCACCGTTCCGGTGCTGCGCGACGGCGATGGCGAACCATTGTGGGAATCGGGGGCAATCCTGCGCTATCTCGCCACGCAATATGGTGAGGATGCATTCTGGCCGAAGGATGCGCGTCATCGCGCCCAGATCGACAAATGGGCGGAATGGGCGAAGATCAATATCGCCTTGAATTTCACCGCCCCGATATTCTGGCGCGTGGTGCGCACAGCCCCTGCGCTCAAGGACGAGAAGGCAATCGCTGCGGCCGTTGCCGCGCTCGCTGCGAAGCTTGACATCGCCGAGTCGCAGCTCAGACGGCATCGCTTCCTGGCCGGCGATAATCTGACGCTTGCCGACATACAATTCGGGCATCTTCTCTATCGCTATTTCGACATCGACATCCAGCGCCCCGCCCATCCGCGGCTTGAGCGTTACTACGAAAACCTGACCGAGCGGCCTGCTTTTCAAGAGCATGTCATGGTGTCCTACGAAGAATTGAGGGTTCTATAATGCGCGCACAACCGAAAGCCTCGCATTTCATCGACGGAGAATATGTCGAGGACACCGACGGCACCCTTATCGAGAGCATTTATCCGGCGACCGGCGAGGTGATCGCCCGCCTGCACGCGGCGACACCTGCCATTGTCGAAAGGGCAATCGCCGCTGCCCGCCGCGCGCAGCCGGAATGGGCGGCCATGAGCCCGACGGCGCGCGGCCGTATCCTGAAGCGCGCCGCCGACATCATGCGCGAGCGTAACCGCGAGCTTTCCGAGCTGGAGACGCTGGATACCGGCAAGCCGATCCAGGAAACCATCGTCGCCGACCCGACTTCAGGCGCCGACAGCTTCGAGTTCTTCGGCGGCATCGCCGCAGCCGGCCTCAACGGCTCCTATATCCCGCTCGGCGGCGATTTTGCCTATACCAAGCGCGTGCCGCTCGGCGTCTGCGTCGGCATCGGCGCATGGAACTACCCGCAGCAGATCGCCTGCTGGAAGGGTGCGCCTGCTCTCGTTGCCGGCAATGCCATGGTGTTCAAGCCCTCCGAAAACACCCCGCTCGGCGCGCTGAAGATCGCCGAAATCCTCATCGAAGCCGGCCTGCCGAAGGGGCTCTACAATGTCATCCAGGGCGACCGCGAAACCGGGCCGCTGCTCATCAACCATCCTGACGTCGCCAAGGTATCGCTGACCGGCTCGGTGCCGACGGGCCGCAAGGTCGCGGCTTCCGCCGCCGGCAATCTCAAGCATGTCACCATGGAGCTCGGCGGCAAGTCGCCGCTGATCGTCTTTGATGATGCCGATATCGACAGCGCCATCGGCGGGGCGATGCTCGGCAACTTCTATTCGACGGGCCAGGTCTGCTCGAACGGCACGCGCGTTTTCGTCAACCGTAAGATCAAATCCGAATTCCTGAAGCGCCTGAAGGCCCGCACCGACGCGATGATCATCGGTGACCCGATGGACGAGGCGACGCAGATCGGCCCGATGGTGTCATGGGCGCAGCGCGAAAAAGTGCTCGCCTATATCGAAAAGGGCAAGGCCGAGGGCGCGACGCTGCTGACCGGCGGCGGCATCCCGAACAATGTCTCCGGCGAAGGCTATTACATCCAGCCGACCGTCTTTGCCGATGTCACCGACGATATGACGATCGCTCGCGAAGAAATCTTCGGGCCGGTCATGTGCGTTCTCGATTTCGACGACGAGGCTGAAGTGATCGCCCGCGCCAACGCCACCGAATTCGGCCTTTCCGGCGGCGTCTTCACAGCCGACCTTACCCGCGCCCACCGCGTCGTCGACCAGCTCGAAGCCGGCACGCTCTGGATCAACACCTACAATCTCTGCCCCGTCGAAATCCCCTTCGGCGGCTCCAAGCAATCCGGCTTCGGCCGTGAGAACTCGCTGGCGGCGCTGGAACACTATTCGGAACTGAAGACCGTCTATGTCGGCATGGGGCCGGTACAGGCGCCTTATTGATCCACCTCCCCCTTGAGGGGGGAGGTCGCCGCTTAGCGGCGGGGGGGGGGGACCAGCCGCAGCGCGCATAGCAGCAATCACCCCACCCCGGCCTTCGGCCGACCCTCCCCCTCAAGGGGAGGGTGAAGAACCGCCGCGATTTACGCCCCTATCCGTTTGGAGCACATGGTCATGCAAGCAGATTTCGTCATCGTCGGCTCAGGCTCGGCTGGCTCCGCCATGGCTTCCCGCCTGTCGGAGGACGGGAAGCATTCGGTCATCGTTTTGGAGTTCGGCGGCAGCGACTTCGGCCCCTTCATCCAGATGCCGGCGGCACTTGCCTGGCCGATGAGCATGGACCGCTACAATTGGGGCTATCTCTCCGAGCCCGAACCGCAACTCAACAACCGCCGCATCACCGCCCCGCGCGGCAAGGTGATCGGCGGCTCCTCATCGATCAACGGCATGGTCTATGTGCGCGGCCACGCGGAGGACTTCAATCGCTGGGAGGAGCTCGGCGCGCAGGGCTGGGCCTATGCCGACGTGCTGCCCTACTTCAAGCGAATGGAGCATTCGCATGGCGGCGAAGACGGATGGCGCGGCACGGATGGCCCGCTGCATGTGCGCCGGGGCGATGCCCGCAACCCGCTCTTCCACGCTTTCATCGAGGCAGGCAAACAGGCGGGCTTCGAGGCGACCGAAGATTATAACGGCAGCAAGCAGGAAGGCTTCGGCCTGATGGAGCAGACGACCTGGATGGGTCGGCGCTGGTCCGCGGCGACTGCCTATCTCAAGCCTGCCCTGAAGCGACCGAATGTGCAGCTCATCCGCTGCTATGCCCGCAAGATCGTCATCGAAAACGGCCGTGCCACAGGCGTCGAGGTCGAGCGTGACGGCAAGATCGAGGTGATCAAGGCGAACCGCGAGGTGATCGTCTCCGCCTCGTCGTTTAACTCTCCGAAACTGCTGATGCTTTCCGGCGTCGGACCGGGTCAGCATCTGCGCGACATGGGGATCGAGGTGAAGGTCGACCGGCCAGGCGTCGGCGCCAACCTGCAGGACCATATGGAATTCTATTTTCAGCAGACGAGCCTGAAGCCGGTGTCGCTTTATTCCTGGCTGCCCTGGTACATGCAGGGCATTGCAGGCGCGCAGTGGCTCTTATTCAAGAAGGGGCTTGGTACGTCAAATCAGTTCGAAGCCTGCGCCTTCTTGCGCTCGGCACCCGGTGTCAAGCAGCCTGATATCCAGTATCACTTCCTGCCGGTTGCCATCAGCTATGACGGTAAGGCGGCGGCCAAGAGCCACGGCTTCCAGGTGCATGTCGGCTACAATCTGTCAAAATCGCGTGGGAACGTCACGCTGCGCTCCTTCGATCCGAAGGCCGACCCGGTCATCCGCTTCAACTATATGAGCCATCCGGAGGACTGGGAGAAATTCCGTCACTGCGTGCGCCTTACCCGCGAAATCTTCGGACAAAAGGCCTTCGACGATTATCGCGGCGCGGAGATCCAGCCGGGGGCCAATGTCCAGACCGACGATGAGATCGACGCCTTCCTGCGCGAACATCTGGAAAGCGCCTATCATCCCTGTGGCACCTGCCGTATGGGCGCGAAGGACGATCCGATGGCGGTTGTCGATCCCGATACCCGCGTCATCGGCGTTGACGGGCTGCGTGTCGCCGACAGCTCTATCTTCCCGCATGTCACCTATGGCAACCTGAACGGCCCTTCGATCATGACCGGCGAGAAGGCAGCTGACCACATTCTCGGCAAGCCGCGGCTGGCGCGATCGAACCAGGAACCATGGATCAATCCACGCTGGGAGACGAGCGATCGCTGATGGCCGGGCATGGCTCGGGCACACAATATGTTGACCTCGGTGCGCAAGGGGCGCAAAGAGACGTCAGCAAAGTGAAGCTCTGTAAGACAGTGTGACTATCTTAAGACGTCGTTTTTAAGCAGATTGCCCGAACAGAGTCCGCAAAGACCCGTCCATCAATCCGCCGGTCACATGTCCCATGCCCCCAATCTACCGCAAGTCCAAGCTACTCCGCCGTTCCCGCGTCATCTGGGGCTCCTTCAATCTCTGGCGGCCGCGCTTGGTGTTCTGGACGGGTGCGCTGGCGATCGGTGTAATCAGCGTCGGCTTTGCCAAGGCAGCCGATCTGGCGCAGCGGGCTTTTACCGGCGTCACCCAATCGGGTGAGTGGATGTGGCTGCTGCCGCTGGTGCTGACGCCGCTCGGCTTCGTGCTCTCGGCATATCTCGCGGCGACCCTGTTTCCCAATTCGCAAGGCAGCGGTATTCCGCAAGCGATTGCCGCGCGGCACCTGCATCATGACGAGGATCGCACGAAGCTGCTGTCGCTGCGTCTCGCCTTCGGCAAGATCGTGCTGACCATATTAGGGCTGCTGACTGGCGCTTCCATCGGCCGCGAAGGGCCGACGGTACAGGTCGGCGCTTCCTTTATGCTGGCCGTGGCCCGCTTCAGTGGTATGGCGCAGGCGAAGGGGCTGATCCTTGCCGGTTCCGCCGCCGGCATTGCGGCTGCCTTCAATACGCCACTTGCCGGCATCGTCTTCGCCATCGAAGAGATGAGCCGCACCTATGAATCGCGCGCCAATGGTCTGGTCCTGACGGCCGTCATTCTCTCCGGTCTTGCCGCACTCGGCCTTTCCGGCAGCTACAACTACTTCGGCACGGCCGATGCGGCGCCGACGATGTTTCGGGACTGGATCGTAATGCTGATCTGCGGTGTCGGCGGCGGGGCGCTCGGCGCCACCTTCAGCGGGCTGGCGCTCTATGCCGGCATCCGCATCCGCCGTTGGGCGCAACCGCAGCCGCTGAAGCGCATGCTGATCCTTGCCGGCGTCTGCGGCCTCATCGTTGCCGCGGTCGGCGTAATATCCGGCGGCCAGACCTTCGGCACCGGCTACGAGCAGGCCCGTGGCGCGGTCGAGGGGCATGCCCTGCCGCCGCTCTTCTTCGTCGGCAAGTTGCTGGCAAGCTTCCTGTCGATGATCTCGGGCATTCCCGGCGGCATTTTCGCACCATCGCTTGCCGTCGGCGCCGGCTTCGGCAGCACGGTCGGCACGCTGGTTGGCGGTGGCGTGGCGCTTGCGGCAATCCTCGGCATGGCCGGCTATTTCGCCGGCGTTGTCCAGGCGCCGATGACAGCCTTCGTCATCATTCTGGAAATGACCGGAGATCATCAGGCCGTCATCCCGATCATGGCGGTGTCGATGATCGGCTACGTCACCTCGCGGTTGTTGTCGCGCGAACCGCTCTATCACGGCCTGTCCCGCGTCTTCATCGCCGCGGCCATCCGTGCCCGGCGCGCCATGGAAAAGGAAGGCGGCGAAGAACACGCCGCCCACTAAGAGCGGATGCCCTCCCCCTAGCGGGAGGAAAGACCCGAGGGGCTTCCCTTGATTTAATCTATGCTAGGCCATCAGCCTTGCGACTTCGGCGCCTTCCGACTGCGCCACCGCATCTGCGATGGTCGTCGAGAACAGCACCTTGCGGGTCGCATCGGCAACCCTGGCGAAGACGTGGCGGATTTCGCAGGTCTGCTCACCGTCGCAATCGTCACAGCGACGATAGGCTGTCAGTGACAGACAGGGCAGCGGCGCCAGAGGCCCGTCGATGACGCGAAGAATTTCGCCGAAAGTGATTTCCGCCGCCGGTTTGCGCAGCAGGTAACCGCCCTGCTTGCCGCGGCGGCTGATCACGATGCCCTGATGTTTCAGGTCGAGAAGGATCTGTTCCAGGAATTTCTTCGGGATCTTCTGCTGGGCCGCAATGTCTGAAATCATCATCGGCTCACCCGCCTGGGACTGGGCCAAGGCAGATAGCGCCCGCAGCGCATATTTTGCTTTCTGAGTAATCATTTCGAACCGCTTCACACACACATGCGATACGATCGGCCGATGGAATCGACCGGTCCGCTCCCGAACTCCTCAGCCCTCGTCCCCGGGGCATTTTCGAAGCACCCACACCCATGGCGCAAGGCCAGGGAACATCAGCAACCCAGACTTGTTGTCATTCTTCGTCGCTATGCCCATAGTTTAGCGCAAAATCCACTGCAGCGCATCAATTTGGGCATCACTTCGGATTTCCGTTTGACAAGCTATGTGTAACTCTACTATTTCTATAGACATTAAAGCAAGCACTTAAACATGGCGAGCCATATCAAGTGCTTCCGGAAGGCCGCCATCGGTGGCAAATCGCCTTGGTTAACAGCCGAGGCGGTCGCTTTTCCTTATCGACGCCGCTTCATGGAGATATTTACTCTCCAGCCGCTCGCTTTCGAAATCTATTTTTCTGTCCGCTGCCCTGACTAGCTGCGATACTCCTGGCAACATCAGGACAGGACCCCAATGACTGCCATTACTTCAATTGAAGACGCCGCGGCGCTCAACAGCCAGCTCGCATCGCTCGATCTTGCCGGCCGTCTGTCCCTCGTCGCGGGCCTGGGTGGTCGTGCCGTGTTCACGACCTCGCTCGGGATCGAGGATCAGGTCATCACGGCGGAGATCGGCAATCACCGTCTGCCGATCGAAGTGGCGACGTTGCAGACCGGCCGCCTCTTTCCCGAAACGCTCGCCCTCATCGACGAGACGGAAAGCCAATACGATATCCATATCGTCCGCTACGAACCCGATCAGGCCGATATTGATGCCTATGCGGAGAAATACGGTCTGAACGGCTTCTATGAGAGTGTCGAAGCCAGGCATGCCTGTTGTGGCGTGCGCAAGCTGAAGCCGCTTGCGCGCGCTCTTTCAGGTGCCACCATCTGGATCACCGGCCTGCGCCGTGGCCAGTCCGCCAACCGCGCCGACACACCCTTTGCCGAATTCGACCCCGAGCGCAATCTCATCAAGATCAATCCGCTTGCCGATTGGGACATTGATGTCATCCGAGCCTATGTCGCCGACAACAGCGTGCCGGTGAATCCGCTGCATGCGCGGGGCTATCCCTCGATCGGCTGCGAGCCCTGCACACGGGCCATCAAGCCCGGCGAGCCCGAGCGTGCCGGCCGCTGGTGGTGGGAAAACGACGAAAAGCGCGAATGCGGCCTGCATGTCCACGAAGAAGGTGCTGCCGCAGCACAATGAAACACCCGCCGGCTCCCGGCCGCCGATCCAAGGCGCGTTTCACACGCCGCCGATCAACCGGGAACCAACGCATCCATTCTTTCCGGCCAAGTTTCGGTCGGGACATCTAGAAGTTCTGGAGTCGTCAATGCCCGATAGCCGTCCGGATACGGAAATCTCCAATCCGCAAAGCGTCAAGCCGCCGCTCGATCCGCATCTGAAAGCGCTGGAAAACGAGGCGATCCATATTTTCCGCGAGGTTGCGGCCGAATTCGAGCGTCCCGTGATGCTCTATTCGATCGGCAAGGATTCGTCCGTGCTGCTGCATCTGGCGCGCAAGGCCTTCTACCCCGGCCGCGTCCCCTTCCCGCTGCTGCATGTGAACACCGGCTGGAAATTCGCCGAGATGATCACCTTCCGCGACGAGATCGTGAAGAAGTACGATCTCGACCTGATCGAGCATATCAACCCGCGTGGCAAGGCTGAGAACATCACGCCCTTCACCTATGGCTCTGCGCGCTATACCGACATCATGAAGACGGAAGCGTTGCGTCATGCCCTCGACGCCGGTCAGTTTGATGCCGCCTTCGGCGGCGCGCGGCGCGACGAGGAGGCATCGCGCGCCAAGGAGCGCATCTACTCCTTCCGCACGCCCGATCATCGCTGGGACCCGCGCAACCAGCGCCCGGAACTGTGGAACGTCTATAACGGTCAGATCCGCAAGGGCGAAAGCGTCCGCGTCTTCCCGCTCTCCAACTGGACCGAGGTCGATATCTGGCGATACATCCAGGCTGAGGAAATCCCGATCGTGCCGCTCTATTTCGCGGCCAAGCGCCCGGTTGTCGAGCGCGACGGCATGATGATCATGGCCGCCGATCCGCGGCTCGAACTGCTGCCAGGCGAGGTCAAGCGCGAGGAACTCATCCGCTTCCGCACGCTCGGCTGCTTCCCGCTGACCGGTGCCATCCGTTCCGCCGCCACGACCCTTGAAGAGATCATTGCAGAGCTGGAAATCGCCACGGTTTCCGAACGGCAGGGCCGCGCCATCGATCGCGACCAATCCGGCTCCATGGAAAAGAAGAAGCGTGAAGGATATTTCTGAGATGACCGTCAACGCAAACGTCGTCGCCATTCCCGCTGTTGGGCCCGCAGCCGAACCGGCCAAGGCTCTTCGCGATTCGCGTCCCCTTCGCTTGATCACCTGCGGCAGCGTCGATGACGGCAAGTCCACCCTGATCGGCCGTCTTCTCTGGGATACCAAGGCGGTCAAGGAAGATCAGGCCGCCACGCTGCAGCGCGATTCCACGGGCAAGCAGAACGATCTCGGCCTGCCCGACTTCGCCTTGCTGCTCGACGGCCTGCAGGCCGAGCGCGAACAAGGCATCACCATCGATGTCGCCTATCGCTATTTCTCGACCGACAAGCGCTCCTTCATCGTCGCCGACACGCCCGGCCACGAGCAATATACCCGCAACATGGCAACCGGCGCTTCCACGGCCGATCTCGCCGTTCTGCTGGTCGATGCGCGCATGGGCATTCTCGAGCAGACCCGCCGGCACGCAACGATCGCGTCGCTGCTCGGCATCAAGCAGTTCGTGTTGGCCGTCAACAAGATTGATCTGACCAATTACGATCGGGCCGGCTTCGAGAAGATCACCAACGACTTCCGCGAGTTCGCGCTGTCGCTCGGCGTCAAGCAGATCACGGCTATTCCGATATCGGCGCTGAAGGGCGAAAACGTCGTCTATTCCGGCCAGGCGGCGATGCCGTGGTATACCGGTCCGACGCTGGTCGAGACGCTGGAACTGGCGACCGTTCGCTCTGCGCAGACGGTCGGTTTTCGTCTTTCAGTCCAGCGCGTTTCCCGCCCGGGCGAAAGCTTCCGCGGCTATCAGGGCACGGTTGCCGGCGGTTCGGTGAAGCCGGGCGACAGCGTCATGATCCTGCCGTCGGGCATGGTCGCCAATGTCTCGAAGATCGTCACCTACGATCTCGTGCGCAACGCGGCCGTCGCAGGCGATGCTATCACCCTCGTTCTCGATCGACAGGTCGACGTCTCGCGCGGCGACATGATCGTCGCCATCGACAGCCAGCCGCAGACCGGTCTTTCCTTCGATGCGCAGATCGTCGCGCTGCAGCCGGAGGGTATCGAACCCGGCAAGCGCTACTGGCTGAAAAGCGGCAGCCGCCGCCAGCGCGTCCAGGTGCAGCCGATCGCCCAACTCGAGCTGAAGACCGGCGCATGGGCACCGGCGCAGGCGCTATGGATGAACGCCATCGGCAAGGTTCGCCTGACCTTTGACGAAAGCGCCATCTTCGACCCCTACGAACAGAACCGCTCGACCGGCTCCTTCATCCTGATCGATCCCGAAAGCAACAACACGGTTGCTGGCGGCATGATTACCGGCAAGCGCTCCGACGTCGGCGGCATCCACAAGGATGGCCAGCGCGTTCTCCTGTCGCTGCCGGCCGATCTCGCCGAGCAGATCATGGCAAGCGAACTCTTCGCCAGCCGTCGCGACGAAACGGACGTACGCCGCGTCACCGCCGCGCAGGCCGCCGAAATCTGGGCGAACGCGGCAAGCGACATCTGATCGCTTTCTTTCATATGTAAGAGAGGAAGGCGGCGAGCTCGGCTCGGCCGCCTTTTTCATTTGTGGCCCTGCGGCGCCAAGGCGACTTTCGATCGGTCAGACGGAGTTTGGGGTCGTTGAAAGAGACCTCGGCGCAGTCTTCCGAGGTGTCAGGTCAATGCAATATGTCCTTGAGCGCCGCCACCAGCCGATCGCATTCCTCATCCGTGCCGATGCTGATGCGCAGGAAGTCGCCGATCCGCTCCGCCGAAAACCGTCTGACCAGAATGTTCCTGCTCCGCAGCTCAGCCGCCAGTTCCGCACCCGGCCGGCTCGGATGCCGCGCGAACAGGAAGTTGGCGGATGACGGAAGGACGTGGAAGCCAAGCTCCTTGAGCATGGCGGCCAGCCTTTCGCGGCTGGCGATGATCAGGTCGCGATGATGGTCGAACCAGGCCCGATCCTTCCAGGCAGCCGTCGCACCTGCCAAGGCTAGCCGATCGAGAGGATAGGAATTGAAGCTGTCCTTGACCCTTTCCAGAGCCTCGATCAGAGGCCTTTGCCCGACGGCGAAGCCGACGCGCAGGCCGGCAAGCCCGCGCGACTTCGACAGGGTCTGGACGACCAGGAGGTTCGGATAGTTCCGGACAAGGGGAACGGCGCTCTCGCCGCCGAAATCGACATAGGCTTCGTCGATGACCACAAGCTGATCGGGATGATCCCGAAGAAGGCTTTCGATATCAGCCAGAGGCAGGCCGATCCCTGTCGGCGCATTGGGATTGGGCAGGATAATCGCGCCGCAGGGCTGGCGGTAATCATCAAGGCAAACCCGCATTTCCGCATCGACCGGAGCCTGCCGGTATGTGATGCCATAGAGGCGGCAATAGGTCGGATAGAAGCTGTAGGTGATATCGGGAAAGAGCAATGGCTCTTCATGGTTCAGCAGCGCCTGGAATGTGTGGGCCAGAACCTCGTCCGACCCGTTGCCGACGAAGACCTCATCCTTGTCGAGCCCGAAGCTTTCCGCGATTGCGATGCGCAGCTCCCGCGCCGTCGGGTCCGGATAGAGACGAAGCGTATCGGACGCGGCCTTCGAGATCGCCTCCAAGGCAAGCGGCGAAGGGCCATAAGGGCTCTCATTCGTGTTAAGCTTGGTTATTCCGCCCGTGGTCGGCTGCTCGCCGGCGACATAGGGAATGAGAGAATGAACAATAGGGCTCCAGAAGCGGCTCATCGTGATTTCCAAGTTTGGCGGTTGCAGGCGGCTCGATATCGCGTACTTCAATTTTACGGACTGCTGTCGCGGACGCCAGCGTAGAGCGGTATCTTTTGCGCCATGCGGGACTACCGGATTGACCCGGTTTGAGCGATGGTCGGAAACAAAAGCTCTATCGGATAGGGAAGCGCGAGCTTAGGCATCTCATCGAAAGCCGTGTATTTCAAGCTGGCCGTCTCGGTGTCCGTAAACCCGCCTGGCTCGCCGCTTGTCGCGCATTTGAACAGCACGACCAGATACTCAACCTGATCTCCATTCGGATAGGTGTAGCGAAAATCACAGCCGCTAAACACGGCCAGAATTTCCGACCGGATAACCCGCAGCCCTGTTTCCTCCAAGACTTCGCGCTCTATTGCCTGTTGCGGCGTCTCACCCAATTCGATTGCGCCGGCGGGCAGGCTCCAGCCTTCACCCGACGACTTTTCTTGAAGAAGCAATCGTCCCGCCTCGTCTGAAATGACTGCGGCAACGCTTGGCAAAATGATGAGTTGGGAACCCAGTTTTGAGCGTAGCGACTTTATGTAATCCGAAGACATGGAAGCTCAGCAGGTCAATGAGGACACCGCCACCTTAAGGGGTTCGCACCTGTCGTCAATGACCGCGGTCGACCGCTCATGCCGTCAAAGGCCAACCAGCATGGGCCCTGCTTCACGGCTTCGTAGCGGCCGGCAGAACATCGCAGCTCTTGGCGAAAAGCCGCTCACTCAGAAAATCGACGAAAACGCGGACCTTGGGCGACATATGACGGTTGGACGGCCAGAGCAGATGGAAGTGGCCGGGCTCGTCGATGAAATCATCGAGAACGGTTCGCAACTTGCCGTCGGCGAGCGAACTACGCACAAGGAAATCCGGCATGCAGCCGATGCCGAGACCCGCGACCGTCGCGCCGCGCACCGCCTCCATATTGTTGCAGGAGAAGGCCGTCCGCATCCGCAGATCCAACTCGCCCTCTGGCATTTTCAATGGCCAATCCTGCAGCTTGCCGCTGTTCGGGAAACGAAAGCGGATTGCCAGGTGCTCATCGAGCGCGCGCGGACAATCAGGCAGGCCGAAACGGTCGAGATAACCAGGTGCTGCACAGAGCAGCATCTGAAACGGCCGCAGGGTGCGCGATATCAACCGCGAATCCGGCAGGTCGCCGCTGCGGATCGCGACATCGACCCCCTCCTCGATCATGTCGACGATGCGGTCGTTGAAATCGATATCGAGCTCGACCTCAGGATAGCGAGCGACGAATTCCGGTACGACGGGCAGGAGGAAGTGATAGCTGACGATCGGCACGCTGACGCGCAACCGTCCGCGCGGCACCGCCACCGCCTGGGCAAGCGAGGCCTGCGCGTCGTCGAGATCGTCGAGCACCCGCCGGCAACGCTCATGAAAGAGGCGCCCCTCCTCGGTCAGCCGGATGCTGCGCGTGGAGCGCTGCAGCAGCCGGACGCCAAGCTGATGCTCCAGATTGCTCACTGCCTTGCCGACGGCGGAGGCCGAAAGGCCGAGCACGCGCCCGGCGGCCGCAAAGCTGCCAAGATCCGCCGTGCGAACGAAAGCCGTCAAGCCGCTCAGGCGATCCATGGGCACGCTCCATTCGAGAGTTTTGTTCCGGGATAAATGGAATTATAAGCCAATTATCATCCAATTGCAGCAAATATATCTTGCTGAGGTCATTTGAAGCGCGTGGGCGGCGGCCTTTTGGTCAGCATCGCTCCCAGGATTGCCCGCGGCTTCCCCCTTGCTCAAACTCAACGGTAATCGGATGATCTCTCCTCAGACAAAGGTCGCAAGCCCGACCGAGAAATTCTTCGTGCTCGTCGCAGTCTGCTGCGCTGCGGCGGCGATGCCCCTCACCTTCACCGGCCCGGCCGTTGCCTTGCCGGCTATCAGCCGGACGCTCGGCGGCAGCCCGATCGCCCTCAACTGGGTGACCAACGCCTTCATGCTGACCTTCGGCAGCTGCCTGATGGCGGCAGGCGCGCTCGCAGACAGCTTTGGCCGGCGGCGCATTTTCCTGACCGGCGTCGGCAGCTTTGCGCTGTTTTCAGCCGGATTGGCGCTCGCCAAAGACATCGTCTGGTTCGACATCTTGCGGGCGTTGCAAGGGCTCGGCGCCGCAGCCGCCTTTTCCGGCGGCATGGCATCGCTGGCTCAGGAGTTCGACGGCGCGGCGCGAATGCGCGCCTTCAGCATCGTCGGCTCGAGCTTCGGCGTCGGCCTCGCTTTCGGGCCGATCGCATCCGGCCTGATGATCGATGCTTTCGGCTGGCCGTCGATCTTCATTCTTGTGGTTGCGCTGGCGCTGCTCGCGTTTGGCCTCGGCGCCCGCTTCCTGCGCGAATCCCGCGATCCGGATGCGACAGGCCTGGACTGGCAGGGCGCACTGAGCTTCACGCTTGCCCTGACACTCTTCACCTATGGCGTCCTGCGCGCGCCCGAAACCGGCTGGAGCGATCCGCTCGTCATTGCCCTGCTGATAGGCGCGGCATTGTTCTTCCTCGCCTTCGGCATCATCGAACGCGTCGTGAAGAGGCCCATGCTGGATCTTAGCCTGTTTCGCTATCCGCGCTTTGTTGGCGTGCAGCTTCTGGCAGCCGCCCCAGCCTACGCCTTCGTCGTGCTGCTGATCCTTTTGCCGGTTCGCTTCGTCGGCATCGAAGGCATGAGCGAGATCGCCGCCGGGCGGATGATGGTCGCGCTTTCGGCGCCGCTGCTGATCCTGCCGATCGTTGCCGGGCTTCTCACCCGCTGGTTCAGCCCGGCGACGATCTGCGGCACCGGCCTCCTCATCTCCGCGGCGGGTCTTTTCTGGCTCAGCCACTTTACCGCCGGCACCGCCCCATCGGCGCTGATTGGCCCGCTGCTGGCGATCGGCACCGGTATCAGCCTGCCCTGGGGCCTGATGGACGGGCTTGCGGTCAGCGTCGTTCCCAAGGAACGCGCCGGCATGGCAACCGGCATCTTCAGCACCACCCGCGTCGCTGGTGAGGGCGTGGCGCTGGCGATCGTCAGCGCCATTCTCTCAGCCCTTATCCAGTCGAGCCTCGGAGCATCGGCGGGCGAGCGTGCATCGGTCGCGGCGCAACAGCTCGTCACGGGCAATCTGGGCGCGGCGGCAACGAATGTGCCGGCGATCGGTCATGACGCCATCATCCAAGGTTATGGCCATGCCTTTAGCGGACTGCTTTGGCTCCTGACCGCTATCACGGTCATCACGGCTGTCGTCGTCTTTTCCTTCCTCGGCCGGTCATCTTCGGTAACTCCCACGGAAGATCTCGAGCAGTTGCAAGAGGGTGAAGACGCGCTTCGCGTATCGAAGGCCTAAGTTGCATCGACTGCTGGCCGGGAGGTAACCCGGCCAGTCACGCCGCACAGCAAAAGGGCAAATCAAAGGCTGGGAACGGCCGAAAGATCCGCCGCAGCGCAACAGAATGTTTCGAAACCACATAAAATGTGCGCGCCGTATTCGCGTCCGAACGGCCTTCGGAGCAGTGTCAGGCTGGTGTTTGCATCCGCCGCTGCTATATCATATCCCCATGATATCAGACCGGTTTTTGAAGATCATTGCCTGGACCTATATTGCGACGCTCATCGGCGTGACCTTTGCGCATCTCAATTGGCAGGCCGCATTCGGAAATCCGTTTGACATCTTTCGTGCCGTCGCACTCTGCATCGCGGGCATGCTCGCGCGTCTCGCCTACCCGCAGTCGCCTTCCTTCACCTGCCTGCTGATGATCGGCAGCGTGCTGGCGCTTTCCGTTTCGCATCTGCTGACAAGCGGCAATTACGGTTCGACGCTCGACATCATCGTCGGCATGACCAGCGGGCTCTGGGGCATCATGATCGGCTCGATGCTGAGCAAGCTGATCATCCCGGCCTCCAAGCGACCCGCGTCGTACTGATCGCACCGGACAAACCACCTATCGCTCGACCATACCGACCTTAGTTCTTGCACGGGCACCACAACCCTCGTGCAAAGGATCAAGCGCGCAGCCGCGCGGCCTGACGCTCGTCAGAAATATTATCAAATAATATTCGAATGAAATAAAGTATATGATTGTACCACAAAATGACTATTGCGCAGCCAATATTATGCAGGACTTACTATCTATGTTTGCAGATGTTGCTTTCCTGCAACTAAAATTTAAAAATCACGAAAAAGTCATCCTGAGAGAAATATATCATATAACTTTGCAGGAATTCGTCTTTAATGACGACCAGAAGCGGGTGGGGCCCGTTTCTCCCGAGTCGGGGTTTTTAAACAGGGATAGGGTCAAGGCACGTCGATTTTTCGGCGCGAATGCCTATGCCCAATCTATATTGGATTGGAGTACTTATGAATATCAAGAGCCTTCTTCTCGGCTCCGCTGCTGCCTTGGTAGCAGTTTCTGGCGCCCAGGCGGCTGACGCTATCGTTGCTGCCGAGCCGGAACCGTTGGAATATGTCCGCATCTGCGACGCATTCGGCGCTGGCTATTTCTTCATCCCGGGCAGCGAAACCTGCCTCAAGATCGGTGGTTATGTCCGTACCGAAGGCAAGTGGTACGACGCTTATAACCCGCGTTCGACCAACGGCACCTACTGGCGTAGCCGTGCGCACCTGACCGTCGACACCGCGACCGACACCGAATACGGCGCGCTGAAGACCAACACCGTTCTGCGTTTCGACTGGAACGACGGCGGCGCCACCACCACCAAGCTGATCTTCGCCAACATCAGCCTCGGCGGCTTCACGGTTGGTAAGCTCGACTCTCAGTACAACCTGTACACGGGTTATGCTGGCGGCGTCATCAACGACGACGTGGTCTATGACGGCCCTTACGAACTGAACCAGTTGACCTACAACTACGACGCAGGCAACGGATTCACCGCTGTTATCTCGCTCGAAGACTCGAACTCCGGCGCCGGTGCCACGGGCGTAAACGGCCGTAGCAGCGTCAACCACTACACGCCGGACGTTGTTGCAGGTCTCGGTTACAAGGCTGGCAACTTCGGCTTCAAGATCGTCGGCGGTTACGACTCGATCGTCGAAGAAGGCGCCATCAAGGCTCGCGTCGATGCCGACTTCGGTATCTTCAAGGCCTTCTTGATGGCTGGCTGGAACACCGACGGCGACCAGCTGAACAAGTACGCCAGCTCGAACGGCGCTGGTCCGGCCAAGAACATCGGCTGGGGCGACTGGGCGACCTGGGGCGGCGTAACCGTTCCGATCAACGCCAAGCTGCAGGCAAATGCTCAGGTTGCCTACACCGACTCGAAGATCTTTGCCGCCACGGCGAACCTCAAGTTCACCCCGGTCAAGAACTTCCAGATCACGCCGGAAGTCTCCTACACCAACTGGGACTCCATCAATCAGGACCAGTGGTCGGGCATGCTCCGCTTCCACCGCAGCTTCTAATAGCTCGTTTACGAGATCTGATCTGACTTGACCCCTGATCGGATGGGGGCCGGCCTTACTTCCAGCGAAGTCGGGCCGGTCCTTCCGAGGCAGGGGTTAGTTATTTTGCCCGGCGCAGTTCTGTCTATCGAGAAGGATCAGCGCACCGGAGGCGGCGGTGGGCTGCTGCCAAGAGTAGATGTGGCGCTATCCTCCCAATTCTTATTCCTCCTCATCGACATCCAGTATTTTTTGTCGTAGAGACAGCGCATGTCTTTGAACCATGCATATGCCTCGCGATTTTATTCGTACCGCTGCTCTCAGCGGAGCCGGGCCTGTGCGTAGTTAGAAGAGACACGACAGCAAAGACCCGAACAGCCGCTAGTTCTACCTGGCGGCTTTTTTGTCGCCACGGTATGACCCCAAAAGGAACCGATACCGTGTTGAATTCCACTGATGACCTGCGCATTGTCGAGATCACGGCGTTGACGCCGCCCTCTCGGATCATCGACGAAATCCCCCGCGACGAAGCCGTGACAGCGACCGTCACTCAGGCGCGCAATGCCGTTCACAATATCCTGCAAGATGAAGATGATCGGCTGATCGTCGTGATCGGCCCTTGCTCCATCCACGATCCGGCTGCGGCACATGAATATGCAGCACTCCTCAAGCAACAGCGGGACCGTTTCGCCGACGATCTCGAAATCATCATGCGCGTCTATTTCGAAAAGCCGCGCACGACCGTCGGCTGGAAGGGCCTAATCAACGACCCGCATCTCGACGGCAGCTACCGCATCGAGGAAGGTCTGCGCATCGCCCGCAAGCTGCTGTTCGATGTCAACGAGATCGGCCTGCCGGCAGGCTGCGAATATCTCGATACGATCACGCCGCAATATATTTCCGATCTGGTGAGCTGGGGCGCTATCGGTGCCAGGACGACCGAGAGCCAGGTGCATCGGCAGCTCGCGTCGGGCCTCTCCTGCCCCGTCGGCTTCAAGAACGGTACAAATGGCGACGTACGTATTGCGCTCGACGCGATCGTCGCGGCATCGCAGCCGCACCACTTCCCGGCCGTGACCAAGGAAGGCCTCGCCGCAATCGCCTCGACGCGCGGCAACGAGGACTGCCACATCATCCTGCGCGGCGGTAAAGTGCCCAACTATGATGCCGCAAGCGTGCAGTCGACGGCGGAACAATCCCTCAAGGTCGGCCTCGAGCCGCGGATCATCATCGATGCCAGCCACGCCAACAGCAGCAAGAACCCGGAAAACCAACCGCTTGTCGTCACCTCGGTCGCGGAGCAGGTCGCAGCCGGCGATCGGCGGATCAAGGGCATGATGATGGAGAGCAATCTCGTTGCCGGTCGCCAGGATCTCGTGCCCGGCAAGCCGTTGGTCTATGGCCAGAGCATCACCGATGGCTGCATCGACTGGCCGACCTCCGTCCGGACACTGGAAGACCTGGCAAGAGCCGTTCAGGCACGACGCCAAGCGCGCTGACACCATCTCTCATTCGGGAGACCGGCTCGGGTCAAACACGTCGGTAGTGCGCGAGGCTCAGATAGTTTTTTCTGGGCCCGCGCACGTGCCACATCTCGGCCCAGGCATCGGGCGAGCGAAAGAACAGACGGCCCCGATAGAGATCGGCACCACAATGATGGGTGACGCGCTGCGAGGCGCCGTCACCGATGCGAATGAATTCCGAAAGATTGGGGAAACGCACGACGAGATCGTTATCTACGTCATCGAGCCGATAGGTGCGGCTGCTTCTCAGTGTTGCGTGATCGCTTCGCGTATCGCCGTGTTCCTCGAACTGGACAGGCGTCACGAACGCCTGCCCTTCGAATATGATCAGAGAGCGATTGAAGCGATCGATGATCCGCCGCTTCACCTCCCATGTGCCGAGGAAGAGGCTCAGCCGGCCAAGGCCGGCCGATCCTTCCATCAGGAGGCCGCGCGCTGTGCTGCGTCAGCCTGCCGGCGGGGCAGTTTCCAGCCCGGCCGGACGAAGTGGCACGTATAGCCGTTCGGATAGCGCTCCAGATAATCCTGGTGCTCCGGCTCGGCCTCCCAGAAATCGCCAACCGGTGCGACCTCGGTGACGACATTGCCGGGCCACAGGCCGGAAGCGTCGACATCGGCGATCGTATCCAAAGCGATCTGCTTCTGCTCCTCGCTGGTGTAGAAGATCGCCGAACGGTAGCTCAAGCCAACATCATTGCCCTGACGATTACGCGTGCTCGGATCGTGGATCTGGAAGAAGAACTCCAGCAGATCGCGATAGCTGATCTTCTGCGGATCGAAAATGATCTCGATCGCCTCGGCATGGGTGCCGTGGTTGCGATAGGTGGCGTTGCGGACATCGCCACCGCTGTAGCCGACGCGCGTCGAGATGACGCCATTGTAACGGCGGATAAGATCCTGCATGCCCCAGAAGCAACCGCCGGCGAGAACTGCGCGTTCCGTTGTCATCTTACATCCTCCACTTGATCGATGTAGGCACCATAACCCTCTGCTTCCATGCGGTCACGCGGTACGAAACGAAGCGAAGCGGAATTGATGCAATAGCGCAGCCCGCCGCGATCGATCGGTCCGTCCGGGAAGACATGGCCCAGATGGCTGTCACCACCGGCCGAGCGCACTTCGACGCGCACCATACCGTGCGACATGTCCGTCAGCTCGCTGACATTCGCGGGCTCGATCGGCTTGGTGAAGCTTGGCCAGCCGCAGCCGGAATCGAATTTATCCGCAGACGCAAAAAGCGGCTCGCCCGAGACGATATCGACATAGATACCCGACTGCTTGTTGTAGAGATATTCGCCGGATCCGGGACGTTCCGTGCCGCTCTGCTGCGTCACGCGATACTGCTCAGGGGTAAGCTTGGCTACTGCCTCTGCCGTCTTGCTGTATTTGCCCATTGTTGTTCTCCTTGCCCCTCGGCACGCCTTCCGAGCTTGGCCTGATGTCTCAATGAGGACTCTGGAGGGCCGGATGAAGCTCGATCAGCGCTAAGGGAGTGGTTGCAGAGCCAATATAGGCATCGCGCGATCGATTTGCCATATCGGTCACGACTGCGTGACGCCCTGCCCTTCTCGAATCTTACCCGTTCGCCTTGCTTGAGCCGGTATAAATTGCGGCGATCGCCTCGATTCCAGCCTGGTCATCGTGGTCGAAGCGGCCGGCGATCGGGCTGTCGAGATCGATCACACCGAAGACCTTTCCATCGCGGAACAGCGGCACGACCAGCTCCGAGCGCGAAGCGGCATCGCAGGCAATATGGCCGGGAAATGCATGCACATCCTCAACAAGGACGGACTGCGCCTTTTCGACCGCCGTCCCGCAAACGCCGCGGCCGACGGCGATGCGCACGCAAGCCGGCTTGCCCTGAAACGGCCCGAGCACAAGCTCGCCTTCCTGGCGCAGAAAATAGAAGCCGGCCCAGTTGAGATCCGGCAGCATCTGGAAGATCAGGGCGGATGTATTGGCTGCGTTGGCAATCGGGTCGTGCTCGCCGTCCAGCAAGGCCTTCAGCTGATCAGCAAGCTCGCGATAAAACTCGGGCTTGCTGTCGTGTCGGATGGCTTTTTCTACGAACATGGCTTGTTCTTTCACAGTTCTCGTCTTGAAGAAGCTATCAGTCCTTATCGTCAGGCGGGCAAGGCCAGCCGGATGGCGCCTTCAGCCAGGAGGGCAATATCGTCGTATTGTCGCCGCAGGCCAGATTGACCTGTGCCTGCTGCAGACCACTCGCCTTCGACAGATCGACACCCTCGATGCGCGTCAGATACATGAAGGCGGCGCCAAAAGAGGTCGGTCCGTCTATTACCGCGCCGTTCAAGGTTGCGCGCGAGAGATTGGCGAAGGAGAAATTCGCGCCCGTCAGCACGGCCTTGTCGAAATCGGCTCGACCAAGCTCCGCTTTCTGAAAATCGGCATCTTTCAGCTGCGCACCGGCAAATTCGGCCCGCTGCAATTCGGCATTGGCAAAGGAAACACCATTGGCGGAGGCATTGCTGAAATCCGAGCGATAGGCCTCGATCTTTGCGAAATTGGCGCCGTCTGCCCTGGCATTCTTCAGCCAGGCCCGCACCAAAGTCGCCTTTTCGAGATTGGCGGACGTCAGGTTGGCGTCGCTGAGATCGGTGCTGTCGAAATGAGCGCCGGCAAGATTGGCGCCGTGTAGGTCGCTGTTCTGCAGCATGATATTGGTTTTGCTGCAGCCGCTCCAATCAAGTCCGGGGCCGGCGACATTGCCGCAATCGGCCGCGCGCAGGGCGTTGGTGCTGGAACCCAGAAGAAATGCGGCGCTCAACGCCAGCACGCCGAAGCCGGTGGCAATCCCCACTCTCTTTCTGACGGCATTGTCGCGCAAAGCGCCGCAACACTGGCGTCCACTTACAAACGTCTCCCCGGCCAATCTGACTATCCCCTCAACTCGGTCCATTCCGTCACTCCGCTCTAGCAGGCGCCAACCGAACCCCTCCATGAGTCGGATGCACGTCCCTCTTCCTTGTATATGGTGCTTCGGGCGACAAAAAGGGCCGGTTTTGTAAAAGCATATTTCAGGCGTGATCTGGATTGCGATCGGAGGGATCGGGAGCAGGCTCTATCGCCGCTGCAACGATGGCGGCAAAGCCAGAAGTCTCTGACGTCGAGGCAACCTGCATATCAAGACGGAAGGCCGCGGCCGCGCGGCGGCAAGACCTTGCGCTCTACAGGCGACTGGCGTTTCTTTATAGGAGGTTTTTCGGGAAAAAGATCAGTGTTTTAAGCTGGTCGGAGTGGAGTGATTCGAACACTCGACCCCCACGTCCCGAACGTGGTGCGCTACCAGACTGCGCTACACTCCGTGACCAGCGGCGCTTCTATAGACCAGCCATTTTTGATGTACAAGCACCAATTTCAAAAAAGCGTTTGATTTTTGACGAAAAGATTACAGCCATATCTGCCTAGAAAACGGGCAGGAATTGTCGGCCGAAAACACCGGCGTGCAAAAGACGCAACAGGTAGCGTAAAATCCCGCTTGTACACGCGGATGGGAATTTTCTTTTGCCGGCTTTGGCGCTAAAGCCCTAAGCGGGACAGGTGGAAACGTCGTTGGACAGAGCGGCTTTTCCGCAACCGAATGCGTGACAGAAGCTCAAGGACGACACGATGAATATCCGCATGATCACCGCGGCTGGACTGCTGCTGGCTCTAGCCGGTTGCAGCACCACAACCACAACCACGACAGCGGCCCTGCCGCTGCTTGCCAAGAACCCGGTTCAGGATCGCTGGCAGGGCCAGTCCGCTGGCCGCTTCTTCGCAGCCTACGGCCCGCCGATCTCCGATCGCGACGAAAGCGGCAACCGCGTCTATACGTGGCGCGGCGGCTACAAGAACGTCACCATCGTCACCAAGGACGGCAAGAAGACCGGCAAGCGCTCCCTCAGCTGCAAGGCCGACATCGTCACCAACCAGAGCTACGAAATCCGCTCGGTCCGCATCCTCGGCGACCAGCCCGGCGTCAACGGCCCGTCCTACTGCGCCGAGCTTCTGGCTCCGCCGGAAAAGGCAGCAGCAGCCAGCTGAGGCGAAGCTTCATCACGGAACAATGCCAGCGGGCGGCCTGCAAGGGCCGCCTGTTGCGTTTTGGGGATCAGCCATTCGCTGCGGCGAGTGCCTCGCAGCTCTTCGAGCGCGGCATATCGGCAGCTGGGACAAAGGCCTTGTCGATGGCATAGAGCTTGGCAAACGGAGTTTCGGCCGCAAGTTTCACGCCTTGCGGAACCACGCCGCCGAAGCGATCCTCGACATCGGCATTGACGAGCAGGACAAAGTCGAAGCGCCGCCGCCAATCCTTGAGATAGGGTGCGATGTCGCTGAAAGCCCGGATTTCATCGGGACAATCCAGAAGGCTTATGGAGAACAGATTGCCCTCCGGTACGGCGATATCGCTCCATGGCGGCAACACGGTCAGCGGCTGCTTGCCCTTGGCGGTAAAGATCGTCGGCACGAAGGCATGCGCATAGGGAACGGCAAGCGTCGGCAGATGCCGGAAGACATCCTGGCTCCAGGCGAAATACCGATGATCCACCATGTCACGCGTGCCCCGCTGCCGCGTGACCGGCAGGATCGCCGCGCCCTCGGGCACCGCGGCCAGGACGGTCCGGATGTCGGCTACATCGGCCTCCCCATTCCACCAATTGACACCGATCCAGGCTGTTCTGCCCAACACGATCGTTGAAAGCACGAGCATGACGACCAACGCCTGACGGTGTGGCAGGCGAGGCAAAGGGCAGATCGTCACCATGGCGACGAGGGCGGCCATGATCGGAAAGCGCCAGCTGATCCAGCCGGTCCCTAGCATGTGGCGCGGCACGATGCAGGACAGAAGCAAGAGACCAACAGCGGCGACCGCCATACCAACATGCACCGTCATGCGACGGGTACGCATTGCATAGGTGCAGACGAGGATCAGCGGGATGAGGAACAGCATGTCGGCGAGCAGCGTATAGCTCCAGAGCGCCGACAGCAGGTTGGCGATGATCAGAGCAATGGAATTGTTCCAGGACGCAGCGAGGCCGCCACCGCCATCAGGCAGGACAGGCTGGTAGAGGAAAAGGCAAATCGCCGGCAAGGCGCAGGCCAGCATCGCAATCAGGAGCCTGCCGCAAAGGCGCAGGAAATTGCGCGGCGAGGTCAGGGCCGCCGTCGTCGACGAGAATTCGAGGCCGCAGACGAGCGCCATGTAGAAGCCAAGCGAAAACAGGTGCATGACCGTCAGCAGCAGCCCTGCCAAGAGACGCCAGCCGAAGAGCACGACCGGATTGCGCGATTGCAGGGCATGGTCGGCTGTCGCGAAGAACAGCGCCATACCGAGCCCGATCTGGAAATTGATGAAGCCGCCGATCAGCGTCGCGCACCAGGCGAAATACAATATGCCGATCTGCCAGTAGTAGCCGCCGCCATGCAGGCGCCGGTGCAGCGCGATCGCGCCGAGCGGCGGCAGCACGATCGCCAGGAAGAGAAGGCTGCGCGCAAGCAGCGACACGCCGATCAGCGGCCCGAGCCAATAGGCGGCGAGATCGATGCCGACATTCGTGAAAGTCTTGTTCCAATCGAGCGCATAGATCCGATGAAACGGTGGTGTGTCGATGCCGCCGGCGAGCAGCCACATGCGCGCATAGTGGTTGGGATAATCGAGGAGCGGCGGGAACTTGAAGGCGGCGACAAGGACGGCAACCAAGAGCAGGAAGGCCGCAATGACGATGCCCGGCTTTTGCCTGACGGCAACGGCATCCGTATCGATCGTCCGACCCGCCGACACGGCATCGGAAACCGCCGTCTGCTCGATCGACGATAAAGTCGCGGAATGCCGCGGCGTCACTGAATCGCCCTCACTTGCGCCGCACCATCAGCCCCTTCGCCGAGCCCGTGCAGGGCATCGTCGAGCACGCGGCGTTTGCCTGCCGCATCCATATCGGAAAAGCCGCCGGGGATATCGAGCGATCGGTCGCCCTGCAGGAGGCTTTCGATCATGAACATCGGCCGCCGCTTGTTCTCCTGCACGAGGCGGCCGACATACTCGCCGATGATGCCGATGCAGATCAGCTGAATGGCGCTGAAGGCGGTAATGGCCGCCATGATGCTCGACCAGCCGACGATCGTCTCGCCTTCAACCCAGCGGATGAGCGTGTAAAACAGCAGCAGGGCGGCGCAGCCCGCACTTGCGAGACCGAGCCAGGTGCTGATGCGCAGCGGCACGGTGGAAAAGCTGGTGATCGCGTCGATCGCGAAATTGATCATCTTGCGCAGCGGATATTTGGTCGTGCCGGCAAAGCGCGCATCGCGCTCATAGGGCAGCGCCACCTGTCGGCCGCCGATCCAGCTCACCATGCCGCGGATAAAGCGGTCCCGCTCCGGCATGGCCAGCAGAATATCGACGACGCGGCGGCGCATCAGCCGGAAATCACCGACATCGCGCGGGATCGCGACCGAGGCGAGCCGCGACAGGAGCCGATAGAAGAGCGAGGCGGAGGCAAGCTTGAACCAGCTCTCCCCCTGCCGGCGCACGCGCTGGCCATAGACGACGTCCGCGCCGCGATCCATGATCGGCATCATCATCAGCAGGAGCTCCGGCGGGTCCTGAAGATCGGCATCGATCAGCAGCACCCGCTCGCCGCGCGAGGCGGCAAGACCGGCGGTCGCGGCAAGCTGGTGGCCGTGATTGCGCATGAGGCGCACGCCGAGCACCTGCGGCGTCGTTGCGGCAAGCGAGGCGATGATCTCCCAGGTGCCGTCCGTCGATCCATCATCCACGAGGACGATCTCGAAGGCTTCGCCGGCAATGCCCCGCGCCGTCGCCTCCGCCCGCCGGCAAAATTCGCCAAGCCCCTCCTCCTCATTGTGGCAGGGAGCAACGATGGAAAGCAGCAGTTCCTGGGGTTTCTGGTTCATGATCGCCTGCATCGAAAAGATGGCGATCAGAGTGCCGGAAAAAGGTCAAACAAGCTTTAAGGGCGGATGAATGGCGCACCGCGCAATTTCGCGCATTGGTTTCATGACCAAGCGAAGCCGGCGCCATTGCCTGGCCTCGACCGGCCACACCGACAGCACTGCTGCTGGCTCTCGCAGATCCTTGAAGACGAGCCGCCATCGGTGCCAAGCCGAGTCCGTGTCCGCATCGCGAATCGCCTGCAAATCGCGGGGAATCGCCGATTCGGGCGAGACATATATGCTTTAGCATCTTCAAAAATGTTTCCACCCGACCCTTGACCCAGAAAGATTGTCGTTGAATATGTTTTTCGGGAGATGCTTGCAGTCTAAGGTTACGCGCTATCGAAATCGTTGCGGCGGCCCAAATGTATGATCTCCCGTCAGAAGGAGAGCCCCCTTGAAAAATAAAGCACTTATCTTATTGGTCGCCACCGTGGCTTCCGGCCTTGCAACCGTAATTTGTGGAACTTCCGTTGCCGTCGCTCAGGATGCGGCAACCAACATCGTGGTCGGCGCCGATACCACGTTCCCGCCCTTTGAAACCGAAAAGGACGGCGTCGTCACGGGCTTCGACATTGACATGATCAATGCGATCGCCAGGGCCGAGAACATGACGGTCACGCTGAAGACCCTGCCGTTCAACGGGCTCATCCCGAGCTTGCAGGCCGGCTCGATCGATGCCGCGGTCGCGGGCATCACGATCAAGACTAGCCGGTTGCAGAACGCCAATTTCAGCGATGCATATTACAAGTCCGGCCTGTCGGTTCTGGTGAAGGCGGACTCCAGCATCAAGAGCTTCGATGATCTGAAGGGTCATGTCGTCGCCACGAAGAAGGCAACGTCTTCGGTCGATTACCTGACGGGCCACGGCTTCTCATCCGATTACATCAAGCAGTTCCAGAGCATCGACGCCGCCTATCAGGCCCTTATGACCGGCGGTGCGGACGCGGTGATCTTCGACAACCCCGTCAACATCGACTTCAAGGCCAAGCACAGCGGCGTGCAGACCGTCGGCCCGCTGCTGACGGGCGAATATTACGGCATCGCCATCAGCAAGACGAAGCCCGATCTCGTCGCCAAGATCAATGACGGCCTCGCCAAGATCCGCAAGAGCGGTGAGTATCATCAGCTGTTCGTGAAGTATTTTGGCGGCGATACGAGCGGCGAGGTCAACGACGTGGTCGACCCGGCAAAGGTCGCGCTTTCGGAATAATATCGGCCGGCGATATTTCAGGCTTCCCGGAAGTCATGTGATTGATCCGTAAGCTGCGTAGCGCTTGATCGCGCTGCGCAGCCCGCATCGATCCTCCGGTACATAATAAATAAAACAAACAAATAAGGCACGGTTCATGGACGCCATCTGGCAAAATTTACCTGTGATCCTCAACGGTCTGCTCCTGACGATCGAGTATTCGGTCGTCGCTATCATCCTGATGGTGATCATCGGGCTGGTTGCGGCGCTCATGCGTCTTTCGAAGGTTGCGCCGCTGCGATGGATCGCCACCGCCTATGTCGAGATTTTCCGATCGACGCCCTTGCTGGTCCAGCTCTTCTTCATCGTGCTCGGCCTGCCGGCAATTCTGCCTGTCAATGCCTGGTTCGGGCAGCTCACCTACCCTATCCTCGCAGCCGCCCTCACCCTCAGCCTGAACGAGGGCGCCTATGTCACCGAGATCGTCCGCGCCGGCATCCTCGGCGTCGACCGGGGGCAGAAGGAGGCAGCGGCAAGCATCGCGATGACCGGCTTCCAGACGATGCGCTACATCGTTCTGCCGCAGGCCTTCAAGCGCATGATCCCGCCATTGGTCAACCAGGCGGCCCAGACAATCAAGGATACCTCACTGCTGGCGCCGGTCGGCATTGCCGAGCTGGTCTACAAGGGCGAGATCGTGATTGCCGAAACCTTCGCATCCTTCACGATCTGGGGTTTCGTCGCGGTACTTTACTTCATCATGATCTTCTCCCTGTCGAAGTGCTCGTCCTATATCGAGAGGAGGCTTCAAGTTGATAAGCGTTAAAGAGCTTCACAAGTCCTTCGGGCATCATGAAATCCTCAAAGGCATCACCACGCATGTGGAGAACAACGAAGTCGTCGTCGTCATCGGACCGTCGGGAAGCGGCAAGAGCACTTTCCTGCGCTGCCTGAACGGGCTGGAGACGCCAACCAGCGGCGACATCGAAGTCGCAGGGATGATGCTGACCGACCCCAAGACCAACATCCACAAGCTGCGTCAGCATGTCGGGATGGTGTTCCAGCAGTTCAATCTCTTCAAGCACCTGACGATCCTGGAAAACATCACGATCGGGCCACGCAAGGTCAAGAAGGTTGCGCCTGAGGAGGCCGAACGCGTGGCGCATGACCTGCTGGCAAAAGTCGGCCTGCGCGGCAAGGAAGCGAACTATCCCGACGAGCTTTCCGGCGGTCAGCAGCAGCGTGTCGCCATCGCGCGCGCGCTGGCGATGGGGCCCGACGTCATGCTCTTCGACGAGCCGACTTCGGCGCTCGACCCCGAGATGGTGGGCGAAGTGCTGCAGGTCATGAACGATCTGGCGCGGGAAGGCATGACGATGGTCGTCGTCACCCACGAAATGGGCTTTGCCCGCGAAGTGGGCCACCGCGTGATCTTCATGGATCACGGCCAGATCCTCGAAGAAGGTCCTCCGAAGGAGCTCTTCTCAAATCCGCAGATGGATCGAACCAAGAATTTTCTGGCGAAGATCCTTTGACCAGGAGGCCCGCTTCGGCGGGCCTTTTCGTTTTGGTGATGGGATGGCGAGTTCAGTGCGAGTGCGCCGGTCCCATTGTCGACGGGATATTGGCCATCTGGTGCCGTGTTAACAAGACATTACTTGGGGCGGCGGCGACCGCCAGCGGACGTGTGAAGCGGTGGTGCAACCTTTAATTCCGTGCGCCGGCTTTATCAAAAGCTCTGTCGTACCGGCCGATGATTTCCTCGACCCACGGCGCCATTCGTGAAGCGGTCTCGCGCCATTCTCGGACTTGCTGAAGCACCCTGTTCCAATTGATGAAACTATCCGCGATCATGATCTTGGTTTCGTAGTCCTCGGCCATTCTCAAAACCTTGAGCGCAGCCTCTTTCTGCTCATCAAGCACCTTGACCATGCTTTCGCACATTTGCGGATCATCTCCGCAAACCTCAGCGCAACGTTGTGTCAATCTGGGTATCGCCGCCTCAATCATATCCAACGCCCGCTTTGTCTCTGTCGCAACCTCGGCATTTAAGCGGGCGACTTCGGCACGCTGGTCGCTCGTATCAGCCGTCCGATTACCACCTGCTCCGATCAAGGCCAGCAGCGACGATATAAACCCCATGCATTTGCTCCGACTCTCCCAGAGGTTATAGGAGCATACAAATAATATTATAGGTTGCAAATACTAACAAGTACATTTGTCCTCAATCGGGACCGACTTTCCCCTAAGGGTGACGCTAAGCGATATATTATTCAGCAAACATGGCTGGGGCGCCAGGAGCCCCAGCTAGGTTTTTCCGCTTTCTCAAGCCATTGAGAAGCCTTGCGAAACCTGCTTACCTAATATGACAATGCTACAGACAATTGTGGCAACAGCGCAAGACATTTTTATGCCGCAGATAGACATCGGTATACGGATTATAGTCCATATCCGAAACGACGATTGTCTAAGTCGTTCTCGAACTTCTCCTCGGCCTGCTGCTGATCACGGACCCGAGTACGGGCTTGGGCGAGAATGAAATCGAGACCGCAGAATGCCATAAGCGGATGCTGCCGGATGATCTTGTTTGCTGCCGCCACTTGCTCAAGGACTGGACCAGCAGCTTCCTTTCTTTTGGTTATTTCCTGAACAAGAGCGGTATGCTGCTCTTTGTCGCGAAACTCCTGGCGAACGAGCTTCGATTTTGCCACCAGCAGATCGGAGCTGCACTTCTTTAATTCATCGGATGCTTGCTGAAACGCTGACGCTACGTGCCGTTGTTGGCGTTCCAGTATAAACGCAATTCCCAGTAAGTAGTGCCACCACCTGGGTCGTTTGGCCTTGCCAAGCCGTCGCTCCGCATCGAAGTGCGTGTCCCATTTTTTGGCAACGCTTTTCTCTTTGTCTGCGACGTCGATCCGCAGTCGGGCGGTCTTTTCAGAACATGCGAAGACAGGAACTTTCCGATTAAAATCAAATCTCGCCTGCTCCTCGATCTCCCAAAGGGATGCTGCAATGCGCTCTTCTGCGGACATCGCGGCCATGTTGGCCTTGCCGAGAAGCAAAGAAAGCCGAGCCGTGTCCTTATTTAGGCCTGCAAACCAGCCTACGGGACTATGGGCGATGGCTTGAGGTGATCCAATCTCTGATTCAGGCGCTCTATCTGGCTCGACACGTTTTCCAGCGCTTCCAGGATTTTGGCCTGTATCTGAATGAGAACCTCGGGGCCGGGTATTTGCTGGTCGCTTGGCGGCTGCAGCAGGCGGCGAATGGCTCGCGCTTCGGCCAGAATTGCTTGTTCGATTGTCACTTTTGTCGTTGGCTGGCTCATCGCTCACTCCCCCCATTATTCTGTCGATTTTTGCCTTCTTGACACCCGATAAGCGGGCCAGAGAGCCAATGAACTCTCCGTCCAAACCAGTCACGATCCATGTGTCACGCTTTTCTCCAGCCGCAACCAGCAGTGACGAGGCGGCCAATGAGACTTCCAGGTCGGCCCTTTTGGTCGCAGTCGCCATGGCCTGCTTCACAGCCTGTCTAACAGCCGGAAGATCAGTCCCCACTCGTTTCTTGGCCTGATGCTGGGCATGAGTAAAGGCTTCCCTTGACGGAGGCTCCGCTTCACCAAGTTGACCTTTGATACTCGTGGCGACATCTTCAGCGCCACGCTTACGCAATCCAACGATTACGGATTTCGTGTGCATCCCCTGAACGAACCGGTGCCCAAATTTGTATTCCGACCACCGGGCGACAAGCTCGTGGATAATGCGATCAAATGAGCACCGGAGCGCTTTGCGGGTCACGGGATCAACCTCGCCGACCAGCACATGCCAATGAATATTGTGAGCATCTGCCGCAGCACGCGGCTTCGCGTGCTCAACGATAACCGCGCGTGTAGCATCAAAATCGAACTCTTCCGCGAGCATCGTCACGACCTCGCGCATCTGGTGCCTGGTGGTCGCTTCATGGGGGCTGACGATCCAATGACGTATTGAATACGTTGACCGTTTAGCCAATGCGTCGGAATGCATGTCGGTGATATCGGCGGTGGTGCCGGTAAGAAACGTAACTGCGTCATTATCGACGCCGTTCTTGAGATGGCTGATCAGCCTGTTTACGCTCGACCTCGTCCTAAATCTGATGGCTTTGATAATCACGGCGCAGATCATGCCAGCACCCTGAGGGCATCCTGACGGACCTGGGCGGCAATTTCCTTAATTTTTTGAACGTCGATTGGCTTTTCGGCAAAGGCTTCGAGCATCAGATTCGTAGAACGACGCAGCGTCGCGATATCTTTGCGGCGTTTATCGCCAGCTATGTTCCCACGCATGGTTTCATCGAGAGCAGAGCGGACGATTTCCGAAGCCGATTTGCTCGACTGACCAGCGAACTCCATGAGCCGGGATTTGTCGATATCGGAGATTCGGATTTTTACAAATGCGTCTTTCATGAAACACAGCCTCATCCTTCGGGGGTCCACGGGGGCAAAGCCCCCTGGCCTGCTGCCTTCGTGTTCACGAAGGCATGGCTGGCAACCGAAGGTCACTCGGAATTAAGTGACCACATGATGAAGTGTTCAGGAGATTTCCGTCGGCCGCAATGGACGAAATAATTTTGGGTATTACTAGGCGTCGGTTCCCGTCAGGTCCGATGTCCCGTTGCGCGTGTCTCTCTTCCACAAAAGTTTGTTTATGCCGCGCCCATCTCTCCAGCAAACGCCCTCTGATCGTCGCCAGGCTGCATGGTGGTTGCTCCCCCCTGGCCAGGAATTTCGTTCGGCAATCATAACCGTCAAAAATGTGCAGTCTTCTCCGATAGTTCTCGACAGATGATCTTCCGACAACAGGGCTACGACACTGCCATCTTCACCAAAAAACTGTCTAAATGCTATTTTGTCCTCTGCATCCTTCCAGGCACCAAGTTCCGCGAAATCCGGCTGGAGGCCTAGCTCGCGGGCAAGCCACGGCGCGGGAATATACGCTGAATAGCCGCTTGGCAGGGAGGCGTCCAAATGACTCTCCCAATGATACCGTGCTCCGAGTTGGGCATAAGGAATGCCTGTCGGCACTCGCCAGTTATCATACCGCCATCCATCTTGCGGCCACGTTGAACGCCACGGAGCTTCGTACAAAAACGCGCTGTCGGTCATCTCGGGGATGGACCAATGCTGGATATCGATCTGCTGCTTCTTTTCGAAGGCCTTGGCTACGGTTCTTGCATCGGTAAGCTTGACTTTGACTGCAGAGAGGAAGCGGAATTCCTGCAGTCTTAAACCGTGCTCACCCCGCCGGTCCTGAGAATATTTTTCGCTCTGCGATTGGTGCTCATAGACCACTAGCCAACGCTTGCCCGTCTCGTCTACGCGAAATGGCATCCGTCCCAGCTCTGAGGCTGGGTCTTGCTCAAACGGCCATTTAGTGAGGGTCTGCTCCTCGACGGAAGGCAATTTGATAACCGGCTCGAAAAACCACTGACTGCCCGCTTCGTCCGAGTTTAAACGTTTTTCTCTATCCTCGGTGATCGTCGCATCTATGTCACGCCTGAAGCCGATATCTGTGGCACGTCGATATGCGAAGGGTGGATCGTCGAACCCCGTATCCAACCAGTAGTTATCTGCTAATCTGCACAACAGCTCGTCAAGAGCCAACCACTGATATTTCTTGCCAATCCGCTCTATCATCGGTCGGTCGCGAGAATAGTCTCCTCTACCGGAGCTATCATGCGGAAAACGTGCCTTCGTCCATCCGAAGTCATACGCCCGTTTTGCCACCCACCTGCGAAGTGATCCCTGATTGAACTTTTCCGGTGGCTTCGTTTCCTTTTTTGCGGGATACAAACCGGGTACAGCTTCATTCTCGTAACGTTTAATTTCCTCCGCCGACAAAAGTCCCAGGAAATTGAGTCTAGCGGCATCCAAATCGTTCTCCCAACGCTTGACCTCCGCTTTGCTTGGTTTCGATACCCTACGTCCCCATTCTATTGAATAGAGCCCATACCAATATGGATTGGCCGTTTTTTCGAGCTTTTCGAATGCAACCATGCGTTCGGAATTCGACGTCACGATTTCCTTTTCAAAAATTTTTAGTTTGTGCTTCGCAGTAAGCGGGCGTTCCTTATGCAAAGGAACAGTCAGAAAGTCGTGTGTCCGCGAGCCGATTTCGTATTGCGCGAAATCGGCCATCGATGACGTTGAAGAAGATGCGATACTGTCGTCTCCTGCGTTTTGGGCGACAATATTTAACTGCTCCTCACTGACAGAAAGGCGCGGTTTTGGAGATTTATACGGGGGCTTACAGACCTGAATATCGACGGCAACTGGCAAGGACGAATGGTATTCCGCCAATTCAACTATGCCTTGTGCATAATCTCGTAACAACATTCCATAAGGTGGTGATCGATTTTCGAAAAGGTGGCTGTAAACCGCCTGCGAATACAGGTTCAATTTTCCCGCTTCTGGTTTACGGCAACATGCGCCGTACCCAGCAGCAAGGAGTCTTTCCAGGACATAAGGGTCGTCCACTTTGGCAAACCTTGCCAGCAGTTCAACGAATATGCCCTCCTCAACGAGTAACAGGTTTGACAGAGCTTTAGTTGCCTTGTCGCGAACTCGTCTATTGGTAGTCGAAAAAAACCAGCATAGAGAAAGCGCTGCCAAAAACCGGTTTTGGGGATTTGTGTTTGGTGCCTGCCCAGTGAGGCACCACTCAATCAATACCCCCACATTCGAATCAGGATCAGAATCCTGAGCATTTACCCAATTGGTCCAGCTGGCATCACGATGCGGAAGCTTTCGTTTTTCTAAGTTTCGATGCAACAGCTCGGCATTCCAAGGATGATCGGCTGAGACGGCGATCTGTATCAGAATGTCCAACGAATCAGAACCGCCGAGCTTATTCAGCAATTCTAGGCTTCGGTCGGAGAACGCAGAACGTTCCCGCCATTTAACGCTTTCCTTGAACCCCTCACGAATTCCCCAGTCTTTCCACCATTGGTTAGCGGCTCCTGGCATGCAGTCCACCAACTCTTTGCCAAACTTCTCTGGCAACACTGTTGAGAGCGCATCAAGAAGGCCACGCCATTGCCAGGCAACATGCGACTTGGCATCGATGCAAAAGTTTAGAGCTTGGTTTTCATCGAAGATTCCAGCTGGATCACTGATGTCTTCAACCGCCTTTTCGGCCATCAAGAAATCTTGAAAACGCTGAAAGCTAAACCGCACAACATCGGGGTCCGCAAATACCTCATCTGAAGCGTCCGGATTTGGGTCTTTGCGAAGAAGCCCGTTTCTCAGAATGATCGACAGCCATTCGTTTTCCGAGCGCGGCGTTATGTCACCGAAATGAATGGCTATCGCCTCACGACATTTGTCGAGAGCTAGGAAGTCAGTTCGATCCGCTAACATACGAGCTGCGATCTCTTGAGCTGTACGGCCAAGCTTGGAAACAAGCGATACAGCAGAATCTTCGTTTGCCTGGATATTACGTCCCATACTTTCGAGGTAGTATTTCAGTATTTTCTTCGTTCCTGTAAGGCCGGAAGGAAATTCTGATTTTCCGTCTCTCTCCAACGAAACGCAGACGGAACGTAAAAATAGCGGATTGATGAATTCAGGTGCCAACCAAGGCGTGCTGGGGCGAGCTATGCCGCGTTTATCAAGATAGACCCGCGCTGCTGCCAATTGTTCTTCAGAAGTCTCGAACCCTCGAATATCAAATATTCGATACTTTGATGCGGTGCTATCGGGTACAGCGGCATCGAAATACTCGGTTCGGCAAGATACGACACAGCAGACGCCAGCATAGCTTTGGAGCATCTGGATAAAAGGAGCGATATGATTTTTCCAGTATCTGCTGCCGACGCCTTCGTTAATGGCATCAATCGAAATTAGGCATCTCACACCGGATGCGGTTCCTGCAGCATCGAGAGCACCAAGTATCTGATCCGGCGTCCTACCAGGCAAGCCAAGCTGGCCTGCAATCTGTGTCCAAAGTTCTGTATCGTTAAACCTCTGCCCAAGGAATAGCAGGGCTGGTTGCCCCGCCTTGAGCGCATCGGCGCTACACTGTGCAAAAAGATGGCTCTTTCCCGCCCCAGCCGCACCTCGCACGATGGCAAGTCGCTGATTTTCGGCAATCATATAAGGTGAACGGATGGTATCGTCAAAATCCGATATTAAGGATGAAAGCTTCGCGAGTTCGTCAATGCAACGCCGCAGAGTAGTTTCGTCCCGAGAATTGTCTTTCAGATTCCGAGATTGCGACCAGCACCAGGAGTTTAGTGCCGACGTTGCATTCTCTAAGGCGGTTAACTTATTGATCCAGTTGTCAACATCCCAGCGCTGCGCGGGGCTAAGATCGAAATCTTCGGATATTGCATTGAGGTCTGCATGCGTCTTCTTAAGGTTTTCAAGGATGATTACGTCCGGTTGAGCCGACAGCGAAGCTATTTCTCCGCCAGGTAATGTGAATTGGCATACCGCGTTCAACGTCGTTGAAAGTTTATTCCTGGATGCAGCGCTTCTGGTTATTGTTGAAAACAATGTCTGCAGGCGAATGTTAACGTGATCTTCCGGATGATATCTTTCATCAAGAGCTGCAACCGCCTGATCAAGTTGGTTCTGAAACCATTCCTGAGAAAGCTCGACGCCCCCAAAAAAGAATTCTCTAAGTCCCTCCGCACCTTTCGCAATCAGCCTCGAGTTGATTTCACTTTTAGGCCATGCAACAAAATCAATATGGGAGAGGCCGTTTGCAAGCGCTGCCTGCTCCCAGTCCTTCTTATGCTTTTCCCAGTGCTCCCACCCCGACTTGCTATCCTTTCTCGCCTTGCCTCGCTTGTCTGTGAGGTCGCATGGCAAGCCAACCACATATCTTTCAAGCTCTGGATGAGTGGCGATTGCCTGAAGTACAGATTTATCGATCTGCGCCCAGTCGATATCGCCAGCACGAAGGAAAAACTTGGCCTGGTAACCGACTTTCTTGCCGGTGGGCAGCGTCCAATAAGCCTCGACACCACCGTCCCCGCCAGCGCCCTCGACTCGTCGGTAACGAGAGCCGTTTGGAAATTTCTCACGTTGCGCCAGTTGGCAAAGCAGTTCTTCGAATGAAGCTCGTTGGCCGCCGTCGAAGGCATTGATTTTTGAAAATTCCAGCATTGGCCCGCTAAGGTAGTTTTGATGACGAAACAGCAACTAAGCATAATTCACGGCCGGACGACGGTGTCTACGGCTGCGTGTCTCAATGAACATGTTCAGCACATATTTGGAGCATTGAAAAAGTGACGCTTTAAGTGACGCGATTGCCGCCGACAGGATCACGATTCATCATGGTCACATAAACGACCGTTTAGGTGACAAGGACTTCAGCATGGGTGAACTATTGGGATATATGAGGGTTTCGAAAGCGGACGGCAGCCAGACGCTAGACCTTCAAAGAGATGCATTGATTGAGGCCGGAGTGAGCCCGGCTATGATTTATCAGGACTTGGCATCCGGGAAGAAAGATGATCGTATCGGTCTGGAAAGCTGCCTGAAAGCCATTCGTCCTGGTGATACGCTCATTGTCTGGAAGCTCGACAGGCTGGGCCGTGATCTACGTCACCTTGTTACGACAGTCGATGACCTCTCTAAACGGTCGATAGGTTTTCGTGTTTTATCCGGGCAGACCCCTGTCGACACGACCTCTGCCCAGGGCAAGTTGATGTTCGGGATTTTTGCCAGCCTCGCCGAATTTGAACGTGAGCTGATTCGAGAGCGAACCATGGCCGGACTGGCTTCCGCTCGTGCTCGTGGGCGTGTTGGCGGAAGAAAGGCGACGATGACAGCAGCCAAGATTCGCCTAGCACAAGCAGCAATGGGTCAACCTGACACGATTGTTGCCGATCTCTGCAAAGAGCTAAAAATCTCCCGCCAAACCCTGTATCGCCATGTGTCTCCCGGTGGGGAACTGCGGCCAGACGGCATCAAGGTTCTGGGAGTTTCCTAATCGGGTTTCAGGTGCATCAACTCAGGAGCCGCCGGATAATTTGTTGCCCGATTCCGTGGATTTTTTTGGTCCACACCGAGATTGGTGCCGTGACGGGCTCTATGGCTACCATGAAACGGTTCCAAACCGTGGTGGGGCCACCAGAAAGTTGGGCAGTGGCCGTCACCTCCTCTAAAGTTGGCGGCTCCTGAGTTACGATACTAGCCGCTGAAGAATACTCCCGGACGGGACGTCCCTCCGCCTTGACAGAGGCTTCCTCACGCGGCAGCGCTGCCTCGAAAAGAAGTGCCGCCATCCGGACGCCTCGGATTTTTATCATGATCTTTGAAAGCAGCCGGTCGCTATTTGCAACCTGTTGTCGCGTATCAGCCGTTTCCGCGCGATTGCTGCGCTTTTTTGCATCATCGACCGAAGACCCGGCCTTGTCCTTCACCGGCACTGTGGAAGCTCTCCATTGCCGAAATGAGCCACCGGTCCTTACGAAATGAAAACGGCTCTGTGTGAGCTTCCAGGCGGCTCGTAGCGCGTTGTCCGGCCACTGCACCATGATGTCGTTTCGGAAGACTCCCCAAAGCATATAGGTTGCCACAGCACCAGCGTTACGGATTGCACGATCAGGGAAATCCGTCTTACTGAACTTTATCCGCAGCCGTAGTTTGACTGCATCCCTATGTTCTGAGGGAACCCTGGCGACGAAATGCGCATGCAAATCGAAAAGCCCTGAGAAGTCATCATAACGTGGATGGATGGCCAGGAGAAGCACTTCGAACTTCCCGCTTTTTCGAAGCTCGCTAAATTCGATATTTATCTTTTCGTTGAAGCTTTTCAGTGCCGCATCCAGGTTCTCAGGATCGGCCTTAGCCCCTGTCAGGCCGACACCCCAGTAAACGCAGTCATTGAGCCCGCGCCGCTTAGCGAAGGCTTCAAAATCGGCAACCATTGGCCGATCCTTGCGAATGGCATTTGGCTCGAAAAAGCGGGTGCCGCGCAGAGGCTTTCCCCAGTCGATGATTTCCCCACCGCCGCCATCCAGCAAGACGACGTATCGATCAGCATCAGATTGAAAGGGATTTATTCCCAATTCAACGAGGCGTTTGGCCAATGCCATCGCTTTAGCAAATGGAGATTGCGCGGCGGTCATGGAGCCGACTTCCTCGCTTTGGTCGGCGGTGCATGATGTTTTTCAACGCGCTCGATCAGACGAATTGGAAACCGCGAAAGGTGAGCGGTCGGTTGAGGCAACTGAGCCAGAGCCTTGGCCATGACGCGCAGTCGGGCGGCATCAGAATAGCGTCCTTCATTTGTGTCGGCGTTGGTGTGCCCGAGAATATCCTTTCTGATTTCCGCCGCCACTCCGAACTGCTTCATTTCGTTATTGCACCAATGCCGAAGGGAATGCAGCACTTTGCCATCCTCTTTCGCAGATGGAATGGCTGCTACCCGCATGTCTTGCCAAGCTTCATCGAAAACGTCCCCCATCGGGGTGGACGGTGCTGCCGCTCTGAGTTCCGGGAATAGCAGAACATGCCCAATGTCCTTGAGCGCGGCGACGTATTCCAGGAAACCTAATCGGATCAACTCAGGATGAATCGGAACGCGGCGTTTAGAATCTGCATTCTTCAAGCCGCGAACGAAATTCGGCTCGATGCGGATAGCAGGAACTTCAGCATCCGCCTCCACTTCGGAAACCAGCAATCCGCAATATTCCTCCCTACGCGGACCGTGATAGAGGGCCAGCATCGGACCCCAGTAGCTCGCGTCATGGAATGTCAATTCTCCAGGCGACAACCGGCTGTTCTCGCCGTCACATCCATTCCAGATGGGCAGGTTAAAAAGCAGCCGAAGTTCGTCGGTCGAAAAGCGAGCCCGTTCGCCCCGCCCACTGCCTTTCTTTTTCGACCGCAAACCAGAAACGCCCTCAAAATTCCCGAATGGAAAACCAGCATGTTTGCAAATGTCGGCAATATTGCCCATCTGCGTCATGTGCCGGTTCAACGTTCCCTGTGACAAACCGACTTGCTCTGGCGGCATGTCCTTGGCGCGTGCCAAAATGTCGATAAGAGGGATAACGTGGTCTCGCGGAGACTTCCCGTAATTTTTGGGCATCTCGGACAGCGTCAGCTTGAAGTCAGCGACATGCGACTGCCGCATCTTCGCAGGGTTATCATGTCCGACGAAACGTACGAATAGCTTTGCCAGCGCGACATGCTGCTTTGCCGTTTTATCCGTCCAATCGTCAGATTTTACATTTTGACCGGCGGCCCTTTCTACGATCTCGACCAAGCCTCTCGTGGGCTCCTCCAGATCGTCACCATCCTCTTCGATTTCATCTTCGACATCGAAATCATCTTCTTCCTGCTGTAATTCCGGCCCATCCATTTGGGGTATGGGTATGGGTTTGGATGTCGGACGCGGCGGTACATACGGCTCTATGGCTGCGGCATCAGCGACAAGCGCGGCTTGCAACAGTGCGTCATCGTCTGGCCGAACGCCTGTCCAACGCCTTCGTGTATCTAAAAGAGCGGCAGACATGCCGCGAAGATACAGCTGTTGTGCTTGTTGGAAATTGACCTTCGTATCCGGAATATCGTGCTCTTCTAAAATTTCGAGAATTTTGCCAGGAGGAGGCGGATAGATTCCGTGCCATCGATAGAAATTCAGATGCTTTTTGACTTCGTCGATCACCACCTCATCGAGACCGGCAGCCTTCATTTCGCGCTGTTCATGTGGACCTATTCTTGCCAAGTCACCTTGGGCTGCGAAAATCCGATTTGTCCAACCCGCAACAATATCGCTGCAACGAGAAGCTTCCACGTCTTCGCCGTTTGCGACTTCCGCTGCGGCGGTCACGTCCAGCTCTGCGCTATGCTTCTTGGCAACTTTTATAAGTATCTTTTTCGCGTCGTCAGGGTCGATCATCTCTTGGCGTATGTCCCGAATGAGATGCTCGCTAACCAGGGTAATCTCGGCCGCGAGCCGTTTCGCCCGCTCCAGAAATTTTGTCCGCAGGCTGATTTCGATCAGCAACAGAGCACGCGAACCGGTTCCATCCGGTAAACGCCGACGCCACCAATAGATTGCGCCACGTTTAAAAACATATTGAGCCACTGCCATTTGAGAACCCTCTTGGAGGGCAAACAGGCATCCCAAGCCTTCAACGTGTCAGACAATGGAATATGACATTCCTGTATGACAATCGCGATTTCCAGATTCCCAGCCATGCTGGAAGCCTTCGAAATCGGGCATTTTCCGAGAAAACAGCAAAACTTGGCTGGGGCGCCAGGATTCGAACCTGGGAATGCCGGTACCAAAAACCGGTGCCTTACCGCTTGGCGACGCCCCAACAGAGGAGATGGCTGCTTATACCAGCCAAATCGGCGTCTGATTAGCAAAGGTCGCATCGCGCTACAATGACTAAGTTGAGTGCGCATACATATTTCTGTGCGCTTTTCGGGCCGGTATGATAGGTCTTGCTGCACTGCATCAGGAATGAGGAGGTCCGATGAGCCAGTTTCGCGCCCGACCGCCGGCCGTGCCCACCGTGCTTCTCGATGACGCCGTCTGCCGCATCACGCGCTGGGATTTCGGGCCGGGCGCCGATACCGGGCATCATGTGCATGGCCTCGGCTATGTCGTCGTTCCGATGACCGACTGCCAGTTTCTGCTCGAGGAGCCCGGCGGCAGCCGCCGGGTCGATATCGCCAGGGGTGCCGCCTATCGGCGCGAGGCCGGTGTCGAGCACAATGTCGTCAATGCCGGCTCCGAGCCAATGTCCTTTATCGAAATCGAATACAAGCAATCATGAGCACGCCTGACTTCGACCTTGCCTTCGACCCCGCCTATGGCCGCGCCGTGCCTGTCGCGTCAGGCATCGAGCGGATGACGGTCAACAATCCCAGCGCTTTCACCTTTCACGGCACCAACAGCTATATCGTCGGCACGACCTCCGTCGCCGTCATCGATCCGGGTCCGGAGAACGAGGCGCATTTTGCCGCCCTGATGGCGGCGCTGAAGGGGCGCGAGGTCACGCATATCTTCGTCAGCCACACGCATCGCGATCACTCGCCGCTGGCGAAGCGGCTGAAGGAGGCGACGGGCGCGCTCACCGTCGGCGAAGGGCCGCACCGGGCGGCGCGGCCGCTCTATCAGGGCGAGGTCAATCCCTTTGCCGAAAGCTCCGACATGGAGTTCCGGCCTGACATCGTGCTTGGCGATGGCGAAAGCGTCTCGGGAGACGGCTGGCAGCTGACCGCGCTCTTGACGCCGGGCCACACGGCCAATCATGCCTGCTTCGCGCTCGACGGCACCGGCATCGTCTTTTCGGCCGATCATGTCATGGCCTGGGCAACCTCGATCGTTGCGCCGCCGGATGGTTCGATGGCGGATTACATGACCTCGCTGGAGCGTCTGCTTGCCCGCGAGGACCGTTTGTTTCTACCGGGCCATGGCGGCCCGGTGAAGGAACCCGCCTCCTTCATGCGCGGCCTCAGAACGCACCGCCGCATGCGCGAGCGCGCCGTGCTGGAGCGCATCAAGGCCGGCGACCGGCTGATCCCGGACATGGTCAAAGCCATCTATCGCGATACCGACCCGCGTCTGCATGGGGCGGCCGCCCTTTCTGTACTCGCGCATCTGGAGGATCTGGTCGAGAAGGGCCAGGTGGAAACCGATGGGCCACCGGCGCTGCTCGGGGCCTATCGTCCGGCTTGAGCCACCTCAGCTTCCGGCGATGCCGAGCAATTCCGCATCCAACGCCTTCAGATAGCCATCGGCCAGATCGGCGCTGACGCCGAGATCGTCCTGGCTGTAACGAGAGGCGACGCGGATATCGACCAGCGTCGTTTCCGCCTCCTCGCGGATGCGGATGAGTATGTCACAGGGCAGACCGAAGATGCGGGTGCGGGTCTCTCCCTGCAGAATGACGTCGGTATTCTGGCGGATGAGTTCCGCCACGCCGTCGCGGAAGGGACGCGGCGTCGGCACGGGAACGATTGCCGGGACATCGCCGCCGGCGACGTCATCCTGCGCGGGATTGACGGTCCGTGCACGCCCGCGCCGCTTCGGTCTCGTATCGCCGTTCGGATCGGCGACATCGGCGCCTTCGGCCTTGACGATGGTGATGTGATAATCATGCGCGACCTTGCGCACCGCTTCCAGAACACGGTCGCTCGCACCTTCATAACGGCGGCTGATCAAGGCGGGATAGGCATCGAACTGCGCCTCGCGCTCCGGCTGCGTCACCAGATGACGGGGCGGCAGCCATAGCTGGCGCGCATCCGGCGTCGCCAGCCATTCCGGCGGGTCGTTGAGATCGGTCGAAATCTCGTAGATATGCGGCCGGGTCCAATAGCGTTCGGCGCCGAAGCCGAAAATGGCAAGCGGCAGTGCGGCATAGACCAGCGCCTTCACGGCCGAAACGCCACCGATGGCGGCATTCTGCCAGAGCTGGGCAAGGCCGACCAGCGCAAGCAGCACCGCCAACGCGGCACAGCCGGCCGAAATCAGCAGCAGCAGCACGAAATAAGGCGTCTCCAGCGGCCCGAAGCGATGGCCGATCAGCGTCACGCCACACAACACCAGGGCAAAAGAAGCGATCAAACGCGCGGCGCGGGCGGCATGTGAAACGGGACGGTCGAAGCGAATGGTCATCAAGGGCTCGTCGGCGCGTCGGATCGGAAGCCGGATGCACCGAATCCCAAAATACGACCTATGTTTAGATCAAGAAACGACGAAAATAAATCGAATGTCACGGCACCAACACGCAATGTTCTCTCGAGGCTGAAACCAGTAACGCCTAGACCAAAAACGTGAGCGCTTGCTTAAATTCCTAAAAAAGGCCATTCTTTAGCGTTTTATCGAGGCTGTGAAAGGACTTGATGAGATGGAACCGATGCTTTCTCAAGACGTCGCTGCCAAACAGCTGCCGGGTGCGGCGATTGCCGGAGCCGAATTGGCGGACCCGATCCTGCCGTTGGAACTGCTGGAACTGGAGCTTTCGCTCGAAGGCTTCTCCGACGGCGAGCCGAGCTTTTGCGAGGCCGTTAGAAACGCCGCCTCGGCTGTACATGGCGATTTCCTGTTCGATCTGCCCGCCGCCGGTCTGATCGACGATTGCCGCAGACTGGCCGTCATCCGCATTCCCGAAGGCGATGCGACGATGCGTACGCTCTTTGCCGCGCTTGACGGGGACGGTGCGGAAATCCGTCTGCTGCAGCCGGATGAAGACACCGAGCACCTGTTGCGCTTTGCCGATGCCTTCGTCGACCTTCTGCAGAGGCTGCCGGCAAGACCGAAGGAAGCCGCCTGAGCAATTCGGCCTGCGGCCGCAATACGACTTTCGCGCCGCCATGCGCGGCGCTATAACTGTCGCCTGCACACCTGTATCAGGACCTCAAGTCATGCGTATCGCTGCCTCCGTCTTCTCCCTCCTCGCCATTACGCTTGCGCTTTCCTCCTGCCAGACAGCCGAAGAAATCCGAGCGGCAGACGCAGGCAGATGCAGCGGCTACGGCTTCAAGCCAGGCACACAGGCCTTCGCCAACTGCCTTATGAACCAGGATCTCAGCCGGCGCGCGGATCAACGGGCTTTCATGGAAAGCAACGATGATTTCTTCTGGGGACCGACCGTGGTGGTCGGCGGTCCGGGCTATTACTATCGCGGCGGTTATTGGCGCCGCTGATGGGGCGCCGTTCGGCCTTTACGAATCAAGCACGCCCCTTGATCGCCGCCTGAGCCGCGGCAAGCCGTGCGATAGGCACGCGGAAAGGGGAGCAGGATACGTAGTCCAGCCCGATATCCTCGCAGAAATGGATCGAGGCAGGATCGCCGCCATGCTCGCCGCAGATGCCGAGCTTCATGTCGTTGCGCGTGCGGCGGCCACGTTCGGACGCGATGCGAATGAGTTCGCCCACTCCATCGAAATCGAGCGATATGAAGGGATCATGCTCGATGATGCCTTTGCGCTGGTAGGTGGGGATGAAGGAGGCCGCGTCGTCGCGTGACATGCCAAAGGTGGTCTGGGTCAGGTCGTTCGTGCCGAAGGAGAAGAATTCAGCCGCCTCGGCGATGATATGGGCACGCAATGCAGCGCGCGGCAGCTCGATCATCGTGCCGACGAGATAATCGATCTTCATCTTCGCTTCGGTCATCACGGCGCGCGCCACCTCGTCGATGCGTGCCTTGACGTAATCCAGCTCGGAGCGCAGGCCGACGAGCGGCACCATGATCTCAGGCACGACAGCCGCTCCCGTCTCGCGCGCGGCGAGAACAGCAGCTTCGAAAATCGCGCGGGCCTGCATCTCGACGATCTCGGGATAGGAAATCGCCAACCGGCAGCCGCGATGGCCGAGCATGGGATTGAACTCGTGCAGCGCGTCAACGCGCTGGCGCAGGGCGGCCGCCTCCATACCCATGCTCACAGCCACTTCGGCGATCTCCTCATCCGTCTTCGGCAGGAATTCATGCAGCGGCGGATCGAGCAAGCGGATGGTGACCGGCAGCCCATGCATGATGGTGAACAGGCCGGTGAAATCGAGGCGCTGCATCGGCATGAGCTTGGCAAGGGCGGCGCGGCGCCCCTCCTCGTCCTCCGCGAGGATCATCTCGCGCATCACATGGATGCGATCGCCTTCGAAGAACATGTGCTCGGTGCGACAAAGGCCGATGCCTTCGGCGCCGAAGGAGCGAGCAGCGCGTGCGTCGGCCGGAGTGTCGGCATTGGTGCGCACCGTCATGCGCCGCGAGCGGTCGGCCCACGCCATGATCCTACCGAAATCGCCCGAAAGCTCCGGCTGGATCATCGGCACCTCGCCCTTGAGCACCTGACCGGTGGAGCCGTCGATCGTAACGATATCGCCCTTCTTCAAGGTGACACCGACGCCGATCAGCTTTTCGTTGCGCATGTCGATACGCATGGTGCCGGCGCCGACGACGCAGGGAATGCCCATGCCGCGGGCGACCACAGCTGCATGGCTGGTCATGCCGCCGCGCGTGGTGAGGATCGCTTCGGCGGCGTGCATCCCGTGAATGTCTTCCGGGCTGGTCTCGATCCGCACGAGGATGGCCTTGCGACCTTCCTCTTCGGCGAGAATAGCCTCTTCCGCCGTGAAAACGATCTCGCCGGTCGCAGCACCCGGGGATGCGGGCAGGCCGGAGCCGATGACTTCGCGGCGGGCGCGCGGGTCGATCGTCGGATGCAGCAGCTGATCCAGCGTCGACGGCTCGATGCGTGACACCGCTTCGTCCTCCGTAATCAGTCCCTCGTCGACCATATCGACGGCGATCTTCATTGCCGCCTTGGTGGTCCGCTTGCCGCTGCGGGTCTGGAGCATCCAGAGCTTGCCGCGCTCGATGGTGAATTCCAGATCCTGAACATCGCGGTAATGCGCTTCGAGCCGCGCACAGATGTCACGAAACTCGGCAAAGGCTTCCGGCATCAGCTTTTCCATCGACGGCTTATCGTAGCCGGATGCGAGGCGTGCGGCCTCCGTAATGCTCTGTGGCGTACGGATGCCGGCAACGACATCCTCTCCCTGCGCATTGACGAGGAATTCGCCGTAAAGCTCCTTCTCGCCGGTCGACGGGTTGCGGGTGAAGGCAACACCGGTCGCCGATGAATTGCCGAGATTGCCGAACACCATTGCCTGAATATTAACGGCCGTTCCCCATGCCTCGGGAATATTGTGCAATTGGCGATAGGTAACGGCGCGGGCGTTCATCCAGCTCGCAAAGACCGCACCGACGGCGCCCCAGAGTTGAACCTCCGGCTCCTGTGGAAAGGCTTCGCCCAGCTCTTCCTCGATGACGGTCTTGTAGATCGAAACGACGTGCTGCCATTCGACGGCCGTCAGATCGGTATCGAACTCATGACCGAACCGCGCCTTCTCATCCTCCAGGATCTCTTCGAAAACCTCGTTGTCAAGGCCCATGACGACATCGGCATACATCTGGATGAAGCGGCGATAGCTGTCCCAGGCAAAACGGGCATCGCCGGCATCGTGGCCGAGCGCCTGAACGGTGGCGTCGTTGAGACCGAGATTGAGGACGGTATCCATCATGCCGGGCATCGAGGCGCGCCCGCCAGAGCGCACGGACACCAGCAATGGACGCTCGGTATCGCCGAACCTACGCCCGGCGATGGCCTCCATCCGCTGCAGCCCTCGCATGACCTGCGGTTTCAGCTCCTCGGGGATCTTGCGGCCGTTCTTGTAGTAGAAAGTGCAGACGTCGCTGACGATCGTCAGGCCCGGCGGAACCGGGAGGCCGAGATTGCACATTTCAGCAAGATTCGCGCCCTTGCCGCCGAGCCGCTCAAAATCTGCTGCGCTCCCTTCGGCCTTCCCGTCGCCGAATGTGTAGACCCAATTCGTCATTGTCTCCGTCCAACTCCTCCGGTTGAACTTAATTCATTGAGCCACAAATGAAAATCGAGAAATATGGCAAAATGTTGCGCTGCACAATAAATATGACCCGGAGCTTTCCGATTTCAATCGATTGATGGAAATCAGGAGCTTCCGGGTCGTGCTTGGCAACGAAGATGGCTAGGCCTGCGGCTCGCGCTGGGCCAGGATCTTGTCGATGCGCATGCCGTCGAGATCGACGATCTCGAAACGCCAGCCGCCGAAGGAGAAGCTTTCGCCCACCTCGGGCAGATGACCAAGCTGGTAGAGCGCAAAACCTGCAAGCGTGTGGAAATTGACGTCCTCTTCGCCCACACGCAGACCGAGCCGCGCAAAGGCGTCGTAGACCGGCATCATGCCTTCCATCAGCAACGATCCGTCGGCGCGCTCGACGACATCGGGCGTGTCGTTTTCCATGTCGGGCAGATCACCGGCAATGGCTTCCAGCAGATCCGTCTGCGTCACAATGCCTTCCAGGCTGCCATATTCGTCAATGACCATCGCGAGGCGGACGGGCGCGCGCTTGAAGTTTTCAAGCACCTTGAAGACGGCGGTCGATTCATGAACGACCAAGGGCTGGCGGATGACGGCCATCGGATTGAGCCGCTCGCCGTTCAGCAGCTGATCGAGAAGATCTTTCTTCAGGATCATGCCGATTGGCTCGTCGATCGATCCGCGCGCGACTAAAAGCTGTTCGAAGCGGCTCTCGCGAATGGTTTTCTGCATTTCCTCCGGCGTGTCGTCGGCGTCGATCCAATCGACCTCCAGCCGCGGCGTCATGATGTCGGAGACATCTCGGTCGCCGATGTTGAAAACGCGTTCGACCAGATCCTGCTGCGCTTGCTCCAGCAGGCCCGCTTCCTGGCTTTCGGCGATCAGGAGCTTGATCTCGGCAGGCGAATGCAACGAACCCTCGCCCGCACCGGGGCGCAGGCCAAAGAGACGAAGGACGAGATTACCGAGACCGTTGAGCACGGTGATTGCCGGGCGCAGCAGGAAGAGAAACAGGCCGAGCGGCCGCACGACGCCGAGCGCGGTGCCTTCGCTGCGCTGCAGGGCCAGGCTCTTCGGCGCCAGCTCGCCAAGGACGATATGAAGCGCCGTGATGATGATGAAGGAGATGGCGACGGCGATGGCATGCGACCCGGCCGCAGCCCATGTCCCGGGGAGAAAATCGAGCAGCGGCTCGAGCAGATGAGCAAGGGCAGGCTCGCCGACCCAGCCGAGGGCGAGCGACGAAATGGTGATGCCGAGCTGCGTGGCCGCGAGATTGGCGTCGAGATTGTCGACCGCCTTCTGCAGGGCCTTGGAATTCATCCGCCCTTCGGCGACGAGCTCCGTCACGCGGCTGCGGCGGACGGAAACGAGAGAGAACTCGGCCGCAACGAAAAAGCCGTTGGCAGCGACGAGCAGCAATACGGCGAGTATTCCGAGGAAATCGAAAACACCGCCAGTCGAGCCAGACATGCGTCCCTTCCGGGCGGATCAGCGCCCCTGTTGTTGATTTAGAGGTGACGCTAGCACGCTTTGATGATGCACGGCAGGCGACACGGCAATTTCTTGTCGAAACGAGAACAGTTTTCACAATCCTTGCGCGGAATTGCTCTCAGGCGATTTCGCGCAGCCGTTCGGCGGTTTGCAGATCGACGGAAACGAGCTGTGAGACGCCCTGTTCCGCCATCGTCACCCCGAAGAGGCGATTCATGCGGGCCATGGTGATCGGATTGTGGGTGATGACCACGAAGCGGGTTTCGGTGGAGGCCGCCATCTCGTCCATGAGGTTGCAGTAGCGCTCGACATTGTGGTCATCGAGCGGCGCATCCACTTCGTCCAGAACGCAGATCGGCGCGGGATTGGTGAGGAACACCGCAAAGATCAACGCCATGGCCGTCAGCGCCTGCTCGCCGCCCGAAAGCAGCGTCATGGTCTGCGGCTTCTTGCCCGGTGGGCGGGCGAGGATTTCCAGGCCAGCTTCCAGGGGATCATCCGACTCGATGAGCTGCAGTTCCGCCGTGCCGCCGCCGAAAAGATGGGTGAACAGCCGCTGGAACTGCGCATTGACGATATCGAAGGCGACGATCAGACGTTCGCGGCCCTCGCGGTTCAGGCTCTGGATTGCGCCGCGCAGCTTCCGGATGGCGTCGATGACGTCATCGCGCTCCTTGATCAGCGCCTGCAGCCGTTCCGTCAGCTCCTTGCTCTCCTCTTCGGCGCGCAGATTAACCGCACCGAGACGCTCCCGCTCGATCTTCAGCCGCTCCAGTTCACGCTCGACCTCGCGAAGGTCAGGCACGTTTTGCGACGCCGAAAGGCCGGTCAGGCGCATCGCCTCATGCGGCTCGACATTGAGGGACTGGCGGATGCGCAATTCGCTTTCCTGCCGGCGTTCACGGGCAGAGACCAGCCGCTCCTCGACGCGGCCACGCTTTTCGCGGCTTTCCGCCAATTCGGAGAGCGCAGTCGCCGCATGACGATCGGCCTCGCGCTGAACCATCTCGGCTTCGGCGAGGCGGTCGGCGGCTTGACGGCGCGCTTCCTCGGCCTTCTGCAGCTCGTTCATCAAGGCACGACGCTTGTCGTCGAATTCATCGGGGGCGAGATCGAGTTCGGTGGCTTCCTCGCGCGCTTCCTCTTCGCGGTCACGCAGCGTCTGAATGTGTTCCTCGGCACTGACAGCACGCTGGCGCCAGGTGTCGCGCTCCTGCCGGATGGCGAGGAGACGGCGCTGACGCGCCTCGTTCTCACGGTTCAAACCCTCATGGCGGGCACGGGCTTCAGCCAGAACGCCACGATCCGTCGCGACTTCGGCCTGCTGGTCACGCAGCTTCAGGTCGATGGCGTCGAGATTCGGCGCATCCTCCAGCTCGATGCGGGCATTTTCATCCTGCATGGCCACATCTTCCAGCTGCTCTTGCAGCCGGCTGACGGCCTCGACGATCACGTCGCGGCGGCGGATGAGGTCGCCGGAAGCGCGTTCCGCGGCGGCGAGCGCTTCCCGCGCCTCGGCCAGATGCCGGGCGGCAAGGCGGCTGGCGTCGCGAGCGGTCGCCAAGCGGCCCTCTTCACCTCGGATTGCATTGGCGGCAGCCGAAAGGCGCTCCTCGGCCTCGGCAAGCACATCGCGGGCAAACTCTGCTTCGGCTTCCAGCTCGGAAAGGCGGTTCTTTTGAGCGAGCCGCAGGGCAGCCGCACTCGGCGCATCAGCACCGGTGACATGACCGTCCCAGCGGAACACGGCGCCATCCTTCGTCACCAGCCGTTGACCCGGCTTCAGCTCCGGCATCAGCCTCAGAGCGTCTTGAGCCGAAACGATGCCGATCTGGCGCAGGCGTCGCGTCAGCGCCGCCGGTGCGCCGACATGGGTAATCAGAGGGGAGACGCCCTCCGGCAAGGCCGGATCGTTGCCGCCGCTGCCATTGTCGGACCAATAGACCGGCGCCCCGGAATCGAGCGAGGATTCCAGATCGTCGCCGAGCGCGGCACCGAGCGCGGTCTCGAAGCCTCGGTCGACGCGCAACTCCTCGGCCACGGGCGAAAAGGCACCGGACGTATCGCCGGCCGCCAGCATCTTGGAAATGGTCCGAGCCTCGGTTTCGAGCGCATTCACCCGCGCCCGCGCCTGCTCGACCGGTCCACGCGACAACGCCTCGGTTTCACGCGCCTTGGCGAGAACGGCTTCGACACGCTGAATCTCACCTTCCGCATCCGCAACGACATTTTCTGCCGTCTCGACCATGTCGCGCTTTTCGCTTGGGTCGGGCAGATCGGCCATCTTCCCGTCGATGGCGGCAAGCTCCGCGTTCGCTTCGCTGGCCTGCCGCTCAAGCCGCATCTTGCGATCGGCGAGATCGCGTATGGCTCGCTCCAGCTGATTGCGGCCGGCTGCGGCTTCGGCGCGCTCTGCGGTCAGGGCGGTAAAGACCCGCTCACTGTCGGCGAGCTTGGCAGCGGCTTCTTCAAAGGCGAGACGCGTCTCCTCGGCAAGCCTGCCTGAGTCGGCGAGGATATCTGTGAGATCGGCTTCTTCGACGTCCAGCCTTGCGAGGACGGAGGCGTTGTCGGCAACCAGACGCTGTTCGCGGCTGATATCCTCGGCGAGCTGCGCCAGACGGCGGATCAGCTCATCGCGGCGGCGCAGGATGCGATTGACGTCTTCTTCCAGCTGCGAGCGGGCGATCTGCAGGCGCTGCAGGGCGGCGGCGGCCTTCGCCTCGTCGTCGCGCAGTTCCGGTAGCTTGAAGCTGGCAATGCCCTGAGCCTTTGCCGCCTCCATCTGGATCTGCGCCTTTTCGGCGACCAGCACCGTTGCCTGGTTGAGTGCGCTATCGGCTTCGGCTTCGGCCTCCTTGGCCTGCACCCAGCGGATATGCAGCAACATGGCCTCGCGGGCGCGGATATCGGCCGAGAGCATCTTGAAGCGGTTGGCCTGCCGCGCCTGACGCTTCAGGCTTTCGATCTGGCTTTCGAGCTGCGACGTCACATCGTCAAGCCGCTCGAGATTGCTTTCGGCGGCGCGCAGACGAAGCTCGGCTTCATGCCGGCGCGAATGCAGGCCGGAAATGCCCGCAGCCTCTTCCAGAAGCTGGCGGCGTGCCTGCGGCTTTGCCTGGATCAACTCGCCGATCCTACCCTGCCCGACCATGGAGGGCGAACGCGCGCCGGTGGAAGCATCGGCAAACAGCAGCTGCACATCCTTGGCACGGGCTTCCTTGCCGTTAATGCGATAAACGGAGCCCTGCTCGCGCTCAATGCGGCGCGTGACCTGGATTTCGTCGCTGTCGTTGAAGGCGGCAGGTGCTGTGCGATCGCTATTGTCGAGATAGAGGCCGACTTCGGCCGTGTTGCGCGCCGGACGATTCCCCGAACCGGAGAAAATCACGTCGTCCATGCCGGAGGCGCGCATGTTCTTGTAGGAATTCTCACCCATCACCCAGCGCAGGGCTTCGACAAGATTGGACTTGCCGCAGCCATTCGGGCCGACGACGCCGGTCAGACCGCGCTCGATCACGAATTCCGCCGGTTCGACGAAGGATTTGAAGCCGACAAGTCTCAGTCTGTTGAACTTCATAGGCAACGCCCTCTTCTCCCATGCGGGGAGAAGGCCGTCCACGATGCCGGCATCGGGAGCGTGATCGCTCCAGACTCGAATCTAAAGGAGGCAATCACAGGCGCGCAACCTCGGCCGCCCGCCTGTGATTGAAAAAGGCGCGGATCAGAGCAGGCTGTCGATAAGCTTCGACATGGCAGCAACAGACATGTCCCCTGCATAGCGCTTGCCATTGATCAGGAAGGTCGGCGTGGCATTGACGCCGAAATCCTTGGCTGCGCGTTCCCGTACTGAGTTGACATCATCCAGAAGCTTCTGGTTCGTCAAGCACTTCGTGAAGCTATCCTCAGTAAAACCAGCAAGTTTCGACATCTGCAGCAGTGCTGCGCGGCCGTCGACATCGGGCGAGGCCCAGGCGATCTGCTGCTTGAACAGCATTTCGACCATCGGCATGTACTGCTCCTGCGGGGCGCAACGGGCGAGCATGAAGGCGGCAGCGGCACGCGGATCGAACGGGAACTCGCGGATGATGAAGAGAACCTTGCCGGTATCGACGTATTTCTGCTTGATCGTCTCGAAGGTCGTGACCGCGAAATGCGCGCAGTGCGGGCAGGTCAGCGACATGTATTCGACGATCTTGACGGGGGCATCCTGCTTGCCGAGCGCGATTTCCGGCAGCGGGCCGGGCTTCAGCACTTCGCTCATGTTGACGTCGCCGTCAGCCGGCGGCACTTCGTCTTCTGCGGACGCGGCGGATGCGGTCTCGGCAAAGGTAGAGAACGCCACGGAAAGGGCTGCAAAGGCAGAGCCGCCCAGCAGATGGCGTTTGGTCAGGAGCATGTCGGACATCGGCATAGAGTCACCCGTCGTTAAAGAGGTCTTCGAATGTTTCATGCGATATAACGGCTGCTTGCCGCTAACAAGGCACGGTTGGCCAACTTTCTTCAAAGAATTGTGACCTGGCAAAGACAGACAACTTAAATTCTGTCCACAATCTGCAAAACCGGCGGTTTGGCCGGCTTCTACCTACGCTTCCAGGCCATGGCCGTGCCCAGGCGCTGAACCGCGGCCCTGATCTTCTCGTCCTCGATGCCTTCAATCATGTCAGCCAGCTTGCGCGCCGCCTCGCCCTTCAGCGGCGGCGGCGTCCGCGAGCGTCTGGATGCGACCGAGACCGGCTTCTGCACGATGCGGATCTGATTGACGGCATAAAAGCCGAAGAAGCTGTTGATGCGCTGGATGAGCTCGCCCTGTGCATGGGTCAGAAACAGCGCGCGGGCACCCTCGCAGGCAATCGTCAATACGCCGGGTTGATAGCGGTCGTCCATGCCGGGGCCCGTCCGTTTGGCCCAGGCAATCTTTTCCGGCCGTGTGCAGTCGGCGAAGTCCTCCCCGGCGATTTCGTCCCAGCAGCCGAGCAGCGTCGTGTTGATGCCGGCGCGCTTCGCCAGCACCGGATCGACGATGCCGTTGGTCAGCTCGGAAATCTGCTTCTCGCCTTTTCGGGGATAACTCATATCAATCGGGTTCCCGGTGCATTCTTTGTCCATTCGGGAGCTTGATCGCCCGACGCAGCTTGGCCAAGTATAGAGCACTTCCCACCGATGCGGCAAATCATGACCAAGACTTTAGAATCCCCCACGGCCGCATCGCTGCTTGCCTGGTACGACAAACACCACCGCGACCTTCCCTGGCGCGTCTCGCCGCCGATGGCCGCACGGGGCGTCAAGCCCGATCCCTATCGCATCTGGCTGTCGGAAGTGATGCTGCAACAGACGACAGTGCCGGCCGTCAAATCCTATTTCGCGAAATTCCTCGAACGCTGGCCGACGGTCGACGATCTCGCCGCCGCCGCAAACGACGACGTCATGGCGGCCTGGGCCGGGCTCGGCTATTACGCTCGTGCCCGCAATTTGAAAAAATGCGCCGAGGCGGTTGCGGCAGATCATGGCGGCCGCTTTCCCGATACCGAGGAAGGTCTGCGCACGCTTCCGGGCATCGGCGATTATACATCCGCCGCCGTTGCCGCAATCGCGTTCAATCGCCAGGCCGCTGTCATGGACGGCAATGTCGAACGTGTCATTTCCCGCCTCTACGCGATTTCAACGCCGCTGCCGGGCGCCAAGCCGCTGATGAAGCAGAAGGTCGCCTTGCTGACCCCAGCGGACCGGCCGGGCGATTTCGCCCAGGCGATGATGGATCTCGGCGCGACGATCTGTACGCCGAAGCGTCCGGTCTGTTCTCTCTGTCCCTTCAATGGCGCCTGTCAGGCGCTGGCCGGGCATGATGCCGAGCATTTCCCGGTCAAAGCTGCCAAGAAAGAAAAACCGGTGCGCCAGGGAGCAGCCTTCGTCGCCGTCAATGACGAGGGCGAAATCTTCCTGCGGCGCCGCATCGAAAGCGGATTGCTGGGTGGCATGGCTGAAGTGCCGACGACGGGCTGGACAGCGCGTATCGACGGCGAGACCGGCATGGAGGCAGCACCCTTCCCGGCCGACTGGCAGCCGGCCGGCATGGTGACGCATGTCTTCACCCATTTCGAACTGCGGCTGTCGATCTGGCGCGCCAAGTCCGTTTCCGGGAAGGACAACCATGACGGATGGTGGGCGCCGGTTACAAATCTTGAAGAGCAGGCATTGCCGACAGTCATGAAAAAAGCGATCGCTCAGGCTATTCCCAATGCCTTCGCAAAAATACGTTGAGACCAAGAATCAGGAATTCATTCATGACGACGGAAATAAGACATATCGTTTTCGATATCGGCAAAGTTCTTATTCATTACGACCCGAACATTCCCTACAGCCGTGTCATCCCGGACGCCGACGAGCGCGATTGGTTCTTCGCCAATGTCTGCACCCATGAATGGAATATCGAGCAGGATCGTGGCCGGACCTGGGAAGAGGCGGAGGCACTGTTGATTGCCGAGCATCCGGAACGTGAAGAGCAGATTCGCGCCTTCCGCAAACACTGGCACGAGATGGTCCCGCATGCCTACGAAGACAGCGTCGCCATTCTGGAGCAGCTGATCGCGGAGGGCCGCGACGTCACCATGCTGACCAACTTCGCTTCCGACACCTTCCGCGAGGCACAGGTACGCTATCCCTTCCTCACGAAGCCGCGCGGCGTCACCGTTTCAGGCGATGTCGGCCTGATCAAGCCTGATGTCTCGATCTACGATACCCACGCCAAGAGCTTCGACCTCGATCCGGCCTCGACGATCTTCATCGACGATTCCTATCCGAACGTCGAAGGCGCACGCGCTGCCGGCTGGCACGCAATTCATTTCACCGGCGCCGAGAAGCTGCGCAGCGATCTCGCCGCATATGGCATAAAGGTCTGAGCCAATGATCTTCGATCCCGCAGAACGCATCGATCTGTTTCACGATGCGATCAATCGTATCAACTATGAAGAGATCGAGAATTTCTTCGCCGAGAACGCCACCTACGTCTCGAACGGTGTCGGTAGCCTTGCCGGTCGCGATGCGATCATGGAAGCCTTCCGCGGCTATTTCGATACTTATCCCGATCAGACGGCATCGAACTCCCTGGTGGAAACGCTGACGCCGCTTTCGGGCCGTGCCGTCTGGTCGGTACGCGCCACCAACAGCAAAACGGGCAAGCCGCTGATCCGCGAGGGCGAGGAAACGATCACCTTCGATGAAAATGGCCGCGTCGTGCGCGTCGACGTCACTGACTATCAGGACTTCTGATATCCGAAGACGACAAGACGCTCAGGGCCCTACCGGATGATGTATCCCGTAGAGCCCTGAGCGTTTCACCTTCTTCCCTAACTGGATGTACACGACGGAAGAAGGCAGATATGCTTACGGGAAATGGCTGAGGCTTACTCCACCTTCGCCAGATCGCTGCGGATGATGGCCCTGAGCTCGTCGATCGGACGCAGGGAACGTCCATCGTCGAAGTGCCAGAACATCCAGCCATTGCATGCATCAAGGCCCTGGACCTTCGCGCCAAGGCGATGAATGGAGCCGGCATCGCCGCCGGAAGCAACCGTGCCGTCGGCGCGCACGATGGCGCTATAGCGGCGCTTCGCATCCGTCAGCACCTGACCAGGCTTGACGAGGCCGCTCTCGATGAGAGCGTTGAATGCAACGCGAACCTCGGCCTTCTTGCCGGTCATGACGGTCAGTTCCGCCTTGCCCAGCGGCTCGACGGCGGCAATGCGGGCGCTTGCCGCATCGATATAGTCCTGCTCGCGCTCGATGCCGACGAAGTGGCGGCCGAGACGCTTGGCAACGGCGCCGGTCGTGCCTGATCCGAAGAAGGGATCGAGGATGATGTCGCCGGGCTTGGACGAGGCCATGATGACACGGGCGAGCAGCGCTTCCGGCTTTTGCGTCGGATGCACCTTCTTGCCGTCGTCGCCCTTCAGCCGCTCGTTGCCGTTGCAGATCGGGAACAGCCAGTCGGAGCGCATCTGCACATCGTCGTTGGCGGCCTTCATGGCATCGTAGTTGAAGGTATAGCCCTTGGCCTTGGCGTTCGGGCTCGCCCAGATCATCGTCTCATGCGCGTTCTGGAAGCGGCGACCCTTGAAATTCGGCATCGGGTTGGTCTTGCGCCAGACGATGTCGTTCAAGATCCAGAAGTTCAGATCCTGCAGGGTCGCGCCGACGCGGAAGATGTTGTGATAGGAGCCGATGACCCAGATCGTGCCGGTCGGCTTCAGCACGCGGCGGCAGGCGAGCAGCCAGGCGCGGGTAAACGCGTCGTAGGCTTCGAAGGATGCGAACTGGTCCCATTCGTCATCGACGGCGTCAACCAGCGACTGGTCCGGACGATGCAGCGTGCCGCCAAGCTGAAGATTGTACGGCGGGTCGGCGAAGATGACGTCGACGGATTGATTGGGCAGTGCCTCAAGAGCGGCCACGCAATCGCCCTTGATGATCGTGTCGATCCAGGACCCCGGAACTGCTGAGGTTCTGAGGTCGGCAAGCGGGAAAACTGACGCCATTTGATACTCGCTGTTACACTTACTCGGTGCTCTTAACTGAGTGTTATGGTTACCTATCTTGGTTACCAAAGGCTAAAGCGGTGTCATATTTTCCGAATTTCCCGAACAAGATCCCGGAAATGCGGGCCTATCCAACAGTGCTATCACGTTGAAAATCCTAAAGCGCATGTCGTTATCGCAAAACTGCGGCACACTTTTACGCGACATGCCTTAGATGTCGTGCACCGCGTGGCTGTCATCGGGCGCCTCGGCCCGTTCCGTCATACCATAGTCGCGAAGCACCTGCGCGACGCGCAACCGATAATCGGCAAAGACTGTCTTCCGCCCTGCCTTCTGCGCTGCACGGTGCGCTTCGCGGTTTCGCCATTCAAGAACGGCGGTCTCGTCGCGCCAGAAGGACAGCGACAGGATCTTGCCTGGCTGGGTCAGGCTTTCGAAGCGTTCGATGGAGACGAAACCGTCGATCGTTTCGAGTTCGGAGCGCAGCCTTGCGGCAATATCGAGATAGTGCTGGCGCTCGTCAGGATGGGGGACGACTTCGAAAATGACTGCGATCATGGCGATGTCCTCGGAGCATGCGGCAGGGATATGTTTTTCAGGAAGATGCGATCCTCCTGCAAGATGAATCGCTCGCGGCGAGCTAGATCGAGATTGGCCTGCGCCAGCGGATCGGCGGCGAGGCTCTTGCGATAGGCTTCATAGGCAGCCAGGTTCTCGATGTTGTAGACGCCATAGGCCGTCGTCAGCGAACCCTCGTGTGGCGCGAAATAGCCGATGAGATCGGCGCCGTTGCGCGGGATGATCTGGCCCCAGGCCTTGCCATATTCCGCGAAGGCCTCCTGCTTGAACGGGTCGATCTGATAGCGGATGAAACAGGTGATCATTGGCTTTCTCCTTTGCTGATGCAGACGTTTTCGCACATTGCAGGACGGAGATGGTTCGGCTACGATCGAAGTATGAAGGAAGGTCCAGACATTGCACAGATCGGCTCGCTGATCGGCGATCCCGCGCGGGCGAATATTTTGACGGCGCTGATGGGCGGCCGAGCGTTGACCGCAACGGAACTCGCCGCTGCCGCAGGGGTAACGTTGCAGACCGCGAGCGCGCATCTCGCCAAGCTTGAAGCGGGTGGCCTGCTCGCCCAACGCAAGCAGGGCCGCCATCGCTATTTCACGCTGGCGGACGATCGCGTAGGCAAGCTGCTTGAGGGCATCATGGGTTTTGCCGCAAGCCGCGGCCATCTGCGCCATCGTCCAGGCCCGAAGGAGCCGGCGCTGCGAAAGGCGCGTATCTGCTACGACCATCTTGCCGGCGATTACGGCGTGCGGATGCTCGACAGCCTGATAGAGGCCGGCTCGATCTCCGTGATGGGAGAAGGATTGAGCCTGACGGCCGATGGCGAGAAGCATTTGGGCTCGATCGGCATCGATGTCTCCGACCTGCGTTCCAGCCGCCGTCCGCTTTGCCGATCCTGCCTGGACTGGAGCGAGCGGCGCGCGCATCTGGCCGGCAGCCTCGGTAAGGCGCTACTTTCGAACTTTTTCGACAAGGGCTGGGCGCGGCGAACCGAAAACAGCCGCTCGATCTTCTTCACGCCCGAGGGCGAGCGCCGGTTTCTGGCGCTCTTTCCGCTAGCGATGACGGACACGCTCTAAACGCCATCTCCAAAGCCCAGCTTAAGATCATCATGATGCGTTGTGATCGCTAGCCGACGATTGCGAAGGCGTCTCGCGTCGACCCCGAAGGCGTGCGCACCGGCGCGCGGCCGATCCATTGCACATGCTTCTGCAGAATTGCCGCCGCCTCGTCGATTCGACCCTGGCGAAGCGCCGCCAAAATGGCGCGGTGATCATGATCCGTGCGCTTCTCCCAGCCGGATTGCCAGGCGGAAAAGAGAAAGCGGGCACTGGCGGCGTGTAGGTCGTCGATGGCGGCGAGCAGCCGCGCCATGCCGCAAGGCGCCAGGATCAGGCGATGGAAGCGGCGATTGGCTTCTTCCCAGGCGTAAACGTCACCTGCGGCGTCGCCGTCGCGCGTCGCCTGCTCGGCCTCGTCCAGAATGGACGCAGTCAGATGCGGGGCCGCATGCTTGAGTGCAAGACCTTCGAGTGCCGCCCGCATTTCCGCGACCTCGCGGACCTCCTTGAGATCGAACGAGGCGACGCGAACGCCACGGCGCGGCAGGCTGATCGCCAACCCCTGCGCCTCCAGTCGCCGGAACGCCTCGCGCACGGGCACATGGCTGGTGCCGAATTCCTCGGCGATATGATCCTGCCGCAGGCGGGTATCGGGCGCGAGCTCGCCGCGGATGATGCGGTCGGCAAGCACCCGGCTGATACGGCTGGCAATGGTGTCGTCGCGCTCCTTGGCCATTGCCGATGCTTAAAGCCAGCCCTGCCCGATGTCGAGCGGCAAGCAAAAGCTGTCACCGCTTTTGCGCATTTCGACCCTTTCGCTAGCTGCAGCGCAGCCATGCCCGCCAATTGGTTGAGCTTTGTCGACATATCGTGTAAAGCCCGGCGGTCGTTTTTCAGAGCATCTTCCGAAATCCCAACGGTTTCCCGGAGCTGCCGAACCCAGCCACATCAAAGGCAGCAATTTCATGAGCAATGGCTTCGATCTCATCATCTTCGACTGCGACGGCGTTCTGGTCGATTCGGAAATCATCGCGGCTGAGGTCGAGTCCAAGCTGCTGACCGATGCGGGCTACCCGATCAGCACCGAGGAAATGGGTGAGCGCTTCGCCGGCATGACCTGGCGCAACATCCTGTTCGAGGTCGAGCGCGAGGCAAGCATTCCGCTCTCCGCGACGCTGCTCGACAAGTCGGAGAAGCTGCTCGACCTGAAGCTTGCCAATGAAGTCCAGGCGATACCAGGCGTGCCGCTGGCACTGTCGCGACTGCCGATGCCGCGGTGCATCTGCTCGAACTCCAGCTCGGCGCGCCTCGAGATGATGTTGACCAAGGTCGGCTACATCAAGCTGTTCGCGCCGCATATCTACTCCGCCAAGGATCTTGGCGCCGACCGCGTGAAACCAAAACCGGATATTTTCCTGCATGGCGCCAAGCAGATGAATGTCAGCCCCGCCAACACGATCGTCGTCGAAGATTCGATCCATGGTGTTCAGGCGGCGCGTGCCGCCGGCATGCGCGTCATCGGCTTCACCGGCGCATCACACACCTACCCTTCCCACGCCGATCGGCTGACCGACGCCGGCGCGGAAACCGTCATCAGCCGTATGGCCGACCTTCCCGGCGTCGTCATGGCGCTCGCGGAATGGGATGGCGTCCTCTAGGACGGACTGAAGACTGACCACCAAAGAAAAAGCCCTGCCGACCGGCAGGGCTTTTTCTTTGGTGGTCGTCGCGGCCCTGCGTCGCTCTACGCAAAGGCCGCGATCGAAAGCTTACTGATGCTTCCTGCGCACCGGCTTCGTGCTCTTCGCAGGCTTCTGCGGACCCTGATCAAAGCCGATCTGGACGATCGTGAAACCGCCGGAGCCGCCGGCAACCTGAATATCATCATCGGTAAAGAGGAACTGCGCCGTGGTCTCACCCGGCGGAATCTCAGCCGTGTACATAATGGTCTTGCTGTAAAGCGCGTTGTCGTTGTCCATGACGGCGACATGGATCGGCAGGGTCACCTTGCCGGAGGAGCCCATCGGGCCGGCGACCAGGCGTCCCTGCGCCACGACATGAATGCCGAGACTGGTGCCGTCACTCGTGCACTGGCGGGTCGCCTGTGCCAGCGAAGCCTGATACACCAACTGGCTCGCATCGTCCTTGGCGCCCTTGGCGTAGGTACGATAAACCGCATCCTCGTCGCGGATGACAGCCTGCGGGCATTTGCCGGCGACGTAGGTCGGGGTGGGAGTTGAAGCGGCAGCCGGGGCTCCGGCTTGCGGTGCTACCGTGATGTCAGCCCCTGGCTGCTTTTCACTGTTGCCGCCAATACCGAGAGAGCTGCAACCCGTGAGCAATGCCAGAAGCGAAGCGGAGAAAAGACGACGCGAAACCCTGCCAAACACTATAATTCCACCCTCTCCATATATTTTACATTATCGGCCTGCAGCCCGCCAAACGGGCCTTTTATGACACTTGGCGATGGTCTATACCAGCGGCGCAGCGAAAAATCGATTGGGTAGACACCGTTTTGGCTCACTTTTCGAGATCGACAGATCACCACCAAAGGCCTCCGCCCGGCGCCGATCCGACGCGCCTTGCGCAAACGCGAAAACCACGCGCCTGATCCGACGCAAAAAGACAGGCCGCCGTCGCTTCGTTCCTCTACTCTCTCAATCGATCACTCAGGCAATTTTGCGACCAAAGGAATTCTAAGACCGTGGATTACATTTCAACGCGGGGAGAAGCCCCTGCCCTTGGCTTCTGCGACGCCCTCCTGGCTGGCCTTGCTCGCGACGGCGGGCTCTATGTTCCCCGCGAATGGCCTGTCCTGACGAAAAGAGAAATCCGCGCCTTCCGCGGAAAGAGCTATCAGGACGTCGCTTTTGCCGTGCTGTCGCCCTTCACCAACGGCGAGATCCCGGCCGACGTATTCCGCGGCATGATCGACGATGCCTACGCCACCTTCCGGCACCCCGCCGTGACACCGCTCGTCCAGACCGGCCCGAACAGCTTCGTCTTGGAGCTCTTTCACGGCACGACGCTCGCCTTCAAGGATGTCGCCATGCAGTTGCTTGCGCGGCTGATGGACTATGCGCTGGAGAAGCGCGGCCAGCGGGCAACCATCGTCGGCGCCACCTCGGGCGATACCGGCGGCGCTGCGATCGACGCCTTTGCCGGCCGCGAGCGCACCGACATCTTCATTCTCTTCCCGCACGGAAAAGTCTCGCCGGTGCAGCAGCGGCAGATGACCACGTCGACGGCGGCAAACGTTCACGCGCTGGCGATCAAGGGCAATTTCGACGATTGCCAGAATCTCGTCAAAGCCATGTTCAATGACGTCGCCTTCCGCGACAAGGTCAAGCTTTCCGGCGTCAATTCGATCAACTGGGCGCGCATCATGGCGCAGGTGGTCTATTACTTCACGACAGCAGTCGCGCTCGGCGGACCGGACCGGAAGATTTCCTTCACCGTGCCCACAGGCAATTTCGGCGATATTTTCGCCGGCTACGTTGCCAAGCGCATGGGTCTGCCGATCGAGCGGCTTGTGATCGCCACCAACGAGAACGACATCCTGGCTCGGATGCTGAAAACCGGCCGCTATGAAATGCGCGAGGTCAAGGCCACCACATCGCCGTCGATGGATATCCAGATCTCCTCCAACTTCGAGCGGCTCTTGTTCGAGGCCAATGGCCGCGACGCCTCCAAGGTGCGCGCCGCCATGGAGAGCCTGAAGCAGTCGAACGGCTTTTCGATCAGCGAAGAGGCGCAGAAGTTCATCAAGAAGGACTTCCGAGCCGGCCGCGCCAGCGAAAAGCAGGTGGCTGAAACCATTCGCAAGACTCTTGCCGATACGGGCTATCTGCTCGATCCACACACGGCGATCGGCGCCTTCGTCGCTGAAAAGAACGAGCGTCCGTCAAGCCCGATGGTGACGCTTGCCACCGCCCATCCGGCAAAATTCCCCGCCGCAGTAAAATCCGCCTCCGGTATTGACCCGGCGCTTCCGACGTGGCTTGCTGGTCTGATGACCAGGGAGGAGCGTTTCGACATTCTCGATCCGGAACTTAAAGCCGTTGAAAGCTTTATCGGAAAACATACCCGGATCGGCGAATAACAGACGCGGAAAGACAGGCGATGACAGTGGAGTGCACCCGGCTAGCGTCCGGGCTGACAGTAGCGACCCAATCGATGCCACACCTAGAAAGCGTGGCACTCGGCGTTTGGATCAAGTCGGGTTCGCGTAACGAGACCGAGGCAGAACACGGTATCGCGCATCTGCTCGAGCATATGGCGTTCAAGGGCACCGGACGTCGCACGGCCCGGCAGATCGCCGAGGAAATCGAGAATGTCGGCGGCGAAGTCAACGCCGCCACCTCGACTGAAACCACCTCCTATTATGCTCGGGTACTGAAGGATCATGTGCCGCTCGCCGTCGATATCCTTGCCGATATCCTGACCGAGTCAGCCTTCGACGAAGAAGAACTGGCCCGCGAAAAGCAGGTGATCCTGCAGGAAATCAACGCGGCGAACGACACGCCCGACGATGTCGTCTTCGACAAGTTTTCCGAAGTCGCCTATCGCGGCCAGACGCTCGGCCGCGCCATTCTCGGCACGCCGGACACCGTTCTCTCCTTCTCGCCGGAACAGATCCGCCACTATCTCAGCCGCAACTATACGACCGACCGCATGTTCGTCGTCGCGGCCGGTGCGGTTGATCATGAAAGCTTCGTGCGTCAGGTCGAGGAACGCTTCGCCAGCCTGCCGACCAAACCGTCCGCACCGCCCGTTATCGAGCCGGCGCGCTATATCGGCGGCAATATTCGCGAAACGCGCGACCTGATGGACGCGCAGATCCTGCTCGGCTTCGAAGGCCGTGCCTATCATACCCGCGATTTCTACTGTTCGCAGATCCTCGCCAATATCCTCGGCGGCGGCATGTCCTCGCGCTTGTTTCAGGAAGTGCGCGAGTTCCGCGGCCTCTGTTATTCGGTCTATGCCTTCCATTGGGGCTTCTCCGACACTGGCATTTTCGGCATTCATGCCGCAACCGGCGGCGAAAACCTGCCGGAACTGCTGCCCGTCATCATCGACGAGCTGCACAAGTCGTCCCATGACATCCAGCAGCAGGAAATCGAGCGCGCCCGCGCCCAGATCCGCGCGCAGCTCCTCATGGGCCAGGAAAGTCCGGCGGCTCGCGCCGGCCAGGTCGCACGTCAGATGATGCTTTATGGCCGCCCCATCCCGAACCAGGAGATGCTGGAACGCCTGGAAGGCATCACCATCGATCGCCTGACGGATCTTGCCGGCCGGCTGTTCTTCGATACAGTACCGACGCTTTCGGCGATCGGGCCGCTGGAGCAGCTTGCGCCGATGGAAGACATCGTGACCTCGCTGTCCTCGCCGACGCCGGCTTCCAGAAGCGCCAGCGGCTAGGGGCACGCCGCGGGCCTATGGGTTCAATTCTCGGGGGAGTGCTTGGCGGCATGCAAAAATCTGTCTTTCGGTTTCTCTCACGTCATCCGGACGCGGTTGAACTCGAAAACGACAGATATTTGCTGCGCCTGCCGCGCTACTCCGATTTCAATCAGTGGCACAAGCTCCGAGCCGAGAGCCGACGTTTTCTCGAACCGTGGGAACCGACCTGGCGGCACGATGAGCTGACTGAGGGCGCCTATCGTGCCCGCATTATCCGCGGCAAACAGGAATACAGCTCCGGCCAAGCGATACCCCTGTTCATTTTCCTCAGGGAAAACAGAACGCTGGTTGGCGGCATCACGATCGGCTATATTCGCCGCGGTGCTGCACAGAGCTGCATGATCGGATATTGGATGGGCGAACGCTATTCCGGTCAGGGCCACATGTTCGCCGCACTTCAGTTGGTTATACCCTATATCTTTTCCGGACTTGAGTTGCACCGAGTTGAAGCAGCCTGTATTCCGGATAACGAGCGTAGCATGCGGCTTTTGGAAAAAGCCGGTTTCCAGCGGGAAGGTCATTTGCGCGGTTATCTTAAAATCAACGGTCAGTGGCGCGACCATGTGATGTTTTCAAGGTTGGCTTCCGATCCCAGCCTGAACCGAAGCTTCGACCAGCGATGATCGCCGGAATCCTGCAGACGTGGCCGATGGCCCGGCGGCTATGCGCGCTGATCGCAACGCTCGGCGCTACCATGCTGCTATTGATCGCCGGAATGGCGCACGCAGCCGAACCCGTGAAGATCTCACGCGACGACACCGCGCTCGACCTGACGGCGACGACGGAAATCTACACCAATCAAGGCGAAGCCTTCCAGGTCTCGACGGCCGCGGGCGCCGACGGCATCCGCCGCCGCATCGAAGTGCGCTCTTCCTCCCCGAACCATCAGGGCGACTGGGCTGTCTTCGCGCTCGCCAATGTCTCGGAAGAGCAGCTGGAGCGCGTCATCGTCGCCCCGCATTTCCGTCTGGTGAATTCGAAGGTCTTCTGGCCCGATCTCGGCTCGCAGCGCATCGTCGCGATCACGCCGAGCGAGGGCTTTGCGCTCGACCGGCAGCCAAGCGACGAAGCGGACGTCTTCCGCATCACGCTGAACCCCGGCGCCGTCGTCACCTTCGTTGCCGAGCTTTCGTCGCCGAACCTGCCGCAGCTCTATCTTTGGGAACCCAACGCCTACAAGGATACGGTCAACGCCTTCACGCTCTATCGCGGCATCGTGCTCGGCATCGCCGGCCTCCTGGCGGTGTTCCTCACCATTCTTTTCGTGGTCAAGGGCACATCGATGCTGCCGGCGACGGCGGCGCTTGCCTGGGCTGTTCTCGGCTATATCTGCGTGGATTTCGGCTTCCTCGGCAAGCTCATCAGCATAACGTCAAGCGATCAGCGAATATGGCGCGCCTGTGCGGAGGTGGCGCTCGCGTCGAGCCTGGTGATCTTCCTGTTCACCTATCTCAACCTCAATCGCTGGCATGCCCATCTTGGTTATGTGACGCTTGCCTGGGTGCTCGGCCTTGCTCTGCTCTTCGGCGTCGCGATCTATGACCCGTCGATTGCAGCCGGTATTGCGCGGCTGTCGCTGGCGCTGACGGCGACGGCAGGACTGCTGCTCATCATCTATCTCGGCTTCAGCCGCTACGACCGCGCCATCCTGCTCGTGCCCGCCTGGGCCTTGATCCTCGTCTGGCTCTTCGGGGCCTGGATGACGGTCATGGGCAAGCTCGACAACGACATCATCCAGCCGGCACTTGGCGGCGGCCTCGTGCTCATCGTCCTTTTGATCGGCTTCACCGTCATGCAGCACGCCTTTGCCGGCGGCGCTTTCCAGCAGGGTCTGTTCTCCGATCTGGAACGGCAGTCTCTTGCGCTTACAGGCTCCGGCGATACCGTCTGGGACTGGGACGTAGCGCGCGACCGTGTCGTAACCACGCCTGATATTTCGATGAAGCTCGGCCTCTCGCCCGGCACCATGCATGGCGCGGCGCGCAACTGGCTGCCGCGACTGCACCCAGACGATCGCGACCGTTTCCGAGCGACGCTTGACGTACTGCTGGAACATCGGCGCGGCCGGCTGAACCACGAATTCCGGATTCGCGCGGAGGATGGACATTTCCACTGGCTGTCGATCCGCGCCCGGCCCGTCCTCGGCTCGAACGGCGAAATCATCCGCTGCGTCGGCACGATCGTCGATATCACCGAGCAGAAGAATTCCGTCGAGCGGCTGCTGCATGACGCCGTGCATGACAACCTCACGGGATTGCCGAACCGCCAGGTGTTCCTTGATCGCCTGCAGTCCGTTCTGACGCTCGCCTCGGAAGGCAATCAGCTCAGGCCGACAGTCATGGTGATCGACATCGATCGCTACAAGCTGGTCAACGATACGCTGGGTTTTGCCGCGGGCGACAATATCCTGATCGCGCTGACCCGGCGTCTTCGCCGTCTGATGAAGCCGCAGGATACGCTGGCGCGTCTTTCGGGCGATCAATTCGGCCTCATCCTCGTCTCCGAACGCGATCCGGCCAAGGTTGCGGATTTTGCCGATGCGATCAGCAAGGCGATCATGGTGCCGATCAATTTCGCCAACCGCGAAATCATTCTGACGGCATCGGTCGGCCTGACGTCCTGGGTCGACCAGCAGGAAAATGCCGCGGGTATGCTGAGCGACGCGGAACTTGCCATGTACCGCGCCAAGCGCGCCGGCGGCAATCGCGTCGAGCCCTTCCAGCCGGCCTTCCGCAGCTTCGGCACGGACCGGCTGCAACTCGAAACCGACCTGCGCCGCGCCGTCGAGCGCAAGGAACTTTCGCTCGTCTACCAGCCGATCGTCCGCCTGGAAGATGCTGAAGTGGCAGGCTTCGAGGCGCTGATGCGCTGGGAACATCCGAAGCGCGGCAATATCCCGCCATCGGAATTCATCCCGATCGCAGAGGCATCCGACATCATCGGCCCGCTCGGCATGTTCGCGCTGGAGCAGGCAACGAACGACCTGAAGGCATGGCAGCGACAGACCGGCGACCTGCCGCTGTTCGTCTCCATCAACCTTTCCAGCGTGCAGCTGCTCAATAACGAACTTTACGACGATATCCGCGCCCTGCTCGCCAAGACCCATTGCGATCCGCACCGCATCAAGCTGGAGCTGACGGAATCGCAGGTGATGGAAAATCCGGAACAGGCGCGCCTCGTGCTCGACAAACTGCGCGACGCCGGCATCGGTCTGGCGCTCGACGACTTCGGTACGGGCTATTCGTCGCTCGCCTATCTCACGCGTTTCCCGTTCGACACGATCAAGCTCGACAAGGCCATGGTCCGCGACGACAGCGACAAGAAGGCAGTGCTGCTGCGCTCGGTTATTTCCATGGCACGCGAGCTCAACATGCGTGTCGTCGCTGAGGGCATCGAATCCGAAGAGGATGCGTTGGAACTTGCCAAGATCGGCTGCACCTACGGCCAGAGCTTCATCTTCGGCCCGCCGATGGGCTCGGATTCCGTGGTGCGCCTCCTGAAAGAACGCTTTCCGCTGACGAAGCGCGCATAGGTGATATCCCCCTCACCTAGAGCGATGGGAGATCACATACTGTCTATCAGCGCGCGAATATAGTCCAGCTTTCCGACCACCGGCGGTGACAGGATGAAGGGGTAGGAATCCGGCTGGCCCATGCTGCGCTGGATGGAATTGATCGCCACGCTCAGCGGAATCCAGGCATTGACGAGCTGCTCGGCGCTTTCAGCCTTGTAAGGGTCGAAATCCACTTCGGCAGCCATGTCGTGATAGCGATGGGGATCGATCGCCAAGCCGAAGGAGCGCGCCGTTTCCAGCGTATCGACGATATGCAGATAATGCGCGAAGCACTCGGCAAAATCCTCCCACGGATGAGAGCTGGCATAGGCGCTAATGAAGTTTTCCTGCCAGTTTGAGGGCGGGCCATTGTCGTAGTGGGCCTGCAGTGCCGCACCGTAATCGGCGCGTTCGTCACCGAAGATGGCGCGAAAGGCATCGAACCCGTTGCGATCGCGCACGAGCTTATTCCAGATGAAATGCCCGGTCTCGTGCCTGAAGTGGCCGAGCAAGGTGCGATAGGGCTCGTTCATGGAGGTCCGCGCCTGTTCGCGCGTGACGTCATCGGCCTCTGCGGCCCGAATGGCGATCAGTCCCTCCTCATGGCCGGTCATGGCCGGTACGACGACGTCGCCTTGCACCTCATCCTCGAGGAAATCGAACACCAGTCCACCCTGAGGGTCCTCTGCTCTGTCGGGATGCGGCAGGTTCCAGCGCAACAGAGAATAGAACAGATGCCGCTGCGCCTGGCCGATGCGGCGCCAGCGATCTATGCCCTGTTGCGCATCGGTGTTCGGCACGAGCCGATTATGGCGACAGGCAACGCAATAGGGCTGCGGATCGTCCGCATCGATGAGCCAGTTGCAGATATCGAGTTTGGCATTGGCGCAAAAGCGAAGATGTCGCGCCGGTTCGGAGACGGGGTGCCAATCCACATCCTCTTCCGCTTCCAGGGCATATATCGCCAGACGATCGGGGACAAAGCCGAGAGGATGGCCGCAGCGAATGCATTGCCTGTTGTCGAAATGAACGGGTTGGCCGCAATAGTCGCAGGTGAAAAGCCGCATACTCCCCTCGGAACAACGTAGTGGCCTATAGTAAAGAGCCTGCCACGTTTCCGTAACAGGCTCTTCCTCCCAACATCGCTGCTACAACGTCAATTCAGCGGAGCAGCGAGCCTAGATTGTTAGACACGAAGCTGCCGGTCACATCCGGTCGACTGCGCCTTTGACCTTGTCCTTGGCTTTGCCAACGGCGGTCTGCACCTTGCCCTTGGCTTCCTGGGCTGCGCCCTTGGCGCGGAGTTCCTTGTCATTGGTCGCCTTGCCGGCCATCTGCTTGGCCTTGCCGGCAATTTCGTTCGCCTTACCGGACACCTTGTCGGTCGTGCTGCTCATGTCTGACGCCTCCTTGGCTACGACAGCGGAATTGCCATCGCTCTGCCGAGGAAAACGTCACGCGCGCCATTTCGTTCCAAAATAACGCAATCGGCTCAGCTATGGCCCGCCTGCAGCGACAGCATCGCCGGGTTGATGCCCATGAGGGCCAGCGCGCGATCATATTTGTTGTCGAGACTGCGATCGAAGATCAATTCTTCGTTGGCAGGGCAATTCAGCCAGCCGTTGTTGCCGATTTCCGCTTCAAGCTGACCCGCGCCCCAGCCGGCATAGCCGAGCAGCATCGTTGCGCGTTTCGGGCCACTCCCCTTGGAAATGGCCCTGACGATATCGAGCGTTGCCGTCAGGCTGATGTCGTCGCTGACCGGAATGCTGCTGTCGCTGATGTAGTCGTCTGAATGCAGGACGAAACCGCGGCCGCTTTCGACCGGGCCGCCGGTCTGGATCGGGAAATCACGCGCCATCTGGGGAAGCACGATAGCATCGTCATCCTTGATCATGTCCAGATGCAGAAGGACGTCGGTAAATGTCAATTTCTGGGCCCGGTTGATGACGAAGCCCATGGCACCGGCATCGGAATGGGCGCAGATATAAACAACCGTGCGGTGGAAATTCCGATCCTCCATGCCAGGCATGGCGATCAGGAACTGACCGTCGAGAAAACCTCTTTCGCGTCTATTCTTCAGCGTCGATAGGGACATCGTGCCTCCTCACCGCAGTTCGCAACTGCACCGCCTGATATCAAGATGGGGCAATGTCATAAATCAATCAACTGAAAATGATCATTTGTCTCTCCAGTCCTGCTGGCTCACGGACGGTCAATCCGCTAAATCCTTGTTCCATGATCGAAATAAATAGCATCGCCCGCTTGTCGGCACTCGTCGCCACTCTCTTTTTCAGCGCCACGGCGGCCCACGCCGCAACCAGCGAGTGGGTGGACAACGAAGGCGGCCGCATACGCCTGATCGCGCTGGCGCCGGACGCCGAGGGGCATATCCGGGCGGCATTGCAGATCGAGCCGGAACCGGGCTGGATCACCTATTGGCGCGAACCGGGCCAGGGCGGAATTCCGCCGCAGATCACGCCCGCGCCCGGCAGCGGCGTGACATTGGAAAAGATCAGCTATCCGATACCGAAGCCGATCAGCGTCGGCCCGATCCAGGAAATCGGCTACGACGCTCCGGTCACGTTGCCGCTTGATCTGCACGTCGCAGGCAAGGCGCCGGAAAAGCTTGAGCTGACGACTTTCATCGGCCTCTGCAAGGATATCTGCATCCCCTTTCAGGCCGAGCTTTCGCTGCCGCTGACGGCAAATGAACAGCCGACATCGCATGAACTGGCTACCCTCGATGCGGCGAAAGCAATGCTGCCGCAAGCGCCATCATCGGATTTTGCCATCCGGAGCCACACGATCTCCGCCGACGCGAAGAGCCTTTCACTGCAGCTGACGCTGCCTGAAACGAGCGGGAAGACGCCGGAGATCTACGTCACGGGGCCATCAGGCTACGTGTTCTTTCGGCAAGCGAATGCGAAACGGGAAGGAACTGCCTTTTCGGCCGATATCGAGATCGGCAAGCTGCCGAAGGACTACGATCCCAAGGGCAAGAGCTGGGGAGTTCTGGTCATCGACGGCGCCCGGGCGATGGAAACCACCCTTGCGCTGGAATAGGGCGGATCTATAGTTCGCCAAACCGTCTTCACACGATCGGCGGCCACTCGAGCGCCCCCGAAACCACGACCCAAGGAGAGAGCCATGACTATCGCCCTCGGCGACACGCTGCCTGCCGCCACCTTCAAGGAAAAGACCGCCGACGGCCCGGTCGAGATCAGCACCGAGCAGCTCTTTGCCGGCAAGCGCGTCGTGCTCTTCGCCGTGCCCGGCGCGTTCACGCCGACCTGCTCGCTCAATCACCTGCCGGGCTTTCTCGAAAACCGCGACACCATCCTCGGCAAGGGCGTCGACGACATCGCGGTGGTTGCCGTCAACGACTGGCACGTCATGGGCGCCTGGGCGCAATCGTCCGGCGGCATGGGCAAGATCCACTTCCTCGCCGATTGGGACGGCTCCTTCACCAAGGCGCTCGGCCTCGATGTGGACCTCTCCGCCGGCGGCCTCGGCGTCCGCTCCAAGCGTTATTCCATGCTGGTGGAAGACGGTGTCGTGAAGACGCTGAATATCGAGGAAAGCCCCGGCCAGGCCACGGTTTCGGGTGCTGCGGCGATGATCGAGCAGCTCTAAGATTTCGACGAGTTGAGGGAGGCTGGGTGCCCCGCACCCTGCCTTTCGCCTGACTGCTGAGGGTGCTCTCGGGCCCCTATCCGTTCTGGCTGCTTGTCACACGGATGTAATAGCTATCGGGGTCCATGATGCGAAAATCGCGCAAACCCCACGGTTGCAAGGCAAGCTCGGATACCGGATGGCCGCCGGTTTTGGCGGCCTCAAATACATCCTCTACATCCTCGACACTCAGCACTATTTCGACGCCAAGACCAAGCCGTTCACCATTCACCGCTCGGAGAGGATGATCAGGCCCAAGGGCCTCCCGGTTGTTGACGGAGATAACTGCTTCACCATTTGATAGCACGGTATAGTCCGTGCTTGCCTCGCCTATCACCTGGAAATTTAGCACTTCGCGATAGAAGTCTATCGATGCGCTCACATCGGCAACAAACAATTCCAGTCTTAATCTCATATCATCCTCCCCACCTATGCCGCAGACTTCGGTCCTCGATATTGCCTGAGGACAGATCCGCCGTGAACGCTATCGCGAGAAGACGGCAACGATATTGGCTCTGCAAATATTCGGGCATTCTTCACCGCAAACTCCCGGCGAAGCATCGCTCGCCTCTTTTTTGCCGCATTTCATCGGCTACAACGTGTAATGTTATTACATAATTGAAAGCCCCGGAATGCCCTTTGACCATGATCCCTTTGCATCGTCCCTGATGGGGCGTTCGGCTTTGGTGCGCCTTGCCTATGTGGCGGTCGGCATAGCGATCCTGTGGGCGGCCATTGGCTGGGCGGTGGCTCTGGCATGAGTGAATTGATCCGTCTCAAGAACCTCACCGTCACCTATGAGCGTCATCCCGCCGTGCATCATATTTCGGGTGGCTTTGCCGAGGGCAGCCTGACGGCGATTGCCGGGCCGAACGGGGCGGGAAAATCGACCTTGCTCAAGGCGATCGTCGGCGAATTGCCGCTGGCGGAAGGCTCCATCGATCGTGGGGCACTTGCGCGCAGCGATTTCGGCTATCTGCCGCAGACGGCCGATATCAACCGCCGCTTTCCGATTTCCGTTGCCGACACCGTCATGCTCGGCGCCTGGAAAAATGCCGGCGCCTTCGGTCAATTCTCCCGAAAAGATGGAGAACGCGCGCGCGAGGCGCTCGATATCGTCGGGCTTTCCGGCTTCGAGCGCCGCCATATCGGCGCGCTTTCGGCCGGGCAATTCCAGCGCGTCCTGTTTGCACGCCTGCTGCTGCAGGATGCCCGCGTCATCCTGCTGGACGAACCTTTTACCGCCATCGACCAGAGGACGACAGCCGATCTGCTCAAGCTCGTGCTGCGCTGGAACAGGGAAGGACGCACCGTCATCGCCGTCCTCCATGATTTCGAACAGGTGCGCGCGCATTTCCCCGAGACGCTGCTGATCGCCCGCGAACTTGTGGGATGGGGCAAGACGCAGGATGTCATGAGCCCCGCCAATCTCATCAAGGCGCGCGCCATGGCCGAGCGCTGGGATGACGATGCCGGGGATTGCCTGCCGGAAGACGAGCCCGCCCCCCATGACCTGACGAAGCGGGAGCCGGCTGAATGACCGCCTATGACATCTTTCTCGCGCCGTTCGCGGATTACGGCTTCATGCGGCGCGCGCTGATCGCCTGCGTCTGCCTCGGCCTCGGCTCGGGTTCGATCGGTGTTTTCCTGATGCTCCGGCGCATGAGCCTTATGGGCGATGCCATGAGCCATGCCGTTCTGCCTGGGGCCGCCATCGGCTATCTCGTTGCCGGATCGCTGTCGCTCACCGCCATGGGGCTTGGCGGGCTTGTTGCCGGGCTTTCGGTGGCCCTGCTCTCTGGCCTCGTCAGCCGCACCACGGTGCTCCAGGAGGATGCCAGCTTTGCCAGCTTCTATCTGACCTCGCTCGCGCTCGGCGTGCTCATCGTGTCGCTGCGCGGCTCGAACATCGATCTTCTGCATGTGCTTTTCGGCACCATTCTCGCAATCGACGCGCCTGCCCTCTATCAGATCGGCGCGATCACCACGGTGACGCTGCTGGCGCTTGCCGTCATCTATCGCCCGCTCGTCATGGAATGCTTCGACCCCGGCTTCCTGCGCGCCGTCGGCGGCCGCGGGCAGGTCTATCACTTCCTGTTCCTGTTGCTCGTCGTGCTCAATCTCGTCGCCAGCTTCCAGGCGTTGGGAACGCTGATGGCGGTCGGACTGATGACGCTGCCCGCGGCAATCGCCCAGCTCTGGTCGCGCAGCCTGCCCTCGATGATGGCGATCGCGACGGGAACGGCTGCGGCCTCGGGCTATGTCGGCCTCATCGCCTCCTACCACCTCGAATTTGCCTCGGGCCCGACGATCATCATCACCGCCAGCCTGATCTATGGCATCTCCATCCTCTTCGCACCCTCGGGCCTTGCCCGGCGGCTCTTCCCCCGTCCCCATCTCCGGGGCTAATCCGAACAAGGAGACTCGCATGAACAAACAGAGACTGCTTCTCTCAGCCGCTGCCACGGCCTTCGTCGCCTTCGGCGTCGCGGCTCCGGCCTCCGCCGAAACGCTCGATGTCGTCGCGTCCTTCACCGTGCTTGCCGATGTCGTCAAACATGTCGGCGGCGACCATGTGAAAGTATCAAGCCTCGTCGGCCCGAATGGCGACCCCCATGAATTCGAGCCGTCGCCGGCCGACGCCAAGAAGCTCAATGCCGCCAAGATCGTCTTCGTCAGCGGCGAAGGTCTGGAAGGCTGGATGGACCGCCTGATCACCGCATCGGGCTACAAGGGGACGCCTGTCGTCGCCTCCGAAGGCATCAACACCCGCACCATGGTCGACGACGGCAAGACGGTCACCGACCCGCATGTGTGGAACAGCCCGGTCAATGTGAAGATCTGGGTGGGCAATATTGAGAAGGCACTTTCCGCTGCCGATCCGGCCGACGCTGCCGAGTTCAGGGCTAATGCCGAACGCTACACCAAGGTTCTGACCGAACTCGACACCTACGCACACAGCAAGTTCGACAAGGTGCCCGAGGACCGCCGCAAGGTGCTGACGAGCCATGATGCCTTCGGCTATTTCGGCCGCGAGTACAAGGTGAGCTTCCTGTCACCGCTCGGCTTTTCGACTGAGACGGAAGCCTCGGCGGCCGACGTCGCCAAGCTGATCGAACAGATCAAGACCGAGCATGTGAAGACCTATTTCTTCGAAAACTCGAACGATCCGCGCCTGGTCAAGCAGGTCGCCAAGGCAACGGGCGCCGAGCCTGGCGGCGAGCTCTATGTCGAGGCCCTTTCCAAGTCCAACGGACCGGCTCCGACTTACGAAAAAATGTTCCGTTATAACGTTGACCAGCTTGCCGCAGCCATGGCCAAGTCGAGCTGATCGACCGGATGCGGTCGCGGGCATACCCCGTCTGCGACCGTATCCTGGCAACGCTGTCAGAGATTGAAATCGAAGACCATCAGGCCGGCTAGACCGCCATCCGTCGATGATACGATCCGCTCGCCAACGGCGACATGATCGGGATGCACCAGATAGGCATCGCGTGCGCTGGCACTTTCGAAGGTAACGACGAATCCATCCGCAAAGCCGCCGTGCAAGCCTTCCGGCGAGACATTCGGCCCGTATTTCACGTCGACGATGCCGGGAATGACCTGCTGCAAGGCGGCCACCGATTCGAAGAGGGCTTTCTTCTCTTCTTTTGTCATGGCGGCTTTGAGCCGAAGAAAAACGCAATGCAGGATCATGCCTATCTCCCTGGGTGTTGCGGTCAGCATAGAGAGAAAGGATAGCAGGGCAAGGCGCCTAGTCGTGAACAGTGCATTCCTGACGGCTGCGAGATGCCGACGCCAAACCCTGGGACGGCGATCACCTAGTCATCGCCCCGCCGAAACGGTTGCCATCCGAGGATCGACTTCGCCTTGGCGTTCGAGACCGGGCCACCCTCTTCGACCACATTGAAGACGCCGACAGCGGAGGTCTGCACCGCCAGCAGAGCGGCATGGGCAGCGTCATCCACATGCAGATTGATCGCCCCGCTGGGTGCATCGCAACCGGTACCGGGGCCGTAGAGCAGCCCGTATCTCAACACGGTGCCGGCAATGCCCGCGGTCGTAAGCGTCAATGCTTCAAGAGTCCGGACCGCGGTCGCGCCCTCCACCAACGGCGTTTCCTCGGTGATCTCCGAGATACCTGCCTGATAGGACCAGGCGATGCTTTGCGAGATCATCCGTCTCGTGCCAGCTGCAACGGCGGCATCGACCAGATTCTTCGTTCCCACTTCGCGAATGCGGGCGTTGCGGATACGCCCTTCTTCCATCTGCGCCGGATCGAGCCCGAACGGCAGGTCAGTCAGCTGGTGGATGACGATATCGGGCTTCACTCGCAGCAATGCCGCCTTGAGAGCCTCGGCGTCGAAAACATCGACGACCACGGGCGTCGCCCCGATTGCCCGAAGGCTATCGGCCCGATCCGGCTTGCGGGTCGTGCCGTGGACGGTAAAGCCTGCTTCGATCAGCAGGGGAACAAGCTTGCGCCCGATCGCACCGGTTGCGCCGGCAAGGAAAATGGTTTCGGCCATCTGTAATCTCCTTGAGAGTTGGCATCATTGTCTTTCCGCGCTTTCTCCCATGCCCTTGGCCCTGAAAACAGAGGCAAGAATTGCAGATTCGACTAGGCCAATATCAGGCCCGACGCTCGCGACCCGCCGCGATGCAGATGTCCTTCAGGCGCCTGGCGAGCGAGCCAGCCATCTCTCTGCTTTCAAGATTGGTAAAACCGAGCAGCAGGCCGTCGATCAATTGTGGTCCCATGTGCCAGAGCGACAAGGGTTGCAGGCCGAAGCCTTCCGCCTGCGCCAAGGCGGCTATCTGGCTTGCGGGAGCGCGATAACCCTGAAACTGCATGGCCAGATGCAGGCCTGCCGGTGGCGAAATTGCCGTAACCCGATCGCCGAAGACATCGTGCATGACATCGACCAGAAGCTGGCGGCGGTCGGCATAGAGCGCCCGCATCTTCTTGAGATGGCGGATGAAATAGCCCTGCTCCATAAAATCGGCGATGACGGCCTGATGGAATTCGGGACAGCCGGCGCTGGCAGCGCGGCAGGCACGCTCGAAAGTCTCTATCTCCGACTGCGGTACGACCAGATAGGCAAGCCGCAGCGCGGGATAGAGAACCTTGCTGAACGATCCGGTGAAGAGGACGCGCTCGCCACGATCCATGGCCTTGAGCGACAATGGCGGACGGCGGTTATAGCGATACTCGCTATCGTAGTCGTCCTCGATGATCCAGCGCTGGCTCTCTCCAGCCCACTCGAGCAGTGCCGTACGGCGCTCCATCGACATCATCACGCCAAGCGGGCTCTGGTTGGCGGGGGTGACGACGGCGAAGCGCGCATGCGGCGCAAGCCGCCTTCCCGCCTCTACCATCAGACCATCGCAGTCGACAGGAACAGGATGCAGCCTGGCACGGATCGACAACAGGAATTCCCTCGCGACCGGGTAGCCGGGATCCTCGAACCAAATACCATCGTCTGGGCGGTAGAGCGCGCGCATGATCAGCCCCAGACTGGCACGATGACCTGCCGTCACGAAGATCTGCTCCGGCTGGCAGGCGATGCCGCGCGACAAAGCGAGATAGGCTGCGATGCGCTCGCGAAGGGCCGGCAGGCCTGTCAGTTGCGGATAGCCGAGCTGCCCCGCCCCGAGTTGCCGCGAGCAATGGCTGACGAGCCTGTTCCACGTCTTGCGCGGAAAGGCGTCAAGCGCGGGAAGACCGAGCTGGAAGGGTCTCGCATTCGGCGACTGTTCGCTCAAAACCCCTCTTGGGGCAGGCGGCGGGGCGCCACTCTTTTCCGGCGTTCGGAGCCGCATGTCGACGAATGTACCGGCCGCACCACGAAATTCGACATATCCCTCTTCCGCAAGGATCTGATAGGCCAGATTGATCGTTCCGCGCGATAGGCCAAGCTCGCTCGCCAGCGCCCGCACGGAGGGCATCCGGTCGCCCGGCACGAGGCGCCCCTCCGCGATGGCCGTCTTGAAGCGCGCGCAGATCTGCAGGTAGATCGGATTGGTATCGTCGCGCGAAAGCACCATGCCTTTCGCCTGATCCGCAACTACCTGCTTCGCCATGAAGGCTCTGCCCCTGCCTGTCGGGGGCAATAGCCCCTCTTACGATCCTGTGAGCGCAGACGCTAGCCCGAAGACGGGATGAACGGCAAGCTGCCGATCGGCAAGTTCGCAAGCCTGCTCGGCCATGTCCGGCCTCACTAGCCCCTGGAGATGAATGAACTGCACGCTGCCGATGCCGATCGTCGCCAGTACATGGGTCAAATAGGGCGAGAGGTAATCCGGCTGGCGCGCCTGCGCACCGTTGTAGAAGCCGCCGGAGCCGACGACAACGAGTGCCGGACGATCTTCGAGCAGGCCGACCTTATTGCCATCCCTGTGGGTGAAGGTGCGGCCGGCGCGCAGCACATAATCGATCCAGAGTTTCAACGATGCCGGCACGGAGAAATTGTGCATCGGTGTCGCGACGATCAGATAGTCGCAAGCGATAACATCCTCGATCAACCGCTCCGATTGCGCGAAAGCCGGCACATGGCTTTCTGCCCGTTGAACGATCGCATCGGCGTAGTCTCCGGCGATCGGCGGGAGGCGCATGGCGGAAAGATCGCGTTCGACGAGCATGACATCTGGCTCGGCCTCAAGCAGGTTGTCGGCCGCCTTCCTTGCCACGGCATAGACGCGCGAGGCCGCGCCAAGTGGGCTGGCATTGACGAGAAGGATGGTTTTCATATGCCGGCTTCCTCGAGGCGCTGGCTGAAATGCAGACCACGCGCGAGCAGGCCGTTGCGGAAATAGAAGCGCTGCGCGAGCGAATTGGCGAGCCCGGTGTCCAGCACGAGCATGACGCGCCCATCCGCCCTCGCCAGCGCGCGAACCTCATCGATCAAGCCCTCGCCGAGCCTGGAGCGCTGGCAGGATTGGCGCACCACCAGATCGTCGACATAGGTGAACCGTCCATAAATCAGGTTTTCGAGATGGCGGTAGCCGGCAAGCCCCGACAACTCGTTGTTCTGCCAGACCGCGAGCAGTCGATAACCGTCCCGCTGCTGGCGCTGGACGCGTTCACGATAAAGATCGACGTCCTCGATATGCGGTCGCAGCTCGCGCATTACGGCAAAGCTTTCGCCAATGTCGTCTGCGCTTTCGATATGCCTGAAGATCATGTTGGCTCTCGCTGATTTGAGACAGGCAAGAGCTACGCCTCCGATGGCCCGGTCGACAGAACCAAAAAACGAAAAACGGAATGGGCCATGATCCAATCCTGTTTCCGCTTGGGCGGCTTCCTGTTTCCAAGGGGAACTGTTCAATGATTCTCGCCAGGATTGCCGCTCAAATCGCAGCCCGCTTTGTCGCTGGCCCTGCAGATGCCATCTTTCAGCGCGAATGATCACGGAAAGAGGCCTACTTAATCCAGAGCTTTCAATCGGTTCAGAGGGCACATGAAGAAGCTGATACTGGCGGCGATGCTATGCATCTGCCTTATCGCAGGAACGCTCTATGCCACTGCTGGTGGCGACTATCCGCTGCTTCAGGATGGCGATCTGATTTTCCAGACATCGACCAGCAATCAATCGGGCGCCATCATGTTCGCGACCGGCTCCGCCTTTTCACACATGGGCATCATCAAAAATGACCATGGGGTCATCACGGTCATCGAGGCCGCTGCGAAGGTCAAAGAGACGCCGCTAAAGGCCTGGGTCAATCGCGGCCTGCTGAAGCGAGTTGCGATCTACCGCGATCAGCGCATCACGCCTGAAATGGCACAGCGGCTGCTGGCCTATGCCCGCACGCTCTACGGCAAACCCTACGATCTCTTCTTCTCCTTCAACAATGACGCGATCTACTGCAGCGAGCTGCCTTATCTCGCTTATAAAGCCGTGGGCATCGAGATCGGCAAGGTGGAAAAAATATCGGAGCTGAACATGGACAACATGCTTGTCAGGAAGCTAGTCCAGTCGCGATGGGAGCGCGACAGCGAATGCACGGAACGCGGTTTTGATTTCGACCAGTGCTATCGATACATCCTCAACCAGAGTCTCGTCACTCCCGTCAGCATCGCCAATGATCCAAATCTCAAGATGATCTATTCGAACTATCCGCTCTGATGGCAATGGTGCCGCCCGTCGACGAACGGAACGGCCCGCAAATTTGCCGCCGCCGGTCCCGATCGTAGTTCGCATCAGCTGGCGTTGAAGCCCTGATGGTAGTCGACGCGCCCGGAAGGCGCGGAACCATCCAGGACCAGCCTCATGAAATATTCGGCGGGCACTCCCTCGAGCACGAGGCCGGGATCATTCTCGAAGCCGAAACGCTTATAGTAATCCGGTTCTCCGAGAACGACGCAGCCTTTGGCTCCGGCTTTAGCCAGGCGCGAAAGGCCTTCGCGAATCAGCAGCGCACCAATGCCCTTCTTCTGGTGATCTGGCGCCACCGAGACGGGTCCGAGCCCATACCAGCCGAGATGTTCTCCCTCGATCATGACCGGTGAAAAGGCGATATGTCCAATGACATCCGCCTCTTCTGTCGCGACGAGCGAGATCGTCAATGCCCCGGCGCTGCGAAGAGCATCGATGATCTCCGCTTCGGTCTGGCTGCTATGCTCGATCGAGGCGAAGGCCGCCTTCGTTATGCGACGGATCGCTTCGGCATCTTTCGGCTCCTCGAGACGGATTTCCATTTTGTATCCTTATCGTTTCAGCCATGCCGGGTTTACTGAAGCAAGCGCAGCGGTTCAACACCGCACGACGCGATCAATCGAGAATGCCGAAGCATCCTCGGCCCTTTGCATATGAGCATCAGGCAGGCCGAGCGCAGGATGCCGGCCATGCCAGGGCCTATTTCTTCTTGAAAGGCTCCATGCCCTTGCGGGCCAGCTCGTCGGCCCGCTCGTTCTCCGGATGGCCGGCATGGCCCTTCACCCAATGGAGCGTCACCTTATGCCTGTTATAGGCCTCGTCCAGTGCCTGCCACAGCTCGGCATTCTTGACCGGCTTCTTGTCGGCGGTTTTCCAGCCGTTCTTCTTCCAGCCGAAAATCCACTTGGTGATGCCGTCCTTGACGTAGACGCTGTCCGTATAGAGATCGACTTCGCAAGGGCTCTTCAGGGCCGACAGCGCGGAGATTGCCGCCATCAACTCCATGCGGTTATTGGTCGTATCCGCTTCGCCGCCGGACAGTTCCTTTTCGACTTCGCCATAGCGAAGCACGGCGCCCCAGCCGCCGGGACCGGGATTGCCGGAGCAAGCGCCGTCGGTAAAAATATCGACGTGCTTCATGCCTTTAGCCCGTATTCGGCTGATGAAGCGATCTGGCGATGGAAGCGCAGCTTGCGCAGATATTCGATCGGGTCCTTCTTGGTGACCAATGCGCCGGCAGGCGTCGTCAGCCAGTCATAGAGCCGCGTCAGGAAGAAGCGTAGCGCCGAACCACGCGCAAGCGTCGGCAGCGCGGCGATCTCGGCGACACTCAGCGGCCGCACGCTCTGATAGCCCTCGAGCAGCGCCATGCCCTTCGTGATGTTGTAGGCGTGATCCTTCTCGAAGCACCAGGCATTGAGGCAGATCGAGACGTCGTAGGCGAGCTGGTCGTTGCAGGCGAAATAGAAATCGATCAGACCGGACAGCGTGTCGCCGAGAAAGAAGACATTGTCCGGGAAGAGATCGGCATGGATGACGCCCTCGGGCAGATCTTTCGGCCAATGCTTTCCGAGGAAATCGAACTCGCCGCGGATTTCGTCCTGCAGGCCGGCCTCGACTTCGTCGGCGCGCGCCGCGGACTTTTCCCAAAGCGTCCGCCAGCCCTCAAGCGACAAGGCGTTCGGACGTCGGATGTCGAAGCCCTCGCCGGCGATGTGCATGGCGGCCAACGCCTTGCCGACTTCGCGGCAATGCTGCGCCTCGGGCTTGCGTAGCCACATGCCTTCGAGAAAGGAGATCAAGGCAGCCGGGCGGCCGGAGAGATGACCGAGCAATTCGCCGTCGCGGCGCGGCAAAGGCAGCGGGCACGAAAGACCGCGGCTTGCCAGATGCTGCATCAGCCCCAGGAAAAACGGCAGGTCGCCCTTGTCGACGCGCTTCTCATAGAGCGTCAGGATCAGCGGGTCGCGGCTGGTGTGCAGCAGGAAGTTCGAGTTCTCGACACCTTCAGCGATGCCCTTATAGGAGAGCAACTCGCCGACATCATACTCCGTCAGGAACCACTTCAAATCGTCTTCGGTAATATCGGTATAAACGGCCACGAATTATTCCCTTGATACACGCCTGCGCCATGGCCGCCCGCCCTCGTGGTTCGAGACGGCCCCCTTCGACAAGCTCAGCGGGGCCTCCTTACCATGAGGGCTAATCCAGGCGTCTGGCGGCGAAACTCTTGTCCCCTCATCCTGAGGTGCTTTGCCGATGCGACGCAAGCGGCAAAGCCTCGAAGGACGAGGTGGCCCCTCTTTATTCGCCGTTGACGAAAGCCATGTCTGCTGTCGTCAGCTCTATACTGCGAAGCTCGCGATTGACGAGGAAATTCTCGGTTTCCTTCACAGTTTCAGCGAGTTCCACCACGGCATTATAGCGGGCGCGGAACGCTTCTATGATCTCGTTGACGATGACTTCTGGCGCAGATGCACCAGCCGAGAGGCCAACGGTCCTGATATCGCCGATATTGTCCCAATCGATCTCGGACGCACGCTGGACGAGGACGGATTTCGTCGCCCCTGCCCTCAGCGCCACTTCGACCAAGCGCTTGGAATTGGAGGAATTCGGAGCGCCGACGACGATGAAGAGATCGCAGCCGGGAGCTGCCTCCTTCACCACTTCCTGTCGGTTGGTCGTAGCGTAGCAGATGGAGTCTGCCGCCGGCGCTGTCAGATTCGGGAAGCGCTCCTGCAGCCTTGCAATGACGCCGGCGGTGTCGTCGACCGAGAGCGTCGTTTGCGTCACGAAACCGAGATTGTCGGGATCAGCGGGCTCATAGACGTCGGCATCCTCCACCGTCTCGATCAGCGACACGGCACCCTCGGGCAGTTGGCCCATGGTGCCGATCACTTCCGGGTGGCCGGCATGACCGATCAAGACGACGTGGCGGCCGAGGCGATTGTGCCGCATGGCCTGCTTGTGCACCTTGGAAACCAGCGGACAGGTGGCATCGAGATAGAAGAGATTGCGCGAATCCGCATCCGCCGGCACGGATTTCGGCACGCCATGCGCCGAGAAAACGACGGGCTGGGCGCGGTGTTCGGCCGGGATTTCGTCCAGCTCCTCGACGAAGATGGCGCCCTTCGCCTCCAGCCCCTCGACGACATAGCGGTTGTGGACGATTTCGTGGCGGACATACACAGGCGCGCCATAGGCCTTCAGCGCCAGAACGACGATCTGGATGGCGCGGTCGACGCCGGCACAGAAGCCGCGCGGTCCGCAGAGCCGGATGGTCAGGTCAGGTTTGGAAACGGCTATGTTCATGTCTCTTCCGAAATACGCGACGATGGCTGAGCATAGATAGGGACGCCCGTCCGCCTGCTCCATTCAGTCCGCATGATTTATCCAAAAAACCGCTGCGCACTTTTTGGATCATGCTCTAGCCGAATATTCCATCGAAATGAAGCAATTCTATTGCATGTCTCTATTGTGAGGGCGCATCCGGATGATGCTTGCGCCACCAGGAGATGGCGACGATTGCCACCAGCGCGATGGCCAATCCATACCAGGTCACCGCATATTGCAGATGATTGTTCGGCAGATCGATGATCGTAACGCCGCCGATCGGCAGGCCCTGCGGATTGGGGGTCTTGTCGGCATCGATGAAGAAGGGCAGCACCTTGTCCTTCGGCAATCCGACGCTCTCCGCCATGACATCCAGATCTTTCCAGAAGAAGATGTCCTTGCCGAGATCGTTGTCCGGCATGCCGTCGGGCCGCTCGGCGAGTTTGGCGCGGGCAAGCCCGGTGACGGTCTGCTCGCCAGCCAGTTCACCCTGCTTGCGCTTTTCGGGGTCCTTCGCCTCGGTGGGTACAAAGCCTCGGTTGACGAAGACATAGCGGCCATCGCTAAGCTGCAGCGGCGTATAAATGTGATAGCCGGGATCGCCGTCGTAGGTGGCGAGGAAATGCCGCTCCTTATCGTTGAGGTAATGGCCCGTGGCCGTCACCACGCGATATTCGATATCGCCACCCGACGCCACCATCGTCTCGATCGCCGATAGCGGCACGGCGGGCGCATCCTTGCGGGCGGCGATATCCGCCAGCAGACCTTCCTTCCACTGCAGCCGCTCCACCTGCCAGGTGCCCAGCCCGAGGAGGATAACGAGCGCAACAAGGAGAAACAGCGCTTTGGCGACCTGCCACAGGGGATTGGCGCGACGCGCGGGCATGGCGGACTCAGTCACGATGGACGCGCCCTTCGCTGGCATTGTTGCGGTACTGCAGCGCAATCAGGATACCCTTGCACCAGCGCAACGACAGAAGCGACAATATGATCGTCAACGGCGCAAACAGCACGATATAGACCCAGACGGGCGGCGCGTAATTGATCTGCATCCACAGAACCAAGCCGATGACGATGAAACCGACGATGAGAATGACGAAGACCGCCGGACCATCGCCGGCATCGGCGAAGGCATAGTCGAGATTGCAGGCGGCACAGCGCGGCTTCAGCGATAATAATCCATCGAAGAGCTTGCCTTGGCCGCAACGAGGGCAACATCCCCGGATACCGACCTTGAACGGATCGACGGGCGCAAAGAGCGCGCTGTCCGTATGGGATGCCGCTTCCGGCGTCTTGTCTTGCTCTGAGCTCAAAGTTCTGTCTCGATCGGCCTGCTATTGCGGGCGAGTATACCGACCTCGCCCCTGTCATCATCAGTAACCGCGATGACCGCATCCGTCCAATCGAAAAGCTCGGATATCGGCGTCATCGGCCCGGAAAGCATGCCGAAAGGATTGGATTCATGCCATTCAGCGAAGGCCAGCCATACGGCCAGATCGTCATTCTCAACGGTGCGCCGCGTTCCGGGAAAAGCAGCATCGTCGAGGCGATACAGGCTGATTTCGAGGGCGTGTGGATCAATCTCGGCGTTGACGCCTATGTGCGACATATCACGCCTCCCCGTTATCGTCCGGGTATCGGCTTGCGGCCCGGCGGCGAAAGGCCCGATCTCGAGCCACTCGTTCCGCGCTTTTATGCCGCACTCTATGCCTCGATCGCCGCCCATAGCCGCGTAGGCCTGAACGTGGTCGCGGAGTTCGGGCATCACGACGATTACTCGCAACCGCTCGGCATCCTCGCCGATTGCGCCAAATTACTGGCAAGGCTGCCCGTTCTGTTTGTTGGCGTGCACTGCCCGCTCGACGTGGTCATGCAACGGAGGCTCGATGAGGGGCCGGAAAGGCAGGGGACTTACGTTACGGTCGCAGCGGACATGCCCATCCCCGCGCCGGTCATTGCCTGGCAGGAGCAGGTTCACCGACCGGGGATCTACGATCTGGAAGTCGATACGTCAGTGAGCAGCCCCGAAACCTGCGCCGCTGAAATCCGGCAATTGCTTGCCGGAGGCCTGCGCCACCCCACCGCATTCGAGAGGATTGCCCAGCATAGCTGAGGCAAAAAATGCAAGCGCGGACGTCTACGCGTGCATCGGGGTTCCCTGATGAAAGACAACTTTCCAGCCTTCATTCGTCGAACGCCAGATGGTCGACCGACGCGTCACCCGCCTCGGCTCTTCCAAAATGTAGGAAAGGAGAAAGAGATCCATCGCCAACGGTGTGAGGCTGAAATCGCGACAAGGCCAATCGTGCGGCTCCGGCCCGCGTGAATAGCGCTCCAGGAGCGTCTCGATGACAAAGTCGCGCCGATAGATGCTTCCGCTTGCTCCGATCTCCCAGAAAGCATCATCGATTATGCGTTCAAGATCGGCGCGCGACGTGCCGAATTCTCTTCTGTGGAAGAGCGGCTCACGGGCACAAAGGGCCTTCAGAATTTCATCGAGTTGTTGGTCCATGATTGCGGCAGCGTATGGCGAAGTGCGTTTGTCGGCAATCTGCAATTCCGCTGTTTCGCAAAAACAAAATGTCCTCGCAAAACCTCAGGCTCTGCCCGATTTTTGCGAGGACAATCTTTTGCGAGATGACGTCCAGCTATCGATCAGCCAGCCGCGACAGGCGCGCCCCAACTGCCCCAGATGTAGATGCAGAAGAACAGGAACAGCCAGACGACGTCGACGAAGTGCCAGTACCACGCGGCCGCCTCGAAGCCAAAATGCTGCTTCGGCGTGAAATCGCCCCGGATGGCGCGGACCAGGCAGACCAGCAGGAAGATCGTACCGATCAGAACGTGGAAACCGTGGAAGCCGGTCGCCATGAAGAAGGTCGCGCCATAAATCGAGTTTTTGAACTCGAACGGCGCATGGGCATATTCATAGGCCTGCACGCAGGAGAACAATGCGCCAAGCAACACGGTCAGCGTCAGACCCTGGATCAGCCCCTTGCGATCGCCATGCAGCAGCGCGTGGTGCGCCCAGGTAACCGTGGTGCCCGAGAGCAGCAGAATGATGGTGTTGTAGATCGGCAGGTGCCAGGGATCGAGTACTTCAAGGCCCTTCGGCGGAAACTGACCGCCGAGGAAGGCCGTGCGCGATGCCTGGATTGCCTCGTTCGGGAACAGGCTGACATCGAAATAGGCCCAGAACCAGGCAACGAAGAACATCACCTCGGAGGCGATGAACATGATCATGCCGTAGCGCAGATGCAGCGAGACGACGCGGGTATGTGCGCCCTCATGCGCTTCCTTGATCGTATCGGCCCACCAGCCGTACATGACGTAGAGAATCACGGCGAGGCCGATGAAGAACAGCCAGGGCTGCGCGAAATTGATCCCGAACAGGTGCACTGCGCCACCATTCAGGTAGCGCATGAAACAGACACCGCCGAAAGTGATCACAAAGGCCCCGAAAGCCGCAATGATCGGCCACGGGCTGGGGTCGATAATGTGATAGTCGTGTTTTCTCTGATGCGCCTCGGCCATATCAGCAATCCCCGAATAACTTTTTCCCATATTGCTTCCGGACGAACCGAAAAGCACTCTCCATCAAAGCTTTTTTTCCACCGGCTGCCCTGCGGCATCGTTGGATGCCACGGGCTTTGCGCCTTCCCGTGGGTAGTAGGTGTAGGACAGTGTCAGCGCATTGATCGTCTTGGTTTCCGGAGCCTTGGCGATCTCAGGATCGACATAGAAAACCACCGACATCTCGCGCTTTTCACCCGGCGCGAGATCCGTCTCGTTGAAGCAGAAGCATTGGACCTTGTTGAAATAGACGCCTGCTTCCAGCGGCGTGACGTTGAAGATCGCCTGGCCGCGCTCCATCTTGTCCGACTTGTTCTCGATCTGAAACTTGACCTCGACCGTCTCGCCGATCTTCGGGCTCACCGACGCCTGCAGCGGCTTGAAATCCCATGGCAGGCCGGGCGCGACATTGGCGTCGAAGGAAACCTGGATTTTCTTATCGAGAATGACGTTCGACACCTGCTCGACGCGCTGCGTCGTGCCGTTATAGCCTGTCACCTGGCAGAACATGCGGTAGAGCGGCACGGCAGCGGCGCACATGGCGCTCATGCCGATGACGAAGCTAAGGCACATGGCAACGACCAGCCCGTTGTTACGGCCGCCGTTCTTCGTGCTCTTTGTGACCTCCCCCTCCATGACGCCTCCTCAAACGTGTCCGGAACCGACCTTGATGATGGTGATCGCATAAAACAGGACCACAAGACCGGCTAATACCAGGCCGAGCGCAATGTTGCGCCCTCGCCGTGATTTCTTCTGCGTTTCCGTCAGCTTGACGAGCTCGATCATAGCCAGCCCCCTGCGCCGCCCGACATCAGCACGGCAACGAGCCGGTCGATCAGCAGCGCGGAAAAGATTGCAAAGAGATAGAAGATGGAGAAGCCGAAAAGCTTCTTTGCCGGCACCATCTTCACGTCGCCATCGGCCATACGCCAGACGGCGATGGAACAGTGCACGAAGATCACGCCGAGTACCGCGGCAACGACGCCATAGCCAATACTGGCGAAGCCCATAAAGGCCGGCACAACGCCGACGATGGCGGTGAGCACCGCGTAGACGACGATCTGGTTCTTCGTCGTCGGAATACCCGAGACATTCGGCAGCATCGGCACGCCGACGGCCTCGTAATCGCCCATCTTGAAGAGCGCCAGTGCCCAGAAATGGGCCGGAGTCCACAGGAAGATGATGAGGAAAAGCACGATGCTTTCCATCGGCACGCTGCCGGTCACGCAAGCCCAGCCGATGACGGGCGGAAATGCGCCGGCCGCACCGCCGATGACGATGTTCTGCGGCGTCGAGCGCTTCAGCCACATCGTATAGACGACGGCATAAAAGAAAATGGTGAAGGCGAGAATGCCGGCGGAAAGCCAGTTGATCGCCAGGCCCAGGATCGTCACCGAGAAGCCGGACAGTACCAGGCCGAAGGCCAGGGCCTCCGAAGGATTGATGCGACCTGAGGGTATCGGCCGACGTGCCGTGCGGGTCATCACGGCGTCGATATCGGCGTCATACCACATGTTCAGCGCGCCAGACGCACCGGCGCCGACAGCAATGCAGAGAATGGCAATGAAGCCGAGGACCGGATTGATGTGGCCGGGAGCCAGCACCAGACCGGTGAAAGCCGTGAAGACGACCAGCGACATAACGCGCGGCTTCAAAAGCTCGAAATAATCGCGCGCACCCGCTTCCGACAGGCCGGTTTCGCCTTGCTTTGCGAGCGCTTCGTGATTGTCGATGACCGTCATTCTTTCTTCCAATTACCAGTTGAGCCGGACGCCGCTTATCACGGCGTCCGGAAATGAGCTACTTGATGCGCGGCAGCTCTTCCCACTGATGGTGGGGCGGCGGCGACGAAAGCTGCCACTCGAGCGTGGTCGCGCCATCGCCCCAGGGATTGTTGCCTGCAACGCGCTTCTTCACGAAAGCATCTATAACGCCCCAGAAGAAGAAGCAAAGGCCCACGGCTGCGACATAGGAGCCGATGGAGGAGACGAAGTTCCAGCCGGCATAGGCGTCCGGATAGTCGATGTAGCGGCGCGGCATGCCCGCACGACCCAGGAAGTGCTGCGGGAAGAACACCATGTTGACGCCGACGAAGGTGATCCAGAAGTGCCAGTTGCCGATCCGCTCATTGTACATGTAGCCGGTCATCTTCGGGAACCAGTAGTACCAGGCGGCGAAGATGGCGAAGACGGCACCAAGCGACAGGACGTAGTGGAAGTGTGCCACAACGAAGTAGGTCGCGTGCAGTTCGCGGTCGAGGCCGGCATTGGCGAGCTGAACGCCGGTGACGCCGCCGAGCGTGAACAGGAAGATGAAGCCGAGCGCCCAGATCATCGGCGTGCGGAACTGGATGGAGCCACCCCACATCGTCGCAATCCACGAAAAGACCTTAACGCCGGTCGGGACCGCGATGACCATCGTCGCGAAGACGAAATAGCGCTGCGTGTCGAGCGACAGGCCGGTCACATACATGTGGTGGGCCCAGACGACGAAGCCGACGGCGCCGATCGCAACCATGGCGTAGGCCATGCCGAGATAGCCGAAGATCGGCTTGCGCGAGAAGGTCGAGATGATGTGGCTGATCATGCCGAAGCCGGGCAGGATCAGGATGTAGACTTCCGGATGGCCGAAGAACCAGAAGAGGTGCTGGTAAAGCAGCGGGTCGCCGCCGCCTTCCGGCGCGAAGAAGGTCGTGCCGAAGTTGCGGTCCGTCAGAACCATGGTGATAGCGCCCGCCAGAACCGGCAGCGACAGGAGCAGCAGGAAGGCTGTGATCAGCACCGACCAGGCAAAGAGCGGCATCTTGTGCAGCGTCATGCCCGGAGCGCGCATGTTGAGAATGGTCGTGATGAAGTTGATCGCGCCGAGGATGGACGAGGCGCCCGCAAGGTGCAGCGCGAAGATCACCAGATCGATCGCCGGGCCGGGATGGCCGACTGTGCCCGACAAGGGCACATACATCGTCCAGCCGCCTCCCGCGCCATAGGCGCCTGCCGGACCTTCGACGAACATCGAAAGGATGAGCAGCAGGAAGGCGGGAACGATGAGCCAGAAGGAAATGTTGTTCAGGCGCGGGAAGGCCATATCCGGCGCGCCGATCATGATCGGCACCATCCAGTTGGCGAAGCCGCCGATCATGGCAGGCATGACCATGAAGAAGATCATGATCAGCGCGTGGGCGGTGACGAAGACGTTATACATCTGCTTGCCGCCGTCGATCGCGGCATCGCCCGAAAAGCCGTAGACCATCGACGCCAGACCGCTGAAGATCTGGATGCCGGGTTCCTGCAACTCCATGCGGATGGCGACGGAGAGCAGGAAGCCGATGACGCCCGCAAAGATCGCGAAGATCAGATAGAGCGTGCCGATGTCCTTGTGATTCGTCGAAAACAGCCAGCGGTCTGCGAAGGACTGCTTGTGTGCGTGATGATCGTCATGCGCGTGGGCGTCGTGAAGATCGTGCGAGTGATCGTCGTGTGCCTTAGATCCAGCCATTGTTCCTACCCCTCTTACTTCGCCGTGTTTTCGGCGACCTTGACGGTCGTCGGTTGATCGACGGCGGCCATCAGAGCCTTGTTCGCCTTGTTCAGATCAGTTGCAGCAGCGGCTAGCCACTGCTTGTACTGATCGTCGGAGACGACACGGATGGCGATCGGCATGAAAGAGTGATCCTTGCCGCAAAGCTCGGAACACTGTCCATAATACAGGCCTTCGCGGTCGGCGTTGAACCAGGTTTCGTTCAGACGGCCCGGAATGGCGTCGATCCTGACGCCGAAGGCAGGCATGGCGAAGGAGTGGATGACGTCGGTCGGCGCGGCCGTGACGAGAACGCGTACGTTCTTGCCGACGGGCACGACCATTTCGTTGTCGACGGCGAGAAGCCGCGGATATTTCGACTTATCTTCCTTGCCGGCAGCTGCGCGATCCGGCTCCTTCAGCATGAAGGAATCGAAGGCGAGCGGCGACGTGCCACTGCCCTCGTATTCATAGTTCCACTGCCACTGCGTCGCCGTCGCCTTGACTGTAACGTCAATCTTCTCCGGGAAAGTCAGCTGATCGGTCAGTAGATTGAAGGAGGGAATGGCCAGGAAGAGAAGGATGAGGACCGGTCCGATGGTCCAGATGACTTCGATCAGCGTATTGTGGCTCGTCTTGGACGGAACCGGGTTCTTGGAGGCCCGGAACTTGACCATGACCACCAGCAGGAGGATCAGAACAAGCAGCGTGATCGGAATGATAAACCAAAGCGTGTATGCCTCAAACCAGCGGATTTGATGCATGTTGCCGGTTGCCGCCTGCTGCATACCGGTTTCCCAAGGTCTCGGCTGATCGGCGTAGCTACCTGTCGCAAAAAGCAGACAGATCATAGCCGCCAGAGCCGCATAAGCTCTCTTAATCACGATGTCTCTCCCTCCAGCGTTTGATCCCAGATCTTCCTCAAACGCAGTATCCCTACAATCCATTGCGCTTCAAACCACAGTTTGGGGTGCTCCGCAACAACTCAAGACATTTGTTAGTGCGGCATTTTTGCGCGAATATCCCCCCATGCTCGTCCCGGACATGGCAAGCATTTCATCATCATACGAAAAATTGCATCATGGTCCATGGCGCCGCCGGGACAAAATGGAGTAGACGTCGTATTTCCGCCGTAGTCGGTTGGAATCCAGCAGCCGGGGCTTTTCATTTGCCGGCCTGGGCTTCAACAATAGCGGCACTGATTCGAATCTAGAGGTTTTCATGGGTTTTCGTTCCCTCGCCCGGCTTTTGCTTGTTACCGGCAGCCTCGCTGCAGCGGTCGCCGCGCCCGCATGGGCGCAACAGGCACAGCAGACTCAGCCGCCGGCGCAGCAGACCCAGCAGTTGCAACCACAGCAGCAAGGCCAGTCGCAGCCGCATACGCAGCAGGTTCCGACGAGCCAGGTGCCGCAACCGCCAGGCACGGTCCGCTCCAGCCATGGCGCATGGTCCGTCGTCTGCGACAAGCCGGCCGGCGCTTCGGCCGAACAATGCGCGCTGATGCAGAACGTGATTGCCGAGGATCGTCCGGAAATCGGCCTTTCCGTCGTCGTGCTGAAGACGGCTGACCGCAAGTCCAAGATCCTGCGCGTGCTGGCGCCGCTCGGCGTGCTGCTGCCGAACGGTCTCGGCCTCAACATCGACGGCAAGGATATCGGCCGCGCCTATTTCGTGCGCTGCTTCTCCGACGGCTGCTATGCCGAAGTCGTGCTCGAGGACGAACTGCTGAAGACGCTGCGCAGCGGCGCGACGGCGACCTTCATCGTCTTCCAGTCGCCGGAGGAAGGTATCGGCATCCCCGTCGACCTGAAGGGCTTCGCTGAAGGCTATGACGCCCTTCCCTGATCGGATGGGCCTTGCTCTTGCGTCGTGCGAAGCCTACATCGGCTTTGAACGGAGCACCTGACCCATGAACACCGATCTCCTTACTCTTTTCGATGCCGACGAAGCCAAGCTGCGCGGCATCGTTGCCGAGGCGCTCTCAGGCGCCGACGATGGCGAGCTTTTCGTCGAGCATGTCCAGGCCGAATCGCTGACATTCGACAATGGCCGGATGAAGGGCGGCAGCTTCAACACCGAACAGGGCTTCGGTCTTCGTGCGGTTGCCGGCGAAGCGGTGGGCTATGCCCATGCGGGCGATCTCTCCGAGGCCGCGCTGAAGCGCGCCGCCGACGCCGTGCGCGCGGTGACGTCGGGCTATGCCGGCTCCTACGCCGCCGCCCCGCAGCGCACCAACAAGGTGCTCTACGGCGACGAGAACCCGATCGGCACGCCGAGCTTCGAGGAAAAGGCGAAACTCCTGCAGCGGATCGACAGCTATCTGCGCGACAAGAGCGACAAGGTGCGCCAGGTGACGGCGTCGATTGCCGCGAGCTGGCAGGTCGTCGACATTCTGCGCGCCGACGGCCACCGCGTGCGCGATGTCAGGCCGATGACGCGCGTCAACATCTCCGTCATCGTCGGCGACGGCGACCGGCAGGAAGCCGGTTCCTTCGGCACGGGCGGCCGCATCGGCTTCGGTGATTTCGTCGCTGAGGACAATTGGCACCACGGCGCCGACGAAGCCCTGCGCCAGGCGTTCGTCAATCTCGAGGCGATCGAGGCACCCGCCGGCACGATGGACATCGTGCTCGGCTCCGGCTGGCCTGGAGTCATGCTGCACGAAGCCGTCGGTCATGGGCTGGAAGGCGATTTCAACCGCAAGAAGACCTCCGCTTTTGCCGGGCTTTTGGGTCAGATGGTGGCCGCGCCCGGTGTGACCGTCGTCGACGACGGTACGATAGAGAATCGCCGCGGCTCGATCACGGTCGACGACGAAGGCACGCCTTCGGCCTACAATGTACTGATCGAGAACGGCAAGTTGGTCGGCTACATGCAAGACCGGCAGAATGCGCGACTGATGGGCATGAAGGCGACCGGCAACGGCCGCCGCCAGGGCTATGCTCATACGCCGATGCCGCGCATGACCAACACCTATATGCTCGGCGGCGACAAGACGCCGGAAGAAATCATCGCCTCGGTGAAGAAGGGCATTTATGCCGTTTCCTTCGGCGGCGGCCAGGTCGACATCACCTCGGGCAAGTTCGTCTTCGGCTGCACTGAGGCCTATCTCATCGAGGACGGCAAGGTCGGCGCTCCGATCAAGGGCGCCATGCTGATCGGCAACGGCCCGGATGCGATGAAACGCGTCACGATGATCGGCAACGACATGAAGCTCGACACCGGCGTCGGCAATTGCGGCAAGGCGGGCCAGTGGGTTCCCGTCGGCGTTGGTCAGCCGCACCTCAGGATGGACCAGATCACGGTCGGCGGCACCAAGGCTTAATCCCTGCCCGCATCATCCCCCGGGCGTCTGTCACTCCTGGGGGCGGAAGAGCCATTTGCGCTCGATGGCGCCGGGAAGATCCAGGCCGTTGCGATGCGCGAATAAAAGAATATGGCCGAGCACATCGGCCGTTTCATTGGCGAGTGCCGTTGCCAGATCCGCATCGCTCATGCCCTTGCGCCGTCCCCGGCCGGTGATCCGGTTCCAGATCTGGATCAATTCGCCCATCTCCTCCTGGAGCTTCAGCACGAACCAATCGTCGTCGCGTTCCAGGCCGTTATCGGCGGCATAGGTCACCGAAGCCGCTTCGAATTGCTTCATCAGATCGTTTAGCATGGATGTCGTTCCCTTTACGTTCTCGACATCGTTGAACGATTCCCCTCAAAAAGTCGAGCCGGCGGAGATTGGCTCCACCGGCTCGCTTTCATTCAATTGGGAGGGTGCTCAGCCCTTGCTCGGCAGCAGCATGCAATCGAAGTCCTTGCGCTTCAATGCGGAGCAAGCCGAATTTGCATCGTCGCGGCTCGTAAAGCCGACGAAGCGGGCGCGATAGACGGTATTGCCACCCTTGCCGACGGCTTCGGTGTAGGGCGATGCATTGGCGAGCGCGTTACCGGCCTTGGACTTCGCTTCAGAGAGCAGATCCTTGGCTGCCTGCGCCGTCGGGGTTGCAGCGATCTGCACCTGCCAGCTGCCGCTCGCTGCCGGCTTGTTGGCAACGAGGATCTCGTCCATCGCAGCCGGACGGTCCATCGGTACGGTGACGTTGGAGGCGGCGGCAAATGCCATCGGAACAACCTCGGTGCGCTTGCGCGGCGTGGCCGCGGTCGTCTGCGTATCGACGTCCATGGCAACGTCGTTCGATGCGGACGCGACTTCAACCTGCTTGGCCACCTTGCCGCCACCGACGCTCGCCAGCAGTCGCGACGAGGCAACCGGGCTTGCCTTCGACACATAGCGATCGAGCAGCGAGGCCATCAGCGCATCGCGGCCGCGCGCCGTGGCGCCGCCCATGACGACGCCGATGACGCGACGATTGCCGGAGCGTACGGCGCTGACAAGATTGAAGCCGGAGGCATTGGTGTAGCCGGTCTTGATGCCGTCCATGCCTTCGTAGCGATACATCAGATTATTGTGGCCGCGCACATAATGACCGCGGTAATTGAAGCTCGCCTGCGAGAAGAGCCGGTATTCCTGGGGGTAGTTATTGATGAGCGCGACGGCGAGCGTCGACATGTCGCGGGCGGTCGTCCACTGCTGCATGTTCGGAAGGCCGGACGCATTCAGGAAGGTAGTGCGGCGCATGCCGATTTCGCGTGCCTTCTGCGTCATCAGCCGGGCAAAGCCGCTTTCGCTGCCGCCGAGCGCTTCCGCCATGGCGGCGGCGGCATCGTTGGCCGACTTGATGATCATGCCATCGACGGCTTCGCGCACGGTCACGGTGCCGCCGGGCTTCAGGCCGAGCTTGGTCGGCGGCTTGGCGGCGGCGGCGCGCGAGACCGGTATCCTCGTGTTCCAGCTCAGCTTGCCGCGGTGAATGGCCTCAAAGGTCATGTACAAGGTCATCATCTTGGTCAGCGATGCCGGATGGTTGAGGTCATCCGCATTGCTCGATGCCAGCACCTTGCCGGTCTTCGCATCCATGATGAAATAGGCGCTGCCCGCGAAGCTCGCTACAGGAGCGCTCAATAGCAAGACGGCCGCAGACAAAGCCATCAAAAGTCGTTTCATAATTGTCCCCAACCGAAAGAATGCCAACACACCGCATCAATCCCTGTATGATTTTGCGACAAAAAGCCTGATACCGGTGCGATATTGAGGCAACAGCCTCGATAGTTCCTCAATTTTGCCTTTCCTGGTAAAATAACCATTAACACATTGGAAATTATGACGAAGATTCAGTAAGGTTTAACGGGGATGCGCTACAGCGTTGACAGTCGTCAACCGGGTCGAGCCGCATGGAACAGGGCATCAAGGTCCGCCTCAAGCGCACGATGATCTCCAGCGGGCTTGAGGCTGCCGCAATTTTGAAGGGTGCCGGGCTGATGCGCGGCGTGGCTGGCCTTGGCACGATATTCACCCTTCACCACGTCCGCCCTGCCCTTCCCCGCCGCTTTGCGCCGAACGCACATCTGGAGGTCTCTCCCGACTTTCTCGACCGGGCGATCGCGCGGCTGAAACAGGATGGCTACGAGTTCATCGCGCTCGATGCGTTGCCCTTGAGAGCGAAAGACGCCGCGGGCAAGCCGCCCTTCGTCGCCTTCACGCTCGATGACGGCAATCGCGACAATCTCGATCACGCGCTGCCGGTCTTCGAGCGCCACAATGCACCCTTCACCGTTTTCGTCGCCCAGGGGCTTTCGGAGCGAACCCACAGCATATGGTGGGAGACGCTGGCCGAGCTGCTTGGCCGGCTCGATCGGCTGACATTCGATTTCGGGTCGGGAAACGAATTCCTGCCGCTCGGCAAGGACGGCCAGAAGCACACGGCATTTGCCCGCTTCGCCGCCTTCGTCCACACTCATGAGGAAAGCGAAGCCGTCGGGCGCATCGATGAACTTGCCAGGCGTCATGGACTGGAGCCGCTCGGCATCGTCAGCGCCTCGATCCTGGATCGAGGCGAATTAGGGCAGCTTGCTCGCCATCCCCTTGCTTCGCTCGGCGCGCATACGGTGAGCCACAGGGCATTGGCGAGGCTCACGGAGGCGGAAGCGGCGGCGGAGATGGCGCTTTCGGCCGAATATGTCGCGGATATCGCCGGAAAGCGGCCAACGGCGATTGCCTATCCCTATGGCACGAGCGAAGCCGTCTCGCCGCGCGAAGGCCGGCTTGCTGCTGAACTTGGCTTTTCCGTCGGCGTCACCACGCGCCCCGGCACAATCACGGCAACCAACGGCGATGCGCCGATGCTGCTGCCGCGACTGTCGCTGAACGGCCACTATCAGAAGCCGCGCTATGCGTCCGCCCTCGCCTCCGGCATCCCCATGCGGCTGATGGGGCGCCGGGAAACGGCATAGGTCTCAAAGCACGTCGCGCAAAAATGCGCGGCGGATTCGCAACAACGACATTCGCAAAATCAGACGCCTAAAGCTGCCAGCGCGTAATGATCGCAGCACTTTAGGGATACATCCGCACCTTTTGCCAGGCACCCTCAGGCACGTCGCGACGAAATTCGATGCGGTCGTGCAGGCGGAATTGGCGGTCGTGCCAGAATTCGATCGAGAGCGGCCGGATGCGGAAGCCTGACCAGTAAGGCGGGCGCGGAATGTCGCCGATGGCATAGCGGGCGGTATATTCGGCAACCGCCTTCTCAAGCGCGAAACGACCTTCAAGGGGGCGAGACTGCTTCGAGGCCCAGGCGCCGATGCGGCTGCCGCGGGCTCTCGTCTTATAATATTCATCGGCTTCCTTGTCGCTCACCACCTCAACCAAGCCGCGCAGGCGCACCTGGCGACGCAGCGACTTCCAGTGGAAGCACATGGCGGCTTTCTTCTGGGAAAGAATTTCTTGGCCTTTCTGGCTCTCGAAATTCGTATAGAATACGAATCCGTCGCTATCGAAACCCTTCAGAAGAACCATGCGGACATTTGGCAAGCCATCCTTATCCACCGTTGCAAGCGCGACCGCGTTCGGATCGTTCGGCTCGGTGGTCTCAGCTTCGCGCAGCCAGGATGCAAAAAGAGTGAAAGGTTCGTTCTGTTCGGTGAAGTCACCGCTTGTTAACTCGTTTTCCGACATATTAATTCAAATGCTCCGCAATTCCTGATAACCGCTGGCCCCTCTGGCTGGCCGAAATGTTCGGATGGAAGTCATAGCAAAGTCGATCGTTCATACAAAGCGCAAGCTTGCAAAAGGCGTGACGATGGCTGTCGCCCTGGTCTCCCTCTTTGCTCTTGGCGGCTGCGTCGGCGGCGGCATGGACTATCTGAGCTCGGCCAAGGTGGACCGTAGCGTTTCCACCGGCACTGTGCCAACGGCCCCGGTAACGACCGACAGCATCTCCGACGAAACCACCGTGCGCAATGCCGTCACCTCGGCGGACCTTCACAAGCTCAACGGCCAGCCCATACCATGGGCAAACACGTCGACCGGCAGCGCCGGCGTTATCGACGCCATCATCGAAAGCAACGCGTCCGGCGTGGTCTGCCGCCAATTCCGCACCAGCCGGCATTCCTATCAGGGCGTTGCCAACTTCTCCGGCAGGACCTGCCTGGTCGGTCTTGGCGAGTGGCAACTGCTGAGCTTCCAGCAGGCAGGCTGATCGCAGCCTCTCCTATTAATTCCGCCTCCCGGTGAAGACAGCCGTTCGAGCATATGGGCGGGGCACTCCCTATCCGCCTCCTGCTGGTTCCAGCTATCAGCCGTTAGCAATCGGCTAACCATGCCTCGAAATGGGGATTGCCTGCTCCCACCCGCCGTAACGCCTGATTAGCAACTTTTCCCGCAGGATCGGCTCATCGGCGCACCATGCTTGCTTCCCATGACAGGAAGCAGGACGGCGAAGCGCTATCAACGAGGTCTTTGCTTGGGGTGCTGCGATGGGGCTGAGCACATCCATGAATAATGGCGGGAAAGATGCGCGATCCGTACAAGGTGCTGGGCGTTAGGAAGGATGCGGGGGCTGACGAAATCAAGGCCGCCTGGCGCAGTCTGGCGAAGACCGCCCATCCCGATCACAATCTGGGCGACCCAACGGCGTCGGAGCGCTTTGCCGAAATCGGCCGAGCCTACGAGACGCTGAAGGACCCGCAAAAGCGCAGCCGCTACGATCAGATCGCGCGCATGGCCGAGGCAAAGGGCCAGAACCAGGAGCAGACGATCATCCAGCAGCGGCAGGCGGCGCGCGACGCTGCCGAGCGGGCCAAGGCAGCACGCGCCAATGCCGACAAGATCATGGAAGAACTCGCCCGGGCCAATGCTCGTAAGGCGGCCGCTTCCGCAGCCTCCAGCCAGCAAAGCAATGCCGCCGAATCTCCGGAAGACATGGTCGAGCGTATTTTCGGAGTGAAGGCGGCGCAGACGCAGCAGGCCCAAGCTACGGCGGAAGCCGGCGCGCGGCAGGCTGAAAAGCCGCAAGAGCAGCCCAATACTGCATTGCCGGAAGAGCAGCAGACGGAAGAAGAGCAGCTCGCAACCGCTTCAGCCGGCTCTCGATCCGCCTTCGGCATTCTCGGCTCGCTGGTCCGACGTATCACGGGCGGCAGCGCCCCCGAAAAGCCGCCGGAGAAAACCCCGGAGGTGGCCGCCGAAGCCACAGTGACCATCGAGGACATGCTGAAGAGCCGCTGGATCACGGTTCCGCTGCCCGACAGTCGCGAGGCGCGCTTCCAGGCAACGACCGATATCTCCAATGGCCAGGTGCTTCATCTCAAGGGCCAGGGACTGAAACTGCAGGGCATGCTGCGTGGAGACGTCGCCGTGACCGTTCATCTATCGACAGACGGGCGCTTCACGCTCGACGGCAGCGATGTGCGTACGATCCTGCCCGTTACCATCGAGAACGCAGTCCTCGGCTACGAGACCATGATCGAAGGATTGAACGGGCCGGTCAAGATCACGGTGCCGGCCTGGTCCGGTTCGGATCAGGTCGTTCGCATTTCCGGCGAGGGATTGCCCGACGGCAATGGCGGAAAAGGCGATCTCATCGTCGAATTGCGGCTGATGCTGTGGGAAAAACCCGACGATAAGGTCATGGATCTCATGCGCAGCATGCGCGAAGGACTTTTCCTGTGAAATTTTGGTGACAACAGCACCCTTTGTTACGATCCCTAACAGTTGATGATCTTTACGATGCTTGAACAGGGGAACGGCCTATGCCATAGGCAGGGTCATTCGAAAGTTCAAGGGAGCAGAATATGGCTCAATCCACTGGCCTCATGGCAGGCAAACGCGGCGTCATCCTCGGCGTAGCAAACAACCGTTCGATAGCGTGGGGTATTGCCAAGGCCTGTTCGGAAGCCGGAGCCGAAATCGCGTTGACGTGGCAGGGCGACGCTCTGAAGAAGCGCGTCGAGCCGCTCGCTCAGGAACTCGGCGCCTTCATGGCAGGCCATTGCGACGTCACCGAGCCGGCGACGATCGATGCCGTCATCGATGCGCTGGAAGCCAAATGGGGCAAGATCGATTTCGTCGTGCACGCCATCGCGTTTTCCGACAAGGACGAACTGACCGGCCGTTACCTCGATACCAGCCGCGACAACTTCACGAAGACGATGGACATCTCGGTCTATTCCTTCACGGCAGTTGCACAGCGCGCCGAGCGAATCATGAATGACGGCGGCTCTATGATCACCCTCACCTATTATGGTGCGGAAAAGGTCATGCCGCACTACAACGTCATGGGTGTGGCCAAGGCGGCTCTCGAAGCAAGCGTGCGCTACCTCGCAGTCGATCTCGGCAGCCGCGGCATTCGCGTCAACGCAATTTCGGCTGGCCCGATCAAGACGCTCGCAGCTTCCGGCATCGGCGACTTCCGCTATATCCTGAAGTGGAACGAGTATAACGCGCCGCTGAAGCGGACTGTTACAATCGACGAAGTCGGCAACTCGGCCCTCTATCTGCTGTCCGATCTCTCGACGGCCGTTACCGGCGAAATCCACCACGTCGATTCCGGCTATCATACGGTCGGCATGAAGGCCGTGGACGCGCCCGACATTTCCGTCGCGAAGGACTGACCAAACAGGAAGCTGACCGTGTCGCCCATCCTCTATGTGATACGCCACGGTCAGACCGACTGGAATGCCGAGCGCCGGCTGCAAGGTCAGAAGGATATCGATCTGAATTCCATCGGCCGCGAACAAGCGCGACAGAATGGTATTGATCTCGCCGAAATCCTCGCCTTCGAAAACATACCCTTCGATTTCGTCGCCAGCCCATTGCGGCGTACCCGCGAAACCATGGAAATCGCGCGTGATGCCATGGGCCTGCCTCCCAAGGACTATCGCACCGACGAGAGATTGGTCGAGCTGTCCTTCGGCGCCTGGGAAGGCTTTACCCTCAAGGAATTGAAGGCGACCGCGCCCGACAGGCTTGCCGAACGCAAGGCAAACAAATGGGATTTCATCCCGCCAGGCGATGACGCCGAAAGCTATGAAATCCTTTCCTGGCGTATCGGCTCATGGCTGGCATCGGTCGATCGCCCCACGGTCTGCGTCACACATGGCGGCGTCATCCGCACGCTGTTTCGTCTGATCGGCGATGTCGACAAGGAAGAGGCGGCGGAAATCCCGATCCATCAGGACCAGATCCTGAAAGTCGATCCCGAAATGAAGATCATCGGTTGGATGTAGGACTGTCCTCGATCAGGCGCAGATGGCTGCGTACTCTGGGATCATGGAAGAACAATCATTTTAGATGCGGACAATCCGCCCGGATCGCCGGTTGCCCGGCGGCAGCGTTATTTACTGAACGATATCGAGGTCGTTGACGACGCGCTTGCCATCGACTTCGGTATAGAAGACGACGACCTTCACGCCCGCCTGCAGGCCGCTGAAATCGAAATCCTCCGGCACCTGATAGTTCTTGCCGTCATCCAGCGTGATGCTGTAATTTTTGGTATCGACCTTCTTGATGACAGCCTCGACATCCGCGCTTTCGGCAAAGCCTGCGACGGGCGCAAGCAAGCTTGCCGTGGCCAAAAGCGTCGCTACAAAAAAGCGCATCGTCGTTACCCTTCAGGTCAAATTCAATTGTGATTTCTTATGCGTCGTAAAGAACACTGCGAATATGGCGGAAGTTGCCCGCAATAGTGGCCTTGCTCGCCCAATTGGTGAATGCATCGTCACAATCCACAGCAGGGATTAATCTTTGTTTACCATAATGATGGCGCAACGGAAGGTGGCAACGGCAACCGTTTCGGGTCTGCTGGAAAGAAAGATTTTGTCTTGCCGGCATTTTGGCTCCGCCAGATGATCGAGACCCGACCGGCCTCGATCATCTGGCACTGGAATCAAATAGGTAGAGCGTGACGTCGCCCGAAAATCGCTTACACTTTTCGGCATCATGCTCTATGAGTGGGCCGAAATTGCAAGAGACAAGACGCGGCCTGCCCGTCAGGCTGCACCAATCCGGTCGTTTTTCATGTCGCACAATACATTCGGTCACCTCTTCCGCGTCACCACCTGGGGCGAAAGCCACGGGCCGGCACTCGGCTGCGTCGTCGACGGTTGCCCTCCCGGCCTCCGCTTCAAGCTCGAGGATCTTCAGGTCTGGCTCGACAAGCGCAAGCCAGGCCAGTCCCGTTTCGTCACACAGCGACGCGAGGACGATCTGGTCAAGGTACTGTCCGGTGTGATGTTCGACGAGGACGGCGAGACCATGATCTCAACGGGCACGCCGATCTCGATGCTGATCGAAAACACAGACCAGCGCTCGAAGGATTATGGCGAGATCGCGAGGCGCTATCGCCCCGGCCATGCCGACTATACCTATGACGTCAAGTACGGCATCCGCGACTATCGCGGCGGCGGCCGCTCCTCGGCCCGCGAAACGGCGGCGCGCGTCGCCGCCGGCGGCATCGCCCGCCTCGTCGTGCCCGGTGTGACGATCCGCGGTGCGCTGGTGCAGATCGGCAAGCACAAGATCAACCGCGCCAACTGGGATTGGGCGCAGGTCGACCAGAACCCGTTCTTCGCTCCCGATCCCGAAATCGTGCCGGTGTGGGAAGAATATCTCGACGGCATCCGCAAGGCAGGCTCCTCGATCGGCGCTGTCGTCGAAGTCGTCGCCGAAGGCGTGCCAGCGGGTCTTGGCGCGCCGATCTATGGCAAGCTCGACCAGGATATCGCCTCGCTGCTGATGTCGATCAACGCCGTCAAGGGCGTCGAAATCGGCGAAGGCTTCGCGTCCGCCGAACTGACCGGCGAGGAGAATGCCGATGCGATGCGCATGGGCAACGACGGCAAGCGGATTTTCCTCTCCAATCATGCCGGTGGCATCCTCGGCGGCATATCCACCGGCGAGCCGGTGATCGCTCGTTTCGCCATCAAGCCGACTTCCTCGATCCTGACGGAACGCCAATCGATCGACGCGGACGGAAACAATGTCGATGTGCGCACCAAGGGCCGCCACGATCCCTGCGTCGGCATTCGTGCCGTGCCGATCGGCGAGGCCATGGTTGCCTGTGCCGTTGCCGACCATTATCTGAGGGATCGCGGCCAGACGGGCCGAGAGAGATAGGAATTTCGAGATGCCTTACGACCAGAAGCGTGTTGTCGATGCTATCAGGGCCTTCGAGGCCGGCGAGATCGTCGTCGTCATGGACGATAACGACCGTGAAAACGAAGGCGACTTGATCGTCGCCGCCGTTCACTGCACGCCCGACAAGATGGCCTTCATCGTTCGGCACACTTCCGGCATCGTCTGCACGCCGATGCCGCGCGAGGAGGCCAAGCGCCTGAACTTGAACGCCATGGTGGCGGAAAACGATTCCGCGCATACCACAGCCTTCACCGTATCGGTCGACTTCAAGCATGGCACGACGACGGGCATTTCCGCCGACGATCGCACGCTGACGGTGCGCAATCTCGCCAACCCGAATGTCGGTCCCACAGATTTCGTCCGTCCCGGCCATATCTTCCCGCTCGTTGCCCGCGAGGGTGGCGTGCTGATGCGTTCCGGCCATACCGAAGCCGCCGTCGATCTCTGCAAGCTTGCCGGCCTGCCGCCGATCGGCGTCATCTGCGAACTCGTCAATGACGACGGCACGGTGACGCGTGGCCAGCAGGTGGTGAGCTTTGCCGAGCAGCACGGGCTGAAGCTCGTCTCCGTCGCCGACCTCATCGCCTATCGCCAGCGCAAGGAAACGCTGATCGAACTCGGCGCCAGCTTCGATGTCGAGACGCCGTTCGGCAAGGCGCGCGCCCATACCTATTCGCTGCCCTGGGACCCGATGCAGCACCTCGCCGTCGTCTTCGGCGATATCCGCGACGGCATCGACATCCCGGTCCGCCTGCATCCGGAAAACGTCGCCGAGGACATTTTCGGCAAGAACAGCCCGGTCGATTTCTACATGAAGAAGATCGCCGAAGAGGGTCGCGGCATCATCGTCTATCTGCGCGAAGGCTCCGTCGGCGTCGGCCATATCGACAACGGCCGCAAATCGCGCCAGGCTGGCCGCGAGGCTCATGCCGAAGCCCAGACACGCGACAGCGAATGGCTGGAAATCGGCCTGGGCGCACAGATCCTCAAGGATCTCGGCGTCAGCTCGATCAAGCTGCTCACCAGCCGCGAACGCCACTATGTCGGCCTCGAAGGTTTTGGCATCAAGATCGCCAAGACGGAAATCTGCTGACTTTCACCCTCACCTTGAGGGGGAGGGTCGGAGCGAAGCTCCGGGGTGGGGTGATCGCTGCGGCTTGCCGAGCTCAACCAACTGTCACCCGCGCGACCGCCCCCCTCAAGAGGGAGGTGTTGATGCAGTCCGCTTCCTCAAGCCCGGCTCATTTCCGCTGCGCTTATGAATTTTGCGCCCAGCCTTGCTGGCCCGATTTGCTATTACGTGCGGCCCAGTTCTTAAGGCGCAACCCGTTGAGTTTGATAAATCCTTCGGCATCGTGATGGTCGTAGCTGCCCGAGCCTTCCTCGAAAGTGACAAGGTCGGCGGAGTAGAGCGAATGAGGAGAATTGCGGGCGATGACGCTCGCCGACCCCTTGTAGAGTCTGACCGTCACTTCGCCGGTCACATAGGTTTGGCTCATATCGATCAGCGCCTGCAGCATTTCCCGCTCCGGTGAATACCAGAAGCCATTGTAGATCAGCTCCGCATAACGCGGCATGATCTCATCCTTCAGATGAGCAGCTGCGCGGTCCAGCGTGATCGACTCGATCCCCCGGTGAGCCGCCAGCAAAATCGTACCGCCGGGTGTCTCGTAGACCCCGCGCGATTTCATGCCGACAAAGCGGTTCTCAACGAGATCGAGCCGGCCAATTCCATGCCTACCACCGAATTCGTTGAGTAAAGTTAGCAGCGCGGCCGGCGACAGCCTCTCACCATTGAGGGAAACTGCATCGCCCATCTCGAAGCCAATGGTGATGGCCTCCGGCAGATCGGGTGCATCCATAGGATCGACCGTGCGCTGATAGATGTAATCCGGCGCGATATCGGCGGGATCTTCGAGCACTTTGCCTTCGGTCGAGGTATGCAACAAATTTGCATCGATCGAGAAAGGCGCTTCCCCGCGTTTGTCCTTGGGGATGGGGATCTGATGCCTTTCGGCATAATCAATCAGTTGCGCCCGGGACTGAATGGCCCATTCGCGCCATGGGGCGACAATCTCGATCGAAGGATCAAGAGCATTGACGGTCAGCTCGAAGCGGACCTGGTCATTGCCCTTCCCGGTCGCTCCGTGGGCAATCGCATCGGCGCCGACCTCCTGGGCAATGCTGACAAGATGCTTTGCGATCAGCGGACGGGCAATGGAGCTGCCAAGAAGATACTGGCCTTCGTAAAGCGTATTGGCGCGGAACATCGGGAAAACGAAGTCGCGCACGAACGCTTCGCGGACATCCACAATCCGGACGTCCCTGACCCCCAGCATCTCGGCCTTCTTCCTTGCTGGTTCCAGCTCCTCGCCCTGGCCCAGATCGGCGGTGAAGGTCACCACTTCGCACTTATAGGTTTCTTGCAGCCATTTCAGGATGATCGAGGTATCGAGACCGCCTGAATAGGAGAGCACGATCTTCTTGAGCTTTTTCGGCATGATTGCGTTTCCATCTTCGTATTGGATGGATGGAATGTTAAGCTAACCACTACGCAATGACCTTGCGAAGAAAGCGAGCAGACAGCGAAATTTGGCATAAAGTGCCAAATTTCCTCGATTATGAGGCTTAAAGCGCCAATGAATCTGGATGATATCGATCGCCGTATCTTGCGAGTGCTTCAGCGAAATGGGCGTATCTCCAATGTGGAATTGGCCAAGGAGGTCGGCTTGTCGCCTTCGCCTTGCTTGCGCAGGGTACGGTTGCTGGAGGAAGCTGGTGTTATTGACCACTATGTTGCCGTGCTTGATCCCACAAAAGTCGGCGCTGGTCTTACCGTCTTTGCGCGCGTCTGGTTCAAGACGCAGGACGCCGAGATAACGGTTCAGTTCGGCGAGGCCATACGGCGATTTCCGGAAGTGGTCGAATGCCACCTGACGACCGGGGAGTGCGATGCAATCCTGCGGATCGTCACCACGGACCTGCATAGCTACTGGCGCTTCCAGGCCGACTATCTGACCCGTATCCCCAGCGTGCTGAACGTCAAGACGGATGTGCCGATGGAAACGCTGAAACACAGCTATGAATTGCCGGTGAGATAGGCAGGCAAGTAACCCCCTACACTTTGATTTTTGATAGACCAAATAAAGCGCGGCGCATCCGCTTTTGCCCTACCGCAAGCATTTTAGGCGATGGCATTGCAAGACCGCTTTCACAACGACCTCACAATCCCTTTGACAAAAACTCGCGATCCAGCAGGCCCATCATGATGTCGTCGTGCCAGCTGCCGTTGACGTAAGCCGTCTCACGCTCCCGTCCCTCGATGATGAAGCCGCACTTTTCATAGGCGCGGATGGCACGCTTGTTATAGGCGAGCACGCGTATTCCGATGCGATGCAGCCCCATGTCGCCAAAGGCGTGCTGCAGCAGAAGAGTGATCGCTTCGGTGCCAAAACCTTTGCCGAGCAAGGCGGGATTGCTGATGCCGATGGCCATCGTCGCGCGCTTGTCCAGCGCGTTGACGTTGTCCAGTCTGATTTCTCCGGCAAAGACTCCGTTGATTTCGATGACCCAGGCATATGGGCGCTCGGCAAACAGCTGTACCCATCTAGCCGCGCCCTCTCTGGTCACAGGCTTGATGTCTTCCTTGTTGATACCGTACATTTCCGAAATCTCGGCATTCGTGCCCAAGGAGAAACGCACATCGGCATCTCCGTCACATGGCTGACGGAGCCTGACATTGCGGCCTTCGAGAATTGGCAACGACAATGGCCCCTCCCCTCTGTTTGACGCCTAGCTGGAACCCCAGGAAGTGATTTTGCTACAGATTGGCAACAGCAAGCAACGTCATGTCGGCTTCAAAAAATTCGGCATCAAGATCACCAAAGCGGAAATCTGCTGACGCCACCCTCACCTTGAGGGGGAGGGTCGGAGCGAAGCTCCGGGGTGGGGTGATCGCTTCGGCCACCTCAGTCAACCAACTGTCACCCCCACCCGCGCGTTCGCGCGACCTCCCCCCTCAAGGGGGAGGTAGTCATCCCCGCCAGCCTTCGAGAAAAACAACCTTTTCAACGCCGGTGAAGCGGGCGACGCGTTCCAACTCGGCTTCCAGCTTCTCCAGCCGGCCAGCCGATGCCTTGACGCTAGGCTCCAGCCACAGGCGCTTGACGTCAAGGGTGCCTGCCTTGCGGTCAGCCTTCATGTCGATCCGGCCGATCAGACGGTCTCCTTCCAGGAGCGGGAAGACATAATAGCCGTACTCGCGCTTCGGCTCGGGCACGAAGATTTCGATGCGGTAGAAGAAGCCGAAGAGGCGTTCGGTGCGGTTGCGATCGCGCAAGGTCGGATCGAAGGGGCTGAGAACGCGAATGCGTGCCGGCGCTTCGGCGTGGTTGTCGAGTGTGTCGTGGAAATCGAGATAGGCGAAAGAAGGGCGAGGCTTGCCGCCGCCGGCAGGTTCGATCAGCACTTCGGTCAGTTCGTCGCGATGCGTCTCGACCCAGATCTTGGCTTCCTGCGGCGTCACCAGATCCCAGAAGGCGGCAATCTCGCCGGAGGTGGCGAAGCCAAGGCGCTGCAGCGCGCTGCGGCAGGCCCAATCGACGAATTCGTCGTGCTCGACTTCCGGCTCATGGAAATGGCTCGGCAGCACGCGTTCGACGAGATCATAGACCTTCTGGAAGTTGGTGCGACCGGCAATCGCAAACTTGCCGGTGCGCCAGAAATATTCGAGCGCCGTCTTGTTGGGATGCCAGTTCCACCAGCCGCCGGAGACATGATCCTCCGCCTTGACCTCGCGCGCGGTGATCGCGCCATTCTTCAGCACGCGCTCGTAGGTTTCCTCGAAGGCATCCTCGAAGCCCTCCCCGCGCCATTTGCGCCAGCGCGCGATGATCGCCTCGTCCTCGCGGCGGAAACGGTGCTTCCAATAGACGAAGAAGGCGCTCGGCAGAATGGAGGCGTCATGCGTCCAGTTCTCGAAGAGCGCGCCGTCTTTTTCCAGAAGCTCCGTCAGATGCTCGCGCCGATAGGTCTGGTTGCGAGAAAACAAGATCTGATGATGGGCGCGTTCGACGGTGGCGATACTGTCCACCTGCACGAAGCCGATGTCGTGGATGAGTTGCAGCAGGCCCGCCTTGGTCAAGGCGCGGTTCGGTGGATTGGCGAGCCCCTGCTTGGCAAGGAACACGCGGCGGGCATCGCGATTCGAGAGCAGATTCGTCATGGCGCGATCATAGGCATAAATTCCCATGCTTTCAAAGAGGCGTTGATTTGATAAATCGACGCAATGCGCTATAGCTCCGCGACTGTGCCACGGAATAGGAAAGCCGCTTGGATATTCGGTTCGACAATGCCGGCGTCAATTACGGCGCGCGTACTGCGCTGTCGCCGCTCAGCCTGACGCTTCGGGAGCGCCGCATCGGCGTGATCGGCCTCAACGGTTCCGGCAAGACGACCTTTGCACGGTTGATCAACGGGCTCGTCAAGCCAACGACGGGGCGCGTCACCGTCAATGACCTCGACACGGTCAGCGATGCCGCCAAGGTGCTTGGCAAGGTCGGCTATATCTTCCAGTCGCCGCAGAACCAGATCATCCTGCCTATCGTGCGCGACGACATCGCCTATGGGCTGAAAGCGCGCGGATACGACAAGGCGAAGATCAATGCAGCGGTCGAAGGCGTTCTCGGGCGCTTCGGCGCCAGCCATCTCGGTTCGCGGCGCGCGCATGAGCTTTCCGGCGGCGAGTTGCAGATGGCGGCCCTCTGCTCGGTGCTGGTAACGGGTCCCGACATCCTCATTCTCGACGAGCCAACCAACCAGCTCGATCTGAAGAACCGGGCGCTGGTGCAGAAGACCGTCATGGGCCTGCCGGAAAGCGTCATCGTCATCAGCCATGATCTGCCGCTGCTCGAGGATTTCGAGCGGGTGCTGCTGTTCGATCAGGGTCGGCTCCTCGCCGATGCGCCCGCGGGGGAAGCGATTGCGCGTTACAGGGAGCTGGCCGCCTGATGCAGACATTGCATGTCGATGTCGATACCTGGCTGCATCGGCTTTCGCCGCGCGTAAAACTGCTCGCGCTGACCGCACTCGGCGTCCTGCTCTTCCTGACCCAATCCATCCCCCTGCTGGCCTGCGCAAACCTTGTCGGTGCAGCCGTCTATCTTCGCAGCGGCCTGCCATTTGGAGAAGCGTTGAAGCGGCTGCGACCCATCTTCATCTCGATTGCCGTCCTCGCGATTTTCGCCGCCCTCGTCGGCCCGCTGCACGCGGCGATCGTCACTGCGCTACGCCTGACGGCGCTCGCACTGTTTGCCGCAACCGTGACGGCGACGACATCGATGTCAGCTTTCATTGATGAGATCACGGCGCTCGCCATGCCGCTCGAAAGGCTTGGCCTGCTCAAGGCCGCCGATATCGGGCTTGCGATCGGCCTCGTCATCCGTTTCGTGCCGGAAATCCTCGATCGCTATGATGCTATCCGTGAAGCGCATCAGGCGCGCGGGATCAAGGTTCGCCTGGCGACGACGCTTACGCCGCTCATCATCCTGACACTGCGAGATGCGGACAATATCGCCGCCGCGATTGACGCGCGCGGCATTCGGCGTCAATGAACATAGGTCTTTTTCCGAAGGAGCCGTCATGAACACCCGCGATCTCGTCCTCTCGGCGCTGTTTGCCGCTATCATCGTGGCGCTCGGCCTCTTGCCGCCGATCCCGATCGGCATCATCCCGGTTCCGATCACCGCCCAATCGCTCGGCGTCATGCTTGCCGGCGTGGTCCTTGGCGCCAAGCGCGGTACGATCGCGGTGTTACTGGTGGTCGTGCTCGTGACGATCGGCCTGCCTGTCCTGTCGGGCGGTCGCGGCGGCCTTGCGGTGTTTGCAGGCCCGACGGCCGGTTTCTTTGTCGGCTGGATTTTCGCAGCCTTCGTCACCGGTTATCTGTCGGAGCAGCTGGTGAAACCGGAACAGAGCGGTCTCGTCCAAGGCGTCGGCTTCTTCATTGCCGCCGTCGCCGGTGGCGTGGTGGTGCTCTATGCGTTCGGCATCGCCTGGCTTGCCGTTAATGTCGGCTTCAGCAAAGCCTTTCTCGGGTCGCTGGGTTTCGTGCCGGGCGATGTCGTCAAGGCCGTCGTCGCAGCCCTCGTCGGCCGCGCGGTGATGGTGGGCTATCCGCTGTTGCCGCAGCGGAGCTAAGGCACGGCAGGTAAAAGTGCGCAGCGGTTTTGCGGCAACGACGCGCCGCTTAGCAGCTCTCAGGCCAGATATTTATAGAGCCAGTCACGCGTATCTTCCGGAAGCGAAACCGGGTCGTGCTCGTCGCCACGCACCGCCATCCAGAGAATTTCAACCTCCGCCGCCAATTCGTTGCCGGTTTCGACTGCGACCATGAAACCGATCGACTTGCCGCCGATCTTGTTGACGCTGACCGAGAAGCGGGCGAGATCGTCATAATGCAAGGCGCGGTGCAGAGAGCACGACGCCTTCTTGGCAATGTAGATGGGTTCGTCGTCGACCAGCGGCCGGGTGCGCCAGAAATTCGAAAGCGCGGTTTCCGCCTGCGAGATGTAGGAGGCGATAAACATCTGGCCGTGCCGGTCGACATCGCGCGGCGGCACCCTTACCTCGATGACATCGGATCGTTCTACTCTCGCCATAACGCAACAACCCTGGCCGACGCCATACTGACCTTAATGAAAGCTTAACACCGCGCCTCGATAAGTAAACGGCGCCATGCCAAAGTGGTTAAGATGGATTGTTGACATTGTAGTGACATGGTCCATGTCCTTTTAATAGGCGTCACACCTCATCTATAGGTTGGTCCCATGAGCACACGTCTTTACGAACATCCGATCTTTCTTGAACATATTGTTCCGCCTGGCCATCCCGAGCGACCGGATCGGCTGCGCTCGCTGAACATCGCGTTGGAGCACCCGAATTTCGAGCGGCTGGACCGGCGAAAGGCGCCGCCCGCCCATGAGGACGCGATCCTGCTTGCGCATCCCGAAGAACATCTGGATTTCGTGCTGCGATCGATGCCGGACCGAGGCGACGAGGGTGAGATCAACCAGCTCGAAGCCGACACCTATGCCAGCCCGAAGACGCTGCAGGCGATCATGCACGGTATCGGCGGCGCCATGGCGGCGGTCGATGACGTCTTTTCCGGGGCTGCCGACAATGTCTTCGTCGCGGCCCGCCCGCCCGGACACCATGCCGAGAAGACCAAGGCCATGGGCTTCTGCTTCTTCAACAATGCCGCGATTGCCGCGCGCCACGCGCAAAAGGCCCATGGCGCCGAACGCGTCGCCATCGTCGACTGGGATGTGCACCACGGCAACGGCACGCAGGATATTTTCTGGGACGATCCCTCCGTCCTCTTCTGTTCCACCCATCAGATGCCGCTCTATCCGGGCACCGGCAAGAAGGACGAGCGTGGGGAGCACAACACCATCGTCAACGCACCGCTTTCGCCCAATACGGGCGGCGACCATTTCCGCGAGGCCTTCAAATCGCGCGTGCTGCCGGCACTGACAGACTTCAGCCCGGATCTCATCATCATCTCGGCCGGTTTCGACGCCCATCACCGCGATCCCCTAGCGCAATTGAACCTGACGGGCGAGGATTTCGACTGGGCGACGGGGCGGCTGCTCGAGGTTGCCGACCGCAGCGCCAAGAACCGGGTCGTCAGCCTGCTCGAAGGCGGCTATGATCTGGAAGGTCTCGCCGAGTCGGCGGGGATGCATATTCTACGCATGATGAGAGGTTGATAATGAGCGAGAACGCCAAGGCAGATGTTTCGGGCTATTCCTTCGAGAAGGCCGTGGCGGAGCTTGAAAGCATCGTTGCCCGCCTTGAACGCGGCGATGTGGCCCTGGACGAATCCATCGCCATCTACGAGCGCGGCGAAGCGCTGAAGAAGCATTGCGAAGCACTGCTTTCGGCCGCGGAAAACCGCATCGAGAAGATCCGGCTCGACCGCACCGGCAAGCCTCAGGGCACCGAACCTCTTGATGGCGCCTGATGGCGGACGGGAAAATTTGAGTTTGAGGAATATTCCCGGTAGGTTGAGGTCCAACCGAAAGGAGAACCGATATGTCCTTCTTCCCAGGCAACGATCCGCAGGCCGGTGACGCCTTCGCCTGCGACGCGATCGAGAACCTCATCATTCCCCGCACCAGCGACCTCGGCGGTTTTTCCGTACGCCGCGCGCTGCCGAGCAGCCGGCGGCGGCTGGTCGGGCCGTTCATCTTCTTCGACCGCATGGGCCCGGCAATTTTCCGGCCCGGCCAGGCGGTCGATGTCCGCCCGCATCCGCATATCGGGCTTTCCACCGTCACCTACCTGTTCGACGGCGAGATCCGCCATCTCGACAGCCTCGGCACGGCCAAGGTCATCCGCCCCGGCGACGTCAACCTGATGACGGCCGGGCGCGGCATCGTGCATTCCGAGCGGACGCCGGAAAACCTGCGCGACCATCCCTTCGCCATGTCCGGCCTGCAGACTTGGCTCGCCCTGCCTGACGATAAGGAAGAGATCGATCCCGCATTCGCGCACACGGAGAAAGGCGATCTGCCTGTCATCGCCGATGGCGGAGTGACCGGACGCGTTGTCATCGGCGAATTCGAAGGCCTGAAATCGCCGGTCAAATCCTTCTCCGATACGCTTTACGTCGATCTGCAGCTCCAGCCGAACAAGACGTTTCCTTTTGGGGCAGCGCACGAGGAGCGCGCCGTCTATATTCTCTCCGGTTCGCTCATCGTCGCCGGCGACCGTTTCGAACAGGATCAACTCCTCGTTTTCCGTCCCGGCGATGCGATTACGCTGGAAGCCGCCGAAAAAGGCTGTCATCTCATGCTTTTTGGCGGTGCGGCGCTCAATTCGAAGCGCTATATCTGGTGGAATTTCGTCTCGTCCTCAAAGGAGCGCATCGAAAAGGCCAAGGAGGAATGGCGCACCGGCCGCTTCGATATCGTGCCGGGCGACGAAGAAGAGTTCATTCCTCTGCCGGAAGGCTAACGGGTTCATAACAATCCCACATGTTTCTTGTTCGGGATCACCTTGAATTCGGCGTCTTTTGTCGCAATCTGTTTTGAAGTAAAGGCGGACGGTCGCCCAAGAATAGCAAGAAAGAGGCATCAGCCTTGACACAAATGCCAAAGACGCCACTGCTGGACCAGGTCCAATATCCTTCCGACCTGCGAAAGCTGGAGGACCGGGAATTGCCGCAGCTCGCCCGCGAAGTGCGCGACGAGATGATCGATGCGGTATCGCGCACCGGCGGACATCTCGGTGCCGGCCTCGGCGTCGTCGAGCTGACGATCGCCATCCACAGCGTCTTCGATACACCGAACGATCGCCTGATTTTCGATGTCGGGCATCAGTGTTATCCGCACAAGATCCTGACCGGGCGTCGCGACCGAATCCGCACGCTGCGCCAGGAAGGCGGCCTTTCCGGTTTCACGCGCCGGGCCGAGAGTGAATACGACCCCTTCGGCGCCGCACATTCATCGACCTCCATCTCCGCCGGTCTCGGCATGGCGGTGGCTGCCGAGCTCGACAAGACCGACCGCCGCGTCATCGCCGTCATCGGCGACGGCGCGATGTCGGCCGGCATGGCCTATGAAGCCCTGAACAATGCCGGCGCGCTCGATGCGCGGCTGATCGTTATCCTCAACGACAACGACATGTCGATCGCCCCGCCGACGGGAGCTATGAGCGCCTATCTCGCTCGCCTCGCCTCCGGCCGTACCTATATGGGCTTCCGGGATTTCGGCAAGAAGCTGACCGCCTATCTCGGCAAGAAGGTCGATCGCGCCATCACGCGGGCGGTCGAGCACGCACGGGGCTACGTGACCGGCGGCACCATGTTCGAGGAAATGGGCTTCTACCATATCGGCCCGATCGACGGTCATTCCTTCGAGCACCTGCTGCCGGTGTTGCGCAATGTGCGCGACAATGCGCAGGGACCAGTGCTGATCCATGTCGTGACGCAGAAGGGCAAGGGCTATCCCCCGGCCGAAGCGGCTGCCGACAAATATCATGGCGTCAACAAGTTCGATGTCATCACCGGCGCGCAGACCAAAGTGAAGCCGAATGCGCCGAGCTATACAAGCGTCTTTGCGGACGCTTTGGTGCAGGAAGCGACGCTCGACGAGAAGATCGTCGGCATCACCGCCGCCATGCCGAACGGCACCGGCCTCGACAAGTTGCAGGAATTCTTCCCCAAGCGCTGTTTCGATGTCGGCATCGCCGAGCAGCATGCCGTGACCTTCGCGGCCGGCCTTGCAGCCGAAGGCTACAAGCCCTTTGCCGCCCTCTATTCCACCTTCCTGCAGCGCGCCTACGACCAGGTGGTGCATGACGTGGCAATCCAGGGCCTGCCGGTCCGCTTCCCCATCGATCGCGCCGGCTTCGTCGGCGCCGATGGCCCGACGCATGCCGGCTCCTTCGATACCGCCTTCCTGGCGACGCTGCCGGGCTTCGTCGTCATGGCCGCGGCTGACGAGGCGGAGCTCAAGCATATGGTACGCACCGCCGCCGCCTATGATCTCGGCCCGATCTCCTTCCGTTATCCGCGCGGCGAAGGCGTCGGCGTCGATCTGCCGGAACGCGGCCAGATCCTCGAGATCGGCAAGGGACGTGTGGTCAAGCAAGGCTCGAAGGTAGCTCTGCTCTCCTTCGGTACGCGCCTGGCCGATAGCCTGCTCGCGGCAGAGGATCTCGATGCTGCCGGACTTTCGACGACGGTTGCGGACGCACGCTTCGCCAAGCCGCTCGATCACGACCTGATCCGCCAGCTTGCCGCCCACCATGAGATCCTCATCACCATCGAGGAAGGCTCCGTCGGCGGGTTTGGCAGTCAGGTCATGCATTTCCTTGCGAATGACGGTCTGCTCGACCACGGGCTGAAGGTGCGTTCGCTCGTCATGCCCGATATCTGGGTGGAACAGGCCAAGCCCGAAGCCATGAACGCGATGGCCGGCCTCGATCGCGTCGGCATCGTCCAGACGGTCTTCCGCGCTCTCGGCCACGGCCGTATCGTCGAGGCAACTGCGTAAGCACCAGAATCAAGCGGCTCTACCGCTGCCTGATGCCATCAGGTCCGGACATATCAGGCATCAAGCACGTTGAAGACCGCGACGCGATCGCGGCCGGCGGCCTTTGCCTGATAAAGCGCTGAGTCGACATTCCTCAACAACAACGCCCGCGTCGCCCCATCGTGCGGCGCAAGCGCAGCGCCGATGCTGAGCTTTGCGAAGATAGACACGCCGTCCACCGCAAAGGGCGTCCTGAAGGCGGCAAGCAACCGTTCGGACAGGGCCACAAGCGCATTTCTGTCGGGCGAATCCGGAACGAAGATCGCAAACTCGTCGCCTCCCATGCGCACAACGATATCGTCCGCGCGGACGACCGAACGAATGCGCGCCGAAGCCTCGCACAGAACCTCGTCACCAACATTGTGACCGAAGCGATCATTGATCGACTTGAAGCCGTCCATGTCGAGATAGAGGACGCCGAAATTGCTGCCGGTTGCAACCGCCGTGCTCAGCGCGCCATCGACGATCGCCTCAAGCGCCGAGCGATTGAGGAAACGGGTCAACGGGTCCGTCATCGCGGCCGTGCGCAAGCCATTCTCGGCTATCCCCATCAGCAGATTTGTCTTCTGTAGCCGCAGAAGTGCGCCAGCGATCTGTGCAAACCGTGTCAGCTTCTGCTCTTCGTCTGGCGAGAATTGTCGCGGCTTCTGATCGAGAATGCAGAAAGCGCCCACGGGCAAGCCACCTTCCAGCCGCACGGGTGCGCCCGCATAAAAACGGAACCGCGGATCTTCGATGACGAAAGAGAAGTTTCCCAACTCCGGGTCGTCTGCGAGATCGGGGATGACGAGCATTTCGTCGTCGAAAACGACCCGTGTGCAGATCGACATATCGCGGGAGCATTCAGCGATCTTCAAGCCCGCCTGCCCTGCGATACGCTGCCAGTCCTCATCGATGATGTTGATCGCCGCATAGGGTGTCTCGAACACGCCTCTTGCCAGTTCCGCAAGGATCGCGAGCTCCGGAGTCGGACTGCTGTGAATCGCATTCAGGGAGCGTACGGCCAGAAGTCTTTGTGTCTCGTTGGCCGGAACTCGGACGAGCTGTCCCATTCGAATCTCCCTCGGCGGTCATCCTGCGTTTTATAGAAATGGCGGTTCATCGCTCAGAGCAAGCCCGCTGCCGATCAAATATTTAATAGATCTTGACCAAAGGATGACTGCCCGAAAACACGCTCCTGACCCGAACGCCCTGTTCCACGGGGCAAAGAGCCTCCCGGCTGCGGTGCGGCTGCCCCAAACTCGGACAAGCTTTGGCGGAGGACGGCCTTATATAAGCTGTGCAAAAAACGACGAGGCCCGCCGCGAAGCGACGGGCCGGTAGAATTCACGAAGGTGATTCGCGGTGCACCGGCCTACGGAAATATTCCCGCAGGCCGGTGATCGGTCAGAGCTCAGAATTCTTCCCAGTCGTCCCGCGCGGCGGCGGCCGTCGCTGTCGCCTTTCCGGCAAATGCCTTGGCAACGGTATGGCCCAACGCGCGGGCCGGCGAAGCGACCGGCCTTGAGCGTGGCGTTGCCGCGGCCGGCCGCACGGGTGCGGCCTGCGCGGCATTGCCGAGACGGAACTGCTGAAGCAGCTCGTTGAGGGCCGCAGCTTCGCGGGCGAGCGCATGGCTTGCAGCGGTCTGCTCCTCGACCATGGCGGCATTCTTCTGCGTGCCCTGATCCATGTTGTTGACTGCCGTGTTGATCTCTTGCAGGCCGGTCGACTGTTCGCGGGTCGCAGTGACGATCGCGCCGACATGACGGTTGATCTCCTGTACTTCGGAGACGATCAATTCCAACGCCTTGCCGGTCTCGCCGACGAGCGACACGCCGGTATGGACCTGATCGCTCGACGTCGTGATCAGCGACTTGATTTCCTTGGCGGCATTGGCGGAGCGCTGAGCCAGCTCACGCACTTCCTGGGCAACGACGGCAAAGCCCTTGCCGGCATCTCCCGCGCGGGCTGCCTCGACACCCGCATTCAGCGCCAGAAGGTTGGTCTGGAAGGCGATATCGTCGATGACGCTGATGATACTGCTGATTTCGCCCGAGGATCTTTCGATCTGCTGCATGGCCGAGACGGCCTTGCGAACCACTTCACCGGAGCGCTCCGCGCCAAGGCGGGCGCGCTCGACGAGATGGCCGACATCCTCGGCGCGCTTGGCGGAGTCGCGAACCGTAGTCGTGACCTGCTCGAGTGCAGCGGCCGTCTCCTCGACCGCGGCAGCCTGCTGCTCCGTGCGGTGCGCCAGATCGTCGGCGGCTGAACGGATCTCGTCGGCGCCGGCATTGATGGCGCGGGCATTGGTGCCGACGGACTGCAAGGCTGCCTCGAGCTTCTCGACCGCATTGTTGAAGTCGGCGCGAACGCTGTCGAATTGCGGCGCGAAACCGGTGTGAAGGCGGGTTGCGACATTGCCTGACGACAAGGCGGAGAGGCCGCCGGCGAGCGCTTCCATGGCGAAACGGATTTCACCCTCTTCGCGCGCTTTCCGCTCGTCATTTGCCAGACGCTGGTATTCGGCATCGCCCCGCATGCGCTCGGTCTCGCCGGCGAGGCGCAGCTTTTCGATACCCGCCTGCTTGAAGACGAGGACCGCATCTGCCATGCGGCCGATTTCATCGCCGCGGCCGACGGCCGGAACTTCGACATCGTGCTCGCCGTTTGCCAATCGGCCCATCGCAGCGGTCATGCCGACGATCGGGCGCACCGTCATGCGCGACAGCAGCCAGGCAAGCAGGGCGGCGGCGAGCGATGCGAAGATGCCGCCCACGATCAGGGTGAGGCGCAGATCGGCATTGGCATCATCCTGCACGGCGGCCAGATCGCTGGCCTTGGCGCGGGCAGCCTGCTTGATCTTGGCCGCGGCCTCGCGGAAGCCGTCGAGCTGTCCCTTTGTTTCGTTCTGACCGATCTTGACGATCTGGTCGAGCGGCATCTCGGTCTCCTTGCGGGCCTTCGCCTGCGGCTCCGCCAGCTGATGGAAGTAGAGATCGGCCGCCTTCTGCATATTGTCGATGGCCTGCAGCAGATCCGGAGAATCGGCCGCGGCCTGCTTGGCGGCGGCGATGCTTTTCAGCATGCGTTCGCGATTATTGAAAATATCGCCAAAGGTGCTGTCGCTGCGCAGAAGCAGGAAGCCACGCAGATTGACGGCCTGTTCCAGCATCGCCTGCAGGGAGTCGTCGATCAGACCGACGAGCTGTTGCGATTGCGCCTGCTCGGCGGCGGCACTGGCCGAAACCTCCTGCTTCGCATAGATGAACGCGGAAACGCAGGCAAAAATGGCGATCAGGGCCGTAAACGTAATGGCAAGCTTGCCATTCAACGAGAGTTTCTTCGCAAACATGAGCGAGCGCCTCCTGAGCGCCGGTCCTGGCGAGCATCACCTGGCCGCGATTGGGAGGAATGCGGCCGATGCTCGAAGAATTCAGGGAGGGCATGATTGGGACGCGGACGCGCGAAGCCTTCATGGCAGGCGGCGACCTCGAAAACGGATCACCGCAATCCCCGGCATGAGTAGAGGCTTCGGCTTTAAATTTATTTAATTTGCCAAGACGGCCCAGCGATCCGACAGCACTTCCGTCTCAAGCGGCGTCTCGGAAACGCTCCACCGCTTTGTCTTCATGGAATTCCCGACACAAGATCGCGCCGCGCATTTTGCTGGAGTTGCCCTAGTTCACGGTCGCGGCAGCAAGGATCAGGATATTCAGATCGTGCTCAGGATAGAAATCCTGCGCCGTCATCTGAAAGGTGCTTGGGCCGGTCTTCTTAACATTGGTCCCGCAAAAGCTGATGTAGTTCTCAGGGCTGCCCTTATCGACCGTCAGCTCGAAATGCTTGATCGGACCCGACCAGTTGGCGCCCGTCGTCAACACATAGGAGATCCAGTTTTCGGTATAGCTCCGGCCGCCTTTGTCGGCCACGGCGGCAAGCTTGGCCGCTGTCTTCAGGAAAGTCTCGTCGAGGCAATATTTGCTGCGATAAGCCTCCAGCTGCTGCTTCTGATAGTCCTCGTCCCCGGCAAAGGTGATGGCGACGGTGCCTCCGACGCTCGGCTTGTAGCGATGTTCGACGGCAATCCTGGCCTTGGCCGGGAACTTGGTACGCCACCAATAAGTCGTGTGCAGCGTCCACATCGGCGTCGGATGATGCTTCATGCCCTGGCCGTCATTGTCGTATTCGTCATCGGCGATCAGACCACGGGCGGTCCAATCCTCAAGCACGTCGAGCGGCAATTTGGCGACGGCATCCGCCGCTGCCTTACTCAGCGGCAACAGGGGAACGCCATGCGCCTTCAGCTCATCCGTCATGTCGACACCGGCCACCGACACGCGCTGCTGCAGGGTTGGCGTAATCGCCGTGCCGTCCTGCGTCACGGTGAAGCCGAGGAAATTGTCGGAATCCACATCTCCGGCGTCGACCATGCTGTCTATATCGCCCTTGATATCAGGCATCGGGAAGGCGACAACGCTTTCGACATCCTTGTCGGAGGTGTTTTCGAAGACGTAATCGACACGTACTTCCGCCTGCGAAATGAAGAGCTTTTCCTCGGCCATGCTGACATCGCCGGTGCGGACATAGGCGAGGCCGCCCGTGCTCAGCTCGGCCATGGTGTCGTTCGCAAAAGCAGGAGCGGCGAACATCGCCATTAATGCCGCATAGCCTACGATCTCTCGCATGGTGCCCTTGCCCCGTTGATATCGGCGATTATCTCCGGCTGCGATCCGGCGTCAATGTCGATATCGGCATAAAAGGCTTGCAACATAATGCATTGCCCGGCATGGACAGCAGATGTCCGAACCGCAACGCCTCGACCAGCTCCTCGTTACCCTCTCGCTCTTCGCCAGCCGCTCACGCGCTCGCGATGCCATCCAACGCGGCACGGTGACGGTGAACGGCAAGATCGTGACGAAGCCGGGCGCACTTTTTGCCGAAGATGCCGATATCAGCATCGACGATCCCGCGCAGGATTACGTCTCGCGCGCCGCGCTGAAGCTGGTGGCGGCGCTCGACCATTTCGGCCTCGATCCACAGGGCCAGCACTGTCTCGACGTCGGCGCATCGACGGGCGGCTTTACCGAGGTGCTGCTGGAGCGCGGTGCCGACCATGTGACGGCAATCGATGTCGGTCACGATCAAATGCATTCGCGCATAGCGGCCGATCCGCGCGTCACCAATATCGAGGGTCTGAACGCGCGCAACCTGACCGCCGAGGATATCGGCGAACCTTTCACCTTCATCGTTTCCGATGTCTCCTTCATTTCGCTGAAGCTGGCGCTAGCTCCGGCACTCGTTCTTGCCGCACCGGGCGCGCGGGCTGTCCTTCTGGTCAAACCGCAATTCGAAGCCGGCCGCGATGCGATCGGCAAGGCCGGCCTCCTGAAGGACCCCTCCTCCGCTCCGGCCGTTGCCGCCGAACTCGAGCGCTGGTTCACCGAAGACATGGGTTGGCAGAGCCTCGGCCTCATCGCCTCGCCGATCGCGGGCGGCGACGGCAACCAGGAATTTCTTCTCGCAGGGATCAAGCCATGAGCACCGAAAACGTTACCATCCAGAAGCTCGGCGGCCAGGGCGACGGCATCGCGCAAGGCGCGGACGGGCCAATCTACGTACCCTTCACGCTGCCGGGCGAAACCGTCGCCATCGCGCGGGTGAAAAGCCAGGGCACGCTGATGTCGATCGCATCCGCCTCGCCGGATCGCCAGGAGCCGCACTGTCGGCATTTCGGCCCGCATGGCATCAACGGCACCTGCGGTGGCTGCACCCTGCAGCACTATGCCGATGCTCCCTATCGCGCCTTCAAGCGCCAGCTCGTCGTCGATGCCTTGCGCTCGAAAGGCCTGACGCCCGAGGTTGACGATATCATCGCCGCGCATCCGGGCGAGCGGCGCAGGGTCGTCTTCGCCGCGCGCAAGACCGAGAAGGACATGCTGATCGGCTTCAACCAGGCCGAAAGCCATCACATCGTCGCCATCGAGGAATGTCCCATTGCCTCTACCGGCATCATGACGCGCTTGCCGGCCATCAAAGCCATCGCGGCAGCGATGGCCATCAATGCCGAAGCTTTCCGCATTTCGGTGCTGGAGACCCTGACCGGACTCGATCTGGCCGTCGATGGCATCAAATCGCTTTCGGACAAGCAGCGCCGCAGCACGGTCGAAACCGTATTGTCGCTTCGCGGCATCGCGCGCGTATCGCTGAACGGCGAGATCCTGGTGGAGCCGGCAAAACCGATGATCGATTTCGGCGGTGTGCAGGTTGCCCCGCCGCCCGGCGCCTTCACGCAAGCGACCAAGCAGGCAGAGGATGCCATGGCCGAGCTGGTGGCAACCCATGTCGGCAAGGCCAAACGCATCGCCGATCTCTTCGCCGGCAGCGGCACCTTCTCGCTTCGCCTGGCACGGATCGGGCGCGTGCATGCGGTCGAAAGCGAAGACAAGCCGCTCGCGGCATTGGATCACGCTGCCCGTAACACGCAAGGGCTGAAGCCCGTTAGCGTCGAGCGGCGCGATCTCTTCCGCCGGCCCTTGATGATGCAGGAACTGAAAGTCTACGACGCCGTCGTCTTCGACCCGCCGCGCGCCGGCGCAGAATTCCAGAGCAAGGAGCTTGCCCGATCCCAGGTCAAGAAGATCGTCGCCGTCTCCTGCAATCCGCTGACGCTCGCCCGCGACCTCGCCTTGCTGGTCGAGGGCGGCTATCGCATTACGCGCGTGACACCGATCGACCAGTTCCTATGGACCTCGCATGTCGAGGTGGTCGCGGCGCTGGAGAAGTAACTTTGACCGCAGGCTCCCTGGCTGACCTCGTGGTTCGAGGCTACGCCCTTTGGGCTTCGCACCTCCCCATAAGGGCGGGTGAATTACTCACCGCTTCATAAAGGCCTCGAAAGCCGCGCGGGCCTCGGCGCTTTTCAGCTGGGCAGCGAAATGCTCGGCTTCTTTCTGGATGCGGTCGAGGACTGTATCCGGCGATCCGCGCATCAGGTCGCGTGCGATGCGAAGGGCTTCTGGTGGCTTGGCGGCAAGTTTTGATGCCAGCGACAGAGTCTCGGCTTCCACCGCCTCCCGCGTTGCGACTTTCCAGATCAGGCCGGCTTCCTTGGCGGCAGCAGCGGAAAAACCTTCGCCAAGAGCAAGCAGAGCAAAGGCGCGCTGATGGCCCATCACACGCGGAGCGATCAGGCTCGAGGCCGCCTCCGGAACCAGCGCGAGATCGACAAAAGGCGTCTTGAACAGGCTACGATCCGAAGCAACCGTCAGATCGCAATGCAGATGGATCGTCGTGCCGATGCCGATCGCCAGACCGTCGACGCCGGAGACGACTGGCTTTCTAACATTCGCCAATGCGACGAGAAAATCGAAGACTTCGCGCCCCATGTTGCCGCCCATGGCGAAGGCCAGGAAATCGGCGAGGTCATTGCCGGCCGAGAAACAGCCTTCCGTTCCGAGGAAGACGTGGACGCGGACTTCAGGTGCAGCTTCCGCCGCCTTCAGCGCATCGGTCATGGTCTGATACATGGCGCGCGTGATGGCGTTCTTCTTTTCCGGCCGGTTGAACCGGATGACCTGGACGTGTGGCGCGGTCTCGGGGCGTTCAATCAGAATGTGGTCGGTCATGGCTTTTCCTTAGGCTAATGCGGCGCGGGCGGCTTCGAGGCTGGAGGCACCCGCGATGACCCGATCGGAGAGGGCTGCGGTTTCGGCCAGCAGATTTTCGACAGCGAAGCGGCAGAGCGCGATGCGCTTGGCTCCCTCGCCGTCCCCCGCATCGGCAAGCCCACCCTTGGCCAGATAGGAACCTGTCAGCACGAGGCCGAAAAGCCGCTGGTAGGGCGTGGCGCCGGCTAGAGCTTCGGCGACGGCGCCTTCCGCCTGCTTCGACAACAGCCACTCGGTCGTCTTTTCCAGATCGGCAATGGCCGCCTCGAGCCGAAGCGCCGTTTCGCCAAAACCTTCGAGATTGGACTTGGCGACGTCCTGGGCGATATCTCGCAGCTCGGCAATCAAGCCGCGGACTTGATCGCCGCCCGCAATCGTCAGCTTGCGCGTCACGAGGTCGATGGCCTGAATGCCGTTCGTGCCTTCGTAGATGGGCGCGATGCGCGCGTCGCGCAGCAGGCGTGCTGCGCCCGTCTCCTCGATGAAGCCCATGCCGCCATGGACCTGGATGCCGAGCGAGGCAACATCGACGCCGGCATCGGTGGAGAAGGATTTGGCGATCGGCGTCAGCAGCGCTGCCCGTTCCTGCCAGTAGCGGGCCTTTTGCGGATCGCGATGCGACATGTCGATCGCCTGGGCGCAGGCGTAGCAGATCGCGCGCGAGCCCTGCGTCAAAGCCTTCATCGTCAGCAGCATGCGGGCGACATCGGGATGCTCGATGATCGGGCTCATGCCCGATGCAGTCGTCCCCGGCGCGCGGCCCTGCGTCCGTTCCCGGGCATAGGCGATGGCCTTCTGGGTGGCTGCCTCGGCGATCGCCACGCCCTGAATGCCGACGGCAAGGCGCGCGTTGTTCATCATCGTGAACATGCAGGCAAGGCCTTTGTTTTCCTCACCCACCAGCCAGCCGACGGCACCCTTTTCCGCACCATATTTGCCATCGCCGAAGATGAGCGTGCACGTCGGCGAGCCGTGAATGCCGAGCTTGTGCTCCAGTGAATGGGCAAAATAATCGTTGCGGGCGCCGAGCGAGCCATCCTCGTTGACGAGGAATTTCGGCACGAGGAAGAGCGAGATGCCACGCGTGCCGGCGGGCGCGTCCGGAAGGCGGGCAAGGACGAGGTGGATGATATTCTCCGTCGCCTCGTGGTCGCCCCAGGTGATGAAGATCTTCTGGCCGAAGATGCGATATGTGCCGTCATCGCGACGTTCGGCGCGCGTGCGCAAAGCCCCGACATCGGAACCGGCATGCGGCTCCGTCAGGTTCATGGTTCCCGTCCACTCGCCCGAGACAAGCCTCGCCAGATATGTCTTCTTCAGGTCTTCGCTGCCATGCGCGCTGAGTGCCTCGACCGCCCCCATGGTCAGCGTCGGGGCAAGGCCGAAGGCCATCGAGGCGGAGTTCCACATTTCCAGCGCCGCGATATTCAGCATATGCGGCAGGCCCTGACCGCCGAAATCCTCGGGCGCGGTGAGGCCGTTCCAGCCGCCGGCGATCCAATCGCGATAAAGCTGCTCCCAGCCATCGGGAAGAACGACCTTGCCGTTCACTAGCCTTGCACCCTGCCGGTCGCCATTCTCGGCAAGCGGTTCCATCTCCTCGCCGGCGAAACGCCCGGCTTCCGACAGGATCGCATCGACAAGATCGGCACTGAGATCGCCGAGAATGCCGTCTTCCATCGCGCGCTCCATGCCGGCGACATGTTTCAGCGTGAATGCGATTTCTTCGACAGGCGCCTTATACATGATGATTTCCTCCGGATCGGTGCTGGCAATGATCCGCCTCACCCGGATCATCGGCCATGTGTGGCCATAGCTAGTTTATTTTTACGTAAACGTCAATTTTTGACATCGGAAGACGATCGATTTCCACTATCTCGCGAACCCGAGGGCCACATACGCCTTGTACGCGCCGCATGACTGTGACATTGGCGCTTTTGTTCGCGATTATTCCGCGAAAGCACGGACTTGCATAAACAACCGTCATGAACGAAGACTAAGGCAACTGTTCAGATAATGCGAACGATACCGCCATGAACACGCTCACGTCAGCCAATACGATACCCGGCTTCGTCTGGGCCTATCGTCTTCGTCCAGGTGCAGCCAAGCCGGAGCGCCTGCCCGACGATATCGATCGTTCGGCGCTCTTCAGCGACGAAGGTTTTCTCTGGCTGCATCTCAATCTCGTGGATGCGCGGGTTTCCGCCTTTCTCGAGGATGCGCCGGGACTGAACGACGCCGCCCGCATCGCTCTGACCACGCATGAGACACATGCGGCGATTACAGTCGACGAGCAAATGCTGTTCGGCACGCTGGTCGACTTCCAGCGTGACTTCGCCCACAATACCCATGACATCGGCTGGCTGCATTTCGCATTCAACGATCGCATGCTCATCACCAGCCGGCTGCAGCCGCTCCGCAGCCTGGATAGGGCCCGCGTGCTGATCGAAAAGAATGCGGCGCGATTTGCAAATCCGGTGGATATTTTCGAGCTGATCGTTGTTGAATTCCAGCGGACCTTGATCTCCGTCGTCATCGAGATCGGCGAAGAGTTGAATGGCATCGAGGATTTCGTCCACGGCAACACGTCGCGCGACGAGCGCGCCAAGCTTCCGCCGCTGCGCAGGACGATCGTGCGCCTGCATCGCCATCTGCGGACCGTTCTTTCCTTGATGCGCCATGCGGGCGCCTCCGACGACGAAGAGATGCCGCTCGGCTTCGAGGATGTCGCCGCGCGGCTGACGGGCCGGCTGGAAGCTGTAGAACATGATATTTATGCGTTGCAGGAACGGGCCAGGCTGCTGCACGAAGAGATCGATTCAAAACTCGCCTCCGAGATCAACCGGCATCTCTATGTCCTGTCAATCATGACCGCGTTCCTGTTGCCGCCGACATTGGTGACCGGCTTTTTCGGCATGAATACATCCGGCCTGCCGCTAGCGGGTGGCGCCGCCGGCACCGGATATGCGATCGGCTTCATCATTGGCTCCATGCTGCTCGCCTGGTGGCTGCTCAAGCGCGTCAACATTCTCTGATGGCAAAGCATACAAAAAGCCGCCCGGCTGAAACCGGACGGCTGGCATCGAGACTTCTCTAAACGCTGCTTAGAAATACGGCGAATAGCACTGGCGGCGCGGGCCGGAATTTGGCTGGAACGTATTGTCGTAAGCGCGATAGGAACGATAGCGTCCCTCGCACCATTCGACATGGCGCGGATTGATGCCGGCGCTCGGGGCCGGAGCCGGCTCATAATAGCGCGGCTGGCTGGCGATTGCACCGCCGATGAGCGCGCCTGCGCCGAAGGCTGCCAGCGGGAACCAATAGCCGTCGTGATAGCGATAACCATGACGATAGCCGCCGCGATAACCGCGGTAGCCGCCATACCAGCCTCGGCGATAGTAGCCACCATGGCGCCACTGCACCTGTTCGACGTTGCCGGGGGCGGCCTGGGCGGGCGCAGTCTGATTGACGATCGGCGCGGCGGGCATCTGCATGGCAAAAGACGGTGTGAAGCTCGTCAAGGCAACAGCAGCCGTCATGGCGACTGTCGCGATTTTTGCACGGAAACCAAGCATTTTAATCTCCATTCCCTGGTTCGACTTGGGACTCAAGCCTGTAGGCGTTTCATGTCGGGAATGCTTCCCGATTAAGGTTTCGCTGTCTGCTTCGTCGCATATCCGAGTAGACGGAAAGAAACGCGACAGCATGTTATTCAGTTCCTCAAATCCCTACCAATTTAAGGAGTTATGCGGGGCTCCACGATGAATTTATAGTGATTTCATTCTTAACCCAAGATTAACCAGCAATCCTTACTGTTATTTCATGAAAGGATACCGGCAAAGTAACCTCCTCATTTGCAGCTTGCTGACGATCCTGACCCTGATGGGGCCGGTCTCCAAGCCTTCGGCCGGCGAGAGCCAGCCCTGGACCGATCCGAAAAATGCACTGATTGTCGATGCTTACGAGCTAAACACCATCGACTGGACTGCGTTTCTGCAGGACAAGCGGATCGCCGGCTTCATCTCCAAGGCGTCGGACGGACTACCTGAAAGCTTCAGTTGCACCGGTGATCATGGTGGCGATACGGTGGCTCATTGCAGGACGATGTGGCGCAAATACGCCGTCAGCCGCGAGCTGTTTCAGACGCGTCGCATTCTGGCAAAATCGAACGGCCTGCTATGGGGCGCCTATCATCTGGGCCGGCCCGGCAATCCGATCGACCAGGCCAATCACTTTCTCGACTACGCCGATCCGCAGCCCGACGAGCTGATGGTGCTCGACATAGACGGCATGGACGCCACGCAATTCATGTCGCTCGACGACGCGCAGATCTTCGTTGCTCACATCAAGGTCAGGACCGGGCGCTACCCCATTCTCTACGTCAATCACAACACGGCGCGCTACATCGCCGATCACCGGGGCACCTATCCGCTGCTGTCGCGGCTGCCGCTGTGGTACGCGCGCTACAAGCCGGATGTGAAGGATACCTTCCCGCTCGGCAACTGGGACAATTATGCCATCTGGCAGTTTGCTTCGTCGGATAATTGCTCGGAGAAAAGCTGCCCCTATCGCGTACCCGGCACGCTTACCGATATCGACGTGAATGTCGTGCCGATGACGAAAGTCCAGCTTGCCAAGATCTGGCCGCAGGGTGATCTCTTGCCCGCCAAGCCCCTGCCTGCACCGGACCTGACGATCGCGCTCGCGCAGATGTGCAACGGCCCGCGGCAGGCGCTCGTTTCGCTCATGGTCGACATCGACCCGGTCGTCACAGCTTCGACCCCACAATCGAAGCCGGTCGAAATCAACGAGCTGAATTACCAGGATTTCTAAAGCGCGTAGCGATCCTTCAGATTCGCTCCTCGCGCTTCAGGTCTTTGATTCTTCGCACGTCGTTGTCGCAAAACCGCTGCACACTTTTGCGGGACATGCTTTAGCTTGGCGAGGCGGTTTTCAGGTCGATGCTATGCCTCGATCTGCACATCCGTCTTCGGGCGCGAGCAGCAGGCGAGGATATAACCCTCGTCGATCTCGTCATCGAGGATGCCGCCATTGTGGCTCATCTCGACTTCGCCCGAGAGCTTCATGACGCGGCATGTACCGCAAAGCCCGGATTCGCAGGCCGCTCCGATGCGCACACCGGCACCGCGCGCCGCCTGAAGCACGGTCTGGCCCGCGGCGCAGACGACATCCTTGCCGGCCATGGTGAAGCGGATCGTCGTCGCGGCCTCGCCGGAGGCATCGTCGGAAACCTCCGCAAGCGGCGTTGCAGCGTTCGCTGGCTGGAAGCTCTCCTGATGATAGCGCGACATGTCGAAACCATGCGCTTCCAGCATGGAGCGCACGGCGTCCATGAAGACTTCCGGGCCGCAGCAGAAGATCGTCCGGTCCATGAAATCAGGAGCCAGGAGACCGATCTTCGCCTTGTCGATGCGTCCCTTCAGCCCCGACCAGAGATCGGTGCGGCCACAACCCTCGACGATGAGGCCGAGATTGAGGTTCGGCATGAAGCGGGCGAGATATTCGAGTTCGGAGCGGAAAATGATGTCGGTCGGGCTGCGCGAGCAATTGACGAAGGTGATGTCCGACAGCGGCGCGATGTCGGCCATGTAACGCGTCATCGACATCATCGGCGTAATGCCGGAACCGGCGGAGACAAACAGGTACTTTTCGCCGGGATGACGGATATGGCTGAAATCGCCGAGCGGACCGAAAGCCTTGATGCGCATGCCCGGCTTCAGGTTCTCGAACATCCAGCGCGTGCCGATGCTGTCCTTCTGCGCCTTGACAGTCACGGCGACCGAAAAGGGCCGCGACGGTGTCGACGACAGCGTATAGGTGCGCATGACCGGCTCCGGAGCCGTCGGCAGCTCCAGCGTCACGAACTGGCCCGGCAGGTAGCGGAACCAGTTGTCCTTGTCGGAGCCGAATGTGAAGGTCATCACATCGGGCGCCTCGGGCGTGACCGAGAGACATTCGAGCAGATGCTGCCTGTCGCTCCAGGGCTGCATCTGGTCGAGGTGTCGATGGCGAAGGGAGGCGGTCATGTTCATACTCAGGCGACCGCCGACAGCTTGGCCTGATCGCCCTGCAGCCGGTTGATCATGAAAGTCGTGTACCATTCGACGAACTGCATGACGCCGCCTTCATGGATTTCCGAATAGGGACCGGGCTCATAGGCCGGCGAGCGGATGCCGAAGGCGTTTTCCTCGACGATGCGGCGGTCCTGGTCGTTGGTCTCGGTCCAGACGTGCGTCAGTTCTTCCAGATCGTAGTCGACGCCTTCGACCGCATCCTTATGGACGATCCACTTGGTGGTCACAGCGGTTTCCTCGGCGCTGATCGGCAGCACGCGGAAGGAAATGGCGTGATCGCCGAGCATGTGGTTCCATGTCGTGGGATAGTGGAACAGCAGCATGGTGCCGATGCCGTTGATCGTCACATCCGACGAGAGCGGACGCTTGACGGCGTTCTGGCCCGACATCGTGTAGCTTTCGGCACCTTCGATCAGCGGCATGCGGGCCGTGCGGAACTGGCCGTCCGGAGAAAGCTTGAATTCGCTCGGCAGGCCTGCGGCCTCGCAGCGCTGCCAATGTGCGGCGATCACCGGATCGTTCATCGCGCCCTGCACGCCGCTAACGGTCGGCGCTTCCGGGAAGGTGCGGCAAAGCTCGGGATGGTTGGCCGCGCAGTGATAGCACTCGCGGTTGTTTTCCCAGACCAGCTTCCAGTTGCCCTTTTCGATGATGGTGCTCTGGAAGGCGATCTTGGCTTCGCTGATGCGATGCGGCGCGATGTAGGGTTCGATGGTCTCGCGGACCGGAGCGAAATCCGGCGCGTTCTGCGCAAGGCAAATGAAGATGTAGCCGCCGACGCTTTCGCAGTGGACCGGCTTCAGCCCGTGCTGGCTCTTGTCGAAATCCTCCGCCATCTGGCGGGCGAAGAGCAGCGAGCCGTCGAGTTCGTAAGTCCACTGGTGATAGGGGCAGACGAGCTTTGCCGAGGAGCCGCGCTCGGTGTTGCAGACGCGCGAGCCGCGATGGCGACAGCTGTTGTGGAAAGCGCGGATGACCTGATCGCGACCCCGGACAATCACGACCGGGTAATCACCGATCTGGACGGTGAAGTAATTGCCCGCGCGCGGCACTTCGCAATCATGGCCGATGAACAGCCAGTCGCGATAGTAGATCATCTCCATATCGAGCTTGAAATAATCCGGATCGGTATAGAACGGTTGTTCGAGACTCAAACCCGTCCGGTGGTTCTTCAATTGCCGCAGAACTTTGCTGCCGATATCCATTTGCCTATCCTTCGCAGTACCGGGAGACGTGCAGAGGACATGCAGAGGCCATCGGGAATGGCCCAAAGCAATGTCCGACCGCCCGCCGCGGTCAGTAAACCATGTGTGCCCAAGGCTGGTTTCCGGGCTCTGGAGCGGCCCTGTTTCCAGAGCCCCATGGCACCTTCCCAGGCCGACCAGACCCAGTGGCTTTATCCGCCATGCCTCACTCCACCACCGTTGCGGGGGCAGCGCCGGATTTTGACCGGCTTCCCAATTCTCCGTCTCCCTAGCAAACGGCACCTTGAGATTGATAACATCATAGCGCCCGGCACCGGCGGCGGCTGCGCTGCAATGCGACATCGGCTTCGAAATTGACGACAGCCGAAACGGGGCAGCGGGACGGTTGCCCTTGCAGGCGATATAGAGAGGCAATTCAACCTCTTACATTCCGGTGCGGGACATGAGGGGGGTGCGCTGCCCGACCCTTGCCGATGACGCTTTATTCTGATTGCGACAGATCAACCAACCGAGGGCGATTGGGCGGCCGAAAGAGCTTGCAAAGCCGCCATCGCACGACCGGCATCGGCCGCTGGCACGAAGATGTGGTCATGATGGTAAGCCGCGACCACATTGGCGCTGATACCCTCGTTGCCGAGCGCCGTTGCGAAGGCAGCGGTCAACCCTACGGCCTCGAGAGAGGAGTGCACTTCGAGCGTTATCATGCGCATGGTGGGGGCCGCGGGAAATCCAGCCTCTCGGGCCGTCTCCAATGGAAGGATCAGCGTCACGCCTTCCTTTTCACGGAAGAATCCGAGCGGCCTCAGATGGATGTGGTCTGCCAACATCGACGCCGGAACGCTGCAATAGACGAATTCGCCCTCGGCAAGGCTCGGCTTCATGCCGGAAAGGAGCTGCTGGAGATCGGTAATTCCGGGCATGTTTCTCAGTCTCCTTAAAAGTGCAGCATCCCAGATGCGGTTAAGCTCGGCTCAAGCTATGTGATCTAGCATGTCGCTCAGAGACTAACATAGCGAGATCCGGCATGGCCAAACTCAGATATTTCGACGCTGGGAAGCCCGCCGACCCCGAACCGGCGCCAGTAGTGCCGACGACAGGGCACAGCGAATTCCTGCGCACGGGGCGCATCAACCGGAACAGGCCGCACTGGCTTGCCGAAGAGCGGGAATATCTCAGTCACGAACACGTGGCCGAGCGCACGGCGCTGAAGCTCAGGGATGCCGGCGAAAAGACGCATGACCGGCTCAACAGCTTCCACAAATCAATCCGTTTCCCGAAGCTCATCTTCCATCACACGCTGAAGGACACGCCGCATCTCGGCTATTGCCACGTGACAGCCGCGCGGACACAGTTCGCACAATATGAGCAGGTGAACTGGGCGTTCTATATCGCCAATTTCTTTGCCCGTATCGGCCAGGAAGAGAATTTCTTCGAAGACATCAGCCTCAAATATTCTCGGATGTATTTCGCCGTCGCCGTTCACCCGGACAAGCAGGCTGAGGACAAGAAGCTGACGATCAATCGCGACATTCGCGGCAACGGCGTACTGTTCCACACCCACGATCCGCAGATCGCCATCCGCAACGTTCTATTGCTTGGCGCCCGCAACGAGCAGCTTCGCGACATCATTCGCCAGCTTTGACGATTGATCCGAAAACTCGAAGGGCATAAGAACGGCCTGAACTGCAAGCAGGCAGGCCATGGCACGACACATAGACATTCTCGAACATCCGCAAACCGCGATCGACGTCGCCACGGCAACCCTCGCCGAGGGTCTGCCGATCGGGCTGCCAACGGAGACGGTCTACGGCCTTGCCGCCGATGCCACCAATCCCGCCGCCATCACCCGGATCTACGAGACCAAGGGGCGTCCGCGCTTCAATCCGCTGATCTGCCATATGAGCGATCTCGCCATGGCCGAGCGCTATGCCATCTTCGACCCCATCTCGCGTAAGCTCGCGGAAGCCTTCTGGCCCGGCCCGCTGACGCTGGTGCTGCCGCTCAAGCCCGATAGCGGCATCCATCCGCTGGCAACAGCCGGACTTGATACGGTCGGCATCCGCGTGCCCAAGGGCTTTGCCGGCGAGCTGATCCGTGCCTTTGACCGACCGCTCGCAGCACCAAGCGCCAACACATCAGGCAAAATCAGCGCCACCAGCGCCGATCATGTCGACGACGATCTCGGGGAACGCATTACCCTTATTCTCGATGCCGGGGCTTCGGTCGTCGGCGTGGAGTCGACCATCGTCAAGGTCGAGGATGGCGAGATGCGCCTCTTGCGGCCAGGCGGTCTCGCAGCGAGCGAAATCGAGCGCGTGGCCGGCAAGAAGCTCAAACGCAAGAAGAAGGCCTCGGCCGCCATCGAGGCGCCTGGTATGATGGCTTCACATTATGCACCCGGAGCAGCCGTGCGGCTCGACGCGACGGAGGTTTCCGCAAACGAGACGCTGATCCGCTTCGGAACGCCTGACATTGCCGGTATCGGTGAGGCGGTTGCAGTGCTGGATCTGAGCACATCGGGCGATCTCTCAGAAGCCGCCGCAAACCTCTTCGATTTCATGAAGCGCGCCGATGCCACAGGTGCGGCCACGATTGCCTTTTCGCATATTCCAGACGAAGGCCTCGGCGAGGCGATCAACGACCGGCTGCGTCGCGCGGCCGCGCCCAGAGAATAAATCAGCCCGACACCATCAGGCAAAGGACACGCCATGAGCAGCTCCGCCCTCTCTTCCGACCTTCTCGATCGCTTCGCCGCCATCGTCGGTGAAAAACATGCCGTACGGGATGCTGCGGAAATCGCGCCGCATCTCGTCGAAAATCGCGGCCTCTATCACGGCGCTTCGCCCCTGCTGCTCAAGCCCGGCTCGGTGGAAGAGGTGTCGGCGATCCTGAAGCTTGCCAGCGAGACCGGCGCGGCCATCGTTCCGCAGACCGGCAATACCGGTCTCGTCGGGGGGCAGACGCCGCGCGAGGGCGGCTCCGACATCATCCTGTCGCTGGAGCGCATGAACCGCGTTCGCGATATCGATCCGGTCGGCAATACCATGATCGTCGACGGCGGCTGCATTCTCGCCGATGTTCACAAGGCGGCAGCCGAGCATGGCCGCATGTTCCCGCTTTCGCTCGGCTCCGAAGGCTCCTGCCGCATCGCCGGCAACCTTTCGACCAATGCCGGCGGCACGGCCGTTCTTGCCTATGGCAACATGCGCCAACTGTGCCTCGGCCTCGAAGTCGTGTTGCCCACGGGCGAGATCTGGAATGGCCTGCGCCGCCTGAAGAAGGACAATACCGGCTACGATCTGCGCGATCTCTTCATCGGTGCAGAAGGCACGCTCGGCGTCATCACCGGCGCGGTGCTAAAACTCTTTCCGCAGCCGCTCGGCCATCAAGTCGCCTTCGCCGGTCTGCAATCGGTCGACGATGCGCTGACCCTGTTCAAGAATGCCTCGAGCCTGTGCGGCACGGCGCTGACCGGTTTCGAGCTGATGCCGCGCCTCGGCGTCGAATTCACGACGCGCCATATCCCCGGCGTGCGAGATCCGCTGGAGACGGCGCATCCCTGGTATGTGCTGATCGATATCTCCACCTCGGATTCGGCCGAGACGGCCGAGCGGATGATGTCGGCGCTGCTCGAGCAGGGCTATGAGGCCGGCCTGATCCAGGATGCAACCATCGCCAGCTCGGAAGCGCAGCAGAAGGCGATCTGGCACATGCGCGAGAGCATGTCGGATGCGCAGAAGCCCGAGGGCGGTTCGATCAAGCACGACGTTTCCGTGCCGGTGGCGCAAATTCCGCAATTCATGCAGGAAGCGGCAGCCGGCGTAATGGCGGCGATGCCCGGCGCCCGCATCTGCGCCTTCGGCCATATGGGGGATGGCAACATCCACTACAACATCTCGCAGCCTGTCGGCGCCGACAAGGCTGAGTTCATCGGCCGCTGGCGCGAGATCAACAAGATCGTCCACGGGCTGGTGCTGCAGCATGGCGGCTCGATCTCAGCCGAGCATGGCATCGGCCAGCTGAAGCGCGACGAGTTGGCATCCATCCGTTCGGACATCGAGATGGACCTGATGCGCCGGATCAAGACGGCCTTCGACCCGGCCGGGATCATGAATCCTGGAAAGGTATTGAAGGTTCAATCCTAGACTGTCACGACGACCCTTTCCGAGGCGAAGCAGCCGATCTGGCAGGAGATAATCGTGCCGTCGGCATCGATGTCTTCGCCCGCATAGGCAAGGACCGGCGCGAGACGCGATTGCTGAAGCATTCTTGCCTCGGCTTCCGTGGGCATGCGCGCGGTGATGTCGGTGGAGCGGCGCCAATAATCCATGACGCCATAGTCCTTCAGCGCCGCCGTGAATGAGCCCGTTACAGCGAACTTCTCTGCCAGACCGAGGAAGCGTTGCGCAGCGCAGCTGCGCATGACCACCGAGACCGGAAGAGCATCGGCATAAGCGACCACGCACATGTCGAGCACCGCCTCGCCCGGCTGCAGGTTCAGCCTTGCGGCGATATCGGCGGTTGCCGGAACCTCCCTCGCGGAGAGAACCTTACGCGTGAGGTGGGCGTCCGTCGCGGTCAGATCCTTGCTGAATCGTACCTTGTCGCCCAGCTGGAAGCGAACTGGCATATCGGCGCGGACATAGGCGCCGCTGCCGCGTGCGACACGCAGCAGCCCCTCCCCCTCCAGCTCGGCGATCGCACGCCGCATCGTCACCCTGGAGACGCCGAATTGTTCGGACAAAGCGCGCTCGCTCGGCAAGCGGCTGCCGGGAGGATGCTGGCCACCGTCGATGGCGCGCCGGAGTGCCGCGGCAACGGTCGCCCAGCCTCCAGCAGTTTTTATACCTTCACCCTGTCGATTTTTCTCGTCCATCACAATACTGTCGCCTTGAAATTGGTATATACCAATTTATAAAGATCTCGATCGTTTATGGAAGGGTTCCGCATGGTCGACAAGCGCATATATGTGACATCAGTCAGCAGCAGCGGCGTGCACGAGTTCAGCAAGCAGACCAAGGATCATATCCAGCTACTGACCGGGCTCGGCGTGGAGGGTGACGCGCACATGGGCGTCACGGTGAAGCATCGTTCCCGCGTCGCGGTCGATCCGACCCAGCCCAATCTGCGCCAGGTGCATATCATCCACGAAGAATTGTTCGACGAACTCATAGAAAAGGGTTTCTCTGTTTCGGCGGGCGATATGGGCGAGAATATCGCGACCAGAGGGATCGACCTGCTTTCGCTGCCGCAAGGCACGCGCCTCCATATCGGCGAGGAAGCCATCGTCGAGGTGACGGGCTTGCGCAATCCCTGCAAGCAGATCGACAATTTCCAGAAGGGCCTGCTGCATGCTGTGCTCGACAAGGATGCCGACGGCGGCCTGGTCCGTAAGGCCGGCATCATGGGCATCGTCTCGCAGGGCGGCCGCGTGCAGCCGGACGACGCCATCCGGGTCGAGCTGCCGCCGCTGCCGCATATCAAGCTCGAGCGTGTCTGACAAAAAAGAAGCGGCCTTCCATTAGAAAACCGCTTTCTATCTTGTCACGATATCGTTCCGATCCGGCTGCCGGTCAGATCAATCGAAATCTTCCTGGCTGGAGTTGCCGCCGCCATTGCGGTTGCCCGTGATGATCTCGCGCTTGCCGACATGGTTGGCCGGACCCACCAGGCCATCCTTCTCCATCCGCTCGACGAGCGAGGCGGCGCGGTTATAGCCGATGCCGAGGCGGCGCTGGATGTAGGAGGTCGAGCACTTCTTGTCGCGCATGACGACCTTGATCGCCTGCTCGTAGAGGTCGTCGCCATCTTCCGAGGCAATCGCGCCCTTGTCGAAGACAGCCGTATCTTCTTCCTCGTCCTCTTCGTCCTCATCGGCCGTGACCGTGTCGAGATATTCCGGGCGGCCCTGCAGCTTGAGATGCGCCACGACCTTTTCGACTTCCTCGTCGGAGACGAAGGGGCCGTGAACGCGGGAGATGCGGCCGCCGCCGGCCATGTGCAGCATGTCGCCCTGACCGAGGAGCTGTTCGGCACCCTGCTCGCCGAGAATGGTGCGGCTGTCGATCTTCGACGTCACCTGGAAGGAGATGCGAGTCGGGAAGTTGGCCTTGATCGTACCGGTGATGACGTCGACCGAGGGACGCTGCGTCGCCATGATCAGGTGGATACCAGCCGCACGCGCCATCTGCGCCAGACGCTGGATCGCCCCTTCGATTTCCTTGCCGGCAACCATCATCAGGTCGGCCATTTCGTCGACGATGACGACGATATAGGGCATCGGCGTCAGATCCATTTCCTGTTGCTCTTCGATCGGGGCACCCGTGCCCTTGTCGAAGCCGGTCTGGACCATGACGTGGATCGTCTCGCCCTTTTCCTTGGCGGAGGCAACGCGGCTGTTATAGCCGTCGATGTTGCGCACGCCGAGGCGCGACATCTTCTTGTAGCGATCCTCCATTTCGCGCACCGCCCACTTCAGCGCCATGACGGCCTTCTTGGGATCGGTAACGACGGGGGTCAGAAGGTGCGGGATGCCGTCATAGACGGACAGTTCCAGCATCTTCGGATCGACCATGATAAGGCGGCACTGTTCCGGCGTCATGCGATAGAGCAAGGACAGGATCATCGTATTGATGGCGACCGACTTGCCCGAGCCGGTCGTGCCTGCGACGAGCAGATGCGGCATCTTCGCGAGTTCCGCGATGACGGGCTCGCCACCGATGGTCTTGCCGAGGCCGAGCGCCAGCTTGTAGCCGCTCTTCTCGAAATCGGGCGAATCGATCATCTCGCGGAAATAGACGGTCTCGCGATTGACGTTCGGCAGTTCGATGCCGATGACATTACGGCCGGGAACGACTGCGACACGAGCTGACAGAGCTGACATCGAGCGGGCGATATCATCTGCAAGGTTGATGACGCGCGAGGATTTGACGCCGGGTGCCGGCTCGAATTCATAAAGCGTGACGACCGGGCCGGGGCGGACATGAATGATCTCGCCCTTGACGCCGAAGTCTTCCAACACGCTTTCCAGCAGGCCGGCATTCTGCTCCAGCGTTTCCTGGGTCATGATGACGCCGGTGCGAGCCGCGGGCTCCTGCAGCAGTTCACGCGGCGGCAGCTCGTATTCGCCGTCGGCGATGCGCGCGATCGGACGCCATTCCGGCGGCGTCAGCGATGCCGGTCGGCGCGGCGAGATCCGCGACGGCGGCGCATCGATCAGGCGCTGTGCGGCAGCTTCGACAGCCGGGAGGGTCGGGACTGCCTTGGCGACGAGCTCGGCGGCCACAGGTGCCGCGATCTTGGTCGGCATCGGCGCCAAGACCATGACCGGGCGAGTCTCGATGGCAGGAGCGGCTTCGGCGCCGTAAACCGCTGTGACGAAAGCCGGCGGCACGAAGGTCTCGACCTGTTGCGCCACAGGCTGACGCTCAGTTTCAGGCGCTTCGGCAACAACGGGGGTTGCTTCGATGACGGGAGCCAGAACGGCCGCCTCCAAGGCTGCAAGCTCGTCCATCGCCGGCGTGCGCAAACCTGTTGCCGGCAGGCTGGTGACGGCTTGGAGTGGCGCTGAGACTTCGATAGATGCGGGGCTTTCGGCTGCCGGAGCGGGCTCGACGGCAGCAGCGGGACGACGGCATTCGACAACGCGGAACTTCGCAATGATCGCTGCGGCATCGACTTCCGGCTTCGGCGGCGTGGCCGGCTTTGGTTCACGCTTGAGGGCAGAGACGAATTCGCCGTCGAACGGCATCGCATCCCAGAAAGCGAAATCGGAAAGATGGACAAGACGCGACTCGACCACAGGCGCGGCTACGGACTCGGGAACACTTGACTGAACAGGGGAAGCATCCAGCGCGATCGCGGGAGCCTTCGAAAATGCGGTAGCGATAACGGTCATCTCCAATGCGTCCGGCTCGGTTGCCGGAGAATTCTGAATTACTGTCGGAATATAGCCTTCGACCATCAGCGGCATGTCTTCGAGCGATGGCAGATGGAACTCGTCCTGCCGCACGGGCGAGACGACAACGGTTGCAGCCGGCATTGGAGCCGGTGCCGCGGATGCTGCGACGACCGGAGCTTCCATGACCCGCATGGTGGCGTGCGCCGACACGGGCGGCCGGATCTCAGGCTTCGGCTCGGCGGGCGGGCGGCGGCTGATGATTTCGTTTTCGCGCGTGCGGGTGAAGCGCACGTTCGGACCCATCAGGAAGGCATTCTGCCAGCCGGGCGATGCAAGATCCTCCGCAGAGATTCCTTGCGGCAGAACAGGCATTTCCTGCTCGCTCGTGACAGCGGCGGACTGCAACGCCTCGACCACCGGCGGCGGCGCTGCGGCGGTGCGCTTCCTCACCTCTTCGGCAAGGCGCTTTTCCTCGGCGGCACGCTGCTCCTCAGCCTTGCGCTTGGCTTCGCGGGCGTTGCGAATCTTCTCTTCCAGGAACGCGCGGCGAGCGGCGATCTGCTCGGCACGGCGCGCCTCCTCGGCTGCCTGCTCGGGGTCGAGATCGCCCTCCGGCTGGACGCCCTGCGAGGCATTGGAAAGTGTCGTTCGGGAAAGACGCATGAGACCTGCAACCCAGTCATTGATATTGCCGTTGGCTTCTCCAATCGAATAGGGCAAGGATGGTTAATAAGTTCCTTCCTCCCGTTGTGGAAAGCAGTCATTCCACAGCCGCCAAATGCATCCGCACGTGGCCGGAAACCCAGTGGAAACAAAGGTATGAAAGCATCCCGCCGCGCATGAACGCGGCAGCGGGAGAGGTTAAAATTTTTTCCGGAATAAGCTACTGCGACGAGGACAGCTGCGCGATGGAAAGCAGCGTGTCGGCGCTGATGCCGACGCCCGAGGACGAGCCCGTCAGAATGGAAAGCGCTGGCGACGTCGAGGACGTCGTATTGTTCTCCATATCGTACATCGCCGAGAATCGCTGCAGCAGTTGATTGACCTTATCCGGGTCCTGCAGATCGGTCACATTGACGAAATTGCCGAGCATCTTGGCTTGCGTATCGACGTCCATATTGGAGATCGAGCTCGGCAGATTGAAGGTCGTGGTGATGACCTCATAGAGCGCGGGATCGCCCATGATGTCATAGATCGAGTTGATGTCGGGCGCCTTGCGCTGGAAATAGAGCGCCAGGCGTACGCCGGGATTGGTTTGCCCCTCCTGATCCTCCAGCGTCTGATGCAGGTAGAGATCATTGGTCGCGTCGAGCGCGCCCTGGTTTTGCGCGGTGCCGAGCTTGCTGTCGGTCAGGTTGCCGTCGGTGCCGAAATTGAATTGTTCGACCATGGTCTTGAATTTGGCGCCGGCGGTGGTGTTGACAAAGCTCTTCGGATCGGACGGGTCGGAGGCGAAAGCCTTCTTCAAGGTGGCCGTGTCGACCGTCTTCGGATCGATGCCGTTGGCCGTCAGGATGAAATTGGTGAGCTTGCTGTCGGCCAGCAGGCCCGTGACACTGGTGATGTTGACGATATTCGTCGCAAAATAGGTGCCGGCGGTCTTGGCATCGCTGGTGGCCTTGGTCAGTTCGGCGCCCGACAACCCAACCGTGCTGCGACTGGAATATTGCGAGATGTAGCTGTTGATCTGCGTCTGCGACAGGGATTGCACCGGCGCCTTCAGATTACCGCTGCTGTCGAAATTGAAGGCTTTGGCAAGCGCGGTGAAACGCGGGTCTTTGAGCGAGTTGACATAGCTCTTCGGGTCGTAGGGATCGCTTTCGAGGATCTTGGTCAGCTGAGACTTCGTGACCTCGTTTTCGCCGATGCCATAGGCGCGCAGCGCCATCTGATAGAGTTCGGGCGCGCTATCGTTGGACGTGCTGCTGTCGGACGTGTTGCTGGCAAAGAATTCCTTGATGTTCTTCACGCTGGTGATGCGGTTCTTGTAGTTGTTGACCGCATCGGTGGTCTGCGTCGACTGCGACGACTGGTAGTTGCTCATGTAGGCCTTGGAGGCCGCGTCGATCTCGTCCTGGGACTGCGCCGTCTGGCCGGAAGCAAGCGTGCCGTCCGACTGGAAATTGAACTGGGAGACGACATTCGTCAGGCCAAAGATGGCGGCAGTCGTCGGATCGGCGAAGGCGTTTTTGAAGACGACGGCGGGTGTCGTCGGGTCAATGCCGTAGGCCGTCTTGATATAATCGAAAAGACGTGGGTCCGACGTCAGCTGATCGACCGACGTGATGGAGCCGATATGATTCTTGTAATAGAGGTCGTTGTCGGCGGCACCGACGCTGGTGATGAATGAAGGCACCGTCGAATTGTAGGCGCTCATGACGTCGGCCTGCTGGCCGAGCGTCTGCGGCCCGCCGGGATAGTTCGCGGTATAGCCGGCCGTGGTGGCGGCAATCTGGTCGGACGTTTGAACCTGCGAACCGGATGCGACGGTTCCGTCGCTCTGGAAGTTGAACTCGGCCATGACCGCAGTCAGCCCGTTCGAACTCGCAACCCCGGCGTCCTTGGCCGAAGCGCTGAACTGGTCCGCTGTGATGTAGGACGGAATATTGAACGCCGTCTTGACGTATTGGAACAACTGCGGATTGGACGTCAGCTGGTCGACGGAGGTGATATTGCCGATATTGGCCTGATAATAGGCCGTATCGCTGTCCGGCGTCGATGTCTTGACGGTGCCGTCGGCATTGAAATTGAACTCCGCCACGAGCGCCTTGTCGGCGGCGCCGCCGTACTGATTGACATAGCTGTTCGGATCGCTGGGATCGCTCGTCAACATTTGCTTCAGAGACGAATTCGACACATAGGTCGGGTCGATACCATAGGCCTGCAGCACATAGTTGCGCAGGCGGGTATTGCCGAGGAGATCGTCGACGGTTTTAACCGAACTGATGTTCTGGCTGTAATAGCTGGTTTCGGTCGCAGCCGACGTCGCCTCGTTCGTAAACGACTGCTGGTAAAGGCCTATGAGGTCGTCTTCCTGCGTGCTGGTTTGTGCCGTATTCGTCGAGCCCGACGAACTCGTACCGAAATTGAACGCCGCAGCGAACTCCTTATAGCGCGGATCGGTCAGCTTATTGGCAAAACTGCTGGAGTCGCTGAGGTCGCTGGTCAAGACCTGTTTCATAAAGGCCTTGGCATAGGTCATATCCGAAAGCCCGTAGGCTTCCATTGCGTAACTGTATAGCTGATAGTCATTCAGGAAGTCATCGACATTGGTTACTTTGCCGATATTGGCGTTGTAATAGTCGATCAAGCGCTTGTTTTGCGACTGCTGCGCCACCTGATTGAGCGAGGTCGTCATATCTCTGGTTGCGATCGTATAACCAAGATAAGTGGAAATCATCAGCAGAATCCCAATAGATCTCTAATAATGGGGGCGAATCTGCTGTCGATTATTTCATACAAACCTTACCCGAGACTTACACGCACTCTCTCTATGCGTGTATCACCTTGAGGCACCGCCCTGCCGTGTGTTCATCTTATGGAAACCCTGATGGATTCGAGTTTGCTAACCATTTGAGGACGCAAAGTTTTCTTAACCTCGATTTTTAAGCTGTCTGGAAGGGACGGCGCCTAATCTGCCCAACAACGAGAGGACAGAAGTTCTCCGAGAGAAGACCGAAAAAAACGGCTCTCAGGTAAAGCAAGGGTAGAGAATCGATGACAAATACCGTCCTGAAGCCCGATTGGGCTGGAACCACACTGCGGCTTGATCCGGCGCGCTTCCCGCAACAGGTCAGCTATGCCATGCGAGGTGCCGAGGGTGACGTCACCATCACGATCGACGAGCGCGGCGCCGTGCTGCGCAAGATCCTGCCGTCCAGCGGCCTGCCGCTGTCCGTCGCCTTGCCCAAGCGTGCATTCCAGGGTGTCGCCGCCCGCGCCATCGACCATGGCGACGGCGAAGTCACCGTCACGCTGGAACTGCATCATTCCGATCCGGATCTCTGCATCCCCCTTCTCGTCGCTCACGACTTGAGCGACATCGCCGCCGACTGGCGCTCTTGGTCGGAAGCCTTCCGCATTCCCATGCTGATGATCGAAGCCGACGGCGTTGCCCGTCCGCTCGAAGAACATCTCGGCGGCGTCCGCGCCCAGGACAGCCAGCCGCGCCGCCGCCACTCCTACTTCGCCGAACGCCGCCCGCGCTTCCTCGTGCGCCGCACGACCGGCAAGCTCGGCGTTAAGATGAAGATCCAGGGCCGCGAGATCATCGCACGGCGCTAAGCCGCTCTCGCCCAAGACCAACCATTTTCAAAGAACTCGGCCGTGGGGAGAACAATTCCACGGCCGAGTTTCTTATTGTTTCAACGAAAGGTTTGTCACCGAGCGAAGAGGGTATCCCTCACGGCACAAGAAACAGGAACGACAGGAAAAGGCCGGCGAAGATAATCAGCCCCACCCGGTTGTTCGATTTGAAGAGGGCCAGGCATTGCTCGCCGTCGTTGATATCAAGCACGGCGATCTGATAGGCGAACATACCGCCGGCGACAATGAGGCCGAGATAGGCCAGCCAGCTTGTACCGGCGAGCGCGAAGGACAGCAGCATCAGCAGCAGCGTCGCCCCATAGAGCCCGATCAGCCAGAGACGCGTCCGATCGCCGAAAAGCCTTGCCGTCGATCGCACGCCGATCAGCTCGTCGTCTTCCTTGTCCTGATGCGCGTAGATCGTGTCGTAGCCGATCGTCCAGAGGATGGCGGCGAGATAGAGGATGATCGAGGCGAGCGACAGGCTGCCGAACAGCCCCGCCCATCCCATCAATGCGCCCCAGGAAAAGGCGAGCCCGAGGAAGAACTGCGGCCAATCGGTAAAGCGCTTGGCAAAGGGATAGAGCGCGACGATGCCGAGCGACAGCACGCCGAGCACGACGGCAAACCAGTTAAACTGCAGCAGCACCAGTAGACCGATCAGGGCCTGCAACGCAATGAACACTTTGGCCTGAAAGCGCGTGACGCGGCCCGATGGCAACGGGCGCGAACGCGTGCGCGCCACCGACATGTCGATCTGGTGGTCGACCAGATCATTATAGGTGCAGCCAGCGCCACGCATGGCGACTGCGCCGATGAAATAAAGGACGAGGTGGTAGATCACCACGAAGCCGGGTGAACCGCGGCCCATGGCGACGGAAGCGTTGGCCGCGAGCGCTACCGACCAGAAGCATGGCCACATCAGGAGCTGCCAGCCGATCGGCCTGTCCCAGCGTGCTAGCTGGGCATAGGGCCAGAGCGTCGGGGGCAGAACCCGATAGACCCAGTTTCCGGAAGGCGCGTCGGCGACGCGCCCGTTGATATCGCCTGTGTTTTGCATAGGCGAGTAGTAGTGACATCCGGCGCCGGAGGTCAAGCGGCGGGCACTGGAGCCAGAGATTTTAGGCGAAAGGATCTGGAATCAGAATCCGCTTTAAAATCAAAGAATTAGGGCATGTTGTCGTCTGAAAGACGCTCAAACACTTTTCAGCCTCATGCTCTGGCTCCGCCTATTTCTCAGTTCATCGTGAAATTGAACTTGTAGCTGGCGGAAATGCCGATCAGCAGCTGGTTGCGGTCGCCACGCTCGCGCACGAGGCTACTGTCGGCGGCCGGGCCGGTGAGCCGGGTATATTCGAGGAAGGTGCTGGTGGTCCAGTTCTGCGAGGCCTTCCAGGTCAGGGCGCCGCCAAAACCGACTGATTTAACACCGCCGCCGGGCTTGTAGACGCCGAGGCCTGAGGCAGCCGATTCGCGTGCATTGACGCCGTAATAGGCGTCGAAATAGTCGGTGCTGGCAAGTGTCATGCGCGGACCGGCTGAGGCGCGAAGCTCCGGCGTGATGTCGGTAAAGGCGTCGACCGCGGCATCGGCGACGACGCCGCTATGGGCGCGAATACCCTGCCGGACTTCGACGCGGGCACGCAACCAGTCCGTGGGGTAAGCTTCGGCAAAGCCGCCGGCCTCTACTCCCCACTTGACCTTCTTCAACCCTCTCAGCTCGTGGCCATCGCTGCTGTCGCGGCTCGGCACGAACTTGCCGACGATGCCGATGCGAAAGGCGTCGCTCTCTATCAGGGCAAAGGAGGGGTTGTCGTTGCGCGAGGAGAAGCGCGGGCCTGGGCCTTGCCGGCCGATGGAAACCAGTGGCGACCATTGCAGCTTGTTGTGCTTGCCGCCTTCGAATTTCGGTGCCGAGAAACCGGCCGCGCCGACGCTTAGATACCAGTCGCCCGACCAGAGATGCTGGCCGTCACCGGCAGAGGCCGCGCCTGCGGAGGCGACAAAAAGGCCGAGAGTGATGAATGGGCGCAACTTTGTAAACAAACCGAAACTCCATGACACGCAATACAAAGGGCCATACACAGCCCTAGAGTTGGCTCAAATTATTCGGATCGCGTTACCGCTCTCTTAACCACAAGACGCAGATTCCGTAGAAGCGTCAAATTCAGGTTGTGCTAATAAACATCGCCCGGCATGCGCCGATCTGTCGCGGTGATTTAATTGCCGTATAGATTACTCAATCGCAGGTAATGGCCGGGGTTTCTGCCTTTACCCCGACTATTGCGCGGTTCCCGCTTTTCAAAAAGAGAAACGAATGAAAACCATATCTCTCATTCCCCTGGCCCTCTTGCTGGGCGCCGGCATGGCGCTTTCCGGCTGCGTCAGCGCACCGATCGGCGGCGCAAAACAGACGGAAGCCAAAGGCAGCATCCGAGCCGGCAAACGAACCGAAGTCCTCTCGGTTTCGTTCCTGAAGCAGGACTGCACGTTCGCATCCTACCCCTATACCGCGGTCGTCAAGCCCAGCAGCCATGGCAAGGTCGATATCACCCGCGGCACCGTCAAAGCTCATTTCCCGAGCGACGACCCGATGCATATGTGCAACGGCAAACCAGCCCAAGGCACACTCGTCTACTATACGCCCAATGCCGGCTTTACCGGCAACGATCAATTCACCCTTCGAATGACCGGGCTGAACGCAGCAAACGGGGTCGCGGATCACACCGTGAAAATTCGCGTGGTCAAGTAGCCGGGGGAAACGGGCACGCCATCCATCTCTGCGGCGAATGCAAAGCGCCGGCTCATGTTTCCATGCAGCCGGCGCAAGAATATTCGGCAGCTCCTAACACTTTTCCGGAGCATTTCCGGAGGACGCGCGCGGCGGGTTTTCCGCCGGAAATGCGTAAAGGCTCAAAAAGTCACCTTCTCCAGAGGAGCGCGTCCCGCCTCGAACTCCTTCAGCTTCGCCTCGCGCTCCGCGATGTAATTGCGGTTGTCGGGCACGGCGAACTGGTTCTTGGTGATCTGAAGCTGCATGATGAAAAGCTCATCCCAGCGGAAGCCCATTTCGGACCCGGCCAGATAGAATTCCCACATGCGGAAGAACTTTTCGTCGTAGAGCGCGACCGCATCGGCCCTGCGCGCCACGAAGCGATTGCGCCAGTGCCTGAGCGTATAGGCGTAGTGCATCGGCAGGGTCTCGACGTCCCTGGTCAGCAGGCCGGCCTTCTCCAGCGGCGGCGTGGTTTCGCCGATCGACGGGATGTAGCCGCCGGGGAAAATATATTTTTCGATGAAGGCGTTGGTCGCAAAGCTCGGCTTGGGACGGGCGATGGAGTGCAGCAGCATGACGCCGTTGTCATCAAGCAATTCCGAAACCTTACGGAAGAACTTGCCGTAGTCGCCGATGCCGACATGTTCGAACATGCCGACCGAAACGATCCGGTCGAACTTCTTGCCGGTCATGTAGCGATAGTCCTGCAGCTCGAAGCGGACGCGATCGGAAAGGCCGCGCTTGGCTGCCCGCTCGCGCGAGACTTTCAGCTGCTCCTCGCTGAGCGTGATGCCGGTCACGTCGAGGCCGGGATAGGCTTCGGCGAGATACATGGCCATGCCGCCCCAGCCGGAGCCGATCTCCAACACCTTCTGACCGGGCTCGACCAGAAGCTTGGCGGCGATGTGGCGCTTTTTGGCGAGCTGCGCTTCGAAGAGGCTGATGCCGGGCGGATTGAAATAGGCGCAGGAATATTGCCAGTCCTCATCGAGGAACAGATCGAACAGCTTCGCCGACAGATCGTAGTGATGCGCAACATTGTATTTGTTGCGGTTGATCGGCGAGCGGCTCTTGATCTGCTGCCAGGCGATGCGGCCGATCAGCAGCGCCGCCATGCGGAGATCGAAGACCTCATTGGTTGTATTCTGCTTCACCAGCGACAGGAACTCGTAGATGTCCCCTTGCTCCAGGATGAAGCGGCCCTCCATATACATTTCGCCGAGCTTGAGCGTCGGATCGCGCGCGACGGCGTCCTCGGCCTGCTGATCGGCAAAACGCACGGCAACTGTTTCTCCGCTTCCGTCGCCGACCACATGGGTCTCGCCGGATGCGAGCGTAAGCCTGAGTGAACCTTTACGGATGATTTTTTGGACGAGAGGAAAAAGTGTCGACGCCATGGACGCCTCGAATGTGATGACATGACATTAAGGCAGACTTTAACGCCTCACAGTCTCGTGGCAAGCTCACCTTTCCGCAGTCGTTGGCACTCTGGCAACAACGCTGCCAGAGTGTGACATTCTTGCACGAAGTTCCGCTAAGTCCTTATTTTCGTTTGAGTGCGTCAGCCAAAGCAGCACCAAAACTACCCTGCTGCTCGACCTTCGGAGCAGCATTTCCCCTAGCGCCAGCGTTGCGCGCACCGCCCCTTTCGCGCGACTCCCCTCCCGAAGGAGCCGCCACAGTGCTGCCATCTTTGCGCATCGAGAGACCGATTCGCTTACGCTTCGCATCGACTTCGACGACCCTGACCTTGACCACATCGCCAGCCTTCACGACCTCATGCGGGTCCTTGACGAAACGATCCGCCAGCTGCGAGACATGTACCAAACCGTCCTGATGGACGCCTATGTCGACGAAAGCCCCGAAGGCGGCGACATTGGTCACCGTTCCCTCCAGCAACATGCCGGGCTTCAGATCGCTGATCTCGTTGACGCCCTCCGCAAAGGTTGCAGTCTTGAAGCTCGGGCGAGGATCGCGGCCCGGCTTTTCCAGTTCGGCGATGATATCGCGCACGGTCGGCAGACCGAACTTATCGTCGATGAACTGCCGGGGGTCGACAGCCTTCAGCGTTACAGTATCGCCCATCAGCGTGCGCAGGTCGCGACCGCAGGCGGCGACGATCTTCTTGGCGACGCCATAGGCTTCGGGATGCACGGAGGATGCGTCGAGCGGCTCCTTGCCGTTGGGGATGCGCAGGAAGCCGGCGCATTGCTCGAAGGTGCGCTGGCCGAGGCGAGGGACCTTCAGCAGATCACGCCGCGTCGCGAACGCCCCTTCTCCGTCACGATGCCTAACGATGGCATCGGCGATCGAGGGACCGAGGCCGGAGACGCGGGCCAGCAGCGGTGCGGAGGCGGTGTTGAGGTCGACACCGACGGCGTTCACCGCATCTTCGACCACGGCATCCAGCGAGCGCGACAGCTTCTGCTGGTCGACATCGTGCTGGTACTGGCCAACGCCGATCGACTTCGGCTCGATCTTTACGAGTTCCGCCAATGGGTCCTGCAGACGACGGGCGATGGAGACGGCGCCACGCAGCGAGACATCGAGGCCAGGGAACTCAAGCGCTGCCGTTTCCGAGGCGGAATAGACCGATGCGCCGGCTTCGGAGACGATGACCTTCGTCGGCTTCGGCGCCGGCAGCTCGCTGAGCATGTCGGCCACCAGCTTTTCGGTTTCGCGGCTGCCCGTACCGTTGCCGATGGCGATCAGCTCGACCTTGTGCTTGCGGATGAGGGCCGCAAGCGTCGCCTGCGTGCCGCGCACGTCGTTCTTCGGCGGGAAGGGATAGACCGTCGTCGTTTCCAGGAGCTTGCCGGTGCCATCGACCACGGCAACCTTGACGCCGGTGCGGATGCCCGGATCGAGCCCCATGGTGGCGCGCGAACCGGCGGGCGCGGCGAGCAGCAGATCCTTCAGATTGCGGGCGAAGACATGGATCGCCTCCTCCTCCGCGCGTTCGCGCAGCTCGCGCATCAGGTCGAGCGACAGCGACATGGAAAGCTTCACGCGCCAGGTCCAGCTTGCGACTTCCGTCAGCCAGCGGTCGCCGGGGCGGCTTGCGCCAATGTCATAGGCGGTGGTGACCATGCGTTCGACCGGCTTGTTCGGCGAGACGGCATCGGTATCGACCTCGATGTTCAGCGTCAGCACCTCTTCGTTCCAGCCGCGCAGCATGGCGAGCGCACGATGACCCGGAGCCGTCGCCCAGCGTTCCTGATGCTCGAAGTAGTCCGAGAACTTGGCCCCGGCTTCCTGCTTGCCGTCGACGACGGCGGCCTTCAGCGTGGCATTGGTCTTCATATAGTTTCGCAGCTTGCCGAGCAGAGCGGCATTTTCGGCAATGCCCTCCGCGATGATGTCGCGCGCGCCTTCCAGCGCCGTCTTCACGTCAGCGACCTCGGCGGTGATGAAGCCTTCGGCAAGGGCGGCCGGCTCCCTGGAGCGATCGGCAAGGATGGTATCGGCCAAGGGGCCAAGGCCGCGCTCCCTGGCGATCTCGGCGCGGGTGCGACGCTTCGGCTTGTAGGGAAGATAGAGGTCTTCCAGCTCGGACTTGGTGGCGACGGTCGCGACCTTGGCCATCAGCTCGTCGGTCATCTTGCCCTGGCCGGTGATGGATTCGATGATGGCGGCACGACGCGCTTCCAGCTCGCGCAGATAGACCAGACGCTCAGACAGCGTGCGAAGCTGCGTATCGTCGAGGCCGCCGGTCACTTCCTTGCGGTAGCGCGCGATGAACGGCACGGTCGCGCCTTCGTCCAAGAGCTCGATGGCGGCCTTGGCCTGATCCGGGCGGGAGTTGATCTCGGCGGCGATGGTTGCGGCAAGGGAACGAATATCAGCGGCCATGTGTCTCTCTGAACTGGACAATCATAAAGGGGACCATAAGCACGATCCCATGGACATAAGAAGCGGTTTTCACCACGAAACACGCCAATCCGGGCACGGAGATGGCGCGAGGCGAAAGCCGCCTCCGCTTTAGCGGGATAAAAGGGCATGGCAATGTTGCCAGCCCTGCCTCCACAGGATTTGCCGCTTGACCTTTGGCCCAACCCCCCTTAACCGCGCAAAGGACGCAATGAAAGGGCAAACCATGAGAGTTCTGTTGATCGGATCGGGCGGACGCGAGCACGCATTGGCCTGGAAACTGGCGCAATCGCCTCTCATGACGGAATTCTATGCGGCGCCGGGCAATCCCGGCATTGCCGAGCATGCAACGCTTGCGGCGCTCGATATCGACAATCACGATGCCGTCGTTGCCTTCTGCAAGGAAAAGGCCATCGACTTCGTCGTGGTCGGTCCGGAAGCGCCTCTGGTCGCCGGCATTGCGGATGCACTGCGCGCCGCCGGCATTGCCGTCTTTGGCCCCTCCGCTGCAGCAGCCCAGCTCGAAGGGTCCAAGGGCTTCACCAAGGATATCTGCGCCCGCTACGATATCCCGACTGGCGCTTACCAGCGCTTCAACAACGGCCCAAAGGCGAAAGCCTATGCGCGCGCGCAGGGCGCGCCGATCGTCGTCAAGGCGGATGGGCTTGCGGCGGGCAAGGGCGTGACCGTCGCGATGACCGTCGACGAAGCGCTTGCCGCGATCGACGATTGTTTCGAAGGCGCATTTGGCGAGGCCGGTGCGGAGGTGGTGATCGAGGCCTATCTGGACGGCGAGGAGGCAAGCTTCTTCTGCCTTTGTGACGGCAAGCATGCGCTGGCGCTGGCGACCGCGCAGGATCACAAGCGCGTCGGTGACGGCGACACCGGCCCGAACACCGGCGGCATGGGCGCCTATTCCCCTGCCCCGGTCATGACCGCAGACATGGTCGAGCGCACCATGAGGGAAATCATCGAACCGACGATGCGCGGCATGGCGGAAAGCGGCCATCCCTTCAGCGGTGTCTTCTTTGCCGGGTTGATGATCACCGCCAAGGGGCCCGAACTCATCGAATACAATGTCCGCTTCGGCGATCCCGAATGCCAGGTGCTGATGATGCGGCTGAAGAGCGACCTGCTACCGCTGCTCCTTGCCTGCGCCAACGGCACGCTGGATCAGGTGACGGCCGAATGGAGCGACGACCAGGCGCTGACCGTCGTCATGGCCTCGAAGGGCTATCCCGGCTCCTATGCCAAGAACACGCCGATCGCGGCGCTGCCGGCAGGTGGCGACGGTGAAAAGGTGTTCCATGCCGGCACGGGGCGGAAGGACGGCGCTCTGGTCGCAACCGGCGGACGCGTGCTGAACATCACCGCAACAGGCAAGACAGTCGGCGAAGCAAAAGAGCGCGCCTATGCCCTGGCCGGCGAGGTGAAGTGGGAGAACGGCTTCTACCGCAACGATATCGGCTGGCGCGCAGTGGAGCGCGAGAAGTAAACAACGCTATGCTTGCGCAATCATACGTCCATTAAATTTTTACCTAATCTCCTGACGGGATGGAAATAAAGGCCCGCTAATATCTTCGTCACTATAGACGGAGTTCTTTGTTATGCGTTCCTTCTTCCTGACCCTGGCATGCGTACTGGCCGGCGGCTCCGCCATGGCCTCGTCGATACAGCCAATCGATGGCACGATGATCGGCGGCAAAGGCAGCGTTGTGGACAAGAGCTGCGCCTCTTGCCCTCCCCTCAAGCCAAAACTCGTCGAGAAGGAATATAACGTACCGACATTGGCTCTCGGCACGCAGTCCGTCGTCATTCGCGACATCGACGGCCAAAAGAGGGTCGTGCGCACCGAAGCCTGGATGGGCGGCTCCCCGGTCATGTTCGTCAGCAAGCCGACACCTGAAGCCCTTGCGGCTGCCGGTGAGCCCATGGATGGTGTCGACCTGACGGCAACGACTGCGGCTTTGCAAACGCCGAAGGTGCTCGATATCTCTGACTTTCAGCTTCGTCAGTAACGGTATATATGCTGTTTGCAGCCGATCTTGGTCGGTCGTCCGCAAGCTTTGACGCGGTCACTATTCCACATATTTATAATATAATTAATATCTAAATATAAAATTGGCATACCCACCTGTATAGCTCAAGTTATTTTTGATTTTAAATAAGTATTACTTATTTAAGCATAGCATATTCCTGGTTTCATCTGCGGATCACTGCAACCAACCCCCTGCAATTAAAGATTTTTTAGACATAAACGGCGATTTTACTGCTCACCGGACAGCAGCATGTCATTCGAGCGGCGGCAAGCGTATTGAGGATCTCTCAGGCGATCGCACAGGCGGTAGGATACCGCACCGGTATTTACCTACCTGTGGGAGACACCATGAAGAATCTCAAGATTGCACATCAGCTATTTGCGTTGCTCGGCGTACTGATGGCCGCCTTTGCCGTGGCAACCTATTTCCAGATTAGGTCTCAGGCCGATTCCATCTATGACGACCGCTTCGACATGCTGCGCACGCAGGTCGAATCCGGGATCTCTGTTTTGAACCAGTATTATCAGCGCGAGAAATCAGGCGAGATGACGCATGAGGCCGCTCAGGCCGAAGCCTTCAAGGTCTTGTCGCATGTCAGCTTCGCGCCGTCAGGCTACATCTTCGGCTTCGACTACAACGTCGTCCAGCGCATTCATCCGAGCCCGGTCAATATCGGCAAGGACATGTCCTCGCAGGTCGACAAGAACGGTACGCATTTCAGCAAGGAAATGGTCGAGAAGGGCATCAAGGGCGGCGGCCGCACCATCTACTACTGGAACAAGCCCGGCCATCCCGACAGCGACTTTTTCCTGAAGGGCAGCTATTCGGCCGCCTTCGACCCTTGGCAGATCGTGCTCGGCTGCGGCGTCTACATGGATGACCTGCAGGATCAGATCAACACGACGATGTGGCGCGCCCTGCTCATCTGCGGCGTCGTTTTCGTCATCGGCATCGGCGCAGCGCTTTATTGCATCCGGGGCATCACGCGCCCGCTCGCCGAAGTCCACACCGCTCTCAAGGCCGTGGCTGACGAAGACGTGAAGATGACCATCCCGCATGTCGAGATGCGCAACGAAATCGGCCTGATGGCCAAGGCAACCCAGGCACTGCAGGAAAAGATCCGCGAACGCCATATGCTGGCCGATCGTCAAGCAGCCCAGGAGCTGGAAATCAGCAACGAGCGTGAGCAGAACCTCCGCCAGCAGCAGGACGAAGCCCGCGAACAGGCTCGTGTCGTCTCCGTCATCGGCAAGTCGCTCGAGGACCTCGCTCGCGGCGACCTGACGGTGCGTTGCGGCGACCTCGGCGCCAGCTATGCCGGCCTTCGCAACAACTTCAACGAGGCGCTCTCGCATCTCGAAGCCGCGATGGGCCGCGTCAATGCCAAGGGCAACGACATCGGCCTCAGCAAGGAAGAAATCCGCCGCGCCTCCAACGAGCTGTCGCAGCGCACCGAGCGCCAGGCCGCCAGCCTGGAAGAAACCTCGGCAGCACTCGACGAGCTGACCGTCGCCGTTCGCCAGACAGCGGAAGGCGCGGACGAGGCCAGCAAGCGCGTTCATGCAGTCAGTGCCGAAGCATCACGCAGCGATGCCGTGGTCGCCCAGGCGATCGAGGCGATGAGCGGCATCGAGAAGTCTTCGTCGGAGATCGGCAAGATCATCGGCGTCATCGACGAAATCGCCTTCCAGACGAATCTTCTGGCGCTCAACGCGGGCGTCGAGGCCGCTCGTGCCGGCGAATCCGGCAAGGGCTTCGCGGTCGTCGCCCAGGAAGTGCGTGAACTCGCCCAGCGCTCCGCGGCAGCCGCCAAGGAGATCAAGGACCAGATCGCCCGCTCTTCCGGCCAGGTGGACCAGGGCGTTCGTCTCGTCGGCGAGGCCGGCGAAGCACTGAAGCGCATCTCCAACCAGATCAAGGCCGCCAACGAAATCGTCTCGAAGATCGCTCATAGCGCCTCCGAGCAGGATACGACGCTGCGCTCGATCTCGTCCTCGATGAACCAGCTCGACGCCGCCACGCAGCAGAACGCCGCCATGGCGGAGGAGACCACCGCATCGGCAGAAACGCTTGCCGCCGATACGGAAGATCTTCTCGCGCTCATCCGCGGCTTCCGCGTCAACGAAGGCCGCTCGGCCACGGATCATCGCCGCGCCGCCTGAGCCGCATAGATCAGAAAACAAGAAACCGCCGGGCTTGCGTCCGGCGGTTTTCTTTTGAGCTGCGATTGGCTGCTTTAGTCTGCCGATTTCAGCCGTTCGACCAGACGGTCGATCTCGCGATCGGAGTAGACCTCGATACCGGCCTGCTGCAGCAGCGCCGCAGTGACGCCGCGGCCGCTCTGCCGATCGCCGGAAAATGTGCCGTCATAGATGAAGCCGGAGCCGCAAGACGGGCTTCCGTCGATCAGAAGCGCATAGCGGCAGCCGGCTTCCTGTGCGAGCGCCAGCGCATTTTCCGCCGCCTGACGAAACTCCGCGGTGACGTCGCCGCCGGTGATCTCCATCACCTTTGCAGTGCCGGCAAGCACGTCCTCGCCGGTGGCTCCGCCTGCAATCTCGGCCGGTGGCCTTGGAACCGCCATGCCGGCAGACATTTCCGGACAGATCGTCACCAACAGCCCCTCCTCGCGCCAGCGATCGATCGCCGGATGGATGAGCGGCTTGGAACGACCGTCGTAGCGTACGGCATGGCCCATGAGGCAGGCGCTGACGAGGATCTTTCCGGTCATCGCGCCTCCATGCCTTATCCCGCAATCTTCGAGAAGTCGGCAACCGTGCCGGTTGCTTCACGGATCAGGCGCAGCAGCGCCAGGCGATTGGCACGGATGGCGGCGTCTTCGTCGTTGACGAGTACGTCTTCGAAGAAGCGGTCGACCGGCGCGCGCAGCTTGGAAAGGGCTGCCATGGCCGAACGAAAATCTTCCTTGGCGATCGCATCGGAGGCTTCTGCGGAGGCGGCCTTGACGGCGGCAAAGAGGTCCTTTTCCGCATCGAGCTTCAGCAGAGCGTCCGAAACGCCATCGGCAACGACGGTGCCCTTTTTCTCTTCGGCTGCCAGAAGCTGGGTGGCGCGCTTGGTGCCGGCCAGCAGGTTCTTGCCGTCCTCAGAGGTGATGAAGGCGGTCAGCGCCTCGACACGGCGGGCGACCATGAGCAGATCGTCGGCCTCCGGCGTCAGCACCGCGTCGATCAGGTCATGGCGGGCGCCGAGATCGCGCAGGTAGACCTTGAGGCGATCATGGAAGAAGGCGAGGAGGTCGGCATCCTTGGTGGTCGCGAGCAACGGCAGGCGCACGCCACTCTCCAGGAGGATGCGGACGACGCCGAGCGCGGCGCGGCGCAAGGCATAGGGGTCCTTCGAGCCAGTCGGCTTCTCGTCGATCGCCCAGAAGCCGACGAGCGTATCCAGCTTGTCGGCAAGCGCGACCGTGATCGCAACCTTGTCCTCGGGGACGCGGTCGGATGGTCCCTGCGGCTTGTAGTGATCTTCGATCGCCGTTGCCACGGACGCGTTCTCGCCCTGCAACGACGCGTATTTGCGGCCCATGACGCCCTGCAACTCGGGGAATTCGCCAACGGCTTCGGTGCGCAGATCGGCCTTGGCCAGCACAACGGCGCGATCGACCAGGGCGGCATCGGCACCGGTAATCTTGGCGAGATCAGCGGCCAGCGCCCGGATGCGGGCAACACGCTCGCCCTGGCTGCCGAGCTTGGCATGGAAGGTAACGTTCAGCGCGTCGAGCTTGGCCATACGCTGATCGAGCGGCTTCTTCAGATCGAGGCCGAACTTTCTAGCCGAGGCTTCCAGCGTTTCGAGATCGGGCAGATCGCCCTGGTCGCGCTTCCAGAAATGCAGCGCGTCGGACAGGCGGGCGCGCACGACCTTGCCGTTGCCGTGAATAATTTCCTTGCCGCCATCCGTCGCCTGGATATTGGCGACGAGAATGAAGCGGTTGGACAGCGCCTCGCCGGCCTGCGGGCGCGTGACGAAACACTTCTGATTGGTCTTGATGGTCAGGCGGATGATCTCGGACGGGATCGAGAGGTAATCCTCCTCGAAAGAGCCCATTAGCACCTGCGGCCACTCGACGAGGCCGGAGACTTCCTCCAGCAGGCCTTCGTCTTCGACCAGTTCCAGGCCATTGGCAAAGGCGACGTCGCGGGCATCATGCAGGATGATGTCCTTGCGGCGCTCCGCATCCAGAACGACGTAGGCCTTTTCCAGGCTCGAGGCATAATCCTCGAAACGCTTGACCGTGATGGCGTCGGGTGCATGGAAGCGATGGCCATAGGTCACGTTCGAAGCGACGATGCCGTCTATCTCGAAGGGGATGACGACGGTCTCTTCATGCTCGGTGCCGAAGGTGCAGACGATCGATTGCAGCGGGCGCACCCAGCGCAGCGAGCCGGGCTTCACCGAGGCCTTGCCCCAGCGCATGGATTTCGCCCAGGGGAAGTTGCGGATGATATCAGGCATGACAGCAGCAACGATTTCCTCCGCCGCGCGGCCGGGCTTGGAAATGATCGCAACGTAGAAATCGCCCTTCTTCGGGTCGCTACTCACCTGCGCTTCGGCAATGGAGGACAGGCCAGCGCCGCGCAGGAAGCCCTCGATCGCCTTCTCGTTGGCATCGGTGCGCGGGCCCTTGCGCTCCTCGCGCACATCGGCCGAGCGTGCGGTCAGGCCGCGAATATCGAGCGTGAGGCGCCGCGGCGTCCAATATTCCCTCGCACCCTCATAGGAAAGACCCGCTTCGACCAGGGCATCGGTCACCAGCTTCTTCAGATCGCCGGCAGCCTTGCGCTGCATACGGGCGGGAATTTCCTCGGAGCGGAGTTCGAGAAGGAGATCGGGCATGTTAAGGTTCCTCACCCTCCCCTTGAGAGAGAGGGTCGGCACGCCGTGCCGGAGTGGGGTGAAAACGGTCGGCCTCTGCTAGCAAAATTTGCCGCTGCTGCACAATGGCAAATATCGTATCCAGAACAGCCTCGATCTCGTCCATAACCTCCGCATTCCAGAATCGGGTAACGTGATAGCCTTGGCTCTCCAGAAAGGCGGTGCGCTCGGCATCGTAGCGCCTTGCCGCGTCTTCCGCATGCTGGCTGCCGTCAAGCTCGATGATCAGGCCGATCTGATGACAGGCGAAATCAGCGAAATAGCGCCCCATCGGAACCTGCCGACGAAAATGCGTGCCTTCGATCGGGATGCGCCACAGATGCTTCCAAAGCTTGGCTTCCGCATCGGTCGAACCTGCGCGCAGGCGGCGACTGTTGGCGACTTTGAAGCGGTCGAGCTTGGAGGGCTTTTGGGGCACTGGGATCTCCGTGTTGCTGAAACAGCGAAGTTGAACTGTCGGAACAAGCACCTCCCCCCTTGAGGGGGGGAGGTCGCCGCGGAGCGGCGGGTGGGGGTGACAATTGTCTGGCCTCAGAGATTGCCGCAATCACCCCACCCCGGCCTGCGGCCGACCCTCCCCCTCAAGGGGAGGGTATTCACTACCACCCGCCTCCACCGCCACCGCCTCCACCGCCGCCGGAGGAGCCGCCACCTCCACCACCACCGCCGAAAGCGGAGGAAGAACTCGATGCCGGCGCGGGAATGGTCGAGGCGATGGTGGATGCCATCGAAGAGGAGAAATCGCCGATCGTTCCGCCGATATTGCCCGGGTTGAAATTGCCGGAATACCACATCGGCGCATAGGCGGCCGCAGCAGTTGCCCCCGCGGCCGTGGCGAGCCAAGTCTCGAAGGCGCTCGACCAGGGTTTTTCGACACCGAGCGCGACTGCATAGGGCAGCAGCGTTTCGAAATGCTGCGGAGACATTTGCGGTGCGCCCTGCATGTTCATCCGGTCGCGTTCCGCCAGCGTCAGATATTGCCTGAGACCGGCGATGCCATCCATCATCTTGCGCCCGAGCGGCGTCGGCGCGCCCATCAGGAAATAGAAGACGACGTTGAGCGCGAAAATGCCGACGATGCCGGCCAGCAGCGGTAGCAAGCCCGCTTCCCACAGCGGCACAACCGCCGCGGCCAAGCCGCTGACGGCAATCGAGACGAAGACAAAGCCGAAGAAAGCGAAGATCAGGACAGAGAGAATGCGCTGGGCGAGGCTGGCGCTATGCCTGCGGAACCTGCGGCCGATGGAGCTGGCAAAGATGGTCACGAAAATCGACAGGAAGCCCGGCGTGATGATGAGCGGCAAGGCATTTTCATGCAATCGTCCGAAGATGACGATGGAGGCCAGAATGACAATCGACAGGGCGACGCCGCCGATGATGTACAGCGAATTGGCCCTGTAGTATTCGCCGCGATGATCGCGTTCTATCGCGCTGCGGAACTTCGAACCGAGCCGCTGCACCGCCTCGCCATTCGCCTTGTCAATAACAAGCGGAGAAAAGGGACCAGCGGCCTGCATGAGCACCTTGTCGCCACCGCTGAGATTACTGCCCGCCTTGCCAGTGGGACGGATGACCACCTTTCCCTTGAGGTCGTCGAGAATAACATAGCCACGCACGGCCAGATCGATCGCCGTTGCCGAAAATGCCGTCCAGCTGGAACTGGCGAAGCCCCTGTTGTCGATGTAGTTCACCAGCGCCGGCGAAATGCCTTCGGGCGGGTCCCAGCGCGGCACCATGACACCAGCCGGAGGATCGCGGCCAACCGCGATCCAGCTGCGCATGTAATAGACAAAGAGCAGGATCACCCCACCAATGGCGATGGTCGTGTCGAGATGATCCCGGAGAAACCAGCCCCATTGCTGGCTGCCGCTCGGCGGCGCGATCGCTCCCTTTGCCAACTTGATGGCGATCGTCAGGCCTTCGGCTGCTGCGAGCGGTCTGGTTGTGACGAAGGTGACGATATTGCCTTGCGCATTGGCGCTGGCATTCTTGCCGTTTGCGCCGAGCGGCCCTGTGAAGAAAGCAAGCTGCTGCGGCTGGACGCCGTCAGGCAATGTGACGGTTGCCTTCGCATTGACGATCGGGAACAGCCAGCCATTGCCTGTCACGTTCCAGTAAAGCTCGTCATGATCGTCGAAATAGCGCATCTGACGATTGGTGTCGTAGGTGATGCGGAAGGTATGCGGGCCTGGGTTCAGGACACGGTCGGCGTTGCCGATATAGATGCGCTCGCCGCCCTTGACGCGCTCGCTGCGCCAATCCTCCGGCTGGCCGTCGCGCTCGACGGACACGACCTTGAAATCCACCTGGATCTCGCGGCCCTGGGCATCGGTCATGACAAGCGGGAAATCCCGGAAAATGCCGCGGCGGATGTTTCGGCCCTCGGCATTGACGGAGATTGTCTCGACGACCTGCATGGAGCCGTCACGATGCAGGGCAATCGCCTGGTCGAAACTGGTGATGATCTCGGCTGCCGTAGCGGCCGTTGCGCAAAGCAGAAGGCACAGAGCCACGAAGAACCCGCAAAGCCGTGTCATCACTCCCCCAAAGGATGGCTGCAGCGCCGCTGCCGGCGCCGCCTCGCGTCAGGAATATGTCTGCGCTCGCCCTCCGTCGGGATGGCGGAGCGTCAGTCTTCGTATGTGACCCCAAGCGAAGCCAGCACGTTCCAATAGGATGGGAAGGTCTTGGCGACGCAATCGGGGTCGAGAATGGTGATGCCGCCGATCTTGAGGCCGGCAAGCGCAAAGCTCATGGCAATGCGATGATCGGCAAAGCTGTCGATCTCTGCGGGCAGGGTCTTGCCGGCGAGGCTCGGATCGGAGGCGATGATGAGGTCGTCGCCCTCTTCCGTGCCGAGGTTCGGAACGATGCGGGACAGGCCGCTTGAGAGCGCGCGGATACGATCGCATTCCTTGACGCGCAGGTTCTCGATGCCGACGAAGCGCACAGGCGTTTCGTTGAAGGCGGCGAGAACGGCGAGCGTCGGGATGGCGTCCTGCATCTGCGAACCATCGATGACGGCGGGCAGATGCGGGAATTTCGAGATCAGATCATAGGCCTTCGCATCCGGCTGCGAGAACTGCTCTGCCGGCGTGCCGAGATCGATCTTGCCGCCACCAAGCACTTCCGCCGCCCAGAGATAGGTCGCGGCAGAAGCATCCGGCTCGATCAGGAAGTCGGCGGCATGATAGCCAGTGGGCTCGACACGCCAGGCGACGGGGCTCACGCGCTCGACCTTGGCGCCGAAAGCGCGCATGGCTGCAACTGTGAGATCGATATAACCCAGCGCACCGATATGCTCGCCCAGCAGCTCGACATCGACGGCGCGGTCGCCGCCGGCTGCCATCATCAACAGCGCCGAAACATACTGGCTGGACAGGCCGCCATCGATCTGCACGCGGCTTGCTTCGAAACGACCTGTGCCATTGATTGTTACGGGTGGGCAGCCGGTCTCAGTCGATGCATCGATGCCGAGCGAGCGCAGTGCGTCGACCAGCGGGCCGATCGGCCGCTTGCGCATATGGGCATCGCCATCGACGACGACCTTGCCGTCGACCAGCGCGGCGGCCGCCGTCAGGAAGCGTGTCGCCGTGCCGGCATTGCCGAGGAAAAGCGGGGTCTCAGGCGCCTGCAGCTTGCCGCGGCCGGTCACGATGAAAGTGGTGTCGTCGGGCTCGTCGATGACAACGCCCATGGCGCGCAGCGCTTCCGCCATATAACGGGTATCGTCGCTCTTCAGCGCGCCAGTCAGCCGGCTCGTGCCCTTGGCAAGGCCTGCGAGCAGCAGTGCGCGATTGGTGATCGACTTCGATCCAGGCGGCATGGCGCGTCCGGTCAAAGGCTTACCCGGCGGGATAATCGTGAGTTTGGCTCTACCCATCATCATTCTCTTTGGTCAGTCAGTAAGGCGGCCGATGGCCGTCGGTCGGCATCCTTTACCGCCTCACATGAAAAACCGATAGCGGAAATCTCAGAACTTTACCGTGGGAACGGCGCGGTCCGCTTCGTTTGATATCTCGAAATAGGCCTTCTTGACGAAGCCGAAGGGGCCGGCGATGAGATTGTTCGGGAAGGTTTCGACCTTGACGTTCAGATCGCGCGCGGCACCGTTGTAATAGCGGCGCGACATCTGGATCTCGTTTTCCGTCCTCTCCAGCGACTGCTGCAGCTCGACGAAGCCCGTATTGGCCTTCAGGTCGGGATAGGCTTCGGACACGACCATCAGGCGGCCGAGCGCCTGGCTGAGAATACCTTCGGCGGCGGCACGGCCGGCAACATCGCCCGCGGGCACGGCCTGCGCCGCGGTCCGCGCCTGAGTGACCTCGATGAGCGTCTTGTTTTCGTGGCCGGCATAGCCTTTGACCGTCTCGACCAAATTGGGAATGAGATCGGCGCGGCGCTTCAACTGCACGTCGATGCCAGACCACGCCTCTTCCGCGACCTGTCGCGCGCGAACGAGCCCATTGTAGATGAAGACGACATAGAGTGCGGCCAGAACTATGATCGCTAGAAGAATAAGCATCTGAAATCCCCGGGGCGACTGCAACCACGGGGACACTAGGCAGATTTGCTGGCAATGTCACCCGGCTTTAGCCGTGACGACGGCTCAAGGTCGGGCCAATACAACCCAATCCTGGGGAAATCCACCCAAAGCTGCCGCGAAGGCATCTGGCACAAGCCGCGGTCCATGGGGAGCGCATAGGCAAATGCGCTCCGGGACATTGCAAGGTTCAGGCGGCCTGCTGGTTCCAGTTGACGCCGCCGGCGTCGGTCAGCAGAAAGGCCTCGCCGCAAGCCTTGGCGAGCGTGCGCACGCGCAGGATGTAGCTCTGGCGTTCCGTCACCGAGATGACGCCGCGGGCGTCGAGAAGGTTGAAGACGTGGCTAGCCTTGATGCACTGGTCGTAGGCCGGGAAGACGCATTTATGCAGGCGATGGTTTTCGCTGTCGCCCGGTGCGCCGGCCGCCAACAGTGCCTGGCACTCCTTCTCGGCATCGATGAAGTGGCGATGCAGCATCTCGGTATTGGCATATTCGAAATTATGCCGGGAATATTCCTGCTCGGCCTGCAAGAAGACATCACCATAGGTGATCTTGTCTTCGCCTTCGAGGCCGTTGAAATTGAGGTCATAGACGCTGTCGACGCCCTGAACATAGGTCGCGAGACGCTCCAGGCCGTAGGTCAGCTCGCCGGCAACGGGCGCGCATTCGATGCCGCAGACCTGCTGGAAATAGGTGAACTGCGAGACTTCCATGCCATCGCACCAGCATTCCCAGCCAAGACCCCATGCGCCGAGCGTCGGGCTTTCCCAGTCGTCCTCGACGAAACGGATGTCATGCAGCAGCGGATCGAGACCGATCGCCTTCAGCGAGCCGAGATAGAGCTCCTGCAGGTTCGGCGGATTGGGCTTCAGGATGACCTGATACTGATAATAGTGCTGCAGGCGGTTGGGGTTCTCGCCGTAGCGGCCGTCGGAGGGGCGGCGCGACGGCTGGACATAGGCTGCCCGCCACGGCTTCGGACCAAGAGAGCGCAGCGTGGTGGCGGGATGGAACGTGCCGGCGCCGACTTCCATGTCGTAAGGCTGCAGAACCGCGCAACCCTTGTCAGCCCAGTAATTGTGCAACGTCAGGATCAACGCCTGAAAGGAGCGCTTCGGGTTCATGTGGTCGGGCACGTTGGCAGTCATGGGAACTGATTTCTTCCGCTAGCGAATGGATTGGCGGACAGGTGCCACGACGGGGCGAATGGGTCAAGGCTTTGCAGTGCAAACGGCGATGCAGCGCGCCTCACCGAGGCATATCAGTTTTATTCGTCCTCGCGCTTCACGCGATATTCACCGGTCTTCGGGTCCTTCACCAGCGTTCCCATGGCGCCGGTCCGGCGTTCCGTTTCGGCGCGGCGGGATTTCTCGGCAAGCCTCTGGGCATCGCGCACGAAGCGCCGATACAAGAACCAGATACCGCCGACTGCGACGATGAAGAAGATGATCTGGGGCATCACCCAGCGCTCCCGATTACAACCCGTACCGACCCCACAATGCCTTTTCCTCTGCCGCTTCGGCAAGCCCGGACGCAATGCCGGCACCGAGGCCATCCATGCTACCAAGCGAAATACCCGGAGCCTTGCGGCCGAAAAGGCTGCGCGGCGCGGTGACCAACACAAGCTTCACCTTGTCGCCATAGCGCTTCCTCAATTCCTGACGCATGTCGCCGAGGCCGTCGATCAGGCCAAGCTCCAGTCCGCGGCTGCCGGTCCAGAACAGGCCGGAGAATACGGTCTCGTCCGCCGAGAGCTTTCCTGTGCGACGTTCAAGCACCATGTCGATGAAGACCTTGTGGATCTCGAGCTGCAGGCTCTTCAGATATTCGATGTCCTTTTCCTTCTCCGGCTGAAAGGGATCGAGGATCGCCTTGTTCGCACCGGCCGTATAGACGCGGCGCTCCACGCCGATCTTCTTCAACAGCTCCGGAAAACCGAAGCCGCCGGAGACGACGCCGATCGAGCCGACGATGGAGGTGGCGTCGGCGATGATCTCATCGCCCGCAAGCGCGATCATGTAGCCACCGGAGGCAGCCACGTCCTCGACGAAGACCAGGACCTTCTTGTTTTTCTCGACCGCCAGATCGCGGATGCGATTGTAGATCATCCTCGACTGCACCGGAGATCCACCAGGCGAATTGACGACGATGGCGACTGCCGGAGCCGTCTTCATGCTGAACGCCTTTTCGAGCGCCTGTGACACGCCTGCAAGGTTCAGCGATTGCCGCAGCGGGCCGCCGCCGGACGAGATAACGCCGCTCAGACGGACGACGGGCACGATGACCCCCTCCTTGCGAAAGCGCTTCGGAAGCATGCGTCTCAAGAACTCAACCATTCGTCATCCCTGCATCATGATGTCTGCTGCCCCGTGATGTATGCACGGAAACGGCAAACGCAACATTGCGGATCGCATTTCATGCTCCGATCCTTGAGCGGGTCATAGGCTATCGGCGCGGATAGGCGGCGCGGCCATTGTTCAGATCGTCGACAAAATCGGAGAATTTATGCGTCCCCTCGCCGTGCATGGTAAGCGGCGCCCGCAGCGCCAGCCTCGCCCGCGAGCCCTTTATGCCCGTCACCAGAATGCGCACGGCATTCTCGCCCTCGCGCGGATGGATCGGCGTGATTTCGATACCGCCGAAGCGACGGCCGCAAGCGGCGATGATCTCGCCGATGGATTCGGGCCGGGCGATGAGCGAGAGCTGGCCGCCGGGGATCATGATCGCACCGGCCGTGCGTATCCATTTCTCGAACAAGCCGTCAGTCATCGCATGCGCCTCGGCCTTCAGCGCATCGGGCGTCAGCCGGTCGCTGGCGTCGTTGAAGGGCGGGTTCATGATGACGTGGTGGAAACTGTCGTCGACGAGCCCCGCTTCGTTGCGATCCTTGCCAGTCAGGGTGACATCGGCCTCGACGACCGAGACACGGCCTGCGAAACGGGCATTGTCCGACAGCGCAAGGCTTTTGCGGGCGAACTCGGCCATGTCGGGCGAACGCTCGAAAAGCACGACCTCCGCTTGGTCGAGCCTGGACGCCACCGCCATTCCGGCCGCGCCCGCTCCCGCGCCGAGATCGGCGACGCGGATTGCGCGTTCGTCGGCGACCAGCGCCGCCAGCAGCATGGCATCCATGCCCGAACGATGCCCCCTGCCCTTAGGCTGGACGACATGGAAGGCGCCGCGATGGAAGGCATCGATGGTTTCGGACGGGTGTTCGGCCATGGCGAACCTCAGCCGCGCGCCGGGCGCAGCTCATCGCCGAGGCCGGCATCGATCAGGATACGGCGGGCCTGATCGGCGCGCTCTTCTTCCACCAGAAAGCGGCGGGGCAGCATGCCGAGCGATCCCTCCAGAATGCTCATGGCCTGATCCGCAACGAAGCAATGAATCCCGGCATCCTTCATCAGGCTCTCCGCAAAAGAGAGCAGAACGGGATCATTAGTGCGGATCAGCTCGTGCATAAGCCTTAGAATTCCTGTCAAATTTACGCGACGAGACAATTCGCCTCTTGCCGCCTCTTTCGCCCCTTCTTATTGTGCTTTGCAGAAAATGAACAGGAGTCCGGATCGTTGGGCGTCGTGATACCGCTGGAAGAAAGCAAGAATAAACTGGCATCCATCAAGCCACTGGTGGATCTGACCAAGGCGGACATGGAACGCGTCAATCAGCTCATCCTGTCGAAAGCCGGCTCCGATGTGCAGATGATCCCAGAGGTCGCCGAGCATCTCATCTCCTCGGGCGGCAAGCGTTTGCGGCCGATGCTGACCATCGCGTCAGCAGCGCTCTACAATTATCAGGGCGACAACCACATCAAGCTCGCGACCTCGGTCGAATTCCTGCACACGGCGACCCTGCTGCATGACGACGTGGTCGACGAAAGCGACCTCCGCCGCGGCCGGTCCACCGCCCGCATGATCTGGGGCAACCAGGCAAGCGTTCTCGTCGGCGACTTCCTGCTCGGCCAGGCCTTCCGCATGATGGTGGAAGTCGGCTCGCTCGAAGCGCTTGACGTCTTGTCTTCCGCCGCCTGCGTCATCGCCGAGGGCGAAGTGCTGCAGCTTTCGGTTTCCAAGAACATGGAAACGACCGAAGACGATTATCTCTCTGTCATCCGCGCCAAGACGGCAGCGCTCTTCGCCGCCGCGGCCGAAGTCGGTCCAATCGTCGCCAATGCCGGCAAGGCCGAGCGCAACGCGCTGAAGTCCTACGGCACCAATCTCGGGCTCGCCTTCCAGCTCGTCGACGACGCGCTTGACTACGGCGGCAAGGCTACGGATCTCGGCAAGAATGTCGGCGATGATTTCCGCGAAGGCAAGATCACGCTTCCGGTGATCCTCGCCTATCGCCGCGGCACCGAGAAGGAACGCGCCTTCTGGCGCGACGCGATCGAAACCGGCAACAATAGCGACGAGAATCTCGAAAAGGCGCTTGGTCTGATCACCAAATATGGCGCGCTGGCCGACACAATTGCCCGTGCCGTGCATTACGGCACCATAGCGCGCGACGCTCTCGCGCCATTGCCGGAAACGCCCTGGAAATCGGCACTTCTCGAAGTGATCGATTTCTGCATCGAACGCGTTAATTGATAGCGGCGACCCGAATTTGTTGCAGGGCCGCTTCAAAAAAGCCATCCTGTTGTGAATCAGTTGACACGAATGCGTTATGCCGCCGGCGACTTCGCCGGCCATTCCCTCGATGAAAGGCTTTCTAATGCGGCAGAGACTTGCCATCCGTTTCCTCTCGGGCGTAGCCTTGGCGGCGGTCCTTTCGGTGTCCGCCCTGACTGGCGCACGCGCAGAGGATAAGCCGGCAGCGCCGGAGGCCAATGCCCCGGTCACGTTCGATCCGGATAGCGTCGATACCTTCTCGGGCGCGTTCCTCGCTGCCCGTACAGCCGATGTCGACCACGATTACGACACCGCCATCGCGCTCTACAAGAAGGCGCTGATGATCGACCCCAGCAATCCGGAAATTCGCCAGCGGCTGATGATCTCGCTGCTGCTGAACGGCAATCTGGAAGAAGGCGTCAAATACGCCAACGAGTTGAAGAGCGACCCTTCGGTCGAGCGCGTCACCACCATCGTACGCGGCATGGACGCCATCCGCCGCCACGAATACCGCACCGCACAAGAGATTCTCAAATATAACGGTCCGAACGATCTCGACCGGATGATGACCAACCTGCTTGCCGCCTGGGCCCGCGCCGGCTCCGGCCGCGGCAAGGAAGCCATCTCGATGATCGACAAGATGAAGGGGCCGGACTGGTTCAACATCTTCAAGAACTATCATGCCGGCGCCATCGCGCTGACGCTGGGCGACCTGAAATCGGCACGCTCTCACCTCAACGACGCGATCCTCGACAAGACCGGCGGCGCGACCGCGCCGGATACCTTCATGCGTGCGGTCATGGCGCTCGCGCGCCTCGAAGCCAAGGCCGGCGACAAGCAGAAGGCTCTGGATGCGATCTCGGTCGGCGACAATCTCGTCAGCAACTATGCACCGCTCAATGCGCTGCGCGACAGCATCACCAAGGGCGACACGCCGGACCAGCAGGTGACCGATGCGACGCAGGGCGCGGCCGCCGTACTCTTCACCATCGGCGCAGCGCTGAACCGTGACGGCGCCGAGGATGTCGTCTCGCTCTATCTGCAGATCGCCAATTCTCTTGATCCGAAGGCCGCCGACGCGCTGGTTCTGCTCGGCGGGCTTGCCGAGAAGCAGGATCAGACGGATCGCGCCATCGCCTTCTACAAGAAGGTGCCCGACAATTCGCCGATGGCCCGCATCTCCGAGCTGCAGCTCGGCCTTGCTCTTGCCCAGGCCGGCAAGGTCGACGATGCGCGCAAGCACCTGAAGGCACTGATCGATTCCGATCCCAACGATGTCCGCAGCTATCTCGCCTATGGCAGCGTCCTTTCCGACGCCAAGGACTTCCAGGCCATGGCAGACAATTACGACAAGGCCGTGCAGATCATCGGCCCGGCACCGAAGCGCAGCGACTGGGCGGTGTTCTTCCAGCGCGGCATCGCCTATGAGCGGCTGAAGAAATGGCCGGATGCCGAGCCGAATTTCAAGAAGGCTCTCGAGCTGAATCCGGATCAGCCGCAGGTGCTGAACTACCTCGGCTATTCCTGGGTCGACATGAACATGAATCTCGACCAGGGCCTGGACATGATCAAGAAGGCCGTCGATCTCCGGCCGGATGACGGCTATATCGTCGATTCGCTTGGCTGGGCCTATTTCCGCCTCAACCGCTTCGACGATGCCGTGAGCGAGCTGGAGCGGGCCGCACAGCTCAAGGCCGGCGATCCCACGATCAACGACCATCTCGGCGATGCCTACTGGCGCGTCAACCGCAAGCTCGAAGCCGTCTATCAATGGAACCGGGCGCTCGCTTCTAAGCCGGAAGAGGCCGACATTCCGAAGATCAAGGAAAAGGTCGAAAAGGGCCTGCCGCCGCTCGACACCGACCCGAAGACCGTAGACAAGAGCAAGCAGCCCGATCCCGCACCGGCACCCTCGCCCGACACGAACGCTCCGGCGCCGGTCGACAAGAAGTCATAAGACTTCCGATGAACGCGATCTTGGCAGCGGGCGATTTCGACCTTACCGAAGAAGCGCCCGCAAAGATCAATCTTGCCCTGCATGTCACCGGCCGCCGCGCTGATGGCTATCACTTGCTCGACATGCTTGTCAGTTTCGCGCGCCATGGCGACCGCCTCGGCTTTCGTGCCGGCGAGCATGACGAGTTCAGCCTTTCCGGGCGCTTCGGCCCGCTTCTTTCCGCCGATGCCGAGGCCGGAGACAATCTCGTGCTCAAGGCGCGCGACCTCTTGCGACAGACCGCCCAGGCGGCCGGCTTCGACGCGCCGTCAGTGCATATCCACCTGGAAAAGAATCTGCCAATCGCATCGGGGATCGGCGGCGGATCGGCAGATGCGGCCGCGACGCTGCGCGGGCTGATGCGGCTATGGCGCATTGCGCTGCCTTCGGACACGATCAAGACGATCGCCCTGAAGCTCGGCGCCGACGTGCCGATGTGCCTTGCGAGCCAGCCGCTGGTGGCGCGCGGCATCGGCGAGGCGATAGACCTGCTGCCGGCCTTTCCTTCCTTTCCGATGGTTCTCGGCAATCCGCTCGTTGGCGTCTCGACGGCCGACGTGTTTCGCCAGCTGTCGCGCAAGGACAATCCGCCATTGCTGTTTCCATCGCAGATGCCGCGGTCATATGGCGAATGGATCGACACGATCAGGAACCTGCGCAATGATCTCGAACCGCCGGCCCGCTTGATCTGCAACGAGATTGCGGTGCTTTCCGGCCTGATCGAAAGCCAGTCTCCGATCCTGACACGGATGTCCGGCTCCGGCGCGACCTGCTTCGGCATTTTTGCCGATATCGAACAGGCGAAGGAAGCCGCAGCTTCGTTTCACAGACAGAGGCCGGACTGGTATTTTCAGGTAACAGAAACGATCGCGGGAGAGGCATGATGGCAGGTTCAGTCAACGAAAGATCCTTCATTCCCGTCGGCATCGCCGTGCTGACCGTTTCCGATACGCGTACGCTTGCCGACGACAAATCGGGCGATACGCTGGTTGCCCGCATTGCGGACGCCGGGCACAGGCTCGCTGCCCGCGCGATCGTGCCCGATGACAAGGAGCGTATCCGCGCGCAGGTGGAAGCCTGGACGAAGGACGATGCCATAGACGTCGTCATCACCACCGGCGGTACCGGCTTCACCGGCCGCGATGTCACGCCCGAAGCGCTGGAGCCACTGTTCGAGAAACGGATGGACGGCTTTTCCGAGGTCTTTCACCGTATCTCCTACGACAAGATCGGCACCGCGACCATCCAGTCGCGGGCAACCGGCGGCGTGGCCAACGCCACCTTCATCTTCGTGCTGCCGGGCTCTCCCGGCGCCTGCAAGGATGCCTGGGACGGCATTTTGAAGGCGCAGCTCGACTACCGCCACATGCCCTGCAATTTCGTGGAGATCATGCCGCGCCTCGACGAGCACCTGAAGCGCGGCGCCGGCTCCAGATAGATCCAGCACACCTTCAGGCCTATCCGGTCCGTTATGCCTTCGGGCCCGGCAATGTGGGAATTGATTCCCATTTGTCGCCGCTGAGGATGATGCAGCTATGGCCGGAGGCATCGCTCATCAGGAGCGTCCAGTTGCCGCTTTCGGCCGTGTAGATCTCCATGATCGTACTGGGATCGAGCTTGCCGACGGCGGAAAGCTTTTCCGAAAGATGGTCGCCAAGAAAGGCAACGATATCGACGCGTTGGGCGCAGGCGAGCGTCGCCTGGGAAGCGGCGACGCCGGGATAAAGAATAACGGTTGCCACGAAGGCTGTAGCGATAAAGCCAGTGAACATCGTGCGTTTCATAACGCACCTCCTTTCGCCGGTATCCCGGCGGACAAGGAGTGTTCCGCTGACCTGTTCCGCCGTATATCGGCATCTCTATGGTCGGCCCGACGCGACACGCGAAAGGTGCCGCCACGCCACAATTATCGCACCTATTTGCAGCTTTTCAAATGGAATCTCGGATCGGGCGACGGTGCCTATCGTGCCGCGCGCGCCACCCAGGAAGGAATGAGCTCGCTTGAAAGCCGCCGGCCTTTCTGACCCCTAGCAAATTCCGCCAGGCGCATGCCGGTCTTCGCAAGGGAGATGGCCTGATGCTTGGAGAGCAGCAGGCCCAGTTCGAGCGGTGGCATACTGCGGCCGATCCGCTTCAGGAAGGGTCGGCGATAGCCTCGCGAAGCGGTGAAGCGCGCCGGGACCTTGTTCAGGGAAACATATTCGGCGATTTCATCGATCCAGCCGGCCTGCGGGCGTGCGCCCGGCTCGACCAGCAGCAGCCAGTCTCCCCTCGCCGACCGCAATATGTCGTTGATATCCCACTGTGAATAGAAGCGGCAGCCGGCAGCATCCGCGACCTTCGATGTGCCGTCGCTGGAACCGTGGTCAAGCACGACCACATCGCTGACCAGCCCCTCGACCGCGCCTCCCACCAATGCCGCCAATGTCTGCGCCAGCTCGGGTTCGTGATCCTGGCATTCGATGATAACAGTCAACATTGCCCATTTATAGAGCGGCGCACAATTTTTTGCCAGCGCATAAGCCTTGCGCTCGATTGTTTGAGCAAAGGCTCACGCATGGAAGCGGAGTGCTGGCAGGGCCTAGAAAAAAGGGGAGAGAAAACGCTTCATGGTGCGGCGCAAATCCGCATTTTGTTCTTGCAATGTTCTCATTTGTCGGATAGGAATTTAATCATCTTAGACGCGGAATGCGATGGCATGATCCGCCCTGGAGCTACCGATGAACGAGCAGTCCCTTGCAGGGCAGGTCGCTTTCGCGCCTGCCAATACGGCAGACGTTGCCAACGCCTTGATCGCCGATACAGGCCTCAGGGTCGACGTCGAGCGCCGGCGTGGACGCGGCGCCGGATTGAACCCGAGCGGCCGCTTCGAGCCGCAGCAGCGCGAGGCCTTCGACGACGGCTGGCAAAGCTGGGAGGAACTACCGCCCTTCAAGACCGAAGTGCAGGTGGAAAAGCCACGCACGGCCATTACCCGCAATGAATCTCCCGATATTCCTTTCGACCGCTCCATCAATCCCTATCGCGGCTGCGAACATGGCTGCATCTACTGCTTCGCGCGGCCGACACATGCCTATATGGGCCTGTCGGCGGGTCTGGATTTCGAATCGAAGCTGTTTGCCAAGCCGGACGCCGCCAAGCTTCTGGAACGCGAGCTGGCAAAACCCGGCTACAAGCCGCGGGTCATCGCCATCGGCACCAATACCGACCCGTATCAGCCGATCGAGAAGGAATGGCGGATCATGCGCCAGATCCTCGACGTATTGAACCGGGCGAACCATCCGGTCGCCATCGTCACCAAGTCGGCGCTGGTCATGCGCGACATCGACATCCTCAAGGAGATGGCCGCCAAGAACCTTGTGCGGGTAAGCCTGTCGGTGACGACGCTCGACCGCAAGCTCGCGCGCACGATGGAACCACGGGCTGCGACGCCGCCGCGGCGGCTGGAGGCCATCCAGGCCTTGAACGAAGCGGGCATCCGCACCTCGATCATGGTGGCTCCGATCATCCCGGCGCTTAACGACCACGAGATCGAGCGCATCCTCGATGCCGGCAAAGCGGCCGGCGCGCAGGAGGCAAGCTATGTCATCCTGCGGCTGCCGCTGGAGGTGAGCCCGCTGTTTCGCGATTGGCTGCTGCAGCACTATCCGGATCGCTATCGTCACGTGATGTCGCTGATCCGTTCGATGCGCGGCGGCAAGGATTATGATGCGGAGTTCGGCAAGCGCATGAAGGGCGCCGGTCCCTATGCCTGGCAGATCAGCCGTCGCTTCGAAATGGCGACGCGCCGGCTTGAGCTCACGCGCCGCAATATTGCGTTGCGCGACGACCTGTTCCTGCCGCCTGACGGTAGCGGCGTGCAGCTGTCGCTGCTCTGATTATTTGATTGCGACCTTCCTTGCGGGTTTCCCTGTACCCGCTGGAAAAGCCCCTTGGTTCGCCGCCATGATCCACCGGGGGCTTGCAGGAGATCGGGCGGTGTGCGAGCTTCGCCGCATGCCACGCCGCGCACCGCCCGATTCTCCAATGCTCTTCGAAGATGCTCCGCTCGTTCCCACCTTCGAACTGGAGCTGATTGCGCGCCGCGCCGGGCATTGGCCGGTTGCCGGAGCAGATGAAGTCGGCAGGGGGCCGCTTGCCGGTCCGGTCGTCGCCGCCGCTGTCATTCTCGACCCCGAGCATATTCCGAACGGCCTGAACGATTCCAAGCAATTGACTGCCGCGAGACGCGAGGAACTGTTTGTCGAGATTCTTGCAACAGCAACGGTCTCTATCGCTTCGTCTAGTGCTTCCCGCATCGATACGACCGATATCCGCAAGGCCAGCCTTGACGCCATGCGGCGCGCCATTTGCGGCCTGGCCGTGCCGGCAAGCTACGTGTTGACCGACGGCCTCGATGTGCCCACCGGCCTCGCCTGCCCCGGCAAGGCCGTCGTCAAGGGCGATGCGCGCTCCTTCTCCATCGCCGCCGCGTCAATCGTCGCCAAGGTCACACGTGACCGGATGATGGCGCGGGCCGGTCTCGTCTTCCCCGCCTATGGTTTTGCAGCCCATGCCGGCTATGGCACGGCGAAGCATCGCGCCGGCATCGAGGAGCACGGTCCCTGCTCACTGCATCGCATGAGTTTCCGCCCCTTGCGCAAAGAAGCCGTCTGAACGCTCAGCCCGTCAGCCCCGCGACGATCTCCGCCGACCATTCTGTGACATAGGCGATGTCTTGCCTGTAGATGCGATCGTGCCCATCCTGCAGATTGCGGCGATATCTCTCGATACCCCGCGCGGCCTCACGCTCCATGAAGGACAGCAATGCCTCCAGCCGCTCGGCGATGACATCCGGCAAGGACGCACGTTCAGCGACAGGCAGCCCATAGGCGTCGGCAAAGAGGCGGGCACGACGGATCTGCTCGATGCGCCTGTCCAAACCCTCTGGAACCACGCCAGAGGACAATGGCGCCCAGCGGTAGATCGCATAGGCGAGATCCCACAGTCGCGAACCAGGATGCGCAGCCTCGAAATCAATGATGCCGATCACTTCGCCATCATTCAGGACGACATTGTAGGGTGCGAAATCGCCATGGCAGATGACCTCATGGGGCTGCCGGGCCGGTAGTTGCCACGTGTGGCCATCCTCGAAGTCCTTTGCGAACAGGGCGGAGCAATCATGATAGCGGCGCAGCAGCGATGCCGCGGATCGCAATGCCCTTTCGCCGCGCATCTCGGCGCTGTCGTCGAGATCGCCCGTCTCTCCGGGCAGATAGGTCACCCGCTCCCAGACCTCGTCAAAGCCATACGGAAGCGGAACAGCATCGAAACCATGGCGATGCAGGGCGGTCAGCAAAGCATGCACGCCCGCAGTCCACGGCTGTACCGCCCTTACGATAAGACTGCCTTGACGAAACGGCTCATCGCCTGTCGATGGCCCCATCGACTTCCTCCCCCGACCACCTTCTAGCCACAGGCTGTAACCATATCAACCAGCGAAAAGCGAAGTGAGAAGCAAAGAAGCCGCGCCGATGTGATGACCATGGCAACCGCTTTACAGTGCTATTTCGCACTAGATTTCACGGAAGCCAATGAGTTATCGGCAAATAGGGACCCAATGTGGCCCAAAGGACGCGGCCGAAGATTAACACCATAAGCGTCCACCAGATGGCACGATGCCTCGCTGGTCCGGTAGCTTGGTCAGTTAGTTCTACGAGCGGAAAGGCCCACTTAGTATAGCTAAACAGGATCCTGTAAATCCAGACTGAGACAAATCCAATGTAGACATACGCGGCGGAAATGACCACAACATTGGTGCCGCCGAATACCCCTTGAACAGTTTGGGAAAGATACCAGCAGGCATAGAAGGCAAGTGGCAAGCCGAAAAGCAATAGCCCGAAGTCATAGACAAATCCCGAATGAAACGCTTGTCGGATAGCTCGCCGCTTCTTGATACGTTTCTCCACAGCATCGTCTATAGCTGTGCGCCAACCTGTCCGTCTCCCTCTAACGGTCAGATTTGACGTATTCAAGGTGGGGCTTGACACTAGCGTTGATGCATCCAGTAGCGGCGGCTGACTAAAATCCAAAAGCAATTGAAACATATGCTCCGGCTCGGCGCCGGTGAAGCTCTTGTAAGGCGTAAAGTTAGATACAAAGAAGCTCTTGATTAGAGGGCCACCATCGTCCAGCTTTACATCATTTGGCTCGGAGGTATGCAACGATGAGCCATCAGCATAATTAATCGTCGCTAGAATTTTAAAAGCATCACGTCTCGCAGCATTCATTCGTTCCGCAAATTGCTCATCAGTCTGGTCATCGGTCTTGACTGCTTGCGCAATTTCAATTTCGGCCTGCTCTTTCACTATAGCATCAAGATCGGACATAAGTGCCCTAATCCCAGAAAGAGAAAATGTAACCGACCCCAGGATAGTCTCTTTGTTTGTAGGAAGGTTAGCCATGTCGTTTCCCGAATCGCGCCTTGATATACTATTGATTTTTTAGTGGTAGCGCATTGACCTAAGATCAGCATCTAACCTTACGCAATATTAAATGTTTTCTGCCGATCAAAGGGCAGATCAATCTCAAGGGTCGCACCAAGCACTGCATCTACCAAACAAAAAAGCCCCGCCGAAGCGGGGCTCTTTTGAATTTCGATTGTCCACGCGCTTAGTTCAGCCGCGTCTTCACTTCCTTGACGGCATCGCTGAAGAGACCGGACTGGACGCTGCCATCGGCCTTCTTCGCAAGCACGGATTCAGCAGCGGCGATCGCGAGATCGACGGCAGCGGAACGAACCGCCTTCATCGCATCGGCTTCGGCCTGCTTGATCTTCTGCTCGGAGAGAGCCGTACGGTTGGCGACGAATTCCTCGGTCTTCTTGCGAGCTTCGGTCGTCAGCATTTCCGCTTCACGCTCAGCTGCCGCGACGATATGTGCCGCTTCGGCCTCGGCTTCCTTACGCTTGCGCTGATATTCGGCCAGCAGATGCTGGGCTTCCTCGCGCAGGCGCTTGGCTTCCGCCAGATCGTTGCGGATCTGATCGGCGCGGTCGTCCAGCGACTTCGCCATCATGCCCGGAACCTTCAGATAGACGACCAAGCCGATGAAGATGAGAAGGCCGACAAACGCGAAGAACGTATTGTCAAAAGCGAACTCCATGGATCATCCCTCCTGCTTGGCGGATGCCGCGGCAACCGCAGAAGCGACATCGGCCTTGCCGGCAACATTGCCGACCAGCTGCTCGACGACGGCACCGGCCGTTTCCTCGGCAATCGCGCCGACATCGCCAAAGGCTTTCGCCTTGATCTCAGCGATACGGCCTTCGGCAGCCTTGAGCTTTTCAGCTAGGTTTGCCTCGATCGCCTTGCGATCTTCCTCGGCCTTGGCCTTGGCGGCATCGCGGGCTGTTGCGCCGATGGAATTCGCCTTGGCACGCGCAGCGGCCAATTCGCTTTCGTAGGTGGCGACGGCAGCGTCGGCTTCAGCCTTCAGACGCGAGGCTTCCTCGATATCCTGGGCGATCCGGTCGTGCCGGCTTTCCAGAATGCTGCCAACGCGCGGAATAACGATCTTCTGCATGGCCACGTAGAAGATGACAAAGGTGATCACCAGCCAAAGCAGCTGTGACGGATACGTCGTATGGTCAAACGGCGGGAATACGCCGCCGTGATGGCCTTCATTCGGCGCACCCGTTTCCGTGTGCACCGCTCCGGCGGCCGGCGGTGCTTCATCAGCATATGCCGGGGTCACAAACATGCTCACCTCCAGGTGGTCTGCATATACAAAGAATCACGGCTCGCCGATCGCGAACCGTGATCTATGACGCCGCTGATATCAGACGGCGAAGAGCAGGAGGAGAGCGACGAGCAGCGAGAAGATGCCCAGAGCTTCCGTAACGGCGAAGCCGAATACCAGACGGCCGAACTGGCTGTCAGCAGCCGACGGGTTGCGCAGTGCGCCGGACAGGTAGTTGCCGAAGATATTGCCGAGGCCGAGAGCCGTGCCGGCCATACCAAAGCAAGCCAAACCTGCGCCGATGAACTTTGCTGCTTCCGCGTCCATGTTGAACTCCTTTGAAATGGTTGTGCGGTGAATGACTGACGCCGTTAGACGCCAATGTCTTTATCCTTAGTGGCCACCCGGGTGGATTGCGTCATTGAGGTACATGCAAGTCAGTACCGCAAAGACGTAAGCCTGAAGGAAGGCGACAAGGACCTCGAGACCGGTAATAGCGACGGTCATGATGAGAGGAAGAACGGCGCCACCGATACCGATCGCACCCAGCGCTCCAAGCGAGGCGACGAAGCCTGCGAACACCTTGAGCGTGATATGGCCGGCCAGCATGTTGGCGAAAAGACGAACGGAGAGCGAAATCGGCCGGGAGAGGAAGGAGATGATTTCGATGATCACCACCAGCGGCAGAAGAATGCCGGGAACCCCGTGCGGCACGAACAGCTTCAAGAAACCGAAGCCGTGCTTGGCGAAACCGTAGATAATGACCGTCAGGATGACCAGAAGCGCCAGTGCGAAGGTGACGATGATCTGGCTGGTGACGGTGTAGAAGTAAGGAACAAGGCCGAGCAGGTTCGCCGTCAAGACGAACATGAAGAGAGAGAAGACCAGCGGGAAGAATTTCATTCCCTTCGTCCCCGCCCCCTCTTTCAGCATCGAAGCGATGAACTCATAGGCCATCTCCGCGACCGACTGCGAACGCGTCGGAACCACGGCGCGCGGTGCGCTGGCGAAATAGAGGAAGCCCGCAGAAATCACGGCGGAGGCAACCATGAACAACGAAGCGTTGGTGAACGAAAAATCAATTCCGCCGACATCGATCGGGATAATCTTAAAGATCAGGAACTGATGGGTAGGATCGTTTGCCACCGCTTGTTCTCTTTCATTTTCCCGCTCGAGCGAGCGGATGCCTCTCGTCTGGAAACAGTGCCGCAGCGCTGCTTCCGCTCATTTCTTATCAGGCCCACGCTCTTGCGGCACCGGTGTCGACACCTTGCCCGCGGAGCGCAGCACATTCAGCACGCCAGCACAGAATCCGAGAAGCAGCAAAATAATCATGCCCCACGGCGCCGTACCGACAAAACGGTCGAACAGATAGCCCAGAACGGCACCGACGATGATAGCGGCTATGAACTCACTGGAAAGCTTCATCGCCTGAGCATAGCCCTTACGGCTTTCCTCGGCGCGAACCTCCCCGCGTTCATCCTCTCTCACCGCAGCACGCTTGCTCGCCAATTCGGCTCCCAGCTGCGCTCGCCGCTGTTCCAGACCCTCGTCGCGGTCATCCGTCATGGTGGCATCCTCCCCATTTTCGTTGCGCGTTATCCCTATACCCCGGTCAACGCGTAAACGAACAGCAGGTTTCGCCACCTTTCGGCCCGTTTTGAAGTCGCGCGCAACATAGTTTTAGGAAAAAGCATAGTCAAGGCGTAGACGCCATCTGTCCAGCCATAAATTAGCCCAATTAAATCATGAGCTTAACCTAAAAAAGCCGCGCCGGGTGAAAACTGAGCCGAAGAATCCTCTTCAGCCCGTGCTTTCTTATGGCTTTTTTCTCGGGGATTGCGGCCTTTCCTGTCGCGCCCGGCTCGATGGCCGAGCCGTCTCAGCTCCAGCCGCCGCCATAGGTCCTATAAAAGATGTGCATGCCTATGCGGCCGACCTTCACCATTTCGGCCGCCCATTTCGGCCGGACGTAGACGGCATGATAATGCGTGGCGGAGCCGACTTCCGGCAGCCAGATCTTGCCGGCGGTAACGGCCATGGCGACCTGACGGGCGATCCGCCAGTGTTCGGGCGAATTGACGCGCTCCTTCACATTGTCGCAGGCAAAGGAGAACTGGCAGGCGTTTTGCCAGTCCTCGTTCTGATAGACGACACCGCAGATGGTCTTGGGATAGGCGGGATTGCGGACGCGATTGAGAATGACCTGGGCGACGGCAGCCTGCCCCTTCACGGATTCGCCGCGCGCCTCGAAATAGATGCCGGTCGCAAGGCATTGCTGTTCGTCCGAGGAGAAGACCGAAGGCGGCAGGACATTGGCCGCCCAGAGATGATCCTTGGGTCCGATCTGCGGTACGAAACGACCTTCGCCGTCCTGATCCTTGGCAAGGATGGAATCGAAGGGCGATACGCGGGCATAGTCCGGCGCCGGCGACGCATAGGCGGCGGCCAGGACATCCGCGCTCTGATTGGTGACCAGATTGGCCAGGTAGGCCGGCACGCTATCATCCGGCTTCGGCGGCTCTTTCTTGTAGAAGGCGGTGGCAATTTGGATTTCCTTGCCGCCGAGTTGCGGCTTCAAGAAGGCGGTGCGCTCACCCGTCGCCGATTCCGGCCGTAGCAGCATGCTTTGGCGCTGCAGCACCGAACCCGCTGAAAAATCCTTCGGTGGCTGCATCGGCTCGACCGCCACCACCCTGCCCTTCTTGTCCTGCCGGTTGACGCGGTCTTCGTCCGGCCGGGGATCGCTGCCCTTCAGTTCGGATTGGAAAGCAACGCGGCGTCCATCCGGCAACACCAGACCGCCGTCGCCGATCGCAGCGGATGCCCTGGCATCACCAAAGGCCAGTTCCGCCTGATGGGTGGAGCCGGCGGGCGAATTGGTCATCACCATGCGCCAGTTGGCCCCTTCCCGGTCGATGCCCGCAAGCAGACCGGCGAGATCGCCATAGGCGGCATTCGACGGAAAGATCAGCCAGGCGCAAAGCCCGAAGACGGCCGGCGAGGTCCAGTTTTGTGGCAGGAACCGCCATTTGCGGCCAACATAACGCGAGCGAGACAATACCGGACTCCAAACGGCACTCGAAACCAGGAGCCGGAATAATCTCCCATTAACCTTGATGGATGGTTAATTCGGGCGATTCTGTGGTTAAGGCTGAAATGGCTAGCAACGAATGCAAAGGGCCCGGCGGATATTCGCCGGGCCCTTTGAACAGACAGCCAGAATAGTCGCGTCAGATGATGACGTGCGAGCCCAGCTCCACCACGCGGTTGGCCGGCAGGCGGAAGTAGTCCGAAGGATCGGTCGCGGCGTTGGCGAGAGCGATATAGAGACGGTCCTGCCAGTGCGGCATGCCGGACTTCGCATCCGGCACCAGCTTGCGGCGGCCGAGATAGAAGGAGGTCGACATGATATCGAACTTCAGGCCTGTCTTGCGTAGCGTCGCCAATGCCTGGGAGACGTTCTGCGACTCCATGAAGCCGAAGCGCAGCTCGACGCGCGAGAAGCGCTCCGAAACCTTCTCGACCGAATAACGATCCTCCTGAGCGACGCGCGGCTTGTTGATGGTGCGGATCGTCAGGATGACGTTCTTGTCGTGCAGAACGTGGTTGTGCTTCAGATTATGCAGAAGTGCGGCAGGCGCGGATTCCGGATCGCTGGTCAGGAAGATCGCCGTGCCGGGCACATGCGCCGGCGAATGATCGCTCTTGCGCTCGATCGAGCTGACGAAGGACGACAGGGGGATATCGGTGTGCCTGGTCTTCTCCATGAGGATCGAGGTGCCGCGGCGCCAGGTCCACATGATGACGGTGAAGGCCGTTGCGATCATCACCGGAACGTAGCCGCCGTCGTGGATCTTCAGCAGGTTGGCGCCGAGGAAGACGAATTCCAGCAGCAGGAGCGGCGTGAGCACGGCAACCGCCATCGGTAGCGTCCAGTTCCAGCGGACACGCACGAATTCGAACGCCATGATCGAGGTGACGACCATCGCGCCGGTCACCGAGATACCATAAGCCGTCGCCAGCGCATCCGAGGTTTTGAAGGCCAGTACCAGGAAGATGACGCCGAAGAACAGCACGGTGTTGACCGACGGCAGGAAGATCTGCCCAGTATTGGTTTCGGAGGTGAAGAGGATTTCCATGCGCGGCAGGAAGCCGAGATGGATCGCCTGCCGCGTCAGCGAGAAAGCACCCGTAATGACGGCCTGGCTGGCGATGATCGTCGCCATCGTGGCGAGAATGACCACCGGCAGGATCGCCCAGTGCGGATACATCAGGAAGAACGGGTCCGACATGGCCATGGGATCGCGCAGCACCAGGGCGCCCTGACCGAAATAGTTCAAAGTCAGCGACGGAAACACCAGCACGAACCAGGCCCACTGGATCGGCCGGCGGCCGAAATGGCCAAGGTCGGCATAGAGCGCTTCGGCGCCCGTTACCGTCAGGAACACGGCGCCGAGCACGACAACTCCGAGAAAGCCTTCGCGCAGGAGGAAGCTTACCGCATACCAGGGGTTGAGCGCGGCCAGAATGCTGTAATCGTCGGAAATGTGCATGATGCCGGCAAGGCCCATGACGATGAACCAGAGCGCCGTGATCGGGCCAAAGAAGCGGGCGACCGCGCCGGTGCCATGCGACTGGATCGCGAAAAGCAGCGCCAGGATCGCCACCGATATGGGCACGATGTAATCCGACAGTTTCGGCGTGACGAGTTTCAGACCCTCGACCGCGGAAAGCACGGAAAGTGCCGGCGTGATCATCGCGTCGCCAAGGAAGAGTGCGGCGCCCAACAGGCCCAGCAGCATCAGGATGGCGGTATGGCCGTTCGCCGTCTTCATCAACAATGCAAGCAGCGACAAGGTGCCGCCTTCGCCGTCATTGTCCGCGCGGAGCAGAAAAAGGACATATTTGATCGTGACGATGATCGTCAACGTCCAGAACATCAGCGAGATAACGCTGATGACTTCGCCGCGCGTCAAGCCGTCAGCGGCCACCGGCTTCAATGCCTCGCGAAAAGCATAGAGCGGGCTCGTGCCGATATCGCCATAGACAACGCCGATCGAGCCGAGGGCGAGGTATGCGAGCTTACGAGCGTTCATTTTCCCGTCGGGAGAATGATGGGTTTCGTTAGACATTCAGGATCACTAGACTCTCAGAGCCAGCCTTTCCAGCGAAAAAAGAAAAACGGAACGATGGCGGAAACCACCATCAGCAACAGCGATGCCGGGTAGCCGAAGGCAAAGCGCAACTCGGGCATATGCTCGAAATTCATGCCATAGACGGACGCCACGAGCGTCGGCGGCAGAAACACCACGGAAGCGATCGAAAAGATCTTGATGATGGAGTTCTGCTCTATATTGATCAGCCCGAGCGACGCATCCAGCAGGAAGGTGATGTTTCCCGCGACGAAGGATGCGTGCTCCGACAGTGACTGCACATCCCTCGAGACATTGCGGCACAGTTCCCTGGCCTCATGGTCCTGCTGCATCGCGGGGATGGTATGCAGAAAAGTCAGCAGCCGGGACAGCGAACTCAGGCTGTCGCGTAGCTTGCTGAGCGTACGGTGATAGCCGGCGATGTCCTTGAGCTTTTCTTCCAGATAATTTGACGGACGGCGGATCTTCTTCACCCGATCGCCGAACACATGCACCGACAATATATCGATGCTGGCGACCGTCTGTTCAAGAACCTCTGCAGTCCTGTCGACGATCGTTTCGAGAAGCTTGGCAAGGAGCGCGACGCCGGTTCGCCGATCCTGCGGGATGCGCTGCAGGGCCGCGATGAACAGCGCGAAGGATTTAGGCTGCGCGTAGCGGATCGTGATCAGACGATGTCCCGTCAGGATGAAGGCGACATCGGTAAGCATCGGCAGATTGGTGTCGGCCTTCCACAGCAGCGAGGCGGTCAGAAAGACCGAGCCGTCCTCGACATAGAGGCGGCTCGAGGGCTCGATGCCCTTCATGTCCTCGCGGGTCGGCACTTCGAGCCCAAGCAGGCGCTCGATGCTCGCTTCCTCCTCGCGAGACGGGTCGACCATATCGATCCAGACGGCATTGTCTGGCAGCCGATGGGCAGCCGAAAGATCAGGAAGCTCAAGCGGCTTCTGGTCCGAGCAATAGGCAGTTATCAACTGCTCGCTCCTGCAGAGACGAAGCCGGCATCAGGGCGCCTTGCGCGCGCTGGCCGCGATTCCACCAATGGCCAATGAAAAAAGCTCATAAAACCCCGGTCGTATCCCGCCAGCCCGGCCGGGAATCCGTGTCCACGTTCCATTGCGCTGCTGTACCAATCCTTCGTCCGTCCCGGCGAACCTGCCTGCTCGGACGAAGCAGAACCACCAATCGGCGGAGAGCGGTCATCGGAAACGACCAACCAGTTCCACGCAGGCGGCGCATATGCAGCAAAGCTCGCAAAGAATCAAGTCACAACCTCTTCATCGCACGCTTTCGCCGCAGTTCGGCTAATCTTGCGAAGTCATAGCACAGGATGACGACAAGACAATCCGTCACTATACGGAAAGCCCATATGTCTTTGTGAATTATTCAAAGACGATCGCCGGCGCGGCGCGCTGCGGCGTGCCTGACACTTGCTTCCAGACATTGGCCGCGATCTCGCGATAGATGTTCGCGACTACGCCGTTCGGCTCGGCGGCGACCAGCGGCGTACCGGCATCCGAGGTCTCGCGAATGCCCATGGTCAACGGCACCTCGCCGAGGAAGGGAACACCGATGCGTTCAGCCTCCTTGCGCGCCCCGCCATGGCCGAAAATGTCATAGCGCGCGCCGGTATCCGGAGCGATGAAATAGCTCATGTTCTCGACGATGCCGAGAACGGGAACCTCGACCTTGCGGAACATGTTGAGGCCCTTGCGTGCATCGATCAGCGCCAGATCCTGAGGCGTCGAGACGATGACGGCGCCGGCCAGCGGCACCTGTTGCGCCATGGTGAGCTGCACGTCGCCGGTGCCGGGCGGCATGTCGACGACCAGCACGTCGAGCTCGCCCCAGGCAACCTCTCGCAACATCTGCAACAGGGCGGACTGCACCATCGGTCCGCGCCAGATCATCGCGGTTTCCTCTTCGACGAGGAAACCCATCGACATCACCTTGAGGCCATAATTCTCCATGGGATTGATGATGCGGCCATCGATCTGGGTCGGACGGCCGGAAATCTTCAACAGGCGCGGCATCGAGGGGCCATAGATATCGGCGTCCAGAATGCCGACGCTGAGGCCGTTGGCCAGCAGTCCCAGCGCCAGGTTGACCGCCGTCGTCGATTTGCCGACACCGCCCTTGCCCGAGGCGACCGCGATGATGGCCTTGACGCCGGGAACGCCGATCTTGGCGGCGCGGGGCGGCTGTTGCGGCTGATGCGGATGGGGATGCGAGTGGCCATGCGGGGCAGCCTGCGCCGGCGCTGGCGTGGGTCGGGGCGCCGGAGCGCCGGCCTTTTTATCTGCGGTCAGGGCAACCAGAGCACCCTTGACGCCAGGCATCTCCTTGATCACCCGCTCGGCCGCAAGACGCATCGGCTCCAGATCCTTGGCCCGCTCGGCAGGGACGGTGATGGAAAAATAGACCTTGCCATCGGAAATGAAGACATCGGACACCATGCCGAGTTCGACGATGTTGTGCTCCAGGTCCGGGCCGCGAACCGTCTTCAACGTTTCCAGCACCTGTTCCTTGGTGATGTCTGCCATTTCACCCTCACTGCAGAATCCTTTTCGGCAGCGCGGCCATCGGCGCGCACTTCCGAAGTCATTCCGGTTTAGATAGTGGAGCTGCGGGACTTCGCCAAACGAAATTCGGAACGCTGGCAATAAAAAGCGTCTTCGTTGCGGCCGGTAGGTCCGCCGGGTCCATCAAGGACCCTTACCAGCCGCAACGCTCTCCCAATAGGGAAGACATGATCGCGGGCCGACATAGAGCACCCATCGGAAAGGAATAGGGCATAGGCGCGAAAATCTTCCTCCAGGTGCGTCCGATCTTATTAAGCGTGTTAAATAAGCAACAACCGTCGCCGAGCCTTCGCCTGGAGAAGCGACGGCGACGGCATCGACGACGGTCATTTGATCCGCGCACGTTTCATCGGCGCTGTTATCAAAGTCCCCTCTGGACCTCTATTTCATTTACAAGCAGGAACCGTGCCAGTTTCAATAAACTTAAAAATAGTATTATTTTTCAATTGGTTGACGTGAATCCGTTTATCGATGCGAGGCTGGCGCTCGCCAAGCAATTCATCATGTTTTATCCGCAGCGCACAAAATTCATTCAATGCCCTGCCCGAATCTCGCTCATCGGGATGCGATGGGCACGGATGCCATCAAGCGGATATTACTTGATCAATCCGACGCGCAGGGCCTTGGCAACGGCCTGGGTGCGATTGACGGTGTCGAGCTTCTTGGTGGCGCGATTGAGGTAGTGATTGACCGTATGTTCCGAGAGAGACAGGATTTCGGCAATTTCCGCACTGGTCTTCCCGGCCGCCGTCCAGTTTAGGCAATCAATCTCGCGGTCGGTAAGAGCATCGACGACGCGAACATCGAGATTGCGGATCTCGGCCAGCCGGTCGAAAACGTGGACCGCGATATAGAAAAGCTCCCTCATTTCTTCGGCTGCAAAAAGCTCGCGATCACCGCCCAAGCAGATGGCACCACGAAGGCCGGAGGCGTCGTGGGTCGGAAAATAGACGAAGCGGGTCATGCGGAAACGTTCGAACAGGGCAACGGCGAGCCGGGACTTGCCTTCTTCGCGATTGGGGCTTGCTGCCACCTCGTAAATGAAAGGCAGCGTGGAGGTGCGCAGACGGTGCAGTACGGGACTGGTCGCCATCAGGCTTTCCTGATCGTAGATCGACAGCAGCTCGGCCGGCCAATTGTTAATCACGGAATTGCTTTGCAGGTCGGAAGACGTAATCGGCGGCAGGTTGAACACCATGAAGGCCCGGCAACGGTAAATTTCCGTCAATCCCTTCATGAAACGAAACACATCGAACTGCGTCTTGAGCCTGCTGATTTCCTCGATAGAGCCCTCGCCACGAGGGGACATTCCCGCCTGTATCAATGCCGCCATCACCAGTCTTCTTTATGTAAAAGAGGGAAAAAATACGAAACTTCCGTCTCTTGCCCCTCACGATTATCGCGTCGGCACCGATATCATGCGCTCGACAAAATATAAGTTTTCCAAAATCGTGATTGCATCAACGCCCGTTACTATTATGTCCGCTCATCACCTCGCCAAATCCTGTATGATTCCAATAATCACTTGGAGATAATGGCAGTTCTTCGGCATATCTCAACAGTAAAATTCAAGATAAACGAGCAATTCCGCTAACATCCAGCGCCCACAGCATTAAATCCGCGGGTTTCGGACAGCCGTTGCGCGAAATTTATATGATTAACGCTTGGGACCCATGCGGTTGCGCATGTCCATCATGATCGAATCAGCCGCCGCAACCACCAAGGGCGCCCATGCCTGCAACTTTTCCGACGTGACGCGATAGGCCGGGCCAGTTACCGAGACGCCCGCCAGCATGTGACCATCATCGGCGCGGATCGGCGCGGCGACGCAGCATATGCCGCTTTCGTGCTCCTCGAGATCGAAGGCATAGCCTCGCCTGCGGATTTCCGAAATGGCGGACAATAGTTCGGAGGCATTGCGAAGCGTCTGCTCGGTATAGGGGCGAAATTCGATGCCTGAAATTCTTGCAGCAAGCTCGGCATCGTCAAGCGCGGAAAGCGCCGCCTTGCCCACACCGGTGCAATAGGCCGGCGATGCATTGCCCACCTGCGAATACATGCGCACCGATTGCCTGCCCTCCACCTTGTCGAGGTAGATGACCTCCGCGCCGCGCAGGACGCCGAGATGCACGGTTTCGCCCGTCACCTCCTGCAGACGATGCAGTTGCGGCTCGGCAATGGCGCGAAACTCGTTGCGCGCCCAGCTGCGCGAGGCCAGCGTCAGGAGCCGCAATCCGATCAGGTAACGCCCATCGCGATCGACCTCCAGAAGCCCTTCCTCGACAAGATGCGACAATTGCCGGTGCAGCGTGCCGCGCGGCTGATCGGAGCGAGAGAGAATATCGGTAAAGCGCATGGGGCCATCGGCGAGCGCGACCAGATCGAGCAGGGAGACGAGCTTTCCCAGCGTCCCGGTTTCCCGGTCGCCCCGTCCTTTATTTTTTCCGTCCCCTGAACCCAGATCCATGCTCATTCATTTATCTCTGGCACAGCCGCTCTAAAATCGAAGAAGCAGGGCATGATGTCGTGCGAAAACCGATCCCACTTTTCCGCATCATGCTCTATCCTTGACACGATAAGAACCTAGCCCGATAATTCCATATAGTCAAATTGTGTTCCACATAATGGAACTTTCTGTCAATTCAGGGAGGAGATATCTCGGTGGGTACTCAGGCGCAATTTCCCGATCTGAAAGATCGCACCGTCCTCGTCACCGGCGGCGGCTCCGGCATCGGCGCAAGCCTGGTGGAAGCCTTTGCCAAGCAGGGCGCAAAGGTCGCCTTCATCGACATAGCCGAGGAACCCAGCAAGGCGTTGGCAGCCAGGCTTTCGGCAGATTCCGCCCATCCGGTCGTCTTCTACCATGCGGATCTGCGTGATGTCGGCGCGATCAAAAGCACGGTTGCGGCCGTCGAGTCCGATCTCGGCGCGATCCGCGTTCTCGTCAACAACGCCGCCTGGGACGACCGGCATGACATCGACACCACGACCGAGGAATATTGGGACAACAATCAGGCGATCAACCTGAAGCAGGTCTTCTTCGTGTCGCAAGCGGCAGCACCCGGCATGCGGGCAGCCGGCGGCGGCGCGATCATCAATTTCTCCTCGATCGTCTTCAAGATGAACCCGCCACTGCTCTCCTCCTATGCGACTGCGAAGTCGGGCATCATCGGGCTGACCAAGAGCTTTGCCGGACGCTTCGGCCCCGAAAATATCCGCGTCAACGCCGTTCTGCCCGGCATGATCGTCACCCAGCGGCAGCTCGACCTCTGGCTGACCCAGGACGGCATGGCGAAGACGATCGAACGGCAATGCCTGAAACGCGTGCTGAACGCCGATGACCTGGTCGGGCCGGTGCTTTTCCTGGCGTCGGACTGTGCGGGCGCGATGACCGGACAGGCGATCACCGTCGATGGCGGCATCTTTTAACCCTATATTTCTGAAGTAGAATTTGGAGCATTTCTCATGACGAAGCCCGCATATGTCGCGGTGGACTGGGGCACCAGCAGTTTCCGGCTGTGGCTGATCGGCGAAGACGGCAGCATTCTTTCGGAGCGCCGCAGCGGCGAAGGCATGACCACGGCGGCCCAATTGGGCTTTGCCAAGGTTTTGCAATCGCATCTTGATGCCATATCCGCGCCGGATGCCATCCCCGTCATCGTGTGCGGCATGGCCGGCGCGCGCCAGGGCTGGGTGGAGGCTGGATACATCGATACACCGACCTCGCTCGCCGCTATTCTCACCGGCGCCGTTTCCGTGCCTGGACAGACGCGCGACGTGCGCATCCTACCGGGTCTGGCGCAGCGCAGCCAGCAGGTGCCTGATGTCATGCGTGGCGAAGAAACGCAGCTGCTCGGCGCGATTGCCGCCGACGCCAAGGGCGAACAGCTCGTTTGCATGCCAGGAACACATTCGAAATGGGTGCGCGTACTTGATGGCCAGGTGACAGGCTTCTCCACCTTCATGACCGGCGAGCTTTTCGACGTCATCACCAAGCACAGCATCCTGTCGCATGCGGTTGCCGGCGCGGCGGATCAGCCTGCCGATACGAAGGCATTCGAGACCGCCCTTAAGGCGGCTCTCGACAGGCCGGCGCTCGTCACCAATCTGCTGTTTACGGCCCGCTCCGGCCAGCTTCTGAACGGGCTTTCGGCCGCCGGTGCGCAATCGCTGATATCAGGCACCCTGATTGGCGCCGAAATTGCCGGCGCGCTGGCTTCGGCCGGGCAGAATGCCGCCATCACCCTCGTCGCCTCCGGCCGCCTCCAGGCTCTCTATGAAGATGCCTTCCGCACTCTATCCCTCACCTACAAGACCATCGACGCCGATGCCGCCGTCCGTCGCGGACTGTCCGCTGCGGCCGAGGCGATCTGGTTCAAGTAAAGAAAGCAAAGATGATGACGACCCGCACCCCCTTCCCCCCCATGAAGCGCCCGCTCATTGCCATCCTTCGCGGCATCAAGCCGGAGGAAACGGCCGATATCGTCGGCGCTCTGATCGAGACCGGCTTCACGGCAATCGAGATCCCGCTGAATTCGCCGGAGCCTTTCCGCTCCATCGAAATCGCCGCCAGGATGGCGCCGGCCGATTGCCTGATCGGCGCCGGCACGGTCCTGACCGTCGAAGACGTCGACAGGCTCGATGGCGCCGGCGGCAAACTGCTGGTGACTCCGAATGTCGAGCCTGCGGTGATCAGCCGCGCCCGCGACAAGGGCATGGTGACGATGCCTGGCGTGTTCACCGCCACGGAGGCGCTCTTGGCGGCCCGTGCCGGTGCTACCGGACTTAAATTCTTCCCCGCCGGCGTGCTTGGCGCATCCGGCATTACGGCCATTCGCGCGGTGCTGCCGCCCGAACTCGTCATCGCCGCTGTCGGCGGCGTTTCGGACAAGAATTTCGCCGATTATACCAAGGCCGGCATCCTGGCATTCGGCCTCGGAACCAGCCTTTACAAGCCGGGAATGACGGCTGCAGAGGTTGCCGAACGCGCCAAGACCACCATTTATGCCTATGATGCAGCCATAGGAGCCTGATCTATGACCGATATTCATGATTTTCAGGGCAATATTCTCTGCAACACCTCCTCCGTACTAGGAGAAGGCCCGACTTACGACCCCGATACGGACACCGTCTGGTGGTTCAACATCCTCGGCAAGGAACTGCATGAACTGCACCTGCCGACGGGTGAGAAAAAGGTTCACGAGCTGCCGATGATGGCAAGCGTGCTGGCCCGCGTCGATGCGGAACGGCAGATGATCGCCACCGAGCAGGGTCTGTTCCTTCGCGACATCGCGACTGGCGAGCTAAGCTTCTATGCGGCGATCGAAGCCGACAAGCCGGAAAACCGTTCCAATGACGGCCGCACGCATATTTCCGGATCGCTTTGGATCGGCACCATGGGCAAGCGCGCGGAAATGCAGGCGGGGGCGATCTATCACGTCGCCGGCGGCAAGGTCACCAAGATTTTCGACCAGATCAGCATCCCGAATTCCATCTGCTTCTCGCCTGATGGCACGATCGGCTATTTCACCGATACGCGCGTCAGCCAGCTGATGCGCGTGCTCGTCGATCCCGAGACGGGGCTTCCAACGGGCGAGCCGATCGTCATGGTCGACAGCATGGAAGATCCGGGCGGCCTCGACGGCTCGGTCTGCGATGCCGACGGCTACATCTGGAATGCGCGCTGGGGCTCCGGCTTCGTCGACAAGTACAGCCCGGATGGCCTGCGCATCGAGCGCTATCGCGTCCCCGCCATGCAGCCCTCCTGCCCCGCCTTCATCGGCAAGAATGCCGACCGGCTGGCAGTGACGACCGCCTGGGAAGGGCTGGACGAGGAAGCTCGCTCCATGCAGCCCCAGGCTGGCGCGCTTCTGGAGCTTGGCCTGACCGTCCGCGGCGTTTTCGATCCCCCATACAAGCTTTGATTGAAGTCGCCTTCGGGCCGGCATGAGCCCGAAGGCACCGCCGCTTCGCCGGACAATACGGCGACTACCGGCATATTTTTCCCCAAGACATTGTGCCGCGCATCGAGCCATTTCAAGAACGGCTCAATCTTCCAGGTTGTTTTCAAGGTAACAACATCCTGAATTTATTGGTATATCTTTCCAACCTCACGTCGAATGGCGCAGCTTTCTGCAACTTTTGACGGAACCAATCCTCCCATGAGCCATTTGCCTTTAAGACCGGCACGATGAAGGTCGGCAAATGAAAACTCCACTCGCGCTGGTAAGCATGCGCGCTCGATAAAGCATGCCCATCAGAATGAAAGGTAGGTTCACGATGACTGGGAAACTCTTCACTTCCGTCGCCGCAGGCGCAATCTTCGCCACGGCATCCGTGCTTTCACCCATGGCTTTCGCGCAGGCGCAGCAGCCATCGAACGGGGGTACAGGCAATAACGCGCCGCTGACGCAATCCGCTCCGGCAACTCCGGATGCTATGAAGCCGGATAGCTCGACACCGCAGAAAAATGCCCAGGCTCCAGCTCCGACGACGGGGATGGATGAGGCCAGCGGCTATCTGACGGTCCAATCAGCCGATCAGATCAGCGCCAGGACCTATATGGGCCAGTCGGTCTATAACGGTCAGAACGAAAGCATCGGCAGCATCAACGACCTGATCCTGCAGAAGCAGGGCGGTGTCGTCGCTGCAATCGTCGGCGTCGGCGGCTTCCTTGGCATGGGCCAGAAGAATGTCGCCGTTCCCTTCGACAAGATCAGCGCCACCCAGAATCCACAGGATGGCACTATGAAGCTGACGACCACCGAAACGGCTGATGCCTTGAAGGCCGCGCCGGAATTCAAGACGCTCTCGATGCAGGCCTCGGAAAAGGCTGCAAGCGCGGGCGGCGCTTCCTCGACAATGCCTGCGGGGACGGACAACACGACCACTTCGTCGACCACCAACAAGTAGCTATCGACAGTAAATAAGATACCGGTCAGACGAAATGCAGAAGCGGCGGCCCTTACCGGGCCGCCGCTTTCTTTAGAACCACTGCACACTTTCGCGCGGCAGGCTTTAAGCGATTTCGCGTTCGTTGCTGACGTCGAAATAGTGGGTCTGCAGATAGCGGAGCGTCGCGGCGCTGTCGGCGGGCTTTCCGAAATAGTAGCCCTGCCCCATGGCGCAGCCGAGCGCCTTCAGCTTCGCCGCTTCGGCATGTTCCTCGATGCCCTCAGCCACCACGCGCAGTTCGAGCCCCTCGCACATGGCGAGGACCGCCTTGATGATATGCTCGGATGCTCGGTCTGAATTCATCCGCGAAACGAAAGCCCTGTCGATCTTGACCTTGTCGAAAATGAATTCACGCAAACGCCCGAGGCTCGACTGGCCTGTGCCGAAATCATCGAGCGAAATGCGCACGCCGACCGCACGCAGATCGGCGATGATACGATGGGCCGTATCGGCTGAGCTCATGACCGCCGTCTCGGTGATTTCGAGTTCGAGGCGATGCGGGTCCAGGCCTGCTCGCGTGAGGATCGCAAGAATGCTGCTGCTGGTGCCAGGGTCCATCAACTGTGCCGAGGACAGGTTGAAGGACAGGAAAAGCTCGCGCGGCCAGGAGAGCGCCGCCTCGGCCGCCTTGCGCAGCAGCGTTTCGGACAGTGCATCGATGAAGCCGCGCTCTTCGGCGAGCGGCACAAACACGGCGGGCGAGACGAAGCCGAGATCCGGGTCGTTCCAGCGTGCGAGCGCTTCGAAACCGAGAACCATATTGTTGGCAAGAGAGACGATCGGCTGGAAATGCACGTCGATGGCGTCGGAAATGATGGCATTGCGCAGCGCCTGTTCAAGCTGCGTCGCACGCTTCATCTCCTGCGCGATCTCTCTGGAATAGACCGTGATCTGGCCGCGGCCGCGGCGCTTGGAGCGATAGAGCGCCGTATCCGCATTCTTCAGGAGATCGTCGAACTCCTCGCCGGCAAAGGGGTGGATGGCAAAGCCGAAGGATGCGGAAAGACGGACGTTGCGATCGCCGAGATCGTAGGGCGCGGAAAGCACTTCACGGATCATCTGTCCGAATTTCTCGGCGCCGACGCGCTCGAAGACGAGCGGCAGGACGAAGGCGAACTCATCGCCGTCATGCCGGGTTACCATGGCGCCGTCGGGTATGCAGGCCTTGAGACGATGGGCAACCTGGCAGAGGATCTCGTCGCCCGCCTCGACGCCGAACAGGTCGTTGATCGGCTTGAAGGCATCGAGATTGACGATCCCGATCGTAAAGGGCGCTGGATCGCCGGCACGCTCGAGCGAAAGCGCGCGCGCACGCTCGCGCATGCGATAGCGATTGCCCAATCCGGTGAGCGGATCGGTATAAGCGATTGCCTGCGGCTCCTGACTGACTGGTCCCGGCAGCATCTCAGTCGATTTCATCTTCGGTTCCGACCTTTACTCCACCCGGGGAAAAAGCATGACGGGGAAGTCTTAACAAAGGATGCCAAGAGGACAGTCAATCGACGCTGGCAATAACTTACCGTCGGAAACGATATCGCGATAACATTTATCTATTTTGTGCCTTGAGAGCACTGCGCATGTATTTCTGGAAGACCGTCTCGATGATATCGGGGCTTACCGGCTTCAGGATGACGTCGTCCATGCCGACCTCTGCGCATTCCTTGCGATCGCGATCGAAGGCCTGCGTCAGCACGCCGATGATCGGCGTATGGGAGCCGCTGCCCTTTTCCGCACCGCGGATCAGCCGGGTGGACTCGAAGCCGTTCAACCCGGGGAGCGAAATATCCATCAGGATCAGCTCCGGCCGGTGTTCCTGCCACAGGCGCACGGCCTCGTCGCCACTTGCGGCGATCACATAGCTGTATCCCAATCCCTCGAGGATCTGCGAAAAGACGATCTGGTTGATGTCGTTGTCCTCGGCGACCAGGATCTGGGCGCGGCCCTCCTCGCCGCTCACGCGCCGCCATTCCGACGCAAGCCCCTGCTCCATGATTTCGCCAAGCTCGCCGCGAATGTTGCGGTTGAAATGACGCGCGATCAGGAAGGCAAGCTCGTTTGCGAGCTGCGAACCGTTCAGCGACAGCGCGGTAAGGTTCTGCCGCTCGGCCAGCTCAATCCCGCGCTTGCCGAGCTGATTGTCGATGATGACGAGGTCGATCTTGACGCCATGGGCGCTCGCCACGTCCAGAAATGCCGCCTCTTCGTTTTCGTTGTGAACCACGCAGGCTTCGAAACCGTATTTCTCAAGCGTCTTCAGGGCTGCGGTTTCGGCGGCAAAATCAGGCGTGACGACAAGGACCTTGCGGCCGCTGAAATTCTCCGGGACGAAGGTTTCCATGGCGGCCGGGCGGCGCGAGATGGTCTGCAGCGCGACCATCGGAACATAGGCGCGACGATAGGAGCGATCGCTGTTTTCCCGGATGCTCGATGCCAACGCGAACTCATCGAAGTCGCCGCCATCCTTGGGCAGGTCCTGCATGGTACAGACCAGGAAATAGCGGCCGGGCTTACCGATGCGCTGCTTGCGGGTGACGATGTCGCGCTCGATGCCGTCGCGGGCGATCTGACGCTGACGCGAGATCGACATCTCGCCGGTCTCGATCACATGCCGGTCGCTCTCATGGAAGCGGTTGGCAAGATCGGTAGAAAATATATCGATGCTCTTGCGGCCGCGCACTTCGTCCGCCGCCGTCTGATACTTGTCACAGAACGCCCGGTTGACCGCGACATAGACGAGGTTCTGGTCCTTCACGAAGATCGGAAAGGGCAGATTGTCGAGAATATCCTCGGTCAGCTGCACGCGCTCCATGTCGACGCGCCACTGCTCCTCGCGCTTCTTGACCTCGGAAACGTCTGACATGATGCAGAAGCCGATGCCGGACGAAAGCCGCCGCTTGGAGATGCGCACCCAGCGATCGTCGGTGAAATGTTCCGTCGTCTCGAAGCGCTCGCGCCAGTGCGTGGCGATGCGCTGCGATATCCAGTCGTCGCGATTGACGGCTGTCTTTGTCTGATGCCGCTGATAACGCACGCCGGTATCGAAGACGGCGCTCAGAAAGTCGCGCAGGCGCGTGGACGGTTGCAGAAATTCCGGTTCAATCGGGAAGAAGTTCAAGACCTGACGGCTGGCGAACAACAAGAGGTCGTTCTTGTCATAGGCGAAGAACGCGCTGGAAAGGCCATCGCAGAAGGCATCGAAGAACATTGTCTGCAGACTGCCGCCGAAAGGCGTATCAGCCGTCATCATTGCCAAAGCTGCCTTTTCAATCTCGGCAGTCATTCGTCCGATTCCTACACTCAACCAGTTTCACAACGCGGCAAATCGACAGGGCGGCATTCGCTCTGCAAGGCAAATTCGTGGAAGTTGCATGCTGGCCTGGACACTTGAAGCAGATGGCACCTGGCTCCATGAGTTGATGGCCACCAACCTGCCATCAAGAGCCGTCAGCATGCACGAAACGCGCCACCTGCGGTCATTTCAAGTCTCTGTCTCGGCAACCTGTCATCATTCCCTTAAACATTGATTAAATTTCTTAACAAAGTCGGGTGGGAAACGGGTGGGTAAGCGCGCGCAGAGCGCCTTTTCTCTTCCCTCGTCGCCGCGAATCCACGAGAATAGCACCATGGCCATCAAGCAACTCTCCGAAACATTGATCAACCAGATCGCCGCCGGCGAGGTCATCGAACGCCCCGCAAGCGCCGCCAAGGAACTGATCGAAAATGCGCTCGATGCCGGCGCCACGCGCATCGAAATCGCAACGGCCGGCGGCGGCAAGGCGCTGCTGAGGGTGAGCGACAACGGCTCCGGCATGGTGGAGACCGATCTGGAACTCGCGGTCCGGCGGCACTGCACATCGAAAATCTCCGAGACGCTGGACGACATCCGCACCCTAGGCTTCCGTGGCGAGGCGCTACCCTCCATCGCTTCCGTGGCGAAGCTTTCAATTGCCAGCCGCAGGGTGGGCGCAGCCGGCGGCGCCGAAATCGCCGTCGCTGGCGGCAAGGTTCTGCATCTGCGCCCTGCCGCCGCCAATCCCGGCACGATCGTCGAGGTGCGCGACCTGTTTTTCGCGACGCCCGCGCGCCTGAAATTCCTGAAGACCGAGAAGGCTGAAGCGGCCGCGATTACCGAGGTCGTCAAGCGCATGGCGATCGCCTTTCCGCGCGTGCGCTTCGTTCTGTCGGGCGCCGACCGCTCGACACTCGAATTCCCCGCGACCGGCGACGATCATCTCGCCCGCATGGCGCAGATACTGGGGACCGATTTCAAGGACAATGCCATCGCGCTCGACGCCGTGCGCGAGGATGTGAGCCTGACCGGCTTTGCCGGGGTGCCGACCTTCAATCGCGGCAACTCCGCCCACCAGTATGCCTTCGTCAACGGCCGGCCGGTGCAGGACAAGCTGATCCTGTCGGCGATCCGCGGCGCCTATGCGGAAACCATCCCCGCCGGACGCTATCCTGTCGCCGTCCTCTCCCTGACGCTCGATCCAGCTCTCGTCGACGTCAACGTCCATCCGGCCAAATCCGACGTCCGCTTCCGCGATCCCGGCCTGATACGCGGCCTGATCGTCGGCGCGGTGCGCGAAGCTCTGGCGCGCGAGGGCGATCGTGCCGCGACGACCGGTGCAGATGGCATGCTGCGTGCCTTCACCGCTGGACGCTCCGGCTTCCAGCCGGGTTGGCGACCGTCGCCCGCAACGGCTCCCTGGACGGCGGAGACGTCGCCATCCCGCCCCTATGAGCGAGCCGCCGCATCGGCCGGCTACAGTTTTGCCGAAAGACCGCAGGCCACCTTCGATGGACTTGCCGTGCCCACCGCCCGCGCCGAAACAGTGCCGCAAGCGGAGCCGATGCGAACAGAGGAGCCTGCCCGCTTTCCGCTGGGCGCCGCCCGCGCGCAAGTGCATGAGAATTATATCGTCGCCCAGACGGAGAGCGGCCTTGTCATCGTCGATCAGCACGCCGCGCATGAGCGGCTTGTTTTCGAAGCCATGCGCAAGGCTCTGCATTCGAAGCGCCTGCCCTCACAGGTCCTGCTCATTCCCGAGATCGTCGATCTGCCGGAAGAGGATTGCGACCGGCTGATGGTGTTTGCCGAGGAACTCGGCGAGCTTGGGCTTGCCATCGAACGCTTCGGTCCCGGTGCCGTTGCCGTACGGGAGACGCCGGCCATGCTCGGCGAGGTCGACGCGCAGGGCCTTGTCCGGCAATTGGCCGACGAAATCGCCGAGTGGGATACGGCCTCTGGCCTTGCCGCCAAGCTGGAATATGTCGCCGCGACCATGGCCTGTCACGGCTCGGTGCGATCAGGCAGGCGCTTGCGCCCGGAAGAGATGAACGCGCTTTTGCGGCAGATGGAGGCCACACCCGGCTCCGGCCAGTGCAACCACGGCAGGCCGACCTATATAGAGCTGAAGCTCTCCGACATCGAGCGGCTCTTCGGCCGTAGCTGATGCCTGCCTGCTTCGACAAGGAGCTTTTCCGGGAAACAGTCCGGAAAAATCGCATCTGCTGCAACGGCTTTTGCGCGTCGTATTTGACGCGCGGCGCTGTAGTGCGGTATGGCAAACAGATGACACGGATCAAGGACGGCAGCAGATGAATCTTTTTGAAGGACATGGAAACCGCGAGGCGAAGATTCGCTATCTCGACGGTGATTTCCAGATCCTGATGCCGGGTTCCTACGTTGTCTGCGCCATGACCGGCAAACACATCGCACTCGATGAACTGCGCTACTGGAGCGTTGCTCGCCAGGAGCCTTATGCCGATGTCGCGACCTCGCTCGAGGCCGAAAAGCGCGCCGGCGCTCTTCCCAATCAGAAGCGCTGATTTTCGCCGCTCAATAATCGGATCTTGGCTTACGCCGCCTTGCTGTTGCGCCCTTCCCGCAAGCGGCGCTCGCGCGCGGCTGCAATGGCCCTGTCGATAATCAGGGCGGGAGCCTGCGGATCTTCGAAAACCATATCGATTTCGATCACACGGCAGCGCCGCAGCAGTTCGTCGGCGCGACCGTGATGGCCGATGAGGCGGACATAATCCTTCGACGTGGTGACGATCTCCAACCCCTCGCGCGAGGCAATGTCCAGCATGTCGGAGACTTCATCCTCGCCCGGATGTTCATGATCTCCGAAGCTGCGTCGGACGGCGATATCAGCTCCCAGCGTCTCGACCGTGCGGAAGAATTTGGCCGGATCGGCAATGCCGGCAAAGGCAAGCACCTTGCGGTCGCGTAGATCCTCCTGCCCGCGCACCCTCACGCTTGCCGAAAAGAACGGCTTGCCGGCTCGTGCCGCGAGGCGAACGACGCGATCGGCAGCATTACCCTCGCCGACCTTCAATATGCCGGAGGTGTAGAGAAGCTGGGTGCGCAGAGGCGCACGCACGGGACCGCCCGGGACGAGATGGCCGTTGCCGATGCCTCTGCCGGCATCGATCACGACGAGGGCATAGTCGATGGCAAGCTGCGCGCTTTGAAAACCGTCATCCATGATGATGAGGTCGGCACCCTCGCGCACGAGCCTTTCCGCCCCATCGGCCCGGCGACGGGCAATGACCGTCAGTGCCTCGCGGGCAAGCAACAGCGGCTCGTCGCCGACGGCCGTGGCGTGGTGATGCGTGGGATCGACGACCGTCGTGACATCGAGCGAGCCGCCATAGCCGCGGCTCAAAAAGCCAGGTATCAGCCCCTTTGCTTTAGCGGCCTGAGCGAGCGCAAGCGCCGTCGGCGTCTTGCCGGCTCCCCCCACGGTGAAATTGCCGACGCAGATGACCGGCACCGGCACGGAAGCACGTCTGCCATTCACCATGCGGTGCCCGGCGATACGACCGTATAGAAAAGAAAAGGGCGAGAGACCCCAGGCACGCCAATCCGGCTTTCGCCACCAGAAAGGTGGGGCTTCAGATACCATGCGTCTAGTCCAGCCCTGTTCTTGTACCCGCGACAAGGCGGCAAGAATGGGCAGATTGCGTGAAAAAGCAAGCCATTGCCGGTATCAGGCCGATTGCGCGGCCGGCATGAGCAGGCTTTCCAGCTCGGTGATGTCGTTGAGGCAATAGTCCGATGCGGCCGTCAGCGTTTCGCGCGAACCCGTGCCCGTCAACACGCCGACCGTCAGGCCAACGCCGGCGTTGCGGCCCATATGGAGATCGTGATTATTGTCACCGACGACGGCAACCTGCGCGGGCGAAAGACCCGTTGCCGCATAGAAGCCTAGCACCATGCCGGGCTCCGGCTTCGTACCGAAACCGCTATCGTAACCGGCGATATAGTCGAGATAGTCGATGAAGCCGAAGCGGCGAGCCGTCTGACGGATGGAGCGCTCATTGTCGCTGGAGGCAACGCCGAGCTTGTAGCCGCGCGCATGCAGCCGCTGGAAGAAGGCGGCGAGATCGGTGACGGGCGAGGAAAAATCGGCCGCATGCGCAAAAAGCGCATCGAGCTTTTCCACCAGCTCTGCGACACTCACTTTCGAGCCGGCTGCCACCAGCCCCTCGGAAATCTGCCTGGTATTGCCGGCGGCGAGCAGGCTGTCGGGCACGATATGACCGGTGATCGGGTCCATGCCACAGGCCGACAAAAGGTGATCGGCGAGGATCGGATCATCCTGTGCGGCGATACGGGCGAGTTCACGATTGACCGGCAGCCAGCTCTGGTCGTAGTCGAGCAACGTGCCGTCCTTGTCGAAAAGGATGCCCGCAATCGCTCCCAGCTTGGCCGCCGTCATGCCATTCCCTTCTTATCCGTTTGCCATCGTCTTCGGCATCAGCCGCGCCTTCACCGAAAGCGGGTTGATGTAGGGTTCAAGCCCCTTGACCGTTGCTGCGAGCGCGCCGCGCATTTCATGCACGGCGGCAAAGCCGGCATCGATCATGCCGCGTCGCGCCGGGTCGTTGGTCAGCAGATAATGCACGCCGCGCGCGAGCATCTCGGTATCGCGCACGACGCGGGCACTGCCGCGGCGGGCAAGCAGCTGATAGGAATCGCGGAAATTCTGCACGTGGCCACCGGTCAGAATGGCGCAGCCAAGCATGGCCGGCTCCAGCGGATTCTGACCGCCCTCGTTGAACAGCGATTTGCCCATGAAGGCGACTTCGGTCATCCGCAGATATAGCCCCATCTCGCCGATCGTATCGCCGAGAAAGACATCGACATCCGGCGAGAGGATATCGTTGCGGGTGCGGCGCGCTACTTTCAGACCCTGCTCCACGAGCGTTGCCTCGATGGCGTCGCAGCGCTCCGGATGACGCGGTACGATGATGGTGAGCTGGCCGTTGTGATCCCTCAGCATCGCGTGAACGGATGCGGCAGCATCCTCCTCGCCCTCGAAGGTGGAGACGGCCGCCCAGGTCTTGCGGTCGCCGATCTGCTTCATGTAGCCGGCAAGCGTCGGCGCATCATAGGATGGCGCGTCGGTATCGACCTTGAGATTGCCTGACTTCAGGACCTGGCGGGCACCGAGATCGCGGAAACGCTCCGCGTCGAGATCAGACTGCGCCACAACCAGCGCCAGATTTTCAAACAGAGCCTCGGCAAGCGACGGATGCCGGCTCCAGCGCTCGAAGGAGCGGTCCGACATGCGGGCATTGACGAGGATCTGCGGGATGCGCCGGCGGCCAAGCTCCATGATGGTTGTCGGCCAGATCTCGGATTCGGCGAAAATGGCGCAATCGGGTTGCCAGTAGTCGAGGAAGCGCTTGATGGCGGGCTTGAGGTCAAGCGGCACGTACTGATGAATGACCTCCTCGCCAAGGCGCTGCTGCGCGACCTTGGCCGAGGTTATCGTGCCCGTCGTCAGGATGACGTGAATGTCGCGACGGCGGATTTCGCGGATCAAGGGAATGACGGCCGAGGTCTCGCCAACACTCGCGGCATGAAACCAGATCAACGGCCCCTGCGGACGGTTGGCGCTGGCATAACCCGAGCGCTCCAGTTTGCGGGAGCCGTCTTCCTTGCCCTTTGCCGCACGAACGGCGAGATAGGGCCCGATGAACGGATAGACGGCGATTCCACCAAAACGATAGGCGCTCAAGGCAAGACGCGCCCTGAGGCTACTCATTTCGATCGCCTCCTATCCCAGCTGATCACCATCAATGCCAAATCCCGATTATCAACCGGCCGAATAAACAGCCGAATTTTCGTTCTTATTGTGTCAAAGATACTGCTTCATGACCGGATTTAAAGCGGTAACGCCTCGCCGGACGGAGATATCAAATGCAAAATTCGGTGTGAGGCAACCTCAGGAAGCCGCTTTTTCCTGCGGATCGAGCAGGCGGTGCAGATGGACGATGAAATAACGCATATGGGCGTTGTCAACGGTCTGCTGTGCCTTGGACTTCCACGCCGTCAGCGCGCTCGCATAATCGGGATACATGCCGACGATATCGAGTTCGTTGAGATTGCGGAACTGAACCTCTTCGAGGTTTTCCAGTTCGCCGCCGAAGACAAGGTGCAGGAGCTGCTTTTTGCCGCTGGTATCAGTCATTTTCGTCTCTTTCTGCTATCGTCCCCTCCGCTCTCCATCTGAGGGATTTTGACCAAAAGGTCAACCGTCTCGTCGATGGGAAAGTTGGTGGAGAAACTCCGGTAATTGCGATGCCGATGCACCGCATAATTCGTCATGCGATACTTCGGCGCGATTGTAGCGGAGCGCATTGCCCGAGAGATCCACGAGAGCGCCGCCGGCGCGCTCCAGAATGAGGTCGGCGGCAGCCAGATCCCAGTCGTGGGAGTTGCGCTTGACGATCGTCCCTTCGAGGCGCCCATCCGCCACCATGGCGAGGCGATAGGCAAGCGACGGAACGTGCTTCACCCGCTCGACCGTCTTGCGGAAATCCGGATCGAAGCCCTTCAACATGTCCTCGCCGGTCGCCAGCCGATGAATATCGTCGCCGACCCTCTTGGAAACGCTGATCGGCTTGCCATTCTTCAAGGCCTGTCCGCCGGCCGTTGCCACAAAGAGCTCGTCCAGCGCCGGCGCATAGAGAACACCCGCCACGGGCCGCCCATCGGTGACGACGGCGACGCTGACGCACCAGAGATCCAGACCCGAGAGAAAGCCTCTGGTGCCATCGATCGGATCGACCACGAAGACGGTCGCATGCTTCAGCCGCTCGGCATCGTCATCCGTTTCCTCGGAAAGCCAGCCATAGTCCGGTCGCGCCGGACGCAGGGTGGCGGCAAGACTTTCATTGGCGGCGAAATCGGCGGCGCTGACCGGAGACTGGCCGTTGTTCTTCCACCAGACCTCCGGCGATTGCCGGAAGAAACCGAGAGCGATCTTACCCGCCTCGAGCGCGGCCCCGACGATCAGGTCCACATCGCTCAACTGGCCGGCCTTCTGGCTATCGATCATCCAATCATTCCAATCTCTGCTCGTGTCTCAGCGGCCAGCCAGCGTCATGCCTTCGATCGCGAGCGTCGGAGCGGCTATGCCGAAATCGCGGTCGATATCGTTGGCCGGAGTGACGCGCATGAACATGTCCTTCAGGTTGGAGGCAATGGTCACCTCCGACACCGGGAAGGTCAATTCACCGTTCTCGATCCAGAAGCCTGTCGCGCCGCGGCTGTATTCACCTGTTATCATGTTGACGCCCTGGCCGATCAGTTCGGTCACATAGAAGCCCGTTCCGACACTGCGGATCAGCTCCTCCGGCGAGACATCGCCCGGCTCCAGTGCGAGATTTGTGGATGCCGGCGATACCGCCGTGCCGCCGCGCACGCCCCGGCCGTTGGTCTTCAGACCGCCGCCGATTTCCCGCGCCGTCGCCGTGGAGAGGAACCAGGACTTCAGCACACCGTCTTCAATCATGACAAGCCGCTTGCCGGATACACCCTCGCCGTCGAAAGGACGCGAGGAAGGGCCGCGCACGATCAGCGGATCGTCCGTTATCGACAGACCTGCCTTCAACACCTGCTGACCCATCTTGTCGCGCAGGAAGCTGGTCTTGCGGGCGACAGAGGCACCGTTGATAGCGCCGGCAATATGGCCGACGAAACCGCGCGCAACACGCGGGTCGAAAACGACGGTAACATTCTTGTCCGTCGGAACCTGGCGCGGATTGATACGCTTGATGACACGCTCGCCAGCGCGGCGGCCGATCTCCTCGGCAGCGTCGAGATCGGCGAAATAGAGACGGCTGTCGAAATCATAGTCGCGTTCCATGCCGGTACCTTCACCGGCGATCACGCTGACGGAGCGCCCGAAGCGCGACCCCATGTAATGACCGGCAAAGCCATGCGAGGTGACGAGCACGAGGCCACCCATGCCTGCGGAAGCACCGGCGCCTGAGGAATTGGTGACGCCGGGAACGGCAAGCGCAGCGGCTTCGGTCGCAAGCGCCGCTTCGCGAAGCTGCTCCGTGGAAACCTCGGTGGGGTCGAACAATTCGAGATCGGGATAGCTCTTGGCAAGATCCGCCTGATCGGCAAGGCAGACGAAGGGATCTTCAGGCGAAACCTTGGCCATAGCCACGGCGCGCTCGGCAAGCGCGCTGAGGTCGAAACCGGGATTGGCGGAAACGCTGGCAACGCGATTGCCGACGAAGACCCTGAGCGAGAAGTCGTCGCTCTCGGAGGATTCGGTGCCCTCGACCTTGCCGAGGCGCACGCTGACGGAATGGGCGCGCGACCGCACCACGACGGCATCGGCCGCATCCGCACCGGCTTTCCGGGCGAGGTCGATCAACTGGCTGGCACGGGAAAGCAGAGTGGCGGAATCGATTTCTGAGGTCATGACTTGGCCTTTCCTTCGCGTTCCATTTATTGTGCACTACATAAAGCATCAAGGGCGGCAAAGCCGATTCTTGTTCTAATCCCTTCACGCCTGGTTGTTTATGATGGCCGCGCGTCGCAACACCGCCTGCCCCACGGAAAGAAACAGACGATGTCCGCCCCCAATACGCTCTTCACCGAAACCCTGCTGCTGCTCGGAGGCGCCGTTGTCACGGCGCCGATCTTCAAGAAACTGGGGCTCGGCACAGTGCTCGGCTATCTGGCGGCCGGCGTGGTGATCGGCCCGATCCTCCACAGCATCGGCGACAGCGAGTCTGTGCTGTCCGTCGCCGAACTCGGCGTCGTCTTTCTGTTGTTCATCATCGGCCTGGAGTTGAAGCCGTCACGTCTCTGGCAGATGCGGCGCGATATTTTCGGTCTCGGCACGGCACAGGTGGTCTTGAGCGGGCTGGCGCTGATGGTCGCATCCTATCTCGGCGGCATTGCCGGCTGGAAGGGCAGCATCATCATCGGCTTCGGCCTGGCGCTTTCCTCAACCGCGTTTGCCATGCAGATCCTCGAGCAGCAGGGCGACGTCAATACGAAATACGGCCAGCGCTCCTTCTCGGTGCTGTTGCTGCAGGATCTCGCCATCGTGCCGTTGCTGGCGCTGATCACCGTTCTCGACGGCGCGCAGCAAACCGCCAATCCGCTGCCGAGCCTTGCGATCGCCGTCGGCGCGGTGGCGGCAATGATCATCGCCGGTCGCTATCTTCTGACGCCGCTTTTCCAGGTGATTGCGCGCACCGGCGCCCGCGAGGCGATGATTGCCGCCGCCCTTTTCGTCGTCATGGGATCGGCGACGCTGATGCAGCTTGCCGGCCTCTCGATGGCCATGGGCGCCTTTCTCTCCGGCGTGATGCTGGCGGAATCCTCCTACCGTCATGAGCTGGAGGCGGATATCGAGCCCTTCCGCGGCGTGCTGCTTGCCATTTTCTTCATCGCCGTCGGTCTGTCGCTGAAGCTGGAGGTGATCCTCGATAATTGGGTGATGATCGTGCTCGCCGTCCCTGTGATGATGCTCATCAAGGCGGTCGTGATCTATGCGCTCTGCCGCGTGGCGGGCTCGCCGCACAATGACGCCGTGCGCATCGCCGGGCTGCTGCCGCAGGGCGGTGAATTCGGCTTCGTGCTGTTCAGCGCGGCCAGCGCCAGCGGCGGGTTGTTTTCCGCCAACACGGCATCGATGCTGATCGCCATCGTAACCCTGTCGATGGCGCTGACGCCGCTGAGCTCCGCACTCGCCAAGCGCCTGATGAAGGGCGACACGCAGGAAGAGCTGGACGAGGATTTCGAGGGCGCCGGTTCCGACGTGCTGATGATCGGCTTTTCCCGTTTCGGCCAGATCGCGGCACAGATCCTGCTTGCGAGCGGTCGCGACGTAACCGTCATCGATTTCTCGGCCGACCGCATCCGCCAGGCATCGAGCTTCGGATTCCGCATCTATTTCGGCGACGGGACCCGCAAGGACGTGCTGCGCTCCGCCGGCATCGACCGCGCCAAGATCGTCGTCGTCAGCACGCATCTGCGAGATGTGACCGACAAGATCGTCGAGCTCGTGCAGACAGATTACCCGCATGCGCGCATCTTCGTGCGCTCCTACGACCGCGTTCATTCGATCGAGCTGCGCCACAAGGGCGTGGACTACGAGCTGCGCGAGACGCTGGAATCCGGTCTGCTGTTCGGCCGCCGCACTCTGGAGGCGCTTGGTGTCAGCGAAGCGGAGGCCTATGAGATCGGCGAGGATATCCGCAAGCGCGACGAGCAACGGCTGGTGTTGCAGGTGAGCGAGGGCCTGCAGGCCGGCACCGACATGCTCTATTCCCGCCCCGTCAAGCCGGAGCCGCTGGTCAAGCCGAAGCGTGCAGCCGAAACCTACAGCGACGCCGACGATCTCGTGGCCTTGCCGCAGGAGGAGCCGGAGCGGGCTTAAGCTTAAGTGCTCGGTTTGCGCAGGCTCCCGAACAAAAGTCGCCCTGCGGCTCTCGCAAAATCTCTCGCCGAGCTCTTGACGTTCAACGGGCTTGTGTCCGGCGAGCTTGCATCGATTGTATCATGGCATTCGGCGACAGACCGGCTTATTCCCGGACTAAGTGCCCATAGTTCGGCAGATTAAGCGCATTATGTGCTGCGCTGGAGTGCTCCGCATGCGCCACTGCCTTCCCTGACGCCATCATCGCGGCGAGCGCGGCGTTGCGCGCGTCAAGTTCCTCCTGCGTGCGCGGCATGAGCAGGCTCCCGCCTTCCCTAAGGGCGAGCGCCTGGTTTGCTTCCATGAACGGCCGCGCTATCCGTTCATAGGCAGCAAAAGCATCGACAGGATCTGTGTGCGTTGCGAGCTCACCGGCGAGGACATAGGCGCCGACCAGGGCAAGACTCGTGCCCTGTCCCGACAGAAATGACGGCGCATGCGCGGCGTCGCCGATCAGCGCCACGCGGCCGGACGACCAGCGTGGCATGTGGATCTGACTGACCGTGTCGAAGAACAGGTCATCCGCCCGCTGCATGGCTTCGACCAAACGGCCGGATATTCCGCCGCAATGGCGAAACATTTCTGCCGTTCGCTGCCGCTGCCTATCGACATCCGTGTTCGAATGGAATGGCGGCTCGTCAGTCGCGAAATTCAGGAAAGCCAGGAGCGTGGGGCTGTCGCCAACCGCGTACACGCCCGCCGTGCGGCCCGGTTCGGCGTAGATGACGGCTTCGTGTGAAAAGCCAGCATCGTTCGGCAGCGAGAAGAGGTTGAAGCAAAAGCCAAGATAACGGCTGAAGGGCCCCTCCGGCCCGAATGCCAAGGCGCGTGTGTTGGAATGCATCCCGTCCGCGCCGATCACGATATCGAACCTCTGTTCCGATCCGCTTCTGAAGCGAACCTCCACTCCGACGCCATCGTCCTGCAACGCCTCGATGGAATCATTGAACAGGTAACGGACCCGCCTGTCGCGGGTGAGCTGGTAGAGAACCGACGTCAGCTCGCCACGTGGCAACTCGACGTGGCGGCGGGTCGCGCCGCCGGTCAGGTCCTCCGGCATGATGGTGGCGATCGCGTTTCCATCAGCATCTATGAACCGCAGCCGTCGGGTGTCGATATGAGCCGACCGGAGTTCAGGGAGCACACCCATGCGCTCGACAACGTCGATCGCGGTGCCCCGCAAGTCTATGGGATAGCCACCGCTGCGAATGGTCGGCGCCCGCTCCACCACCGTCACATCGAAGCCGTAGCGATCGAGCCAATAGGCCAATGCCGGCCCGGCAACGCTCGCCCCAGAGATCAGGACCGAGCGGGATTTTGCGCCTTTCACGTCGGACATGCGACTTCTCCAATGCATTAAGATACTATACGCATCTTATGGCACCAGAAATGAGCACACAATAGGATGCAGGTTGCATCTTAAATGAGGATAGAGATGAATGAAGGCTGAGAAAACTGGACGGCGGCGGGGCGCTCGGCTGGAAGACGCCATCCTGGATGCCGCATGGGCCGAATTGGTCGAACAGGGCTATCCCGGCCTCACGCTGGAGGGTGTCGCCAAGCGTGCCGGCACCAGCAGGCCGGTGCTCTATCGACGCTGGCCGAGCCGCACCGCGCTCGCAACGGCTGCCTTGGGACGGCATCTAGTGCAGAATCCGATCGTCGTGCCCGATCTCGGCAATATCCGCGACGAGACTTGCCTTCTGCTTCGCGAGCTATCCAATCGCGCCCGGCCCGACATGATCAGACTGATTTTCGACATGCAGAAGGATCTGATGGAGAAGCAGACAAACCTGGCGGAGGTCAGGGCGCATCTCAGGGCAGAGATTGTCGATTCCGACGTCATGCAAACCATCCTGACACGGGCGATCGATCGCGGCGAAGTCATCGCGTCCCGCCTCACCCCGCGGATCGTGGCGCTGCCAACGGATCTTGCGCGTCACGAGATTCTGATGACTTTCCAGCCCTTGTCGGATGCAGCCATCAGGGAAATTGTCGATGAGATCTTCCTGCCGCTGATCAACGCTACCGATGAGGGAACATCTTCCTAAACGATCGACGCGACGACCTTCGTCCGATTTCATTCCAGATCGGCTCGCTCATGGCGAGATGGCCGCATCCCGCATTCGAACGAGCGGCACACCAGGATAATTCTATCGAAACCTCGAAGCGGTGTTCGCGTCTGGAATTGCGTGAAAACACATGAGACGCCATTCGGCGGCTTCGCTTGAACCGAAACTCTAGCTTTTCGCCGTCATCACACGGTCGAGGGCGAATTTCAGTTCGTCCTTGATGCCGGCTGACATGGCAAGGATGTCGCGTGCCTTCAGGAAATCGAGCACGCCGGTACGGCCGACGGATGGCCTGAGGAAGATCTGCGGCGCCTGCAGCCGCAGCTTCAGCGCAATATTGGACTGCATCGTCAGCTGACCGGCGCCGAACAGGCTCTCGATGCGGTTCGGAATCTGCCGGCCGCTGCCCTCTGGGCCGCCGACAACGTCTATGCCGATGATGATATCGGCAAGGCCGGCCAGATGTTCGTAGGGAACCGGATTCATGATACCGCCGTCGATCATCACGCGATCACCGAGTTTGACCGGCATGAACACGGCGGGAATGGCAGCGGAGGCCGCAAGGACCGGGAAGAGTTCCCCCTTCTCGATGACGACCTCGGCCTGATCGTAGTAATCGGTCGTGACCACCTTCAGCGGAATGTGCAGCTCGGAAAAGCTTTCCGGAATGGCTGATGGCAGGAAGGTGCGTAGGATGCGCTCGAGATTGAACTGGCCGAAGCGGATGCTGCGCATGCTGACCGGCCGCAAGCTCCAGATCTTGTTGAGAACGGCAGGGCGATTACCCACAGTTGCCAGCGTGTAATCCCGGATTTCCGCGCCGCTCATGCCGCCGGCCATGGCCGCGCCCATGATGGAACCGATGGAGGAGCCGGCTATTGCAATCGGGCGAATCCCGAGTTCGTCCAGCGCCTCGATGATATGAATATGGGCAAGCCCGCGCGCGCCGCCGCAGCCGAAGGCGACCGCAACGCTCGGCGTGCCGGAAGCGGCAAGCGGATAGTCGCTGCCGACGAAATCAGCATAGTCGCCCATATCCTTCTCCTTCCCCCGTCAGGCCGCCAGCGGCTGGTAACGGAAGAAATGCATCTTGCTGTCGCCGAAGGTTCGTTCCTCCAGAAACAGGAAATCCGATGGCGCGGCAACTGTCACGTCTGCGCGCTCCTCGAGGATCGCCAGAGCGCCCGGCACCAGCCAGCCGCCGGCGGCAGCCGCCGCAAACGCCTTCTCGCCGAGTCCTTTGCCATAGGGCGGGTCGGCGAAGAGAAAATCGAAAGGCTCGAGATTGCCGACGCTGCCGAGATCCGTCGCGTCACGCCGCAGCATGCGCGTGCGGCCGTGCAGGCCGAGCGCATCGATGTTTTCCCAGAGGAGCCCCCTGCCCTCGACGCTGCTTTCGACGAAGAGCACGTGACGGCAGCCGCGGGAGGCGGCCTCCAGCCCGACGGCACCCGTGCCGGCAAACACATCTATCATCCGGGTGCCATCGACAGCCTCCGGATAGGCGTGGCTCAGGATGTTGAACAGGCTTTCGCGCGTGCGATCCGCCGTCGGACGAATGTCGTTCGACTTCGGCGTTGCAAGCGAGCGACCGCGAAACTCACCGCCGACGATCCTCACCGCGCGCTAACCCCTGCCGCCCTTGGGGCCGCCCCTGCCGGGGCCACCACGACCGGAGCCGCCGCGTGGGCCGCCCGAGGGGCGACCTGCGCCACCCGGCTTGCCGCCGAAGCCGCGCGAGCCACCGGGCTTCCCACTCGGCTTGCCGCCAAAGGATTTGCCGCCGCCCGGCTTCTTGCCGAAAGGCTTGCCGGCCGGGCGATCGCCGAAGGAACGTTCGCCTTGAGGGCGCTCGCCAAAGGGCCGATCTCCACGGGGCGGACGATCACCTTGAGGGCGATCGCCGCGGGGACGTTCGGAGCGCTGCTCGCCATCGAAAGACCTTGCGCGCGGGCGCTCATCACCCTCTGAACGGGGCCGGCGGTCATCGCGGGGACGGTCGCTGAACGACCTGTCGCCCCGAGGCTTGTCGCCATACGGACGATCACCGCGAGGCCTGTCGCCGAAAGGACGGTCGCCACGCGCCGGGCGATCACCATAGGGGCGGTCGCCACGAGGACGCTCAGAGCGAGCCTCACCCTGGAACGATTTCGCGCGAGGACGGTCGCCGCCCTCCGGCCGCGAGCCGCGTTCACCGCGTGGACGATCACTAAACGTCCGCTCGCCACGGGGTTTGTCACCATACGAGCGTTCACCGCGAGGCTTGTCGCCAAAGGGACGATCCCCACGCGAAGGACGATCACCTTGCGGGCGATCGCCGCGTGGGCGCTCGGAGCGCTTGCGATCAAAGCCGTCATCATCGCCACGCGACCGGCGCGGCGCTTCCTCGCTGGAACGAATCCATTCGCCATCGCCTTCGTCGACGCGATTGATGCGAACGCGGGGACCTTCGTCCGGACGGTCAAAGCCGCTGCGCTGCGGACGTTCTGGCTCGCCGCGCCGAGAGGCGGTCTTTGCATTCTTCGCAGCCTTTGCGGCCGCCTTTTCGCCGAGCGGGCGGGCACCGGGTGCCATCCAGACATTGGCGCTGCGGCGCGGGCCGAGCGGCTGGCGCTTTGCCTTGTCCTCGTCCTTGTGGCCGCCTTCGCGGCGATCATCGCGCTTGGCGTCGCGTTTGGTGTCGAGCCGGCTCAAGGCACGCTCGCGCTTGTCCTCAGGGCGCTCGCGGCGCGGGCGTTCCTCCTTGGCCGTCCGAACCGGCTTCGCATCCGTCTCTTCAGGTTCGGCAACTGCCGGAGCATTATAGAGCGGCGCATCGAAATTCGCCTTGGCATCTTCGACCAGACGCGGGCCGAGCTGATCGCGCAGCGTGCGGCCGCGCACTTCAAGTACGTGGCCTTCCGGCAGCTCGCCGAGCTGGAACGGACCGTAGGAGATACGGATCAGGCGGTTGACCTCGAGGCCGAGCGCGCCGAGCACGTTCTTGATTTCGCGGTTCTTGCCTTCGCGCAGGCCCATGGTGATCCAGACGTTGGACCCTTGGGTGCGGTCGAGCGTCGCATCGATCGAGCCGTAGAGCACGCCGTCGACGGCAATGCCTTCCTTCAGCTTGTCCAGCGCTTCCTGATCGATCTCGCCATGAGCGCGGACGCGATAGCGGCGCAGCCAGCCGGTCGTCGGCAATTCCAGCACGCGGGCCAGACCACCGTCATTGGTGAGCAGCAACAAGCCTTCGGTGTTGATATCGAGGCGGCCGATCGACATGACACGCGGCAGCTCTTCCGGCAGATTGTCGAAAACGGTCGGACGGCCCTCGGGGTCGGCATTGGTAGTCACGAGGCCAGCCGGCTTGTGATAGAGCCATAGGCGCGTGCGCTCGATGCCGCGGATCGGCACGTCGTCGACCTCGATCTTGTCGGTCAGGGTCACGTTGACCACGGGTGTGTCGAGCAACACGCCGTTCAGCTTGACGCGGCCGTCCAGAATCATCCGCTCGATGTCGCGGCGCGAGGCCACGCCGGCGCGTGCCATCACCTTGGAAATGCGCTCGGCCTTTCCGTCCTCGACCGCTGTCGCGTCCGCAGCCTTCACGGCTGCGACCTTGGCAGGCTTCGCGCCATCGCGTTTTGTCGTCTTCTTGTCGCCAGCAAAGGGTTTAGACCCAGGCCGCTTGGGCTTGTCATTCATCGTCATTTGTTGTTTGCCTGAATTTTTAACGCGTGTTCCTATCAGGTCACGCCCTTGCGGTTAAGTGGAAAAACTTGAATGGCGGCTACAAATCAATTCATGGAGCTTGCTTTGGCCGAAGCGCGCCGCGCCGGAGAGCGTGGCGAAGTGCCGATCGGCGCCGTCGTCGTGCTCGACAACAAGGTTATCGCCATGGCCGGCAACCGCACCCGAGAGCTCAACGACGTCACCGCCCACGCCGAAGTCGTCGCCATCCGCCTGGCCTGCGAGGAGCTTGGCCAGGAGCGTCTTGCAGGCGCCGATCTCTACGTTACGCTGGAACCCTGCACCATGTGCGCCGCGGCCATTTCGTTCGCGCGCATCCGCCGTCTCTATTATGGCGCCGAAGACCCGAAAGGGGGCGGCGTCGACAATGGCGTGCGCTTCTACCGCCAGCCGACCTGCCATCACGCGCCGGAAGTCTATTCCGGTCTCGGCGAGACCGCATCCGCCAACATCCTCAGAGGCTTCTTTCAAGCGAAACGCTCCGAAGACTGAAAAGCGGCGGTTTTGACGCCGCCGCTTTGAAAACTTCTTATTGGAAGGGCTTCCACCAGCTGCTGTTATTGGACTGCTGCGCAGCCTCGGCATCCTTCTTGCGCTTCTTTTCCTTCTTCGACTCCGGCGTGCCCAGATCGTTCAAGGCCGCCTGGTCGGCAACCTGACGATATTGCTGCGGCGGATCGATGAGATAACGGCGCTGATCGACATAGCTGCCGGACTGATCCTGACGCGCGGCGCGATAAGCGGCCGTCTGCTGCGCTTCAGTCATATGGTTCCTGGAGCTGTCGGCCTGAGCGAGCGGCGAGCGATAATTGACGTCGTTCTTCTTCTGGTCGGCTTCTGCAGCAAGGCGCTTGCGGGCATCTTCCGGCGATTCAAGCCAGGCCGGGTTGTCCTTGTTTGCGAGCGACTGCTGCGGCTGGGTCAGGGTGTCCTTGTCGCCGCCAACGACCAAACCGGGGCGGTTCGGATACTTCACGCCCTTGTCCTTCGGCGTTGCGGCCGAAACGGAGGCGATATCGCCGAGATCGTCCAAGAGCTGCACGCCGGCCGTCTTGTCGGTGCCATAAGTCGGGCTGCTCAGGCAGCCGGACATGGCACCGCAGCCAACCACAAGTGCCGCCAAGCTGACGCCGACACGAACCTTATGCATCGCTCTCATGAAAACCCTTCCCAGCCATGCCGGAATAAACGTAACAGGACCCCATCTGACGGCAACTGCCGTAAAAATCGGGCCAATTTCAGGCAGCTTTTACCGGATGAACGCCGCAAAGGCAATTCACCCGGCAATTTTCTTCAGTTGACAGCCGCAAGTTCGCGCAGCGCCACGGCGTCACGCGCCGAGACATCGGGGTATTCCGGATCGGAGCCGACATCCGTTGTGATGCGCCAGGAACGGGCGCACTTGCGGCCTTCTGCGAGCTTGGGCACGACGCTGACCTTGGCTGCGTCGTCCAAACGGAAGGCATCCGCCGGGCCTTCACCGCCCTCGATGGTGATGCCAGAAGTGATGCAGATTTCAGAGAAATCCTGCCCTTCCAGCACCCTCAGCAGCTCCGGATCGGCGATGTAGACGACCGGAGCGGCCTCCAGCGAGGAGCCGATGCGCTTGTCCTTGCGCTCGATTTCGAGCGCGCCGGTAACGACGCTGCGCACCGAGCGGATCTTCTTCCACTTCTCGGCCAGCGCCTCGTTCTTCCATTCGGCGGGAACAGTGACGAACTGCTCGAGGTGAACCGAGACCGCCGACGGATTGCGCGACAGCCACGCCTCCTCAGTGGTGAAGGGCAGCATCGGCGCCAGCCACGTCACCATGCAGTCGAAGATCGTGCGGATGACGGCGAGCGAGGCGCGGCGGCGCAGGCTCGACGGCGCATCGCAGTAGAGTGCATCCTTGCGGACGTCGAAGTAGAAGGCCGACAGCTCGACATTGGCGAAGTCGATCAGGGCACGGGCGATGCGCTTGAAGTCGAAGGCGTTGTAGCTTTCGCGCACCAGCTCGTCGAGTTCGGCGAGACGATGCAGCATCAGCCGCTCCAGCTCCGGCATGTCGGCATAGGCGATGACTTCGCCCTTGTCATGCGCCAGCGTGCCCAGCATCCAGCGGATGGTGTTGCGCAGCTTGCGATAGGCGTCGACATTGGTCTGGATGATGGCCTTGCCCAGACGCTGGTCTTCCCAATAGTCCGTGGTCATGACCCAGAGGCGCAGGATATCGGCGCCGGCGTCCTTCATCACGTCCTGCGGGGCAACGACGTTGCCGAGCGACTTCGACTGCTTGCGCCCCTGCTCGTCCATGGTGAAGCCGTGCGTGACGACCGTGTCGTAAGGCGCGCGGCCACGGGTCGCGGCACTTTCGAGCAGCGACGAATGGAACCAGCCGCGATGCTGGTCAGAGCCTTCGAGATAGACGTCCGCCGGCCACTTGAGATCCGGACGGTCTTCCAGCGTGAAGGTATGCGTCGAACCGGAATCGAACCAGACGTCGAGGATGTCCATCACCTGCGTCCAGGGCTCGTTGGCCTTCTCACCGAGGAAGCGTTCACGAGCGCCTTCCGCGAACCAGGCATCGGCGCCTTCCTCTTCGAAAGCATCGAGGATGCGGGCGTTCACGCGGTCGTCCTGCAGGATGTTGCCCTGCTCGTCGACGAAGATAGCGATCGGCACGCCCCAGGCGCGCTGGCGCGACAGGACCCAATCCGGGCGCTGTTCGATCATGGCGCGCAGGCGATTCTGACCGGCAGCCGGCACGAAGCGTGTGTCGTCGATCGCCTTCAGCGCGCGCGAACGCAGCGTCGAGCCATCCGCGAAGTCCTTGTCCATATAGACGAACCATTGCGGCGTGTTGCGGAAGATGACCGGCTTCTTCGAGCGCCAGGAGTGCGGGTAGGAATGCTTCAGCCTGCCGCGCGCAAAGAGCGTGTTCGTCTCGATCAGCGCCTTGATGACGAGATCGTTCGCGTTGCCCTTCTTGCCGTTGTCGTCCATGACGCGCCCACCTTCGAAGCCAGGGGCATCGGCGGTGTAGAAGCCGGCATCATCGACCGGGAACGGGATGGCCGACGAGATGCCGCGCTTTTCGAGGTCGCGGGCATGCGCCATCCAGGCGTCAAAGTCCTCGCGGCCGTGGCTGGGTGCGGTATGCACGAAGCCCGTACCGGCATCGTCGGTGACGTGATCGCCGTCGAGCAGCGGCACCTTGTAATCATAGCCGAGCGAGGCCAGCGGATGGGCACAGGTGAGATCCGCCAGATCAGCCGCGGTCACATCGCCGAGGCGCTTGTACTGCAGCTTTGCCTTGGCGAAGGATTCTTCCGCCAGCTTGTCGGCAAAGACCAGCTTCTCGCCCGGACGCGGGCCGAAATCATTGGCGGCTTCCGTGACTTCATAGAGACCGTAAGACACGCGCGAGGAATAGGCGATCGCGCGGTTACCGGGGATCGTCCAGGGCGTGGTCGTCCAGATGACCACGAAGGCGCCGGCAAGATGCGTAGCACCCTCAGCCACCGGGAACTTCACCCAGATCATGTCGCTCTCGACATCGGCATATTCGACTTCGGCTTCAGCCAGAGCAGTACGCTCAACCACCGACCACATGACCGGCTTGGAGCCACGGTAAAGCTGCCCCGTGCGGGCGATCTTCAGAAGCTCGCCGGCGATGCGGGATTCCGCATGGAAGTTCATCGTCAGATAGGGATTGTCGAAATCGCCCGTGATGCCGAGGCGCTTGAACTCCTCGGACTGGATCTTGATCCAGCCGGCGGCAAAGTCGCGGCATTCCTGGCGAAACTCGTTCACCGGAACCTCGTCCTTGTTCTTGCCCTTCTCGCGGTACTTTTCCTCGATCTTCCATTCGATCGGCAGGCCGTGGCAATCCCAGCCGGGAACGTAGTTGCTGTCATAGCCACGCATCTGGAATGAGCGGGTGATGACATCCTTGAGGATCTTGTTCAGCGCGTGGCCGATATGGATGTGGCCGTTAGCGTAAGGAGGACCATCATGCAGAACGAACTTCTCGCGGCCGGCGGCGGAAGCACGCAGTTGTCTGTAGAGGTCCATCTCCTCCCAGCGCTTCACCAGCTCCGGCTCTTTCTGCGGCAGTCCGGCGCGCATCGGAAAATCTGTTTCCGGCAAGTAAAGGGTCTTGGAGTAATCCATCTTTTCAGCGGTATCGGTCATAGTTCTGACAATTGCCTCGGTGTCTCGGGCGTCTTGCGCCTGAACTGGCGCAGCCATACGGGGATTTTTCGGCGGCGGAAAGCGTCTCTTGAGCGAGACGCCAAAAACCCGGACCTTCCGGCAGCTTACAGCGCGCGGAAGGCCGGGCCAATAATTCGTATCGAGTGGCTCAGCCGAAATTGGGTCATGGTTGCCGGTTCATAGGCGCTTTTTCCGAGAAAAGGAAGAGGCAACAATCCCGGCAGCGCAGAGAAGGGCCGCGGACGTTTCCGCCCGCGGCCAATAGGACTTTGCTCAGATCAGGCGCGTGCCGTCGCACGCGCCGGCATCACCGCGTTGAGGATCACCGACACGACGATGTTTGCAGCGAGCGCCAGCAGCCCTGTGTAGACAGTGAAGTTCACGTCTCCGAGCGCGACCGCATGCAGTGGCTTCCAGCCGGCATCCCAAACGAGATAGGTGCCGCCGAAGAAGCCGACCGCCCAACCGGCAAGCAGAGCCGGCGCGCGGAACCATTTGGTGTAGAGGCCGAAAACCAGAGCCGGCAGCGTCTGCAGGATCCAGATGCCGCCCAGAAGCTGGAGATCAAGCGCGAATTGCGTCGGCAGGAAAATGATGACCAGCAGCGCGCCGACCTTGACGACCAGCGAGGTCATCTTGGCCACCTTCGCCTCGCCGGCATCGGAAACCTGCGGATCGACATAGGCCTTCCAGAAGTTGCGGGTGAAGAGGTTGGCAGCGCCAATGCTCATCACGGCCGCGGGAACGAGCGCGCCGATGGCGATGGCCGCGAAGGCGAAGCCCGCAAACCAGCTCGAGAACAGGGTCTGAAACAAAGCCGGCACCACATCATTGGCGCTATCCAGCTTCAGGTTTGCCGCGTGACCCATGTAGCCGAGCAGAGCGAGCAGGCCGAGCAGCAGCGTATAGGCCGGCAACAGCACCGCATTCTTGCGGATGGTATTGCCACTGTTGGACGCGAAGATGCCGGTCAGCGTATGCGGATACATGAAGGCTGCGAGTGCCGAACCCAGTGCCAAGGTCGCATAGGCGACGTACTGGTTGCCGCCAAGCAGGAGACTGCCCGCCCCCTTGGCTTTGAAATCCGCATCGGCTGCCGCAAAGACGTTGGCGTAGCCGCCAAGCTTTGCCGGAATGAGCGCAATCGCTGCAATCACCACGATATAGATCATGATGTCCTTGACGAAGGCGATCAGCGCCGGAGCGCGAAGGCCAGCCGAATAGGTGTAGAGCGCCAGGATGATGAAAGCGACTGCGAGCGGCAGTTCGCCATGAAGCCCGAGCGCCTTGAACACCGCCGTCATGCCGACCAGCTGCAGAGCGATGTAGGGCATCGTCGCGATGACGCCTGTCAGAGCGACCGCCAGCTCCAGCGCCCGCGAGCCATATTGACCGTGGACGATATCACCCGCCGTGACGTAGCCATGATCCTTCGCCCGCCTCCAGAGAAGCGGCATGACCATGAAGACGAAGGGATAGACGACGATCGTATAGGGCAGCGCGAAGAAGCCATAGGCGCCGACGGTGTAGACCAGCGCCGGGACGGCGATGACAGTATAGGCGGTGTAAAAGTCGCCGCCGACGAGGAACCAGGTGATCCAGGTGCCGAAGGTGCGGCCACCGAGGCCCCATTCGTCGATATGAGCAAGGGTCTTCGGCCTGCGCCAGCGCGCCGCGACAAAACCCATGACGGTCACGAGCGCCAGAAAGAAGATGAAGACGGAGAGCGCGGTCGGATCGATATCAGTCATCATGGCGCATGCTCCGGTAGGCGATCCATGTCAGGATGGCTGTGATCGGCACCCAGGCCAGCTGATACCAGTAGAAGAAAGGGAAACCCAACAGCACCGGATCGTGGCTGTTGTAGAAGGGAACCCAAAGCAAGCCTATGTAGGGAATGACAAGCAGCCAGCAGGCCGCCGTCCCAAAGCGTTTGTCCATATCCGATACCTCTCACGCGGTGTCTGCGCGCCACCTTGTTGCAGTTGTCAGAGTGGAAGGACGTGAATCAGCCTGCGATTGCAGTGTGCACCCAAGGGCCGGAGCCGATGAGTTTTGCCTGTGCAGAGCCAGACCGACGAATGTGAATTCCTCCCAACGGCCCGCCTGCGGGCAGCCGCTCATAAAGTCCTACGGCGAGTCTGACGCCCGAACAAGATATTAGCTGATGCGAAATCATCGAGCCTACCCAGAAGTGGGTAGGCGGCGTTAGAGCATTTTGTTTCGCTAAGCATTCCGAACGGAAAACCGCTTCGCACTTTTCCTGGAACTGCGCTAGCCCGCTGCGGTTGCGATGCCGTGGTCAAGAGCGTAGCGGATCAGTCCGGCAGTCGTCGTGATAGCAAGCTTCTTCTTCAAATTCTTGCGGTGCGTTTCAGCCGTTGCAGGCGTAATCTGAAGTTCGTCGGCAATCTCGCGATTGCTCTTGCCTGTCACTATCAAGCCCAGAATACGACGCTCGCGTGGCGTCAGAGGGTCAGCCTCTTTTGGCATCGAGCTCGCCACCAATATGTCGCGAACGCCTGACGAGAAATAAGTTCCGCCGGCCGCAACGGTCTCGATGGCGCAGACGACTTCGTCGGTCGAAACGTCCTTGAGGATATAGCCGACCGCACCGCGCATGATCGACGAGGAGATGTATTCCCTACTGTCATGCATGGACAGCATCACGATCCGCGTCTCCGGAAGCTCCCGGCGAAAAAGCTCGATCGCGTCGATGCCGCTCAGCTTGGGCATGTTGATATCCATCAAGGTCACTTGCGGCAGCGTCTGTCGACCGACCTCCAAGCCGACCTGTGCAAGGTTTGCCGTACCGACCACCTCTATGTGATCGAAGGTCTCCAGCACGGCTTTCAGTCCATCCAGCACCACAGGATGATTGTCGATCAGCAGAACGCTGATCCTGTCGCTTTTCATGCAGCATCCACCTTTGCTCTTGGCGAAGCATTGGCCGATTTTGGCAGCATCGCAATCAGTGTCGTGCCATCGGCCGTGCTTTGAACCAGAAGCAGGCCGCGGAAATGCGCCATCCGTTCCTGCATGTTCCTGAGCCCGAGCCCGCCCTTGCCGTCTCCAGTACCGTCAAAACCAATACCATTGTCCGCGATTTTCAAGCGCGCACGCCCCCGCTCGCTCCAGAGCCTGATGGTAAGAGCCGTCGCGCCGGAATGACGTTCGACGTTATTCAAGGCCTCCTGCGCGACGCGATAAAGCGCGGTATTGGCTTCTGCTCTCAGCATGGTGGTAAAGCCGATCGCTTCGATCTCGGTTGTGATGCCGGTGCGTTCGGCGAAATTGTTCGCGAGGGCGGTCAGCGCCGCAGTCAAGCCGAGGTCATCGAGCACGCGGGGGCGAAGATCGTGCGACAGTCGCCTGATGTCCTTGATCGCGCTGTTGAGCGCATCAACACCCTTCTCGATCGTCGTGGCAGCATCATCGACATGGTTTCGTACCTTGCGGTTGGCGAGATCCATGACGTAGCGGACGCCGAGGAGATTCTGCGACACGCCGTCGTGCAATTCGCGGGCGAGACGCGCGCGCTCCTCCTCCTGCGTATCGATCACTCTTTGAGTCAGCTCCTTAAGCCGGCTATCGGCCATGCGTCGCTCGCGGAACGTCAGGAACATGCAGGTGGTGAAAACGACCAGAACGGCGGGAACAGCGATCAGGGTGACGACAATGAAGGTTCTTTTTATATTTGCCCGCATGGCGGCGTTGGCTACGGCGGTCTGGGTGAAAATGTCGTCCAGATAAACACCGGTTCCGACGACCCAGTGCCATTTATCAAGGCCGACCACAAAGGAAAGCTTATCTGCAACGCGACCGGTGGAAGGCTTCTCCCATTTGTACTGGTGCAGCCCGCCGCCGCCTTTTGCCGTCTTGATGAGTTCCGCTATGACCCTGTCACCGTCCGGATCGGTCAAATCGAGCCAATTGCGCCCGTTGCGAAATCCCTCGCGCGGATGAACGATGTTGTTCCCATCATAGTCGTAGACAAAAAAGTAGCCGTCCGGGCCGTAGTCAAGCGACGTCAGGATCGCTGCGACCTTGTCCTTCGCGGCTTGGTCGTCGGGTGCTGCGTCCCGATAAGTCGCCTGGATGGCCGACACGGCGAGGTCGGTAAGGTTGACGATTTCCGTTTCCTTCGCCTTCAGCATGTTCTGTTCGAAAGTCTCGATATTGCTCTTGGTGAGGTTGGCGGATTGCCAAGTGATGAAGGCGGTAATTGCCAGGATCGAAACAACGAGAGGCACGAGCGCAAGCGCGATAATCTGATGGCGTAATGTCAACGATTGCCCCTCCCCAGAACCGGCGGGGAACAATGACCCTTGTCGGACATGAATTCAACAGCTTGTCGGCAGCCTGGATCAAGCCACACGATTATCAGCCGGTCGCGTCACCGAATTGGCCTGACATCACCGGATTATCCTACGGGACGGCGGGCTGGGGGCAAAACATGCTGTAGCACCAAAAACCTTAGCTACCCAACCCTTGGGGATATCAGTCGAAGGCGATGATGCGATCGAGATCGCCAAGCGGCTGGACGCCGGCGAGCAGCGCGCGCGCTTCATCCTCATCCTTGCGGATCTGCGCGACCAGCGGGTCCAGACCATCGAACTTCAACTCCGGACGGAGATAGCCGAAGAAGGACACCGAACAGATCTGGCCGTAGAGATCGCCGCTGAAATCGAAAACGAAGGTCTCGAGCAGCGGCGCACCATTGTCCGTGACCGTAGGGCGACGTCCGTAGCTGGCGACGGCATCGCGAATGACGCCATCGGCCGCGCGGAAGCGCACGGCATAGATGCCGGCCTTCAGTGATATCTCGGGCGGAAGCTGCATGTTGGCCGTGGGGAAGCCGAGCGTGCGGCCGAGCTTCTCGCCGCCGATGATCGGCGCCTCGACAGTATAGCGATATCCAAGAAGGCCGGCTGCCTGCGCCACCTCGCCGTCCGCCAGGAGCGCGCGGATGCGGCTCGACGAAATAACCTCGGTATTCTCGTCGCGGAAGGCATCGATCAGCGTGACGCCGAAGCCGTTATGGCTGCCGGCATTCATCAGGAATGCCGGGCCGCCCTGGCGGTCGTGGCCGAAATGGAAATCGAAACCGGTGACGACTTCGGAAGCGTGTAGCCAGTCGATCAGGATCGAATGGACGAATTCATCCGCCGAACGCTGCGAAAAGGCGCGATCAAACGGGTATTCGATGACGGCGTTGAAGCCGAGCGCTTCCAGGAGGCGCGCCCTCAGCGGTGCCGGCGTCAGGCGGAAGACTGGCTGGTCGGGCTTGAAGACGGTGCGCGGATGCGGCTCGAACGTCAGCAATAGCGCGGGAATGCCGCGCTCCCTGGCGATCTCCAACGCACGCGTCAGCACAGACTGGTGGCCGCGATGCACGCCATCGAAATTGCCGATGGCGACCACGCCGCCTTTTAGGGCATCGGGAAGCGGTTCACGGGTTTCGTTGCGATGGAAAACGGTCATCGTCCGCCACTCTCCTCAGGCAAGGCGCGGCATCCACCACTTCGGCGAAGCCTGTTCCCGCGCCAGGAAGGCGCCGAGAGCGGCCTCGTCCGTATGCCCGTCGACGACATATTCGCGAGCGTGGATGCCATGGCTGATATAAAGAAGATCGAGACCATAATCGAGCGCACCGCGCACGTCGGTCGGCATACCATCGCCGATCGCCAACACGCGCGACAACGGAAACTCGTTCTTCACCTCGCGGGCTGCGGCGATTGCCGCATCGTAGATCGGCTGGTGCGGCTTGCCGGCGATGCGCGTCTGGCCACCGAGCCGCTCGTAATAGGCTGCCATGGCACCGGCGCAGGGGATCATGCGGTGGCCGCGCTCGACCACGAGATCCGGATTGGCGCAAATGAGTGGCACGTCGCGGGCAGACCACGCCATCAGCATATTCGTATAGTCTTCGGGCGTTTCGGTTTCGTCATCGAAGAAGCCGGTGCAGACGATGCTTTCAGCTTCGCCGGCCTCGACGCGCTGAACGTCGAGCCCTTCGAGGATGCCGATATCGCGCTCCGGCCCGAGCAGGAACACCTTCTTCGGTCCCTCGGCGATCAGCTTGCGGGTGACATCGCCCGACGTGACGATCCGGTCATAGGCACTGTCGGGAACACCGATCGCCCGCAACTGCTCGACAACACGCGGAGCGACACGTGGAGAGTTGGTGATGAGGACGACCGCCAGGCCTTCGGCGCGGGCCGCTTCAAGGGCAACCGAGGACTCTCCGTAGGCGGTGACGCCGTTATGAAGCACGCCCCAGACGTCGCAAAGCGCCACATCATACAGTCCGCCGATGTCGCGAAAGCTCTCGATCCGTTTGCCCATGCCATCCTCACGCTGAATAAATCAACGGCTGACATTGCAAACCGGCCGACAAATTACAAGAGCGGCGCACAAGGTTTTTGCGCCGCACAAGGCCTGGAGAAAAGACGTTGTCAACGCCGACAAGCGGCGGAATGCGGTGACGGAAGCACCGGGACGATGACTGGGCAATGGCATTGGCGCGCGCTTCCGCGCGCAATCAAAATGAGGGAGTTTTCGCAACCACATGCCACGCAACGCCGCTATGGGCATTAATCATCCTCAAAACAAGCCGTAGCGCGCCGCAAAAAATTCACAGTGCTGTTCTTGACTCGTCCGGAAGCCACCCCTAAATCACCGTCGCTAGCACTCGCAGTGGATGAGTGCTAACAAAGTCCATACGGATCCCCCGCTGATCCGTGAATGTCATTTGATCGAGGGATTAGACAATGGCAAGCACCAATTTCCGCCCCCTTCATGACCGTGTCGTCGTTCGTCGCGTCGAGTCGGAAGAAAAGACCAAGGGTGGCATCATCATTCCCGATACCGCCAAGGAAAAGCCGCAGGAAGGCGAAATCGTCGCCGTCGGTTCCGGCGCTCGTGACGAGTCCGGCAAGGTCGTAGCACTCGACGTCAAGGTTGGCGATCGCGTTCTGTTCGGCAAGTGGTCGGGCACCGAAGTCAAGCTCAACGGCGAAGACCTTCTGATCATGAAGGAAGCCGACATCATGGGCATCATCGGCTAATTCAGCCGGTTCCCTTTTCCGATACAGCTGACGGGCCTTAAAGCCCGGAAAACGCGAATTCAGGAGTTTCAAACATGGCAGCTAAAGAAGTAAAATTCGGCCGCAGCGCCCGCGAAAAGATGCTTCGTGGCGTCGACATCCTCGCTGACGCAGTGAAGGTCACGCTCGGCCCGAAGGGTCGTAACGTCGTTATCGACAAGTCCTTCGGCGCTCCGCGCATCACCAAGGACGGCGTCACCGTCGCCAAGGAAATCGAACTCGAAGACAAGTTCGAAAACATGGGCGCCCAGATGGTCCGCGAAGTTGCTTCGAAGACCAACGACATCGCCGGCGACGGCACGACGACCGCAACCGTTCTCGCCCAGGCCATCGTTCGCGAAGGCGCCAAGGCAGTTGCAGCCGGCATGAACCCGATGGACCTGAAGCGCGGTATCGACCTCGCTGTTGCAGAAGTCGTCAAGGATCTCCAGGCCAAGGCCAAGAAGATCAACACGTCGGAAGAAGTTGCCCAGGTCGGCACGATCTCGGCAAACGGCGAAAAGCAGATCGGTCTCGATATTGCTGAAGCCATGCAGAAGGTAGGCAACGAAGGCGTCATCACGGTTGAAGAAGCCAAGACCGCCGAAACCGAACTCGAAGTCGTCGAAGGCATGCAGTTCGACCGCGGCTACCTCAGCCCCTACTTCGTGACCAACCCGGAAAAGATGATCGCCGACCTCGAAGACGCGTTCATCCTCCTACACGAGAAGAAGCTCTCGAACCTGCAGGCCATGCTCCCGGTTCTCGAAGCCGTCGTTCAGACCGGCAAGCCGCTCCTCATCATCGCTGAAGACGTCGAAGGCGAAGCTCTTGCTACGCTCGTCGTCAACAAGCTGCGTGGCGGCCTCAAGATCGCTGCCGTCAAGGCTCCTGGCTTCGGCGATCGCCGCAAGGCCATGCTGGAAGACATCGCCATCCTGACGGGCGGCACTGTCATCTCCGAAGACCTCGGCATCAAGCTCGAGTCCGTCACCCTCGACATGCTCGGCCGTTCGAAGAAGGTTTCGATCTCCAAGGAAAACACCACGATCGTCGACGGCGCTGGCGCCAAGTCCGACATCGAAGGCCGCGTTGCCCAGATCAAGGCCCAGATCGAAGAAACCACCTCTGACTACGACCGCGAAAAGCTGCAGGAACGCCTTGCTAAGCTCGCTGGCGGTGTTGCCGTTATCCGCGTCGGCGGCTCGACGGAAATCGAAGTCAAGGAAAAGAAGGACCGCATCGACGACGCTCTGAACGCGACGCGCGCTGCCGTTCAGGAAGGCATCGTACCGGGCGGCGGTACCGCTTTGCTGCGTTCTTCCACGAAGATCTCGGCCAAGGGTGAAAACGACGACCAGGAAGCCGGCATCAACATCGTTCGCCGCGCTCTGCAGGCTCCTTGCCGCCAGATCGCTGAAAACGCTGGTGACGAAGCCTCCATCGTTGTCGGCAAGATCCTCGACAAGAACGAAGACAACTTCGGCTACAACGCTCAGACGGGCGTCTACGGCGACATGATCGCCATGGGCATTGTCGACCCGGTCAAGGTTGTTCGCACGGCTCTGCAGGACGCAGCTTCGGTTGCCTCGCTGCTGATCACCACCGAAGCCATGATTGCCGAACTGCCGAAGAAGGATGCCCCTGGTGGCATGCCGGGCGGCATGGGCGGCATGGGCGGCATGGACATGATGTGATAAGGCCAACGGCCTGATCACAGCAATGTACATAAAGCTTCGCCCATGCACTTTTAGTGCTTCAGGCCGCCAAGCGGCCTGAAGTGGCGGCATGGACATGATGTGATAGGGCCTTAGCCTTATTACGATTGCTCAATCCGACATCCGGAATTGACGAAGGGCGGCCCTCGGGTCGCCCTTTTTAATTGTCCCGAAGTGATACGAACGCAACTCTGGCAAGACTTCATCGTGTTGCGAATTTTGCAACTTGCCCATTGCTGTTTTCAAAAAAGCCCCTATAACTCGCAGCGCAGCGATTTTGGAGAGTTAGCTGCAATACACGTAATCTTTACTTCTTTTGGACAGGATTAACCTGCGGCTTGGCATGATCATGACCTTGGGCGCTGGTGCTGTCCGGATTTATTACTTGAAATGACTTCATAGACTGGAGCGCCGTCCCTAAGAGCATTGTCGACAGCGGATCGGCGGAGATACATCTCTGCCTGTGTGCGGCGACGCGAGATGCAGGGAGACCTTCCATCCGGAGAGATAAGGAATTGAAGTGAAGCGCGCGGGGGGACCATGCGCTCATGTGGGGATCATCTTGTTCAAGATTGCCAAGGCCAATTTTTCGGCACCATTTGCACCCGGCTCGCTGGAGTTCGACGGTCACGACCCCGATCTCCTGGCGCAATTCTGCGTTTCCGAGGGATGGACGGGCGATCTTTCAAGCGGCATCATCAAGCTCGGTCAATGGAGTACGATGCTGCACGGGCTGACCTCCTCGGAATGCGGATTGTTGAGCCTGATGCACTGCTACGACCTGCACGATCGCGTGCGTATCCTCGACCTTTTCGAGCAGGCCGCGACCGCCAACTCCTCCTTCTGCTATTCCTCGACAACGTTTGGCGCCGGCGGCCATCGCCAGCCGGTCTTCTGCGTCGGCGAATCCGTTGCCGCGGACAAGCACCATGCCGGCAGCATGGTGGGCGTCTTCCTGTTTCCGCGCTTCAAGCTGGAGCCGGGCAGCCAACTCGCCACCCGGCAGTAAACGACTGCTAGCTGTGACCGGGCACATGAACACGACGGACCGTGAGCCCGCCTGACCTGCCGAGCCGTGAAGAAACAATCAATCCCGCTTCGGAATGCTTAGGCCCCGTTGACTTGCCGGGCGCGCAAGGGCGCGCTCCAGCCACGCCATGACCGAGGGGAAGCTTTCGAATTCCAGCAGCTCACGGCCGCCATAGAAAACATCGACGCCGCGAACCCAGGGGAAAGTCGTGATGTCCGCTATGGTATACTCATCGCCCATGATCCACTGACGTCCCTTCAGGCGCTCTTCGAGCACACCGAGCAGGCGCTTGCCCTCATCGCGATAGCGCTCGACCGGATAGGAATTGTTGGCGACTTTCTCAGCCGCAAATTTGAAGAAGTGACCGAACTGGCCGAACATCGGGCCGATGCCAGCCATCTGGAAGAAGACCCATTCCAGCGTCTCGTAACGACCGGCGGCATCGCCCGGCATGAGCTTGCCGGTCTTTTCCGCGAGATAGACCAGGATCGCGCCCGATTCGAACAGGCCGATCGGTTTGCCGTCGGGACCAATCGGATCGATGATCGCGGGAATGCGCCCATTCGGGTTCAGCGACAGGAATTCCGGCGACTTCTGGTCGTTGGTACTGAAGGAAACCAGATGGGGCTCATAAGCCAGACCGAGCTCCTCCAGCGCGATCGAAACCTTGACGCCATTCGGGGTCGGCAGCGAATAGAGCTGGATAATGTCCGGATTGCTGGCAGGCCAGCGCTTCGTGATCGGAAAGGATGAGAGATCGGCCATGGGCTTGCTCCTGAAGGCTATGATTTGGCGACTGATTTGGCGTCACCATAGCCGATATGAAATCGATGGGAAGAGCGTTCGGGTGCCGTCACTGTTCAATGATTGTGAACTAATTGTGCGCAGTTGTTTATCTTTTCAACTCATCAAAAATCACGAATATCTGTCTCCAGAAATTGTCGTCACCCGACCAGAACCCAATTCACCGGAGACTGTCATGTCCAATACCAATAACATCATCATTCTCGTGGCGCGCATCCTGCTGGCCTTCATGTTCATCTTCGCCGGCTTCGGCAAGTTGACCGATCCGGCCGGCACCGCTGGCATGATCGCCGGCGCAGGAATGCCTGCAGCAACGCTGCTCACCTACCTTGCCGGCACGTTTGAATTCGTCACCGGCGTCTGCGTGCTGATCGGCTTCCAGGTCCGCATCGTCGGCTGGCTGCTTGCCGCATTCTGTGTCTTCACCGGCGTTATCTTCCACCTGCCGACGGTCAACGTTCCGGACTTCCCGGCTGCCGCCAACGGCTGGATCAACGGCCTGAACTTCGTGAACTTCCTGAAGAACATCACGCTGGCTGGCGCCTACATCATGCTCGCCACCAACGGCGCAGGCATCTACTCGGTCGACGCACGCCGCGGCGCTTACGCTGCAGCCTGATCGGTATATAACCTCCCAAGGCAAAAAAGCCCGTCGGAATTCCGACGGGCTTTTTTTACATGAACAGGAACCTGAAAAATCAGAGTGCGCTGCGAACCGCCGAAATAATGCGCTCGACCATCGGATCACCCTCGTGGCTTTCCTTGCGGGCGCGCACCAGACAAGCCTCCGAGCGCAGGATGATGCCATCCGACAGGATCTTCAGGTGGTTCGCCCGCAAGGTCGAGCCCGTCGAGGTGATATCGACGATGATATCGGCAGAACCGGCCGCCGGCGCCCCTTCGGTAGCCCCGAGGCTCTCGACGATGCGGTAGAGCTGGATGCCGTGCTGGCTGGAGAAGAACTGCTGCGTCAGCCGCCAGTATTTGGTGGCAACCGTCAGCCGGTGCCCATGACGGGCGCGAAAATCGGCCGCGACATCGCCGAGGTCGGCCATGGTGTCGACATCGAGCCAGATTTCCGGCACGGCGACGACGACATCGGCATGACCGAAACCGAGCCTTGCACAGAATTCGACGCGGCGATCGGCCTCCGCCATGCCCTCGCGCACGAGGTCTTCGCCGGTAATGCCGAAATCGACACTGCCATTGCCGATCTCGCGGGAGATTTCCGAGGCCGACAGGAAGGCGATTTCAACACCATCCCAGCCCTCGACACGACCGCGATAGGAGCGGTCGTTGCCGACAGCGACGATGGGCATGCCGGCACGCTCGAAAACGGCCGAGCAATCGTCCTTCATCCGGCCCTTGGAGGGTAAAGCAATGGTGATGGTCATCAGGCGGCCCTCGCATTTTCGATCCGATCGAGCCAAAGCGCAAAACCGACGGCCGGGATATGATCCTTGGCGCCGAGCAGTGTCATCAGCCGGTCGAAACGGCCGCCGCCGGCAAGCACCGCGCTCGATCCCTGCACCGTCACCTCGAAGACGAGACCGGTATAGTAATCGAGGGGGCGGCCGAAGGCGGCGCGATAATCTATCTTCGCGGCGTCGACGCCAGCCTTGACCAAGGCTGCGACACGGGCATCGAAGCTTTCCAATGCCTTGCCCAGCTTCAGGCCTGCCGCATCGGCAAAGCCGGCGAGCGCGGCTGAGGCATCCGCCAGCGGCACGCTCAAGGACAGGAATTCCTCCAATACGAGGAATGCCGCGTCATCGAGCCGGGTTTCCGACAGCACCAGCTTCTCGCGGAGACGGCGGGCGATTTCCTGCGGCGAGCGGCTGGCATTGGTGGAATAGCCGGTTGCCTGCATGGTCGCGTCGATATGCCTGATCAGCCCCTGCTCATCGCCACGATTGAGAAAATCGAGCACATGGGAATCAAGCCCCGTGACCGGCTGCGGGCTTGCGAGGCGCGCCAGCAGGGCTTCGAGCTGCATCATATTGCCGAAGGCGTGGATCAACCGCTTCTGCCAGCCCGACGGCAGGCCGAGCGCCTGTACCACGGCCTCGAACACGGCCTGATCGCCAAGCGTGACCGAGAGCGGCTTGCCGGGGACCAAACGGTTCAGAATGCCGATGGCATCGCCAATGGCGCGGGCGTCGGCGCTGGCCGTATCGCCATCGCCCAGATCCTCGATCCCGGCCTGATAGAACTCATGACCGCCTTCGCGGCGCTGGCGAAAGATCTCGCCAAGATAGGAATAGCGCTTCGGCGTGCCGGTGGCGGTTTCGATATGGCGCAGGCAGACCGGAATGGTGAATTCCGGACGCAGGCACAAGCTGGCGCCGGTTTCGCTCTCGGTCATGAAGATGCGCCGGCGAAGATCCTCACCGGCCATGTCCAGAAAGGGTTCGGCCGGCTGGATGATGGGCGTATCCACCCTCTCCGTCCCGCGGAGGGTAAACTCATCCAGCAGATCGGCAGCGAAATCCGGGAGGTTGATCAGGGGCATCAGCCCGCCCTCTTCCGGTCTTCCGCCTGTGCCGCCAGCATTGCCTGAACCTTCGCGATCAGCTCGGATTCCGGCACGGTTTCCTGTGCCACACGCGCCTCACGCCAGCTGGCATTGTCCTCGATCTCGCCGGAAAGGCGCTTGCCCTCGATCAGATCCTTGATCTGGACGACGCCCTGGGCGCGCTCGTCGCCGCCCTGGATGATAGCGATCGGGCAACCGCGACGATCAGCATATTTCAGCTGGTTGCCGAACTTCTTCCAGTTGCCTTGGAACATCTCGGCGCGAATGCCCGCGGCGCGCAGCTGCTGCGTGAAGCGCTGGTAGCGCCCCATGGCATCGACATCGCCATCCATGACGGTGACGAGCACGGGCTCGATCACTTCTTCCGTGCCGAGCTTGCCGAGGTTCTTCAGCGCCGTCATCAGGCGCGACACGCCGATGGAGAAGCCGGTGGCCGGCACCGGCTGACCCATGAAGCGCGACACGAGCCCGTCATAGCGGCCGCCGCCGCCAACTGAACCGAAGACGACCTTTTCGCCCTTCTCGTTGGTGACGTCGAACAGCAGTTCGGCTTCGTAGACCGGACCGGTATAATATTCGAGGCCGCGTACGACGGACGGGTCGATCTTGATGCGATCGGCCTGATAGCCGGCGCTGGTCACCAGGCTGCCGATGAAATTCAGCTCCTCGACGCCTTCGCCGCCATTTGACGTGCCGGCAACAAGTTCGGCAAGCTGAGCAGCACTTTCGGCGTAGTTCTTGATGCCGACGAAGAAGAGCACCTTCTCGATCTGATCGGCGTTGAGGCCGGCACCCTTGGTGAAGTCGCCGGACTCGTCCTTGCGGCCGGGACCAAGCAGCAGCGCCACGCCCTCGGGGCCGAACTTGTCGAGCTTGTCGATGGCGCGCAGCACGTTCAGCCGCTGGGCGGCCTTGTCATCACCGCCGAGACCGATGGCTTCCAGCACGCCGTCGAGAACCTTGCGGTTGTTGACGCGGATCACATAGTCGCCGCGCTTGATGCCAAGCGCTTCGAGCGTGTCGGCCATCATCATGCACATCTCGGCATCCGCCTGCACGCCCGGCGCGCCGACGGTATCGGCGTCGAACTGCATGAACTGGCGGAAGCGGCCCGGGCCCGGCTTCTCGTTGCGGAAGACATAGCCGGCGCGATAGGTGCGGTAGGGAAGCTGGATCTCGTTGAAATTCTCGGCGACATGACGGGCGAGCGGCGCCGTCAGGTCGTAACGCAGCGACATCCACTGCTCGTCTTCGTCCTGAAGCGAGAACACGCCCTCGTTCGGCCGGTCGCTGTCGGGCAGGAACTTGCCGAGCGCATCGGTATATTCGAACAGCGGCGTTTCGACAGGATCGAAACCATAATGCTCGTATACCCTACGGATCTTCGAGGTCATCTCGCTGACGGCGCGAATGTCGCTGGCCGAACGATCGACAAAGCCACGCGGCAGGCGGGCCTTGAGCTTCTGCGGTTTCTTTTGTTTGTCGCTCATCTCTAGGGTAATCCGGTATGGGAACAGTCGCGGTTAACTAGCGGATTGGGCGGAATGCGGCAAGGATTGTTATATGTTAGCGACCGACAAAACCGAGAAAAGCCAGAGAAGGCGACATAGGGACCATGCCTCACGCGATCGTTTTGAAATGCACCGATGACAGCGCCTCTCCAGTGCTGAACCTCTGGCAAGAGGCGAGCAGGTTCGAAACCTCGCCGTCGATGCGGGCGCTGAACTATCCGCCGCATCTGACGTTTGCGGTCTATCAGGATATCGCCGCCTCCTCGCTTGTCGCCGCCGCTCAAAAGGCCTTTGCAAACGTGCCGCCCTTGTCGATCGAATTTTCCGGCATCGACCATTTTCCAAACGAGATGCTGGTGCTCTGGGCACGTCCGTCCGACGATCGTGTTCTGAGGCAGATACATCAAGCCATTCACGACGACATCGACCCTGCCCTTTGCCACGAGCATTCGCGGCCGGATCGCTGGCAGCCGCATTGCACCATTGCGATGAAGATCCCCGCAGGCGCGGCGCAACAGGCTCTGATTTGGGCGAAGGCAACGCCCGCGAAATTCACGCTCACCTTCGATGTGGTGGATTGCATCAGCTTTCCGCCGATCGAAATCATAAGGGAAGTCAAACTGCTGCCTTGATCCCCTTCCAGTGTCGCAAGGATGCAATTCGCGCTTGCCTTCGCGGGTTGCACGGCTAGATTTCTCTTCATGCGCGTGCTTGCGATCCTGACAATGCTGATTGCCTGGTTGCTCTACGGTGCCATGCCGGCGCTGGCGAATTGCCCTGTCTGCGATTCCGCCATGTCCATGCCCGCGACAGCGACCATGAGCGCGCATGATGGCATGGTCGATATGCCTGGCATGGCCGGTCACGCCAACATTGGTGAGCCCAAGGAAAAGAAGCCGGACAACCCCTGCGCCGGCGGCATGGCGCATGTGGCGTCCTGTGCCGCCTGTCTTGCACTGACGCCGGCACTAGTGATCGAAGGCGGCAAGCAGATCGTATCCTATCCGGTGCCTGCACCCGGCCAGCGCCTGTTCGGCGCACGGCCGCAGCCGACAGCGCCGCCTCCCCGTTTCGCCTGACGACCGGCTGCATTCAATCCACGAGCGGCCTCCGCTCAAATTGAGATACCGTCCAGAAACGGAAAGGACACCTATGTCTACGTCTAAATCGCTGATCCTCGCCGGCGCATTCGCCTTTGCCCTCACCCTTCCTGCCCTCGCCGACGGCATGTCGGGTATGGATATGAGCAAGCCGATGGGCGACCAGGGCGCCTCCAGCAAGGCTTTCAACGACGCCATGGGCAAGATGCACAAGGATATGATGATTACCTATAGTGGCGACGCCGATGCGGATTTCGTCCGTGGCATGATTCCGCACCATCAGGGCGCGATCGACATGGCCAAGATCGAGCTGAAATACGGCAAGGACCCCGAACTGCGCAAACTGGCGCAGGGCGTCGTCACGGCACAGGAAGCCGAGATCAAGGAAATGAGGGCCTGGCTGAAGAAGCACGGCAAGTAATTCAGACGATAACGGGAGGCGGCGTCAAAGCTGCCTCTCTCACCGTTCGGGATGCTGGCTACGGAATACCTGATCCAGCCAATAGGAAACGGCACGAATGCGGACGAGCTGACGAAATTCGGCATGGATCAGCAGCCACATTTCGCGCACCGGCGGATTTCTGTCGCCACTATCGACGCGCCGGAGGCCATCGACCCTTTCTGCCAGGATTTTCGGCAGGAGCGCGCGCCCCAATCCCGTCACGGCGGCCTGGAGCAGCGCCTCGGCATCGTTGACTGCGAGCGGGCTGGAACGGCCTGACTTTTCCGCCTGCGCGGCAATCCAGCGGGCATGCGGCAGATGCGCCATCGCCTCTTCATAGACGATCCACGGCAAATCCTCCGCGCGGCTTTCCTGATCGGCGGCGACGTAGACGGCATAGTCCAGCGTCGCGATCCGCCGGGCGACGACCTTGCCGTTCGCGACGTCAGCCGGCCTTGCGAGACGCAGCGCCATATCCGCCTCGCGCCGGGTCAGGTTCAGATTCCTGGAATCGCCGATAAGCTCCAATTGCAGGCCGGAATGCCGGGCAAGGAGACCAGGCATGGCCGGAATCAGCAGCCGGCTGATGAAGGATGGGGCTGCCGTGAGGCGCACCTTGCCGAACGCCAGAGGATCGGCTGCATCCAATGCGCCCGACAGCGCCATGACTTCCGCCTCGATCGCCTCGGCCTTCGCCACGACGATCTCGCCCGTTGGCGTCGGCGACATGGCGCCGCCTGCATCGCGCGAAAACAGTGGAATGCCAAGGCGCCCTTCCAGGGTGCGCAGGCGGCGGCCGACGGTTGTCGCATCCGTCCCGAGCGCCCTGCCGGCCGCGGCAAAAGAGCCGCCCCGCGCAAGGGCCAGAACATGGCGCAGATCATTCCAATCGATGTCGTGCAATTTTGCAGCCCCTAGCGGCGAATATACTGCGTGCACCGGCATTATTGCAGCCATAGACTGGAAATTCCAGCAAGGAGGCAGCAATGACCATATTCGCAGTTCTGTTCGAGGACGACCCGCAAAACGCCGTCACCATTCGTAGGGAATATCTGCAACGCCACTTCGCTTTCCTGGAGGCGAACGCCGCGTCCATCAGGACGGCCGGTCCGCTCAGCCGGGAAGGCGACGACTTTGCAGGCGGGTTGTGGCTGGTGGAAGCGCGGACCGAGAGCGAGGTCGAACGGCTGGTGAAGGAAGATCCCTTCTGGCCGGCCGGATTACGCAAGTCCGTACGGATTCTCAGGTGGAACAGGGTGTTCGACGAGGGCGTCCTCCTCTAGCGACGAAGTGGCGACTGGAGCGCCTTTCCGCTCACGCAGCCAATCAATCCATGATCGCGGGCAGTCGTTCGGCCAGGAGGTCGATGACCACCCGCATCTTCAGCGGAAGATGGGGCGTCTGCGGCCAGACCGCATAGATGTTCACGGCCCGGCTGGAAATATTCCTCATTGCCGGCACGAGCGTTCCCGCGGACAGGTATTGACGCACCAGCCAGCAGGGCAGCCATGTGATCCCCATTCCGGACGACGCCGCCGCCGCAAGCACCTCCAGATCGTCGAAGCGCAGGCGCGTTGCGGCAAGATGTTCGACGGCCGACCCGTCCTCTTGCAGGAAAGTCCATTTTTTCACCTCGCCAGAGCGTGCATAGGCGATCAGGTCGTGATTGCCGAGGTCGGCGACGGTCCGGGGCGTGCCTCTGGAGGCAAGATAGTCGGGAGATGCGCAAAGTATCATCCGAGTGGAGGTGAGCTTACGGGCAGCAAGACCTGCTTCATCACGCAGCACCCCGTTGCGAATGGCAAGATCGAAGCCCTCGTCGAACAGATCGACGACGCGGTCGCTGAACGACAGGTCCAGCTCGAGCTTGGGATGAATGCGCGCCAGCTCCAACAGCTGTGGCGCGGCGCAGCAACGGCCGAAGAGCACGGGCATGGAGATGCGCAGGCGCCCCGTGACCTCGCGCTTGCCCGATTCGAGCATGGCCTCGCCCGACTGTATCTCGTCGAGTGCCCGGCGGCAGCGCTCATAGAAGGCCTGGCCTTCGTCCGTCAGGTTTTGCATGCGGGTCGTGCGGTGAAAAAGGCGGACATTCAAGCGGCGCTCCAGCCTCGCAATCGTCTTGCCGATGGCCGAGCGCGAAAGATTCATGCGCGCCGCCGCCGCCGAAAAGCCGCCGGCTTCGACCGCCTCGACGAATTCCGGAATGCCGTTGAGCATGTCATTCATGATGATTGTCTCCTATAGGGAACCAGTTGGCCGAAATAATATCGCCACTGGCGACCAGAGAGCAACGATATAGTGCGTCCATTGTGTTCAATTCCTCCCAGGAGACCAATGATGACGGAGACTATGAAGCGCTGGACCCTCGACAAGATCGCCGTCGGCGCACCCTTGAACCTCACGGAAGCGGCGATCCCCACGCCCGCACGCGGCGAAGTCCTCGTGCGGGTCAAGGCCGTTTCGCTGAACTATCGCGACAAGCTCGTTCGCGAGACCGGCATGGGGCTTTCCATTCAGTTTCCCTTCGTGCCTGCCTCGGATATGGCGGGCGTTATCGAGGCGGTGGGAGACGACGTCACCAGATTCTCGGTTGGCGATCGCGTCATCTCGACCTTCCACCCCGGCTGGATTGATGGCAAGCCGCTCGGCGATGCCCGCAATCCTCCCTACAAGACGTTGGGCGGCTTCTATCCGGGCGTGCTTTCCGAATATATCTCCGTGCCCGCGGACTGGCTCGTCTCCGCACCGACGACCCTCGATTATGCCGAGGCCAGCACTCTGCCCTGCGCAGGTCTGACTGCATGGTTCGCGCTGGTGGAACGCGGCAAGCTCAAGCCGGGCGACAGCGTGCTGGTGCAGGGAACGGGCGGCGTCGCCCTCTTCGCCCTGCAGATCGCCGCCGCCCAGGGAGCCGAGGTCTTCGTGACGTCGTCGGGACCGGAAAAGCTGGCTCGTGCCAATGCCCTCGGAGCCCATCACGGCATTGATCGCAACACAAGCGACTGGGTGGAAGAGGTGTATCGGCTTAGCAACGATCGCGGCATCGACCATATCATCGAAATCGCCGGTGGACCGAACTTCGCCCAATCGTTGAGGGCCGTGGCGCCTCACGGCCGGATTTCGGTCATCGGCGTGCTCGAAGGCTTCGATATTTCCGGGCCGGCGGCGCCGCTGCTGCTGAAATCCCCCACCGTGCAGGGCATCGGCGTCGGCCATCGCCGCTCGCTCGAAGATTTCGTGCGCGCGGTCGACAACATAGGGCTGAAGCCGGTGATCGACCATCGCTATGCGCTCGGCGAGGTGCGGGCGGCTTTCGATCATCTCGATCGCGGCCCCTTCGGCAAAATCGTCATCGAGCTTTGAGGGGAAGCCGGGCCGCTGGGAAATGCGGCGGCCCGGCCGTTCTTGACATCAGACCTTCGGCTGGAACGGCTGCGGCACGCGCTGAGCGCCCTGGCGGGCCAACATCCAGCCGGGATATTCGGCGGGAAGCGCGCTGACCGCGTCGAGCTTGGCGATGTCGTCGGCATCAAGCTTCAGCTTGACGGCGGCAAGATTCTGATCGAGCTGGTCGAGACGCTTGGCACCAATGATGATGCTGGTGACGAAGGGTTTTGCCAGTATCCAGGCGAGGGCCACGGTGGCGACGCTGGAGCCGTGCTTTTCCGCCACTTCGCGCATGGCGGCGACGCAGGCCCAGGCGCGATCCTTGTCGACGGGTGGGAAATCGAAGCTCGCACGCCGTCCCTCGCCATTACCCGGAGCGCCGGGACCGTATTTGCCCGAGAGCAGGCCGCCTGCCAGCGGCGACCAGACCATGAGCCCCAGCTTTTCTTCCGTCATCAATGGCACGATCTCCCGCTCCAGATCACGGCCGGCGATGGAATAGTAGGCCTGCACGGTCTCGAACCGGGCGAAGCCGCGGCGCTCCGAGATACCGAGCGCCTTGGCGATGCGCCAGGCCTGCCAGTTGGAAACGCCGACATAACGAACCAGGCCGCGCGAGACGAGATCGTCCAGCGCCCGCAGCGTCTCGTCGATCGGCGTTACTGTGTCGGTGGCGTGGATCTGATAAAGGTCGATATGATCGGTCTGCAGGCGGTCCAGGCTTGCCTGCACGGAATCCATGATATGGCCGCGCGAGGCGCCACGATCGTTGGGCTTGTCGCCCATGACGCCATAGACCTTGGTGGCAATGACGACATCCTTGCGGGGAACGCCGAGATTCTTCAGGGCCTGGCCAAGCAGCTTTTCGGAATTGCCGAAGGAATAGACGTCGGCGGTGTCGATAAAGTTGACGCCGGCGGCCAGCGAGCCTTCGACGATCTTGTCGGCGAGCGCCTGGTCGACATCGGCGATCGAGCCCCAGAGGCTGTTGTTGGGGTTGGCTTCACCGAAGGTCATCGTGCCCAGGCAAAGTTCGGAGACGAACAGCCCGGTATTGCCGAGTTGATTGTAACGCATAGGAAAAATTCCCTTGTAATCAGCCGGAAGACGCTTCCGGCCGGTGAATGCATATCTTTTCGCTATAGATTGGCCCCGGCACGACAGCGGCAATTGGCGCTGCCCTGGAGAGGTCATAAGACAGTCATCGAGGCACGGCTCTGGCTCCGCGGCGATCGAGACAACAACGACATAATGCACCGGAAACCGCTTTCAACGCGAGACCTTCCGTCGATCACGATGCGGTTACCGGCGCTCACCCTTGCTTCCGCTTCGCGACGGAATAGATTCCAGCAATCATGACATGCGCAAAACGGACATACCGATGACGCAACGCCCCTTGACCACGATCGGCTTCGATGCCGACGACACGCTTTGGCAGAACGAACAATTCTACCGGCTGACGGAACTGCAGTTTACCGATCTTCTTGCCGATCACGCCGCAAGCGACGTCATTTCCGCGCGGCTGCTGGAGGCGGAGAAGCGCAACCTCCGCCACTACGGCTTCGGCATAAAGGGCTTCACCCTGTCGATGATCGAGACGGCCATCGAGATCACCGAGGGCCAGGTGCCGTCGAACGTCATCGCGCAGATTCTCGATATCGGCCGCGATCTTCTCGCCCATCCCGTCGAAACCCTGCCCCACGTGCGCCAGACGCTGGAGGCCCTGTCGGGCAAATACCTGCTGGTGCTGATTACCAAGGGCGATCTCTTCGATCAGGAGCGCAAGCTTGCCCAATCCGGGCTCGGCGACCTTTTCGATGCGATCGAGATCGTTTCGGACAAGAACGCCTCCACCTACCGCCGCATCTTCTCCAAGGTCGGGGATGGGCCGGAACGGGCGATGATGATCGGCAACTCGCTGAAATCGGACATCGTGCCGGCGCTTGCCGCCGGCAGCTACGGCGTCTTCGTGCCGCACGAACTCACATGGTCGTTCGAACATGTCGAGGAACCGAGCCAGGCGCCGCGTTTCCGCAAGATCGACCATCTCGGCGAGTTGCACGGCATTATCGAGGCGTTGTCCTAAGCCCTACTGCCCCTGCTTGGAGCGCGGCGGGAACAGCATCGGACCCTGATCCTTCTGCTGGTCGGCTGGCTGCTGTGTCGCCGGCGGATTGGGATCGATGAGGATCTCATAGGGTGCGCCGAGACCGCGCCGGCGCGTGACGCGAGAATAGTATGGCTTGATCAGCCAGGTCGTATCCTCGTTGACGGTGACGTCGGCGGTGTTGCCGTCCTCATCCGTGCCGAAGAAGGATTCGTCCTCGTTCGAAGAGAGGTCGAAGATCGCCATGAAGGCATATTTGCTCTTCGAGCTGAAGGTGATCCGTATATGCTGGCCCTTCTTTAGCGGCAGCATATAGACCTTGCCCTTGCCGAATTTCGTCCAGCCCGTCAGCTTTTCGAGGACGGCCGGCAGGGCGATCTTCTCGAGCTTTTCGCCGCGATCGAGCTGCGGCAGTTGCGGTTGCTGGGTGTCGGTTTGCGCATTCGCGGCCACGGCGCCGAACAGCGCGAACATCGTCAGGAAAAGGCCGAGAAGCGTCGTTCTCACGGCCGCACCAATGCGCAACGCATCGCCTCCACCTCTTTCCGGCAATAGCAGCCTTCAATATGATCGTTAACGAGGCCCATGGCCTGCATGAAGGCATAAACTGTGGTCGGGCCGACGAAGGTCCAGCCGCGCTTCTTCAAATCCTTGGAAATCCGAACGGAGGCGGCGCTCGTCGGATTGGCGCGGAGATGGGCAAGGTCGAAGAGTTCGGGGCGCTCGGCGGCACTCGGCTCCTGGCTCCAGAAATAGCGGGCGAGCGAGCCGAATTCGTTGCGCAGCTCGATGGCGCGGCGGGCATTGTTGATGGTGGAGACGATCTTGCCGCGATGACGGATGATGCCGGCATCGGCAACACAACGCTCGATATCGGCATCGTCGAATCTCGCGACCTTCTCGAAATCGAAACCGGCAAAAGCGGCGCGGAAATTCTCGCGCTTGCGCAGGATCGTCAGCCAAGACAGGCCGGACTGGAAGCCTTCCAGGCAGATCTTCTCGAAAAGCCTGATGTCGTCGACGACCGGGCGCCCCCACTCCTCGTCGTGATAGCGCAGATAATCCGGCAGATTGGCGTGCCAGAAGCAGCGGTCCTTGCCGTCTTCGCCGGTGATGATGCCCGTTTCGGCCATTTTCGCGATTCGTCCCCTATTTCAGCGCGCGCTACCGGAAACCAGTAAGCCACTATCGGATAAATTGAGATCAATCAAATGCTTAAATTCATAGGCACATTCGGGCGACCGTGCATTCCGATTCATGATTTACCACTTGCAAACCATCTTTCAAAACCAGGCGGTAACCCTGACAAAGCTTTATCGGCTTTTCGGCATTTTGATGAATAGATGTTTACCATTCGCTCGCGTGCAAGTGGCACCATGGTTTCGACCGGGTGCTGTTGCGCCCATCTTCGGCCCATGTGTAGAGAGTTTGTCCGATGATGAAACATGCCGTTCTATGTGCCGCCGGCGTTCTGAGCCTGCTTGCCTCCACCGCCTTTGCCGACGATCGCTATCAGTCGCGCCCGCCCGTCATCGTCAGCCCCGATCTGACCGCCCCCTGGGTGATGCAGCTCGGCGGCGGCAACGTGCAGCCGGTCGTCTACCCGCGCCCGATGGCGCGGCGCGCGGCCGATCCCGCCATGCAGCAGCAGGCCAATCCGCAGGTACGTCAGGTCGTGCAGCCGCGCGGCCTGTTCTCCCGCCCGGTCGTGCAGCAGGTCGCGATGGCCCGCCCGCAATATCCGGCAATCCGCGGCCAGATCGCTCCGCAGTTCCTGCCGCAGATCGTCGACTACCAGACCAAGGAAAAGCCCGGCAGCATCGTCATCGACACCAACAACCGCTTCCTCTACCTCGTGATGGACGGCGGCAAGGCGCGGCGCTATGGCGTCGGCGTCGGCAAGCCCGGCTTCGAATGGGCTGGCGCTCACACCGTCACCCGCAAGCAGGAATGGCCGGATTGGACGCCGCCCGCCGAAATGATCTCGCGCGAAGCCGCCAAGGGCCATTATCTGCCGGCGCGCATGGAAGGCGGCGAGGGCAATCCGCTCGGCGCGCGCGCCATGTATCTGGGCTCGACGCTCTATCGCATCCACGGCACCAACGCGCCATGGACCATCGGCAATGCCGTCTCCTCCGGCTGCATCCGCCTGCGCAACGAAGATGTCATCGATCTCTACAATCGCGTAAAGGTCGGCACGCGCGTCACCGTCATGTAGTCCCGAACGGCCTTCGGACCTGCGCGGCGGCATCACCCTCATCGAAGGGCCAGCAGCTCGCCGCGCGGCCATGCCCGTCACTATATCTCAGACTATAGTCCGACCCGCGATAGAAGAGAGGGCGTTTCTCCCAATCCGTTCTTCGTATTGGACATTTTGATCTTGATCCCCTCGCCGGTTCCGGTAGTTTCCTACCGAATTCAACGAGGGGAATGCCATTATGAAAGCAGCATTGTCGATCGTGACGACAGGTGTCGTTGCGGCGTGTCTTCTTGCGGCGTCGAACGCAGCCGCCTTCACCGCTTCCGCACCCTATGCGGCGCCGGCCAAGCGTGCCGACCTGATCCAGGTGGCGATGGAGCCGCAGGGCCAGGTCAAGCCGCAGTTCCAGCGGCGGCTGGTGCGGTTGTCGACCAACGAAGCGCCGGGCACCATCATCATCGACACCAACAACAAGTATCTCTATCTCGTCGAAGGCAACAACCGCGCGAGACGCTACGGCATCGGCGTCGGCCGCGAAGGCTTCGGCTGGTCCGGCGTGGTCAAGGTCGGCCGCAAGGCCGAATGGCCGGGCTGGACGCCGCCGCCGGAAATGCGCATCCGCGAGGCCAAGAAGGGTCACAAGCTGCCGGCCTACCAGGAAGGTGGCGAGGATAACCCGCTCGGCGCGCGCGCCATGTATCTCTATCGCAACGGCAACGATACTGCCTTCCGCATCCACGGCACCAACCAGCCCTGGAGCATCGGCCTGAACATGTCTTCCGGCTGCATCCGCATGATGAACAAGGATGTGACGGATCTTTACGATCGGGTTCCGATCGGCACGAAGGTCATCGTCGTCGGGCCTGGCAACAAGCAGGGTGAAGTCAGCTATCAGGACCGCGGCGTCGACGTGCTGAGGACCATGTTCGGCGGCTGATGGAGCGGGGCATCAGCCTGCTCCGAATCAGACAGCAAAATAGCGGGCGTCCCGAACGATGGCATGGCATCATTCGTGCGCGTAACGGGCGCCCGCATCTATCGCAATGGCCAATTCTATCCAGTCCCCGCGCGAGGGTACTGTTGCGCCGGGGTTACAGCCCGGAACTTATCGCACCGCGCCGCCGATGATCGGCCCGATACATTCAGTCTACCGTCTGTTTTTCCCCCTCAACCGCGACTTGCCTACCGTTGACTGCAATAGAAGTGTCACGGAAGCGCGCTTAGATGGCAGCACTTTGGCATCCGGGGATTTCATATGCATCGTGCGTTTCGCAACAAGCAGCCGGCACTTGCCGTGCTTGCGGTCTCATCATTTCTATTGGCCGCCGGTTCCGCCTCGGCGGAAATGCAATTTTCCGCTTACGGCGGCATACAGGGCGCGACCGGCAGCAATGTCACCACATCGGACGGCGCCGATTTCGACCCGAACTGGTCCGGCAAATCTTTCAAGATGCCACCCTATTTCGGTTTTCGCGGCATCTGGTGGCTCGATCAGTTCGACAAGCCGAACTGGGGTGTGTCGCTCGATTACAGCCATGCGAAGGTCTACGGCGATCTCGGCAATACGCCCGGCTGGTCGCATTTCGAGTTCACCGACGGCTTGAATATGCTGACGCTGAACGCGCTCTACCGCTTCCAGGACTCCAGCCGCAACTGGACGCCCTATGTCGGCCTCGGCGCCGGCATCAACGTGCCGCATGTCGAAGTCACCCGCGATTCCGGCAAGACCTTCGACTACCAGTTCGGCGGCCCTTCGCTGCAGGCACAGGCCGGCGTCAGCTATCAGTTCGCCAAGCACTGGTCGACCTTCGTCGAATACAAAGGCAACTACAACTTCGTGAACGATGTCTCGATTGACAGCGGCGACACGCTGAAGACCAGAGTCTTCACGCATGCGCTCAACTTCGGCGTCTCGTTCAACTTCTAAGAACAGCCGATCTTCCACCACTATCGATCCCCCAAACCGGTTCAGGCTTGGGGGATTGTGTGCTATTATTCGGGCATGAGCTTCTTCTACTATCGTTGCGACTGGATTCATCCGGAAAGCGAGGAGCCGGTCATCGTCTATTACGAGGTCGATGTTGCCGGCGATGTTCCCCGGCTCATCGATGTATTCGCTGATGGCCGCCGACACTGCATGTCGGTCGCCGATATTTCGCTGCGCGAGCGTGAGATTCAACGCCTGACCAGCCTGGTGGAAGGCTCATTTTACGACGGTATCGCCGGATTGGTGGACGGCATCTTCTTCGAAGAGGGTCAGGAACGCATTAGCATGACGCGCATCGCCGCCGACAAGTTCGAGGGCGAATGGCAGGCCTACCGCCTGCCCGCATCAGGCAAGCTGCATTAGGCCGCCGCCGGCTGCAGGCCCTTCAATTTCTCTGGCATATCGCCGCCATAGGCCCAATCCAGCAATTCCACCGTATGCAGGATCGGAATGCCGGTTCCCGTCGCGATCTGTGTGATACAGCCGATATTGCCTGTGGCGATGATATCTGCCCTCGTCGCTTCGAGATTCCTGACCTTGCGCGCCTTCAGCTCCGCCGAAATCTCCGGCTGCATGATGTTGTAGGTGCCGGCCGAGCCGCAACAGAGATGACCTTCCGCCGGCTCGCGCACCGTGAAACCCGCCGCTTTCAGCAGCAGCTTCGGCGCCATGGTGATCTTCTGCCCATGCTGCATGGAGCAGGCGGAATGATAGGCGACCGTGACGCCGCGCGGCATATGCGAGGGAAGGTCGAGGCTGGCGAGATACTCGGTGATGTCCTTGGCGAGTGCCGAAACCCTTGCCGCCTTGTCGGCATAGGCCGGATCGAGGCGCAGCATATGCCCGTAATCCTTGATCGTCGTGCCGCAGCCAGATGCGGTGATGATGATGGCATCGAGGCCGCCGGCCTCGATCTCACGCAACCAGACATCGACATTGGCGCGGGCGGCGGCAAGCGCCTGTTCCTCGCGACCCATGTGATGGACCAGCGAGCCGCAGCAGACCTCCCCTTCCGGCGCCACGACCTCGACGCCGAGGCGGGTCAACAGGCGGATGGTTGCCGCATTGATCTTTGGATCGAGCAGCGGCTGGGCGCAGCCCGTCAGGATCGCCACCCGGCCACGACGCTCGGCCTGCGGGGCGTACAGCCCCGGCTTGGCGAAGGGTGACGGCGCGGGAATGCTGCGAGGCGCAAGATCGAGCATGGCGGCGAAAGCCTTCAATGCGGGAATGCGCCTCAACAGGACCTTGAACGGCCGGCCGAGGTTTGCAAGCCGCAGAGCCAGCCGGAAACGGCCGGGATAGGGCAAGACGGAGGCCAGCACATTGCGGGTCAGCCGGTCCATCAGCGGACGCTTGTAGGTGTTCTCGACATGGACGCGCGCATGGTCGATCAGGTGCATGTAATCGACGCCGGAGGGACAGGTCGTCGTGCAGGCGAGGCAGGAGAGACAGCGATCGATGTGCGTCACCACCTCGGCATCGGCGGCCCGGCCGTTTTCCAGCATGTCCTTGATGAGGTAGATGCGGCCGCGCGGGCTGTCGAGCTCGTTGCCGAGCGTCACATAGGTGGGACAGGTGGCGGTGCAGAAGCCGCAATGCACGCATTTGCGCAGGATCGCCTCGGACTCGGCCACGTGCGGATCGGCAAGCTGTTCGGGAGTGAAATTGGTTTGCATCCGGCAGCCCTCGTCACGCCATTTTGCCGGGGTTGAAAATCCCGGCCGGGTCGAATTTTTCCTTTACGCGTGCAGATAGCAGCGCCACTGCCTCCGGCTGCGGCTGGAAGGCGGCCGTCATCGCGCGGTGAGCAGGGGCAGCGCGCATCAAGGTCGCGTGTCCGCCGCCGAGCGCGTGAATATAGCGTCGGAGCATGTCGCCTTCCGGCTCGGCTTCCATGCGCATCCAGACAAGCCCGCCTTGCCAATCGTAATAGGCATCCACGCCCTCCTCCAGGCGAAGAGCGGCCACAAGCTGGTGGCCGGTACCGGGCGCGACCGAGACGCGCCAAACTGGGCGCGAGGTGCCATCCGCATAGGGCTTCACATTGCGGATTTCGCGCCATAGCCGGCAGCTGTCATCCTCCTCGAGGCGTTTCACCGATCCGAGCCGGCCCATCGCAGCGGCAAGCTTTTCACCACGGACCGCGACGGAGCCGGGGAGACCCTCGATGCGCAGCACCGTCGCCTCTCCCTGCGGCAGCTTGCCGTCAAGAAAAGACCAGGCGACGGTGAGCGGCAGATGGGCGGCACCTGATACTTCGAGCGGCAGGGCCATGGCCGCGGCCATCGCATTGGCGGCTTCCGCATCGTTGAGGCCGGAGAGGACGATCGTCTCCTCCGTCTTTGGCCTCGGCGGCACGCGGAACGTCACTTCGGTCAGAAGGCCGAGCGTGCCGTGCGAACCGGCCATCAGCTTGACGAGGTCGAGGCCGGTGACGTTCTTCATCACCCTGCCGCCGGCCTTGACGATCTCGCCCCGGCCGTTGACGAAGCGGACGCCGAGAAGACTATCGCGCGCGGCACCGCTGACGAAGCGGCGCGGGCCGGAGACATTGGCTGCGAAGACGCCGCCGATCGTCGGCTCGCCTTCGGTCGCCATCAGCGGCCGGTGGTCCATCGGCTCGAACGCCATCATCTGGCCACTCTCGGCAAGCGCTGCTTCGATCTCCGCAACCGGCGTACCAGCGCGAGCGGTCATCACCATCTCACCCGGATTGTAGGCGACGATGCCGGCAAGGCCGCGCGATGACAGAACCGCATCGGACGCGACCGCATTGCCGAAGCCGGACCGCGTGTTGCCGCCGATGATCGCAAGGGCTGCGCCACGCGCCGTATGATCGCTGATGATGGAGGCGGCTTCCTCTTCAGTTCTCGGATGAAACTCGTTCATGCGGCGTTGCGTCCATCGAGCGGGAAGACCTTGGAGGGATTGAGTATCCAGCCGGGATCGAAGGCTGATCGTACCGACATCATCTGGGCGAGATCGACATCCGCATATTGATGGCGCATCAGGTCGCGCTTCTCGATGCCGACGCCATGTTCGCCAGTCAGGCAGCCGCCGGCATCGACGCAGAGCCGGAGGATGTCGTTGCCGGCGGCTTCCGCCTTGGCCGCTTCTTCAGGATCGTTGGCATTGAACAGGATCAGCGGGTGCATGTTGCCATCGCCAGCATGGAAGACGTTGGCGACGCGCAGACCGTAGCCGTCGACGATCTCGCCCGTCTTCTTCAGCACATAAGAGAGCTGGCTAAGCGGCACGGTGCCATCCATGCAGATATAGTCGGCGATGCGGCCGGTAGCACCGAAAGCCGATTTCCGGCCTTTCCAGATCAGGGCTGCCTCCGTCGCCGACTGGCATTCGCGCACGGTCTTGACCCTGTGAGTGCGGGCGATGGCGACAATGCTCGCAAGCATATCGTCCATTTCCGCCTCAGACCCTTCGACCTCAACGATCAACAATGCCTCGACATCAAGCGGATAGCCTGCCTTGGCAAAGGCTTCGCAGATCTCGATTGCCGGCTTGTCCATGAACTCGATGGCGACCGGCACGATGCCGGCGGCAATGACATCGGCGACGCAGGCGCCCGCTTCTTCCGAACTATCGAAGCCGAAGAGCACCGGCCGGGCGCCCTCGGGCTTGGCGATGAGCCGCACCGTCGCCTCGGTGACGATGCCGAGCTGGCCTTCCGAGCCACAAACGAGGCCGAGGAGATCGTAGCCTGCCGCATCCAGCGCCTTGCCGCCGAGATCGATGACAGTGCCGTCGGTCAGGACAAGCTTAACGCCGAGCAGATTGTTTGTGGTGACGCCGTATTTCAGACAGTGCGCGCCGCCGGAATTCATGCCGATATTGCCGCCGATGGTGCAGGCAAGCTGCGAGCTCGGGTCAGGCGCATAAAAGAAGCCGTCGGCCGAGACGCTTTCGGAGACATGCAGGTTCGTCACCCCCGCCTGCACGATCGCGGTGCGATTGGCATAATCGATATCGAGGATGCGGTTCATCTTGGAGAGGCCGAGAACGACGGCATCTTCCTGCGGGATGGCTCCACCGGACAAGGAGGTGCCGGCGCCGCGCGGCACGACGGGAATGCCGTAGCGATGGCAGTATTTCATCACGGCCGCCACTTCCGCCGTCGAGCGCGGCAAAGCTACGGCGAGCGGCAGGCGCCGATAGGACACGAAGGCATCGGTTTCGAAGGGCACGAGTTCGCGCTGTTCGTGGATCAGACATTCCGGCGGCAAAAGGTCGGTCAGATCGGCAACGATCGCGCTGCGGCGCGCCAGAACATCCGCACGCGGCTCCAGAAATGAAATGGCTTCTGCCATGCCGTCTTCCTCCTGCATCCCCTCGCGGATACAGCCTCCTTTTAACCCATTATCGGCTTAGCGCTTTCCCAAGTTTGGAGCAAATGATAAGCATTTATTCCAAAATGGGAAATAATTGTGCATGACCAATTTAGGGGATCTCGAAATCTTCGCCAGCGTGGTGGCGACCGGCAGCATGTCCTTGACCGGCCGGGCGCTCGGCTTCTCGCCCGCCGTCATTTCCAAGCGCATCAAGCGCCTCGAAGATCGGCTCGGCACCCGGCTCCTGCAGCGCACCACGCGGCAGATTTCGCTGACGGAGGCGGGGCAGGGCTTTTATGACCGCGTGCTTGCCATTCTCGCCGGGCTGGAAGAGGCGGAAGCCTATATTGCCGGGCGCTCTTCGCAGATGCACGGCACGCTGAAGATCTCCGCTCCGACATCCTTCGGCCGTCTGCACATCGCGCCGCATCTCAAATCCTTCATGCAGGCGCATCCTGAGCTGTCGCTCAATCTCGTGCTCAGCGACGAATTCGTCGATATCGTCGGCGGCGGCTTCGATCTTGCCATCCGCATTGCCGAACTGACCGATTCGAGCCTCGTCGCCCGCCGGCTCGCGCCAGTGCGCCGCGTGCTCTGCGCCTCGCCCGCCTATATCGACGCCCACGGCATGCCGCAGGATATCGACGATCTGCGTCGGCACATCTGCCTGCCGGCACACAATCTCGATCCGTGGCGGCTGGAGGGGCCGAAAGGCAGCCTGATCTTCCGCCCTGAGGGCAGGCTCATCACCAACTCCAGCGAGGTCGTGCGCGAAGCCGTCATCGCCGGTCTCGGCATTGCGCTGCGCTCCACCTGGGATATCGGACAGGAACTGCGCAACGGCCGTCTCGTGCAGGTGTTGCCGGCCTATGAAGGCTCGCACAATGTCACCCTCTCGGCCGTTTACCCAAGCCGGCAGTTCCTGCCGGCGAAAGTGCGCGTTTTCATCGACTTTCTGGCGGAACTTTACGGTCCCGTTCCCTATTGGGAGCGATAGGTGCCATAAAGGTTCGAGGAGACCGCCATGTCCGCGCCTGAAATCATCCGTTCCGATCTTGCTGCGAATTCGGAGACGCGCTTCACCGTTGTTCTCGGCGATATCACCAGGCTTTCTGTCGATGCCATCGTCAACGCCGCCAACAGCAGTCTGCTCGGCGGCGGTGGCGTTGATGGCGCGATCCACCGCGCCGCCGGGCCGGAGCTCGTTGCGGAATGCCGGATGCTGAATGGCTGCAAGACCGGGCAGGCAAAGATAACGGGCGGATACCGCCTGCCGGCAAGGCATGTGATCCATACGGTCGGCCCGGTCTGGAATGGCGGCGACCATGGCGAGGAGGAGCTGCTTGCGGACTGCTACCGCAACAGCCTTGGCCTTGCCCGGCAGCACGGCCTGAAGACAATCGCCTTTCCCGCCATCTCGACGGGCATCTACCGCTTCCCCGCCGAGCCGGCTGCACGGATCGCGATCCGCACCACCCTTGCCGAAAGCAAGGATGGTGCCTTCGAGGAGATCATCTTCTGCTGCTTCGGCGACGAGATGGCAACGCTCTATGATCGATTGCTGCCGCAGGCGCTGGCCGAAACCTGAGGTTTAGCGCGCCAAGTCGAGATAGGCGGAGGCGACAAGCGCGTCGATATCAGTGGGAACCGGGATGACGCAGGATTCCTTGCCAAGATTGCCCTTGGCGACCCGTTCCAGGCATCGGGCCTGCAGCGCAAAGCCGAGATCCATGGATTCGACGGTATTCCCCAGCGGACGCGGGCCGGCCAGATTGGCCATATGGCCGCCGCCGAGAATGTGGAAGGCACGGCCATCGCGCATGCGGATAGTCTCGATCTGCTCGGCCTCATAACGATCGACCCCGATAACATCGGGGCTGCTGCGGAAGCCCTCGACATCGATCTCATGCGGAAAGTGGCCGCCATTCATCAGGATCGCGCCGTCCTTGATGAGAGGCAGATCGGCAACCGTGATGATATCCGGATAGCCCGTCACGGTGACCAGCACATCGGCGGAACGGATCGCCGCCTCGCGTAGCGGTGTTGAAAAACCGTCGAGATGCGCTTCAAGTGTCGTGACCGGATTGATATCGACGACACTGACTGCGGAAAAGGCATTGCGGAAGCACGCTGCCGTGCCCCTACCGCAGGCGCCGTAACCGAAGACGGTGACGCGCTTGCCATTGGTGGAGCGATTGGTGAAGCGCAGATAGCTCTCGAACATGCTCTGCCCGACGGCATGCCGGTTTTCGGCGAATTGCTTGATCGGGCTGTCGTTGATGACGAGGATCGGCATGTTGAGCTTGTCGCGCATCGGCATCAGCCGGGTGCGGCCGGATGTGGTTTCCTCGGTACCGCCAAGCAGGTTGGCATAGGGCTTGTCGGCCGCGCGGGCAAAGAGATCGCCGCCATTGTCGAGCAACAAATCCGGCTTTTCCGCCAGGATCGCATCGAGGCTGGCGCCATGCTCATCGGCATCGCGGGTCTGCGTCGCGAAGACCTTGATCCCTTGGGCGCGCAGATAGGCGACCGTTTCCGGCTGGGTGCTGTTGAGATTGCCGGTGCAGACGAGACCGGCGCCGCCCGCCCGCAGCGTCATCAACAGCGCAACCGTCTTCGGCTCGAGATGGATGCCCGTCCCAATGGTCAAACCCGCAAAAGGCCTGGTTTCCCGGAATTCCTGCGCCGTCGCCGCCAGGAGCCGGCAGCTGCGCGCCACCCAATCGATACGGGAAAGAGAAGAAGACTGATCCATGATGCGCTCCTGCCGGCTGGTTCGGTCTAGCGATCTGGCATGAGGGCAAAGGGCCTGTCGATGGACATTGCCATGCCTCACATGGCAGAAAATCTGCCATGTGTATCTCACAGGGAGGATACCTTGCTAAGTCTGCTCGACCCCCGCCGCGCTCAGCCAATCCGCCAGCCGGACAAGCGCCGGGTCCTTCACGTCGCTGCTGCGAATGCTGAGACTGTAGCCCGCCGGTCTGCGGATGAAGCCGAAGGGCGCGACCAATAGGCCACGGTCGATATCCTCACCGATGGCCGTGCGCGGCGCAATGGCAACCCCGAGCCCGGAGCGAGCAGCGCCGATCGCCAGCAGCAGGTCCTCGAACTCGCGATTGCCGGCAAAGCGAACCGGCGCATGACCGCCTTCGGCAAACCAATCCTCCCACAGGGTCGGGGCGGAGCGGCTTGCAAGGGCGAAAGCTCCGGCGAGCGCACAAACGCCCGCGGCAAGCCCGAGGCGATCGGCGATCTCCGGCGTGGCGACCGGGCCGAATTCGTCCTCCATAAAGCGAATGGCCGTGATATCGCGCATCGGCCTGTACTCGCCGCCCATGATGACCGCTTCCAGGTCGGCGCGCTTGGCAAGCGGCTCCACCATGGCCATCGGCACGATGTCTATATCGATATCCTGAAGGGCCGCCTGCAATGCGGCAACACGCGGCATCAGCCACCAGACCGCGAAGGCCGAGGGTACGCCAAGCCGGATCGATCGCCGGCCTCCGATCGCAAGCTCCGCCGACGCCCGCCGCAGGATACCGAAGGCGACGCCGACGGAATCGGCGAATGCCCTGCCCTTCGCCGTCAGTACCAGCCTGCCGTTCTCCCGATCGAACAAGGTCACCCCGAAATGGGCTTCCAGCAGGGTGATCTGCTGACGGACGGCGCCGCGCACGACGCCAAGCTCATCGGCCGCCTGCAGGATGCTGCCGCGTCGCGCGACAGCATCAAATGCGCGAAGCGCATTCAGCGGCGGCAGGCGTCGGGATGAAACGGGTTCGGGCATGGCAAGGTTTTATCTTTCTTTCCAGCGCCATGACGGCCGCATTCAAGCAGCTGCGTCATCTGCGGCATGAAAATGCTGTTCAATGTCGCTTTCAGCATAATTGCTGGCGAATATCAGAAGGCAAATCATCACTTTTTTACATAGTCACCACTGAATAAATTTGTGGGGAAATACCATATAGCACTCTGTGGAACACAAAATTTTTCCACACGATGCTAATATAGAATCAATCCTTCACTCCAACCCCCAAAAGGTGAACCGACAATTGGCCTTTCTCAGCCGTATAGCAAATGATGTGCAACTCATGTTTCGGCGTCCGCCGCGACAGCAATATGCTGCGCTCTGTTATCGGTTGAAGAAAAAGACGGGCGATCTCGAGGTGCTGCTGCTGACAAGCCGCGATACCGGGCGCTGGGTCATTCCCAAGGGCTGGCCGATGCCGGGCAAGCTTTCTCACGAGGTCGCGGCCCGCGAAGCCTATGAAGAGGCCGGCGTGCGCGGCGCGGTGGAGACGGAGCCACTCGGCTCGTTCGGCTACGACAAGGTGCTGAAGGACGGTATTCAGGTGCCATGCCGCGTGCAGGTCTATGCCCTTGAGGTCAACGAACTTGCAAAGCACTTCAAGGAGAAGGGCGAACGTTCCCTGGAGTGGGTGTCCTGCGAGGTCGCGGCAGAGCGCGTGCGCGAACCGGAACTGCGCGAATTGATCCTTGCCTTCGCTCAGCGGATGACGGCTGTGCCTGTGGCAGCGCAGGATAAATAAGCCACATTACTCACAAAAAACTATGCCAGAGTGGCTGGTGGATATTGCGCGCCCTTTCGGGGAGCGCAATACGAGAGTTTTGATCCAGAGAATTGCATGCCCGACCGACCGGCCACACCTAGCAAACGGACGCTCGACAAGGACCTCGACAAATTCACCTATGTCGAGGATGCGACCCATCATGTGACGAAACGTCTGGTCGCCCCGGGTATCGGCCTGATCTTTCTCGGTTTCGCCATGGTTTTTGCCGGCATCTATGTATTCGGCCAGCCGCGAGCGACGCTGATTTTCGCCGCCGTTGCTCTTGCCGGCTACATGGCTCTGAACATCGGCGCCAAGGACGTCGCCAACAATGTCGGCGCAGCGGTCGGCGCGCGTGCGATCACCATGACGCAAGCCCTCGTCATGGCGGCCATCTTCGAGATCCTCGGAGCGACGATTGCCGGCGGCCCGGTCATCAACACGATCTCGACCCACATCGTCGACACCAACCGCATCATCAGCATCGGCAAGCTTGCCTGGCTGATGATGGCGGCGCTGCTTGCCGCCGCCCTCTGGATCAATTTCGCCACCTGGCTGAAAGCGCCGGTCTCGACCACCCACACGATCGTCGGCGCCGTCGTCGGTGCGGGTGCGGCCGCGGTCGGTCCGGAGCTGGTCAACTGGCATGTTTTGGCCGCAATCTCGGCGGGATGGGTGATAACGCCCTTCCTCGGCGGCACCATCGCCGCCGGCATCCTCTATTTCATCGAGACGTGCATCATCTATCGCGACGACAAGATCGCCGCCGCCAGATACTGGATTCCCATCCTGATCGGACTGATGGCCGGCGCCTTCTCGGGCTATCTCGTCGTCCAGCTGGAGCCGAAGGGCGCAATCCCCAATATACTGAACCTGGCGATCGGCATTGGCGTCGGCATCATCGCCTGGCTCGGCGCGCGGCCGCTGGTGGCGGCGCAGTCTGTCGGGCTGGAAAACAAGAACAGCTCGCTGCGCAAACTTTTCCGCCTGCCACTCATCTGTTCGGCAGCGCTGATGTCCTTCGCGCATGGCGCCAACGACGTCGCCAACGCCATCGGGCCGCTTGCGGCGATCGTCCGCGATATCGGCCTCGGCGGCTCGATCGGCGTGATCGCCGAAACGACGACGCAAAAGGCGCCTTTCTGGGTGGTCATGATCGGCGGCTGCGGCATCTCCGTCGGCGTTCTGCTTTACGGGCCGCGGCTCATCCGCCTGCTCGGCGAGCAGATCACCAAGCTCAATCCGATGCGGGCCTATTGCGTCGCGGTATCAGCCGCACTCACCGTCATCGTTGCGGCCTGGTTCGGCTTTCCTGTCAGTTCGACCCATATCGCCGTCGGCGCGGTCTTCGGGGTCGGTTTCTTCCGCGAATGGTCCACCGCGCGCTCGAGGCGGCGCTTCACCTATATGCGCAAGAAAGCCGAGGCTGCGGGCATTCCCTGGCACGAGCCGGAAGCCGCGGATGAGCGCAATCCCGACGAGGTCCATCGCCGTCGCCTGGTGCGCCGCTCCCATTTCATGACCATCATCGGCGCCTGGGCGATCACCGTGCCTGTCGCGGCCCTGCTTGCCGCCGCCGTATATTGGGTTATGGTCGCGCTCTTCATTTAGGGCGGTTCGGTTCTCACCGGGCTTCGAATCGTTCCATCTCATGTTTCTAGGGAATTCCAGGGGTAATCCATGCGCGCCAATTTCCGCATGCAGCGGCTGTTCGTGACATCGGACATCAAGGCAGGCGTCGCCATCGAGGCCGATCAGGACCAGTTCAACTATCTTGCCAATGTGCTGCGCATGGAAGATGGCGCCGAACTGCTCATCTTCAACGGCCGCGACGGCGAATGGAGAGCCAGCCTCTCCTTCCCCACCCGCAAGCGCATTCTGCTGACGCCGGTCGAGGAAACGCGGCCGCAGCCGGCTCCCTCCGATCTGCATTACCTCTTCGCGCCGCTGAAGGTCGGACGGCTCGATTATCTCGTGCAGAAGGCGGTCGAGATGGGCGCGGGCCTGCTGCAGCCCGTCATGACACAGCATGTGCAGGGCAAGATCACCAATCTGGACAAGGTGCGGGCCAATGTCATCGAGGCGGCAGAGCAATGCGGCATCCTCGGCATTCCCGATGTCGCCGAACCGGTTAAGCTTGCCGATCTGCTCGCGGGCTGGCCGCGCGAGCGCCGCATCATCTATTGCGACGAAGGCGATGCAGGTCAAAATCCCCTGCCGCTGCTGACGCAGGTGAAGGAAAAACATCTGGCATTGCTGGTCGGCCCGGAGGGCGGTTTTTCCGAAGAAGAGCGCGCGTTGCTGCGCAGCCTCGATTTCGTCACCGCCATTCCGCTCGGCCCGCGCATCCTGCGCGCCGACACCGCTGCCGTTGCCGCCATGGCGGTGATCCAGGCTGCCATCGGCGACTGGAACTGAGCTTTCATTCCAGCACCGCAACGACAGTTGCAACGATCAGCAGGATCGCCAGCGAGACGTTGACGATCCGCGAGATCCTCGGATCTTGGAGGAAGCGGGACAGGGATGCGCCGAGGAGAAGCCAGACCATGTGGATGGCGACGATCATGCCTGTCAGCAGCGCGATCTTGATAGCAGCGTCGAGCAGCCGCTGATCCTGAAACAGGCTGACGCCGGCAAAGACGGCTGCGATCGCCAGATAGGCCTTGGGATTGGCGACGGCGAGCAGGAAGCCGCCGGAAAAGGCAGGGGCCGCGACCCGATCGTCGCGGCGCGACAGCGGCGGTGCGGTGGCGATCTTGAAAGCCAGATAGAGGATATAGACGGCGGAAACGACCGTCAGCACCAATGCACCGTGCGGCACGGACAGCAGGATCGCGACGACCCCGGCCGCAACGGCCAGCAACACCGCCACCGTGCCGGCGATAAGACCGGACACATAGCCAAGCGATCGCCGGAAACCATAGGCCGCGCCCATGACCGTCGCGCTGATCGTGGAGGGGCCGGGGCTTCCCATGATGACCAGCGAGGCCAGAAGCAGTGTCATAATGGAATAGTAGAGGCCATTTTCTTCAATCATCGATATGCTCCGCCTGATATCAGTCGAAGCAAACTATCCACGACAAAGGCTGGACGTCTTGAACGCTTGTGCAGATATGCCGGCGGTCGACACGGCTGTGATGCACTTGCGAGACATAAAATCCTATTTTTTTGAACGACCCTTGAAAGAAATTCACTTGCACCGTACCTCAATCCGCGTCAATCACCCTCCAATTGACCTGCGGCTGGCGTGGGTTATCCTCCGAGATCTAAGGTAATACCATGGCGCGCGATACTACCGACCAGACTCCGCTCTCCTCGGTCTCGGAAATGACGGCCTATCTGGCCGCCGGCAACAAGCCGGAGGAGAAATTCCGCATCGGCACCGAGCACGAGAAATTCGTGTTCTTCCGCGCCGACAACAGCCCCGTACCCTATTTCGGCGAAGCCAGCATTTCCGCGCTCCTCAAGGGGCTGCAGAAGAAGAGCGGCTGGGACCCGATCATGGATGGCGAGAACATCATCGGGCTCGGTGAACCCACAGGCATGGGCGCGATCTCAATCGAGCCGGGCGGCCAGTTCGAACTGTCAGGCGCGCCGCTCGAAACCATCCACGAGACCTGCAAGGAATCGAACAACCATCTGGCCACAGTGCGCGAGATCGCCGAGCCGATGGGCATCCGCTTCCTCGGCGTCGGCGGCAGCCCGAAATGGACGCTTGCCGAAACGCCGCGTATGCCGAAATCGCGCTACGAGATCATGACCCGTTATATGCCGAAGGTAGGCACCAAGGGTCTCGACATGATGTACCGCACCTGCACGATCCAGGTGAACCTCGACTTCTCGTCGGAAGCGGACATGCGCCGCAAGATGCGGGTGTCGATGAAGCTGCAGTCGCTGGCAACAGCGCTCTTTGCCTCCTCGCCCTTCACGGACGGCAAGCCGAACGGTCTTTCCTCCTGGCGTGGAGAGATCTGGAAAGATACCGACAACCGCCGCGGCGGCCTGCTCGACTTCACCTTCCGCGACGATTTCGGCTTCGAAGATTATGTGAAGTGGGCACTCGACGTTCCCATGTACTTCGTCGTTCGCGACGGTCGCTACCATGACTGCACACACGTCACCTTCCGCCAGTTCATGGACGGCGCGCTGAAGGGCGAAATCGCCGATTGGCAACCGACCATGGGCGACTGGACAAACCATCTCTCGACGCTCTTCCCGGACGTGCGCCTCAAGCGCTTCCTCGAAATGCGCGGCGCCGACGGCGGCCCCTGGCGCCGCATCTGTGCGCTGCCGGCCTTCTGGGTCGGCCTGCTCTATGATGACGAGGCGCTGACTGCGGCCGACGAACTGACCAAGAACTGGAGCTTCAACGAGGTCAACGCGCTGCGTGACATCGTGCCGGTCGAGGGTCTGAAAGCCACGATCAAGGGCCATAACCTGCTCGATGTCGCGCGCGAAGTTGTCGGCATTTCCCGCCTCGGCCTGAAGAACCGCAATCGCTTGAACGGTGATGGCCAGGACGAGACCGTTTTCCTCGCGCCGCTCGACGAAGTGCTCGCCAAGAAGGGAACGCTCGCCGACGATCTGCTGATGCTCTACAACGGCCGCTGGAACCAGTCGGTCGAGCCGATCTTCGAGGAATATCAGTACTGATAGCCAACGACCTGCCGTCGAAACCTGATGGTGCGGCGGCAGAAACCGGTATGCGCCTCCCTTTTTCCGCGATACTATCGGAATCAAGCGCCGCCTGATTCCGAAGCGGCCTCATAGCGGGGAAAGGGACTTCGATGCTGCCACTCTTCGACATGATGATGCAGGCACAGAATGGCGCCGCAACGGAGGCCATGGCCAAGCAGTTCAATCTGGCGCAGGAGCAGGCGACGAAGGCGATGGCCGCACTGATGCCTGCCTTCTCTTCCGGCTTCAAGCGCAGTGCCACCGATCCCTATAATTTCATGGGCGTGATGCAGGATATCGCATCCGGCAACTATGCCAAATATTTCGAGGACATGACCAAGGCCTTCACGCCTGAAGGCATCGCGGACGGCAATGCCGTGCTGGGCAGGCTGTTCGGCTCGAAAGACGTTTCCCGCGCGATCGCGGCGCAGGCCGCGCAGATGACCGGCATTGGCCAGGAAATCTACAAGCGCATGCTGCCCGCCATGGCCGATACGCTGATGGGCGGCCTGTTCAAGGAAACCAGCGGCCAGATCCCGCCGATGACCAACCCCTTCCTCAACACCGATATGGGCGCGGTGATGCAAGGCTGGCTGCAGAGCATCGGTTTCGCACCGAAGCAGCAGCCGACGCCGCAGGCGAGCATCTTCGACAATCCCTTCACGCAGGCAATGGAGCTGATGTTCGGCGCCGATGCCGTCAAGCGCGAGAAACTGGCGCAGACCAATCCCTTTCTGGACAATCCTTTCGCCAAGGCGTTTCAGGATATGATGAAAAACTTCCCGATGGCGGCCGAGCCGCCAAAGGAAGAAGCGAAAGCCAAGCCCTCCGCCGGCGTCGACATGGCCGCCTATACCGACATGTTCAACGCCATGTTCGACAGCGGCCTTGAAGTGCAGAAGACCTATCAGAAGAACATGGAAGCGATCTTCGACAGCTATTTGAAGGGTCAGGACAAGCCTGCACCGAAAGCGGAATGAGGCGCGGCACGTCCCTTTCGGTCTATATGGGCTGTTCGTAATTCTGCACAGCCCGTGCGCATTGCGCCCAGTTATCACACATTGAGACGAGGCCTATTTCTGTTTTCTTCTCGAAAGGAGATAGCCATGTCCAGCATCGATCAATCAGGCAGTTTCACCCTTGGGGACCGTAGGGTCAAACGGCTTGGCTACGGCGCCATGCAGCTCGCAGGCCCTCACGTCTTCGGGCCGCCGAAGGACCACGACACCGCGCTCGCAGTCCTGCGCGACGCCATCGCCTCCGGCGTCAACCATATCGACACCAGCGATTTCTACGGTCCACATGTGACCAACCGGCTGATCCGGGAAGCGCTACATCCCTATCGAGACGATCTCGTCATCGTTACCAAGATCGGCGCGCGCCGGGGCACGGATGCCTCCTGGCTGCCGGCTTTCTCCGCCGACGAGTTGAAGCAGGCCGTGCATGACAATCTGCGCAACCTGCAGCTCGACGTGCTCGATGTCGTCAATCTTCGCGTCATGCTCAACCCGTATCAGCCGACGGAGGGCTCGATCGAGGCGCCGCTGACCGCCCTTGCGGAACTCCAGCATCAGGGCCTCGTGCGTCATATCGGATTGAGCAACGTCACGCGCGGCCAGATCGCCGAGGGCCGCACGATCACAGATATCGTCTGCGTACAGAACCTCTACAATTTGGCCCAGCGCACCGACGATGCGCTGGTCGACGAACTCAATCGCGATGGCATCGCCTACGTACCCTTCTTCCCGCTCGGCGGCTTCTCGCCGCTGCAATCCTCAGCCCTGTCAGATGTGGCCACGCGCCTGAACGCGACCCCGATGCAGGTGGCGCTCGCCTGGCTGCTGCAGCGCGCGCCCAATATCCTGCTTATTCCGGGAACGTCGTCGCCCGCCCACCTCAAGCAGAATATTGCAGCCGCCGAATTGAAGCTGCCGGAGGATGCAGTCGCCGAACTCGACCGCATCGCCAGCGCCGACCACGCCTGACGCGACCTCTCACCTATCCGAGACGGTTCGGGCCGACAGCTCGAGCCGTCTCTCTATGCCGATATTGTCGAGAAATACCTCATCGTGGCTGACGACCAGAAGTGCGCCGTCATAGGCGCTAAGCCCGGCTTCGACCGCCGAAACGGAATCGATGTCCAGATGGTTGGTGGGCTCGTCCAGAATCAGCAACGACGGCGGCACCAAACCGCCGAGCACGCAGGCAAGCCCGGCACGCAACAATTGCCCACCGCTCAGGCTTGAGACGATCTGCAGCGCTGCATCGGCCCGGAACATGAAGCGCGCCAGGGCGGCTCGGCAGGCATTCTCATCCGCATCCGGATTGATCCGCCTGAAATTGTCGCGGATCGAAAGCGACGGATCGAGAAGGCTCACTCGCTGGTCCAACAAGGCGAAATGGACGACCCGCACCGTTCCGCTCCACGGCTTCAGCCCGCCGGAAACCAGCGCCAGCAGCGTCGTCTTGCCGGAACCGTTCGGTCCGGTGATGGCAACGCGTTCCGGCCCGGTGATGATGAAATCGAAATCGCGCAGGATCGGCCGTTCGGGCTCGTAACCGGCAGTCACGCCCTCCATCTTGAGGACGATCCTGTTTGCCGGAAGTCCCGAGGTCGGCAGCTTGACAGTCAGGGGTTGGAGGATCTCGATCTTTTCGCGGGCGGCGGCGGCATCCTGCAGGGCCTGCCCACGGCGCCGTTCGGCAAGTCGCGTGTTCTCGGCGCTCGTCATCTGCGCTCGCTCCTTCAAGCCGCCGAGCATAATGCGCGGAATGCCGCCCTTGGCCGCCATTTTCCGACCGGCCTTGTCCCGCCTCGCCTGCCGCTCGACGGCCGCCTGCGCGCTTCTTTCCACTTCGGCGACACGCTTTTCCGCCTCGACGAAATCGTGCTCGGCGGCTGAAAGCTCCAGCGCCTTGCGTTCGCGATACTGGCTCCAGTTGCCGCCGTAGCGCGAGGCGCCGAGCGATGTCAGCTCAACGATCGCATCCATGGTATCGAGCAATTCGCGGTCATGACTAATGACGATCGCGCCTGCCCTCCAGCCTGCGAGCAGATCGATGACCGCCAAGCGGCCGTCGCGGTCGAGATTGTTGGTGGGTTCGTCGAGAATGAGGAAATCGGGATCGTCGACGATGAGAGCTGCCAGACCGCAGCGCGTGCGCTGTCCGCCCGACAGCGTCACGAGAGGCGTTTCCGGCGCAACATCTAGTTCGACGCGATCGAGTGCCGAGGCGATACGCTGCTCGAGCGTCCAATCGGCCGAAGCGAGCTCTTCATTCGTCGCCTCGCCCGCTTCCGCACGCTTCAGCATGGCCAGCGCCTCGCTTGCGCCGAAAAGGTCGGCGACGGTTTCTTCCGCCTCCACCTGCACGCTCTGGCGCAGGATTCCCAATCTGCCGCTGAAGGAGATCGTGCCGGATTGCGGCTGCAGCTCGCCGGAGACGAGTCTGATCAGCGTCGTCTTACCAACGCCGTTGCGGCCGACAAGGCCGGTGCGTTCGGCGCCGAAACTCAGATCGAGATTGGAAAGAAGCGGCCGGCCGTCAGGCGTGGACCACGAAAGATTGGATAGAACGATGGATATGGGCATGAACAAGAATTTCCCCGATGACAAGGCTGAACGGCGTTGCGGTCGAGGTGAATTTCATTGCTGCACACATCCTGTTGGTATTGCTGATGTCCGTAAGCTAGGCGACAAGCAGCTTCAGTTCAAGCCCGGCGCGCAAAGTCCGGGCCAAGTTCAACCCTTGGCATCAATGGCATCAAGGAAGTCGATAACGCGCTTCCAGGTGAGATCCGCCGCCTTGGCGTCATAATCGGGCAGGCTGGCATCGGTGTAGAGGTGGCCGCCGCCACCCGGATATCGGAAAATCTCGGCAGCGGTTCCGGATTTTCCGGCTGCCTGCCGCCAGGCGGCTACATCCTCCTCTGGTTCGAACGGGTCGGGTTCGGCCAGATGCAGCTGCAAGGGCAAGCCCTTGCGTGCATTCCCGGCGATCGGGGCGATGCCGTGCAAGAACAGGATGCCCGCGGTCCTCTCCCGCTTAGGCCACAGGTTTGACGCGACCCCGGCGCCCATCGAAAATCCCGCGAGCACGGTCGAGGCCGGCAGCCCCGCCAGCGCCCATTGCGCGCGCTCGCAAATCGTCTGCCAACCGATCTCGTCCTTGAACTCGAAGCCCTCTTCGATCGATCGGGCAATCAGCCCTTCATAGAGATCCGGCGCGAAGGCCTTGTGCCCAGCGGCCTGCGCGCGCTCGACAGCCTCATGTTCGAGCGGACGCAAACCATAGACGGAGTGGAAGAAGATCACCGTTGCCATCGTCGAATCCCTGCTGTTTCGATTGGGCGGTAAGATAAGACAGTTGTGCCCGGAGGCAACTTGTCCGCGCATGATCCGCCAGAGAAACAATGCCGCAGAAAGAAAAAACCCGGTGCTGGCCCTTGGGCCGAACACCGGGAAAGAGGCAGGGCTTATTGGCTATCACCCTGCGGGGAAACTGTTGTCCGACATCAACCGCTAAAGCTGCTGAAGGCGGAGAGGCGCGTGCGGCGACGCGCGGAATGGGTCAGATGGCTGGACGGGTCCTCGAAGAAGGTCGAGGTGGTCAGCGCCGCCCTCAAATCCTGCCTGGTAAGGCCGATGTCCCGCAGCTGGCTGTCGTCGAGCTCATTGAGATAGTCGATCTCCTGGCGATTTCGGATTGCGCGCCAGATGGAAGCGAGATTGGCGACAGCGAGCATCATCCGCGCCGTCAGCGACAGCGATGGCGTTGCAAGGCCGAGGTCAAGGGTCCGATCTGTCGTGCGCATTTCCATAATCCTTTCCTTGGGCACACGCGAGCCAAGCCCCTCCCCGGTGTTCCGGAAAAGGGCGTAGGCCGGGAGGAGTTCGACAGGGTTTGCTGTTCGATTGGTATGCTGAATTGCATTCAGAAGATGCCAAAGGCCTATTGATCAGTCCAACGAATGTTTCTAATGATAACTATCAAACTCCTTTATAGGTGAACCCATGTCCGCGCCGCTTGATATCGATCAGTTGCAGACCTTCATCGCAATCGTGGATTCCGGCAGCTTCACCAAAGCGGCGGACCGAGTGTTCAAGACGCAGTCGGCGGTTTCCATGCAGATGCGCCGGCTGGAAGAACGCGTCGGCAAGCAGCTTTTCATCAAGGACGGTCGCGGCAACCGGCTGACGGCCGAAGGCGAAAAGCTTCTAAACTATGCCCGCCGCATCATCCGCCTGAACAACGAGGCGATGGCGGCCTTCGACGACAATCGGCTTGAAGGCACGCTGCGGATCGGCACGCCGGATGATTACGCCGACCGCTACATGCCCGAAATCATCGGTCGCTTTGCCAAGACGCATCCGAATGTCGAACTTTACATCGTCTGCGAGCCCTCTGTGGATCTTGCCGAGCGCATGCATCGCGGCGAGCTCGATATCGCACTCGTCACCCACAATCCGCGTGAGCGCATGTCTGATGTGGTGCGCACCGAGCCGCTCTGCTGGGTCGGCTCGGCCAATCACCCGCTGCGCGACGACGCGCCCATTCCGCTTGCGGTCGGTCGGCGCGATTGCCAGTGGCGACAGCTTGCCTGCTCGGCGCTCGATGCCGGCGGCCGCGACTATCAGATCCTGTTTACCAGCTGGTCCTGTACCGTCGTTGCCGCAGCCGTGCTTGCCGGCATGGCGGTTTCAGTCATGCCGGAATCGGCTTTGCGAACCGGCATGAAGGTGCTGACGCAGGCAGACGGCTTCCCGCCGCTGCCGCCGGTGCAGATCGGCATCATGAAGCGGGCCGGTCTCTCGGCGTCGCTGATGAACGCCATCACCGCGCATATATCGGCCTGTCTCGACAACATCACGCCGGCCGCGGTGGACGACGATCTCGATGGCGAAGTGAAGACCTATACGCGCTTCTATCCGCGGCTCCGCGCGGGACATATCCTGCCGGGCTGGTGAGCCAAGAAACCCACCAGCCGGTTACCTTTGGCTGCGATTAGAGCGGTTCAGCTTTTCACGGAATCTCTGAACCGCTCTATCTTTTTGTTTCAACGCAATTCCGGACGGAAAACCGCTGCGCACTGTTCCTGGAATTGCTCTAGATCGGCTCCGCCAGCAGTGTAGCGCGAATGACTTGTTTCCATTCGTGCAGCATGCGCTTTGCCATGTCATCGTCGCTCATGATGGCAAAGCGGACGGATGCTCCGATCAGATGGCTGAAAAGCTGCGTACGCGCCTCGAGGTCGATGCGGCTTTCGGCCGGCAGGAAAGGCCGGATGCTTTCGAGGAACATTTCGGCGACGCGATTGCTGTGCTCTATGTTGAGCTTGAGGATATCCCTGTCGATATCCGTACCGAGCCAGACACCAAGATAGGCAGGATCGCTGCGATACTCGCGATAGTACCAATCGATCATGCCGCAAGCCAATTCGATGGCGTGATCGAGCGACGTCACGACGGAAAAGGCTTCTCTGACCTTTTGCTGAATGCGGTTGGAATGCCGGTCGAGCAGAGCCCTGACGATCGCCGCCTTGTCCGGAAAATACTGATAGACGGAGCCGATCGGGATCGTGGCAACGGCAGCCAGTTCCGTCATCTTCATGCGGCTCACCCCCTTTTCGGCAATCAGCGCGGCCGCGACGGAGAGGATGGCATCGACACGTTGGATACTTCGCTCCTGCTGTGGCCTTTTTCGGAACGTTACGCGGTCAGGGTTATTCGGAGTCATTCTTTACCCGTTTCATTATCATACTGAACGGCGCTCACGCGCGACAGACGCTATGACATCAGACGCGTTCAATGCGCGTAAACGGGAAAAGTTCAATTTTAATCATCACTTAGGAGCAGCGAGCGAGCCCCGGAAAACGAGGCCGAAACATGGTTTCGACCCCGTAACCAAGCCATGACCGACACGCCGGCATCCGTGATCTGTGTCGTTCTAGGACACGTATTTCTTCAGGAATTCGACTGTCCTGCTCCAGGCGAGATCGGCCGCCTTCTTGTCGTAGCGGGCCGCCGACGTGTCGTTGTTGAAGGCATGGTTGACGCCGTCATAGACGAAGATTTCGAAGGTCTTGCCACCAGCCTGCAACTCCTTGCGATAGGCGTCGATGCCGGCATTGATGCGATCGTCCAGCCCGGCATAGTGCAGCAGGAGGGCCGCCTTGATCTTCGGTACGTCGCTTGCCGGTGGCTGCGCGCCATAATAGGCGACGCCTGCCTTCAGCTCCGGCGAGACGGTCGCGAAGCGATTGACGAGGCCGCCGCCCCAGCAGAAGCCGACGGCACCGACCTTGCCGGTAGAGCCATCCACCTTCGCAAGATAGCTCAGGCTCGCCTCGGCATTGTCTGCCGTCACTATCGGATCGAGATTGGTGAACATATCCCGCGCCTTATCTTCATCCTCGGGCGTGCCGCCGAGAGGAGAGAGGAAATCGGGCGCCAGTGCCACGAAGCCTTCCAGCGCCATGCGGCGGGCGACATCGCGGATATGCGGATTGAGGCCGCGGTTCTCGTGGATGACGATGATGCCGCCGAGCTGGCCGCTCGCATCCTTCGGGCGAACGAGATAGCCCTTCATTTCGCCCTTGCTGCCGGCATAGGTCACGTCCTTTGCGTCCAACCTGCTATCATCGGCGGCAATGACCTCGGCGCTTGCCTTGTTGGCGGCAAGCAGAGGCGCGATGGCAGCGGCGGCTCCTGCCGAGCCCGCGAGTTTCGTCAGCTTTTCCATGAAACTCCGACGATCGAGCGTCAGATGCGTGTATTCATCATAGGCGTTGATCATCGCCTGCGTCACGATGGGCTTTTCCGTCGTCATGATCCTGTTCTCCCCGTTTCCCCGGCAGCAGGCAGCAAATGGCCAGCCACCCGCTGACAAGATAGGTCAGCGGGCAGCAGCGTGACGGTCAAGGAAAAACACAAACGCGTGAGCGCGGGTCGTTACCCCGCTAACACGCATAGCATCAGGAGAAGGCGAGCCAGATGCCAAGCCAGCCCCACATGCAGACAAGGGCCGCAAAGCCGAGAGCAAAGAGCGGGCTGCGATAGCGCAGGTCATTGCTCGTGACATGCACATAGGCGTGCGCATAGCGCGTAACGACGAAGATCCAGGCGAGGATCACCGCCACCAGGTTATCCGCCTGCGTGGTGTAGAGCACGATGCAGCAGGCATGGAAAAGCAAAGGGACTTCAAACTGATTTGCAATGCTGTTGCGCACCACCAGGCTTTCCGCCGGCTCGTTCGCCGCATGGTTCTCGCGAAATTGTGCTGGCTGGATGCGCCCGGTCTTCACCAAAACGCGGCGGCGCCATCCGAGGAGCGCGTAGAGAATGAACACCAGCACAGCATGCGCCACCATGGGCCAGAACATTTCATAGCCTGTCACGCTGCCAACTCCCTTCGAATTTCCGAAAGCTATACAGTAGATCTAAAATGCTACAGCGACCTTTGCGCCTCACGTATGACGCGCGGCGCTGTAGTCGATCAGGACGGTCTGGAGCCGTCCTGCGAGAGGTAGCGAAAAATCGCGAACCGGGCCAGCAGAATAACGGTAACCACAAGCGTCAGGAATTTCAGCCTGACGATAACGGGCAGAAGGCTCGCAAGCAGCGAAACCGTAGCATCGGAGGGCGTTGCCGGCGGGTAAAGCATGAGGCCGGCAATATTCTCGGCATAGTCGACGACCGTATAGAAGATCGGCAGGCAGAAAATGACTGCCGTCGCGCCGGGCGGGATCGGCCGGCCGAAGAAAAAGCCGCCCGGACCGACCAGCCGCATCAGGCAAAACAGCAACCCACCCAACACCAGCGGGAAGACCAGCTCCGGTCCGAGATACATGGAATGCAGGATCGAGGCCGGATCGGGATGATCCTTGAGATAGCGCAGCATGGCGACGACGTCTTCGCTCTCGTAGCCGCCGATGCGTGTATCGAGCATCGACTGGCCAGCTGCGGCAGCGCTGAACGCCCTGGCAAAGCCGGCATAGATCCACGCGAAGAGTGCCAGGGAAAGAGCCGCAAGGATCGCCGCCAGACCCTGCAAGGATCTGGCATTGCCCGAAGCGCGATCTGCCATGGATCAGCCGCCTGCGCCCGGATAGTTCGGGCTTTCGCGGGTGATGGTGACGTCATGCGCATGGCTTTCGCGCAGGCCCGCGCCGGAGATACGCACGAAGGTTGCGCGCTCCTGGAAGTCCTTGAGGTCGGCGCCGCCGACATAGCCCATCGCAGCCTTGAGGCCACCTGCGAGCTGGTGCAGCACGCCGGAGACGGAGCCCTTGTACGGAACCTGGCCTTCGATGCCCTCCGGCACGAGCTTCAGCGTGTCGCGGACCTCGGCCTGGAAGTAGCGGTCAGCCGAGCCGCGCGCCATGGCGCCGACGGAGCCCATGCCCCGATAGGCCTTGAAGGAGCGGCCCTGGTAAAGAAACACTTCGCCCGGGCTCTCGTCCGTACCGGCAAGCAGCGAGCCGATCATGACAGCCGATGCCCCGGCGGCGATCGCCTTGGCAAGATCGCCAGAGAATTTGATGCCGCCATCGGCGATGACAGGGATGTTCTGTTCGCGCGCCGCTTCGACCGCCGACATGATGGCGGCAAGCTGCGGCACGCCGACGCCGGCGACGATGCGGGTCGTGCAGATAGAGCCGGGACCAATCCCGACCTTGACGGCATCGGCACCGGCATCGATCAGCGCGCGCGTGCCGTCATAGGTGGCGACGTTGCCGGCCATGATGCGGACCGAGTTGGACAGCTTCTTGACGCGGGTAACGGCATCGAGAACGCGTTGGGAATGGCCGTGGGCGGTGTCGACGACCAGAAGGTCGACGCCGGCCTCGATCAGGCGTTCTGCACGCTCGAAACCATCGTCGCCGACATTGATTGCCGCAGCAGCGCGCAGGCGGCCCTGCACATCCTTGGAAGCGTTCGGGTTGAGCTGCGACTTCTCGATGTCCTTGACGGTGATCAGGCCGACCAGACGACCATCGCCGTCGACAACGAGCAGCTTTTCGATGCGATGCGTGTGGAGCAGGCGCTTGGCTTCCTGCTGCTGAACGCCGTCCTTGACCGTCACGAGATTTTCGCGGGTCATCAGTTCGTAGATCTTCTGCTGGGGATCGGAGGCGAAGCGGACGTCGCGATTGGTGAGGATGCCGACGAGGCGATGCGACTTCTCGACGACCGGAATGCCCGAAATGCCGTGCGCCTTCATCAAGGCCAGCGCTTCGGCAAGCGTCGCATCCGGACCGATGGTGACCGGATTGACCACCATGCCGCTTTCGAACTTCTTGACCTGGCGGACCTCTTCGGCCTGCTGCACCGGCGTCAGATTGCGGTGGATAACGCCGATACCACCGGCCTGGGCCATGGCGATCGCCAAACGGCTTTCCGTCACCGTATCCATCGCCGCTGAAATGATCGGCAGGTTGAGATCGATATCCTGGGCGATGCGGGTGGCGACATTCGTCTGGCCGGGCATGACCTCGGAGTGCCCCGGCTGCAGGAGCACGTCGTCGAATGTCAGGGCATCCAAACCGGTTGGCGTTTCAATAATGCGTGCCATGGCCAATTCCTTCGTCTGTGAAAAACAGGAAAGCCCGGAACGAGTCGTCTACCGGGCGATCTTGCAAGTGTTGCTTGGAAGTTGGCGAGGGCTGGTAACACGTCTATGACAGGAAGGGAATAGCAAAAAGCGCGGGGCAGATATGCCAAGCCTTGGCATGCTCGCGCCCGGACAGTCGCTCCGCCGGGAACCGACCCGGCAATGCACTTTTCATGCCGCGCAAGCTGAAGATTTCCGGTTGTCGTCAAAAACCGGTTTTGTCATGTTGGAAAAATCACATGCGCCTTTGGTCGGAAGAGGAACGGCACATGAAGAAAGTCACAGCCGGCATTCTGGAAATTGCCTATCGTGAAAGCGGACCACTCGACGGCCAGCCGGTGATCCTTTTGCACGGCTTCCCCTATGACATTCATGCCTATGACCAGGTTGACGAGCAACTTGCCGCAGATGGATGGCATTGTTTCGTGCCGTTTCTGCGTGGATTCGGCTCGACACGATTCCTTTCTGACGAAACCTTCAGGTCGGGAGAGCAAGCCGCTCTGGGTGCAGACCTTCTGGCTTTCATGGACGCGCTTGGCATCTCTTCGGCAACACTTGGCGGCTATGACTGGGGCGGCCGAGCGGCTTGCATCGTCTCAGCCCTCTGGCCCGAACGCGTTCGCGGGCTGGTAAGTTGCGGGATGGGATACAACATCCAGAACATCGCCGCCGCCGGACAGCCCGCGCCAGCGGAAGAGGAATATCGCTACTGGTATCAATATTACTTCCATTCGGAACGTGGCCGAAGGGGACTGACCGAAAGACGCCGCGAGCTTTGCCGCTTTATCTGGCGTCTCTGGTCGCCGACGTGGATCTTCGATGACGCCACTTTCGAACGACGCTTTCCGGCATTTGAAAATCCGGATTTCGTCGACATCGTCATTCATTCGTATCGACACCGGTTCGGCGGCGTTCCTGGAGATCCGGCGCTGCAATCCATCGAGGCCGAACTCGCCAAGCAGCCGGATATCGCCGTGCCGACCTTCGTTCTGCAGGGCGCGGACGACAGCGTGGACCCGCCTGACGCGGTCGATCATGCCGCGCGCCACTTCAAGGCGTCATTCTACCGACGGCGCATCGTTCCTGGGGTCGGGCACAATTTGCCACAGGAGGCGCCTGCCATATTTGCAGACGCCATCCGTTCCGTTTCACGATAGGGTAACGTTCTCTCCGTTACCGGCCCTTGAGCTGGTTCTCTACCGTCGAGGGAGAGTAACCTCAACCCTCACAGGTCGAGCTGATAGGTTTTCGGAATGTAGCGGAAACCTTCCGCCTGCTTTTCGACGAAGCCGACCGCGGGGAAAGGCATGTGGAAGCCGAGGAAGGGAATGCGGTCGGCGGCGATCATGTCGAAGATGCGCCGGCGTGTCTTTGCGGCCTGCGCCTTGTCCACGTCGAAGCGCACTTCCCAATCCGGCCGGCCGAGCGACAGAATATAGTGGTTGGCGGTGTCGCCAGTCATGACCAGTTGCTTGCCGTCGGACTCCAGATGAAAGACGAGGTGGCCGGGCGTGTGGCCCGGAGCCAGCATGGCGGTCATGCCGCTGACGATCTGGTCGCCATCCTTGAGGAAGGTCATCTTTTCGGCGAAGGGCACGACATTGGCGAGCACGGCCTTGTGACCACCTTCCGCCGGCGTTCCCTCGCGCGCCTTGTCCGTCCAGAACGCATATTCGATCTCGCCGGTGACATAGCGCGCATTCGGAAAGGCCGGAGCGCCCTCCTCCATCATGCCGCCGATGTGGTCGCCGTGCAGATGCGTCAGGGCGACGACAGTGACCTGCTCGGGCGTATAACCTGCAGCCTTCAAGCCTTCGCGAAAGCGGCCTAGACCACGACCGCGACCGGCCGCACCAATTCCGGTATCGACGACGATCACGTCGGAGCCGGTATCGATGATGGTGGGCGCGTAGCTGTTGACCAGCTTTTCCGTCGGCAGGAAATTCTGCTCCAGCAGTTTGCGCACGGTGTCGGGCGCCTGGTTCGAGCCGAAGATCTCCCACGGGCTCTCCGTGATATTGGCGCCGTCCTTGACGACGGTAATGGTAGAGTGTCCCAATTTAAACTGGTGCGTGTCTGGGGGTAGGACGGCAGTCATGAACTCACTCCTTGTGCTGATGCGCAGCGTAAGCTGCACCTATCGTCATCGCTGGCGGCAACGGTTCGGAAAGGCGTCGTCGCGACCGCAATTTTGGTCATGACAAGACAATCCAAATCCGCTAATAGACCGGGCGACGTTTTATGCGTTTAGCATTTCCATGCTCTTAGCATATGTCAAATCCTGCATTCCACCCCATGCGGCAGCGGATATCACGAAGACGTGATCCCCAAGCCCTAATGGAGCAAAATCCGGGATTGGCAGCGGCCTCGCATAAGACTACAGAGCGGCTGATCGCCCTACAGCGCCGCGCGTCACATGTGACACGCAAAGGTCGCTGTAGTACTTTCAGTCTGCTGCATAATTCCTGAAATCGATTCCGATTTCAGGAATTATGCAGTGGGCGGCAGCCTTCCCGAAGACAGATCTATCAAGGCAGATGCCTATGAATCGCATCGTTCCATTGATCCTCGCCGTCGCCCTTTTCATGGAACAGATGGATTCCACCGTCATCGCGACAGCGCTGCCGGCCATCGCCAACGATCTCCATGTCGGCCCGATCACGCTCAAGCTCGCGCTGACCTCCTACATGGTGTCGCTCGCCGTGTTCATCCCGATCAGCGGCTGGATGGCGGATCGCTTCGGCGCGAAAAACATCTTCCGCATCGCCATCTGCGTCTTCGTCATCGGTTCCATCATGTGCGCTGCCTCCGGCGGCCTGCTGGAATTCGTCTTCGCCCGCTTCCTGCAGGGTGTCGGCGGCTCGATGATGACGCCGGTCGGGCGCCTCGTGCTGGTGCGCACCACGCAGAAGAGCGATCTGGTGTCCGCCATGGCGCTCCTCTCGATTCCCGCGCTCGTCGGTCCGCTTGCCGGCCCACCGCTCGGCGGCTTCATCACCACCTATGCCTCCTGGCACTGGATCTTTCTCATCAATGTTCCCGTCGGTATCCTCGGCGTCATCCTGTCGTCGATCTTCCTGCCGGACGTGGAAGCGACCATGCCGCCGAAGCTCGATGTCATTGGCTTCCTGCTGACGTCCTTCGCGGCCTCCGGCGTCGTGTTCGGCATGTCGGTCATCAGCCTGCCGGCGTTGCCGCCCTATGTCGGCATTACCGCCGTCGTCATCGGCTTTATCTGCGGCTTCCTCTATGTCGGCCACGCCCGCCGCCATCCGGCGCCAATCCTCGATCTCACGCTGCTGAAGAACGCCACCTTCCGCGCCTCGGTGACCGGCGGTACGTTGTTCCGCATCTGTATCGGCGCCATGCCCTTCCTGACGCCGCTGATGCTGCAGCTCGGCTTCGGCCTCAACCCGTTCCAGTCGGGCCTGATCACCTTTGCCGGCGCGATCGGCGCGATTTCTACGAAGTTCATCGCGCGGCGCGTCTTTACCGCCGTCGGCTTCAAGACGGCACTGCTTTCGGCCGCAGCGATCACCACCGTCACCACGATCTGCACCGGCTTCTTCCAGCCCTGGACGCCGCATATCGTCATCGTCGCCATCCTGCTGATCGGCGGCTTCTCACGCTCGTTCTTCTTCACCGGCATCAATGCGCTCGCCTTCGCCGACATCAGCGACAAGCAAGCGAGCCAGGCAACGTCAATGAGCTCCGTCATGCAGCAGATCAGCCTGGCACTCGGCGTCGCGGTCGCCGCCATGATCCTGGAAGCCTCGACCTTCTTCAGCGGCACGGAACTGCAGGTGCGCGATTTCCACATCGCCTTCTTCTGCATCTCGATCCTGACCGTGGTTGCGACCATCCCCTTCATCCGGATGGACCGCAGCGCCGGCGCCATGGTTTCAGGCCACAAGGCCGGCCTCAAGCGCGTCGATGCGCTGCAGCCGCAGGTGCAGCAGCCGGCCGCGAAATGATGGCACGATCCTCGTTACGCTTCGGCGCGGCCGTAGTGTAATGAGGGTTTCGTCGGTCTATCGATTGAGAATCGCCGGGTTTAGCGCTCGGCGACGGATTGTTCTTCTTCCGTCTCGCCTTCCGGCTTCCGGCCCTTGAAGCCCTTCGCCAGCAGGAACATTTCTACCGACTCGGCCCTGGATGCGCCCGGCTTCACATGGATGACCTGGCGGAAATTCTGCTTGAGGAAGGTCAGCAGATCACGCTCCGTGCCGCCCTGGAAGGTCTTGGCAAGGAAGTGTCCACCTTCGGCCAGCACCTCGACCGCGAAATGCGCGGCGACTTCGCAGAGATGCATGGTCCGCAGGTGGTCGGTGCGGTGATGACCCGTGGTCGGCGCGGCCATATCGGAAAGCACGAGATTCGGCGTACCGCCGACAGCCTCGATCAGCCGCTGTGGCGCATCCGGTTCCAGAAAATCGAGCTGCAGGATGCTGACGCCCGGTATCGGCGCCATTTCGAGAAAGTCGATGGCGGCGACGCGGATGTCCTCTTCGGTCGAGTCGGTCACCTTGGCGGCGATCTGCGACCAGCTTCCCGGTGCCGCGCCCAGATCGATGATGCGGCGCGCACCCTTCAGGATCTGATGCTTCTCGTCGATCTCCAGCAACTTGAAGGCGGCGCGGGCGCGATAGCCCTCGAGCTGTGCACGCTGCACGTAGGGATCGTTGATATGCCGTTGCAGCCATTGCCGCGACGAAGCCTTCAGCTTCTTTTTCTTGACGCGCTGGCCGAGCTTGCGGCCCGTGCGGTTGCCGGCGATGGTTGGCTTGGTCACGTCTGCGGCCCCTTCATATCCCTCGGTCGATGACCCCGGCGCGAGCGGCCCCGCCGCCAGACGCCGTCGTCTGCCATCATGTCGGTCAGCAATCCCTCGCGCAGGCCGCGATCGGCAACGCGCATGCGCGGGCTCGGCCAGCGGCGGCGGATCGCCTCCAGAATAGCGCATCCCGCCAACACCAGATCGGCGCGATCCGGCCCGATGCAGGGATTGGCGGCGCGGCCGGCAAAATCCCAGGACAAGAGCTTCGCCTGCATCGCGCTCACTTCATCGTCCGACAGCCAGACGCCGTCGACCCTGCGCCGGTCGTAGCGCGGCAGATCGAGATGAACGCCGGCAAGCGTCGTCACCGTGCCCGAAGTTCCGATCAGATGGAAGTCGCCACTCTCGCGCGCCGCACCATTCACCGGCGGGCAATCGAAACGCTCGAGCATACGCTGGACCTCGCACACCATCGTTTCGAACAGCTCCGGGGTCACGTCGCGGCCGCCGTGCCGCTCCGAAAGCGTTACGACCCCGACGGGCAAAGAGGTCCAGTGGGTGATGTGATTGGCAAGCCGGCTGGAGCGATTGTCGCCGATACGTATGACAGCGATTTCGGATGAGCCGCCGCCGATGTCGAACAACACGACGGAGCGCGCCTCCGGCCCGACGAGCGAAGAGCAGCCGGAGACGGCAAGACGGGCCTCTGTCTCGCGGTCAATGATCTCAAGCCGAAGCCCGGTTTCTTCGGTCACGCGCGACAGAAACGCTTCGCCATTGTCGGCAGCGCGGCAGGCCTCGGTCGCGATCAGCCGCATGCGGCGGATTTCGCGCGTCTTCAGCTTGGCCGCGCAGATACGCAGCGCCTCCACCGCGCGATCCATGGCATCGCTGGACAGACGCCCGCTGGCACCGAGCCCTTCGCCAAGGCGGACGATGCGGGAGAAAGCATCGACCACCCGGAACTGGCCCGGGCGAGTCGGCTGTGCAATCAGCAAACGGCAATTGTTGGTGCCGAGATCAAGGGCGGCATAGAGGTCGAGCGGGCGGGGGTCGGCATCGGCATGGTGCTGCTGCCCGTCGCGTCGCGGCTGCGATTGTCGGTTCTGCCGATGATCGTCATGGGCGGGAGCGTGGGCACTTGCCTGCGCATTCGTCGGAGCAGCGATCTGCGCCGTCTTCTCATGCGCCAGCGGCCGACCCTGCAGGCCTCGCTTGCTACGATGCTTGCGCCGGCTCTTGCCGCTCTTGTGCGAAGAGGCATGGCCGTGATCCGGCGAAGCACGATGTTCCACCGGCGACGAAAGCTGCTGTGTTGAAGAGGCGGGCTGCGCACCACCCTGAACCGCGCCGCGCGCACGGCGTCGACGCTTGCGCTTTCTGGCCGGTGAACCGGCCTCATCCTCTGCTGGGCGTTGCACCACCTGGCCGGACTTGCCCGCCTGGTTGGCCTCCGCAGAATGAGCGTTCGGGCGGCCATGACCACGCTTACGCTTCGCGCGCCGGGAGGATTTACCCTTCCTGCGCTCTGCTGCCGACGCCCCGTCTGCCTGCGGCGCAGGGCCGCTTTCGGGGTCACTCACGTATCTTTTCCACCGCGCCGCGCAAGGCCTTGGGGGCATGCTGCTGGCGCTCGTTCGATTTTCGTTGGGCAAAGAATACCAGCAGGATGGGTTTTCGCCAAATTCTTTTTGAATTACGTGAATTTGGAGCCGGCGGAAGCAGCCATCAGGCGATCAAATGCGCCCTGACGTCGGCCGCGAGTTGCTGCATCCGATCGATCGGCGCATGGCCGATCAGCATGAAGGCATGTGTGGCGTTCGACCAATAGACGACATTCATGCCGCGGCGATTTTCCATGTCCGGCGCTGCCGCTCCTTTCGCGGATTGGACGATGCAGAGCGCCATCGGGCCGCTTTCCGGATCGAGATAGGCGATCTGGGCCAGCGGCTTGCCGTCATAATTCAGGATCTGGGCGCGCTTGAACTCGACGTCAGGCATCGCGATGACATCAGGCGTAAGCGGCAACCCCAGCTTGGCGCCGACGCCGTTCAATTGCGCCACCTGCTGCGCATGATCGCCTGCCGGCGCGCTCAGCGTGTCTGCCGTATAGAGCGACAGATATTCGGCAACCGCGGCTCGCCATTCGCTATCCTCATCCGGCTTCGAAAGGCGATGGCCGATGCCGATCACGGCGCGATCAATGGCGACGGCGGCCACGAAGCTTGCGGCTATTGCTGTCAGAAAGCCACGGCGGCCGATGCCGGCGGCCCAAACCTTGTTCTTCTTTGACGGGGGAATGGCGGCAAGCATGGCGTCCAGCTTCGCAGCCGGTGCTTCCGCAAGCATTGGCTGGAACGCCTCGCTGAAAGACAGCGTGCTGCGCGACAGAAAATCGAAACGCTCCGCTACATGCTCGTCATCGGCGATCAGCCGTTCGATCCGCTCGCGCTCGACCGCATCCAGCTCGCCATCGATGAAAGCGGTTAGCTGTTCGTCCGTCGGCATCTGTCCTTTGTTCAATTCACTCATTACCATTCCCCAGTCGCCCACCACCGGACGGTTTTCCGTCGGCCGCCACCCCCATGCCCTCGGCAAGCTTCGCCCTCGCCGCCGCCAGCCGGCTCATGACGGTGCCGATCGGCACCTCCAGCACCTCAGCCACTTCGCGATAGGAAAGCCCTTCGACATAAGCCAGGAAGACCGCGCTACGCTGCGCCTCCGGCAAGGCTTGCACGCGCTGCAGCACCTGTCCGGCGAGAACATGTGTTTCAGTCTCCTGCGCACCGTCGAACACCAGCGTCTCGTCGGCATCGACAAAACCCTGCCCCATGCGCACCCGGCGCGAACGGACCTCGTTCAGCCATATCGAATGGAGGATGGCAAACAGCCAGCGATCGAGGCGCGTTCCGGCGGTAAACTGGGCCGCCCGCTCCAACGCCCTGACGCAGGTCGCCTGCACGAGGTCATCCGCCACGTCACGCTGACGCGACAGCACGACTCCATAACGCCATAACCGCGTCAGGTGCTGGGACAGGCCTGCCCTGATATACTCTTCGCTCGCTATGACATCCTCCGCCGCATTCGCACGTCCGGGAGCCGCCGACCCTTTCGGCGGCTCCGTCGCTGTCGGACTATAAGCAGAAATAGTACCACGAGCGACCGGCATCACTCCCATATCCCTCGCAGAGCTCCTTGCTTATCGTCTTCATCACTGCCCTGGGCCTGCGCTTAGAGGCTGGACGGGTTGATGATCGCGGCGTGAAGGTCACGATATTCTTCGCAGCTCGTATTGCCGCAGAGCGCCTTGATCGTGTTCAACTGGTCCTTGGCGAGATCCATCCGGCCCTTGATGACATAGGCCTCGCCGAGATATTCGCGGACCAGCGTGTATTTCGGGTCCATCGCGACGGACTTCTGATAGTAGGAAATGCCTTCATCCGTGCGGCCGAGCTTGCGCGTAACATAGCCGCGATAGTTCAGCGCTTCCGCCGTATTCGGGTTCTTCATCGTGTCGAGAACCGCCAGTGCTTCCTGGTAGCGGTGATCCTTCTTGGCGAGCGAATAGGCATAGTCGGCGCGGTTTTCGTCGGTAACGTTGGCGCTCTGCTGCTTGACGCATTTCTTCGTCTTCTGATCGTAGATCTCGCCCTTCTTGCAGGTCGGCGTCGTGCTCGAATCGTCACCGGCGGCAAAGGCGGGAATGGCGAAAGCGCCGAGGGTCAGACTTGCGCCGAGGGCGATGGAAGCCAGGCGAAATGCTTTAGTCGTCATGGAATGTCTCCTTGGCAAATGAACGTTGCGAAGAGAGAACACACGGTCGGCAGCTTTTATTCGGGCGGCGCTCGGAATTTTTTCGGCGCACGCAAAGCCGGGACGCCGTCACTCTTTCGTGACCGCCTCAGCATCGAATAGACCATCCTCATCGCGTGTTTCCGTCCCATGCCCGTCAAGGGCGCAGGAGAAACCCGTGACCGATACCGTCAAACTTCTAAGCCTCGCCGTCGCCACACCCGACAATATCATCCTTCAAACGGACGCCGCCGAGACGGCGAGCCGCCTGTTTTCGGATCGCTTTCAGGACTTCAAATATCTCGCCCGCGTGTTCGAAAGCGCCGGCATCCGCAAGCGCCATGCGGCAAGACCGCTTTCCTGGTTCGAACAACCGCATGGCTGGCAGGATCGCATGGCCGCCTATACGGAGGTCGCCTCCGAGCTTTTCCAGCAGGCAGCAACAGCGGCGTTGCAACGCGCCAATCTGAAGGCCAGCGAAGTTGACTGCATCGTCACGGCATCGTCCACCGGGCTTGTGACCCCGAGCCTCGAGGCGAGGCTCGCAGGCAAGATGGGCTTCCGTCCAGATATCGAGCGCGTGCCGATCTTCGGCCTCGGCTGCGCGGCGGGCGTGTCCGGCCTTGCCATCGCCGCGAAGATGGCAAGAAGCCGGCCGGGCGCCGTCGTGCTCTTCGTGGCGATCGAACTCTGCTCCCTCGCCTTCCGTCTGGACGAACTGACGCGGCCCAACATCATTGCGACGGCGCTCTTCGGTGACGGCGCGGCGGCCTGCGTGCTGCGGACCGGTGACGGCGGCATCGTGGAAATCGAATCGACCGGCGAACATCTGTTTCCCGACAGTCTCGGCATCATGGGCTGGAAGATCGACGATACCGGTTTCGGCATCATCCTCGAACAATCGCTGCCGGACTTTGCCAAGACGCGTCTGAGGAGCGCCGTTGCCGGCATTCTGGAGCGATCCCGGCTTTTGCTCTCCGACATCGATCATTTCATCTGCCATCCCGGCGGCGCCAAGGTGCTGGCGGCGCTCGAAAGTGCGCTGGGCCTCGAAGAGGGCTCGCTCGATATCGAGCGCGAGGTGATCGGCGACTACGGCAACATGTCCTCGCCGACCGTGCTGTTCGTGCTGGAGCGCGCGATTGCGGCGGGATTGCCCGAACGTTCCGCCCTCCTCGCCATGGGGCCGGGATTTTCGGCAAGCTGCATCACCCTGAGGAGGGTCGCCTGATGCTCTGGCCTTCAATCGCGCTTCTTGTCTTCGTGACACTGCAGCGGCTGGCGGAGCTCATCTATTCCAGGCGCAATACCGCCTCCCTGCTTGCCCGCGGCGGGCGGGAATATGGGCGAGAACACTATCCCTTCATGGTGGCGATGCACGCGGCTTGGCTGATCGGATTGTGGTTCCTCGCCCTTGGCCGGCCGGTCGATCCCTTCTGGTTCCTGCTGTTCATGGTGCTACAGGCACTGCGTCTCTGGGTGCTGGCGACGCTTGGGGAACGGTGGACGACGCGCATCATCATCCTGCCGGGTGCTGCTCTCGTAACGACAGGGCCCTATCGTTTCCTCAGCCATCCCAACTATGCCGTCGTCGTCGGCGAGATCGCCGTGCTGCCGCTTACCTTCGGCCTGCCGCTCTACGCCGCGATCTTTTCTCTTCTCAACGGCATCATTCTTGCGATCCGCATCCGGGCTGAAAATGCCTGCCTGAGAGAGGCTACGGGCTGATCCGCATTTTTCCATTGCGCGGCTAAAATTTGGCAGGCATTTTCGATGCTTAGAGCGCGGTACCGGCGATGCCGAAGGACCGCGCGGCAATACAATGAGCATGCGGATAGCAGGGTAAGATGACAAAGGACGCAATCGTTCTCGGTGCCGGTATCGTCGGGGTTTCGACGGCAATCCATCTGCAGCGGCGGGGACGCCAAGTCACTCTCGTCGACAGGAGAGAGCCCGGCCGGGAAACCTCCTTCGGCAATGCCGGCCTCATCCAGCGCGAGGGCGTCGTACCCTATGGCTTCCCGCAGCAATTCGGCCTGCTGCTGCGCTACGCCTTCAACAATCGCGTCGATGCGCATTATCATCTGCGCGCCCTGCCCGCGCAGATCGCCTTTCTCGCCCGCTATTGGTGGAACTCCAATACCAAGCGCCACGAAATGATTTCGCGTGCCTATGCGCCGCTGATCGAGCATTCCGTCAGCGAGCACAACGACCTCATCGAAGCCGCCCACGCCGAGGAACTCATTCGCAAGAACGGCTGGGTGGAACTGTTCCGTTCGAACGAGAAGCGCGACGCGGAATTTGCTGAAGCCGAACGCCTTAATCGCGAATTCGGAATTGGCTATGACGCGTTGAGCGGCGCGGAGATCGCGGCTGCCGAGCCGCATCTCAGAGGCGGCTTTGCCGGTGCGCTGCGCTGGCGCGATCCCTGGTCCGTACTCGACCCGCATGGGCTGACATCAGCCTATCGCCGTTATTTCGAAAGCATCGGCGGTCGTGTGACGACGGGGGACGCCGTCTCGCTCGGCATGGCCGGCAAAGCCTGGAGAATGGTGACGGCGGATGGATCGATCGAGGCAGAGGACGTGGTCGTGGCACTCGGGCCCTGGGCCGATCTGGTGACGAAACGCTTCGGCTATGCCTTCCCACTTGGCGTCAAGCGCGGCTATCACATGCACTATGCGGCCGAGGGCAATGCGGTGCTCAACAACTGGACGCTGGATGCCGAGCGCGGCTATCTCTTGGCGCCGATGAGCCGTGGTATCCGGCTGACGACCGGCGCCGAATTCGCCCTGCGCGACGCGCCGAAGACGCCGGTGCAGCTCGACCGTGCCGAGGCCATTGCGCGCGATGCCTTCCCGCTCGGCGAACGGCTCGACCCGGAACCCTGGATGGGGGCGCGTCCCTGCACGCCCGACATGATGCCGATCATCGGCAAGGCGCCGCGTCACAATGGCCTATGGTTCGCCTTCGGCCACGCCCATCACGGCCTGACGCTCGGACCGGTGACCGGCCGCGTGCTGGCCGAGCTCATCACGGGCGAGAAGCCCTTTATCGATATCTCGGCTTATGCTCCGGGCCGGTTCGCACCCTGAGCTGCTCTATCGCATAGCCATCAAGCAATTTCGGACGGGAAACCGCTGCGCACCTTCCTGGAATTGCCTCAGAGAATAGCCTTGAGGCTTCTGACCGAGGTGTCGACGATCTCCTCGATCGTGGCGTCGATGTCTACGGTGACGACACCGGGTTCGCCCGTCGGCACTTCCAGCGTCTGGAGCTGGCTTTCGAGCAGCGACGCCGGCATGAAATGGCCCTTGCGCTCGCCCATGCGCTTGGTCAGCAACTCCTTGGAGCCGTCGAGATAGATGAAATAGAGATGGCCGCCGGCCGATGCCCGCAGGCGCTCGCGATAGACGCGCTTCAGTGCCGAGCAGGAAACGGCAATGCCTTCGCCCTTGGCAAGGCTTGCCGCGATCACCGCGCCAATCTTTTCCAGCCAGGGCCAGCGATCCTCATCCGTCAGCGGAATGCCCTTGCTCATCTTTTCGACATTGGCGGCCGGATGCAGCGCATCGCCTTCGATGAAATGGACGCCGAGCCGAGCCGCGACACCCTCGCCGATCGAGGATTTGCCGCTGCCGCTCACGCCCATGACGATGATGGCAAGGGGGGCATCTTGGTTATCGTGCATAGGCCCGTCCGAAATGATTGATTTCAAATCGGGCACGGCCGCTTTTCAGCCATGCCCGATTCGCAACTTGGATCAATCCAGCGGAAAGAAACAGGAAAATTTATGCGTTTCCTCGCCCGCCAGTTCCGGTTCGACCTGGCGACACTTGTCCTGGGCCCGCCAGCAGCGCGGATTGAAGTGACATCCCTTCGGCGGGTTGAGCGGCGACGGCAGCTCACCCTGCAGGCGGATACGGTTCTTCTCGCGCTCCGGATCGGCGATCGGCGTCGCCGACAGAAGGGCTGCCGTATAGGGATGACGCGGGCGGGTGAAGACCTCTTCGGCCGTGCCGGTTTCCACCGGGCGCCCGAGATACATCACCATCACGTCGTCGGCGATGTGGCGAACGACGGAGAGGCCGTGCGAAATGAAGAGATAGGCAAGACCCATCTCCTTCTGCAGGTCCATCAAGAGGTTCAGCACCTGCGCCTGGATCGACAGATCGAGCGCGGAGACCGGCTCGTCGAGAACAAGTACCTTCGGCCTGAGCATCAGGGCGCGCGCAATGGCGATACGCTGGCGCTGACCGCCGGAGAACATGTGCGGATAGCGATCGTAATGTTCCGGCCGCAAGCCGACGCGGGCCATCATCTCCTCGGCCTTGCGGCGGCGGGTGGCGGCATCGTCATCGGTGTTGATCTTCAGCGGCTCTTCCAGAATGGAACCGACCTTCTGGCGCGGGTTGAGCGAGCCGTATGGATTCTGGAACACGATCTGCACGGCGCCGCGCAGGCTGCGGTCGCCGAGCTTGGCGGGCTTGCCATCGATCAGCAATTCGCCAGCCGTCGGGTTTTCGATCATCGTCACCAGGCGGGCGAGCGTCGACTTGCCGCAACCGGATTCACCCACGACGGCGAGCGTGCGGCCCGACTGCAGGCTGAAGCTGACGCCGTTCAATGCCTTGACGGTCGCCTCCGGTTTGAAGCTGCCGCGCTTGACGGTGTAGAAGCGGGCGAGATCGCGCCCTTCGAGAACAGCGCCGGTCATGCGGCACCTCCTGCTTGTTGCGCGGCGGCGATGCCGGGATGTCCGAGCGGCTTGCCATGTTCCAGCGGATAGTTGCAAAGGGTGAGGCCGAGTTCGCCGCCCTGGCGCTTGACGCCCTTGTCGCATTCCGGGGTTGCGAAGGAGCAGCGCGGCGCAAAAAGACAGCCGGTCGGACGATCGTGCTGGCCGGGAACGACGCCGGCAATCGACGGCAGGCGTTCGCCGACTTCGGCGCGCTCGGGCAGAGCCGAGAGAAGTGCCGCCGTATAGGGATGATGCGGATCGCGGAACAGCTCCTTGACCGGCTGCTCCTCGACCTTCTGGCCGGCATACTGCACCTGCACGCGCTCCGCCGTTTCGGCAACGACGCCCATGTCATGGGTGATGAGCACGAGCGCCATGCCCTGCTCCTGCTGCAGACGCACGAGCAGATCGAGGATCTGCGCCTGGATCGTCACGTCGAGCGCGGTCGTCGGCTCGTCGGCGATCAGCAGTTTCGGATTGCAGGCGAGCGCCATGGCGATCATGACGCGCTGGCTCATGCCGCCGGACATCTGATGCGGGAAGTTCGACAGGCGATCTTCCGGTGCGGGAATGCCGACGAGCTTCAGAAGCTCGATCGAGCGTTCGCGGCGTGCCTTGCGGTCGAGACCCATGTGGATGCGTAGGGTTTCGCCGAGCTGGAAGCCGACCGTGAAGCACGGATTGAGGCTGGACATCGGCTCCTGGAAGATCATCGCCATGTCCTTGCCGATGATCTTGCGGCGCTGGCGGGCGGAGATGCTGCGAAGGTCCTTGCCGTCGAACATCATGCGGTCGGCAGTGATCTTCGCCGTCCAGGGCAGCAGGCCCATCATGGCAAGCATGGAGACCGACTTGCCGGAACCGGATTCACCGACGATCGACAGGATTTCGCCCTTGTCGCATTTCAGCGAGACGCCATCGACCGCCCGGAACAGGCCGGACGAGGTCTGGAATTCGACGGATAGGTTGGAGATATCGAGGAGTGCCATTACGACCTCTTCAGCTTCGGGTCGAAGGCATCGCGCAGGCCGTCGCCCATCAAATTGATGGCGAGAACCGTAATCAGGATACAGAGACCGGGGAAAGTGACGAGCCAAGGATTGCTCAGGAAGAATTCACGCGAGTCCGCGAGCATCGTGCCCCATTCCGCCGTTGGCGGCTGCGCGCCCTGGCCGAGGAAGCCGAGAGCGGCGGCATCCAGAATCGCCGACGAGAAGGAGAGCGTCGTCTGGACGATCAACGGCCCAAGACAGTTGGGCAGGATCGTCTTGAACATCAGCCGCAACGAACCAGCGCCTGCAACACGCGAGGCGACGACATATTCCTTGTCGCGCTCGGCCATGACGGAGGCGCGGGTCAGGCGAACGAAATGCGGCTGGTAGGTGATGGCGATGGCTATCATCGCATTCGTCAGACCAGCCCCGAGGATCGCGACCAGCACCAAGGCCAGCAGCAGCGAGGGAACGGCGAGGATAATATCCATGACGCGCATGATGATCGTGTCCGTGTAGCCACGAACATAGCCGGCAACGAGACCGATCAAGACGCCGGCGGCTGCGGAAACCGAAGCGACCACAAGGCCGATGAATAGCGAATACCGCGTGCCGTAGATGAGGCGCGACAGCAAATCGCGGCCAATGGCGTCCGTGCCGAGCAGGAAGCTGCTGTTGCCGCCCTCCGCCCAGACCGGCGGCAGGCGCTGCATGGTGCTGCCGTAGGCGGTGTCAGGATTGTGAGGTGCGACGATACTGGCGAAGATCGCCAGCAGGAGGACGAAGACGAAGATCGCAAGTCCGATGACGGCGCCCTTGTTGCGGGAAAAATAATACCAGAACTCCGCCAGAGCGGAAGGACGGTCGGTTTTGACGCTTACCGTGCTCATGGACCGCTCCTAGTGACGAATGCGTGGATTGATAAAGCCGTAGAGCAGGTCGACGGCGAGGTTGACGGACATGACGATGCCGGCGATCAGCAACAAGCCACCCTGCACCACCGGATAATCGCGCTTGGTGACCGCATCGATCATCCACTTGCCGATACCAGGCCAGGAGAAGATGCTTTCCGTCAGGATGGCGCCGCCAAGCAGCACGCCGGTCTGCAGACCGATCGTGGTGATGACGGGGATCATGGCGTTGCGCAGCGCATGCACGGAAACGACGCGCACCGGCGACAGGCCCTTGGAGCGGGCGGTGCGGACATAATCCTCGCCGAGCACTTCAAGCATGGCGGAGCGCGTCTGGCGGGCGATGACGGCAAGCGGGATGGTGCCGAGCACGATGGTCGGCAGAATCAGCGAATTGAGAGCGGACCAGAAGGCGCCCTTCTGTCCGGAGAGCAGGCTGTCGATCAGCATGAAACCGGTAATGGGCTTGAAGAAATAGATGAGGCCGATGCGGCCGGAAACCGGCGTCCAGTGCAGATAGCCGCTGAACAGAATGATCAGCAGCAGACCCCACCAGAAGATCGGCATGGAAAAGCCGACGAGGGCCACGCCCATGACGCTCTGGTCGAACCAGGTCCCTCGCTTGACGGCGGCGAAAACGCCGGCCGGGATGCCAAGACAGGCCGCGAGAATCATGGCGCAGAGCGACAGCTCCAGCGTTGCCGGAAAGAAGGTGAAGAAGTCGGTCAATACATCACGCTTCGTCGTGATCGAAGCGCCGAAATCACCGTGCAGGACGTTCCAGAGATATTTGCCGTACTGGACGACTATCGGCTGGTCGTAGCCGAGATCGTGCGAGATCTGCGCATGGCGTTCCGGCGACATGACGCGTTCGCCCGACAGCAGCATGACGGGATCGCCGGGAAGCAGGCGAATGAGCGAGAAGGCGACGATCGATACGCCGAGGAATGTCGGGATCAGCACCGCAAGGCGGCTGAAAAAAAATCGCAACATGACAGTTGTCCAAATTTTTCCGGCGGTCAGACAGGGTGTCTGACCGCCGGGTCGCCCGGTCCTGGCCGGGCATTCTTACAGATTTTTCGTTATTCGGCGATATCGACGCCGTCGAAGCGGTGAACGCCAACCGGGTCCTGATGGTAACCGGTAACATTCTTCGTCATCGGGACGAACTCTTCCGAATGGTCGATGGTCATCCAGGGTGCTTCGCGCTTGAAGACGACCTGAGCCTGTTCGTAGAGCTTGGTGCGCTCCTTGACGTCAGCCGTCTGCTTGGCCTTCTTCACCAGATCGTCGAATTCCTTGTTGCACCACTGTGCGCGGTTGTTGCCGCCGACGGCATCGCAGCCGAGCAGCGTGTCAAGGAAGTTGTCCGGATCGCCATTGTCACCGGTCCAGCCGAGGATGGCCGCACCATCGCGATCCTTGGCGGAGGAGAGCTTCAGGTACTGAGCCCAGTCATAGGTGACGATCTCGACCTTGACGCCGATCTTGGCGAGGTCCGCCTGCATCAGCTCGGCAGCGCGGCGTGCATTCAGCATGTACGGGCGCGACACCGGCATCGCCCAGATCTTCATGCTGAGATCCTTGACGCCAGCCTTTTCGAGCATCTTCTTGGCTTCTTCAGGATTGAAGGCGTCGTCCTTCACGTCCTTGTTGTAGGACCACATGGTCGGCGGGATCGGGTTGGTGGCAACCGTGGCCGAACCCTGGAAGACGGCATCGACGATGGCCTGCTTGTTGACGGCCATGTTGATGGCGCGACGGACTTCAGCCTTGTCGAACGGTGCAACCAGCGTGTTGTAAGCGAGGTAGGAAACGTTCAGGCCAGCCTGCTCGAGAACCTTGAGGTTCTTGTCGGCCTTCAGGTCCTTGATGTCGGCTGCGTTCGGGTAAGGCATGATGTTGCACTCGCCCGACTTCAGCTTCTGCGCGCGGACGGATGCATCCGGCGTGATCGCGAAGACGAGATCGTCGATCTTTTCCTTGCCCTTGAAGTAGGTCTCGTTGGCCTTGTAGCGGATGACGGCATCCGGCTGGTAGGCGACGAAGGTGAATGCGCCAGTGCCGAGCGGCTGCTGGTTCATCTGCTCCATCTTGCCGTCGGCCTGAAGCTTGTCGGCATATTCCTTCGACAGGATCGAGGCGAAGTCCATGGCCAGGTCGGCGAGGAAAGGAGCTTCCGGACGGTTCAGAACGAACTTGACGGTGAGGTCGTCAACCTTGTCGATCGACTTGATGAGCTTCGGGAAGCCCATGCCATCGGCGTATTCATAGGAGCCGCCGGCGACATACTTCGCCCACGGGCTATCCGTGCCAAGCTGACGGGTGATCGAGAAGATGACGTCATCGGCATTGAGGTCACGCGTCGGCGTGAAGAAATCGGTGGTCTGGAACTTCACGCCCTTGCGGAGCTTGAAGGTGTATTCCTTGCCGTCCGGAGACACGGTCCAGCTTTCAGCGAGGCCCGGCTCGATCTCGGTGCTGCCATGCTTGAATTCGACGAGGCGGCTATAGACCGTACGCGAGGAAGCGTCGAAGGTGTTGCCACCCGTATAGAGACCCGGATCGAAACCTTCCGGCGAGCTTTCAGAGCAATAGACAAGCGTTTTTGACCAGGCGGACGTTGCCATGACCGAAGCCAGGGCTGTCACTGCCAGCAGGACAGAAATCTTTTTCATGATATCGTTTCCCAGATTTGTTATTCTTTTGAAGCCGTGGACACCACCAGAGGTTCCCATCCGGATCGCGCCGATGGAACTTTATTTTAAGTTTGAAAGCAACAAGCGCCGCCTAAATTTTTTCCAAATCGTAGAGTTTGGAAATTTTCGGACGAAAAAACCTCTGGATTGGCAAGATTCTGGCAAATTTTTGCATCTTTTTGTCAGATTCAGAATGATTTGACGTTTTCTTCTCACAATCCGCAGACCCTGTATTGCCCGGATAGGAGGCAACACAAACGAAAATCCGCAGCTACCGGAGGTAACTGCGGATCGAAAATGCGATCGAATTTGCAGCGCGCAATCAGGCTGCAGGCGCGGAAACCGCCGGTTTCTTGGCAATCGCCTTATGATCGGCATCGGTGAGGCCAAGCAGGAAGTTGATCTGCGGACGCGCCTTGACCAGGTCGTCGATCGAATATTCTGTGAGAACGTCGAAGAAAGCGTTCAGCGCCTTGCGCAACGCCGAGTTGAGACCGCAACTATCGACCAGCGGGCACTCCACCACGCCATCCTCGAAGCATTCCGCCATGGCGAAGCTGTCTTCGGTGACGCGAACGACGTCGAACAGGCTGATATCGGTCGCGGGCTTGGCAAGCCGAACGCCGCCATTGCGGCCGCGCACGGTCTCGACGAGACCTGCCTTTGTCAGCGGCTGCAGGATCTTGAAGAGAAACAGCTCGGAAACGCTGTACGCCCTCGCGATTTCCGGGATTCGGCTCAGATGGCCATCATTGGCGGCGCAATACATCAACATGCGCACTGCGTAATTAGTCTGCTTCGTCAAGCGCATGCCGATCTCCTGGAATCAAGGCTGCTTAGGGGCTGGACCCGTATATAGTGGCTTTCTCAGTTTTGAACAATTCCAAAATATGAAATTCATATTCACGTTATGTCGAAAGCCAGATCGTCCAGCCTTGCCAATGTCTGCCTTGCCCATGCCACGCTTTATGGCGCAGAGACCCAGACGGCCATTTCGCAGCCGCCCGGCTCACGAAAATGAAAACGCCGGCCGCCAGGAAAATCGAAGGCAGGGCGGGTGATGACGCCGCCGGCAAATTCGACGGCGCGTTGGGCCGCTTCGAGATCAGTGGTGCGCACGACGGGTAGAGGCGTACCGGCCGCCTCTCCCGCATCCCCGTCGATGCCGGCGTCTATTCCCGCCGCCTCGATGACATGGTAGGTCGGCCCATAGCTGACGAAGCTCCAGTCGAAGGCTTCCTCGAAGAAGCGGCGGGTCTTCAGCCCGTCCTTCGATGGAAATTCGAGATAGTCGATCTGATAGGTCACAGACATGGCGCGGCCCTCCAATTGTTCTTGTTTTGTTCTAGAGCAAAACAATGACACAAACAAGACCACTCTATCGAAAACGATCGTAACAAAAAACCGCCGCCCAGGATGTGCCGGGCGGCGGTCGATGTTACCGATGGTGGTGCTTACTTCATCGTCGGCATGACGAATTCGGCGCCATCCTTGATGCCGGACGGCCAGCGGGCGGTGATCGTCTTGGTGCGCGTCCAGAACTTGATCGAGTCCGTGCCGTGCTGGTTGAGATCGCCGAAGCTCGAAGCCTTCCAGCCGCCGAAGGAGTGGTAGGCGAGCGGAACCGGGATCGGAACGTTGACGCCGATCATGCCGATGTTGATACGCGAGGCGAAGTCGCGGGCCGCATCGCCGTCACGGGTGTAGATGGCGACGCCGTTGCCGTATTCGTGCTTCATCGGCAGTTCGAGGGCTTCCTCGTAGTTCTTGGCGCGAACGACCGAGAGAACCGGTCCGAAGATCTCGGTCTTGTAGATGTCCATGTCAGGCGTGACGTGGTCGAACAGCGTGCCGCCGACGAAATAGCCGTCTTCATAGCCTTGCAGCTTGAAGCCGCGGCCGTCGACGACCAGCTTGGCGCCTTCCTCAACACCACGATCGATCAGACCGTTGACGCGGTTATACGCATCCTTGGTGACGAGCGGACCCATATCGGCCTTCTCATCGGTGTAGGGGCCGATGCGCAGGGATTCGATCTTCGGCACCAGCTTCTCGACGAGGCGGTTTGCCGTCCCTTCGCCGACAGGAACCGCGACCGAGACTGCCATGCAGCGCTCGCCGGCCGAACCGTAGCCTGCGCCCATGAGGGCGTTGACGGCCTGATCCATGTCGGCGTCGGGCATGATGATCATGTGGTTCTTCGCGCCGCCGAAGCACTGGGCGCGCTTGCCGTTCATAGCAGCCGTGCCATAGACGTAGCGGGCGATCGGCGTGGAGCCGACGAAGGAAACGGCCGCGATATCCGGATCGGTCAGGATGGCGTCGACGGCGGTCTTGTCGCCATTGACGACGTTGAGGATGCCGGCAGGCAGGCCGGCTTCGATCAGGAGTTCGGCAAGGCGGATCGGCAGGGACGGATCACGCTCGGACGGCTTCAGGATGAAGGCGTTGCCGCAGGCGATCGCAGGCGCAAACATCCACATCGGGATCATGCCCGGGAAGTTGAACGGCGTGATGCCGGCGCCGACGCCAACGGGCTGGCGGATGGAGTACATGTCGATCGCCGGGCCGGCGCCTTCGGTGAACTCACCCTTCTGCAGGTGCGGAATGCCGCAGACGAATTCGCAGACTTCGAGGCCGCGGATGATATCGCCCTTGGAGTCTTCGACGGTCTTGCCATGCTCCGAGGAGAGCAGCGTCGCCAGCTCGTCCATGTTCTGGTTCAAGAGTTCGACGAACTTGAAGAAGACGCGGGCGCGGCGCTGCGGGTTGGTGGCGGCCCATTTCGGCTGCGCTGCCTTGGCGTTTTCGACGGCGGCGCGCAGTTCCTCTACGCTGGCGAGCGCGACCGTCGCCTGCACTTCGCCGGTTGCCGGATTGTAGACGTTGCTCGTGCGTCCGCTCGTGCCGGCGACGCGCTTGCCGCCGATGAAATGACCAATCTCACGCATGGATGTGCCTCCTCGTTTTCTTCGATGGTTACAGGATGGCACTTCAATTTGCACAAATCAATGAGCTGTTATAAGCAACCGTTGTGCAAAAATTAAAGTCCGTGCTGTGCAAAAGGGCGAATGCAAAGGGGAATGCGCCGATGGATTGGGACGATGTCCGCATGTTTCTGGCCGTGGCGCGCACCGGGCAGATCCTCGCCGCTTCCAAACGGCTCGGCGTCAACCACGCCACCCTCTCCCGCCGCGTGACCACGCTGGAGGAGCGATTGAAGACGCGTCTGCTGGTGCGGCGCACCAACGGCTGCGACCTGACGGCGGAGGGCGAGATCTTTCTGCATGCCGCCGAGCGCATGGAAACCGAAATGCTGCGGGCGCAGGCAAGTGTCGGCCATCTCGACAGTGCGATTACGGGCACGGTGCGGATCGGCGCACCCGATGGCTTCGGCGTTTCCTTCCTTGCGCCGCGGCTCGGGCGGCTGATTGCCCGCTATCCCGAGCTGCGCATCCAGCTCGTGCCCGTTCCCCGCTCCTTTTCTCTGTCGCAGCGCGAGGCCGACATCGCAATTACGCTCGAACGCCCCGAGCAGGGCCGTCTGGTCTCATCGAAGCTGACGGATTATACACTCGGGCTCTATGCATCGAAAACCTATCTGGAACAGGCCGGATTGCCCGACAGCGTCGAGGCGCTGAAGCTGCATCCGCGCGTCGGCTATGTCGAAGACCTGATCTTTACCGCCTCGCTGAATTTCTCCGGCGAGATCATGCGCAGCTGGGACGCGTCTTTCGAGATCTCCACCGCTATCGGCCAGACGGAAGCGGTCCGCTCCGGCGCAGGCGTCGGCATCCTGCACGATTACATCGCCAGGCAGTTTCCGGAGCTGACCCGCATCCTGCCCGATGTCGCCATCAAGCGTGCCTACTGGACGACCTATCACGAAAGCGCCCGCGACCTGGTGCGCGTGCGCACCGTTGCGGATTTCCTGCAGGAGCTGGTCAGCGAGGAGCGGCGGATGTTTCTGTAATTATGACGAAAACCACCGACACCAATTATGGATGTTCTCAGCTATCGTGCCTGCACTTGGCCTAACATGGTGGACGTGCACTGTGAGAATTCAAGAGCGGTTTCAAGACCTTTCACACGTCGATCAATGTCATCGGTGGCACTGAGCTCTATGGGCAACCGTATATCACTCTTTCCGTCATTTTGATTGAAGGCGACAACTAGCTTTCTGCGCTTGATGGCATCCAATAGAATCTCCCCACTCGGCGACATTAGAAAAATAGCATCCAATCCACCAGGCGCTTCCGCTGGGGATGCCTTAACAAGACTTGCCAAGTTGGTGTTGAATGCGGAATCAACAAGAAAAACTCGCGAAGGCCGTGACGGCCGCATCTTTCCGGTGGACTTGTTAATAGACAAGACAATCAACCGAATGAATGCGCCGACATGCTTCTTTGGGCCCTCGCCGGTAAACATACCGACCGATCCGCCGACTTTCAGATATTTACGTTCATCGGTCGTCGTGTCTTCAATAATCCCGTCAAAGGCAATTTGGCACGCCGTCAGCATGCCGTTGGCCATGATCGGCTCGCTCGATACATCGAGCTTTCCTGCCGCTTTCTCCAGAAACTTTTCCATGTCTGTTGCTTCAGCCGAAGATGAAAACATCGCCAAGGCAATACCAATTATGCCCGCTGTCCCAAACCGCATCCAATCCCCCTCATTTGCGGAAAATGATGAGCTTTTTGCTCAACCGTCACAAGGGGAAATAACAACTTTTGACTGTACAACCAACATCATCTGGGCCGAAAATATCGGAACCATTTAGTCGAAAGTACAACCGCATGCTTTGGCGGCTCATCGTTCTCGTCGGGATTGGGAACGGGAACCTCGTCCGGTAACCTGTCCGGCTCGGGTTCTTCGATCGGCGGCCTCGGCGTCCAGCCGGGTTCCGGCATCGGAGGCGACTCGGGGATCGGCTCGTTCGGTACGGACATGCCCGCTCCTTTCGTCTCGTTGCTGATACGAAGAGAACGATGAGCGATACGGACAGTTCCGAGATAAATTTCGAAAGGCGATTGCCGCACGCCCGTATCTGCCCTCAACATCAGACCCTCCACCCTCGCTGCTGGACAAAGACCGGACAAAGCCTAGTATTTCAGACAGAGATCAGGGAGCCAGGATGATGAGTGACAAGAAGCAGCAGAAACCCAGCGAAAAGGAACACAAGGAACAGGACGATTATCTGGAAGAAGCGCTGGAAGAGACGTTTCCGGCAAGCGATCCGATATCGCCCGGCCACGTATCGAAGAAGCCTGAAGACAAGAAATGAGCCCGCGAGGCCAAAGGCGACGGTATCTTCTACGAAAAGATCTGGGAAAGAATGGTACGGTTGGGGGGTCTCGAACCTCCGACCTCAGGTGCCACAAACCTGCGCTCTAACCAACTGAGCTACAACCGCACTTGCTCGCGTCGCCGCGAACGGGGGTGACATACGAGGACTTTGAAATTATTTCAAGTCCTATCTCCCCGCAATATAAAAAAGCTTTGCAGATATCCAACGCGATGTGCTGCCGCGTGTGCGCCGGATATGAAAAATCCCGCCCCAGGCTTTCATCCGGGAGCGGAACGTTCATGCCTTGGGAGGCGTATCGAAAGCGATTAGGCCTTGAAGGAGGACATTGCCTTTTCAGCGGCGTCCTTGGCAGGCTTTGCCAGCTTTTCGGCAACCTTCTTGGTGGTGTCCTGAATGGACTTGGCCTGCTCGACGGTGACTTCGGCCTGCTTGCGGATGAAAGCGGTCTGAAGTTCGAAGAGTTCGGCAACGGACTTGACGCGAAGCAGGGCTTCCATGTGAGCCAGCGAGCTTTCGGCATTGGTGCGCAGCACGTCGATGGCCTTGAGGCCGATTTCGACGGAACCAGCCTGTGCGGTCTGCACGGTTGCTTCAACCGTCTTGCCGGCTTCTTCAGTGGCGGCCTTCAGCTTGGCGAAGGCTTCCTTGGACTGCGCAGCGCCCTTTTCCGCGAAGTCGCGGAAGGATTCGGAGAACTTGGACGGATCGAATGCAGCCGTTGAAAAAACGTCGTCTTTCTTTACAGTAGCCATGATTACGCTCCTAAATGGGCCCTCTCTGAGGCGCCCTTCGTGAACCTGTGTGAGGCCTATATAATATAGAAGATTGTGCAGTGCAACATATTTGTGCGACGCACAACGCGTTAACCTTTCCGGCCGAAAGATGGGCCCTTCGCTGGACCGAAAAGCGGGGCGCCGTTATTAATAAACCGTTAAATCACGAGAGGCGGTCACGCCCGCAAAACAGGTTGGAAAATGCCCGCAATTCAATATCCGTTCATTGACATTGCCGTGCATCCGCGCGTTCGGGAGCGTTTCGCGCGCGGTGAAGCCATGGTCATGTTCTCGACCGGCATGGATCGCGTGCTCTGGGCCAATGGCGCAGGCGCCAACCTTTTCGGCTATGATGTCATTTACGATTTTGTCGAGCAGGGGCCGAAGTCCGGCGACGTCTCGTTCCGCCAGATCGAAGCGACGGCGCGCGGCCTCGGCGCGGTCGGCGACCAGCGCACCTTCCTGATCCGCATGGCCTCGGGCTTCCAACGCGCCGTCGTCAATGCGGCCGTCGAGCTCATCCGCATCCAGGCCGGCGAAGAGGCCGTGCTGTTTTCCTCCCCGGTCTCCTCGAAGCCGCTCACGGCAGCCGAGTGCGCCAAGCAAATGATCGACGGGTTCGACGATCCCGATACGCACATGGCTGTCATCGGCCGCGACGGCGAAATCGTTACCGCCTCCCACGGCTTCAGAACGCTCGACGTGACGCCGCAGACAGCGCGGATGCTGACGACCATGGCCGGCGCTCAACCGGACCGGCTCATCAAGCGGCCAATCCCGACGGGCCGCGGCTATCTGCCTGCCGCCATCGGCAAGCTCTCCGAGATTCCCGCCCTTCATCTGTTGTTTGTCGTCGAAACGGCGCTCGGCCATCTCGATCCGACAGGAAGCCTTGCCGGCCAGGGGCGCCCCGCTGCAGCCGTGGAGCCGCAGGCCGAGGAAACCCGCAAGGAGCTGGAAGCGGCGGCCGCGGAAGAGGAGCCGAAAGTCGCTCCAAACGCGCCCTCCGGCGAGGTCATCGATGCGGTGGCCGGCATCGAGGAGCTCGACGAAACGCCAGAATATCAGGCGGACGAGCAACAGGAGACAGCGCCTATCGTCCAAAACTCGGACGAACCCGGAGAAGAAGAAGCAGCCGACACACATGGCTCGCCCGGCAGCGAACCCGAGGTGGTGGCCGATATCGAGGCTCCAGCCACAGAGTCTCAGCCCGAAACGGTAACGGGCGAAGAGGACCACACAACCATAGAGACGACGGAGGCCGCGCCGCCTCGGCCGGAAGCTCCAGTCGCCATTGAAAATACTCCCACGCAAGGCTTCAGCTTCAAGCGAAACGGGCGCGCCACCCGCTTCGTCTGGAAGATCGATGCCGTCGGCAACTTCAGCGAGGTTTCCCGCGAATTCGCCGATGCCGTGGGACCGCATGCCGCCCAGATCGCCGGGACGGCCTTTGCCGATGTCGCCCGCCGTTTCAATCTCGATCCGGATGGCAAGATCGCCGAATTGCTGGCGCGGCGCGATACGTGGTCCGGCCGTACGATCTATTGGCCGGTAGAAGGCACGAGCCTGACCGTGCCGGTCGATCTCGCCGCCCTGCCTACCTATACGCGCAGCCGCGAATTCGACGGCTTCCGTGGTTTCGGTGTCGTCCGTCTGGCGGATGCCGTCGAAGATCCGATGAAGCGCGGCATGGCGCTTGGCGCGCATGAAGTTGATGACGCCGTCGCTGAAATGCCGACAGAAACGGAAGCTGCCTCGAACGAGCAGCCGGCTTCCGAAGCCGAGACGCCTCCGGCCATTGAAGAAATCGAAAGCCCAACGCAGGATACCACGGGAGCTGATGCGGCCCCGCGTTACGAACCCCCTGCCCTGCGGATTTCCGAGACGCCGGGCCGTCGGGAATCGGACAAGGTCGTTCGCCTGCACGAGCGCCGGACGTTGACGCAAGCTGCCCTGTCGCTCAGCGAGCAGGCCGCCTTCCGCGAGATCGCCCGCCAGCTGGAGCCTTTCGGCAAGCGCACGGAACCGCCGTCGGAACAGCCTCACGACGAGCGGCACGAAGAAGCTGCCGATATCACCCCGCAGCCGAATGCGGCCGACGAGATTCTCTCCGAAGCGGCAGATGGAAATGGCCACGCCGATGACGGTCAGCCAGTTGCGCCAAGCGCGGAAGAAAAAGCATCGACGCCGGTTGTGAAATTTATCGAGGCCTCAGACGAAAGCGGCCCGAAAGCAGGCGGCGAAGCTTCGCCGACATCGGCCGAGCCGGAAGAGGATTTCGATCCGCTCGATGTTCTGAGCAACAGCATCCCACCGCGCGTGAAGATGCGCTCCGGCCTGTCGCCCGATATCGTCGATCAGCTGCCGCTTGCCATCCTCGTTCATGCCGGCGACCGGCTGATCCATGGCAATCCTGAATTCCTGCGGCTGACCGGCTACGAGAACCTCGACGAGCTCGAACAGGTCGGCGGGCTGGATGCGCTGCTGCAGCGCAACGATCTCGAGGGCAAGACCGAGCAGCCCGGCACGATGATGGTCGTGCGCGCCGACGATGCGCTGGTGCCTGTTACGGCCCGGCTGCAATCGATCCGCTGGGACGACGGCACGGCCTTGATGCTGGCGCTGATGCCGGTGGAACGGAGCGAGCCGCCAACGCCGCCGCCGATCCCCGAAGAAGCCCGCCCCGAGCGCATCCTCGAAAAGGTCGCCAAGCTGCAGGTCGAAATCGAGGAACTGCGTTCGACTCTGGAGACGGCGACGGACGGCGTCATCATCATCGGCCAGGACGGCGAGATCCGTTCGATGAACCGCTCCGCGAGTGCTCTCTTCAACTATGACGATCAGGAAACGCGCGGCAAACCCTTCGTCATGCTGTTTGCGCATGAGAGCCAGAAGGCTGTGCTTGATTATCTCGGCGGACTCTCGGGCCATGGCGTTGCCAGCGTGCTCAACGACGGCCGCGAAGTGATCGGCCGCGAGGCCTCTGGCGGCTTCGTGCCGCTGTTCATGACCATGGGCCGGCTGAATTCCTCGAACGGCTACTGCGCTGTCATCCGCGACATCACGCAATGGAAGCGAACCGAGGAAGAGTTGCGCAATGCCAAGCGTGCCGCCGAAACCGCCAATGCGCACAAGACGGACTTCCTGGCCCGCGTCAGCCATGAAATCCGCACGCCGCTCAACGCCATCATCGGCTTTTCCGACATGATGGCCGGCGAGCGCTTCGGGCCGATCGGCCACTCGCGCTATGTCGAATATGCGACCGATATCGGCCGCTCCGGCCGGCATGTGCTCGATATCGTCAACGATCTCCTGGATATCTCCAAGATCGAAGCCGGCGAGATGGACCTGGATTTCGCCTCCGTCGGTCTTAACGAAGCGATCACCGAGGCGGTATCGCTGGTGCAGCCGCAGGCCAACAGCCAACGCGTCATCATCCGCACCGCTTTGTCGCAGGCCGTGCCGAATGTCGTCGCCGACCTGCGCTCCATCAAGCAGATCGCGCTGAACATCCTTGCGAATGCCATCCGTTTCACCCCGTCGGGCGGCCAGATCGTTGTATCGACAGCCTATGAAGGCAATGGCAGCGTCGTGATGCGCATCCGGGATACGGGCGTCGGCATGACGCGCTCGGAGCTGGAGCAGGCAATGAAGCCCTTCCGGCAGGTCTCCACCAACGCGCGCAAGCGCGGCGACGGCACGGGCCTCGGCCTGCCGCTGACCAAGGCGATGGTTGACGCCAACCGCGCGACCTTCTCGATCAATTCGGCCCCGAACGAGGGCACGCTGGTCGAGATCACCTTCCCCTCGCCGAGGGTGCTGGCCAACTGAGAAAACCTCGGCTCGCCGTCAAAACCAGAGGTCGCGCACACATCGACCGTCCGAAGGAAGATCTTCGAACGTGTCGAGCCCATCGAAGTGATCGATCGGCAGGTCGGCGACCAGATCCGGCGGCGCCAGTCGCAGATTGACGGCCATGCGCCGGCGGCCATCCCTTTGAAGCCGCAGGCCACGCCAGCTCAAGACGTTGGCGCAGGACGGGCAGAACAATATTTCGAGGGTCGGCTCCTTCTCCGCGCGGGCATAGGAGGCCGTCGATCCCGTTACGGAAATCCGCTCCCCTTCATAGTCATAGGCCCACAGCGCGCCATAGCGGCGACAGAGCGTGCAGTTGCAGGCGGTGATCGAGCCCGGATCGCCTTCGAGCGTCCAGCCTGATTTGCCGCAGTGACATGAGCCGATCAGCATGGGTAAGCCGCTCCATCCCGCTATCCGGTAGAAGAGGATACTCTGCCCCAATCGCGTAATGGCTGCAAACTTCCAGCAAGAACATCGGCTTTCTCTATCAAACATCACCGCATTCGATGGGATGCTGCCGGAACAGAGGCATCGATTCCCGATCGACAGAGGGCCGACCCGCTCAACTCGCCAGTGCCAGCCCTCCATAACGGCTGATCTCGCTCTCGATTTCTCCAACGAGCGTATCGAGCGCGGGATTTCTCACCTTGCGGCCGCGGCGCACCACATAGGCCAAGGCAGGTGGGGCCGGCAGGCCCTGGGTGATGATCTCCATGTCTGGCTGCAAATGACGGCCGTTAAGAAGCGCCACGCCCAAGCCCGCGCTGACAGCCGCGACAATCCCTGCCGAGCTGGTGCACTCAAATACGGTTTCAAGCACCGCACCGCCGTCCTGTCCGATGTCGAGCGCCCATCGGCGATAGAAGCATTCCTCGTCGAAGGAGAGGAACGGGACGGGTTCATCCAGCGGCAAGGACAGCTCGGGATGCTTGACCCAATGCAGCTGCTCGCGAAAAAGGACGACATCGGTCGGGCGGACCTCGTGGGCGAAGACCTGGATGATGGCCGCGTCGAGCTCTCCCCGCTCCAACATTCCCCGCAGGACGAGGCTCATGCGAACCTTGGTGCGTACGGAAACATTCGGATGCAGACGGCGGAAGCGCCCCAATATGCGGGCAAGATCGGTGCAGGTCGTATCCTCGGTCAGGCCGAGGGCGACGCGGCCGGCAAGCGACGTCTTCGACAGGCTCAGCAGCGCCTCGTCATGCAGGCCGAGGATACGCCCGGCATATTCGAGCAGATCGTCACCCGCTGCGGTGAATACCGGCGCTCCGGATTTGCGGCTGAGGAGATCGCAATCAAGGCTCGTCTCGAGCCTCTTGATCTTGTGGCTGACGGCGGATTGCGACAGGCCGAGGGCTTCCGCCGCGCGGGTGATGCCGCCGTGATGGCGGATTGCCCATAGCGCGCGCAGGGCATCGATTTCCAGGCGTCGGCTGTTGAATTCGGTCATGGCAAACTCGGCTTCGGCTAGAGTGGTCGTCGTCCGAAAAGAATGCATGTTCCGGCGACATCTGGCAAATCGTCATGAGCTATACGACTGAAATGTCATGCTGCAATCGATATTTGTCATGTGTATTCGAGCCTGCTCTCGCTTATGGCTGGCCGTGAAAGCCATTCGATCGAGACCATGATGACGGACCAAAGCCTAGCGCAGCCAGCGCCAAACGAACGCCGCTTCCTTTGGCCCGTAATGGCCGTGATCCTGATCCTCAGCTGGAGTTCCGGCTTCATCGGCATCCGTTATGCCAGCCAGGAGGCGAGCGTCATGCTGGTCCTGTTCTGGCGGACACTTCTGTCGGGCCTGATCCTGCTGCCTTTTGCTCTGGCGATCGGGCCGAGAATGCGGATGCGCGCAATCGGGCAGCAAATGCTGTTCGGCGTCATGTCGGTTTTCCTCTATCTCGGCGGGTTTGCGCTTGCGATCGAACAGCGGGTGCCGACGGGGCTGGTGGCGCTGATTTCCGATCTGCTGCCGCTCGCGATTGCGGCTCTCTCCCAACCGGTCCTGGGGGAGCGGCTGAGCCGGCGCCAATGGCTGGGAACGGCAATCGCGGTCGCAGGCGTGCTGATCGTATCGCTTGATAGCCTCAGCTTCGGTGCGGCTCCGATCTGGGCCTATGGATTGACTGTCGGTTCCATGCTGATCTTTGCCTTCGCATCGGTGCTGCACAAGCGGCAGCGAACAGGGCATATGCCCGTTCATCAAAGCCTCTGCATCCATACCCTGACCGCTTCGGTGCTGTTCGGCATCTGCGCGATGATGCAGGGTGATATCGCCCCGCCGATGACGCGGGGCTTCGCGATCGGCGTCATATGGCTGATCCTGTTCGCAACCTTCGTCGCCTATTCGGTCTACTATACCAGCCTGCGCCTCTTCCCGGTGGCGCAGGTCAGCGCCGCCATCTATCTCAGCCCGCCCGTGACCATGCTATGGGCCTGGGCGCTGTTTTCCGAACCATTGACGACAGCGATGTTCGTCGGATTGGCGGTAACGCTGGTGGGGGTGTGGCTGACATCTCGCAGATGAGGCGGCCGACGCAGCTCCTCATAACTGCGATCCGCCCACAACATCAGTCTTTGGCGCCGCTCTTCAACAGTAGGTCGATAAGCTCCTCATCGCCGCTTTCCCGCGCAATGAAAAGGGCCGTCTTGCCTTTGTCATCCTTGGCATTCGGATCTGCGCCGTGTGCAAGCAGGGCCTCGACCACGTCGGGGCCATTTTGCTTTTCGCTCGCCTGCATGATCAAAGGCGTTCGGCCATTCTTGTCACGCGCCTCGATCTGAGCGCCCTTTCTGATCAGGACATCCACGGCATCCGGATCGGTGATGATGTGGAGAATCGTGACGCCGTCTTCGTTCTTCGCATTGATATCGGCTCCATTGGCGAGCAGGAGATCAAGAATTTCTGGCTCGAAATACATGTCGAGAAGGTGGATGGGTTGGAATTTGTACTGATCGGCTGAAGTCGCTAGAGCCGGATCGCTCGCAAGCATCGTTCTGACTGCCGCGATATCCCCGATATGCACGGCATCATGAAATTTCTTGATCAGATTAGCGTCCATTGCCGCCGCCGAACTGAGGGAAAGTCCAAGCGCCGCAATCACGCGCACAAAAAATCGGTACATTGCCCCTCCAGCCCCCGCGGCGCAGGGCATTCACATTTGAAATCCAGCAAGATCGCCATCGACAAGACGGCCCGCAACACCAAATAGGGCACCTAACTACCACTACAATCTGTCCGCCCTCAGCACGAGCTGTCCGATTGAAATCTCTTGCCTGCAGCGTAAAGCGGACACAATTAAAAGGCATTAGCCTACCGCACAATTCACGCAGGAGATGCATATCGTGAGCAACAGCTGCCCCGTTCCAACACCGGCCGAGAAACAATATCTGGACATTCAGGACCGAGCCGAACGGGCCATGTTGACGACGATCTACAAGGCGATCGAGGACGCCAGCAAACAAGCGGCCGAAGACCTACGATCCATCGGATCGCAGGAGGTCCCGCCTGCATATGAATACTTTGCCTCCGTCGCGCACCAGAAGCTTTTCCTTCTGTTGTGCGGAGCCGATCCGGAAACCTTCATGGGCGGCAATCCGGAAATTGCCGCTCACATCCTCGAAAACGGTCGGAACATATCCCAGCACTATTGGGTCAACGGCGGCGATGAACCCGGCCGATGATCTCAGCTTCACGTCATAGGAGAGCGGTCGGGGCTGTTCTCCGCGCGAGTGAGCAGCCTTGCAAGAGCGCCGTCGGCCTTCAAGTCATCGGGCTATCGCCATGCGGCCTATCAGATCCAGCTGCGATACGCTGTATCGGCGAACCTCCCGGCGGATCGCGAAGCCAAGTTTCCGATACATCGATCGCGCCTTGCCGTTAACACTGGAAACATTGAGGCCGGCGGGGCGGCCGTGATCAATCCCAGCAGCTTGCAATGCTCCATAGGCGAGCGCCATCCCAAGACCGCGGCTCTGATGGCCCGGATCAATGGCGATCTGCTCAAGCCAGATCAAGCCTGGTTCGCACTCCATTCGACAGTAACCCAGAATGCGGGAGTGGTCCCTGACGACCCAAAGCACTTGGCCTTCCTCCGCCAGAATCTGCTGCATCTCGCCGACGCTGTAGCTTCGAAACGCAACGTCCAAGGCGAAGGCGGCGTTGTGGAGATCCGCGACCTCAGCCGCCAGATGCCATGGTGCCTCGATGCGCTCAACAACGACCGCATCAGGCAAAACGGGCGTCTGCGCCGACAATGACAAGCACCGCATGGTGATCTCGGACTCGATATGCAGAAAGCCAAGCCTTTCCAGAAAAGCAAGGCCGTCGCGCCAATCGCTGGCCGCCAATGTCTGAAACGAGAGAGCGCTGTCGCGAGCATTCAGCGCCAGGAGCTCCTTCAAGAGAGCCGTTCCCACACCTTGCCGACGCCTCGAAGGGTCAATCACCAGCTTGAAAAAGCGGACCTGACGGCCGTCCTGATCGCGCAAGGAGGACTCTGCCAGGCCGATGAGCTGATTGTCTTGGACGGCAACCCGGAAATCCTGCCCGCCTTTATTGTGAGGGCGCTGCACGAAGTCTGTCCATTGGGCCGCCGTAATCGGCCCGATATTGATATCCCGTGCGGACGCTGCTTCGTACAGGCCGACAATGGCGTCGGTATCATCAGGTCGAAGGCTACGTATCAGAAAATCCGGCACCGAGTGCAACACACTCCAAAAGTCGCCGATTTCTATCTTACCAGCCGAGTTCTAGCAGCAGAGATTTTCTCAACGTCTACCGCCAGTCCGGCTCATTCGCTGCCTGCGATGTGGTCGTCGCAGCAAGATAGCGACAACGGCAGTGGGCGTGCCGCGCTTATTTCAGCGCGGCTGCCATAGATTATTCGCCCCTCGTCTTCGCAGCCTTGCGTGCGGCCCTGGAATTCGGCTTGCCGCCCTTCGGCGGGCTGTCGTCCTTGGCAAAAGGCGACTTGCCGGGCTTTTTCGCCCAGGGCTTCTTGTCTGCGCGTTCCGAAACGCTGCCCTCGCCGGCATGTGCTCGCTCCGGCTTGCGATCGGACTTCCATTTCGGCTTGGGGGCATCGTTCGAGCGAGGCCCCTTGTCGGCGAAAGGCTTCTTCTTGGCGAAGCCGCCTTCCCGCTTGGCCTGGAAATCCGGCATGCCGGCGAGCTGCTTGACGCGGATGCCGCGCTCAAGGGTCTTGTCCGGGCCGATGGCCGAGAGGAAGCGCTCGGCTCCCTCAGGCGCAAGCTCGACGAAGGTTTCCTCCGGCTGCATCTTGATCGCGCCGATATCGCGCTTGGTCAGGTTGCCGTTGCGGCAAAGCATGGGGATCAGCCAACGCGGCTCGGCATTCTGCTTGCGGCCGACGGAGAGCGAAACCCAGACGCCGTCGGTAAAGTCATTTCGTCCGCCGGAAGAACCCTCATCGCGAGGCGTGACCGGGAAATCGTCGCGGCGGGGCTTTCTGCGCTCGCCTTCTGCCGGCACATCCTGCAATTCCTCGGGCGCGGAGTGACCGGCGCGGTACTGCCGCAGGAAGGCTGCGGCGACCTGCTCGGCGCCGTGACGCTCCAGCAGCTGCTGGACGATCGACTGTTCGTCCTCGGCAAGCGGCCCGGCAAAGACCGGATCGGCGAGAAGACGCTCGTCGTCGCGCTGGCTCACCTCGTCGGCGGACGGCGGCTTTGCCCAGGTGGCGCGGATGCGGGCGGCTTCCAGCAAACGTTCCGTGCGACGGCGGGCGCTGAGCGGCACGATGAGGGCGCTGACGCCCTTGTTGCCGGCGCGGCCGGTACGGCCGCTGCGGTGCAGCAGCGTATCCGGGTTGGTCGGCAGATCGGCGTGCACCACCAGCTCAAGGCCCGGCAGATCGATGCCGCGAGCGGCAACGTCGGTTGCGATGCAGACGCGGGCGCGGCCGTCGCGCATGGCCTGCAGCGCATGGGTGCGCTCGTTCTGGCTGAGTTCGCCCGAGAGGGCGACGACCGAGAAACCGCGATTGTTGAACCGCGCCGTCAGATGATTGACGGCGGCACGCGTCGAGCAGAAGACGATGGCGTTGCGCGCCTCATAATAGCGGAGCACGTTGATGATGGCGTTTTCCCTGTCGTTCGGCACCACGGTCAGCGCGCGGTAGTCGATATCAACATGCTGCTTGGCTTCGGAAGCAGTGGCGATGCGGACGGCGTCGCGCTGGTAGTTTTCGGCGAGCTTGGCGATCGAGCGCGGCACGGTCGCGGAAAACATCAGGGTGCGGCGCTCGGAGGGCGAGGCTTCCAGAATGAATTCCAGATCCTCGCGGAAGCCGAGATCGAGCATCTCGTCGGCCTCGTCGAGAACGACGGCGCGCAGCTTGGAAATATCGAGCGAGTTGCGGCGAATGTGGTCGCAGAGGCGGCCGGGCGTGCCGACGACGATGTGGGCGCCGCGTTCCAGTGTGCGCCGCTCGGTACGCATGTCCATGCCGCCGACGCAGGAGGCGATCGTTGCACCGGTCAGCGCATATAGCCATTCCAGCTCGCGCTGGACCTGCAGCGCCAGTTCGCGCGTCGGGGCGATCGCCAATGCCAGCGGCGCTCCGGCGGGGCCGAAGCGCTCCGAGCCATCGAGCAGGCCGGGCGCCAGCGCCAGGCCGAAGGCAACCGTCTTGCCCGAACCCGTCTGGGCGGAAACGAGCGCGTCCTTGCCGGCGAGGCCCGGATCAAGCATGGCCTTCTGCACCGGCGTCAGCGTTTCGTAACCGCGCTTCGCCAAAGCCTGGGCAATCGCCGGAGCGATGCCTTCGAAATCAGTCATCATCTGTCTTTCGGAATTCTTCGCGCGCCAGCAGGCGGCGATCATCGTGGCTCGCACGTCGCGAACCTCTTCTTCAGCCGTGCACATACTTGCTCACCGCGATAATGTACAGAGGAGAGGCGTTTTCGTGCGGAACGAAACGAAAAAAAGGCAGCGAATCGCGCTGCCTTTGAAGTTTATGCTGTCGAAAGCAAGCTCGAGTCGGCAAACTTCATGTCTCGGGAGCCAAGGGCAGCTCCAATCCGCTCCAGCTCATGCGAACGGTCTCAAGTCGGCTTTTACCTTTGACCAAGCTTTCTTAACGGCAAGTTACCAAATGAGGGTCATCGTTTGCCCCTCAGTTTTAAGGCCCACCTTAACTTTTGAGCTCTTCGAGCTCCGCAAAGAGATCAAGCGCCTCCGGATTGGCGAGCGCTTCCTTGTTCTTGACCGGGCGGCCATGCACGACTTCGCGCACCGCCAGCTCGACGATCTTGCCGGATTTCGTGCGGGGAATATCGGCAACGGCGATGATCTTGGCCGGCACGTGACGCGGAGAAGCGCCGGTGCGGATGCGAGTCTTCATCGTCTTGACCAGTTCCTCGGTCAGCGAAACGCCGGAAGCGAGGCGGACGAAGAGCACGACGCGCACGTCATCGTCCCATTCCTGGCCAATGCAGAGCGCTTCGAGAACTTCCGGGATCTGCTCGACCTGATTGTAGATCTCGGCCGTGCCGATGCGCACGCCGCCGGGATTGAGGGTCGCGTCCGAACGGCCGTGAATGACGAGGCCGCCATGCTCTGTCCACTCGGCGAAGTCGCCATGACACCAGACATTGTCGAAACGCTCGAAATAGGCGGCGCGATACTTTGCGCGCTCCGGATCGTTCCAGAACATGACCGGCATGGAGGGGAAGGCCTTGGTGCAGACCAGCTCACCCTTCTCCTGGCGCACCGGCTTGCCCTCGTCGTTCCAGACATCGACGGCAAGGCCGAGGCCCGGCCCCTGGATCTCGCCGCGCCAGACCGCCTGGAGGGGATTGCCGAGCACGAAGCAGGAAACGATGTCGGTGCCGCCGGAGATGGAGGCGAGCTGAATGTCGTCCTTGATGCCCTCATAGACAAAGGAGAAGCCCTCCGGCGACAACGGCGAGCCGGTGGAGGTCATCAACCGCAGATTTGAAAGATCATGCGAGGTCTTCGGCGTGAGGCCGCTCTTGTGCACGGCATCGATATATTTCGCCGAGGTCCCGAAGAGTGCGAATTTTTCTTCCTGAGCATAGTCGAAGAGGATGTTGCCGTCGGGGGCGAAGGGCGATCCGTCATAGAGGCAGAGCGTCGCGCCAGCGGCAAGGCCGGTCACCAGCCAGTTCCACATCATCCAGCCGCAGGTGGTGAAATAGAAGACCTTTTCCCCCGGCACGACGCCGCAATGCAGGCGATGTTCCTTGATGAGCTGCAGCAGCGCGCCGCCAGTGGAATGCACGATGCACTTCGGAACGCCGGTGGTGCCCGAGGAAAACAGGATGAACAGCGGATGGGAGAAGGAGACTGGCTCGAATTCGACCGGCTTCGGCTCGAAGGGCGCGACCAGATCTTCAAGCGTCCGCGCGCCCGGCGTTGCTGCGACGACCACCTCGGCATTGCCGGCATAAGGCACGATAACAGTCGGCGCCTTCAGGCGCTGGGCAATGGCACTGACCTTGGCGGTGATGTCCTGCAGCTTGCCGCCATACCAATAGCCGCTGCAGGCGATGAAGAGCTTCGGCTCGATCTGGCCGAAACGATCCATGACGCCCTGCTCGCCGAAATCCGGGGAGCAGGAAGACCAGATCGCGCCGATCGACGCGGCCGCCAGCATGAAGGCGATGGTTTCCGGCATGTTCGGCATCATCGCCGCCACGCGGTCTCCCTTGCCGACGCCTTCGGCGCGATAGGCCTGCTGCAGGCGGGATACCATCGCGGCCAATCGATCCCATGACCAGCGATCGCGCACCTTGTCCTCCCCCCAGAAGACAAGCGCATCGCCCTCGCCGCTGCGCGACAAAAGGTTTTCGGCGAAGTTCAGCTCGGCATCGGGAAAGAAGCGGGCTTCCAGCATGAGGTCGCCATTGATCAGCGCCCGCTCGCCCCGCCTGCCCTTCACGCCACAGAAATCCCAGACTGCCGACCAGAAGTTTTCGCGGTCGGCAATGGACCAGCCGTGGAGGCCGGCAAAGTCGGACAACGACAGGCCGAAACGGCGGTTGCACTCCTGCATGAAGGCAAACATCGGGCTCTGGCGGCGAAACTCCTCCGTCGGCGTCCAGAGCGGCTGCTGATCCTGCATATTTCTCTCTCCCGCTTTTCGCTCTATATAGCGATGCTGCAGCGCATTATAAAATCACGGTGTTGTGGGTATTGCCAGTGCGTGGTGTTTGCATCCGACAAACATTTCCTATATCCGGCAAACTCAGGCAGATTATCCCTATCAGTTCAAGAGTCTCCACGGGATCATGAGAGCTTCGAAAAACAATAGATGGCGGTTGACGATGCGTTCGGCCTCACGCTGGCTGCCTGCCGTTGCTCGCACGACCGGCATCATTCTTCTCACGATCCTCATCGTGTTCGCTGTCTTCAGAGCGACCGCGCCTTTCCTGATTTCAAGTGGGCTGGTGCGCTCCGGCATCGAGAAGGCCTTGTCGGACTGGACGGGATATCGCGCCCAGATCGAGGGCGATCCGACGCTGGAATTCTGGCCGACGCCGCGCGTGACTCTCAATCAGGTCACTATCCGCGAGCCGACGCGCAACGGCAAAGTCCTCGGCCATGTCGACAGTCTTTCAGCGGATTTCTCCCTGTGGTCGGCGATCCGGGGGCACGCGCATTTTCACGAATTCCATTTCCTGCGCCCCATCCTCTATATCCGCCGTGACGAAAACGGCCTGATCGACTGGACGAACGAAGGCCGTCTTTCCAAGGCGATCGAGCAGGTGGAAACGTCTTCCGGCCAGGGCTTGCCGATGCGGAAGGATCAGGACGCCGCCATCGGCATGCTGACCATCGAGGACGGCAGCGTCGAGATGACCGACGAGCGCAGCGGCAACATCTACAAGCTGGGCGCGGTCAATGCCGACATCTCCTGGCCGCGGCTTTCCCAGGCGCTGAGCGCCGTCATCCTTGCCCGCTTCAACGGCCAGGACATCAAGCTGAATTTCGATTCGGCGCAGCCGCTGCTCTTCTTTGCCGGCAAGAACGTGAACACCACGACCAGCTTCGTCTCGCCGGTGATCAGCTGGACTTATACCGGCGTCACCAGCATATCGGACTTCTCGGCTCTGTCGGGCAACCTGGACCTCAGCGTGCCGAATGTGCCTTCCTTCATCGCCTGGAGCGGCCAGCGCCTGCCGGCCGCCGACGCTCTCAAGAATATTTCGCTCAGCGCCAATATCGCGGCGATCGACAACGGCCTGCGCTTCAACAATCTCAGCTTCAAGATCAATGATTCCACAGCCTCCGGCATCATGGACCTGAACTACACCAAAGCGGGCAAGCCGAAGATTTCCGGCACACTAGCCTTCGACCAGATGAACCTCAATCCGTTTCTGGCCGCCTTCTCCATGCGTCTTGCGGCCGAAACCGCCATCGACGCGCTGCTGAACGGCAATCCGTTGCAGCGGCTCGATCTCGATATGCGCCTTTCATCGAACAAGGCGGCTCTGGGGCCCTTCCGGTTCGAGAATATCGGCGCCAGCCTGCTGGTGGCAGGCGGCAAGGCCAAGTTCGACATCGGCGACAGCGGCTTCGAAAGCGGGTCGCTGACGGCGCATCTCGAGGTCGCTCCGGGCGATTTCGACGGCGGCGGCAAATTGCAGATATCGATCCGAAATGCGGATTTCGGCGGTCTCTTCACGCGGCTGAAGCTGATAGGTCCGCTGCCGATGCCGTCATCGGCGTCGCTCGATCTTTCGCTCAGCACCACCAAGCCGATCTGGGTTGCGAACCTCAGCGACGTCGCCGGCACCCTGCATTTCACGTCGTCGGCAGGGTCGTTTCGCCAGTTCGATATCTCAACCTTCCGGACGCTTGCCGCCGAAAAGGCCTTCTTCCGGATGAGCGACATCGCCGATTCATCCTTCGACTTCGACAGCATCAATGTCGATGCAAGTTTCGCCAAGGGTTCTGCCGAGGTGCAGAATGCAGCCATCACGGGCCGCAACGAAACGATCAGCTTCAATGGCGTCGTTCCGTTCCGCACCAACGGTCTGGCGCTTTCCGGCGCAATCGAGGCGACATCGCCCTCCGATGCCGACGAACTGCCGATGCTGCCCTTCTTCATCGGTGGCAGCTGGCCGAATCCGGTGATTTCGCCGGTTGCGACACTCCTGCAGAAGCCGGCACAGCCGCAGCAATAGCCTGCCTCGTCGGCCTCAGGCCGCGGCGGCGGCCTGTTCATCCCGCTGCCGCTGAACCTCGCGACGCTTGGTCACGATGGAGGCGCAGATGACGCCGACGGCGACCACGCCGATCAGGATGGTGCAGATGGCGTTGATTTCCGGCGTTACTCCAAGCTTGACCTGGCTGTAGATCAGCATTGGCAGCGTCTTGGCGCCGGCGCCGGATGCGAAGGTTGCAATCACCAGATCGTCGAGCGAGAGGGTCAGCGCCAGCACCCAGCCCGAGAAGACGGCCGGCGCGATGATCGGCAGCGTCACCTCGAAGAAGGTGCGCACCGGCGGCGCGCCCAGATCCAGCGCCGCCTCCTCGATCGAGCGATCGAAGGTCAGAAGGCGCGACTGCACGACGACGGCGACGAAGCACATGGTCAGCGTCGTATGCGCCATGACGATCGTCCAGAAGCCACGGTCGACGCCTGACGTTACGAAGAGCAGTAACAGCGACAGGCCGGTGATGACGTCGGGCATGACGAGCGGCGCGTAAATCATCCCCGAGAACAGGATACGGCCGCGGAAGCGCGTGTAGCGGACCAAGGTGATGGCCGCGAACGTGCCGAGCACGGTGGCAATGGTTGCCGACAGCAGCGCGATGCGCACCGTCAGCCATGCGGCGCTCAGCATGACGTCATTGCTGAAGAGGTGGACGTACCACTGTGTCGAGAAGCCGCCCCAGACGGTGACGAGGCGCGAACTGTTGAAGGAATAGATGACCAGCAGCAGGATCGGCAGGTAAAGGAAAGCCAGGCCGAGCGTGACCGAGACGATATTGAAGCGGGACCAGCGGATCATTGGTTATCTCCCCTTCTCGTCGGCCTTGGCCTGGAAATGCTGAAAGAAGACGATGGGCACCACCAGCACCAGAAGCAGGATGGTCGCCACCGCCGAGGCCAGCGGCCAGTCGGTATTGCTGTAGAATTCCGTCCAGAGCACTTTGCCGATCATCAGCGTTTGCGAGCCGCCCAGCAGATCGGGGATGACGAATTCGCCGACGGCCGGAATGAAGACCAGCATGCAGCCGGCGACGACGCCCGGAATGGAGAGCGGAAACGTGACGCGCCAGAAGGCGCCGATCGGCGTGCAGCCGAGATCCTGCGCCGCCTCGATCAGCGTGCCGTCCATCTTCTCAAGTGAAGAATAAAGCGGCAGCACCATGAACGGCAGGTAGGAATAGACCATGCCGATATAGACGGCGGTATTGGTGTTGAGGATGACGAGCGGCTGGTGGATGATACCGAGCGCCATCAGCAGCTGGTTCAACAGCCCCGTGGTGCTCAGGATCGACATCCAGGAATAGACGCGGATCAGGAAGCTCGTCCAGAAGGGCAGGATGACCAGCATCAACAGGGTCGGGCGGATCGTGCGCGGGGCCTGCGCCATGCCATAGGCGATGGGATAGGCGATGATGAGCGTCAGAAGCGTTGAGATGCCGGCGATCTGCAGGCTCTCGATATAGGCGTTCATGTAGAGCGGGTCGCCGGTCAGCCACACGTAGTTGTCGAACGACATGGTCTGCAGCTTGTCCCACCAGTCGGCGAAACTGTCGCTCCAGGCGAAGGACGGGTCATAGGGCGGCACCGACAGGGCCTTCGTCGACAGCGAAATGCGGAAGACGATGAGGAAGGGCGCGAGAAAGAAGAGCAGCAACCACGTGTAGGGGACGATGATGACGAGGCGCTGATAGATTAGGGAACCGAGCGCTCTCATGGTCAATCCTTCAGCAAGACGCCGGCATTTTCGTCGAAGGAGACCCAGACGTCCTGGTCGTAGGCGAAGGGCTCTTCCACGGCGCGAACCGCGTTCAGCGACGATGCCTTCACGACCTGCCCGCTCTTCAGCTTGACGTGGAAGACGGTCATGTCGCCGAGATAGGCGATGTCCCAGATCTCGCCTTCGGCGGCGTTGAGGGATGCATTGGCGGGCGGCCGCGGCGACACCCTGAGCTTTTCCGGACGGATCGCGAGGCTGGCGCGGCTTCCGGCCGATGGCGTATCGCCGGCGGCCGTGCGCACGGTGAAGCCCGCATCAACCGCGATCTCGACGATGCCCGATTGCGACGACGTGACATTGCCATCGAGGATGTTCACATCGCCGATGAAGTCAGCGACGAAACGGCAATTGGGCGCCTCGTAGATCTCGGCCGGCGTCGCCACCTGCACCACCTTGCCGTGGCTCATCACCGCGATGCGATCAGCCATGGTCATCGCCTCTTCCTGATCGTGGGTGACGACGACGAAGGTGAGCCCCAGGTTCTGTTGCAGATCCATCAGTTCGAACTGGGTTTCCTCGCGCAGCTTCTTGTCGAGCGCGCCCAGGGGTTCGTCGAGCAGCAGCACCTTCGGTCGCTTGGCAAGCGAGCGGGCGAGCGCCACGCGCTGACGCTGGCCGCCGGAAAGCTGGTTGGGCTTGCGCTTGGCAAACTGCTCGAGTTTGACGAGCTTCAGCATCTGCGCGACGCGGTCGTCGATCTCGGCCTTCGGCATACCATCCTGCCGCAAACCAAAGGCAATGTTCTTCTCAACCGACATATGCGGAAACAGCGCATAGGACTGGAACATCATGTTGACCGGGCGACGATAAGGCGGCGTGCCGGCCAGATCCTGGCCATCGAGCACGATCTCGCCCGTCGTCGGCTGCTCGAAACCGGCGAGCATGCGTAGAAGCGTGGACTTGCCGCAGCCGGAGGCGCCGAGAAGGGCGAAGAATTCGCGATTGTAGATATTCAGGGAGAGGTCGTCGACGGCGGTAAAATCACCGAACTTCTTCGTCACATTCTTGAAGGAAATGTAAGGCTTGGCCGAAGGATCGGTCCAAGGAGCAAAAGAACGCCGGATATTACCGAGTGACTTCATCATCTATCCCCAAATGGATGCCCTGATGGGCTTGCCTAGAGCATTTCCGCATTCCGGACGGAAAACCGCTGCGCAATTTCCTAGAAATGCTTCGGCGCCGGCTCTTCCCCGTCCCGGCGCGCTCGTGATTCCTGAACTATCCTCATAAGGAAAGGCCCGGACGTTGCCGTCCGGGCCGCTTCGAATTATTGGCCTGTGGTGACCTTTGTCCACAAGCGCGTTGCCACGCGCTGCGTTTTCGCGTCCCACGGGGTCAGCGTGAACAGCTTCTCGCGGACCGCATCGGTCGGATAGACGGCCGGATCATCAAGCACGTCCTTGCTCACGAACTGCTGCGATGCCTTGTTGCCGTTGGCGTATGCGGTGAAGTTGCTGGCCTTGGCGATGACTTCGGGCTTCATGATGTAGTTGAGGAAGATATGGGCTTCTTCGACATGCGGCGCATCGGCCGGGATCGCCATGACGTCGAACCACATCTGCGCGCCCTTGGTCGGGATCGAATAGCCGATGTTGACGCCGTTCTTGGCTTCAGCGGCACGGTTACGGGCCTGCAGCACGTCGCCGGAATAGCCGAAGGCGATGCAGATATCGCCGTTGGCGAGCGCATTGATATATTCCGAGGAATGGAACTTGCGCACGAAGGGGCGGATCGAGGTCAGGAGATCCTCAGCCTTCTTGAAGTCTTCCTGCTTGGTCGAATTCGGATCGAGACCGAGATAACGCAAGGCGGCCGGAATGACGTCCGTCGGCGAATCCAGCACGTAGATGCCGCAATCCTTGAACTTGGCCGCGAGCGCCGGATCGAAGATCACGTTGATGTCGGGTGCAGCATCGGTGCCAAGGATCTGCTTCACCTTGTCGACATTGTAGCCGACGCCGCTGGTGCCCCACATATAGTCGATGGCATACTGGTTGCCGGGGTCATAGGTCGCGATGCGCTGCTGCACCGTATCCCACATGTTGGAGATGTTGGGCAACTTCGACTTGTCGAGCTTCTGGAATACCCCGGCCTTGATCTGGCGTTGCAGGAAATAGGCCGTCGGGACGACGACGTCGTAGCCGGTTTTGCCGGCCAGCAGCTTGGTTTCCAGCGTCTCGTTCTGGTCGAACGTGTCGTAGACGACCTTGATGCCGGTTTCCTTGGTGAAATCCGCAAGGATCGAATTATCGATATAATCCGACCAGTTATAGATATTGACGACCTTGTCTTCTGCCTGAGCGACTGTTGCCAGCGAAACGACCGCGAAAGCCGTTGCTGCAAGCCGTGCGAACATGGACTTCATAGTCTCTCCTGTTTTGTTCAAGGGCATCCCGACGATACCCAACCCTCTGTTTTTCCCGTTAGACTAGAAAGGAAATCGGAAGGCTACAAGGGAAAAAGCAAGCCGGCATGAGCTTTAGCGGTTTTGTCCGAAGGCGATTGATCGCTTTGGAAAGAGGCCGGCCAGGAGACGATGCGGTTCGCACGCGATTGTGAACTCAAGGCCCGCTTCACAGGTGAAGACGGAAACCAGCTTTGCTAACATCAAGCTGTTCTCCTCCCCGAGCAGTCTCAAACCCGCTTCGCCATCCCGCCCGCGGGCAAACTCAAACCCATCATCAGGGGCTCATCATGCAGTATCAGAAATTTGGCAATACCGGTCTCAGCGTCTCGCGCCTGTGCCTGGGCACGATGACATTCGGCCTGCAGATCGAGCAGGAAGACATCGCCCATGCCATCCTCGACAAGGCGGCCGATGCCGGCGTCAACTTCATCGACACCGCCGATGTCTATCCGCTCGGCGGCGGCGAGCAGCTTGCCGGCCGCACCGAAGAGATCGTCGGGCGCTGGCTGAAGGGCAAGCGCGACCGCTTCATCGTCGCAACCAAGGCCGTCGGAAAGGTCGGGCCGTCTCCCTGGGACCAAGGGGCGTCGCGCAAACATCTTCTCGACGCTATCGACGCTTCGCTGCGGCGCCTCGACACCGATTATGTCGACCTCTACCAGCTGCATTCCGATGATCGCGAGACGCCGATCGACGAGACGCTGGAGGCACTCGATGTCATCGTGCGCTCGGGCAAGGCGCGCTATGTCGGCGTATCGAATTTTCTGGCCTATCGCCTGGCCCTGGCGCTCGGCCGCGCCGATTTTCTGCGCACCGCCCGCTTTGTCTCGGTGCAGCCGCGCTACAATCTCTTGTTCCGCCAGATCGAGCGTGAACTGCTGCCGCTTGCCGAAGAGCAGCGCATCGCCGTCATCCCCTATAATCCGATCGCCGGCGGTCTTCTCACCGGCAAGCACAAGCATGATGTCGCGCCGACAGAAGGCCGTTTCAGTTCGCAGCTGCGCAACGCCGGCACCAACTATCTGCAGCGCTATTGGCACGAACGCGAATTCGCGACGATCGAAAAGCTGCGCGGCATCGCCGAAGAAGCCGGCCATTCGCTCACCAAGCTTGCCGTCGCCTGGGTGGCAGCCAATCCGGTCATCACCTCGGCCATCATCGGCGCTAGCCGTCCCGATCAATTGACGGATACGCTGGCCGCTATCGACCTCAAGCTCGATCCGGAGCTGAAGGCGAAGCTCGACGACGCCACGGTCGAGTATCGCTGGGGCGACGCCGCGCGCTGAGGAAGAGTGAACCGGCGGTCCGTTGCCGCCGGTTCTTTCACAGATAGGTCGGGCGCTTGCCGGCAAACAGTTCGGAATGGCTTTTCAACAGCTTGGCCATGCGGTCGACCACGGTGCGGATTTCCCGGCGATGACGGTCGGCATTGTTCATGACGATCCATTGCCGATGGCGCAGCGCGGCGATTTCCTCGCCGACGCGCGCCAGCCGTGGCTCCTGATCGCCGACGAAACAGGGCAGCACGGCAATACCGGACCCGGCGAGCACCAGATCGTGCAGCGAGCGCGGGCGACTGACCGTGAAGGCGATTTCCTCGCGCTTGTTCTGATGCGGCCAGCGCAGATAGGCCGACACCGCCTCCTCCTCCGCCACCGCGATCCAGCGCGCCGGACCGGAAAAACGCATGTTGCGGGCCTGATAGGCGGCATAGGCAACATCGCCGGTCTTGATCGCCGCGAGATTGGTCTCCTGCGGCTCGAAGGCGCGGATGCCGATATCGCTTTCGCGATGGGCGAGGCTGGCGCGACGCTCGCCAAGGTAAAGGTCGATGCGGAAACTATCCCGCTCCGAGCAGATGGTCGGCATGTTCTGGCTGAGCAGCCAGCCGACCCATGTGCCAGCAGCGATGCGCACGACCGACATGCCCTGGGCATCGCGCTGCCAGCTATCGACCTTGCGGGCGGCGGCCTCCATCTCCAACAGCTGATCGAACAGCGCCTGGCCGTCGCCCGTCAGCGCGTAACCCGCCTGGCTGCGCTCGAACAGCGGGCGGCCGATCTGCGCTTCCAGTTCCAGCATGCGCCGGCCGATGGTCGCCGGGCTGAGGCCACTCGACGCGACGGCGCCGGTGAGGCCACCGCCCCGGGCGACATCGAGAAAGAGCTGATAGGAATCCCATGTCGTATTTTTCATAATTGAAAAACATAGGGTGAAAACGGCTGTTTATAAAGAAAATTCCGATGTGTAGTTGAAGGGATGCCTCACAGGAAGGAGACATCTCATGATGGACGGCATCGCACTGGCGAGAGCCTTGGAAATACAAAACCTGGCGCGCGAAGAACAAAGGCGCCGAAACGAGGATCTGTTCTATCTCGACTATGGGCTTGAGCCCCCGCGCCTCTTCATTTGGATCGGACGGATGCTTGCCGCCTTAGGCAGCCGTCACGAAGCAATGAAAAAGGCGGATCCGCCGGAAATCGGCCAACCCGCCTGTGATGGCAATGATTACTGCGGTCAGGCCGCCTGCTCTCGCATGTAGTTTACGCTGTAGCCGGCCTCGATCTTGAACTGCAGGATGAGGTGCAACAAGGCATCGGCTTCGCCGGCGAGTTCTCGGCTCGCCGCCGTGGTCTCTTCCACCATGCCGGCATTCTGCTGGGTCATCTGGTCCATGTGGTTGACCGAGGAATTGACCTCCTGCAGGGCGCTTGCCTGATCGTGGCTGGCGCGGGCGATCATTTCCACATGATGGCTGATCGTCACGATCTGGCTGCTGATCTGCGCGAGAACCGAGCCGGCCTCCTGCACGAACTGCGAACCGGAATTGACCTCCTCGGTCGACTTGTTAATCAGCCCCTTGATTTCCTTGGCGGCAGCGGCCGAGCGCTGCGCAAGCTCGCGCACCTCCATGGCGACGACCGCGAAGCCCTTGCCGGCCTCGCCGGCGCGGGCGGCTTCGATACCGGCATTGAGCGCCAGAAGGTTGGTCTGGAAAGCGATCTCGTCGATGACGCCGATGATCTGCTCGATCCGACGGGAGGCGTCCTCGATGCGTGACATGGCGTCGATGGCGTTGCCGACGACGACGGAGCTGTCATCGGCGCTGCGCTTGGCCTCGCGTACGATCGCATCCGCATCCTTGGCGCGCTCGGCGGACGAACGGACCGTCGTGGTGATCTGGTCGACCGCGGCGGCGGTCTGCTCCAGCGAAGAGGCCTGCTGTTCGGTGCGCTTCGACAAATCTTCGGCTGAGGCCGCCATCTGCGCGCCGTTGCTCTGGATCATCTCGACATTGCTGCGGACCTGGCTCAGCGTCTGCTGCAGGCGCGACAGGGAGCTGTTGAAATCCTGGCGGAGCTGCTCGAGACGGCCGATGAACGGGGTATCGATCGTCGCGGAGATATCGCCCTGGGCAAGACGCTCAAGACCGGCGGCAAGCTCGCTGACGGCATAGTCGATCTGGCGGTCGAGCTCGCGCTTGTCGGCATCGTTGCGCTGGCGCTCATGCTCTGCGGCTGTACGCTCCTCGTCGCTCTGCTCCTCGATGCGGATCTTCGAAATGGCGTTTTCCTTGAAGATGCCGAGAGCGCGGGCCATGTCGCCGATTTCGTCGCGGCGCTGCTCGCCGGAGATCGACGTCTCCAGCATGCCGTCGGCGATGCGGCGCATGGCGGCGGTGATCTGGCCGATCGGACGCTGCAGGGTCAGGACGAGCGCGATACCGCCGGCAACCGAAAGGATGATGCCGAGAGCAGTTGCCAGGATGGAAATATAATTCGCCTGATTGCGTTCGGTGCCGGCGCTCTGCTTCTGCGTCTCGGCGAATGCGGTCAGCTCGCTCCATACCTGATCGAGCTGCTGGCGGGCAGTCGCATATTCGCCGATGCGCTGCGTGATGGTACCGACCAGCTTGCCGCCGGCATCATCCATGGATTGGATCGCCGGGCGAATGGCCGAGTCGATATCGCCGGCAAAATCCATGCTCTTGGCGCTCTGATTCAGAGTATCGATGTCACCGGCGAGCTTGGAGACTTCCTGATGCAGCCGGACGAGATTGTCCTTGTTGGTATTGGCATTGAAATCGGCAAGCACGAGCTGCAGCGAATAGATGGAGTCTTCAAGGCGTCGCGTATCCTGCAGGACCGAATTGGTCTGCGCGACGCGAGCATCTAGCGACACGAAGGTCGTGGTCGCCTGACGCATCATCTGCGTCGCCGTCAGCTGCGTGTAGGTCGAAGTCTGGCGGAAGCGCGACAGCAGCCTGCTGATATTGGCAACGGTATCATCGGTCGGAACGTCGGTGCTTTCGGTGAAAGCGGTGAGATCCTTGATCGTGCTCACCAGCGACTGGACGACGCTCTTCTGGTTTTGCGGCAATGCGAGATCGATGGAGCGCTGCGCCCTGTTCAGGTCCGGCAGGCGATCCTTCAGAAGCTTGACCTTGTCGGCCGGCGTCGCCGCCTTGTTGAAATCCTCCGTCACGGAGACCAGCAGATCGCCGCCCTTCAGCAGCCGGTCGGCCGAGCGCAGGGTCGAGGTGGCGTCCGCCTGATCCTGGCGCATCTGGTCTTCAAGCTGCTGGCTGTTGAAGTTGACGTTGAAGCGGGCGCTGATCAAAGCGCGCTGCGCGTCGTCGATCGTCTTGCGCAGCGAGAGTTCCTGCTCGTGCAGCGACCAGAGCCGGCCGACGAGGTTGGACATGTCGGCTGTCTTGGCGGCGGCTCCGGTCAGGTTGTCGCGGCCTTCCGCCTCATCGCCGAGCTGGCCGAGGGTCGAATTGAGCACGCTCTGCTGCGACTTGATGTCTTCATAGAGCTTGTCGCGCTGCTGCGCGTTGGTGATGCGCAGGAAATCATCCATCGAGCCATAGAGATTCTTGAATCCCGTCAGCGACTGTAGGACGCTGTTGGAAATCTCCATGCGCCCCTGGAGCAGGCCTGATGCGTAAAGCCCGGTTAGGCCCACGGCGGAAATGCTGATAACGAACGGCAGGACGAAAATCAGAACCTTCGTCTTGATCTTGAAACGTGACAATATCTTATCAATGAACATTTTGGCCCAGACCTCTCACACACCGCTCCCCCGTCGACGCCGCCTCGGCGCTGACCGGATGTATAACCATCGTTCTTGAAATATCCGCAGGCGGGGTTCCCGAGTATAAGATCAGGAAGCAATCATTGCTTCGGCTCCAACGTTCAGTAGAGCGCCCCAAGAAATCGGTTGGGATTGTCGGTGTGATTAATTAATTTTCAGATAAGGGCGTTGTGTGGCCCGCGGCATACAATCAAACGCTGAAAAGCGGATGGTAAACCTTACATCTGCGCGCGAGCCCGGGCCGTCGACGGGCGACGGCCAAGAGCAACGAAGCGGCTGAAATCAGAAGCCGCGTACGCTAAGGTAGGCGATGCAAACGGCGGTGACGCCGGTCGCCAACATCAACAGTCTGGCCGCCAGAAGCCTGGCGTTGTCACGGGTCTGAGCGATTGCAATGGCGCGAGCGCGACGCTGTGTTCTGTTCATGAGTATATTCCCATTTTCGCACTGACACGATAACCGGCAAATGGTGCATTCGGCAACTGCCAATGTATTCACGAAAGATGTAGGAAAGGAAAACACAAATACCAGAGGTTGGCCGCAAGTGTCGCACGCATCGCTCATTGACCCGAGATCGGGCGACGGGAGCGTGCGCTATTTCAACAACGCGGCGATGGCGGGCTCGCTAGCCATTTCGGCGGCAGTCTTTCCGGAGGTGGACTTGATGGTCTTGTCGGCGCCATCCTTCAACAACGCCTTGACAACTGCCGGATCGCGCTGCTGGCTCGCCATGTGCAACGGGGTCCAGCCGTCGAAATCCCCGCGCGCATTGACGTCGGCGCCTTTGGAGACCAGGAGATCGATCATGCTCGCCGGGCCGTAGTAAGCTGCGGTATGCAGCGGGGCCCAACCCTCCGTCGTCTTCAGGTTCACCTCGGCACCGCAGGCCAGCATCTTCTTGACGACATCGATCTTCTTGTCGCGGATCGCAATGGCGAAATTGGTATCGCCACCGCTATCCCGGCCGTTCGGGTCCAGCTTGCTGCATTGTGCGGATGCGGCGCTGGCACCTGATACCGTCACGGCAAGCATGCCAAGCGACATCGTCACGGCCACAGCTATGCCTGCAACATTAGCTCGACGAAGTGTCTGGATTTTGAACGTCATAATTGCTTTCCTTGCATATCCTCGCGCTGGAGATGCTTCTTGCCCAGTTTGCGGCCCGTTGGCAAGATCAATTCAAACCGCTTCACCGGCCACATGGCCCGACGCCCATGCCCACTGGAAATTGTAGCCGCCGAGCCAGCCGGTCACATCGACGCACTCGCCGATGAAGAACAGGCCGGGAATGGCCTTGACCTCCATCGTCCGCGAATCGAGACAGGCCGTGTCGATGCCGCCGAGCGTCACCTCCGCCGTGCGGTAGCCCTCCGAGCCTGACGGCTTGACCGGCCAGGACTGTACGGCGGCGGCGAGCTGCTGCAGGCGCTTGTCGGATTGATCGGCCATGTTGCCGGATATGCCGTCGCTCTCGACGATATGTTGCGCCAGTCGTTTCGGCAGGATTTCGGCAAGCGCAGTCTGCGCCGACTGCCGGCCATTGACCTGTTTGGCTTTCTTGAGCAGCGCCAGGATGTCGATATCCGGCTCGATCACGACGGTAATGTCCTCGCCCTCCCGCCAATAGGAGGAAATCTGCAGGATAGCCGGACCGCTGAGGCCGCGATGGGTGAAAAGCAGTGCCTCGCGGAAGGACGTCTTGCCGTGACGGATTTCGGCAGGCGCGGCGATGCCCGAGAGCGGCGCCAGGCGCTGAAGCAATTGCGGATCGAGCGTCAGCGGCACGAGGCCCGGCCGGGTTTCGATGAGCGGCAATCCGAACTGCTCGGCGACGCGATAGGCAAAGCCGGTGGCGCCCATCTTGGGGATCGACTTGCCGCCGGTGGCGACGACGAGCGAGGACGCCTGGAAAACGCCTTCTGAGGTACTGACGCGATAGCCGTCTGCTGACTGCTCTACATTGCTTATATCAGTACGCAACCATAGTTCTGCGCCGGCAGCGCGCATCTCGTCGGTCAGCATGCGGATGATATCCTTGGCGCTGTCGTCGCAGAAGAGCTGGCCGAGCGTCTTCTCATGCCAGGCGATACCGTGGCGCCCGACCATGGCGATGAAATCCTGCGGGGTGAAGCGGGCCAGTGCCGATTTGGCGAAGTGCGGATTGGCCGACAGGAAGTTCTTCGGCCCGGCATGAATATTGGTGAAATTGCAGCGGCCTCCGCCGGAAATGCGGATCTTCTCGCCCGGCGCGCGGGCATGGTCCAGCACGGCAACGGAGCGACCGCGCTGGCCTGCCCGGATGGCGCACATCATCCCGGCAGCGCCCGCACCAAGGACGATCACATCATATCTGCCAGCCACGCTTCAGCCCTTCATTCTTCGCCGCACGCTCTCGTCATTTTTCCATCATACGGCGAAAGTCCGAGCGGTTTTCCCCCTCGCCAATTGGCAAACTGCAGTTATGATGCAATCACCGATCAACCCAAATACGGTGTTTTATGCCCGCGAGAAAGACCCCGCTGAAAGCTTCCATACCCGTCTCGAAAGCACCGATGGTGCCTCCCGGTCTGAGATCGGCACGTGGCGTGGCAAACTGGAAGGAAGCGGCGCAGTGGCTGCGGGCGCGCGGGATCGAAGACATAGAATGCATCACGCCGGACCTTGCGGGCGTACCGCGCGGCAAGATGATGCCGACCTCGAAATTCACTTCCAATACGTCGTTGGCGCTGCCCTCGGCGATCTATCGTCATACGATCTCGGGTGAGTATCCTGAGGAGACCGAAAGCTTCCGCTACGAACCGCGCGACAACGACCTTAAGTTGGTGCCGGATCTCTCGACGCTGTCGGTCGTGCCTTGGGAGACCGACCCCACGGCGCAGGTGATCTGCGACATCGTCAACTCCGAAGGCCAGGAAGTTTCCTACACGCCGCGTAACGTCCTGAAGCGCATCATGGGCCTTTACCGCGACCGCGGTTGGAAGCCGGTGGTGGCGCCCGAAATCGAATTCTACCTCGTCGCCAAGAACGACGATCCGGACTATCCGCTGCATCCGCCGAAGGGCCGCTCCGGCCGCTCCATTCTCGGCGGTCAGGGTTATTCGATCGCCGGCATCAACGAGTTCGACGAACTGATTGACGATATCTATCACTTCTCGGAAAAGCAGGGATTGGAGATCGATACGCTGATCCACGAAGAGGGGCCGGCGCAGCTCGAAATCAACCTGCGTCACGGCGATCCGATCGAGCTGGCCGACCAGGTGTTCATGTTCAAGCGGACGATCCGCGAGGCGGCGCTGAAGCACGGCATCTATGCGACCTTCATGGCCAAGCCGATGCAGAGCCAGCCGGGATCGGCGATGCATATCCACCAGTCTGTCGTCAACATCGAGACCGGAAAGAACGTCTTCACCAATCCGGACGGCAGCCCCTCGCCCGAATTCTTCTATTTCATCGGCGGCATGCAGCGCTTCGTGCCGAATGCGCTTGCCATGCTGGCGCCCTATGTGAACTCGTATCGCCGGCTGGCGCCGAACATGTCCTGCCCGGTCAACAACGCCTGGGGCTACGACAACCGCACCACCGCCTTCCGCGTGCCTGTTTCCGATCCGCAGGCGCGGCGCGTCGAAAACCGGCTGCCGAGTTCCGATGCCAATCCCTATCTGGCGCTCGCCGCCTCGCTTGCGTCGGGCCTGCTCGGCATCATGAAGCAGGTGGAGCCGACAGCGCCGACCGAGGACTCGGCCAATGAAGGCTCCATCGATCTGCCGCGCGGCCTTCTCGAAGCCATTGCTCTCATGGAGGACGAGCCGGCCTTCGAAGAGGTCTTCGGCCAGGATTTCATCGGCATTTATGCCGGCGTGAAGCGCGGTGAATTCGAGACCTTCATGCAGGTGATCAGCCCGTGGGAGCGGGAATTCCTTCTGCTCAACGTGTGAAGGGAGGCGCCCATGACGCTGCAGGAAACATGGCAGAGCCCGATCGCCCCGGGCCTTTCCTTCTATCAGGCGACCGTCGGCCCGCGCGCGAGCTATCCGAAGCTCGACGGCTCGCGCCGGGCTGACGTCGCCATCATCGGCGGCGGCTATACCGGCCTCCAGGCCGCCTACAACCTCGCGGAGGGTGGCGCGCAGGTGGTGCTGATCGATGCCAATCGCTTCGGTGACGGCGCCTCCGGCCGTAATGGCGGACAGCTCGGCACCGGGCAGCGCTCTTGGCCGGAAGAGATTGAAGAGAAGATCGGCTACGAGCGCTCGAAAGCCCTCTTCGACATTGCCGAGGACGCCAAGCGTCATCTGCTCGTTTTCTCCTCGGAGCATGGCATCGACATCGACTTCCTGCCCGGCCAGATGAATGTCACGCACAAGCGCAGCTACAAGCGCGACTACATGGACAATGCGGAGATCGCGGCGACGCGCTATGGCTATCCGCATATGCAATTCATGGATCAGGCCGAAACCCAGGAGCGGCTGGGTTCGCAATTCTATCTCTACGGCGTCCGGGATATGGGCACGGGCCATATCCATCCGCTGAAGCTGCTCATCGGCCTTGCCCGCGTTGCGGCAGAAGCCGGTGCTTCCCTCTTTGAAATGACGAAGGCCAAGGGCTTCCGGCAAGCGGGCGGCAAGACGATCATCGAAACGGATGGTGGCGAGATTACCGCCAACCGGATCCTGATCGCCTGCAACGGCTACATCGGCAATCTGGAACCGGTGACGGCAAGCCACGTCATGCCGATCCGCTCCTTCATCGGCGCCACCGAACCGCTCGACAGGTTTCCGAGCGTGCTGCCCGGCAACGAGGCGGTGGCCGATTCGCGTTTCGTCGTGCGCTATTTCCGCAAATCGAAGGATGGGCGGCTGCTGTTCGGCGGGCGTGAGGCCTATACGGCAGACAATCCGCGCGACATAACGCAGCACATCCGCCGGCAGATCACCGAGATCTATCCGGCTCTCGGCGATATCAAGATCGATTACGCCTGGGGCGGCTCGGTTGGTATCACCATGCCCCGGCAGCCTTTCGTGCGCGAGGTCATGCCTGGTGTCACCTCCATCGGCGGCTATTCCGGCCACGGGGTGATGCTGTCAAATTATTGCGGTAAACTCTATGCGAAAACGGTTCTCGGGAATGCGGACGAGCTTCACCTCTTCAAGGAGTTGAACATACCGCCCTTCCCCGGCGGTGCGCGCATGCGGGCGCCTCTGCTGTTCCTGGCGCTCTCGTGGTTTGCGTTGCGCGACAGGTTTTAGAAACCGGAAGATGATTTCTTCCGCCGGCAATCCGCTCTAAAAAGCCGAGTCTGAATTTTGCGATGCACACTGGCCTTTTTAAATCGATTAGATTAAAAGGGGCCTCAACCAAGACCGATTGAGAGATAGCTCATGAGCAGCCAAATCATTCCCGTTGAACCATTTGATTATGTCGTTTTCGGCGGCAGCGGCGACCTTGCCGAGCGCAAGCTCCTGCCCGCTCTTTACCATCGTCAGGTCGAAGGCCAGTTTTCCGAGCCGACGCGCGTCATCGGCGCTTCGCGCAGCGCGCTTTCCAACGAAGAATATCGCAAGTTCGCCGACGCCGCCCTCAAGGAACACCTGAAGAAGGGCGAATATGACGAAGCCGAAGTCAAGAAGTTCCTGGCTCGCTTGTTCTACGTGCCGGTCGATGCGCGCAGCGATGCCGGCTGGGATCAGCTGAAGAAGCTTCTGGACGAAGGCAAGGAGCGCGTGCGCGCCTTCTATCTCGCGGTTGCTCCGGGCATCTTCGGCGACATCTCGCAGAAGATCCACGAACACAAGCTCATCACCAAGCAGACCCGCATCGTCGTCGAAAAGCCGATCGGCCGCGACCTCGCCTCGGCGCTGCAGCTGAACGACACGATCGGCAAGGTCTTCAAGGAAGAGCAGATCTTCCGCATCGACCACTATCTCGGCAAGGAAACCGTGCAGAACCTGATGGCGCTGCGCTTTGCCAACGCGCTCTACGAGCCGCTGTGGAACGCCAACCATATCGACCACGTGCAGATCACGGTCGCTGAATCGGTCGGCCTCGAAGGCCGCGCCGGTTACTACGATACTGCCGGCGCGCTGCGCGACATGGTGCAGAACCATATCCTGCAGCTGCTTTGCCTGACCGCGATGGAAATCCCATCCTCGATGGATTCCGAAGCCGTTCGCGACGAGAAGCTGAAGGTCCTGCGCGCGCTGAAGCCGATCGACGCTTCCAACGTCGAGCAGGCAACCGTTCGCGGCCAGTACCGCGCCGGTGCTTCGGCGGGCGGCCCGGTCAAGGGCTATCTCGATGAGCTGGAAGGCGGCGTTTCCAACACCGAGACCTTCGTCGCCATCAAGGCCGAGATCGGCAACTGGCGCTGGGCCGGCGTTCCCTTCTACATCCGTACCGGCAAGCGTCTTGCCGGCCGCGTGTCGGAGATCGTCATCACCTTCAAGCCGATCCCGCACAACATCTTCGATCAGGCTGCCGGCCGCATCGTCGCCAACCAGCTCATCATCCGCCTGCAGCCAGACGAAGGCGTCAAGCAGTCGCTGATGATCAAGGACCCCGGTCCGGGCGGCATGCGCCTGCGCAACGTCTCGCTCGACATGAGCTTCGCGTCGGCCTTCAACGTCCGCAATCCGGACGCTTACGAGCGTCTGCTGATGGACGTTATCCGCTCTAACCAGACGCTGTTCATGCGCCGCGACGAAGTGGAAGCCGCATGGGAATGGGTAGATCCGATCCTCAAGGGTTGGGAAGCAACCGGGCAGCAGGTGCAGGGCTATACTGCCGGCACATGGGGTCCGAGCCAGGCTATCGCGCTCATCGAACGTGACGGCCGCACCTGGCACGACGACATCTAATCAGGACAACGACGATGACAGCCAACATGCATGCTTTTGCCAATGGTGCCGAACTCGCGGGCAAGCTCGCGGACAAGGTGGCCGAGACCCTCTCGGCCGCTGTCGCCGCGCGCGGCTCCGCAAGCATCGCGGTCTCCGGCGGCTCGACGCCGAAGGCTTTCTTCCAGGCGCTGTCATCGCGCTCGATCGACTGGGGCAAGGTAACGATCACCCTCGTCGACGAACGGTTCGTGCCGGCGGACAATCCGCGCTCGAACCACCTGCTCGTTCAGGAAAACCTGCTGAAGGACAAGGCGGCTGCCGCCAACTTCCTTCCGCTCTATCAGGCTGCTGCCACCGTCGAGGAGGCAGCAGTCATCGCCACGGAAGAGACCAAGGCTGTCGGCCATCCCTTCGACGTCGTCATCCTCGGCATGGGCAATGATGGCCACACAGCTTCCTTCTTTCCGGGCGGCAGCAACCTCAAGACCGCACTCGATCCGAATACCCCGCGCGGCATCATCACGATGGAAGCCGACGGTGCCGGTGAGCCGCGGCTGACATTCACCTTCTCCAGTCTTCAGGATGCCCGATTGCTGGTGCTCCATATCGAGGGAGAAGCGAAGAAGGACGTTTTGGCCAAGGCCGAAGCGTCGGGTGAAGAAACCGAGATGCCGATCCGCGCCATGCTGCGCCGGGCGGCTTCCCCGGTCGAAATTTATTGGGCTCCGTGACACGGCCTTAGGCCCGTCATCGAACCTTGAATGACACAGCAACCTATGCTGCGCCATGTGCCCTTGCGGGCGCAGCGGCAAAGCATTGACTTTTGGACCCCGCGCCACGCCCTCTACCGAAACAGATCTTCGGGCATTGCGCAAAACAGACGGAGGCAGATCGACCATGGCCGCTGACGCCCGCATTTCCAGGATCACCGCACGCATCGTCGAGCGCTCGAAGCCGACGCGCGAACGCTATCTGGACCGCCTGCGCAATGCAGCAACCAAAGGCGCGCAACGCTCCGTGCTCGGCTGCGCCAATCTTGCACATGGCTTTGCCATCTGTTCCCCCTCCGAGAAGGATGCACTGGCGGGAGACCAGGTGCCCAATCTCGGGATCATCACCTCCTATAACGACATGCTTTCGGCGCATCAGCCCTTCGAGACCTATCCCGCGATCATCCGCCAGGCGGCCGCCGAAGCGGGTGGGATCGCGCAGGTTGCCGGCGGCGTGCCGGCCATGTGCGATGGCGTCACGCAGGGGCAGCCGGGCATGGAGCTCTCGCTCTTCTCGCGCGACCTGATCGCCATGTCGGCGGCCGTCGGTCTGTCGCACAACATGTTCGATGCGGCCGTCTTCCTCGGCGTCTGCGATAAGATCGTCCCCGGCCTCGTCATCGCCGCCCTCTCCTTTGGCCATCTGCCCGCCGTCTTCATTCCGGCCGGACCGATGACCTCGGGCCTGCCGAACGACGAGAAGTCGCGCGTGCGGCAGCTCTATGCCGAAGGCAAGGTCGGCCGCTCCGAACTGCTCGAAGCGGAATCGAAGTCCTATCACGGCCCCGGCACCTGCACCTTCTACGGCACGGCCAATTCGAACCAGATGCTGATGGAGATCATGGGCTTCCACATGCCGGGTGCCTCCTTCGTCAATCCCGGCACGCCGCTGCGCGAAGCGCTGACCCGCGAGGCGACCAAGCGTGCGCTTGCGATCACCGCCATGGGCAACGAGTTCACGCCCGCCGGCGAGATGATCGACGAGCGCTCGATCGTCAACGGCGTCGTCGGCCTGCACGCCACCGGCGGCTCGACCAACCACACGATGCACATCGTCGCCATGGCGCGCGCGGCCGGCATCGTGCTCACCTGGCAGGATATTTCCGAGCTGTCCGACATCATCCCGCTGCTTGCTCGCGTCTATCCGAACGGGCTCGCCGATGTGAACCATTTCCATGCTGCCGGCGGCATGGGCTTCCTCATCAAGGAACTGTTGAAGAAGGGGCTGCTGCACGACGACGTGCGCACCGTCTACGGCCAGGGCCTCAGCGGCTACTCCATCGACGTCAAGCTTGGCGCCGATGGCAATGTCGTGCGTGAGCCTGCCCCGGACAAGAGCCATGACCCGAAGGTGCTGGCCAGCATCGAGACCCCCTTCCAGGGCAGTGGCGGCCTGAAGATGCTCCGCGGCAATATCGGCAAGGCTGTTATCAAGATCTCCGCCGTTAAGCCTGAGCGCCATATCGTCGAAGCGCCGGCCGTGATCTTCCACGACCAGCTGGAAATGCAGCAGGCTTTCAAGGACGGCAAGCTGAACCGCGATTTCGTTGCCGTCGTCCGCTTCCAGGGACCGAAGGCCAACGGCATGCCGGAGCTGCACAAGCTGACGCCGGCGCTCGGCGTGTTGCAGGATCGCGGCTTCCGCGTGGCACTTCTGACCGATGGGCGCATGTCGGGCGCGTCGGGCAAGGTTCCGGCCGCCATCCATGTGACGCCGGAAGCCGTCGACGGCGGCCCGATCGCCCGCATCCAGGAAGGCGACATCATTCGCATCGACGCCATCGCCGGCACGCTGGAAGTGCTTGTTGATGCCGCCGACATGGCCGAGCGCGAGCCCGTGGTCGTCGATCTCTCCGAGAACGAGTTCGGCATGGGCCGCGAGCTCTTCGCGCCCTTCCGCCATGCCGCAGGGCCGGCGGATCAGGGTGCGAGCGTGCTGTTCCGCCACTAAGGTTGTTGCGTCACAGGACTGACAACGGAATTGACTAATCCCTTGGGCATAGCATGCAATTCCCGGGGGATTAAAATTCATGTTCAAGTCATTGCTCGGACGCCGTCAGGCTTTGAAACTTCTCGCCGGCACGGCCGTCCTGCCGGCTCTGCTTTCGGCTACGCCCGTTGCTGCCGCGCAAAAGCCTCTTCGCGCCTTTATCCTGTCGGATCTGCATTCGGCTTACGAGCGCATGGGGCAGTTGCTGGCGACGATCGAAAGCCAGATCGCGGCCAAGGACGGCCCGTATCTGATTCTGTTGAACGGTGACTTGTTCGAGTCAGGCAATGTCGTGGCCACGCGGTCGGGCGGCGAGATCGACTGGGCCTTTCTTGCAGCGCTCGCCAAGCTGGCGCCGACTGTCGTCAATATCGGTAATCATGAGCCCGATCTCGACAATGATCTCGCCAATTTCGTCACGCGAGCCCGCGGGCTTGGCGTCACCGTGCTCAGCAACATCGTCGACAAGCGCGCCGGCGCGCCCTACACGCAGGCCTCCGCCCATCTGACGCTCAACGGCCAGTCGATCACCATCGCCGGCTTTGCGACGGATGCGGTCAAGACCTACCCCAAGGCGACGCGCGACATGCTCGACATTCCGCAGCCGGTGGAATGGGCCAAGAAGAACCTGCCGGGCATTCTCGGCAAGGACAGCATCAACATCGTGCTCAGCCATGCCGGTGTGGTTGCGGATCGCGATATCCTGCCGATCCTCCCCGACGGCACGCTCATCGTCGGCGGGCACGATCATCTGAACCTCACTCATGAACAGGGCGCCACGCGCTACGTTCACACAGGTTCCTGGTCGACGGCGATTACGGTTGCGACCCTTGCCGCGCCCGGCACGGCAGCGATGCTTCAGCGCATCGAGATCGATTCGACCGGCGCTCCTTCTGCCGCGCTGAAGGATCTCATTCCGGCCGTCCTTGCCCGCCATCTGACGGATGAGGATCGCGCCATCGTCGGCAAGAACGGCAAGACGATGCCGGTGGATGAAGTCGGGCGCTTCGTGGCCGATTTGATGGCCAGGAAGGTGAAAGCGGATGTCGGCTTCGTCGGCCACACCTCGTTCGGCGCGGGCCTGCCTCAAGGCGAAGTCAGCCGCTATAGCTTCAATTCCTCAGTGCGGTTCGACGGCAAGCTTATGCGAACGGAAGTCGACGCCGCTGTACTTGCGGCCATTCTTGCCCGCTGTAATCAGGAAGGCGACATACCGCTTGCGGCGCGCACCGGCGACTATCTCCATGCCGCACCCGTCGATCAGCCCAAGAAGGAGCGCTATACGCTCGTCTGCAACGATTGGTCGGCCATCAATCAGAAGAGCTATTTCGGCCGCGAGGATCTGGTGTTCTCGGAAGTGGCCGATGCAAAGCTGAAGCAGGTGGTTCTCGACACGTTAGCTGCTGGATAGCCCCTGCTCGCAAGTGTTTCTCATCAACCCTGAGCGCGATTCCGCTGTGAATGGAGCCATTGAAACACTCCCTCACGGCGGAAGTTGCCAGTCTGCCACTAGTGGAAAATTTGCCGCGAAACCTCGACTCTCAGTTGAGATTCTGTTTCACTCCAGGCGGGAAATTGGGGACCATCATGAAATTAAAGATCGCATCTGCGCTCGTCTTGAGCGCATTCCTTACTGCGTGCCAATACAAGGCCGAACCGCTGCCCGTCGCGACCTATAACGTCTATTCGTCATACGACGGCAAGCTGCCCGGAAAATATCTCCTCTACGTTGATGCGGCCAAACTGGACAGGGCGATAAAGCCTTCCGATTTCAACTGTGCGGCGCATACTTTCCCGCTCAACGTGTCGACAAGCTTCGCAAGCTCCGTCCGGCAGACATTTGCCAATCTGGTGACCGAATTGGAGGTCGTTCAGCAACCGGTCGGTCGAGATCAGCTGAAGGCCCGGGGCGCTCGCGGCATGATCATCGTCCGCGGCGAGGAGCTGAACGGGCGTCTGCGCGTGGTTCCCGGATTCTGGTCTGCGGGGATGGAGACCGAGGTGGAAATGGCCGCTTCAATTACGGTCGACGGTGTTAACGGCCGTCTTCTCGGGGCCACGGTCTCCGGAAACGGCAATGGCCAAACCGATGCAGGGTTTGCCTGCGAAGGCGGAGCCAAATCCCTCGTCGACTCTGCAGAGCACGCCCTCAAGGAGACGCTCGGCCGACTGGGCGAAGCGCTGACGAACTCCGAGCGTGTCCGCAAGGGGATTTAGACAATATCGATGCAGAAAGGCCCGCGCGGTTTCAATCGCGCGGGCCTTTCTGTTTTTGCCTGCTAAGCCCTGATATCCAGCACGCGGTTCTTGTGAGCCGGATGCGTGCTGTAGACGAAGATCTTGTTCAGTTCCTTCTCCGTGAGGAGACGCAGGAAACGGACCTCGACCGTGTTGTTGGAGAAGACCTTCATCAGCACGCAACCGACCTTGGTGATGCGGGCGTCGGGGATATCCAGATAGAATTGCTTCGGCAGATTATACTGGGTGAGGATCGCGAGAACCGCGCTGCTCTGCGAGATACGGATGATATCGCAGCGGCGGGACGCAAGGTTCATCACGCCTTTTTCGGTGTATTCGAGGCGCGCCGCGTTCATCGTATCTTCCATGCGGAACCGCACTTCGCGGTCATACATGAAGGATTCTTCTTTGTTGAGGAAATGCTGACCCGAATTAGCTCTGCCGAACGCGGCCATCTTAGTAGACCCCTGGGGTATATTATGATGGGAGACTAACAGCGGGTCTTTAACAGAAGGTTTGAACGCGCCGGCCCAGGATGAATTTTGTCATTCATCTTTGCTTGAGCCGGCGCCGTCCCGTAAGCGACTACTTGCGATAGGAATGACCGCTGGCATCGAAGAGATGCAGCTTCTGCCGGTCCGCGGCAAAGCGCATCTTCTCGCCACGATGGATATCGGCAATACCGGGAATCTTGACGATGATCGGCTCACCGTCGACAAGACCTTCGATGTAGAGCTGCGTGACTTCGCCGAGCGCTTCGACGATAGAAACCTCGCCTTCGAAGAGATAATCGTCGCCGCTCGCAAGGCGCAGGTCTTCCGGACGCACGCCGAAGCTCGCCGTCTTGCCCTTCTCGGAAGCCTCGGTGGGCATGTCCAGCGTCACGGACTTGCCGCCGGTCAGCGTCACGGTCGTCGTGGCACCGGTCGCGGTGATCGTTGCGGGGATGATGTTCATGGCTGGCGAGCCGATGAACTTGGCGACGAAGAGATAGGCCGGGCGCTCGTAGAGTTCGAGGGGAGCACCGACCTGCTCGACGCGGCCGGCCGACAACACCACGATGCGGTCGGCGAGCGTCATCGCTTCCACCTGGTCGTGGGTCACGTAGATCATCGTCGTCTCGGGCATGGAGTCGCTGAGCTTGGCAATCTCGATGCGGGTCGCAACGCGCAAAGCAGCATCGAGGTTCGAGAGCGGCTCGTCGAACAGGAAGACCTTCGGGTTGCGGCAGATGGCACGGCCGATGGCGACGCGCTGGCGCTGACCGCCCGAGAGCGCCTTCGGCAGGCGTTCGAGATACTGAGTGAGCTGCAGGCTGGCGGCCGCCGCACGCACCCTGCGGTCGATTTCCTGCTTGTTTTCCCCGGCGATGCGCATGCCGAAGGCCATGTTGTCGTAGACGGTCATGTGCGGATAGAGCGCATAGGACTGAAAGACCATGGCGATGCCGCGCCGGGACGGCGGGACCTCGTTCACCTTCTGCCCGGCAATCATCATATCGCCGGCGGTGATGCTTTCCAGCCCGGCAATCATCCGGAGCAAGGTGGACTTGCCGCAGCCGGAGGGGCCGACGAAGACGATGAACTCGCCCTCGTTGATCTCCAGATCGATGCCGTGCAGCACGTGCACGCTGCCGTAGGATTTCTTGATATCCTTCAGAACAAGTCCCGTCATGATGCTCCCTCCTCCCAAAGGCTCAGGCAAGACGCGCGAAATAAGCGCCCCAGGCCGGAATGTCGATTTTGTTGCCGTAGTTGTTGCTGGTAAAGCCATGCCCCGTCAATGCCTGCCAGTTGCCTTCCGGCAAGGTTGCCATGGCTTCCACAGGGCTCATGTTGAAGGCGCAGAGAATCGTTTCGCCGGCGTAGGTACGGGTGTAGATCAGCACGTCACCCTGCGGTTCCGAAAAAGCGATCTCGCCCTTGGCGAAGGCCGGATGCTGCTTGCGGAAGGCGAGGAAGCGGCGGTACTGCTCCAGCACTGAATTTTCATCGCCCTGCTGGACGCTGACGGCACGCAGGATGTGCTCGACCGGCACCGGCAGCCAGGGCTTGACGGTGGAGAAGCCGCCCTGTGCGACCTGGCTGTCCCAGACCATCGGCGTGCGGCAACCGTCGCGGCCCTTGAACTCCGGCCAGAACTGGATGCCGTAGGGGTCCTGCAGATCCTGATAGGCAAGATCGGCCTCCGTGAGCGCGAGCTCTTCGCCCTGATAGAGGCAGACCGAACCGCGCAGGGTGAGCAGCAGCGCCGCGTAAAGCTTGGCGAAGGCATCCCGGTCGGCGACCAGATTGCCCCAGCGGCTGACATGGCGCACGACGTCATGGTTGGAGAAGGCCCAGCAGGCCCAGCCTTCCGGGGCTGCCGCGTCGAAGTCGTTCATCACTTCTTCGACACGCTCCGGCGAGAGCGCATCCGGCGCCAGGAACTCAAAGGCGTAGCACATGTGCATCTTGTCGCCGCCCGACGTGTATTCGCCGACGATTTCGAGGCCGCGCTGGCTGTCGCCGACTTCGCCGACGGCGGCGATTGCCGGATACTCGTCGAGCACGGCACGGAAGCGCTTGAGAAATGCCAGGTTCTCGGGACGGTTCTTGTCGTAGAGATGCTCCTGGAAATTATAGGGATTGACCGCCGGCGCGGTGGAGGCGTTGCGGCGCGAAGGTTCCAGCGCCGGGTTGTCGCGCAGTTCCTTGTCGTGGAAGTAGAAGTTGATGGTGTCGAGGCGGAAGCCGTCGACGCCACGGTCGAGCCAGAAGCGCACGACATCGAGCAGCCGGTCCTGCACCTCCGGATTGTGCAGGTTCATATCCGGCTGCGAGGTCAGGAAATTGTGCATGTAATATTGCATGCGGGTCGGGTCCCACGCCCAGGCCGAACCGCCGAAGATCGACAGCCAGTTGTTGGGCGGCGTGCCATCCGGCTTCGCATCGACCCAGACATACCAATCGGCCTTGGGATTGTCCTTGCTCGAGCGGCTTTCGACGAACCAGGGATGACGGTCCGAACTATGCGACAGCACCAGATCGATCATCACCTTGATGCCGAGACGATGGGCTTCCGCGACCATGGCATCGAAATCGGCGAGCGAACCGAAGATTGGATCGACGTCCTCATAATTGGAGACGTCATAGCCGAAATCGCGCATGGGCGAGGTGAAGAACGGCGAAACCCAGATGGCATCGACGCCAAGCGCCGCGACATGCGGCAGGCGGACGGCGATGCCCTTGAGATCGCCGATGCCGTCGCCATTGGAATCCTGATAGGAGCGCGGATAGATCTGATAGATCACGGCGCCGCGCCACCAATCCTTGTCAACTTCCGATGCCGGGTGAGGAGCAATGCTCATGCTGAATGGGTCCTGTCTGAACGATATGATCTTGGCTTAGCCCCCCTTCACCGACCCGGCAAGCAGACCGCGCACGAGATAGCGCTGCAGACCGAAGAAGACGAGGAGCGGAATGATGATGGTGACGAAGGCCGATGCCGTCAGGATTTCCCAGTTGCCGCCACGCGAGCCGAGCAGCGCGTTCAAGGCAGCCGTCAGGACCAGGTGATCCTTGTCGGTGCCGAGAAACACCATCGCGATCAACAGGTCGTTCCAAACCCAGAGGAACTGGAAGATCGCAAAGGAGGCAAGCGCCGGGAAGGACAGCGGCAGGATGATCTTGACGAAGATATCGAAATCGCTGGCGCCGTCGACGCGGGCGGATTCGATGATCTCCTTCGGCAGGCCGGCGATGTAGTTGCGCAGGAGATAGATGGCGAGCGGCAGACCGAAGGCCGTGTGCGCCATCCAGATGCCGGGATAGGTTTTCGACGGCACGCCGAAGATCTGACCGATCTCGTTATAGATGCGCAGAAGCGGGATCAGCGACATCTGCAGCGGCACGACGATCAGGCCGACGACGAGCGCGATCAGGATCGCGCGGCCGGGGAACTCCATCCAGGCGAGCGCGTAAGCGGCAAAGGCGGCGATCAGGATCGGGATGACAGTCGCGGGGATCGTCACCGTCAGCGAATTGATGAAGGACTGGCCGATACCCTCGCCGCCGAGCACGTTGCGATAGTTGTCGAGCGTGAATTGCGGCGGCGTGGCAACGGTGAGATAGACGCGCCGGGCACGCGCATCGGCTTCGAAGGCGCCGTTCTTCTGATAGCGGTAGCTGCCATCGGAATTGATCGTCAGCGTCTCGCCGTTCTCGAGTTCCGCCGGCGAGCCAGCCTTGTAAGCCGCAGGCTCCTGCACGCGCAGGCCGAAGGACTGGATCGTGCCGCCGCCCTCAATGGCGAGCGTGCCCGAAATCACGAAATTCGCGCCATCGGGCTTGGCTTTGTCGGGACCATCGAGGCGGGCGGCCGTCGTGCGCGAGGAGCCGGCAAAGGACGTCCACCAGCCGGAAGCGACGATCTGATCCTTGTCGCGCAGCGCGGTCACGAAGATACCGAGTGTCGGCAGCAGCCAGAGCAGCACGATCAGGAGTACCGCGGCATGAACGAAGATGCGGGCGGGGCCGATGCGACCGAGATTTCCAATCATGTCAGCGCCCCTTCGTTTCTGCGTTTGCACGGCGGATGTTCCAGATCATGATCGGTGTGACCGCGACCATGATGACGAGCGCGATGACGGCGCTGCGGCCGCTGTCGCCGCCGCCGCGGAACATCCAGTTGAACATCAGATTGGCGAGAACCATCGTGTTCCACTGGCCGTTGGTCATGGTGAGCACGATGTCGAAAACCTTGAGGACGAGGATGGTGATGGTGGTCCAGACCGTGGCGATCGTGCCCCAGACCTGTGGCACCATGATCTTCCAGAAGATCTGCCAGCCATTGGCACCGTCGATGACGGCCGCTTCGATGGTTTCCTCGGGAATGCCGCGCAGGGCCGCCGACAGGATGACCATGGCAAAGCCGGTCTGAATCCAGATCAGCATGACCATCAGGAAGAAGTTGTTCCAGAAGGGAATGGTGATCCAGACTTCCGGCGTACCGCCGAACAGCTGAACGACGGCGTTCAGAAGGCCGATCTGCGCATCCGTGCCGCCGCGATATTCATAAATGAACTTCCAGATGACCGATGCTCCGACGAAGGAGATCGCCATAGGCATGAAGATGACGGCCTTGGCGATATTCCCCCACCAGATGCGGTCGGTCATGACGGCAATCACGAGGCCGAAGAAGGTGCACGCTGCCGGTACGACGGCGAGCCAAAGGATGTTGTTGAAGATCGACTGGCGGAATTCGGTGTCGCTGAGCGCCCAGAGATAGTTGGCGCCGCCAACGAATTTGCTGCCATCCGGCCCGTAGAAGGACAGGATGAAGGTCGCCACGACGGGATAGACGAGATAGACGACGAGCAGGAACAGCGCCGGGCCGAGGAACAGCCACGGGCGAACGAGACCACGGCGCCGAAGATTGACGGCGGCCTGATGGACGTCATCGCCCTCTCGTGCCGGGAAAATCAAATCCAAAAGCTTGTTGGAGAACCAGAAATAAGCGGCGCAAATGGCAACGCCGAATATCATGGCGCCAATCGCCGATACGATCTGCGAAAACATCCATTCCCTCCCCGAATTTAGCTGCTTGAAGCCGTCAGTCCGACATCGGTCGCGCGCAAGGGCGTGCCGTCATATGCTTGAAGGCGCCGCCGGCGATTTGCCGGCGGCGCTTGGGCCACTATGTCTTACTTGATGGCGTCCCAGGACTTCTGGATCTGATCGGCAACATCCTGTGCGGACTTGCCGCCGACGAAGTCCACCATGCCGGTCCAGAACGAACCCGAGCCGATCTTGCCCGGCATCATGTCGGAACCGTCGAAGCGGAAGGTCGTGGCGGAGGTGAGAAGCTCGCCTTCCTTGCGCAGCGTGTCGTTGGCGTAGGCTGCGGTATTGACGCCCTTGTAAGGCGTCAGGAAGCCGGACTGCGCCATCCAGACTTCCTGGGCGATCGGCGTCTGCAGGAACTGGATGAAGGCGCGGGCGGCCTTGGAGTCCTTGGTGATGGTCGCCAGCGTACCTGCACCTTCGACCGGCTTGCCGAGTTCAGGATGCGAGGCGAAGGGCGGGAAGTAGAAGAAGTCGGCATCCTGGCCGAGCTTGGTGCCTTCCGGGAAGAAGGACGGGATGAAGGATGCCTGCTTGTGCATGTAGCACTTCGGCGGAACCGAGAAGAGACCCTTCGGGCTGTCGCGGAAGTCGGTCGAGGCAACCGCCGCGACGCCGCCGGCGACATATTTCGGGTTCTTGGCGAACTTGCCGAACTCTTCGATCGCGGCAACGACCTTCGGATCGTTGAACTTCAGGGTATTGTCGACCCAGTGATCGTAATCCTGCGGCGTGTTCAGGCGCAGCATCAGGTCTTCGACCCAGTCCGTTGCGGGCCAGCCGGTGGCGCCACCCGAGCCGAGGCCGATGCACCAGGGCGTGCCGCCATCCTTGACGATCTGATCGGAAAGCTTGACCAGATCTTCCATGGTCGTCGGGACCTTGTAGCCGGCTTCCTCGAAGTTTTCAGGAACATACCAGACCAGCGACTTCAGGTCGGCCTTGTAGGGGAAGGCATAAAAGGCATCCTTGCCGTCCTTGCCCTTGTAGGTGCCGTAGCCGGCCCAGCTGTCGCCGGCGCCGTAGTTCGTCTTGACCCAGTTCGCCAGATCGTCGCCGAGCGGCGTCAGGTAGCCCTTGCTGGCGAGGTTGGCGAGAAGGCCCGGCTGCGGCAGGATAGCGACGTTCGGCGGCGAACCGGCCTGCGTGTCGATCACGATCTGCTGCTCGTAGTTTTCCGAGGACGAATATTTGGCGGTCACGCCGGTCGCTTCGGTGAAATAGTTGAGGACGCTGGTGAAAAGAGCCTCGTCCTCGCCGCGCCAGGGACCGAAGATGGTCAGCGTCTCGCCCTTCAGGTCGGCGTGCGCGGCCTTGAAGTCGTCATAGCTCTTCCAGTTGAACTTGGAGTCCTGACCGGGCTGGAACTTCAGATCCGCGGCCATAGCCGCACCCGTCGCTAGAGCGACGGCAGCAACAGTCATCAAAAGCAATTTTTTCATGCGGTTGTCCTCCCAAATAACGAAACCCATGAGCCCAAACACAGTTTTGTGCTGCGCGCTCCATTCCTCAAAGCGCTTTGGCTACATCTCTCATCCATTGAGAGCAGCATAAAGTCAAGCGATTTTCAGATTCCACTAAATATTCACAGCATTTCTCGCATTGCAGCATAAAATGCGCGTCAATATTTTGCTATTTAACTTGTCTCCCGCGCTTCTCCTGCTACATATTTGAAAGCGCTTTGAAAGCCTGAGACTTTTCGGGAGGTTGTCTCAACATCTTAGCGGCCTGCAGCTGGAGGAGCCAAAATTCGTGAATCTGAAACAGCTATCGCAATTGCTCGGGCTGTCGCAGACGACAGTCAGCCGAGCATTGAACGGATATCCCGAGGTTAATCGCGAGACGCGCGAGCGTGTTCTCAAAGCGGTTCGGGAAACCGGCTATCGACCCAACAAGGCGGCGCAGAGGCTCGCGACCGGCAAGGCCGGCTCGATCGGACTGGTCATGCCGACATCGTCAGCCAATTCCTCCGACGCGCATTTCAGCGAGTTCCTGACCGGGCTCGGCGAAGAAGCCCTGCGGCACGATTTTCATTTCGTTCTGACACCAGCCGACCCGAACGACGAGGTCGGCGCCTTGCGGCGGCTCGCGGCCAGCGGCAATGTCGATGCGCTCTTCGTCAATTACATGCGCGGCAACGACCCTCGGCTGGAGATGCTGAAGTCGCTGTCCATGCCCTTCCTCGTGCATGGGCGCTCGATCGGCTCCGAACCCGATTATCCTTTCCTCGACATCGACAACGAGGCCGCCTTCTACGACGCCACGAAGCTACTGCTGCAGCTCGGACATCGGCGCTTCGCCCTGCTGAACGGCCCGATCTACCTCGATTTCGCCATCCGCCGGAAGAACGGCATGGATGCGGCCCTTGCCGAGCGTGGCCTGGCGCTTGACGAGGCCTGCATCAGTCATACGCCGATGACCGACGAACAAGGCCTCTTTGCCATGGAGCGCATCCTGCAGATGGAGAAAGGCAAGCGCCCGACGGCGGTGCTCTGCTCCAGTACCGTGCTGGCGCTCGGCGCCGTACGCGCCATCAACCAGGCAAAGCTCAGGCTCGGCGAGGATATCTCGATGATCGCGCACGACGACGTGCTGACCTTGCTCAAACCGGAAAACTTCACCGTGCCACTGACGACCACGCGCTCGTCGCTGCGAGCGGCAGGCGTGCGCATCGCCGAACGGCTGATCGGGGAAATCAAGCACACTGAGACATTTCCGGCCCAGGAATTGTGGAAGGCGGAATTGATCGTGCGCGCCTCGACCGGCGTCGCGCCGGCCTAAAACTTCGGCGGCTTTCTGCCGGCGGCACGATGAGCTGCGATGACGGTATTGGCCATCAGCATGGCGATCGTCATCGGCCCGACACCGCCCGGAACCGGCGTAATGGCTGCGGCAACGTCAGAGGCCTCCGCGTAGGCGACATCGCCCACCAGACGGCTCTTGCCCTCACCCCGCTCCGGCGCATCGATCCGGTTGACACCGACATCGATGACCGTCGCACCCGGCTTCACCCAATCTGCCTTCACCATCTCCGGACGGCCGACGGCCGCCACCAGAATATCGGCGCCCTTGGCGACAGAGGCCAGATCCTTCGTCCGTGAATGCGCCGTCGTGACCGTCGCATTGGCGTTGAGTAGCAATTGCGCCATCGGCTTGCCGAACAGGTTGGAGCGGCCAATGACCACGGCATTCAGGCCCGACAGGTCTTCGCCGTGAATCGAGCGTACCAAAAGCATGGCGCCGGCCGGCGTGCAGGAGATCAGCCCGGTCTCAAGATCGCCGGTCGCAAGCTTGCCGGCATTGACCACATGCAGGCCGTCGACATCCTTCTCCGGCCTGATCGACTGGATGATCGGCTCGGAATTCAGATGCTTCGGCAGCGGCAGCTGCACGAGAATGCCGTGGATCGAGGCGTCCTCATTCAGCGACTGCACGAGCCTTGCCAATTCACCTTGAGACGTCTCGGCCGACAGCGTGTGCTGGATGGAGTTGAAGCCGCATTCCTTGGCCATGCGGCCCTTGGCGCCGACATAGGTGTGGCTGGCCGGATCGTCGCCGACGATGACGACCGCAAGCCCGGTCTTCACGCCGGTCTCGGCCTCAAGCCCTGCCGCCGCAACCTTCACAGCCTCGATTACCGAAGTTGCAGCCTTCTTTCCGTCGATCACTGTCGTCACGCTCGTCTCCCGATCATGAATTCGGTGGCAATCTACAGGCCATCAGCCCGAGAGAATTGCCTGCAAACGTCCTATCGTGTCTGAAAGCGGTAATTGCAAGGGAAAACGATGAGGCGTTCAGCCGCGGTCCGAATGGCGGCGTACCGCATAGGTTTCGACCTTGGCGCGCAGGACCGCAAGCTCCTGCTGGATGCGAGCCCACTCATCCGCAACCTCGAGCTCACCGACATCGTCGGGAACCGGAACAGGCGACGGTCCGGATGCAATCTCAGGCAATGACGGCATCGCCGTGCGATCGTGGTCATGCGAAACGAAAGCTGCCGGCATCATCTCTTCGTCAATCAAGCTGCTTTCGGCACCCCCGGCACCGGCGAACCATTTGCGCAGAAATACGGCGCAAAGTGCCAGGCCGAGTCCCGCCAGGAAGCCGGCACCCTGACTGCTCGCGAGGTGATCGTCGAGCGGCGCGGCGGATGCCACGGCCTGAGATAGCACCGTCAGCGGGGGCCTGACTTCGGGAACCGTCATGGCGGCGCTCTGCTGGTCGGCATCGTAACGGCTCTGCCCAGCGGCAACGGCATCCTGCAGTTGCGTGAGGCGACCGAGATCGATCTCGCTCTGAGCCTGACCGGCGGCAGTCATCTGCACCGAGAGAGCCGTCTGCTTTTCGACAGCCGCCTTCACCTCGGCTTCGGTGCTGACGGTCAGCCGCTGCAGCTGGCCACGCATGTTCGCGGCGAGATCATCAACCGTAGCCTGCTGCGCGAGCAGACGAGGATGGCGAGGCCCGAGCTGCACGGAAAGCTGCGTAAGCTGCGATTTGGCGGCATTGTAGCGGCTGCGCAGATCGTCAAGCCCAGGTGACGAAAGATCTCCCGACAATGCGCCGCTCATCACGGACGCAGGCGTCGCCGATTTGACTGCTGCGAGGCGCGCCTTGGCGGTACTCACCGCGAGATCGGCTGCCTTTATCTGGACATCCAGCTGCTGACGCTGCTGCTGCAGTGCTAGCGCAGCCGCGATCTTGTCTTCGCCATAACGCGCCTTGAACTCGGCAAGCGCGGCGGAGGCGCGGTCGAGTTCCTTGCGACTGCGATCGACAGGCGTTTCGACCGCCAGTGACGTGCCGGCCGTCTTCGCAACAGCGGCATCATAGAGGATGGCAATAGCCAGGCGATTGGCGATATCGGCCGACCTGGCGGGATCGCTCGAGGTCACGATCAGGCGCAGCAAACCGGTCTGCCCGTCGATATCGACCGCGATGCCTTTGCGCAACGCCGTCTGCGCGCGTGAAGGCGCATCCGATGCATTGCCACTGCCGGAGAGGAGATCGACGGCAACGCCGAGAGCACCGGAGCGGCTGCCGGTAAAGTCCGGATCGCGATCGAGCTTCATTCGCGCAACAACGTCTGACAATACGGACGGGGCGACGGCGCGCTTTGCGGCAACATCCAACAGCGCCTGGCGCCCGCTGCCCTGACCTTCCGCATGCAAGACCGCCTGGGACACATAAAGCGGCGGCGGGGCGAGCAAGGTGGGGATGACCGCTCCCGTCAACGCGGTTGCCGCAACGAAGCAGAGCGCAGGAAGGCCGAGAGACCAGCGGCCAGTGTTCGACACATGCCCGGAGACGGCCGGCGTGACGGATTGCCGGGGCGGCTCCGTTACTCCTTCCAGCAGGTCGGGCACGAATTCCAGCAGATCCGGCACGGGTTCCGATGTCGGCTCATGTGCCTGTTGGTATTCCGGACGACGTGAGGGCCTGATGTCCTCGACCTCGCCCGGCGCGATTGGAGCCTGGCGCGCGGTTGCGGCCATGCGGCCTCTCTCGCCGGACAGCGGATAGGGATCACCATTCAACCTTCTGCGCAGGATCTCGCGCAGTTCGGCATCGCGTGGGTCGTCGGAATTCGCGGCCCGCAGATCGGCGATGCCATCCAGGTCGTCATCTTCGCCATAGGAGGACACATGCCGGCCGGATCGCCGCGAAACTTCTGAGAGTTCCGCATCGTCGGGGTGGAATCCGGTCCTGGCTTTGCTTTCAAACATAGCGGGCTATCTCGCGCACACGGTCGAAGACCAATGCAAATGGTTAACCCACTCTAAAATTTCATGCCAAAGAAAGAGTTAACGCGAGGCCCGCAAATACTAACTTGCTAATTTATTCGGCGGTGCGATGCGCCGCTGCGGCAGCGGATGAGGCTCCGCGCGAAGGACCCGCTCCTTGCGGCCGAACTGATGCCTGGCAACCTGATAGAGGAATAGCGGTATGCCGAGCACGTAGCGCCGCCAGAGCCGGCTCGGTTCGAGCACCAGGCGGAACAGCCACTCGCTGCGTAACGCCCGCACCAGCCTCGGGGCCCGCGGCACCGTCTCGGAAACGAAATCGAACAGGGCGCCGACGGTCAGGACGAGGCGCGCATGTTGCGGCCCGACATGCTCGGCGACCCATTTTTCCTGCAGCGGCGTGCCCATGCCGACGATCAGCATGTCGATCTTCTGGCGGCCGATTTCCGCCGTCACGGCATTGCTTCTTGCCGGATCGAAGAAGCCATCCGATACGACAACAAACTGATGCCACGGTGCATGCTGACGGAATTTCTCGGCCGCCTTTTCGACAACGGAACGCTTGCCACCCAAGAGACCGATCCGCCTCGGCCTCTCCATGAATGTCAGCAGCGCCGGCACGAAATCCGTGCCGTTCAGATTGGCGGGGAAAGGCTCGCCATGGGCGACGCGAGAGGCAATATCGAGGCCGACGCCATCGGGAAGAACCAGATTGCGCTCAAGGACGTCGCGGTAGCCGTCATCGCGCAGCATGACAAGCATGTTGTGAGCATTGACGAAGGAGATCGAGGTCTGTCCGACCGGCAGGGAAGCCAGCTCGTTGACGAAGGTCAGCGCATCATCCCAATCAAGATCGCACACCGGCAGATCGAAGATCATGCGGCGTGACGCGACGACAGCAAAATCGGCTACCTGGTTCAATCCCACAACCTCCTGTCCGGCATCGCAAATGCGCCTGATGCCGGTGACGACAGAACTATGTCTCTTCACTATCGATAAGCATGGCGACAATGAGACATTGCTGGGAAGTATTTATAGCAAGACAAATCCAACTTTCCGTTAGGAAGGAAGGTTGGATTTGCTGAAAGCCATCAGGAATTTGTTAAGCATGCCTGAAGATGGGGGTCATGCTCGCGCCGGCAGCCGGGGCAATATTACTCGACCGGCACTTTGTCCTTGGCCGCATCCTGCACGATCTTGACGGGCTTGACCGTTCTCTTGCCGACGCTTTCTCCGCCGTGGGTCTCTTCCTTGGAGAGATAGTCGAGCTGTTCGATCAGCACGTCCGCGACATAATCGCCGCCAAGCCGCTCATTCATCCGCTTCTTCAGGTCGCTGCGGAAGGCCGCAACGTCGAAGTTCTGCGTGTGGGCGATATCGATCGCCTTATTGCCAACCAGCAGTGAAAAGAGCTCGTCGGTCGTCAGCTCCGGCAGCGGAATCTGAAGTGCGCTCGCTTTGCCCTTCTCCATCATGAAGGAGATGCGCGTCAGGAAATAGCCGGTCACCTGGCCGTTGGCGATGACGGGAACGTTGATCGATTCGCCCTTGACCAGCTCCTGCTGCGCCTTCTTGGCGTCGTCAGGACTGATCGCGGGCGCCGTCGCCACCTGCACCGAAAAATAGACCGAAGCCAACGTTACGGCGCAGACCCACAGGCCGGTGATAACGAGCTTGATCATCCGGCCTCACGGACGCGGAATTGCTCCTGAGAATAGGTGCCATCCGCATCGGCGTTCTGAACGGCATCCTTCAGAATCTCGGCAACGGCGCGCACGGCCTCGAGATGAGCCTCGACGCGGCGGGCGTTCAAAACCAGCTTCTTCTTCAGATCATGAAGCTGCTCGATATGAGCGGCGGCGAGATCGGCCGGATCGGTATCGCGAAACAGCATCGACAGTTCATAGAGGCAACGGCTCTTGTGCGCGTTCGATACCTTGAGATCGAATTCCGGGTCGGAGCCGATCCGGTTGTTTTCATTGTCGATGATCATCTCCAGACGGCCAAGGACAGACTTGATCCGATAGTCCTGCGACATCATTTCCATGTTTGTTACCTCGCTCATGCTTTCTGGGACGTCAACGAATTCTTGTTGGTGATGCCGGTGGTGCCGTCGTTGTCGGCATCAGCGGCGGCCAGCGTCTTACGCTGGAAATCGGTGATCGCGCTCAGCGCCATCTTCTTATCGTTCTCATCGGTGGCGGTGTGGATGGCGCCGCTATTTCGCATCTTGTCGAGCTGTTCCTTGTACATCTTTTCGGCGATGCCGACGCCGCCGTTCTTGGAGATCGTGTCGCCCAGCTGTTCGGCCATCATGCCCTTCCAGATCTCGCCGGCGGAGCCCTTGCCGTAGAGCGTCTCGCTGCTTGGCAACATGTTCTTCACGAAGTTCTGCAGCACCATGGACTCGAACTTCCGATAGGCTTGCGGAACCTTGGTCCCAGCCGCATGCGTATTGGCATTGGCAAGGCCGGCCTGGGTGGCGGCGCTGTTGAGTGCGTCCACAGATGCGCCGAAGCCCTGGCCGTTCTCGGCCAGGCTGGTGGCAGCAAAGGCGGCTCTGTTGGCGGCAAGCTTTGCCTGCGCCACCTCGACATCGGCGGGGTTGGCCGCCTTGACGACATCGAGGACCAAATCACTCGGAGGCGAAATAGCCACGTCACGTCTCCTTCTGCTCTCGCATACCCTGACAATGCGCCGCTCGGCGCTCTTATCGGGACATGACGAATCAAACTGTCAAAGCAGATCGGCAACCCAACGATGCGAATCCTGCTTCATGATCGCGATGATTATGGTTTTTGAACCTTGCTGGAGGCTGGCGTTGCGCCAGCGAAGCGCTGGTCGATGATATCGTAGACGGCATTGTCGTCCGATTCCCGCAGCTCGAGCTCGCGGGCATCCTTCATGTGCTCCTCCAGCCGGTCGCCCTTGGTACGCTCCTGCTGGACCTTCATCTGGATGAGCGTCTGGATATTTTCCAGCTGCTGATCCCGGATCATGAGGCGGCCATAGCGTTCGGCGTAATGGATCGAGAATGCCATGTGCACCGGATCGACCGAGCCGATGGCAACCATGACCCGCTCCATCGATTCGGTCACCTCCGAACGCTGCCGGGTCGTATCGGCAAGCTCGTTTTCGGCGATCCTCTCCAGATGGCGCTGCACCGCGACCAGGCGCTTCAGTTTTTCGGAACGGTTTTTCTCCGCCATCGCCACCTACCCGCCGGTTGCTTTTTCCGGCCGTGCTCGAATCGATTTCGCCTCTCAGCCGTTTGCGGGCTAATGCCCGTTGAAGACGGCAAGGAACGAATTGGAAAACTGACTGACCAACGCCGCTATGGTGAGATAGAGCATGAACAGCCCTCCCATCAGCAGATATGGCGTCGAAATGAAATAGATCGGGATCTGCGGCGCCAGCTTGTTGATGAAGCCGATCGAAATCTGGAACATCAGACCATAGAGCACGAACGGGCTCGCCAGCCGCAGCATGATGAAGAAGGTCGTCGCCAGCGTATCGGTAATCGAGATCAGCGCCGAGCGTGGCTCGATGTGACCGCCGAAGGGAATGACCGAATAGGAATCGACCAGCGCCTGTAGGACATAATGGTGAAAATCCAGAATGAAGAGAATCATCAGCCCGCAAAAGCTGACGAGGCTGGTGAGCGACGTCTCGTTCGAATCCTCGATGATATCGGCGCCGCCTGGGGCGTTGAAGCCGATCATCATCGATATGACGGTGCCGGTGAACTGCAGGCCCAGCGTGTAGATCCGCGCCATCATCCCATACATCAACCCGATGACGGTTTCGGTGAAGATGAGGCCGATATAGTTCGCATCGCCCTTCGACACCTCGGGATAGATCGTGTTCCAGAGCAGCGGCAGGATCGCCATCGTCAGGCCCGCGGAAAGAAGCAGCCTGATCTGAGGGGGAACACGGCCGGAGGAAAATCCCGGGAGGACCATCATGCAACCGCCGATGCGGCAGAAGGCGACGAATAGCGCCAGAATGGTCCCCTGGGGGTCGGTTATCATGAAATCGAACCTAGAATCTTGATCTCGATCCCCTTGGCCAATTCCACATGCGACAGGACCGGAAGGGTCGCGAACAGGCGTTCGATGATCATGCGCACATAGGAGCGCGTTTCCGGCGACGTGACAAGAACGAAGGGCATGCCCCGGTCCATGTATTCACGGATAACTTTGCCTGCCTGTTCGCTGAACTCTTCCAGGCTGCGCGGATCGATGTCGAATTCGACGACCTCGCCTTTCTGGTCACGCTTCAGCGCCTGATGGAAGATCAGGTCCCACTTGCTGCCGAGTCGCAGGACCCGCAATACGCCATTGTCGGCGAGGTCGCCGCAGAGTTGCTGCGCCATGCGCACGCGCACGTGCTCGACGATCTGCTCGGTCTTGCGGACATGCGGCGCGAGTTCTGCCACGGCTTCGAGAATGAGATGCAGGTTGCGGATCGAAACGCGCTCGGCAAGCAAAAGCTTCAGCACGGCTTGCAAGCCGGAATAGGACATGTGCGACGAGCAGATCTCGTCGGCGAGTTTTTTGTATTCCGGGTCGAGACGCTCGATCAGGATCTTCACATCTTTATAGGAGAGAAGCGCCGGCAGGTTGTTGCGGATGACTTCGCTCATATGCGTGAGAACGACCGAGACATTGTCGATCGGCTGAAAGCCTTCGCGCTTCAGGTCGTCGGTGAAGGCTTCGAGCACGGAAACGGCCGGCATGCCGAAGGCGGGTTCGCGGATCTCGTCTCCGGGCACGGTCGGCTTGCGGCCGGAACCTGTGACGACAAGCACTTCGCCGACGCGCAGCATGTTGGAGGCGATCGTCGTGCCGTGAATCCGGATCTGGTAGGACTTGTCGGCAATCGCCATGTCGTCGATCACCTTGATCTCCGGCACGACGAAACCGTATTGCGTCGCGAACTTCTTGCGCATCTTGCCGACGCGGAAGGCCAGCTCCTGATGGGCGCCGAGCAGGCGGGTGGAAACGATCTTGCCGAGCGCCAATTCAATCTCGGCGGTCTTCAGAACCGACTTGACCGAATCCTTTTCGATTTCCTTCGTCTGCATGACCTTCTGCTCTTCAGCGTCGCGGCGAAGCTTGTTCTCGGCCTCGATCTGGCGCGGGATGAACCAGGCGCCGGTAGCCATGAGGCCACCAAGGACGAGGAAGGGGAAGAGGGGCATGCCCGGCATAATGGCCAGAATGCCCATGAGGACTGCAGAGACGGCGAGCGCGCGCGGATAGCCGCTCAGCTGGCTGACGACGGCCTGGTCGGTGGAGCCGGAAGTGCCACCGCGCGAAACGAGAAGGCCGGCTGCGAGGGAGACGATCAGCGCCGGCATCTGCGAAACCAGGCCGTCACCGACGGAGAGCTTGACGAAAACGTCCGCAGCCTGGCTGATCGGCATGCCGTGACGGAAATAGCCGATGATGATGCCGCCGAAAACGTTGATGCAGGTAATCAGAAGGCCGGCGACCGCGTCGCCGCGCACGAATTTCGAGGCACCGTCCATCGCGCCGAAGAAGGAGCTTTCCTCTTCCAGTTCCTTGCGTCGCCGCTGCGCCTCCTTTTCATCGATCAGGCCGGCCGACAGATCGGCGTCGATCGCCATCTGCTTGCCGGGAATGGCATCGAGAGTAAAGCGGGCGCCGACTTCGGCGATACGCGTCGCGCCCTTGGTGATGACGATGAAGTTGATGGTAATGAGGATCAGGAAGACGATCAGACCGATGACGAAATCACCGGACATGACCAGGCTGGAGAAGCCGGCGATGACGCCGCCGGCCGCATCATGCCCTTCGTAGCCGTGCGAAAGGATGACGCGGGTCGTGGCGATGTTCAGCGCCAGACGCGTCATCGTGGCGATCAGCAGGATCGTCGGGAAAGATGAGAATTCCAGCGGCTTCTTGATCCAGAGCGCCACCATGAGGATCAGCACGGAGAAAGCGATCGAGAAGGCCAGCCCAAGGTCGATCAGGAACGGCGGTATCGGCAGGAACAGCACGCACAGAATGACCATGATACCGAGGGCGAACCCGATATCACGAACACTGGGATTGGCTTTGGGAAGTGCTATTGCGGGTGGTTGTGCCATCGACCGGTTCCGTCTCTTCATGAGAGGAGGCAAACGGCTGACCCGCCTGCCCTATTGGAACCGACCTCTAAAGGTCGAAGCTTGCGCGAGGCATGGCCGTCGCCATCGATGCGCATGATCCGTGAGCCCGAACGGCCCCCGGATCTCCCTTAGAAGCCCGATTGAATACGGGAGAAGACGAGATTGGTGAAGATCGAAATCTGCGCGCCGACAAACGGCGCCGAGATGCCGATGGTAACCATGACGGCGACGATCTTCGGGACGAAGGTCAGCGTCGCCTCCTGCACCTGGGTCAGCGCCTGGATCAGGGCGATGACCAGACCGACCACCATGGCCGCGATGACAGCGGGGCCGGAAGCCACCAGCACCGTCCAGATCGCCGCCTGGAAAATATCCAACGCATCGGCTTCGTTCATCGCATGTCCACTCCCGGTTCAGCGGCACCTCATGTGCCGCTGGTCTGATCCGTACTGTCGGACGAATCACTGCTGCTACTATCGCTCGACGAGGTCGGCTGATCAATGGTCGTGCCCGCAGGAGCAATAGTCACGCCGGCCTGGATCAGAATCTTGTCGCCGGCATCAGTCTGGGCAATGATACCGTCCGTGTAGACGGTAACTTCCTTGATCGTGCCCGTCGTCTTGCCATCGGCGCTCATGATCTGCTTGCCGATATAATCCGAGGCCTGCGAGATCCACTGGTTCTGCAGCACCGTTTCCAGGTGCGAATTCGTCTGGATCTGCTGCTCGACCTGAGAGAAGCTCGCCAGCTGAGAAATCTGCTGGCTGGCATCCATCGGGTCCGTCGGGTCCTGGTTCTGCATCTGCGCGATGAGAAGCTGCAGGAAGTCGTTATAGTTCAGATTGGCGCTCGCCGACGCGGCGGCGCTGCTCGAGGAACTGCTGGAAGAGCTGCTGCTGCTGCTGTTGCTGGCGCTGTTGACGGCGTCTACCGCTGCCATGGAGCGATCTCCCGGCGAATGTGCTCGATCGTCGCCGCAGGCATTTCCTGGTTGTGCAGAATATTGTCCTCAATCGGATAGAGGCCGCGGATCGCCTTCAGCGCGTCGAAGGCGCGGCCCGTCGCCACGAGGCCGTCGATGCGCTTCAGCTCGGCCAGCACTTCCTCATTGTGGAAGCACGACAGCAGCATGACGATCGACTTGCGGAACATCGCCGTGGACTGCTCCTTGCCCTCCGGATTGATGAGGATCATCTGCGCGATGAAATAGAGCTGACGCAGAGGCGTCGTCGCATCCTCAGGCTGGAGCACGTGGTTTTCGAGCAGGAATGTCACATCATTCAGGAATTCCAGAGCAACCTTGCGATCGACGCGCAGGACGGCTCCGTTGATAAAGATCTTTTCCCCGGCTTTAAGCGATATGCGAAGCGTACTTTTCATTTAAGTCCATCCCTGATGATGGTGGTGACATCGATGATGCCTTGATAGTTTACCGACTGACGCCGCTGTATCCGTTCGCATTCCTTCAATATCCAGATGGCGATCGAAATTAGGTTGGCGCGCAGTTCGACATTGAGCTGGTTCTCCGGACTTTTGAGGTCCTCGACGAAGCTGATCCATACGCGCCGCGTATAGTACACTGCCTCGATCGCTTCACGGCCGTATTTCCCGGCATCACGGGCCGCAGAGAGAAGAGCAACCGACCGGTCCAGAACTTGTCGTTCTCGTTCCTTGGCGTCGGCCACAGCATCCTGCATGACTTCCGCATATGAGAACTGATACATTCATGCATCCTTCCTGGTCATTACTTCCCTTTGATCATCAAAGGTAATTTACAAGGCTTAGCTGCTGGATCTTGGATACAATAGTGTAAGCCGTTTCGAGCTGAGTCTGGAGGCTGTTGACCTTGGTCGAAGCCTCATAGGGATCGACCCCGGTCAGGTCGCCGATGCTGGTGTTGAGAATGGTCTTCTGGGCGTTCAAAGTCGTATTCGCGTCCGTCAGACGCGCCTGCGAGAGGCCGAGCTGGCTTGCCTGAGTGTTAAGGCCGTCGATCGACTGGCGCGTGTAGCTGATCGCCTGTTGCGTGACGGCGTTCACCGCGCTTTGATTGAGGCCGGGCGGCGTACCCATCAGGGCGTTCGTCACGCTGGTCGCCAGCGCCAGATATCGCATGCCGGATGAATTCGAATTCGTCGATGTATCCACGACTTCGGAGTTGCTGATGCGGCTCGTCATGTTCTGATCGGACGCACTCGACCAATTCGCCCAACCACTATCGGATGTGAACATCGGCGCGACGGTATTGGTGATGAAGGTCGTTATCTGGCCTGCACTCAGATCGCTCGCCGAGTTAACCGGAGGAGTCAGCCCCTGACTTTTCAACGTGTTCACATAGTCATTAAGCTTGCTTTGGATAGTCGCGTTCGCCGTCGAGGAATAATCGGTCATCGGCTGAACGTCGGTATTGGTCCCGGCAAAGAGATATTCGCCATTCACCATCGTATTGGCGGAGCCGATGACGCTCGACAAGGTCGATGTCGCAGCCTGCTGCGCCAGGGCGACACTGCTGCCGTCGCCATTGCCGCTCAGCGCCACAAGCTGATCCATCAGGGCCTGCGCCTGCGTGCCCATATTGGTCAGCGCGGTCTGCGACGTCGTCATGCGCTGGTTGGCGATGGAATTGCTGCTGAGAATGGAGTCAATGCGCGACACTTCCCGCGTCAGATTCACGTTCTGCGACGTATTGGCGCCGAGCGCAACCCCGATGTCCGCGTAGACGCCCGTGGTCGCCTCCGTCGAGGCACTCGTCATCTCATTCTGCGCCTGACGGATCGTCTGGCGCATGGCGTTCTGAATTGCTGTGCTCGAAATGGAAGAAAGTTTCATGGCTTAGCTCGCAATATCCAGTACCGATTGAAGCATCTCGTTGACTGCGTTCAATATCTTCGTTCCAGCCTTGTAGGACTGCTCGATATCCATCATCAGCGTCAGCTCTTCGTCGAGGTTGACACCCGTCGCATTCGAATAGGCGCTTGAGGAGCGCGAGAGGGCGGCAGAGGTGTTTTCCGCCGCAGTCGTTGCCGTGCTGCGCTGGCCCTCGAGCCAGCCGATGGAGCTCGACGAATAATCCATGAGGCTCGCATTGGTGCTGGAGCCGGCACTTCCGTCGAAACTCGTCTTCGTATTCATGGCGGTAATATAGGCGTCCAACTGCGTGGAATAGCCGCTGTCGCCACTGGTATTCTTCGTGTAACCAGTGTTGGTAGCGGTGTTATTAATACCACCATCACGCACCAAGTTCGGATTTGCCACCGCTGCGGAACTGAGCTTGATGGAGCCGGCCAGACCGCTGATGACCGCCGCATTGCTTGGCCCTGTACCGCTTGTCCAGGTCGTCGCGCCGGAGTAGGTGAACAGACCGGTCGCCATGACCGGGCTGCTCGGGTTCGTATTGTTCGTTTCCGCGAACGTCGTCACTAGACCGCGCGCGATTTCATCGAGCTGCTTCTGGTAGGTCGGCGCAACGTCGTCTCGGATCTGGAGCGCTGCCTGAAGGGTGCCCTGCGCCGTCGTATTGGCGCCCTGGCCAGGGGTCAGCGCAACGCCATCGATATAGACGCTGTTGCCGGGACCGGGCGCATCGGCCGTGTAAGTACTCGTCGGCTGGAATGTCACCGTGCGCGGAATGGTTTCGAACAGCGTCGTCCCGCTCGTGGTATAGAGCGCCATGTCGTTGTTGCCGCGCGTCACGGTCGTCACGCCGACAATCTGTGAGATCTGGCCCAGGATCGAATCGCGCTGATCCAGCGCGTCTGCAAGGGCGTTAGATGTTGGACCGGCTGATGCAGTGGCCGATTTTACCGCGTCGTTGGCCTGCTGGAACTGCGACAACAGGCTGTTCAGCGTGGTGACATCGGAAGCGATCTGCTTGTCCGCATCGGCGCGGGCGCCCTGCACCGCCGTCGTCGCGTTGTTCAGCGATGTCACCAGGCTCTGGGCGGCGTTGATAGCGGATTGAGCGGCGGTCGCGTTGGACGGCGATCCCGCATAATTCTGCATCGCATCCTGAAATGCCGACAGATAGGTCGCCGGCGCGATTTCATTGTTATTGCCGCCAATCGTTGCCGACTGAAGATTGCTGTATGCGTTCAACAACAGTTGCTGCGCCGAATCCGACGACGACGAGCCGAGATAGGCCTTCTGCAGCGAAGGCTCGCTGCTGCGAGAGATCTGCACCACCTGGGCGCCAGCCATGTTGGTGGTCAACACCGCCTGCCGACGCGAATAATTCGTGTTGTTGGCATTGGCGATATTGTTCGACACGACGCTGCTCTGCGTGCCGGTATTGTTGAATATTGCCTGCGCGTTGTTGAGAGCTGTTGTGAGCGACATGACTGACTCGATACCCTATTCGTTTTAGCGCGGCAGCTTGGCCGAAGTGTCGGAATAGCCTGCCAGAGCAAGGCCGGCGAAATAGACCAGGTGATCCTTTACCGCGGATGGAAGATCATCAGAGCGAACCGGCACCGCATCGGCAAAACCGCCGCGAGCGACGCCCAGGCAAGTCGCCCGTGCTTCTGCTTTCGTGCATGCGATCCTGATGCTGCCGAAATTCCTCATCTGGAATCCTCGTTATCCTTCATACGACTGAGAGTAGGTGGCGGGCCTTGCGTGAAGCTGTCTGAGAGGACGAAAAACCGATCATCGCGAAAAGCTTCGCGGCGAGTGCCGCTCGCCCGCATCGCAGCCGGTCATCACGCATCGAAACCGTAAGAGACGGCGCACCTTCCAACGCTATGCCAATCGCTTGCACCGAAAAAGAACAGGCCCGGGAATCATCTGATTCTCGGGCCTGTTCAGCAATTTGATGACCAGGATGCGCGACTGGCGGCATCAGCTCCAGTCGATGCAGTAGCCAAGGAAGCGCTTGGAATCGACCGGATCGAAACCGAGCTTCTTGCGCAGCTTGGAGATGTGGCTTTCGACTACGTTCTCTTCGACTTCCTCGTCGAAGATGCCGTAGATGGCGTTGAAGATCTGCGTCTTCGTCACGCGGCGACCGCGATTGGCGATCAAGTATTCGAGGATGCGGCGCTCGCGGCGCGGCAAGGCGAAGACGGAACCGTTGATTTCCGGATCGCGGCCATCCGCAAAGACCCGAATAGGGCCGATATCGGTATAGTTGCTGATCGCCTTCAACCGGCGGCGGATCGCCGCGGCCCGCGCAAGGATCTCGCGAGGATGCACCGGCTTGCGCACGACGTCGTCCACGCCACAATCGAAAAGTGCAAGGGTTGCTTCCAGCGAGGGCTGGTCGCTGACCGCGATGACAGGTGCTGTCGTCCGGTCTCGAATCGCCCTGGGAAGCTCGTGCACCTGCTGGCCCTGCCCGATCAGAAAGGCCTCGACTGCGGCAATGTCGCCCTCTGCCGCAGTCGTGACCCATTCGCCGAATTCGCGTGGATCAAACCCCGTGGAAGGGATGCCCTCGCGCCCAAACAGTGATGTATATCCGTCCTTAACGAGCTCTCGCTCATCAACCACTACGATCATTCGTCCGCCTCCGAATCAGTGTGGTGTTTCGATGACCTATGGGTACGAATCGGGCGAATCACGAACAACTGTCGGAAATGAGTGGCGGAAATTAATAATTGATTAACCATAAGGGTGCGATTTGCACTAGATATAGTAGGTCATCGGCGATTTACACCGATAAAAAAGTTGTTAGCGAGCATATTATTAACAGGCGCATTTTAGGCAAATCCACGGCAGTCAACCGCTTCGATTTGGTTAGCGACGGCTAACCCGAACGCCAATACAACCTATGGGTTGTCTAATTCCGGCAGAACGTCGCCGCATTGGGCGTCCATTTCCCGTAACCGGTGGCGACAAGATTGGCGATCACGCGGCAGACATAGACCTTCTGGGCGGGGTCGTTGTTCGGACCGGCGTGGTATCTCGCTACCGCCATTGTCCAGGTCTCATGCCTGTCGTGCAGATTGCGGAGAAACTTTGCAGCATACTCGACATTACTACGCGGATCGAACATGGCGGCGACGGACGTGAAGTTTTCGCCATGGAAATACTGATTGATCTGCATGCATCCGACATCGATAAGCTTGGCCCCGTTCTGCCGTGCGGCAGCAAATATCTGCAGCGCGGCCCCTTCCGACGGCGGAAACATGGGCCGTCCCTCGACATTGAGCGCGTAGGGATAAAGCGATCCCTTGCGTCCGGTTTCGGTCAAACCGACCGAATAGAGAATCCCTTCCGGTATTCCATATTTCGCGGCGGCGGATTGAATTTCGCGTTCGCAGAGGCCAGCCGCGCCATTATCAGGCGGCGCAGGATTGCCCGAAGCAGACGCCTCAGAGGTAAACCGCGCCAGAGCGAGGCCGCAGCACGCCACCAGCAGAGCCATCCTCAACACCGCGCTCACCCGAACTGCGATTGCCGTCGTTTCCATTTGTCTGCTGCCCCGAATAGTTCTGGCCCTTGGGACGCGCGTCGCCCCCCTGCCCCTGGTTCAACAGAGACTGCTGTTGCTGCTGATTCGATCCGGAATTGCGACTGCTATCCGACTGCTGATCCGCGCTGGATGCCAGGGTGACGGTGATATTGTCGACCTGATAGCCCTGGGCGCGCAGTGCATCGACCATGCGGCTCTGATCGGCATGAAGCTGCCTGTAGGCTTCTCCTGTCTGCACCTTCAGATCGACACTCAGCTGGTCTCCGGAAAGCCGCATGGTGGCCGTGACGTCGCCGAGATTGTCGGGGCGCAGCTGGATCTTCAGCGTGTTGACGACTTTGCCGGTGCTCGTCAGATTCGCTGCATTGGAAAGCGCCGAACCGGGCTGCATCGCCGCCGACCATTCGTGATCGCCCGCCAGGCTTCCGGCGACGAGCGCCGAGTTGGAATTGGCGGCAAGTCCCAGATAACGGCGGGAATCCAACACCGTGACCGTCGGCATGTCGCCGCCTGCGGGCTCACTCGCCTTGACTTCCGCTGCATCATCACCGCTCTTGCTGATCGAAAGATCGAGCGCACGCCCGTCAGCCCGGGTCAGGCGGAAGGTCTGCGAGGCATCCGTTCCATTGCCGTCATTCGGCAGCGACACTGTCGTATCCGATACGGTATCCGCAATCGCCGCCTTGCCGAGCGGCACGCCCTGAGCCTTCGCATCCTCGACAGCCTTGCCCGCCTGTGCGGTGCCAGCCTGCGCTGCAGCGATCGGCTGAGCGACGTTCAGGAGCGAGAGGGCATCGGTGATCGTATTGGCTGCCTGACTTGTCTGCGTCGGCACAGACTTACCATCATCCGTTGTCGATTGCGCGTCCTTGCCGCCTTTCGTAACGGAACCTTTGTCATCGCCCTTCACCGGCATCGCCGGGCCAGCGGTCGGCGCGATATCCGCCAGCTGCTGCGCCATCTCGGCAAGCTGATCGAGCGCAGCGGACTGTGCCGGCACTTTGCCCGGATCGATCGCCGGCATGGCTGGGTCTTTCGTTGCGCCAGGCTGATCACCTTGAACGGGGGCCGCATCGCCTTCGGCGGCGGCCGAGGCAGCCTTCTGCAGCTCGATCAACGACTTGGAGAGCGTGGTAGCGCTCTGGCCCTGCGAAGCTTTTGCGCCCTTATTCAAGCCGACGAGGTTGACGAAGTTGGCTCCGGAGGTGTCGATCATTCCAGCTGCGGCCTCAGCGCTGTCGTCAATGGTGAAAGCTACGGCCGTGGAATTGCCCGCGGTCGTCTTTGCCGCACTTGCATCCGTGTCGGCATCGTCGCCGGCAGCCGTGTTCGCATTGGCCGACGCGTCTGCGCCGGCATTCTGGCTTGAGGATTTGCGGCCGTTGCCGAGCGAACTTGTCAGTGCATCGATGAAGCCCTTGCCGTCGTCCTGCTTCGAAGAGCGGGCGCCTTTGGCAACAGCAAGGATATCCGCCCCCGATGAGGCGTTAGACACACCGATGTCGTTCATATCAATGACTTTCCTGCTTCAACAGACCGTCGATGGCATCCAGCTTCGAGCGGCTCGTCGTGACGAATGCGTTGAACGAAGAGTCGGCCTCCTGCCGCCCTCCCTCCGGGGCGGGAGCCACGCTTGCCGAGGCTCCCTGCTCAACACCCGCCGTGCCGGGAGATTGGCCTCCCGCTTGATTCGTCACAGCAGCATCGTGTTCAGTCTTCTGTTGGTTGGGCAGGTTAGGAACCTTGCCTTGCCCGAGGCTTGCAGCATCGGGCGTCCGCAATATCTCCTCTGCCACGGCCTTTGCGGCATCGCGCAATGCGCGATCCCTAGCGTTCAATTCGCCCGCCGGCATCTGGTTCACATCGTTGATCGCCGACTTCAGCTCAGGCGTCGATATGCCCGCCACGCCGCCGTAGAAATTCGCAAGCGCACCGAAGGCATCGCTGCCGTCGCTGGAGATCGCCTGGGCACGGCCGGCCGCGAGCGCGGCAAGATCGGCCTTGCCGGCGATCGCCGCCCGGCGCGCCATGCGGAGATAGATCTCCCGTTGTCTCGGCGGGTCCATGAAGGACAGGATGTCGATGATGTCCTGCTGCTTGACGTCGGTATCGTGGTCCACCACCAGCTGCACGAAGAGATCGGCGAACTGGCTTGCATAGGGCGAATGCAGGAAGCGCCTGGTGTAACGCTGCGCATAGTCGAGCCCCCGCGGCACCATTCCCGCATCCGCACATAGAGCCAGCGAGCGGCGCAGCGCCGATTCCTCGACGATCGTGCCGGGCGCCATCAACCGCGCCCAGTCATAGAGCTGCAAGGCGGCCTTGGCATTCTTGCCCGACATGACGTTTCCGGCAACCAGCGAGAGATAGGGACCGATCGGCTTGTCGCGGTATTCCTTGGCTATGTCTGCAAGCGTATTGACGACGAGCAGCCCCTTACCGTTCAGATATTTCCTGAGGACATCCGCGACGCGATTGTCGAAATTACCATTGACGTCGCGCGACATCAGATATTCGAGCGTCTCGGGATTGCCGCCGCTCATGGCATAGATCAGCGCCGCATCAACATTGCGATTGTCCTCGAAGACGGATTTATCCGCATTGCGTAGACGTTCATCAATGGTGGCGAGCAGGAAACGCTGCATCTCGCCGGCGGAACTATCCCCCGCGACAACGGAATCCTGAACGAATTCAAGCGAGCGCAGCATCTTGTAGAGCGGCAGGCTGTCCTGCCCCTCGGCACTGGCAATCCCCGGCATCAGGATACCGAGGGTGAGCGTAAGCGCGAGGCGATGACGATGCTGTTTGCGCGCCATGAGCTATCCCTGCTTGCCTTGGCTCGGCTTGACCTTGCCCGGAGCAGGCTTGGCGGGCGTCTGAGGGTCCGTGACCGCTTGGTCCGCGGGTGTCGCGATCAGGATCTCGATGCGGCGATTGGCGTCGTTGAAGGGGTCGGCGGGCAGCTTCAGGCGGCGATCCGCGAAACCGGAGACTTGCGCAATCCGCTTTTCGTCCAGACCGCCGCTGGTCAGCATGTAATAGGCGCTCTGGGCGCGATCGAGCGACAAGCGCCAGTTGTCGTTGCGTCCGCCAACCATATAGGGGCGTCCGTCCGTGTGGCCGCGGATCAGGATCGAGCCCTTATGTTCGGCCAGGATCTTGCCGATCTTTTCCATCGCCAACACCATCTCGCGCCGCGGAACCGCCGAACCGATATTGAACATCGGATCGTTGCTCTGGTCGGAAATCGTCACCAGCACGCCGCCTTCGGCGGCGGTAACCTGCAGCCCCTCGGCCAGTTGACCGGCAACACCCTTGATCTCGGCCTGGATGGCCTGCTGCAAATCCTTGGCCTCCTGCTGCTGTGCCTTGGTCGGCGGGATGTCCTTGGCCTGAGGCAAGGCGGCATTATCCTCGAGCATCGAAGCATCGCTTTGCGCGGAGGCCTTGGCGAGCTGCTGCGTCTGCTTGTCCTGCTTGCTGCCCTGCGTCTGCTGCTCGCTGACCGTCGGCTGCTGTTCGGGCGTTTGCGGCTGATCTGCCGGCTGACCGGCATCGGCGGCTGTCGCCTTCGACAGGGCGATGACTTCGCCCTTCGGCGATTGATCCGACTTGGCGGACTGTTCCTCGTTTGCCTTCTTTGACGCGCTGGAAACCTGAACCTGCTTCGTCCAGAAATCCGGATCGAACGGATCGCGGTAGGCCTGGCCGCCATCCGCGCCGGTTGCCGGACCGGATTGAGCCGCTCCGCCGTCGCCCTTGGCGCTGACGTTTGCCTGTTGGCCGACTTCCTGCGCGATTTCGGCCAGCACCGAATAGGGATTCTCGAAGAAATCCGCTTCGGAGTAATTCGTCTGGTCGCCGGAGGTCGATGTCAGGTCTTCACCCGTTTTGGCTGATTTGCCGTTGTTCGGCTTGTCCTGGGCCTTGTCCGACTTCTGCTGGTTCTTTTCACCCTCGGCCTGATCGACGGGCTTCTTGAGGCCCTTTTCGGTGGGCTTCTCATCGGCAAGCTTGATAGGATTGAAATAGGAGGCGACGGACGCCTTCGTTTCCTCGTTTGCGGCGTTGACCAACCACATCACGAGGAAGAAAGCCATCATCGCAGTCATGAAGTCGGCATAGGCGATCTTCCATGCGCCGCCATGCCCGCCTTCGTGATCGCCGCCGCCATGACGCTTGACGATGATGATCTCGTGCTTGCCGTGATTTTGATCGCCGTCGCTCATTTCAAGATCTCTTTCAGACTGGCGGCCCAGGCGGACATGCGGGTTACGAGAACGCTCTCGCCGATCGTGACGGTGAGATCGATGTCGTCAGCCTCGACGTGGCGCAGGAGCGAACCGTCATCGCCGAGACGGTCGTGAAGGACCTCGAAAAGATGGCGCGGGCCGCTGACCGAGATCGGGCCGGCGCTGCCGTCGAGAATCGCAACCCTCACCAGTTCGGCGAGATCGGCGACGGCCTTGGTCGTCAGCGTCTCGGTCATGATCGGCGCAAGGATGGCGGCGACTTCGGTGCTGATCGCCTGCCCGAGCATCGCGGCGATCCGCGTCACATCCGCCGCGATCTTCTCCGCCGCCTGCTCCTCGTAGCGTATGCGCATCGCATCCATTTCGGCCCGAGACGCTGCGTCCCTTGCCTCAAGCTCGGCCTGATGCTTCTGCGTCAATTCCTGCGTCGCCGCTTCGTGCCCTTCCATATAGGCGGCACGACGCTCGGCCTCGATATCGATGGGCGGTGCGAGCGGGCTTTCGATGAACTCCGCCGGCTCCGCAAAAACCATATCCTCGACGTGGGGAGGAACAACCTGCTCGGCGCTGAAATCCTTGAGATATCGGGATAATGTCAGGCTCACGCGCGCATCTCCCCATGCGCGTCACAAAGACGCTGCAAGTCGATGCCACCAAGGGGCCGATCCATTCCCATTCTCAAAACGTCGATCATCACGCTTCCGGTTTCCGTCCTCGTGCCACGCTTTCGGAGACCGTTGTCACCGGCACATTGCGCAACCAAGCCAATGCGAAAGACCGTAGGCAGTCAAACTTGTGCGAGGATGAATGCGATGCGCTATTGCCGATCCGACGCAGCCGCCCCGACGATCATTTCGACTGGAGGATAATCAACACCTTGCTCGCCATGCTGTTGGCGATCGACAATGCCTGGACACCCATCTGTTGCGCAGTCTGCAGAGCGCTCTGTCGAACCGAGGCTTCTTCCATATTCGTATCGACGAGATCGCCGACGCTGCTCTTGATGGCATCGCTGAGTTTGGAGATGTAGTCCGACTGGCTATCGATATTCGACTTCATCAGACCCAGCGTCGAATCCGCAGAGGTCGCCGACTTCAGGAGCGAATTGGTGACGTTGATCATATCCGTCAGCTCGTCGGCGGTTGTGCTGCTCGACAGAGCGATCTCGGTCCCGCCCGCCGGCGTCGAGCCGCCGCTGGCCGCCAGGAGATAATAGTTGCGAGCTGTGCCGCCGCTGCTGCTGGAAGTGCCGAGCGTGCTGGCATCCACATTTTTCGTCAGCAAGCCCCGGCTGGGATTTGCGGTGTCGATCATCAAGGTCTGGGAACTGTCGTAGTTGATGGTCGTGAAGCTGATCTGCCCGCTTGTTCCGCGCGTGAAGTTGCTGATCACGGATTGCTGCGTGGTGGGCTGCTGCGCCGAATTGTAGAGCCAGTTCTCACCGGAGAAGGAAGCCGACTGGGTTACCGATTGCAGCTGCCCCTTGAGCTGCTGAATATCGGAATTGATGGCATCCTTGTCGGTACCCGCCTCCGTAGCAGAAACCAGCTTGGCCTGGATCTGGGTCAGCAGGCTGACGACCGTATCCATGGCGGTGGACGCGGTGTCGACCTTGGACGCGCCGAGACCCAGCGCATCGGTAATCGTCGAAAGACTGCTCTGGTCCGAGCGCATGGTGGTCGCCATCGACCAATAGGTCGGATCGTCGCTTGCCGTCTGGATGCGGTAACCGGATGAGACCTGCTGCTGCACGACACCGAGATCTGTGTTGATTCCGCGCAGCACGGTCAGCGCCGCCGACGCGGCAGGATTCGTCGTCACATTGCTCATCTGAAAATCCGTAATTCCATTGGGAGTGGCAAGCCGGGCCGATCCGGCAGCAACGATTGGCCTCATGCCCGCCAGCGGGAGATCTCCCAGCGCGGCCCGTCGCTAAAACACGACCCGGCTGCCGCTCGAGAAAGGAACGAAAGCCGGATCTGCACAAAGACTGCAAATCAATTGGCGGCAAGGTTAACAAAAGCTTGTACGCGGCGACAAGAGAGAAAAGCCGCCGCGCCATATCAACGCAAGCTCCAGTCAAGGCTCACTTGAAGAGGGCGAGAACGTTTTGCGCACTGGTGTTTGCGATCTGCAGCGACTGGATGGCCAACTGCTGCTGGGTCTGGAGCGCCGACAGCTTGCTCGACTCTTCTTCCATGTCCGCATCGACCAGCTTGCCAACGCCGGAATCGATCGTGTCGCGCAGGGTGGAGACGAAGCTCGTCTGGAGATCGATGCGGGTCGAGAGCGAGCCGAGCTGCGAAGCCGTGCTGTTCATGGCGTTGAGAGCGCCTTGTACCAGGTTCATCGCCTTGCCGATATCGCCGCTCGTCATGTTGGTGATGTCGAGGCTGAAAACGGAATAGGCCTTGCCGCTGATGGTCTGCTTGCTGCCAAGGATCCCCGAACCCGTGTCGATCGTTCCATTGCTTTTCGCACCGAAGAGGACGTTGCCCTGCGAGCCTGTGTTGAAGGCGTAGCTGGTGCTGTTGACGGAAACCGTGCCGTTATTGTTGCGCACGAAGGAGGAGACGACCGAGGCCGAAGCACCGTTGACGGCATACATCCAGTTCTGCCCCGAGAAGGATGCGGATTGAGCAATGCTCGCCAGCTGCTGCTGAAGCTGTGCGATTTCCTCCTGGACGTCCGATTTCGACACGCTGTTTTCGGTTGCCGCGACGAGCTTGTCCTTGATCTGCTGAACGACCGTGATGGAGTTATCCATTGCGGTATAGGCCGTATCGACCTTGGCAGCACCCAGGCCCAATGCATCCGAGACGGCGGAGAGCGCGCTGTTGTCGGACCGCATGGTCGTCGCGATCGACCAATAGGCGGCGTTGTCGGATGCCTTGGCGACCTTGTAGCCGGAGGAAACGCGGCTTTGCGTGTCCTGCAGGCTTGCGTTGATGGTGCGCAGGGTTTGGAGGGCGGACATCGCCGCGTCGTTTGTGAGGATGCTTGTCATCGAAAAGTGCCCCTTGTGGCTGAATTTGGAAGGGACATTCCGGTCTGCGGCCGGGAACGGCAATCAGCCTCATGCTTGTTAACCGCCTCTTAGGAGAGGTTAACCAACCGTTGCGCTAGCTGCAACTGACAGCATCAGGGTTAATAAAAGGTTAACTCCACCTCAAAAAGTTAACGGAATCGTTTGTACCGTTAACAGGCTCGCTCGATATCATGCCGCCGACACCGCCACCTTTCATTGAACCCCATGGCGCACTATCCGTCTGGCGTGCGCAGAGATCGGCTTTTCGAGCCAAAGATCGCCGTTTGACGGGTCGCAAGGGCCGCAGGTCAGCTTCGCGCCACCTTCGGCGGCGTAGCATGCCCGCGATGCGTCCATGTCCGGGCGAGAAGTGGCCAGTGCCTCGGCGGCACTCCACGGCGGGGCCGTCATCGGCGGTCCCTATGTGAGGTTGAGATGTTCAGTTTGCAGGACGCCGGACGAGCGGCGGTCGATCGCCACGAGCGAACGAGCCTCGACCCCGATGATTGGCAGGCCCTGCGCAAGCAGGGCCATCAGATGCTCGACGACATGTTCGATCATCTCCAGTCGCTTGGAACGAAGCCTGTCTGGCAGCATCCCCCCTCCTCCGCCCGCGCCTTGCTCGATGCACCGCTGCCCACCAAGGCCAGTGATCTTGCCGAGATCCATGCCATCTTCCGGGAGAATATCCTCCCCTATGGCAGCGGCAATATTCATCCGGGCTTCATGGGCTGGGTCCAGGGCGGCGGCACGGTTACCGGCATGCTGGCCGAGATGCTTGCGGGCGGGCTGAATGCCAATCTCGGCGGGCGCGACCACATGCCGATCGAGGTCGAGCGCCAGATCATCCGCTGGACGCGCGAGATCTTCTCTTTTCCGGAGACGGCGGGCGGCATTTTCCTGACCGGCGCATCGCAGGCCAATTTCGTTGCGGTGCAGATCGCCAGATGCCGCAAGCTCGGACGCGACGTGCGCGTGACCGGCCTCTCCGACGAATCCCGGCTTGTCGCCTATGCCTCAAGCGAGGTGCATGGCTGCGTTCCCCGCGCCTTCGAAATGTCCGGCATCGGCAGCGATCAGCTGCGACGCATCCCGGTCAATCATCTCGGCCAGATCGACGTCGATGCACTGGAACAGACCATCCTTCGTGACAGACAGGAGGGTTTCGTGCCGTTCCTGGTCATCGGCAGCGCGGGGACGGTCAATACCGGCGCCGTCGACGACCTCGCCGCGCTGCGACGTATCGCCGACGGCTACGATCTTCATTTTCACGTCGACGGCGCGCTGGGCGCCCTCGGCATACTGAGCCCTGACCTTGCGCCTCTGTTCGCCGGGATCGACAGCTGCGATTCGCTTGCCTTCGATTTCCACAAATGGGGCCAGGTGCCCTATGATGCCGGCTTCCTGCTCGTGCGGGACAGCGAATGGCAGCGGCAAACCTTCGCCTCGGATGCCGCCTATCTCAGCCGCGCCACCACGGGGCTTGCCGGCGGAGACTGGTGGCCCTGCGACTACGGCCCGGATCTGTCGCGCGGCTTCAGGGCGCTGAAGACCTGGTTCACGCTGAAAACCCATGGCACCGAAGCGCTGGGGAATGCGATGAGCGCCAATTGTAGGCTGGCCCGCGCGCTCGCCGGGCGCATCGAACGGGAACCTACCCTGAAACTGCTCGCACCGGTCGCGCTCAATATCGTCTGCTTCGCCTATGTCGGCCCGAACGGGACGGCGCCTGCATCGGTCAATTCCCATATCGTCGAGCGGCTACATGCCGAAGGCCGCGTCGCTCCATCCCTGACCCATCTGAACGGGCAGCCGGCAATCCGCGCCGCGATCGTCAACCACCGCACGCGGCAGGCCGACATAGACGCGCTCGTTCACAGCGTTTTGACAATCGGCTCGCAACAGGACCTCCCCCAATGCTGATGACCAAAGCCCCGACCATCGATCCGGTTTCGCCCAGCACGCCTGACGCCTCGCGCATTCTCGGTATGCAGAGGATCGTTTCGCTCGTCTATGCCGGTCGCGACGTGACGCCGCTGTGGAACGAGCTCATGCAGCGCGTGACGGCGGACCCGACCGATGCGGCCGCATTCATGGATCTCGCGATTATCCTACAGACCCTCGGCCGCACCGAGGAGGCTCGCCAGATCCTGAAAAACGCCGTGCAATTGCGCCGCGACTTTTCTGTGGTCCATGGCAATGGAACCGGGCGACATCTGCTGGCCTTCGTCACCGAAGGCGACTTCATGGCCAACACGCCTCTGGATTTTCTGCTGGCGGGCAGCAATTGCGTGCTGTTGCTGCGCTACGTCAACCTGGAAGTCACTGAAATCACCGATCTGCCGGATCACGACGTCGCCTTCATGGCGATCGGAGAGTCGACCGAAAACGCGCCGCTGCTTGCCCATATGCAAAAACTGCTTGCCGGATTCGATGGTCTGGTGATGAACCGCAATCCGGAACTGATTGCAGGGCTGACGCGCGACGGTGTGAGCGCAACGCTGGCGGGAGAGCCGTCCATCCTGTCGCCCAGCACGCATCGAGTCTCGCGCGACGACCTCGCGGCCATCGGCGCCGGCGCGAAGCAGCTGAACGACTGCGCTCAGGGCCTTACATTCCCGCTGGTCGTACGCCCGATCAGCACCCACGCCGGCAATGGAATGGAGCTTATCGCCGGGCCGGCCGAACTGGCGGCCTTTCTGGCGGTTCAGCCGGCATCCGAGCTTTACGTGGCGCCCTTCATCGATTTTCGCGGGGCCGACGGCTTCTACAACAAGCAGCGCGTCGTCTTCATCGACGGCAAGGCATTCGCCAGCCACATGGCGCTTTCGGACCACTGGATCGTGCACTATTTGAGCGCGGGCATGGGCCAGAGCCCTGCAAAACGCGCGGTCGAACAGGCATGGATGGAAGATTTCGATCACGATTTCGCCGTGCGCCACCAGGAAAGTTTTGCGGCGCTCTGCCGTCATATCAAGCTCGACTATTTCGGCATCGATTGTGCGGAGCTTCCCGACGGGCGCCTGCTCGTATTCGAGCTCGACGTAGCGATGGTGGTCCACAATATGGATGACCCCGTCATCTATCCCTACAAGCAGGTCGCCATGCGCAAGCTGTTCGATGGCTTCGTCGATGCCATCAGCCGGAAGGCAAGCGCCGCGCGTTAAGCCTTGAGGCCGCATTCGACGTGGTGCCAAAATGAAAACCGCGCCCTCCGGGGAAGGCGCGGTAATTTCGTTTTCCTGTGTGGTCAGCCAGCGCGGCGCGCCGGCGCTTCCGATTAACGGAAGAGCGACAGGATCTGCTGGGTCGAGGAGTTGGCGATCGACAGCGACTGCACGGCCAGCTGCTGCTGCGTCTGCAGAGCGGACAGCTTGCTGGATTCTTCTTCCATGTTAGCGTCAACCAGCTTGCCAACGCCCGACTGGATCGAGTCGGAGAGCGAGGAAGCGAAGGTCGTCTGCAGGTCGATACGGCTGGAGATGGAGCCGAGCTTCGAACCCAGGCTGGTCAGCGAGTTCATCGCGGTCTGAACCAGGTTGAGCGCGCTGGAGATCTGGCCGCCGGTCATGTTGCTGATGTCGAGGCTGAAGACCGAGTAGCCGTTGCTGCCCTTGGTGCCGAGAATACCAGCGGACGTGTTGATCGTGCCGCTTGCATTCGCGCCGAACAGAACGTTGCCGGTTGCGCCGGTGTTGAATTCGTAGGACGTCGAGCTGACCGAAACGGTGCCGTTGGTGCCGCGGATGAACGAAGAAACAACCGAAGCCGAGCCTTTGTCTGCGGCCATGACCCAGTTTTCGCCGTTGAACGAAGCCGACTGGGCAACGCTCTGCAGCTGCTGCTGCAGCTGGCTGATTTCTTCCTGTACGGACTTCTTGTCAACCGACGGTTCCATGGCGGTTGCAAGCTTGTTCTTGATCTGGCCAACGACGTCGATGGCGCTGGTGACGGCCGTCGATGCGGTGTCAACCTTGGCGGCGCCGAGGCCGAGAGCGTCGGAAACGGCGCCGATGGCGCTGTTGTCGGACTTCATGCTGGTAGCGATCGACCAGTAAGCAGCGTTGTCGGAAGCCTTGGAGATGCGCAGGCCGGAAGAAACGGCGCTCTGCGTCTCCTGCAGGTTCGAGCCGATGCTGCGCAGCGTCTGGAGAGCAGCCATTGCGGCGTTGTTGGTAAGAATGCTCGTCATGATATTTGCCCCTTTGGCAGTGGTTGAATAAGGGACATTCCGGACCTAAAACCGGTAACGGCATTCAGCATCATGCCTGTTAACCAAATCCGTTAAGGTTAACTCGCCGTTTCGATGGTCCTAAGAAACAGCAATATAGTTAAGAAAAGCTGAACCGCTCCCAGCCGGAAAATATAAAAAAAACCGCGCCTTAGACGGGCGCGGTTAATATCTTGTTTAGGATTTTCGACCAACGCGCTGCGTTGGCGCTTCCTATTAACGGAAGAGCGACAGGATCGACTGGGTCGAGGAGTTGGCGATCGACAGAGACTGGATGGCCAGCTGCTGCTGCGTCTGCAGAGCGGACAGCTTGCTCGATTCCTGTTCCATGTCGGCATCAACCAGCTTGCCAACGCCCGACTGGATCGAGTCGGAGAGCGAGGAAGCAAAGCTCGTCTGCAGGTCGATACGGCTGGAGATGGAGCCGAGCTTCGAGTTCATGCTGGTCATGGAGTTCAGAGCGGTCTGAACCAGGTTGAGCGCGCTGGAGATCTGGCCACCGGTCATCTTGCTGATGTCGAGGCTGAAGACCGAGTAGCCGTTGCTGCCCTTGGTGCCGAGAATACCGGCGGACGTGTTGATCGTGCCGTTTGCATTCGCGCCGAACAGAACGTTGCCGGTTGCGCCGGTGTTGAAGGCGTAGGAGCTCGTGCTGACCGAAACGGTGCCGTTGGTGCCGCGGATGAACGAAGAAACAACCGAAGCCGAGCCGTTGTTTGCAGCCATGACCCAGTTTTCGCCGTTGAACGAAGCCGACTGGGCAACGCTCTGCAGCTGCTGCTGCAGCTGGCCGATTTCTTCCTGGACGGAACCCTTGTCAACCGAACCTTCCATGGCGGTTGCGAGCTTGTCCTTGATCTGGCCGACGATGTCGATGGCGCTGGTGACGGCCGTCGATGCGGTGTCAACCTTGGCGGCGCCGAGGCCGAGAGCGTCGGAAACGGCGCCGATGGCGCTGTTGTCGGACTTCATGCTGGTAGCGATCGACCAGTAAGCAGCGTTGTCGGAAGCCTTGGAGATGCGCAGACCGGAAGAAACAGCCTGCTGCGTGCTCTGCAGGTTGCCGCTGATGTTCTGCAGCGTCTGGAGAGCTGCCATTGCGGAATTGTTGGTAATAATGCTGGTCATAGGAGTGTCCCCTGGAAACTGGATACAAAAGGAGGACATACCGGACTGAGATACCGGCGATGACGGAGCAGCTTCATGCCCCTCGATCCATTTTCCTAGAGGACCAAACCCGTCATGTCGCGAAGAAGTTCGCACCCATTGCTTGCCAATTTCTTAAATCCGGGAGCCCCGGGCACCGCCTCCACGGAACGTGGCTAAGAATTCGTAAAGGCATTTTCGACCAGTGCTTCGGTTTCAGGCAAGCTCCGTGAGGGATCATGAAGCGAATCCATGATGCCGGCCCTCGACCTTCGGCGGGAGCCAGTCAACATATCGCTCGGAGTTCTCGCTCGTGAATACGAAAAATGCCTTTGTGACAGCGTCCAGCTTCTATCAAAAGGGGCAATATACGCGCGCGCTCGAAACGCTGAACGAGCTGTTGAACGTCGACAGATCGCCCAAGACCTATGCGCTGCTGGCAAAGACGCTGGTCAAGCTCGGCTTCAGGTCGGATGCGGCAAGCGCCTACGAACTGGCGGGCCGGCAGAAGCCCCAGCGCGATGATTATCTTCGCGAGGCGCTCCTGCTCCATGGCGATTGCGGCAACGACGATCAGGCCCTTGCTCTGGGAAGCCTGATCCTGCCGCTGGCATTCAAGGACCCGGATCTCGCCTTCGTCCTCAGCCGCATTTTCCTCAGCCGACAACAGAAGGAACTGCTGGCCGGCTTCAAGACGGTGCTCGTCGAGGGGCCGGAACTCAAGCATCGGCAGATGGCCGCGAAGCTGCTGACCGACGATCTCTATGACGAAGGCAACCGGCATATCGTCGCGACGTTGTTCAAGAAGCATCCGGAGAACGTCATCTTCCGCGCGCTCTATCTGATCTTTGCGCGCGAGGTATCGGATCTGGCAGCCGTCGAAAAGCACATGGCGCCCATTACGGCGTCGCTCGCCCAGGGTAAGCTCGACCACATCATTCCCGACAATCCCTTCTTCCATCTCCACTGGTGCGGCGACGAAGCGATCAACAAGCTTGTGATCCACGATACCGATCCGCTACCGGCGGACCATGCAGAAACTCGTCGCAAGCTGCCGCATACGTGGGGTAGCAAGATTCGCATCGGCTACCTCTCCTCCGACTTCTGGCCGGGCCACGCGACGATGAAGCTGCTGCAGCGCGTTCTCGAGCTGCACGACAAGGACCGGTTCGAGATCACCCTTTTCGACCATTCAGAACCGTCCCACCAGAGCGAGGAGGTCTTCGACTATTCGCAGCTGGGCACGACGGTCGATATTCGCGGCCTTTCCAATCAAGCGGCGGCGGAGGCGATCCGCGCCCGCGGAATCGATGTTCTCGTCGACCTAAAGGGCCATACCAGAGGGAGCCGCGCCTACATCCTCAATCACATGCCGGCTCCGATCCAGGTCGCCTGGCTCGGCTTTCCCGGCACGACCGTCAACATCGATCTCGATTACATCATCGGCGACCATTACGTGCTGCCGGATGCTTCAAAGGCGCATTTCTACGAGAAATACTGCCGCCTTCCCGAATGCTATCAGCCGAACGACCCATTCAACCGCCCGAAGCCGCGGCCGACGACGCGCGCGCAATATGGACTGCCCGAGGATGCATTCGTCTACGCCTCTTTCAACGGCAACCGCAAGATCACGCCGCAGATGGTCGATGTCTGGTGCAACATCCTCAAGCGCAGCAAGAACAGCGTGCTCTGGCTTCTGTGCAACGGCCCGCGTGCGGAGGCCAATATCTGGTCACGCCTGGAAGCGCGCGGCATCAACCGCAAGCGGGTCGTCTTCACCGCCCGCATTCGCTACGAGGATCACATCGACCGTCAGCAGCTTGCCGATCTCGGCCTCGACACCTTCCCCGTCAACGGCCATACCACGACGTCGGAGCAGCTATGGGGTGGATTGCCCGTCCTGACGGTCAAAGGCAACAACTTCGCCTCGCGCGTCAGCGAAAGCCTGCTGAATGCCATCGGCCTGCCCGAACTGGTGGCCGACGATATCAAGGCCTACGAGGACATGGCTGTACAGCTCGCAGGCCAGCCCGAACGCATCGCTCAGTTCAAGGAAACGCTGGCGGCCAATCGCTATATCAAGCCGCTTTTCGACGCAGAACGCTTCACGCACCATCTGGAGACCGCGTTCGAGATGATGGCGGAACGCGCCAGGCAGGGACTTACGCCCGAACATATGGATGTACCGGCACTGCCGGTGCGCTCGCAGCCGTTCATGGAAGAAGACCGGAACTCGGCGGCAATCGCGGCCGAGTAAAGCTTTGCGATCGTCGGGGAGAAGATCTCCGGCGATCGCCTCATACCTGCTCGCTCAACTGGCCTGCTTGGTCAGAGGCCCGCTCGGTTAGTGGCCCACTCGGTCAGTGGAATGAGCGAACCAGACTGCCGACCAGCAGATTCCAGCCATCTATCAGCACGAAGAACAGAATCTTGAACGGCAGGGAGATCGACGTCGGCGGCAGCATCATCATGCCCATCGCCATGACGATGGTCGACACGATCAGGTCGATGACGAGAAACGGCAGGACCACTAGGAAGCCGATTTCGAAGCCGCGACGGATTTCCGAAATCATGAAGGCCGGGATCAGGACGCGGTAATCGATCTTGTTGTCGACGACGGTCGTCTGGCCGCGCTCCTGTGCGAGATCGACGAAGAGCTTCAAATCCTTGTCGCGCGTATTGTTGGACATGAAGGTGCGGAAAGGCTCGGCGATGCGCTGGACCGCCTCCCCTTCCGAAATCTGATTGGCGAGAAGCGGCTGGACACCGTCCTTCCATGCCTGATCGAAGGTCGGCGACATGACGTAGAAGGTCATGAACAGCGCGAGGCTGAGCAGGATCATGTTCGACGGTGTCGTCGCCAGTCCCATGCCGGTGCGCAGGATCGAAAACGCGATGATGAAGCGCGGAAAGCTCGTCACCATGATCAGGATGCCGGGCGCGATCGACAGGATCGTCAAAAGCCCGAAGGTGCGGATGATCCAGGCGGCAACCGAGCCGTTGACCGGCGCGTTCAGAAGATCGGTGGGCAGCTGTTGCGACAATTGCTGCGCCACCGCCAGCTCAGGCGACAGTGCAGCAATGACTAATATAGACAGGGCAAGTGCTAACCGACTCATTCGATCACGAAAGTTCTGAACATAACTTTCGATACTCGTCCTTCCGAGCGCAGGTCAACACGCTCCTGAATGTCATCCCGAAGATATTGCAGGCCCCGCGCGCCTTCGATCTGCTGCAGGGAAACCGTGCGGACATAGGCCAGGATATCCTGATGGATCGCCTGGGCGAGCTGTGTGTCGGCCGGCCCCTTGAATACAAGCGCAAGCTCCAGCCTGATCCAGCTCTGCGAGGGATAGGCGAGATTGGTGGTGATCGGGTCGAGCGCGACGATACCGTTGGCCTGGGCGGCCGCGGCAGCCTGCTTGCTCTCGCCGCCGGCCTTTGCGGTCGCCTGGACAGCAGCGGTCGCCGTCTTGATCCTCGGCGCAACGATCGTTCCCAGCACCCAGCCGCCGCCGCCGCCGAGCACGGTCAGCACCAGTAGCCCGACGATCATCATGATCAGCGGCGATCCCTTGCCCTTTGCCGATTCGTCTGCAGCTGCTGCCATGTCCCTATCCGTCCACTGTCAAATCAGAGCGGCGAGAGCAGGTCGACGGCCTGCTGCCCTCTCGGCGGCTGCTGTATTTCCGTCAGGCGGCCGCGGCCGCCATAGGAGATGCGCGCCTCGGCGATCTTGTCGTACGAAATGGTGTTGTCCGCCGTCACGTCCTGCGGCCGAACGATGCCGGCGACGTTGAGGATACGGATTTCCTGGTTCATGCGGACTTCCTGCGAGCCGCTGATCATCAGGTTGCCGTTCTCCAGAATTCCCGTCACGACGGCGGCGACCAGCAGGTTGATCTGCTCGGAACGCTGCATCTTGCCCTTGCTGTCGGTGCTGGTGTCCGAGCCAGAGGTTGCGTCGGCATTGGTGCTGGGCTGCCAGCCAAAGATCTTGGCGGTAATGTTCCAGTTCATATCGCTCTTGTTGGTGCGATTGCGATTGGTCTCGTTGTCCCAATTCGCCTTGTCATTGATCTGGATCGTCACCGTCAGGATGTCGCCGACGTTGAGTGCGCGCGCATCCTTGAAGAGAGCGGCCTGCGAATCATTCCAGAGCGAATAGCCCTGCGCGACCTGATGCGGCCGCTTCGGATACTGCGACATCTGCGGCGTCTGCGCATATTGCAGGCCGCTGCCGATCGGACTCATGGCAGGCGCCCTACCGATTTCCTTGAGGGCCTGCGACTGGCAACCGGCGAGAAAGACGACGATTGTGCAGGCAGCCGTAAGACGCGTGTTCATGAGGGGTCCTTCGACTTCGATGTATTCGGGTCGGATGCGCTTGAGATGATGTTGGTAATGACCGCCGCCTTCTTCGCATCCATTTCCGCAAGAATCAGGCTCGACTGGCGCGGCGACAGCTTCATGATGATGGCCGCGGCCACCACGGTCCTGACATCGTTGAGGCTGGCAGCTGCGGCATCCGGTTTCATGTTCTTGTAGATTTCGACCAGACCGAGATCCGCCGTCTTGAGGAAATCGTCGCGGCGTTTCAGCCAGTCCTCATATTCCGCCTTGCGCTTGTCCATGACGGCAATGCGCTGATCGACATCGGCCTGCAGCTTTTCCAGCTCCTGCTTCTGCAGGAGATAGCGCTGATCGCGAGCCGGATCGGCGATATTCGTGCAGAACTGCCGGATCTCATCCTGGCTGGAGGCGGGATCGGCGACCGGTTTCGGCGCTTCCTGGGCGGAAGCCGTACCGAGCGACAGCAGCGAGGCTCCCGTTGCGAGACTGCAGGCGATCAGCATCCTTCTGGCGATGACGGTCGATATCATTGCAGTACGAGCTCCGCTTGCAGGGCGCCGGCCGATTTGATGCCTTGCAGGATGGCGATGATGCCGTCCGGCTTGACGCCGATGTTGTTCAGGCCTGCGACCAGCGTCTTCAGGTCAGGTCCTTCCAGCACGGCGACCCGGCCACCGCTCTTGGTGGCGGTGATATCCGTCTGATCCTGGATAGCCGTCTGGCCATCGGAGAAGGGCTCGGGCTGGATGACCTGCGGGTTTTCGCTGACCTGCACGGTCAGCGTTCCGTAGCTGACGGCGACCGGCGAGACGCGGACGTCGGCGCCGATAACGATCGTTCCGGTGCGCTCGTTGATAACGACCTTGGCGGGCGTGTCGGTCTGGACGTTGAGATTTTCGATATCGGCCATCAGGCGCGTCAGATCGGCCATCTTCGGCTTGGCGATCGTCACTTCCTGAGAATCCTTGGCTTCCGCGATCGGCGCGCCGTAACGCGAGGTCGCCCAGGTATTGACCGTGTCTGAAATGCGGATCGCGGTGGAGAAATCCGGATTGCGCAGCTGCAGGACCAGATTGACGGAATCCTTGAAACGCGAAGGCAATTCACGTTCGATGATGGCCCCGCCGGGCACGCGGCCGGCCGTCGTGACACCTTCGGTCACGGTCGCGGCGGCCCCCTGTGCCTGGAAGCCCGACACGATGACGGAGCCTTGTGCGACAGCATAGATTTGCCCATCGGCGCCGCTCAGCGAGGTCATGATCAGCGTGCCACCGCGCAGCGACGTCGCATCGCCGAGCGAACTGACCGTCACGTCGATGCGGCTGCCGGGGCTGGCGAAGGGCGGCAGGTTCGTCGTCACCATCACGGCTGCGGTATTCTTGGCGGCCGACTGCCCGCCCTGCGTCGAGATGCCGAGGTTCTGCAGCATCGCGCGCATGGATTGCTCGGTGAACGGCGAGGAACGCAAGCCGTCGCCGGTCCCCTGGAGACCGACGATCAGGCCATAGCCGATCAGCTGGTTGTCGCGGCCGGATTGCAGCGACGCGATATCCTTGATGCGCGATTGCATCGCGAGAGCCGGATCGGCGACGATCAGGCTCGGCAATGCGAACAGGACTGCTAGAAATTGACGAAGCCGTTTCATTTTGCGACCACGCGGATCGTGCCGTTCTGGAGGACAGTGCCGTTGACGATGATGCCCGAGTCCATGTTGCGGGCGCGGATGTTGTCACCGACGGCGCCATCATCGAGCGGCGTACCGGCTGCCGTGATCGTCATGCTGCCCATGCTCATCACCAGCCGGACATTGGAGCCGCGCGTCACCGCATAAGGCTGGCGCAGCGCGGAGATCGAAATGGTGCGGCCGGGAAGAAGCGTGCGTTTCGACACCAGCCCCGTAACATCGCGCAGCCGCTTGGCATAGTCGCCGGTCAGGTTCGGGTTAGTGACCTCGACCTCTTCGAGCTGACCGCTGGTGATGATATCGCCAGGATAGATCGTCTCGGTCGGCACAACGGCCGTTCCGAGGCTCGGTCCGTCGGCGCTCGCGGCGCCCATCGGCGCGACCGAGACGAATACGACGGAGAGGCTCGCCGCGGCGAACCAGGCCATTGCTAAGCTTTTCATCCGGCGAAACCTCATGTTCGGCCCGTCCCTCTCGCTACTTCAGGTTCTTGCTGACGATCTGCGCCATTTCGTCTGCCGTCGTGATGACCTTGGAATTCATCTCGTAGGCGCGCTGCGCGGTGATCAGATCGGTGATTTCCTTAACCGGATCGACGTTCGACGATTCCAGGTAGAATTGCTTCATGTAACCGAAGCCGTTCTGGTTCGGATCGGAGACGACCGGGTCGCCCGACGCCGGCGTCTGCGTGAAGAGGTTGCTTCCCATCGGCTGCAGGCCGGCTTCGTTGACGAAATTGGCGATCTGCAGCTGACCGAGCACCGTCGGTGTCGTGTTCGTGCCGATGATCGCGGCGACTTGGCCGGACTGGCTGATGGTAACGCTGCTGGCATTGCTGGGGATCGTGATGCCCGGCTGCAGCACGTTGCCGTCGGGCGTGACGATCTGGCCGGTATCGCTCCTGTTGAACGAGCCGGCGCGGGTGTAGGCCGTCGTGCCGTCAGGCATCTGGATCTGGAACCAGCCGCGGCCGACGAGCGCGACGTCGAGGTCGTTCTGCGTCTGCGACAGCTGGCCCTGGACCTGGATGTTGCGCACGGCCACCGTCTGCACGCCGAGACCGATATTGGCGCCTTCCGGCACCACGGCCTGGTTCGGCCTGTTGGAGATGCCCTTGGCGCGCTCGGTCTGATAGAGAAGGTCGGAGAACTCGGCGCGCGAGCGCTTGTAACCCGTCGTATTGATGTTCGCGATGTTGTTCGCGATCACTTCAAGATTGGTCTGCTGGGCGTCCATGCCCGTCGCGGCAATTGCGAGCGCTCTCATGCTTTCGTCCTTCGAGCAAGGGCGAGACCTTCGAAGCCGCGATGCGGCCAGCGAACAACTCACGCCAAATCAAGTAATTAGAGCGGGAAGCCCCGCACTAAATCTGCATCTTTGTAATATCGAGAAACGCCGAGACGACCTTGTCGCGCAGCGCGATCGCGGTCTGCAGGGTCTGATCGGCCTGCATGACCTTGTCGACGACTTCGCGGGTGCTCATCGTACCCTTGATGCCGGCAAAGGAAGCGTTTTCGGCATCTTTCAGCGAGTTGATGGAATCCTTCGCGACATTCGACATGACCGACGCGAAGCTCATTCCGGCATCCGCCCCCATGGCGACCGCGGGGGAAGCGTTGAGCGCGCTTGATGCGGCGGAGGTCATATCCGTGGCGATGCCGCCGAGGCCGCGCGTCGCCGAAAGAGAGGCTACATTCTTTACCGAGTCGATCATTGGTTCTTCAGCAAATCGATAGTGGAGGAGATGAGATCACGGGTCTGTCTGATCGTCTGCAGATTAGCTTCGTAGGAACGATTGGCCTCCCGCATGTCGGCCATCTCGACGAGGATGTTGACGTTGGGCATCTTGACGTAGCCCTTCTGGTCCGCCGCCGGATTGCTGGGATCATATTCTTCGACGAATTTGCCCGTGTCCTCTCCGAGTTTCTTGACGCCGACCGTGGCTACGCCATTGGCGCGATCCATTTCCGCGCCGAACGTCACGGTCTTGCGCCGGTAGGGATCGGCGCCGGGCGTGTCACCCGTCGAACGGGCGTTGGCGATATTTTCGGAGACGATACGCAGACGGGTCGATTGAGCCTCCAGGCCGGAGCCTGCTATCTTCAATGTGGCTGATAAGGGGTCCATGACATCTTCACTTCATCTCTATTGTTTTACGGCCATCAACATCATGCGATGAAAGGAGCTTACGAGCGCGGTGTTCAAGCTATACTGGCGCTTGATTTCACCGGCCTTGGCGAGCTCGTCTTCCAGGCCGACGGTGTTACCCGACTCCTGGACGCCAATTTCTTGCGCGAGCGGCGCTTCTTCGACATTCACGTTGCCGCTCGTGCTGAATTCGCTGCCCGAAAGATGCGCTGGATTGGTCCGGGCCATGCTGACGTTCTGGTTGTCCAGAACCGCCTGGAACGGCGTGACATCCTTGGCGCGAAACTTCGGGGTATTGGCATTGGCGATATTGCCGGCAACAACCTGCTGACGCACCTGGAGCCACTCGGCTTGCCGCGAGGCCAGGTCAAAGAGCTGAATCGGTTGCATGGCTTCTCTCCGTTCTTACACTGTGAATCTAGCGGGATAATCTTGCGTGGGACTTGCGGAAAATGCGTTCCTGTAAAGTCTTCGAAGTGCCTGAAATCCAGGCGATTCCGGGGCTTCCTCAATTGTTGCCGTAGACATCGCCCGCCGAGGTGACGATGACCCATTTTCCCTCTCGTTGTTCGATCGAAGCGAGCCGGCTGTTGTCGGGCAGAAGCGATCCGACCCGCACGACATACATGCCCGTATCGTCCTCGATCAGCGCGCGGCCATTGGCGACATGCAGCAGCTGGAAGGCGGACTTGCCGGGGAAGGGCTGCTGATCGGCCGGCGGCCCCTTGTCGTCCTCGCGACCGGTGTTGCTGACCGTCGCCGTCGTCAAGGGATCGGGAATGAGATCCTTCGGCTCGCTCGGATTCTTGTTGACCATGGCAAGCGGCGATACGCTGACGACGGTGCGGCCCGGCCAATTCGGCAGATCGCGGGTGCGATCGCCTTCGGCCACATGGATGCCGAACTTGTCCGGGTTCAGAAAGACGTACCAGGGGAAGAAGGCAGAAGCGCCGGCAAGCGCCAGTCCGGTAAAGGCCAGAGCCTTGTCCGCGACGGTTCGCCTTCTCGCCGATTTCGGCGGGGCGACCGGTTCATCTGCGTCGGATTCTCTCACTTCTGGCCCCTTTTTCGACGGGAAATAATCGAGGTAATACGGCGAACGGTCATCACTTGCCTCTCGCGGGAACACCGCCCGAAGCGTTTCTGAGGGCTGTCGCAAGGTCGGTGAACGCATCCGCCGACGGCTCTTCGCCGGGGGTCTGCTTCAGTATGTCGTAGATGATCGGCACCTGGCGCACGGCGATATCGAGATCGCCGTCGCTGCCCTGGCGATAGCCGCCGATCAGGCGCAGATCGCGCGTTTCCTCATAGCGATGCACCAGCGCCTTCAGGCGCGAAACCAGCTTTTCCTGGTCCGGAGTCCAGGCCTTTCGCGCCAGACGCGAGACGGATGCGAGCGGATCGATCGGCGGATAGCGCCCTTCCTCGGCAAGGCTGCGCTGCAGAACGATATGGCCATCGAGAATGCCACGGGTGGAATCGGCGATCGGATCGTTGTGATTATCGCCATCGACGAGAATGGAGATGATGGCGGTGATGGTGCCGGTCCCTTCCGGTCCCGGACCTGCCCGCTCGAGAAGACGCGGCAGTTCGGTGAAGACTGAAGCCGGATATCCGCGGGCGATCGGCGGCTCGCCGGAGGCGGTCGCCACTTCACGGATGGCATGGGCGAAACGGGTCACGCTGTCGACGATCAGGAGCACGTTGTCGCCCTGATCGCGAAAATGCTCGGCGATGGTGATGGCCGAAAGCGGCGCCATCTTGCGCAGCATCGGGCTCTCGTCGCTGGTCGCAACGACGGCCACCGATTTCTGCATATGCGGGCCGAGCGTATCCTCGATGAATTCGCGCACTTCGCGGCCACGTTCGCCGACAAGGGCGATCACCACCTTGTCGAAGGCGTCGGCTCTCGCCACCATCGACAGCAGCGTCGATTTGCCAACGCCGGAGCCGGCGAAGATGCCGAGGCGCTGACCAAGGCAGAGCGGCGAGAAGATATCGATAGCGCGCACGCCGGTCTTGAAACCGGTTTCGACGCGCTTGCGCGTCATCGAAGGCGGTGCGGTGTTGGAGATCGAGCGTGCCTCCAGGCCGGCAGTCATCGGCCCAAGCCCGTCGATCGGCTCGCCGAGCGAATTGATCGTGCGGCCACACCAGCTGTCATCGGGCGCAAGGCGAAAGGCACCCTTGCGGATGATAGTGTCCTGGATGCCGATCGGTTCGCCCGGCTCGATCGGACATACATAGGTGAGCTCCGGCTCGACGCGGACGACCTCGCCGAGGTGAACGCCGGTCTGCGAGCGATGCGCAACGAAATCGCCGAGGCGCACCTGTCTGGAAAGGCCGGCGACGGTATAGTGCCCAGCAGCGATGGTGCGTACATGGCCGCCATGGGCCACGGCATTCTCCGCCATCGCGTATTGGCCCGCCAGAACGGCCAGATGCGAAAGCTTCGGCGACATTGCGCCCTCAGGCAACCGATCCTCTACCATGACAAGCCTCTTTACTGGCTGCCGCCGAGGGTCTTGATGGCGTCGGTGAGCGTGCCTTCACTGCTGCTCGTCAAGGTGCTGATATTGTCGAAGGCGCGGCTGACCTCGATCAGGTTGGCCATCTCCCGCATGCCGTTGACGTTGGAGTTTTCGATATAGCCCTGGGCGATGCCGATATTCGAGCGGTCGATGATCGGCTGCGGCGTGTCGGTCGGCAGGATGCCGCTGTTCTGGTAGCGCAGGAAGCCCTTGCTGACATCGGCGCTATAAAGGCCGATCTGACCCATGCGCCGGCCGTTCTGCGTGATCGTGCCGTTCGACGAGACGGTCGGCGCGCCGCCGGCGGGATCGAGCTGGATCGGGGCGCCGCCGGGATCGAGCACGGGGAAGCCCCTCGTGGTGACCAGCGCACCGCTGTCGGTCATGGTGAAGCGGCCGTCGCGCGTCAGCACCAGGCCAGCCGGCGTGTTCATGCCGAAATAGGCGTCACCCTTGACGGCGAAATCGAAGAGATTGCCGGTGTTCTGCAGTTCGCCGTTTTCAGTGGAGAGATAGTCGTTGCCCTGCGAGACGAAGGCGACCTTGGCGTTGAGCTTGTTTTGGGTATTGCTGAGGACCTGATCGAACTTGACCTCGGTACCACGGAAACCCGTCGTGTTCACGTTGGCCAGGTTGTCGGCGATCGTCGTCAGACGCCGCTCCAGCGCCATCTGGGACGATAGCGCCACATAGATACCAGACTGCATTTTCAACGCCCTCCGGACATTGGAGAATAACGGGAAAGGAAACGCCGGGGCGCTCCTACATTTCGTTAGCGGGGCATGGATGCCCTTACCCGCCATCCTGAAGGGCTTGGCTTGTGCGAAGCTGACAAGGCAAAAAGGGCGCGTGAAGGCCCATCGAACAGCCTCACGCAAGGCAGGTCCCCTAGTTCATCGTATGAAGCAACGTTCAGGTGTGGACCGACGATGAATATTATTATCGGATTTGTAGTGACCTGCGGCTGCATCATAGGCAGCTTCATGGCTATGGGCGGAGACGTAGGCGCGCTGTTCCAGCCCTTCGAATTTGTCATTATTGCAGGCGCCGGCCTCGGCGGCTTCATCATGGCCAATCCGATGAAAGTCGTGAAGGATTCGGGCAAGGCGCTCGGCGAAGCCTTCCGCCACGCGGTGCCGAAGGAACGCGACTATCTCGACACGCTCGGCGTGCTCTATGCCCTGATGCGCGATCTGCGCACCAAGTCGCGCAACGAGATCGAAGCCCATATCGACAATCCCGACGAATCCTCGATCTTCAAGGCGGCGCCGACTGTGCTGAAGAACAAGGATCTGACGGCCTTCATCTGCGATTATGTCCGCCTCATTATCATCGGCAATGCCCGCTCGCACGAGATCGAGGCGCTGATGGACGAAGAGCTCGACACGATGCTGCACGACAAGATGAAGCCCTATCACTCCATCACGATCATGGGCGATTCCTTCCCCGCGATCGGTATCGTCGCCGCCGTTCTCGGCGTCATCAAGGCCATGAGCCACATCAACGAATCGCCCGAAGTGCTCGGCCATCTCATCGGCTCGGCGCTGGTCGGCACCTTCCTCGGCATCATCCTGTCCTATTCGGTCTGCGCGCCCCTGGTCTCCCAGATCAAGGTCGTGCGCAGCAAGCAGCACCGCCTCTACGTCATCGTGAAGCAGACCCTGCTTGCCTACATGAACGGATCGGTTCCGCAGGTCGCTCTCGAATACGGCCGCAAGACCATCTCCTCCTACGAGCGCCCGTCGATCGATGCCGTCGAGCAGGAAATGATGAACCCCGGCGGTGAAAGCAAGGCAGCCTGACGATCATGAGCCAGCAATCAGCGCATAAGGCACCGACGATGGACCGCACCCTCTTTGCCAAGCTCACGGGCAATCTCGGGGATCAGGCGACACTTGCGAAACTCGGTACGGCCTTCGCCCAGGTCTATGCCGAATTCCTGCCCGACGTCATCAAGAGCGAGACGGGTCTGGACATCAACATCGCCTATGCCGGCTGTCAGTCCGGCCCGATGAACGAGCTGATCGCCGCGCTCGGCGGCAATCATGCCCTGGTCAACGGCTCGCTGCGCAACTGGGCGCCGAACTTCATTCTTGGCTGCGGCGCCGGCTTCATCATGACGCTGATGGAGCATATGCTGGGCGCGCGGCCCGAGGACATGGAACCAGCAGACGCGCGGCCGCTATCCGTCATCGAACTCGACCTTTCGGTCATGGTGTTCGAAAAGATCGCCAAGGTGCTGCGCTCGGCGGTCAATGCCACCGGCGGCTTCGAACCCTATCTCGATCCGCCTTACAACATCGAGGACCGCGCCGCGGCCATCGGCGACGAGGGCAATGAGTTCGCCGCAGCGATCACGATGACGATCTCTCTCGGCAAATCGCTTTCGCAGATCGTCATCATCGCGCCGCAGCGCGACCTTCTGCGCACCGTCGTCAGCGCACCGCGCGCCAAGAACCCGACAGCAGCCTCCCAGGCGTGGTCGGAACAGCTCGGCGAACAGGTGCGCCGCTCGCAGGTGACGCTCGAGGCGCGAATCAGGCTGGAATCACTGACGCTGGAAACGATCTCGAAGCTTGCGGTCGGCGATGTCATTCCTTTCATGGACAATACCGGCGACGTCCGGGTCGAGGTCAGCGCCAACAGCAAGGACCTCTACATCTGCGAATTCGGCCGCTCTGGCGAAAATTATACGGTGCGCGTCAAGGACAACGTCAATTCCGACGACGAGCTTCTTCGACATTTGATGAATTGATCGGCTGGCGCGTGAGTCACCCTCACGGCAGCTTGAGGCAAGTTTCAACTGGAATAGTGATTTCATGGCTACGAAGACGATACAGCAAAGCGGCGAGGAATCGCTGGAAGTTTCAAGCAGCGACGCCGCCCTGGACGAGGCCATCGATGGTCTGCGCGGCGTCCTGAAGAAAGACAATGAAGGCGGCCTGCCTGATTTCAACGCCGAAGCATTCGGCGCGGAAACGGGCACGGATCTTTCCACCTTCGGCGATTTCGGCGACGATAATGCCGGCCCGGCCTTCGACGACAGCGATTTCGGCGGCACCTCCGCCGCACCGGCCGCTCCAGGCAGCGCGCTGACCGCCAATCTGGACCTGATCATGGATATTCCGATCGATGTCCAGATCGTGCTCGGCAGCAGCCGCATGCAGGTATCAGGCCTGATGAACCTGACCGAGGGCGCAATCATTGCGCTCGACAAGAAGATCGGGGAACCGGTCGAAATTACCGTGAACGGCCGCAAGATCGGCCGGGGCGAGATTACCGTTCTGGAACATGACGATACCAGGTTCGGCATCAAGCTCACTGAGATCTACAACGCGAAGAAAAGCTGAACCCGGCTCAGGATGAGCCCACTCCCCCTTGCGGGACGGAGAAGAAGACCATGATGGACTTTGACGATTTCAGCGGCGCGATCGCCGAGAAACCGTTATCTCAGACTGAAAAGGCAGCCGCCGTCCTCCTCGCCATGGGAAAACAAGTGGCAGGGCGGCTGCTGAAATATTTCACGCAGAACGAACTGCAGATGATCATTGCCTCGGCGCAATCGCTGAGGCTCATTCCGCCGGACGAATTGGCGCAGCTCGTGGCCGAATTCGAAGACCTCTTCACCGAGGGCGCCGGCCTCATGGATAACGCCAAGGCCATCGAGAGCATTCTCGAAGAGGGATTGACGCCGGATGAGGTGGACAGTCTGCTTGGCCGCCGCACGGCCTTCCAGGCTTATGAAACCTCCATCTGGGATCGTCTGGGCGAAGCCGACCCGGTCTTCGTTGCCAAGTTCTTCCTGCGCGAGCATCCACAGACCATTGCCTATGTCCTGTCGATGATGCCTTCGGCATTCGGTGCGAAGATCCTGCTGCAGCTTCCCGAAGCCCAGCGCGCCGACATCATGAACCGCACGGTCAACATCAAGGATGTCAGCCCAAAGGCTGCCCAGATCATCGAGAACCGCGTGCTCGGGCTGATGGCCGAGATCGACGCCGAACGCAACGCTTCCGGCTCGACGAAGGTCGCAGACCTCATGAACGAGCTCGACAAGCCGCAGGTCGATACGCTGCTCAGCTCGCTCGAATCGATCAACAAGGAATCGGTCGAGAAGGTTCGTCCGAAGATCTTCCTCTTCGACGATCTCACGCGCATGCCGCAGCCGAGCCGCGTCCTTCTGCTCAACGATATCGCCGCCGACATCCTGACGATGGCCCTGCGAGGTTCCAGCAACGAGATTCGCGAGATCGTTCTGTCCTCGATCAGTCCGCGCCAGCGCCGCATGATCGAATCCGATCTGCAGATGGGCAATACCGGCATCAACCCGCGCGAGATCGCGATTGCGCGACGCGCCATCGCCCAGGAGGCCATTCGCCTCGCCAATTCCGGCCAGATCGAGTTGAAGGCCAAGGAAAATACGCCTGTGGAAGAAGCCGCGTAAGCGCGGCGCGACTCAGGGAAAACGTCGTAGACTGGCGAACTGCGGGCCGCGCGCGAAGCGCGGCCTCTTTCCGTTTCGCAAAGGGCGGCTGCTTTGGCTGACGAAGACAAGGACAGTAAAACAGAGAAACCGACGGAGAAAAAACTCCGCGACACCATGGAGAAGGGCAATGTCCCTCACTCCAGGGAAGCAACGATCTTTGCTTCCATGCTTGCGACTGTCATCTATGTGACTTTCTTCCTGCCCGAGCGCGTCGGTCGCATGGGCGAGGTTTTGCGCGATCTCTTCGAAAAGCCCGATCAATGGCAGCTGGAGACAGGCCCCGATGCCATCGCCCTGCTAACGCGCATCGGCTGGGAGATCGGCAATATGGTGCTGCCCGCCGTGGTGCTCTTCTTCCTCTTCGGGGTCAGCGCCTCGATGTTCCAAAACCTGCCGACCCCGGTTCTGGAGCGAATCCGGCCGCAGTTTTCCCGCATCTCGCCGGTAGCGGGCTTCAAGCGCATCTTCAGCGCGACCGGCATGGTGGAATTCGGCAAATCGCTCACGAAGATCGTGCTCGTCAGCATCGTCATGTTTTTCGTACTGCGTAGCCAATACTTCCATGCAATGGATTCGCTGGTATCCGATCCGCAGACCATCTTCGTGCGGCTTTCGACGATCGTTCAGCGCATCCTGATCCTCGTGCTGCTGGCGACCATCGTCGTCGGCATCGCCGACCTGCTGTGGAGCCGACACCACTGGTTCGACCAGTTGAAGATGACCAAGCAGGAGGTCAAGGACGAGCATAAGCAGTCGCAGGGCGACCCGATCGTCAAGTCGCGCCAGCGTTCGATCGCGCGTGACCGCGCCCGTCGCCGCATGATGAAGCAGGTGCCGCGCGCCACCCTGGTCATCGCCAATCCGACTCACTTTGCCGTGGCGCTTCGCTATGTGCGCGAGGAAAGCGACGCGCCCATCGTCGTCGCCAAGGGCCAGGATCTGATTGCTTTGAAAATCAGAGAGATAGCCGAAGCCAACAATATTCCCGTTTTCGAGGACCCACCGCTCGCGCGCTCCATGTTTGCGCAAGTCTCGGTTGATAGCGTCATACCGTCAGTATTTTACAAGGCTGTCGCAGAACTCATCCATCGGATCTACGCGGCGCAGTCGAATAGAAAACGGGTACGATAAACCAAATGAAAAAATGCCCCTACTCTGCCCAACGTGAACAAATACTAGCCGAAGCCATCAGCCCGGTTGCCAGCGAGTTGCGCCTCCTCGATGCCGCCGACCTGATCTCGCTGTTGCGCTTCGAGCGATACGGCAATCTCGCCGACCTGGTCGCCTCTGCGGCCGAGCTCTATTTCCTTCCCGGCACGGTCAATTTCGGGCTTGGCGGCGACTACAAGCTCGATTGGGGCGGACCGGCTGAGGTCACGCTCGATCTGGAGATCAAGCCGCGCGGCGTCACGATCTATGCCAAGCTGTCGCTGGCGGAACACCATGCCGGCATCGAGATCAACCATATCGCCTTCGACAAGGCCTCGAACGATCCGGATGAGAATACGGCCCTGCTTGCACGCGGCCTGAGAGACGCGCGGTATGTCGTGCGCGGCGAGCCCGTGCGCGCGATCTGAAGCGCTCAGTTCAATAGCTGGAGGAAACGATTCGCTGGAGCGGCATGTGTCGGCCAAGGCCGGACAGCCGCTCTATTTGTTTGCTTCAACGATATTTGTTTGTTTCAGCAGCAAGCGGTCGGCAACTGCGCCTCACCGCAAATGCTCCGCGCGGCACCGCCGCGTCAGCTTATGTAACCGAAGCGAATCGCCTTTGCGATTGCCTGGATGCGGTTGACGCTGTCGAGCTTGATCGTCGCCGATCCGAGATAGGCATTGACGGTATGCACCGACAATCCCAGCTTCTCGGCGATCTCCTCGCTGATGCGCCCGTCGCCGGCAAGCTGCAGGCAGGCGATTTCGCGCTCGCTGAGCGCTTCGGCAGCCTGCGAGCGCCGCTCATCCAGCGACAGAAGCTCCATCATGATCTGACAGCAGCGGCCGTGCAGCTCTACGATCAGATCGCTTGCGAGATCCATGAACTTGGCCGTGAAGACGATGTAGCCGTTGCCGACCGCACCCAGCCGCACAGGAAAGGCGACGCCGGCAAAGGGCAGGAGATGCGGTTTCAGACGTTGCGTGAAGACGGCGAAATCCGGCGTCTCGGCCGTGCTGTCGCTGTCACGCCCGTTCCACATCAGCGGGAGCAGCGATTTGTCGATATGCTCGATCAGCGCTTCGCCATAGGCCTCCACGAAAGATTTGCCGATGACAGAATTGGCCGAGCCCCAATTGTCGAGTTCGCAGACCAGACGCTGCTTGTGAGGCAGACCGGAACCATGCAGCCGATAGACGGCGAAATGCTGCGCATCGACCAGTTTCTGCATCGACACCAGCTTCGGAAACAGATCGGAGCGGCCGGAAATCCGCCCGGAACGGGTCAGCCTGGATTCACCCGGCATATCCGTCGTCCTGTCTGGCTGATAGCGCATCCGGTCGGCCTTTAAACGAGATTGTTGCGCACCGCGAAGGCGATCGCCTCCGAGCGGGTCTTGGTGGCGGTCTTGCGCATGACGCTCGTGATGTAGTTGTTGATGGTATTGCGCGAGATCCCGAGAATCATGGCGATCTCGTCGCTCGTCTTGCCTTCGGCGATCCAGAACAGACATTCCAGCTCACGTTCGGTCAGATCGAACTCCCGCTCCAGCTTGCCCTCGAAACAGCGCGTGGAACTGGCGAGATAGCCGGCCAGCAGGCCGACATCGCGCAGCCGCTCCGGCGAAAGCAGCCCCGCTTCCGCCGCCAGCAACAGCAGCGAGAAGCGCGTACGACCGACATTGAAGGTCAAGGAGTAGTACTGGCGGCCGACGCCGTCAGGCGGCAGGACATCATCGGGCAACAGCGCGACGCTCGCCTGAAACAGCGCCATGCATTTTTCCAGCTCGCCTATCCTGCCATAGCCGCTCGTCAGTTCCGCTGACAGGCGGCGGACGAGATCGAAAGGCCAATCGGAGGAAATCACGAAATCCAGGCCGCTTTCCTGGATAAGATCCGACCGGACGAGAAGATAGTGGCAGGCACCGGCATAATTCGTCAGTGCGTGAAGGCCGGCTTGCAGATAGCCTGGGCCGGAAACGGCATTCAGCTGCAAAATAAGCTGCTCGCGCGACATAGCTCCGGCGGACACGATCGATCGCGCATCTCTATCGCCCTTGCTCATCTGCGATATCTGCATGTCCATACTTGCATTTCCTGCCGCTGTTGGACGATTCGTCGTCAACGAGAGCATTGTTCCCATGAGCCCGACACATCAGCTCAGGAAACCCAAAGGGATTCCGATGAGGCTTCAGCGCCGGATCTTTCTCCCCGCGACACAAACACATCCCGGCGGAAGCGGGCAGATGAGCGCACTCATCCTTGAATTACACATCTGCGCCCGTGTTGCCATGCACCGCCGAAAACACGATCTGCGAACCATGGACTGATTTTTCCGCATTCCGGGTACCTGCAACTTAAAACATGCAAAACACGGAAAACGAGGGCCGATTCGCTTTGAATACACGGCTATTACGTAGCGGCCATAGTATTTGTAAGTCGATTCTTTATACCCAGCAACCGTCTATCCAGTGAAATTCCATCTTACGAACACGTCAATTCGCTTGGCAGCGACTAATTGATCACAGGTGGCGCCGACGATGTCGCAAGATCAAATGCCGTCGCCCGGACAATAAAAAAGGACCGGGAAATTTCCCGGTCCTTCTGTCAGGCGGCCTTGTCGACGGCCCATTTTCTGAGGATCTTCGCGGCGCGCTCCTCGCTGATTTCCACCATGCGGGACAGGCGTCGCTCCGGTCCTTCCTTGACACGGCGGTTGAAGGTGCCGCCGTCGTCGCCCATCGTCAGCAGGTCGTCGGTGCTGTCGAAGCCGAAGTCGGAGCCGAAGCCGTCCATCAGCGCCGCGCCCGGGCCGCCAACCGCAGGTGCGAAGTCCGGCAGTTCGAGGCCGGCCGCTTCCGGCAGCGCGGCACCGCTGTTTGCGCCGCCGAGCGAGCGGATCAGCGGACGGAAGCCCATCCAGACGATCAGGAAGGCGACCGCGACGAAGGCCAGCGAGTTGATGATGCCGGCCATGTTGCGGCTCAGCATGTCGGTGATGCTGAAGCTGGAGGACGTGTCCTCGAGCAGCTGGGTGTCGAGGAAGTCCATCGCGTTGACCGTCACGACGTCGCCGCGCGACGGATCGACGCCAGCCGCCGTCGCGACGATCTTCTGCATTTCGGCGATATAGGCGTCGATCTTTGCCTGGTCGGCACCCTGGCCGACCATCTGGGCGATACGACCCTTGTTGACCACCACGGCGACGGACAGCTTTTCGACCCTGTAGCTGTTGCGGGTCGTCGCCGTCGTCTTGCTGTTGATTTCGTAGTTCGTCTGCTCTTCGCGCTTGTCGGACTGGTCGTTCGACGTCGGCGTGTTGCCGCCGGACTGCGGAGCCGCCTGCGGAATATTCTGTTCCACAGTCGCGGCGCTGTCGGGCTGGCTCTGCTGCGACTTCTGGGCTTCCTTCACGGTGCGGACGGAACGCTCGACCTTCGAGTCCGGATCGTAAGTGGTTTCCTGCACCTGCTGGCTGTCGGTGTTCAACTGCGCCGTTACGCTGGAGCGGAAGTTGTCCATGCCGAGGAAGGGCGCGAGCGCCTTGTCGATGTTGGATTCGACCTCGTTCTGCACGTTCTGCACGATGCCAAGATTGCGGCTGAGAGCGCCATTGCCGGGATCATCGCCCGATGCAAGCAACTGGCCGGTGGAATCGAGGATCGTCACGTCATCGACCTCCAGGCCGGGAACGGCGGAGGCGACGAGGTGACGGATTGCCGAGGCCGATTTGCGGGCGGCTTCCGCGCTCGCCCGGATCATGACCGATGCCGTCGGCTTCTGGTCGGCCTTGCGGAAGTTGCCGACGTCCTGCATGACGATATGGACGCGGGCGGCGCTGATGCCGGCGATCGAGGTGATGGTGCGGCTGATTTCACCCTCGAGAGCACGGACGCGAGTGACTTCCTGCATGAAGGAGGTCAGACCGAGCGAGCCGACATTGTCGAAGAGCTCATAACCGGCCTTGCCGCTGGTGGGTAGGCCACGCTCGGCGAGAAGCGCGCGAGCCTTGCCGGTCATCCCGGCCGGAACTGTCAGGCTGGTGCCATCCGTACCAACCTGAAAATTGATCTTGGCTTCCGCAAGCGCGATGCTGATCTGGTTGAGATCGGTCGCATCCAGGCCGACATACAGCGTCTCCTGGGCTGGCTTGTTGACATAGAGGGCCGCAAAAAGGATCAGCAGCATGGACACCGCGCCCACGCCCCCCAGGATCATCAGCCGCGTTCTCCCGAGATTCTGCAGATTCCGAAGCAGGGGAACTAATTGATTTAACAGATTCATTCTGTTCTCGCACGATTCGTCAAAGACTTGATGGCTTTGTACCCTGCAGCGAAAATAGAAACCGAAACTTGTGCGAGCGTTTCGTCCGGCCGGAGAAATCAGGAAAAAGCCGTGGAGAAACAGAGGGGATTACATAAGAAAAACAGTATCTGTCGCCGATGGCGAGATCAGAAGAAATCGAAATCGCCGGCAGCTTTCGCCATGGGCTGGGAATGGGCGTGAAAACCGCCGCCGCCAAGCGCCCTCTGCATCTCCGTCAACTTGACCAGGCTCAGCGCGGTTGCAAGATCGACCGTCCATCCTTCCGGCATGGTGCCGGCAATCGTGTCGATGAATTCGGCGATGCCCCGCGTCTTCTGAACGGCAAGATCGATGCCCTGCACGACCTTCATCGCCTCGGGAGACGCCATCATGCTGGCGCCGCTGATATCGAGCAGCTGCGGCTCGATGCGTTCGATCAGATAGGCGACATCGTGCAATTCGGAAACGATGCGCAGAAGGATGGCCGGAAGCGTTTCCTCGATGGCAGTCGTTTCAATGCGCTGGAAGGGGGTCATGCGGTAGCCTCGCTGATCAGAAAAATTCGATCGTATTGTCGACCGGCTTGGGTGCCACGACCGGACGCTGTTCCAGCGCAACGGTCTTCTGCGTTTCCGCACCGGTCAGCGGGTATTGCCTGGCCCGTCCGGAGATCGGCCAATATTCGATCTTGCGCCCATGCTCACCGCCCGTGCTGGAGCCGACGACCGGGATGCCTTCGTCTTTCAGGAACTGCATGGCGAAAACGGCATTCTGCTCGCCGACATTGGAAAAGGTCGCGATCGTCTTGGCGCCGCCGAAGACTTTCGCCTCCAGCCGGTCGCGTCGTGCGCCTTTCTTCAACAGGCCGTTGATCAGAAGCTCCATCAGATGCACGCCGTAACGCGTCGCATCGCCACCGTTCATCGGCGAGTTGGCCATTCCCGGGAGGAGGAAATGGTTCATCCCGCCGACGCCGGCGATGGGATCGCGCAGGCAAGCCGCCACGCAAGAGCCGAGAATGGTCGTCAGCACCACTTCGGGATCGCTGATGACCTTGTACTCGCCCTGAATGATATGCACGCGACGGGCTGCACCCTCGGTGATCATTTTAACGCTCCGAAGACGGCCTCGATGGCAGCTTTCATCTTTTCAATCGTGAAGGGCTTGGCGAGCACGTTGTTGGCGCCGAGCTGCGCCGCCTTCTGCACGAGCGCGCGGTCGCCCTGCGCCGTCAGGATGATGAAGGCAGCCTTCTTGGTCGCCGGGTTGGTGCGCACCGCCTGCAGGAGGCCGAGCCCATCCATCTTCGGCATGTTGAAGTCGGAGATGACGAGATGATGCGGCTGCTGCTGCATGATCTTCATCCCCTGCTCGCCGTCGCCGGCAGCCGTAATCTGCTTGAAGCCGAGCTGCGTCAGCGCATCGCTCAGCAACAGGCGGCTGGTGACCTGATCGTCGACGATCAGAACTTTGATTTTCTCCGCTAGAGACATTATTCGCTCCCTTCCTTTCGGGCGGCTGTGGCTTTCAAAATTTCCTCGCCAATGGCGTTCAGCGGAAACTGCTGTTCGACTGCACCGAGCTCGTGGGCGACCCTCGGCATGCCGTAGACCACGCAGGTCTTCTCGTTCTGGCCGATGGTGCGCGCACCGGCGTGGCGCATCTTGAGGAGACCGGCGGCGCCGTCGCGGCCCATACCGGTCAGGATCACGCCGACGGCATTGCGGCCTGCCAGTTCGGCAACCGAATCAAAGAGCACGTCGACAGAGGGGCGATGGCCGTTTACCGGCCCGCCGTCCACCAGACGGCAATGGGGCGCCGAGGCGTTGGCGACCCTAAGGTGCCTTTCGCCGCCCGGCGCCAGATAGATCTTGCCGATTTCCAGCCGCGCACCATCCGTCGCCTCCTGGACAACAGGCGCGCAGAGGCGGTTCAGCCGCTCGGCGAAGCTGCGCGTAAAGGTCGGCGGCATGTGCTGCGTGATGACGGTCGGCGGGCAGTTGGCCGGAAATTTCTGCAGAACGTTGATCAGCGCCTCGACACCGCCGGTAGAGGAGCCGATCGCGACGATCTTGCGCCCCACGCGGAAGTCCGAGACAGCCGGCGGCGGCACACGCTGGGCGGCGGGCTTGACATATTGCCGCTGCGAGCGGGCTGCCGCCTTCACCTTGTCGGCCAGATCGCCGAAGGGATGCGGCTCGCCCGGCGAGGGCTTGCCGACGCAATCGAACGCACCGATCTCAAGGGCTGCGAGCGTCGCGTCAGCGCCGCGATGCGTCATCGTGGAAACCATGATGACCGGCATGGGCCGGAGCGTCATGATCTTTTCGAGGAATTCGAGGCCGTTCATGTTCGGCATCTCGATATCAAGGGTTACGACATCAGGATTGAGCGCCTTGATCGCGGCGCGCGCCTCCATCGCATCGCCGGCCTGGCCGACGACATTGACCTCCGGATCGGCGCGCAAGACGGCCGTGATCAGGCCGCGCATGGTCGGGGAGTCATCGACAACGAGAACGCGGGCAGCGGTGCTCATGGTTTTCTCCCCGCATTCTTGCCGAGATAGCGATAGGTGGTAATGCCGATATTGTCGAAGACGTGCTTCGCTTCCCCGGCCACCCGCTCGGAGTGACCGATATAGAGATGACCGTGATCGTGCAGCTGGCCGGCGAAACGGGTCCAGATCTTCGTCTGCGTCGGCTCATCGAAATAGATGACGACGTTACGGCAGAAGATGACGTCGAACATGCCCTTGAACGGCCATTGCCCGAGCAGGTTCAGCTCGTTGAAGGTGATCAGCCGCTTGACGCGATCGTCGATCTGGAATTTGCGGCGGCCCTGCAGGTTGACGTCCTGGAACCACTGCTTGCGCATGGCGGGCGAAATCGTTTCGAGCGCCGCCTCATCATAGGCGCCGGCGCGTGCCAGACCCAGGATCTTGGGATCGATGTCCGTCGCCAGGATCTTGAAATCGAAGTCCGCGACGTTCGGCATCAAGGCGAGCACGGTGAGCGCGATCGAATAGGGCTCCTGCCCGTCGGAACAGGCAGCCGACCAGATGCGCACCCGGCCACCGGCCTTGGCGCGCGCCAGGAGACCCGGCAGGACCTCGTCGCGCAGATGATCGAAATGATGGTTTTCGCGGAAGAAGCGCGTGAAATTCGTCGTCAGGTGCGACAGCATCTCCCGGCGCGCGGCACTTCCCGCCGGCGATGAAACCAGCTGGCAGTAATCGCGAAAGCCGGCAAGACCCAGCGCGCGGATATGCTTCGACAGCCTGGAATAGACGAGCGACGCCTTGCTCTCGTTGAGAGAAATGCCCGCATCCGCATAGATCATGGCGGCGATTTCCGAGAGATCGCGACGCGTCAGCGGATATTCGCCGCTCGCCAGCACCTCGTCCGGAGACGCCCTGAAATCCGTTGCTCCCATCACGCTCATGCAGCCTCGCTTTCGCTTTCAGGGAACAGGGCTTCCAACTCTATCAGACAGATCATGCGGCGATCGATCGCCACGATGCCGCGGGCAAACTGCCGTTCGTGGTCGGAAGAGACCTCCGGCGTCGGCTGAATGCTATCGTCGGTGATCGTCAGGATGTCCGAAACGGCATCCACGAGAAGGCCGACCACCTTATGCTTGACCTGCGCCACGATGATCACATGCCGCGCCGTCGGCTCCGCCCGCTTCATGCCGAGCCGGGCCGAGAGGTCGATAATCGGCAGCACCGCGCCGCGCAGATTGATGACGCCGAGCATGTAGCCGGGCGCATGCGGCATGGCCGTTGCCGGAGTCCAGCCGCGAATTTCGCGGACCGACATGATATCGACGCAGAATTCCTGATCGCCGATGCGGAAGGCGATCAGCTCGCGATTGCCCTGGCTCAGGTTCTTGACGGCATAGGACATCAACTCACCCCGCCGCCGCGTAAGACATCTCAGCCTTCAGCGACTGGCCGCGCGACGCGCCGACCACCGCATCGACATCGAGGATGAGAGCGACGCGGCCATCGCCGAGGATGGTCGCAGCCGCGATGCCAGGCACGTGCGTATAATTGGCCTCGAGGCTCTTGATGACGACCTGGCGCTGACCCTGGATCGCATCGACCATGAGGGCGCGCTGGCCGCCGCCTTCCGATTCCACCAGCAGCGCGACGCCTTCGACCGGATTGGCCTGGGTGGCGCGGAAATTCAGGATGCGTCCGACATCGACCAGCGGGCAGAAGCTATTACGGATCGAGATCAGGCGATGGTTCGCACCGAAGGAGTGGATGGCCGCAGCTTCGGGCTGCAGCGTTTCGACGATTGCCGTCAATGGAACGACCAGCGTCTGGCCGGCAACCGTCACCACCATGCCGTCGAGAACGGCGAGGGTCAGCGGCAGGCTCATGGTGAAGACGGAGCCTTGCCCCGGCTTGGAGGTGATGTTGATGCGGCCGCCGAGCGCCTGGATGGAGCGTTTGACAACATCCATGCCGACGCCGCGGCCGGAAATGTCGGAAATCTTGTCGGCGGTCGAGAAGCCCGGCAGGAAGATCAGATTGTCGATTTCCTCATCGGAAAGGTTGGCGTCGGCCGCGATCAGATCGTTGTCGATCGCTTTCTGGCGCACTCTCTCACGGTTGATGCCGGCGCCGTCGTCGGCCAGTTCGATCAGGATGCGGCCGGAGCGATGCTTTGCCGTCAGGCGAACGGTGCCTTCCGGATTCTTGCCGAGCGTCGTGCGCTTCTCAGGGCTCTCGATACCGTGGTCGACGGCGTTGCGGATCATATGCGTCAGCGGCTCGGCGAGCTTGTCGATGACGGTCTTGTCGACTTCGGTGTTCTCACCCTCCGTGATCAGGCGGATCGACTTGCCTGTCATGTCGGCGATTTCGCGGACGATACGCGACATGCGCTGGAAGACCGGCTTCACCGGCTGCGCGCGGATCGCCATGACGCTATCCTGGATCTCGCGAGTGAGCTGCTGCAGCTCTTCGAGACCCATATTGATCGAAGATGCGCCGTTATTGTCGTTTTCGATCACGCTCTGGGAGAGCATCGCCTGGTTGATGACAAGCTCGCCGACGAGGTTGATCAGGCGATCGACGCGGTCGAGGTCGACACGAATGGTTTGCCCAGCCGCCGCAGCGGCTGCATTGTTTTGCGCGGCGGCGGCATTCGAGGCAGCTGCGGCAAGGGCAGCTTCCTTCTTCTCGACGCGCGCAGCGGCGGAAGCGAGCTGCGTAACGTTGCTGGCCGTCTCTGCGGCAGCGACTGCGGCGGCAACGTCGTTTTTCAGAGCCGGCGCTTCCTCGGCGGGTTCGACAGCCGGCGCGGCGGTGTCATCGTCGAGGATCGAAAGATCGAAGGGCACCGGCACCATCGGCAATTCTTCGCCACTCGAAGCAGCATCACCGCCAGCCAGCCGGACTTCGAGATCGCAGTCCCATTCGGCGAATTCGAAGACGGTGCGAATGGCGTCTTCGCCCTTGTCCGTCTTGATCGCGATCGCCCATTTGAAATAGGCGCCTTCGGGATCGAGATCCGTGAGGCCCGGCAAGGCGTCCATGTCGCAGAAGATGTTCATTTCGCCGAGCCGCGCGAGATCGCGCAGCAGCAGCGTCGCGTCGTTGCCCTTGGCGTAGAGATCGGAGCGCGGCTTGAAGTTGACTTCATATTCCGGCACGCCGTCGTTCGCCGGCTCGTCGCTGCCGAAATCGTCGTCGAAGCTGAAGGGGATCGGCTGAAAACCGCTATCATCTGTCGGCACGGGCATTGCGGGCTTGGGAGCGGCCTCGACGACCACGGAAACGGAGGGCGCGGGGACACCGCCAGTTGCCAGAGCTTCCAGTTCCTTGACCAGGCCGCGACTGCGGGCCTGATCGACGCTGCCGCCATCGCGGGCGGCATTGGTGAGATCCGCCAGAACGTCCGCCGCCTTGAGCATGACCTTCAGGACATCTTGGGTCGGCTCCAGCTTGTTGGATCGAACGCAATCGAGCGTGGTCTCGAAGACGTGGGCGAATGCGACCAGGTCGTCCAGACCGAAGGCACCTGCCCCACCCTTGATGGAATGAACGGCGCGGAATACGGCATTGACGGTTTCCGGATCGCGGTCGCCGTCATTCATTTTCAGGAGACCGGATTCCAGTTCGGCGAGCTGCTCTTCGCACTCCTGGAAGAAAATCTCTTTGATTTCGTTCATATCCATAAGGGGCGGGTCCTGTTTAGGCGGTTACGCGCTCGATGGCATCGATCAGCTTGGCGGGATCGAAAGGCTTGACGATCCAGCCGGTCGCACCCGCCTGACGGGCACGGTTCTTCTTTTCCGCATCGCTTTCCGTCGTCAGGACGAGGATCGGAACTGCGCGATATCTGTCGTTGCGGCGAACGCCTTCGATAAAGCCGAAACCGTCAAGACGCGGCATGTTGATATCCGTGACGATGACGTCGGGATTGGCTTCTTCCAGGATTTCAAGGCCCTCGACACCGTCTTCGGCCTGAATGGTCTCGAAACCCGCATTGTTGAGGGTGACGAGAAGCATGTTTCGAATGGTCCGTGAATCATCCACGGTCAGCACTTTTTTCTTCATTTCCGGATCTCCTTGGCAAGCAGATGGGAGACATCCACCCCGATCACCTGCATCGTTTTTTGAAATGCATCCGACACCTTGGAGAAGGTGAAGGAGAGCTTGTCCTCATCCCAGGTCTTGGCGGCAGCCATGATGACCTGCACGCACAAGGTCCCGATCCTTTCGACGCCGGACGCATCGATCGCGACATTGCTGCCGCGCAATCCCATCAGCGTGCCGCGAAGGGCAGAGGCCTCGTTGAGGTCCAGCACCGCGGCCAGACTGATTGTCTTTTCGCCTTTCCTGCTCGGCATCGCGTCATTCCTCGTTGTCTGAAATCGGACCGACCGGCCCGCATGTGCATGAAACTGAAAGATCAAAAGGCATTACGCTCGCCTCCCGTTGCGGTCCTGCGAAGCGGGAAGCCGAAATCGGCCATGTCTTGTTCATCTCGCGCGAGACCGAGTTCGTCGCGAGCGGAAAGCTGCCGTTGCTGGGCGGCCTTGACCGGCGCGGCGGGCGCTGCATGACGCCGCTCGCGCTCGATGCGGAACTCGCGAATGGTCCGGCCGAGCTCGACGACGACGCTATGCAGATGATCGGCACCTGCTTCGGTGCGGGTTGCCTGACTTTCGCTTGCGGCCGCACGCTCGCTATAGCCGCCGATATCAGCCGTCAGCGTCTTCAGGCCGGCGACCTGTTCGTCACTGGCGGCGGCGATCCCTGAAATGGCGTCGTTGATATCGGTTACCTGGCGCACGATGCTGCCGATCGCATCCTGGGTGCGGCCGACCATCTGGACGCCGGCATCCACCTGCGCCTTGGTCCCCGTCACCAGAACCTTGATCTCGCGCGCCGCATCAGCGGAACGCTGCGCGAGCGCGCGAACTTCCTGCGCGACGACGGCAAAGCCGCGACCGCTGTCGCCGGCCCGGGCCGCCTCGATGCCGGCGTTGAGGGCGAGAAGATTGGTCTGGAAGGCGATCTCGTCGATGACGCCGATAATCTGGCCGATCTTTTCGGCCGAGGTCTCGATATCCGCCATGGCCGATATCGCCTGGCCGACGATCCGGCCGCTATCTTCCGCCGCAGCCCGGGTCGATGCCGTCACGCGCTCGGCCGAGCGGGTATTGGCGGCGTTGCCGCGCACCTGGTCGGCAAGCTCGGCCAATTGCCTCGCGGAGTTCGCAAGTCCTTGCGACTGCTCGGCCGACTTTTCCGCCAGAGATTTCGAGGCGCGGGAAATGGCGTCGCTCGTCGCCTCGGCCGCCTGCACGCCGCCGGACAGGGCCGAAAACTGCTGCTGGATATCCGAGAGCGCCACATTCAAGGCTTCCGCGACTTCGACATAGGCATCGGGACAATCGGCCGGCAACCGGGTCGTCAGATCGCGATCCGCCAGACCGTTGGCAAGTTCGGCGATGAAGGCAGCCGCCTCAGCGCGGTCGGCGGTCCGTTGCTCGGTCAGTGCGCGCTGATGGCCGACACGCAATTCGTTGAAACGCAGCGATACGGCAATCTCGACATCGACCATGACGAGGCGCACGACCGCAGTCACAAGTTCGCCGAGTTCGCGGGCGCGACGCTTGGCTCCCGGCAGGATGGCGCGGCCACCCATCTCGCCGAGAAGGCCGGAAAGAAGATGCTCCAGCATGACGCCATGGCCCGCAACATGCCAGCGCGGGTCGAGGCCCATCTTGCTTTCGCTGTCGGACAGGACCTTGACTCGCTCGGCATAGAGGCTGTCGAAGCGCGCATCCGTCAGCACGTCCCAGTGCGAGGATTGCAGATCCTGAAGCCGTTCGAGCTGGCTTTCACTGGTGAAATTGCGGGAAGCATCGGGGAAAGTCTGGAAGCGGTGGAAAAGATCGCGAAGGCCGGCCTTGAGATGGGCTTCGAGCATCGGCCGGCTGCGGCGCAGCGTGTCGCATTGCCCGGCGTCGAGACCAGCAAAACGCAAGCGGTCGCGAAGGCTGCCAGCCTGCGCCCTGCCTGCCTGATCTGACGGCGTATCCTGCGCCAAAATCGTCCCTGCCGAACTGCCGCGCATCCAAGCGCCGGCGAAGCCGCTGATGATCCGCGCCAGGCGCAATGAGGAGGCGAGGAAGGGCAGCCGTCGCCATCGATCAGCTGATCGAGGCACCGAAGCTCGCTCGTTCATCAAAGTCTGTTGCGGACCTGTTTGATGAAATGGATACCGGATCGAACCCGGTACGACGGGGCGGCTTCATGCCTGCTGAGAACGAGTCACAATTTTCCCATTCCGACGTTCAGGCTCAATATTTATGGTTAATTCCTTGCCTGAAGGTTAATAGCCAAGCATAGCACCGCTCGATCTACTTTATTCTAAATTAGAAATTACTTTCCAGCATAGTGAAACGCCCGCCAAGCGCTCAGGCCGCAAGTCACGAGCAAGCTTCATGCCTTACTACCCAGGGCATAGACAGGTTCGATGTCGCTACGGAGAGAGCAATGATTGTTCTTGGTTTGACCGCCTCGCTGATGGCCAGCCTGACGCTTGTGGCGTTCATGCTTCTGTGCCGCATCGAAGAGACGCGCGGCAAGACCGCTTCCCGCGTTCTCTAGGCGGGCCGTACGGATACCTCACAATCCCGGATCGCCCGGATCGGATGCATGGCGCTTCGCCGCCATGAAGCAATCCCTGCTGTCTTTCGAGATAGCCGGGAGCTAGCTTTGGCCTCAATAGTTCCGTATTAAGCCTCACGATCAGGCACCGAGACCCATCCTTTAATGCTCGACACGACCCATTCCCGAACACACGGCCAGAAACTTTCGCTGGGGCTCGCCCTTGCGATCATCTTCGGAGTGACGCTCTGGCGCGTGCTCATGCTGCTCCTCAACAGGACGGATCTCTTCGTCGACGAGGCGCAATACTGGTTCTGGGGCCAGAATCTGGATTTTGGCTATTATTCCAAGCCGCCCATGATTGCCTGGGTCATCCGCTTCTTCAACGTGATCTCGGGATCGGATTCGACCTTCTGGGTGCGCTTGTCGGCGCCGCTCTTCCACCTCGCCACCGCGCTGATGCTGATGTGCACCACGCGGCGGCTGATCGACGACGAGACCGGACGCGAGATCGCGCCCTGGGTCGGCGTCATCTTCATCACACTGCCCGCCGCCTCGCTCTCGGCAGTGCTCGTATCGACCGACACGATCCAGATCCTGTTCGTGACGATCGCCGTCTGGGCCTTTATCGGCCTCAACAAGCGCTCTTCGGTGCTGGAAGCCATCATCCTCGGCGCCAGCCTCGGCATCGCCTTCCTGACGAAATATTCCGTGCTCTTCCTGCTCCCCGGCGTCGGCATTGCCATGCTGACGATGCGGTCGGCGCGCATCGCCTGGCGGGACGTCGCGATTGCCGCGATCGTCGGCGCCATCGTCGTTTCCCCCAATCTCTGGTGGAACCTCACCCATGATGCGGCGACGATCAAGCACACCGAAAGCATTGCCCAATGGAGCAAGGGCGGCAACGGCAACAGCCTGCCGAAGCATGTGCTCAACGGGCTCAGCTTCTTCGGCGCGCAATTCGGGGTCGTCGGCCCGGTCGTCTTCTATGCGATGTTATGGGCAACGTGGCGGGTCATCCGCGGGCAGAGCGACGACAGGGAAAAGCTGCTGTTCTGGCTGTCCGTGCCGGTCATAGCCCTGATCACGCTGCAAGCCCTTCTCGCCAAGGCCTATGCCAACTGGGCCGTCTCCGCCTATGCCGCCGGCACCATTCTCGCCGTGCTGGTGCTCTATCGCCTGACGAAGAAGGGGCTGAGCACGTCGCTGATCATCGGCGCGGTCGTCGCCATCGTCATCCCCGTCCTGACGGTCTTCGCCTATGACATCAAGCTGCCGAACGGCGATCTTGTCATGAAGCGCTATGTCGGCCGCAGCGTCATCAGCAACGAAATCGCCAATATCGCCACGGAAGCGAAGATGACCGATATCGTCGCGCAGGACCGCGATGTCCTCGCCGATCTCTACTATACGCTGAAGGGCCAGCCGTTCCGCATCTATGCCCGCCATTTCGGCGGCTTTCCCCATAACTATTACGAGCAGGATTTCTCCCTGCCGGCCAGCGTGACCGGTCCGGTCCTGTTCGTCGACAACGATCCGATCGATTGCCCGGGGGGCCAGGCCGAGCTCCTGAAGAGCTGGTCGCCGCCCTATGGCGAAATGAAGGGCAAGACGCTTTATGCCTATCGCGTCCCGGCATCCTGCCTCGCGCCCAAGCCATCCGCCGCCGAAACGGGAGATACGGAAAATTAAGAAATCGCGCCCGGACGGTTGACCGGCTCGCACAACTGCATCATGACAGGCCGCACTACAGCGCCGCGCGTCACATGTGACGCGCAAAGGTCGCTGTAGCACTTTCAATCTGCTGCATAATTCCTTAAATCGACCCAGATTTAAGGAATTATGCAGTGGGAAGACGCGAGGCGTCCTGATATCATGACCGAACCGCCGGCGTTCGCGCCGGCAGACGAATAAAGGCATTTTGGACCGTTGAGCCCGCTCGAATTCGGCGCCGCCGACAGCGAAGATAGCGATCACAGGAAGCACCGCGCCGGAGCGCGCGTGATTGCCTCGCTGTTCGTCGCGTTCTTCGCCTATATCGGCTTGGCGCTTGGCGGCGGTATCAACCTTGCCGCGCGTGCCGATGCGGATGCCCTCTCTTCGGGCAAGGACACCCAGCCGCTCTACCTTTCGCTGCGCGATCCGGTGCGCGGCATCGTCGTGGCCGACCGGCTGGTGACGCCGAAGGCGACATGGCACGACATCGGGCCTGCAACGCTTGCAGCCCTTCCCTCGCTCGGATATCCGGCAAGCTCCTGGCAATCGAACTGTCCGGACGATGCTGCCCGGTTCGAATCCCTGACCTTCCGCGCCTATCGCGCGCGGGGCCCTCCGAGCGACTTCGCTTAAGCGATCGGCGCAGACGCGCTAAATCTCCGACAAGACCTTAAGTCCGCCGGCGGCCAGACCGTAGGCATAAGCTTATTTCAAGGATAATACCCATGCGTACTTCACCATGGCTCGTGGCACTTTATACAGTGATCATCGTCATTGGCTTTCTGATTGCATTGCCGAACGCGCTGCCGCAGTCGGTTCTCAGCAAGATTCCGTCCTGGCTTCCGCATAGCCAGGTTTCGCTCGGCCTCGACCTTCGCGGCGGCTCCTATCTCGTCCTCGAAGTCGACGAGAAGGACCTGACGAACGGTCGGCTGCAATCGCTGCAGCAGGACGCACGCCGCGTCCTGCGCGACAAGAACATCCAGACCCGCTCGGTCGTCCGCACCGGCGACCAGATCGTCGTAACCCTTAACGATCCCACGCAGAGCGGTGACGCGGTGACGCAGCTGCAGACGCTGGCCAATACGATCACATCCGGCCTCTCGGCTGGCCAGTCGGATCTCAGCATCAAGCCGAATGGCGCGACCATCGCGATGTCCTTCTCGCAGGCAGGCATTGCCGCCAACGTCGATTCCGCCGTGCAGCAGAGTCTTGAAGTCATCCGCAAGCGCGTCGACCAAGTCGGCGTCGCCGAGCCGACCATCCAGCGCGTCGGCCCGAACCGCGTTCTCGTCCAGCTTCCGGGTGCACAGGACCCGTCGCATCTGCGCGAACTTCTCGGCTCGACCGCCAAGATGTCCTTCCACCTGCTCGCCGATAACGTCGATCCGAACAATCCCGGCCCCGGCGTCACCATCATGAAGGACGAGCAGGGCAACAGCTATCCGGTTCTCGATCGCATCGAACTTTCCGGCGACCGCCTGACCGACGCCCGCGTCAGCTTCGACCCGAACACGCATGAGCCGCTCGTGACCTTCCGCTTCGACAGCGCCGGCGCCAACCGCTTTGCGGAAATCACACGCGAAAACGTCGGCAAGCCCTTTGCAATCGTCCTCGACAACAAGGTTCTGAGCGCGCCGAATATCCGCGAGCCGATCACCGGCGGTTCGGGCCAGATCTCCGGCAACTTCACCGCCGACAGCGCCACCACGCTTGCAGCCCTGCTACGGGCCGGCGCCCTGCCTGCGAAGCTGACCGTCATCGAAGAACGCACCGTCGGCGCCGACCTCGGTGCCGATGCGATCCAGAAAGGCATCTATAGCGGCCTGGTCGGCTTCGTCCTCGTTGCCGCTTTCATCTTCGTGCTCTACGGCACCTGGGGCATTCTCGCGAATGTCGCACTGCTCATCCACACGGTCCTGACCTTCTCGGCCCTGACGCTGGTCGGCGCCACGCTGACGCTACCAGGCATCGCCGGTATCGTGCTCGGCATCGGCCTTGCGGTTGACGCCAACGTTCTCATCAACGAACGCATCCGCGAAGAAACCCGCAAGGGCCGCGGTTCCTTCGCCGCCATCGATAACGGCTTCAAGAAAGCCTATTCGACGATCATCGACGGCAACATGACGGCCTTGATCGCCGCCGCCATCCTGTTCTACTTCGGCTCCGGCCCGGTTCGCGGCTTTGCCGTGACCATGGGTCTCGGCCTTATTATCTCGATGTTCACCTCCGTCGCCTTCGTGCGCGTCGTGATGATCGCCATCACCCGTCGCAGCAAGCTGAAGGTGCTCAACATCAGGCCGCTGATCCCCTTCAGCCCCTATGACAAGCACATCCACTTCATGAAGGCTCGCTTCTTCGGCATCACCGTCTCGGCGATCCTGTCGATCGCCTCGGTGGTGCTGTTCGTCCATCCGGGCCTCAACTACGGCGTCGATTTCCGCGGCGGCATCCAGATGTCGGTCAAGACCAAGGACGCGGCGGATTTGGCGACGTTCCGCGAGGGCCTGAATACGCTCGGCCTCGGCGAAATCGCACTGCAGTCCTTCGGCGACAACAACAGCTTGCTTGTCCGCGCCCAGCGTCAGGACGGCGGCGAAGAAGCGCAGACAGCTGCTGTAACGAAGCTCAAGGCGGAAATCGTCAAAATCGACCCGACCGCGACCATCGAAGGCACCGATGTCATCGGTCCGAAGGTCTCGGGCGAGCTTGCCTGGGCCGGCATCCTGTCAGTCGTGATCGCCAGCCTGGCGATGCTCGTCTACATCTGGGTGCGGTTCGAATGGCCATTCGCGGTCGGCGCCATCGTCACGCTGGTCCTCGACGTCACCAAGGCGATCGGCTTCTTCGCGATCACCGGCCTCGATTTCAACCTGACAGCCATCGCCGCGATCCTGACACTTGTCGGATATTCGGTGAACGACAAGGTCGTCGTCTATGACCGCATGCGTGAAAACATGCGGCTCTACAAGTCGATGCCGCTGCGTGAGATTATCGACAGGTCGATCAACGAGACCCTGGCGCGAAGCCTCTATACCAACGCCACTGCCTTCCTGGCGCTGGTGCCGATGGCGATCTGGGGCGGCAGCGCCGTCTCCAGCTTCGCAATCCCGATGGTGTTCGGCATTCTCGTCGCCGGCGCCTCGTCGATCTTCATCGCAGCGCCGATCCTGCTCTTCCTCGGCGACTGGCGCCGCCGCCATGCCAAGCCGGCTGCCAACGATGGCAAGCAGGCGGACGGCACGTCCGGCAAGGACAAGCAGATCCCAGCAGCCTAACAAGCAGCGATTATATGAAACAGGACATGCCCGGTTTCCGGGCATGTCCACCCGCCGGACAAAAGAGAGGCGGCGCAAGAACGCAAGGCAGTTTTGCGATTAGGCTGCCATGGAGCGGATCTGAAAGACCGCGAAGCGCCTCAAGATATGATCGGCATATGCAACGGCAGGCCCGGACGAGGCGCCGTTATCTTCTCCACCACACCCTTTTCCTGCTCGCTAACGAGCAAGTGCTTGCCATCGACGGTAAAGGCGATATTGCCTGGCCGCGCGCCATTGGTGCGTATATGGCCGGCCATCTTGCCCTCGGTGTCGATCAGGCAGACTTCACCGAGGCCATACATGGCGCAATAAAGCGTGCCGCTGCGATCGAAAGCCAGATCGGACGGCCCACGCAGCACATTGGTAGCCGGCGACGTCATCGACTGCGCAAACATTTCCTGCCGCCCGCCGACAATCTGCCGGTAGATTTTTCCGGTCAGCGTCTCGCTGTAATAAAGCAGCCCGTCGGCATCGAAGGCAATACCGCCGGCAAGGAGCAGACCGGCAGCCAGGACACGGATGACTCGGCCTTCCGCCGGATCGATCTGATAGACGCAGCCATTATAGGCCGCCTTGAAGAAATCGGGATTGATATGACCGCCTTCCAGCAGGTCGGCGAGGCGAAACCCGGAATCGGTCATGTAGAGCAGGCCATCAGGCCCGAAGGCAAGAGCATTGGGATGGAGAAACGGGCCGTCCGCGCTACCCTCGATCACCTGAAGGACCCGTCCCTGGGCCGAGAGCCTTACCAGGGAGTCTTCCGGGCCGCCGGCTACCCAGAAACATCCATCGCCGTCGAGAGCAATCCCGCTCGGAGCGCCGCCGATCCGGAAAACATCCCGGGACGCGCCGCCTGCATCATAGAGCGTCATATTACGGCGACTGGCATCCATTTCGACAAGCGCCAGACGCCCATCCGGCAAAGCCACCAGCCCGCTAGGCAGACGCAGGCCAGTGGCGATCGTTTCGTTCATGTTCTGAAACCTTCACTCTACGCACTGCGAAACCCCAAAAACTCAAATTGGCGCGCCAAAACGATACATAAGCACGAAGAAAGTCCTTTTCGAGCCGAAGCAAGCGGAATCCGGATAAGTTTTTTGCGCAACTTCTCACATCTGCGTGCCAACCGCGTGAATCTTGACAGGCTTTGGCGATTCGGAACATCCATAGAACGCCCATTCGGTTTCGCGACGGCGATTCGCCGCGTATAGCGCATTCATGCCCCTACCCGAGGCATCCAGGAGAGTCGATGACCGCTGCCTATCTGGAAAAGCTGAACCCGGAGCAGCGGCTGGCGGTGGAGCATGGCACGAGCGATGACGGCCATATTGCCGGGCCGCTGCTCGTCATCGCCGGGGCGGGTTCCGGCAAGACCAATACGCTTGCCCATCGAGTCGCGCATCTGATCGTCAAAGGCGCCGATCCGCGCCGCATCCTGCTGATGACCTTCTCACGCCGCGCCGCAGCCGAGATGGGTCGCCGTGTCGAGCGCATCTGCCGCGAGATACTGGGAGCGAATGCCGGCATCACCGCCGACGCGCTCGCCTGGACCGGCACGTTCCACGGTATCGGCGCGCGCCTGCTGCGGGACTATGCCGAGCAGATCGGCATCGACCCGGCCTTCACGATCCACGACCGCGAAGACAGCGCCGATCTGATGAACCTCGCGCGCCACGACCTCGGCTTTTCCAAGACGGAAAGCCGCTTCCCGACCAAGGCGACCTGCCTTGCTATCTATTCCCGCTCCGTCAACGCGGAAGCGCCGCTCGATGGCGTGCTGCGCGACTTCTTTCCCTGGTGCGCAATGTGGGAGCAGCAGCTGCGCGATCTCTTCGCCGCCTACGTCGAAGCAAAGCAGGTTCAGAACGTGCTCGATTACGACGACCTGCTGCTCTACTGGGCGCATATGCTGCAAGAGCCGCTGATCGCCGAGGATATCGGCAGCCGCTTCGATCATGTGCTTGTCGACGAGTATCAGGATACCAACAGGCTGCAATCCTCCATCCTTTTGGCTTTGAAGCCCGATGGCCGAGGCTTGACCGTCGTCGGCGATGATGCGCAGTCGATCTACTCCTTCCGCGCCGCGACCGTGCGCAACATTCTCGATTTCCCGAAAGCCTTCACGCCACCGGCCGATATCGTCACGCTCGACCGCAATTATCGTTCGACGCAGCCGATTCTTGCCGCCGCCAATGCCGTGATCGATCTTGCCTCGGAGCGCTTCACCAAAAACCTGCGCACCGAGCGGCAGAGCGCGGAGCGTCCGCGGCTGGTGACGGTGCGCGACGAGGCCGACCAAGCGCGCTACATCGCCGATCGGGTGCTGGAAAATCGCGAGGGCGGTGCAAGGCTGAAGCAGCAGGCCGTGCTCTTCCGCACATCGAGCCATAGCGGCCCGCTGGAAGTGGAGCTGACCCGGCGCAACATTCCCTTCGTCAAGTTCGGCGGGCTGAAATTTCTCGACAGCGCCCATGTCAAGGACATGCTGGCGGCGCTTCGCTTTGCCCAGAACCCGCGCGACCGCGTGGCGGGCTTCCGCCTGATGCAACTTCTGCCCGGCGTCGGCCCCTCCACGGCGCAACGTGTGCTCGACCAGATCGGCGAAGAGGCAAGCCCGATCACGGCGCTGACGGAGCTGCCACCGCCACCCCGCACGGGAGACGACTGGACTGCCTTCGTCGAGACGATGCGGGAGATCAAGAGCGGCAAGGCCGGCTGGCCGGCGGAAATCGGCCTGGTTCGGCAATGGTACGAGCCGCATCTGGAGCGGGTGCACGAGGATGCCGCGACGCGCCAGGCGGATCTCGTCCAGCTCGAACAGATCGCCGCCGGCTACGGCTCGCGCGAGCGTTTCCTTACCGAACTGACGCTCGATCCGCCTGACGCGACCAGCGATCAGGCCGGCGTGCCGCTGCTCGATGAGGACTATCTGATCCTGTCTACTATCCATTCCGCCAAGGGCCAGGAATGGACGAAAGTCTTCATCCTCAACGCCGTCGACGGCTGCATCCCCGCCGATCTCGCCGTCGGATCTTCAGCCGAAATCGAAGAGGAGCGACGGCTGCTCTATGTCGCCATGACGCGGGCCAAGGACAATCTCGATCTCGTCACCCCGCAGCGCTTCTTCGTGCACGGCCAGCATGCGCAGGGAGACAAACACGTCTTTGCCTCGCGCACACGCTTCATTCCCGCGACACTCTTGCAGTTCTTCGAGGTTTGCGGCTGGCCGCAAGCGCGGGCTGAAAGCGCAGCCGCCATTCGGGCGCGAGAGGTACGAGTCGATGTCGGGGCTCGGATGCGGGGCATGTGGCGGTGAGCTGAGGCGATTGAGATCAGCAGGTTAGGCATGTTCATCGATGCCGCCTCTCCGTACCTGGCCCCTCACCCTAGCCCTCTCCCCGCAAGCGGGGCGAGGGGACGACCTCATCAAGCAGTGGACCTCCCCTCAAGGTGAAGCCGCTTGGGGCACCAATCCCCCTCTCCCCGCCTGCGGGGAGAGGGCTGGGGTGAGGGGCAATCCGAGCTTTCAACTCACTCAATTGTCGCGAAACATCCTCAATTCGCCTCGCGAAACATCTCGATGATCGCCGAAAAATCGCGGCCGCCATTGCCGAGCTTTTCGAAAAGCGCGTAGAGCTGCGCCGCCTCCGCCCCCAGAGGCGTGGATGCCCCGCTGGACAAGGCGGCCTCCTGCGACAAGCGCAGGTCCTTGAGCATCAAGGCGGCCGCGAAACCGGGCTTGTAATCGTTGTTGGCGGGCGAGGTCGGCACGGGGCCGGGCACCGGGCAATAGGTATTGATGGACCAGCACTGGCCGGACGAGGTCGAGGCGACGTCGAACAATGCCTGATGCGAGAGGCCGAGCTTTTCGCCCAGCACGAAGGCCTCGCAGACGCCGATCATGGAAATGCCGAGGATCATGTTGTTGCAGATCTTCGCGGCCTGGCCGGCACCGGCATCGCCGCAATGGACAATCTTCTTGCCCATCACTTCGAGCAGGGGTTTTGCCGCCGCAAAGCTCTCCTTGGAGCCACCGGCCATGAAGGTCAGCGTTCCAGCCGCAGCGCCACCCGTGCCGCCGGACACCGGCGCATCGAGCGAGAGGCAACCGGCATCGACCGCCATCGCATGCGCCTTGCGGGCGCTGTCGACGTCGATGGTGGAGCTGTCGATCAGCAAGGTTCCCTTGGGCACGGAGCGCAGCACGTCGGTCCAGACGGTGAGGACATGCTGGCCCTTCGGCAGCATGGTCACCACCACTTCGGCATCGGCCAGCGCCTCGGTCAGCACGTTGGCGGGCTTCACGCCCGTTGCCTCGGCCGCTTTCAGCACATCATGCGAGAGGTCGAAACCGGTGACTGCATGACCGGCCTTCACGAGATTGGCGGCCATCGGGCCTCCCATATTGCCGAGGCCGATGAATGCGATCCGTGTCATGATGTTTTCCTCCCATGATCCGTTGATGCAATTCCGGGAAAAGTATGAAGCGGTTTTCCGTTCCGGAATTGCTTGAAATAGTCAGATAGAGCGGTTCGGAAGTTCGGTGATGAGCCGAACCGATCTAGCTCGCGAAGAGCGGTGGCTGCGCCGGCACGAAGAACCGATCGATATCGGCAGCCGTCACCTCGGAAAGGCTGGCCGGCGACCATTTTGGATTGCGATCCTTGTCGATGACAGCGGCGCGCACGCCTTCGTAGAAATCGTGATTATACAATATGCCCTTGCAGACGCCGAGTTCACGATTGAGGCATTCGGCGAGATTAGCGCTCGCCCTCCCTGCCCTCAGCAGCCGCAGGGTCAGTTTCAGGCTGGTCGGCGAGCGGCTGGCGATCACGCCGACGGCCTCAGCGGCAAATTCTCCCGGCTCATCGGCCAATGCCTGCAGAATGTCTTCGACGGTGTCGGCTGAGAATGCCCGGTCGATTATCTCGCGGTTTGCCGCGAGACGGCTCTCTCCGGCATCTGCCGCCATCGTTTTGATGCGGGCATGTATCTCTGCGGCGGAGGCAGCAGCGGGCAGCGCTGAGATTGCATCCACGAGAGCCGGTAACGTAGAGGATACGACACAATGATCGGCGAAACCGGCATGAATGACATCGGCAGCCTTGATGGTCAGGCCGGTCAGCCCCATCCACGTGCCGGCTTCCCCTGGCGTGCGCGGCAATAGCCACGTGGCGCCGACATCCGGGAAATAGCCGATGCCGGTTTCGGGCATGGCAAGGCGGGTGCGCTCGGTGACGACGCGATGGCTGCCATGGGCCGAGAGACCGACGCCGCCGCCCATGGTGATGCCGTCCATCAGCACGATATAGGGTTTCGGGTAGCGCGAGATGGCATGATTGAGCAGGAACTCTTCCCGCCAGAAGGTTTCCGCTTCATCGGTGCCTTCCTTGCCGCTCCGGTGCAGCAGCCGAATATCCCCACCGGCGCAAAAGCCCCGCTCGCCCTCGCCCATGGCGATGACGCTTGCGATCGCTGGATCGGCGGCGAAATTCTCCAGGGCTGGAGCGATGACGCGCACCATCGGCAATGTCAGACTATTCAGCGCCTTCGGGCGATTGAGCCTGATGATTGCGGCCGATCCGCGCCGTTCGATGATGACGTCGTCCATGCTATCCATGCAAATCTCCTGTCCTTGCTGCCATCCATGAATAGGGCTTCATCTGTGGTCGGCAAGGATCATTTCAGCTGCCTTTTCGGCGATCATGATGGTCGGTGAATTGGTATTGCCCGATGTGATCGAGGGCATGACGGAAGCGTCGGCAATGCGCAGTCGCGCCAATGCCCGCAATCGCAGCCTGGGATCGACGACGCTTTGCGCGTCGCCGCCCATGCGGCATGTGCCGACCGGATGGAAAATCGTGGTGCCGATGTCGCCGGCGGCACGCTCCAGATCCGCGTCTGTCTCATAGGCCGGTCCCGGCTTGAACTCCTCCGGCCTGAAGCGCGCGAAAGAGGGCTGTGCCACGATGCGTCGGGTCAGGCGGATGGAACGCACGGCGATCTCCCGGTCACGCTGAGAGGAGAGATAGTTCGGGCTGATGGCCGGCTGAAGCGCGAAATCCGGGCTGCGCACATGCACCGAGCCGCGGCTTTCGGGCCGGAGGTTACAGACGCTGGCGGTGATGGCCGGGAACGGATGGACCGGATCGCCGAACTTGTCGAGCGAGACCGGCTGTACGTGATATTGCAGATCCGGCGTCTCCTTATCCGGGCCGGAGCGGGTGAAGATGCCGAGCTGGCTCGGCGCCATCGCCATCGGGCCGGAGCGGCGAACAAGATATTCAAGGCCGATCGCCGCCTTGCCGATGAGGCTCGTCGCCTTCTCATTCAATGTGGGGACGCCGGTCACCTTGTAGGCAAGACGAAGCTGCAGATGATCCTGCAGGTTTTCACCGACCGACCTCACCTCGCGCACCACCTCGATGCCGACTTTGCGGAGCACGTCACCATGACCGATGCCTGACAGTTCAAGAATATGCGGCGAGCCGATGGAACCGGCCGACAGCACCGTCTCCTTATTCGCATAGGCGCGCTTCGTCACGCCATCATGCTGAAATTCGACGCCTGTGACGGCATCGTCTTCGACAATCAGGCGGCGAACCTGCGCTTTCGTGTAGACGGTGAGATTGCCGCGCTGCATGGCCGGGCGCAGGAAGGCTTTCGTCGTGTTCCAGCGGATGCCGGAGCGCTGGTTGACGTCGAAATAGCCAGAGCCCTCGTTGTTGCCGCGATTGAAATCCGCAGTCTCCGGAATGCCGGCTTCCTTGGCGGCTGCCTGGAAGGCATCGAGCACGGCCCAGCGCACGCGCGCCTTCTCGACCCGCCATTCGCCGCCGGCGCCATGCATCTCGTCCTTGCCGCGATAGTGATCCTCGGACTTGACGAAATAGGGCAGCACATCGTCCCAGCCCCAGCCGGCGCAGCCGAGCTGACGCCAGAGATCATAGTCGCGGGCCTGGCCGCGCATGTAGATCATGCCGTTGATGGAGGATGAGCCGCCGAGCACCTTGCCGCGCGGATAGTTGAGCGAGCGGCCATTCAGGCCCTCTTCCGGCGACGTGGTGAAGCACCAGTCGGTGCGGGGGTTGTTGATGCAGTAGAGATAGCCGACCGGGATATGAATCCAATGGTAGTTGTCGTTGCCGCCGGCTTCCAGCAGCAACACCCTATTGTTGCGGTCGGCCGAGAGCCGGTTGGCCAGCACGCATCCGGCACTGCCGGCACCGATGATGATGTAGTCGAAGCGATCCATGTTCAAACTCAGTCGTCCCCTCGCCCCGCCTGCGGGGAGAGGGTTAGGGTGAGGGGCGGGAAGGCTCGACAAATTCGGTATTCGCTGGAATCCGTGCAGGCCCCTCATCCGCCCTTCGGGCACCTTCTCCCCGCTTACGGGGAGAAGGAAAATCAAGCGGTCACCGCCGATATTCGAAACCCAGTTTCCGTCCCAGCCGCGAGGCATAGAATTCGCCGACAATGCCGCGGCGGAAGAGCAGGACGCAAACCATGAAAACGATACCGGTGATTATGGTCACGGGAAATTCCGAGGTGGCGAGATAGTTTTCCAGCGTCGCCACCAGCCCTGCACCGAAGATCGGTCCGATCAACGTGCCGATGCCGCCGAGCAGGGTCATGAGGATGACTTCGCCGGACATCTGCCAGGCGACATCGGTCAGCGTCGCGAACTGGAAGACCAGCGCCTTGACCGCGCCCGCAAGTCCCGCCAGCGCCGCCGACATGACGAAGGCGCCGAGCTTGTAATGCGCGACGGAATAGCCGAGCGAGATCGCCCGCTGCTCGTTCTCGCGGATCGATTTCAGGATCATGCCGAAGGGCGAATTGATGAAGCGCCAGGTGATCAAAACGCCGATCAGAAACACGGCGAGAACGAAATAATACATGTTGAGGGAGTTATTGAGATCGAGGACGCCGAAGAGGTAGCCGCGCGGCACCGACTGGATGCCGTCCTCGCCTTGCGTGAACTTCGCCTGCAGGCAGAAGAAATAGAACATGTAGGACAGCGCCAGCGTGATCATGGCGAAATAGATGCCCTGACGGCGGATAGCCACGAAGCCCATGACCAGGCCGAGCAGCGATGCGCCGGCAACGCCGATCAGGATGCCGAGCTCGGGCGGAACGCTCCATTCCTTCACTGCGTATGCGGTGAAATAGGCAGCGCCGCCGAAGAACGTGGCATGGCCGAAAGAGAGCAGGCCGGCATAGCCGAGCAACAGATTGAAGGCGCAGGCAAACAGCGCGAAGCAGAGCACCTTCATCACGAAGATCGGGTAGATGAAGAAAGGCGCCCAGATCAGGCCGACAAGGCCGACGATCAGCAGCAGCTTCTGCACGGAAAGCTTCGGACGCTCCTTGGAACTCAAGCTGATTAATCCAGCCATATCACGCCTCCCGACCGAAGAGGCCTGCGGGCCTCAGAAGCAGTACGATCGCCATGATGACGAAGATAACGATGTTGGAGGCCTCCGGATAGAAAACCTTGGTCAGGCCTTCGGCAATCCCGAGCATGTAGCCTGTCACGATCGCTCCCATGATCGAGCCCATGCCGCCGACGACCACCACCGCGAAGACGATGATGATCATGTTCGATCCCATCAGCGGCGAGACTTGATAGATCGGCGCGGCCAGCACGCCGGCAAAGGCGGCGAGCGCCACGCCGAAGCCGTAGGTCAGCGTCAACAGCACCGGCACGTTGACGCCGAAAACCTGCACCAGCACGGAATTCTCGGTCGCCGCGCGCAGATAGGCGCCGAGCTTGGTCTTCTCGATCAGCAGCCAGGTGCCGATGCAGACGATCAGCGAGGCGATCACTACCCAGCCGCGGTAGACGGGGAGGAACATGAAGCCGATATTTTTCGCGCCCGCCAACTCCGTCGGAACGGCATAGGGCTGGCCGGAGGAGCCGTAGAGATACCGGAAGGTTCCCTCGATGGTCAGCGCCATGCCGAAGGTGAAGAGCAGTCCGTAGAGCGGATCGATCTTGTAGAGCTGGCGCAGGCAGAGCCGCTCGACCAGCGCGCCGAACAGGCCGACGATCAGCGGCGCCAGAACCAGGGCCGGCCAGTAGCCGATGCCGGCATAGGCAAGCAGCAGATAGGCGGTGAAAGCCCCGAGCATATAGAGCGCGCCATGGGCGAAATTGATGACCCTGAGCATGCCGAAGATGATCGCCAAGCCGAGGCTCAGCAGCGCATAGAAGGAGCCGTTGATGAGACCGATCAGCAATTGACCGAGAAGGGCCTGGGCGGGGATGCCGAATATCGTCATCATGGCTCAGACCCCCAGAACCTTGTGCAGCATGTCCATGCGCTCTGTGAGTTCGCCGACCGGAAATTCCGAAACCATCTGGCCGTGATCCATCACATAGAAACGATCGGCAATGCGGCTTGCAAAACGGAAATTCTGTTCGACGAGCAATATGGTCATGCCGCGACCTTTCAGCTTTTGCAGGACTTCGCCGATGCGCTGGACGATGACGGGAGCGAGACCCTCCGTCGGCTCGTCAAGCAGCAGCATACGGACGCCGGTGCGCAGGATGCGCGCCATGGCGAGCATCTGCTGTTCGCCGCCGGAAAGCCGGGTGCCGACGCTGTTGCGCCGCTCGTGCAGATTGGGAAACAGTTCGAAAATCTCGTCGAGCGTCATGCCGCCCGCTGCCACGACCGGCGGCAACATCAGGTTTTCATAGACGCTGAGCGTGGAGAAGATGCCACGCTCCTCCGGCACGAAGCCGATGCCCTGATGCGCCGTCTTGTGCAGCGGCACCTGCATCATGTCCTTGCCGGCAAAGGCGATCCTGCCCTTGCGGGCACGGACGATGCCGACGATGGTGCGCAGCGTCGTCGTCTTGCCGACGCCGTTGCGGCCGAGGATGGTGATGGTCTCCCCCTCGCCGACGCGCATGTCGACACCATGCAGGATATGGCTTTCGCCGTACCAGGCATTGAGACCCTGAACTTCCAGAAGCGGCGCCATCGTCAAGCCTCCTCCGTGCCCATATAGGCTTCGCGGACGCGCGGATCGCTGCTCACCGCCGCATAGTCGCCCTGGGCGAGGATCTCGCCGCGCTGCAGCACCGTGACATGGTGGCAGATATCGGCAACCACCGAGAGATTGTGCTCCACCATCAGCACGGCCCTGTCGCGTGCCACATCGCGGATGATAGCCGAGACGATGTTTACGTCCTCCAGCCCCATGCCGGCCATCGGCTCGTCGAGCAGCAGCACCTTTGGGTCGAGCGCGAGCGTGGTTGCGATCTCCAGCACCCGCTTGCGGCCATAGGAAAGATCGGCGGCGATGGCATCACGCTCCTTCGAGAGGCCGACCGAGGCAATGAGCTGTTCGGCACGCGCATCGAGGCTGTCGAGGGCGGACAGCGGCCGCCAGAACTGGTGGGCGAGATTGTTTGGCCGCTGCAGGGCGACGCGGACATTGTCCAGCACCGTCAGATGCGGGAAGACGGCCGAAATCTGGAAGGAACGCACAAGACCCATGCGCGCGACCTTGTCGGGTCTTGTCCTGGTAATATCAGTGCCGAGCAGCGTGATCGTGCCGTGAGTCGGCTGCAGGAACTTGGTGAGCAAGTTGAACACCGTCGTCTTGCCGGCGCCATTCGGGCCGATCAGCGCATGGACGCGGGCGTGCTGCACATCGAGATCGACATTCTTGACGGCAGTGAAGCCGCCGAAGTCACGGCGCAGTCCCCGGGCGGACAAGACCACCCGGGGCGCTTCCTGCAGATGTGTCGCTGACATCGCCATGGGCTGGTCTTGGCCCTATTGCTTGACGAGGTCGCAGCCGCTCTTGGCGGGATCGATATAGGCTTCCTTGCCCGGGATCGTCGCCAGCACATTGTAGTAATCCCACGGCTCCTTGCTCTCTTCGGGCTTCTTGACCTGAAGCAGATACATGTCGTGGATCATGCGGCCGTTGGCGCCGACGGTGCCGCCGCGACCGAAGAAGTCGTCAACCGGCATTTCATGCAGTTCCTTGGCGACGGCCTCGGTATCGTCCGTGCCGGCCTTCTGCACCGCCTTCAGATATTGCAGCACGGCGGAATAGGTGCCAGCATGGATCATGTTCGGCATCTTGCCGGTACGGGCAAAGAAGCGCTTGCCGAACTCACGGCTCTTGTCGTCGAGGTTCCAGTAATAGCCTTCCGTCAGTGTCAGGCCCTGCGCTGCCTGCAGGCCGAGGCCGTGGACTTCGGCGAGCGTGAAGAGCAGTGCTGCGAGATGCTGACCGCCCTGGGTGATGCCGAATTCCGAGGCCTGCTTGATGGCGTTGGAGGTATCGAGGCCGGCATTGGCAAGGCCGATGACCTTGGCGCCCGACGACTGTGCCTGCAGCAGGAAGGACGAGAAATCATTCGTCGACAGCGGATGGCGGACGGAGCCCAGGATCTTGCCGCCGTTCGCCTTGACGAAGTCGCTGGTCTGCTGCTCCAGCGAGTAGCCGAAGGCGTAGTCGGCCGTCAGGAAGAACCAGGTGTCGCCACCCTGCTTGACGAGGGCGCCGCCGGTGCCGACGGCCAATGCATGGGTATCATAAGCCCAATGGAAGCCATAGGGCGAGCATTGCTTGCCTGTCAGATCCGAGGTCGCGGCACCGGTGACGATATCGATCTTCTTCTTTTCCTTGGCAACCGCCTGCACGGCAAGCGCCACCGACGACGTCGTCAGCTCCATGATCGCGTCGACATGGTCCTGGTCATACCATTGGCGGGCGATGTTGGAGGCGATATCGGGCTTGTTCTGATGATCGGCGTCGATGATCTCGATCGGTACGCCGAGAACCTTGCCGCCGAAATCCTCGGCAGCCATCTTGGCAGCCTCGACCGACGACTTGCCGCCGAAGTCGGCATAGACGCCGGACTGGTCATTCAGGATGCCGATCTTGACGAAACCATTGGCTGGACCGGCGGCGAAAGCCGCGGTGCTCGTTGCAAGCAGAAATGCAAGGGACGCAATAAGACTCTTTCGCATGTCCTCTCCTCCCAGAGATTTGGCAAAAACGAATCTGTTCAAAATTGGCCAGCCGCTTTCCTCAAAACGACTTTTCCCGAGAGGCAAGATCACGGAATTCGCGCGTTGACGCAAGTCGCGATTGCAACTAATTCCAAACAAGGTCTGTTCATTTTTGAACAGAAGGGGGAAGGCATGAAGCGTACGCCGCATTTCACCTGGGACGATTTGCAGTTCTTTCTCGCCGTTGCGCGGACCGGACAGCTTTCGACAGCAGCCCGGCAACTACGCAGCAGCCATGCCACCGTCTCCCGCCGTATCGACCGGCTGGAATTCGCCTTGAAGGTCAAGCTTTTCGAGCGCAATGCGCGCGGCTATCTGCTGACTGGCATGGGCCAACGCTTCGTCGACACGGCCGAGAGAATGGAGCAGGAAACCGAACGCCTGCGCACCGATCTTTCGACGGGATCGGCGGCGCAAGGCGGCGTGGTGCGCATCAGCGCGCCGGAGGGTTTTTCAAACTTCTTCTTCACGGGGGTCCTGCCGGAATTTACGGCGAAATACCCGAACATTTCGCTGGAACTGATCACCATCCAGCAGATCATGTCGCTCTCGCGCAAGGAGGCCGATATCGTCGTGGTGCTCGACCCGCCGAAGGCAGGCCCCTATTTCACTGAAAAGCTCACCGATTATCACCTTCAGATTTACGGATCGCATGACTACCTTGACCGCCACCCGCCGATCGTAAGCCGCGACGACCTGCCTGACCTCGCCTTCATCGGCTATATCGAAGATATGATCTTCGCACCGGGCCTGGACTATCTCGGCGACGTCCATCCCCGCATCAAGCCGCAATTCCAGAGTTCCAGCATCTTCGCGCAGCTCACCGCGACGAAGAACGGCCAGGGGCTCTGCGTCTTGCCGTTCTTCATCGCCGGCAAGCATCCCGATCTGCAGGTCGTTTTGCCGCATGCGGTGGATCTGAGGCGCCATTACTGGATCACCTGCCATCGCGACCTGCGCCAGTCGCCGCGCGTGCGCACCGTCATCGATTTTCTGGCTGAGGCCGTGCGCAAGAACGCGGCGGCCTTTCTAGGTCCGTGGAGGGGTACGGAAAGCTGAGACCGTCGGCTCCGTTAGCGGATGCTCGGGGCGGCGTAGATCCTGTCGAGCCCGGCGGCGTCGAAGGCGGCCCGTTCGGCAAGACGAAGCTCCCAATCGAGCGACGAGCGGACGATCGTCTCGAGGCTGTCATATTTCGGCGCCCAGCCCAATTCGCGACGGACAAGCGTCGCGTCGGCGACGATGCTCGCCATATCGCCGGGACGACGCGGGGCGATATGAATGCGGAAAGCGCGGCCATGGACGCGCATGACCATGTTGAGCACATCGAGAACGGAATAGCCATGGCCGTAGCCGCAATTGGCGACCAGTGACCGGCCACCATCGCGCAGATGCCGCAGGGCCATAAGATGCGCTTCCACGAGATCGCTGACATGGATGTAGTCACGGACGCCCGTACCGTCATGCGTCGGATAATCGGTGCCGTAGATATCCACCTGGCGGCGACGGCCAAGTGCCGCCTCGCAGGCAACCTTGATGAGATGGGTGGCGCCCGCGGTCGACTGACCGGCTCGTCCCTCCGGATCGGCGCCGGCGACATTGAAATAGCGTAGCGCCACATAGCGGAAGTCATAGGCCGCGGCAGCATCGCGCAGCATCAGCTCCGACATCAGCTTCGATTGGCCATAGGGAGATTCGGGCCGCAATGGCGCGTTTTCGCTGACCGTCCTGTCTCCTGGCTGCTGACCATAGACTGCCGCCGTGGACGAGAAGACGAAATGGCGAATGCCGGCCTTGACGGCGGCGCTCATGAGTGTACGGGTCTTACCGGTGTTGTTCTCGTAGTATGAGAGTGGGTCCTCGATAGACATCGGGACGACGGCCGAGCCGGCGAAGTGGATGATGGCCTCCATGTCATACTCGGCGAAAATTTTCTGCAACAACGCTTCGTCCGCGACATCGCCGAGAAAGAACCGGGCCGCCGGTGGAACCGCCCAACGAAAGCCGGTGGAGAGGCAATCGAGAACGACAACCTCCTCGCCCGCCTCAAGCAATCTCCAGACCATGTGGCTGCCGATATATCCGGCTCCGCCCGTCACCAAGACAGTCATTCTTCGCGTCCCCGCCAAGTCTTATCGGGACCATATGAGGCCGCTTCTCCTGCGAAATTGATTAAAAGCGGCTGATGTGGCGGGAATGATTGCGGTAATGGTTAGGGGAGGCTTTCGCGGATCGATTGCATTTTATGGATTGGGTGCGCGATGACGAACATTCCCTGCTTGGAGAGTGCGCACCCCCTCTGTCACTTCGTGACATCTCCCCCACAAGGGGGGAGATTGGAAACTTGCGGCACCAACCTACCTCAAACCAATATTGTATTCGAAGAAACTGAAGTGCATCCTATTGCCAAGAGCCGCAGCGCAATCCCAACGATCTCCCCCCTTGTCGGGGAGATGTCGCGACAGCGACAGAGGGGGTATCAGAGGTGCGGCAATCTCGAAGATGCCTTTCGGCCGTAGGGCCGGGCGAAGCAAAGCCCCCATCACAAACTCAAAATATAGCGGCTCAGCCTATCAGCCGCATCTGCAACCTGCACCGGATCGCGCAGGAAGCACGCGCGCATGAAAAGTTCCCCACCCTTTCCGAAAGCCGTTCCGGGCGCCAGGCCAACGCCGGTCTTGTCGACGATGTCGATCGCGGCCTTGCGGCTGTCGGTGACGCCGTCGATCCTGAGGAAGGAATAGAGCGCCCCATCGGGTTTAAGCGTCTGTACGCGATTGGTGGCGATCAGCGCGTCACAGAGAATGTCGCGCGAGCGGGTGGCTTTGGCGATGTTGGAGCGCACGAAATCGTCGCCCTCGTTCAGCGCTGCAACCGCGCCCTTCTGCATGAATTGCGCCACACCCGACGTCGAATATTGCACGAGGTTTTCGATCACCTGACCGAGTTCGGCCGGAGCGACGATCCAGCCGACTCGCCAACCGGTCATCGACCAGTTCTTCGAGAAGGAATTGACGAAGAGGATCTTGTCGTCGGCTTCCTTGACGTCGAGGAAGCTCGGCGCGCGGCCGCCGGTATAATAGTAGAGCGCATAGATCTCGTCGGCCATGATCCAGAGATCATGCTTGCGCGCGAGCGCCAAGATATCGCGGAGATCCTGATGCGTCGCCGTCCAGCCGGTTGGATTGGACGGAGTGTTAATGAAGAGGCCCTTGGTTTTTGGCGTGATCGCCGCCTCCATGCGACCGAGATCGAGCGACCATTTGCCATGCTCGAACTGCAACGGCACGGGCACGGAGCGGGCGCCTGATATCTCGAGCGCGGCGGCGATGTTCGGCCAGGCCGGCGAGAGATAGACCATCTCGTCGCCGGGAGAGGTGATCGCCTGCACGGAGAGCTGGATCGCCTGCATGCCGGAGCCGACGACATAGAAATTCTCCATCGGCAGCGACGTGCCGAAATGCCGGCCGTAGTAATCGGCGAGCGCCTGGCGCAGTTCGGGGATGCCGCGCTGCCAGGTGTAGAAGGTTTCACCGGCGTTGAGCGACGCCATGGCGGCGCGGTTGATGAAATCCGGCGTCGGCAGATCGCCCTCGCCGACCCAGAGCGGCAGCAGGCCGTCGCGGCCGCGGGCGTAATTGACCACTTCGACGATCCCGCTTTCGGGTGCTGCGAGCGCGCGCGGGCTGAGGCTGTTCAGTATCGACATGCAAAGTCTCCGGTTTCTGCCTTCATAAAGCAGAGCGGCGGACAAATCCCATGACTTTGCCTTAGCGAATGATCGATTTTCGTGATGAATAAAGCCCCGGCCCTTGTGGGAACCGAGGCTTCGAAAGCGGCTGAATTGTGCCTATCAGCGCTTCGCGAGAAGATCGCGAATTTCGGTGAGCAGTTGGACGTCGGCCGGCGGCGGTGCGGCCTCGGCAACCTTCTCTTCCTTGCGCTCGACCTGCGAGCGGAGCGCGTTCACGCCCTTGACCATCAGGAAGATGATCCAGGCGAGGATGAGGAAGTTGATGAGGACAGTGATGAAGCTGCCGTAGGCGAGAACGGCGCCCTGAGCGCGGGCGGCAGCAAGCGTCGGTGCGTTGACCCCCGAGGCGAGGCCGATGAAGTAGTTCGAGAAATCGAAGCCGCCGAAAATGGCGCCGACGATCGGCATGATGATATCGTCAACCAGCGATTTCACGATGCCGCCGAAAGCGCCGCCGATGATGACACCGACCGCAAGATCCATCACATTGCCGCGGGCGATAAATGCCTTGAATTCATTAAGCATTGAGCAGTCCCCTTCGCGTTGCCGTTGAATTCACTGATGATGATTATGCACCACCTTTTTCCTTATTTTTCAACAGAAAATTGTCGGGAAACCTTACCCGGGCGCGAATATCCCAAGATAATTCCGTGGGTTAGTCAATTTCCCCGCGCATATGCCCGGCTATTTGTTCGTCACTTGCGAGCAACGCAGCCGAATTTCCCGACGATTAACTCCACCGGCACTTTCGCGTGGGGTTTGATACGAGCGGCAATGCTTCAGCCTTTGAGCATGACCTTGGCGATGAGGTCGCGAACATAGTTTGGGGCAGGCATCTGGTCGAAAAGGATGCGGTATATGATGGGCGAAATGACGTGATCCATCAGCTCCTCCAGGGTCGGGAAAGGCTCGCGGTCCTTCTCTGCCCGTGCAATGAAGACGCTAAGTTGGTAGCGCGTATAGGTGCCGCATTTCTCCGCATTTGCGCTGTCGGTAGCAGCGAGAATATCGCGCAGCATTTGCCTGCCGACACCGGAGGCCATTTCATCGGCATATTGCTCGACCCAGGCCTCCAGATCGTCGCGGGCGCTGCCGACCCTGGCGGGTTCCCCCTCCGGCTGCAGACGCGCGGCGGCCACGTCGGCCAGAAGCTCTTGAAGATCGCCCCAGCGGCGGTAAATCGTCGATGGCGTGACATTGGCGTGCTGCGCGATCAATGGGATCGTGATATCGGCGCGATCCATCCTTGCCAGCATATCGCGGACGGACTGATGCACGGCCGCCTGCACTCTGGCGCTGCGCCCACCGGGACGGGGATTTTCTCTATAACCCATAAGCCTTTGCCAATCTTTCCCTTTTGTCGTTCGTGAATCATCATCGGTCATTCACTAACGCAAATTATTTGCTTTTGTGCGGCAGGCACCCCATATCCATCTAACGCAATCTCTTAGCTTTAAGCCAGGATATAGTCGATGACCTCGCCCGATTCCACAACCAGCGCGCCGATTTCCTTGGCCAGACGCTTCGCGCCGTTCTACTACGCATCGACCAGCGGTCTGTTCCTGGCCGCCTCATCCGCACCGACGCCTCTCTACCGCCTTTACCAGCAGGCCTTCGCCTTCTCGCCGGTCCTGCTCACGGTGATCTTCGCCGTCTATGCCTTCGCCCTCCTTGCCGCGCTGCTCATTGTCGGCTCGATTTCCGACCATCTCGGCCGTCGTCCGGTGATCTTTGTGTCGATCCTCCTGAATATGGTGGCGATAGCGCTGTTTTTAATGGCCGAAGGGCCTGATTGGCTAATTGCCGCCCGCATCGTGCAGGGCCTGGCAACGGGCACCGCAGTCAGCTCCATCGGCGCCGCCCTTGTCGATCTCGATCCGGTCAAGGGATCGATCACCAACAGCCTTGCGCCGCTTGCGGGAATGGCGATCGGCGCGCTCGGCACAAGCCTGTTGGTCCAGTTTGCGCCGGCTCCCACCATACTCGTTTACATCGTCACACTCGCTCTCCTGGCACTGCAGGCAATGCTGCTCTGGGTGATGCCGGAGACAACGACCCGACGAACCGGCCTGCTCGCATCGCTGAAGCCTGAAATCGCCGTTCCCCTGCAGGCGCGCCGAACGCTGCTGGCCCTCACACCCATCAATGTCGCCGTCTGGGCGCTCGCCGGCTTCTATCTGTCGCTGGTGCCCTCGCTCGTCACCGCGACGACCGGCAGCACGGCGCCGCTGGTGGGTGGCTCCGTGGTCGCAGCCTTGACAATCAGCGGCGCGGCCGCCGTCTTCCTGATGCGCAAGAGATCCGCTGCCACGATCATGTGGTTCGGCATACCGAGCATGACGCTCGGCATACTGACTGTCATCGCCGGAATGCATGCAGCCGAGGTGTCGATCCTGGCCTTGGGAACGCTGATCGCCGGCGCCGGCTTCGGCGCGGCCTTCCTCGGTACGGTCAGAAGCATCATGCCGCTCGCAAAACCCGACGAGCGCGCCGGGCTGCTGTCGGCCTTCTACATCCAGAGCTACCTTGCCTTCAGCGTGCCGGCCATTCTGGCAGGCTTCCTGTCGAAAGCATTCGGATTTGCGGAGGCCGCGGATATCTATGCGGCGGCGATCCTGCTGCTCGTCGGCTGGGGCGTCGTCGCCTTGCGATCCAATCGGGAAAAGCCCTTGAGTATTGCGTAAGTAAAATCTTACGGCTTGAGCCCGAGTTCAGCAAGACCGCTGCCGTCCATGGCAAACGGCACAGACGTATGTTCGTGGACGATCTTCCAGATGCCGGCCTCTTTCTTCAGCCCGAGCGTCTGGCGAAACCAGAGATCGACTTCGATGCCATCGGTCTTCTTGCCGGTCATCTGCACGAGCCCGGTCCAAAAGGCGACATCGCCACCAATTGTGAGCCTCACATCGACCTCATTGCCACCGATCGGACCCTCCCAGGTCAAGAACCAGCCTTCCAGGCCCTTCTCGCCCTTGCCCTTGTGCACGAGTGGTGCCGCCAGCGTGAAGCCGACAATATCATCACTGAGGTGCCTGACGACACCGGCCGCATCCTTGTTTCCCAGAGCTGAAGCCCAGCTTGCAAGCATCTCGTCGATGGCCTCAGCCTCGTCGCGATTACCGATGATCTCGATCATGTCACTCTCCTTGGTTTGATGAGCTCAAACAAAGGACGAATGAAAAGGGCCGCTCCCGACAGGAGCGGCCCGTTATTTGTCGTCAGTAGCGACCTATTGTCTTACGCGGCTTTCTCGACACGGTAGGGATCGAAGCGTCCGTAGAAGGTCTCGCCCTTCGCCGCCATGTCCTTCAGTAGCGCCGTCGGCTGGAAATGTGGGCCGTAGGCGGCCGCCAGCTTTTCGCAAAGCTCCACGAAAGCTTTCACGCCCATGCCGTCGATGTAGGACAGCGCGCCGCCGGTATAGGGCGCAAAGCCAAAGCCGAGGATGGAGCCGACATCGGCTTCACGGGGATCGGTGACGATGCCTTCTTCCATGGTGCGGGATGCCTCGAGCGCGATGGTGACGAGGAAGCGCTGCTTCAGCACGTTGACATCGACATCATCGGCCTTCTTCTGCGGATAGAGATCCTTGAGGCCGGGCCAGAGCGACTTCTTCGCCGGCTTCGGCGGATAGTCATAGAAGCCCTTGGCGTTCTTCCGGCCCAGGCGTCCCTCGCCTTCCACCAGACCGGTGACGAGCTGCATGTGACGCGGATCGACCGCCTTCTCGCCGAGATCGGCAACCGTCGCCTTCAGGATCTTGTAGGAGAGATCGATGGCGACTTCGTCGTTGAGCGCCAGCGGGCCGACCGGCATGCCGGCCATCTTGGCGGCATTCTCGATCATGGTCGCAGGCACGCCTTCGATCAGCATGTCATAGGCTTCGTGGATGTAGCGGAAGACGCAGCGATTGACGAAGAAGCCGCGCGTGTCGTTGACGACGATCGGCGTCTTCTTGATGGCGGCGACATAGTCGAGCGCGACCGCGAGCGCATGATCGCCGGTTTCCTTGCCGAGAATGACTTCCGTCAGCATCATCTTCTCCACAGGCGAGAAGAAGTGGACGCCGATGAAATCGACCGGGCGCTTGGAGTTCTTCGCAAGGCCCGAGATCGGTAGCGTCGAGGTGTTTGAAGCGAAGACGGCGCCGGCGGGCAATACTGCTTCGACGGCCTCGATGACAGCCTTCTTGACCTCGCGATCCTCGAACACCGCCTCGATGACGAGATCGGCATCCTTCAGATCGGCATAATCGGCCGAGGGCGTGATGCGGGAGAGCAGAGCAGCGCCCTCATCTTGCGTCAGTCTTCCCTTACCGACGGAATCTTTGACCAGCCCCTCGCCGACGCTCTTGCCCTTGGTTGCGGCTTCGATATCGCGGTCGATGAGCGTCACCGGAATACCAGCTGCGGCGGTAACATAGGCGATGGAAGCGCCCATGAAACCGGCGCCGACGACGCCAACCTTCTTCAGTTCGGTCTTCGGCTGGCCGGCCGGGCGGCGGGCGCCCTTGCCGAGTTCCTGCATGGAGATGAACAGCGAACGGATCATCGAATAGGCTTCGGTGGTCTGCAGCACATGCGTGAAATAGCGCTGCTCGATCTTCAGGCCGGTATCGAAGGGAACCTGCAGACCTTCATAGACGCATTTGAGGATGGCGAGTGCTGCCGGATAATTGCCCGAGGTCTCGCGGCGCAGGATGGCGGGCGCTGCCGGCCAGAGCTGTGCTGCAGCCGGCGTCCAGATACCGCCGCCCGGTGCCTTGAAGCCCCTTTCGTCCCAGGGAGCGACGGGCTTCAGGCCGTCCTTGATCATCTGCTTCGCGGCCGGGATCAGCTGATCCGGCTCGACCACCTGATGCACGAGATTCATCGCCTTGGCGCGCGCCGCCGTCAGCGACTGGCCCGTGGTCATCATCTGCAAGGCCGATTGTGCATCCGTCAGGCGGGCGATGCGCTGCGTGCCGCCGGCGCCGGGGAAGATGCCGACCTTGACCTCAGGCAGCGCAATCTTGACGCTCTTGGCGCTCGACGCGACGCGGCCGTGGCAAGCCAGCGACAGCTCGAAAGCGCCGCCCATGCAGGTGCCGTTGATGGCCGAAACCCAAGGCTTGCCGCAGGTTTCGAGCTTGCGGAACAGGCCCGTCATGCGCCCCACGAGATCGAAAAGCTTCTTTGCGGCCGCGGCCGGGTCCTTCGCCTTCTCCTCCTGATAGAAGGAGAACATCGACTTGATCATCGACAGATCGGCGCCACCGGAGAAGGAGGATTTGCCCGAGGTGAAGACCACGCCCTTGACGGCGGCATCGGCGACCGTCGCATCGATGATGGCGTTCAGCTCTTCGAGGATCTCAGCTGTGAAGACGTTCATGGACTTGCCGGGCATGTCCCAGGTAACAAGTGCGATGCCGTCTGCGTCGGTCTCAACGGTGAAATTTGTGTAAGCCATTGGTTTCCCCTCCTCAGACGCGTTCGATGATCGTCGCGGTGCCCATGCCGGCGCCGATGCAGAGCGTGACCAGCGCGGTATTGAGATCGCGGCGCTCCAACTCGTCCAGCACGGTGCCGAGGATCATCGCGCCGGTCGCGCCGAGCGGATGGCCCATGGCAATCGCGCCGCCATTGACGTTGATCTTGTCATGCGGGATTTCGAAAGCCTGCATGTAGCGCAGCACGACGGCGGCAAAGGCTTCGTTGAGTTCGAAAAGATCGATATCGGCAAGCGTCATGCCGCTGCGCTTCAAAAGCTTCTCGGTGACATCGACCGGGCCGGTCAGCATCAGCGCCGGATCGGAACCGATATTGGCAAAAGCCTTGATGCGGCCGCGCGGCTTCAAGCTCATGCTCTGCCCACCCGCCTTGGAGCCGAGCAGTACGGCAGCGGCACCATCGACGATGCCGGAGGAGTTGCCGGCATGATGGACGTAGTTGATGCGCTCGACTTCCGGATGCGCCTGGATGGCAACGGCTTCGAAACCACCCATTTCGCCGGGCAGCTGGAAGGACGGATTGAGCGAGGCGAGCGCCTGCATATCGGTGCCGGGACGCATGTGCTCGTCGCGGTCGAGGATTGTCAGGCCGTTGATGTCCTTCACCGGCACGACGGAATTCTTGAAGTAGCCCTTCTCCCAGGCATTGGCTGCGCGCTTCTGGCTTTCGACCGCATAGGCATCAACGTCATCGCGGGAGAAGCCGTATTTCGTGGCGATGAGATCGGCGGACACGCCCTGCGGCATGAAATAGGCGGGGAAGTTGACCGAGGGGTCCATGAACCATGCTCCGCCGGACATGCCCAAACCGACGCGCGACATGCTTTCGACACCGCCGGCGATGACGATATCGTCGGCGCCCTGAGCGATCTTGCCCGCAGCGAAATTCACCGCGTCGAGGCCCGAGGCGCAGAAGCGGGAAATCTGCATGCCCGGCGCCTTGTTGGAATAGCCTGCTTCGAAGGCAGCGCCCTTCGGAATGACGGCGCCGGCATCCATGACCGGATCGACGCAGCCCATGATGATGTCGTCAACCGTTTCGGTGTCGAGGCCGTTGCGGTCGCGGATCGCCTCCAGCGTCTTGGCGGCGAGGCGAACGGACGGCACTTCGTGCAGCGATCCATCCTTCTTGCCGCGCCCGCGCGGCGTGCGCACGTGGTCGTAAATGAAAACCTCGGTCATGTCTCATCTCCCTGCAGCGGCTGGCGCCGCCTTGATCAAAAGGCTTCCGCCGCCAGTTCCATCATCGTGTCGGCACCGGTTTCGATGCGGGCTTTGCGCAATGCCGTTTCCGGCATGATGCGCTCCATGTAGAACCGCGCCGTGACAAGCTTGTTCTTCAGATAATCCTCGCGCGCACTGTCGCCGCTTGCAAGGCCATCCTGCGCCGCCTTCGCCATCTTCGCCCACATATAGCCGAGGACGACGAGGCCGAAGAGGTGCATGTAGTCGGTCGAACCAGCGCCGGCATTGTCAGGCTTGGCCATGGCATTCTGCATGAACCACATGGTTGAGGCCTGCACGTCGTTCAAGCCCTTCTTCAGATGCTTGGTGTAGAAAGCCATCTGCTCGTCGTTGCGGTTTTCCTCGCAGAAATCGCCGATTTCCTTGAAGAGGGCCATGACCGCGCGGCCGCCGTTCAGCGCCAGCTTGCGGCCGACGAGATCGAGCGCCTGGATGCCGTTGGCGCCTTCGTAGATCATGGCGATGCGGGCATCGCGGACATACTGGCTCATGCCGTGTTCTTCGATATAGCCGTGGCCGCCGAAGACCTGCTGCGCCATGACGGCGTGCTCGAAGCCCTTGTCGGTCATGACGCCCTTCAAGATTGGCGTCGCGAGACCAAGGATATCATCGGCCGCCTGACGGTCTTTCTCGTCCGGGGAGCGATGGGCGATATCGGATTTCAGCGCCGTCCACAGCAGGAAGGCGCGACCGGCTTCATTGAAAGCGCGGATCGTCATCAGCGAGCGGCGGATATCGGGATGGACGATGATCGGATCGGCCTTCTTGTCCGGTGCCTTCGGGCCGGAAAGCGAGCGGCCCTGGATGCGCTCGCGGGCATAGTTGGCAGCATTCTGATAGGCAATCTCGGCGATGGAGAGGCCCTGCAGGCCAACCCCGAGACGCGCCTCGTTCATCATCACGAACATGGCGTTGAGGCCCTTGTTCTCGGCACCGATGAGGAAACCCGTCGCCTCGTCATAATTCATGACGCAGGTCGCGTTGCCATGAATGCCCATCTTGTGCTCGATCGCGCCACAAGAGACCGGGTTGCGCGCGCCGAGCGAGCCGTCTTCCTTGACCATGAATTTCGGAACGATAAAGAGCGAAATGCCCTTAGTGCCCTCAGGTGCACCTTCGATGCGGGCAAGGACGAGATGGACGATATTATCCGTCATGTCGTGCTCGCCGGCGGAAATGAAGATCTTCTGGCCCGAAATCTTGTAGCTGCCGTCTGCCTGCGGCACCGCCTTGGTGCGCAGGAGGCCGAGATCGGTGCCGCAATGCGGCTCGGTGAGGTTCATGGTGCCCGACCAGGTGCCCTCGACCATTTTCGGAAGATAGGTCTGCTTCTGCGCATCGGAGCCGTGGACGAGGATCGCGGCGATCGCGCCCTGCGTCAGACCCGGATACATCATCAGCGACATATTGGCGGCGGAGGTATATTCGCCGACCGCGCAGTGCAGCACGTAGGGAAGCCCCTGCCCGCCGAACTCTTCCGGCACAGCGAGGCCGAGCCAGCCGCCTTCGCGATAGGCGCGGTAAGCTTCCTTGAAGCCCTTCGGCGTCGAGACTGTGCCGTCGTCATGGCGCACGCAGCCTTCCTGATCGCCGGAATAGTTGAGCGGGAAGAGCACTTCCTCGGACAATTTGGCCGCCTCACCGACGATCGCCTCGATCATATCAGGCGTCGCATCGGCATAACCGGGAAGATTGTTGTAACGCTCCACCCCAAGCACATCGTTCAGGACGAAGAGCGTATCGTTCACCGGGGCCTTGTAGACTGGCATCTCTCGAATTCCTCCAATTCGCCGGCGGACATCAGAGTCCGGCCGCTGCGTTACTCTTACAAAATATTGACGTTTGCGTAAACGTCAAATTTGCGAGCCGTGCTGAAATTTTGGTGAAGCCGATGATGCGGATCATATCGCGTGCCACCGATATCACCTCCTCACACAAGCAACCCGGCACTGCCGGCACGCAAGAATATCGGCGCGCGGGACAGCAGAACCGAAATAAAAGGTTAAAGATCTCCACCAAACTTAACGAGTTGTTTACCACGTTTCGTGAATTGTACGAGTTGAGCAGCAGTGCTTCGCGTTTCTTCAACTTATGCTTTGGTCACGCGCTGTCTTTGCCGCTCGGTTTGAGGAAAGCCAATACATTTATCCCTTTCCGAACGGCGGGATGCAGGCAGCGCGGCGATGCAGCAAAGTCTTCTTCCGTCAGCATGGCGGCCCGGGGTGGTCCATAGTTCGAGGCGAGCAAAAGATATGAGCGGATCGCGATCAAATCCTACCGGCACGGGCGACTGGACGTCGCTGGATGCTCTGAGCCGCACGATCGAGGGGCTGGAGGCGCGCATCGAGGGGCTGATGGGCACCGCCGCCGCGCGCGATACACGCCAGCGCGTCGGTGCCAGCTATGCGCCCGCACCTGAACGTGCCGCACCGGAGCGGATGCCGCCGCGTCCCGAGCGCGAACAGCCCGCCAGCCGCGCCTATGAACGCCCGCTGCGCAGCGAGCGCCAGGACATCGATCCCCGCCCCGATCCACTTGCCGAAATCCGCCAGCGCCAGCGCGCGCTTGAAGCAAACCGCGAACGGCTGCACGCCCGGCGCGAGGAAATCGCACATGCCGAGCCGCAACCGGCGCGGCGCCCAATCGACAGCTACCCCCAGCGCCAGCCGGCGCGCGCCGCTGCCGCCGAGGCACCGGTCGACATCGCTCAGGCGCTCGTCAATCTTCGCCAGGATCTGAAGCGCGATATCGCCGAAAGCGTCACCCGCGAGGTCACCGCGCTGCGCGCAGAAATCCGCGATATCCGCGAGAACGCCGAGGACAAGCATTTCGTCGCCGACGTCCGCCAGGACATGGCCCGGCTTGCCGACAGCATCAACCAGCTCGCCGGCCAGCCGGAAACCGCTGGTCTCAAGACCGAATTCGACGAGCTGCGCTCGCTGATGGACGGCCTTGCCCGCGAGGAATCCCTGCACCACGTCGAGCGCCAGGTCAGGGCCATCGACACGAGCGGCCTGCAGGACGAACTTGTCTCGCTCGCCTACCGGCTCGATGACATCAAGCAGCATCTCGGCGGCATGAACGACAGCCCGGCCGTGCACGCGCTGGAAACCAAGCTGCTGACGATCGCGACCGCGATGGAGAGCCTCGGCTCGATGATGCAGCCGCAGGATCAGGCGATGCAGCGGCTGGAAGGCCGTTTGAGCGGCCTTGCCGACCAGATCGACGTGATGAGCCGCGATGCGGCACGACGTCAGCCGGCCGACGATCTCTCCGGACGGCTCGAAGCGCTCGCCATGCGCATCGACGAACTCGGCAGCGCCAAGGCCGTTGCCCGTCTTGAGGAACGTCTCGACCAGCTCTCGCATCTGATGGAGCGCTCGCAGAAGGCCGCTCCGCAACCGGAACTCGTCACCTATCTCGCCGACATCTCCCATAAGATCGATGCACTGGAGCATGGCTCGGTCGGCAATGTGATGGCGGACCGCCTGGATTACCTCGCCCGCCGCATCGACGAGATGGATTTCCATCCGCCCGCCCAGGCAGCAGGCATCGACGATAGCATGGTGCGCCGACTGGAAGGACGCCTGTCGGATATCGCGGCGCGGCTGGAAGCGAGCACCGCCGCTCCGCCCACGGACACGCAGGCGCTGCGCAATCTCGAAGAGCAGATCGCTCATCTCTCGACGCTGTTGACGAACGAGCCTCGGGCCGTCGCCGATCATCTGCCTCCGGACTTCGACCGCCGGATGAGCGCCATCGAAGACTATATGGCGACCAATGACGAATACATCATCGAAGCGGCCCGCCATGCGGCGGAAACCGTCGTCGAGGCCTATTCGCGCGAAGGCGGGATGGGCCATGGCGCGCAGGCCGCCGACATGGCCGCGCTGACAGCGCTTGCCGATGACCTTCGCCATCTGGAAGACCTCAGCCGCGCCAGCGATGAGCGCACACATCGCACCTTCGAGGCGCTGCACGACACGCTGCTGCAGATCGCGGACCGGCTCGACCACATGGAGCATCGCAGGCCGGCGCCCGCCATGCCCGCTGCCCCCTTCGAAAGTGATGTCTTCGCTGACGAGGAACTGCCGGCCCTGAAGCCGCCGATGGCCGCGCAGCAGAAGGCCGGCCCGATCATCCGCACGGTCGCGCCCGCCGAAGCCCCGGTTTCCGCCGAAGTCGCGGTCGCACAGGCGATCGACGCCAACACCAAGGCCGAAATCAAGGCCGCCGCCAAGAAGAGCGGCAAGACCAGCCTGTTTGCGAGCCTCGGCAAGCGTTTCTTCACGCCCGAAAAAGCCGAGCCGATCTTTCCGCCGGATCGCCCGGTGATCGAACCGGCCCCATCGATCGATCCTGCCGACGTGGTGCCCGGCGAAGAGGCCAACGAACTGCTGGAGCCGGGCTCAGGCGCGCCTGACATCAAGAAGATCCTCGAGCGTGTGCGGGCCAGCCAGAACACCTCGCGTAGCGGAAACGCCCGCCAGCCGACCGAGAACGAGCGGGCCGATTACATCGCAGCCGCCCGCCGTGCAGCGCAGGCTGCCGCCATGGAAGTCGACCAGACGCAGCGCTCGGCTCCGGCTTCCAAGAAGGATACAAAGCAAGGCGGCGTGTTTTCACGCTTCCGCCGGCCGATCCTGCTCGCCATAGGCGCCGTCATGCTCGCCGTCATGGCCTTCCCGCTGGCGAACACGCTGACACGCGGCCAGAAGGCACCGCCACCGGCCGAAGTATCGACCACGGTCGCCCCCTCGGACAGCGCCGCGAGCAATACAGTCGCCGCCAATGCGAAGCCGGCCGTAACCGATCAGCAGGCTGTGGCAAGCCAGGCCGCAGCACCGGCAGCCTCGGCAACACAACCAGCCGAAGTCCAGCCTGCAGCCGCGTCCGCCGATCCCGCCGCCGCGCCTGTCAGTGATCACCTGACGGCTGCAGCTCCGCTTGGCGGCAATCCGGCCGCAACCGAAACCCTGACCCCGGCGGGCGGCACCGCACCCGCGCAGCAGACGGCGGCCTTCGTCCAGACAGACAAGCCAGCCACTGCAGCTCCAGTCGCCGCACCGGCTGCAACGGAAATCACGGTGCCCGATGGCATCCAGCCGCCATCCCTCGTCGCAGCCGCCAAAACCGCCGATCCCGTCGCGCTCTTCGAAATCGGCGCGCGCTATACGGATGGCCGCGGCGTTCCCGCCGACATGAAGCAGGCTGCCGCCTGGTACCAGCTTTCGGCCGACAAGGGCTATGCCCCGGCGCAATATCGCCTTGCCAGCATGTACGAGAAGGGCAACGGCGTCGATCACGATCTCGCCAAGGCCAAGCAATATTACGAGCAGGCCGCCAACCAGGGCAACGCCAGCGCCATGCACAACCTCGCCGTCCTCTACGCTTCGGGCACGGCCGGATCGCAGGATTACGATAGCGCCGCAAGCTGGTTCAGCCGCGCCGCCGATCTCGGGGTCTCCGACAGCCAGTTCAACCTCGCAATCCTCTATGCGCGCGGCAATGGCGTGAAGCAGGACCTGCAGGAATCCTACAAATGGTTCGCGATCGCCGCAAAAAGCGGCGACAAGGACGCTGCCCAGAAGCGTGACGAAGTCGCCAACGCCATGAAGCCGGCTGATCTGGAAGGCGCGCGCGCCAAGGTCGATCTGTGGAAAGCCCAACAGGCCGATCCGAAGACCAACGGCACCGACATCCCGGACGAATGGACGACCGGCAAGGGTGTCAACACAGCCTCCATTGACATGAAAAAAGCCATCCGCAACATCCAGGCCATCCTCAACAAGAACGGCTTCGATGCCGGCACGCCCGATGGCGCGATGGGCGACAAGACGGTGGCTGCCCTGAAGAGCTTCCAGAAATCGGTCGGCCTGCCGGCGGACGGTCGGGTCACCGATCAGGTCGTCAAGGAACTGCTCGCCCGCAACAAGTAAGGCCAATACTGCCTGCGAACGCCATCCAAATGCCGGCGCGACAACGCCGGCATTTTTGTTTGGGAGGCTCGCCGCCCCATCCCCTCTACTGCCGGCCGATCCTTGGATAACGTCACAGAAAAGCGGAAAAAGCCGGGTTAAGGTAAAGCCGGCCATTCGAAAACTGAGGCAACGGCGCCTTTCCTAAGGCTCTGGCAATGATTTCAGATTAGAATCCGCCGTTTAAGGGGAAAATGGGCTCCGGCCATCGTGCCGCACAGCCTGCAAATGGGAACAAGGCGTGACGATCTATCTGCCGATCGCAGAACTGTCGGTGAATATTTTCATTATTCTCGGCATGGGGGCAGCCGTAGGGTTTCTCTCCGGCATGTTCGGCGTCGGCGGCGGCTTCCTCATCACGCCGCTGCTGATCTTCTACAACATCCCGCCCGTCGTTGCCGTCGCCACCGGCTCGAACCAGGTCGTCGCTTCCTCCGTATCGGGGGCGCTTACCCACTTCCGGCGCGGCTCGCTCGACCTGAAACTGGGGACGATCCTGCTTGCCGGCGGCTTGGCGGGCGCGACATTCGGGCTCTGGTTGTTCGTGCTGCTGCGCCGGCTCGGCCAGATCGACCTGATCATCTCGCTGATCTACGTGCTGCTGCTCGGCACCGTGGGATCGCTGATGCTGTGGGAAAGCGTGCGCGCCATGCGCCGAGCGGCCGGCAAGCTGCCGCCGGCGAGCGGCAAGTTGCGCCATCACAACTGGGTGCAGCGGCTGCCGCTGAAGCTGCGGTTCAAGAAATCCAAGCTCTATCTCAGCGCCATTCCGGTGATCGGCCTTGGCTTCTTCGTCGGCATGCTGACGCCGATGGGTATCGGCGGCGGCTTCATCCTCGTGCCCGCCATGATCTATCTCCTGCGCGTTCCGACGAATGTCGTCGTCGGCACCTCGCTGTTCCAGGTCATTTTCGTGACGGCCTTCACGACCATCGTCCAGGCCGCCACCAATTACTCCGTCGATATCATCCTCGCCTTCCTGCTGATGGTGGCTGGCGTCGTCGGCGCGCAATATGGCGTGCGCGTCGGCCAGAAGCTGCGCGGCGAACAATTGCGCGCACTCCTCGGCCTCCTCGTCCTTGCCGTCGGGCTTCGCCTGGCGATCACTCTCGTCGTCACGCCGGCTGACGTCTATTCCGTCGTCATGGAAGGAGTGAGCCGATGAGAAGGTTCGGACTGCTCCTCGCCGCCTCGCTGCTGCTTGCGCCGCTCGTCGCCAACGCGCAGGTGCTGCTCGACCAACCGACCACCTCGACCACGGCTCGCGAGACGATGGAGATCGGGACATCGACCAGCGAGATCGCCATCACCTCCGACTTTACCGGCGCGGATCTGACGATTTTCGGCGCTCTGTCCAACACCGACCAACTGCTTCTGGCGATCGGCCAGTATGACATCGTCGTCGTGCTGGAAGGCCCGCGCGAGAATGCGACGGTGCGCAAGAAGGAGCGCGTCTTCGGCATCTGGGTCAACACCCGCTCGATGACCTTCGAGCACGTGCCCGAAGCCTATTCGCTATCGAGCACGCGCGCCGTCGACAATATCACCGCGCCGCTGGAACTCAGCGACCGCGGCATAGGGATCGACCATATTCCCCTCGCTCCGGTCGGCTTCGTCGGCAATATCGCCGATGTGCCGGAATTCCGGCAGGCCTTCCGTCGCCTGCAGACCGCCGGCGGCCTTTATGAAAGCGATCCGGCCGGCGTGCGCTTCGTCAGCTCCTCGCTTTTCAAGGCAACGCTCAGAATTCCCGCCGATGTGCCGAACGGCGTCCACACCGTTCGCGCCTATCTGTTCAAGAGCGGCAAGTTCATCGGCGAAAAGGCTCTGCCGCTGCGCGTCATCAAGACCGGCATCGAGCAGATGATCACGGATGCGGCGCACCAGCAGCCGATCACCTATGGCGTGTTTTCCGTATTGCTGGCTCTCGTGACCGGATGGGGTGCGAGCTTGATGTTCCGGAAAAACTGATCAGCCGCTTTTCCTGCGACCGACGACCTCCAGATAGGCGTCGGTCAACCGGCGGAGGACTGAAGGCGTGCCCGGCGGCAACGCCTTGCCGAGATGTTGGGCGCGCAGCTCGTCCATGAAATCCGCCCAGAGCGTCGGGCCGCCATTTTCCAGAAGCTCCGCCCGGATCGACAGCTCCTCGGATACCGGCAGATGCTTGCGGCCCCAGGCGCCCATATGGGCGAAGAGCGGCACAAGGTCGATCGCCATTTCCGTCAGGCTGTAGACGGCCTTCTGCTTGTGGGTGGGGTCATCCGCACGGGTCAGCAGGCCGCGCTCCACCAGCCGCTTCAGTCGGTCGGCGAGAATATTGGACGCGATCCCCTCCTCCGAATTCTGCAACAGCTCGCGGAAATGCCGGCGATTGCCGAACATGATGTCCCTGATGATGATCAGGCTCCAGCGATCGCCGAGGATTTCCAGCGTCAGATTGATCGGGCAGCCGGAACGATGCAGTGCGTCCATAGGGATCTCCAAAAACTGCTTGCATTTTGCCATCAGTGTGACTAGCTTTCAACTGCTTGCTTTTAGCAACCAGTTTTACTTTCAATACGGTTATCGCAATGGAGGACGTGATGAGGAAGCTCGTGATCTGGAATCTGATGACGCTCGACGGCTACTTCGAGGGAACGAAGCCCTGGGATCTCGATTTTCACATGCTCGCCTGGGGCGACGAGCTGGAGCGCTATGCGACGGAGCTTGGCAGCGAGGGCGATCTGCTGATCTTCGGCCGCAAGACCTATGAAGGCATGGCCTCCTATTGGCCGAACGCGTCGGACACACCTGAAATCGCCACTTACATGAACGGCATCGCCAAGATTGCCGCCTCACGCACGCTCGAAAAGGCCGAGTGGAACAACAGCCGCGTCGTCCGCGACATTGCCGCCGAGGTGCAAAAGCTAAAGCAGGAGCCCGGCAAAACCATATTCGTCTTCGGCAGCGCCGAGGTGGCGGATGTGCTGCTCAAGGCTGGACTGGTAGACGAGATCCGCATCTGCCTCGTTCCCGTCGTGCTGGGATCGGGCAATCCGCATTTCAAGCCGGCTTCGCAACAGCGACCGTTGAAGCTGATCGACTCCAGCCCGTTGAAAACCGGAGCAGTGGTCCTGCGCTATGAACCAGTTGAGGCGGCTTAGGCCGAGAGATTGCCGAAGCGCACGGAATAGATGCGGTCGCGGCCAAGCAGGTGCGCGATCAGGCTTTCCCGCTCGAAGAGGCCGGCCATGGCCTTGTGGCGAAGATCGAGACCGCCGGTCATCACGCCGAAGGCCGGCATCAACAGACGGGCGCCATCCGTCGCGAAGCACGGGCGGCGCACCGATTTTTCCCGACGCCGGACGGTGGCGGATGGATGCAGATGGCCGGCAATTTCGCCGGCCTGCCGACCCGCCTTCGGTTCGTGGCGGAAGGTCAAGCCGCCATAATGCATCTCGTCGGCCGAATGGCCGGGGAGATCGACCGTGCCATCCGGATCATGATTGCCGTTGATCCAAATCCATTCGCGGCCACGCGCCATATTGACGATGAGGCTGCGAAACTCCTCAGGCAGATGCTGCGAACCGACGCGATCATGAAAATTGTCGCCAAGCGAAACGACGAGCTTCGGATCATACCGGGAGATGACGGCGGAAAGAACGGTGAGCGTCGCCAAGGTATCGTAGGGCGGCAGCATCATGCCGCGGCGGGCGAAAGCCGCACCCTTTTCCAGATGCAGGTCGGAGACGACGAGAAGACCGGCCTCAGGCAGATAGAGCGCACCCAACGGATCGCAGACGGCCGCAATGCCATGAACAACGGTCTCGACGCCCGCAGTCGGCGTGGATTCGCCGCTGTCTTGGCAGTTCAAGCTCCGTGCCAGCGCCAGCCGGTTGATCACGTCAATTCATCCTTGTTCGTTCAGCTCATCGCCTCGCGGATCAGGTCGTCGGCCGCTTCCGCAAGCAGGGAATCATGCGCCTCGCCTGGCACCGGCACCTTGCCGATTTCCAGCATCACCGGCACAGCGAGCGGCGATATATGGTCCAGCGCGCGATGGGTGATATGGCCCTTGATTCGTTTCAGCATATCCGCAAGTCTGCCAATATCCAAAAGCCCGGTCGCAGCATCCTGCCTCGTCGCCTGCAGCAGGATATGGTCGGGTTCGTGACTGCGCAGCACGTCATAGATCAGATCGGCAGATACTGTCACCTGCCGGCCGGTCTTTTCCTTGCCCGGATGCCGGCGCTCGATCAAGCCGGCAATCACGGCGCAATTGCGGAAGGTCCGCTTCAGCAGGAAGGATTCGTCGAGCCACGCCTCGAGATCGTCGCCGAGCATATCCTCATCGAAGAGATCGGACAGGCTGAGATGGCCGTTGGCGATCATCAGCCCCATATCCTCCAGCCCCCAGATGCCGAGCGAATAATCGGTCGCGACGAAGCCCATGGGCTTGGCGCCGGCGCGCTCGAGCCTTCGGGTGAGCAGCATGCCGAGCGTCTGGTGCGCCAGCCTGCCCTCGAATGGATAGGCGACGAGGTAAGCGCGGCTACCGCGTGGAAAGGTCTCGATGAGGAACTCGTCGCGCTTCGGCAGCAACGACTTCTCCTTTTGAATTTCCAGCCAGTCGCGCACCTGATCCGGCAGCCGATGGCGCCGATCGGGATCGGCAATCATCGCCCGCACCTGATCGGCGAGATAGGTCGAGAGCGGAAACTTGCCGCCGGCGTAGGACGGGATTTTCGGGTCGAGCGAGAAAGCCTGCGAGGCCAGGCATTCGCTCTCGCGGATGCCTTCGAAACGCAGCACCTTGCCGGAAAAGAGGAAGGTATCGCCGGGCACAAGCTGCTCGACGAAATACTCCTCGACCTTGCCGAGCGGCGCGCCGCCTCGTCCGAGCGAGCCGAGCGCATTGCGCTTCACCAGGCGGATATTCAGCATTGCCTCTTCGACGATCGTGCCGAGGTTCAGGCGATATTGCTGGGCGACCTGCGGATTGGAGACGCGCCACCGCCCATCCGCGGTCTTGCGGATGCGGGCATAGCGCTCATAGGTCCTAAGCGCATAGCCGCCGGTCGCCACAAAATCGACGATGCGCTCGAAGGTCTCCCAGGAAAGCTCGGCATAGGGGGCCGCGCTCTGCACCTCGTCATAAAGTTCGAGCATGTCGAAGGGTTCGGCGCAGGCCATGCCGAGAATGTGTTGGGCAAGAACATCGAGCGCTCCGGCGCCGATCGGTGGGGTATCCTGCGCGCCGATATAATTGGCGTCGAGCGCTGCCTGGCACTCCATGACCTCGAAGCGATTGGCCGGCACCAGGATCGCTTTCGACGGCTCGTCCATGCGGTGATTGGCGCGGCCGATACGCTGGGCAAGGCGGCTCGCACCCTTCGGCGCGCCGACATGGATGACGAGATCGACATCGCCCCAGTCTATGCCGAGATCGAGCGTCGATGTGGCGACGACGGCGCGCAGTCGATTTTCCGCCATCGCCGCTTCCACCTTGCGGCGCTGGCCCACATCGAGCGAGCCGTGATGCAGGGCGATCGGCAGATTGTCGTCATTCGCCGTCCACAGCTCCTGAAACAACATTTCGGCCTGGGAGCGCGTATTAACGAAAAGCAGCGTCGTGCGATGAGCCTTCAGCTCGCGATAGATATCGGGGATGGCATATTTGGCTGAGTGCCCGGACCAGGGGATGCGCTCTTCCGTCGACAGGATCGAGATATCGGGCTTGGCGCCGCCCTCGACGATAACGAGGCCGGCATGCTGCCCCTCCCCCGGCTCCTGTGCGACCAGCCATTTCTGCAGGTCCATCGGGTCGGCGACCGTCGCCGAAAGGCCGATGGTCTGCACGCGCGGCGCCAGCTTGCGGATGCGGGCAAGGCCGAGCGACAGCATATGGCCGCGCTTCGATGTGACGAGCGAATGCAGCTCGTCGAAGACGATGTATTTCAGATCCTTGAAGAAGCGCTCGGCTTCGCGATTGGCAAGCAGCAGCGCCACCTGCTCCGGCGTCGTAAGCAGAATATCCGGCGGATTGAGCTTCTGCCGCTGGCGCTTGCCGCTCGGCGTATCACCGGTGCGGTTCTCGACCGATACGGGCAGGCCCATCTCCGAGACGGGCTTCATCAGGTTGCGCTCGATATCGACGGCAAGTGCCTTCAGCGGCGAGATGTAGAGCGTATGAATGCCTGTGAAAGCCGAACCAGGCGGGATCTTGCCGCGCCGGGTGAGATCGGTCAGCGACGGCAGGAAGCCGGCGAGCGTCTTGCCCGCGCCGGTCGGCGCAATCAGCAGCGTGCTTTCGCCCGCCTCGGCGCGGGCCAACAGCTCCAGCTGATGCGCGCGCGGCTGCCAGCCCTTTTCCGCAAACCAACGGATGAAGGGAGCCGGCAAGGCAAGGGGGCGGTCGGCGTCGATCTGGTCCACGGATCTAAATGTAATGGATAAGTTGCGGATGAGAAGCGGGGGTGATTGTCGACGTGCCAGGACAAGCCGAACACTCCTCCGCTAAGGCCTATATATCTGTGGTCTCCGCACGCACCGTCATCCTCGGGCTTGACCCGTGGATCCAGACACAGGCGCTTCCGATCGATATCCAAATCACTCGGTAAACTGCGATGGGTATGTGCCGTTGCCTGGCACTATTATCCAACACCTTGGGGCTTGAGCATGGATCCTCGGGTCAAGCCCGAGGATGACAAAGTCCTTTGGTTGGCGACAGCCATACATGATTATTTTCGTGCTCATCCGCTGAACAATAACTCCATTCGAATCTCCAGCTTGACACGGCATATAATCGTAGATAAAAAACATCCACGATTTAAGGGAACGAACCGATGAAGCTCGGCGAAGGCGTCGAACAATCCATCCATTGCGTTGGCATGCTGGCGGGATTGTCGGACGGCGGCGTGCTCTCTGCAGCGGCGCTTGCCGAATTTCACGGCGTCTCGGTCAGTTATCTCCTGAAGCATCTGCAGGCGCTTTCGGGCGCGGGGATTCTCGACACCGTGCCCGGACCGAAGGGCGGGTATCGACTGGCGCGCAAGCCGGAAAAGATTACCCTGCTCGATATCGTGCTGGCGGCGGAAGGCCCCGCGCCCGCGTTCCGTTGCACGGAGATCCGCCGGCGCGGCCCGAACCCGCTGGAAGGACGCTACTTCGCCAAGCCCTGCGGCATCAATGCCGCGATGCTAGCGGCCGAGCGCGTCTACCGGGCCGAGCTGGCAAAGACGACAATCGCCGACGTGCTGACCGATCTCACGCAGTCGGACACGGATGGCGGCATAGCCGCGAGGGGCTGCGCCTTTCTCGAATTGCATGAACGCAAGACAAAAAGCTGAATTTCCAGAACAGTTTAACCCAAGGAGAAGACCATGCACCCCCGCTTCAACTTCGCCAAGGCCTCGCCGGACTCCTACAAGGCCGTATCCGCCCTGGAAAACTTCGTCCAGACCTGCGGGCTCGAGCGCCGCTTCATTCACCTCATCAAGCTTCGCGCCTCGCAGATCAACGGCTGCGCCTATTGCGTCGACATGCACGTGAAGGAAGCCCGCCACGACGGTTTGAGCGAGCAGTGGATAAACCTGATGTGCGTCTGGTGGGAATCGCCCGTCTATGACGATCGCGAGCGCGCCCTGCTTCGTTGGGTCGACTCAGTGACGAAGATCGCCCAGACCGGCATACCGGATTCCGACTACGAGCCGCTGCGGGAACATTTCACCGAGGAAGAGATCGTCAAGATCACGGTCGCGATTGCCACGATCAACGTCTGGAACCGTCTCGCCGTCGGCTTCCGTTCGCAGCATCCGATCGACGCTGCCAGCAAGGCTGCTTGAAGCAAGCTCTCGAAACGCAGAAAGCGCGGGACCGAAATCCCGCGCTTTCTGTTTGTGTCAGTCTTACAGGACTCAGGCAGCTTCGGAAGCGAAGCCAGCCGTCGGAACTTCCGAGATGGTCTTCAGTACCTGGGAAGCGATCTGGTAGGGGCAGCCCTGGGAGTTCGGACGACGATCTTCGAGGTAGCCCTTGTAATCGTTCTTGACGAACGAGTGCGGAACGCGGATCGAAGCGCCGCGGTCGGCAACGCCGTAGCTGAACTTGTTCCACGGAGCCGTTTCATGCTTGCCGGTCAGGCGCATGTGGTTGTCCGGGCCATAGACCGCAATGTGCTCGTGCAGGTTCTTGTCGAACTGAGCCATCAGCGCTTCGAAATAGGCCTTGCCGCCGACTTCGCGCATGAACTTGGTCGAGAAGTTGCAGTGCATGCCCGAGCCGTTCCAGTCGGTGTCGCCGAGCGGCTTGCAGTGGAACTCGATGTCGATGCCGTACTTTTCGCACAGGCGCAGCAGCAGGTAGCGCGCCATCCAGATCTGGTCGGCGGCCTTCTTGGAGCCCTTGCCGAAAATCTGGAATTCCCACTGACCCTTGGCCACTTCGGCATTGATACCTTCGTGGTTGATGCCTGCTTCGAGGCAAAGGTCGAGATGCTCTTCAACGATTTCGCGAGCGACATCGCCGACGTTCTTGTAGCCGACGCCGGTGTAGTACGGGCCCTGCGGAGCCGGGTAGCCGGATTCCGGGAAGCCGAGCGGACGGCCGTCCTTGTAGAAGAAGTATTCCTGCTCGAAGCCGAACCATGCGTCTTCATCGTCGAGGATGGTCGCGCGGCTGTTGGATTCATGCGGGGTGACGCCGTCAGGCATCATGACTTCGCACATGACGAGAGCGCCGTTCGTACGGGCCGGGTCCGGATAGATGGCGACGGGCTTCAGCACGCAATCAGAGCTGCGGCCTTCGGCCTGCATCGTCGACGAACCGTCGAAGCCCCAAAGCGGAAGCTGATCGAGCGTCGGAAATGCGTCGAATTCCTTGATCTGCGTTTTACCGCGCAGGTTCGGTACTGGGGTATATCCGTCGAGCCAGATGTACTCGAGCTTAAACTTCGTCATTACGCACCTCATAACTGTTAATCAGGCAGAGCAGGAAAAACTTGCCCGGCGCGCCCGCCGGAAAATTCCTCACTACGAACGGCTGCCTAGAGAGATGCATTTGCCGTGCCAGATCGCATCGACATCTGGCTAGCAAAGTGAATTTTTATGATTCTGCTGTATTCCAACGGGATTTCCGGGTGTGAACCACTGGATTCTTTTTCAAATCGCCAGCGCTATTCCGACCGAGTTGCCAAGATGTCGCAGGCTCGCGACCCTAAACATGGATTGGAAAGACGGCAGGCCAAAGAAGCGGCATCAACCCCGTCGCTGCCATATTGCACATAATTTCATCATTTAGCATTTTTTTTGAGCGGAATGATGATATTCGCGTTCGGCTTTGCTATATATGAGTTGTCTCTTCAAGCGCGCCTGCTTGAAAACCAAAAGGGGAGAGACGGCGAATGGCAACCAGTGCTCGGCATGTGACGGCAAAGATCTATCAGTTTCCGGTCGCGGCCCGCCCGACGGCGGCAAGCCAGCGTCCGAAGGTGAACCTCAACCCGGATATCGGCCCGAGCATCGCCACGGCTGCCTTTGACAGCTGGTACCATGAAGACGCGATCGTCGAGACCGATCCCAGCCGCAAGCAGTAACCTGGCTGCAGATTGCAAGCCCGATTAGAGGGCGATGTAGCGATCGGAGCGATGATTGATCGCGACGAAGAGATTGAGCGCGATAGCTCCGATCACCGAGCAGATGACGACAGGCGGCGTGGTAACCGCGAAGGCGACGGCAAGCACGCAGAGATCGATCGCAAGCTGCACCAGCCCGGCCCTGATGCCGAAACGCTCCTGCACATAAATCCCCAGAATGCCGACGCCGCCAAGGCTGGCGCGGTGACGATAGAGCGCGAGCAGCCCGAAGCCGAGCAGGATGCCACCAAGGATTCCCGACCACAGCGCATTGATATGCGCGATATCGAAGAGCAGCGGCTGCAGATTGGTCAGCAGCGACGTCAGCGTGATGGCGATGAAGGTCTTGACGGTGAAGGCCGGGCCCAGTTGCTTCAGCGAGAGATAGAAGAACGGCAGATTGACCACGAAGAAGGCCAGGCCAAAGTTCACGCCGAATGCGTAATGCAACAAGAAAGCGATGCCGGCCGTGCTGCCGGTTAGAAGGCCGGCGCTCGAAAGGCAAAACAGCCCGAGCGACGAAATAAGGCTGCCGGTCAGGATGCCCTGAACGTCCTCAATCCACGAATGCCGGGTTGCCGATGTATTCCAGACGCCAAATGCGCTCTTTGCGTTCGCCATGTGCTTTCCCCTGGGTTTCCGGGCTTTTTGCTGAAAGCACAGGCGACAATCAAGCGAAAATACGTAAGCAATACTGACCTATTTGAAATTCGCAAGATTCGAAATCATCGGGCCGATTTACTCGCAATGAACAGAATGCCGTGAACCGGTTTTCCGCCATCCATGCGAATGACGCTGCGGACGAGTTCCAGCACGGTAAAGCCGTGATCGGCCAAAATGTCCCTGACATAGGCTTCCGAATGCGCAAAGCGCAGGGAATCGCGCAGCACATAGCCGTCCGCCTCCTGCGCATCCTCGACCGAAAAGGCGAAGACGGCGTCATCGGCGGCAAGCTCTTGGACGATCGCCATCACGCCCTGCAGATTGCCGAGATACATCAACACGTCGGCGGCAGTCACCAGATCCGCCCGACCCGGCTCAAGCCCTGCATCGAAAACACCCGACAGCTCCGGCTGCAGCGACAGGTCGGCCTGGCCGAGATGATCGTAGACATGCTTCTCCGCCGCCTTGGCGAGCATGCCCTTCGACAGGTCATAACCCTGCAACCGATCGACACTGGCGCGGATTTCCGACCCGAGCAGGCCAGTGCCGCAGCCGAGATCGACGGCAAGGCGGAAATGGTTCGGGATACCGGCCGTTTCGGCAATCAACGCGGCGAGCTTGCCGGGCACGGTATAGCCGAGCTTTTCGACCAACGAAGTCTCAAAGCGGTCGGCATAGTCATCGAACAGTCGCTCGACATAAAGGCTCGGCGGCCGGTCGGGCACTTCCGAGCCGCCGAGAACCGCAAGCTTCAGGCGGGCGCCGAAGACATCGCCTTCATCGAGCGTCATGACCTCGTTCAACGCCGCGATCGCGCCTGGCGCATCGCCGGCCTTTTCGCGATAGGTCGCGAGCGTGAACCAGCCCGCCGCCCAGCGCGGCACCAGCTCCAGCGCCTGTTCCATGAGCTCGGCGGCGCTCGCCGGCTCGCCACCTTCGGCAAGCATCTTCGCATAATCGGCGCGGCGGTCGGCGATGACATCGCCGGAGGAAAGCTGGCTCGGCAGCATGGGTTTCATCCTGTTTGACGCTCGCCTTTGAACGCGGCCATAAAAAAACTCAAGTCCTATTTCAGGCAGAGGCTGGTTTAGAGTGTAAGCCGGGCGAAAGTGCTTGCGAGTCGCGGGTCCCGGCCCTATCTCAGCACCGACCGACTGCCACTATGGAGACGTCAGTATGTCCGATCAGGTGAACAGATTCCTTGGCGACTCGCCGGGCCGAACGCTGGTGAAGCTCGTCATCGTGTCGCTCGTCGTCGGCTTCGTGATGAAGTTCTTCGGCTGGCGGCCGCTCGATTTCCTCTATGGCGTCCGCCGCTTCCTGCTCGACCTCTGGCATAGCGGTTTCGCGGCACTCGGCGAATTCGGCGATTACGTGCTGCTCGGCGCATCCATCGTCATTCCCATCTTCATCATACTTCGTTTGTTCAATTACCGCAGCTGACATGACATCCCAGACACTGACCTTCACGCGCCGCGATGCGTTGCGCCTCACCGCCCTCGCGCTCACAGCAACGGTTGCAAGCTGCGCCACGCCACCGACCCATGTTTCCAGCACCCCGGCCAGCGACCAGACCGCCTCCGCACTGCCGCTTGTCAATGCGCTGCGGGCGAAGAATGGCTTGCCACCGTTGAAGATCGACGCGGCGGCGAGCGCCGCCGCCATCTATCAGGCGCGGCGCATGGCTGACGCCGGCAAGATGGAACACCTGATCGGCCTAGGCGACGATTTCGGCAAGCGCGTAAAGGCCAGCGGCGTCAAGCTGCCGGCGGCAGAGAATATTGCAGAGGGCCAGCGTGATGTGAATGCCGCAGTAACGGCATGGATCAATTCGCCGAAGCATTTGCACAACATGCTCGGCAAATATGACGGACTTGGCGTCGCTCTCGCCTCCACCCCCTCTTCCGATGGCAGGCCTTATTGGTCCATGGTGCTATCCTCGAACTGAGGAGGCACAAGGCAGAATGGATGCCCAGCAAGGCAGCGGGAGGGTCCTGCCCTTCGACGTGACGCATCGGCTCGTGCTGTCGATCGCGCTTCCGATGACCCTCGGCTTCATGACGACGCCGCTGCTCGGTCTCGTCGATACCGCCGTCGTCGGACATATGGGCGAGCCGGATGCTCTGGCGGGCCTCGCAATCGGCGCCGTGCTGTTCGACCTGCTCTTCGCCAGCTTCAACTTCCTGCGGGCATCGACGACAGGGCTGACCGCGCAGGCCTATGGCCGCCATGACGGGCGCGAGCAGCAGGCCGTCTTCTGGCGGGCGCTGATATCGGCGCTCGGCTGCGGCATCCTGATCGTCCTCCTGTCGCCGATACTGCTCTGGATCGGCATCAAACTGATGGGACCGGAAGGTGGCATTGCCGATGCGACCCGCACCTATTTCTCCATCCGCATGTTGTCGGGGCCAGCAGCGCTTGCCAATTATGCCTTGCTCGGTTTCGTGCTCGGCCGCAGTCAGGGCCATATCGGATTGCTGCTGCAGACCGTCATCAACGGCGTCAACATCGTGCTCGCCATCCTGCTCGGGCTCTGGCTTGGCTGGGGTGTCGCCGGCGTCGCCTGGGGCACCCTGATCGGCGAGGCAAGCGGCATGCTGCTCGGGCTTTTCATCGTGCTGCGCGGTTTTGCCGACGAAGAGCGGCCAACGCGCGCGGAACTGCTTTCGCGCGCCAAACTCACGCAGCTCTTCGCGCTCAACCGCGATATCCTGATCCGCACCTTCGTGCTGATCGGCGCCTTCACGCTGATGACGCGCATCGGCAACAGCTTCGGCGCCGTGATGCTGGCCGCCAATGCCGTGCTGATGAACTTCTTCCTGCTGTCGGGCTATTATCTCGATGGGCTGGCGAACGCGGCCGAGCAGATCACCGGCCGCTCGATCGGCGCCAACTACCGGCCTGCCTTCGAGCGCGGCTTGAAACTGACAGCGCTCTGGTCCTTTGGGTTGGCGCTTGCCGCCGCCGTCTTCTTCTTCACTGTGGGACCGGCCCTGATCCGGCTGCTGACGACCTCCGAGGAGGTTCGTGCTGCGGCCGGAACCTACCTGCCCTGGGCTGCCATTACCGGACTTACCGGCGCACTCGCCTTTCTGATGGACGGCGTCTTCATCGGCGCCACATGGTCGCGAGAGATGCGCAACAAGATGCTGCTTTCCTTCGCCGGCTATCTCATAGCGCTCGCCGTCTTCGTGCCGACACTTGGCAATCACGGCCTCTGGATGGCCATGAATGCCTTTTTGCTGTTTCGCGGCATCTTCCTGGCGATCGGCCTGAAGAAACGGGCTGATCAGACGTTCCGGTTCGCCCAGTAATCCAGCTTGGCATCACGCAGATCCCTGATCGAGCCAACACGCTCGCGATCGAGCAGCTTCGATAGGCTCGAGACGACCTGTCCCGGCAAGCCAGGCCCTTCATAGACCATGCAGGAATAGAGCTGCACGAGATCGGCGCCCGCCTTGATCTTTTCCAGCGCCGTTTCCGCCGACGACACGCCGCCGACCCCGATGATCGGCAGCGCAGCACCCACGCGGCGGCGCATCTTGGCGAGCACAGCGGTCGATTTTTCGAAGACCGGCTTGCCGGACAAGCCGCCTGATTCCTTGGCCTGCCGCTGGTCCTTCAATCCGTCGCGCGACAGCGTGGTGTTGGAAACGATCAGACCATCGAGCGCATGGGACAAGGCTTCGGCAGCGATGTCGTCCATGCCCTCTTCGGTCAGATCCGGCGCGATCTTGAGGAAGACGGGGATGCGTTTGCCGGCTTTCGCCGCTTCCTCGTCGCGAGCCGCGAGCACGGCGGACAGCAATGCAGACAGACTTTCGCGCGCCTGCAGGTCCCGTAGGCCCGGCGTGTTCGGCGAGGAGATATTGGCGGTGAAATAACGCGCCACGGAATAGAAGCGGCGGATGCCGGCGACGTAATCGGCGATGCGGTCGGCGCTATCCTTGTTGGCACCGATGTTGACGCCGATGATGCCGCTGCCACGAATGGTCTTGAGCCGCTGGAATGCTGCCTCGTGGCCCTCGTTGTTGAAGCCCAGGCGATTGATGACGCCTTCGTCCTCGACCAGGCGGAAGATGCGCGGGCGCGGATTGCCGGATTGCGCCTTCGGTGTGACGGTGCCGATCTCAGTAAAACCGAAGCCAAGCTTCAGCAATGCCTCCGGCACTTCGGCATTCTTGTCGTAGCCGGCCGCCATGCCGATCGGGTTGGCAAAATCGAGGCCAGCCACCGTCTGGCGCAGGCGAGGATCGGCATTGATGCGGCAGGCCGGCACGAGGCCGGATTTCAGCGCCGCTATCGACATGCCATGCGCGGTTTCCGGATCGAACAGGAACAAGCCGCGCCGGCCGAGATCGCGAAAGGCGCCGATCATTCCGCCATCTCCGGGAAGATGTGCGCGCCATCGTCGCCGATGAGCAGCGGCTTTTCCCAGAGCACGGCTGAAAGCGGCAGAGGCGCATAGAGATGCGGGAAGAGATCGCCGCCCCGGGAAGGTTCGAAGACCAGCTTGTCGCCGAGCGCATCGCCGTCGACTGCCACCAGCAGCAGTCCGGTCTGCCCCGCGAAATAGAGTTCAGCGGTTTTCCTTGACTGCTTTGCGGTGGAAAGATGGATGTAGCCGTCGGTCAGATCGATCGCCGCGCCATGAAAAACACCGCTTTGTCTGGCTTGCTGCCAGAGCGTGTCCGGCACGATCTTGTAAACCACTGGCATGGCGGTCATCATCCCTCTGTAAAGCTGCGCTGATAGGGCTTTGCACGAAAACATCGGCTCATGTCCACGGTTTCCGTGGTGGATTTTGGGGTTTAACGCAGAAAATCCGGAGGAAGACATGACGAAGGAACTGAAAATCGGCCTTGCAGCCATGCTTGTGCCCGCTGCCTTTCTTCTCTCGACGCCGGCTCTGTCGGCCGAACCGGACGCCATGCGCTTCCAGCTGGAGCGTAGCGGCGATCATTTCATCCGCCTCGACCGGCAGACCGGCGCCATGTCCATCTGCCAGGACCAGAACAGCAACCTCGTCTGCCGCATGGCCGCCGACGAGCGCAGCGCTTATGACGACGAGCTGGATCGCCTGGCCGACCGGGTGACGAAGCTGGAAAAGACCGTCGCCTCGAGCAAGGACACGAACCTGCCCAGCGATGCCGAGGTCGACCGTACGCTCGGCATCATGCAGAAATTCATGCGCGGCTTCATGGGCATGGCGAAGGAATTCCAGAACGAGCAGCCCGATACTAAGCCGCAGCCGCAAAAGACGTGAAGTTGACAAGAGCGCGATGAAAGCTCGGGGATAAAGGACCCTATTCCTATGCCGGTCTTTACTCGCCAAAACGCCTCGGTTAACGTTTTCTAAAGAGCAGAGCGCCGGGCGAGCCGGCGCGCGGATACCGAGCGGCGATGCTGTCACACGAGCAGATATGGGGTGCGATCGATCGGCTTGCCGAGCGGCATGCTCTGACCCCCTCCGGCCTCGCACGCCGCGCCGGCCTCGATGCGACCTCCTTCAACAAGTCGAAACGGCTGAGCCAGGACGGCCGCCTGCGCTGGCCGTCGACGGAATCGATCGCCAAGATCCTCGACGCGACCGGCGCCAGCCTGGAGCAGTTCCTGAGTTTCATCAGGCCGGCCGAACCGGCGGCGGCCGTGGCGATGCACAGCGCGTTGCCGGCAGGAAACGCCATCCCCTTGATCGGCTTTGCCCAGGCGGGCGCCGGCGGCTTCTTCGATGACGGCGGATTTCCAGCCGGCCAGGGCTGGGACATGGTGGAGTTTCCGGTGGCGGCAGGGCAGCGGACCGGCGCCTATGCGCTTGAGGTCCAGGGCGAAAGCATGTTGCCGCTCTATCGAGACGGCGATATTCTGATCGTAGAGCCGGGAGCTCAGATCAGGAAAAATGACCGTGTTGTTGTGAAGACCCGTGAGGGCGAAGTCATGGCCAAGGTCTTGCTGCGGCAGAGCGCGAAGTCGATCGAGCTGATGTCGCTCAACCCCGAACATCCCAATCGCAGCTTCGATCTTGCGGATGTGGAATGGATTGCCCGCATCATATGGGCCAGCCAATAGGAAAGTTTTCTCGTTATGCGTCGTGATATTTGGCTTGCAGGCGTCGGAGGCGCGATCGTTGGTTCGTGGCTGACGCTGATCGTGGTCCAGCTCGGGGAGCATGGCTTCAGCCTGCCGCATAGAAGCACCAGCAACACGATGACAGAGAACAAGCCGGCCGCGGCCGCGCCGACAGAGGCGGCCAAGGTCGAACCGACGCCCGCCAAAGCCGTCGAGACGCCGAAACCTCTCGAACCGGCCAAGAAGGGCGATACGAATTCGGCAGAGCCGCAACCGGAAACCAAGCCGGCCGCGCAGGTGGCAAGCGCCGCGCCCGAAACAGCGACCCAATCAGCCGCAACTCCGTCTTCCACCGCCTCCGACAGCGATAACGAACCCTCGGCTGCGGCAATAGCGGCAGCTGCCGCGGCGACGCCAGCGCCCACAAGCGACGACACGGCAAAAACACCCGGCAGCGACAGCGCCAAAGCTCAAGAGAATACGGCAGCGGCCGAGCCCGTGCCGTCTTCGGAAAGCAAGGTTCCGACCGATCCCGCGCGGTCAGCCGACGCATCCAAACCTGAGGATACACATGCGGCACCTGCGGACACGCAGGCGGCAGCCGCAACACCCGATACGGTGAAGAGCGGCGATACCGCGCCTGCCCAGGCTTCGCAGCCAGCCGCAACCGCGCCGGACAAAGTCGCTGCCGGCACGCCGGAGACGCCCGCCGCCGACCAGGCCAAGACCGACCCTGCCCCCGACAACCGGGTTCCGGCCGACCAGATCGACAGGGAGATGGCGGCCGCTGCGCATCAAACCCTGCCGCCGCAGCCGCAGCAACAGGCCCAGCACACCCCTCCATCCGAACAGGCCGCGCTCGAACCCGCGTCCACGCCGCAGGAAAAGACGACAACGGTCGAGCTTACCCGCCCCTTCTCGGATCAGGCCGGTGTAGTGACCATCTCCGGCAGAAGCGTGCAGCTTGCCGGCGTGGTACCGACCGATATCGGCCGGATGTGCACGGGGCCGAGCGGCAAGGATTGGCCTTGCGGCCAGGCCGCCCGCACGGCCTTCCGCATGTATCTGCGCGGACGCTCGATCGACTGCGACGTGGCCGACGCCAATTGGAAAGGCACGATTACGGGCGCCTGCCGTTATGTCCGTGTCGATCTCAGTGCCTGGCTGGTGCGCTTCGGCTGGGCCGATCCGGAACCCGGCTCGCCGCTTGCGTCACTTGTCGACGAGGCCAAGCAGAAGAAGCGCGGCATGTATGGCGACGATCCGCGCAAGAACGGAAAATCGACTCTGGCACCGCCCTTGCCAAAAGATAACCCTCTCAATCCGATCTGACGCCTTGCTTCGGCCATACAGCGCCGCGCGTCATATGCGACGCGTAGAGGTCGCTGCCGCACTTTTAACCTGCTGCATGATTTTGTCCTTGAATCGATTCCGATTTAAGGAATTGTGCAGTAACTTTTGCCAAGAGACGCACGGCTCTTCAGCCCGCCAAATTCAAAGGACTTCGCCTGTTATGAACAAGCCGCTTTCTGCTCACGAGGCCCTGATCTACGTTATGGTACTGGCCTCGGCCGTCGACCGCACGATGAACGACCGGGAACTCGGCCGTATCGGCGAACTCATCCACGCCCTGCCTGTTTTCAAGGGTTTCGACGACGAGAAGCTGATTTCCGTATCCCGCGACTGTGCCAAGCTGCTTTCAGGCAGCGAAGGCCTCGACATCGTGCTCGAAACCGTCCGCGACACGCTGCCGGCTCGCCTCTACGACACGGCCTACGCACTGGCCGTCGAGGTCGCTTCGGCCGATCTTTCCGTCAAGGCCGAGGAACTGCGCCTGCTCAGCCTGCTCCGCGACCGTCTCGGCCTCGACAAGCTGACCTGCGCTGCCATCGAGCGCAGCGCCATCGCCCGCTATCGCAAGGCGTAGCGCCTTTACGCATTCCCGGGGGGAAGACTGCTACCCAGTTTTCCCGGAATTGCTCCGATCAATAAAGCCCGTAGGGGAAATAGCGCAGATAGATTTCCTGCAGCCTGCCGTCGCGCGACAAGGTGGCAAGCGCATGGTTGATCGCCGCCGTCAGGTCGGCATCCTGCTGGCGCAGCATGATGGTCATGCCCTCGCCGAGGAACTGCTGCGACAGGTAGGGGCCGTCGAACAGCGCGCAGCATCTTTCCGCCGCCGGGGACGAAACCCAGAAGGAAAGCTGCAGGCCATCGGCAAAGGCAGCATCGACCTTGCCGTCCTTGACGGCAGCCAGCAGCGCATCCTTATCGTCGAAGGGCACCGGCTTGATGGCCGGAAAGAAGACGGCGAGCATCGCCTCATGCACCGTACCCTTGACGACACCGACCGGATGGCCGGAAAGCGAGGCTGCCGTGGTGCCGCTGACGGAGGCCTTGAGATTGCGCACGAAGCGGGCGGGCAGCATGAGGAAGGGCCGCGAGAAGGCAAATGTCTTGCGCAGTTCTGGCGTGACCGCCACGCCGGCAATGACGGCATCCCCTTGCGAGGCGGCAAGAGCGCCCTGCAATTCGCCGAAAGGCAAGGCCTGGATCTGGCATTTGTCCGATATTGCAAGCTCCTCGCAGATCTTGCGCGCCAGCTCGACATGGAAGCCGGTAAGCTTGCCGTTCTGATCGAGGAAATTGAAGGGCGGGAAGTCGATCGACGTCAAAAACCGCAGCCTGACCAGCGAGGACAGATCCGGCTTCGGCAAGCGCTCGCGGGCATCGAAGAGGATCGGCAGGTTCTGCGGCTTCGTCTCCTCAGCCGCAAGCGGCCAGGCACAGGAGGCGGCGATCAACGCCGCGCATGCCAGGAGCCGGGCGGCTGACATCGTCGACGAAAGGCAAACACGCATGGTCTTGATCCGGCCTCCTGTCGTGGATGCACATGTCTGATTCACGACTCCGATGTAGCAGAGTCACGCCAAATGGGAAATATCGCGCCATCCCGCGGCAACGGACGCGCCTCATGGATGAATGGCGCAGATCGCGCGCATCGGCCGGTTGCGCAGTTTTGAACATGCACAAAATTAGCGTGGGAATTCTGGCCTTCCGCCTCTGCCGTTAGCAGTCGATTAAGCTCTGTTGATTGTACTCGTCGCCATCGACGACATCGGCTCCAGCGCCGATCGCATGATGCGGGTCGTCGGGACCTTCTTGGCAAGGTATCACGTAAACTCGGCTTCACCCGTGCATATCAGGCATCGCACCCTCCCCCGCCCGACACAGGCGGACGGGTCTCGACCTTACTCTGAATAGGGCACGGCATTCGCAGGCGGACCGCCATGTTCAGGAACCTGAAAATCAAAACCAAGATACTTGCCGTGATCCTGCTTCTCGGCATCGTCTCCTTCGTCGGCCTGCTGCTGGTCGCCGATGAATTCCACAAGGCGGATCGGGCCTACAGCGCTTTTCTCGACCAGGAAGCGGTTGCGGCGACGGAAGCCGCGCGTGCGAGCGCAGCCTCGCTCGCCTCCGTGCTGCAGGCAAGCCTGATGCTGAATTTCGATCCCGACAGCGACGCCTTCAAGGCGGTTGCCGCCGGCAACAGCTATTTCGGTGAAGCCAGACAGAGGCTGACCCATGCAGAAGACCTCGTTCCTGCGGCAAAGCAATCGATCGACGAGATTCTTACCAGTCTCGACGAATTACAGGGGCTCACCGAGAAGAGCATCGGCCAGCGCAAGAATGGCGACCTGAAGGGCGCCGAAACGACCCTGATCCTGGTCAACCAGAAGCTGCCCAAGCTGATCGCCAGCATACAGGCCAACGATGATGCGCTGACAAGCCGAATGAATGCCGGCGCGGACGAGTTGTCGGTCCGCCTCAACCGTTCCGTGACCTACATGCTCTTCGCTCTCGCTGGGCTGATCGCGCTCGCCATCATCCTCGGCATCTATGTCGCGCAGACGGGCATCGCCGCGCCGCTAATGCGGCTGCACCAGCGCATGACGACGCTTGCTCATGGCGACACCGAAAGCGCGGTCGAGGGTCATGAACGCAGAGACGAGATCGGGCAGATGGCAGCCGTCGTCGCCGTATTCCGTGACAACGCCGTCGAACGGTCCCGCCTCGAAGCGCAGGCCGAGGCGGATCGCACGCTCAGCGACAGCGAGCGGGCACAGCGCGAGACAAGGCAGGCCGCCGAGGCGGCACAGCTTCAGCAGGCGATGCAATCAGTCGGCGACGGCCTAAAGCGTCTAGCGGAAGGCGATCTCGTCACGCGCATCGACACCCAGTTCGTCGCACATCTCGACCAGTTGCGGCTGGACTTCAACAATTCGCTCGGCAAGCTCAACGGAACGATGCAGGCGGTCGGCGCCAATGCTCGCGCCATCGGCGCGGGAGCCGAGGAAATCCGCAGCGCGGCAGACGAGCTTTCCAAGCGTACCGAACAGCAGGCCGCTTCCGTCGAGGAAACCGCCGCCGCCCTCGAGGAGATCACCACCACCGTCAAGGATGCCGCCAGGCGTACGCAGGAGGCGAGCCAACTCGCGGCCGATACCCGAAACGACGCGGAGCGCTCGGGCGAGATTGTCCGCGATGCCATCAAGGCTATGCAGCAGATCGAGAAATCATCGGACGAGATCGGCAACATCATCGGCGTCATCGACGACATCGCCTTCCAGACCAATCTTCTGGCGCTGAATGCCGGCGTCGAGGCCGCGCGCGCCGGCGAGGCCGGCAAGGGCTTTGCCGTCGTGGCGCAGGAAGTGCGTGAGCTTGCCCAGCGCTCGGCCAATGCCGCCAGGGAAATCAAGACCCTGATCGCCACCTCCGAGACGCATGTACGCACCGGCGTCGGCCTCGTCAGCGAAACCGGCAAGGCGCTCGATGCCATCGTCTCGGGCGTGCAGGAAATCAACCGGCACGTGCATGCGATCGCCGAGGCCTCCCGCGAACAGTCGGCCGGCCTGCAGGAGATCAACACGGCCGTCAACACCATGGATCACGGCACGCAGCAGAACGCCGCCATGGTCGAGGAAAGCACGGCGGCAAGCCACAGCCTTGCGGCGGAAGCGGCGTCCCTGTCAAATCTACTTGCCCAGTTCCGAACCGGCGGTGAAGCCATGCGCATTTCCGTGTCGCCAGCGGCAAGCATTGCGGCAAGGCCCGCTCCCCGCCCCGCATCTCAGCCGGCGGCAGCTCCGCGCATCAGAGCCGTCGATGATGCCAAAGTGCGCCCGACCGCGTCCCCAGCACGCGCGCTCGGTCAGAAGCTGATGAGCGCCTTCGGCGCCACGCAGGCGACGACCCCGACGAGCAAGGATACGGACTGGACCGAATTCTGACGCCGACGCACCGCGGGCACGAAAGCCGCTCGCGGTGGATCTCAACGGTCAATATCCCCGCCGGCGGGATTGAGTGGGCCGCCGACCTATTTTTTCGATAGGGCGAACAGCTCGACATTTCCCGATCCGCTGCCGCCCAGTTCTCCACGCCGCTTCAGCAACCTTGCCGGAGCGCCGACATAGATGCCGTAGGGTTCGGTCCTGCCCTTGACGACGGCATTCGCGCCGATGACGCACCCCTTCGAGATATGGGCGCCGCCAAGGATCTTGGCGCCCGCACCGATCCAGACGTCGTCTTCGATGACGACAGGCTTCTTGGTCACGCCCTGAAGGCGGATCGGAACGGTAGGATCATCGAAATTGTGATCGAAGGAGACGACCATCGCATGTGCGGCGATGCGCACATCGTTGCCGATAGAGATGCCGCCGCGACCCAGCAGAATACTGTATTCGTTGAACGATACGCAGGCGCCGATGGAAATGGCGCCCTCCTGCGCGTCGAGGACGACGCCCTTGCGAAAATGTACCTTTTCGCCGATGCGGATGTTGCCGCGTCTCCAGATGATCTTTGTTCCCAGGGGAATTTTCGTTCCGCGAGCTATGGTCAGCATGCCCCGTGCGAAGACCGCTCTCAGCCTGTACAATGATGCAATACCGCGCAATCCGGACGCTCCTATCAAGGGGCGTCCAATCACGTTACGCCTGACTGCCACTCAAGCGAATGAGTGGAAGCGTCGCGATTTGAAAAAGGGGCCCACCCATACGGCCCCTTTCCTCGCATGGTTCACCTCCGCGCTGCAAGACCCGTGATCAATGCAATCAAGCCGAAGCCTGCGGCGGCCGCGCAGACGCCGACCCAACCGCCGAAATCCCAGGCCGTGCCGGCGAGCGCCGATCCGAGCGCACCGCCGAGGAAGAAGATTCCGACGAAGAGACCGTTGATACGCCCCCGCGCCTCCGGCTTCAAAAGGTTGACGGCGCGGCGTCCCAGCGTCTGATCTCCGGTAACGCCGACATCGAGCAAGACGGCACTCGCGCCGAGAAGAACCAGCAGCCCGATGGAGTCGCCCGACCGTATCGCACCGACCCAGCCCGCCAGCGCCATGGCGGCGAGCACGATCAGATGCGAGGCCAATGTCGCCGTCCGCGTCCAGCCCCTGTCGCCCATGCGGCCGAAGACAGAGGTCGCGGCGGCACCGCCGGCGCCTACGAGGGCAAACAGCGCGATGCCGGACTGGCCGAGCGTAAAGGGCGGTTGCGCCAGACGCAGGGCGACGGATGTCCAGAACAGGCTGAAGCTCGCCATCATCAAAGCGGCGGTGAAGGCACGCAGCCGAAGCACCGGCTCCTCCCGCAGTAGCTCGAAAAGCGAGCCGATCAAGGCGCCGTAGCTTGCGCTGACCAAAGGGCGCCGCTCCGGCAGACGCAGGGCCAGCACGGCCGCCAGAAGCGCAAGCGTCGCGGCACTCACGGCATAGAAGCTCCTCCAGCCCCAGAAATCGGCGATCAGGCTCGCCAGCGGCCGCGAAGCAAGAATACCGACCATGACGCCGCTCATGACATTGCCGATCACCCGGCCGCGGTGTTCGGGCGGTGCCATGCCCGCTGCGATCGGCACGAGGATCTGGATTGCCGAGCAGGCCGCTCCCAGCAGGAACAGGAAGATCAGCAGGCTCCAGCCCGTCGGCGCGAAGGCGGCGGCAACAGCCATGACCAAAGCCGACAGGAGCATGCGCAGGACAAGCTGCCGGTTTTCCATGAGATCCGCCAGCGGAACCAGGAAGAACAGGCCCGCGGCATAGCCGAGCAGCGAGGCCATGGCCACCAGGCCCGCGCCGCTTTCGGAAAAGCCAAGCGATGGGCCGATGATGCCGACCAGCGTCTGCGGCGCAAAGAGATTGATGATGATGACGCCGGTAGCGACGGCGAACAGCAAGGTCGAGGGAGCGGCGTCCACCGCAGCGACATCATCCTGCGCCGGCTCGTTCGCCATACATTCGGGGACTTGCGACATAGGCTCTCCAATAATTTCTGATAATAAAGATAGCCATGTTTATCGCGTTGCTGCATAATGCGGCAATTGAAATGAACTAATAATGATTATGCGAGTTAAGCATGAACATTCATGACCTGGAAGCTTTCGTCGCCGTGGTGGAAACGGGCTCGATCGTCGCCGCCTCCGCGCGCATCAATCTGACGCAGCCTGGTATCACCCGGCGCATACAGAACCTGGAGGACAGTCTCGGCATTGCCTTGCTTGACCGGCAGTCGAAACCGCTGAGGCCGACGGCTGCGGGACGCGAGGCGTATGAGCATGGGCGGCGAGTTTTGCGCTCGCTCGACGATCTCAAGGCCGGCGTCTCGCCCGGCGGCACGATCGGCGGCGAATTCCGGCTAGGGATCATGCCCTACCTTTCCGAGGCGGCCCTATCGTCGCCGCTCGACGAGTTGCGCAGCCAGTTTCCGCAATTGACGTTGCGCATCGTTACCGGCTGGTCGCCGCAGCTCGTTGAACAGGTTGCCCGCAGCGAGCTTGATGCGGCAACCGTCTGCCTGGCGGAAGGCATACAACCGCCTGATAACGTGATCGGCGACGTGCTTGGCGTTCATAGCGTCATTCTGGTCGCCGCACCATCGCTCGGCGTTCCCAAGGAACCCAGGCTTGAGGATCTCTCGCGCTTCCCCTGGATCATGAACCAGAGCGGCTGCGGCTTCCGCGCCTTCATTCAGCATCGCTTCGAGGCCGAACGCCTGCCTTTCGATGTCGGGGTCGAGGCCATGAGCGCCGATCTGCGCATGTCGCTCGTGGCGCGCGGGCTCGGTATCGGTGTCTTAACGCCGGCGGCATTGGCCGACAGCCGCTGGCGCAATTCCATCGAGATCATCGAAGCCCCGGATTTCAGCCCGAAGGTGGTCAACTGGCTGGTTCATCGCCCGCCGGCAGGTCGCCTCGCCCGTCCGATCGCGACCTTCGGGGAAGCGCTGGCGGAAACTTTGAAAGCGAAGAGACCCTTCCTGACCTGAACCCGGTACTCAGGCGTCGGGCCTATTGACCATCGCCTCTATATTGTAGCCGTCGGGATCGAGGATGAAACAGGCATAGTAATCCGCGCCGTAATCCTGCCGCGGGCCGGGTACGCCATTATCCTTAGCACCCGCTTCTATCGCAGCGCGATAGAAGGCATCGACCTCGGCCCTCTTGCGGACACGGAAGGCGACGTGCAGATGCGTCAGAGGCAGCGAGCTGCCGGTATGCTGGATCTCGAACAGGCTGCCGTCGTCAACATCGAAAGCCCAGAACAGACCTTCCTTTCCGAAGGAGAGCCGATAACCCAAAGGTTCGAAAGCCAACTCGTAGAAGGCCCTGCTCTTTTCAAGATTGCTGACTTCGATGGTTATGTGATCGATCAACGCGCGTCTCCAAACAAAAGTTCGGGAAGCAGGCTAGCCAAACCACAAGATTCACGCAATGGCCACAGCGACACCAAATCACTACCAAAGGTAGCGACAATGATCAAAGACCAAAACAAGTCAGCAGCGAGGTTATCAAAAGGGGATGGAGCGGGTGAAGGGAATCGAACCCTCGTATTCAGCTTGGGAAGCTGCTGCTCTACCATTGAGCTACACCCGCCTGACACCCTTGAGATGTCCAACAGTTGACGGCCTCTGTCAAGGCCGGTCAGCGTCCGATTACAGGCGGAAGTGCTTCGACAGCTTCAGGCCCTGCGCCTGATAGTTCGAACCGAGGCCGGAGCCGTAGAGGCTGCTCGGCTGTTCCAGCATGTGTTCGTAGATCAGGCGACCGACGATCTGGCCGTCCTCGAGGATGAAGGGCACTTCGTGGCTGCGCACCTCGAGCACGGCGCGGCTGCCGCGGCCGCCGGCCGGCGCATGGCCGAAGCCGGGATCGAAGAAGCCGGCATAATGGACGCGGAATTCGCCGACCAGCGGATCGAACGGCGTCATCTCGGCGGCATAATGCGGCGGCACATGCACCGCCTCGCGCGAGACGAGGATATAGAATTCATCCGGGTCAAGGATCAGCTCGGTGCGGCCTCGGCTGTAGAGCGGCTCCCAGAAGTCGAAGATGTCGTGCTGAGCCTTCTTGTCGACATCGACGACGGCGGTGTGGTGCTTGCCGCGATAGCCGATCAGCCCTTCCTTGTCGCCGGCAAGATCGATCGACAGCGCGATGCCGCCGCCGGTGATGTTCGGCTTCTTGCTGGCAACAAGCGTTTCCGTCTCGTGCAGCCTCAGCAGTTCCGGCTCGGTGAGCAAGGCGTGACCGACGCGGAAGCGGATTTGCGACAGGCGCGAGCCACGGCGAACGACGATCGGGAAGGTGCGCGGGCTGATTTCGAGATAGAGCGGGCCGGAATAGCCGGCCGGAATCTTGTCGAACTCCTGCGCACGGTCGGTGATGACGCGGGTGAAGATATCGAGACGGCCGGTTGAACTCTTCGGATTGGCCGAAGCCGACATGTCCTCGGGCAGATCGAGACGCTCCATCAGCGGCACGATATAGACGCAGCCGGTTTCCAACACCGCACCTTCCGAGAGATCGACGACGTGCAGCTTCAGCCGGTCGAGCTTGTCGGCGACGAGATGCGAGGGGCCGGGCATGAAGCTGGCGCGGACGCGAAAGGCATGCGAGCCGAGCCGCAAGTCGAGACTTGCAGGCTGGATCTGATCGACGTCCAGTTCCCTCTCGCTCGTCAGCCGACCGGTTTCAAAGAGCGCTGCTATGGCGCGATCGGCCAAAATTCCAGTATTGCGAGCCATCATGCTTCTCTCATAATTTGTCGCAGACAAAACCAAACTCAGGGAATTGACGCAAGCCGTCAACGGCAGTATTGCAACTTATCCCGTGGTGATTTGGCCGGTCGGCTTGCAGCCACGTTAAACAAATGGCTAAAAAGACCGGGGTTGAACCGGTCTGCTTTTGCGACCGGTTTTTTTGTTTGAAAGTGGTGATGGCATGAGCAAGACTTGGCGCCCCGCAACCCAGCTCGTACACAACGGAACGCTCCGTTCGCAGTTCGGCGAGACCTCCGAAGCAATCTATCTGACCCAGGGCTTCGTCTACGACACCTCGGAAGCGGCGGAAGCCCGCTTCAAGGGCGAGACGGATGGTTTCATCTACGCCCGCTACGGCAGCCCGACCAATGACATGTTCGAGAAGCGCATGTGCGCGCTGGAAGGCGCTGAGGATGCTCGCGCCACGGCTTCGGGCATGGCGGCCGTCTCCGCCGCTATCCTCTGCCAGTTGAAGGCCGGCGATCATATCGTCGCTGCCCGCGCCCTCTTCGGCTCCTGCCGTTGGGTGGTCGAGACGCTGGCGCCGAAATACGGCATCGAATGCACGCTGGTCGACGGCCGCTTCGTCGAAAACTGGGAAAAGGCCATCCGCCCGAACACCAAGGTGTTCTTCCTCGAAAGCCCGACCAACCCGACACTGGAAGTGGTCGACATTGCCGCCGTCGCCAAGCTCGCCAACCAGATCGGCGCCAAGGTCGTGGTCGATAACGTTTTCGCGACACCGCTCTTCCAGAAGCCGCTGGAACTCGGCGCCCATATCGTCGTCTATTCCGCCACCAAGCATATTGACGGCCAGGGTCGTTCGCTCGGCGGCGTCATCCTCTCCGACAAGCAGTGGATCGACGAGCACCTGCAGGACTATTTCCGCCATACCGGCCCGGCCATGTCGCCGTTCACAGCCTGGACGCTGCTCAAGGGTATCGAAACCCTGCCGCTGCGCGTCGCGCAGCAGACGACGAACGCCGCGAAGGTGGCCGATTTCCTCGCCGAGCAGACTGGCAAGGTCGCTCGCGTGATCTATCCCGGCCGCAAGGACCATCCGCAGGCCGACATCATCGCCAAACAGATGAGCGGCGGCTCGACCCTTGTTGCCTTCGAGCTGAAGGGCGGCAAGGAAGCGGCCTTCAAGCTGCAGAACGCATTGGACATCGTGAAGATCTCCAACAATCTCGGCGACTCGAAGAGCCTGATCACGCATCCGGCCACCACGACGCACAAGAACCTCACCGACGAGGCCCGCGCCGAGCTCGGCATTTCGCCGGGCACCGTGCGCTTCTCGGCCGGCATCGAGGACAGCGAAGATCTGGTCGAGGATTTCGCCCGCGCGCTTGAGCAGGTTTCCGCCTGATATCAATCGAGCCGCCCGGATCGTTTTCCGGGCGGCTCGACCTGCCCTTGTCGGGCAATGACAGTATGTGGCAACCCGTCAGCTAGCCGCCTTGAACTCAACCCGGCCGTTGTTCAGGAAGACCATCTTGTCGAACAGCTTTAGATCCAGCGGGTTCGGCAGACGCACATCCGAGAGATCAGGCACGGGTTTCCGCTCCGGATCATATGAGCGATCGATCTGCGAGATGAAGACGACGATCACGCCTCTGTCGCGCGCAAACGCCTTTAGCGTCTGAACCTGGATCATGAGTTCCGGCTTCTCCCGCTTCTGATCCAGCAGCTGCAGAAAATCGACCACCGCCAGCGTGCCACGCGACGCCTGGGCCAGCCTCTCGACGATGTAGTCGCCACTAATGGCATCGGAATTGTCGAATTCGAACAGATCGGCAAAGTCCGCATAGGCGGCGCCGATCACCGGGAAACGGTCCAGAACGACCTTTTCCGTGTCTTCCAGAGAAAAGAAGACGCTGCGATTGCCTGATTTCATGGCTTCGACGGCAAGCCTCAGGCTCATCAAGGTCTTGCCATGGCCGGGCCGCGCGCCGACCAGCACCAGATCGCCCGGGCTCAGACGCGAATACAGCTCGCCGACGGGCACGGCTGCGCTCGTTTTGCTTGCAAGCAAGCTCCAACCTTCAAAACCCTCGCCGGCCGCGATGCGATCGAGTGCGGCGTGCAAGGGGATACTCTGCTGACGAGACAGGAGCCTCGCCTTGCGCTTCAAGTGATAAACAGGGGCGGAAAGCCTCATCTAAACCTCCTATTGCGAGCAATGACCGCAACCCCTCCTTATGCCAGGCGCTCAAACAGTCGGTTTGGATATTGACGGCCCCGCATGAAATATACTTTCCCGAGTGGAGGGGGGAGGCACGGGCCATGCCAGAATCAGACCATAACCGAAATTCGTCCGAGGGGGAATCTCACGCAACTCCCCGCCGGGGAACATAAGAGGGGAACGGCGGTTATATGATCCGGAGGTTTAATGGCCGGCATTCAGCTATGACGATCAATTCCTGAAGTGCACCTGTAATGCTCACAAGCGTATCTGCGCGCGGCAATATCCCTCGGCGGGCATTATGGTAGACAAGACTAAATGACGAGCAAAACAAGATACTTTGAGAACCAATTACTAACCTTTTTCACCGGCCGTAATAGCTGTATCTCGGAAAACTCCCTCCATGCGAGCGAGATTTCATCACACCGTTCCTTGACGGAACCGATCGGTTATAGGATACCGCTAGAGATCCTGCACTTTGCGGGAGTGGTGGAAAGCGGATAATATGCCGCAGACTTGAAAATGCTGAAACGGCAATGGGCTTGAAGGAGCGCTCGACGTTTCAGGACAGTGGCAAGGTATTAGGCATGTATCGCGCCCTAACACGCGACATCGAAGTGGTTGTAGAGCCGTTTTATCTGGAGGAGCAATCCGATCCGGACGACGATCGCTATGTCTGGGGATACCGCATCGTCATTTCCAACCACTCGAAGGACGCCGTGAAGCTGGTGACGCGCTACTGGCACATCACCGATATGAACGGCATGGTGGATGAAGTCACGGGTCCCGGCGTCGTCGGCGAGCAGCCGCACCTGAAACCCGGCGATACCTACGAGTATTCTTCCGGCTGTCCGCTGGACACGCCGTCAGGCATGATGTTCGGCCATTACCAGATGGAAACGGATGACGGGGAACTCTTCCATGTCAAGATCCCCGCCTTCTCTCTGGATACACCGAACCTTTTGCGTACGCTGAACTGAGCCAGCGCAACCGGCGGGATCAGGCCGCTTCTATTTCAGCCACTTCGAAGCGATAGGTCGTCGAGCAGAACTCGCAGGTCACGGCGATCTCGCCATTCTCCTGACTGGCCTCGATTTCCTCGGCCGTAAAGCCCTTCAACACGCCCTTCAGCTTGTCACGCGAGCAGGAACAGCGATCGTAGACGGCCTTCGGCTCATAGACGCGCACGCCGCGTTCATGGAAGAGGCGATAGAGAAGACGCTCGGTGCCGACCTGCGGGTCCGTCAGCTCATCGGCATCGATGGTTTCCACCAGGCTGCGCGCTTCCGCCCAGGCATCGTCCTCGACATGGTCGCGCGCGCCGGTATCGCCGTCGCCGCCGTGAATATCCGGATGGCGCATGCGTTCCGGCGCTTCGGGCAGGAACTGCGCAATCAGGCCGCCGGCGCGCCAGCGGTGACGCGGCTTGCCGTTCTCATCGCGGTCGAAGAGCTCTGCAGCCCCCAGACGCACACGCGTCGGGATCTGTTCCGATTGACGGAAATAGGTGCCGGCAATCTCCTCGAGAGAAGCGCCGTCGAGCGCGACGATGCCCTGGTAGGGCTGCGTGAAACGGCCCTGATCGATGGTGAAGGCAAGCACGCCCTTACCAAGCAGTTGCTCGGGCTCGGTCCGGCCTTCGGCGACCGCCTTTGCCAATGCCTCTTCATCGAAGCGGGCATAGGCGCGGACATTTTCCGGCGTCGAGAAATCGGCGACCAGAAGATCGACCGGACCGTCGCCCTTGGTCTGCACGGTGAACTTGCCCTCGAACTTCAGCGAGGTGCCGAGCAGGACAGTGAGGACGATGGCCTCGGCCAGAAGGCGCGCGACCGGCGTCGGATAGTCGTGCCGGGCGAGGATCGCATCCAGCAGCGGACCGAGCTGCACGGCGCGGCCGCGCACGTCCAGACCTTCCACCTGGAAGGGAACGACGTGATCGTCACCAGCGAAATCGAACTGACCCAGCGAGGCTGCATTTTCGGCCATTGCTTTACTCCTACTGCGCCCGCGCCCTCAAGACGCGGCTTCATATCCTCAGATCGCGCCCAGGCACCAAGCAAGAATCGACTTTTGCGCATGAAGGCGGTTTTCCGCCTCATCGAAGACAACGGATTGCGGACCGTCGATCACCTCGTCCGTCACTTCCTCTCCGCGATGGGCGGGCAGGCAATGCATGAACAACGCGTCTTTGCCGGCCTGTGCCATCAAAGCCTTGTTGACCTGATAGGGCTGGAAGACGTTGTGACCGCGTGCCCGGTGCTCCTGATTCATGGAAACCCAGGTATCGGTTACCACGCAATCGACGCCGGCGACCGCACGGTCTGCATCATGCGAGAGCATGATTTCGGCGCCCTCGTTGCGGGCCCAGTTCAGATAGTGATCCTTGGGCTCGGAACCAAGGGGTACGGCCATATTCATGCGATAGCCGAAGCGCGCCGCACCTTCGATCAGCGAATGCAGCACGTTGTTGCCATCGCCCGTCCAGGCAACGGTCTTGCCCTTGATCGGGCCGCGATGCTCTTCGAAGGTCATGATGTCGGCCATGATCTGGCAGGGATGGGTATCATCGGTCAACGCATTGATGACTGGAACGGTCGCATGTTCCGCCAGCTCCAGCAGGCGCGAATGGTCTGTCGTGCGGATCATGATGGCATCGACATAGCGCGACAGCACCTTCGCCGTGTCGCCGATCGTCTCGGCGCGGCCAAGCTGCATTTCGGTGCCGGAGAGGAACAGCGTCTCGCCGCCAAGCTGACGCATGCCGACATCGAAGGAGACGCGGGTTCGAGTGGATGGCTTCTCGAAGATCATCGCCAGCATCTTGCCGGCCAGCGGCTTGTCGGCCGTGCCGGCCTTCAGCGCGTTCTTTCGCACGATCGCGTCATCGATGATGTTGCGCAGATCGGCGGCCGGAACGGCAGAGAGGTCGAGAAAGTGTTTCGGAGAAGCCATGTCCTTACCTGTACTCCAGAAAAAACAATAACGCCCGCGTGGGGCAGGAACGCCCCGATTGCGGGCGTTGAGTTCAAGCCGATTTTTTGGTGCGGGCAATACGCGCACGTTCGGCCGCACGCTCGAGACGAGCGAGACCTTCGCGTGCCTCCTCAGCCGTCACGACCAGCGGCGGCAGCAGGCGGATGACGTTGTCGCCGGCCGGCACGCCAAGCAGATGCTCGGCGCGGATCGCCTGCAGCAGATCCGCCTGCGGAATGGCCGCCTTGATGCCGAGCATCAGGCCTTCGCCGCGTACGTCCTCGATGATATCGGGGAAGCGATCCTTGAGCGAGGCGAGCCCCTGGCGGAACACCAGCGCGATATCGCGCACATGCTGCAGGAAACCCTCTGCCAGCACGATGTCGAGGACGGCGTTGCCGACTGCCATAGCCAGCGGATTGCCGCCATAGGTCGATCCATGCGTGCCCGCCTTCATGCCCGAAGCGGCTTCCGCCGTCGCAAGGCAGGCACCGAGCGGGAAACCGCCACCGATACCCTTGGCGACCGCCATGATATCGGGCTTGATGCCAGCCCATTCATGGGCAAAGAGCTTGCCCGTGCGGCCGACGCCGCATTGGACTTCATCGAGGATCAGCAGCATGCCGTGCTCGTCGCAGATCTCACGCAGCCCGCGCAGGAATTCGTTGGTCGCCGGACGGATGCCGCCCTCGCCCTGCACCGGCTCGATCAGGATCGCGGCCGTCGCGTCGGTGATGGCAGCACGCACCGCATCGAGATCGCCGAACTGAACCTGATCGAAGCCCGGCGCCTTCGGGCCGAAGCCCTCGATATATTTCTCCTGACCGCCGGCGGCGATGGTCGCGATGGTGCGGCCGTGGAAGGCGCCTTCGAAGGTGATGATATGGAACTTTTCAGGATGCCCCTTGGCAAACTGATAGCGCCGCGCCGTCTTGATGGCGCATTCCAGCGCTTCCGCACCCGAGTTGGTGAAGAAGACCTTGTCGGCGAACGTCGCTTCCGTCAGCCGCTTCGACAGCTTCTCCTGGCCAGGCACCTCATAGAGGTTGGACAGATGCCAGACCTTGTCGGCCTGCGCCTTCAATTCGGCGACGAGATGGGGATGCGCATGGCCGAGCGAGTTGACAGCAACGCCGGCGGCGAAATCGAGGTAGCGCTCACCGCTTTCCGTGACCAGCCAGACGCCCTCGCCTCGCTCGAACCGCAGTGGAGCGCGCATGTAGGTGTCATAAAGCGGCGTGGTCTCGGCCATGGCCATATCTCCTCGATCACAACTTTAAGGACCGATCGCTTCGGCTTGATGAAACGGGTCCGAAAAAATCAAAAATGCCGCCTTGCGGCGGCCCGGGCACTATTGATGTTTTGCACCGCGATGTCAACAAAACTGGCGCTTTGGCAGGTGCGAGAAAGCGCTTGCGGGCAAAAGAGATGGGTTCGACGGCGGCTATTGCAGAAATGCCACGCCCGGACAGCAAGTTGGGGAAAACCTCGAAATCGATTCCTCAAGATTCCGCCGACTCTTGTCACGGAGTCAGCCTCACACTAGGTTAAAAAGCAATTGCTAGACTGCATGCGGCGGAACTAGTCACCACAATTTTAGAGCGTTTCGTGCCTCGTTCCCATCCGAGGCAATGGTGAGGGATTCTGCCATCGGAAACGCGACAGCGGAGACAGGGCATGAATTGGACAGACGAACGCGTCGAGAAGCTGAAGAAGCTATGGTCCGAAGGATTGAGCGCCAGCCAGATCGCTGCGCAGCTCGGTGGCGTGAGCCGTAATGCCGTCATCGGCAAGGTGCATCGCCTGAACCTTCCCGGCCGAGCGAAGGCGGGCGGCACGACAACCGCAGCGCGCACGCCGAAGCGCAGCGCTGCCGCACCTCGCCCCGCCAGTTTCGGCTCGCGCGTTGCAACCCGTACGGTCGTCACCCGCCAGCAGGGCGCAACCATGCTGAAGGAAGAGATCGAGGTCGATTCCGTCAACGAAATTCAGTATCGCCCGGCTGCAAATGTCGTCGTTCCGATCTCCCGTCGCCTCGGCCTGACGGAACTGACGGAGCGCACCTGCAAGTGGCCGGTCGGCGACCCGCTGAAGGATGATTTCCACTTCTGCGGCAACGACAGCCCGGATTCGTCGCCCTATTGCACCTATCACCAGCGCCTGGCCTACCAGCCGGTGCATGACCGCCGGCGCAACAACAACGGCTGAAATCCAACGCAAGACAAAGAGAAACGGGCCCCTCGAGGCCCGTTTTCTTTTTCCGCCGCTATGTCGATGCCTGAGCGGCTAACCGCTCAGGCTTCCATGGAATAGCCCGCGCCGCGAACGGTGCGGATGACATCCTGCATATTGGAGAAATTCAGCGCCTTGCGCAGGCGGCCGACATGGACGTCGACGGTGCGTTCGTCGACATAGATGTCGTGTCCCCATACGCCGTCGAGCAGCTGCGAGCGCGAGAAGACGCGGCCCGGCGAGGACATCAGGAATTCCAAAAGGCGGAATTCCGTCGGCCCCAGCCGCACTTCGCGGCTCTTGCGATGGACGCGATGCGTCTCGCGGTCCAGCTCGATATCGCCGCAACGCAGCACCGTGGAGAGAACCTCCGGACGGGCGCGCCGCAGCATCGCCTTGACGCGGGCCATCAGCTCCGGCGTCGAGAACGGCTTGACGACGTAATCGTCCGCGCCGGTCGAAAGCCCGCGCACGCGCTCGCTTTCCTCGCCGCGGGCCGTCAGCATGATGATCGGCAGGCGCTCCGTCTCCGGCCGCATACGCAGCCGGCGGCAGAGCTCGATGCCGGATACACCGGGGAGCATCCAGTCGAGGATCAGAAGATCCGGGATGCGCTCCTGGAGACGCAACTCGGCTTCATCGCCTCTGAGGATGGTGTCAACCTCGAAGCCCTCGGCCTCGAGGTTGTAGCGCAGCAGAACGCTGAGCGCTTCCTCGTCTTCTACAACAGCAACTCTTGGAACCATGCGCCTATGGTCTCCCTTCTTCGCTTCCAGATTATTCCGTCACCGCGCCGACGGTATTGGCGGTATCGTCCTTCGGGCGCTCGCCTTCGGGCTGAGCACCCGTCGCCATGTAATAGATCGTCTCGGCGATGTTGGTGGCATGGTCGCCGATGCGCTCGATGTTCTTGGCGCAGAAGAGAAGATGCGTGCAGGTGGTGATGTTGCGCGGATCTTCCATCATGTAGGTCAGCATCTCGCGGAAGAGCGAGGTGTACATCGCGTCGATTTCCTCGTCGCGTTCGCGGATCGACACAGCCTTGTCCGGCGAGCGGGTGGCGTAGACGTCCAGAACTTCCTTGAGCTGGCTCAGAGCCAGTTCGGAGAGGTGCTCGATGCCGCGGGCGAGACGGCGCGGAACGCCCGTGCCCTGCACCGCGATGACGCGCTTGGCTGTGTTCTTGCCGAGATCACCGACACGCTCCAGATCGGAGGCGATGCGGATCGAGCCCATGATTTCGCGAAGGTCGGCGGCCATCGGCTGACGGCGGGCGATGGTGACGATCGCCTTGTCGCCGACTTCGCGTTCGGCATGATCGAGGATGACGTCGTCGGAGATGACCTTCTGTGCAAGAGCGGTGTCACTGTTGACCAGTGCGCGTACGCTGTCGCTGACCATCTGCTCGGCCAAGCCGCCCATTTCCGCAATGCGGCGCGTCAGGAACTTCAGGTCTTCGTCGTAGGCAGAGAGAATGTGAGTGGAGACCATTTTTCTATCCTCAAGGTGAACTGTGTGAAATGTGCCGCGCGCCTGACATCATCAACCAAAACGGCCCATGATGTAATCCTGCGTGCGGAAATCGTCGGGATTGGTGAACATCTTATCGGTGTCGTTCTCCTCGACCAGATGGCCGAGGTGGAACATTGCGGTACGTTGCGAAACGCGGGCTGCCTGCTGCATGGAATGCGTCACGATGACGATGGTGAAGTTTTCCCGAAGCTCGTGGATGAGATCCTCGACCTTGGCGGTTGCGATTGGATCGAGCGCCGAGCACGGCTCGTCCATCAGGATGACTTCCGGGCTGACGGCAACGGCGCGGGCGATGCACAGGCGCTGCTGCTGGCCGCCCGACAGGCTCGTGCCGGCGTCGTGGAGCCGATCCTTCACCTCGCCCCATAGACCGGCTTTCTGCAGGCTGGTTTCGACGATATGCTCGAGATCGGCTTTCGAACGATGCAGGCCGTGGATGCGCGGGCCATAGGCGACATTCTCGTAGATCGACTTCGGAAACGGATTCGGCTTCTGAAAGACCATGCCGACGCGCGCGCGCAATTCCACCACGTCGATGCTGTTGTCGTAGACATCCTGGTCGTCGAGCGTGATCTTGCCGGTGACGCGGCAGGTCTCGATCGTATCGTTCATGCGGTTGAGGCAGCGCAGGAAAGTGGACTTGCCGCAGCCGGAGGGGCCGATCAGTGCCGTCACCGTATTGGCACGGATCTTCAGATTGACATCGAAGAGCGCACGCTTGTCGCCATAGAAAACCGAAACGTCCTGGCCGATCATCTTGTAGGGGATCGTCATCATCTTCCTGGTCAATGCTCTTTCGCTTGCGGCTTCCGTCATCATGTTCATTTTCCGGCCCTCCCCTACCAGCGCCGCTCGAAACGGCGGCGCAGCAAGATCGCGCCGATATTCATCGCGACAAGGAAAAAGAGCAGGACGATGATGGCACCGGACGTTCTCTCGACGAAGGCACGCTCGGCTTCGCTTGCCCACATATAGATCTGCACCGGCAGCGCCGTCGAAGGATCGAGGGGCGATGCCGGATAGTTGGCGACGAACGCGACCATGCCGATCAGGAGCAGCGGCGCGGTTTCGCCGAGGGCATGCGCCAGCCCGAGGATCGTGCCCGTCAGAATGCCGGGCATGGCAAGCGGCAGCACATGATGGAAGACCATCTGCATCCGCGAAGCGCCGAGACCGAGCGCCGCGCTGCGGATCGACGGCGGCACGGCGCGCAGCGCCGAACGCGTGGCGATGATGATCATCGGCAGCGTCATCAGGCTCAGCACGAGACCGCCGACCAGCGAGGCCGAACGCGGCAGGCCCATCACGTTGATGAAGACCGAGAGGCCCAGCAGGCCGTAGACGATCGAGGGTACGGCTGCGAGATTGTTGATGTTGACCTCGATCAGGTCCGTCAGCCGGTTCTTCGGCGCGAACTCCTCCAGATAGATCGAGGCGGCGACACCGACGGGCAAGGCAAGCACCAGCACGGTCAGCATCAGATAGAGCGAACCAATCAGCGCGACGCCTAGGCCGGCTGCTTCCGGCCGGCTGGAATTGCCCGATACGAAGAGGCCGCTGTTGAAGGCCTTGTACAGCGCACCGCTATCGCCGAGCTGCTTCATCCAGGCGACCTGTCGGTCGGATACCTTGCGGTCCTTTTCATCGACCGTGAGATCGATCTGGCCCTTGTTGGCGGAATCGATATTGGCACTGGCAAGGAAGGTGACGTTTTCGGTCGTCCCTATGATCGCGGGGTTGGCGACGACACGGTCGCGCAGCGCGACCCTGGCGCCTTCCGACACCATCGCGGTCGCCTCGCGAACGAGGGCGCGATTGGCCGGATCGATGCCAAGCACCTTCACCAGCGCGTCGCGAACGAGAACCGGATAATTGGCAGCAATCAGCACCTTCGGGTCGCTGGCGCGCTTGCCCGTTGGATCGATCACCTTCTCGGTAAATTCGATCGGCAAGGTGATCGAGGTCTGGACGAAGGCGGTATAGCCGGTGCGGACCACGGTCGAAACGAGGATGATGAGGAAGACGAGACCGAAGATGACCGCGGTCATGCCGTAGGCGCGGAACCGGCGCTCGGCGGCATAGCGCCTGGCGATGCCGATATCGCGACGCGCGGGCGCGCCTGGCGTCAGGCCGCGCGGCATGTTCAGCTGAGGGGAGGATACAACATCGCTCATTCGTATTGCTCCCTGTAGCGGCGCACGATGTAGAGCGCATAGACGTTGAGGCACAGCGTCAGGCAGAAAAGCGTGATGCCGAGCGCGAAGGCGACGAGCGTCTGCGGCGACGTGAATTCCAGATCGCCGGTCAGCTGGTTGACGATCTTCACCGTAACCGTCGTCATCGGCTCGAAAGGATCGAGCTGCATACGCGCAGCCACGCCCGCCGCCAGCACCACGATCATCGTTTCGCCGATCGCCCGCGACGCCGTCATCAACAGCGCACCGACGATGCCGGGAAGGGCGGCCGGCAGCAGCACGCGCTTGACCGTTTCGGAACGCGTGGCGCCAAGGCCGAGCGAACCGTCGCGGAGCGAGCGCGGTACGGCCATGATGATATCGTCCGACAGCGAGGAGACATAAGGGATGAGCATCACGCCCATCACGAAGCCCGCCGTCAAAACGCTCTGGGCTTCGATGAAGCTTCTATAGTTCCCGGTCATCAGACCGTCGATCTCGGCGGAGATATCGCGCAGGAAGGGACCGACCGTAATGAGAGCGAAAAAGCCGTAGACGATCGTCGGAATGCCGGCCAGAACCTCCAGCATCGGCTTGGCGATGGAGCGCACGCGGGCCGAGGCATATTCGGCCATGTAGATCGCCGCGAACAGGCCGATGGGCACGGCAAACAGCATGGCGACGAAGCCGATATAGATCGTACCGGCCAGCAGCGGGATCAGGCCGAAGGTGCCCGACGTCTGCGAGCCGGCGCCGGCAAAGCGCGGGTCCCAGACGGTGCCGAAGAAGAATTCATTGGCAGGCACCATGCTGAAGAAACGCGCCGCCTCCGAAAGCATGGAAACGACTATCCCGACGGTCGTCAGCACCGCGATGGAGGAGGCTATGATCAGCGCGCCGAGAATGACCTGCTCGACACGGTTGCGGGCACGAAAGCGCAGCGCAATGGCACGCAGGCCGTAAACCGCGCAGAGCAGCGACAGGACGATCGCCGCTGCCGACATTACCACGCGGCTCACTTCGCGCATGCTGTTATACTTGTTGGCGGCATCGATCATGTAGCCGGTGGGGCGAACGGCGAGGGGGACGCCCTTCTGCGCCAACAGCAATTGCAGATCGGCCTTGCCGCCGTCGACATCGGCAAGTTCCCCGCTATCGAGCAGGCGCATGCCGTGGGCGATGCTGCGCACCATGCCGTAGCTGAGATTGAGTTCGGCCTGCGGAAGAGACTGAACCTCCTCCGGAAAGGATTTGATCACCAGGCGGTCGATGACCATCGGGCTGACGATCAGCCAGGCGCAGACGAGCGCCAGAGCCGGAAGCACCGCCCAGATCGCGGCATAGGCGCCATGATAGCCGAGCCGGGAATGCATGGACGAAGACTTGCCGCCCGACAACGCAGCCGCCCTCACCCGCCCCAGCACAAAAGCAGAGGCGCCGAAGACCGACAAGCAAAGCAGCAGCAGCGATACACTCATTCCCATTCCCCGGCGAACGCCGGCGCAGCAACACGCCGCGCCGCCGTTCAGCCCTTACGCACTCACATGATCTTCCCGTCCGCGAAATCCTTGCGGATCTGGTCGCGCTCCACATCCGGCGCCGGCACAAGGCCATATTCCGCCAGCGGGCTGTCCGGTCCGATCATCTGATCGCTCGTGAAGAAATCGACATATTCCTTAAGCCCGGGGATGACACCCAGATGGGCCTTCTTGACGTAGAAGAACAACGGCCGCGATACCGGATAGGTACCGTCAGCAATCGTCTGGCCCGAAGGCACGATGCCGCTGACGGTGGCGACCTTCAGCTTGTCGGCGTTGTTCTGGAAGAAATACAGGCCGAAGACACCGATGCCGTGCTTGTTGGCATTGATACGGGCCAGCGTCTCGGGATAATCGCCATCGATATCGACAGCAACGCCATCCTTGCGCACGGCGATGCACTTCTTCGCCTGCTCGCCGGCATCGGAAACGGCGGCCTTGATGACATCAGTCGCACCCGAAGCCTTGCAGCCGGCGGCCAGCACCCTCTCTTCGAAGACTTCGCGCGTGCCGTGCTTCTCGCCCGGGATATAGGCAGCGATTTCGAAGTCCGGCAGCGACGGATTGATCTCAGACCACTTCTTGTACGGGTTGGCGACCAGCTTGCCATCGACGACCACTTCGGCGGCAAGGGCCTTATAGAGATCGACCGGCTCGAACTTGATGTCCGGATTGCTCTTGTCGAAGGCGAAAACGATACCGTCATAGCCGATCTTGATCTGCTGGATATCAGCAACGCCGGCGGCCTTGCAGGCCTGGACTTCATTGTCCTTGATCGGGCGCGACGAGTTGGCGATGTCGATGGAGTCAGTTCCGACGCCCTTGCAGAACTCCTTAAGGCCGGCGCCGGAGCCGCCGGACTCGATCACGGGAGTCTTGAAATTGGTAAAAGTCTTGCCGAAGGATTCGGCAACGATCTTGGCATATGGAAATACGGTCGAGGAGCCGGCGACCTGAATTTGATCGCGGGCCGCGGCAACACCGGTAAAGGCAGCCGACGCAACCAGTGCAAGAATGGATATTTTCAAAGCATTCATAACGAATCCCCCTAATGAGCTTTGAAGAGCGCTGTGGTGGACGCCACATCCACCTTTTCCAGCAGTCCATTCTTACTGGCGAAAACACCGTCCTTTTATGTCAGGCGAGTGAAACAATTATGACAAGTCATCTATCTGATATTATTCAGATAAGTCACTCGCCAAATAAGCCTCTCGCAGGGCTTTTCAGAAGCGAACCGTAAAGTCGGTTCCCTTTCCGACTTCCGACTTCACGATCAATCTGGCGCGGTGACGGGTGAGGATATGCTTGACGATGGCAAGCCCGAGACCGGTCCCCTTCTTGGAGCGGCTGTCCTCAACGTTAACGCGATAGAAGCGCTCGGTCAGGCGCGGCACATGTTCCGCTGGAATCCCCGGCCCCTTGTCCGAGACCACGACCTCGACGGCCTGGCCGGCATCGCTGAGCACCGAAACCTCGACCGATTTGCCTTCCTGGCCGTATTTGCAGGCATTCTCGATCAGGTTCTCGAAGACCTGCACCAGTTCGTCGCGATCGCCCAGCACCTCGACCTTGCCCGCCGGCAGATGCAGATTGATCGCCACGTCGAGGTCTCCCGCAAGCGGCAGCAGGGAGTCGCGGACATGACCGAGCAAGGGCACGAGATCCACCTTCTGATCCGGCGCGATGTGCGACTTCAATTCCAGACGCGACAGCGACAGGAGATCATCAACGAGCCGGCTCATGCGCGTCGTCTGGTCGAGCATGATGCCGAGGAAACGCTGCTGCGCCTTCGGATCGGATTTGGCCGGCCCCTGGATAGTCTCGATGAAGCCGCGCAACGACGCAAGCGGCGTGCGCAATTCATGGCTGGCATTGGCGACGAAATCGGAGCGCATGCGGTCGATATGGCGCAGCTCCGATATATCGCGGAAGGAGAGCAGGAAGAGAGCATCCTCCTGCTTGTCGATCTCGGGCAGATCGATCGGCGCGATACGCACGATATAGACCCGCTCCGAGGGCAAGCGCTCGGAATGTTCGATCTGGTTCGGCGCGTTGGTGGTGATGGTCTCCCGGACCATATCGAGCAGGCCCGGCGAGCGCAGCTTCGAGGAAATATGTGCGCCGATCGGAAAGGCGCCGAAGGCCTTTTCGACGGCGGTGTTCTGCACCAGCACCGATGCCTCGCGGTCGATGATCAGCACGGGTATGTCGAGCGCCGCCAATCCGGCAAAAGCGGTGCGCAGCAGGATCTGCAGATCGACGGGCGCCGGTTCGTCCTGCGCCGGCACGACCACCCGCTCCACCAGCGGCGGCCGAAGCAGCGTGACGATCATGACGATCACCCAGATCCAGAATACCGCGCCGGTATTGATGCCTTCAACGAGCGCTAGCGCGGCAATCAGCGTCGCCAGGATCAGGATGGCGCTCTCCTGCCGCAGCCGCACCGCCAACTTCCTGACAAATGACCATTCGTCTTCCAACTGCGCCCGTCCCTTCGCGTACCATCATGGAATGCTGGATTCCGCCTCTTATCCGCGATTCATGACAGAAGTATTCGGCTCTATCCACAGAAGCCCGTAACTGACAAGAATAAATGTAGCCGGCAAAAGAGGAACGCAGCAAAGGGCTTGAAACCATTGAACAAAAGCTCCAGTTTCCGGGATGAGCTTTTTTTGCCGCAGTTAAGCGGCGGGGTTAACGCAGGGTAAATAGCCGAGGAGCCGATTTATGGGAGAGCAAGCAGAAAGCCGCGCGGTGGAGCTGGATATCCATGGCGTCAAGCGCATATTCGATGTCGATGACCCCGTCCTTCCGGGCTGGATCGACGGCGAGGCGCTGGCCTCGGGCGGCTACCCTTACAACAAGAAGCTCAAGGAAGACGAGTATCTGGCGGAGCTGAAAGCACTGCAGATCGAGCTCATCAAGGTGCAATTCTGGCTGCAGGCGACAGGCAAGCGGGTGATGGCGCTATTCGAAGGGCGCGACGCCGCCGGCAAGGGGGGCTCGATCGCCGCCGCCTCGGCGCATATGAATCCTCGCCTGGCGCGCGTCGTGGCACTGACGAAACCGACCGACCGCGAAAGTGGGCAGTGGTATTTTCAGCGCTACGTCGCTCAGTTCCCGACGGCGGGCGAATTCGTGCTGTTCGACCGCTCCTGGTATAACCGTGCCGGCGTCGAGCCGGTCATGGGTTTCTGCACGCCGAAACAATACGAGCAGTTTCTGAAACAGGCGCCGCAGATGGAAAAGCTCATCGTTCAGGACGGCATCCACTTCTTCAAATTCTATCTCGATATCGGCCGGGAAATGCAGCTCAAGCGTTTCCACGATCGCCGGCACGATCCGCGCGCCGTCTGGAAGCTTTCCTCGATGGATATCGCCGCCCTGCCAAAATGGAAGGACTACAGCGAGAAGCGCGACCGGATGCTGAAGGACACGCATACCGACCACGCGCCCTGGACCGTCATCCGCGCCAACGACAAACGGCGCGCCCGCCTGAACCTCGTTCGCCACATTCTGCTGACGCTCGACTATGACGGCAAGGACAAGAAGGCCGTCGGCAAGATCGACCAGAAGATCCTCGGCATGGGATCGGACATTCTCAGCTAGAGCCCCCTGTTCTCAAGCAATTCCGGACGAGAGGCGGCCGCGCAGTTTTACCCGAATTGCCCCAAAGGCCCACAGCCCGGGCTTATTGCCCGGGCAGTACGCGGATGGCGTATATGTTGACGCCGCGGGCCTTGCCATCGACATCGCTGTTGATGATGAGGCGACCCGACGCGGTCGGCGCAGTCGAGCGATCGAAACGGATCTGGAAGAGCGCGTCCGTCTTCTCGCGGCTGACGGTGAAGCGATGGCGCCCGCAGCGGCCCAGCGAGCCGAAATCGCATTCCACGGTGATCTGCGTCGGCGCGTCCGAGGTCGACTGCAATGTCAGCGCGACCGTCGAAGCCTTGCCTGCCATCTGCTGCAGCACATTCACCGGCACTTCGATCGAACCGCTGCCGTCCGAAGCGGGGCTGAGCGAGGTCAGCCGTACGGCCGGCCCCTCGTTCTCAGACACGTTTTCAGCCTTCGACTGCGGGCCGGTCGTAATCTTCGGCGCGTCGGTGGGCTTCAGTATCTCCAGCCACTCCGAGGAAAAGCTGTTCTGCGGATCGATGGTCGCAAGGCCCGGATTGACGGGGCCGCTATTGTCGTCCTCATCGGAGTTATCGTCATCGTTGCTGTTGCCGCTGAAATCCTGCGAATCGACATGTGCCGGCGGGTTCGGCACGCTCGTATCGCGTTGGGAGGCCGACATGAACACGCCCGAGGTCTTGATCCACCAGGCGCCGACACCGAGGAAGGCAAGCAGGATGCAGAAGATAAGCAGGCGCGAGAAGAATTTGCGCGGCTTGCGACGGACGGCGGCGCGCTCCGGCTTGAAATTCATCGACCGTGCCTGAGGCGGCATATCGGCCGTGGGACGCATATCGCTGTCCGCGCCGAGGTGGTCGGCGGGGCTGGCGCGCATATCGCCGAAATCGTCGTGCCTCGCCGCAGGCTCGACCGACATCGGTTCGACCGGCGCAGCGGCGCTCGCGGGCATGGGCGGGTCGCGTGTTTCCCCGCGCACGCTCATGACCGGCTCCGGCCGCTGTGCCGCCTGCCCGACTTCCGCCCGCGATGCTGAAGGAGAAACATTGGGAGCATCGAGTTCCGGCGCAACCGGTATCGCCTGCGCGGGGCGGATGCGCTCTTCGGCTTCGATCTCGCGGATGGTCGCTTCCAGCCGCTGACGTTGGGCCGCGACCACGTTCACATCGGTAATATCCTGTTTGCGGAGGCCGGCTTCCAGCGCCTGACGTGCCGATTGATAGATGCGAGCCCGGATTTCCGGATTGGCGCGATCGGACCGCTCCAAGGCGCTTCTGATAGCCGTTTCTAATCCGCTCACATCAGATCCTTTACTCTCACTCGCAACATACTCGCATACTCTACCGACAAAGCCGCCAGATTTTCATCATCCGTTAACCGGATTCGGTAACGCCCAGTTTGGCAATACGCAAGCCTCCGACATGGGTTAAGGGCACTCGGGCGGGGATAAACGGCAAAGACGACGCAAATGGGGTGGCAGTCGAGGGAAGGTATCGGGCCGGGACGGTCAAACGCTATTGCCTACTGCCTATTGCCCGCGTCTTCCACCATCTTCCCCTCCCGCCAGACATCTGCTATCCATTTTGACGTTTTCGTAAACGTCAAAATGGATGATGTTCATGGTCCTTCCCTCCATCCTGACCGAGCGCCTGCGCCTGCCGGTCGTGGCTTCGCCTCTTTTCATCATCTCTCATCCGGCGCTGACGCTGGCACAGTGCAAGGCGGGTGTCGTCGGCTCGTTTCCGGCGCTGAACGCCCGTCCCGAAAGCCAACTCGACGAATGGCTTGCCATGATCACCGAGGACCTTGCCGCACACAATGCCGCAAATCCGGAACGCCCGGCAGCCCCCTTTGCGGTCAATCAGATCGTCCATACGTCGAACAAGCGCCTCGAACACGATCTGATGCTCTGCGTGAAATACAAGGTGCCGATCGTCATCTCCTCGCTCGGCGCCGTGCCGGAAGTGAATGCGGCCGTGCATTCCTATGGCGGCATCGTGCTGCACGACATCATCAACAACCGCCATGCCAATTCAGCGATCCGCAAGGGCGCCGACGGGCTGATTGCCGTCGCCGCCGGCGCCGGCGGTCATGCCGGCCAGCTTTCGCCCTTCGCGCTGGTGCAGGAAATCCGCGAATGGTTCGACGGGCCGCTACTGCTGGCGGGCGCCATCGCCACCGGCGGCGCCATCCTGGCGGCACAGGCGGCGGGCGCCGATCTTGCCTATATCGGTTCGCCCTTCATCGCGACGGAAGAGGCGCGTGCAGCCGACGCCTACAAGCAGGCGATCGTCGAGGGCACTGCCGCCGATATCGTCTATTCCAATTATTTCACTGGCGTGCTTGGCAATTATCTGAAGCCCTCGATCCGCGCCGCCGGCCTCGACCCGGACAACCTGCCCGAGGCAGACCCCTCGAAAATGGATTTCGAGGCAGCCACGACCGGCGTGAAGGCCTGGAAAGATATCTGGGGTTCCGGACAGGGCATCGGCGCCGTCAAATCCATCCAGCCCGTTGCCGCCCTCGTCGACCGGCTGGAGGCGGAATACCGGCAAGCGCGCGCGCGCCTATCCCTCTGACCGGCGAGGAAATGCGGGGCTTTTTTCACAAGCACCCCGCTTTTTTGCCAATTGGCAATTTGAGCGCTTGAAATCTGCCGGCATAGACTGTATCAGCGCCATGCAAATCGCGGGGCCGAACCGAACGCTCCGTAGAATGCCGCTTTAGCTCAGTCGGTAGAGCACATCATTCGTAATGATGGGGTCACGTGTTCGAGTCACGTAAGCGGCACCATTTGTTTTCAAACAGTTGGCCACGAATAATCTGCATCGCCACTTCGATGCATTCCTACAGACGTTCCTAGACGTCTAGCTTCCCTCGTGTTCGGAGCGACTCTCCATGTAACGCGAAGCACGCCAACGATTTCAGCACGATCAGACGGCGCCCTCGCTCCAGCGCGATTTTTCAGTATTTCGGGCTTGCTTGCTGACAAAGATTGACCGCATGCGCCTGGAAACGAGCCGCCAGATTAAAAAAGTTAAATGCGTACCGAAGGAAAAAGGGGCAAAACAGCCCTTCGTCTGGCGGAGGCTTCGACCATGAACACCGTGCTGCGTTTTGCTCCGATCCGCGTCATTCGCAGCCATTCGGGTGAGACGAAATCCGTGGGTACGGCCGACGAAGTCTGGAAGACGCTGCTCGACGACTGGCCATCGGAAGAGGGTGACTGCTTTCTGTCCGCGCTCCTCATCTGCATAGACGTCCAGCGTGGCGAGCGGACACCCGAGGAGGCGCGCGTTGCCTTCATCGCGGCAGCCGTCGAGGCGGGAGTCCCCTTACTGTCGTAATAGCGCAGACCTCGCCACTGCCTTTCCGGGAACATTCCGGCTAAAGGCACGTTGACGACGGAAAGGAGAAACCTCATGGCCCAATGGTGGAGCAAGCCCGTCATCGTCGAAACCCGAAAGACCGGTGACCGACTGGTGGTATCGAGCGCGGAACGCGCCACGGAATACATGCTGAACGAGTGGCCGACACTTGAGGACGGGAAGGCCTACAAGGCCGCCCAAAAGGCGCTGTCGGATGCACATGACGGCAAACTCGACACCGAGAAAGCCAGAGCGGCCTTCATCGCGGCCTTGCAGGAAGGCGACATCTTCATCTTTGAGGACTGAGCCCTCATCGCTCTCCCGGCGGGCCGCCATATGCAGCGGACACACGCAGCTCTCCGACCGGAGACGCCACCCGTTACAACCACTCCGCAACTGTCCTTTAACGACGGCCCTCTGCTACCGATGACTGTATTCTGGCCTATGAAATTTTTCGAACCATGAAACTTTTCAGCCGCTCAGCCATTATCCTAGTGTTGATAATAACAGCATAAACATACACTTAGGAGAATCTATATGCGTCGTTTACTTCTCGCCATGGCTGCAACTGCGGCTCTTGCAACGGCCGCCAGCGCTCAAGCCGCAACGGCAACGACGACCATAGCCGATGCGTTCCTGACGGCAAAACCGACTGACGTCTTGAGCTACAACCTTATCGGTTTGACCATTCAGAACGACAGCAAGGAAAACGTGGGTGAGATCAAGGATCTCGTTATTTCAGGTGGCCAGCTCGCCGGCTACATCGTCTCCGTCGGCGGCTTCCTCGGTGTGGGCGACCGGTATGTCGTCGTGTCGCCGGCATCGGTAAAGGTTACTTACAACGAAGGCGACAAGAAGTGGGCGGCGACGATGCCAGCCACGAAGGACGAACTCAAGAACGCTCCCGAGTTCAAATATGAAGGGCGCTGGGCAAGGTAGTCCGATATTTTGAGCTTATATTTCCAGGGGCGCCGCACAGGTGGCGCCCCGATTTCTGTTTTGCGGCTCTTTCATTCGGCGGCATCGCGGCCGAGTTCGCTCGGGCGAGAGAGCCCACGCGCTATCAGTTATGACGGCTAGAGCCGCTTCAGCGAAAACGAAAAATGCCCGTGGGATTCCAGGGTCATGTATTCGAACTGCCAATGGAAATCCTTACAGAATTTCGTGCAGGCTTCGACCACGCCGTATGCGATGGCATCGACGACGTTGCCGGTGCAGAAGTCGTGGCCTGCTATGCGGCCGTCCTGCTTTACCTTGAAGTGGCTGATCTGCAGCTCCTCCAGGGTCGTCTCATAGCTGTGATTGGTGTCGATATAGACCCAATCGAAAAAGCCGTTCGGAAACTCCGAAAGCCGGACGGTGGAATAGCCCTGGACGATGCGCAGGCGGCCTTGGTCCAGCGCGCCCCGGAATTTCGTCTTGATCTGTTCCAGGCCCTCCTGATAGCGGGGCGTATCCCATGCGTCGATCAGGTAAAGCTCTCTCGGCGCATTCTTTTCGAAGATCTCGGCGGTGAAATCGCCGAACGCCGCGCCGACCTCGGCGCAGACGCCGCCATGCGGAAGACGGTGCAGAAGCTCGCCGCGATCGGGCAGCAGCCGTGCGTTTTCCGTATGATGCAGGCTGAGCTGCGTGTGCGGCATTGCGGTCTTGTATTGAAATCTCGAGTCGCGCGTTTGCATTTGGCGGCGGATACCTTCGACATTGACTGAAGGGCAGATCGCGCGAGCGACCTGCTTTGAAATCGTGGATGCGAAAAGTCTTGGCATTCATGGCTTGCGTCAGGCATTCGAGGTAATCGCCACTGCCGGCCCAGCCTGGCTGGCGCCGCAGGCCGGAACGTTCCTTAAGAGGCATTGGCGGGCTGATCGCTGTCGATGAAATCCTTTTACGCGTGATCCGTTGAATGCGCGCGATTAGCACAACCAAAGATTCAGTTTTTGATGGTTTGGTACGCTCGGGCTAACGTTCTGGGGGATGCATCATGAAGATTGCCGTTGGCGTGGCAACATGCGGTCGCAAGGCGATTCTCGCCGCAATGATCGAGAGGCTTGCCGAGCAAGCGCGTAAGCCGGATCATGTCTTCCTCTGCCCGGCTAGAGGCGACGACATCGATATGGCGCGCTTGCGTTCGGCGCCCTTCCCCGTAACGGTCGTCTCGTCGCCGCAGGGAAGCTGCCCACAACGCAACGCCATCATCGATGCAGCCGTCGGCATGGATGTGGTTGTCTTCTTCGATGACGATTTCTTCCCGGCGACGAACTATCTCGCCGAAACGGAAGCCTTGTTTGAGGCGGATGAAGAGATCGTCGTGGCGACCGGCGAAGTCATCAGGGACGGCATCCTTGGGCCGGGCCTGACGGCGGAGGAAGCCGACCAAGAGCTGGCAGCCGACAGCACCCCGTTTCCGGCGCCGACAATCGAGGCCACGCATAACGCCTATGGCTGCAACATGATCTTCCGCCGGAAGCAGATGCTGGCCAACGGCATCTATTTCGACGAGGATCTGCCGCTGTACGGCTGGCAGGAAGATGTGGATCTCTGCCGCCGGCTGCGACCCTTTGGCAAGATCGTCAAGTTCAATCGACTGCGCGGCGTTCATCTCGGGGTCAAGGCTGGCCGCACCTCCGGCCTGCGCCTCGGCTATTCCCAAGTCGCCAATCCGCTTTATCTCGTCAAGAAAGGCTCCGTTTCGCTGAAATGGGCGTTGAGGCTGATGGGCGGCAACATCGCCTCGAACATTGTGGGCTCGGTCAAGCCGCCGCCCTATATCGACCGGCGCGGCCGCCTGCAGGGTAATCTTCTCGCGGTCGGCCACCTGCTCAGCGGATCGCTTGATCCGAAGTACATCAGCAGGATGTGAGTCTGCGAACGCGTCAGGCAAGCGCTCGACAAGCAATTTGCAAAATTGAATTCAAGCGTTCGAATGGCATCCTTCCATGATAAGGGTTGAAACCGACCGCACAATCAGCGGCATCCGGTACTCTTCATCCGTATAGCGATCTTCCCAAGGATATCTTCATGATTCACGTTCTCGCCATCCTCACTGCCCTGCCCGGCAAGCGCGCCGAGGTTCTCGAAGCCTTCCAGGCGAATGTACCGGCCGTTCACGCCGAAGACGGATGCATCGAGTATACCGCCGTCGTCGATGTCGATGGAGCCGATCCGGCCTTTGGGCCTGACACCTTCGTCGTGGTCGAGAAGTGGGAGAGCCTTGCCGCGCTGAAGGCACATGCCGCATCGGCGCACATGGCCGCCTACGGCGAAAAGGTGAAGCATCTGATGGCCGGTCGCGCCGTTCACGTGCTGAACCCGGCGTGAATCCATACCTGCCGGGCAGTTTGTAATCTCACCATGAAACGGCGCCGCAAGGCGCCGTTTTCCATCCGGCTGATAGCGTCAGTTATGCGAGAAGTGCGGCCGGCTGTAATAACGCCAATGTCCGCCGCCGCCGCCATGCCAGCCATGATAGCCGCCGCGATAGTATCCACGCCCGCCATACCAGCCGTGGTGGTAATGACGATAGCCGCCGTAACCGCCAAAGGCCCCGAATATACCTAGGGGGTAGTAGGGCTGGTAATAGCTATAATAGGGTTGGTAATAGCCATAGTAGGGCGTGTAGTAGCCGTAATATGGGCGATAATAGTGATGGCGATAGTAGTAGTGATGATAATGCCGGTGGACGATCACCCGATGGTGGTGCCCATGATAGTGAGGACGAGCTTCGGCATAGGTTGCCGGCAACACGACCATACCTAGCGCAACCAGCGCTGTTGCCAGAATTTTCATTTCCAGCCTCCTTGAATGCCGGACGTAAACGCTACTCGAATTACTTGCGTCCTCCGGACGCAATAATAACGCGATAGCGCCTCCGAAAGTTCCGTTATCCCTTGAGCAGCAGGCGTTTTCGCGGCATCGCCACAGGTCCGCCGGATCACGATCTCGTGCTCGTCGGCCAGTGGATTTCAATCGATATCGTCAGGATGGAAGGAGGACGACACAGTTGATCGGCCGGCCCAAAAAAACGGCGCCTCAAGGCGCCGTTTTCATACCTGTTCGCTACCCTCAGGCGTGCGAAAAATGCGGTTTGCTGTGCCAGCGATGATGGTGGTGCCCATACCGCCATCCTTCGTGGCGATGCCAGCCATGATGGGGGCGATATTCACGATGATGATGGTGATGCCAGCGGTGATGATGGTGATCACGCGCCTCGGCATAGGTAGCCGGTAGAACAATAATGCCGAGTGCGACGAGCGCCGTTGCGAGAATTTTCATCTATGGTCTCTCCTTGGGTGCCGAACGAGCCCCCCGGCTGCCTACGCCCGGACTAACCTAACTTACCTAAACGCGAGCATCGTGCAATTGTTCCGTTATTCCCGGGAGGGCAGACGCCGTCGTGCCGTCCCCGTTTCGCCGACAAGCTCGCGAACGGCCTGCTGGATCAGCCTGCAAGCTTCGACCGAGGCTTTGCGGCCGTTGTGAGCGAGATGATAGGACAATGGCAAGATCTCATCCGGATCGACTATGCGCACCTTGTCCGAAATCGGCAAGGCGCTGACGCGGCCGAGAAACGAGACATAGCCGTGATTGGCGACGAGATCGACGATAACAGGCAGCGAATCGGCCGAGGTGATGTCACGGCCGCGAAACCGGCGGCGATCGCGGCTGTCGTAGCCGAAGGCCGTTGCGGCATTGCCGATGCCGGTGCGCGGGCTGGGCACGCAGAGCGGATGGTTTTCCACGAGCGCGGCGAAGGTCTCTTCGGTGCTGTCGATCGGGGCGATCGCCACCATATCGGTCGAAACAAGCTCCATATGCTCGAAGGCATCGAGGCCGAAGACGGAATCGACGATGGCGACGTCGATGCGGCCGGACCTCAGCGCCTCGCGCAGATCGTCGGCCGTCATCAGCAATAGCGACAGCATGTTGCGGTTGCCGCCGATATTCCAGCGCGATACGAGGCTTGCAAGCGACCGCGCCACCCAGCTTTCCGAGCCTGTGGGAATGATCGACCCGATGCGCACGGAGCGGGCCGTCCGCTGAAAGCGTTCGTCGGCCGCCGCCTTCATCTCGTCCCATGCATGCGCAATCGCAGCAAGGATGGCATGAATCTCCTGGCCAGCCTCCGTCAGCACCGACCCCTGCGCCTGCCGGGCGAACAGCCGACAGCCGAACAGCTCCTCCAGATTGGCGATCTGCAGGGAGAGCTGCGGCTGGCCCAGCCGCAGGCGGCGGGCGGCGCGATTGATGCTTCCCTGATCGGCAACCTCGAGGAAACGTTCGATCGTGGCGATCTTCAGCGACAGGCGCGCAGCCCACTGGTCATATTCCCCGGGCGCCGGCGGCTCCTTCATCAGAGCTGAAAGCTGGCGCATGCCGGCGAGAATGGGCTGCAATCCCTTCTGTACTTTCGAACTCGCCAAAAGGGTCGCCAGTTCGCCGGATGCACGCTCGACAAGTTTCAGCGCCAGCTCCGTTTCGAGGCGACGCAGCGCGCCGGAGACGGTCGAGGCAGAAAAACACAGCCGCCGCGCCGTTTCGCGGACCGAACCGACGGAAAACACCATATCGGCTATGAACAATGCGCCGAGATACAAATCCCACCCCTCATCCGCAGCGCACGCGCAGGCTTGAGCATAACAATATCAACGATATCCCGACGATATGATGTGTTCTCGAAAAAAGATATCCCTAAGCTGAAGGGCGACGGCTATCGTTTCCCCGGCGTTTAACTGATCCAGCCGCAAAAATGAGATCGGAACATCGCCAAACGGGTAAGGGGAACAAAAACAAACGCACTTGCCCCCGAAAAAAGAAATCCAATTTCGCGCGAATGTCGAGTACGCTCGTCATAATCGCGCGACTGCTACGGGAATCCGAAGCGCATCGATTTTTCCACGATGAGCGCTGCGTGCCCGAAGCAGCCATGAATTCGTTTGCGAGCCGTCGGCTCGCTCGAAGCCTGCATGTCCGGATTGCGCCTTGCGAGGCGGCACGGGCAAGTAGAACAAAGGTTTAACGGGGTACAAAGGGAAACATCATGCTCAAGAAGCTTGCACTTGCCGCCACTCTGACGGCCTTCCTCGCCAGTGGCGCCAGCGCCGCCGACGTCGTCGTCTCCTCCAAGATCGACACCGAAGGCACGTTGCTCGGCAACATCATCCTCGCCGCGCTCAACGCCAACGGGATCAAGACGCAGGATCGCATCGCGCTCGGCACGACGCCTGTTGTTCGCAAGGCGATCACATCAGGCGAAATCGACATCTATGCCGAATATACCGGCAATGCCGGCTTTTTCTTCAACAAGGCAGACGACGCGGCCTGGAAGAACCTGCAGCAGGGCTATGATCTCGCCAAGAAGCTGGATTACGACGCCAACAAGATCGTCTGGCTGACACCTTCGCCGGCCAACAACACCTGGGCGATCGGCGTGCGCAACGATGTTGCCGGGCCGGCCAAGCTGAAGACCATGTCCGATTTCGGCAAGTGGGTTGCCGGCGGCGGCTCGGTCAAGATCGCGGCCTCCTCCGAGTTCGTCAACTCCCCGGCGGCATTGCCAGCCTTCGAGACCACTTACAGCTTCAAGCTGAAGCCTGATCAGGAGGTCGTGCTTTCGGGCGGCGATACCGCAGCGACGATCAAGGCTGCTGCCGACCAGACCAACGGCGTCAACACGGCGATGGTCTACGGCACCGACGGCGCCATCGAAGCCGCCGAACTGACCGTTCTTGACGACGACAAGAGCGTGCAGCCGGTCTATGCGCCGACGCCGATCATCCGCGAGGACGTGCTGAAGGCCAATCCAAAGATCGAAGAAATTCTCGCTCCGGTCTTCAAGGGCCTGACCGCTGACGTATTGCGCAAGCTGAACGGCCGCATCCAGGTCGATGGTGAGCCAGCTAAGGCCGTTGCCGAATCCTACCTCAAGGACAATGGTTTCCTGAAGTAAGGCTATCACACTGCTCTCGCGGCTTCATTTTGATAGAGTGAGGCCGCGGGAGTTTCGATTGGGCATGATCTTGTCCGAACCTGCCTTGAATTTTGGGCTCATGCGCTGACGGAGCTTGCCTGATGGAAGATGCGCTAGCGGTCCGCAGAGTGGACCGTCTCGGAGTGGTGTTGGTGGCAGGCGGCGCGCTGGCCACAGCCTGGATGCCGTTCATCATCGTCAAGGCGAACCGCATCGCCGCCGGCAAGCCGCAGCTGCTGACCCAGCTCCTTACGCAGCCGTCCGCAATATGCCTGGTCGTTCTTCTGGCCGCGGCGGGACTAGCCGTCCTTTTCCTGCACAACCAGGTCATCCGTCTCGGGATCGCGACACTGGCGATCGCGATGCTCATCGTCACGCTCGGGCTAGTTTCGACTGCCGCGACGCCGACGGGCAGTACGGTCGCGCGCATTACGCCCGGCGGCTGCTTCTGGGTGCTGCTCGCCGTCATCGGACTGATGATTTCGGACGCGCTGGTCAAGCTGCGGCTGACGCCCTGGCTGCGGGTCGCGGCGCTGGCGGTCTATGCCGCCCTGCTCGCGGTCGTGTTGCGCTCCGACCTGCTCGACAATCTCTCGATCATGAAGGAATATGCCAACAATGCCGACAAGTTCTGGCACGAGGCGCTGGGTCATGTATTCCTCTCCCTCGGCTCCGTCGCGATCGCCATCGTCCTGGCGCTGCCGCTCGGCATCTTCTGCTACTGGCAGCCGCGCATCCGCGCCATCGTGCTGCGGGCTCTGAGCCTGGTGCAGACCATTCCAAGCCTGGCGCTGTTCGGCATCCTCATGCTGCCGCTCGGCTATATCGCCGCCAACGTGCCCTTCGCCGCCGCAATCGGCATCAAGGGTATCGGTGCGGCCCCGGCGCTAGTGGCGCTCGTCATCTATTCGCTGCTGCCGATCGTCGCCAACACCGTCGTCGGCCTTGCCGGCGTCGACCCCTCCGTGCGCGATTCCGCCGCCGGCATGGGACTGACGCGCCGGCAGATCCTGACCGGCATCGACCTGCCGCTGGCCTTTCCCGTCATTCTCACCGGCATCCGCATCGTGCTGGTGCAGGCGATCGGACTCGTCACCGTGGCGGCGCTGATCGGCGGCGGCGGCTTCGGCCTCTTCATCTTCCAGGGCATTGGCCAGACGGCCAACGACCTCGTGCTGCTCGGCGCCGTGCCGACGGTCTTTCTCGCTTTCTCATCGGCCGTCATCCTCGATGCGGTCATCGACAGCATCCGGGGACAACGCGCATGACCAACATGATCGAGCTCAAGGGCGTCACCAAGCGCTATGGCAGCGCAACTGTCGTTGATGATGTCAGCATGAGCATGGAGAAAGGCACGATCACCGTCATCGTCGGCACCTCCGGCTCCGGCAAGTCGACGCTGATGCGAATGATCAACCGGCTGGTGCCGATCACCGAGGGACATATCTCCGTCGGCGGCGAAAACGTCATGAAAGTACCGGCGACGGAGCTTCGCCGCCGCATCGGCTATGCGATCCAGGGGCACGGGCTGTTTCCGCACCGCACTGTCGCGCAGAACATCGCGACAGTGCCCGAGCTGCTCGGCTGGGAGAAAGCTCGCATCGACAACCGCGTCGAAGAACTGCTTAACCTCTTCCGTCTCGACCCCGGCACATTCGCGGCCAAATATCCGAGCCAGCTTTCCGGCGGCCAGCAGCAGCGTGTCGGCGTGGCGCGTGCGCTAGCCGCCGAACCGGAACTGCTTTTGATGGACGAGCCCTTCGGCGCGCTCGATCCGGTCATCCGCGGCAAGGCGCAGGACGATCTGCTCGCCATCCAGAAGCAGTTCGGCACCACTGTCATCCTCGTCACCCACGACATGGACGAAGCCTTTCATCTCGGCGACAAGATCGCCGTGATGAGCGGCGGCAAGCTGCTGCAATGCTCCGAGCCCGAGAAGATCCTGACGGAACCGGCCGATCCCTTCGTCCAGCAGCTGACCGGCACGTCTGACCGCGCCTTGAAGCTGATGTCGCTGCTGCCGCTGAAGGAAAGCATGCAGCCGCCACGGCCCGGCCTCGGCTACAGCCTGCCGCAGACCCTCAATCTGCGCGATGCCTTGGCCGAATTGATCTGGCAGGGTGCGGATGAGGCGACGGTCGAGGACGAACGCAAGATGCCCGTCGGATCGATTTCGATCAGGCACCTGATCGAGCTGGGCCGCAAGGCATGAGACTTATCGCCGCCAATCTCTTCCGCATCCTGGCGCTGGCGCTGCTGCTCGTCATGCTGTTCCGCCCGGAATGGCTGACGCCGGTTCTGGCGCCGCTGACCAAATTCGGGGCGTCGCCGATCTATACGCAGAACAGCCTGCCGAGCCTGGCGCTCAGCCATCTCGAGCTGATTCTCGTTTCGATTGCCGCAAGCGGTATCCTCGCCGTTCTCGGCGGCATCTTCGTCACGCGGCCGATCGGCGCGGATTTCCTGCCGCTGTCGCGCGCCATCGCCAATGCCGGCCAGACCTTTCCGCCGGTTGCCGTGCTGGCACTTGCCATTTCCACCACCGGCTTCGGCGCGGTGCCGACATTCATCGCGCTTTTCCTCTATGCGCTGCTGCCGATCTTCGAAAACACGGTCGCCGGGTTGCAGCAGGTGCCGGCCTCCGTCCTCGATGCCGCCGACGGCATGGGCATGAACGGCTGGCAGCGCCTCTTCCGCGTCGAACTGCCGCTTGCCCTGCCGCTCATCATCGAAGGACTGAAAATCGCGACCGTCATCAATATCGGCACCGCAACGATCGGCTCCACCGTTGCCGCCAAGGGGTTGGGCGAAGTCATCATCGCCGGGCTCATCAACGACAACACGGCCTTCATCCTGCAGGGCGGCCTCATCGTCGGCCTGATGGCAGTGCTGATCTATGACGGCATGGAGATGATCGAGCGGTCGGTCACGAACAAGATCGGGCTCCAGCCCCATTGAGATCGAAGGCCGTTACCGTCTCCCGTCAATTGCCTTCGCCTGATGGCAGGGATGCGCCGGGTATGTAGAGCGAGATCGGCCTGATTTCGTAGACGGCGGTCGGATTTGCACGGCGCAATTCGCGCGCGGCCTCGACCGCTTCCTCGATCGTCGGAAAATCGACGACGTAGAAGCCCAGCAATTGTTCCTTCGTTTCGGCAAACGGGCCATCGACGACCAGTCCGGCACCCTTCCCCCGCAAGGTAACGGCGTCCTGGGTCGATCCGAGACGTGCGGCCGGCCCCAGCGATTTCTGCGCGACCATGCGGTCATTGATCTCCAGAAGGTCCGTCATGAGCGCGGCATCCTCCTCCTCGCTCCAGGATTCGACGATATCTTCTTCATGATAGGCCAGAATGGCGTAGTACATGGCTTCCCCCTTGAGACACGTGCCTGAGCGCCAGGGAGTTAAGCAGAGCAGCCGCAATCCTGGAACCCCGGATCTGCGCTCGTCTCGGGATAGGGCAAATTTCCGCATACTTGCCTTCGCCGCTTGCCGGTGGCATTGGCTGCAATGACATGCCCGGACAATCAAGGGAGACGCCGATGGCCAAGATGATTCATTCGATGATCCGCGTGCTCGACGAAGCGCGCTCGATCGACTTCTACGACAAGGCTTTCGGGCTGAAGATTGCCGACCGCATCGTCTTCGAGACCTTCACGCTGATCTATCTCAGCAATGCCGAGACGGGATTCGAACTGGAATTGACCGTCAATCAGGGGCGCATCGAGCCTTATGCCCAAGGCGAGGCCTATGGCCACCTTGCGGTCTCGGTTACCGAACTGAGGGACGAACATGCGCGCATGAGCGAACTGGGGCTCAACCCCGGCAAGATCGTGGAGCTCAATCGCGATGGGAAGCTTTTTGCGCTGCTCTTCTTCGTCACCGACCCCGATGGCTACAAGATCGAGATCGTGCAAAGACATGGTCGGTTTCAATAGAACCGAACAAGGCACAGCCCCGCACCGGCGGGGCTTACCGCAGCGGTTCCGTCAGCGCGCTCACATCCAATAAGGGGGCACGCCAAAATAATCATGGCTTCTGTGGCCATGGTCCTTGTGGTCGTGGTCGTCCTTGCTGGCGAAGCGACGCGCTTTTTCAATGTCGTTCTTGGTCATGCTGACGCGATAGCCGGCGATGCGAGCATCGTAGCGCAGCTTTTCCCATGGCAGCCGGTAGTGATCCTGCCCGATGCCGAAAAAGCCGCCGAAGCTCAGAATGACGAAAGCGATGCGTCCATCGCTTTTTTCAAGCATCAGCCGCTCGATATGACCAATCTGCTTACCGTCCGAACCGAACACCCTGGACCCTTCGACACGGTCGCAGGCAACCAGCATCGACATGTCCTTGATGTAAAGGTCACGGCTCGAAATATCGGCACTCTCTTTATGCATATGCGCACCTCCTTTTGGATACGCGTCACATAAACTATGGAGCGTCCGATCTGCTCTTTGGGGCAGCACGATGCTCCGATGGGTTTAGGCCCATGGCGCTATTAACGCTCCGTTGTCATAAAAGTTCCAGTACTTTTTTCAAGATTGTAAAAAAACGTGAGCGTACGACGATTATTGACGTTTACGTCAAGGTTATTGTAGCTTCTTTCTCGCTCCGATGATTTAGTTGAGAGCAATAAGTGCGGCGATGTGAAAAGCGGGAGACTTTTTGATCGTCCAATGACACTCTGCATAGCCGCCGCATGTGACGGCGGGGCGTGGTGATGATGCGTAGAGGAGGAAGTGCGCATGAATTCAGTCTCCGCTCCTTCGGATAGACCGCAGGTCAAGAAGATTTGGCTCGCCTCTTATCCGGATATCGTACCGGCGGAACTGCCGCCGCTGGAGCACGCATCGCTCGCCGAGTTGCTGGAAGAGAGCTGCGCGCGCTATGCCGACAGACCCGCCTTCACCAGCATGGGCAAATCCATCACCTATCGCGATCTCGACATGCAGACGCGCAAGATCGCCGCCTGGCTGCAGAGCCTTGGACTTCAGAAAGGCGATCGCGTTGCCGTGATGATGCCGAACGTGCTGCAGAACCCGATCGCGGTTTACGGCATCCTGCGCGCCGGCCTCGTCGTCGTCAACGTCAACCCGCTCTATACGCCACGCGAACTGGAGCACCAGCTGCGCGACTGCGGCGCCAAGGCGATCTTCGTTCTTGAAAACTTCGCCCATACGGTGGAGCAGGTTCTGGCCCATACAGATGTGCGCCATGTTGTCGTGACAGCGCTCGGCGACATGCTCGGCCTCAAGGGCCACATCGTCAATCTCATCGTCCGCAAGGTGAAGAAACTCGTGCCGGCCTGGTCCATCCCCGGTCATCGCAGCTTCAAGAGCGTGATCGCCGAAGGCGCGCGCCTGCCGTTGAAGCTTTCGGAACTGACCGGCAGCGACATCGCCTTCCTGCAATATACCGGCGGCACGACCGGCGTTGCCAAGGGCGCGATCCTCACCCACGCCAACCTGCTCGCCAATCAACTGCAACTGCTGCTCTGGCTGCAATCCGCCTATATCAACAAGCCGCGTCCGGAGCAGCTGACCTTCGTCTGCGCACTGCCGCTCTATCACATCTTCGCGCTGACGGTGAATTCGCTGATGGGCATGTCTCTCGGCGGCCATAACGTGCTGATCGCCAACCCGCGCGACATACCGGCCTTCATCAAGGAGCTGGGCAAGTACAAGTTCGACATGTTCCCTGGCCTGAACACCCTGTTCAACGCGCTGATGAACAATCCCGAATTCACCAAGCTCGATCTTTCCAACACGGCAACGCTTGCCGGCGGCATGGCGGTGCAGCGGCCGGTCGCCGAACGCTGGCAGAAGATGACGGGGGCCTGGATCACCGAAGGTTACGGCCTTTCCGAGACGTCACCGGTCGCAAGCGCCAACCGCTTCGACAGTTCGGAATTCTCCGGCACGATCGGCCTGCCGATCACGGGCACTGATTTCGACATTCGCGACGAGAACGGCAATTCGCTGCCGCTCGGCGAAGTCGGCGAGATCTGCATCCGCGGGCCGCAGGTCATGGCCGGCTACTGGAAGCAGCCGGCCGAAACCGCGCGCGTCATGACGCCGGATGGTTTCTTCCGTAGCGGCGACATGGGCTTCATGGACGAGCGCGGCTATACCAAAATCGTCGACCGCAAGAAGGACATGATCCTGGTCTCGGGCTTCAACGTCTATCCCAACGAGATCGAGGAAGTCGCAGTCATGCATCCCGGCGTTCTGGAAGCAGCAGCGATCGGCGTGCCCGACCCGCATTCCGGCGAGGCGGTGAAGCTCTTCATCGTCAAGAAGGACCCGGCTCTGACCGAGGCCGACGTCAAGGCCCATTGCGCCGCGAATCTGACCAACTACAAGCGCCCGCGTTTCATCGAATTCCGCACGGAACTGCCGAAATCGAATGTCGGCAAGATCCTGCGCAAGGAGTTGCGCGGCTGACATAATTCCGTGTCATTCAAGAGGCTGCTCTCCTTAGTCGGCGAGCGGCCTTTTTTCTTTTTGGACGATACGTGAACTTGATTTACGCCCTACATAGGGAATAGTTTCCGCGACCAACTCAGAGTGCCTTGCCCTCTTCGGACGGCAAGCGGCGCGAACCGCAAGGAGTCCTCCATGAACGCCCTCGTCGATCAACTGAAGAGCACTGCATCTGCAACGAAGGCCACCGATATTCGCGCCGCCTTCGCCGCCGATCCCAACCGCTTTTCCCGCTTCAGCACCTCGTTCGACGACCTGCTGATGGATTACTCCAAGACGGCTGTCAACGACGACATTCTCGCCCTTCTCGAAAAGCTCGCAGCCGAGGGCGGCGTCGCCGCCAAGCGCGAGGAAATGTTCTCGGGCGTCGCCATCAACTTCACCGAAAACCGCGCCGTTCTGCACACCGCGCTGCGCAACCGCTCCAACAAGCCGGTGCTCGTCGACGGCAAGGATGTCATGCCTGACGTCAACGCCGTGCTCGCCGCCATGGGCAAGTTCGCCGACGGCATCCGTTCGGGCGCGCTGAAGGGCGCGACGGGCAAGGCGATTACCGACGTCATCAACATCGGCATCGGCGGCTCAGATCTCGGCCCGGTCATGGCGACGCTGGCGCTGGCACCCTTCCATGACGGTCCGCGCTCGCATTTCATCTCCAACATCGACGGCGCCCATATCGCCGACATCCTGAAGCTCGTTAAGCCGGAAACGACGCTCTTCATCGTCGCTTCCAAGACCTTCACGACGATCGAGACGATGACCAACGCCCAGACGGCGCGCAAGTTCATTGCCGATGCGCTTGGCGAAGCTGCCGTTCAGCATCATTTTGCCGCCGTTTCGACGGCGCTCGACAAGGTCGCCGCCTTCGGCATCGACAGCGAGCGCGTCTTCGGCTTCTGGGATTGGGTCGGCGGCCGCTACTCGATCTGGTCGGCGATCGGCCTGCCGCTGATGATCGCGATCGGACCGGAAAACTTCGGTAAGTTCCTCGACGGCGCGCATGCGATGGACAACCATTTCCGTCAGGCGCCCTTCAGGGAAAACCTGCCGATGCTGCTTGGCCTCATCGGCTTTTATCATCGCAACGTGCTCGGCTACCCGACGCGGGCGATCCTGCCTTACGACCAGCGCCTGTCGCGCTTCCCGGCCTACCTGCAGCAGCTCGACATGGAATCGAACGGCAAGGGCGTCACCATCGACGGTACGCCGGTCGAAGGCAATTCCGGCCCGGTCGTCTGGGGCGAGCCTGGCACCAACGGCCAGCACGCGTTCTACCAGCTCATCCACCAGGGCACGAGCATCATCCCGGCCGAGTTCATGATCGCCGCCAACGGCTTCGAACCGAACCTGCGCCATCAGCACGACCTGTTGATGGCCAATTGCCTGGCACAGTCGGAAGCGCTGATGAAGGGCCGCACCTTCGAGGAAGCCAAGGCACAGCTCACCTCCAAGGGCATGGACGACAAGAAGGCCGATTTCATCGCGCCGCACCGCGTCTTCACCGGCAACCGTCCGTCGATCACCTTCGTCTATGACAAGCTGACGCCGTTCGCACTCGGCCGCCTGATCGCTCTTTACGAACACCGCGTCTTCGTCGAAGGCGTGCTCTTCCGCATCAACTCCTTCGACCAGTGGGGCGTCGAGCTCGGCAAGGAACTGGCAACGGGCCTGCTTCCGGTCATCGAAGGCAAGGAAAGCGCCGCCGGCCACGATTCCTCGACGCAGGGGCTGGTGGCTGCTCTGGCAAGCCGCGCGAAGTAACATGCTTCTGCACCTCCCCCTTGAGGGGGAGGTCGCCGCAAGGCGGCGGGTGGGGGTGACGGGCTCTCCGTGCGAGAGCGGCTAGAGGATCACCCCACCCCGGCACTGCGTGCCGACCCTCCCCCTCAAGGGGAGGGTTAAATTACAGCCCGATCTCATGCGCCCAGGGCGGGTTGGCGCCAGCGCGGGAGACGGTGACGGCAGCAGCCTTGGCGCCCAGCGCGAGCGCATCCTGCAGCGCCTTTTCATTCAGCGAAGCCACCTGCGCCTTGGTCAAAAGGTTGTTCATCTTCAACGACGCCAGAATGCCGGCATCGAAAGTGTCGCCAGCGCCGACGGTATCGACCACGGTGACGCGCTCGCTCGGCACAGAGACCTTCAGCGACTTGGTGTAGCCTGTCGCGCCTTCAGCACCCTTGGTGATAACGACGAGCTTTGCGCCCTGCCCCAGCCAATGGGTGGCGAGCTCGTCATGATTTCCTGACAGACCAAACCATTCCAGATCCTCGTCGGAGAATTTGAGAATGTCGGACATGGCCGCCATCCGACCGATGCGGCCCATATGGGCTGTTTTGTCCTTGATGAAGCCCGGGCGGATGTTCGGGTCGAGGGAGATGACGCGGCTCTGGTGTTCGCGCTTCATCAGCGCTTCATAGGTCGCGCCGCACGGATCGGGGATCAGGCTGATCGCGCCGAAATGGAGCGCCTCGCAATCATCGCCGAGCGTCGGAAGATCGGCCTCGGTAATCATGCGGCCGGCCGTGCCTTCGTCATAGAAGGCATAGGTCGCCTGGCCGTTGACAAGCTTGACGAAGGCGATCGTGCTCGGGCGCGGCGTGATGGCGCAATAGCTGAAATCGACCTTGGAGGCCGAGAGCGTGTCGCGCAGAATCTCGCCCATCATGTCGTCGGCGATGCCGGTGAAGAAGCCGGTGGGAATGCCGAGGCGCCCCAGCGCTATCGCGGTATTGAAGATCGCGCCGCCAGCGTAGGGGGCAAAGCCCTTTTCGCCCAGCGTCGTATCCCGCGGCAGCATGTCGATCAAAGCTTCGCCACAGCACAATATCATTCCGGCCTCCCAAAGAGCGCGTCTGTCGTGTCCAGTTACATAAATCGATTAGATAGATTCAGTGCAAAAGCAAAGCATCAGTTTGTGGGCAGCTCCGAAATGCCGCCGTTCCAGCCGGACCAGGCGAGCGGCGCGTTGAGAAAGGCTTCAACTTCCTCGAGCGTCTTGTCGTCGAACAGCTTCTGCTCCTTGGCGACGGCAAGCACTTCGCGCCAGGTCGTGATGTATTGCAGGTTGACCTTCCGGTTGGCAAAGCGTTCGACCGCCTCGGGGAAGATGCCGTAGTAGAACAGTGCCATGCCATGATCGACGATGCCGCCGGCCGCGCGGATCGCGTCGATGAAGGTGAACATGCTGCCGCCGGCCGTCGTCAGGTCCTCGATGACGAGCACGCGGGCGCCGTCCTTCATGTCGCCTTCGATCTGCGCGTTGCGGCCATGACCCTTAGGCTGCTTGCGGACGTAGATCATCGGCAGGTTCAAGCGCTCGGCCAGGAAGGCGGCAAAGGGAATGCCTGCCGTCTCGCCGCCGGCAACGCAGTCGAACTGCTCAAAGCCGACATTGCGGACGATGAGGCTTGCGGCAAAATCCATGATCGTTGAGCGGATGCGCGGATAGGAAATCAGCTTGCGGCAGTCGATATAGACCGGGCTCGCCATGCCGGACGCGAACTTGTAGGGCTTGTCGGCATTGAAGTGGACCGCCTTGATCTCCCAAAGCATCCTGGCCATCAGCTCAGCCATGACGGCGCGATCGGTGAATATCATCTGGGTCATAAGGGGCCTCCTTCGCAGCGCTAATATTCCAGCGGCAATAGCAGCAAGCGGCCCGAGTTTCCAGACGTATGAAAGGTTTTGCAGGCATCGCCGCGGCTGCCGCGGGCAAAGGCGGCTCCGAGCGAGCTACTGGGCAAGCCCGAGATCGGCAGGGAGCATGGTCTTGAACAGCGCGATCACCTTGTCGCCCTCCTCCCGCTCGATGGAAATCGCATAGCGAACGGCTGCGGCGACCAACTGCATGGTCAATCGCGCTGTTCTTGCGAGTTCGGAATGATCGCGCTCCGGCCAGAGACGTTCGAGAACGGTGAGAAAGGCCTGCGAGTGCCACTCCATATCCTCGGCATCGACCTGCTGCAGCAGCTTGTCGGCATGGGTGGCGTGCCAGATGTCGCGCATGACGGGCTCCCCCAGAAACATCGCATAGTAGCCATCGACGATCCGGCCAAGGGCTGACTGGAGCTGGTCGCGACTTTGGATCGCCATCAGCTCATCCTCGACGCATTGCCGTCCCTGCTCGTTGAAGCGCTCGGCCAGCACGCGGATGATCGCCGTCTTGTCCGGGAAATATTGGTAGAGCGACCCGAAGGAAACGCCAGCCTTTTCAACGATCTCCCCCATGCGCAGCGCATCGCTGCCGTTCTTGGCGATCAGATCGGATGCCACCGAAAGGATCAGATCTACGCGCTCACGGCCGCGTTGCTGGCTCGGTATACGGCGCGGCGTGCCCGCCTCGTCCTTGCTGCGCCTGCGTCTCGCGATCGGTTCCTGCGTCATGTCGTTCCCTACCTGTGACTGTTGACACGCAATATAAGAGAGTTTATCACATTTCGCAAATGAGAGAGTTTATCACATTTTCCGCTGGAGGAGTTTGAAATGCAGATATCGACAATTGCCATCATCGGTGGACTAGGGAAAACCGGCGGCCGGGTCGCCGAGCGACTTAAGGCGCGTGGCCTCACGGTTCGCGCAGCCTCCCGCTCGACGACGCCCCGCTTCGACTGGCAGGACCGCAACACCTGGCGTCAGGCGCTGGAAGGCGCTTCCGCCGCCTATGTCACCTTTCAGCCCGACCTCTCGGTCGACTGGGCGGCCGAGGCCATCGGCGTGCTTGCCAAGACGGCCGCTGAAGTCGGTGTGGGACATATCGTCCTGCTCTCCGGACGCGGAGAAGATGGAGCGGTCCGCAGCGAGGAAGGGCTTAAGGCCGCCGACATCGACTATACCGTGCTTCACGCTAGTTGGTTCAACCAGAATTTCAGCGAGGGGGCCTTCATGGACGGAATTCTGCAAGGGAAGCTGGCGTTGCCGGCCGGCAATGTGCCGGAACCTTTCGTCGATGCCGAGGACATTGCCGACGCGGCTGTCGCGTGCCTCATCGATCCGCGTCACCGCAACAGAACCTACGAACTGACGGGGCCACGCGCCCTGACCTTTCGCCAAGCAGTTTCCGAAATCGCGACGGCTTCCAACAGGACCATCGACTACGAGACGGTTCCGGTCGATGCCTTCATCGCCGAGATGACCGCCTACGGTTTGCCGCGCGAGGCGACCGATCTCCTGCATGAGCTTTTCACGCAGGTTCTCGACGGCCGCAATTCGCCCGTCATGGATGGCGTCCGCCAGATCCTCGGCAGGCAAGCCAAAGACTTTTCCGATTATGCCCGACAAACCGCCGCAACCGGCATCTGGAGTGTCCAGCCATGACCTTTCCGATCACGAATATCGCTCTGATCATCGCCGCAATCAGCAGCAGCCTTCTCGCCGGCGTCTATTTCGCCTTCTCGACCTTCATCATGCAGGCCTTCGCCCGCCTCCCCGTCGATCAGGGGATTACAGCGATGCAATCGATCAACACGACGATCGTGCGTTCGCCCTTCATCGTACTGTTCCTGCTGACGGCGGCGCTCTCGATCTTCATCGCCGTGATGGCGATCCTTTACTGGCGTGGCGGCACCAGCATGATGATGCTGGCGGGCGCGGCGTTCTATATCGTTGCCAGTCTGCTTTCGACGATGGTGTTCAATGTGCCCTTGAACGACGCGCTCGACAAGGTTGACGGCCATTCCGCAGAATCGGCGCAGCTATGGTCGACCTATCTCGTCGATTGGACATGGTGGAACCATGTGCGCACCGTTGCCTCGCTGCTCGCCGCCTGCGCTTTCGTGAAAGCCCTGTTCTAACGGCATTGGGACGATGGCGGGGCGCCCGCGCTCAATTGCGGATTAGACCGCCCGCAGATAGGCCGCGACCTCGACACGGTTGCGGCCGTTTCGCTTCGCCTCGTAGAGCGCCTTGTCGGCGGCGCGCAGCACGTCGTCAAAGCCCAGCCCTTCGGCTGTGCCGGTCGCGACGCCTGCGCTGACGGTACAGGCAAAAGATTTGTCTTCGACGCTGATTACCCTTGCGGCAAAGGCATCGCGCACCCGCTCGGCCACCTGCTCCGCACGGCCGGGCAGCGTATTGTCGAGAACGAGCGCAAATTCTTCGCCACCGAGGCGAGCCACGGTGTCGGAAGAGCGCAGTCCGAAGGAAAGCTCCTGGCCGAAAAGCTTCAGCACGAGATCGCCGGCGGCATGGCCATGCTGATCGTTGATCGTCTTGAAGCGATCGATGTCGAAGATGATGACGGCCATCGACGGGCCGAAGGAGCGATGGCCGTAGAGATCAAACAGCGCGCGGCGATTGAGCAGCCCGGTCAGGAGATCGGTGATCGCCTCCTGGCGGTGCAGCGCGGCCTGCCGCCATTGATGCAGTGCAAGCGATAGCGCCCCGATCCCGGTCATTCCGGCAATGCAGATGGCGATGCTCACATCCTCCGCCCAATTGTCCGGCGCATGTCCGAGCACCAGCTTGCCATCGGCAATCAGCACGCCCGCGCAAAGCGCGAAGGAAATAGCCGTCAGAGTGTAGAGTGCTGTAATGCCGTAAAGCGGCGTGGGTGCCTCGTGCCGGCTGAGCCAATATTCGCGTGCCGTCAGCAGCAGCAGCACGCAGATGACGAGGTTGTCGCCAATGAAGGCCAGCCCGTCATAACCGGCAAGCATCGGCCCGACGGATGCGGCGATGCCCGTCACGCAGCCAAGGACGAAGCGGATTTTGGAAAAACGGCGCGTGCGGAACTGATAGCCCGCCACCCAGATCGTCGTGAAGCCAAGGAAAAACAGAAGGAAAGTCAGAATGGCAAAGATCGGCCTGGGATGGTCGACATAGGCGCCATAGATGAAGATGCCGCAAACGAGAGGTATGAGACCGGCAGAGCATGTCAGGAGAAAAGTATCCGGCCGACGGGAGAACCAGCTTCCGACCAGGGTAACCGCAAGGCAGGACGCGGAAACGCCGAGGGCGAGAAGAAGCGAGTTGTAATCGACCAGCATCATGCTCTTTCAACGGTTTGATTTCTACCGCAGGGGATTGCCGACACGCTAGGCTCTAGGGGTATCAAATTAGTTACGGCAAATAATAAAGAAAATGTATTTCAACAAAATATACGTTCCAATTTGCGGCAACCACCGATGGAGTGCTGCAAGACGACTTTTATATTTGTTTTTACTTATATATAATTGACTTAAATTAAGACTCGACATCCCAATGCAACGGGAACATCGGGTCGAAGACGGTGACGGGACCGGCTCCGGTTTCGATCTTGGCCGGGAAGATCACGGCTTCAGGCCGGCGCACGAGGGTAATGCTATCCTCATTGACCGGCAGTCCGTACCAAGCCGGCCCATTCAGCGAGGCGAAGGCCTCAAGCCTGTCAAGCGCGCCGTCCTGCTCGAAGACGTGCGCAAGGCAGCTCATGGTGTTGATCGACGTATAGATGCCGGCGCAGCCGCAGGCGCATTCCTTCAGCGGATCGACATGCGGAGCCGAGTCCGTGCCGAGGAAGAACCTGCTGTCACCGCTCGTTGCCGCCGCGCGCAACGCCAGGCGATGGCTCTCGCGCTTGGCGACCGGCAGGCAGTAATAATGCGGGCGGATGCCGCCGACGAGAATGGCATTGCGGTTGATGATGAGGTGATGCGTCGTGATCGAACCGGCGAGGTTTGCCTTTGCCGACTTGATGTAGTTCACGCCGTCGGACGTGGTCACATGCTCCATCGTGACCTTGAGTTCCGGCAGGCGTTGACGCAACGGATCGAGCACGGTTTCGATGAAGACGGCCTCGCGATCGAAAATATCCACGTCGGGCGTCGTTACCTCGCCATGAACGCAGAGCGGCAGACCGATCTTCGCCATGCGCTCCAGCACGGGCATCGCCTTGTTCATATCGCGCACGCCGCCGTGGGAATTCGTGGTCGCACCGGCCGGATAAAGCTTGAGGGCGGTGACGAGGCCGCTCTTCTGGCCCTCTTCGACATCGTCGGGGCTGGTGTGCTCGGTGAGATAAAGCGTCATCAACGGCTGGAAGCGATCGCCCGCTGGCAGCGCCTTCATGATACGCTCGCGATAGGCCGTAGCATCCGCTGTCGTCACAACGGGCGGTACGAGATTGGGCATGATGATGGCGCGGGCAAAGTGCCTGGACGTATCGCCGATCACGCCTTCGAGCATCGCTCCGTCACGCAGATGCAGGTGCCAGTCGTCGGGGCGGCGGATGGTGAGCTTTTGCATGGCGCGACCTTTGGAAGTGCGAGCGCGATCTTGCGCGAAAGCCCATTCGGGCTCTTCGGCATCGTGCATTTTGATATCGCGCTTCGATAGCACCAACCGCCATCGCAAAACAATCCGCGACGGCAGTTAAATGATCGGAAGTTCAGTCCTGCACGATATCGATGGTGACATCGGCGGCGCGGCGGTTCTCGAGAATCAGCCGGCCATTCGGCAGATCGTTGCCATAGACCTTGGCGTGAGCGGCATCCTCATCCAGCTTATAGCCTCTCCAGCGCGCCCATAGCCGCTCCTCGAGCACTTCCATGGGCGGCGCAAGCATGATCGAGTAGTCGAACAGGCCTTCCAGTTCCGCCCATTTGCCCTGACTAAAGAGGAGATAGTTGCCCTCGACGACGATGAAGCGGTGATCGGCCGACACGACGCGGGCCGAGGCGATGGCAAGCTCGCGCGAACGATCGAACACCGGCACCAGCACTTCCTGATCGGCGGCGCGCACGGCCTTGACGATATCGAGGAAGGCGCGCACGTCGAAGCTTTCAGGCACGCCCTTCCGTTTCAGAAGCCCCTTCTCGATCAGGACGGCATTGTCCATGTGGAAGCCGTCCATGGGCAGAACTTCGGCGCTTTCACCCCTCGCCTTCAACGCCTTGGCGACATTGTCGGCCAGTGTCGATTTGCCGGCGCCGGGAGGGCCGGCAATCGCGACGAGGAAACGTCTTACGTTGCCGGCGCGCGCAATGATCTCGCCGGCCACATCTTCAAGAGAGACACTCATGCGGCAACATTCTCCACCGGCGGGGCCTTTGCACCGGTCATGAAGGCGACGGCATCGGACATGGAATAATCCTTGGGATTGATGACGGTCAGGCGTCGTCCGAGGCGATGGATATGGATGCGATCCGCCACCTCGAAGACATGCGGCATATTGTGCGAGATCAGGACGATCGGCAAGCCGCGCGCGCGCACATCGAGGATGAGTTCGAGAACCTTGCGGCTTTCCTTGACACCAAGCGCAGCCGTCGGCTCGTCCATGATGACGACCTTGGAGCCGAAGGCGGCGGCGCGTGCCACGGCGACACCCTGGCGCTGGCCCCCGGAGAGCGTTTCCACGGCCTGATTGATGTTCTGGATCGTCATCAGGCCGAGTTCTGTGAGCTTGTCGCGGGCGCGCTTTTCCATGGCAGGCCGGTCGAGCATGCGGAAAACCGAGCCTAAAATGCCGGGTTTGCGCACCTCGCGGCCGAGGAACATGTTGTCGGCAATCGACAGCGCCGGCGAGAGTGCCAGATTCTGATAGACGGTCTCGATGCCGGCTTCGCGCGCCTCCATCGGCGAACGGAACTGGACGGTCTTGCCATCGAGCTTGATCTCGCCTTCGTCGGGAATGACCGCGCCGGAAATCGCCTTGATCAGCGAGGACTTGCCGGCGCCGTTGTCGCCGATCACGGCGAGGATCTCGCCGGGATAGAGGTCGAAATCGGCATTGTCGAGCGCGGTCACGCGGCCATAGCGCTTGACGAGACCGCGAGCGGTGAGGATTGGTTCGACGGTCGTGGTCATGCCGATACCTTTCTGATCCATTGATCGATCGCGACGGCGCCGATGATGAGAACGCCGGTCAGAAGCACCTTCCATTGCGGGTCGGCTCCGAGCATGTTGAGACCCATGGAGACGACGCCGACGATCATGGCGCCGAACAGCGTGCCGAGGATCGAGCCGCGGCCGCCGAAGAGCGAGATGCCGCCGATCACGGTTGCAGTGATTGCCTGAAGATTGAAATCGGTCACGGCGGAAGATGGCGAGACCGAACCGTTGCGGCCGATGGAAACCCAGGCGGCCAGCGCGGCGATCAACCCCGAAACACCGTAGACGGCCAGCAGTACCTTCTTGGTCTGGATACCGGCCAATTTCGCCGCCTCGGGATCATCGCCGACGGCATAGACATGCCTGCCCCAGGCGGTGTGATTGAGGACGTACCAGAGACCGACCACCAGCAGCACCATGGCAATCACGCCGAGGGTGAGCACCGCACCACCGACACGGAAGCTGGCAGCGAAGAGATGCAGCAATGGTGCCTGTTCATCGACATCGGTGTCGCGGATGGTCTCATTGGCGGAATAGATGAAATTCGTCGCCATGACGATGTTCCAGGTGCCAAGCGTCACGATGAACGGCGGCAGCTTCATATTGGCGACAAGAAAGCCGTTCAGCAGGCCGCAGAGGCCGCCGACGATCATGCCGGCCACAATGGCGATCGGCGTCGGCAGGCCGTATGTAACCGCGACATTGCCCATGACGACCGAAGAAATGACCATGATGACGCCGATGGAGAGATCGATGCCGGCGGTCAGAATGACCAGCGTCTGGGCCGCGCCAAGAATGCCGACGATGGCGATCTGCTGCAGGATCAGCGTCAGCGTGTAGGCGGAAAAGAATTTTCCACCGATCGCGATGCCGAAGATCACGATCGCCAACACCAGGACGATCAGCGGCACCGCCGCTGGCGTCGAGTGCAGAAAATGCTGCACGCGCTTCAAAAGAGAGACATCGTTGCGCTCGAACGAAGCGACGTTCTTGTCGCTACCGTCGAGGACACGTTCGAATTCCTGTGCTCCGGACATTTTGTTCCTCCGCCACCGCGCCGGACGCGCGGAAACCGCCGGCTGTTGGAGCCAGCCAGGATGTAACCCGACCGACATGACTATTGCGATTGCCTGTTCCCTTTAAGAGGAGCCGCGCCCGCAGATGCATGGCGCGGCTCCCGAAGGGATCATATCACATCCGTGAGGGGCTTAGCCCCAGCACTTTGCGAGGCCTTCCTTGGTGTCGATGGACTTCAGGCCGGGAACCGGCTTGTCCGTCACCAGGGAAACGCCGGTATCGAAGAAGGACTTGCCTTCGGTCGGCTTCGGCTTTTCACCGGTATCGGCGAACTTCTTGATCGCCTCGACGCCGAGGGACGCCATCATCAGCGGATACTGCTGTGCTGTGGCGCCGATCGTGCCATCCTTGACCGACTTGACGCCGGGGCAACCGCCGTCGATGGACACGATCAGAACCTGCTTTTCGAGGCCGACGGCCTTCAGAGCTTGATAGGCGCCGGTTGCGGCCGGTTCGTTGATCGTGTGGATGACGTTGATGCCGGAATCCTTCTGGAGAAGGTTTTCCATGGCCTTGCGGCCGCCTTCTTCATTGCCGTTGGTGACGTCATGGCCGACGATGCGCGGATCGGTTTCGTCGCCGATCTTGTTCGGGTCCTTCGGATCGATGCCGAAGCCGATCATGAAGCCCTGGTCGCGCAGGACGTCGACGGAGGGCTGCGACGGCGTCAGATCGAGGAAGCCGACCTTGGCGTCCTTGACCTTGTCGCCCATGGTTTCCTTGGCCCACTGGCCGACAAGCTTGCCGGCGAGCAGATTGTCGGTGGCGAAGGTGGCGTCGGCGGAATCGGCCGGCTCCAGCGGCGTGTCGAGCGCGATAACAAGCAGGCCGGCATCGCGTGCCTTCTTGACCGAGGGAACGATGCCCTTGGTGTCGGAAGCAGCGATCAGGATGCCCTTGGCGCCATCGGCGATGCAGCTCTCGATGGCGGCGACCTGGCTCTCGCTGTCACCGTCGATCTTGCCGGCATAGGACTTCAGCGTCACGCCGAGTTCCTTGGCCTTAGCGGTCGCGCCTTCCTTCATCTTGACGAAGAAGGGGTTGGTATCGGTCTTGGTGATGAGGCAGGCGGAGACGCCGGCGGCCTTCGCAGGCGCTGCAAAGGCAACGCCGAGCGCCAGAGCGGCGACTGCTGCGGAAATAACAGATTTCTTCATTCAATCCTCCCGATGTTTAAAAAGCCGGACTTCCCGGCAGTCCCCCGGGCCCGAACCCGGCTTGAAGATGCGCCATGCCTGTCGGATTATTTCCAACGGACCTCCTCCAAGGCCATATCCGCATCCTCTACGCCCATATCTGAGCTTAAAGATTTCCGGCTGTCAATAAATAAATCCGATTGAATTATTAATTCGATGTGGCATTCTGGAAAAAAATAGGGCATGGCCATGATGGAAGGAGCAGGCCCATGTCTCTCGTACACGATCCTGAGGACACACCCACAACACCGGCGATTCTCGACCCCAGCGGGGGTGCGAACCAGCTCGGCGTCCGCGCCCACAACGAACGGCTCGTGCTGTCGCTCGTACGTCGTCACGGAGCACTCTCGAAGGCCGATATCGCAAGGCGAAGCGGCCTTTCGGCGCAGACCGTGTCCGTCATCATGCGAGAGCTGGAAAAGGACGGGCTGCTATCGCGCAACGCGCCGGTGCGCGGACGCGTCGGCCAGCCCTCCATTCCCATGCGGCTCAATCCGGATGCCGTGCTCTCCTTCGGCGTCAAGATCGGCCGGCGAAGCGCCGATCTGGTGCTGATGGATTTCGTCGGCGGCATCAGGATGCAACTGCATCAGATCTACCCCTACCCGCTGCCGCAGGAAATCATCGCCTTCGTCACCTCGGGCATCAAGGAACTGGAGGGGCGGCTCAGCGAGGAGCAGCGCCGCAAGATCGCCGGAATGGGCGTTGCCGCGCCGTTCGAGCTCTGGAACTGGGCCGAGCAGGTGGGCGCGCCGCAAGGAGCCATGGATGTCTGGCGCGGGTTCGACCTGCGAGCTGAAATCGCCTCGCGCGTCGCCTACCCCGTCTTCATGCAGAACGACGCCACCAGCGCCTGCGGCGCGGAACTGGTCTTCGGCGTCGGGCCGCATTATCCGGATTTCGTCTATTTCTTCATCGGCTCCTTCATCGGCGGCGGCATCGTCCTGAATTCGTCCGTCTTTGTCGGCCGGACCGGGACCGCCGGTGCGCTCGGCCCCCTGCCCGTGCGCGGCCGCAACGGCGAGAACCGCCAGCTTCTGGAGATCGCCTCGATCTTCGTGCTCGAAAATCTGCTGCGGGATCACGGCTTCGACCCGCGCCCCCTCTGGTATTCGGCTGACAATTGGATCGATTTCGGCGAACCGCTTGAGATCTGGATTCAGGACACAGCCAAGGCGCTGGCGCAGGCCATCGTCGCGGCCGCTTCCGTTCTCGACTTCAGCGCTGCCGTGATCGATGGCGGCTTCCCCAACTGGGTGCGGGAGCGCGTGGTGCGCGCGACGATGAGGGCCGCCGCTGAACTGGATCTCCAGGGCGTCGTCATGCCCGAAATCATCGAGGGCGCCGTGGGGCCGCAGGCCCGTGCCATCGGCGGCGCCAGCCTGCCGATCTTCGCGCGCTATCTCGTCGACCAGAACGTCCTCTTCAAGGAGATAGAGCATGCTGAAGGGCATTGACCCGCTATTGAGCCCGGACTTGCTGGCGACCTTGCGCGCCATGGGCCATGGCGATGAGATCGCCCTTGTCGACGGCAACTATCCCGGCCTCGAACACGCCCGCCGCCTCATCCGCCTCGACGGCCATGGCGTCATCCGCGTGCTCGACGCGGTGCTCAGCGTGCTGCCGATCGACGATTTCGTGCCGCAAGCGATTTTCCGGGCAACCGTCCGGCAAGACCGCGATGCCATCCACCCCGTTCATGCGGAGATGATCGAGTGCTGCGCCCGGCATGTGCCCGACATTCGGGTCGTGCCGCTGCTGCCGGCGGAGTTTTATGAGCGGGTGAAGCAGGCGCATGCGCTGATACAGACCGGGGAGCCGCGGCTCTATGGGAATATCATCTTGCGCAAGGGTGTGATTTATCCCGGACGATAGCGAGAGGCGGAAAAGCCCCTCATCCGGCCTCCTGAGCTTGTCGAAGGGCGGCCACCTTCTCCCCGCTCGCGGGAGAAGGGGATAGACGCGACCATAGCCTTCCTTCAAGCTGACTGCTTGGACGGAACTGAGGGGAAGTCCCCTCTCCCCGCGTGCGGGTAGAGGGTTAGGGTGAGGGCAGAACTCTCCATGCGACAGGAGCCGATTGCCTAATCTCAAATATCCCCCGCCGAGGGACCCCAGACATCCGTCATGGCGAAGCCTGCCGCCATCGGGTCGAAGGGGTCGAGCGCCACCTGGCTGAGGCCGAAGGTGAAGCCACGGCCGGTGATCGTCGGAATGATGGCGGGCTTGCCGGCAACTTCCGTTTCCGCCTGCAGGCCAACCTCGAACTCCGAGCCGATGATCGAACGGGATTTGAAGACATCGCCGACCTTGGCCTTGCCGCGGGCATGCAGCGTCGCCAGATTGGCGGAATTACCGGTGCCGCAGGGTGAGCGGTCGGCCCGGCCGGGCCACATGGTCGTGCAGGTGCGGATGGCGCCATCGGCGTCGATATCGCGGAACATCACGTAGGCGACGCCCGAGATCGCCGGGATTTCCGGGTGAACCACGGTCATCGCCCGGTTGATCGCATCCTTGATGACCATGCCGGCCTGAACGAGGGCGGCCGCATTGGACTTTTCAATGTTCAGTCCGATCTGGCCGACATCGACGAGCGCATAGAAGATGCCGCCATAGCAGAGATCGAGCTTGATCCTGCCCCATTGCTGCGTATCGAGACCGACGTCGAGTTCATGGACGAAGGATGGCACCATGGTCAGCCGCACCTTCTCGCAGCGGCCGTCGCGGCAGGTCGCCGTGGCGCGGACGAGGCCCGCCGCCGTATCGAGCGTGACGACCGTTTCCGGCTCCTTCATCTCGACGATGCCGGATTCGAGCAGCGCCGTCGTCACGCAAATGGAGTTCGAGCCCGAGCTTGCATGCGCCTGGTCCGGCTGCAGGATGATGAAGCCAGCATCGGCGTCGGAATGCTTCGCCGGCAACAGAAGATTGACGGAGCCGATCGGCGCACCGCGCGGTTCCAGCACGAGGAAGCGGCGCAGCTCCTGCCCCTTCGGATCGGTGTTCAACCAATGCAGCTGCTCGGCAATGCTGTTGCCGGGGATCTTCGGCACGCCGCCGATGGCAACCTTACCGATTTCCCCTTCGCAGTGAACGTCCAGCAGCTGGATCGTGCGCTTCCATCTCATCTCATCTACTCCAATCAGACGTGTCGCGTGATGCCGCCGTCGACGCGGATATTCTGGCCGGTAATGTAGCCGGCGCCATCCGACAGCAGGAAGGCCGCCGTCTTGGCGATTTCGCTCATCAGGCCGATGCGCTTCATCGGCACCTTGTCGGCGGTTTCCGGCTTGTGGTTTAGGCTATCGATATAGCCGGGCAGGATGCAGTTCATGCGGATATTATCGGCCGCATAGCGATCGGAATAGAGCTTGGTGAAGGCGCCGGCGGCGGCGCGATAGGTGCAGGAAACCGGGAAGACCAGCGACGGCTCATAAGCGGCGAAGGTGGTGATGTTGACGAAAGCGCCCTTGCCCTGCTTCAGCATGACCGGCGTCACCAGCCGCGCCATGCGCACCAGCGACAGGATCATCATGTCGGAACCGAGCGTCCAGTTTTCGTCGGTGATATCGAGCAGATCGCCCTTTGGCGGATGGCCGGTGTGATTGACCACGGCATCGATGCGGCCATAGCTCTTCATGGTCAGATCGAAGATCGCCTGGATGTCCTCGGCCTTTTCGGCCACGCCGCGGGAGGCGACGCCGCCGAGTTCAGCCGCCAGCGTTTCGCAGCTTTCCGACGGCGACATCAGCGCCAGCCGATAGCCGTTGGCGGCGAGTTCGCGGGCGATCGCTTCACCCATGCCGCGGCCACCGCCGGTAATCAGTGCAACGGGCTTTTCGGTATCGGACATGGTTTCCTCCTGCTAGCGGTTGATCCGAGCGGCGTTCGGTCGAGCGCCGGTTGATGCCAATCATCATACTGGCGACCAGCCGGGCTGTCGCCGGCCATGTCCGAAGCCATTCGCAAATATGCCACGCGTCAATCGGCGCACTTCTCTGATATATCAGATTGCGTGAGGTGGCTATGGTCTTTTACGGCAGCGGTAAAGGCCACCATCTCGGATCAGTTCATGAACGGATCATTGCCCTAAGGCGTCGCCGACATTGTTGCCGTCGCCTCGACGCTATCGCCGAGCGAACCGACGGTATTGTTGGCGGAAGCGCCGACACGACGCCATTGCTCGCCGTAATTCTGGCGGGTACGGGGATCGAAGATCGCAATCGGAGCGCTGACAGCAGCACCCGCGACGCTTCCGACCGTCTGTGCAGCACCCATGGCGACAGCACCGACGGCGTCGCCGATGCCCACATCGGAATCGGTGATCGTCTGCCCGGCGATGAGCCGAGCGCCGATGAGCTTCACCACTTCCGGGCTTTCGGCGAACTTGCCGTGATTGAGGCCATCGCCAGTCTTGAGCTTGGTGAGATCGAGCACGGTAATGCCCTGCTTTTCGAGCTCGCTGCGATAGGGCTCGGCGGCAGGGTCGATCTGGCCGAGGCGGTCGATATTGCCGGAAATGCGCCGGGACAGGGAAAGCGCCCGGTCGTCGCGTGAGACGAACAGGGTGAAATGCGGCTTGTCCTTGCCGAGAGCAGCGAACTGCCGCCCGAACACGTCGACGTCGAGATCGGGCGAGGCCAGGATGACGTTGTTGATCTTCGGCGCGACGCGACCATTACGGATCGCCATCTGCCTGAGCGATTCGACGGCAAGCCAGCTTCCCATCGAATGCGCCATGACGGTGATATCGCCAACGGCAGGATCGGCGGCGACCCGGCGCAACAATTCCTCAAGAGAATCACGCGAATAGTTCGTGCTCTCCTTGTCATAGGCGTAGTCGAAGATGCTCGCCCGCGACGGCCAGGTGAAGACGATCGGCGCGACGTCGGCGTGCGAATCGTGAACGATCTGCGCAAAGCGATAGACAGCGTCTTCATAGCGGTTGTTGAAGCCATGGACGAAGATCAGCACCCGCTTGTCCTTCGGCAGTTCAGCATGCAACCAGGCACGCCCATCTGCTTCAGTTGCGAGCGGCTTGACGCTGGTGGTGACGAAATTCTTCAGCGGATTGCCGGGCAAGCGGCTCGGCCACTGCACCTGACCGACCTTGCGATTGGCTTCCGGCGGGATGGAGACGCTGACTGCATCGATCTTCAGCCCCGGACCACGCTCGCCAGAAAACAGGATCGCCGGGTCCTTGTCCGGCAGGCGCGTTGTGGCGACGAGGAGATCGACCTTGGATGTACCAGGCACATTGTCGGCAACCGGCTGCATGACCCCCACCGGACGGCCACAGGCCGCCAGCAACAATGTCACGGCCACTGCGACAGTTCGGAAAGACAGCTTTCCCCATCGGCCCGAACTTGCCATGCGCTGCATCATGCAACCCTTCCTTACCGCCATAACGTCGCGCCACTCTACGCATGGATGCCTGCGGCGCAAGCGACTCCCGCCGTTCCCGACCACATGATGCGATGCTAATTCGCGACGGCATTGCAAAGGCGCAACGCCTCCGCAGGCCTGGCAAACCACTGACGATGTCGAGATAAAAAAAGAGCCCGATGCGGGAGGAGGATGCATCGGGCTCTTGATCCGGATTGGCAACTGGGAGGAGGAGTGTTGCCAATCATTGAAGGAGCGCTGGGAGGAGGAGGTGCGCTGCCTTCGAGGGATTAGATATAACGCGAGCGCCGGCATGAACAGACCGGCTTTCGCAATGCAGCAATGCGCCGAATGCATTGCTTTCTTCATGAATGCCGAAAATATCGCATAGCGCCGGCATTTTCGGGATTTTAGCGCCTATTTTGCAGTCGTTATTTGCACGAAACCCGAGATTCACATGATTGTGATCCTCATTTTTGCATTGGAAGCGCCGCTCACCGGCCACCGGTCGGTGAGCAATCTCGCATCGGCCGAGCGACCTTCGACTCAGGCGGCCTTGAAAGCCTTCTTGCCTTCGGCGTCCAGCGCCGCGAATTCCTCGTCGGAAAGGACGATGTTCACAGCGCTCGTGTTTTCCTCGAGGTGCTTGACCTTGCCGGTTCCGGGGATCGGCAACATGACGGGGCTGCGCTTCAGTACCCAGGCGAGCGCGATCTGGCTCGGAGCGGCATTGTGCTTCTTCGCGATGGTATCGAGCAGCGAGCCTTCCTTGGCGAGATCGCCGGCGGCGAGCGGGAACCAGGGGATGAAGCCGATGCCGTGCTTTTCGCAATAGTCGAGCACGTCCTCGCTGGTGCGATCGACCAGATTGTAGCGGTTCTGTACCGTTGCCACCTTGAAATGCTTCGATGCTGCCTCGATGTCGGCCACGGAGACTTCGCTCAAGCCCGCATGACGGATGATCCCGTCGTTCAACAGCGACTTCACGGCATCGAACTGCTCCGCCGCCGGCACTTTGGTGTCGATGCGATGCAGCTGCCAGAGATCGATGCGGTCGACGCCGAGATTGCGCAGGCTCTTGTGCGCCTGCTGGATCAGATATTCGGGGCGACCCAGGGGCACCCAGACATTCGGCCCGGTGCGGGTGAGCCCGCCCTTGGTCGCGATGACGAGACCATGGCCATAGGGATGAAGCGCTTCCTTGATCAGGCGCTCGGAAACATCCGGGCCATAGGAATCGGCCGTATCGATGAAATTGATGCCGAGTTCCGGCAGGCGCTTCAGCGTCCGGACTGCCTCGTCGTGGTCTTCGGGCTCACCCCAGATGCCCGAGCCGGTGATGCGCATGGCACCGAAACCGAGACGATGGACGGGAAGATCACCACCGATCTTGAACTGACCGGACTTGGCTGCGTCGAATTCTGACATGGTTATAGTCCCTTTTGATGGTTTGAAATCTATCTGGCATTTCCGGCATCCGGGGAGGAGCCGAGATTTGTCTGGCAAATCGAGGGTTCCGCGAGGGAGAGATGCGGTCGCGACCCACCAGTAAATGGGACTGCATCGCGATATATGCAATGCACCCCGCTAAATGCGCCGCTATCGATCAGCCCGGCTTTCGTCCGTTTAACCGGGTGCGGTCACGGGCGCTGTCGTACTTCTTCACCAAGATCGGCAAGTGCCGCCCAAAGCTCATCGAACAAGTCGCGAGCGAACTCTTCCAACGAAATGTCCTGCCGGGACTGCGCCCAGCGCTCCCCGCCGATGCGCAGCATCGTCACCACCGCTGCCGCAAGCAAATCCAGACGAAGATGCGCCGCATTGCTGCCATGGCTGCGGGCATGAAGCGCATCTGCAAGCTTCCTTGCCAGCTTGGCATATTTCAGCTGGTCGCGGGCGCTAAGCGCCGGCGTAGTGCGGATCAAGGCAGCCAGCGCGAGGCTTTGCGGATCGGCCATGGCAGTGCGGAGGGCAGAATTGACGGCCGCCTCGATCACTTCGACCACCGAGGCAGCCTCGGGCTGTGCCGCGATAGCGCCGATCAATTCCCGGGCAAAGCCGTCCTGCCAGGCAGTGACCACATCCTCCTTGCTGGGGAAGTAGTCGAAGAAGCTGCGCTTGGAGACGTCGGCGGCTTCCGTGATGTCTTCGATGGTGGTGGCGTCAAATCCGCGCTCGAGAAAAAGCTTCAAAGCGGCGGCTTCGATCCGTTCGCGAGTTTGACGACGCTTGCGCTCGCGCCGGCCTTCTCTTACCGCGCTATCGACATCCGGCTTCTTCGCCATCCGCTACCCCTGCCAGCCATTCGCTCAAGGCCGCCCCAAAATCGGCCTCGCCGGCTCCAGGCGCTTAAGCGCTGATTCCGGCATTCTCCCCGGTGCTACGATATTTGGAGCCGGGGATCGAGAGTTCCAGAGGATTTTGCCGCGATATCCTGTAGACGCCGGCGGGCGGAATGTTGCGCACCGTACCGCCGATGCGCTTTGCCTGCAGCCCGAGATCCGCAAGGATCGGCTTCTGCACCGGACAACGCGGACCATAGGTGAACTGATAGAAGGCGGCTCCCGGCTTCATCGTTTCGAAAGCACCGCCGACGATGGCCGCCACTTTGGAGGGCGGCATGGACAGCAGCGGCAGGCCGCTGACAACAGCACCGAAAGGCGCGTCAGCGAAAAGGCCGCACCGGCCAAGCTGCGCCGCATCCATATGGACCACTCGCGCCTCAGGGAAACGCCCGCGCAAACGAGCGGCAAACTCCTCGCCGAATTCGACGAGCGTCAACGCGTGTTCGGGGATGCCGCGCGCGAGCAATGCGCGTGTGAATACGCCCGTGCCCGGGCCAAGTTCGAGGATCGGGCCATCGAAAGGTTCGATCTCCTGCGTCATCAGCCTCGCCAGCCGCTCACCCGACGGCGCAACCGCCGCAACCCGCATGGGATCGCTCACCCAGGAGCGAAAGAACTGCACGAAATCAGAGCATGAGGTCTTGGTTGTCATTCCGCGAATCCAATCTTCGGCCATAGAGTGTGATGACGTCCGAACAGCGTGGCAATTCAAAGGCATGCTCCGCCATTAGGCCGTCGAAAATCATTGCTAAGCAAGCATTATTACATATTTCGCGCTCACATATTTTCATTTATTGCAAACTTGCATTTAATGCAGAAATTACCAGATACAATGGGCAATGCCAAAATCCCTTCACAGGAGTTCCGCAATGCCAGACTGGACAGTGAAAGACATTCCGCCGCAGACGGGTCGCATCGCGGTCATCACCGGCGCCAACAGCGGCATCGGCTACGAGGCGGCGAAGGCTCTGGCGGCGGCCGGCGCAAAGGTGATCATCGCCTCTCGCAATGGGGCCAGGGCCAACGAGGCGCTGGCGAAGATCCGCGCGGCAACAGCCGATGCGGACGTGACGTTCGAAGCGCTCGATCTTTCGAGTCTCGATTCCGTCGCACGTACGGCCGACCGCATCGCCGCCGCCGTGCCGCATATCGATCTGCTTATCAACAATGCCGGCATCATGGCCATTCCCGACCGGCATGAAACCGAAGATGGCTTCGAGATGCAGATGGGCGCCAATTATATCGGCCATTTCGCCTGGACGATGCGGCTACTGCCGAAAGTCTCCGCCGCCGCAAACCCGCGCGTCGTCACCGTGAGCAGCCTGGCGCATCGAAGCGGCCAGATCCATTTCGACGATCTGCAGTGGCGCCGGCGCTATCGGCCGTGGGCGGCCTATTGCCAATCGAAGCTGGCGACGCTGCTGTTCAGCCTCGAACTCGATCGCGTCGCGCGCGCCGAAGGCTGGGCGCTCAAGAGCATTGCCGCTCATCCCGGCTACGCCGTTACCGGCCTGCAAACCACTGGACCTCGCATGGGCCGCGACAGAGCAAGCCTGTTCGAACGCACCATGAAATGGGTGGAGCCGTTTTCCTCACAATCGGCCGAGGCCGGAGCGCTGCCGACGCTCTTCGCCGCAACCTCACCAACGGCAGAAGGCGGTGCCATGTATGGCCCAAGCGGCTTCTACGAGCTCAAAGGGCCACCGGTGCGCGCAAAGATCGCCCCTCATGCCCTCGACCAGACTACCTGGCGGCGATTGTGGGATGTCTCGGAACAGCTGACGGGTTGAAAGCAACTCTACCGGCAACGGCCTGAAAGAAACCCCTCGCCGCCGTGCGGAGAGGGGTTTCAAAGCATTTCACCTCACGGGCTGACGCACTGGCGGCGCGGTCCCTTGGTCGGCTGATAGGTATTGTCCGAGGCGCGGTAGGTCTTGTACCGGCTTGCGCACCAGCGAACGTGTGCGCTGCCGCGCGGCGGATGGGCGACTGCTCCGCCGATCATCGCGCCAGCGGTGAAGGCCGCCATCGGATACCACCAGCCATCATGGCGCCGATAGCCGGGACGGTGATGGCGATAGCCGCGATGGCCATGCCAGTAGCCCGGACGATTATGTGGCCGGTAATGCGGACGATGATGAGGGCGGTGACGGCCGCGATAGTGCCGGTTGTGATGCCGATATTGAACTTCGGTCAGGCCGGCGGGCTGATCGCCCGTCTGCTGGATGGCCGGCTGGATCAGCGGCTGGATCGGCGCGGCGACGGCCGGGTCGAAAGACGTAACGGCAAGCAAGGCACTCAAGGCGGTCACTGTTACGGTTGTCAGAAATCGTTTCACAGCTCTTCTCCTCCTGTCGAGTTACAACACTGACGTGCAATGCGCGACAGCAAAAAATCTTTCACAATATTATCGCTTGCGCAAGTACATGACGCCCGGTAGGTATATAGGTAGGAAGCCTATCTATCTACAAGCGAGCGAGACTCGATGAGTAAAGTCGAACGCCATCATGGGATCGAAGACGCCTATGCGCTGGCCGAAGCGCTGCGCCCTGCCCTTCACCGCCTGTACCGGCAATTGCGCCGGGAGAGCGACGATGCCGGGCTTTCGCCGCTGCATGCCCTGCTGCTTGTCGCCATCATGCGCCAGCCCGGTATCGGCGTTGCCGAACTGGCTCGAATGGAGAAACTCCGCGGACCGACGATCTCGGGCCATGTCAAGGCCATGGAGCGGGATGGCCTCATCGCCCGTTCTGAGCCCGATCCGACCGACCGGCGCCGCAATGGCCTCGTAGCGACCGAGAAGGGCGAGGACATCATCCTCGGCCTGAAACAGCGCAGAACCGACTGGCTCGCCTCAGAACTCGTCAAGCTGTCGCCTCAGCAGCGTGACACCATTCGCGCCGCAATCGAACCGCTCATGGAGATCGGGCAATGAATACGGCTCGTCCGAATACCGTCCCACCATCGGCCCCGACCGCGGGCGATCCGCCCGACCGCCGCGAGATCCGCGCCGTCATCCTCGGGCTGATGATCGTTCTCGGCCTTGGCGCGATCGACCAGAGCATCGTCGCAACCGCGCTGCCGCGCATCGTCAGCGACCTCGGCGGCCTGACGCATCTCTCCTGGGTGGTCAGCGCCTATGTGCTCGCCTCGACCAGCACCATGCCCCTCTACGGCAAGCTCAGCGACCAGTACGGCCGCAAGCCGATGATCTATGCGGCGATCCTCATCTTTCTTCTCGGTTCGGTCCTGAGCGGCATGGCGCAGACGCTGCTGCAGCTCATCATCTTCCGGGCGATTCAGGGTATCGGCGCCGGCGGATTGATGCCGCTGGCGCAGATCATCATCGGCGACATCGTGCCGCCGGCCAAGCGCGGGCGAAATCAGGGTTCGATCGCCGCCGTCTTCGCCATCTGCAGCGTCATCGGCCCGATCGCCGGCGGCGTCATCACCGATCTCCTGTCGTGGCACTGGATCTTCTATATCAACCTGCCAATCGGCGCCGTCGCGCTCGTCATGATCGGCCGCGCGCTGAAACGACCGCACCACTCGCATAGCCGCCGCATCGACTATCTCGGCGCGGCACTGCTGACGAGCTGTACGACCAGCTTCCTGCTGGTGCTCGCGCTCGGCGGTAATGAATGGGCCTGGGATTCGCCGGAGATTATCTGTCTCTCCGCGCTTGCGCTCGTGCTCTTCGTTCTCTTCATCCTGCATATCCGCCGCGACTCCGAGCCGGTACTGCCGCCCGATCTGTTCCGCAACCGGCTGTTCGTCGTCGCCTGTATCGTTCTGGCCTTGACCTTCATGGGCATGCTGGGAGCCAGCCTGTTCTTTCCGCTGTTCTTCCAGATGGTCATGGGGGTGAGCGCCTCGCACTCTGGCCTGCTCACCGGCCCTTTGATGATCGGCGTCGTCATCTCCTCCATGGTCAACGGACGGGTGCTGCTGCACCGCTTCGGACGCTACAAGCCGGCGCAGCTCTGCGGCCTCAGCCTGGCCACGGTCGCCTTCGCCGTGCTTGCCTGGGCGGCAGCGACGAGCCAGGGCTTCTGGATCATCGAGCCGTCCGTCTTCGCGCTTGGCCTCGGGCTGGGGCTGGTCATGCCGACCATGACGATCGCGGTGCAGAATGCGCTACCCCTTGCCCATCGTGGCGTCGGTACGGCGACGCTCGCCTTCTTTCGCTCGCTTGGCGGCCTTATCGGCGTCACCGGCTCGGGCGCCATCCTCGCCTATCGCGTGCAGAACGCCGGCGGTGTGCTGGATGGGGTTCACGTGTCATCCCTGACCGAAGCCGGCATGAAGCAACTCGCAACCACCTCCCCCGAGGCTCACGCAGCAGCGATCGCGCTCTATCGCCACGCCATCGCCATGACCTTCGCGACGGGAACGGCCATCGTGGCGCTGGCACTGATCGCACTGCTCTTCCTGCCGGAACTGCCGCTGGCGACCGATCATGGGCAGGAAACGAAGCGCCCAGGCTGAGCGGTGCGCATTGCGCATCTTCGATCCCACCTGTGATCGTCGCGCCCTGCCGATAGAGGTTGCGCGGCGGGGAATCCGGCTATTTATGATGAATGAGGATCATTCTTCATATGAACGGTAATCACTCATGTCGACGCCCGAAAGAACGGACCTTGCCGATTTTCGATTGTTCCTGGCGGTCGTCCGCCGGCGAAGCTTCAGCGGGGCCGCGATCGAGCTTGGCCTCACCCCTTCCGCGGCGAGCCACGCCATCCGCCGGCTGGAGACCAGGCTTGGCGCGAAACTGCTGAACAGGACGAGCCGCGCGGTCTCGACGACCGATCTCGGCGCGAAGCTTGCCGAACGGCTCGAAGAAGGCTTCGACCTCATCGCATCGGCGCTGGAGGATTTGCAGGCGCCCGGAACGGCCCGGTTCGGCCAGCTTCGCTTGAACGTCTTTCGCGACGCGGCGCACCTGCTGGTTACGCCGGCCCTGCCGGAGTTCGCCAGGCAATGTCCCGACGTGCGTCTGACGATCGTCGTCGACGACCGCCCGATCGATATCGTTGCCGAGGGTTACGACGCCGGAATGCGTTACGGTCACCATGTCCCGGAAGACATGATTGCCGTTCCCCTGACCGGCCCGCAGCAATGGGTGGTTGCCGGCTCTCCCGGATATTTCGAGGCGAATGGTCGACCGGAGACGCCGGACGACCTCGCCAGCCACAAGTGCCTCCAGCTTCTGCTTGGCGACAACGCCGCCTATCGCTGGGAGCTGGGCAGGGGAGACGACGAGCAGAGGCTTCGCGTTCCCGGGCTGATCACCATCAACGATACGACGACGACGATCGAGGCAGCCAAGGCCGGCCTGGGCCTGGCCTATCTGCTACAGGCGAGAATCGCTTCGGAGCTATCACAGGGCACCTTGGAGATTGCGCTTGAGCCGTATTCTTCGGAGGGCGCTCCGTTTCATATGTACTACAGTAGCAGGCGCCACAATCATCCGGCGCTTCGAATTCTTATCAACATCATCCGCGCCCAAAACGGTCTGCCACGCCTGGCAGGCTGACCGCAAACAATGCCCCGCCCGTTCCTGAGGAAACGGGCGAGGAGAAAGCGTGATGGCTAGGCGATCTGCGACTGGCGCCGCCAGAGATCGATGCCGCTTTCGGTCGCGAAGCGATCGATGTTCTTCAGTTCCTCTTCCGTGAACCTGGTGTTGTTCAGAGCATCCAGGGAATCATCGAGCTGCTCGACGTTTCTGGCACCGATCAGGGCCGAGGTCACGGCGGGATGACGCAGCGTCCAGGCAATCGCCATCTGTGCAAGGGATTGACCGCGCGACTGGGCAATGGAGTTCAATCCGCGCACCTTCTCGATAACATCATCGCTCAGCAGCTGCTCGCTGAACGAGCCGGAGCGCGCCACGCGGGCATCCTTCGGAACACCGTTCAGATACTTCGAGGTCAGGAGACCCTGCGCAAGCGGAGAGAAAGCGATGCAGCCGACGCCAAGCTCCTGCAGCGTATCCAGCAGCTTGTCCTCGATCCAGCGGTTGACCATCGAATAGGACGGCTGATGAATGAGAAGTGGAACGCCTTCCTTCTTCAGGAGCTCATAGGCTGCGCGCGTGCGCTCGGGGCCGTAGGAAGAGATACCGACATAGAGGGCTTTCCCCTGGCGAACGATTTGCGTCAACGCCGCCATCGTCTCCTCGAGAGGAACATCCTCAGTCGGGCGATGCGAATAGAAGATATCGACATAATCGAGCTTCATGCGCTTCAGGCTCTGGTCAAGCGAGGCCAGGACGTGTTTGCGAGAGCCGCCGATGCCATAGGGTCCCGGCCACATGTCCCATCCCGCCTTCGACGAGATGATCAGCTCGTCGCGATAGGCGGAGAAGTCGGCTTCCAGAATCTTGCCGAAGTTCTCCTCGGCGGACCCGTAGGGCGGGCCATAATTGTTCGCGAGGTCGAAATGCGTGACACCGCGGTCGAATGCCCGCCGGATAATCGACCGGCCGGTTTCGAAGACGTCCGCTCCGCCGAAATTCTGCCAAAGGCCCAGCGAGATCGGCGGCAGCTTAAGCCCCGAAATGCCGCATCGCGCATATGCCACGTTCTCGTAGCGCTCTTTATTTGGGATATACATCGCTTTTCCTTCCTGTGCTGAAGGAAGCATACGGCTCGAAGCCCATCGGCTCAAATGAGCCAAATTCATTCCGTCCATGAATCTAGCTCATCGTTCAAGCGAGGGTATAGATCGCGATATCGCGTGCGCGAAGCCATGCCGCGCCGTTTGGGCCGGATAGTGAGACGAATGATGCGAAGCCGGAGCCGAAGACGGGCGACCGCGCGGAGATACGATCTGCCGGGGGAGAGCGAGCGCTCAATGCCAGAGCGCGCGGCGAACCGCAGCGCAGAAATCAAACCGAGATATCAAGAAAGAAATGGCGCACCCGAAGAGATTCGAACTCCTGACCCCCAGATTCGTAGTCTGGTGCTCTATCCAGCTGAGCTACGGGTGCGTGGCCGAAACGGAAGAAACCGTTGGCGTGGGCGGTTCTCTAAAGCCTCCCTTGAGGGAATGCAAGTGGATTTCTGAAAAAGATCGCGATTTTCGTGCATGTTGATGCCAAGAGACTGAAAACAATCAGTTTTCTTGTAAGCTTCTGCTGCGGTAATCATCAAGGGACACAGGACGGTCGGGGATTTCGATACGGAACTGCGTACCGGCGGACGGTTTTTCGACAAGTGCGATGGTGCCGCCATGGGCAAGGACGAGCTCGCGGGCGATCGCGAGGCCGAGGCCCGTACCGCCGGAACGCGCCGAGCCGCGGAAAGCCGTGAAAAGATTCTCCCGCGCCTTTTGCGGCATGCCTGGGCCGGTGTCGTCGACGGTGATGCTGACGACGCTGCCGATCCGATGCGCTAAAACGGTGATGCGCCTGACACTGTCGGGCTCCGAATCGCCGAAAGCGATCAGCGCCTGATGGGCATTGCGGCAGAGATTGTGGATCACGCGGAACAACTGCTCGCTGTCGGCATCGACCTCCAGATCCGGGCTGAACTGTTCGGCAAACTCTATACCGCTCTCCGGATCGATCGCCAGGATATCGCGCACCTCCTCGATCAGCTCGAGCAGGTGGATCTTGCGCCGGCGCGGCGCCGATTCGGACGTTTGCCCATAAGAAAGCACTTCGGTCGTATAGCCGACGGCGCGATCGATGGTGCGCAACAGCTTCGGGGCGAAGCGCTTGACCATCGGATCGTCGACATCGACCAGTCGGTCCGACATCAGCTGCGCGGCCGAGAGGATATTGCGCATGTCATGATTGATCTTCGACACGGCGAGGCCAAGGGCGGCCAGATTCTTCTGCTGCTTCAGCGTCTTCTGCAATTGCGATTGCATCGCGGCGAGATGCCGGCCCGCCACGGCAAGCTCGTCACGCCCCTTTTCCGGCGCAAGAATACGGCCGGGATCTTCCGGATCGTCCGAATAGGCCTGCATGCTGTCCGTCAGCCGGCGAATCGGGCGGATCATCATGCGGTTGATCGCAAAGAAGATCAGCGTCGCGGTGAACAGCGAGATCAGGATCGAGACGAAGAACACGCTGGTCGAATAGGCAAGCATCGCATTGCGTAGGCGCGTATCCTTCAGCACCACCTCGATGCCCGTATTGGCATCGCCGCCGACGGGTCCGAACACACGGATGATGCGGTTGCCGCCAAACAGCAGCGTATCGAGCGCATCCTTGATCGCGGTCAGCTGGGACACGTCGCTGAGATCGTATTTCTCATCGACGGAGGCCGGCATCTCGGCCGTTGCCAGCAGGCGCGACGTGCCGTCCTTGCGCAGAACGATGGCCCGCGTGCCCGTGGCCATCAGCGTTTCCTTCTGCAGCGCGCGCGGCAGTTCGGCCGGCTGCAGGCCATCGATGACGATGGCGGCGGCGGCGGCCGTATTCAGCCGATCCTCCAGCCAGCGCAGCCGCATATTGGCGACGGAGGGCACGAAGATCAGCACTTCCGCCAGCGAAATGAAGACGATGGTGAGAAGGAGAAGCTTGCCGGAGAGGCCGCCGAAGATGCCGGTAGGACGACAAAATTGCGCCAGGCGGCCCTTGTCGACCTTGCCGCCCTTTACGGCACCCTTGTCCTGCCCACTGTCCATTTCAACTGTCCTGCTTCGCCGCAAAGCGAAATGCTGCCGACCTGATCGAAACTAGATAATAGGCGATTGTGGGCTTTTTTCCAATCGCCCCCGCGATCTGGCAAGCGGAAGGGGCCGGCCGCGACACTCGGGCGCATCGGCCAACCCTTCTTGATCAAGGATCAGAATTCCTCCCAGCCTTGCGCAGCGGCGGCTGGCGCGAGCGTCCCGCCACCGAAGGCAGACGCGACCCTGTCGATCATCCGGCGAGCCGGCGAGGCCGCTGGGCGATGCGCTTCGGCACGGGCCGCCACCGGTGCGGACACATTGACCGCATCGACCTTGAAGCGGGAAACGAGATGGACAAGGCCATCGGCTTCGGCGGCCAGACGATGGGTCGCGGCCGATGTCTCCTCGACCATGGCGGCGTTGCGCTGCGTGACCTCGTCCATCTGATTGACGGCGTTGTTCACCTCGGAAAGCCCTGTCGCCTGCTCGCGCGCCGCCGTTGCGATCGAGTGGATGTGATCGTTGATCTTGAGCACGCGTGCCTCGATGGACGACAACGCTTCGCCGGTCGCCTGCACCAGCTTCACGCCGATCTGTACTTCGTCGCCCGACTTGCCGATCAGGGCCTTGATATCCTTGGCGGCTGTCGCCGAGCGCTGGGCCAGCTCGCGCACTTCCTGGGCAACGACCGCAAAGCCCTTGCCCGCCTCGCCGGCGCGGGCTGCTTCAACACCGGCGTTCAGCGCGAGAAGATTGGTCTGGAAAGCGATATCGTCGATGACGCCGATGATCTGGCTGATCTCGCCGGAGGCCTGCTCGATACGCCCCATGGCGTCGATGGCGTTGCGGACGACGGTGCCGGAGCGTGCGGCGTCATCCTTGGCCTCGCTGACCATGACGCTCGCCTCGCGTGCCCGCTCAGTGGAGTTCTGCACGACGGAGGTAATTTCATCGAGCGCCGCCGAGGTCTCCTCCAGAGCCGCAGCCTGCTGTTCCGTGCGCTTGGAAAGATCGTCGCTGGCGTGGCGCAGTTCGTTGGTATTGGAGTTGATGGAACCCGTTGTCTCGCGCACTTCGCGCATGGTGCTCTTCAGCGTCACGAATGTCGCGTTGACGTTCTGCTGCAACTCGGCGAAGGCGCCCTGGAATTCACCCTTCATGGCCTGCGTCAAATCGCCCTCAGCCAGGCTCGCGATGACGCGACGGACTTCACCGATGCCGGTATCGACGCTCACAAGCAATTCATTGACGTTGCCCGCGAAGCGATTGAGATTGACGTCGCCGTAGTCCTTGCCGATACGCTGACTGAAATCGCCGGCAGCAGCGGCCGAGACCGCCAGGGACATGCTCGACTGAAGCTCGTCGCTTCTTGCCCGCATGGCGGTTTCCTCGGCATTCATCCGCTGCACGGCCTTGCCATTTTCCTTGAAGATGTCGACAGCCCTCGCCATCTCGCCGATCTCGTCGCGGCGGCCGGCAAACGGCACATCCATGTCGAACTGGCCGTCTGCAACATTCTTGATGGCGTCCGTCACCTTGCGGATCGGGCGGCTCAGATGAACCGTACCGATATAGGCGCCCAGACCGACGCCGGCGCCGATGCCGGCGACCATGATGACAAGGACCACCCAGAGGACATTGTTGTTGAAGGCTTCGATCTCGGCCTCCGCCTTTGCAAGCTCGGCCTTGTCCGTATTCACGACCGCATCGATTTCAGCCTGGAAAGCCTTGCGGTTGGCGCGGTTCGCCTCGTTGTTGCCCTGCTTGCTGGCCGCATCGGGACCATCCGTCACGCCAAGCCTCGCCGTCTCCGTGCGGAAGACCCGAAATTCCTGGGCACGGGCCTGCAGCTTGCCGAATTCTGTCTTCTGCGCGCTCGGGACCAGCGGCGACCAGGTCGCGAGCACCTTGTCGATCTCATCCAGATCGGCCATCAATCCGTCGGCAAACCCCTTGGAATCCTTTGCCGAGGCTGCGGCATAGATGCCGCGCGCTTCCATGACCACCGCCGTGACATAACGGTTCAGGCGCTCTCCCATGTAAGCACGGTTGGCAGTCTGCTCGTAGCTCTGCAATTTGATGTCGTATTGCTGCAGCGCATAGAGGGCCATGCCGCCGATCAACAATGCCGTGCCGGCCATGACCGAGACGAGCAGATTTATTTTGCCGCGAATTTTCACAATAGACCTCCGACGCCGACCCATCCCCCACAAATCGATGGATTTTCCGGCGATATTCCAGATATCGACGAAATTCATTAACGTTACCTTGAAGTATCTTTTGCCAATACACGGCCTATTTCTGAGCATATTTCATGCATTGCTTAAATTTACTTTGCAAATTGCCGACGCCGATCATTCGGCTGAAACAGGCCGTTTCCAAGGAATCTGCGCCGGTATAATTGACTTCCGGGGCCTTGATCCGTATAAGCCCGCGCACGTCCGGTCACGGAGCCTGCATTTGCGGGCCAAGTCCGTTCGCCATAATCAACAACGCTCCTTGCTATTGAAGCAAAGCTCAAGAAGGGCCGCACTCCGCGGTGTTTAAATAAATGAAGCGTACCTACCAACCATCCAAGCTTGTCCGCAAGCGTCGCCACGGCTTCCGTGCGCGTATGGCCACCAAGGGCGGCCGCGCAGTTCTTTCTGCTCGCCGTAACCGCGGCCGCAAGCGTCTTTCGGCCTAAGGGCCGAAGTGCCCGATGATCCAGGATGGCGGGCAAATTGACGAATGAACGACCAAAAAAGACTGTCGGGCGGCTGAAAAGCCGGCCGCAGTTTCTTGCAGTCCGCGAAGGCGAGAAGCGCAGAGGCGGCTTCTTCCTCATTGAGGTGCTGGACCGCAAGCTTGCCGACGCCGAGCCCCGCGTTGGTTTTACCGTCACCAAAAAACATGGCAACGCGGTGGAGCGCAACCGCATGCGGCGCAGGCTGAAAGAAGCCGTGCGGCTTCATGCAGGGTTTGCAATGCAGCCCGGACACGACTATGTGGTTGTCGCGCGGCGCGATGTACTGACCGCGCCTTTCGAAAAACTGGCAAGCGAACTCGTAAGCCGCGTCGAAAACAGGCCGAAACATCGGCGGTCGGAAAACGACCGCTCCAGGAAAGTATGATGGAAAACAACCGCAATTACTTCATAGCAATTGCACTGTCTGTGCTGATTGTTCTCGGCTGGCAGTTTTTCTACATGAATCCGCGCCTCGAAGCGCAGCGCCAGGCCGAACAGGCCGCCAAGGCGCACCAGCAGGCGCAGCAGGCTCAGACAACGCAGCCGGCTGCAGCGGGCGCCGCGGTAAACGGTTCGCTGCCAGCAGGCGGCCAGACGACGCCGACGGTCCTCACCCTTGAGCAGTCGGTCGCCAACACCGCTTCGTCGCGCGTCGTCATCGACACGCCGGCCCTCGCTGGCTCCATCAACCTGGAAGGCGCGCGTTTCGACGACCTCCAGCTCAAGGCCTATCACGAGACCGTCGATAAGAGCAGCCCGATCATCACGCTGTTCAGCCCGGCCGACACCAAGAACGGCTACTTCACCGAACTTGGCTATGTCGGCAGCGACGCGACCGGCGCCGTTCCCGGCCCTTCGACCGTTTGGAAACTGACAAGCGGCGACAAGCTGACCGACAAGACGCCGGTGACGCTCAGCTACACCAATGACAAGGGCGTCACCTTCGCGCGCACGATCTCGGTCGACGATCGCTACATGTTCACGATCACCGACAAGATCACCAATAGCGGCCAGGCTCCGGTTTCGCTGTCGAGCTACGGCCGCGTCACCCGCTACAACAAGCCGGAAACGCCGTCCGCCTACGTTCTGCATGAAGGCTTCATCGGCGTCATCGGCGACGACGGCCTGATCGAAACCAAATATGCGTCGACCGAGAAAGAAGCCACGACGCCTGCCAAGGCGACCGGCGGCTGGCTCGGCATGACCGACAAGTACTGGGCCGCGACCATCGTGCCGCCGCAGTCGACGGCTTACGACGCCCGTTTCTCGCACTTTACCGATGGCACGCCACGCTATCAGGCTGATTACAAGCAGGATGCCGTCACCATCGCTCCCGGCCAGTCGCAGGATCTGAAGAACCTGGTCTTCGCCGGCGCCAAGGAAGTTCCGGTCATCGATCGCTATGAGACGAGCTATTCGATCCCGCGCTTCGACCGCCTGATCGACTGGGGCTGGTTCTATTTCATCACCAAGCCGATGTTCAAGCTGATGGATTTCTTCTTCCGCTACTTCGGCAATTTCGGTGTCGCGATCCTCTGCACCACCATCGTCGTCAAGGCGCTCTTCTTCCCGCTCGCCAGCCGGCAATATGCCTCGATGGCGAACATGAAGCGCATGCAGCCGAAGATGGAAGAGCTCAAAGCCAAGTTCGGCGACGACCGAATGGGGCTGCAGCAGGCGACGATGCAGCTTTACAAGGAAGAGAAGATCAATCCGATCGCGGGCTGCTGGCCGGTGCTGCTGCAAATCCCGATCTTCTTCTCGCTCTACAAGGTGATCTACATCACCATCGAGATGCGCCACGCACCGTTCTTCGGCTGGATTCAGGACCTTTCCGCTCCCGATCCGACCTCGATCGTCAATCTCTTCGGCCTGCTGCCGTTTGCTGCTCCGACCTTCCTGCATCTCGGCGTCTGGCCGTTGATCATGGGTGTCACCATGTTCCTGCAGATGCGCATGAACCCGACGCCACCGGACCCGACCCAGGCGATGATCTTCAACTGGATGCCGCTGGTGTTCATGTTCATGCTGGCAAGCTTCCCGGCGGGTCTCGTGATCTACTGGGCCTGGAACAACACGCTCTCGGTCGTTCAGCAGTCGATCATCATGAAGCGCCACGGTGTAAAGCTGGAGCTCTTCGACAATCTGAAGAACCTGTTCAAACGAAAACCGGCGCCATCGAAATGACGCCAAAAGCCCCGCTCCGGCGGGGCTTTTCTTTTTCAGCTTCTGCTTCGACACGAACCGGACGGTTATCTCCGCCCCTGTCAGCTCTTGCGCTCAGACGCGAGGTTCCTGCGGAAGAATTCGAGAACGGCGCCATCAAACGTCTTATGAAATGCGGCTCTGTCAAATCCCGACTGGTCCATGCAGATCTCCGGCTGAGATCCGGCCAGGGCGGGCGGGCATGGCGCCAGAAAGGCGAAATGGGCCGAACCGGGCACGACGTGGAAATCCGGCTTGTCAGGCAAGTTGGCCGTCAGCGCCGCGACATTGTCAGGCAGCACGCCATCGCCGCCATGCTCCGAACTCCAGAGCTGGATTGGCGCGCCGACCGCCTTCAGGCTTTCCTTCGTCGAAAAGAAGCTCAGCGGATCGGCAAGGACAAGGGCCTTGATGCGCGGATCGCCTACAAGCGGATCGGCCGGTATTTCGTTGCGGCGAATCTCGCCGCAGATCGGGGCCGGCTCCGGGCACGGAACGGTGGAATCATGGAAATCGGGGACTGCGCCCGCAAGCACGAGACCAGTGTATCCACCGCGCGAGAAGCCGAAGAAGCCGATTCGGTCCGGATCGATCTTCGTTGATTGCGGCCAATCGGCGAGCAGGAAATCGAGCAGGCGCTTTATGTCCCGCGGCCGCTGAAACATGATCGAGATGTCGCCCGCCCGGCTGAGGTCGGAAAAATTGTCGCCTGGATGGTTGAGCGCGACCACAAGAAAGCCGGCATCGGCCAGCGTCTCCGCCGTGTCATGATGATTGAGAGAGCCGCCGCCGTGCCCATGCGAGATGATGATGAGCGGCAGCTTGGTGCCGGCGATCGGGCAATTGCGCGCTGCCGGCAAGGTGATCGGTCCGAGCTTCACCTCCTCCGGCGGCGTCGCGCAGGGCGACCAGACGAAGGCGCTCAGCGCCTGACCATCAACGCTAGCCGGCACCTTAATGGATGCCAGACCCGCCGCCTGAGCCGATGAGGCGGCCAGGCCGAGTGCTAGTAGAATTCCTATCTTCGAAAGACGCATTTTCTTCTCCGGGAACTTGATCGAGGGGGACAGGGGCGAATGACATCGGCACGCTGGCCCTGATGGCGGCATGTTCAATTCGGAAATCAGATCTCAAGCGGTTCAGTCTGCGGTGCGACGCAACGGAATCAGCAGATCGGTGGCTATTTCGCGCTCCGCCACCTTGGCCGGATGGTTGAGATAGGCCTCAATTACGGGACGGTCGTCAGGCTCGTAGCCGCTCTGTGGCAGCCAGCCGCCGAAGAGTGTCTGAAAGGTCGGTGAAATGAGGGTATATGGCCCCATGAGCCGATAGCGGGCGTAGAGGCCGCCAGGCATGTCGCATTGCTCCAGGCCGTCTGCGGCAGGGTCATCCGGCGGCAGCACGACGCCCGCGAAATACCAGAACCCCTCGCCCTGCTCGGGATCGCCGGAACCGATGCCTATGCGGGTCATGTCGTGCCATGCGCTTCCGCGTTCCGCCAGCCTTTGCGCGAGCCGGCGAAAGGTATGCGGTATCGTCTGGGCCGGCCCCTGGTGATGCAACCCGAAGGCTTTTGCGGGAGGCTGGTCGAGGACAGTAACGGAGGGCAGATTTGTTGTGATCGCCTGCTGCTGCAGCTGGAAATCGGTTGGAGTAAGACCCGTCATGCTGCGAAAGGCACGCGCGAAGCTCTGGGAGCTGTCATACCCCGCCTCCAGCGCGGCATCGGTAACGGAGGAAGGACCTGTCGCCAATTGATAGGCCGCCTGCGCAAGCCGCACGCGGCGGATCGTCGCCGCGACGCTCTCGCCCGTCATCGCCCGGTAGAGCCTGTGAAAATGAAAAGGCGAGAAATGGGCGACATCAGCCAGGCTTTCGACGGAGTGCGGTGCCGCGGGATCGAGCATGATCGCTTCGATGACCCGGGCGATACGCCTGCGATAGCTTTGTTCCGTGGTGATTTTCATGGCATCGAGCCTTAGCACGACTTCGGTAGTGCCGCGGTGCAGCAATTGCGGATTTTGCAGGACCGCCACGACTGTGCATGCGCATTCCGGCTCGGACCGTCAGCTTGGAAAAGCTCATCCACGAAGAGTCGGATAATTCCAGCGCGCTGCCAGGAAGCTGCGGGCATCGGCGAGAATCTGCTCGTATTCAGGCTTGAAAGGAGCTGTGAGCTGCTTCTCAATATCCGCGAGCAGGCCGTTCAACACGGCGCACTCCGCAGAGCTTTCGAAACACAGCTCGTCGGGAGTATGCGTTGTCTGTGGATCGGACCAACGGGACAGAAGTTCGAACAAAACAAGCGCTTCTCTCGGATCGAGGCGGATCTCTATCGCATCATCGTGTTCCGAGGCATTTTGTTCCATGCACGCAGCATGGCAGCATGCGTGTGGGTCCGCAACCTGCCTCCACATATCGATCAAAACTTGACTTTCCCGGACAAAACCCCGAAGCCAGACCATCAAACTAGGTAAAAGACTGAGCAAATGGCCGACCAGACGACAAAAGACGACAAGCCGCTCTTCGGGCGTCCGTGGATTTTCATCCGCGGGGTGCCGTCCATGAAATTTCTGCCGCCGGAAGGGCCGCCGGAAATCGCGTTCGCCGGTCGCTCCAATGTCGGCAAGTCGTCGCTGATCAATGCCCTGGTCGGACACAAGGGGCTGGCGCGTACCTCGAATACGCCGGGGCGCACACAGGAACTCAACTATTTCGTTCCCGATGGCTTTTCCGGCGAAAGCGGTGACCTGCCGCCAATGGCGTTGGTCGATATGCCCGGCTACGGTTACGCGGAAGCACCGAAGGATCAGGTCGACGCCTGGACGAAGCTGGTCTTCGATTATCTGCGCGGGCGCACGACGCTGAAGCGCGTCTATGTGCTGATCGACAGCCGCCACGGGATCAAGAAGAACGACGCTGACGTGCTGGATTTGCTCGACAAGGCCGCCGTTTCCTACCAGATCGTGCTCACCAAGACGGACAAGATCAAGGAAGCCGGCCTGCCGAAGCTGCTGGCTGAAACCGCAGAAAAAATCCGCAAGCGCCCCGCCGCCTATCCCGGCATCCTCGCCACCTCCTCGGAAAAGGGAGTGGGTCTGCAGGAATTGCGCGAGGCCATCGGCCTGACGGTCGGCATTCCGGTTTAGTTACACTTTCAGTCGAATGAGGCCGCCGCTCCCGACCCCGCGTAAGGGGCGGCGGCCGTGTTGCCGCGCGGAGGATTACATTTTCGGCAACAACACCTTGTCGACCACATGGATGACGCCGTTCGACTGCTTGACGTCGGCGATGGTGATGTGAGCGGTGCCGCCGGCTTCATCGGTCAGCGTCAGCTTGCCGCCCTTGTCCATGGCCTTAATCGTGCAGCCGCCGACCGTCTTCAGCTCGTATTCGCCGCCCTTGCTCATCGCCCATTTCTTAATGGCGGCTGCCATATCGTCGCCGGCCACGACATGGCATGTCAGGATCTTGACCAGCTTCGCCTTGTTCTCAGGCTTCAGCAGCGTTTCCACAGTGCCTGCCGGCAGCTGCTTGAAGGCTTCATTGGTCGGCGCGAAGACGGTGAATGGCCCCTTGCCTTCAAGGGTATCGACGAGACCGGCCGCCTTGACGGCAGCGACCAGCGTTGTGTGATCTTTGGAGTTCACTGCATTCTGGATGATGTTCTTGTTGGCATACATCGCAGCGCCACCCACCATCGGGTCCTTGGCGTAGGCAAGGCTGGCGGCGGCTGACAGCATCGCGGCCGCGGCAGCAATGCGAAACACGGTCTTGATCATGACGTCTCCTCTTCCTCTCTATTGCCCCGATCAGGCGGGGTCGGAAGAAGATACGGAGCGCCCCCACAAAGAGTTTCGGCCTCGATCGATTTTCGCGAGACGAAATTCCTCAGGGCAGATGGATCGTGCCGGAGGCGATCACATCGCCCGTGGGTTTGCCGGTCGGCGAGCCGCCGAAGGGTTCGACGCTGACGGCAATGATCGCGCCTTCGGTCAATTTACCGTGAAGTTCCGGCGGCAGGACGATTTCGCCATCGCCGGACGGTGGAAGGATGCCGAGAGCCTCGGCAGGATCGCTGCCGCGAATCAGCCAGAGCTCCAGCGATTTCTCCTCGGGCTTGCCGGCCGCGATCGGCGTCACCTTCAAGCGCCCATTGGCGACGTCATAATTGGCAAAGAGATTGAAAGGGCTGCTCTGGCCGGAAAGGGATGCGGTGAGCTGCTTGCCTGAGCTCGTGCGCAAGCCACCCTCGTTGGTGATCGCAAAGACGAGGACGCCAGCGGCCAGAAACAACGAGCCGAAGGCGACGGTGCGCCAAAGCATCAGTGAATTCCACATATGGGCGCCAAATGCAGCTTCACCGAAAATCCGCTTTTCGATCCTCGGAAATACGGCGGGCGCTGGCGTCACCGTTTCGTATTCCTCGTTGAATTCCGAGAGATTTTGCTCCCAGCGGCTGACGATGGCGGCAAACTGGCGATCGCTGCGCATGCGACGCTCGACCTTCTGCCTGTCCTCCAGGGAAAGCACGCCAAGCACATATTCTCCGGCCAGGACTTCGTCGCGGGAGCGGCCTCCCTTGCTTTGATCGGGCGTACTCATCGGTCCATGCACTCTCTCAGTCTGATCAGGCTTCGGCGCAGCCAGGTGCGCATCGTATTCAGTGGCACAGCGTGTTGATCGGCGAGCTCCTGGTAGCTCAAGCCCTCGACATAGGCGCTGCGAACTGCCCGCGCGCGATCAGCTTCCAACTCTTCCATGCACCTGTCAATCCGCCTTCCCTCTCCCTTCACGATTGCTTGCTCTTCGGGACCGGGTTCGAGATCGGCGAGATCGTAAGCGCTGTCTATTTCGTCGGCTACAGGCTTGCGAGCGCGGATGAAATCAATGGCTCGATTGCGCGCGATCGCCGTCAGCCAGGGCATGGCAGGCCCTTCCGCCGCGGTAAATTGCTCGGCCCGCTGCCAGACCTTGATATAGACCTCCTGCAAGACCTCTTCCGCATCCGCCTTGTTACCGACAATACGCAGGCAAACGCCGAGGAGTTTCGGGCTCGTGCGCTTGTAGAGCGTAGCAAAGGCTTTCTGGTCACGCATGGCGATGCGGCCGATCAGCGCTTCCGTCTCCTGGCTCGCCATCCAAATCCCCGGTTGCGACGTCTGCATCATCTTTAGAAGAAAACTGCGCATCGGCAAACGTGCCGGCGCTATCAATTTCAGCGACGCTAATGTGACATAGCGTCAACTAAAGCCCGGTGCGATGTTTCAGATTCGCTTTTCGCGCTTTAGGTCTTTGATTCCACGCATGCCGTTATCGCAAAACCGCTGCACACTCTTGCGTGACATGCTTTAATGCCGACATCATTATTCCCTCTGTCAAAAACTTGAGATAAAAGGCCGCGATCAATTCCGAAGGGTGCACCATGTCCGAAGCCCACAGCGAACTCCAAGCCAACCTGCTCGCCCAAGCGCTGCCCTATATGCAGCGCTACGAAAACAAGACCATCGTCGTGAAATACGGTGGCCATGCCATGGGCAATGTTGAACTCGGCAAGGCCTTTGCCGCCGACATCGCCCTGTTGAAGCAGTCGGGCGTCAACCCGATCGTCGTTCATGGCGGCGGTCCGCAGATCGGCGCCATGCTGACGAAGATGGGCATCGAATCGAAATTCGAAGGCGGATTGCGCGTCACCGACCAGAAGACGGTCGAGATCGTCGAAATGGTGCTCGCCGGCTCGATCAACAAGGAAATCGTCGCGCTGATCAACCAGACCGGCGAATGGGCGATCGGCCTTTGCGGCAAGGACGGCAACATGGTCTTCGCCGAAAAGGCGCACAAGACCATCAAGGACCCGGATTCCAACATCGAGCGCGTCCTCGATCTCGGCTTCGTCGGCGAGGTGGTCGAAGTCGACCGCACGCTGCTCGACCTGCTCGCCAAGTCGGAGATGATCCCCGTCATCGCCCCGGTCGCTCCCGGCCGCGACGGCGCCACCTACAACATCAACGCAGACACTTTCGCCGGCGCGATCGCCGGCGCGCTCAGCGCCACGCGCCTGCTGTTCCTGACGGATGTTCCCGGCGTGCTCGACAAGCAGGGTCAGCTGATCAAGGAGCTTTCCGTGTCACAGGCGCACGCGCTGATCGCCGACGGCACGATTTCCGGCGGCATGATCCCGAAGGTCGAAACCTGCATCGACGCCATCAAGGCCGGCGTGCAGGGCGTTGTCATCCTCAACGGCAAGACGGCCCATTCGGTGCTGCTCGAAATCTTCACCGAGCGCGGCGCCGGCACGCTGATCGTCCCTTAAAGGCCGCAGCGTCTCAGAGGCTGACTGAAAGAGAAATCGGGTGATTTCAATCTGCTGTGTTTCCGTTGGGCTGCGAAGCCCAATGGACACAATGATGGCTTGGATTAACACCACCGGCCGCATGATCAGCGCGAGGTGTTGGTTTGCAAGCCGGCGACTGGTTGCGAACCCAGCGCAGGGGACGCTACTCGCGTCTAAACCCGAGAACTGCCCTTCCTATTGGATTTCCCGATACCAACGGATTGGGCATCCAGCCCGTGGAAACCTCGAGCGTGTCTCCATCAAGCCTGTAGAAGCGTTCCTGCTCACTGCCGTTCCAGGCTTCATTCCAGGATGAGTCGATCCTGGTGATGAACCTATCCTCCTCTATCCTATACCGTCCGGTATAGGTCATCATGGTACGGAAAAGTCCCAGCAGTTTCTCATCCGTCGTCCCTGGCTCCCGCGCACCTGCGGTAACCAGCACCATCATCCGCCCATCAGAGCCGAAAATAAGGCGCCCATTGGGGTGGTCGCCCCATGGTTGGCTGCGCTCTCCTGAATCCTGAAGCTCAGTCTCAAAGGAAATCAGCCGCCAGCTACCGTGGAGCCTGGTGTCGCGCTCAGACATATTCGCTCCTGTCGTGGTTTACCTAAAGTGCCCATCTGTCGAAGGTAGTATTGCTGGCTGCTATTGTGCTCAAGCCGGCCGGTAGATGGCCTCGGCCTCGCTTTTCAGCATTCCCATGATCGATCGATAGGGCGCCGGCCCATAGCTGATACGGCTGACGCCCAGCCTTGCCATGGTCTCGTTGTCGGGCGTCGTCGGGCGCACCATGATGTTAACAGGCAAAGGCGAGCGCTCGCAAAGGGCCCCGATCAAGTCCGGCTCGACAAGCCCCGGCGCAAAGAAGCCGCTTGCGCCTGCCTGAGCGAAAGCGTCGGCGCGGCGATAGGCCTCGTCCAGCAGGAGCTGATGATGCGCCGTGTCGCTTTCCTGCAGGAAAAGATCCGTGCGGGCATTGATGAACAACGGCAGCTCGCGGCGATCGGCCATTTCCCGGATGGCGCGAATGCGTGCCGTCTGCGCCTCGATTGGATGAACGCCCTGGCCGCCGATCACCTGATCCTCGAAATTGATGCCGATGGCACCGTGATCCATGATCTTTTCGACATTGGCGGCGACTTCCTCGGGTTCAACGGCATAACCGCCCTCGAAATCGACCGACAGAGGCAAGGGGCTCGTCACCGAAATCAGCCTGGCCGTAACCGCCAGCAGCGATAGCGGGATTGCCTGACCATCGCCGAAGCCGTTGGCGGCGGCAACCGACCAGCTTCCCGTCGCCAGCGCCTTTGCACCGGCCTCGGTAACGGCCTTGGCAGAGCCTGCATCCCAAATATTGAAAAGGATCAGCGGCTCGCCCTTCTTGTGCAGCCGCGCGAATTCCTGTGCCTTCTCCACCTGACTCATCGCATCCCCTCCGAAAAGCCCGGCCGGGTGATTTCTCCTCCGCGACCAGAAAGAGCGTAAGCTCCCCCTCACATGGCAAATAGAGTAAAACCCCGGAAATCAATAGTAAAATCATAGCCGGCATTGGATCATCCGGCAATCTCCCCGATCCGACCTACTTGTCGCAGGACGAATATTTTCCTTCCCCTGCCGGGAGCGCACATGCGATAAGAGCCCATGAGCCAGACAAAAACACTCTCCCAGCCATCAGATTTCTCGAACATCCGCGATTGGGTGTTCGATCTCGACAACACGCTTTATCCGCATCATGTTGATCTCTTCGCGCAGATCGACAAGAATATGACGGCTTATGTCTCTGCTCTTCTGCAGATGGAGCGAGAAGACGCCCGCAAACTGCAGAAGCAATATTACCTCGAGCACGGCACGACCTTGCAGGGGCTGATGATCCATCACGGCATCGATCCCAACGATTTCCTGGAGAAGGCGCATGCGATCGACTATTCCGCGCTGACGCCGCAGCCGGAGCTCGCCGCCGCTATCAAGGCGCTGCCGGGACGCAAGTTCATCTTCACCAACGGCAGCGTCAAGCACGCGGAAGCGACCGCCGGCGCTCTCGGTATCCTCGACAATTTCGACGACATCTTCGACATCGTTGCAGCCGACTACGTGCCGAAGCCGGCCGGGACGACTTACGACAAGTTCATGAGCCTCAATCGCGTCGACACCAAAAAGGCCGTCATGTTCGAGGACCTGCCGCGCAACCTCACCGTACCCAAGGCGCTCGGCATGAAGACGGTGCTTCTCGTGCCGCAAAATCTCGAGACAGCCGTCGTCGAATGGTGGGAGCGAACGACCGGGGAAGACGACCACATCGACTATGTGACCGACGACCTCACCGCCTTCCTCAAGACGTTGGTTTAACCATTCATTAGAATGGGGTTACCAAAGTTTCATCCGCCTTACAGAGGTTTAATTGGTCGTTTTCCGCGGCCAGCCGTATCGTTTGACCATTCCTCGACACGAAAGGAAAAGCGATGAACGGGAAAAAACTTCTTCTGGCTGGACTTTCCGCAACCCTGCTTCTGGGCGGTGCCGCGCAGATGGCCCTCGCCGCTCAACATGATGGCGAGGGCTGGGGCAGGCACCATCATCACTATCATCAAGGCCGCTGGCACAGACCGCATTTTTCGCCCGCAGTCCTTTACGTGCGCATGCTGAAGGAATTCGGCAATCCGGGCGATACGAAGCTTACCCGGGATGAAGTCAAGGCGGGCGTCGACAAGATCTTCGACCAGATCGACGTCAATCATGACGGTGAAATCACCCCCGGCGAATATCGTGCCTATCGTCAGGAACAGATGAAGCAGTGGCGGGCCGAGCACGCCAAGGCCAATGGCGATCAGACTCAGAATGGCCAGGCACAGGGCGGCGACCAGGCTCAAGCCAATCAGGCCCAGAATAATCAGGCCTCGGCTAATCAGGCTCAACCCAATCAGGCTCCGGCTGACCAGTCCAAGAGCGACCAGGCTCAAAACGACAATGACAACGACAAGGGCGGCGACGGTCATCGCCATCACGGACCGCATGGCCGCTTCATGCATGAAGGCGGCTTCATGCGCGGTGCGATGATCTTCCGCTTTGCCGATACCGACCAGAGCGGCCAGATCAGCAAGAAGGAAGCCGAAGACGCCATGAACAAGATCTTCGACCGGCTGGACCGGAACCACGACGGTGTGGTCAACCTGGACGACATCCAGGTCCGGCCGCTGCTGTAAGCGCGTCGCTCCGGCAATAGTCTCACAAACGAAAGCCCGCCCTCGCCTCCGCGACGGCGGGCTTTTTGGTATCAGTGGCCGTTGTCGTGGTGGCCGTTATCGTGCTCGTAGAAGTCGGTAACGATCTTCCACGCCTCGTCGGCGGTATCGACGAAGCTGATGAGGTTGACATCATCGGGAGCGATCGTGCCGAATTCGGCAAGCGCGTCGAAATTGATGATGCTGCGCCAGAACTTCTCGCCAAACAGGATGAGCGGCAGCCGCTCCATGCGGCCCGTCTGGATCAGCGTCAGGCATTCGAACAGTTCGTCGAGCGTGCCGAAGCCGCCCGGAAACACCGCGATCGCCTTGGCGCGCACCATGAAGTGCATCTTGCGGATCGCGAAGTAATGGAAATTGAAGCTGAGTTCCGGGGTGACATAGGCATTCGGCGCCTGCTCGTGCGGCAGCACGATGTTGAGGCCGATCGATGGCGCTCCTTCTTCAGCCGCCCCGCGATTGCCGGCTTCCATGACGCCCGGCCCACCGCCGGTGACGACGACATATTCGTGGTAATCGAAGCCGGCGGAATAGCGGGAGCAAAGCCGGGCGAACTTGCGGGCTTCCTCGTAATAGACCGATGCCGCCTCGAGATTGGCGCGCTGCACGTCGTTGCGGGCAGCCCAGGCATTGGTGCCGGGGGCTGGAATGCGCGCGCCGCCAAACATGACGACGGTCGACTTGATGCCGCGCTCGGTCAGCGACATTTCGGTCTTCAGCAATTCCAGCTGCAGGCGGATCGGCCGCAATTCCTCGCGGCACAGGAAATCCTCGTCGGCATAGGCGAGCCGGTAGGAAGGCGACATCGACTGCGGCGTGCGCGGCACGGACTCGGCTCGCTGCTTGTCCGCCGAACTCGTCTTCAATGGGTCCCAAACCCCATCCTTGCGCCGCAGCCTGCCGTTCTTCGCCTTGCTCATTTCTTCATGCCTTTCAAATCGATCATGACGGACCTTTCCCGCCCGCAGACAGGAATGCCCAAGCTCTTGCATATGCCCCTACAACGCCTTGAATCCAAGCTCAATCGGCGCGGAAAAGACATTCCATTTTCGAACTCCATGCTATAGGACCAATCGACCGCTTCCGGACCATTATCCGGAAATCACGATAGGCCCTGACGTTTTAAGGAATTCCCATGAGCGCTAACGATCTCGCCTCCCTCGAAAAGTCCATCGAGGCTGCCTTCGACAATCGCGACAATGTGAACACGTCGACGCGCGGCGAAATCCGCGATGCCGTCGAGACGGCGCTCAATCTTCTCGACAGCGGCAAGGTTCGCGTGGCAGAGCGTGGCGCGGACGGCAACTGGACCGTCAACCAGTGGCTCAAGAAAGCGGTTCTGCTCTCCTTCCGTCTCAACGACATGAAGATCGTCGAAGGCGGCTCCGGCGGCGCCACCTGGTGGGACAAGGTTCCCTCGAAGTTCGAAGGCTGGGGCGAGAACCGCTTCCGCGAGGCCGGCTTCCGCGCCGTGCCGAACGCTGTCGTACGTCATTCCGCCTATATCGCGCCCAACGCCATCCTGATGCCGTCCTTCGTCAATCTCGGCGCCTATGTCGGCGAAGGCACCATGGTCGATACCTGGGCGACCGTCGGCTCCTGCGCGCAGATCGGCAAGCATGTGCATCTCTCGGGCGGCGTCGGCATCGGCGGCGTGCTGGAGCCGATGCAGGCCGGCCCGACCATCATCGAAGACAATTGCTTCATCGGCGCTCGTTCCGAGGTCGTCGAGGGCTGCATCGTGCGTGAAGGTTCGGTGCTCGGCATGGGTGTCTTCATCGGCAAGTCCACCAAGATCGTCGATCGCGCCACCGGCGAAATCACCTATGGTGAAGTTCCGCCCTATTCCGTCGTCGTCGCCGGCGCCCTGCCGAGCGGCAACACCATGGCAAACGGCCAGCCGGCTCCGAGCCTTTATTGCGCCGTCATCGTCAAGCGCGTCGATGAAAAGACCCGTTCGAAGACCGGCATCAACGAGCTGCTGCGCGATTGATCCGCAAATTTTGGAAGCGCGGTCGCCATATCGCGCTTCCCTTATGCTTGCCGGGTGAGCATGCCTGTGCGATTGCTGGAATCGCGGCAAAGAATTTCGAGTCGCCACCGACCCTTTGCCATCGCTTTGCCATTTCCCGCCGGATAAGTTGCCCCCGATGACTGTTACCGATCCCGTCGCCAATCTGCAGACCCTCATTCGCTGTGCCTCCGTCACCCCTGCCGAAGGCGGTGCGTTGACCGCACTTGCCGACATGCTGCTGCCGCTCGGCTTCAAGGTCGAACGCATGACCGCAAGCGAGCCGGGAACGCCCGATATCGAAAACCTTTATGCGCGCCTCGGCGCGGATGGGCCGCACCTGATGTTTGCCGGCCATACGGATGTCGTTCCGATCGGCGATGCGGCTTCCTGGACCCATCCGCCTTTCGCCGCCGAAATCGCCAATGGCGAGCTTTTCGGCCGCGGCGCAGTGGACATGAAGGGCGGCATCGCCTGTTTCGTCGCCGCCGTGGCGCGCCATATCGAGAAGCATGGCAAGCCCGCCGGCTCGATCTCCTTCCTGATCACCGGCGACGAAGAGGGACCGGCGATCAACGGCACCGTCAAGCTGCTGCAATGGGCAGCCGAGCGTGGCGAAACATGGGATGCATCGCTCGTCGGCGAGCCGACCAATCCGAACCGGCTGGGCGACATGATCAAGATCGGCCGCCGCGGCTCGATCTCCGGCACCATCACCGTCCACGGCGTTCAGGGTCATGCCGCCTATCCGCACCTTGCCGACAACCCGGTGCGCAGCATCGTCAAGCTGACGGAAGCGCTGCTCGACCCGCCTTTTGACGCCGGCACAGACAATTTCCAGCCGTCCAACCTCGAAGTGACGACGATCGACGTCGGCAATGCCGCTACCAACGTCATTCCCGCCAAGGCGACCGCGACCTTCAACATCCGCTTCAACGACAGCTGGACCGTCGAGACGTTGAAGGCCGCAATCCTGGCTCGTCTGGATGCTGCGGCAGCCGATCAGACGTTGCGCCCCGGACGGCCACCGGCGAAATACGGCATCGTCTGGTCCGAACGGCCCAGCCAAGTCTTCCTGACGCGCAACAACGCGCTGATCGCCTCGCTCTCCTCCGCCGTCGAGAACATCACCGGTCAAAGGCCGGTGCTTTCGACCACCGGCGGCACCTCGGATGCCCGCTACATCAAGGATTACTGCCCCGTCGTCGAATTCGGCCTCGTCGGCCAGACCATGCATATGGTCGACGAACGCGTGGCCGTCGCTGATCTCGAAACGCTGACCGGGATCTACCAGACCTTCATCCAGCGCTGGTTCGAGAATGCCGAGCTTTAGGGAAGTCCAATATTACCTGTCTGGCCTCTGGCTGCTGATCCGCATGGATGCGCGCGGCTTCCAGTATCTCGACATATCGGACCGCGGCATGCTGCGCTCTTTCTGGGCGATTTTCTGGAGCCTGCCGTCGATCGGTATTTCCTGGCTCTGGTGGCAGAAGGCCTATCTGACGGCGATGCCGCCGGAGACATCGACGGGCCTCGCCTTCTTTCTGCGTCTGGCGCTGGTCGAGGTCGCGAACTGGCTGATCCCGCTCGTTCTGGCCGGCGTATTGCTGCTGATTTTCCGTTTCGGCGATAAGTTTACGCCGATCGTCGTCGTGGTAAACTGGCTCGGCGTGCCAACATCCTATCTGAACGCGCTGCTGATCGCGTTGATTGCCTTCATTCCCGGCTCCAGCGGGCTGGTGGCGCTGCTGTGGCTTGTTCTGATGATGGCAATCATCTTTTCGCTGGCGCGCATGCTCAGAATGATCTGCGGCACGCATCCGCTGTTCATCGGCACGTTGACGCTGGTGCTGCTGATACCGACCATGCTTTTGACGGATTTCCTGCAGCGCTTCCTCGGCGTCTATCCGCCAGGCTAAAATAGCCGATGGAGATTACGACTGGTCCTCGCCGTCGTCGGCATTTTCGACATCGTCAGGAAAACCGGCGCCATCGCGATAATCCACCTGCATGAAATAAAGTCCATCCGGCGGAGCGACAGGGCCGCAGGCCTTGCGATCCCGAGCCTCGAGTGCCGCGCGCACATCATCGGGCGTCCACTTGCCCTCGCCCGCCAGCTTCAGCGTGCCGGCAAAGGAGCGGATCTGATTGTGCAGGAAGCTCTGCGCCGTGGCACGGATCTCGATCAGCTCGCCGCTGCGCGTCACATCCAGCCGATCGAGGGTGCGCACCGGGCTGTTTGCCTGACAATGGGCCGAGCGGAAGGTGGTGAAATCATGCAGGCCGACGAGGGTCTGCGCCGCGGCATGCATCACCTCGTAATCCATGTCCTTCGGCACCCACCAGGCGCGGCCGGCTTCCAGCGCCAATGGCGCGCGGCGGGCAATGATGCGGTAGAGATAATGGCGGCGGATGGCCGAAAAGCGCGCATCGAAGCTCTGGTCGACCTCGACGATATCGAGAATGGCGACACGGTCGCCAGCCATCCTTAGATGGGCATTGAGCGCATTGCGCAGCGTATAGATCTTCCAGTCCTTGGAGAGATCGGCATGCATGACCTGACCCATGGCGTGCACGCCGGAATCGGTGCGCCCCGCGCCGCGGATCGAAACCGTTTCGCCCGTCAGCGACAGGATGGCGCCTTCGATTGCGCCCTGCACGGAAGGGCCGTTTTCCTGACGCTGCCAGCCGACATAGGGAATGCCGTCATATTCGACGGTCATCTTGTAACGCGGCATCAGGCTTGCTCCGATGCAAGCACGGTGCCAAGCGCAATCGGCGTGCCGCGCAGGAAATCGGCTGCCGCCAGCGGCTTGCCGCCAGCCTTCTGCAGCTTCGTGAGCCGGACGGCGCCGTTGGCGCAGGCAATGACGAGATCATCCGTCAGAACCTGTCCGGCCACGGCATTGCCTTCGGCCAATTCGGAACCCAACACCTTGACGCGCTCTGGTCGGCCGGCGATTTCGGCTTCGAACCAGGCACCGGGAAACGGCGACAAGCCGCGAATATGATTGTGGACATCGGCCGCCGGCTTGCCGAAATCAATACGGGTCTCGCCCTTGTCGATCTTCGCGGCATAGAGAACGCCTTCGGACGGCTGAGCGGTCAGCGGCAGTTCGTCATGCTCCAGCTTGTTCATCGCCTCGGCCATCGCCTTCGCGCCGACGAGCATCAGCCTGTCATGCAACTCGCCAGCAGTCATGGTATCACCGATGTCAACCTCGCGTGTGAGCGCGACCGGGCCGGTATCGAGCCCCTTGTCCATCTTCATCACCATCATGCCGGTCTTGGCGTCGCCGGCCATGATGGCACGCTGGATGGGAGCAGCCCCACGCCAGCGCGGCAGCAGCGAGGCATGGCCGTTGTAGCAGCCAAGGCGCGTGCCCCCGAGGATCGCTTCCGGCAGCAGCAGGCCATAGGCGACGACAACGGCGACATCGGCATCGAGGTCGCGAAAGCGCTGGCGCTCGTCCGGGTCCTTGAAGTTGACCGGCGTGAAGACCGGCAGGCCCAGTAATTCGGCCGCCTGATGCACCGGCGACTTCTGCAGGTCCAGCCCGCGCCGGCCACCTGGGCGCGGCGGCTGTGTATAGACGGCCCGCACCTTGTGCCCGGCATCGATCAAAGCCCGCAACGTCGGTACGGAAAATTCGGGTGTTCCCATGAAAATGATGTTGAGCGACATGCGGTCCATCCGGCTGAGATTATCAAGTTTCGCGTGACCCGAGCGCCATCTGGGTCAAATGTTAGCCGCCTTCAAACGGGTTTATGAGCTTGAGATCAAGCCCCTCGAAGTCTTTTGTGTTGCGCGTCGCCAGGGTCGCGCCATTCGCAAGACAGATGGCGGCGATCATGGCGTCCTTCGTTTCCATCCTTCGCCCAAGCTTGTGACGTCGAGCGGAGATTATTCCGTATTGATGGGCTGCGTTGGTGGAAAACCCCAGAACGCGGCCGGAAAACTCCGCCTCTACCGCTTCCAGTTCCGCGAGCAAGGCCGTCTTGCGTTTTCCCTCGACCAGGAGTTCCAGCCCGAACCGGACTTCTCCGACGGTGATGGCGGTCAAGAAAACGGCCTCGGCAGCGAAGCCGTCAAGCCAGGATAATATGCGCTCGCTATACAGTCGCCCTTGCAGCTCCGATACGACATTGGTGTCCAGAACGATCATGCGTTCGCCACAAACCTATTCGAAACGGGGCGGATCGCGATCCGGCCCATTTCGAAAGGCATTGATTGCTTCGACTTCCTCTTCGCTGAGCTTCTCCGCGCCGAGAACGGCTCTCAATCGCTGCCCGGCCGACTTGCTTCCATCCTGCTCACGTCCGAGCGATTGGCGCAGCAAGGCAATCGCCTCATCGGAGAGGCTGCGGCCATGCCGATTGGCATTTACTTGCAATTGCTTCTTCAGGCTGTCGTCAATGCCGCGCAACAAAAGATCACTCATTCGCGCCTCCATTTGATATCAATGATATCATAGGCGCTCACGACAGATCCTTCAATGGCTTGCTATCAGAGAGCCTTGGCCTTGGCGGCCTTGGTGAACTTCTTGATCACCATGTCGCGCTTCAGGCGGGAGATATAGTCGATGAACAACACGCCGTTCAGGTGGTCGATCTCGTGCTGCACGCAGGTCGCCAGCAGGCCGTCAGCCTCGGTGAGCTGTTCCTTGCCGTTGCGGTCCAGATGCTTGACGGTCACGCGCGCCGGGCGCTCCACTTCCGCATAGTAATCCGGAATCGAAAGGCAGCCTTCCTCATAGACCGAACGCTCATCGGACGAAGCGACGATTTCCGGATTGATGAAAACCAGCGGCGTCTTCTCTTCGCCTTCCCGCGCGACATCGATCACAAGCATCCGACGAGGAACGCCGATCTGGATCGCGGCAAGGCCGATGCCCGGCGCGTCATACATGGTTTCCAGCATGTCGTCGGCGAGGCGCTGAATTTCGGTATCGATCTGCTCGATGGGCTTGGAAGCCTGGCGGAGCAGCGGGTCGGGCAAAATGATGAGTGGCTTGATCGTCATGACGTTTCCCATAACGCATCTTGTTGTGCGATGGAATCGCCAAGATGGCGGTGACGCTGTGTTTTTTCAACGAAAGCCTGCCGAACCGACGTAAATAGCCGCGAAATTTTGTTCACGGTTTGATCTGGATATTCACGACAATTTTGCTATGCTTCCGACGAGAACTTCATCAGCGCGCCAGGTTTCATGTCCTTCATCCTCTTCGGCCAAGCCATTTCCACGGTCCATGTTCTGACCGGCCTCGTCATAATGCTTGCGATCGCCGTGATCGTCCTTTTCGTTCGCGGAAGGGCACAAGCGGAGGATGATGCGCTCGGTACAGAGCATACGATGGCGGCGCTGCTGCGATCGCAGGCAGAGATGCAGGGGCGGCTCGCCACGATGGCCGAAGTCTTCGGCTCGCGGCAAGCGGAGCTTAATCAGGCCATCGGCCAGCGCCTGGACGGCATGTCTCAGCGGGTGACGGCGACGATCGGCGAGCAGACACGCTCGACGCATGAAAACCTGCGCCGCCTGCAGGAAAGGCTTGCCGTCATCGACGCCGCGCAGACCAATATCCAGACGCTGGCGAAGGATGTCGTCGGCCTGCAGGCTATTCTGTCCAACAAGCAGACGCGCGGCGCCTTCGGTCAGGCGCGCATGGAAACCATCATCGCCGACGGGCTGCCGATGGGCGCCTATGCGTTTCAGGCGACGCTATCCAACGGCTCCCGACCCGATTGCACCGTTCGCATGCCGAACGGCTCGCCGCCACTCGTGATCGATGCGAAGTTTCCGCTGGAGGCTTGGAACGCCATTCGCAGTGCCGCCACTCCCGAACACGGCAAGATCGCCGCGCAGCAGTTTCGAAGGGATCTGGAACTTCATATCCGCGACATCTCGGAGAAATATCTGATCCCGAGCGAAACGCAGGACACGGCCTTTCTCTTCGTGCCGTCCGAGTCGATCTTTGCCGAGATCCACGAGAATTTCGAGGCGATCGTCCAGAAAGCCCAGCGTGCCCGCATCGTCATCGTCTCGCCGTCGCTGCTGATGCTGTCGATCCAGGTCATTCAAGCAGTGCTGAAAGACCAGCGCATGCGCGAGCAGGCCCACGTCATTCAGAGCGAAGTCGCACATCTGATGGACGATCTCTCGCGCCTGGATGAAAGGGTGCGCAAGCTGCAAGGGCATTTCGCCGTGGCGCAGAAGGATGTCGACATGATCGTCACCTCGGCCGACAAGCTGGCAAGGCGCGGCGAGCGGATCGAGGCGCTGGAATTCGAGGCCGCGAAGGAGCCTGCCAAGGTACGGCCAGAAGAACGGCCCAAGCCTGTCGACAACCGAACGAGCCAACTCAAGCTCAGGGTAGTTGACGAAGACTGATCGCTTCGGCAGTGTCGCGCCCAATCGATGCATGATCCGAAAAGACAAAGGCAGCCTTCGGGCAGGATCATGCAGGCGCAACACCCAGGGCAGGACATCGCATGATTACCATTTTCGGCTCCATCAACATGGACCTCATCGCCACCACCGACCGTTTGCCGAAGCCGGGCGAAACCGTTGCCGGCAACGGCTTTTCGACGGCGGCCGGCGGCAAGGGCGCCAATCAGGCACTCGCCGCGCGTCGCGCCGGTGCAGATGTGCGCATGAATGGCGCCGTCGGCAATGACGGCTTTGCGGAGCCTGCGCTGGATCTGCTTCAGGCGGCGGGCACCGATCTTTCCACCACCCGGCGCGTATCGGAGCCCACGGGCACGGCCCTCATCCTCGTTGGCGGTGACGGGGAGAACATGATCGCCGTCGTTCCCGGCGCCAACGGCACGAATACGGCCGAACATGCCGCCGCAGCTGTGGCCGCGCTGAACCCCGGCGATACGCTGATGCTTCAGTTCGAGATCCCGGTGGATGCCGTCGAAACGGCGCTGAACGCCGCAAAGGCAAAGGGCGTGCGCACCGTCCTCAATCTCGCGCCGCTGATCCCCGACGCTGCGCGCCTCGGCCGCCTTGCCGATATCGTCATCGCCAACGAAACGGAATTCGAGCGACTGGCCGGCCAGGACAACATGTCGGCAGCCGAGCGTGAGACGGCTCTTGTCCGCCTGCACGGCGAAACCGGCCAAACGCTGATCGTGACGCTCGGCGGCGACGGCGTCATCGCCATTCGTGACGGCGAGGTTTCACGCGCCAAGGGCCTCGTCATCGAGCCGGTCGACACCGTGGGCGCTGGCGATACCTTCTGCGGCTATTTCGCCGCGAGCCTCGATCAGGGCCTGGATTTTGATGCCAGCCTGCGCCGTGCCGCCGTTGCCGGTTCGCTCGCTTGTTTGAAGCCGGGCGCGCAGCCATCCATTCCGGTTGCCAGCGAAGTCGCCGAGAAGCTTTAAGGCTAAAATTTCATAAGTGTTACGAAGCGCAATTAATTAAATTTTTGCGCTTCCATATCATTCTCCTCTGGCCTGGCGTGTATGGCCCTCCGGCACCGGCAGGATTTTTCACGGCGGCCCCATGACAGGGCCATCCTGCGCCGACCTTGCATCCGGATAATGTGTATCCGACGCATCGCATTTTCGAGGAAATGATGTTCGTCTTTCGTATGAAGTCGCTTGCGGCCAAGCTGATCTTGGTCACCGGGCTGGCGATCGCAGTTGTCTTGCTGGTTTCCAACTTTCTGCTGATTTCCCAAACCCGGGATCGCGTCGAGACGCTGACGATGGATCAGGCCAATACCGAGGCCAAGTCCATCTCCAACGAAATCGCCGCCAATGTCGGCGAATTGGCGAGCGCCGCCCGTTCGATGGCCGCCATCATCGGTCGCGGTCACGAGGGCCATACTTTCGACCGCAAGGGCATGATCAACATCCTCAAGGCGAATGTCGAACAGAATGCCTTTGCCTTCGGCAGCTGGTTCTGCGAGCAGCTCGGCGCGCTGGATGGCAAGACGACCGAGCTTGCCGGCAACAAGGATCAGGGCGTCAACGACAAGGGCGCCTTTTCGCCCTACTGGTCCAAGACGAAGGACGGCGGCATCCAGTTCTCGACCTTCGACAATGATTACACTGCCGCCTGGTGGAAGCTTGCCGCCGACAGCGGCAAGGGCGCGATCACGCCGCCCTATCTGGCGCAGGGCACCGATGTTCCGACGACCATGAGCTCGATCGCCTATCCCGTCATGTCGGGCGGCAAGCTGATCGGCGTCGCGGGCGTCGACATTTCCCTCAACTCGCTTTCCACGAAGCTCCAGAAGATGCAGCCGTTCGGCACCGGCCGCGTGCTGCTGGTTTCCCAGGATAACAAGTGGCTGGTCGCGCCGAGCGCGGACCTGCTGATGAAGGACTATAATGGCTCGGGCGCCGATGCCATCAAGGCGGCATTGACCTCCTCGTCGACAAGCATCCTCAAGAACCTCTCCGAGGCAGGCGGCGAGGAATTCGACCGCGTCGTCTATCCCTTCGCCGTCCCTGGCCTGAATGCCACCTGGGTCGTTCTCATCGACGTACCGCATAGCGCGATCGCGGCGCCGGTACGCGACCAAACCTATATGATGATCGTCGCCGGCATTCTCGTGCTTGCCGCCGTGATGCTCGCTCTCTACGCCGCGGTGCGCGGCTTCGTGCAGACGCCGCTTGCCGGCCTCGTCGCCAGCGTCAATCGCCTCAGCGCCGGCAATTATGCCGAACCGGTCGCCGGCCAGGCTCGTGCCGACGAAGTGGGCTCCGTTGCCAAGGCTCTGGAAGGCTTCCGCTTTGCCCTTGCCGACACCAAGCGGCTGGAAGGCGAAGCCAACGATCAGCGCCTAGCTGCCGAGGGTGAACGCCGTCGCTCGGAGAGCGAACGCAACGAGAGCGTTACGCTGCAGCGCCATATCGTCAGCATTCTCGGCCAGAACCTCGCAGAGCTTTCGAAGGGCAATCTCAACCAGCGGATCACGGACGACTTCCCTGGCGAATACGCCCAGCTCAAGCAGGATTTCAATGCTGCACTGGCGAGCCTGGAAGAGACCGTTCACACGGTCAATGTGAGCGTCGGCAATATCGGCAGCGGCACTGGCGAAATCAGCAACAGCGCCTCGGATCTCGCCCGCCGTACGGAACAGCAGGCAGCCAGCCTCGAAGAAACGGCAGCGGCCCTCAACGAGCTGACCGCGCAGGTCAATTCGAGCGCCGAGAACGCCCGCACGGCGGCAAGCAGCGTCAATGCCGCATCGCAGGATGCAGAGCATTCCGGCGAGATCGTACAGAAGGCCATTGCCTCCATGCACGGCATCGAGCAATCCTCGCAGGAGGTCTCGCGCATCATCGGCGTCATCGACGAGATCGCCTTCCAGACCAATCTCCTGGCGCTCAATGCCGGTGTCGAAGCGGCCCGCGCCGGTGAAGCAGGCAAGGGCTTTGCCGTGGTCGCCCAGGAAGTGCGCGAGCTGGCCCAGCGCTCGGCCAACGCCGCCAAGGAGATCAAGACCCTGATCAATGCCTCGGCCGGACAGGTTAAGGAAGGTGTCGATCTGGTCGGCCGCACGGGCGATGCCCTGCACAAGATCGCCCAGCAGGTGATGGAGATCAACGGCCTCATCCGCCAGATCTCCGCTTCTGCGAGCGAGCAGGCTATCGGCCTCAAGGAAATCAACTCGGCCATGAACCAGATGGATCAGGTAACCCAGCAGAACGCCGCGATGGTCGAGGAGACCACAGCTTCCAGCGTGGCTCTTGCAGAGGAAGCACAATCGCTGAAAACGCTCGTTGCGCGCTTCCGCACCGCGCGGGCCGTCCAGGACAATGCCAGCGCATTGCGCGCAACCGCCCAGCAGATGCGGGCTCCGGCAGCCCCACGCCGAGCAGTACCGCCCGTTGCCGCACCGGCACGCAAGGCGGTTCCACAGACGCAGGGCGCCAATGCGCTCGCCCATGACGACTGGGAAGAGTTCTGAGCCGACTTTGGCTAGATGAAATACAAAAGGCCGCCGGAGAGATCCGGCGGCCTTTTCACTTGGGTCTCAATCAGATGCGGGCGAAGCGTTCCGTCAGCAGCGCGAAGAAGCCATCGGCATCGACGTCGCGCATGACCTTGGCATTGCGCTTGCGGTCGGTGACGTGCCACCAGTCGACTACGGTCATGCCGACGGTCAGTTCAGACGTCACCTCGATCTCGACATTGCACTCGCGGCCCTTGAAGAGCTCCGGCTTCAGAAGGTAGGCGACAACCGTGGGATCGTGCAGCGGGCCGCCGTCCGAACCGTATTTTTCAATATCGAAGCGCTCGAAGAACTCGAGCATCTCAACCATGGCCTTGGCCGGCGGGGTGCCGACGGCAGCCATGCGGGCGACGCGATCCTTGCGGGTGAGCAGCTTGTGGGTGACGTCGAGCGGCATCATGACGATCGGCACGCCGGAGCGGAACACGACATCTGCCGCCTCCGGGTCGACATAGATGTTGAACTCGGCGGCCGGCGTGATGTTACCGCCTTCGAAAAAGCCGCCGCCCATCATGACGAGCTCACGCACGCGTCCGACGATATCAGGGGCCTTTTGAAAGGCCATTGCGATATTGGTCAACGGGCCGAGCGTGCAGAGCGTGACGGCGCCCTCCGGTTCCTTGCGCAGCGTATCGATGATGAAATCGACCGCATGGCCCGGCTGCAGCTCCATCGTCGGCTCGGACAACTCAGGACCATCCAGTCCCGTCTTGCCATGCACGTGCTCCGCCGTCACCAGCTTGCGCTTCAGCGGTGCGTCGGCGCCCGCGAAAACCTTGACGTCGCGACGATTGCAGAGTTCGCAGACGATGCGGGCATTGCGGCTCGTCAGCCGCAGCGGCACGTTGCCGGCGACCGTCGTGATGCCGAGTACGTCGATCTCCTCGCGGCTGCCGAAGGCGAGAAAGATCGCGGCGGCGTCGTCCTGACCAGGGTCGGTATCGATGATGATTTTTCTGGGTTCGCTCATATCTGTAACTTTCCTCCGGTGCAGATTGAGAGGCTTTGTCGCGAGTCCTGTCAGGCTTTGTCAAGCACCTGCTCTTGATGTCACAAAACGATTTTTCACCATCGATTTTGATCTCGCAAATGCGAAGGCGCCATGGCTTGCACTCACAGGCGCGTACTCCCATATTAGGGACAACCGGGTGCTGAAGATCAGGTCCGGAACGGTCGCTTGACACCCAAGGACTTGAGACGATGAGCCGGACGACTCCCTTTGCCAGCCCGCTGCTTCTGGGCTTTGACACTATGGAAAAGACGCTAGAGCGAATTTCCAAGGCCAGCGACGGTTACCCTCCCTACAATATAGAACGGATGCGTGCCGACCGCCTCTCCGGCGAGCCGGAACGCCTGCGCATCACGCTGGCAGTTGCCGGCTTTTCCGAAGACGAACTCGATGTCACGACGGAAGAAAACCAGCTGCTGATCCGTGGCCGACAGCTCGAACAGGGTGAGCGCGACTATCTCTATCGCGGCATTGCCGCCCGACAGTTCCAGCGTGTTTTCGTCCTTGCCGACGGCATGCAGGTGCTTGGCGCCACGCTGAAGAACGGCCTGCTCTCCGTCGACCTCATTCGGCCGGAACCGGACCGCATAGTAAAGAAAATTAACATTTCGGTCTCACAGTAGGACAACGGCCTGGAGCCAAACACCGGAAGCCCTTACCCTTTTCGGCGTCATGCTCTGGAGCTGTTGGTCCCTCATACTGGAGGTACGAGCATGTTGTTGAAAGAAGCCACCGCCCGCCTGACCCAATCCGAACTTGCCAATATCGGCACCGGTGAGGTCGGCTACATCAGAAAAATGGATTGGTCCGAAGTATCCCGCTGCTTTCCGGAAGCGCCCGATATTGATCCGGATGTCGACCTATGGGCGCTTTTCGGCGCGGACGGCACCCCGATCCTTTTGACCGATAATCGCTCCAGCACCTTCTATCGTGCTGCCGAGGACGAACTGAAGACGGTCAGCCTGCACTGACCATGAGCATCGCCCGGCGGTGAACTTCACCGCTCGCAAGGACCGCATCGAACCGGCCCCGCCCAGCGGTGAATGCGCATGATCCAGACCGCCTTGAGCGGCGGTCCGCACGACACGATGCGAATAATTCAAACTGAAATTTCCGCCCGCAATTGGAGCACTCAAACCTTCTTGAAGGTCAGATAGGCCGACGAGCGCCCTTCGCGCCTCGCCTTGGCCTCGTAGCGCGTGCTTGGCCAGCCCTCATAGGGTGTCAACCAGTCGGCGGCATTCTGCGCAGTCCATTCGAAGCCGCCATGCGCCTGGCAGTGCTGCAGCGTCCAATTGACGTAGGTGTCGATATCGGAGGCAAAGCAGAAGAGCGCGCCGGGCTTCAAAACGCGGTGGAAGCGGGCAAGATTCACCTGGGAGACGAAGCGACGCTTCCAGTGCTTCTTCTTTGGCCAGGGATCGGGATAGAGCAGGTCGATCTGGTCGAGACAGCCGTCCGGCAACCAATCCAGCACCTGCGTCGCATCATCATTGTAGACGCGGATATTGTGAGCGCCGGCCTCGTCGACCCGCGCCAGCAGCTTCTGCATCGAATTGACGAAGGGTTCCACGCCGATGAAGCCGGTCTTCGGTTGCTCCAGCGCCCTGTGGATCAGATGCTCTCCACCGCCAAAACCGATCTCCAGGCGCAGGCGCTCTGATGGCACCGGGAAGAGATCGTTCAGCGGCTGCGGCGCCGGGCTTGCGAGATCGACGATGAACTGCGGCAGCAATGCTTCCAGCTTCTCAGCCTGCTGGCCGCGCAAGGCCTTACCCTTGCGCCGGCCGAAGAATGCTTCCGTCGCCCGCGACCGGCGCTCGGTATCGATCATGCGGCTTCCCGGAGCTTCACGGCTTCCTTGAGAGCCTTCACCAGGTCCGTACGCTCCCAGGAGAACGAGCCGTCACGGCCAGCCTTGCGGCCGAAGTGACCGTAAGCCGAGGTCTTGGCGTAGATCGGCTTGTTGAGGTCGAGGTGACGGCGGATGCCGGTCGGCGAAAGGTCCATGTTCTTGCGGATGGCCGCTTCGACCTGATCCTCGGTGACGCCCTTGCCTGTGCCGTGCAGGTCGACATAGATCGACAGCGGCTGCGCAACGCCGATAGCGTAGGAAAGCTGGATCGTGCAGCGATCGGAAAGACCTGCGGCGACGACGTTCTTTGCGAGGTAGCGAGCCGCATAGGCTGCGGAACGGTCGACCTTGGTCGTGTCCTTGCCCGAGAAGGCACCGCCGCCGTGCGGAGCTGCGCCGCCGTAGGTGTCGACGATGATCTTGCGGCCGGTGAGGCCGGCGTCGCCGTCCGGGCCGCCGATGACGAACTTGCCCGTGGGATTGATGTACCACTTGCAATCGGCAGCGATCTTCAGATCACCAAGGGCTTCGACGATATAAGGCTCGACAACGGCGCGAACCTTGTTCGAATCCCAGCTGTCGTCGAGATGCTGGGTGGAGAGAACGATCGAGGTCGCTTCGGACGGCTTGCCGTCGACGTAGCGAACCGTCACCTGGCTCTTGGCGTCCGGGCCGAGCTTGGCGACTTCGCCATCGCCCTTCTTGCGGGCGGCAGCGAGCAGCTGCAGGATCTTGTGCGAATAGTAGATCGGCGCCGGCATGAGGTCAGGCGTTTCCTTGCAGGCGTAGCCGAACATGATGCCCTGGTCGCCGGCACCTTCGTCGCCCTGCTGGTCGGCGGCGTTGTCGACGCCCTGGGCGATATCGGCGGACTGCGAGTGCAGGAGAACGTCGATGCGGGCCTTCTTCCAGTGGAAGCCGTCCTGCTCGTAGCCGATATCCTTGATAGCGCGGCGCGCGGCGGCCTTGAACTTCGAAGGATTGATGACGTCGTTGCCGTCCTTGTCCTTCTTCATCAGGCTCGGCGGCAGACGCACTTCACCGGCGATCACGACGCGGTTGGTGGTGGCAAGGGTCTCGCATGCAATGCGCACGGTCCAGGGGTTTACTCCGGTCTTTGCAGCTTCGCGGTAGACCAGATCGACAATTTCATCAGAAATGCGGTCACAAACTTTATCCGGGTGACCTTCGGCAACAGACTCACTCGTAAACAGATAATTCGCGCGCATGCGGGATTCCCCTCAAAGAACAAATCTCTGCTTTTGATATTCGCCTCCGCCTCGAAAGACAAGCCGCACAAGGACATAAATATATCTTTATATCCCCGCCCAAGTGATAAAATTTTGCCGTAAATACGGAAAAGGCGGCCAAAATGACCGCCTCCCGACTTTATCGCTTCGTCCCCCACTTCGAAGAGCTATTCGGCATCAGCCTCGGCTGCTAGCGCCTTGACCAGCTCGACAACCTTGCGGCGGACCTTGCCATCGGAAATTTTCACGAAGGCGCGGTTGAGCTGCAAGCCTTCCGAAGAAGACAGAAAGTCGACCACGTAGTTGGAGCTGGATGCCTCGGCCATGCCGCCTGCGGCAGCCGAGTGTTCGCCCGGGGCATCCTCGAAGAAGAAGGAAACCGGGACATTGAGGATGCTGGAGATATTCTGCAGACGGCTGGCGCCGACGCGATTGGTGCCTTTTTCGTATTTCTGAATCTGCTGAAATGTGATTCCAAGGCTTTCGCCGAGCTTTTCCTGGCTCATGCCAAGCATTGTGCGGCGGAGGCGTATGCGGCTACCGACATGAATGTCGATGGGGTTCGGCTTCTTTTTATTCTCAATCATCATATTACCCTAACATAGGTTGAATTCAGGACCTGCCACCCGGTACCCTTCACCACCCCTATAACGCCACGTTGCAGCCGACGCCCCCAAGGCCTCCAGTCTACGTTCGAAAGGCGGACATCTAGCACTATGCAATTTTAGGGTTTTTTGGTCAATTCACCCTGAAAATAAAACCCATGCGCGAAATCAGAGCAATCATGCCGACCACTCCGATGATCAACCAAAAGTATGTTTTCCTGGCTTTATCGTCGATGCGCGACACGGTTGCGCCACCCAGGGTAGTGTCAATAAAGCCCTGTTGGTTATAGTCGATACCGGAAAGTACCCGTCCATGCGGATCAACAAATGCTGAAATGCCCGTGTTGGCGCTTCGAATCAGTGGCAACCCCTGCTCCACCGCCCTCACTCTTGCCTGCAGGAAATGCTGATATGGGCCGGGCGTGTCGCCGAACCAACCGTCATTCGTGACATTGAGGATGGCGTTGGCCTGGCGGATTTCCGATGCCATCTCGTTCGGGAAGATGATCTCGTAGCAGATCAGCGGATAGAATTTGACGCCATCGGGCATGGTCAGCAATTGCCGTTTTGTGGCCGCGGAAAAGCCGCCGGGCAGTTCCACGACATTCTCGATGCCGAGATAGCTCAAAATATGCTCGAAGGGCACATACTCGCCGAAGGGGACGAGATGGGTCTTGTCGGATGCACCGACGATCTGACCGCGGCCGTCGATGACATAGATCGAATTATAATAGCGCGGCTCGACGCCCGGTCCCATGTCCTCGACGCGGACGGCGCCGGTAATCAGGATCTGATCGTCATCGAGCTGATCGGCGATGCGGGCGAGCGCATCGCGATTATCGGTCAGAATAAAGGGCACGGCCGTCTCCGGCCAGACGATGATATCGGGCCGCTTGCCGCCATTTGCCGGCGGCTGGACCGAAAGCGCCAGATGCTTGTCGAAGATGGCGGCGCGATCGGCGGCGGTATCCATCTTGGTTTCCTGGTCGATGGAGGGCTGGACGATGCGCACCACAGGCGCGGTCTTAGCGTCTGTGAGTGGCGCGTCCGGCTGGCTCAGCGCATAATAGCCATAGCCGAAATGGGCGGCGGCAATGAGGACGGCAAGGCCGATCCCCGGCACCCGGCCCTGGCGGGTGCCAAGCAGCGCGGGCGATGCGAAGACGAAGACCGCCAGCGCCGTGACACCGAGCATGCCGACCACATGCGCCGACTGCATCATCAGCGGTGTCGGCATGGCGCCATAGCCGATGGCATTCCAGGGAAAGCCGGTGAAAAGGAAGCTGCGCAGCCATTCCAGCAGGCCAAAACTGAAGGCAAGTGCTGCAACACGCCCCATGCCGTCGGACCACAGGATGCGGGCAAGCATGGTCGCCACGCCATAGAAGATGGCCAGAAAGGCCGGCAGACCGAGGATTGCGAGCGGCAATGCCCAGGCGAATTCATCGGCATCGATCAGCAGCGCATGACCGAGCCACCAGAGGCCGGCGACAAAATAGCCGAAGCCGAAGAGCCAGCCGGTGAAGAAGGCTGGCCACAAGCGCCCGAGAAAGCCGCTATCCGGACCGGCGGCGACGCCATCCAGCAGCCAGACGAGCAGCGTAAACGAGACGAACATCGCCGCGAAGAAGCCGAAGGGCGGCAGTGCCAGCACGCCGATAGCCCCGGCAAGGATCGCAAGCAACGCACGTTTGAAACCCCAGACGAGGATCACCCTGCCCGAAAGCCATTCCATGCGCCAGCTCCGTCCAATCGCGAATCAACTGGCGGCAGTCTTTCAAAAAAGCAGCGGTTTGTCCCGCCGTAGCGCCCGATTAATGGCTGGTCGCGTTGCGTTCTGCCGATGTTTCCTCAGCGATCGCTTCCGGCGCAGGCAGGTCGCGCTCCGACGCCCCCGCCTCGCCTTCCAGCTTGACGGTCGGCCGGCGACGAACGGCATGGCGCTTGCGCGTGATGCGCACCCGCTTGATGCGACGCGGATCGGCATCGAGAATATGGAACTCGAAACCTGGCAGCGCCTGCACCACCTCGCCACGTACCGGAATGCGGCCTAGCGCGGAGAAGATGAGGCCGCCAAGCGTATCCACTTCGTCCACCTGCTCGGCGATGTCGAAATCCGGGCCGATCGCGGCGGCGATCTCCTCCAGCTCGACACGGGCATCGGCAACAAAGACGTCTTCGGAGACGCGCTTGAACATCACTTCTTCGTCATCGTGCTCGTCGTCGATGTCGCCGACGACCATTTCGACGATGTCCTCGTGCGAAGCGAGACCATCCGTGCCGCCGTACTCGTCGATCACAAGCGCCATCTGCGTGCGGTTGACCTGCATACGACGCAGGAGATCGGAGGCCAGCATCGACGGCGGGACGAACAGGATCTTGCGGATGATGCCGGCCTCGACCAGCGTCTTCTGCAGATCGACGCGCGAAAGATCAAAATTCGGCTTCGCCGAGCGTGTCGGCTTTTCCGTGACAGACGCTGCCGTTGTGGCGGCGGCCGTCTTCGTGCTGCTGCCACGGCGCTTGTTGCGCGCCTGCTTGGCCACATAGGAGAGCAGGTCGCGAATATGCACCATGCCGCGCGGATCATCCAGCGTATCGGCATAGACCGGCATGCGCGAGCGGCCGCTTTCCTCGAACAGGATCATCAGTTCGCCGATGGTGATGTTCTGGTCCACAGCCTCGATATCGGCGCGCGGCACCATGACATCCTCGACGCGCACCTCGCGGAAGCGCAGGATATTGTGCAGCATCGCCCGCTCGTCGGCGGAGAAGGCATCGTCACCGGCCGCGTTGGTCATCAACGCGTCGGCAAGATCCTCGCGCAGCCGGGCGGAGTCCTGTGCCGGGCGCAATATGCGCGCAGCGCGTGCCCAGAATGAAGATTGGGATCGCTTGCCGTTGCTACTACTGCCTACCTCGTCGGAGGAGGCCGCATCGGCGCTGTCTTTGGCCTCGGGGGCCGTTCGTGTCGTAAAGTCGCTCATTGTTCCTGGTCAGACAGGGTTCAAATCAAATGGGGTCTTGTCCCGCATAGGGATCAGATAGGCCAAGACTAGCCAAAATGCGAGTCTCCAGCCCCTCCATTCTTTCGGCTTCGCTATTATTCATATGGTCGTAGCCGAAGAGATGCAAGAAACCATGCACCATCAAATGGGTCAAATGCTCGTCAAAACTCTTTTCGAGATCGACGGCTTCGCGCTCCACCGTTTCCCTGGCGATGATGATATCGCCAAGCATCGGGCCGGGCTTGCCGCCGGGTTCCAGCGGAAAGGCCGGGAAGGACAACACGTTCGTCGCCTTGTCCTGCGAGCGCCATTCCGCGTTGATTTCGCGGATCGAGGCATCGTCGGTGAAGACCAGTGACAATTCGGGCGCCATTTTCGGAAATGGCTGCTTCTCGTGTTTCTTGAGATAGGCCGCGGCCTCGCCAAGCACCCGCTCGGCAAGCGCCTGCAATTCCTCTTCGGAGGGCCAATCGCCCTCCTCCACGCTGACTTGTATATCGAGTTCTGCCATGAGTGTTCGCGCCGCAGATCAGATCTGCGGATCGCTTTCCTCTGCCTTTGCGGCATAGGTGGAATCGTAGGCCCGGACGATGCGCGCCACCAGCGGATGGCGGACGACGTCCGTATCCTTGAAGCGGACAATGGTGATGCCTTCGACGCCGTGCAGCAGATCGAGCGCCTCCACCAGGCCCGACTTGACGCCGCGCGGCAGGTCGATCTGGCTCGGATCGCCCGTTACGATCATCCGCGAGTTTTCGCCGAGACGGGTCAGGAACATCTTCATCTGCATCGATGTCGTGTTCTGCGCCTCGTCGAGGATGACAGCGGCATTGGAAAGCGTGCGGCCACGCATGAAGGCAAGCGGCGCGATTTCGATGACACCTGCGGTGATGGCGCGTTCGACCTTGTCGCCGGGCATCATGTCGTAAAGCGCGTCATAGAGCGGGCGCAGATAGGGATCGACCTTTTCCTTCATATCGCCGGGCAGGAAGCCGAGGCGTTCGCCGGCTTCTACGGCCGGGCGCGACAGGATGATCTTTTCCACCGCACCGCGCTCCAGGAGCTGGGCAGCGTGCGCGACGGCGAGATAGGTCTTGCCGGTACCGGCAGGGCCGACGCCGAGAACAAGCTCGGAGCGCTCCAGCGCCCGCATATAGGCATCCTGCGTCGGCGTGCGCGCAATGATCGTTTTCTTGCGCGTCGAAATCTGCGCCATCGTCAACTTGGCTTTTCTCTCCATGGTCGGCAGCGTCAATTGGTCGTCGGCGGCAACCGCCATGCGGATTGCCCCTTCCACGTCGGAACGCTCCACATTGCCGCCCTTTTGCAGCTTGTCATAGAGGTAATCGAGCGTGCGGCGCGCCTGGTTGGTGGCCAGCACATCGCCAGTAATGACGACGGAATTGCCTCGGGCGCGAGCATCGATGCCGAGACGTTCCTCGAGCAGCTTCAAATTCTGGTCGAACTGCCCGAAAAGCTCGCTGGCGAACCGATTATTCTCGAACGTCAGGGTGAAGTGATTGGCGTCGCTCGCGGTGCGGGGCTGGCGCGATGAAGAAGAAACCAATTCCTGTCCGTTCAAGCGGTGCGGCTCCTTTGGCTAGGCCGGAACCTGGAGCAACTCAGCAAAAAGGCTGTTGGTGCTCGTTCCGGTGATTCGTACGTTAATAATGTCACCGATTTGCGATGCTTTTGCATCAACATTCACAGATTGCAGCCAGGGAGAGCGTCCAATCAACTGGCCCGGCATCCGGCCCGGCTTTTCCAGAAGGATATCCACTGTTTTGCCCACACAAGCCTCGGCAAACGCATGCTGCTGCCTCAGCAGCAATGCCTGCAATCGCTCCAGCCGCTCGGTCTTGACCTCTTCGGGCACCTGATCCTTCAGCTCCGCTCCGGGCGTGCCCGGCCGCGTCGAGTATTTGAACGAGAAGGCCTGTGCATAATTCACCTCCTCGATCAGCTTGAGTGTATCCTCAAAATCCTGGTCTGTCTCCCCCGGGAAGCCGACGATGAAATCGCCCGAAAGGGCGATATCGGGGCGAGCCGTGCGGATCTTCTCGATCAGCGTGAGGTATTCCGCAGCCGTATGCCGGCGGTTCATCGCCTTCAGAATTCTGTCCGAACCGGCCTGCACGGGTAGGTGCAGATAGGGCATCAGCGTGCGCAGGTCGCGATGTGCACCGATCAGCCGGTCGTCCATATCGCGCGGGTGGCTGGTGGTGTAGCGCAAGCGCGCCAGGCCGGGAATCTCCGCCAGGCGATAGAGGAGGTCGCCGAAGCTCCATGCCTCGCCCGTCGGGCCGAGGCCATGCCAGGCGTTGACGTTCTGGCCGAGCAGCGTGATTTCGCGCACGCCGCCATCCACAAGCTTCTCGGCTTCCTCGACGATCTGGGAGACCGGACGGGAAACTTCGGAGCCGCGCGTATAGGGCACCACGCAGAAGGTACAGAACTTGTCGCAGCCTTCCTGCACCGTCAGAAAGGCGGTGACGCCGCGGGCGCGGATCTTCGTCTTTTCGGCGATCGGCAGATGCTCGAACTTGTCCTCGATCGCATATTCGGTGTCGACGACGCGCTGGCCTTCCTTGGCGCGGCGAAGCGCATCCGGCAGGCGATGATAGGTCTGCGGGCCGATGACCACATCGACGGCGGGCGCGCGGCGCAAGATTTCCTCGCCCTCGGCCTGCGCGACGCAGCCGGTGACGCCGATCATCATCTCGCGACCGTCGGCTGCCTTGCGCTTCTTCATCTCGCGCAGACGGCCGAGTGCGGAATAGACCTTTTCGGCAGCCTTCTCGCGGATATGACAGGTATTCAGCAGGACGAGATCGGCCTCTTCCATGTCCTCGGTCGGCTCATAGCCGTCACGGGAAAGCGCATCGCTCATCCGCGTGGAATCGTAGACGTTCATCTGACAGCCGTAGGTCTTGATGAAGACCTTGCGGCTGTTGGAGCCATCGCGGGGGCCGAGCTGCGAAGCGTCGGTCGCCGGGGCGTCGAGGGTTAGGCTGTCCTTGGTCATGGGCCGCTATGTAGTGGCTTTTGCCTTCGGAGAAAATGGAAAAGTTGGAATCACCTGGAAATCAGGCGATCTCGCGTCCCAGCAGGCGGCTGGCAAGCATATTGCGGATACGCCGCGCGATGGTGGCGCTCACTTCCTTGCGGTTGCTGCCGGCCCGATAATCGACCGCTTCGCCGAAGCAGACGTCGACATCTATGGCTCCGCACTGGAAGATGCCCTTCAGGTGCGGCACGAGCTCGATATCGCCGGGCCATGCCGTCAGCGGGCGGTAATAGCGGCCCATCGGCGTTCCATGGACGCGGGTATAGGCGACCGCGACCGGCTGCACATGCACGACGCCATCCGGCGCCTTGGGCAGGGCGGCTGCGGCGGCCCCGAACAGCGAGGATTTGACTTCGAGCAGCCGATTACCGTCCGAAGTCGTCCCCTCGGGAAACAGCACCATGATTTCGCCATCGGCCATGCGGTCGGCGATCTCGTTCACCTGCTCGCCGGTCTTGCGCTTCTGCTCGCGCTCGACGAAGACACTCTTCTGCCATTGTGCGAACTGACCGAAGATCGGCCAGTCCCGCACTTCCGACTTGGCGATGAAAGAGACATCAGCTACCGCTGACAGGACGAGAATGTCGAGCCAGGACGAATGGTTGGACGCCAGCATCAACGGCCGGCTCGTCTCCATCTTGCCGACGACGTGGATGCGCACGCCAAGCCAATAACAGACGATGCGATGCCAATAGCGTGGCAGATAGCGTCTGAGCTTCCAGTCGAAGCGCAGGCAAACGATCTGCATTGGCAGCATCACGGCGCTGACGACGCAAATGACCACGAGGGCACAGCCGATGCGCAGCCTCGTCATCAAATCATTCGCTCCTGCATGAAAGCCTTCACGTCAAGCTTCGTCCTTCTTCAGCGGGATGCCGTAAAGCTCCAGCCGGTGGTCGACGAGTTTGAATCCGTGTTCGCGGGCGATGCGCTCCTGCAGCGCCTCGATTTCCGGCGAATGAAATTCGATCACCTGGCCACTCTTGAGATCGATCAGGTGATCGTGGTGCTCTTCCGGCACGGTCTCGTAGCGGGAGCGTCCATCGCGAAAATCGTGGCGGGCTAGAAGGCCGGCATCCTCGAACAGTTTTACCGTGCGATAGACCGTGGAAATCGAGATCTTCGCATCCACTTCTACGGAACGGCGATAGAGCTCCTCGACATCAGGATGATCCCCGGAGCTCTCGATGATGCGCGCAATGACCCGGCGCTGGTCCGTCATGCGCATACCGCGCTCGGCGCAAAGCTCCTCCAGGGATTTTACGGCATCTTCCATCAATCGTTGTCTTCGGTCTGTTTGGACTGTGACAACGGACTAGCGAAGAACGCGGCGCATGACAAGCGCCGTCGACTTCTGGCCGTTTTCGCCGACATAATAGGCCTTGCGCTCGCCGACCGTCTCGAAACCGAGCTTGCGGTAAAGGCCGAGCGCCGGCTGATTGCCGCCATCGACCTCCAGAAACATGGTTTCGCCGCCGCGATTGCGGGCCTCGCGAAGGGCCGCGTGCATCAGCCGCCAGCCGAGGCCGGAACGTCCGAGCTTGGCATTGACGGCGATCGTCAGGATTTCGCCCTCGCCTGCCACATGCCGCGCCAGCACGAAGCCCGGAAGCGCTTTTTTCAGGATGGCGTTGGTCTGGCGCGCGACGAAGCCGAAAGTCGTGTCCTGGCCGAGGAGGCCTTGAAATTCACTCTCGTCCCAGACCCGCGGGAACCGCTCGCCATGCAGGAGCGCCACCTCGGCGCAATCCTTGAGTTCCATCGGGACGATTTCGTATTCGGCTTTCAGAGTCAGATAGGATTCGAGCATGTCTATTGCCTGGCAACTGCGTATCCGGCCTGCGGTCTGGCATCGGGTCCGCGAAGATAAAGCGGCTTCGGCTTTTCGCCGGCAGGTTTGCCGACGCCCAGCCGGGCGACGATGGCAATCGGAAATGCGTCTGGCCGCTCCGCCGGCGGCGCGTCGCTCAACCGGGCGACAGCCGTTCCGGTGACGATGCCGTCGAAGGCGCTAGCAATTGCCCGCGCTTCGTCGATCGTCACGGCCCGAGCCTCGTCCAGCGGGTTGCCATCGGCGTCGAAGCTCTGGAGATAGATCTCCTCGCGCTTGGCATCGATGGCAGCCAGAACCGACTTGCCCGGATTCTGCGCTCTGGCAGTCGCAGCCATGACCTCGAGGGTCGTGACGCCGACTGCAGGAACATTGAGGGAAAGTGCAAAACCGCGCGCGGCTGCGACGCCGATGCGGATGCCGGTGAAGGAACCGGGGCCGACGGTCACCACGACGCGCTCGATTGCCGAAAGCGTCGTACCGGCTTTCGCCAGCGCCTCGTCGACAACGTGCATCAGATGCTCCGCATGCCCCCGTCCGATCGTTTCCGTGACCTCCCCCATCACAGAATCACTGCCGCTATCATACACAGCAGCAGCGCAATCCACACCTGCCGTGTCGAGCGCCAGTACGATCATGTCAACTTTTCCGAAAAGCCGGGATTAGACGGCTTCGACTTCCTGAACTTCGGGGACGAAATGGCGCAGCAGGTTCTGCACGCCATGCTTCAGCGTTGCCGTCGAAGACGGGCAACCGGCACACGAGCCCTTCATGTTCAGGTAGACCTTGCCGTCACGGAAGCCGCGGAAGGTGATGTCGCCGCCATCCTGGGCAACGGCCGGGCGCACGCGTGTATCAAGCAGTTCCTTGATGGTCAGCACGATCGCCTCGTCGCCCTCATCGAAGAACTCGCCGCCGGCATCCTGCACTTCGGACAGCACAGACGTCGAACCCATGACCGGCTTGCCGGACATGAAGTGCTCCATGATCGAGCCGAGAATGGCGGGCTTCAGATGCTGCCATTCCTGATTTTCCTTGGAGACGGAAATGAAATCGTAGCCGAAATAGACGCCGGTCACGCCGGGGATCTCGAAAAGACGGGCGGCCAGCGGCGAAGCCTCGGCCTCATCGGCGCTGCGGAATTCGGCCGTGCCGTTTTCCATCACCACCTTGCCCGGCAGGAACTTGAGGGTCGCGGGATTCGGCGTCGCTTCGGTCTGAATGAACATCTTGATCTCCATGCGGCGGGCAGACGCCCGGTCCCGACTTTAGAATATTTCAAAAGAAGATAGGCCTTTTGGCCATTCTATTCAAGAGAGTCTTTCTCAAGAAATGGCATATGCCGGTCAGCTCAACGCGTCGATTTCCTCGTTGCTCAGCGTATCCGGAAGCACCGTCACCGGGATCGGAAAAGCTGCGGCGCGGCCGGCGATCGACGAGACCAGCGGGCCCGGCCCTTCCTTGGCGGAACCCGCGGCCAGAACGAGCAGCGCGATATCGCGGTCCTCTTCGATCACAGCATTGATCTGCTCGGCGGCCGATCCCTCACGAATGACGATCTCCGCATCGATGCCGACGTTTTCGCGGATGCTTTGAGCCGCTTTCGCCGTCACCGCCTCGGCCTCCTCACGCGCTTCCGCCCGCATGATCTCCTCGACGCCAAGCCATTGCTGGAAATCGCCCTCGGGGATCACGTAGAGCAGCACGAGGCCGCCATTGGAATTCTTGGCGCGCCGGCCGGCATAGTGGACGGCGCGCTGGCATTCAGGTGTGCCGTCGATGATCGCCATGAACTTGCGGCGATGGCCTTCGAGCCGTGAGAGTCGTGTTGAAACCATGCGGCGACTCTGACACCCGAAAACGGCGTTTTGCAAGCCCCCGTTTTCAGGCGGGAGCCTGCATTACGACATCATCAATAGAGAAAGCCGATAATGTCGCGGACCTGCTTCATGGTAACATCGGCACGAGCGCGGGCGCGGGCGCTGCCATCGCGCAAGACCGCGTCAATATGGCCGGGATCGGCCATCAGGCGGCGCATTTCCGTCGTGATCGGCGAGAGCACATGCACGGCGAGATCGACCAGTGCCGGCTTGAACACCGAGAACTGCTGGCCGCCGAATTCGGAGAGAACGTCGGCCTTCGACTTGTCGGCAAGGGCCGCATAGATGCCGACCAGATTGTCGGCTTCCGGGCGGCCAGCGAGACCGGCGATTTCGCTCGGCAAGCCATCAGGATCGGTCTTCGCCTTGCGGATTTTCTTCGAAATGTTTTCCTCATCGTCGAGCAGGTTGATGCGCGACAGGTCGGAAGCGTCTGACTTCGACATCTTCTTCGTGCCATCACGCAGCGACATGACGCGCGGCGCAGGACCATCGATCAGCGGCTCGACCATCGGGAAATAGGCATGGACCGGCTCGTCGCCGACGGTGATGTCGATGCCGTAGCCGGTGCGGCGGATATGCTCCATGTAGTCCAGATTGAACTTCATGGCGATATCGCGGGTCAGCTCCAGATGCTGCTTCTGGTCGTCGCCGACAGGAACATGGGTGGCGCGGTAGAGCAGAATGTCAGCGGCCATCAGGCTCGGATAGGCGTAGAGGCCGAGCGAGGCCTGCTCACGGTCCTTGCCGGCCTTATCCTTGAACTGCGTCATGCGGTTCATCCAGCCGATGCGGGCGACGCAGTTGAAGATCCAGGCAAGCTCGGCGTGTCCCGGCACGGCCGACTGATTGAAGACGATATGCTTTTCCGGATCGATGCCGGCGGCAAGGAAGGCCGCGGTGATCGAGCGCGTCTGGTTCGGCATGTCCTCATGCACGAGCTGCGCCGTCAGCGCATGCATGTCGACGACGCAGTAGATGCAGTCGTTGTTGGCCTGCAGGGCCACGAACTTGCGGATCGCGCCGAGATAGTTACCGAGGTGGAGATTGCCGGTTGGCTGAACGCCGGAGAATACGAGCGGCTTGAATTCGGTCATGTCGTCCTCAAAAGGCTTGTGGAGGGCCTGGGCGAGCGGCGCTCGACCCTTGGTTTCGGGCGGCTTATGCACGTGGGATCGGCAGGGATCAAGAGTATATGTGCTGGAGTCTCAGGAAGAATGCTGGATGAGGTCCCAGGTGTTGCCATAGGGATCGGCAAAGACCGCCACCATGCCATAGGCTTCGTGGCGTGGCTCCTCGCGAAACTGCACGCCCTTGGCAAGCATCGCAGCATGATCCCGAGCGAAATCATCGGTCTTGAGGAAGAAGCCGACGCGGCCGCCGGTCTGGTTGCCGATCGCTGCACGCTGGCTGTCGCTGGCGGCTTGGGCGAGCAATAGCGCTGCCCCTTCCGCGCCTTTCGGCGTGACAACGACCCAGCGCTTGCCCTCCGGCTGCACTTCGTCCTGCAGGCACTCGAAGCCGAGGGCATCGCAGTAGAAGGCTTTGGCACGATCGTAGTCGTCGACGACGAGGGCTACGAGGAAGAGGGATTGGGACATGCGGGCTCCGGGATCAAATTAGCTACAAGTCTGTGGGGAGTGCACACCCCCCTCTGTCCCTTTCGGGACATCTCCCCCACACGGGGGGAGATCGGTAACGCGCGGCAACTTCTCGCACCAAACAAACATCGCATCTGCCTATGCCTGAATTCGTCGCTTTAGCGGAGAGCGCGGCAAACTCCCAATAATCTCCCCCCGTGTGGGGGAGATGTCCCGAAAGGGACAGAGGGGGGTATCAGAGGCTCGGCATACGCCAAGGTGGACTTGCCCTCCTTACTCCCCGTTCACCGCCTTCGCATCCGACGCAGTCGCAGCCCGCTTGCGCTTCAAATTGCGGCGTACCATGCCCAAATCCACGCCGCCGATCAGGAAGGCGACAATGAAATAAACCGCCATCGCAATCAATATGAGCAGGCCCAGGACGCCGGTCTTGGTGAGCAGCGTCGAGCCGGACCCCAGAAGCGGCTCCCACCGATCAGACAAATATACGATAACGCCGCCCATGACGGCGCAGGAGACGAGCAGCATGGCGGTGCGGCGCGCCAGCGACCATTCCCAGACGAGATGCCCGCGGCGATAGAGCGTAACGAAGAGCTGTACGGCGTTCAGCCATCCGGCAACCGCCTCGGCGACCGCGATGCCGCGTTCGGCCAGCACCGGGAAAAGCAGAATGGACAGCGCCGAATTGACGGCGACGGCGACCGCCGTGTAGCGCATCGGCGATTTAGTGTCTTCGCGGGCATAAAAGCCGGGCTGCAGTGCCTTGATCAGCACGAAAGCCGGCAGGCCAAGGCCGAAGATGGCGAGAATGGAGCCGACCAGCTTTGTATTTTCCGAGTTAAAGGCGCCGCGCTCGTAAAGCACGCGGATGATATCGTCGGAGAGAAGCCAGAGGGCAACAGCGGCCGGCAAGGTCAGGAACAGCACGAATTCGATCGAGCGGTTCTGGATATTGGCGGCCTCCTTGATATGGCCCGACTTCAGCGAACGGGCCAGTTCGGGCAGAAGCACGATTCCGACGGCGACGCCAACGACGCCGAGCGGTAGCTGGTAGATGCGGTCTGCATATTGCAGGGCGGCGATCGCGCCCTCCTTGCCAGAAGCGATCGCCTGGCCGATCACCAGATTGATCTGGGTGACGCCGCCGGTGATGGCCGCGGGGATCGCAAGAAGCAGGAGCCGCTTGACATTGGGCGTGAAGCGCGGAAAGCGCAGACCGATATTGATGCCGGCATGGCGCACGCCGATATAGACGACGGCCAGTTGCAGCACGCCCGCCACCAGTACCGACCAGGACAGGTACCAGGCGGTGGTCAGCGGATCGGCGCCGAAATAGATCGCGTAGAACAGCGCGCTGATCATCACCAGGTTCAGGAAGATCGGAGCCACGGCCGCGGCGAAGAAATGATGCAGCGAATTCAGCATGCCGCTCATCATCGCCGTCAGCGACATCGACATGAGATAGGGGAACATTACGGCCGCTAACCGGACCGTCAGGTCGAATTTCTCGGCATCGTCGGCAAAACCAGGCGCGATGACCCAACGCACCAGGAGCGGCATGGACAGTTCCATGACGATGGTGATCAGCAGCAGGACCGAGAAGAGAACGCCGAACACTTCCTCCGAGAAGCGCTTGGCGCCTTCGATGCCGTGTGCCTCGATCTCCTTGGCAAAGAGCGGCACGAAGGCGGCGTTGAAGGCGCCTTCGGCGAACAGGCGGCGGAAGAGGTTCGGAAAGCGGAAGGCGGCGTAAAAGACGTCGGCCATCGGCCCGGTGCCGAGGGCGGCTGCCATCAGCGTTTCGCGGGCAAAACCGAAGATGCGGCTGCCAAGCGTCGCTCCACCGACGGTGATGAATTTCTTGACTAGGCTCATGCGGCGGAACCGGCCTTCTTCTCAGTGTCTGACTTTTCGACGGCAACGCCGCGCGTGGCGGCGGGCGCGATGATGCCCGACGGCATGCGCTCGCGCATTTCGTCCTCCTCACCCGCCATAACCGCTTTCAGGCGCGCGGTGATATAGGCGCGCCTGTTTTCGTTGGAAATCTTCTGCCCGACAAGATCGGCGACGTAGAAGGTGTCGATAACCTTTTCGCCGAAGGTGGTGATGCGCGCCGACTGGATATCGAGCGACAGGTCCGAAAGAACGGCCGTGATTTCCGACAGCAGGCCGGGACGGTCGAGGCATTCGACCTCGATGACCGTGAACTTGTTCGACAGGCTGTTGGTGATGATGACAGACGGCGGAATGACGAAGGCCTTGTTCTTGCGGCGGTTTTTCGTGCGGGTCGCGATAACCTCCGGCAGGCGCTTGCGGCCCGCCAGCACATCCTCGATCATCTTGCCGATGGTGCCGGCGCGGCGCAGTTCATCGGCATCGTCGGCGAATTCGCGGCTGACATGGATGGTGTCGAGCGCGCGTCCGTCTGACGTCGTGAAGATCTGCGCGTCGGCAATATTGGCGCCCGCAGCTGCGCAGGCGCCGGCAATCACCGTCAGCAGGCGCGGATGGTCGGGCGAGAGAACGGTGATCTCCGTAATGGCATGGAAGCTGTCGGTGCGCACCATGGTCGCAAGCACCTTGCCCGCCTTGTCCGATTGCCGCATGAACTGCGTGTGGCGGATCTGATCTTCCAGCGGCACGGACAGCAGATAGGGCTGGTAATGCAGCTTGACGTAGGCCTTGCGGTCCTTGGCGCTCCAATCCGAAAGCGCCTGTTCCAGCGCTTCGGCAGCCGCTTCGGCGCGCTCCTTGCGGGACACTTCGGAGAAACCGCCCGCCAATAGCAGCTCGGTTTCGTAATAGAGGGTGCGCAGCAGCTGACCCTTCCAGCCGTTCCAGACGCCCGGACCGACGGCGCGGATATCGCAGACAGTCAGAATCAGCAGCATCTTCAGCCGGTCGAGCGACTGCACCCGGTCGGCAAAATCGATGATGGTCTTGCGGTCGGTCAGGTCGCGCGTCTGGGCGACCATCGACATGGTCAGGTGTTCCGCGATCAGCCAGACCACAAGCTCCGTCTGCTTCGGCGAAAGGCCGAAGCGCGGGCAGAGCTTGCGCGCGACCGCGGCGCCGGCTTCCGAATGATCCTCCTCGCGGCCCTTGGCGATGTCGTGCAGCAGCACGGCGACATAGAGCGCGTCGCGATCCTCGATCCCGGGCATCAGCTTGTTGGTAAGCGGATGGATATCCTCGGCCTTGCCCTTGTCGATCTCCGACAGCACCTCGACGGCGCGGATCAGATGCTCATCCACCGTATAGTGGTGATACATGTTGAACTGCATCATCGAGACGATCTTGCCGAATTCCGGGATGAAGCGGCCGAGCACGCCGGCCTCGTTCATGCGGCGCAGGATCAGCGCGGGGTCGCGCTTCGAGGTGAGGATTGCCAAGAAGAGACGGTTTGCCTCTTCATTCTCGCGCAGATCGTTGTCGATCAGGTTCAGCGAGCGGGTGACGCGCTTCAGCGCATCCGGATGGAATTCCAGGCCGTTGATGTCGGCGACGAAGAACAGCCTGATGAGGCTGACCGGATCGCGCTTGAAGACATCGGGATTGGCCAGCGCGATGCGGCCGCGATCCTCAACGAATTCGACCGTGCCGGCGATCTTGCGCGAGCGGTTGGCGAAACGGCTGATGACGCCGCTAAGCCCCGGGGTTGCCTTGGCCTGCTGATCCTCGAGCGCAGCACAGAGGATGCGGGTCAAATCGCCGACATCCTTGGCGACGAGAAAGTAGTGCTTCATGAAGCGCTCGACGGCCGAAAGGCCGGGGCGGGCGTTATAGCCGAGGGCTGCGGCGATATCCCGCTGGATGTCGAAGGAAAGCCGCTCCTCCGCCTTGCCCGTCAGGAAGTGCATGTGGCAGCGCACGGCCCAGAGGAAATCCTCCGCCTTCTCGAAGAGGCGGTATTCCTGTTTCGAGAGGACACCGAGCTTCACCAGTTCGGCTGGATCGCGGACGTGGTAGTAATATTTCGAAATCCAGAACAGCGTGTGCAGGTCGCGCAGGCCGCCCTTGCCTTCCTTGACGTTCGGCTCGACCAGATAGCGGGTATCGCCCGCCTTGCGGTGGCGTTCGTCGCGCTCGGCGAGCTTGGCGGCGATGAATTCCGGGCCGGTATTGGTGACGATTTCCTTGTCGAAACGTGCCTGCAGCTCGCGCTCAAGCGGAGCGTTGCCACAGATATAGCGGGTTTCGAGTACGGCGGTGCGCACCGTCATGTCTGATTTAGCCTGACGGATGCACTCCTCGACCGTGCGTGTCGCATGGCCGACCTTGAAGCCCATGTCCCACAGCATATAGAGAATGAACTCGACGGCCTTGTGCGTCTCGCTTTCGGGCTTCGGCTGGAAGAGAAAGAGCAAGTCGATATCCGAGCCCGGCGCCAGCGTATCGCGACCGTAACCACCGACGGCGGTGACGGAGAAAGCGCCCGCCTGTTTCGGATAGACGTGACGGACGGTAAAATCGTAGAGGACGGTGATGATCTGGTCCTGCAGCCAGGAAATCCGGTGCGCGCAATCGAGCCCGCTACCGTCAGCCGCCAGCGCCCGCCGTGCCTCTTCACGTCCCTCCAGGCTCGCCTTCTTCAAAAGCGCCAGCAGAAGGGAACGCTCCTCGTTCTTGTCCAGACCGCGCTTGGCGAGCGCCTCGCACTCCGCTCTCAGCGCGGAGACATCAAGAATGGCCGAATAATCGATGTGATGCGTTTCCATGCTCTGCCGATCGGCTTTCTCTTCGCTGACCGCGGCCCGTTGCCGGCGCGCCTGTCTTCTCGTCTGCATGCGCTATAGCCTCTTTGCCCGGCGATTGACACAGGCATTCTACGCCCAGGTGCCTTGAAGCCGGCTCGAGCAGACTGTATCGAATCGACGATCCCTCAAGATTTCTACCGGGCCAAAGTTGACGAAGCGTGACGGCAATCCGCGCAGAAGCCGGCAGTTTTAGGGCCTTGCCAGGTCAAGCGACCGCCTGAGCTCATTCAAACTATATAATATATTCCGCGACTGGGCGCCGATCTGCGTCACCATTTCGCGTTCGCATTCCCAATAACCGGCCTTGGCGATCTTCGAACAGATGTCGGAAATACGGCTACAGGACAAAGCGATGTCGAGGAGGCCACGATCGGATTCGCAATCCGGGGCTTCGCCCTCGCCGCAGATCTTGCCGCGCGCGGCGATCGGAGAGAAGCGCTCGCCCAGAATGCGGACTTCGGCGAGCAGAACTTCGAGATGCATCATATTGTCCTTGGAATATCGCCTGTGGTCAGCCGGTCTTGGTCAGCGTTTTCTTCAATTCATAGAGTACGTCAAGAGCGGCTCGCGGCGTCAGGTCGTCGAGATCCAGCGTCTTCAGCCTTTCCTCGACCTTGGACGGCTCACGCCGGCCGCTGGCCTCCTCCCGGCGGACAGCCACCTGGAAGAGCGGCAGATCATCGATGAGCTGGCTTGCCGGATTCTTGCGGTCTGCATCTTCGAGCCGCGTCAGAACGTCGCGGGCGCGCGCCACGACGGAGGCCGGCAGGCCGGCGAGACGCGCCACCTGAATACCATAGGAGCGATCGGCAGCACCCGGCCCGACCTCGTGCAGGAAGATGACGTCGCCGTCCCATTCCTTGACGCGCATGGTGGCATTGGAGAGCCGGCCAAGCTTCTCCGACAGAACTGTCAGCTCATGGAAATGCGTGGCGAAGAGGCCGCGGCAGCGATTGGCTTCATGCAGATGCTCGACGGCTGCCCAGGCGATGGAGAGGCCGTCGAAGGTCGCGGTACCACGGCCGATCTCGTCGAGGATGACGAGAGAGCGCTCCGTCGCCTGATTGAGGATCGCCGCCGTCTCGACCATCTCGACCATGAAGGTCGAACGCCCGCGCGCCAGATCGTCGGACGCGCCGACGCGCGAGAACAGCCGGTCGACGATGCCGATATGCGCCGAAGCGGCGGGCACGAAAGAGCCCATCTGCGCGAGAATGGCGATCAGCGCATTCTGGCGGAGAAAGGTCGACTTACCGCCCATGTTCGGGCCGGTCAGCAGCCAGATGGCGCCGTCCTTGCCGTCGGATTTCGGCGAGAGATCGCAATTGTTGGCGACGAACGGGCCGCCGGCCTGACGACGAAGCGCCTGCTCGACGACCGGATGGCGGCCGCCTTCGATTGCGAACATGCGGCTGCCATCGACGGCGGGCCGGCAATAGGCCTGCTCTTCGGCCAGCAGCGCCAGGCCGGCGGCGACATCGATCACCGAGAGAGCGCGGGCGCCGGCCTTGATCGCCTCGGCAGCAGCGACAACGGCCGCGACCATACGGTCGAAGGCTTCCAGTTCGATCGCCAGCGCCTTGTCGGCGGCATTGGCGATGCGGCTTTCGAGATCGGCAAGTTCCGTCGTGGTGAAGCGCATGGCATTGGCCATGGTCTGGCGATGGATGAAGCGCGCCTTGGCTTCGCTGGTATCGGTCATCGGGCCGGCATTGCCGGCGGTGACCTCGATGAAATAGCCGAGCACATTGTTGTGCTTGATCTTCAGCGACTTGATGCCGGTTTCATCGGCATATTGCAGCTGCAGGCCGGCGATGACGCGGCGCGACTGATCGCGGAGTGCCCGCACTTCATCGAGCTCGGAGTTCGCGCCTTCCCTCAGGAAGCCGCCATCGCGCTTCAGCAAAGGCAGCTCATCGGCAAGGGTCGCTGCTAACATCGCCTCGAGATCGGCGGGCAAGGCGCTGAGCCCGGCCAGCGCTGCCTTCAACTCCTCAGGCAGAAGCGCCGTGCCCAGCATAAGGGCGACATCGGTCGCGGCCGCCAGCCCCTGGCGGATTGCCCAGAGATCACGAGGGCCGCCGCGATCGAGCGCAAGGCGCGACAAGGCGCGCGGCATGTCAGGCACATGCTTCAGCGCCGAGCGCAGATCGCTTGATAGCGACGGTTCCTCAGCCAGGAAGCCGATCGAATCCAGACGCTCGTTGATCCGCTGGGGATCGGTCAACGGCGACATCAGCCGTTCGGCGAGAAGCCGGGCGCCACCGCCGGTGACGGTGCGATCGATCGCCTTCAACAGCGAGCCGTTGCGGTCGCCGGAGAGCGTGCGCACCAGTTCGAGATTGGCGCGGGTTGCAGGGTCGATGAAGAGCGTCGAGGCCCCGCTCTCGCGCTCCGGCAGGCCGAGCGGCGGCCGTTCGGCAAGCTGGGTCTTTTCGACATAGGCGATGGCGGCAGCGGCCGCGGCCAATTCGGCGCGGCTGAAGGTGCCGAAGCCGTCGAGCGTCGACACGCCGAAATAGCGGGTGATCCGCCCCTCGGCGCTGGCGCTGTCGAACAATACGGCCGGCTGCGGAACGGCGGTGCGGCCGAGAATATCGAAAACCGGCTTCAATTCCGGATCGTGGAACATCGTGTCCGGCAGGATCAGCTCTCTCGGATCGATGCGCAGGATATCGGCGAGCAATCGCGAGGCTTCCGTCTCGGCGAGACGAAAGACACCCGTGGAAATATCAATCCAGGCGAGCGCCAGCTGCGGCTCGGCACCGCCGCGAATGCGGGTCAGCGTCATAAGATAGTTGGATTCGGACGGCGAAAGCAGCTTTTCTTCGGTGATCGTGCCCGGCGTCACCAGTCGCACGACATCGCGGCGCACTACCGACTTGCCGCCGCGCTTCTTCGCCTCAGCCGGATCTTCCACCTGCTCGCAGACGGCGACGCGGAAGCCGAGCGCGATCAGCTTCTGCAGATAGTCGTCGGCAGCATGCACAGGCACGCCGCACATCGGGATATCCTGTCCCATATGCTGGCCGCGCTTCGTCAGCGTGATCCCGAGTGCGCGAGAGGCGTCGATGGCGTCCTCGAAGAACAACTCGTAGAAGTCACCCATGCGGTAGAACAGCAGCGAACCGGGATTGTTCGCCTTGATCTCGATATATTGCTCCATCATCGGAGTGGCCGAGGCGCGGCTTTCCTCCGAGGCAAGCTCGGCGGCCGAGAAGGCATCGATGCTGGCGTTAATACGTTCGTTCACGGAGGTGCAGTTTTTCCAAAAAAATGAGGTGCCACCCTATCCGCGCGCCGGTATAGAAGACAACAGCTATCGGGCAAGAGGGACCGGTAGCCCACAGGAGGTTTGGAGGAACAATGGCAGACAGCAAGAGCAAGTCGCGTCCGGGAGCGGGGATCACGGATCAGGAAGCGCTGGACTTCCACAAGAACGGCCGCCCCGGCAAGCTTGAGATCAACCCGACCAAGCCGATGGCGACTCAACGCGATCTGTCGCTTGCCTATTCGCCCGGCGTCGCCGTTCCCGTGAAGGCGATCGCCGCCGATCCGGCCACGGCCTACGATTATACCTCACGCGGCAACATGGTCGCCGTCATCTCCAACGGCACGGCCATTCTCGGCCTCGGCAATCTCGGCGCTCTCGCGTCCAAGCCGGTCATGGAAGGCAAGTCGGTCCTCTTCAAGCGCTTCGCCGATGTCGATTCGATCGACCTTGAGATCGATACGGAGAATGTCGACGAATTCATCAATTGCGTGCGCTATCTCGGCCCGTCCTTCGGCGGCATCAACCTGGAAGACATCAAGGCGCCGGACTGCTTCATCATCGAGCAGCGGCTGCGCGAACTCATGGACATTCCGGTCTTCCACGACGACCAGCACGGCACCGCCATCATCGCCGCCGCCGGTCTCATCAACGCGCTGGAGCTGACCGGCCGCGACCTGAAGAACACCAAGCTGGTCTGCAACGGCGCCGGTGCGGCCGCCATCGCCTGCGTCGAGCTGATCAAGGCCATGGGCTTCAACCCGGAAAACATCATCCTCTGCGATACCAAGGGCGTGATCTATCAGGGCCGCAGCGAAGGCATGAACCAGTGGAAGTCGGCGCATGCGGTCAAGACCGACAAGCGCACGCTCGCCGAAGCGATGAAGGGCGCCGACGTCGTGTTCGGCCTCTCGCAGAAGGATGCCTTCTCCGAGGAGATGATCCGCTCCATGGCCGACAGGCCGATCATCTTCGCCATGGCCAATCCAGATCCGGAAATCACGCCGGAAGAAGTCGCCCGCATCCGCGACGACGCCATCATGGCGACAGGGCGCTCGGACTATCCGAACCAGGTCAACAACGTCCTCGGCTTCCCCTATATCTTCCGCGGCGCGCTCGACGTGCGCGCCACCACCATCAATGACGAGATGAAGATCGCAGCCGTCCGCGCGCTGGCGAGTCTCGCCCGCGAGGACGTTCCCGACGACGTCGTCGCCGCTTATCAGGGCGCAAGGCCGCGCTTCGGTCCGCAATACATCATCCCCGTACCATTCGACCCTCGGCTGATCTCCGCCATTCCGGTGGCAGTCGCCAAGGCGGCGATCGAAAGCGGCGTTGCCCGGCGCGAAATGCCCGATATGGACGCCTATGCCCGCGAACTGTCGGCCCGACGCGATCCAATCGCCTCGACGCTGTCGCAGCTCTACGAGCGCGTCCGTCGCCACCAGAAGCGCATCGTCTTCGCCGAAGCGGAAGAAGAGCAGGTCATGCGCGCCGCTCTATCCTATGCCAACCAGGGGCTCGGCACCGCCATCCTGCTCGGCCGCGAGGATCTGATCCACGCGACTGCGGAGCGCGCCGGCATCGATCTCAACCGCCCCGGCCTCGAAATCGTCAATGCCCGTATTTCCAAGCGGGTCGACACCTATATCGACTTTCTCTACGCCCGGCTGCAACGCCAGGGCTATCTGCACCGCGACGTGACGCGCCTGATCCACAATGACCGCAACCACTTTGCCGCCTGCATGGTGGCATTGGGAGACGCCGACGGCATGGTGACGGGCGTGACCCGCAACTACTCGACCGCGCTCGGCGACGTGCGCCGCTGCATCGACGCCAAGCCGGGGCATCGGGTGATCGGCATATCGATCGTGCTTGCCCGTGGCCGCACTGTCTTCGTGGCCGACACCGCCGTTCACGACATGCCGACGGCCGAAGAGCTGGCCGAGATCGCCGAGGAAGCAGCCGGTTTCGCCCGCCGCATGGGTTACGAGCCACGTGTCGCCATGCTCGCCTACTCCACCTTCGGCCATCCCTCGGGCGAACGTTCGGAGCGCGTGCGCGAAGCCGTCAACATCCTCGACAAGCGCCATGTGAATTTCGAATTCGATGGCGAGATGGCGGCTGACGTGGCGTTGAACCGCAAGATCATGGAGAGCCTCTATCCCTTCTCGCGGCTTTCCGGGCCGGCCAACGTGCTCGTCATGCCGGCGTTCCATTCCGCCGCGATCTCCACCAAAATGCTGCAGGAGCTCGGCGGCTCCACGGTGATCGGGCCGCTGCTCGTCGGTCTCGACAAGCCGGTGCAGATTACGTCGATGGGCGCCAAGGATTCCGACATCGTCAACATGGCGGCGATTGCCGCCTATGGCGCTGGATCGTAACCCGTTCGCGAGGTCGGCAGCCACCGAACAAAGGTGATGGCTGCCGTCTGAATTCAGTGTAGGGTGCAAGCATGACCGAAACCCAAACCCTGTTCGGCGTGCTGCGCCACTCGGCGCAGCCGGATATCGTAGACACTATCGAGCGGCTGGTCCTTGAGGCACCCGACCGCAAGCTTAACCGCATGAATGCGCTTGCCTTCGCGACCGAGGGAGGCTTCGACGAAGAGCAGACCATCAATGCTTTCCTGCACGGCTCGCGCCTTGGCCTGTTCGAGATGTCGTGGAATATCGTCTGCCCGAGTTGCGGCGGAGTATTGGACGCCAATACCTCCCTGAAAACCGTCCAGAGCGAAACCTATAGATGCGTGATGTGCGCTGCCGGATACGAACCGACGCTCGATGATATGGTTGAGGTCACTTTCACCATCAGTCCGCGCGTACGCCGCATCGAGGCTCACAATCCGCACGATTTGTCGCCGCGTGAGTATTTTCGTCAGATTTATTGGGGATCGGGCGTCAATCTTCCAGAGGACGGCTACGAGGAAAAATTCGATCAGTTCGTTCTGGAAGCCCTGGAGTTGCCCTCGGGGGAAAAGGCCGTCGTCTCTCTGCAATTACCTGCGGGATTCGTCATCATTTTCGAACCGGTCACGCATGCCGCGCAGTTTATCGAGGTGCAGGGCGAAGCATCGAGAGAACGGCAGGCCCTGTCGTTTGTGTTCGACCGGATGTATCAGCACACAGACACCATGGAGCTGAAACCAGGCTCTGTGCGCATCTCCTTGGAAAACCATTCCGTCGCCCGCACGCTGCCGTCGATTGTCGTTGCAAATGAGGTGTTTCACACGTTGATCGGTCAGCGACGGCCATTTCTGACCGCGAAACAGCTGCTTTCCAACCAGACCTTCCGCGACATCTATCGCACCGATACGATCGACATCAATCAGCGGCTGAAAATCACCAGCCTGACCTTTCTCTTCACCGATTTGCGCGGCTCGACGGCGCTGTATGAGAGGGTGGGCGACCTTGCCGCGTTCGATCTGGTCCGAGCGCATTTCAGCATCCTGCACGAGATCGTGGGAGCTGAGGCGGGAGCGGTCGTCAAGACCATCGGCGATGCCGTCATGGCCACCTTTCCGACCCCGGACCGGGCATTGGTCGCGGCGATGCGAATGCGCGAGGCCATGTCCAGCTTCAACAAGGAGCGCGGGAACGACGATCTTCTGTTGAAGATCGGCATTCACGAAGGTCCCTGCATCGCAGTCAGCCTCAACGAGCGGCAGGACTATTTCGGGCAAACGGTCAACATCGCCTCGCGCGTGCAGCATCTCGCCACATCGAGCGAGATATTCGCCACAAGTTCGGTGCTGAATAATGCCCCCGCCGCCGAATTATTGACGACGCGGGGCTTGAAGCCGCAATCGCATCAGGTCGCGCTTCGCGGCATTACGGATGCGATCGATATATTTGCGATCCCTTGAAATCCGTTAGCTAGCGAAGCGACCCGCATCCGCGCCGTAATAGTTCACATAGCGGTCCGAAATGCTGGCGATCGGCAGGACGATCAGAACGTCCGTCGTATTGAAGGCATGGTCGACCACAGCGGTCGAGCCGACCATGGCGCCTAGACGCAAGTAACCCTTGATCAGCGGTGGCAGCGCCATCAGCGCCTTCTTCGGATTGACGGCTTCGACCGGCATCAGATCCATGTTGCGGGCCAACGACGGCAGCGCGCCGACAGTCCACTCATCCTTGGCAACGACGTTGTGATAGAGGAAGGACAAGGCCAGCGCATGCTGTTCCGGCAGGACGCCCGGGAAGGAGGCGCAACCGATCATCGCGCCCATGCCGTGCTTGAGCGCATAGGCCCAATTGCCTTGCCACAGCAATTCGACCGTTCGCTTGTTGCGGTATGCCGGCAGCACGCAGGAACGGCCAAGCTCCATGAAGCGCTTGTCGGGGTGGCGGGCAAGCAGCGCGTCGATATCGAATTCCGACGAGGAATAGAAGCCGCCGTTCGCCATGGCCACTTCCTGGCGCAGCAGGCGATAGGTGCCGACGATCTGGTCTTCCGGATCGCCTTCGAGCGAACGGTCCAAAACCAGAAGATGGTCGCAGATTGCATCCCAACCGTCGACGTCGCGCTGGCGACGCATGGCGTCAGCCGGCAGCTGCGCGTTCATCTCCTCGACGAAAACGCGATAGCGTACAGCCTGAGCGGCATCGATTTCGCGCGCCGTGCGGGCAAGGCGCGTTTCTAGATTTCCGATGCGGCCAAACACATCGCTGGCAACCGGCTCAACCGTTGCCTTTGAAGACTGAACCATTTCGCCCTGAGCTTCGCGATTCAAAATTTCGATGGACATGGCGATTCTCCCCCTACGGGCCGATATAGCGCCATAAACCAAATTCGTGCGACAGGAAAGTGACACGCAGCCTGGCTAAAAGCAAGAACCGTGCCCGTTGCAATTTTTCGAATGGACGCACCGTCCCCAACTTAGCGCGGCAATTGCCACAGGTTGAGCCGAAACTCCGTCTTCTATCGAGCATTGATGAGCCGGCTTCCGTAATCTTACTTGATGATCGGGGAGGATATTCAGGCGCGCTCGAAAACCGATCTCGACAGGCCCCGCAGCGCCAGCGTCAGTTTCTCGGGATCGACCGGCTTGACGATGACGGCGTCGGCTCCGGCAAGCAGCGCCTGACGGCGGATCGAATCACGGCTGTCCGCGGTCAGGACGATGATCGGAAGCGTCGGCAGACCATGCCTGCGCTCATGGGCCCGCAATTGCGCAAGCACAGCCGCGCCGGTGCCGCCAGGCATGTTGAAGTCCGTTACCAGCACCTCCGGCCTCGCCTCGACATTTTCGGTGCGTGCGCGGAGGCCGTCGAAATCCTCGACGAGACGAACCCTGTGACCAGCCTTGGAGAGCATCGCCCGAACCAGCATCGCGTTGACCGGATCGTCCTCGCCCAGCAGGATATCGAGCGCCCGGTCTTCTCCTTCCGGCGTCGTGATGCCCATCTCCGAGACGGCCTCGATCAAGGCTTCGCGCTTTTCCATGCCGCGCATGCGGCCCCGGAGAACATCGATGAGCGATTGCTCGCGCAGCGGCCGGATGAGCCAGGCGTCGAAGAGGTCGAGCGGATGGGTGTTGCGCTCCTCGGGATTGACGAGGAAGATCTTGCGCAGCCTTGGCACGGCAAGCGCATTTCCCTCGCTGAAATACCAGGGCGCCATGCGATGGTCGACAATCAGATCGGTCCAGACCCCACCCTCTCCCATCGGGAACGTGGGCAGGAGACCATCCATGTCGCCGGGGCCGATCACCCGGCAATGGCCGCCAAGGGTCTGGATCGTTCGCATGATTGCCGTGCTTGCCGCTCCCTCTGGCGCGAGCAGCAGCACGCGCGATCCCTTGAGCATGATATCGCGCCGGTCATGACCTTCCTCCACGGCCACCAGGCCGACCGGAAAGGAAATCACGAACTCGCTGCCCTTGCCGCGCTCGCTCGCAACGCTGAGCCTGCCGCCGAATTCGCGCAGAATACGGGCCGAAATCGCAAGGCCAAGGCCGGTGCCGGCGCTTCTTTCCACCGTGGTGCCGGCCTGCTCGAACTCGCCGAAGACACGGGCCTGTTCCTCCTCGGTCATGCCTGGGCCGCTGTCCTGCACCGATATCGTCAAATCCCGGACGCGAAGATCGACACGGACGAGAACGCCGCCGGTCTGAGTGAATTTCACCGCGTTGCCGATGACATTGAACAGGATCTGGCGCAGGCGGGCGGGATCGAACTCCAGGCTCTCGGGAACATTGGCTGCGACACTCGCGGCGATTTCAATGCCCTTTTCGTGGGCACGATGGGCAAGCATCTCTATCACGCCTTCCAGCAGCGGCCGCAAAGCCTCCGTGCGGGGATGCAACTGGAAGCGACCGACTTCGATCGTGGAGAAATCGAGGAGATCTTCGACCAATTGCACCAGCGCATGACCCGACTGACGAATGCCCGTCAGGTAGTTTGCCTGCTCCAGGGTCAACGGCGTCTGGGCAAGCAGGTGATTCATGCCGAGAATGCCCGACAGCGGCGTGCGGATCTCATGGCTGACGGTGGCAAGCAGCCGCGATTTGGCCGCGCTGTTGTATTCGGCCTTCAGCCTTGCATCTTCGCGCAGACGGGCGGTCTGCCGTTCATCGGTTACATCGCGCGCGATGCTTTGGATGCACAATTGCCCCGTCGTCGCGTCGCGGAACATGACATCGTGCCAGGCGAAGACGCGCCGTCCCTCGGGTGTCGCGATTTCCGCATCCTGATGTTTCGCATCGGTCACGGCGCGGAACACGAGGCCGGCCTCCTCCAGCGTCAGGCCTTCCGGATTCGACCTGCCCGTCAATTTGCGGAAAGTAGCGTTGGCATACAGAATCCGGCGATCGATACTGCGCGTGACCGCGATATCCCCGAGCGCATCGTGGACGGTCGTGAGAAGATTCGCGCTTTCCTTATGCTCCCAGAGACGATCTTGTTCGCTCTCGCTGAAATCGGCGGCGACAATCTCGGGCTTGCGCGACGCGTTTCGCATCTTGATGAAGCCGTTAGCGGCGAGCGCAAGCGCGACGAGGCCAAGGAAGCCCGCGAGCGCGAGCGGACCTCCGGCAAAGCCGATCGCGAGAAGAGCAGCCCCTGCAACGAGACCGCCGCCATTCAGCCAATGGCCTTGCAGCCACCAGGCCTGCGCAGGCGGCGCCGGTTGCCGGCTTTCCTCATCTGCCGCGAGCGGTATCGAGAGGGACGGCTCGCTTACCGCCGGCCCTTCGACCGGTCCCGTTTGGCCGTGAACTGTCGCCGCGGCAAGCTTTTCCTGCAGATTTGCCAGAGTGCTCATGCCGTCTGGCTATCATAGGCACTCTTCCCGATGCCTTCAGGGATTCGCTAGAATTTTAAGCTTTTGCCTTTTTCGGCATCAGAAGCTCGTCGAGTATGACGCATCCCGCCCCGACCGTGATGAAACTATCGGCGAGGTTGAACACGGCAAAAGACCACGTCTGCGTGTGGAAGAGAATGTAGTCGATCACATGGCCGTAGAGAAAGCGGTCGAGCAGATTGCCGAGAGCGCCTGCGATGATCAAGGCAAAACCCATATGCGCGAGCCAGCGATGATCCGGCGTGCGCCGCCAGAGCCAAAGTACAAAAACAACGATGACGAGCCGCATGCCGACGATGAACCAGCCGTCCATGCCCGACAGCATGGAGAAGGCCACGCCGAGATTATAGGTGCGGTAGAGCGCCAGCATCGGAATGACCGGCACCATCTCCTGCAGCGGCAGCCAGTGATCCACCATGATCTTGATGGCCTGGTCGAGAATGACCGCGATGACGATGAAAATCAGGATCGGCAGGGGCCGTGAAAACAGGGCTGGCTTTGCAGTCGGCTGTTCGTGGGTCTCGCTTTCAGTCATCAAATCTCGCTAGTTAAGTGTCAGGATATGGCGGCGCGCTTCGAACAGCATCACTGCTGTCGCAACCGCCAGATTGAGGCTATCGGCGCGGCCGGCCTGCGGGATGCGGGCGAGCGCATCGGCCTCCTTCGCCAGAGCATCCGGCAGGCCGGACTGTTCATTGCCCATCAGGATGACGACAGGCTTCTTCTTGTAATCGATGGTGCGATAGTCGACTGCGCCGGCCAGATGTGTAGCAACGACAGAGACATCAGCCTTCTTTTTCCAGGCCAGAAACTCCTCGGCCGTCGCCTTGACGACGGGAACGGCAAAGACCGAGCCCATGGTGGCGCGCACGGTTTCCAGCGAGAAAGGATCTGTGGTCTCGCCGACGAGGATGACGCCGGAAGCGCCGGCCGCATCGGCGGTGCGGATGATGGTGCCGAGATTGCCGGGATCGCGGACGCGATCGAGCGCCACCCAGGTCTCGCCCATCTTCGGCTTGACGTCCTTGAGCGGCCGCCAGCGCTGTTCGAAGACGCCCACCACCATCTGCGGATTGTCGCGGCGGGTGATCGAGCCGATGACCTTTTCGCTGACCTCCAGCACCAGCCCGCCGGCGGCCACCGTCTTTGCGGCGACCTGTTCGACCAACGGCTTGCCCTTGGCGGCCTTGGCGTAAACCAGCGTGCGGATCGTCCAGCCAAGCTCGAGCGCGTCGATGACGAGCTTCAAGCCTTCGGCCAGGAAAGCGCCGCTTTCCTCGCGGGACTTCTTGACCGTGAGCGCCTTGATGTCCTTGACGATCGGATTGGCAAGCGAGGTGACCTCCTTGACCTGTCCGACCTTGCGCGGGCCGTCATTGCGAAAATCCTGGTTCATTTCGGCACCCAGCGGCTGAAGAGAGAGGTGGAAAGCGCCCTGCCCGGCGTGCGGCCATCGAGGCCGGCCTCGCGGATGACCAGTTCGCCGGATTCGACCGCGCCGCCGGCACCGCGCATGGTCTCGCGCATCAACTCATGGATAGAATAGAAGCTGGCACGGATCGAATAGGCCGTCAGCACGAGGCCAAGCGCCTTCGGCGACAGGATCTCCCGGCAGATATCCAGCATCAGCGGCAGGTGCTCGAACAGATGCCAGACCTCGCCATTCGGGCCGCGGCCGAACTTCGGCGGGTCGGTGAGGATGATGTCGTATTTGCTGCCGCGCCGTTCCTCGCGCAGGATGAACTTCATGGCATCCTCGCAGATCCAGCGGATCGGCAGCTTTTCCATGCGGCCGAGGGCCTGGTTCTCGCGCGCCCAGCCGATCGCCTTCTTGGAGGCATCGACATGGGTCACTTCCGCGCCGGCGGCGGCGGCCACCAGCGAGGCGACGCCGGTATAGCCGAAGAGGTTCAGGACCTTCAGCGGCCGTTTCGCCGCCTCGACCTGCTCCTTCATCCAGGCCCAATGGACGATCTGCTCCGGGAAGACGCCGACATGGCGGAAGGCGGTGAAGCGGCCGAGAAAATCGACGCCGAGCAGCTGCAGCGGCCATGTCTCGCCGAGCGCCTCGCGCGGGAAGCGCCAGCGGCCCATGCCGTCCTCATCGGTATCGCCGGTGAAGATCGCATCGGCATTGTCCCAGACATGCGAGGCAAGCGACGGTGGCCACAGCGCCTGCGCCTCCGGGCGGACGATGCGATAGGGTCCGTATTGTTCGAGCTTCAGCCCGTTGCCGCTGTCGATCAGGTGAAAATCGCCGGCGCCCAATGATTCCAGGATCACAGGCACGCGTTCCACCGGCCGCTCGCCGCTTCGCGTCGTCAGCGGGCGTTCGGGCGCCGCGGAGGCAACAGCCGCTTCGCGCGGCTCGGCCACCCGTTCGCCATGATCACGCGAAGGCTTGGCTGGCCTTGAGGCGTGCGCAGGCTTTGCCGACGGCTTGCCGGGCATGTCACGCCGGGATTTTGCCCCGAGACCGCCCGCGGCTTTCTGGCCGGGCCGGCTTTCCCTATGTTTCACCATGCTTGTCTCAAAATTGATATGTGCGTGCAAATAGCATCTGGCCGCCACTTGGCAAAGCGCTTTCCGATCTGCGATGATCCATGCACAAAATGTCACATCGGGAGGATTGCGCATGGACATGACCGGCGAGGAGCGGATCGCGGCACCCCGGGACGCGGTGTGGGCAGCGCTGAACAATGCCGACATCCTCAAGCAATGTATTCCCGGCTGCCAGAGCCTCGACTGGGTCTCCCCGACGGAGCTGACGGCGACCGTGAAGCTGAAGATCGGCCCGGTGTCCGCCTCCTTCAACGGCGAGGTCACTCTTTCCAATATCAATGCGCCCGAGAGCTACACGATATCGGGCGAAGGCAAAGGCGGCATCGCCGGCTTTGCCAAGGGCGGGGCCGACGTGGTGCTCAAGGAAGACGGCGACGAAACCATCCTGCAATATGAGGCGAAGGCGCAGGTCGGCGGCAAGATCGCGCAGCTCGGCTCTCGGCTGGTCGATTCCAGCGCCAAGAAGCTGGCGCAGCAGTTTTTTGCCGATTTCACCGCGGCGATCAACGGCCAAGCCAACGCCTGATTGCCACATGCACGCTCGACTCCTATATAGTCGGTCATGACATCAACATCCGAGATCTGGTCCGTCCGGCCGGCGCGCGAGCAGGACATGCAGACCCTTGCGGAGATCTATCTCCGCGTCCGCCGCGAGACATTCCTATGGGTCGACCCCGACCATTTCGGCCTTGAAGACCTCGCCGCTCATTCGAGTGGCGAACGCCTGTTCGTCTGCGAGGACGGAGATGGCGTCATTGCGGGCTTTATAGCGATCTGGGAGCCGGACGACTTCATTCATATGCTTTATATATTGCCGGTCTTCCAGGGCCGTGGCGCCGGCAAGGCTCTGCTCGCAGCGCTGCCGGAATGGCCCGAGCGCCGCTACCGGCTGAAATGTCTGGTCAAAAACACGCGCGCCTTCGCATTCTATCGAAACCACGGCTTCGAAGTCATCGGCGATGGTGCCTCGCCGGAGGGCGACTACAAAGAAATGCGGCTCGGCGACCTCAATTCACTTTGAAGGGAGCTGGGAGGGAAGCTGCCCGGCGATCTCTTCGGCGCGGGTGCGATGCTTGTCGGCCTCGGCCTGCCAGCGCACGGCTTCCCGCGACTGATTGCGGGCGCGCTTGCGATGCTTTCCCTGGCTGAACCAGGTGACCGCGGCACCCACGACCATGCCGAGGATCAGCGCGACGAACAGCAGCACGAACAGCGGCGCATTCAGCGACAGCACCTGATCTTCCGGTCGGAAGGGATTGAGCGCCAATGTCACGAATTGCCTGTTGGCGACGCAGAATATGATGAGGATAATGCCGAGCGGCAGCAATATCAGCAGATTGATGATCTTCTTGGCCATTGCGCAGCTCCTTCATTTGCAGTCCAGGATGTCTCGCACCCGGTCCGCCTTCAGCCGCAGAATAGAAAAGAGGCGGCCGAATTCAAGTGCCACCGCGTCGCGGCACAATCATGTCCGGCGGCTATTTCCGTCGGAACATTTGGGGAAATTCGGACCGAAGCGGCCGATCAGTTGTCGTCTTCCTCGTCGTCGCCAGCGCCGGGATTCAGGCGTTCGCGCAATTCCTTGCCGGTCTTGAAGAAGGGAACCCATTTTTCTTCGACGAAGACCGTATCGCCCGTGCGCGGATTGCGGCCGGAGCGCGAGGGCCGGTTCTTGACGGAAAAAGCGCCAAAGCCGCGAAGTTCAACCCGGTTTCCCGCGGCGAGCGCATCGGTGATCTCATCCAAGACAGCATTGACGATATTTTCGACGTCGCGGTGATAGAGATGCGGGTTGCGGGCGGCAACGATCTGCACCAGTTCCGACTTGATCACGGCTATCCCCTTAAATCATTGATTTATCAATTGGCTGCACCCTGCCAAACAGAAAGCAGGCCGTCAAGAAACAACTTATCGGTCATGATTTTCTGGAGACTCTCTCCTTTGATCAAATCATCATAACCAAGGCGATTTAGCAACCAGGAAGCGGCACCCGGCCAGAAGAAGGACGAAGTTTTGTCTTCCCGCTTCCAATCGACGATCGGCAGGTCCTTCTTGACCTTGCGTGTCTCGAGATAGGCAAGGATTTCGTCCTCGCCGCCGAGCGTGTCGATCAACTTGTTCTGAAGCGCCTGACGGCCGGTGAAGATGCTGCCGTCGGCAAGTTTCAGCACCTCCTCGCGCGGCAACTTGCGGCGATCCGCCACCAGATCCACGAACCAGGCGTAGCTGTCCATGACCATGTTGCGGATCATGTTCTTGGCGTCTTCGCTCGCCGGATGGAAAGGCGACGGCTCCGCCTTCAACGGCGCCGACTTGATTTCGTCGAGGGAAACGCCGACCTTGTCGAGCAGATCCTTGACCTGCGGATACTGGAAGATGACGCCGATCGACCCGGTGATCGACGTGTCGCCGGCGACAATGTCATCGCCAGCGGTCGCGATCATGTAGCCGGCCGAAGCGGCGACGGTGCGGATGTCTGATACGACCGGCTTCTTGGCGGCGACGGCGCGGATCGCCTTGAAGATGCGCTCGCCACCATAGGTCGTGCCGCCGGTCGAAGAGATCGAGACGATCAGCGCCTTGACCTGGTCATTGTCGCGGATCTTCTTCAGCCGCTCCAGCAGTTCCGGATCGTCCTGAATGAGCCCGGAGATGGTGACGCGGGCAATCTGCGGGCCCCGCGTATCCGGCAGATCGCCGGAAACAAAGCGGTAGAGCGCAAAACCAAGCGCCACAAGGAGCAAAACGGCAACAATGCGCCAGAAACCAAGCTTGCGACGTAATTGTCGCCGATCGGCGATTGCAGAACTGTCCATCACGCCTTATTTCTCCCTGCAACAAATTGAAAGCGCTACAAACCGGATGTATGACACCTTGAAACGGGCACAATCCTCAGAGAAAAGCGTCTCCCGTTTTCGATGTCGTCGGCGGGACGTCGCTCTGCTGGTTCATGAGATAGGACATCGTCCAGCCTGATGAAACCGGCTTATGGCATATTTTTCTGCTAAAAATCGCCTGCAGCAGGAAAAAATCCATATTGGCAAGCCAGTGCAATAATGCGAAACGATCCGATAGGCTTTTTGGCACAGCCTCGCATAGCGTGAGAATACGGTTCTCCGGATCATTAAAGACGGACCTGTTGCATGCTCAATACGATCGAGCCCCCCGGCGAGGCAATCCGCTCGGTGCCGGAACGGAACGCGTATAAGGACGCGATTTTCCACTCTAACCGCGTGAAGCGGCTCAGGGTGTTGCTGCCGCTCGCCGCCATCATCGTCTCGCTTCTCTTTATCGCCGTCTCGGTCATCCGCGCCTATCTGCCGGCAAACATCCAGATCGAGGGCGCCAAGATCGAGGATGGCAAGGTGGTCATGGAGCGTCCCGCCATTTCGGGCCGCAACAAGGACGGCATCAACTACTCGCTGCTCGCCGAAAAGGCGCTGCAGGACATCAAGAACCCGAACATGATCACGCTGAAGACCATCAAGGCATCGATGCCGGTGAATACCGATGTGATCGCCCATGTTACGGCCAATAGCGCGGATTTCGACCGTCAGGCCGATACGCTGAAACTGACCGAGCCCTTCACCATCGTGATGGACAACGGGTTGCGCGCCGAGTTCAAGACGGCGTTCCTCGATGTGAAGAAGGGCGACCTTTCCAGCCAGGATGAGGTTGCCATCACCCGAGGTGGTATGTCGGTTGTTGCGCGTTCGCTCAAGATGACGGATAAGGGAAGCGTAATCGAATTCGACGGGCAGGTTCGGATGAACATCGAACCTGCCGCTCTCCATAATTCAGGTAGCGAACAGAAGCCGGGCGGTTCATGATAAAGTATTGGCCTAATTCAATTTTCAACTCCGGCCTGCACAAAGCTGGCCTTCTCTGTGCCTTCAGCGCGGTCGCTTTTTTCGCGGCCGCCGAAGCCGGTGCCCAATCGACGACAAGCTCGATGCCGGGTCTTGCCCTCTCCAGCGACCAGCCGATCCAGATCGAAAGCGACAAGCTGGAGGTCCACGACCAGGAGAGCCAGGCCGTGTTCACCGGCAACGTCAAGGTGGTCCAGGGCACCACGACCATGCAGGCTGGCAAGATGACGGTCTTCTACAAGAAAAAGCAGCCCGCTGACGCCAAGCAGACCGACGCCAATCCGGTGGCAAAGGCCGCCAAGGAACAGAACCAGTCGTTGGCCTCGGGCAATGCCAACATCGACCACATTCTGGTCACCGACAAGGTCTACCTCGTTTCCGGCACGCAGACGGCAACGGCGGAGGATGGTTCCTTCGACATGGCCAGCCAGCTTGCAATCCTCAAGGGCAAGAAGGTAGTTCTGACCGACGGGCCGAACGTTTTCACAGGCTGCCAGCTCACCGTGCACATGGCAACGGGTGAAGCACAGCTGGATTCCTGTGGCGGCCGCGTCCAGATTCAGCTCGATCCGAAGTCGCAGCAAGTGCAGCAACAACAACAAAAGAAAAACTGATACCGGCCCCCTCGTGACGACATCGACAACCTCCACCTTGCCCGGCGTGCCCGGGCCGTCTTCTGCGATATCCGGTGCGCCGGCCGCGGACAAGGCACGCTATAAAGGCACGCTGATCGCCCGTGGCCTCACCAAGACCTACGGCAGGCGTCGCGTCGTCAATGGTGTTTCGCTGGTGGTGCGCCGCGGCGAAGCCGTGGGATTGCTCGGGCCGAACGGCGCGGGCAAGACGACCTGCTTCTACATGATCACCGGCCTGGTGCCGGTCGATGAAGGCACAATCGAGATCGACGGCAACAACGTTACCTCGATGCCGATGTATCGCCGCGCAAGGCTCGGCGTCGGCTATCTGCCGCAGGAAGCCTCGATCTTCCGCGGCCTGACCGTGGAAGAGAATATCCGCGCGGTGCTCGAAGTCCATGAAAAGGACAAGACGAAGCGGGAGCGCAAGATCGACGAGTTGCTGGAAGAGTTCCACATTCGCAATCTGCGCACCGTGCCGGCGATCGCACTTTCGGGCGGCGAGCGACGCCGCCTCGAAATCGCCCGCGCGCTGGCGACCGACCCGACCTTCATGCTGCTTGACGAGCCCTTCGCCGGCGTTGACCCTATTTCGGTCGCCGACATCCAGAACCTCGTGCATCACCTGACGGCACGCGGCATCGGCGTTTTGATCACCGACCACAATGTCCGTGAAACGCTCGGCCTGATCGATCGCGCCTATATCATCCATGCAGGCGAAGTGCTGACCCATGGCAGGGCGAACGATATCGTCAGCAACCCTGAAGTACGCAAGCTGTATCTGGGCGACAATTTCAGCCTCTGATAGGCTGAAATTTCCCCCCTTCGCCCATCAATATTAGCTGATGCTACCGCGCGCCGGAAATTTACTTCCGCGCCACAGTTCCGCTTGACCAAATCCGATAAAAAAGCAATTTTTGGGCCAGTTGGAATTTCGCGAGAATTCAAGTGACACACGGCGCGGATTCCCGAGGAGTTCAAGGGGAGTCCCGCGTCCGCCATGGCACTATCGGCCAATCTTTTCCTGCGCCAAAGCCAGAGCCTGGTGATGACACCGCAACTGATGCAATCCATCCAGTTGCTGCAGATGACCCATTTCGAACTCACACAATTCATCGCCCAGGAAGTCGAGAAGAATCCGCTGCTGGAATTTGCGTCAAATGACGAGGATCTAGGCAGCGGCAGCGACCGCGAGGTGAAGGACGGCCGCTTCGAAACCATGGAGGAAACCCATGGCGAGGATGGCCCGGACCGCGATGCCGGCGAGCTTGCGAGCGACTGGTACGAGAGCGACAACACCGGCAATGCCAACCGGCTGAGCGACGAGCTCGACACCAATTTCAGCGACGTCTTCCCCGATGACGGCAACCCGCAGCGCGCCGATGCGCCGGAACTGCTCAGCCAGTGGAAATCCATGCCCGGCGGCGAGGCCGGCGAAAGCTACGATCTGGACGATTTCGTCGCCGGCCAGGTGTCGTTGCGCGATCATCTCAATGAACAGATCCCCTTCTCGCTTCCTGCCATGGGTGACCGGCTGATTGCCCAGCACCTTGTCGACCAGCTCGACGACGCCGGCTATCTGCGCGCGGAACTCAACGAAACCACAGAACGACTGGGCGCGACGCTTGCCGACGTGGAGCGTGTGCTGGACAGCCTGCAGCAGCTCGATCCGCCCGGTGTCTTTGCCCGCTCGCTCAGCGAATGCCTGGCGCTCCAGCTCCGGCAGAAGGATCGCTTCGATCCCGCCATGGAGCGGCTGATCGAAAATCTCGAGCTGCTTGCCCGGCGCGATTTTGCCACGCTGAAGCGGCTTTGCGGCGTTGATGAAGAAGACCTGCTGGACATGATGGCGGAGATCCGCCAGCTCAATCCCAAGCCCGGCAGCGGTTTCGAGACCGACATATCCGAGGCGATCATGCCCGACATCGTCGTGCGCCCCTCGGCTGATGGAAGCTGGCTGGTGGAGCTCAATCCCGATGCGCTACCGCGCGTGCTGGTGAACCAGTCCTATTTCGCCTCCGTCTCCAAGACGAGCCAGGACCATAGCTTCCTGTCGGAATGCCTGCAGAACGCCAATTGGTTGACCCGCAGCCTGGACCAGCGCGCCAAGACGATCATGAAGGTGGCAAGCGAGATCGTGCGGCAGCAGGACGCGTTTCTGCTGCATGGCGTCGACCATCTGCGGCCACTCAACCTGAAAACCGTGGCGGACGCCATCAAGATGCACGAGTCGACGGTCAGCCGCGTGACCTCGAACAAGTACATGCTGACACCGCGCGGCCTGTTCGAACTCAAATATTTCTTCACGGTTTCGATCAGCGCGGTCGAGGGTGGCGACGGCCATTCCGCCGAAGCCGTCCGTCACAAGATCCGCCTGCTGATCTCGAACGAGAGCCCCGATGCTGTCCTCTCCGACGACGACATCGTCGATACGCTGAAGAAGGGCGGAATAGAACTCGCTCGCCGCACGGTTGCAAAATACCGCGAGGCCATGAACATTCCCTCCTCCGTGCAGCGGCGCCGGGAGAAGCGGGCCCTGGCCAAAGTCTCCGGTTTCTGACGGCCACGCACCCTCAACCGCAGGCTGTTCAACTCCTAACAGTCCGTTAAGACGCAGTTGACTTTCCCATGTGGCAGGGCTAGAAGCCCGCCGCAATCGCTGCAGGACAGCACGGCATGACACTTATCCCCACCCTCCAAAAGGCGGTCCATATACGCAATTTGCCTTTAACTGCGTGAAGTGCTTGGATGAGCTTGAGGCTTGGCGTAAACTGGTACGCGCAATAACCACTACAAGAAGGGAAACTCCATGAGTGTGCGTGTCTCCGGTAAACATATGGAAATTGGTGACTCCTTCCGCCAGCGGATAGAAGACCAGATCGGTATGGCCGTGACCAAATACTTCGACGGGGGGTATTCGGGTCAGGTAACTGTGCACAAGTCCAGTTCGCGTTTTGCGGCCGATTGCAAGCTTCATCTCGACAGCGGTGTGGTGCTGCATGCGGCCGGCGAAGCGATGGACCCGCAGCTTGCTTTCGATGCAGCTTCCGAGCGCATCGAGAAACGCCTGCGCCGCTACAAACGCAAACTCAAGGATCATCAGGCCGGCAATCACGTGAACGGGCAGGCGGAAGTCGCCTATACCGTCATGGACGGCGTTCCGGATGACGACGAGGAAGTTCCTGCCGATTTCGCGCCGGCAATCGTCGCAGAGAGCACGAAGCAGTTAAAGACTATGTCGGTGGCGACCGCCGTGATGGCGCTCGATATGACCGACGAACCGCTGCTGCTCTTCCGCAGCCCCGGCAACAAACACTTGAACATCGTTTACCGCCGCCAGGACGGTAACATTGGCTGGATCGACGCGGCCAATATCAAAGGCTGAGAATAGAAGATAAGCGGCGGCTGCGCATCATGGCAGCTGGCCGCCGCTTGCCCGTCATCGGCTCTCGGCGACACGAAGGATAAAGAGAATGGCATTGGCAGATTTGCTACAGCAAGATGCGATCATCCCCGCCTTGAAGGCAAATTCCAAAAAACAACTGCTTCAGGAGCTGGCCGCCAAAGCCTCCAAGCTGACCGGCCTGCCGGAGCGCGAAATCTTCGACGTCGTGCTGCAGCGAGAGCGTCTGGGCTCGACCGGCGTCGGCAACGGCATTGCCATTCCGCACGGCAAGCTTGCCAGCATCAAGTCCATCGCCGGCATTTTCGCGCGCCTCGAGACGCCTGTCGATTTCGAAGCCCTGGACGACCAGCCCGTCGATCTCGTATTCCTGCTGCTCGCGCCCGAAGGCGCCGGCGCGGACCATTTGAAGGCACTCTCCCGCATCGCCCGCGTTTTGCGAGACCAGGATCTGGTCGCGAAGCTGCGCGCGACGGATTCAGCTTCCGCGATTTACGCATTCCTCAACGAGGAGCAGGCATCGAACGCCGCCTGACGGACTGGATCGCATCGGACCAAGGCAAAAATAAGAGCCGGAAGATCTCAGATCATCCGGCTCTTTTCTTTTGTTGCCATAGCGGTTCGCGAAATCTGCGAACCGCTCTATTTCTTCGTCCTTATGCAATTGCTAACGGAAAATCGCTGCGCGCTTTTCCTGGCATTGCCCAAGCCAAAAAGGATCATGCGTCCTTTTCGTCCAGCGGGCTGTTGGCGCCCTGCTCGGCAGTTTCGACGATCTTCGGACCACCTTTGGCAACGCCGACCATGGCCGGACGCAGAACGCGGTCGCCGATAGCGAAACCAGCCTGCACGACCTGGACGACCGTGTTGTTCGGCACCTCGGAATTGGGCACTTCGAACATGGCCTGGTGGAAATTGGGATCGAACTTCTGTCCGACGGGGTCGAGCTGGCGCACACCATGACGCTCGAGAGCGGAGAGCATGGATCGCTCTGTCATCTCGACGCCTTCGATCAGCGTGTTCAGGCCGGCATCGGCGCCGGCGCGAGCCTCGGCCGGAATGGCGTCCAGCGTGCGGCGCAGGTTATCTGCCACAGAGAGCATGTCGCGGGCAAAGCTTGCCACGGAATAGGACTTTGCATCCTTCACGTCGCGCTCGGTGCGGCGACGGAGGTTGTCCATCTCGGCAGCGAGGCGCAGGTAGCGATCACGCAGTTCGCCGTTTTCGGCCTTCAGCAGCTCAACCGGATCTGGCTGAGACGGTTCTGCCGCAGCAACGGTTTCCGCTGCGTCCTGCGCGAAATCCGCTGATGTGTCGGCCGCCGTGGCGTCAGGTCCGGTCTTTGTTGTTTCGTCGGTCATGACGGTCTCCGAATTGCTTGGTCTTTGGATGTGCCCGATATCGAGGTTTGGCCGGAAAAAATCAAGGCTTTGTCGAGAAGAACGGCCAATTCCCGGCATTGCGGCGGCGCCGGGACGCCGCTGGCATCGAAGATGCGGATCTGGGTACCCCGCTGGTCAGCTCCCCTCCCCGGTGATATGGTCCAGTGCATCTCAGCACAGCGTGAGGTGACATCAATGTCTAATGGCAAATCCCTTTCAGGCAAGTGTTTCTGTGGCGCAGTGGAAATTGCAGTCGACGGCGAGCCAATGGCGATGGGTTACTGTCATTGCGACTCCTGCCGCGAATGGTCGGCGGGGCCGGTCAATGCCTTCTCGCTCTGGCCACCGGAAGCGGTTCACGTCACCAGGGGCGCGGATAAGATCGGCAGCTACCAGAAGACCGAAAAGAGCGTACGCAAGTGGTGTACGGTCTGCGGCGGGCATCTGCTGACCGAGCATCCGCCGTGGGGCGTCACCGACGTCTACGCCGCCGTCCTTCCCGACCTCGAATTTCAGCCGGCAGTGCACGTCAATTACGAGACCACCGTGCTGCACCTGAGAGACGGGTTGCCGAAGCAGAAGGATTTTCCGGCCGAGATGGGCGGATCGGGGATGCTGCTCCCCGATTGACCGCAGCCGTCACATCCCCGGCCGGGTCAGCCGCGAAATCAGCTGGGCCGTATAATCGACCATGGGCACGATACGGGCATAGTTCAGTCGCGTCGGGCCGATGACGCCGACCGCGCCGACGATACGATCATCCTCGTCGCGATAAGGTGCCACGATCAGCGAGGAACCGGAGAGCGAGAAAAGCTTGTTTTCCGAGCCGATGAAGATGCGCACGCCCGGCCCGCTTTCGGCGAGATTGAGGATCTCGATCAGGCTGTCCTTCTTTTCCAGATCGTCGAAGAGCAGGCGCAGGCGGTCCAGATCCTCGGCGCCGCCGATCTCGGCCAGGAGATTGGAATGCCCGCGCACGATGAGCTGCGTCGGCTTGCCATCGTCCTCGCCGCCTGACCAGACGGCAATGCCGCGCTCGACCAGTTGATGGGAGAGGCTATCCAGCTCCTGGCGTACGCTCTCCTTCAGGCTTTGCAACTGCCGCCGCAATTCCGGCATCGTCTGGCCGGTCATATGGGCATTGAGAAAATTGGCAGCCTCCATCAGCTGCGACGACGTGGTGCCGGCCGGCAGTTCGATGATGCGGTTTTCGACCTGATCGTGATCGCCGACAAGCACCGCAAGCGCCTTGGTCGGCTCCAGTCGGATGAACTCCACATGCTTGAGCACCGGATCGCTCTTCGAGGTGATGACCAGGCCTGCGCCGCGCGAAACGCCCGACAGCACCCGGCTTGCCTCCGACATCATCGATTCCATCGGCTGGTCGCGATTGCTGCCGCGCACCTGCCGGTCGATATTGGCGCGATCCTCCGCTGAGAGGTCGCCGACCTGCATGAAGGCATCGACGAAGAAACGCAGGCCCACCTGGGTCGGCAACCTTCCGGCGCTGACGTGCGGTGAATAAATGAGGCCGAGTTCTTCCAGATCGCTCATGACATTGCGCACGGAAGCCGGCGACAGCGACATGGGCAACAGACGCGAAAGATTGCGCGAACCCAGCGGCTCGCCATTTTCCAGATAGCCTTCGACAATGCGACGGAAGACTTCCTTGGAGCGTTCGTCCAGTGCAGCAATGACATCCGAGACCGACGATGTCGTGAATACCATTTCGCTGTCAGATCCATTCCGTTGAGCCTTGGGCAAAATATAATCATTCGGTTAGCAATGGCAAAAGGGAAAAATGCCGCCAGCGCCGCAGACAGGCTCTGCAGCCTGCTTTTCCTTTGCAAAAGCGGCGTGTGGGTCGTAGAAGCGGTCAACGAACATTCAGGAGAGTGGAATGCGGCCTTCAGGCAGAAAAACCGACCAGATGCGCAAGGTGTCGTTCGAGCGCAATTTTTCCAAGCATGCGGAAGGCTCCTGCCTGGTGAAATTCGGCGATACGCATGTGCTCTGCACGGCAAGCCTGGAAGACAAGACGCCGCCATGGCTGCGCAACAGCGGCAAGGGCTGGGTCACGGCCGAATACGGCATGCTGCCGCGCGCGACCGGCGAGCGCATGAAGCGCGAAGCCGCTGCCGGCAAGCAGGGCGGTCGCACGCAGGAGATCCAGCGGCTGATCGGCCGGTCGCTGCGCGCCGTCGTCGACCTCAAGGAATTGGGCGAGCGCCAGATCACCGTCGACTGCGACGTCATCCAGGCCGATGGCGGCACGCGCACGGCCTCGATCACCGGCGGCTGGATCGCGCTTTACGACTGCCTGAAGTGGATGGAAAGCCGCAACATGGTGAAGGTCGAGCGCGTGCTGAAAGACCATATCGCCGCGATCTCCTGCGGCATCTTCGCCGACCAGCCCGTCATCGATCTCGACTATCTTGAGGATTCCTCGGCCGAAACCGACGCCAATTTCGTCATGACGGGCAAGGGCGGCATCGTCGAGATCCAGGGAACGGCTGAAGGCGCGCCCTTCAGCGAAGAGGAATTCGCCACGCTGATGCATCTTGCCAAGAACGGCATCGCCGAACTGGTGGATCTGCAGAAGCAGGCCATCGCCTGAGGATATCTTGAATGGCTGACCCGGCCCTCGCAGGCGTCCTTGAAACCGCACTCTATGCGGACGATCTCGATGCGGCCGAGGCCTTTTACGGAAGCGTTCTCGGCCTGCAGAAGATCTCGCGCGGCGGCAACCGCCATGTCTTTTATCGCTGCGGGCCGGGCGTGCTCTTGATCTTCAACGACGAGGAGACGATCAAGCCGCATGAGCCCGGTGCCCTGCCCGTGCCGCCACATGGCACGAAGGGACAGGGTCATGTCTGCTTCCGCCTCGACAACGACGATATCGAAGCGATGGCCGAGAGGCTGAAGGCTGCCGGGGTCGACATCGAAGCCGATTTTCACTGGCCGAATGGCGGCCGATCGATCTATTTCCGCGATCCGGCCGGCAACAGCCTGGAATGCGCCGAGCCCCGTATCTGGGGCCTTTGACGGGACAAGACATGCGCAAGCTCGATACCAAGACCATCGTCGTCGCCAGCCACAACGCCGGCAAGATCCAGGAAATCCGCGATCTGATCGGCCCGCTCGGTTTCACCGCCAAGTCCGCCGCAGATCTCAACTTCATCGAACCGGACGAGACGGGCACGACCTTCGAGGAAAATGCCACGATCAAGGCGCTTGCCTCCGCCAATGCTTCCGGTCTGCCGGCTCTTTCGGACGATTCCGGCCTGGTGATCGATGCGCTCGGCGGTGATCCCGGTGTCTATACCGCCAATTGGGCCGAAACGGCCGACGGCACTCGTGACTTCGTCATGGCGATGCAGAAGGTCGAGACCGCGCTAGAGAAGGCAGGCGCCACGATGCCGGAAAGCCGCACGGCGCGCTTCGTCAGTGTGCTCTGCCTTGCCTGGCCAGACGGGCATACCGAGCTTTTCCGCGGCGAAGTCGAAGGTACCGTCGTCTGGCCGCCGCGCGGCAGCCAGGGCTTCGGCTATGATCCGGTCTTCCAGCCGCGGGGATACGAGACCACATTCGGCGAAATGAGCGCCGAACAGAAGCATGGCTGGAAACCGGGTGATGAGCAGGCGCTCTCGCATCGCGCCCGCGCCTTCAAGATTTTTGTCGAAACCTGCCTGGAGGCGTAAGCTAACCCCGTGGAAGTCGTAGATACCGAGGACCTGATGCGCGGTGCGCAATTGCTGCCCGATACCGGCGAACCCGGTTTCGGCGTCTATGTGCATTGGCCCTTCTGCGCGGCGAAGTGTCCCTACTGCGATTTCAACAGCCATGTCCGCCATCAACCGGTCGATCAGGAGCGCTTTGCTGCCGCCTTCCTGAAGGAAATGGCGACGATGCGGATGCTCAGCGGGCCGAAGACAGTCACCAGCGTCTTCCTCGGCGGCGGCACGCCTTCGCTGATGCAGCCGGAAACGGTCGGCGCAATCCTCGACGGCATTGCCAAGACCTGGCACATGCCTGACGGCATCGAGATCACCATGGAAGCCAACCCCTCGAGCGTCGAGGCGGAGCGCTTTCGCGGCTATCGCGCCGCCGGCGTCAACCGCGTCTCGATGGGCGTGCAGGCGCTGAACGACCGCGACCTGAGATTCCTCGGACGCCTGCACAATGTCGAGGATGCGCTGAAGGCGATCAGGCTTGCGCGCGAGATCTTCCCACGCATGTCCTTTGATCTCATCTACGCCCGCCCGAACCAGACGGTCGAGGAATGGGAACGCGAGCTGAAGGAAGCCATCTCCTATGCGGTCGACCATCTCTCTCTCTATCAATTGACGATCGAGGAAGGCACGCCCTTCTACGGCCTCCACAAGGCTGGAAAGCTGATCGTGCCCGATGGCGACCAGTCCGCGCTGCTCTATGAAGCGACGCAGGAGATTACTGAGCGCGAGGGCATGCCCGCCTACGAGGTTTCCAACCATGCCCGGCCCGGTGCCGAAAGCCGGCACAACCTTACCTATTGGCGCTATGGCGATTATGCCGGCATCGGCCCCGGCGCGCATGGCCGGTTGACCCACGGACCACAGAAGCTTGCGACGGCGACCGAGCGCAAGCCGGAAAGCTGGCTCGAGATCGTCGAGCGCGATGGCCACGGCATGGTCGACCAGGAAATGCTCGGGTTCGATGAGCAGGCCGACGAATTGCTGCTGATGGGATTGCGGCTGCGCGAAGGCGTCGATCTCGCCCGCTGGCAGCAGCTTTCCGGCCGCGATCCCGATCCGCAGCGCGAGGCGTTTTTACTGGAACACGGTTTCATAGAGCGGATCGGCAATTCCCGCCTGCGCTGCACGCCGGCGGGAATGCTGGTTCTCGATTCCGTCGTCGCCGATCTCGCTTGCTGACCACCTCCCCTCGAAGGGGAGGTCGCCGCGAGGCGGCGCGTGGGGGTGATCCCCTTGGGTAAGATGATGTCTCGGTTTCTGCCGAAAGCACCCCGCCCCGGCACTACGTGCCGACCCTCCTCCTTGAAGGGAGGGTGAACAAGCGTCCGTCGATCGCAGCCAGACCGACCGCGATGAGCGCCATTCCAATGAAATGCTTCGCCTGCAGGCTCTCACCCAGAACGAGCGCGCCGAGCAGAATAGCGCTGACGGGGATCAGGAAGGTCACCAGCATCAGATTGGTGGCCCCGGCCGTCGCAAGGATGCGGAAGAACAATATGTAAGCAACCGCGGTCGACAGGAGCGCCAGGCCGGCCAGCGCCAGCCAGGTCTCGGTCGATGGCATCGCCAGCGTCCAAGGGCGATCAACGAAGAGCGCAATCGGCAGCAACAGTATAGCCGAGCCCGTGACCTGACCGGCGGCGGGAATGATCGGCGCCAGCCCCATGCGGCGGAAACGGCGGCCGAATATGCCGGCTAGAGAATAGCTGAAGGCCGCGCCCAGCACAGCCAATTGCGCCAGCACGTTGGAACCGAGGCTTGCCAGCACCGACGGGCCGATCATAAGGGCCACGCCGGCAAAGCCGACGATGACGCCGATCAGGCGGTTGCCGGTCATCTTCTCGTCCTCGGTGAGGAAATGGGCGACGACGACGGCAAAGAGCGGCGTGGTGGCATTGAGGATCGAAGCGAGGCCGCTCGCAATATGCGTCTGCCCCCAGACGATCAGCAGAAACGGAATGACGTTGTTGAGGAAACCCATGCCAAAGAAGGCTAGCCAGGTCTGACGATCTCTCGGCATGGAATGCCCGGTGGCACGCACGATGACATGCAGCGCAATGGCGGCAAGCGCGACACGCGCCGTGACGATGGTAAAGGGCGGGAGTTCGCGCACCAGAATGCCGTTGAACAGGAAAGAGCCGCCCCACAAGATGGATAGTCCCACCAGCATGCTCCATTCGACCGCACCCATGGATTTCTGCGACATCTGATTATCTCCAGCATCGATTGATTGAGTTTTACTTATCGATTGACGATCTCTACGTGATTGCCAATCATCAGAATTACTGGAATAATCACGCCATATCGCGGCTCTGACAAACGAGTCTTTCTCGGATTATGATTTAGCTGAGCTCAATCATCATGGATCAACTGCCATCTCTTTCGGCGCTGCGCGCCTTCGAAGCCTCTGCCCGGCATCTCAGCATGACGCTGGCTGCCAACGAGTTGCATGTGACGCCGGGCGCCATCAGTCTGCAGATCCGCGATCTCGAAAGCGCGCTCGGTGTGCGGCTTTTCGAGCGGCGAGCCCGCAGCCTCGCATTGACGAATGACGGCGCCGAATATTTCGCGACGATGCGTACGGCATTCCGCCTCATTCGCGAGGCGACGGCAGCCCTGGCGATGCGCTCGAAGGACACGGTGCTGACCCTCACCTGCACGGCCGGCTTTGCCACGCATTGGCTGGTGCCGCGCCTGCGGCGTTTCGAGCAGACGCATCCGGATATTGATCTGCGGATCAGTGCGTCGCACCGGATGATGGATTTTCAGCGCGATGGCATAGATATCGCCATCCGCCACGGCCTCGGCGGCTATCAGGGGTTGGCGAGCGAAAGGCTGCTTGACGACGAGTATGTGCCGATCTGCACGCCGGAGATGGCCGCGGCACTCGGCCCCTCTCCGGCGGTCGACGCGCTGGCGGACCTGACACTGATCCATGACGTCTATCGACGCGACTGGGAGCTCTGGCTGCAGGCCGCCGGCGCGACGCTAGTCGACGCCACCCATGGCCCGGTCTTCACCGACGGCATGGGCGCATATCACGCCATGAAGGCGGGGCTAGGAATCGCACTGATGCGCCGATCCTTCGTGGAGCAGGAGCTGGCCGGCGGCACGCTCGTCGCGCCCTTCCCGATCGGGCTTGCAAGCGCGTTTGCCTATCATCTCGTTTATCCGCAGGGTGCGCTGGAAAGGCCGGCGATTGCGGCCTTGCGTGCGTGGCTGTTTTCCGAGGTGTCACGCACAACGCCGCCGGCGTAACCCACCAGACACATCGGCGCCTTCCAGGGTCATAACAGAAACGGCCGGCGATAACGCCGGCCGCAAAACATCAAGCATATGCTAGTCGCAAGATTTACTCGTTGATGAGGCGCTTCAGCAGCTCGATTTCGTGCGACAGCTTGCTATCACCGGAGATCAGTTCCTCGATCTTGCGCACGGCGTGCAGAACCGTTGTGTGGTCGCGACCGCCGAAGCGACGGCCGATCTCCGGGAAGGAGCGCGGTGTCAGCGTCTTCGACAGATACATGGCGATCTGGCGCGGCTTGACGATGACGCGCGTGCGGCGGTTCGAGACCAGTTCCTGGCGCGAGACATTGTAGTGGCGAGCGACGATGCGCTGGATGTCCTCGATGCGGACGCGGCGCGGCTCGCCGGAACCGACGAGATGAGCCAGCAATTCGTCGACGCGCTCCACCGTCAGGTTCGGCTCGAAGGAGCGGCGGAAGATGAGCTGGTTGAAGGCTCCTTCCAGCTCACGACCGCTGGCGGTCACGTTGCGGGCGACGTGCGAGAGGATCTCGGCCGGGATTTCCAGCGACGGATCGTCCTGACGAGCAGCATCGAGACGGCGCTTGAGGATTTCGAGGCGCATTTCATAGTCCGGCGCCTCGACCTCGATCGCCACACCGCCCTGCAGGCGCGAACGCACGCGCGGGTCGAGCGATTCCAGTTCCCAGGGAGCGCGGTCGGCAGCAACGACGACCTGCTTGGCGCTGTCGAGCAGCATGTTCAGCAGGTGGCAGAATTCATGCTGGATCATCTTGCCCTGCAGGAACTGCATGTCGTCGATGATGAGCAGATCGATGTTACGCAGCGAGTCCTTCAGCGTCAGCGCGTCATTGTCGCGGATCGCGGTTGCGAAGCGCCACATGAAATATTCCGCCGTCAGATAGACGACGCGCAGGCCGCGCGGGTTCTGCACGGCTGCATTGGCGATCGCCTGCAGCAGATGCGTCTTGCCGAGGCCGACCGTCGCATGGACGAAGAGCGGGTTGAAGCGCACGGCGCCGGAACCGGCCTCCGCAATGGTCTTTGCGGCCGCAAGGCTGACACGGTTCGAGCCGCCTTCGACGAAGGTATCGAAGGTGAAGCGGGAATCGAGCGGAGAACCGAAGAGCGGAGAACCCGAGGTTGCGGGTCGCGCAGCTGCAGCGGCACTCACGGCCTGGGCAACGACCTGGCCCGCCGGTTGAGCGACCGGGCGGCGGATCGGCGCAACAGCTGCCTGATCCGGAACCACTGGATGCTCGTCGGCGCCTTGCTTCACGCCCTGCCGGGTCGCGGTGCGCACCAGAATTTCGACTTTGAGGATCTCAGCATCCTCAGCCTGAAACAGGCTGGTGATCAGATCGAGATAGCGATTATTGATCCAGGACTTCAGAAAAGTCGTCGGGACCGTGAGGCGAACGACGCTCTTCGATACCGAATGGAGCTTCAGCCGGGCAAACCAGCTGGCATAGACATCAGGTCCGACCTGAGCCTTCAAGCGCGCGCTGACGCGCTCGAACAAATTACTTTGCGCCACGTCGCCCTTTTCCCCCGCCGCTTCTAGGCAAACCGCACCGAACGCCTGCGCATTGTCCCCATTCTCCAACGCACCCGTCGTCCTCGTATGTATCTGCATGTAGTGCCGCCTTCCACAGTCTCTTATAGGGCGAGAGCATTTCGCTGCCGCCCTCGGTTCTTCGCCATGGCATAGCGATCGCGCTCGTTGTCCCAAGCTGCGCCGCATACCGGTTCATCAGCCTCGCCCGACCAGCGGGCTTTACAGAAACACTGTGGCGAAAACCGCTCTTTAACGCAGTCTTCGTCTCGGCGTCCGTAACCGGAGCGTCAATCGGCCCTCGTATTCCGACTGGCTGCCCCAACGGCTGTCAATTTTTCTCCCCTCCCCGCAGCCGCGCCAATAATATGGGCTGCAAAGGACAGACAAGCTTCCTCGTTCCGCAAGCGTCGCCGCTTCCGGTTTTTACTCGTCAACTGTTTGAAAAAACGGAACTGAACTGCTCCGTCACAAGGGACAAAACCACCCACGCCGCCATCAATGACGGTGTTTTGCCGAAGCTGTTTAAGGTGAGATCCGCGCCCCTTGTTGAAATCCATTTAGGCAGGATCGAGTGCAGATATCAACGATGAATTTTACACAAAATTAAGAGGCAGCCATTGACTCAGGAGGCCATTTTTGACTGTCACAAGCCCTTCAAAAAAGAATCGCTGTTGAATCAAAGAGATTCCTGCCGAGCGCGATTCCCACAGCTTTCAAAAGAAAAAAAATAAAAAATCCCTTGACTCAGTTGTGAGCCGGCAACGCGTCATGCAGATCACCCAGCGCTGGGATATCCTGCTGTAACCCTTTGTTTTCAAAGGTATATTTCTGTCACGTCAATGACATGATAGACCAGTCAATTTTGCCAATGCGGCATTTTTTTGGCTGAATCCAAAAAGCCCGGCGCAAGGGCCGGGCTTCAGACTAACGACTAAATCGTTAAGGAAAAATTACGCGGTCGGGGCCGAAAGGGCCTTCACACGCTTGGCAAGGCGCGAAACCTTGCGGGAAGCCGTGTTGGCGTGAAGCACGCCCTTGGTGGCTGCGCGAGCCAGTTCCGGCTGAGCAGCGACGAAGGCTGCCTTTGCGCGGTCTGCATCACCCGATGCAATGGCTTCTTCGACCTGGCGAACGAACGTGCGAACGCGCGAGCGACGAGCCTTGTTGACATCGGTGCGGCGGGCGATCTTGCGGGTCGCTTTTTTCGCCGAGGTAGTATTGGCCATGTATGCCTCTCTTAGAATTCGAACAAAACTCCATCGTTGCAGCGCGGGCCCTGCGGCCACTTCATCCAGCAATGCGGGAGCAATTGCGGAAAACCAGAGCGGCTTTCCAAACTGTGGCGGGCATATAACCGGAATGAGCCGCGCCGTCAACGCGGATTCTCGCCGAACCCGCGTAATTCCGGAATCTTGGCCCTCACCGGTTCTTGAAGGCCGGCTTGCGCTTCTCGACGAAGGCGGCCATGCCCTCCTTCTGATCCTCCGTGGCGAAGAGGCTGTGGAACAGGCGGCGCTCGAAGCGCAATCCCTCCTCGAGTGTGGTTTCCAAAGCGCGGTTGACCGCCTCCTTGGCCATCAGCACGGAAGGACGCGAGTAAGAAGCAATCTTCGCGGCTGCCGCCAGCGCCTCGTCCAGAAGCTTGTCTGCGGGCACGACGCGCGCCACAAGGCCCGAGCGCTCGGCTTCCGCCGCATCCATCATCCGGCCGGTCAATATCAGATCCATCGCCTTCGCCCTGCCGACCGCGCGCGTCAGGCGCTGCGAGCCGCCCATGCCGGGAATGACGCCGAGCGTGATTTCCGGCTGGCCGAACTTTGCCGTCTCCGATGCAATGATGAAATCACACATCATCGCCACTTCGCAGCCGCCGCCAAGCGCAAAGCCGCTGACCGCAGCGATGACAGGCTTGCGGGCATTGGCAATGTCAGCCCAGCCGCTAAAGAAATCGCTCTTGTAGGCGTCGACGAAATCAAGTGACTGCATTTCCTTGATATCGGCGCCAGCGGCGAAAGCCCTTTCCGAACCGGTCAGCACGATAGCGCCGATGGCATCGTCGAGATGAAGAGCGGCAAAAGCCTGCTTCATCTCGGTAAGGACAGTGGAATTCAGCGCGTTCAGCGCCTGCGGTCGATTGATGCGGACGAGGCCGACGGCCCCGTGTGTTTCGACGATGAGGGTCTCGTAAGCCACTTGTCTCTCTCCCTTTCAATCAGCTTTGGCAGTCTGCGCAATAGAAAGAAGAGCGCCCTGCCTGGACGATGCGACTGACCGTACCGCCGCAACCGGGCGTACCGCAAGGCTGCGCTTCTCGATCGTAGACGGAAAAGGAATGCTGGAAATAGCCGAGCGAGCCATCCGTCTGGATGTGATCGCGCAGCGACGAGCCGCCAGCCGCGATCGCATCGGCAATGACCTCGCGGATGGCATCGACCAATGTCCGCAGACCTTCGCCCGGCTTTCCGCCATCCGTCACCAGCGTGCCGGCGGCACGCAGCGGCGACAAATGGGAGCGCCACAGCGCTTCGCACACATAGATATTGCCGAGACCGGCGATGTTCTTCTGATCCAGCAGCGCGCTCTTCAGCGGCTGCGCCTTGCCGGCAAAACGCTTAGCCAGGTAATCAGCACTGAGTTCGTTGCCCGTCGGCTCCGGACCGAGATCGCGGAAGAAGGGATGGATCGCCATGTCGGCCCGCCCGACGATATCCATGAAGCCGAAGCGGCGCGGGTCATTATAGATGACGCGCGCATCGCTACCGCTGCGCGTCAGATGAAAGACGACATGATCGTGCTTCTCGTCCTTGGAGCGGGGATGATGGAAGGCTCCCGGCGTATCGGCCGCCGCACCCGCCTCCACCCGGAACGAACCGGACATGCCGAGATGCGAGATGATCGTCTTGCCATTCTCGAGATCGATGAGCAGGTATTTGGCGCGGCGCGACAGCGACGTGATGCCGCGGCCCGAAACATGCCGAGCGAAATCGGTGGGGAAAGGAAAGCGCAGATCGTTGCGGCGCAGCTCCAGCTCTCTCAGAACGGCGCCTTCCATAGAGGGCGCAAGCCCGCGTCTGACGGTTTCGACCTCTGGTAATTCCGGCATGGCTATCCATCTTTATGTTTCAACCGCTTATGATCTGAGCTATAGCGCAGGGCGTTGCGGCTGGTGATCTGGCTGATGAGATAGCGTGGCAAACGCGATTTCGCTATGGTCCGCTGCGGAATACGGCATAATTCCTTGGATCGGAATCGATCGAAGATTGAAATTATGTAGGATATTTAATGTGTTACAGCGACTTTGCGCATCACATATGACACGCGACGCTGTAGTGTAACGGAGTTGAGCCGATGGCAGACAGCCGCACTTCCGCCGATGGCGGCATGGAAACATCCTATGGCTTCCGCGAAGTGGCCGATGGCGAAAAGCAGGGCCTCGTCAACGAGGTGTTCCACAAGGTCGCCAAACGCTACGACGTGATGAACGATGTCATGTCCATGGGCATGCATCGCGCCTGGAAGGATGGAATGGTCGCAGCGCTCAACCCGCGCAAGGACCCCGCCTACAAAGTGCTCGATGTTGCAGGCGGCACGGGCGACATCGCCTTCCGCATCGTCGAGGCATCCAACCGGCTGGCGCACGCAACCGTGCTCGACATCAACGGCTCGATGCTCGGCGTTGGGGCTGAGCGTGCCGAGAAGAAGAAGCTCTCGGACAATCTCACCTTCGTCGAGGCGAATGCGGAAGAACTGCCATTCGAGCCGAACTCCTTCGACGCCTATACGATCGCCTTCGGCATCCGCAACGTGCCGCATATCGATGTCGCGCTGAAGGAAGCCTATCGCGTGCTGAAGCGCGGCGGCCGGCTGCTCGTGCTGGAATTTTCCGAAGTCGACTTGCCGCTGCTCGACCGTGTCTATGAATCATGGTCCTTCAACGCCATTCCGAAGTTCGGCAAGGCGATCACGGGCGATGCCGAGCCCTATCAGTATCTGGTGGAATCCATCCGCAAGTTCCCGAACCAGCAGGATTTCGCCGCGATGATCCGCGAGGCCGGCTTCTCGCGCGTGAGCTTCACCAACTACACCGGCGGCATCGCTGCGCTGCACTCCGGCTGGAAGCTCTGAAGCATGATGTCGAGCCATGTGATGCGGCTGACGGCCTCCGCTTTCAGAAACCTTCAGACTCTATCCTTTTGTTTTGACGCAACTCCTGACGAAAAGCCGCTGCGCAGTTTTCCTGGAATTGCTCTATGAGTGCTCTCAGCGCATATTTCGGCCTTGTCCGGGTCGGCTGGGTGCTTGTGCGCGAAGGCGTGGTGATCGCACTCCCTTCAGAGGGACTGCCGCCTTCCGTCGGTTTCGCGAAGTCCTTCGTCAGCATCTTCGCTCGTAGGAAGGCAAAGAGCCAGGCTCGCAGCGACCGGTTGGCCAAGGCGGTCGAGCGGCTCGGCCCGTCTTATGTGAAGATCGGCCAGTTCCTGGCGACGCGGCCCGACGTCGTCGGCGTGGACATGGCCAATGACCTGTCGCAGTTGCAGGACAGGATGGCCTTCTTTCCGCACGAGACGGCGACGGCAGCCATCGAAGCCTCCCTCGGGCGACGGATAGACGATCTCTATGCCAGCTTCGGCGAGCCGATTGCCGCCGCCTCGATAGCGCAGGTGCATCCGGCCGAAATCGAGACGGCCGAGGGCCGCAAGCGCGTTGCGGTCAAGGTCGTACGGCCCGGTGTACGTCAGCGGTTTTCCAACGATATCAAGGCGATGTACCTCGTCGCGGGGATGCAGGAACGCTTCATGCCTTCCAGCCGGCGCCTTCGGCCGGTGGAAGTAACGAAGACGCTCGAGCAGACTACGAAAGTCGAGATGGATCTCAGGCTGGAGGCGGCTGCGCTCTCCGAGATCGCCGAAAATACCGAAAAGGACCCGGGTTTCCGCGTTCCGAAGGTCGACTGGGAACGCACCGGCCGCGACGTCATCACCATGGAGTGGATCGACGGCGTCAAGATGTCCGATGTCGAGGGGCTGAAGGCAGCCGGGCACGACCTCAACGCGCTTGCCGACACGCTGATCCAGTCCTTCCTGCGTCACACGCTGCGCGACGGCTTCTTCCATGCCGACATGCATCCCGGCAATCTTTTCATCGATCCCGCCGGCATGATCGTCGCCGTCGACATGGGCATCGTCGGGCGCCTCGGAAAGAAGGAGCGCCGCTTCCTCGCCGAAATCCTCTATGGCTTCATCACGCGCGATTATCTTCGCGTCGCGGAAGTGCATTTCGAAGCGGGCTACGTCCCTTCCCATCATAATATGGAGAGTTTCGCCCAGGCGATCCGTGCCATCGGCGAGCCTATCCATGGCCAACCGGCCGAGACGATCTCGATGGGCAAGCTTCTGACGCTGCTCTTCGAAGTGACCGAGCTCTTCGACATGGAGACGCGGCCCGAACTCGTCATGCTGCAGAAGACCATGGTCGTGGTCGAGGGCGTGTCGCGCATGCTCAATCCGCGCTTCAACATGTGGAAGGCTTCGGAACCGGTCGTCGGCGACTGGATTCGTACCAATCTCGGCCCGAAGCGGATCATGGCCGACCTGAAGGACGGCTTGAAGGCGGCCGTGAAGCTTGCCGAAGCAGCGCCGGAAATTGCCGCCAAGACCGAGAAATTCCATCACGAATTGCTGCACATGAGCGAAAACGGCCTGCGTTTCGATCCGCAGACCGCAGAGGCGATCGGCAAGTCGGAAGCCAAGCACAGCCGCTCCGGCCGCTTCGCTTTGTGGGTGATCGCCCTGACGCTTATCTATATCGCCTGGCATCTGGGCTAGCCCGCAAGATCGCCTGGCATCTGGGCTAGCCCGCAAGGCTCCTCCCCGCGGTCATCTTCCCGAGCCCTTATATCCGAGCAAACACAGAGTTGCGCGGCGCTCGGATTCGCCTCAAAATTCAGCCGTATCCCGCCTATGGAGGTGTTCGCCATTTGGGATATCCCATTTGCGATAAGGCTCGCATAGCCTCGCGAAAAAAGGAGAACAAAATACATGGAGCGTCAGAGAGCCGGCATCGAACTCACCGGGCAACCCCTCGGGTTCAGCGACCTGGTGCGGATCGGGGCGGGCGTCGCCCTGCCCTCGGCATCGGAAACCGGCATGGCGCGCGTGCGCATAGCGCGGGGTATTCTCGAAAGCGCAATCCAATCCGGCATGCCGGTCTACGGCTCCACGACCGGCGTCGGCGCCATGAAGGATGTCGAATGGTCTCCCGAAGATCTTGATGCCTTCAATCTCGGCCTCGTGCGCGCCCATCATTTCGGCACGGGCGCCCCTTTCTCCATGTCGGTCGTGCGCAACGCCATGGCCATCCGGGTCAATACGGCTCTGACCGGTCAGGTCGGATGTTCGCAGGAATTGATCCAGGCCTATCTGCAGCTTCTCAGCGCCGACGTCATTCCGGTCGTTCGGCGCACTGGCTCGATCGGCTGCGCCGATATCGGCCTGATGGGCCAGATCGGCGCAGTTCTGACCGGCGTCGGCGAGGCGGTCTATCGCGGCCGCCGAATGCAGGCGGCCGATGCCTTCGATGCCGCCGGCATCGCTCCCGTCCGGATGATGCCGCGCGACAGCTTGGCCTCGCTCAGCGTCAATGCCGTCAGCTTTGCGGCCGCCGCCGAGACAACCCGCAATGCCGCCGCCTCGATCCGCGTGCTGCTTGCGACCGGCATGATGGCGGCCGGCGCGCTCGGTACTTCGCGCGACCCCTGGATTTCGGTGCGCCATGTCGGCACAGCCCGCGAAGCCCTGATCGGCGCATGGCTATGCAACGCCTCGGATGAATGGCCCTGGCCGGTCGCTACCCATGTGCAGGACCCGCTGAGCCTGCGCATGATCGCCCAGGTCTTCGGCGCCGTCATCGAAAACCTGCTCACGGCCGGCCACAAGATCCTCGCCGCCACCGGCCGCTCGGACGACAATCCCGTCATCGTCGACGGGCGAGTGATGACCTCGGGCGGCTCCCTTCCGCTTGATGTCACGGTGCTTCTGGAAGCCGCCGTCATCTGCATGGCCCACGCCGCGCGCAACGCCTTCAATCGCTGCGTCCTGCTCGGCAACGGCCAGCGGCGCGGCCTGCCGGTCAATCTCGTCCCGGAAGGGAAGATCGCAACCGGCTTCGGACCTATCATCAAGCTTGCCGGCGAAATCTTTTCGCGCGTGCTCTCCATGTCCAACCCGGTCTCGGCACAGTCGCTGGTCGTCGCGGCGGGCATGGAAGACGAGGCAGCCTTCCTGCCGCTGGTCATCGAGCGCTTCGAGCGGCAGATGCGGGCGCTGAAGCGCCTGGCGGCGCTGGAGGCGCTGTTGTCGGCGCAGGCGATGGATATTCTTGGCGACAAGCCGGAAGGCGTGGCACGCATGCTCTATGACGTCGTGCGCAAACATGCCGATTTCTACGTGGTGGACCGTCCCCTTTCGGCCGAAGTCGAGGCGATCGAGGAGGAACTTGCCTCCGAAGCCTTCATTTCGGAGATGATCGCCCATAAGCCCATCATCGCCTATGATGATTTCTTCGCACTCGGCTCGCTGGAGCGGGTCGAAGAGCGGCTTTATCGCGACACCGTCGCCATCTGAACCAACCGACAAGCGGAGAGACTGTACATGGCCGATTTCGATCTTGTTCTGCAAGGCACCGTCGTTTTGCCCGAACGCATCGTGGAAGCCGGTTACGTCGCCGTGCGCGACGGCAAGATCGCCGAAGTGGGCATCGGCGTGCCGCCGGCTGCGCGCGAGCGGCACCTGCTCGGCAAGGCGCTGATCCTGCCCGGCGCGATCGACGCGCAAACCCACTCGCTGTCCCAGAAGGATCAGGAGGATTTCATCTGGTCGACGCGTTCGGCAGCCGCCGGCGGCGTCACCACCATCGTCGATATGCCCTATGACGAAGGCAATCTCGTCTGCTCGGCAGCATCGGTGAAAAAGAAGGTCGACCACGCCGCGCCGCAATCGCGCGTCGACTTTGCCCTCTATGGAACCATCGATCCTGAAGAAGGGCCGGCACGCATCGCGGAGATGGTCGAGGCCGGTGTCGCCGCCTTCAAATTCTCCACCTTCGGCACCGATCCGAAACGCTTTCCGCGCATTCCGCCCGCCCTGCTCGACGCCTGCTTTGCGGCGATCGCGCCCACGGGTCTCACCGCCGGCGTGCACAACGAAGACGACGAAGCGGTTCGCACCTATATGGAACAGGTGAAGGCAAGCGGCGTCACCGACTACCGCGCCCACGGCCTTTCCCGCCCGCCGATTACCGAACTGCTGGCCATGCACACGATCTTCGAGACGGGTGCGGATACCGGCTGCCCGGCCCATGTCGTGCATTGCTCACTCGGCCGCGGCTATGACATTGCCCGCGCCTATCGCCGCGACGGCTTCGAAGCGACGGTCGAATGCTGCATTCACTATCTGACGCTCGACGAAGAAAACGATGTGCGGCGTCTTGGCGGCAAGGCGAAAATTAATCCGCCGATCCGCCCGCGCGCCGAAGTGGAAACCTTGTGGCGCAAGGTGGCGGAAGGCAATGTCTGGCTCGTCTCGACCGACCATGTCAGCTGGTCGGAAAATCGCAAAACCAATCCGGACATGCTGGCGAACGCTTCCGGCGTGCCGGGACTGGAGGTCATGGTGCCGCTCTTCGTCAAGGGTGCTCTGGAACGCGGCGTGCCGCTGACCTGGGCCGCGAAGCTGATGGCGGAGAATCCGGCTAAGCATTTTCGCCTCGATCATATCAAGGGCGCGCTGACGCCCGGCAAGGATGCCGATATCGTCGTGCTGGAGCCGCGCGAAATGGTTTACGACGCGGCGGCAAGCGGCAACAACGTCGTCGGCTGGAGCCCCTATAACGGCATCCGCCTGCCCTGGACTGTGTCGGCGGCCTATCTTAGAGGCAAGCAGATCACCGAGGGACAGAAGGTGCTGGCCGAACCCGGCTCCGGCAGCTTCGTTCGTCCCTTGCCTCGTCAAGTTCTTGCCGGAGATGCAGCCCGATGACCGACACCAAGCGCCACAACCTGCCCGTCAACGCCGACCGTATCGCTGAAGACATCGATGCGCTGGCCGGCATTACCGAGCCGGGCCATCCCTGGACGCGCCGTGCCTTCTCGCCGCTCTTTCTGGAAGGACGCGCCTATATCGACGCACGGATGAAAGCCGCAGGACTTGAGACGCGAATGGATGCCGCCGGCAACCTGATCGGCCGGCGCGAGGGCGCCAAGCCCGGCCTCGGCACGATCCTTGTGGGCTCGCATTCCGACACCGTTCCCGATGGCGGCCGCTTCGACGGCATCGCCGGTACGATCGCCGCGCTGGAAGTCGCACGCTCCTTGAAGGATCGTGGCATCGAACTCGACCATGATCTGGAGATCGTCGATTTCCTGGCCGAAGAAGTCAGCATCTTCGGCGTCTCCTGCGTCGGCAGCCGCGGCATGACCGGCCAGATCCCGGAGGCATGGCTCTCCCGCACGAGCGGTGATCGCACGCTTTCGCAGGGCATTGCCGAGGTCGGCGGTGATCCCTCCGTGCTACTCTCCCAGAAGCGGCCGGATATTGCCGGCTTCCTGGAGCTGCATATCGAGCAGGGCCCTGTGCTAGAAGCCGAGAACAAGGATATCGGCATCGTCACCGCGATCGCCGGCATCACCCGCATCGAAATCACCGTGGAAGGCCGTGCTGACCATGCCGGCACGACGCCGATGGATCGCCGTGCGGATGCGCTGGTAGCCGCCTCGCAACTGGTCCTCGACATTCGCCAACGCGCTGCTGAACAGGCAAAGACGCCGGGGCATTTCGCCGCCACCGTCGGCGAATTCCGCATCGAGCCGAATGCCGCCAATGTCGTGCCCTCGAAGGTCGTGCTCTTGATCGACGGCCGCGCCGAAATCCGCAGCGATATGGAAGATTTCCTCGCCTGGATCGACGGCGAGGTGAAGATCATCGCCGCCGACTATGGCGTGACGATCAATACGCCGGTGCGCGTCTCCGACAATATGCCGACCCCCGGCGCGCCGGTGCTGCTCGAAACCCTTGAGCGCGCCTGCGACACGGTCGGCGCCAAGCATCGTCGCATGGCCTCCGGCGCCGGCCACGACACGGCCTGGATCGCCAAGGTCGCCCCTGCCGCGATGATCTTCGTGCCCTGCAAGGAAGGCCGCAGCCATTGCGCCGAAGAATGGGCCGAGAATGACGACATCGCCATGGGCGCCGCCGTTCTTTTTGAAGCGGTGCGCGACATGGACAAGAACCTCAAACAGAACCGGGAGTAGTCAATGGGACGCGTACTCGTTGCCAAGGATGTGGAAGCGGCCGTCAAGGGCGGCTCGGTTTACGCCGCGGGCGGTGGCGGCTGGGCCGATCACGGCCGCATGCTCGGCTATGCGGCCGTCAATGTCGGCAAGCCGGAGCTGGTGTCGATCGACGAACTTGATGACAACGACTGGATCGCCACGGCAGCCGCCATCGGCGCACCGGCCTCCACGACCCCCTGGGAAATGCAGGGCATCGACTACGTGAAGGCCGCCCAGCTGCTGCAGGACGAGCTTGGCGAGAAGCTTTCCGGCCTGATCATCGGCCAGAACGGCAAGTCCTCGACGCTGAACGGCTGGCTGCCATCGGCCATTCTCGGAACCAAGGTGGTGGACGCGGTGGGTGACATCCGCGCCCATCCCACCGGCGACATGGGCTCGATCGGCATGGCGGGCTCGCCGGAGCAGATGATCCAGACCGCCGTCGGCGGCAACCGCGCCGAAAACCGCTATATCGAGCTGGTCGTCAAGGGCGCAACGGCGAAGATTTCGCCGATCCTGCGCGCGGCGTCCGACCAGTCCGGCGGCTTCATCGCCTCCTGCCGCAACCCGCTGCGCGCTTCTTACGTCCGCACGCATGCAGCACTCGGCGGCATCTCCATGGCGCTTTCGCTCGGCGAAGCGATCATCGAGGCGGAAAAGAAGGGTGGCAGCGCCGTCATCGACGCCATCTGCAAGACAACCGGCGGCCATATTCTGGCCGAAGGCACGATCACGAAGAAGGACGTCGTCTACACGAAGGAAGCCTTCGATATCGGCACCGTCACGGTCGGCTCAGGCGACAAGGCCGTCGTCATGCATGTGATGAACGAGTACATGGCCGTCGAGGATACCGGCGGCAAGCGGCTCGCAACCTTCCCCTCCGTCATCACCACGCTGTCGCCGGAAGGCGAGCCCTTGAGCGTCGGCCAGCTGCACGAGGGCATGAACGTCTTCATCCTGCATGTGCCGATGGATATCATTCCGCTGTCTGCCAGCGTGCTCGACCCCACGGTCTATCCCTCCGTCGAAAAGGCGATGGGGATCGAGATCGCGAAATACGCGCTGGCCGGCAAGAAAGGCTGAGAAGCGCAGGAGGCTTGAATGGCCCGCGACGCCGGTCTCGAAGAATTGCTGAGAGAAGAGCTCGGGGAACGCCCCGGGCTTAGCGAAAAGGCGATGTTCGGCGGCTGGGCCTTTCTGCTCAATGGCCACCTGCTGTGCGGCGCCCGTGACGACGGGATGCTGATCCGCCTCGGCAAAGGTAACGACGCCTGGGCGCTGGAGCAACATGACGTCAAGCCCATGCTGTCCCGCGGCCGGGAAATGCAGGGGTGGGTGCGCGCCGGGCCGGAGGCCTATGGCAACGACATGCTGCGCAAGCGGCTGCTTCTGGCCGCGCTGGACTTCGTCGAAGGCCTGCCGCCGAAATAGCCGGGCCGCCGAAACAACAACGAAAACAGGGAAGGGAAACCCATGCCGAAAGCCAATCCGCGTCACCCGAAATTCCCCATTCCGGGCGGCCCGGAGCTGCGTGCCAAGGGCTGGCGGCAGGAGGCGTTGCTGCGCCTGCTCGAAAACGTGCTCTCGGTCGGCGAAGATCCCGACAATCTCGTCGTCTATGCCGCCCTCGGCAAGGCTGCCCGCAACTGGGCGGCACACAAGGGCATCGTCAAGGCGCTGACGGAGATGGATGAGAACCAGACCCTGCTCATCCAGTCCGGTAAGCCGATCGGCCTCATCCGCACGCATGACAAGGCGCCGCTCGTCATCATGGCGAACTGCAATATCGTCGGGCAATGGGCGAAGGCCGAGGTGTTCTACGAGCTGCAGCGCAAGGGCCTGATCTGCTGGGGCGGGCTTACGGCCGGCGCCTGGCAATATATCGGCAGCCAGGGCGTGATTCAGGGCACCTATGAAATCTTCATGCGCATCGCCGAGCGTCGCTTCGGCGGCGATCTCTTCGGCCGTTTCGTGCTGACCGCCGGTCTCGGCGGCATGGGCGGCGCACAGCCGCTCGCCGGCCGCATGGCGGGTGCCGCCATCCTCTGCGTCGATATCGATGCGGAGCGCGCCAGAAAGCGCCAGGAAATCGGCTATCTGCAGGAAATCGCCCCGGACCTCGATTCCGCGCTGGCGATGATCGATGCGGCGGTCAAGGAAAAACGGGCGCTTTCCGTCGGCCTCGTCGGCAATGCGGCCGAGATTTATCCCGAGATTGCACGCCGCGGCATCGTGCCCGATATCGTCACCGACCAGACCTCGGCCCATGATCTCGTCTATGGTTATGTGCCGAAGGGCATGAGCCTCAGCCAAGTCAAAGATCTCCGCGACGACGGCCAGGGCCAGCTGATGGCGGCAAGCCGCGCCTCGATCGTCGAGCATGTGAAGGCTATGCTGGACTTCCAGAAGAAGGGCTCCGAAGTCTTCGACAACGGCAACCTGATCCGCACCCAGGCAAAGGAAGGCGGCGTCGCCAACGCCTTCGATATCCCGATCTTCACCGAGGCCTATTTGCGGCCGCTCTTCTGCCGTGCGATCGGCCCATTCCGCTGGATGGCGCTTTCGGGCGAGGAAAGCGACATCGCCCGCATCGACGATCTGCTCCTCGAAATGTTCCCCGACAACAAGATCATTACCAACTGGATCAAACTTGCTCGCGAGCATGTGCCCTTCGAGGGTCTGCCGGCGCGCATTGCCTGGCTCGGCCATGGTGAGCGCACGGCGCTTGCCCGCCGCGTCAACGAGCTTGTCGCCAGCGGCGAGCTGAAAGGCCCGATCGCGTTTTCGCGCGACCACCTCGATGCCGGCGCCATGGCACATCCGAACATCATGACCGAGGGCATGAAGGACGGCTCCGACGCGATTGCCGACTGGCCGCTGATCGACGCCATGATGCTCTGCTCGTCGATGGCCGATCTCGTCGTCGTCCATTCCGGCGGCGGCGGCTATGCCGGCTACATGACGAGCTGCGGCGTCACCATCGTCGCAGACGGCACGGCGGCGGCCGACGAACGGCTCGACCATGCGCTGACCAACGACACCGCACTCGGCGTCATGCGCTATGCCGACGCCGGTTATGAGGAAGCGCTCGACGAAGTTGCGAAAAAGGATGTGCCCTATATCCGACTGGGGTAAGCACGTCTGTTCTTGGCGACATCGACAGATTATGGTCCCGGGCAATTATTGACAAGTTGTGAGAGTTGTCCGTGATCCCCTGGACCTTGCTTGATACCGCGAAAATCCCCGGTGGCGGCGAGCTGCGCCTGAAGCAGCGCGGCCAGGAATTTTCCATCATGCTCGGCACCAACGAGCTGATGAACAGCCGCCTGAGCGGCTCCGAGCGCGCGCTTGCGACGCTTTCCTGCGAGAAGATCAAGGGCCGAAAGACACCGCACATACTGATCGGCGGCCTCGGCATGGGCTTTACCTTGCGCGCGGCTCTCGGCGAACTCGACACGGACGCCAAGGTTACGGTCGCGGAGCTGGTTCCGGCCGTCGTGACCTGGGCACGCGGGCCGATGGCGACGGTCTTTGATGGCTGCCTCGATGATCCGCGCGTCGCCATTCATGAGGGCGACGTACGCCCGCTTATCCGTGCCCGCAAGGCGGCCTACGATGCCATCCTGCTCGACGTCGATAATGGTCCCGATGGCATTACGTCGGAGGCCAATGACGGCCTATACGATTATCAGGGCCTGAAGGCGGCACGCGATGCGCTTCGCCCCGGCGGCATCCTTGCCGTCTGGTCTTCAGGACCCGATGAGCGCTTCACGAAGCGCCTGCGCGATAGCGGTTTTGCAGCCGAGGTGGTCAACACCCGCGCCAACGGCAAGACGGGCGCGCGTCATGTCATCTGGCTGGCCACTAAGGGCTAAGCCTCGCGCTAGAGATAGCGCGTTTCCTCCGGCGCGCGATCGTAGCGGTCATCGCGGCCGTCAAAATAGCCCACGGGGAGCGAGGCGAGTTCCTCGTCGGTGGTATCGTCCAAACAGCTGACGCTGATCGCATAGAACTTGCCGCCGAGTGCCGGATTTTCACCCTGGTTGAAGGAGCTGATGCCGCAGGTCTTGCAGAAGAGGTGATGCAAGATGCGCGGGCCGAATTGATATTCGCTGATGTTGCCCTCGCCCGAGGTCAGCCGGAAATCGGCTGGTGTGGCGACGGCCAACCAGTTGCGCTTCTTCTTGCAGATCGAGCAATTGCATTTGAAGGTGCCCGCCTGCAGGTCGAGATCGGCTTCGTAGCTCACCGCGCCGCAATGGCAGCTTCCATGATAGGTCTTCTTCATCACTCCAATCCTTCCCTTGAGGTGGCTTCTGCGTAAGCGACATATTTGTCGAGGGCCTGCTCCCAGCCGCCGGTCTGCAATCTCAGTTCGGTATCATCGGGCAGTTCGACCTTGCGGAAGACAAGGCGTGTCTTCTCGCCAAGCTCCTGAAATACCACGGTCACCTGCATCGGGTGGCCGGGTTTTCCATCCTGGTTCTCCCAGGCAAAGGTGAAGACGAGGCGCTCGGGCGGGACGATCTCCAGATAGCGACCGTGGCTCCAATATTCCTTGCCCTCCTTCGTCATGATGCAATGCCGCCAGGCGCCGCCCTCCCGCAGATCGACGGAGACCGATGAAGCCTTCGTGGTCTGCGGCCCCCACCAGCGCATCAGATGTTCCGGCTCCGTCCAGAGGCGAAACAAGAGGGCACGCGGCGCGGCAATATCGCGGGTCAGCACGATCTCGCGCGGCGGGCGCATGCTGCCGCCCTCAGTTGCTGGGGTCATTCTTCCCTCCCTTTTGCAATAGTGCTGCATAGGCTTCCAGGCGATCGAGATTGTCGTTCCAGAACTGCCGGTAGTTCTCCAACCAATCATCCACCTGCCGCAGCGGCTTTGGCTCCAGCCGGCAGGGCCGCCATTGCGCTTCCCTCCCCTTCGAAATCAGACCAGCCTTTTCCAGCACCTTCAGATGCTTGGAGACGGCGACCAGCGACATGTCGAAAGGTTCGGCCAGTTCGGAAACGGATGCCTCGCCATTCGCCAGCCGCGCCAGGATTGCCCGGCGGGTCGGGTCGGCAAGGGCCGAGAGGGTCATGCTCAATGCGTCCATGCGACTTCATAAACCAGATAGTTAATTAACTTATAGGTTTAATATAGGTCGCAAGTAAGTTCTGTCAAGAAGCGCCTACGGCGTACGATCTCAGGAAACGATGTTGGAAACTTCGATCAGGTTCCGGTCGGGATCGCGGAAATAGACCGAGAGAATGGGACCGGTCGCACCGGTTCGGCGAACCGGGCCATCCTCGATCGCGACGCTCTCGGCCTGCAAGTGAGCGATGATGTCATCGAGCGGCGTGGTGCTGATGAAGCAGAGATCGGCCGAGCCCGGTGTCGGACGCTCGGCCTTCGGCTCGAACTCATGTCCGGCGCGGTGCAGATTGATCTTCTGGTTGCCGAAGGTCAGAGCCTTGCGGCCCTCCCCGAAGGTTTCGACACCCATGCCGAGAACGCGGGCATAGAAATCGCAGCTCTCATCAATGCTCGCGACCGTGAGCACCAGATGATCGAGATGGTCGATGCGGATCATGGCGGCCTCCGGCCTCAGCGACGCGCCAGCCTGGCAACGGCCAGAGCGCTGACGAGGCATAGTGCGAGCATGACGAGGATGAAGGCAACCACGGCATTCCAGCCATCGGCAAGCCAGAAGTAACCGCCGAGCGAACCGGCGATGCTGGAGCCGAGATAATAGGCCAGCAGGTAGAGCGAGGAGGCGTGTCCCTTGAAGCTGCGGGCAAGCCGACCCACCAGCGCACTGGCGACGGAGTGGGCCATGAAGAAGCCGATCGTCACAAGGACGATGCCGAGAATGATCAGCGGCAGCGAACTGGAAAGCGTGACTGCCGCACCGAGCGCCGCAATCAGCACACCGATCGGCAGCACGATGAAATGGCCGATGCGATCGCCGAGCAGGCCCGCGGCCCAGGAGGCGACGATACCGAAGAGATAGGCTGTGAAGATCAGGCCAAGCTCGGTCTGGCTGAGATTATAAGGCGCGGCGACGAGGCGGAAGCCGGCATAATTATAGACCGTGACGAAGGAGCCCATGACGAGAAAGGCGATGGCAAAGAGAAATGGCAGCGCCGCATTGCCGAAATGACCGCCCCAGGCCTTTACGTGAAAGGCGGCATCGAAGCCCTTGCGCGGGGTGAAGTTGCGCGACGGCGGCAGAAGATAGAGGAAACCGACGGCGGCGATCAGGCCGAGAATGCCAATGGTTGCCAGCGCCGGGCGCCAGCTCAGATATTCGGCGATCGTACCCGTCACGACGCGCCCAGCCATGCCGCCGAAAGCATTGCCGGCGATGTAGAGACCCATGGCGCCGCCAAGGCCGCGTGGCTCGATTTCTTCGGCCAGATAGGTCATGGCAACAGCGGGGACGCCACCCAGAAGGAAGCCCTCGAGCGCGCGGACGACCAGCAGCATATGCCAGCTCGGAGACACCGCGCAGATGATCGTACAGATGGCCGCGCCGAGCAGCGAGACGAACATCAGGCTGCGGCGGCCGAGGCTTTCCGAAACGGCGGCGGCCCCGAAGATCGCAAAAGCGAGAAAGCCGGTAGACAGCGATAGAGACAGCGAGCTTGCTGCGGGCGTGACACCGAAATCCTGAGAGAAGATCGGCATCAGCGGCTGCACGCAATAAAGCAGCGAGAAGGTGGCAAAGCCCGAGAGAAACAGCGCGATGGTGGCGCGGCGGAAGGCAGGCGTACCGCGTGTCAGGAACTGGCGAGGCTCCGCTTGCGGCTCGTTCTTGACGAGCGTCAATCCGGGACTGGACGGGACTTCGGAAACAGTAATCTCCTGCTTGCTGGCGACGCGGAACATGGTGGGCACCTAACCTTTCTCATCCTCAAATCTAGCCAGATCAACTCCATTAGTCCAATATATGGAACAGGCGATCTTGATAGCTTTTGGAGATAGCGATGGAGCTGCGTCATATCCGCTATTTTCTGGCGCTCGCGGAAGCCGGGAATTTCACCCGTGCGGCCGCCAATCTCGGCATCGGCCAGCCGCCGCTCAGCCAGCAGATTCGGGACCTGGAAAACGAGGTGGGCGCGCAACTGTTCCATCGCGTACCGCATGGCGCGGAGCTGACGGCGGCCGGCGAAGCCTTTCTGACAGAGGCAAGAATGGCGGTCGAGGCGGCGGAAAAGGCAAAGCTTGCCGCCCAGCGCGCCAATCGCGGCGAGATCGGCCGTCTCTCGCTTGGCTTCACCGCGTCCTCCGCCTTCAACACCATCGTCACGGCGACGATCCGCGAGTTTCGTGGGCACTGGCCGGAGGTACGGCTGTCGCTGACCGAGATGAACACCAACGCGCTGATGGAGCGGCTGATGCGCGGCGAGATCGACGCAGCTTTCATTCGCCCGGGGCTGGAAGATCCCAGAGATGTACGGCTGAAGCGCTTTGCCGACGAGCCGATGCTGATTGCACTGCCGGCCCATCATCCGCTGGCAAGTCAGGACCACGTGCCGATCGCTGCGCTTGCCGGCGAGCCCTTCATCCTTTTCCCGCGCATGGTGGGTCTCAGCCTCTATGATGACATTGTCGCTGCTTGCCGCGAAGCGGGCTTCGACCTCGTGGTGACGCAGGAAGCGCCGCAAATCCCCTCTGTCGTCAATCTCGTCGCCGCCAATCTCGGCGTTTCCATCGTTCCGGCCTCGATCTCGCAGATCAAGCTCGACGGTGTTGCCTATCGGCCGATCGATGGGCCGCCTGTCGTCGCTCGCCTCGGGCTCGCCAGCCTCAAGGCGCAACGCTCGCCCGTCATCGCCAATCTGATGAGCCTGATAGCCTAACTAGCTCCGCTCCCAATAGGGCGGGTCGCCGAACGCCTTCTTGAGGTGATCGGCCATAGCCCGGAGTTTGGCCGAGGGATTGCGACCCTCAGGATGGGCCATGAAGATGAACTCCGGCTCCGGTCGATAGCCGACGTCGATCTCGACAAGCCGCCCGTCTCTGACAGAAGGCCCGGCAATGAAAGTGGGCAGCAAGGCAATGCCGAGCCCGGCAATCGCAGCATCATGAAGAACATCGCCGTTATTCACGCCCAATGCCAGCGTTCCCCTGATGACGATGGCGCCCTCGGGACCCTGAAAACGCCAATCCGCAACGCCGCGATTCGTGTAGAAAATACCGCGATGATTCTCGAGGTCGGCCAGGGAGGAGGGCTTACCGTGACGTGTCAGATAATCCGGCGACGCCACAACGAGACGGCGGCTGCGGGCGAGCTTCCATGCGACAAGGCGCGAGTCGGCAATCAGGCCGTGACGGATAATTGCATCATAGCCATCCGAGGCGGCATCGACCCGGCGATCGTCGAGATCGAGCGTCAGTTCGATCTCCGGATGCTCGGCGAGAAACGGATAGAGGGCCGGCCCCAGATGCAGCCGGCCGAAGGTGACGGGCGCGGCGATGCGCAGCGGTCCCATCAATGTGCCGCGCCGTTCGGCGAGATCGGCGGCGGCCTCGCGCACCTCCTGCGCGATGCGCCTCGCGCGCTGCAGAAAGGCGGTGCCATCCTCCGTCAGGCTCAGCTTGCGGGTCGTGCGGTGAAGCAGGGTTGCCCCCAGTGCTTTCTCCATTTCCGAGAGGCGTTCGCTGACGACGGATTTCGACAGGCGCAGGCGTCGTGCCGCCTCGCTGATCGAGCCGACCTCGGCTACGGTCACGAACGTCACGATCCCGTCGATCTTCAACATCGTTCGGAAACTCCGAATTCGAATTCCACTATTTGCAGACTAATCCGAACGATTGGAAAAGGCCATCTTCCACGTATCGGACAAACCGAAAGATACGTTCCCACAAAGGAGATGGAACAATGAACCGCTTGAATGGAAAAGTCGCAATCGTCACCGGCGCCAGCTCCGGCATCGGCCGCGTCACCGCAAAGCTCTTCGCCGCAGAGGGCGCGAAGGTCGTTGTCGGCGCGCGCCGCGCCGCAGAGCTGGAAAGCCTTGCCGCCGAGATCAAGGCTGCCGGCGGCGAAGCCGCCGTACTGGCCGGCGACGTACGCTCGGAAGACTATCACAAGGCGCTGGTCGCCCTTGCGGTCGAGCGCTATGGCAGGCTCGATATCGCTTTCAACAATGCCGGTACGCTCGGCGAAGCCGGTCCCAGCACCGAGGTTTCAGAGGCTGGCTTTGCCGATGCGCTGGCAATCAACCTCACCGCATCGTTCCTGGCCGCCAAGCACCAGATCGGTGAAATGGTGAAGCATGGCGGTGGTTCCGTGATCTTCACGTCGACCTTTGTCGGCTATACCGTCGGCTTCCCTGGCGTCGCCGCCTATGCCGCCAGCAAGTCCGGCCTGATCGGCCTGACGCAAGCACTCGCCGCAGAATTCGGCCCGCAGAATGTGCGCGTCAATGCCATCCTGCCAGGTGCAGTCGATACAGATATGTACCGTGAAATGAACGACACGGCTGACAAGCAAGCCTTCATAACCAATCTGCATGCGCTGAAGCGTGTCGCCGGCCCCGAAGAGATTGCACACTCGGTCCTCTACCTCGCCTCCGATGACGCAAGCTTCGTCAGCGGCACTGCTTCGCTCATCGACGGTGGTCTGTCGATCACGCGGACCTGAGTGGGCGTTTTGCCGACGCGATTATTGCGCCGGCAACGTCGGAATACGGACATGATCCCGCAAGCAGGAAATGGGTGCGGGATCATGTCGTCGGAATGCTTTGAATGGATGAGGACGGGCCGCGGATCTTACTTCCCTTTCGGCCCTTCCACTCAGAACATTGTATTGTTGTTCTTCGACGTCTCGGGGATCGGCTGGACCGAATCCCAATGTTCCTGGATCTTGTTGTCTTCGACGCGGAAGATATCGACGATGGCGCTGCCGCGGTCGCCCGGCTGGCGAATGGCATGGACTCGCAGGATCACGTAATCGCCGTCGACCATCACGCGCTTGATCTCGCTCTTCGACTGCGGATAGTTCTTCTTCAGGTACTCAAGGAAGCCGCGCAGGCCTTCAGGACCATCGGCCGCCATCGGATTGTGCTGGATGTACTTGCCGAGATATTTGGAGGCCGCGTCGAAGTCCTTTTCGTTCAGCGCCTTCTGGTAGAAATCCAGAACGATCTCCTTGTTCTTCAGCTCTTGCGGCGAATAGGCACGCTCGGCAAAAGCCGGCATGGCCGCGGCCATGATTGGCAGGGCGATCATCGCGATTTTCATCAGTTTCAAGGCGTTGCTCCTTTGGTCGTTAACGTGTTCACCTTTGTCGAGACCAAAGGCACGCGCAAATGACAAGGGCGTGAGGCCGACGTGATCATCTGCCGGAAATGGCGGGAAACGGCGGCTCACAACCGTAATGAGAGAATGCCACGATTGCCTATGACACACCAAAGGCTTAGGCTTGTCGGCAAAAGAACAGACGACGGGTTCAGGCATGGTTCTCGCAGGAAAGCGCATCCTTCTTATCATCTCCGGCGGCATCGCGGCCTATAAGAGCCTCGACCTCATCCGCCGGCTGCGCGAGCGCGGCGCGAGCGTGCGGCCCGTCATGACATCGGGCGCGCAGGAGTTCATTACGCCGCTTGCCGTCGGCGCGCTGGCCGCCGACCATGTCTTCACCGATCTGTTTTCGCGCCAGGATGAGCAGGATGTCGGCCATATCAGGCTGGCGCGCGACTGCGACCTCGTGCTGATCGCGCCGGCGACGGCCGATCTGCTCGCAAAGATGGCAAACGGGCTGGCAGATGATCTGGCCTCCACCATACTGCTTGCCACGGACCGCCCTGTGCTGGCCGCCCCGGCCATGAACCCGAAGATGTGGGCGCATCCCGCGACCAGGCGCAACGTCGAGACACTACGTAGTGACGGTATTGCCTTCGTCGGTCCGATGACGGGCGAGATGGCCGAAAGCGGCGAGAGCGGCGCGGGCCGGATGGCCGAACCGCTCGATATCGTTGCCGCCGCGGAGATGAGGCTCGACAATGGCCACAAGCCACTTGCCGGCAAGAAAGTCGTTATCACCTCGGGGCCAACACATGAGCCGATCGACCCCGTGCGCTATATCGCCAACCGCTCCTCAGGAAGGCAGGGCCATGCCATCGCTGCTGCGCTTGCCGCCCTCGGCGCCGACGTGACGCTGGTCTCAGGCCCCGTTTCCATTCCCGATCCCGCAGGCATGCATGTCATCCATGTCGAGCGGGCGGACGAAATGCGCGATGCCGTTCTGGCAGCCCTTCCCGCCGACATCGCCGTCATGGTGGCGGCCGTCGCAGACTGGAAGGTCGCTTCCGCATCGGACCAGAAGATCAAGAAGCACCCAGGCGAGTCGCTCCCGACACTGGCGCTCACGGAAAATCCCGACATTCTGAAAACGGTTGGCCATCACACGCAGCGGCCGAAACTCGTCATCGGCTTTGCCGCCGAAACACAGGATGTCGAGAGCAATGCCCGCGCGAAGCTGGAGCGCAAAGGCGCCGACTTCATCGTCGCCAACGACGTCTCGCCCGCAACCGGCATCATGGGCGGCACGCACAACCGCGTGAAGATCATCAGCCACGCGGGCGTTGAGCAATGGCCCGATCTCGACAAGGATGAAGTGGCGGCTCGGCTCGCGGCCCTGATATCGGCTCAGTTCACGCAGGGATAGCAGTCATCGGCTGACGCTCGGCTGCGACGCGCTCCTCCGGCTGGAAGGACGTAACATGGACACCGGTATCGTCGATCACAACGGCGCTGCCGTCGGGGATCTCGCGCCAGGCGTCGACATCGTCGTTCAACGGTTCCGACACGAGGCAGTTGCCTGACCCGACCGGCGAGGCGTAGAGCGTCGGCGCCTTGCGATCCGTCGCATAGCGTATGGCGTAGAGCGACTTGCCATCGGAAAAGGCTGCCGTGAAGCGCACCAGCACCGAGCCTGTGAGATGCAGCGAGAGGCCTTCGACAAAGCCAATGGCCTCGGCCATCGCCGCAAGCGGATTGGCGGCCATGCCGAATTGCATCGCAAGCAGGAAGAGAAGCTCTGAATCGGTGGTGCCGCTGCGGGCGTTAAACAGCCGGTCATCGAGCATGGCTTCCATCGGCCGGCGCAGGCGGTCGAAATTGGAAATCTGGCCGTTGTGCTGGAATGACCAGTTCTCGAAGACGAAGGGATGGCAATTGTCGCGCCGCGTGCCGCCGCCGGTGGCGGCGCGGACATGCGCGAGGAAGAGCGGCGAGCGGATCTGCCGCGCCAGGCTCTTCAGATTGCAATCGGACCAGGCCGGCAGGATATCGCGATAGCGACCCGGTTCCGACCGATCACCATACCAGGCAATGCCGAAACCGTCACCATTTGTCGCGGTCTTGGCGCGCGTGGCGCAATGGGATTGTTCGATCAGGGAGTGGGCAGGCGAAGACACCAGCTCCTCCAGATAGAGGGGGTCTCCACGATAGGCTGCCCAGCGACACATGCGTCTTGTTCTCCGATTCCCGCTGTCTTCCTGTCCCGCGGGAGAATGGCAAATCTTGGACGATTGTTTATGCGGAATGGGTAATAAACTCTTAATTTTCCATGCCACTATCTGCAACATGACAGATATTTGACGCTTCGTCCGATCACGTTTCGCATCGCAACATTTTCTTCGTGAAGCCCGACGCCATAGGGTTTTTCGCGAGGATGAGCCGAGCGTGGGCATTTCAATGCGACAACAAGTGTGAAGCCCTTAGAAACCGTGCCTCTTGCATCGGCTCGAATTTGAGCTACGTTTGTCTTGTCTGAAACGTAACGAAAGGAAGGTGATCCAATGTCTAGTGAGATTTCGGTCTTTGTATACGGCATGGAAATGGTTGTGAACGTTGCGAGGCAGCCCTCGCTCTGACCAACACCTTCCCGAAGCGTTCGTCGCTTCAGGCCAGTTACGGGCCAAAGCTCATGGGGGGTCGCTTAAGGCGGCCCCTTTTGCATTCATGGGCGCTACCATCGACGCAATTGCCGATGGTTCCTCGCAAGCAATTTCGTTTTTTTCCTTGCCGAACGGGAAGAGCGCCTTAGCTAACCCTCCATGTCTTCTCAGGAACAGCCCCAACAGGGCGAAGCCGAACCGAGGCCGCTGAAAGAGCCGGCTCTTACCGCACTCTCACTGTATCCGCAGGACTGGGCCTTGTTCCTCGATATCGACGGAACCTTGCTCGATCTTGCCGAAAGACCGGAGGCGATCGTCGTTCCCGACTATCTGCCAGGCCTCCTCCACGCGCTTTCGCGCCAGCTTGGCGGCGCGCTCGCCCTGGTGACGGGACGCGCCATCGAATTCGTCGATCCCCTTTTTGCTCCCTTTCGCTTCCCCGTTGCCGGCCTACATGGCGCGGAACGTCGCGATGCGGCCGGAAGGCTGCGCCGCGCGCATATCCCGCCCGCCTTCCAGGCAATGAAGCAGGTCATTCGACGCGAGGCCCAGGCCTGGCCCGGCGCCATCGTCGAGGACAAGGGGGCTGCAGTCGCGGTTCACTTTCGCCACGCACCCGCATACGAGGCCGCGATCGACGACACCATGCAGCGCCATCTGGAGGAAGCCGGTCCCGACTGGAACCTGCAGCGGGGCAAGATGGTGATCGAAATCTGTCCTGCGCACGCCAGCAAGGGACATGCCGTCGAGGCGTTTCTTGCTGAGGAGCCTTTCGAAGGCCGCCGCCCCATTACGATCGGTGACGACGTCACCGACGAGACGATGTTTGCTGCCGCCAACCGCCTGGGCGGCCAGTCCGTGCGTGTCGGGGACGGCAACGGAAAAACGCTGGCGCGTGCATCCATTGGCTCGCCCGCGCGTTTAAGGGATGTGCTGGGAACGCTCGTCAAGTAACCCGTCGATCACTTCGAAGCCTTCCAGCTTCTTCGTTTCCCGCAATTCCGAACGGAAAACGGCTGCGTACTTTTCCTGGAATTGCTTTAGCCTTCTCGAAAGGAATTGCCGTTGAGCCGTCTCATCATCGTTTCCAATCGCGTTTCCGTTCCCGATCATAAGGGCGCGGCTGCCGCAGGCGGCTTGGCCGTGGCGCTGCAGGCCGCCCTTGCCGAGCGTGGCGGTATCTGGATGGGCTGGTCCGGCAAATCGAGCGGCGACGTCGAGCCCGAGCCGCTGCAGATGACCAAGGACGGCAATATTACCTACGCGCTGACCGATCTGACGCAGACGGACGTCGAGGAATACTATCAGGGCTTTGCCAACCGGGTGCTCTGGCCGATCTGCCATTATCGGCTCGATCTTGCGGAATATGCCCGCAAGGAAATGACGGGCTATTTCCGCGTCAACCGCTTCTTCGCTCATCGGCTGGCACCCTTGATCGAGCCTGACGACATCATCTGGGTGCACGATTATCATCTGATTCCACTGGCCGCCGAGCTTAGGCAGATGGGGCTGAAGAACCGCATCGGTTTCTTCCTGCACATTCCCTGGCCGCCGGCCGATGTCGTGCTGGCCATGCCGGTGCATGAAGAGATTATGCGCGGCCTCTCCTCCTACGACCTGCTCGGGTTCCAGACAGACCATGATCTCGAGAACTTCGCGGGCTGCCTGAAACGCGAGGGCATGGGCATCGAGAAGAGCCCCGGCCATTTCAGCGCTCACGGCCATAATTTTCGTGGCGGCGCCTATTCGATCGGCATCGAGACGGAGGGCTTTGCCGCCTTCGCACGCAAGGCCACCTCGCACAGCATGGTGCAGAAGGTCCGGCAGAGCATCGAGGGCCGCGACCTGATCCTCGGTGTCGACCGGCTCGACTATTCCAAGGGCATCACGCAGCGCATCGACGCTTTCGAGCGCTTCATCACCAACAACCCGGCGCACCAGCGCAGCGTCACCTACCTGCAGATCACGCCGAAGTCGCGCTCGGAAGTGCCTGAGTACGAGGCGATGCAGCATGCTGTCGCCGAACAGGCTGGCCGGGTCAACGGTACCATCGGCACGGTCGACTGGGTGCCGATCCGCTACATCAACCGCTCGATCAGCCGCCCGATCCTGGCCGGTCTCTACCGGCTCGCGAAGGTCGGACTGGTGACGCCGCTGCGTGACGGTATGAACCTCGTCGCCAAGGAATATGTCGCCGCGCAGGACCCGGAAGACCCCGGCGTGCTCGTGCTCTCGCGCTTTGCCGGCGCGGCGCGCAAGCTGAAGGGCGCGCTGCTGGTCAACCCCTACGACGTCGACGGCACCGCCAATGCGCTGGCGCGAGCGGTCAATATGCCGCTGCAGGAGCGGCAGGAACGCTGGCGCGGCATGATGGATTACCTGCTTGAGAACGACGTATCGCGCTGGTGCGAGACGTTTCTTAACGATCTTACGTCGGAATAGCTCACGTTTGCTCAATGGCTGCTTCCGAAAGCAGCCATTGCGCCAGCTGTTCGGCATGCGGATTTGGCGCGGATGGCGGCAGCAGCCAATAACCGCGCTCCGGCGCTTCCAGCATCGGGCCGGCCGTCACCAGCGTCCGGGCGGCCAGCAGGGAATCGACGAGGCCCATCCAGCCGATCGCCACACCCTGCTCGCTGAGGGCTGCCTGCACCACCAGCGAATAGGTATTGAAGCGCAGATCACCATGGCCGGCATAGGCATCGCGGGCGATGCCGAAGGCGGAAAGATAACTCTCCCAATCGAACCAGGGCGACGGCATCTCCGAATCGAGATGGACGAGCGTGGTGCCCGCGAGCTGCGAGGGATCGGTGAACGGGCCATGGCGCTCCGCGAACCCTCTGGTGCAGATCGGCACGACCCTCTCCGGCAGAAGCAGCGTCGCCGCCGGACCAAACTCGCTGCGCGTGCCGAAGAACACGGCGATATCGCCGCTCTCGGGCGCCCCGCGATCCAGCCGCTGCGTGGCGACGATCTGGATATCCACCTCTGGGTGAAGCAGGCGGAATGCATGCATGCGCGGGATCAGCCACAGCGCGGAGAAAGCATAGTCCGTGCGCAGGCGAACGGACGGACGCTCCGCTTCCAGACGGAAACTACGCACCAGATTGTCGACGCTACCGACGGATTTCTCGACGATCTCGAACAGGCGCTGCCCCTCCGGCGAGAGTTTGACGCCGCGATGCTGGCGGTGAAAGAGGGCGACGCCCATCTGTTCCTCGATACGGCGGATCTGGTAGCTGACGGCCGGTTGCGTCAGGCCGAGCGCAGAGGCGGCGGCGGAGAGACTGCCGGAGCGGCCCACCTCCACAAATATCCGCAGCCAGCCAAGATCGACCAAACGTTCTGCCATAAAATTTCCTTTTGGCTTCCATCGAAAAATGCCTGCTTCACAGCGTGAACTCTAGTGTTGTTCAATAAAATAATCCAATAACAAGAGGGAACATCGTCATGCGCATATCTGCAACGGGTCGGCTCGCCGCCGGCGCTTTCCTTTCCGTACTTTCCTTTGCGGGTATCGCCCGCGCCGACGGCGATAGCTGCAAGACGATCCATATGTCGGACCCCGGCTGGACCGACATCACCTCGACCAACGGCGTGACCGGCGTGCTGCTGACCGCGCTCGGCTATGAGCCCGATATCAAGACGCTCTCCGTGCCGATCGGCTATCAGGCGATGAAGACGAAAGAGATCGATGTCTTCCTCGGCAACTGGATGCCGGCACAGAAGGCCTTCGTGGACGACCTCAACAAGGCAAAGGCAGCCGAGGTGCTGAACCGCAACCTTCAGGGCGCGAAGTTCACGCTCGCCGTTCCGACCTATGTTGCCGACAAGGGCATCAAGGATTTTTCAGACCTGCAGAAGCACGCCGGGGATTTCGACCACAAGATCTACGGCATCGAGCCCGGCGCACCCGCCAACGCCAACATCCAGAAGATGATCGATGCCAATGATTTCGGCCTGAAGGGCTGGGAGCTGGTGGAATCGAGCGAGCAGGCGATGCTGTCGCAGGTCGAGCGCGCCTCGAAGGACAAGCAGGCGATCGTCTTCCTCGCCTGGGCGCCGCATCCGATGAACGAACGCTTCAAGATCGCCTATCTCTCCGGCGGCGATGCCTATTTCGGTGCAAACTACGGTGGCGCCGAGGTCTATACGCTGGCGCGCACCGGTTGGGCCGCCCAATGCCCGAATGCGGCCAAGCTCTTCCATAACCTGACCTTCGATATCGGCATGGAAAATTCGCTGATGGGCTCGATCCTCGGCGGCCAGAGCGCCAAGGATGCGGCAACCGCCTGGCTGAAGGCGCATCCTGACGCCTTGACGCCCTGGCTTGCCGGCGTCACCACTATCGACGGCAAGCCAGGCCTCGACGCCGTCAAAGCCGCCACCGGCCTCTGATCTTCAAGGAAAATGCTCCAATGTCCCGCCCGAATATCCTCATCCTCATGGTCGATCAATTCAACGGGACATTCTTTCCCGACGGCCCGGCCGAGTTTCTGCATGCTCCGGTCCTGAAAGCTTTGGCAAAGCGGTCCGTGCGCTTTGCCAACAGCTATACGGCAAGCCCGCTTTGCGCGCCGGCGCGCGCTTCCTTCATGTCCGGGCAGTTGCCGAGCCGCACCCGCGTCTACGACAATGCCGCCGAGTTCTGCTCTGATATTCCGACCTTCGCGCATCATCTGCGTGCCGCCGGCTACCAGACGGCGCTTTCGGGCAAGATGCACTTCGTCGGCCCGGACCAGATGCACGGCTTCGAGGAGCGGCTGACGACGGACATCTATCCCGCCGATTTCGGCTGGACACCCGACTACACCAAGCCCGGCGAGCGCATCGACTGGTGGTATCACAATCTCGGCTCGGTGACCGGGGCTGGCACGGCCGAGATCACCAACCAGATGGAGTATGACGACGAGGTTGCCTATCACGCCAACCGCAAGCTTTACGATCTCTCGCGCCAACATGACGAGCGGCCCTGGTGCCTGACCGTCAGCTTTACGCATCCGCACGACCCTTACGTCGCGCGCCGCCGCTTCTGGGATCTCTATGAGGATTGCCCGGCGCTCGACCCCGAAGTCGGCGAAATCCCCTTCGAAGAGCAGGACCCGCATTCGCAGCGGCTGATGAAAGCCTGCGATCATACCGCCTTTGAGATCACGCCGGAGCAGATCCGCCGGGCGCGGCGCGGCTATTTCGCCAATATCTCCTATGTCGACGAGAAGATCGGCGAGATTCTCGACACGCTCGAGCGCGGCCGCATGGCCGACAACACCATCATCCTCTTCGTTTCGGACCATGGCGACATGCTTGGCGAGCGCGGCCTCTGGTTCAAGATGAACTTCTTCGAAGGTTCGGCCCGCGTGCCGCTGATGATCGCAGCCCCCGGCTGGCAGCCGAAGCTTGTCGACCAGCCGGTATCGACGCTCGACGTGACGCCGACGCTGGCGGCCCTTGCTGGGATCGACATCGCTTCGCTGCGCCGCTGGACCGACGGCGAGGACCTGACGCCGCTGGCCCTTGGAACCGGAAGCCGCAGCCCCGTGCCGATGGAATATGCCGCGGAAGGCTCCGAAGCGCCGCTCGTAGGCCTGCGTGACGGCCACTACAAGCTGACCCTTTGCGAGTTGGACCCGCCCATGCTCTTCGACCTAAGGGAGGACCCCAGGGAGTTGACCAATCTGGCGGGCAATCCAGCCTACGCGGAAACGCTGAACAGGCTGACAGCGCAGGCCATGATGCGCTGGAACCTCGCAAACTTCGACGCCGCCGTGCGCGAAAGCCAGGCAAGGCGATGGGTGGTCTACACCGCGCTGCGCAATGGCGCCTATTATCCCTGGGATTATCAGCCGCTGCAGAAGGCATCCGAGCGCTACATGCGCAACCACATGGATCTCAACGTGCTTGAGGAGAACCAGAGGTTTCCGCGGGGCGAATAGAATTTCGGTAGCCCGGCGCTGGTCGAGACGATATGGTCGCGCCGGTTACAAGGGAGAAACATCCATGAAAATCAGCGCAAGAAACCGCCTCAAGGGCAAGGTCGTCGAAATCACCAAGGGTGCAACGACGGCGCATGTCCGCATCGACATCGGCAACGGCTCGATCGTCACCTCTTCGATCACCAACGAGGCTGTCGACGAGCTGGGCCTGACGGTGGGCTCCTCGGCCTATGCCGTCATCAAGGCATCCGACGTCATGGTCGCCGTCGACTAAAGCAATTCCAGAAAAGTGCGGAGCGGTTTTCGCCTGGAATTGCGTGAAGCAATCTAGGCATCGCGCTTCTGGCAGTAATGCGCCGTCTCGCCGTCGCCGGTCTGGAAATCCCCGGGCTGCGGCGGCGCGATCGGTTTGAACAGCGTGCGATCCGGCTTCAGGTCGAGCAAGGGCGTGCCATCAAGGCAATCGAGGCCGCGCACCAGCAGCACGTGGCCTTCGACCGCTTCGAGCTTGACGATGGATGTGCCGATGGGATTGGGCCGCACCGGCGATCGCAACGAGAAGGTGCCGTGTACCTTGCCGTTTCTGGCCGGGCTCTGCAGCACGAGATCCCGCCGGGATCGATCCAGCCAATAGAGGACCTCCAGCCGCTCGAAAGCCTCGACCCCTGTCAGCGCCAGCACCCAGGGCTCGAAAATCTCGATCCGGCAGATCGGCCCATCATGCCGGCCCTGGCGCGGCGTTTCCATGCGCGATGTCCATGGCGTTGAAATGCGGCCGATGAAGGTCAGACCGGCATCCGAGGCCGCCGGCGCCTCGACGACCACCTCGTTTTCGCGAATTTCGTTTTCCCGGACCATGAACGGCTCCCTGCCCCCGGCGGTTACTTCACACCCTTCAGCAGGCTCGCCAACTGATCGTCGGTCAGATCGACCTGATAGAACAGCTTGTAGAATTCCTTGACGTCGTCGGCAAAATCGCTGCGGAAGAGCTTGGGATAGAGCAGCTTCTCCATCCAGCGCACGCCGAGCAGCCGGTTGACTCCTGGCGGGGAATCGAACCAGCCGAAAGGCAGCGACGGCGGCACGAAGATTTTACCGTCCTTGACCGCCTTGATGCCTGCCCATTGCGGATCGCTCTTCGCCAGAGCTGCAAATTTTGCATCATCGGCGATGATGATATCCGGATTCCAGCCGACGACCTGCTGCGGCGTCACCTTGGTGAGCCCACCCTTTCCTGCAGCGGCGGCGACGTTCATCGTGCCGACGGCATCGAGGATTTCGAGATTGATGGAACCGGAAAGCCCGGTTTCCAGACCATCGGCGCCTCGACCGTAATAGACGCGCGGGCGCGGATCGTTCGGCAGCGTCGCGAGCTTCTCGTTCAGATCCTTGATCGCCGAATCGGCATAATCAGCGAGCTTGTTGGCGCGGTCCTCGACGCCGATCAGGGCACCAACGTCGCGAAGCGTATCGGCGGTGCGGGCAAAGCTGCCATCGACAAGCACATAGGGGATGTGCGTTTCGGCTTGAATCTTGTCGGCCAGCGCCTTGTAGCTCGGGTCGACCGTGCCGGCGTCGAGGATGATATCCGGCTTGGCATCCAGAACGGCCTGAGAGCCGATCGTGCCATCCTTGCCAGTCAGACGCCCGATGGTGGGGAGCGCCCGCACCGACGGCATCAGATAGGCCTTGGCGGCATCATTCGGCGCGTGAACCCAGCCCACGAGCTTCTCGGGCGCCAGCACATAGACCAGCACGGTGGCCGGTGGCCCGGCGACGAGAATACGGTTGATCTTGTCCGGCACGGAGACCGTGCGTCCGGCCGCATCGGTAATGATTCGCGCCTCGGCTGCGACCGGCACCAGGCCGACGAAGGCCAGAGCAAGAACCGCAAGAAATTTCATCATGAAAGCTGCTCGTTCTGATCGAGGGGACCCCGGGGCGGCACTATGGCATAGCGCTATATCGGATGGAACATCGCGAAACCACTATTCCAAAATGAAACGCATCCGAACCGATCACGTCAGCTTGAAACGCAATCGGCAGGCTTTGATTACATCCGATGTAATTGAGGGCAGCGCTCGCCTTGGCGTATCTAAGGACCATCTTCTTGCAGGAAGAGCTTTCAGCCCTTCAACCAAAGAGTGCCCGGCTCACAGCGATGTCGATGGCCATAACATCGCTTCACCGGCGGGCTCAGGAGAATTCCATGACGACCATGTCATTCACTAAGAAAGACGCCCCGCAATGGCTGCTCGCCTTCTGGCGGGAAATCGACGACAAGACCTTCGGCGAAGGCTTTGATTGCCTGGCGGAAGACGCCACATGCAATCTCGGCATTGCCGACTGGAAGGGGCGCGAAGCCATTCGCCAGAACCTGCGCGCCTTCATCGACACCGGCTTCACGGCATTGCATGATGTCACCGAATATTGGGACGGCGGATCGTTGAAAGTGTTCCGCGGGACGGTGACCATGACCCCCGACGATCGCACGCAGGCGGTGGTCAAACCGGTCATGACGCATTTCTTCTACATGGACGAGGCAGACCCGACGAAAGTGCACCATTGGTACGGCTCGGTCGGGCCGGTTGCTTTCTCATAAGAACTGAAGCTGGCGGGGCTGCCCAATACGGCCCCGCCACACCAAACGAACGAAGCGAGGCTTTACAGAATGAGTTCTCTTCGCGCTGAATTGAGATTGCCAAACGAACTGGGGCCGCAGCTGCGCGCATGGCGCGACACGCGCGGCAAGAGCCAGCTCGAGCTTTCCCTCGACACCGGTATTTCGCAGCGGCAGATCAGCTTTATCGAAAGCGGCAGGAGCACGCCGGGCCGCCATAATGTGTTGCGGCTCGCCGATGCCCTGGACGTGCCGTTCCGCGAGCGCAACACGCTGCTGCTCGCCGCCGGTTATGCGCCGATCTATTCCGAAGGAAGTTTTGACAATCAGGAAATGCAAGGCGTGACCAACGCGCTGAAGCGCATGCTGCGCCAGCACGAGCCCTTCCCCGCCGTCGTGATGGACCGCTACTGGAATGTCCTGATGACCAACGACGCGACGCTGCGCTTCTTCGGTCACTTTACCGATATGGATGCACGCCCGAAGCCGCGCAATCTTCTTCATCTGATGTTCGACCCCGCGGGCATGCGACCCTTCATTCCGGATTGGGACAAGACGGCCGAAAGCCTGATGGGGCGCGTTTTCCGCGAGTCCGTCGGCCGCGTCATCGACGGACGGACGAAGGAGCTGATCGACAGTCTCCTCGCCTACCCCGATGTGAATGCCGAATGGAAGACATCATCAGCAACCGAGAATGCACCAGTGATCCCCTTGTCGTTCGTGAAGGACGGGCATGTGCTGAAATTCTTCTCTCTGGTGACGACAGTTGGAACGCCGCAGATGATCACGACCCAGGAGTTGCGGGTCGAATGCATGTTTCCGCTGGATGATGCCACGGAGGCGCGTTACGCGGCGCTGATGAACGCAGCCGCAGGGTGATGAGCCACAGGCCGATCGCCTGTGGCTGCAGTCTGCGATATCAAGCCGCCTTGACGGCGTGATATTCCTTGATCGCGACCATCTTGATAGCCGGGTAACGTTCCGCCTCGTAGCGCAGCGAGAAGCCGTCCTGCGCGAGGAAGACCGGATCGCCGTCGAGGTCGCGGGCGATATCGCCGCGGCGCTGGGTGACGAATTTTTCGAGATCGGCGGACTGGTCAGCCGAGATCCAGCGGCAGACGGAGAAGCGCGACATTTCAAAGGAAACCGGTAGACCGTATTCGGCCATCAGGCGCTCCTTCAGCACGTCGAGCTGCAAGGCGCCGACGACGCCGACAATGGCGGGCGAGCCGTCTTCCGGCGAGAAGAGCTGCACGACGCCTTCTTCGGCCATCTGCTGCAGGGCTTCCTTGAGCTTCTTTGCCTTCATTGCGTCTTCGAGACGAACGCGGCGCAGGATTTCCGGCGAGAAGTTCGGCACGCCCTGGAAGACGAGGGATTCGCCTTCCGTCAGCGTGTCGCCGATGCGCAGCGTTCCGTGGTTCGGAATGCCGACGACGTCGCCGGCATAGGCGGTGTCGGCGAGCTGGCGCTGCGAGGCGAAGAAGAACTGCGGCGCGGTGAGCCCGAGCTGCTTGCCGGTGCGCGACAGCCGCGCCTTCATGCCGCGCTCCAGCTTGCCGGAGCAGATACGGGCGAAAGCGATGCGGTCGCGATGGTTCGGGTCCATGTTAGCCTGGATCTTGAAGACGAAGGCCGTCATCTTGTCGTCGGTTGCGTGAACGGTCCTGATATCGGCGACCTGGTCGCGCGGCGGCGGCGCGAATTCGCCGAGCGCGTTGATAAGATCGCGCACGCCGAAATTGCGAAGCGCCGAGCCGAAGAAGACCGGCGTCATATGCCCTTCGAGGAAGGACTCCCGGTCGAACGGACGGCAAGCCTCGATCGCCAGTTCCGTCTCGTCGACGAAGGCCTGACGCTCGTTTTCCGGCAGCCTGTCGGCAACCGCCTGCGGGCCGTTTACCTTCGTCGCCTCGACCTCGGTGTCGGAACCGCGCACGGTGTTGGCGGCAATATGATAGGAGCCGCAGAAGGTCTTGGAGCGGCCGATGGGCCAGGTGATCGGCGCCGTATCCAGCGCCAGCTTCTCTTCGACCTCATCGAGGATTTCGAAGGGATCGCGGCTCTCACGGTCCATCTTGTTGATGAAGGTGATGATCGGGATGTCGCGCATGCGGCAGACTTCGAACAGCTTCAGCGTCCGCGGCTCGATACCCTTGGCGGCGTCGATGACCATAACCGCGGCGTCGACGGCCGTCAGCGTGCGGTAGGTGTCGTCGGCGAAGTCTTCGTGGCCGGGCGTATCGAGAATGTTGAAGACATTGCCTTCATATTCGAAGGTCATGACGGAGGTAACGACCGAGATGCCGCGCTCGCGCTCGATCTTCATCCAGTCGGAGCGCGTCTGCATGCGATCCTTCTTCGCCTTGACTTCGCCGGCAAGCTGAATGGCGCCGCCGAACAGCAGCAGCTTTTCGGTGAGCGTGGTCTTGCCCGCGTCCGGGTGAGCGATAATAGCAAATGTGCGGCGGCGGGAGACCGCCTCGGCGAGACTTTCGGCCATACGTGTAAATCCTGTGAATTGCGGCCGTATCTAACGACTCAAAGCCCCAAATGCAATTGACCTCGGCCGCCGCAGCGCAAACTAATGCCGCATGACCATACACACCGATATCAGCCCGACGCTGAACCTCATCCGCCTGCCGCATGGCGAAGGCCTCGATCTGCCCGCCTATGAGACCAGAGGTGCCGCCGGCATGGACCTGCGCGCAGCCGTCGAGGACGGCGCAACATTGACGCTTGCACCCGGCAAGCGGGCGCTTGTGCCCACCGGCTTGATCTTTGAAATTCCCGAAGGTTTCGAGGCGCAGATCCGCCCGCGCTCCGGCCTTGCCTTCAAGAACGGCATCACCTGCCTGAACTCGCCCGGCACCATCGACAGCGATTACCGCGGCGAAGTAAAGGTGATTCTGATCAATCTCGGCGAAGAGCCCTTCGAGATTACCCGCGGCATGCGCATCGCGCAGATGATCATTGCCCCGGCAATCCAGGCCCGCATTGTCGAGACCAATGAAGCGAGCGAAACCAAGCGCGGCGCCGGCGGCTTCGGCTCGACCGGCGTGTGATGACCGAGCTTGCCCAAGCGCATGGCCTGACACTTCGCGAGGATTACTTCGACGATCCTGCCGCCTGGAACGGCCTCGTCGAGTTGCTGCAGGACACGTTTTCCATCGATGTCAGCCTTCAGGATCGCTTTGGCGGTCCCGACTCAAGCAGCATGCCATCAGGCTATTTCGATAGCGAAGGCTGCTGCGTCGCCAACTTCACCGCCTTCTCCATGCCGATGATGATCAATGGCCGTGCCGTCAAGGCGGCGGGCTATCAATCCGGCGCGGTGCGGCCGGAGTGGCGCGAACGCGGCCTCTATCGCGATCTCATGCAGCGCGCCTTTGAGCGAACCGCAGCCGAGGGATACGAGCTCGATCTCCTGCTCACCGATAAGCCCGCGCTTTACGAGCGCTATGGCTTTCGCACCGTGCCGCAGCATGTCTTCGTTGCGAAGCTGCCAAAGCTCGAGAAGTCAGACAGGAGTGCCCGGCAGCTTTCCCTGGAATCGCCTGATGATCTCAGCTTGATCAAGTCTCTGCTGCAAAACCGGCAGCCGGTCTCCAACCGCTTTGCCGTTATCAGGCAGATGGAGATGTTTCTGCTGAATGCCTGCTTCAATTCCGCGATCCGCCTGACGACGCTCGGGGATGAGACGGTCGTCGCATGGACCTTCGACGGGGCGACTCTCTGGCTTCTCGATGTCGCGGGAACAGTCATTCCATCCCTTGCGACCATTGTGTCTGCGCTTGATATCGAACCCGATCGTATCGAGGTCTGCTTTTCGCCGGATCGCCTCAATTGCGAGACGTCGCTGGAGCCCTATGAGGGTTACACGATGCTGATGGCGCGCGGCAAAGCAGCGGACGAGATTGCCGGGCCGCTCATGCTCTCGCCGATGGCGGAATTCTAGCGTGATAACGGCGGCAGTCGACGCTTGACCGGCGTCGCCTTGATCATCGACGTGTTCGTCTCGGCCCGCTCGGTGATCTTGTCGAGAATGCCGTCGAGTTCGCCCATGGAGCGCACCACCAACCGCCCGATAAAGCAATCGTCGCCGGTGACCTTGTCGCATTCGATGAATTCCGGCGTCTGCTGAATAATCCGCTCGACGACGTGAAGCTGACCGGGCAACGGCCTGATGCGGACGATCGCCTGCAGGGGATAGTCGATCGCTTCCGGCGCGATATCGACGGTGAAAGCAGAGATGACGCCGCGCTCCTCCAGCCGGCGCAGCCGCTCCGCCGCACTTGGGGACGAGAGGCCAGCAACTTCCGCCAGCTCCTTCAGCGATATCCGGGCATTGCGTGCGAGCGCCTCAAGCATCCGCTGATCGATATCATCGAGATCCAAGGGAGCGTTAGGTATACCCATGCCTTAGCCTCATTTAATTAGGCAGTTAAATCTCACGACCTTATTAAGTCTATATCACCGGCTTCCAAGCCGCAATATGATTGGCTTCGTCAGACGGGAGCGAAGGCCATGAGCGAGATAAGACACGGCACGATAGAAATGACAGCGGCAATGCTGATTTCAGGCACGATCGGCTGGTTCGTGCTGATGTCCGGGCAGGCCGTCACCGACGTCGTCTTCTGGCGTTGCTCCTTCGGCGCGCTGACGCTGCTTGCGATCTGCGCCACCATGGGCCTGCTTCGCCCCGGCATTCTGAATTTGAGGACCTATTCGATCGCGGTCGGCGGCGGGATCGCCATCGTCCTTAATTGGCTGCTGCTGTTCGCCGCCTATTCCCATGCCTCCATTTCCATCGCCACGACGGTCTACAATACGCAGCCCTTCATGCTTTTGGGGCTCGGCGCGCTGTTTCTCGGCGAGCGGATTACCTTCACCAAGCTGTTCTGGCTCGGCCTCGCTTTTGCCGGCATGGTCATTATCGTCGAAGGCAAGCCTGCCGAAACGGCGGGTGTGGGAAGCTATGCGATGGGCATTCTGCTCTCGCTGAGCGCTGCCTTCTTTTACGCGCTGGCAGCCATCGCCGCGAAGTGGCTGAAGGGCACGCCGCCGCATCTGATCGCGCTCATCCAGGTCTCGACCGGCATCCTGATGCTTGCTCCCTTCACCAATTTTTCCGCCGCGCCGCAGGATGCCGGCGGGTGGTCGATCCTTGTCACCATGGGCGTCGTCCATACCGGCCTGATGTATGTGCTGCTTTACGGCGCCATCCAGAAGCTGCCGACGCATCTGACCGGCGCGCTGTCCTTCATCTATCCGATCGCCGCCATCGCGGTCGACCGCTTCGCCTTCGGCCATGTGCTCGGCGTCGCGCAAATCGCCGGTGCAGTTATCATTCTCGGCGCTGCTGCGGGCATGAATCTCGGCTGGCGGATTTCCCTCCCCCGACATAAAAACAATCATCTTTCCAAGGAGGCCGCCGAATGATCACCTGCTACCTGCACTATGTCATCGATCCCTACAAGCTTGCCGAATTCGAATATTACGCCAAGCTCTGGATTCCGCTGGTCAACCGGTTGGGCGGCACGCATCACGGCTATTTCATGCCGCATGAGGGTGCCAACAACATCGCATTGGCGCTCTTCAGCTTCCCGAGCCTTGCCGCCTATGAGGAGTATCGGCTGAAAATACCCGGCGATGCTGAATGCCAGGCTGCCCTTGCCTATGGCGAGGAAACGCGCTGCATCGTCAGCTACGAGCGCAGCTTCATGCGTCCGGTCTTCTGACCTTAATTAGCCGGATTCGGACAAGTTTCGGAGCGGCCGTCGAGGCCCTCCGCCATCTTCTCGAACGTCGCTGACGGTCCAGCCTTGCCCGCGCCTATGCGCAGGACATAGAGGCTGTCGAAATCCTTGCCATGCCATTTCGGCACGGCTTTCTTGTCGCCGCCATTGTCGCTCATCAGCTGGCGGGCGAGCTCGAAGATCTGCTTATGCTCCCAGGCGACGAAGATCAGCTTGCCGGCATAGGCAGGCTTTTCCAGCTCGGCCTTGAGATCATCGATATCCTCGTAGCCGAAGCTGGTATCGACGGGCATACCGAGGGCGATTGCCGTCGGCTCGACGGTCGCAAGCGGCCGGATATAATCGTAGGACGTGCCGGAATCTTCTTTCCGTTTGGATGGATCGGGCGCGAAGATCGCGGCGGGTTTGCCGAAGAGCTTCGTCAGCACCGGCGGCAGTGCCAAGGCCCGATTGAGACCCTGGCAGCTCAGCTGACCGAGACCCGCCTCGGGCTTTTCGCCATGGCGCATGAAGACGATCGTCTGCGTGCCCGGCTCCGCTGCCAAAGCGATCGATGGCAGGCTCCCGAGTGATGCCAGCGCCAGAAGGCCAGCGACGAGCTGTTTTGAAGTATTGTTCATCAGCGTTGCGCCTCGAACGCCATGCGCAGGGCGAGCCCGGCCAGCACCGTGCCCATCAGCCAGCGCTGCACCAGCGCGAAAGACGGGCGGCGGGTGAGAAACATCGCGATCCAGCCGGCGCTCAGCGCGAAGATGGCATTGAATGTGACGCTGATGACGATCTGCGAGAAGCCGAGCACGAGCGATTGGGTGAAGACGCTGCCGGCGGCAGGATCGATGAACTGTGGCAGCAGCGACAGATAGAGGATCGCGACCTTCGGGTTCAGCAGGCTGGTTACCAGTCCCATGGTGAACAGCCGGCGCGTGCTATCCTTCGGCAGCTCACGCACCTGAAAGGCGGAACGACCGCCGGGCTTCAGCGCGTTCCATGCGAGCCAGGCGAGATAGGCCGCACCCGCAAGCCGCAACGCGTCATAAGCGAAGGGAACGGCGAAGACGAAGGCGGTGATGCCGAGCGCAGCCGAGAACATGTAGAAGAGGAAACCGCAGGCGACGCCGCCGAGCGAGATCAGGCCCGCCGCCGGCCCCTGCGAAATCGAACGCGACACCAGATAGATCATGTTCGGCCCGGGTGTCAGCACCATGCCGAGAGCGATCAGGGCAAAGGCGATCATGCTGGTCAGATGCGGCATAGAGCCTCCGGCGGGAAAAAGGGCTTCAGAAGGAAATTTCGGTGGACGCAACCAGCCTGATTTCATGCGGCCCGGCATCGAAGCCGTCAAGCAGCATATTGTGATGGATGACAATCTCTTCGAAGCTCAGCCGGCCCATATCCGCCGTCGTATGGCCATCGGCGATCAGCGTCACGTCGAAACCCAGCGAAACGGCGCGCCGCACCGTCGTGTCGACGCAGAACTGCGTCATGCAGCCGCCGACGATGAGATGGGTGACGCCCCGCGCTCGCAGCCGCGCCTCCAGATCCGTCTCGAAGAAGGAATCGCAGCTCGTCTTGTGCACGACGGCATCACCGGCTTCGGGCGCGATTTCCCGGCGCAGCTGCCAACCTTCGCTGCGCTTGACCAGGCGGTGGCCCGGCGCACCGTCATGCTGGACGATGAAGGCCGGGACGCCGGCGGCACGGGCGCTGTGTTTCAGCGCGGCCAGTTTGGCCATAACAACCTCAAGCGCGGCGTCGATATCCGGCTGACGCTCCGGCGTACCAAGGCCTGTCAGGATGGAATTCTGAAGATCGATCAGGAGCAATGCGGAAGACATGAGATCCTTGGGCAAAGCAGTTTCGACGCGCCGTTAATGCCTTGGTAATATGTTCGCAGCACCGGCGCAATCGCTTGAAAACGCAAAGGTGGTACGATAGGGCGAATACCATCCCAGGAGGAAAATTTCATGACGCTCGCGGCCCTGCTTGCCTATTGCGGCGCTCTCTTCATCGCCGCCGCCATTCCCGGTCCGGGTATTACCGCGATCGTGGCGCGGGCGCTTGGCTCCGGCTTTCGCGAGACTTTCTTCATGGGCCTAGGGCTCGTGCTCGGCGACACCATCTACCTGACTGCCGTGATCCTCGGCCTTGCCTTCGTGGCTGAAGCCTTCACCGAGGTCTTCATCGTCATCAAGATCGCCGGCGCGCTTTATCTCGGCTACATCGCCTGGAAACTCTGGACGGCAGGCCTGCTGGCCGCAGATATCGCCGCAAGGAAATCCAACAGCGCCGGCATGTCCTTCCTCTCCGGCCTGCTCGTCACGCTCGGCAATCCCAAGACCATGCTTTTCTATATCGCGCTGGTGCCGACACTGATCGACATCGGCAACATCGGCTTGCGCGAATATGCGATCCTGGTTGCGGCGACGTTCGTCATCCTCCTGATCGTTCTCGTGCCCTACATGCTTCTTGCGTCACGGGCACGCACCTTTCTCAAGAGGCCGCGGGCGCTGCAGATCCTGAACCGGCTCGCCGCGAGCATCCTCGCCGCCACCGCTGCTTTCATCGCCGCACGCGCCGCCTGAAAAAAACATCCAAAAACATGCCCTCTCAGAGATTCTTTTCTCACGAGCCTTGTGCGGGGGACGTCTCCGCACTCTGGTTTCCGCAGGCGTTTGATCCTATTGTCACCGCATAATTCCAATGTAGGGAGAGCTATCCATGTCCGACACCCGCAAACCCGGCCGCGGCCGCGTCTATGCCTCGATCACCGAGACCATCGGCGACACGCCGATCGTCCGTCTCGACAAGCTGGCAAAGGAAAAGGGCGTCAAGGCCAACCTCCTGGCAAAGCTCGAATTCTTCAATCCCATCGCTTCGGTCAAGGACCGCATTGGCGTCGCCATGATCGAAAGCCTGGAAGCGCAGGGCAAGATCGCCCCCGGCCGGACCGTGCTGATCGAGCCGACCTCCGGCAACACAGGCATCGCGCTCGCTTTCGCTGCTGCCGCCAAGGGCTACCGGCTGATCCTGACCATGCCGGAAACCATGTCGATCGAGCGCCGCAAGATGCTGGCGCTGCTCGGCGCCGAACTGGTGCTGACCGAGGGCCCGAAGGGCATGAAGGGCGCGATCGCCAAGGCTGAAGAACTGGCCTCGTCGCTGCCGGACGCCATCATTCCGCAGCAGTTCGAAAATCCCGCCAACCCGGAAATCCATCGCAAGACGACGGCCGAGGAAATCTGGAACGATACCGAGGGCAAGGTCGATATCTTCGTGTCGGGTATCGGCACCGGCGGCACGATCACCGGCGTCGGCCAGGTGCTGAAGGCCCGCAAGCCCGACATCAAGGTCATCGCCGTCGAACCGACGGATTCGCCGGTTCTGTCGGGCGGCAACCCCGGCCCGCACAAGATCCAGGGCATCGGTGCCGGCTTCGCGCCGAAGGTTCTCGACACGCATGTCTATGACGAAGTGGTCACCGTCAGCAATGACGAGGCGTTCCAGCAGGCGCGGCTCGTGGCAAAGCTGGAAGGCGTGCCTGTTGGTATTTCCTCCGGCGCAGCGCTGACGGCAGCGATCAAGGTCGGCCAGCGCCCTGAAAACGAAGGCAAGACCATCGTCGTCATCATCCCCTCCTTCGCCGAGCGCTATCTGTCGACGGCGCTGTTCGAAGGGCTGGGCGGCTGAAACGAGCTACGATAAACTGATTGAGAAAGGGGTGCTGTGGCGCCCCTTTTTTATTCGGACAGGCCGAAGACAACACTCTGTCGCCTCAGCTCCGGATTGTCAGACATGTGCAGTCAGCCGCTCGCCTGCGATACGATAGGAGATGGCCTCGGCGAGATGGATGCGCCCGACCGTCGGCTTGTCGTCGAGATCGGCGAGCGTGCGCGCGACCTTGAGGATTCGATGATAGCCGCGCGCGGAGAACTTCATCTTCTCGGCGGCATCGCGCAGCAATTGCAGGCCGGCGGCATCAGGCTCGGCGATGGTTTCGATCATCGCGGTTGAGCAGCGGGCATTGGTGCTGACATCCTTCATGCCGGCCCTTTCGAAACGCTCGCGCTGCCGCTCGCGGGCACGGGCGACGCGGAGTGCGACATCCGCACTGCTCTCCGAGGCTGTCGGCCGGATGAGGTCGGCGGCGGAGACCGCCGGCACGTCTATGCGGATATCGATGCGATCCAGCAAGGGGCCCGAGATACGGCCCTGATAATCGCTCGCGCAACGCGGCCCGCGGGCACATGTATGTCCCGGTTCGCCGGCCATGCCGCAGCGGCACGGGTTCATCGCCGCCACGAGCTGAATGCCGGCGGGATAGGCAACGCGGTGATTTGCTCTCGCAATAACACATTCGCCTGTTTCCAACGGCTGGCGCAGCGCATCGAGCGCCTGTGGCGAAAACTCCGGCAGTTCGTCCAGGAACAGAACGCCGTGATGAGCAAGCGAGACCTCGCCCGGCCGGGCACGCAGGCCGCCGCCGACGAGCGCCGCCATGGTCGCCGAATGATGCGGCGCGCGATAGGGCCGCCGATCGGAGAGCTTGCCGCCGGAAAGCTGGCCGGCGATCGAATGGATCATCGACACTTCAAGCAATTCGTTCGTCGACAGTGGCGGCAGGATCGACGGCAGGCGCGAGGCGAGCATCGACTTGCCGGAGCCGGGCGGCCCGACGAAAAGCAGATTATGGCCGCCGGCGGCCGCCACTTCCAACGCGCGCTTGGCGCTTTCCTGCCCCTTGATGTCGGCGAGATCGGGCAGGTTGGCCGCGCTGGCGCGAATAGAGGGTTCCGGCCTTGACAGCACCTGCGTGCCGCGGAAATGATTGGCAAGCGCGATCAGGCTGCGCGGCGCCAGAATATCGATCTCCTTGCCGGCCCAGGCGGCTTCCGGCCCGCTTTCGGCCGGGCAGATCAGCCCCTTGCCCATGGCGTTGGCAGCGATTGCCGCGGGAAGCGCGCCGGCAACGGGCGCGATCGTGCCATCGAGATTGAGTTCGCCGATGACGGTATAGGACGACAAAGCGTCAGCCGGGATCGCGCCGAGCGATGCCATCAGACCGAGCGCGATGGCAAGATCGAAATGGCTACCTTCTTTCGGCAAATCTGCCGGCGCAAGATTGACTGTCACTTTCTTCGGCGGCAGTGCGAGGCCGGAAGCGTGCAGCGCTGCCTGAACCCTCTCCCGGCTCTCGGCAACAGCCTTGTCCGGCAGGCCGACGATGTGCATCAGCACCTTGCCGGGCGCGATCATTACCTGCACTTCGACGGGTACGCCTTCAATCCCCTGAAACGCCACCGTACTGACGCGCGCTACCATCCCCTGCCCTCATCCAACCCGTTTACCGCTATCAATCTTTCACAGCAGACCATGGGTTGCAATCTGGCAGAAAAGATGGAATGAAACAAGAACAATAAAAGAACGAAGGGACGCTTCAGCAATCGAGGCAAATTATGAAACTTGCGATATCGATATCCCTTCTGATGAGCGCTATTTTGGCCGGCTGCCAATCCATCGATAGCGGGGATAATCTGGAAAGGGGTGCACCCTATGAATTGAGCGCCAGGGAAACCAGAGCGGTGGAAAAGGGTCTGCGCGAGCAGCTGCCTTATGAAGGACTCCTGCTCTTCGGGCCGATGGCCGCTTCCAAAAACAGCAAAGGCCATGTCAGCGTCTGCGGCACGCTCACCGCCATGGGCGGCTACAGCGGCATCGTGAGCAAACGGCCCTATGTCGGAATGATGGTCAACGTGAAGCCGCTTTTCGGCTTCGTGCCGATCGTCATTGCGGACGAAAGCACCACCGGACAGTCAGCGGTCATCCTGACCTGCAGGCGGATGGGCATCACGATATAGCGCGCGGCGAGACCGGAAACGACCTCGCCGGCCGAAGGGAAAGGTAGTTTTCAGGCCCGCTTGGCTTCGATCGCATCCCAGAGCAGGCTGGCGATATCGGCGCCGCCGAAGCGCTTGACCTCGCGGATTCCGGTCGGCGAGGTCACGTTGATCTCGGTCATGTAGTCGCCGATGACGTCGATGCCGACGAGCAGGAAGCCGCGTTCCCTCAAGGCCGGTCCGATGCGGGCGCAGATTTCCTTCTCGCGCGCTGTCAGTTCGGTCGCTTCGGCGCGGCCGCCGACATGCATGTTGGAGCGGGCGTCATGCTCGGCCGGCACGCGGTTGATCGCGCCGACGGCTTCGCCATCGACCAGGATGATGCGCTTATCGCCCTTGCGAACGTCAGGAAGGTATTGCTGGGCGATGAAGGGCTCGCGGAAGAGCTGGCCGAACATTTCGAGCAGCGACGAGAGATTGCGGTCGTCGCGCGTCGAGTGGAAAACGCCGGCACCGCCATTGCCATAAAGCGGCTTCAGGATGATGTCGCCCATCTCCTCGCGGAAGCGGCGGATTTCGCCGGCATCGCGGGTGATCAGCGTCTTCGGCATCAGATCGGCAAATTCGGTGACGAAGATCTTTTCCGGCGAGTTGCGCACCCAGGCCGGATCATTGACGACGAGCGTCTTCGGGTGGATGCGCTCCAGCAGATGCGTCGAGGTGATATAGGCCATGTCGAATGGCGGGTCCTGACGCAGCAGCACCACGTCCATGGTCGAGAGGTCGACGCGCTCGGGCTCGCCGAGCTCGAAGTGATCGCCCTTGACATCGCGCAGGATCATCGGCTCGACGGAGGCATAGACCTTGCCGTCGCGCATGCTCAGCCGCTCGGGCGTGTAATGGAAGAGCTTGTAGCCGCGGTTCTGCGCCTCGAGGCTCATGGCGAAGGTCGAGTCGCCCGCGATATTGATGCTCCGGACATGGTCCATCTGGACCGCAACATTCTTGATACCAGCCATAGTCAGCCCTCGCTCGGATTTGCGGACAGATGTAGGTCGGCCCGCCCGCAAACGCAACGGCTATTCAAGGACTTCCGTCAAGGATGTCTTCGCGCGGAATTTCTTCCGCCGTGGCTGGCCGCGCTCAGGCGGCGAGGCCCTGCGCGTTGCCCTGCCGGACGAGATTGCGCAGGCGATAGGCCATCGTCAAAGGCTTGGGGAACGGCTTGCGCAGAAAGGCGACCTTGCGCAGGTAGCGATCGATGCGCCATGTCGCCCAGGTGCCGCCGGCAAAATAGGCGACGTCGCCGGCATGCAGCGTGCGCTCGACACCGTCTTCCGTGGTGATGTGTACCTCGCCTTCGAGGATCATCACCGTTTCGTCCCAGCCGAAATACCAGCGGAACTCGCCCGCTGTACAATCCCACAGCGCCGTCATCGCGGCATCGTCCTGCCCGCGCGAATGCTCGGCGATGCGGGCAACGGGATTGCCCGCCAGGATCCAGGAGCGCTCGATCGGCGACGGCTTCATTTCCATCTCGCCGCTGGCGCCGGCCACAAAGCTCTTCGACTGCGGCATCGCGACCACGACCGGAACGGCACGCGCGGCAAAGGCCGCCATGCTCGCCAACATCAGTTTCAAGACCATGCAATCCCCCAAATTCCATGCGCGTCTACAATCTCATCGCATGGAAGGGGTAACGGTGCGGTTCATGAAATCCGGTGCATTTTAACGATTGCAACGATCAGACGGAAAAACCTTCGATTGTGCAAACGATCATGTCGTGATCTGAAAGCGGCTTGTCCTCTCCGTTGAGGGAAGAAACAAGATGGCTTTCGCCAATCTTCAGGCCGCGGGTGATGAACCAGTCGAGCTTCATGGTACGATCTGGAAAGCGGGTGATCAGGCTCGGGCGCGTGCTCGTCTGATCGAGCGGGCCGCCGTGGCATTCGAAACCGCGACCCTCGGCCATGGCAAACAGCGTATCGGTCGAATAATCGCCGCCAGTGTGATTGCCGGTGTTGAGATCGCCGCCGATCAGGATCGGCAGGCCGGGCGCGAAGGCCTCGACCGCATCAATCAGCGCCGCCATTTGCCGCTCGCGATAGGCAGCAGTCGCCACACTTTCGAGATGAACGGAAACAGCGACCATTGGGCCGGCCTCCGTCTCGACGATGGCGCCGACCGCGCAGCGATCGCCGATGCGCGGCTGCTCGTTGCTGTCGTTGAACCAGACGGCTTCGCCCGGCAGACGGATCATGAATGCATCCTTCAGGGCGACGGAGGCCATCAGCGCATTGCCATGAAAGCCCTTTTCGTTGAAATCGTCATGGCAGAAGGAGCGCTCGATTTCCGAGCCGAGACTGAGCTCCAGGAATTCGACGCCATAGGCATGGTTCATACCGAGTTCATCGGCAATCACGGCCGTGGGGTCGCGCTGTTCGGTGCGGGCCATACCCAGATCCATCTCCGACAGCAGGATCAACGGTGCACCGGTTTCCCGCAGCTTGGCAGCGCTTTCCTCTGGAAACAGGCAGCGCTCGAGGTTCCAGGCGGCGACCGTAAAGGGGAAGGCCAAAGCCTCGACCTTGGCGGCCCCCCCGCCGATGCGCACCGTATTTAGGCAGGCGAGCGATGCGAGCTTCTCGGCATGAACGGCCGGAGTTTTTTCCAGAGAAACGAAGCTCTTACGCTCCTCCTGCGAGGGAACGGTGAAAGCGGAAGCGGTGTTACGGATCATAATGGGGGCCTGTCGCAATGGGATTGTGAACGCCGGCGACATAATCGCAGGCGCCGGTTGCCCGGCAATAGGCTGATTTTGTGACGGTCCTGTAACGGCGCCGTCAAAACGCATCGGGAAAATGCTGCGGCCAGCGGCCGGGCAGCATGGCGACGATGTCATAGCGTTGCGAGAGGCGAGCGAAATCAGGCTGGCGGGCAAGCCAGAGATCGCTGGCTGCACGGATGCGCCTCTGCGAGGAGAAGGAAACGGCGTCTATCGCCTCCTGCGCGCCGCTCCTCGATTTGACCTCGACGAAGACGGCGAGATCGCCCTTGCGGGCGACGATATCGATTTCGCCGAGCTTGGTACGATGGCGGATGGCCATGATGCGGTAGCCCTTGAGCATCAGGAAGGCGGCGGCGAGATATTCGGCGACATGGCCGCGCCGCCAGGCCTTTTGCCGCTTCAGCCTTTCGCCCGTATCAGGCATGGCGCTCCTTCATGTCGAGCAGGCGCTGGTAAAGCTCCTTTCGCGGTAGGCCGGTGAGACGCGCTGCTTCCGTTGCCGCCTTGGCCGTCGGCATCGTCCCTGAGAGATCGGCGAGAATGGCATCGACATCGGCCTCCGCCGCGACGCTTTCGGCAGGCGGGCCGACGAGCCAGACGATCTCGCCCTTCACATTGTCGACGGCGTCATAGAATGCGGCGAGTTCGGACAACGTGCCGCGCCGGAACTCCTCGAAGGTCTTCGTCAGCTCGCGGCAGACGGCGCCCGCGCGCTCACCGCCGAGCACATCGGCAGCGGCGGCAAGGGTCGCGGCGATGCGATGCGGCGATTCAAAAAAGATGAGGGTGGCAGGCACTGCTGCGAGCTCGGCCAGCCTGTCGCGCCTGCCCTTGTCCTTGGCGGGCAGGAAGCCGGCAAAGAAGAAAGCATCGTTGGGAAGGCCGGAGCCGACGAGGGCTGCAAGCGGCGCCGAGGCGCCGGGAATGGGAACGACCTTATAGCCCGCCTCGATCGCCTGCACCGCAAGACGGTAGCCGGGGTCGGAGACGAGCGGCGTGCCGGCATCCGACACCAGCGCCACAGACCGTCCTGCTTCCAAGGCCTGCAGCAGCCGGGGGCCGGCCTCGTCGGCATTGTGCTCGTGATAGGCATAGGGCTTGTTCTGGATACCGTAGCGATCGAGCAGAACGCGGGTGACGCGCGTGTCCTCGCAAGCCAGAACGTCCGCGCCGGCCAGCGTCTCCAGCGCCCTCAGCGTGATGTCACCGAGATTGCCGATCGGCGTGGCGACGAGATAGAGCGCCGGCTCGAGAGGACGGGCCGGAATCTGGTTGTTATGCAGGCGGAAACTGCGCGTCCCGCCGCTGGATTGCTCTTCGCTCATGCCTGCCCTGAATTCGTTTGGAATAGGCAGCCTTTATGGGCGAGGCGTGCGCCGACGGCAAGAGCGGTGCAATTCCTGTGGAGCATTGTCGACGAAATGTCGAATTGGCGCTTCGCAATTGATCCATGCCCCTTGCATTCGGGTGGAGAAGTCTGCCAAGTTGCCTGTCCAATCTTTCGGGCCTCGTCCGAAAACATGTCGCTCGGGCGCCTCGGGCCGCCCGGCAAGTCACGGTCGAAAGCGGTAGCATCCATGCGTATTACAATTGAGCGGTCGAACCTCCTGAAGTCGCTGAACCACGTACATCGCGTGGTCGAGCGTCGCAACACGATCCCGATCCTGTCCAACGTGCTGCTGAAGGCCGACGGTACGAGCCTCGACATGAAGGCGACCGACCTCGACCTCGAAATCACCGAGGCGACGCCCGCCAATGTCGAGCAGGCCGGCGCCACCACGGTTCCCGCGCATCTGCTTTACGACATCGTGCGCAAACTGTCCGATGGCTCGGAAGTGCTGCTGGCCACCAATGCCGACGGCAGCTCGATGACGGTTGCCTCGGGCCGCTCAAAATTCTCGCTGCAATGCCTGCCGGAATCCGATTTCCCGGATCTCACCGCCGGCAGCTTCAGCCACTCCTTCAAGCTGAAGGCAGCCGATCTGAAGATGTTGATCGACCGCACGCAGTTTGCGATTTCCACCGAAGAGACGCGCTACTACCTGAACGGCATTTTCTTCCACACGATCGAAAGCGGCGGCGACCTGAAGCTGAGAGCCGTCGCCACGGACGGCCATCGTCTGGCGCGCGCCGATGTCAGCGCCCCTTCGGGCTCCGAGGGCATGCCCGGCATCATCATCCCGCGCAAGACGGTAGGCGAACTGCAGAAGCTGGTGGATTCGCCGGATACGGTCGTCACCGTCGAAGTCTCCGATGCGAAGATCCGCCTGACGATCGGCTCCATCGTCATGACGTCGAAGCTGATCGACGGCACCTTCCCGGACTATCAGCGCGTCATCCCGGCCAATAACGACAAGGAAATGCGGGTCGATTGCCAGAGCTTCGCCCAGGCAGTGGATCGTGTTTCGACGATCTCGTCGGAGCGCGGCCGCGCCGTCAAGTTGGCGCTGTCGGATGGCCAGCTGCTGCTGACCGTCAACAACCCGGATTCAGGCAGCGCGACGGAAGAAGTCGCTGTCGGTTACGAGATGGACCCGATGGAAATCGGCTTCAACGCCAAGTACCTGCTCGACATCACCGCACAGCTTTCGGGCGATTCTGCCGTGTTCCTGCTGGCCGATGCCGGCTCGCCGACACTCATCCGCGACACGGCCGGCGACGACGCACTTTATGTATTGATGCCGATGCGCGTCTAACGAAACCAAAGCGCCCTTTCATGCGTTTCTTCAACGCTAGGGCGCTTTTATTTGGTCCTTTGCGGATTGCGACATTTTCTCTTGTTATTGCGTCATTCCGTTGCAAGACCGTAGAGAAGCAATATGTAAGTCGCGACGGTAACATCTGGTGGGGAAGAGCATGGCGCTGCGTCTCAAGGAACGGCTGGGCAAGAAGTTCGACGAGGAGATTCGTTTCTTCAAGGGCATGATGCAGGGGCCGAAGACCGTCGGGTCGATCGCTCCCACCTCATCGATCACGGCCCGCAAGATGGCTGGCGTCATCAACCCGCAATCCGGCCTGCCCGTGCTGGAGCTCGGGCCGGGAACAGGGGCGATCACCAAGGCTATTCTCGGGCGCGGCGTCGAGCCGCAGAATCTGGTCGCCATCGAATATTCGACCGATTTCTACAATCATCTCGTGCGCCGCTACCCGGGCGTCAACTTCATCAATGGCGACGCCTTCGATCTCGATACGACGCTTGGCGTGCTGCGCGGACAGACCTTCGATTCCGTCGTCTCGGGCATTCCGCTTCTCAATTTCCCGATGAAGGCGCGCGTTGCCTTGCTGGAAAGCCTGCTTGACCGCATGCCGCCCGGTCGGCCGATGGTGCAGATCTCCTACGGACCGGTCTCGCCGATCATCGCCAAACCGGATCGCTACCACATTCGCCACTACGACTTCATTGTCCGCAACATTCCGCCGGCCCAGCTCTGGGTCTACACCCGCGGCTGAACCTATCACTGAGACAATCCATGTACGCTCTCTATATCACGCACCCACAGGTGCGCATCGATCCGAACGTGCCTGTTCCGCAATGGGGACTGTCCGAAATAGGCGCCGAGCGAGCACGGCTGGCGGCAAGCCGCCCGTGGGCCAGCCAGCTCGGGCTCATCGTTTCCAGCGGCGAGCGCAAGGCGATCGAAACGGCCGAGGCTTTGGCGGCAGCAAGCGGCGCGGCTATCGAGATCATCGAGGCCACGCACGAAAACGACCGCAGCGCCACGGGTTTTCTGGCCCCGCCGGAATTCGAAAAGGCGGCCGACTGGTTCTTCGCCAATCCGCATGAGAGCTTCAAGGGCTGGGAGCGCGCCATCGACGCGCAGGCAAGGATCGTCTCCAATGTGGAGGCCGTTCTTGCGCGACACGACCCGAGCGTGCCGATCGCCTTCGTCGGTCACGGCGGCGTCGGCACGCTGCTGAAATGCCATCTGGAGGGAAAGCCGATCGCGCGGCAGGGCGATCAGCCACCCGGCGGCGGCAATCTTTTCTGTTTCGATCTTGCGAACCGCGCCATCTCATGCGACTGGACACCCATGGAAGACTGGATGGGATGGGCTTGATATGACCGCACGCGACCGCTTGATCGTTGGACTGGATGTTCCAAACCTTCAGGAGGCCGAGAAAGTGGTCGGCGCCCTCGGCGACGATATCCTCTATTACAAGATCGGTTATCAGCTCGCCTTTGCCGGCGGCCTGGAATTCGCGCGCGATCTCGCCGCCAGCGGCAAGAAGATCTTTCTCGACATGAAGCTGCTCGACATCGACAACACGGTCGCGTCCGGCGTGGAGAACATCGTGAAGATGGGCATGTCGATGCTGACGCTGCACGCCTATCCGAAGGCGATGAAGGCGGCCGTCGAAGCGGCCAAGGGATCGGAGCTCTGCCTGCTCGGCGTCACGGTGCTGACCTCGATGGATGAACAGGATCTCATCGCCGCCGGCTATGAATATGATCCGCATACGCTGGTGCTGCGCCGGGCCGAACAGGCGCATCTCGCCGGCATGGGCGGGATCGTCTGCTCGGCCGAAGAATCCGCCGCAGTCCGCAAGATCATCGGCCCCGACATGGCGCTGGTGACCCCCGGCATCCGCCCCGCCGGCAGTGACAAGGGCGACCAGAAGCGGGTGATGACGCCAGCCGCTGCCATCAAGGCCGGATCGAGCCATCTCGTCGTCGCAAGACCTATCGTCAAGGCCGCCGATCCGAAGGAGGCGGCCCGCGCCATCCTCGCCGAGATCGACGCCGCGCTTTAAACGACTACAGCAAACAGGGAGGCAGATATGGCAAAGGGATACTGGATCGCGCGCGTGGATGTCCGCGACGCCGAGCGCTACAAGGATTACGTTGCCGCCGCAAAACCAGCTTTCGAGAAATACGGCGCGAATTTCCTTGCCCGCGGTGGTGCCTTCACACCGCTCGAAGGCACAGCGCGCGGCCGCAACGTCGTCATCGAGTTTCCATCGCTGCAGCATGCCGTCGATTGCTACAACTCGCCGGAATACCAGATCGCCGCCAAGATCCGCCAGCAGGTGGCAGACGCTGAAATGGTCGTCGTCGAAGGGGTTTAAACCCTTTGAAAAGCCGACGCTGCGATGCAGCGCGATAGCACTTCACCTCGGCGCTCGGATGGGCTAAGACGAAACCAGATCAGCCCATCAAAGCCTTTCGAGGAGCCTGCCATGACCCTGTCCAACCTCCCGCCGCTCGTGACCGTGTTTGGAGGATCAGGCTTCATCGGGCGACACACCGTGCGTGCGCTTGCCAAGCGCGGCTATCGCATCCGTGTCGCCGTGCGCCGTCCCGATCTTGCCGGCTTCCTGATACCGCTCGGCAATCTCGGTCAGATCTCCATCGTTCAGGCTAATGTGCGCTATCGCAACTCCATCGATCGCGCCGTCGAAGGCGCGCAGCATGTCGTCAACTGCGTCGGCATTCTCGCCGAGAGCGGCCGCAACACCTTCGACGCCGTGCAGGAATTCGGCGCCAAGGCGATTGCCGAAGCCGCACGCAACGTCGGCGCATCGCTGACGCATATTTCCGCCCTCAGCGCCGATGCCAAATCGCCTTCGGCCTATGCCCGCAGCAAGGCCCGCGCCGAAACCGCCATCCTGTCGATCAAGCCGGACGCGGTCATCCTGCGTCCTTCGATCGTTTTCGGTCCGGAAGACGAGTTCTTCAACAAGTTCGCCGACATGTCGCGCACGGCACCCTTCCTGCCGCTGATCGGCGGCGGTAAGACGAAATTCCAGCCGGTTTACGTTCAGGATATCGCCGAAGCAGTCGCCCGCAGCGTCGACGGCAAGCTGAAGGCCGGCACGACCTACGAACTCGGCGGCCCGGAAGTGCTCTCCTTCCGCGACTGTCTCGAGACCACGCTTTCCGTCATCAACCGCAAGAAGGCGCTTGTCTCCATCCCCTTCGGCTTGGCCTCGCTGATCGGCTCGATCGCTTCTCTGGTGCCGCTCATCAAGCCGCCGATCACCCCTGACCAGGTAACCCTCTTGAAGAGCGACAATGTCGTTTCCAAGCAGGCGGAAGCGGAAGGACGTACGTTGAAGGGCATCGGCCTCTTGCCGACGCTGCTCGTCTCCGTGCTGCCGTCCTATCTCGTGCGCTATCGCCCGCAGGGCCAGTTTACCGGTTCCGGCAAAGCCGCCTAAGCGATTCGGCAGTTCCGCGAAATCCATACGCCGCCCGACTTTGCCGCGCGGCGTTTTTGTTGCCTGAAGACGACAAAGACGCACTTCAAGACGCTGGCAAAACCTCTTCATTCACAGCTTAGCGTTGCTCAAAAGACGCAGTCTGGAAATAGTAGCATTAACGTCAAATTTAATATGAACATTTATTGCTATTCATCATTTCACTGACTAACACAGCCGCGCGTCTCAGGCTTGGACAACGAACCGGTCCGTGGCGCGCTTCACACTTCTGCGGAAAGGCATTCTTCGATGGGCAAGTCTATCGCGCTTCTGTTTGCGTGCGCGGCACTGGTGATTCTGGCCGGCTCTTTCGTGGCCCGCGGCAGCATCGCCTCGATCAAGGGCGAATGTGCGCCGACCTACGGCGTCGACCCCTGCACCACGGGTTCCATCGACGCTTCCTCCCCGAACTGATCGGGTATGAAAAAGGCCGGTTTTCACCGGCCTTCGTTTTTTCAGATCTGCAGATCGGATGATGATCGGCCTCAGCCGAAGTAGATCCCGATTAGGCCGACCGTACCGACGCCGATGCGCCACCATGCAAAGGGGGCGTAGCCACGGCGAGATACGAAATCGAGCAGGGCGCGCACCACGAGCAGCGCCGAGAAGAACGCCATGACAAAGCCGATGACGATCAGCTGACCATCGGCAAAGCTGAGATCGTTGCGGCTCTTCCACAAATCCAGGGTGAAAGCCCCGACCATCGTCGGCATGGCGAGGAAGAAGGAAAATTCGGCGGCCGAACGCTTGTCGGCACCGAGCAGCAAGGCGCCGACGATGGTGGAGCCGGAGCGCGACGTTCCGGGAATCATCGCCAGGCACTGGAAGAAGCCGATCTTGACCGCCATCGGCCAGGAAAACTCGTAGGCGCTGGTGTATTTGGGCTTGAACTGGATCTTGTCGACGACGAGCAGGACGATACCGCCGAGGATCAGTGAGATACAGATCACCTTTGGCGAGTTGAACAGCACGGTCTTGATGAAATCATGCGCCAGCGCGCCGATGACGGCGGCCGGCAGAAAGCCGAACAGAACGGCCAGAACGAAGTGGCGCGCCTTGACGCTGACGGGGAGCGCCTTGGCGATCTGAACGAGGCGATTGAAATAGACAAGCAGAATGGCGAGAATCGCGCCGAGCTGGATCAAGACTTCAAAAGTGCCGGTCGACTGGAAGCCGAGAAAATGTCCGAGCAGTATCAAATGGCCTGTCGAGGAGACCGGAATGAACTCCGTAAGCCCCTCCACAAGGCCCAAAATCAGCGCGATAATAATTTGTTCAGCCATATCGTGTCCTTTGTCTAACGGCAGGGCGGCTCGATTCGCTTGTGCAAACTAGGCCGAGATCCTATAGCTTCAACCGATGACAAAAGACTAGGGGCGCAGGATCGCGACCCAAAAAGACTCCATATCATCAATCAGAAACACCCGAGTACCAATGCCGACGCTGTATCATCACCCAATGTCATCTTCCTCCCGGTTCGTTCGTCTGATCCTGACGGAATATGGCTACCAGACGGAGCTGATCGAGGAACAGACCTGGGAAAAGCGACGCGATTTCCTGGCTCTCAACCCCGCCGGCACCTTGCCTGTCTATGTCGATGACAGCATGCGTGCGCTCTGTGGCGCCTCGGTCATTTCCGAATATCTCGACGAAACCCATGGCGTCCTGAAGCGCGACCGCCGGCTTCTTGCCGAAGATCCGTTCCAGCGCGCTGAGATCCGCCGGCTGACGGAATGGTTCATGCAAAAGATGGAGCAGGACGTGACGCGGCCGCTGACGCGCGAGCGCGTGTTCAAGCTGCAGATGACCGCCGAACAGGGCGGCGGCGCGCCCGATTCCAAGGTCATGCGCATGGCGCGCGGCAATATCCGCCAGCACATGAAGTATCTCTCCTGGCTCGCCGGCTCCCGGCAGTGGCTCGCCGGCGAACGGCTGAGCTATGCCGACCTTGCCGCGGCCGCTTCGGTTTCCGTGCTGGATTATCTCGGCGAGATCGACTGGACGGAATCGCCGATCGCCAAGGAATGGTATCAGCGGCTGAAATCCCGCCCGTCCTTCCGGCCGATCCTGGCGGAGCGCGTGCGCGGCGTCACTCCCGTTTCGCACTACGCCGATCTGGATTTCTAGAGCGATTTCGCATTTCCTCGAACAGCGAAAGCGCTTCATCTCTCTTTTTCACGCAATTCCGGACGGAAAGCTGCTAACGCACTTTTCCTGGAATTGTTCTGACGAGGGCTCGATATGCCCGATGACCGCGAAGCGGAAAAAGCTGACAAGCGACGAAGCGCTCTGACCGCGTTCCTGCGCGAGGAAGCGCGTGCCCAGGGTTTCGATCTCTGTCGCATCACAAGGCCGGACGCCATCCCCGAAGCTGCCGTCCGTCTCGGGCAATTCCTCGACAAGGGCCATCACGGCACCATGGGCTGGATGGAGGAAACGCGCGACCGTAGAGGCGATCCGCGCGTGCTCTGGAGCGAAACCCGCTCCATCGCCGTCTTCGGCCTCAATTATGGTCCTGACGAAGATCCACGCGGCATTCTGGAGAAGAAGGACAAGGCGGCAATCTCCGTCTATGCCCGAAACCGCGATTATCATGACGTCATCAAGGGGCGGCTGAAGGAAATTGCCACGCGGTTCGCTGCGCGCTCGAAAGAGGATGTCAAGGTTTTCGTCGACACGGCGCCCGTGATGGAGAAGCCGCTTGCCGGCGCGGCCGGTCTCGGCTGGCAGGGCAAGCACACCAATCTCGTCAGCCGCGCCTTCGGCTCCTGGCTCTTCCTCGGCTCGATGTTCACCACGGCCGATCTGGAGCCGGACGAGCCCGAAGTCGATCATTGCGGCTCCTGTCGGGCCTGTCTCGACGCCTGCCCGACATCGGCCTTCCCGGCCCCCTATCAGCTCGATGCGCGCCGCTGCATTTCCTACCTGACCATCGAGCATAAGGAGCCGATCGATCCAGAGTTGCGGCCGATGATAGGCAACCGCATCTATGGCTGCGACGACTGCCTTGCCGCCTGCCCCTGGAACAAGTTCGCAAGCGCCGCCTCGGAAATGAAGCTGGCCGCGCGGGAGGATCTCAAGGAGCCGTCGATCGCTTTTCTGCTTGATCTCGACGACGCGACCTTCCGGACGTTCTTCAGCGGCTCGCCGGTCAAACGCATCGGCCGGGACCGGTTCGTCCGCAACGTCCTCATCGCGGCCGGCAATTCGGGCGAACGTTCCCTTATGGAAAGATGTCGTGAGTTGGTCGGAGATCCCTCGCCCGTCGTGCGCGGCATGGCCATATGGGCATTGTCGCGGCTGATGACGGCTGGCGAGTTCAGCGCTTTTGCGGCACAAAGAGGTGCCGAAGCGGACGAAGAGGTTCGCGCGGAATGGAAATTGGCGGGGGTATTATAATGCACGTAATGATTTTCGGCTGCGGCTATTCCGGAACGGCCATCGCCAAGGCCTTTGCCGGCTCCGGCATTCGTATCTCCGGCACGACCCGCTCCGCCGACAATGCGGCATTATTGAAGAAGCAGAGCATCGAGGCCTTCGTCTTCGATGGCGAGACGCTCGATCCGGCTTTGGCTGAAGCGATGAAGTCCGCGACACATCTCGTCCAGTCTATTTCGCCGGGCAAATCGGGCGACCCGCTACTGCGGCTGGCACAGCTCAATCTCAAGGCACTGATGCCGAAGCTGGAATGGATCTGCTACCTCTCGACTGTTGGCGTCTACGGCGACCACAAGGGCGCCTGGGTCACCGAGCTGACCTCGCTGCATCCGATTGCCGACCGTTCCGTCGAGCGGGTCGAGGCGGAAGACGGCTGGCTGCGGGTCGGCATCAGGCTGAACCTCCCCGTCGCCGTTCTCCGGCTTTCCGGCATTTACGGCCCCGGCCGCAACGCCTTCTGCAATCTGGAAAGGGGAACTGCCCGGCGACTCATCAAGGCGAACCAGGTCTTCAACCGTATCCGCGTCGAGGATATCGGCGCCTGTGCCCATTTTCTCTCCGAGCGCAAACTCGGTGGCATATATAATGTCACCGACGACGAGCCCGCGCCGCCGCAGGATGTGGTCGCAGAGGCTGCCCGTCTGATGGGCATCGAGCCGCCGCCGGAGCAGCCCTTCGAAACCGCCGAGCTGACACCAATGGCCCGCTCCTTCTACGGCGAGAACAAGCGCGTTTCGAACGCAAAACTGCGGGCGCTCGGCTTTCCCTTTCGCTACCCTGAGTATCGCATGTCGCTTGCCGAATTGTGGTCCTCCGGAGAGTGGCGGGGCTGAGAAACTGCTCCCCACGCCAAGCGGAATCGCACGAAAATTCCTACTTAGCCGGCTGGTTTAGTTCAATTTACTCCGCATTTATGGTTAACGACCTCTAAAATTGCACAAATGCGGCAGCGATTATGGCAAAGTCGGAAAATTATTTTTCCAATTTTCGTGATCCTTGGCATTGCGGGATAGGTGCGAGAAAATTCGTTCTATTTTTAACTGATTTTATTGGGTTTTTTCCACAATCAAGCAAACTCACTGAATAGTCATAGTATTTGCCGATCATCACAAATGTTACAGTCCGTAACATTCCGTGATCATCGATGGCACTTTTTCGCCATTTTTGGCCGGATTTAAGCCCCGCCGCCTACCCAAGGCGCAAGTTCAATAGCTTGAGGGAAAAATCGGTTTGAAGAAAATCGTACGTTCATTGGCGATCGCCGCAACTATATCCGCCTCCTTTGCTGTCGTTTCGACACCGGCATTTGCAGCCGCTGGCTGCGGAGGCGCTTCATGGTACGGGGGAAGCTCCCGAACTGCTTCCGGGGAACGTATGAGTTCCAAAAATCTTACTGCAGCCCATCGCTCGCTTGCCTTCGGCACGCGCCTTCGGGTCACCAACAAGCACAATGGCCGCAGCGTCGTCGTTCGCATCAACGACCGTGGGCCTTTCATTCGCGGACGCGTCCTCGATCTCTCCCGCGCTGCCGCACAGAACATCGGCATGGTCGCTTCGGGCACCGCCAAGGTCTGTTACGAGGTCGTCGCTTCGAAGTAATCGCCGGTGCCGGGATAACCGGCAAATCGGCATGACGCTTGCTCTCTCGGTCAATCGCGGCTACCACGCGGTTGAGACGTCTCGAAATCCGCAGCATGGTATCATCGCGCGGAATGGTTAGTCGTCAGCGATTTTGGTAGGGCGCAGGTTCCCGAGATGAGCTCCAGTGAGTTCCGGATCATGCGCAAGCAGGAGAGTGTGAATGCGTCTGGGCGGCCGATTGCAGGGGGCCATCGAAGTTCTTGCCGATATCGAAGCGCGCAAGCGACCGGTGGCTGACGCCCTGAAGGATTGGGGTCTTGCTCATCGCTTCGCCGGGTCCGGCGACAGGGCCGCGATCGGCAACATCGTCTATGACGCCCTGCGCATGCGGCTTTCTCACGCCTGGCTGATGGGAGACGATAGTCCGTCGGCGCTCGCCCATGCCGTGCTCTTTCGTCAATGGGGCCTGACGCCCGAGGCGCTGGCTGCCGAACTCGACGGCGATAAATTTGCGCCGGAGGCGCCAAGCGCCGAGACACTGGCGGCGTTTGCCGCCCGCAAGCTCGAAGACGCCCCGCTCCATATCCAGGGCGATATTCCCGAATGGGTCGAGCCATCCTTCCGCCAAGCCTTCGGCGATAGCTGGCTCTCGGAAGCGCAGGCGCTTTCCGAGCGCCCGACGCTCGATCTTCGCGCCAATGCGCTGAAGGCGGACCGCGCCAAAGTCGTAAAAGCGCTGGAGCGCGCCGGCGGCCAGGCATCGAAGATCGCCCGCTTCGGCATCCGTATCCCTGCCGGCGAAGGTGCGTCCCGCCTGCCGAATGTCACCGCCGAGCTTTCCTTTCAGAAAGGCTGGTTCGAGGTGCAGGACGAGGGTTCGCAGATCGTCGCCGATCTGGTCCTGCCCGAAGAGGGCGATCAGGTGCTCGATTATTGCGCCGGCGGCGGCGGCAAGACGCTCGCCATGTCGGCGGCGATGCACAACAAGGGCCAGGTCCACGCCTATGACAGCGACCGGCGGCGACTGGCGCCGATCATCGAACGGCTGAAGCGGGCCGGAACCCGCAATGTCCAGGTCCATGACGAGCGCAACGGCCTGCTGCAACTGCGCGGCAAGTTCGACAAGGTGTTGGTCGATGCCCCCTGCACCGGCACAGGCACCTGGCGCCGCCGTCCCGACACGAAATGGCGGCTGACACAGAAGAACCTCGACGAGCGCACCAGTCAGCAGCAGGAAGCGCTAGCGCAAGCCGGCGAATTTGTCCGGCCCGGCGGAGCACTGCTCTATGTCACCTGTTCCGTTTTGCCGGAAGAGAACGAGGCGCAGGTCAACCGTTTCGCCGCCCAGAATCCGGACTTCGAAGTGGCGGAAACCTTGAGTTCCTGGGAGAAGCTGTTCGGCAAGGACGCCCCGCAGCCCCGCTCCTCGGACGGCAAGACCATTACGCTGACGCCCGCCTCCACCGATACGGACGGCTTTTTCTTCTGCCGCCTGCAGCGGAAGGTGTAAGCTCAATCCAGCTCTCGTGCGGCAGCACCATTTCCCTGGAAACGACCGATGCAGTGAACGGTTGTGGCGCGACGAGTTGCGTCCAGCCCGTCAGCCATCACCACCCACCTTCGATTATCGCACTGCCGGCTCACCCTGCGGCTTACATCCCCGCATTTGCAGGCGAATCCGTTTGCGTCGCTGTCGTGAAGCCACTCGTCTCGCGCCTTAAAATCATTCTAAACTAGAGCGTTTGACACAAGTTTGTTTTTCATACATGACACAAAATGCCAAGTTTTGACGGTGCCCCCGCTGTCACAGGAGAGGAACATGAAACTAAAAATCAATGTTGGCGCCGCGCTCGCGGTGGCCGTCGTCACGACCGCCGCATTTAGCCTGCCGGCTCTCGCAGCCGCTCCGGAGCCGGCCGCAGTTATCAAGCATTATGCCGAACTGGCCCACGCCAAATATCAGGACTCCCTGACGACGGCGAAAGCGCTCGACAAGGCGATCGACGCCCTTCTCGCCAACCCCAGCGACAAGACGCTGAAGGCAGCGCGTGCAGCCTGGATCAAGGCTCGCGTTCCCTATGCGCAGACGGAAGTCTATCGCTTCGGCAATCCGATCGTCGACGATTGGGAAGGCAAGGTGAACTCCTGGCCGCTCGACGAGGGCCTGATCGACTATGTCGACGCCTCCTACGGCACGGAAAGCGACGAGAACGCGCTCTATGTCGCAAACGTCATCGCCAACAAGTCGATCAAGATCAACGGCAAGGATGTCGACGCTTCGCATCTGACGCCGGAATTCCTGTCGGGCACGCTGCATCAGGCAGGCGGCGTCGAAGCAAACGTCGCGACCGGTTATCATGCCATCGAATTCCTGCTCTGGGGCCAGGATCTGCACGGCACCGGACCGGGCGCCGGCGAGCGTCCTGCCACCGACTACGACCTGAAGAATTGCACGCACGGCAATTGCGACCGCCGCGCCGAATATCTGCGCTCCGCCTCGACCTTGCTCGTCGCCGATCTGAAGGACATGACGGACAAGTGGGCGCCGGACGGCGAAGCCACCAAGCATGTCGAAGCAGACCCGCAGGCTGGCCTCACCACCATCCTGACCGGCATGGGCTCGCTCTCCTATGGTGAGCTTGCCGGCGAACGCATGAAGCTCGGCCTGCTGCTGCACGACCCGGAAGAGGAGCAGGATTGCTTCTCCGACAACACCTACAACGAGCACAATGGCGACGCTATCGGCATCGCGTCCGCCTATAACGGCAATTATACCCGCGTCGACGGCACCAAGATGACCGGTCCGTCGCTGCATGATCTGGTCAAGGCCAAGGACGCAGCGCTCGACAAGGAGATGGAAGGCAAGCTCAACGTCACCCTCGAAGCCATGAAGGCACTGGTGCATCGCGGCGAGACGGTCGAGAAATACGACCAGATGATCGGCGAAGGCAACAAGGAGGGCAACGCCACCGTGCAGAAGGCCATCGACGGCCTGCTCGATCAGACGAAGAGCATCCAGCGCGTCATCGCCGCGCTCGATCTCGGGACCATCAAGCTTGAAGGTTCGGCAAGTCTGGACGATCCGAACTCCGTCTTCAAGAAGAAGTAATGAGGGAGGGCGGCAGCGCGACAAGGCGCTGCCGCCCCGATACCCATGACAGGTTTGCCGGCCAATCGCGCCCTTTTGCCCGCCTTCGCCGCGGGTTTTCTGGTTTTTTCCATCACGCTCGCCGCTGCCGATATCCTCGATTTTCCGGGCGATCGCACCGACCTCTCCGCCGACGAACTGAAGCGCGTTCATGACGTCACACGGCCAACCGCCAATTTCCTCAAGGCCGAACCTTACGAAACGATGCAGGGCGGAGCCCTGACCTCCATCGACAAGGTCAATCGCGATATCTTCTCGCAGCCATCAGCCAATCTGAACCAGGAGCAGGGCCAGGATTTTCATCTCGGCAACGCGCTCTTCCGCAAACTCTGGGTCTCGGCCCCCTCTTCCACGCAGGCCTCTGACGGGCTCGGCCCGCTGTTCAACGCGCGCTCCTGCCAAAGCTGCCATATCCGCGACGGGCGCGGCCATCCGCTGGAAACCGCCGGAGCTGCCGCGACCTCGATGGTGCTGCGTCTGGCCCGCACGGCCATCACCCCGGATGAGGAACAGGCGGTCAGGGATTCTCACGCGCTGAATTTTCCGGATTCGACCTATGGCGCGCAGCTGCAGGATCTCGCCGTGCCCGGCCTTGCCGCCGAGGGCAAGGTGACAGTCCGTTATAGCGAAGAGGTGGTGACGCTTGCCGGCGGCGAGACAGTCACTTTGCGCAAGCCGACATACGGCATCAGCGATCTCGCCTACGGGCCGATGGATGCCAACACCACGCTTTCGGCACGCATTGCGCCGCCGATGATCGGCCTCGGCCTGATCGAAGCCATTCCGGATGCCGACATCCTGGCCAATGCCGACCCGGACGGCAAGAAGGGCACCGGCATACGCGGCCGCGCCGCCATCGTTCGCGATCACCGCACCGGCCAGCTCGCGCTCGGCCGCTTCGGCTGGAAAGCGCAGAACGCCACCGTGCGCGACCAGGTGGCCGATGCCTTCTCGATCGACATCGGTATTTCGACTCCGGACCGTCCGAACCCCTACGGCGATTGCACCGCCAAGGAGCCGCAGTGCCTTGCCATGCCGAACGGCGTGCAAAAGCGCCTCGGCGATACGGAAGCGCCGGACCCGGTGCTCCCTCTCGTCACCTTCTATTCGGAAAACCTCGCCGTGCCGGCCCGCCGGGGAACAGGCTCTCCCGCTGTGCTGCACGGCAAGGAGATGTTCTACCGCTCCGGCTGTGCCGCCTGCCACACGCCGAAATTCGTGACCCGCGACAACCTCAAAGGCAGCGACGGCAAGGATTCGCCGCAGACCTTTCAGCTGATCTGGCCCTATTCCGATTTCCTGCTGCACGATATGGGCGAAGGCTTGTCCGACGGGCAGCAGGTGGGCATGGCATCCGGCCGCGATTGGCGCACGCCGCCGCTCTGGGGTATAGGCCTCACACAGACGGTGAGCGGCCAGCAAGCCTATCTGCATGACGGCCGCGCCCGTACATTGACCGAAGCCATCCTCTGGCACGGAGGAGAGGCTGAAAAAGCCCGCAACGCATTCGCCGGTCTTTCGAAGGACGATCGGCAAGCCCTCATCAACTTTCTGGAGTCTCTCTGATGCGCCACTGGAAACGTCTCGCCGCCAGCCTGCTGCTGACCGTTGCGGCTCTCCCTGCTCATGCCGAAGATGCGACGACCACCGGCGCGGGCCTGAACGAGGCGGCCGTGCCGGCAACCCTGCAGAAGGCCGTCGACGACGTCATTCGTCCAGGCTACCGCGCCATGCATGACTCTGCAACGAAACTGACCGTGGCGATGAAGGCGCTTTGTGCCGACCCCACCGCTGCAACGCTTTCGGGCGCAAAGGCGGCCTTCGGCGATACGGTGAAGAGCTGGGCGCGCATCGAAATCGTCGACACCGGCCCGATCATCGAAAAGAACCGCTTCGAGCACATCCTTTTCTATCCCGACCGCAAGGGCGTCGGCCTCAAGCAGGTACAGGCGCTGATCGCCAAGGCTGACGAAAAGGACACGACCGTCGAGGCCGTCGCCGGCAAGAGCGTGGCGCTGATGAGCATGACGGCGCTGGAATATGTGCTCTTCGGCAACGGTTCCGACGTTCTCGGCAAGAACAAGCAGAGCTTCCGCTGCCGCTATGGCACCGCTGTGGCCGGCAATATCGAGAACACCGCCAAGGAAATCGCCGACGAATGGGATGCGCCCGACGGCGTGCAGAAATCCTGGAAGTTTCCGGGCAAAGACAGCAACGATTTCATGGACAACAAGGAGGCCGTGACGGCGCTGCTCGGCATTCTCGTGCATAGCGCAGCCAATATGCGCGACCAGCGGCTGGAGACCTTCTACAAGGGCGACCAGGCGGCAGCACGGCCGAAGATGGCGATCTACTGGCGCTCGGCCAACACCTGGACCTCGTTTGCCGGCAATGTCGAGGGGATCAAGACGCTCTGGGAAAAGGCCGACATGGCAAGCCTGCTGCCACCGGACAAGCGTGATGTCGCCGCCAAGATCGACAGCCTTCTGAACGAGCTCGCAACGACCGCGCCGACTATCAATCCGGATATCGAGGCGGCCATCGGCAACGATGCGGAACGCGCCAAGATCGACAAGCTGCTTGCCGTCAGCCGCGATCTCGCCACCGGCTTCAGCGACCAGTACGGCGGCGCCATCGGACTTTCGGCCGGCTTCTCCTTCGCAGACGGAGATTGAACGCTATGCGCAGCGGCCTGATCGACCGGAGGGCTTTCGTCAAGGCGGCGGGGCTGACCTTCCTCGCGGCGCTGAAGCCCGGCGCCTTGGTGGCGCTGGAGCGGGCCGATGCGGTCTACGCGTCCGGCCTTCGCGCCGCCGACGGCTCCTTCGCGGTGGCGACGGTGACGGAACAAGGCCGAATCGTCGATCAAGTCGCTCTTCCGGCCCGCGCCCATGGCATGGCCTTCTCGAAGGCGACCGGAAAGACCGTCGCCTTCGCACGCCGGCCCGGCACCTATGCGATGATCTTCGACCCCTGGAGCAAGGCCGAGCCGATCGTCATCACCGCCAGAGAAGGCCGGCACTTCTACGGGCACGGCACGTTTTCGCCCGACGGCAGGCTGCTCTATGCCAGCGAGAACGATTTCGATCGGAATCGTGGCATCATCGGGCTTTACGACAGCAGCAACCGCTTCGCCCGCATCGGCGAATACGAGACTTACGGTGTAGGCCCGCATGACATGACGGTTTCGGACGATGGCAGGTATCTGATCGTTGCCAATGGCGGCATCGAGACCCATCCGGATTTCGGCCGCACCAAGCTCAACCTCGACCATATGGAACCGTCGCTGACGCTGATCGATGCCGCCAGCGGGCGGCTGATCGAGAAGCATGTTTTGCCGCCGCAATATGCCCAGGTCTCGACCCGGCATGTCGATATCGATGCCAGCGGCCGCGTCTGGTTTGCCTGCCAGTACGAGGGCCATCGCAACGACCTTCCGCCGCTCGTCGGTCACTTCGCGCGGGGCGAGGACCTGAGCTTCGTCACCCTGCCCGACGATGCGACCCGGGCGCTCGGCAACTATGTCGGCGCCATTGCCGTCAACCGAGCCGAAAATCTCGTCGGCGTGACATCACCGGTCGAGGGGACGTCGGTGACGCTCGATGCGAAGACCGGCAGGGTGCTGAAGGTGGAGAGCATCGCCGACGCGGCCGGCATTGCCCCGGCTCCTCACGGGTTCGCCGTCTCTTCCTATGATGGAGATTTCCTGGGGGAGCGCAGCGATGTGGCCTGGGATCAGCATATTGTGCGGATCAAGCGGCCAGCGTAGGCATCTTTGCCGTCGATGCCGATAAGGCGTGGCGGCAACCCTCAAATGGCTTTCCTTTCGCGATAGATAGCCCTTGTTCAAACGGCCTCTCCGTGCCAATTTCGCACCCGCGAAAGGGGACGGCATGACAGGGGCAGACGAGACGGGAAGCAGCGGCGATTTTCGGACCCGCATCAGAACGAGCTTCGCGCGGCAGGCGGCGATGGCGACGATCGGTGCGGAATTGACGCGCGTCGAACACGGTACGGTCGAGATCGAGCTGCCCTTCGATATCAAGCTGACGCAGCAGCATGGCATATTGCACGCCGGCATCATCGCCGCAGCGTTGGATTCGGCCTGCGGTTTTGCCGCCTACAGCGTCATCGATCCCTCCGCATCGATCCTCACGATCGAATTCAAGATCAATCTGATGTCGCCGGGGCGCGGCGAGCGCTTCCTGTTTCGCGGCGATGTCACCAAGCCCGGGACGACGATCATCGTCGCCGATGGGCGCGGCTATGCGATCGGTGATGGGCCAGCCAAGCTGATTGCCTCGATGACGGGAACGATGATGGTCATCCGGGGCAGAGAGGGAATTAGCGGATGAAATTCGAATTGAAGCGGGTATCGGGCAAATCGATCCTGTTCGTCATGGCGGCCGACGCCGAGTATGGACCCTTCCTACGCTCCCGCATCGATCCGCTGATGACGGGCGTCGGTCCTGTCGAGGCGTCGATCGGTCTTACCCGCGCCCTCGCGCAGCTTGAAGCGCAGGGCGATCTTCCTGACCTCGTGGTGTCGCTCGGCTCGGCCGGCTCCGCCAGGCTGGAGCAGACTGAAGTCTATCAGGTCACCTCGGTCTCCTACCGCGACATGGATGCCTCGCCGCTCGGCTTCGAAAGAGGCCGCACGCCCTTCCTCGATTTGCCGGCAACGATCGAGCTGCCGCTGCGCATTCCCACCATTGCAGAGGGCAGCCTTTCGACGGGCGCCAACATCGTCTCCGGGGCGGATGCCTATAAGCGTATCGGCACCGACATGGTCGACATGGAAACCTTCGCTGTGCTGCGCGCTTGCCAGATCTACGGCCTGCCGCTGATCGGCCTGCGCGGGATTTCGGACGGACAGGTCGAGCTGCAGCGCATTTCCGACTGGACGGAATATCTGCATGTGATCGACCGCAAACTGTCCTACGCCGTCGACGGGCTGTTTACGGCACTGGAAGACGGCGTATTCTGGTTCTGAGGGACCGGAAACCAAGCAGAAGCACGGACAATCGGGACAATAAAATCGGCTTCGGCTCGATTTGCCCGATTGCCAGGGAAAGCGCTTTTCTTTAAAGGCTCGCCATGACCCAGACAGCACATCCAGACACCGTTCTCATCGTCGATTTTGGCAGCCAGGTGACTCAGCTCATCGCACGGCGCGTGCGCGAAGCCGGCGTCTACTGCGAAATCGTTCCCTTCCAATCCGCCGAAGCCGGCTTCAAGCGGCTGCAGCCGAAGGCCGTGATCCTGTCCGGCAGCCCGGCCTCGACCGTGGACGAAGGTTCACCGCGAGCACCGCAGATCATCTTCGACAGCGGCATCCCGGTCTTCGGCATCTGCTACGGCCAGCAGACCATGTGCATGCAGCTCGGCGGCAAGGTCGAGAGTGGCCACCATCGCGAATTCGGCCGCGCCTTCCTCGAAGTCGACAAGGATTGCGCCCTCTTCGAAGGTCTATGGTCGAATGGCTCTCGCCACCAGGTCTGGATGAGCCACGGCGACCGCGTCACGGCGCTGCCCGAGGGCTTCGAAGTCGTTGCCACCTCCTCGAACGCGCCTTATGCCTTTATCGCCGATGAGACGCGCAAGTACTATGGCGTACAGTTCCATCCGGAAGTCGTTCATACGCCCGATGGTGCCAAGCTGATCGGCAACTTCATCCATAACATCGCCGGCATCAAGGGCGACTGGTCGATGTCGGCCTACCGCGCCAAGGCGGTGCAGGCGATCCGCGATCAGGTCGGCGACAAGCGCGTCATCTGCGCTCTGTCAGGCGGCGTCGACTCCTCTGTTGCCGCGCTTTTGATCCATGAGGCCGTCGGCGACCAGCTGACCTGCATCCTCGTCGACCACGGCCTGATGCGCAAGGACGAGGCGGCCAATGTCGTCGCCATGTTCCGCGAGCACTATAATCTGCATTTGCTGCATGTCGACGCCTCCGACCGCTTCATCGGCGAGCTGGAGGGCGTTTCCGACCCCGAGACCAAGCGCAAGATCATCGGCCGCCTCTTCATCGAGACCTTCGAGGAAGAAGCCAAGAAGCTCGGCGGCGCCGACTTCCTCGGCCAGGGCACGCTCTATCCCGATGTCATCGAGAGCGTTTCCTTCACCGGCGGTCCCTCGGTCACCATCAAGTCGCACCACAATGTCGGCGGCCTGCCGGAGCGCATGAAGATGCAGCTCGTCGAGCCGTTGCGCGAACTCTTCAAGGACGAAGTGCGCGCGCTCGGCAAGGAGCTCGGCCTGCCCGACAGCTTCATCGGCCGCCACCCCTTCCCGGGTCCGGGCCTCGCCATCCGCTGCCCGGGCGGTATCACCCGCGAGAAGCTGGAGATCCTGCGCGAAGCCGATGCCATCTATCTGGACGAGATCCGCAAGGCCGGCCTCTACGACGCGATCTGGCAGGCTTTCGCCGTGCTCCTGCCGGTCCAAACCGTCGGCGTCATGGGCGACGGCCGTACTTACGAGTTCGTCTGCGCGCTGCGGGCCGTCACATCCGTCGACGGCATGACCGCGGATTTCTATCACTACGACATGGAATTCCTCGGCCGCGCCGCGACCCGCATCATCAACGAAGTCCGCGGCATCAACCGCGTCGTCTACGACGTCACCTCGAAGCCGCCCGGCACGATCGAGTGGGAATGATTTTGGCCCATCCGACCGTATCCGAATTTACGCCATAGTACGACGTAAGATACTGAAAACAAAAATAAATCCTTTCGATAACGATCGGCGGCTATCGGTGGATATAGTTTGAGCCAGGCGGCCCGTCTGACGGACCTTGGGCATATTGCTTAGCCGCATTTTTGAAAGTACCGTCATGGGCAATGAGGCTCGTGACGGTACTTTTTTTGTATTAAGCCATTGAACTTAATGCCAAATATCTGTCGAGGAGTCCCGGATTTGTGCTGACGGTACTTTTCAGGAGGCAATAGGATGTTAACTGACGCCGCCATCAAGGCATTGAAACCAAAAGAGAAAATTTACAAAGTCGCCGACCGCGACGGCATGTATGTCCGCGTGATGCCCAGTGGCGCGATCTCATTTCGCCTAGACTACAGGCTCAACGGTCGCCGGGAGACCGTCTATCTGGGTAGGTACGGGCGCGACGGCATCTCGCTTGCCCGGGCTCGAGAGAAGTGCATCGACGCGAAGCGCGCCGTAGCCGAAGGACGATCGCCCGCGATCGAGAAGCAGCGCGATAAGCGCCGCCTGAAAGAGGCGAAGAGTTTTGGAGAGTTCGGGGAGAAGTGGCTCACCGCAGCGCCGATGGCCGACAGCACGCGTGCCATGCGGCGTTCCATCTTCGAGCGGGAGCTTCTACCTGTCTGGCGCAATCGGCTCCTCACTGAGATTACGCCAGACGATCTGAGAGCCCATTGCGGCGGCATCGTTGAACGCGGTGCTCCGGCAACGGCTATCCACGTGCGAGACATCCTGAAGCAGATTTACGGCTTCGCCATCTTGCATGGGGAGAAGATCGCCAATCCGGCTGACGAAGTGGGCCCGGCATCAATCGCCACCTTTGTGCCGAAGGACCGCTCGCTTTCGCCCTCTGAAATTAGGGTGATGCTGAAGCAACTCGAGCACATCGCCACGCTTCCCACGATCCGGTTGGGAATGCGGCTCTACCTCCTTACGATGGTACGCAAGAGCGAGTTGCAGGATGCAGTTTGGGACGAGGTCGATTTCGAGAATGCGGTCTGGACGATTCCGAAGGAGCGGATGAAGCGCTCGAAGGCGCATAACGTCTATCTGTCGCGCCAAGTGCTCGACATCATGATCGCCCTGAAGACCTGTGCGGGAAATTCAAGATACCTTCTGCCGTCGCGGTACGACGCAGATGCTCCAATGTCGCGCGCCACCTTCAACCGGGTCACCTATGCGGTTGTCGAACGGGCGAAAGCGGAAGGTTTGCCCTTGGAGCCGTTTACGGTACACGATCTGCGGCGGACCGGTTCGACTCTGCTGAACGAACTCGGCTTCAACAGCGACTGGATCGAAAAGTGCCTGGCGCATGAGGACGGGCGCTCGTCGCGCGGCGTCTATAACAAGGCCGAGTATGAGGTGCAGCGTCGGCACATGATGCAGGAGTGGTCGGACATCTTGGACGCCTGGGTCGATGGCAAGAAGTACGTGCCAACGCTCATCCCGCCGTCGATGCCGATCTTGGCGCCCGATCCTGCTCTTTGACCGGGCGGGCTCGACGTTGTTTCACGTCGGGGCCGGGCGCACGAAGAATTGGTTTTGAGCGACGGGCCGCGAGCCACGCCTGAACCTCGTCCAGATCCCAAACCACGCATCTCGGGGTCAAGGCGAAGCGTCTGGGAAATTCCCCCCGCTGCTCCATTTCATAGATAGTGCTGTCGGCAAGCGGCACCATTTCGCGAAGCTGTTGCCGCCGGATCGTTCTTCTGATGGGTGTATTCGCCGTAGCGTTCATGTTGCATCTCCTCTTGATGGGCAGTTGAGGAGATAGAAAACAATAGATCGGGAAAGGTGGAAGCCTTCACATCGATCAATCGGGAATTAGCGGGCTGTGGCGTGCATATCGGACGGTGACGTTCTCAATAAACCAAGTGCCGCACAGGTGCGTGGATCGCAGAAAGCGGGATTTGCTCAAGGCCCGGAATTCAGCAGCGGCGCGGGTTATTGTAAACACGACACCCTCAAAATGGGGTGTGTGAAGGCGCGAGAAAAACGGCATGGGCCGCTTCCAGCTGTTCGCCGACACCGGCGCCGGGCCTCCGCGCCATGATTGAGCACCCGGTCCTAATCAGCCGCCCCATCGTCGTGATGCGGAAGGGAGTGAAGCTGTCCCGCCCTTCCGAGGCCGTTCTCGACCTCCTTGATCGGAGGCCGGAGAGCTTCACGAAGGAGGATGGCGAGGTCGTCCAATTAGTCCTCGCTGATGCGCATGGATGACGGAGAAAACGGCTCCTCTACATCGGCACTGCGCCCGCCTGAGATCGGCGGCTACTTCAGCGTTTAGGTTGGCTGTTACTTACATCGTTATGCTCAAGAAAGGCGCGTCAGTCAGTCTCCGCTGGCGCGTTCTGAGCGGCCAGCGAGCGCGAGCTTGACACTGGACCATGGTCCGGACGTTACAAGTGGAATTCTATCCACTGTGACTCGGTTTGAGGCGGCCGTGAGGTGAGGCAGAAGTCGCTGAATCCTTCGTCTAGCAGGATCGGCGCGCGACGAATCATTCTTGCCCGCACGCATAGAAGGTCTGTTGCATTCGAGAAAAGGAGTTCCGGTTGAGCACAGAGTTTAACTTGCGATCAGTTCGCACGGCAGACCGGGCCCCAAATGCCTGAAATCGATAAGGACGATTCTCCACCTAGGAACAAAGCGGAAGTTGCGTGGCTAACTTGGTTGCTTGGCAGTTACACGATGCTGGGCCCATTTTCGATTTCCACTTACATGCCGTTTTTCCCAATGCTGATGGTGAGCCTGGGAGTCACACAGCTCGAGCTGCAACAAACCCTTAGCGTCTATTTGGCCGGCTTCGGCTTTATGATGCTGCTACACGGACCGCTGTCGGACGCCTTCGGCCGCCGGCCGATCGTCCTCGCCGGTCTGGCGGTCTATCTGGTCGCTTCGATCGGGGGCGCTCTCTCGACCTCGTTGGCGCTCCTGATCTTGTTTCGGATGCTGCAGGGGCTTTCAGTCGGCGCTGGGAGCGTGGTCGGAAGAGCCGTCGTTCGTGATCGATTGGAAGGGCCAGAGGCGCAGCGATTGCTTTCGCACATCACCATGATCTTCGGGCTGGCACCAGCTGCCGCCCCCGTCGTCGGAGGATGGCTGCACAATTGGTTTCCCTGGCAGTCGGTGTTCCTTTTCATGGCTGCGTTTAGCTTCGTTCAGCTCATTGCTAGTTACTTTTACTTACCGGAAACCCTGCAGCCGGCGAAGCGAGCTTCTATGCGGCCGACGCAGCTAGCGCGAAGCTATGGCTCCGTCCTCCGGTCTCGCTCCTTTTGGCTGCTTTCGCTTGCATTGAGTAGCAACTTCATTGGTTTCTTTCTCTATGTTTCGGCCGCGCCGCGCTTCGTCATTGAGTATTTAGGCCTTAAGCAAAATCAGTTTGGATGGCTGTTCATTCCGGCGGTGTCTGGGGTAATATTCGGTGCATATCTCTCCGGCAAATTCGCTGGGCGGTTCTCTCCTAACAGAACCGTTGCCTTTGGGTTTCTCGTGATGATGGGAGGAGCTGCTCTAAACTTATCGTACAACGCTTTCTTCGCGCCGGTACTTCCCTGGGTCGTGCTGCCCATCATGATTTTCACGATTGGGATGTCTTTGGCCACGCCAAGCATCACCTTGTTGACCTTGGACCTATTCCCCAACAACAGAGGCATGGCCGCGTCTATGCAAGGTTTCATCCAAACTGTCGTCATGACTCTGGTCTCCGGCTTCGCCGCACCTCTGCTGGGCGGCTCTGGCATGAAGATGGCGCTTGGGATGCTCCTATCCCTGGTAGGAGGATATCTCGCTTGGGCTGCCTATCGAAGGTGCTCATCATTCTCAGGAGCCGGCGTTCTCTAAGCACGGCCGCGACGGTGAGCGAGCCAGTTCAACGTCTCTGCAAGATGCACCGGCTGAAGGCTCTTTCTGAGCCGGGGAAGGCTTGATGAACCGGGCCATCCGCCGCCGACATAGGTCCTTGACCCCGTACTATAGTCCAGAGCGTAAGCTACGTTTTCGAACGAGGAGGAGCATAAAAATGCGAAACGTAGTGATCCGCAGGATGCGGCCGGTCGTGTTCGCCGCGCTGGCAGCAATTCCGCTCATGGGCTGTAGCGAATCCGAGTCGGGACAGAGGTTCACGATGGTGGGCGAAGAGCGGGAAGTCCGAGGTAGTGTGACCGATGCGAAGCTTACCCTATGTGCGCCGACGCCTGACAAGCCGGGGACCTGCGAAGGCACATTAACTGTGCAACCAGCCGCCGGCGACACGGGCCGGATCGCCGTTGAGGTGACCCGAAACGTGAAGCTGATGAAGGATGGTCAGTCGGTCTTTCTTCCGCAGCTCAAGGGTGCCCAGGCGATCATCAAGTACCGAGCGAGCAAAGAGGGGCCGAGTGTTGCCACGTCCGTGGTCGCCAGCTCGTGATTTTTCCGAGCCCACGCGAAAAGCCCTGCAGAGCGATTTCCATACTTCTGGGGGGCGCTGTGCTCGTTTATGCCTCGGAGGCAGCCGCCCAGGATCAAACTGTGGCGACGGTAGAAGCTCAGGTTGCTACTGAAAGCGCAGAAGGGTCAGCTGCGCGTTCCGCTTAACCGACCGGCCGTGAGCGCGCGGACTTCACTTTTCGTCACTGAACCTCGTGCAGCCGGACCCGTGCAGCGCAAGGCAAGGGATCGCGGCATCAACGTCGTCCTGTCGCCGTTCAACGGCCGCGTGCTCTACGAACAGGCGCTTGTGAACGGCAGTGGAATCCAGACCGGCGAGCTTGGCAACGACAATGATGGCTTTCTTCTCGAGGGTCGGTTCGTGTGGTTTGCAACTGGCGAATGGCCCCTGCCGCTTCCCGCGCAGACAGATTTGCAGAATTCGCCTTGGAGCACATTTTTCAAAGTCGGTTGGGCTTCGAGCAAGTTCGAGAAAGGTCTGAGCGAAGCGTCGACGTCGCAGGTAAGGGAAATCACCTGGAACGTGGGCCAAGCGGTCGTAGGAAAGGGCTTTTACGCCTATTGGCAATACAGCAGGGCTTTCGCAGAGAGCGAACAGAATTTCGACTCGCAGTCTTTCTCGATCACGTCGGGCTACGCCTTCCCGATTGGTCGGTATCTGACCGTCAGCGAATCGGCCCCTCGCGCCATCCGGAGTAGTTGGGTCGAGCCAAAGCTTCAATTCGAAATGCTTCGTTATGAGGATGCGGTGCTTTCATGCCAATCGGACCGCAAAATATATAGCTACGGCGTCAACTATTATCCCGTTGGCACACCCAGTATCCGCCTGATGGTTGACCACGAAGTGGCTGTCCGCCCACGACGCAATGAGACTCTGCTCGTCTCACTTCACTACATGTTTTGAGTTGGCCCAAATCAACTCGCGTTCAAGGAGCGTTGAGTGGTTCACGCCGGGCTCAGCGTTGGCCGATCGCCACTAGGCATTCCTCGGCGCAGGGCATGCCGCCGCTGCTCCAAGGAATACCGGAAGATACCGAACGCCTTGAATTTACCTTCGATGCGATGAAATCGCGGATAGCGAACTGGCCAGGCCCTGTCGCAAGAGCGAGGTGCAAATCTTCAAAACGGCTTGACTCCGTAGTATGGTACGGGCCGTAGAGTGCTCAATGAGTTGATTGTCCGCGCTTACTGCGGAGCGCGCACCCGACCCGGAGCTAACGATGAGTGCAGTCTCAAGGGGCTTACGCAATCCGTTTCGCACGCGCGTCCGCACCGCGGTCGTGGTGCTGCTGCTCGCCATCATCATCGGCCTGTTTGCCGTGATGGTTCAGGGCGCGCTGGCCACGCAGCAGCGGCTGGAGAGCCTGCAGGCCAACGTTCGAACCGTCATCGAGCTTCGCGAAGCTGGCGCCTTCGGCACCGGTGGCTTTGGTGCGGACGCGCCCGCAGGTTCGGCCGAAATGGGTCGTGAGCAGGGTACGGAGTATTTCTCGCTCCGAACCCTAGAACGAATTGGAGGGATCCCTCACGCAGATCACATCGCAAAGATCGAGGAATACGTTATGGAGCCTCAGATAGATCCTTCGGTGCCGAACGCTTATGCTATGCTCATTGGTTTGAGGCTTGGCACTCCGCTGCGGGCGATCGGCGAGGTCGATTACGAGAATGCCCGTATCGTCGCGGGTCGCAACCTTGGTGCACAGGATCGAGACCAGGACGTCGCCGTTGTCGGCAGGCATTACGCGCGCGAGCGCTTGGGCATCGTCGCGCCGGCCACCGATGCCGTATTGTCCGGTAAGACGATCAACATTGGTGGCAGGCCGCTCCAGGTGGTCGGCATCTACAGCACCGATAATGATTTCGGTGACAACCACGTCTTCATTCCAATCGAGACCTTTCGCCGGGTTCTCCATCCAGGAGACAAGCTGTCGAAGATCTGGGTCACCGCGGATTCGATAGCTAACGTTGAAGCCATCAGGAACGAACTGCAGCAGATTCCTGGTGTCGACGCGGTCACCGCGGCCGAGCAGGTAGCGTCGGCAAGAGCGACCTTGGGTAGCATCGCCGCGGCTACCCTCTACGGATCACTTCTCCTGTTTGCCCTCGGTGGTGTGCTCGTGGTCTTTATCATGGTCCTCACGACCAGGGAGCGTATCAAGGAAATCGGCACGTTGAAGGCGATCGGCGCGCCAAACTATGAAGTCGTGAAGCAGTTCCTCGCCGAAATCGTCGCTTTAACTGGGCTGGCTGCGGTTGGCGCCGTCGTGATAGCGGTCCTCTTTGCTAAAATCCTGCAGACGACACTGAGCGTCGACGTTCAAATCGATGGCGAGACCTTCCTACTTATCGTGCTTGGTGGGCTTACCTTCGCGGCCATCGGCAGTTGCTATCCAATTCTTAAGGGCATCCGCCTGAGTCCAATCCAAGCCATGAGAAACACGTGAGGAGCGCTCGATGGGTATGATCGTTCTCGGTCTTCGCAATCTTCTACGCAGCAAATCCAGGCTGGTTCTGATCGCCCTCCTAATTGGTGCGCCCTTTTTCCTGCTCTTGGCGATGCAATCGATCGGACAGGCCGTCGACCAGCAAACCGCCGAAATGAACAGGAACGTGAACACGGTCCTGCAACTTCGGGCCCGAGGCTCCATGGGCCACGTCAACATGAGCAACCAGGATCGTCTCCTGCCCGACGGCGTGGTGGAGAAGGTCCGCGGGATCGAGCATGTCACCCAGGTTGAGCCTTACCTTTTGGCCATGTCGCCCACCACGCTGCCGAATTTCGCGATGCATGTCGGGCTCGCGCCGATGGCTGTAAAGCGTCTTGAATCGCACGGCGAGTCCGGTAATCCGCGGGTCATCGCCGGACGGGATTTCACTTCGGAGGACGCCGGGCAGGATGTGGCGATCATTGGCCAGGGCTATGCCGAATGGGCCGGGATCAAGCCCGAGGACATGGGCAAGGCGACGTTCACGGTCGATCCCACGCTCACGCACCCGGTGATCTACGGCATCCGACGGCCTAAACGCGAACTTCGGGTCATCGGGATGTACGCCAGCGGTTATGTCTTCGGCGATCTCCAACTGTTCATGCCGATTGACACGTTTCGTTCGATCTACGGCGTCGACCACGGCTTTTCTTGGGTCTTCGCTCAAGCCGACTCGGTCGAGAACGTTGCAGCTATCGCCCAGCGTCTCCAGGAGACCGTCGGTGACGTGGCCGACATCCTTGCGCCGAAAAGCGCAGCCGTTTTTACAGCGACGACAAGCCGGTCCGTCATTCAGCTCGCTAGTGCCGGTAGCGTTGTCGCATTCATCCTCATGATCGTCGTGGTGTTCTTCGTCTTGCTAATGCAGGTGCGAGAGCGGGCACGAGAGATTGGCACTCTGAAGGCCATCGGCGCGAGCAACGGGGGCGTCACGATCCAGTTTCTTACCGAGGCTCTCGCATTCACGCTGCTTGGTGGCGTACTCGGCCTCCTGATTTTCCGGCTCTTCGGTAAAGCGGTCACAGGGCAGTTTTTTGCACTCGGCATCGGCCCATTCCTGCCGAGCCAATACAAGCCACTGTTCGAGAGCCTTACCGTCAGTAGTAATGTGTCCGGTTCGGTTCTTCTTCTGGTCGTGGTGGTTGCCGTGCTTGCCGCCCTCATCGGCAGTGCCTACGGCGTGTGGCAGGCCATCAAACTCTCTCCGCTGGAGGCGATGAAAGATGAATAGCAAAAAAGCATTGATAGAGCTTCGCGGCGTCTCGAAATCCTATCGCAAGGGGGGAGAGACGATCTACGCCGCCGCCGGTTTAGACCTCACGGTCCAGGAAACGGGTATGGTCGCAATCGTCGGCCCGAGCGGGAGTGGCAAGTCCACGCTCCTGCACATACTCGGCGCAATGGACCGGCCCACAAGCGGCGAGATTGTCGTCGCGGGGCAGTCAGTTAACCAGCTCTCTCAACGCGACCTTACGCGCTTTCGTCGGCAGACGGTTGGGTTCGTCTTCCAGACCTTCAATCTGATTCCTAACCTAACGGCGCTGGAGAATGTCGCCCTACCGATGGAGTTCAACGGTGTGCCGAAAGCCACGCGGCTTGCGCGGGCGAAATCCCTACTTGAGCGGTTTCAACTCGGGCCTCGGCTAAAGCATCGTCCGCGCGAGCTCAGTGGCGGCGAGATGCAGCGTGTCGCGATCGCCCGCGCCGTCGCCAATGAGCCTCGCCTGGTCTTGGCCGATGAGCCGACCGGCAATCTCGACTCGCGCTCGGGGCAGATCATCTACGAAGTCCTGCGAGAGATATCGCGTGAGCGCACCGTGATCGTCGTTACCCATGCAGAGGATCTGGCCAAGCTAGCCGATCATGTCATCCATATCCGAGACGGAAGGCTCGTGGATGCTGAGGGGTCGCCAACACAGTTGACGCCTCTTGCCCAATGATCCCTCCCCAGAGGGCTGTACTCTGTACGGCGCTCACAGCCAATGGACAGATAAAATATGCAAGCATTGACGATCAGCAAGGCCGCCCAAGAGGCGGGTGTCGGTGTCGAAACGATCCGCTTCTACGAGCGGCGCGGATTGATCGAGCAGCCGGAGAAACCGGGATACGCCGGATATCGGCACTATTCTGCCGAGACAGTGCGGCGGATCAGATTCATCCGAAAGGCACAGCAGATCGGCTTCTCGCTCCGCGAGATCCAAGATCTGCTTTGGCTTCGGGCCGATCCTGCGGCCGATTGCAGCGACGTGCGCCAGAAGGCGGCGTTGAAGATCGACGAGGTCGACGAGAAAATCATGGAGCTCAAGAAGATCCGCAAGGCGCTAGAGAAAGTGATTGCGGACTGCCCTGGCCGGGGGGCGCTGAAGGGGTGCACCATTCTGGAGGCGCTTCAGGACGGGGAGCGGCTTGAAAACCAAATATCCTCTACCCGAACACGAAGGAAGATCAAATGAAATCGGTCACGCTAAAGATCGAAGGTATGCACTGCAACGGCTGCGCACAGAACATCAAGGCCCTCGTGAGTTCTGAGGCGGGCGTACGCGGCGCCGATGTTTCCTTCAAAGACGGCCAGGCGCGTATTCTCTTCGATCCGCAAACCGTCAGGGAAGATCTCCTTGTCGAAGTGATCAAGAAGGCAGGCTACCAAGTTCCGGCTCAGGATCAGTGACCGAGCTGGGGGCTTTTGAACTCGCAATCGGACTCTTATACATTTTCCGCCGCGCTGGATCGCTGAAGATTTCACTTGGGCCCGGCCGCGGCGGCCTGTCCGGGTCGCGTGGTTCGGTCGCCTTGGGTCTGTTCTTTGGTCTCAACATTCCAGCGTGCGCTGCGCTGCTGATATTTGCCTTGTTGGGTATGGCTGCAGCAGGCGGCGTGAGCGGTGCAAGCCTTTCGGCTGGCTTTGTTTCGTTGGGTCTTTTCGGGTTCGCCTTGTCGTTGCCGAGGGCAGCGGTCCTCATCCCGTCTGCGCGGCGCGCGCTGGATTGGCTCTGCATTATCGCGACTACTACCGCTCTGGACCGGTTTACTGCTCGTCGCCCTTGGCCTCTGGTCGATCGGCTTCGGCTTATTCACCGAGATCAAGGCGCAGCTCGTAGCCGGGCAGAATACGCACCAATGCCCGCTTGACTCCGTAGGTTGGTACGGAGCGTAGACTCGGCTCAATCGGATAATGCCGGCAGTTCGCTGGCGAACGTAGGACCGGAGGTCAGGGCATGAACACGGCTACAGCGATTGCACCACGCATCCAGCCCTGGAGCGAGGAGCCGGCGAGCCGACCCGATCGGGCCAGGATACGCGCCCGGATTGGCGGTCTGCATTGCTCGCTTTGCACTGGAACGATCGAGAAGGCGCTTGGCAGTCAAGCAGGCGTCGACAAGGTCGCAGTAAGCCTCACGCATGAGCAGGCGCTGGTTGAATACGACCCGAACGTCGCCCGGCCCGAGGCGCTGCTGAAAATCCTGCGCGACATCGGTTATACAATTTCCGACCCGCGCAAGGTTCGGCCCTTCGAAGAGGAGGAGCGCGAGCTCGTCCGCGAGGGCCGCCGTTTTCTCGTTGCCACCGCGTTCAGTCTCCTCGCCATCGCCCTAATTACGAACCCGATGGGGATCGCGGCCCTCGCCATCCATGGGGTGGTGTTTTTCAGTCTCATCGGGTTGATGTTCCTCGTGCTGCGAGCACGAGGTCTTGCTCCGGCGATTCTTGGTGCCGGTGGGTTGGGCATCGCTGCGCTCGCGCTGATGCTTGTCAAGGAGCAGGCCTGGTTCGCTGCGGCCATTCCGTGGCTTGTCGCCGCCATGGCCGTTATTCTGGTCTTTGGCATCGGATGCCATATTCTGGTGATGGCGGCACAGGCACTGCGCCGGGGCATTCTCAATCAACATGTCTTGCTCGAGACGGGCGCCTTCGCCGGCCTCATCGGAGGTCTGATCGGGTTCGTCTTCTCCCCCGCAGCTTACCCGACTGCTGCCTTTTTTGCCGTCTCAGTGATGGTCACGACCTACCACATCTTCTCGGAATGGCTCTCGCTGATCGTCAAGACCCGCAGTTCGCAGGCGGTGAAGCAACTCCTCGATCTTCAGCCGGAAGCAGCGCGGGTCGAGCGCAACGGCCTCGAGTTGGAGCTGCCGATCGCGGAGGTGGCAATCGGCGATCTCGTCCGCATTCGTCCTGGCGAGCGCGTGCCAGTCGATGGTGAGGTGGTTAGCGGCCATTCGGCGGTCGATCAATCCTTTGTCACCGGCGAGCCGATCCCGGTCGAACGGAAGAAAGGTGACGCAGTGATCGGCGGCTCGATCAATGGCAACGGTACCTTGCTTGTTCAGGTGCGAGCCGTGGGCGAGGGAAGCTTCTTGCATAAGGTCATTCGCGAAGTCGAGGACGCTCGGGCACTCAAGCCCGGCCTCTTGCATCTCGTAGACAGAGTTCTTCAGATTTATACGCCGACGGTTCTCGTTATTGCGACGCTCGCTCTTATCGGTTGGCTAGTCGGCTCATGGTTCGTATCCGGCGAAGTCGACTTGGAACGGGCAATCTTCGCCGGGTTGAGCGTGCTTGTAATGGGCTATCCTTGCGCGGTGGGTATCTCCGCGCCGCTTTCCATAGTGCGCGGTGCCGGCGAGGCAGCCGAACGGGGCATTCTCATGCGCACCGGCGAAGCCTTCCAAGGCTTCCGGCTGGTGAAGACCATTGTCCTCGATAAGACCGGCACGCTTACTCAGGGCAAGCCTGCGGTTCGTGAGATTGAGGCCGTAAATGGCGAAGAGGACGAGCTGCTCGCCTTGGCGGCAGCGGCAGAAGCTTCCTCTGAACACCCGCTCGCTCAAGCAGTGGTCACCGCGGCTTTCGAGCGAGGCGCCGTCCCGCCGGACGTCGAGTCCTTTGAGGCTATGCCAGGTAAAGGCATCGTCGCTGACATCGGCGGTGAGGAGGTTCTTGTCGGAAGCCCCCATTTCCTGGCTGAACGGGGGGTGAACCTGGCGCAGCTACAGGCCCGGATCGTGGCGCTGGAGGAGGCTGGCCGAACGGTGATCGCCGTCGGCAGGGGAGGACGGGCACTCGGACTGCTTGGCCTTGGCGATAAGCTGAAGGCGGAAGCAGTGAAGGCCGTCGCACAACTGCGGGCCGATGGACTCCAGCTTGTCCTGCTTACAGGTGACAACGAGCGTGCCGCGCACAAGGTCGCGAGGGAGGTCGGCATCGACGTTGTTCATGCTGGCGTGCTGCCCGACGGTAAAGCCGAGATCGTGCGGCAGCTTCAGGTCGGCGGCACAAGGGTTGCCATGGTTGGCGATGGTATCAATGACGCCCCCGCTCTCATGCAAGCGGATGTTGGCATCGCCATGGGTGGTGGCACGGATATCGCTATCGAGTCAGCCGACATCATTATCCTCTCCAATCGTCTCGATGCTGTTCCGGTCGCGCGCCAGATCAGCCGGAGAAGCTACCGTAAGATGCTCCAGAATGTGACTCTCGCCTTCCTGTTCAATGGCGTCGGAATTCCTATCGCCGCGACGGGTCTCGTCTATCCGGTATGGGCCATGGTCGCGATGGCCGTCAGTGTCACCGCAATCTTCTTCAATTCGCTGTGGGGTCGACCGCAGCTCTTTTTCGACGCGGTACTGAGTGTCGGCCGCCCCGTTGTGGCGGACGCGATCCAGACGGCGTGAGGCACGGACATGGCAACTGCAAGTTACAAGGACATGAGTGGTATGGATGTTTCACAGGTAAACAATGAACGCGAGCGCCTGCTTCGGATGCTCGCGGCGGCGACCTTCGTCATCTTCTTTCAAGCTTTCATGGTCGCGCCCATCATACCGACGCTCGCCAATACTTTCGGGACGTCGGTCGAGAGAGTCGGGCTCATTGTGCCAGCCTATCTGATCCCTTACGGAATCGCGACGCTGGTTTTTGGGCTTCTCGCGGATCGGCTGGGCATCCACCGCGTCATGTTCGCGTCGCTGGCGGCGTTTGCCGTACTCACAGCTTTGACGGCGATGGCCACCTCCATCGAACAGATCGCCCTTTGGCGGGTCCTGACCGGGCTCGGCGCCAGTGGCGTCGTGCCGCTCGGCCTCGCGCTCGTCGGCCGCCTCTATCCTTATGAGCAGCGTGGGCGCCCGCTAGGCTGGCTCTTTGGCGCCATGGCCGGCGGGATGGCCTTTGGCTCACCCGCCGGCGCGATGCTCGTTCCCTTCGTCGGATGGCAAGGGCTGTTTCTCGTAGTGGGAGCGGCTGGAGCGGGTATCCTGCTCCTGTTCCTGCCCTATCGCCGCATCATTGCTGCGGCAGTGCAGCCGGTCACGGGCACGTTCGGCGATCTTTTCCGCGGCTACAAGAGCCTCCTCGGCACGCCAAGGGGGCAGCGCACATACGGCTATGTCCTTGTCAACTCGATGTTCCACTCCGGCGTCTTCACGTGGCTTGGTGTGTATTTCGAACAGCGACACGGCGTCGGACCGGTCGGCGTCGGATTGGCCTTGCTCGGATACGGCGTGCCGGGCTTCTTGCTCGGGCCGATGATCGGCCGGGCGGCGGACCGCTGGGGCCGCGCCAGGTTGCTGCCCCTTGGTCTCGCGCTCAGCGCCGTCGCAGCCGCGCTGCTGATCCTCGGCTTTCCCTTGATCCTTGCGCCGGTGGTGGCGATGCTTCTCTCTCTTGGCTATGACATGACGCAGCCGCTCTTCGGCGGGATTGTCACCTCGCTCGGTGATAAGCGGCCTGGGCAAGCCATGGGGCTGAACGTCTTCATGCTCTTCGTCGGCATGGGGCTGGGTAGCTTGATCTTTGGTGAGATGCTCCGCTTTGGCTTCGAAGTATCACTGGGCGTTTTCGCCATGGTCGAACTGGGGTTGGCCGTGATGTCCATCCGTCTGTTTCGGTCTGAGGTAGTTCAAGTCCGGAGCAGCTGAAGGGCGAGGCACCGTGCCTCCTGGCATGCGACATTTGACGTCTATTGACTCCGGACTACGGTACGGATGGCAGAATCTCGAAAAATGCGGAGCAGCTGCACTTGGTGCATTACGACGAAAGGCGAACATCACATGACGAACACGAGCCGACCGTCCGGGCTGTTTCACGGCCGTTGGAGAATCCTGTTTTCAGCTGGCGCGTTGCTCCTCTCTTTTCTGTTCTCGCTCGCGATCTCTACAAGCTCGGCTTCCGATAAGGCTGCAGGAACGACGGTCGTCGTGCCGGTGACCGGTATGTCGTGTGTGAGCTGTGCCGCGACGATCAAGCAAACCGTCAAGAACATCGATGGCGTATCTAATGTCGAGGTGAGCTTGGCGGCCAGGACGATGCGCGTGACCTACACCCCCGCACGTGTTTCGCCTGACCGCATCGTCGCCGCTGTGAACGCACTCGGATATCAAGCTGGGACCCCGGTGGAGGCGAAATGACGTTAGAGTCTGCATTGCAGTCGATCCAACCTGGCCTCGCTGGAGGGGGGCTGGTGCCCGCAATAGGCACCACGTTCCTCGCGGGTATTTTGGCGAGCGCGGTTTGTCCGTGCACATTGCCTGTTGGGCTCAGCGTCGCGGGTATGGCCGGAGCATCTGACACCGGAGGTCGTCACGACGGGCTCGCAATCGCAAGCGCTTTCTTCGTCGGAATCGTCGGAAGCCTCACCGCACTTGGTCTCTTTGCGGGTCAACTCGGCGCGTTGGCGACGGAGTCATTCGGTCGCAACTGGGCGCTCGTTATGGCTTTCCTTTCGTTCGTGGCCGCAGGGCTCGCCTTCTGGAGACCCCGGCTGCCATTCGACCGGCTCACGGCTTGGAGACGGCCCGGCGTGGCGGGCGCGTTCGGCTATGGCCTTGTGTTCAGTCTTGGCACCTCGGTCGCTCCGCTCCTGCTTCTGTTTACGGTCGTTGCAGCTACAGGCACCCCGAAACTCGGCGTATTGCTATCCTTTTTCTTCGGCGTCGGCCGGGGGTTACCGTTTCTTCTCGCGGGAGCCGCCGCAAGCACCGCGACGCGCTTCACTCGGCTTGGATTGCTCGGTCGCCCGATTCAGTTCGCAAGCGGCATCGCTCTACTATTTGTCGGTTGGTACTACGCTCAAGTTTACGCTGCATTGCTGTGAGGGAGAACGACATGGTTCGTCAGGATAGTTCGCTTGCAACAGTGACCCTGGCAATCCCAGGGATGGTCTGCGAAGGCTGCGCTGAGAAAATCCGTGATGCTTTAACGGCGATACCCGGCATACACAAGGTCAAGACAAAGCTATGGCAGAAGCAGATCCAAGTTACCTTTAAGAAGGAGACCGTTCGTGAACAGACGGTTGTGCAGGCGCTCGGCGAGCAGGGGTTCGATGCTGTCGCGAGCTAGCAATCTTGACGACCTGGTACTTACCGCATTCCGGCGCGCCTCCGATGAGGATCGACTAGATGTTGCCGAGCATCTGCTGTGTGCACTCGAGACGTTAGCTGACATCGGCAGAGAAGGGCAGAGGCGAGTCCCATCTCAAGCTCGATTAAACCAAGCCTATAGAGTGATCGCGCACCGGACTGAGCGTTGGCGATGATTTGGTCTGACAAGCTATGAAACCGCTCGTCAGAGCGCACACGCAAGATCCAACGACGGATCGCGGGAGATCAGCGAGCTTGGTGCAATTCCTTGCCCGAACTACGATAGAGTGAGGGCGGAAGTGATGGCGACGGGGGCAGTGGTCGGAGCAATATTAAAGGACCGAGGGGTGTCACCAGCACGGGTGGCTTCGGCCTGGGTGGTGGGTAAGCTGAGTTTGACATCGGCGATCTTCGGGCTGTCGAAATTGCATAATTTTTCCGAGGACCAGGCGGCGCTGTTGCTTAGGCTGTCTGGTCCGGAGATCCGATCCGTCGAAGCGCCGATGGCTGCACCCAGCGGTGCGCAGCAATGTTGATGTATGGCTGGCATTGGAAACGCCTTGATGCTGGCTTCCGAAGTCTCGGAGGCCGAAGAGATTGAAGATCGAACTGCGCCACCTCCGCTATGTGATTGCTGCGGCCGAGCACGGCAGCTTCCGGCAAGCGGCGAAGGCGCTTGCCGTCCAGGAGTCGGCGATTAGCCGGCGCATCCGCGATCTGGAGGATGACATCGGCGCCACGCTGTTTATCCGCCATCATGGTGGGGTTGACCTGACCTATGCAGGCCAGAGATTTCTCGTCCGGGCTCGGAAAGCAATCAGCCAGATCGCGTACGCGGCGAAGGACGTGGGCTCAATCGGACGCGGCGAGGAGGGCTTGGTGCGAATTGGCATCTTCTCATCCCTGGCGTCCGGCTTCCTTGCCGAACTGCTCTCCGCCTACGACGCCAGGCATTCTGGTGTGCACCTCGATTTCGTCGAAGGAGGTCCCAACGAGCACATCGCCTCCGTGCAGAGGCGGCGGATCGATGTAGCATTCTTGACTGGCGACCCTGCCGCACCGGGATGCGACGTTGCGCATCTCTGGAACGAGCGGGTCTTTGTGGCCTGTCCCCGCCATCATGAGCTTGCGGATCAGGATCAGATCGCGTGGAAAGACCTGCGCGACCGGCACTTCATTGTCAGCGAGACTGAGCCAGGGCCGGAAATCCAGGACTATCTGGTGAAGCATCTTACGGAACTGGGCCACCATTTAAGCGTGGAGCGGCATGGTGTCGGACGGGACAATCTCATGCAGGTTGTCGCTCTTGGCCGCGGAATTACGCTCACCAGCGAAGCGACAACGGCCGCCCATTTTCCCGGTGTAGTCTATCGGCCGTTGGCCGATGAAATCCTGCCCTTCTGCGCGATCTGGTCGCCGCACAACGATAATCCGGCCCTTCGGCGGCTGCTGAGTCTCGCAAGAATTATGTCCAAGCGTGGCAAGTCATCGCCGATGGCGCGACCGGCAACTAATCCTTCGCCTGTCCAGGCCCCGGTATCGGCTAGCGACTACTTTGATGATCGCGCCGCGCTTTCGCAAAACCTCGATCCGTCGCCATGAAGCGCTCGATCATGGGCGAGACCAATTTGACGGGATCGCCGACCGGCCGCCCTATCTCCCGAGCAAGCACCTCAGCATAGGCGACAAGCTCGCGGTGGACGGCCGCCGGCAGTTCGATCGAGATCTTGACCGGCTTGTCGTCCGCAAATGCCCCAAGTTTCAGCTTCGCCATGGATCACCCTCCATAGGGTTCGAGGACGAGATCGCGGGTGACGATCACGCGGACCGGGAAGCCCGGCCGGATCGTGAGCGTCGGCGCGATGTTGAGTTGACGGCGGACGATCTGCTGACCGGTCTGACTGACGCTGTCTGATGCGCCCTGACGCAGCGCCCGCACGATGTCGCTGTCCTGGCCAGACGATCCTGCCTCGGCGCCAACGCTGAGGATGGTGGAGAGCGCGGCGGCCTTGAACAGTTCGCCCCAGTGATAATCGACACCATCCTCAAGGCCTGCATAGCCCTCAGAATCGGCGCCCGGCTGACGCTCGAGCACGATCGAGCGGCCGTTCGGCATGATGAGTCGGTTCCAGACTAGCAGCACGCGACGCTGCCCAAACCCGACGCCGTTATCATACTGGCCGATCAATCGGGTGCCCTGCGGCACAAGCAGTATGCGGCCGGTTGGGCTGTCATAGACGTTCTCGGTCACCTGCGCGGTGATCTGGCCGGGTAGATCGGAGCGGATGCCGGTAATCAGCGCGGCCGAGATCACCGCTCCGCCCTGAAGAATGTTGGGCGATGCCGGCGCCATGACGCGGTCCGGGGAGACAGTCCGCCGATCGGCGGCAGCGTTGAGGAAAGCGAGTTGACGATCCTGCGCGGTGGGCGTGGCCGGCTGCGGCGCAAGGCCGAGGCTTGTTAGATCGGGCAGAGGCAATTGGGCATTTGCGGGCGGTGTTCCGCTTGGTGATGTCGCTGTCGGCGTGGACGTCGCTCTTGTCTCGGTCGAGGCGAACAGCCGTGCCGTCCGTGCCGCTTCCAGCTCCTGAAGCCGGCGCTGCTCCTCCGCGCTGAGCCCGGGGGTGGGTGTCGCCATGCCAGGAACCGGGACCGGCTGGCCTCTGTTCTGCGCATCGAGGATGGGCCGGCCGAGATCGCCGGGCAACGGTGGCCCCAGCACCGGCCCCGTATAGTCACGCGGCAGGCCGGCAAGACCATCGGCGGTGGCGCGATTATCCGTCGAATATAGCTCTTCGTTTGGGCGCCCGCCGTCGCGGGTCTGGAGCGCGTAGATCAATGCTCCGCCGATTCCGACGCTGGCGACGAGACCGAGGCCGGCGAATACCTTCCTCGACAAACGCGTGACACGCGGCTCCTCGGCGCGCAGCCGCATTGGCGGCGCCGGCTCGCCGGTCAGGGGCTGCTCGGCGTTGTTCGCTTCAGGCCCTTCCTCTTTCCGGGGATCGATGTCGCTCACGATGCCGGCCTCCCGTCGGTGCGGGTGATGCGCACGCGCTTTTGGCGATCACCCGCGCCAAAGCGCAGCTCGGCGGCGGCAAAGAGCCGATCGACGATCATGTGGTTGCCGCGAACCCGGTAGTTCACCAGCTCGGAGGTATTGCCTTCAGGGCCGACGACGAAGAGCGGTGGCATCTCGCCCTGGCCGATGCCGCGCGGAAACTCGATAAAGACCTGGCGGCCGTCGTCGAAGGCGCGCAGCGGCCGCCACGGCGCACGGTCGCCGTCGATCTCGTAGCGGAAATTGACACGGGACAGGTCGATGGCGGTGGCGACGGGTAGAGCGGCCTGGGCCTCAATGTTCTGGCGGCGGAGCGCAATGAGCTGATCCTGCGGATATTGCCAGGAGACCGAAGCCATATAGGTGCGCTCGGTCGAGCGCAGCTCCATATGATAGGTGCGCAGGTTGGTATTGATGACCAGGTTCGTCATGAGCTCGGAGCGGGTCGGCTTCACCAAGATATGGATCTGTCGCGTCGCGCCCGATCCGCTTTCGGTGTCGCCGATGATCCAACGCACGGTGTCGCCGGCGGCGACGGGCCCGGAGCCAACGAGCTGCTCGCCGGGCTGGAGTGCGATGTCCGTGATCTGCCCGACGGCGGTGTAGACCTGATAGAGCGCGCCCTGCGTGAAGGGATAGACCTGCATCGAGTTGATGAAGCCGTTGCGGACGGGCTGCACGCGCGCGGCGGCATTGGCCTGATTGATGCGAGCGGCCGGATCGGTCGGCTCCGGTGCGCTTCGTGTCGTTTCGACCGGCTTCAACTGGCCGGGGAGCGGCAGCGGCCGGGGAACCTCGACCACGGTGACCGGCGCTGGCGGATCGCCCGCCTGAACGGCGGGCGCTGCGTCGTCATAGCTGATCTCGGGCGGTTTCTGCGTGGTGGCGCAGCCGGCGAGCGCGGTTGTCGCAAGGAGAAGGAGCGGCAGCGCGGCTTTGCGTAAAACCGGCGAGACGTATGTGTGTGAAGCCGGATTTCCGGCTTTACGGAAAGACGACTTCATTGCCCCAGCTCCCGTGACCAGTTGATGGCGTTGACGTAGATTCCGAGCGGATTGGCCCGGAGTTTTTCGGCGGTGCGCGGCGGCTGCACGACGATGGTGAGGATGGCGGTCCAGCGCGATGTTTCGGCGAGAGCGCCGTCCTGATAGCGCCGCTCGATCCAGGCGACGCGGAAGCTCGTGGGCGACGCACGGATGACCGACGAGACGTCGACCGAGATCTGCTGCTTGCCGACCTTGGTGAAGGGATCATTGGCGCGGGCATAATCGTTGAGCGCCATCGCGCCGGCCGAGGTGGTGAACTCGTAAGCTCTGAGCCAATTCTGCCGCACGATGATGGCGTCTGCCGGGATCGAGCGGACCTGCTCGATGAAGCGCGCGAGATGCCAGGCCATCTGTGGATCGGTCGGCTGATAGTCGGCGGTGGCGGGTGCGACGGCCTGGGCTTGCCCCAGGCGATCGACCTGCACGACCCAGGGCACGATCGTTCCGCGCGCCGACTGCCAGACAAGCGCGGTGGCGAAGCCGGCCGACAGGATCAACGAGCCAAAAGCCATCAACCGCCAGTTCCTGGCCTGCACACGGGCCGAGCCGATGCGGTCGTCCCAGACCTGGCCGGCGCGCTGATAGGGCGTCTCGGGTTCGGGGGATTTGCCGTAATGGGTTGCTGGTCGTTTGAAGAGGCTCATCAGCGGTCGCTTTCGGAAAGGTTGATGGAAGAGCCGCCGCCGTGGCTGTCACCAGAGCGGACCGCATGCGCGGCGGCCTGGACGCCATGCGTGATGTTCTGAGAGCGCTTCATGCGCTTGGCCCAGTCGGGCGGTCCCAGACGGGAAGAGGCGTTCTGACTGGCGGACGCATCGTTGGCGGCCTCCGTCTCGCCGCCAATCGTGCCCGCGGTCGAGGAGCCGCCCGTCGCCTCGACCGCGGATTTGGCGCCGGCAGAGAAGCTCGACTTCATGCTGTCCGCCGCACGCGACGCGGCGCGCTTGAACGGAGAGGCAGCGGCGGAAGCGCCTGCGCGTGCAACGCCACCGAGACCGGAAGCGACGCTCGCCGCGCCCGACTGGCCCGCCGAGCCGAGGCTGTAGGCCGTGTACGCTACGCCCGCGAGGGCAGCCCCACCGCGCGCAGCGGCGGCCGCGCCGCCGATCGCCGCCGCGCCTCCGGAAGCAAGGGCTCCCACCGTAGCGGCGCCGGCGGCGACCATGCCGCCTGCGGCGAGGCCGGTGCCGACGGCCGCACCCGCGCCAAGCTGCGGTCCTCCCGAGACAAGGCCATTGGCGATGCCGGGACCGAAGATGCCGAGGCCAAGCAGCGTGAGTGCGGCCAGCACGATCGCCATGGCCTGGTCGATGGTCGGCGTTGCGCCGCCAAAGCCGGCGGTGAATTCGGAGAAGAGAGTCGAGCCGATGCCGATGATGACAGCGAGCACCAAGACCTTGATGCCGGACGAGATGACATTGCCGAGCACGCGCTCGGCCATGAAGGCGCTTTTGCCGAAGAGACCGAAGGGAATGAGGACAAAGCCCGCGAGCGTCGTCAGCTTGAACTCGATCAGGGTAACGAAGAGCTGGATCGCGAGGATGAAGAAGGCGAGCAGCACCAGCGCCCAGGCGAGGAACATGCAGGCGATCTGGATAAAGTTCTCGAAGAATGACCAGTAACCCATCAGGCCGGAGATCGACTCCAGCAGCGGCCGGCCGGCATCTAGGCCGGTTTGCGCAACCTTGCCCGGGCGGAGTAGATCGGCCGTCGTAAAGCCCGTGCCAGACGCCTTCAGGCCGAGGCCGGCGAAGCTCTCGAAGATGATCCTGGCGAGGTTGTTCCAGTTGCCGATGAGGTAGGCGAAGACACCCACGAAGAGCGTCTTCTTGACCAGCCGCGCCATGATGTCGTCGTCGGCGCCCCAGCTCCAGAACAGGGCGGCGAGCGTCACGTCGATGACGATCAGCGTGGTGGCGATGAACGCGACTTCGCCGCTCAGCAACCCAAATCCGGAGTCGATGTAGCGGGTGAAGACCTCCAGGAAGTGGTCGATGACGCCGGTGCCGCCCATAATGCTATCTGGCCTCTTCGGGTTGGAGCGGAACCGCTGGCGCCGGGCTGGTCGTCGCCGGGCGCGGCAATTGCGCGTCAGGTAGCCGCTCGGCGGGGCGAGCCCCGGGGGCAAGGAAGCGGCGGCGGTTCTCGGCCCAGGCGCGCAGGCAGGAAGGGTCGCGCGGACCGGCCTCACCGATTCCTCCGCAGCGGATGAGTTCGGCCCGCAGCGGATCAATGGTCTCGGCGCCGGCCGGATCGACGATCTGGTCGATCGGCGCGTCCTCGTGTCTGGCCATCTCGATCGCCGTGGCGGTGACGGCCACGGCGATGAAGACGATGGCACTGACGCGGGCGAGCATCTTTCCGTCCATGATCGCGCCCTCAGTTTCCGCTCGGGAACATCCGGGCATTGCCGGGCTGATAGCCGGAGCCGGGAGTGAGGAAACGACGGCGCTGCTCGCGGCCCTGTTCGGTCGCGGCGGCCTGCTCGGCTGACTGGAGCGCCTGCGCCCGGCCATTGGCCGCGACGACCGCTGTAAGGTCGGCGAGCTGCTGGGCCTGCAGCGCGAGGAGCTGGTTGCCAGCTTGCGTCGCCTGTAGCGCGCCAGTCGCGCCCTGGCTCTGGCCGACCAGCGTCGACATTTGCGTCCGGTTGGTATCGATGTTGCCGACGACGCCGGCCTGGACGCGCATGGAGTCCTGCAGGCCGCTCACGGTGTTCTGCCAGCGCTCCTTCGCCTGGGCGACGAGCTGCTGTTCGGAAGCCGTCATCGAGGCGTTGCCGTAGGTAGTGCGGAACGCCTGATCGATGTTCTGGACGTCGTAGGCGATCCGCTGGGCTTGCTGGAGGAGCTGCTGCGTCCGCTGGACGGACTGCTGAAGCTGCTGGAGCGACGAGAATGGCAGGCTCGCGAGATTGCGGCCCTGGTTGATCAGCATCGTCGCCTCGTTCTGAAGCGAGGTGATCTGGTTGTTGATCTGCTGCAGAGCGCGGGCCGCCGTCAGCAGGTTCTGGGCATAGTTGGTGGGATCGTAGACGATCCATTGCGCCGCGGCCGGAGGTGCGACTATCGGCGTAAGCGTCAGCGGCGCCGCCAGGATGGACAGAGCGAGCCGGGCGGCGCGCGAGCGGGAGCGAAAACGGGTCATGACAATACCTCCTGGCTGGTGGGAATGACGGTCTGGGGGCTGACGTTGGTAAGGTCGGCGATGAGGTCCGCCGCCCAACCGAGCGAGCATTCGGCGAGCCATTCGTGCAGGAAGCCGTCACGGCCCGACCGGGCGAACACCTCGGCGATAAGCGCCTGGTGCTGCTTCGACGACGCGGCGCAGAGCGCCAGCGCAACGTCGGACAGGCCCAGCTCGAACAGCCGGTTGCCGCGTCGTGACTGGCAGTAGTAGTCGCGCTTCGGCGTGGCCCGCGCGAGGATCTCGATCTGGCGGTCGTTGAGACCGAAGCGGCGATAGATCGTGGTGATCTGCGGCTCGATCGCGCGTTCATTCGGCAGCAGCAGACGGGTCTGGCAGCTCTCGATGATCGCGGGCGCGATGGCGGAGTTGTCGATGTCGGACAGCGACTGCGTGGCGAAGATGACGCTGGCGTTCTTCTTGCGCAGCGTCTTCAGCCACTCGCGGAGCTGGCCGGCGAAGCCTTCGTCGTCGAGCGCGAGCCAGCCTTCATCGACAATGAGCAACGTCGGCCGGCCGTCGAGCCGGTCCTCGATGCGATGGAACAGATAGGCGAGGACTGCGGGCGCAGCGCCGGTGCCGATCAGGCCCTCGGTCTCGAAGGCTTGCACAGTCGCTTCACCCAGATGCTCGGCTTCCGCGTCGAGTAGCCGGCCATAGGGGCCGCCGACGCAATAGGGCCGCAGCGCCTGCTTCAGGTCGTTCGATTGCAGGAGGACGGCGAGGCCCGTGATGGTGCGTTCGTTGACCGGAGCGGAGGACAACGAGCTCAACGCCGACCAGAGATGCTCCTTGACGTCGGGCGTTACGGCCAAGCCTTCGCGGAGGAGGATCGCGGCGACCCAGTCCGCCGCCCAGGCGCGCTCCTGCACCTCGTGGATTCCCGCCAGCGGCTGAAGCGCCACGGAGGACTCCGATCCTTCCGTCAGGCCGCCGCCGAGATCGTGCCAGTCGCCGCGCATCGCAAGGGCCGCGGCGCGAATGCTTCCGCCGAAATCGAAAGCGAAAACCTGGCTGCCGGCATAGCGGCGGAACTGCAGCGCCATGAGCGCCAGCAGCACCGACTTGCCGGCGCCCGTCGGGCCGACGACAAGCGTGTGACCGACATCGCCGACATGAAGGGAAAACCGGAACGGGGTGCTTCCCTCGGTCTTGCCATAGAGCAAGGGGGGCGACCCGAAGTGCTCATCCCGTTCCGGCCCCGCCCACACCGCCGACAGCGGGATCATGTGGGCGAGATTGAGCGTGGAGATCGGCGGTTGCCGAACATTGGCGTAGACGTGGCCGGGCAGTGAGCCGAGCCAGGCGTCCACCGCGTTGATCGTCTCCGGCATCGCCGTGAAATCGCGGCCCTGTACGATCTTTTCGACCAGCCGCAGCTTCTCGGCGGCGATGCGGGGATCCTCGTCCCAGACCGTGACGGTCGCCGTCACATAGGCCTGGCCGGCATAGTCGGCGCCGAGTTCCTGAAGGGCGAGGTCGGCATCCGCCGCCTTGTTGGCCGCGTCGGTGTCCACAAGGACGGACGCCTCGTTGGTCATCACCTCCTTCAGGATGGCGGCGATCGACTTGCGCTTGGCAAACCATTGCCGCCGGATTTTCGTCAGCAGCTTGGTCGCATCGGTCTTGTCGAGCAGGATGGCGCGCGTCGACCAGCGATAGGGAAAGGCGAGCCGGTTCAGATCGTCGAGCAATCCAGGCGTAGTTACTGTGGGAAAGCCGACGATGGTGAGCACGCGCAGATGCGCCGTTCCCAGTCTCGGCTCCAGACCGCCGGTGAGTGGCTGGTCGGCGACAAGCGCGTCCAGGTACATTGGCGTCTCGGGTACGCGGACGCGGTGGCGTTTGGTCGAGACGCAGGAATGCAGGTAGGTCAGCGTCTCGCCGTCACCGAGCCAGACGCATTCCGGCATGAAGCCTTCGACGAGCTGCAGCACGCGATCGGTGCGGTCGATGAAGCCGCGCAGGATCTCATGGGCATCGACGCCCGATTGCTCTCGTCCCTCATAGAGCCAGGCTTCGGTGCGCGCGGCGTCCTCGGCCGGCGGCAGATAGAGGAAAGTCAGGAAGTAGCTCGACTCGAAGTGCGTGCCCGCTTCCTCGAAATCGGCCTTCCTCTCGGCATCCAGCAGGCCGGACGCTGAATCCGGAAACATGCTCGAGGGATAGGTCGCGGCGGCATGGCGCTGCGCCTCGACGAAGATCGACCAGCCGGAGCCGAGGCGCCGGAAGGCGTTGTTGAGCCGGCCGGCGACGGCGACGAGCTCGGCCGGCACGGCGGAATCCATATCGGGGCCGCGGAAGCGGGCGGTGCGCTGCAACGAGCCATCCTTGTTGAGGACGACGCCTTCGCCAAGCAGGGCGACCCAGGGGAGGAAGTCGGCGAGCCGGGTGTTGCGATTGCGATATTCGGCAAGGTTGAGCATCGATGCGCCTCCTCAGACCGCCAGGTGGCCGGGGATGCGCAGATGGCGGCGCACCACGTCGACGAATTGCGGATCGCGTTTGGCTGCCCAGACCGCCGCGAAGTGACCGAGGGCCCAAAGTCCGAGGCCGACCAGCCAGAGGCGAAGGCCGAGACCGAGCGCCGCCGCCAGCGTGCCGTTGAGGATCGCGATCGAGCGCGGGGCGCCGCCGAGCAGGATGTGCTCGGTCAGCGCCCGGTGGACGGGCACGGAGAAGCCGGGCACTTCGGCCGAGGGGTCGACCATGCCGGCCATCAGACGAGCGCTCCGCCGCCGAACGAGAAGAACGACAGGAAGAACGAGCTGGCCGCGAACGCGATCGACAGACCGAAGACGATCTGGATCAGCCGGCGGAAGCCGCCCGACGTATCACCAAAGGCGAGCGTCAGGCCGGTGACGATGATGATGATCACCGCGACGATCTTGGCGACAGGACCCTCGATCGACTGAAGGATCTGCTGGAGCGGTTGTTCCCATGGCATCGACGAGCCCGACGCGTGGGCGGCAGGCGCCACAGCGATCGACAGGAAGCTGACGGACGCTGCCGTCGCGATGTGACGACTAATGCGAAGCGAGTGACGGATCATGCTGGATCTCCCGATGGTTTGGATGCTGCGTGGGTCATGGCGTAGTCGCCGGTCGGGCCCAGCCCATCGACACGGGCGAGTTCGGCGAGACGGCGTTGAGCACCGCGGCCGGAAAGCACAGCGACGAGGTCGATGGTCTCGGCGATCAGAGCGCGCGGGACGGTGACAACGGCTTCCTGGATGAGCTGTTCGAGGCGGCGCACTGCGCCGATCGCGGTGCCCGCGTGGATGGTGCCGATGCCGCCCGGATGCCCCGTGCCCCAGGCTTTCAGCAGGTCGAGGGCTTCAGCGCCGCGAACTTCGCCGATGGGAATCCGGTCTGGGCGGAGCCGCAGGCTGGAGCGCACCAGATCGGAGAGCGAGACCACGCCGTCCTTGGTGCGCAGCGCTACGAGATTGGGGGCGGCGCACTGCAGCTCGCGCGTATCCTCGATCAGGACGACGCGATCGTCTGTCTTGGCGACTTCGGCCAGCAGCGCGTTGGTGAGCGTCGTCTTGCCGGTCGAGGTGCCGCCGGCGACGAGGATGTTTTGCCGGGACGCCACGGCATCGCGCAGCGCCTCGGCTTGCGCGCCCGTCATGATGCCGGCGGCGACATAGTCGTCCAGAGTGAACACTGCGACAGCGGGCTTGCGGATGGCGAAGGCCGGCGCCGCGACGACGGGCGGCAGCAGGCCTTCGAACCGTTCTCCCGTCTCGGGCAGCTCGGCGGAGACGCGGGGGCTACCGGGATGCACCTCGGCACCGACATGGTGCGCGACGAGGCGGATGATGCGCTCGCCATCGGCGGAAGAAAGCCGCTCACCCGTATCGGAAAGACCCTCGGAAAGTCGGTCGATCCAGAGCCGCCCGTCGGGGTTGAGCATCACCTCAACGATCGCAGGATCTTCCAGGAATCGAGCGATGGCGGGACCAAGGGCGGTGCGCAACATGCGCGCTCCCCGGATGATCGCTTCGGATTTCTGGTGTGTTGTCGCCACGTCGTCCCCGGTCTTTCGCGGGCGCGCACGACGCGCGGCCCTGGATCGGGGATGATTAAAAGAGCCAGAAGTCAGGCTGGTTCAACAAGATTAGATCGTCGTAGTAGCCTAGCGTGCAAATACAGGCGAACGGCGGAATCGGTTGTGACTTGAGAGACGACAAGCGGACACTATCGGTCCTGTGTTGGCGAGTCGTCGTCATCGCCGCTGAGCCTGCCGGGGACATCGTCGGGGATTTCCCTCAGAAAGCTCTGACCCTTCTGGAGCCTTTTGCCGAGCGTTTCGACAAAGCCTTCGAAGCGCTCGCGACCCTTGATCTGCGCGGCGGCCTGCGCGTCGCCCGGCAATGGTGGCGTGATCGTCAGCCAGAAGCGGACGAAGAGCGCCAGCGTCTCGGCCGTGACCCCGAGATCGCGCTCGATCCGTTGGGCCTGGCGGGAGAGCCGGTCCATCCGGCGGGTGAAGGCGGCCTCGCGCCGATCGGCGGCATCTGGCGAGAGGAACGACGCCACGGCTGCCTCGACGATGGCCGATCGCGGGATCTTCTTGCGTTCCGACAGCTCGTTGATCCGTGTGATCATCTCGACGGGCAAGGTGAGGTTCAGACGGTCTTTCATCGCCGCCTCCTAGAGGTCCATGCCGTCATTGGGATCGAGCGAGACCTGACGCGCGACGCCCGTCATCTGGCGGCGCAGCGCTTGACGCTGGCGGGCGACGTCCTCGGGTTCCTCGTCGAGCAGAACCGCGAACTCCTCCGCTGGCGTCTGGTCGGTCGTCTCCTTGACGATAGCGACATGATCGGGAAGCTCGGGTTCCCGGCGCAGCCCGCTATTGGCCTGGTCGCCCTCTGCCTTCTCCATCTCTGCCAGTAGCGCCGCGTCGGGTCTCTGTGGGGAGAGCGTCGACCACCCATCGGCGCGGGACGTGCGCCCGGACTTTTGCGGATCGGGCGGCGGCAGCACGCGTTCCTTAAACCGGGCGTCCTCGTAATACCGTGCCTTCTTCGCCCGGATCGGCGCAGTACCCGCGACCATGACGATCTCCTCGGTTGGCGGGAGTTGCATCACTTCGCCGGGCGTGAGCAGCGGGCGGGCGGTCTCGGAGCGCGACACCATGAGATGGCCGAGCCACGGCGAAAGGCGATGCCCGGCATAGTTCTTCATCGCCTTCATCTCGGTCGCGGTGCCGAGTGCATCGGAGACGCGCTTGGCGGTCCGCTCGTCGTTGGTGGCGAAGCTGACCCGCACGTGACAATTGTCGAGGATCGAATTGTTTGCGCCGTAGGCTTTCTCAATCTGGTTCAGCGACTGCGCGATCAAGAAACTCTTGATGCCGTAGCCCGCCATGAAGGCGAGCGCGGACTCAAAGAAGTCGAGTCGGCCAAGCGCTGGAAATTCGTCAAGCATCATCAGCACGCGATGCTTGCGCTCCTTCGCGTGCAGGTCCTCGGTCAGGCGCCGGCCGATCTGATTGAGCACCAGACGGATGAGCGGCTTGGTCCGGGAGATGTCGGATGGCGGCACCACGAGGTAGAGCGTCGCCGGACGCGGATCGGCGATCAGATCGGCGATGCGCCAGTCGCAGCGCCGCGTCACTTGGGCGACGACCGGATCGCGATAGAGGCCGAGAAACGACATGGCGGTGGAGAGCACGCCGGAGCGCTCGTTGTCGGATTTGTTCAGCAGCTCGCGCGCCGTGGACGCGACCACCGGATGCGGCCCGGCTTCGCCGAGATGCGGCGTTGTCATCATCGCCTTCAGCGTCGTCTCGATCGGCCGCTTCGGATCGGAGAGAAAGCCCGCGACTCCGGCGAGCGTCTTGTCCGCCTCGGCGTAAAGCACATGGAGGATCGCGCCGACCAGCAGCGAGTGGCTGGTCTTCTCCCAGTGATTGCGCTTGTCGAGCGAGCCTTCCGGATCGACCAAAACGTCGGCGACGTTCTGCACGTCACGGACTTCCCAATCGCCACGGCGCACCTCGAGCAGCGGATTGTACGCGGCGGATTTCGGGTTAGTCGGATCGAATAGCAGCACTCGCCCATACTTCGCCCGGAAGCCGGCGGTGAGTTGCCAATTCTCCCCCTTGATGTCATGGACGATGGCCGAACCCGGCCAGGTCAGCAGCGACGGCACGACCAGGCCGACGCCTTTGCCGGAGCGTGTCGGCGCGAAGCACAGCACATGCTCGGGTCCGTCGTGGCGCAGGTAGTCGCGCTCCAGCTTGCCGAGCACCACGCCATCCGGGCCGAGCAGCCCGGCCGCCTTCACCTCTCTCTTCTCGGCCCAGCGCGCCGAGCCGTAGGTCTCGGCGTTCTTGGCTTCTCGCGCCCGCCAGACCGACATGCCGATGGCGACCGCGATCGAGATGAAGCCACCCGACGCGGCGATGAAGGCGCCCTCTGTGAAGATCTCCGGCGCATAAGCGTCGTAGGAGAACCACCAGGCGAAGAAGGCCGGCGGGAAATAGACCGGCATTCCCGCGAGCCTGAACCAAGGCGCTCCAAGCTGCGCCTGAAAGCCAAGCTGCCAGGCGACATACTGCGTCGCCGACCAGGTCGTGATGAGCACGATCAGGAAGACGATGGTGATCTGGCCCCAGAGGATTTTGGTCGCGGACATCGGCGTTGCTCCTTTCTTCTTCTTGTTCGTGGCTAAAGGCCGAGGTCGCGCTTGCGCCCGAGGCTCCACTCGATGCCGCCGCCATCGCGGGCGACGCCGGCGATGTGCTGGCCGAGTTTGCGTTCGATCTCGCGCGACCAGGGCACGAGCTGGAAGCCGAGCCCGTTGTCGATCATGGCGAAGCGGCCTGAGGAAAGCGTCAGGCGCTGGCGATAGATCCCCGAGACATGCTCGCCGACCGCGGCCTTCACATGCGGCATCCCTGTCTCGGCCGACAGCTTCTCGCCAACGGCATCCAGTTCGCGGCGGCGCAGGGTGCTGAGGAGATCGCGCTGGAGGATGATGCGCTGACCCTGGCGGCGGCCGAGCCCTTCGTCAGCGAGATGTTCGGCGCGGGCCTGCATGGCGTCGCGCGCCTCGCGGCCGAACCCACCCATGGAGAGCAGCATCTGTTCGCGCTCGACCAGACGATGGTCGAGCCAGGTCGCGCCCGGCGCCGTGATCTGGGCGCGAAGATCGAGATCGGAACGGGTGGCGAGCACCAGCGTCGGTCGCTGGTCCTCCGACCCGCCGAAGCGCCGAACCTCGACGATGCCACCGGCAGGCGGCGCGTGCTCGAAGGCTTCGATGCCGCGAAAGCGAACATGGTGGGCGCGGCCGTCGGCGCCGTCGATCACTGCATAGGCTTCACCGGTCAGCTCGTCATGGAGACCCTTGTCGACCAGCCGGCCGATGATCGGCGAACTGGCGCCGGCGTCGATGACATAGTCGGCGACGCCGCGATCCTGGCCGCGCTCGGTGAAGGCGCTGTGCATGGTCTTGATGATGTCGCCGCGCATGCCGAGATCGCGAAGATGGCGTTCGGCTTCCAGCCCGACCATCCATTCGCCGGGACCGGCCGACGTGGCGAGCCCCATCCTCTCCAGATGCTGGAGACGGCCGATCATCAGGCGGCGGGTCTCTGGGTCGGCAGAGCCGCTGGATTCAGGACGCAGATCGATGGCGCCGACGTCGTCGGCATGGCCGCGGATCTCGACATCGAGGCGCGTCCAGCGTTCCGCTGTGACTTCCTTCTCCAACGCATTGCGGATTTCATGCTCGGGCTTCGGGCCAAGCTCGATCGACACCAGATCCTCGGCGCGCGAGCGCAGGCCTCGGCTGATATAATCGCGCGAGATGACGAGGTCGGCGCCGGCCTCATCCACGCCGCGCACGAGCAGGTGGACGTGCGGATTGTCGGTGTTCCAGTGATCGACGGCGACCCAGTCGAGCCGCGTCCCCATATCGGCTTCCATCTGCCGTGCGAGGTCGCGCGTGAAGGCCTTGAGGTCGGTCATCTCGCCGGCGTCCTCCGGCGAGACGATGAACCGGAAATGATGCCGGTCGTCCTTGCAGCGGTCGGCAAAGGCGAGATCGCCGGCGCGATCGGAGCCGGCGTCGAACATGACGCCCTTTTCTCCGTCCCGGCTGACGCCCTCGCGCTTGAGGTAGGAGAGATGCGCCGACAGCGGCGCGGAGCGGAAGGACCGGCCCTGGTGGCGCACGACGCGCGCCTTCACGACGACGCGGCGGGACGATGAGAACAGGCGGCTGCGGCTGAAACTGCCGCGCCCCCGGCCGAAGGTCGAGCGGCCATAGCCGGAAGCGCGTCTGCCTGACGCCGGCGCGCCGGTATGGCCCGCCTTCTTCGCGGCCCGCAGCACCTGGTTGAGGAAGCTCTTCGCCTTGGGGGCGCGCGTGGTTTTGATGCGGCCAGGCCGGACACGAAAATCGTTGTCGCCCTCGCTCATGATAGAGCTCCGGACAGCGGCATTTCAGACCCGTGCATACGGAAGCCTTGAAATCCTTCGCAAAAACCGGGCATCATGCCCGCGACCGACCGCCATGCACGCCAAAACGCGAGCCTCTTCAGAGGCTTACAGCGTTTCGGGCATGCGCTTTTATCTCGCCGTCTGTTGGTCGTGTCTCCCTGCCATCCCAATCCTTCCGCCCAACCTGACCGGAAGCTCGCTAGACCGCGCCAGACTGCGAAAACCCTCATTGCGGGTCTCCCGCACGATTGCGGGCAACGAACAGGCCGCCCGACTGCGGGACGATGGCGGAGACATCGCGCGCGGTCGGCGCTGTCGGCGCATCGTCCTGATTGGCGTCGCGCTGCACAGGATCGGCCGCCGATGTGCGCTCGGATTGCGCGACGAACAGCGGCGCGCGAGTCCAGGCTTGCGGATCGGCAGCGGCAACGACGGTCGCAGGAGCGGTCAGTTCACCGCCGCCGAAGATAGGAAGGAGGGCGGCTACATAGGCGCGCGTCTCCGCCGGCAAGGGACGGCCGGCGAGATACTCCTCATATCGGCCTGGTCCCGCATTGTAGGCGGCGAGAAAGCCGGGCGAACCGTACCGATCGTGCATTTCGCGGAGATACGCCGCGCCCGCCAGGATGTTGTCGCGCGGATTGAAGGGATCATTTCCGAGCGAATATCGAGCGCGCAGGCCCGCCCAAGTGTCGGGCATGATCTGCATCAGGCCCATCGCGCCCTTCGGCGATACGGCGCGCACGTCATTCGCACTCTCGACCCGCATGACCGCCCTGATCCAGGCCGCCGGAATGCCGAAGCGCTGTGCGGCTTCCGCGATGTAGGCGGCATAGGGATCGGCCGGACCCGGACGTTCGACCGGCGCGCTTTGCGCCAGCGTGACGGCCGACGGGACGCCCACGAGAAACAGGCCGGAAAGGAGAAGGAGGCCAGCATGCCGGGCGGCGCGATGACGCCCGGCAGCGGTGACTTGAGGGTCTGATGGGGAAGGCAAACGCATCGGCTCAATCCCGCTCGCCGCGTTTGGGCGGGCGGTTCCAGTGCAGGCCCCAGGCGGTCTTGTCGTCGCCCGACTGGAACAGGTTGGCGCGGATCGGCTGCGTGAAGACGGGATCGTCGAGCTGCAACGAGACGTAGTCGCCGGCACGTTCGCCGGTGCGTTTCCAACCTGCGCCAACCTCCGGCCCGTCCTCGTCGCGGAGGTGGATGCGATAGTCCGGGGCGTTCTCCGCGTCCGACGGCTCGGCCGGAACGACCGCCAGCTCGATGTCGAGCGAGAGGGTGCGGATACGGCCGGAGTAGCCCGATTTCGTGCGGGTGAATTCTCCAATCTGGGGCATGGGAAGGCTCCTTTGCTGTGCGGTGGAGGACGAAATGGACGCGCGCGTCACCGCGTTGGCGCGCGCCATTCGAAGCGGCCGTTGCCGTCTTCATCGGTGTAGAGAGGCGTCGCCCGACCGATCATCGTGTCGGTCGAGACGGGTCCGAAGTAGCGGCCGTCGAGGCTGTCGCGGACCTGCCAGTTCATGAGGAAGATCTCGCCCACGGCGATGAGGCGGCAGCCTTGCCAGCTCGGCAGGACGCGGCCCAATCGGTCGCGATCAAGCGCCTCGGCCATGTCGACGCCATCGACCGAAATCGTGCGGCCCGTGCGACACACGCGTTGCCCGGCGACGCCCGCGACGCGCTTCATCAACGGTACACCGCGCGGGAGGTAACCGCGCTCAGCGAGGAAGGTCGCGAGCGGTTCGGGCGCGTCGATCGCGACGAGATCTGTTATTTCGGGGAGATGATCAGGGTCGATCGTGTAGAGCCCGATAGGCACGCTCGCTGAAGCATTCCAGATAAGCTTGAGCGGCAGCGGAAGGACGGCTCCCATGAGGATGCCCATCGCCGCGACATACGTCGCCATGACGTAACCGAAGCGGCTCATGGCTCGGCCCTCCTGCGCAGAAGGAAGGCTCTATGCTGCTCGGCGCTGTAAATGCGCGGCTGCTCGCCGACTGTCAGGCGGTTATGGATGTGGCGCCAATGATCGGGTGACACGTTGACGGGATCGATGCCAATCGCCTCGATTGCGTCAATCGCCTGCAGGACGCGTTCGACCATGTGCCAGCCTTCGAGCTTCAGCAGGATGTCGCCGCCGGGCCGAACGAAGGGCAGTGTTTGAAATGGTTCGCTGGCGCCAACGGCGCGCACGATGTCGATCCGGGAAACGATCGTTCCGAAGTCGTTCGCCGCCCAACGAATGAAGGCAAACACGCTATTCGGCGCAAAGCCGACGACACGCCGACGGCGATCGAGGATCTGTTCGTACGTGTCGTGGCCGAACCTGATCCAGTTCTCGATTGCCTTCTCGATCCAGGTTAGCTCGACCAGTGTTGTGAAAGGAGGCGGGCTCCCTGGCGCAACAGCGCCGCGCACGCGGTTGGTTGCCGCGCCGGTCAATTCTGATCTCCTTCGGTGCTGGGGTATTCCCGTGAGAGCAGCTCGCGCAGCATGTCGGCAACCGTGACGCCGCGCTGGAACGCGACAATCTTGATGCGCCCGCGCAGTTCCGGCGTGACATCGATCGTCAGCCGGGCGGTGAAACCGCCATCTGCCGATGCGCGCGCAGACGGCTTGTCGGGCGCCTTGATCCAGCTTTCGGCATCGGCGGGATGCATTGCGAAATTACGCTTCGAGGATCGCTCGGTCATAGCGCGATCCTTCCAACTTCGGCGCAGAGCGCGGCGATGTCCCGAGCCGCTGGACTGTCATCGTCGAGTTCGGACACCAGGCGGCCGGATTGAGCGGCGTCGGCGAAGGCGACGCGCTGGCCGATCGTGGCCCCAAGCACCGGCGGATCGTGATCGGCGAGCGCTTCGGCTGTAGCGCGCGCGATGACGGTGCGTGCCCCACAGCGATTCAGCACGAAGCGCGCGGCGAGTTGCGGGCGATAGATGCGCGCCTCTCCGAGCAGTGACAGCATCTCCGCCGAGGCCCAGCCGTCAAACGGCGATGGCTGCACCGGGATCAACACGAGGTCGGCGGCGAGAAGCGCCGAGCGCATTAGCCCCGCCACACGCGGTGGCCCATCGATGACGATGTGATCGGCGTCTCGCGCCAGTTCCGGAGCTTCGCGATGCAGCGTGTCGCGCGCCAGGCCGACGACGCCGAAAAGCCTCGGAAGCGCTTCGCGAGCGCGCTGCTGCGACCAGTCGAGAGCGGAGCCTTGCGGGTCCGCGTCGATCAGCGTGACGCGCTTTCCGTTGGCGGCCCATTCGCCGGCGAGATGCAGGGCCAGTGTCGTCTTACCGACGCCGCCCTTCTGATTGAGAAGCGCGACGATCACTCCGCGTCTCCCGATGTTGAATCGAGAGAGCGGGATGTGTTTTCCGAGCGATCGGCGATGTTTTCCACATCGCGCGCGCTTCTTCTAAAGTTAGATTCTTGGTTAGACTCTAAGTTAAGGGTGCGATTCCGGCTTTGCTTTTCGGCGCTTACGCCCGGTTTGGGTTCCCGATAGCACGAGCGCGCGGTTCCCGATGGCACGATAGTCCGGGTTCCCGATAGCACGAGCCCATCCACAGTTTGTCCACAGGGCGTCGAAGGTTCGAAGGCGAGCAGAACGCGACCGCCGATTTCCACTTCGACAAACAACTTGTAGCCGGGCAGTGGTTGGCGGCGGATGATGTCGCGCAGCTCGAATGCGAAGCGCTTGAAGGGGGAGAGGCTTCCGGATTTCTGGTGAAGATGTCGAAAGTCGAAGCGCCAGCCCCTGCGCTGCCTGCCGCCATGCTTGCGCACGAGGCGGTAGAGCCAGCGGTCGAGACCGCCGGTGAGATCGAAATACGCCCGGTCGATCGTCAGTACGAGGGCGTCGTCGAGGACGGCGCGATAGAACCAGTCAGGAACGATCAGCTCGATACCGGCTGGTCTACCGTTACGATCGGTGCGCTCCTGCCACTCGTTGATCCACGAGAAGCGATGCCGGCGACCTTCCGCGGGCTGGCGGATTGAGGTGGCGACCGTGGTCGACTGGAGCCGGTCGAGAGCAGCTTTCAGTCGCTGGTAGTCACGCAGGCCGACGCCGCGGCCAATGAAGTTCAAAATCTCATAGGGCGTCGCCGCCATCAGGCGCGAGGTACGCAGCCCTGCGTCGCGTGCCTCGACGATCTGGCTTGCCGCCCAGATCAGGATGTCGGCGTCCCAGATGGTGGCCATGCCATGATCGGGCACCGCCTCGACACGGATCGACACGTCGCCGGCGACGAAGTCGATCGGAGCGGTTCGGTGCGATTTCGAAAGGGAGAAGAACGGATAGGCCATGAGATCCTGCGCGTCGCGAGGCGCGAAGTCGCCGGGGAGCGCGTGGAACAGATCGAGTTGTCCGCGCTCCGAGATTGGGCGATGTCGCGCTGTCATTGGGAGGGAGCCCGAAGCGTTCAGCGCGCGTGGCGGCCGGTGTATGCGCTCGGCAATGGCGCATGACGCTTCGCGGGAAGTAGCGTGCCGCGCGGATCGGACGTCGAGGTGACGGCACCACGTTCGGTCCAGGCTTGCAGGTCATCGACAGCGTAGACGACGCGACCGCCGAGCTTTCGATACGAGGGGCCGGTTCCGTAGGTGCGGTGTTTCTCCAGAGTACGGGCGGATAAGCCCAGGAAATGTGCGGCTTCCTTGGTGCGTAGAAAACGCGGCGGCAATGGGCTGAGATTGGGCGTCACGATCGGGCCTCCGTGGTGTCCTTGGGGACCGCTGGCGTTCAGCGGCTGACAAAGGCCACGATGGCGAAGGGAAACCGCGTAGATGCAGTGGGAAGTTGGGGGTGCTGAATTCCCACACCACCAGCCGCGCATGGTCTGACTATGGTCGGCGGCGATGACGCAGCAGTTTGCGATAGCCTCCCGCGATCATCGCGAGGCCGTCTCTGATAAGATCCATCGTCGCGAAGCGCTCAGGCGCATTTTGCCAGTCGTCGCGCCGGATGGGTTTGAGTCGGAAGATCACCTTGGCGATCTCCTGTTGGCTTGCGCCAACGCGATGCCCATCCACTGCCTGCAGCATACGCCGTGCGCGGGCCAGTTGCTGACGCGTAAGGCGCGTGTCGGGCGGAACGGCGCGGCCATGAAGGGAGGCCAGCAACCGCGCGAGGGCTTCCATTCGATCAAACCCGTCCATCCCGAGCGGAATCACCGCCACGAGCGGTTCGCCGGGCGATGCGCCAGCGGGCATCGCCAAGTGCACGCGTTGCCCGTTGCTGAGTTCATGCAGGAAGTGAAGTCCGTGCTCGGTATCTTGGTCGGGAAGCCGGGCTGGCAGCGAGAGAGGCGTACTATCCGCGAGGGACGCCGGCGCGGGCGCCAGCATCACCGATCCGGTGTCTTCCTCCGGAAGCCAAAACACGTCTGCCTCGGTCGACTTCAGAGCGGGTGCGACAAGGAAATCGCAACCCCCAGCGGCGACCCGCCCCCTCACTCATAGACGGTGAAGCTCGCGACGCGCTGGTGAGTTGAGCGTAGTCGCGTTGATAATCCTCGTTGCGCCGTAGCCATTCCCAGCCGACGTCTGGTGCGGTGAGATGATCTACATAATCGTAGTCTGATGACGATCGCCACCGGGATGAGTCGGGCGACATCACTATCCTCCTGGCTCGCATTATTCGTGCGTTATCAGCCGAAAACGATTGCCAGTTGATCGACGGGAAGGAAGTCCTCGGTCTGGCAACAGGCGTTGCCGTGGCGGCATCACGATCAGTGACGATGGCCTTCGCGCACGAGCTCGCGGTAGCCATGGGTCGTCATCCAGCGGGCTCGGGCGAGATGGGCGTCATGGACGCGCCGAGCACGCTCGGGGTCGCCTTCAGGGTCGAGGCCGAAGAGAATATGGACGGCTTCGCGCCAATCAGCGCCGTCCGTCGCCGCATCGAGCAGGCGCAGGTAGAGCTTCATGTGCTCACGATCGTAGGGCGTGAGCATCGCGCTTTCCGGGGGTTCATCGAGAAAATTTGTCTGTGTCACATCGGTCCCCTGGAGCCATTCTTATCCATTCCGGAGGAATTTGTTAACCACGCGCTAGTTGCATCGCAGCAGAACCTGCGATGTTGGCGGCAGTAATCGCCGAGGCGAGCAGTTCACCAAAGAGGCGCTATCGCTTGTTGGATTTCCCACGGACCACCATCACTCCTTCGCCCTGATCGGTGGTCAGGAGGAGGATGCCGTGGCTTTCAAGCGTCCGCCGGACCTGATCGCGCGTGGTCTCATACACATCGAGCCCGCTAGAGGATTCGAGGCGCTTGAGCGCGGTCAGCGATACCTGGGCCTTGTCAGCGAGCGTCTCCTGGTTCCAACCGAGCAACGCGCGTGCGGCCCGTGATTGTCGGGCGGTGATCATGCATGATCACCTCCCACCAACACGAACTAACACGCGAGAACTACGACTATAATAGTCGTTCTTCAACCCTGACGCCACCCGATACTGCCCTACAAAAGTGACGCAGACGTCCTTTGGGGCTAAACTGATTCGGTTCGCACATAGCGGAAGGCCCCGCCCGGTTCGATCCGGGCGGGGCCTTGTTTTGGGGCCTATTCCCCGTTGCGGCGGCCGTTGGGCCGGGACCAGATGAGGCTGAAGCCTTCGCCTTCTTCGTCATCGAAGAGGTTGGCGTAGATCGGAGCGGTGAAGCTCGGATCGTCCAGCTTCAGGCCAAGATAGTCGCGGCCCTCATTGGAACGCTTGGCCCAGGCGGCGCCGATCTCAACCCGGCCGACAAAGACGCGGTGGCTGGGTGCGTTGTCGCCGGAGCGGTTGGCCTCAGGAACGACGCGGACATTCTTGGTCTGAAGCGAGAGGGTGACGATTTCGCCGGTGAACTCGTTGTTGCCGGTCTTCTTGAAGGTGCCGATGGTCGCCATGATAGTTCTCCTTGAACTCTGTTCCGAGCCCGCACCATTGCGGCCTCGATGGCGATCGGTAGGCCGGAGGCGATCGACGCGGCATCGCTTGCGACCGCAGCGCAGCGGAGGATGGCAGCCAGGCGACTTTCTTGGTTCGCGAGGAATGACGGCATGGCCGGCAGGGGAAGAAAGTCGATCGGCGCCATTGCCGCATAGGCGATCGAGGCGCAGCCGGCCTTCGGCCAGATCAGCCCATTGAAGAGGCCGTTATGGAGCGGTCGACCTGACAGAGACGCCTCAAGAGTAGAACTGGCGACGCCGTCGGAGCAGCCAGGGCACCGGCGATGAGATTCGCCGGCATCTATGCTCCTCTCGTGCAGACTCCTGGGATTCTGTGGCTCTTGCCAACGCCGCGATCAAGACACGGACAGCGATAGACGACGTTGGGCGGTATGTGCGTCATCGGGCCCTGTTCAGCGCTCCAATGAGGTGACAGGTCGTGATTGGTCGACGCAGCTTATCCGAGCCGTCGCTCCATTCGCCAACGTCCATGGCGATCCAAGCGGAAAGTTCAACTCGAGCGTCTGGTCTGCCCCGGTCGCTTCCGTGCGTTAACCCTCCGCAAGGCCTCGCCCTGCCGGACCGGGCGTCGCCATGGCGGCCAACCGCATCAGGGCGGTGACACCGACAGCTATTGCCCCAATGACGGAAAAGGCGAGCTGCCAGCCTTCGGACGGCATGGCGTGTTTCACGATGCCATGCGTGGCGTGATAGCCGGCGATCGCCGCCGGAGCGATGAAAGCCAGCGCGATTGTGATGCGTGCCCAGAGTGGTCGGACGAAAGCGAGTAGGAGTTGGCCGACGCCGAATGTGAGCCCAGCCGCGAGCGCACCGACGAGGATAGCCCCGAGCCACCCGGCGCCGGTGTTATAGGCCCACATCCCGGCGGTGACGCCGGCGAAAAAGGGCAGCGCGAAGACGGCGAGCGTGAATAGCAGCCAGCAGAAGAAGCCGATGGCTGCGATGCTGAAGAGAATGCCGATGAAGATCATGATGGTGGTCTCCATGAGAAAAGGTCTGACGGTCGCGCCTCCACCACCACCACGGCGCAGTCCTAGTATAGCCCAAGAAGAGCGGCGTCGGGAGCGGAAATCCGCCAGAATCTCCGCCCCGCGAGAGCGAGGCCCCCATCAGGGGGCGAAGGGGTCGATTTCCGCCACGATCTCGGCGTCGCCGTCGAACTCGGTGATAGGTGTCACCGAGTGCGTACCGTCGCCGGCCTTGAAGATGACGATGGCGACCATGAGGGTGGCGGCGAGGCTGAAAGCGTATGCGTGTGCATCGTTGAGTGACATCGTTCCGGCTCCTGTCTTGGAGGCGGGAGACCATCTCCCGCGCGACAGGCGCCCGATGTGTCCGGCCGAGGGCCGCAATCACCGCGGAGGCAAAGCCGCAGCGGCGGCATGCGCGCATAGCCGACCCCTTCACGGGTTGATGGCGTCAGGCTCTCGGCCGGACCAAGGATTAGCGCAATGGAAGCGGGGGATGGTGTCTCGCTTTGACCGGATGCTAGGATCGCTCCTCAACAGCTTCGCTGCGTTGGATTCGAGCCGTGTCCGGGTCGTCCGCGTCCGAGGACACGGGGGCGAATGATGGAAGCCGGATTTCACATACCAGACGGTAACGAGGCATTGCGGGATGATATCCCCGCGGTGGTCGAGCTGATCGAGCGCACAGCCCGTTGGGTCAACCCTGAGACTTTCCGCCGTCTGCCGATCTGGGCGCCACATACCGCGCGCGGTCGAGCGCTCTACGACGCAGCATGGTCGCGTCGTTATACGAACACGCGCAAGGCAACGAAGATCACTGCCGACAAGTTCGAGGGAAATGTCGCCGCGCTCAACGCTCTGGTAGCCGCTCTCGGTGTCGCGTCGCCGAAGCCGAAGAATTGGACTGTCTGTCACATCTGGGGTTACGACGATCCGTCATTCGCTCAGCAAAGCAGCGTCGTGCAGGATCCGCGCTTCTTCTCGTGCGTCGCTAACATGGTTTGGTTGCCGACCCCGCTGAAGGGGTTCACCGACACCCTCCCAGAGATCAAGGCGATGCTGCGCGTATGCTCTTTCCATCTGTACGGATGGGCATGCGAGCACGATTCGGTTGCGGCGCAGGCCGAGCAGGTGCGATCCGGTTGGACCCCGCCCGACTACCCAAAGAGTTGGCCTAGTGCGGAGCGGAGCGGTGTCTTGCCGCCAGGAACAGCGCCGTTCACGTCGCGTATCGAGCGCGAGATCGCAAAGCGAAAATCGAAGCTTCGATCCGATCTCGCTAATGCCGATTTCCTGCACTACCCGAAGGCCGAGGTCGAGAGTGTGCTGAAGTTCTGGAAGATCGATCTGGGCTAGGCGGCGCTCACGCGCCGCCGAACTTCCAGACCGGGATGCCGAGCTTCTTGGCCTTGTCGCCGAGGTTGTCATTGATGCCGGTGCCCGGGAAGTGCATCACGCCCTTCGGCAGGACCTCCAGCATTTCGTCATTGCGTTTGAAGGGTGCTGCGCGGCCGTGCTTCGTCCAGTCCGGCGCAAAACCGATCTGCGGCACGTTCCGGTTCGTGGCCCAGAGCGAGGCGATCTTCTCGGCGCCTTTCGGCGACTTGCCGTGCATCAGCACCATGTCCGGGTGCTTTTCGTGGACCTGATCGAGCTTGGCCCAGATCAGCCGGTGATCGTTGAAGTCCAGACCGCCGGTGACGAGTATCTTCGGGCCAGGGGGAAGAAGGATCGTCTGCTCGGCGCGCCGCTTCGCTGCAAGGAAGTCGCGGCTGTCGATCATCGCAGATGTGAGATTGCGGTGATTGATCCTTGACCCGCTGCGCGGAAGCCAGGTCTTGCCGACGTGGCGTTCGTAGTGTTCGGCCGCTTGGTCGCGCATCAGCTCAAAGGCGTTCCGGCGTTCGATCAGGGTTTGCCCCTCGGCGATGTGGCGCTCGAGTTCGACCGCCTTCACCTCGCTGCCGTCCTGTTCACGCTGCCCGCGGCGTTGCGCCTGCTCGTTGTCGTCGAGTTCGCGCGTCATCCGGTCGGTGGCGCGGTGGAAGACGTTGACCGTCGACCATAGGAGATCGTCGAGGTCGGGTTCGAGGCGAGTATCCTCCAGTGTCCCGATCAGGGCGTCGAAGATGTCGGCGATGGCGCCTGCGACCGCATTGCCGTCGGGCAAGAGCCGCTGATCGGGTTCATCCTCGAAGGGACGATAGCCGTGGAGCTGGAGTTCGTTGAGGACATGGTCGGTCGGTGATGAGGCGTGATGCGGTTCGAAGTCGTCGTGCTCGCTCATGGGATGCTCCGTCGGTTGGACCGCGACCGTCGCGGCCTTCATGGCGACGAAGCCCACAAGCCGGACGGCCGGGCACCCGGAGCGCAAGCGGAGGGCTCGATGGCTAAGGCCGGCTATTTTGTCTCGCGATGGAAAGGCGCGGCACGCGCCGCCGGAAAATAGTCGGCCGCCGCCATTGCCTGGTTGGCCGGCTTGTGGGCCGATCGCCCTCTCGAAGGCCGAGGCGCGGTCCTCTCCGATGGTTTGACGCATCCGCCGAGCATGGCGACGTACCGCTGCCGCGTTCTCTTGCCGGCTATGCCGCCAGCGCCATGAAGCGGGCCACGTCCTGGGGCGCGATCTGCAACCGGGCTTCTGTCCGAATTGCATCGATACCGAGGGTGCGGAGGTCTTCGTTGAAATCGCCCAGCTCCGGCGAGATGACGACCGCCTCGATCCCAGCCGCGTCCGCCCGTTCGATCAGGCTGTCACGCGCCCCGTCACCGGCCGGATCGTTGTCGCGGACGATGTACAGGCGTCGCAGCGTGTCGGGGAACAGGATGGCAGCGAGATGGGCTGCGGAGAGCGCCGCCAGCATCGGCATGTCGGGCAAGACCTGCCGAAGCGATAGAACGGTCTCGATGCCTTCCCCTGCCGCCATCACCTCGCCACCGATGCCGAAGTGGACCGCGTTGCCGAGAAGATCGCCCATCGCCCGCCTTGGCGTGTCGACCGGCGCCTTGTCGCGACGTCGCGGATCGAGCCAGGTGCGATGCGCCCCGGTGATCTTGCCGCCGAGGTCGGTGACGGCTGCGATCATCGCCGGCCATGTCTCCGTCGGCGAGTGCTCGTCGGGGCGATAATAGCAGCGCGGGTGGTAATGCAGGCTTCCGGTTCCGCGTAAATCCGTAATGCCGCGTTCCCGTAGATACGCCTGTACGTGCGTGCCGAAGATGGGCTGCGACATGCGAATGAGCCGTCTGGCCGCCTCGGGCGAGCCGAGCGGCGCCGGGCTCTGCCGCTGCTGCTGGCGAGGTTCCGACTCGGGTGGCGGCATACTGAGGAACGTGCGGGCCTCGTCGGCGACGTCCTTGAAGTCGACCAGGCCGCAGCTTTCCCTGATGACGTCGAGGAGATCGCCATGCTCGCCGGTCGCGGCGTCGGTCCACTTGCCGGCGGGGCCATTGGGCGAGTCCTTGAGGCGGACATACATCGAGCGCCCGGCCGTGTTGCGTACGTCGCCCACCAGCCAATAGCCGCCCTCGCGTCGGCCGCTGGAGAGATAGTGACGGCACACCGCCTCGGCCTGCCGGCCGAGACGATGTGCGAGATCGGAAGCGTCCTGGCGTGCCATCACGCGGCCTCCCGCTCGGAGATGCGCGCGACCGGGAACGTATCGAGCAGTTTGCCGAGCACGGTCGGGCCCGTGGCGTCGACCGGCACGAAGAAGCGCAGCTTCCATGAGATGATCTCGCTGAAGAGACCATAGGCCCGCAGGCGGTCGCGCATGGCCTCGGTGAACCCCGTCAGCTCCAGCCGCTGGGCGCTCATGACGCGTGCGCGGCGAAGCTGAAGGCCTTCGGCGAGGTCGAGGATCGTCACGCCATCCATCAGGGCCGCGAAAGCCTGGTCGGCCGTCAGCGACGCGCCCCCGGTCGTCGCCGCGTTCGCGGCCCAGGCGGGCGAGACACGGCGGCCGATGATGCGCTCGCCGGCATCCGTCTGGAGGCGATATACGCGAGTCGACTCGTCCGGCAGGCGTTTCCAGATGGGAAGGAGCAGGCCGGCGACGATATGGATCGTGCTGTCGGAGAATTCCGGCATCTCGGCGAGTTCGGCGTTCCACGCGCTCGCGAAGGCGGCGTGATCGGCTTCCTCCCAATGGCTCTCCGCCATCATGCACAGCGGCGCATAATGCTGCTCCATCGGCCGGATCAGGCAGACGCGCCGCTCGATCTCGCCATCGTCGAGCATCATCGACGGTGCGGGAACCTGCACAGCGGCGCGCCCGGAACGGCCGTTGACCAGCAGCCGCGCCCGTGGATCGGACAGACGGTCGAGCGCGTCGGGAAGGTTCGTCGGCCGATTGCGCTCCCGCCGCGTGATCGTGAGCAGTCGAGTTTCGGCGCCGGTGCCGGCATGGGTATGGATCACCTGGCTGTCGGTGACGATGAAGCTCTCGGCTTGCAGCGTCTCCAACCCGAGGTCATAGACGCCGCTGCGGATCGCGCCCTCGACCTTGGCGGTCAGGAGCTGCTCGAACGCGGTGAAGAGCACGCCCTGCAGGTCGATTGTGAGCGCCAAGAGGCGATTGAGGAAGGTGGTGATCGGCGGCAGCTCGTCCTTGATGCCGTTGTCATCCATCAGCTTCAGGCCGGTGGCGGATTCGAAGCGGCCGAGCGAGCAGCCCTCGACCTTGCCACGAACGAGCAGCAAGTAGAGCTGGCGAAGCGCATCGCGGGCGTATGGGCTTTCGAGATTGTCCTCGGGCCGGAACAGGCCCTGACCGCCGGTCTGACGCTGACCGCGCGTGATGGCGCCGAGCGTGTCAAGCCGGCGCGCGATCGTCGAGAGGAAGCGCTTTTCGGCCTTCACGTCGGTGGCGATCGGCCGGAAGAGCGGCGGCTGCGCCTGATTGGTGCGGTTGGTGCGACCGAGCCCCTGGATCGCCGCGTCGGCCTTCCAGCCCGGTTCGAGCAGATAGTGGATGCGCAGGCGCTGGTTCTTGGCGGCGAGATCCGCGTGGTAGCTGCGGCCGGTGCCGCCAGCGTCGGAGAAGACGAGGACGCGCTTCTGGTCGTCCATGAAGGCGGCCGCTTCCGCGAGATTGGCGGAAGCCGCCCGGTTCTCCACGGCAAGGCGCTCGCCCTTGCGTACCACGCGCCGCGAGCGACCCGTTACCTCGGCGACCAAGTCGGTGCCGAAGCGCTGGACGATCTGGTCGAGCGCGCCTGGAACGGGCGTCATAGCTGCGAGACGCTCGATCAGCTCGTCGCGCCGGGCGACGGCTTCGCGGCTCTCGACGGGCTGGCCGTCATGGTAGACCGGCCGCGACGACAGATTGCCCTCGCTGTCGGAGAACGGCTCGTAGAGCTGCACCGGAAAGGAATGGGCGAGATAGTCGAGGACATATTCGCGCGGCGTGATGTCGACGCGCACGTCGTTCCATTCCTCGGTGGGGATTTCGGCCAGACGGCGCTCCATCAGGGCCTCGCCGGTCGAGACGATCTGGATGACGGCGGTGTGCCCTTCGCCCAAGTCCCGCTCGATCGAGCGGATCAGCGTCGGCGTCTTCATGCTGGTCAGAAGATGGCCGAAGAAGCGCTGCTTCGCGCTCTCGAAGGCCGAGCGCGCGGCCGACTTCGCCTGGCGGTTCAGCGTGCCGGTATCGCCGGTGATGTTGGCGGCTTGCATCGCCGCGTCGAGATGATTGTGGATGATGGCGAAGGCGTCGGCATAGGCGTCGTAGATGCGCGTCTGCTCGGGCGTGAGCTGGTGCTCGACCAGCTCGTATTCCACGCCGTCATAGGAGAGCGACCGCGATGTGTAGAGGCCGAGCGAGCGCAGATCGCGGGCGAGCACCTCCATGGCCGCAACGCCGCCGTTCTCCACCGCCTCGACGAACTCAGCGCGATTGGCGAAGGGGAAATCGTCGCCGCCCCACAGACCGAGCCGCTGGGCGTAGGCGAGATTGTGGACGGTGGTCGCCCCTGTCGCCGAGACGTAGACGACGCGGGCATTCGGAAGCGCGTGCTGGAGCCGGAGCCCCGCACGGCCCTGCTGCGACGGGGCCACGTCGCCCCGTTCTCCCTTGCCGCCGCCGGCGTTCTGCATCGCGTGGGACTCGTCGAAAATGATCACTCCGTCGAAATCGGAGCCCAACCATTCGACGATCTGCTTGACCCGCGATAGCTTCTCGCCGCGGTCGTCGGACCGTAGCGTAGCGTAGGTTAGAAATAGGACGCCTTCGCCAAGCCGAATGGCGGTGCCTTGCGGGAAGCGCGATAGCGGCGTGACCAGCAAGCGCTCCATGCCGAGGGCTGACCAGTCGCGTTGGGCGTCCTCAAGCAGCTTGTCGGACTTGGAGATCCAGACGGCCTTGCGCCGCCCTTGCAGCCAGTTGTCGAGGATGATGCCGGCCGACTGGCGGCCCTTGCCGGCGCCGGTCCCGTCGCCGAGCATGAACCCGCGGCGGAAGCGGACGGCGCCCTCGCCATCATCAGGCGCGGCGGTGACGAGATCGCCGGTCTCGTCCACGGTCCAGGCGCCGGCAAGATATTCGCTGTGGGCGTCGCCGGCATAGATCAGCGTCTCAAGCTGAGCGTCGGAGAGGATGCCGTCCGTGACGATGGCGGCCGGAAGCGTCGGCCGGTAGCTCGGCTTCGGTGGCGCTACCGCTGCCATGGCGGCGGACTGGACCAGTTTTGTGGGATGCGGCTGTGCGCCCGCGATGCGGATCGACTGGAGCGCATAGGTCTCGTAGATCGCCTCGGACAGCCGACCGCCTTCCGGCGCCGTCCAGTCCACGGTCTGGTAGTCGAGCGGCACGCCTTCGAGCTGGGCGACGCGGCGGGCGGGTGCTGCGGCTGCCGCCCGGGCGAGATAGCTGCGCACGGTACGCGGTGCGGGCTCGGCTGCGGCCTTCGGAAGCGTGACGGCCGTCCGCGCCGGGACCTGGCTCTCGATCCAGGTGAGCAGCGTCGCCACGTCGGGCGCGAGACCGGCGGACTCGGGGAAGTGAGCGGGATCGTCGGCCGGCGCCTTGTCGATGACGGTCAGGCGCGTCTCGATCGTCGTTCCGTGCTTGGCATAGACCGAGCCTGCGATCGCCGCCGTGAACACGACGCGGCCGCGCTCCTGCAGGCGGACGAAGTTGTCGCGCCAGGCCGGAAGCTCGGGCGAGAAATTCGCTCCTGTGATTGCGACCAGGCGGCCGCCTGGAGCGAGGCGTGCGAGCGCCGAGGCGATGTGGCGAGAGGCAGCGTCGGCCACACGGCCCGAGACGTTGGCCATAACCGAGAACGGCGGGTTCATGATGATCACGCTGGGGACGGCGGCCCGGTCGAGATGATCGTCGATCTGTGCGGCGTCGAAGCGCGTGACCGAATTGGCCGGAAAGAGCGAGGACAGAAGATCGGCGCGGGTCGCGGCCAGCTCGTTGAGGATGAGATCGGCGCCCAGAATCTCCGCGAAGATCGCGAGCAGACCCGTGCCGGCCGATGGCTCCAGAACACGGTCGGCGTGCGTGAGCTGGGCGGCGGTCAGCGCAGCCAGCCCGAGCGGCATCGGCGTCGAGAACTGCTGGAAGGTCTGCGCTTCCTCGGAGCGACGCGTGTGCGTGGGCAGCAAGCTGGCGACCTTGGCCAGGGCTGAAAGCCGGGAAACCGGAGACGCGGATTTGCGTAAAACCGCCTTTCCGTATTTGCGGAGGAACAGGACGGCCGTGGCTTCGCAGGCATCGTAGGCCGTTTTCCAATCCCAGGCGCCGCTGGCGTCGGACGCGCCGAACGCCTGTTCCATGGCGGCCCTCAGGGTCGGCGCGTCGACCGGGCGGCCCTGTTCGAGATGAGGAAGGAGATGTTCCGCTGCGGCCAGGACGGCGGCGGGCGGGGTCTGCGGGGCAAGCGGGAGTGAGGCCGCCTCGGCGGCGGGGATCGCAGCATGGCGCATGGGGATACCTCGGAGAGCGGGATACGGGCGAGCCGGCCCGGCGCTCTCTCTCGACCGGACGGGCTCAAACCCGTCCCGGCCGACCTCTCACTCTGGCGTGCTGGGAACCCGGCTCGTCGCCCGGCCTTTCGGCGGCGACGTCGGGACGCTAAACTCCGGTAGGAAAAGAAGCCGCGGCCGCTCGCACCGCTCCGAGTCCGCCGTGCCGGACGAGGAATATGGGAGGCGAGATGAAGGGCAGCGCGATCGGGATCATCGGGGCGGTATGTCTGGCGATCGGGTTCGGCGCGGGCTTTGCCCTGCGGCCTGTCATCGCCCCGGTCGCCGCATCGCCTGCGGTCGCGGCCGGTGTCGCTCAACCGACTGAGGAGGAAGCCACCGCCGCTGTCCGCCGCCACCGCTTGTTCACGGGCACGTCGCTCGCGAACGCGACGTTGAAGCTCGGCGACTGCTCGCCGGGCGGAGTCGGACCAGGCGTGACGTGCATGACGCAGATCGTGCTGGATTCCACTAAGCCGAACGCGGCACCGCAGAACCGGCCGATCTGGTTCGCCCGCGTCAACGGCCAGTGGGAGGTGGCGGTCTGGTAAGGGCGGACGACGGACCGGAATTGGCGAGGTTCTTCCTCGCCAATGGCGAAGGGTTCCTGCCGTCTCCCGCTGCAGTCGACGGGCGGGACGCGGGCGATGTCTGCTACGGGACGGCGATCGCGGCCGAGCTTGCCCTGAAGGCGTTCCTGTTGAGCCAGGGCTGGAATGACGATCGCTGTTGTCGGGACGTCCGGCATGATCTGGAGCGCGGACTGTCAAGCGCCCGGGAGGCGGGACTGAGCGGCACCGTGAGCGAGCTGGCCGATGTAGTCGCGATGCTCAACGTCTATTATCCGCGTCACGCCTTCGATCGCTTCGTGCTGCCTGGCGGGGATGCGACGTTTCCGTCGAGGGCCCGGGAGGCCGTCGCGGGCCTCATCGACATCGTGCGGCCCTATGTCGAGGCCTCCGGCGGGCGTTAGATCTCGAAGGGGTTGCCGTCGGCGAGATGCCCGAACGGCGTGAAGACGAAATCGCCGTCATCGCGTCCGACGGCGCAGATGACGTAGCGGGGCTCGCCCGTCGCGACGTCGATGCATTCCATCAGCGCCAGGTCGCCACTTTCGGCGGCGCGCAAGAGCGTCTGGAAGTTGGCGCGCGCATGATCGGGAATGCTCATCGCGCACCTCCCTCGGCAAGGCGGTCGGCCAGCCAGCGCCCGGTGCTGATCCATTCGATCGTCTCGCCGGTCGCAAGGTCCAGCAGATGGGCGCCGCCGGAGAAGCCGTTGACGACGGGGTCCGAAGCGATGTTGGCCCATTGGAATCCCCAGCGCCCGGTCAATCCGAAGGATTCGGCGCAGCGCATCACGAAGGTGATCGCAAGCTGCTGGTCGGCGCTGCCGGGATCGCGGAGCCAGAGGCGGGCCGGTCCACGATCCGGCGTCAGCGAGAGCAGGAACGGCTCGGCCGGCGGGTCTTCGCGGGCATTTTCGGCGATCAGCGCGGTGTAATCGAGAAGGCGCGCGGCGTTGGCGGCAGTGCTGACGTCGAGCAGGCATGAAAAGCGGGTGAGAAAATCGGTCATGGCGGGCTCCTGAAACGAAAAAAGCCCGACGCTGGGCCGGGCTCGGGAGGGATCGGATGGTGGTCGGGCTAGTAGCCGAACTGCCAGGACGGCCATGCTTGGTCGTCGTCGGCGGCCCGCACGGCGTCGTTGAGATAGGCTGGGTCGCCCTCGACGACGGTGGGTTCGCGAACCGGCGTCTCGTCGATGACGGTCACGCAGGCAACGAGCCCGTCCTCGACCTCGACATGCACGGGAACGAGATATTGGAAGACGACGCGGCGCGGCGTCGGGCTGGATTGCGACATGGCGCAGCTCCTTGTGTTGGAGGAATGAGCGGAGAGGCCGAAGCCGCTCCGCGTCTGCGCCTATTCGGCCGCAACGAGGTGGCGTTCCTCGTCTTCGGCGTCGTCGGCGATCTCCTCGTCATCGCCCGCGAGGAAGTCGGGCAGCGCCGCACCGTCATCAACGCCGCCCTGACCTTCCGGTGTCGGCGCCTCGGCCTCGATGACCAGGCGCAGCGGCTCGGGCAGCCAGCCGGTATCGGCGAGGAGACGTTCGGCCTCCTTGGCCATGTCGCCCTTCTTCAGATGGTCGATGAGCTGCGCAGCCTGTTCGCCGGCGCCCTCGCGGACCGCCTGAAGGATGCGGGGCTTGGTGACCCGGCCGAGATAGTTGCCGACGGTCGGACGCCAGCCGACGTCCACCATGTCGAGGCCGGTGGCGCGGGCCAGCCGGTCGGCCTGGCCGAGGCGCATGTCGAGGGAGTGCTGCGAGACGCCGTTGCCGCCATAGGGGTTGGGCTTCTCGTAGAGCGCGTTGACGCCGTAGCTCACGCAATGCGCCAGAAGCGCCATGCGGCTGGTATCGTCGAGCGCGGCCAGCCAATCCCAAAGCGCGTCGTCCTCGGCGGGGATGTCGGCCGCCCAGGCCTCGTGCCGCTCATGCACCGCCCGCGCCGAGGGGCTGTCCTTCAACGCGTCGTCCTGGACGGGGAAGAAGACGTGGCTCACGGAAGTCTCCATCGCGCCCTTGTACATGCGATGCTGGAAGGCGTCGGAGACCAGCTTGTGCAGGAGCGCGGTCATCGCAACGTGCGGGTTCTCGGCCAGCGCATTGCGCAGCGCCAGGGTGCGATGGGCCGTCAGCTCGGTGACGAGGCGATCCGGCAACGGCTTGATCGCATCGTCCTCGTCGTCCTCCGGCTCGGCGGCCTGGCCGCCGATCGTGATGACGGCGCGCTGCACCGCCGGCTCGGTCGGGATGCTGCGAGCTTCCGCGTCGGTTTCACCCTCCGGGACGATCGGCGCCTCGTCCTCGGCCCGCACATAGCCGCGATCGATGTCGAGGCTGCCGTCATGGGCGACGCTGATGAAGACGCCCGCGCGCGCGATGTCTTCCGCCTCGAACCGCACCGGCCGGTTCTCGAAGGCGCTGAGCGCCGTCTCGATCTCGCCAAGACGCTGATCGACTTCGTCCGGCAGCTCGTCGGCGCCTTCATATTCGGCCTCGAGCTTCTGATACTCGGCGTTGAGCGTGTCGATCGTCGCCTGTTCCTCGGGAGTCACGTCGAGCGGGTCTCCCTGCAATTCGCGCAGGCCGCGCGTCGCATCATAGGGGAAGCTGAGAGCGACCTCGATCCACTTCCAGCCTTCGGCCGCGATGGACTCGGCAGTAGCTTTCAGCTTCTCGGCCACCAGGCGATCGAGCAGGGCGGCGTCCCGAAGCCAGCCACCGTCGTCGGACTGGAAAAGGTCGCGCATGACGATGCCGCCGGCGGCCTCATAGGCGTCGACGCCGACGAAGACGGCCCGTTTGTCGGAGGCGCGCACCGTCGTCTCGGTGAGCATGCGCCGGATTTGATACGGCTCCTTGGACCAGGCGTCCTTGATCGAATCCCAGACCTGCTCCTGGCGGGCGTGGTCGTCCGACACCGTGAACGCCATGAGCTGGTCCAGCGTCATGCCGTCTTCAGCATAAACGTCCAGCAGCATCGGCGACGCCGCAGCGAGGCGCAGACGCTGCTTGACCACCTGTACGGGGACGAAGAGCGCCGCCGCGACCTCCTCCTCGGTCTTGCCCTTCGTCCGCATGTCCTGGAAGGCGCGGAACTGATCGAGCGGATGGAGCGGCGCCCGGTCGATGTTCTCGACCAGCGACACCTCCTCGGCGAGGATCTCGTCGTCATAATCGCGGACGACGCACGGCACCGGGGCGACTTTGGCGAGACGCTTCTGCTTGACCAGCAATTCGAGCGCGCGGAAGCGGCGGCCGCCTGCAGGCACCTCGAACATGCCGGTCTCGTTGCCTTCGGCGTCCGCCACGGGCCGGACGCTCAGGCTCTGGATCAGGCCGCGGCGGGCGATCGAGGCCGCCAGGTCCTCGATCGAGACGCCCGCCTTCACGCGGCGGACGTTGGACTGGCTCAAGACCAGCTTGTTGAAGGGAATGTCGCGCGAGGACGACAGGGTGATCTTCTGAACTGCAGTAGCCATCGGGGATTACTCCGCGACGGGCGGCCGAGAGCCTCTCTCTCGACCTCTAACCCGTCACGGAAATCCCGTCCTTCCTCTCACTCTCTTCTTCCGGCGCCTCCGCACGCGGCGACCGTCCGAAGTGGATCAGGTCGCCGCTCAAAGCCTCTGGCATAATCAAAAGGCGACTATAATAGTCGCCTTTGCGCTGATGAGTTACGCGAAGACAGTCACACCATGTTGTCGCGTGTCGGATCATCTCCGGAGCCGTGCGATCGGAGAAGGCGGATGGACACGGAGGTTGAAGGCGACAGGAAAACGCCGTTGTGGAGTTGGCTGGGCTCGCTAGGCCGTCGCCGGCAATTCCGGTTGACGGCGTTCGATCGCGCACTGATCGGCGCCCATGGAAAGGCGCTGACGACAATGGTTGTAGGGTTGCAGGCTCGCGGCCATCTCGACGTGAAGGAGTTTGCCGACATGCTCGGCCTCTTCAGCGTCGTGGTAGCGGATGACGACGATCTTGAGAGTTCGATCCTCGCCGTCTGGGCGGGCTTCATGAAAGACGCCATCGCCGATCCGAGCACGTAAAGGCGCAAAGCCGGAAATACGTGTCCGAAGCGGCGAAGCGTATCATGCGTCTCTTCGCTGGGTTCGATGGACGGCTTGAAGCACGCGCTCCGCGTCTCGGATGCTGCCGGTCCGATGCGCCGCTTCGGCCCAGACCGAGATCGGAAACAGGCCGTCGAACAGGATGTCGCGCTCAATCCCGAGGCCGAGCGGCAAGCGCACCGCGACCATCTCGGCGAGGCTGAACGAGCCCAGCTCCGGCTCACCGAGATCGGCCAGGCCGAACAAGGTGTCGCCGTCCTCGTCGAGTTCGGTGGCGAGCCAGACGCCTTCGCCCAGAGGGTTGAAGAACTTGACCACGGGAACATGGTCGGCGTCGCGTTCGCGGCCGTTGGCGATGAGCTGCGCGCGCAGCTCGGGCGTGAGGAGGATCATGCTGCCCTCCTGTCGATCGACGGCTCGGCCGCCACTTCGACGCCGTCGGCGGGGACGAAGCCGAGTAGCCAGTCGGCTGCCTTGCTCGCCTGGCTCGCGGCACGAACGATGGAGCGATTGTCCTCGCGGAGCACCTCCAGTAATCGCGAGGTGTGGGTAATGTGAAGGAACGCAGCTTCAGCGCGTGAATCCCGCATAGTTCCGCCAGTGGGCGGCGGGCTTTGCTCCGCATTATTTTGCGATGAACCTCTGTGGTCGTTGACCAGCAGAGGAGACATCGATGTCGAATACCGATCGCGACCTGATCGCCGAACTCAGGGTCATGCTGACCCGCCAACAAAACAGCCCGGTGGTGGTCGGGAACTATTGCGCCTATGCGCGCTGGTTCCTCGACCATCTTGCGCGGCGGAATATCGCAGTCGCAGATGTGAGCGAAGCGCAGGTGGCGCAATATCTGCGCCATGCGATCGCGCTGTTCCGGAAACGCCATGGTCGACCTCCGGGGCCGTACTGGCACTCGATCCCGCGCTCCGGAATCCACGCGCTGTTGCGGCTTGCCCAGGGCGAGTGGCCACCCACTCCGAAAGTTACATGCGCCGCCGATGCGGCGCGGTTCGCGATCTGCGACGAATACGAGACTTGGCTTCACGAGGAGCGTGGCTTGGCCAAGCCTAGCATTGCGGCGCTGATGTGGGAGGCTCAGCACTTCCTGGCCTGGCAGCTCGGACGATGTGGCGTCGAAAGCCTGATGGAGATGAGTGTCGGCGACATCGACCGTTACATGGACTTGCGCGCGCCGAAACTGACGCGCAAATCGTTGAAAGACGTGGCGGAGCGCCTGCGCTCGCTCTTGCGGTATCTGCACCGGACCGATCGCACCGCGATCGACCTGTCGCCGCACGTCATCGCCCCGCTGCTCTACGCCTATGAAGGGGTGCCCTCGATCCTGGAGCGCAGCCAGATCGCTGCCGTGCTGGAAAGTGCGAGGAAGGATACGACACCGGTTGGGCTGCGGGACCATGCGATCCTGCAACTGCTCGCGACCTATGGCTTGAGGTCGAGCGAGGTACGCAATCTGCGACTCGACGACATCGACTGGCGGGCGGAATCGATCCGCGTCCGGCACACTAAGACACGGGCCTGCTCGTTCCTGCCCCTGATGGAGCGGGTGGGCGAAGCGGTGCTCGCCTATCTGCGCTCCGGACGGCCTGAGACCGACGCCCGGGAAATCTTCATCCGCACGCGCGCGCCCTATCGCAAGCTCGGGATGCTGGCCAGTGCGGTACGGCGGCGGCTTCGCAATGCAGGCGTCAAGCCGCCGGGCAAGTCCGGGCCGCACATCTTCCGCCATGCCCGCGCGGTCGAGATGCTGCGCGCGTCGGTGCCGCAGAAGGTCATTGGCGATCTGCTCGGGCACCGCTCGACCGAGTCGACGGCACCCTACCTCAAGCTCGCCACCGAGGACCTCCGGGCCATCGCACTCGACGTGCCGGGATCGGAGGTGCTGTCATGACGACATGGCCCGATCCCGAACGGCTGTTGATCGCGCGCTATCTGGCAGGTCTTGGCCTGCGCAGCACGAACAGCCGCACCTATTACAAGCAGGTGCTCCACAGCTTCCAGGACGTCGCCGAGCGCCACGCCGAACTCGGCCAGGACGTGCTGGTGGCCTGGTTGCAGATATCGTCCGACAGTTGGGCAGCGTCGACGCGGTTGCACCGCACCCGCATTATCGACCGGTTCCTCGATGACCTTTTGCAAACCGGGGCGATCGACCTCAATCCCGTCGCCGTCCTGCGCGAGGCGTGCAATATCAAGCAGTGCAAACCGGTCTGGCGGGCCTTGGCGTCGGACAGTCCGGTCCGTGCTCTTGCCGAACTGCACCAGCCCAAGCCGTTTGGCAGCGTGCTGGGCGGAATCATGGCCGAGCACGTCGCGCTGATGCGCAACAGGGGATACAAATACACGGCGCAGCCCGTGTGGCTCTTGCGGTTCGACCGGTTCCTGCAGTTGAACCCGGCGCTGCAGGATGGGTCCATCGGGGTGATGCTCGAACACTGGGCGGCGGCGAAAGCCACACGCAATCACGCCGCCGAATGCGAAAAGTTGAAGCGCCTCCTTACGAGGATACTCCGTCACCGGAATCCGTCGATCCCGCCGCGCCGACCGGACCCGCGCCCGCAAAAGGAAGTGGCGAAGCACTGGCGCAAACCTCACATCTACACGCCCGCCGACGTGCGTCGGATGCTCGATATCGCCCGTTCCTATCCTTCGCCACGGGCACCGCTTCGGCCGCTGAGCATCTATACCATGCTGTTGCTGGCCTATTGCGCGGGTCTGCGGCGGGGCGAGCTTGCCCGTCTCGATCTGGGTGACGTCAACCTTCAGGGCGGCACGATTACGGTTCGGCAGACCAAGTTCTTCAAGACCAGAATCCTGCCGCTTCCCGACAGCGTGATGGCCGAGCTTCGGGCCTATATCAATGCACGCCGTCGCGTCGGAGCATCGCAGGATGCGCGCTCCGGCCTGTTCTGGCAAGAGCAGCGCAGTGCAGGTTACACAAGCCAGGCCATCGCTTGCCTGCTCGTCGACGTCATCCGCCGGGCCGGGCTGAAGCCACCGCAAGGACGAACGGGGCCGCGCTTACACGACCTCCGCCACTCGATGGTCGTGAACCGGATCCTCGACTGGTATCGGACGGGCATCAACCCGCAGGATCGCCTGCCGTTCCTCGCAACCTATCTCGGCCATCGGGATATCAACTCCACCCTGGTATACATCACCGTCACGCAGGATCTGCTGCATCATGCCAACGAGCGGTTCCGGGCGGTGGGCGCACCATGCCTCAACCTAGGTGGGGAGGTGCGGCCATGAGCAAGGCCAACCCGTTCCCGAACCTGATGCGCGCGTTCTTCTACGACTGGCTCGTCGAGCAACGCAACGCGTCCATCCACACGGTCCGGTCCTACCGCGATACTTGGCGGCTGTTCCTGCGGTTCGTCGCACAGCGCGGAGCAAAGAAGGTTGCGATGATCACGCTGGCCGATCTGACCGCCAGCGAGGTCGCTGCGTTCCTGAGGCACGCCGAACACGAACGCGGCGGCACGATCGGGACGCGCAACTGCAGGCTTGCCGCGATCCGCAGCTTCTTCAACTTCGTGGCGACCAGAGACCCCGCATCGATCGCGCAGTGCGTCGAGATACTCAACATCCCGGTCAAGCGGGCACCGGTATCGGAACCCTGCTATCTAGATCCGGCAGAGGTGACGGCGATCCTTGCCCAGCCAGACCGTTCGACGCTCGAAGGCATGCGCGATCACGCGTTGCTCTCGTTCCTCTACAACAGCGGGGCACGGATACAGGAGGCGCTCGACCTGTGTCCCGAGGCCATCCGGTTCGACGCGCCCGGCTGCGTGCGGCTCCTTGGCAAGGGCCGCAAGGAGCGCATCTGCCCACTCTGGCCGGAAACCGTACTGCTGCTGAGAAAGCTGCTGGAGCGGCAGCCGCGAGCGCCAAACGAGCGGATGTTCGTCAACCGCTACGGCGAGCCGCTCAGCGCCTCGGGCGTTCGGTTCAAGCTCGCGGCCTATGTGAAGGCGGCCGCAGTGACCGCGCCAACGCTGCGAACCAAGCATGTGACGCCGCACAGCTTCCGCCATGCCACCGCCGTGCACCTCGTCTCCGCAGGCGTCGACGTCACGGTCATCCGTAGCTGGCTCGGTCATGTGAGCCTCGACACCACCAACCACTACGCCAGGGCCAATCTGGAAACGAAGCGGAAGGCGCTGGAACAGGTCGACGCTCCCACAACAATGGGCCATCCGCCGTCATGGAAGCGGGATGCGAGCCTGCTCGCCTGGCTCGACACGCTCTGAAATAATGCGAAGGAATGTGGGCGGGAACGGCGCAAAACCGCACATCCGGCCGCGTTCCTTCACATTACCCACACCTCGCGATTAATCGACTTATGCTCACCTCGCCATAATTCGAGCCACGAGCCGATATAGTCGGCATGCCGGACGGTCGGCACGATGCCGAGCGAGGCGCAGCAGAAGGCCGCGTTCATTTCGGCGACCAGCTCCTCGAACGCGTACTTCTTAGTGCCGAAGCTGCCGGTCATGTCGCGGCCGAGACGGGATGGATGGCCTGTGGCGTGGCCGAGTTCATGGAGCGCGGTGCGGTGCCAGTTGATCGGCTCGAAATAAGCCTGGGGCGGCGGGACCTGCACATAGTCGAGCGACGGGACATAGAAGGCCCGGTTGCCGCCGATGCGGAAATCGATGCCCGTCGCGCGGATCAGCACCTCGACTTGCGGCTCGATCAGGCCCGGCGGCGGTGGCGGGGCTACGACCGCGATGTCATCCGGCAAGTTCTCGCACTGCGCGGAATTGAAGACCGTGAAGCGCTTCAGGAACGGAATCGCCTGGGCCTCGTCGCCGGTCTCGCGGGCGCGCCGCTTTTCGTCGTCCGGCACGAAGCGGTCGGCATAGACGACGGTGGTGCCGCGTTCGCCCTTGCGGACATTGCCGCCCAGCGCCAGCGCCTGGCGGAAGGTGAGCCAGCTCTGGCCGGGGAAGCCGTGCTCGACGACGGCGCCCCAGAGGATCAGCACATTGATCCCGGAATAATGCCGGCCGGTGGCGGCGTTCCTCGGCATGGCCAGCGGCGCCTTCGCCGCGGCCGTCCCCCAGGGCTGGACCCAGGGAATGCGTCCGTCCTCCAGCTCGGCGATGATCTTGTCGGTGATTTCGTCATAGAGGCTCGCCCGGTCCTGGCCGGCGCGAGCGGATGCGGTCTTTCTGGACATCGCGGATCTCCGCGACGGGCGCCGGGAGCCTCTCTCCCAGCCCTCAACCCGTCACGGCAAAGCCGGTCCGCACTCTCACTCTAGGGGGCGTTGCGGGGCAGGCTGTGCTAAAAGCCGCCGCGGCAACGACAGGATCGTCGCAGCTCAGGCGGCGCGGAGCGCCTCGATCAGCGGACAGCCTGGATCCTGCCCGGCGTCGCACGCTCGCACCGAGTCAGCCAGCACCCGCTCCATCCGCTTGAGATCGGCGATCCGGGCGCGGACATCCTTCAGGTGCGCGGCGGCCAGATCGCGCACCTCGGCGCAGGTGGCGCCTCCGCCGGCCGCCAGACCGAGCAGGGCGCGCACCTCGTCCAGGGTGAAGCCGAGTTCGCGCGCGCGGCGCACGAAGCCGAGACGGGCGACCTCATCGGCGCCATAGCTGCGGTAGCGGCCTCGCCGGGCCGGCGTGGGCATGAGGCCGATCCGCTCGTAGTAGCGGATCGTCTCGATGTTGCAGCCCGTGCGCCGGGACAGTTCGCCAATCTGGATCGCGGAATCCGCCATGCTGCTCTGCGCCTCTCGTTTTTGGGCTTGAGTCTGTAGTCACTACAGATCGTATAACGATTCTCAGACCTCATGGGCAAGCTGCGGTCATGATTGCAGCGTCGCTCTGACGGTTCCACCGAAGTTGCCGAGGCCATTCCGATGCCCATCCAGAATCCCCTCACACGCGCGGCCGACAAGGCGGGCATCATCGGCTCGATTGTCACTGCCATGGGGTGCGCGGCGTGCTTCCCGGCTCTTGCGAGTCTTGGCGCTGCGATGGGTCTTGGTTTTCTGAGCCAGTACGAAGGCGTCTTCATTCGTTACCTGCTGCCGCTGTTCGCTGTGATCTCCCTCATCGCCAACACGATCGGCGGGCTTCGCCATCGCCAGTGGGCACGAATGGCATTGAGCGTCATTGGGCCGATGTTGGTGCTTGCGGCGGCTTTGCTCATGGCCACCCGCGGTTGGCCGACGGCGTGGATCCTCTATCCCGGACTGAGCCTGATGGTGGTCGTCGCGATCTGGGATCTTGCTGCGCCGTCTTGCAATTCTCCCGCCCCACCCCGCGAAGGGGCTGTTCCTTAACGTTATGGCGCGGTTGATCGGAAGGAGAGTCGACTTGTCAGAACCCAAAACCGGCCGCGGCGCGTTGGCGCTTGGAGGGTTAGCCGCCATTCTGGCCTCGACCTGTTGCCTCGGCCCGCTCATCTTGGTCGCCCTCGGATTCAGCGGCGCCTGGATCGGTAACCTGACCGTGCTGGAACTGTACCGTCCGTTGTTCATCGGCGCGGCGCTGGTCGCCATGGTCTTCGCCTACCGCCGAATCTTCCGCCCGGCTGGCGCCTGCGAGCCCGGCGAAGTCTGCGCCGTGCCCAAAGTCAGGACCACCTACAAGGTCATCTTCTGGGCGGTCGCAGCGCTCGTCCTTGTCGCGCTGGCGTTCCCCTACGTCCTGCCCCTGTTCTACTGAAAGGAAGTCCCCATGAAGAAGCTCGTATCCCTGATCGCCCTGATGGGCGCACTCAGCTCGCCCGCGTGGGCCGCGACGAAGACGGTCACCCTGGCGGTGCCGGGCATGACCTGCGCGGCCTGCCCGATCACCGTCAAGACGGCGCTTGCCAAGGTCGACGGCGTCGAGAGAACCGACGTCAGTTTCGAAAAGCGCGAGGCCGTCGTCACCTATGATGACGCCAAGACCACGGTCGCGGCCCTGACCAAAGCGACGGCGGGCGCGGGCTACCCGTCCACCGTGAAGCGCTGAGGAGCCCCCATGCCCGCCGCGATCGCCCTGCACATTGACGGAATGACCTGCGATTCATGCGCCACGCACGTGAGAGAGGCGCTTGAGCGCGTCGCAGGCGTGCGCTCGGCCGCCGTCTCCTATCCGACGGCGCGGGCGGAGATCGCGGCCGACGCGGGGGTGAGCTGCGAAGCCCTTGCGGCCACGGTCGCGACGCTCGGCTATCGCGCCTCGGTCGCCGACGCGGGCGCGGCGCCCCCGAGTGTCCCCGACAAGGCGCTGGGCTCCCTGGCGGGCGGCGGGCAACGCGTTGCCGGCGGCGTCCCGCTGCACATCGCCGTCATCGGCAGCGGCGGCGCGGCGATGGCGGCGGCGCTGAAGGCGGTCGAGCAGGGCGCCAAGGTCACCCTTGTCGAGCGCGGCGTCATCGGCGGAACCTGCGTCAACGTCGGCTGCGTGCCGTCTAAGATCATGATCCGCGCGGCGCATATCGCCCATCTGCGCCGCGAAAGCCCGTTCGACGACGGGATCGGCGCCTGCACGCCCGCGATTCTGCGCGAGCGGCTGCTGGCCCAGCAGCAGGCGCGCGTCGATGAGCTGCGGCAGGCGAAATACGAGACCATCCTGGCCGACACCCCGTCCATCACCGTGTTGCGCGGCGAGGCCCGCTTCGGGGATGCTCACAGCGTGCTCGTGCGCCAGGCCGACGGGGTCGAGCAGCATGTGACCTTCGACCGCTGCCTGATCGCCACCGGCGCCAGCCCGGCCGAGCCGCCCATTCCGGGGTTGTCGGATACGCCGTACTGGACCTCCACGGAGGCCCTTGAGAGCGAGACCCTCCCGTCGCGCCTAGCCGTGATCGGCTCGTCGGTCGTCGCCGTCGAACTGGCCCAGGCCTTCGCCCGGCTCGGCAGCAAGGTGACGATCCTGGCGCGCCGCACCCTGTTCTTCCGTGAGGACCCGGCCGTCGGCGAGGCGGTCACGGCCGCCTTCCGCGCCAAGGGCATCGAGGTGCTGGAGCACACCCAGGCGGGCAAAGTCGCCTACGCCGACGGCGAGTTCGTCCTCGCCACCGGCCAGGGCGAACTGCGCGTCGACAAGCTGCTCGTCGCGACGGGCCGGGCGCCCAACACCCGAGCGCTCGCCCTGGAGGCGGCCGGCGTCGCCGTCGACGCGCAGGGCGGCGTCGTGGTCGACGCGACCATGCGCAGCAGCACGCCACACATCTACGCCGCCGGCGACTGCACCGACCAGCCGCAGTTCGTCTATGTCGCGGCAGCGGCCGGAACCCGGGCGGCGATCAACATGACCGGCGGCGAGGCCACTCTGGACCTGGCCACGATGCCGGCGGTCGTGTTCAGCGATCCGCAGGTCGCCACGGTTGGGCTCAGCGAGGCTGAGGCCCACCGCGCCGGGATCGAGACCGACAGCCGGCTCCTGACCTTGGACAACGTCCCGCGCGCGCTCGCCAACTTCGACACCCGCGGCTTCATCAAGCTGGTTGCGGAAGCCGGTAGCGGCCGGCTCATCGGCGTCCAGGCGGTGACGCCGGAGGCGGGCGAGATCATCCAGACGGCGGCGCTCGCCATTCGGGCGCGTATGACCGTCGGCGAGCTGGGCAACCAGCTGTTTCCCTACCTGACAATGGTGGAAGGCCTGAAGCTCGCGGCCCAGACCTTCTCCAAGAATGTGGAGCAGCTCTCCTGCTGCGCCGGTTGAAGATTCACTTTGGACGGCGAACGGAGCACACGCCTGATGATGACTCCTACCTCACACGCTGAAACCGCCGAACGGCCCGCCGTCGAGTTTCCAGGCGGCGTGATCATCCCAGACTGGGGAGCGGTCACGACGCCACAGGCCCAAAACGCGCTGAGGGCCGTCGTCGAGGCCTTCATCAGCCCCAAGTGGGATGGGCTAGATGAGACCGAGAGCCGAATCCACGGCATCGTCCTGAGCGGCTACGCCCTGAGCGGGCACGCTCCAGAGATCGCGGATGTCGCCGCAGCGGCCGGGCTCGCCATCGATGAGGCCGACAGCGTGCTGCAGCGCCTGACCGGACGCGATCTCCTCATTATCGACGCTGCCGGCCAGATAAGCGGCGCCTATCCGTTCACCGATGGTCCGACCGAAAATCACGTGGAGGCCGGCGGTTTCGCGGTGGGCGCCATGTGCGCCATCGACGCGCTTGGCGTCGGGGCGATGCTGGAGCGCGATATCACCGTCCGCTCGGCGTGCCGTCAGTGCGCGCGTCCGCTCGCCATCCACACGCGGAGCCACGGCCGCGAACTGGAACAGGTCGAGCCCTCGGGGATCGTTGTCTGGTCCGGCCATCGCTACGCTGCCGGCTGTGCGGCGTCTTCGCTCTGCACCTTGCAGGCGTTCTTCTGCGATGACGCTCACCTGGAGACCTGGCGCGCGAACAACCCGGCCGCCAGCCAGGATGGGGTCCGCTTGAGCCTTACCGATGCCCTGGAGGTTGGCCTCGCGATTTTCGCGCCGATGCGGATGGAGTGGCCGTCATGATTTCCTACGACCTGATCGTCATCGGCAGCGGTACGGCGGCCCAGGTTGCCGTTGCGAAGGTCCGCGCCGCGGGCTGGTCCGTCGCCGTGATCGATCACCGGCCGTTCGGCGGCACCTGCGCCTTGCGCGGCTGCGATCCCAAGAAGATGCTGGTGAGCGGCGAAGAAGCCATCGACGCGGCCAGGCGCATGGCTGGGCATGGCGTCGAAGGCGCCCTGGCCATCGATTGGCCGGCTCTGATGGCGTTCAAGCGGACCTTCACCGATCCGATCCCCGCCAAACAGGAGCACCGATACGCCGAGCTAGGGGTAGACGCCTTCCAAGGGCTCGCCCACTTCGTGGGCCCGGACACAATCGAGGTGGACGGCCGGACCTTGCAGGCCCGCCATGTCCTGATCGCCACCGGCGCACGCCCGGTCCCGCTGGGCATCCCAGGCGAGGAGCAGGTCAGCACTAGCGACGACTTCCTGGAGCTTGACAGCCTCCCACGACGCATCGTGCTGATCGGTGGCGGCTACGTCGCCGCGGAGTTCTCGCACCTGGCGGCGCGCGCCGGCGCTGAGGTCACCATCCTGCAGCGCGCGCCGCGGCTTCTGCCGCAGTTCGATCCCGACCTGGTCGGATGGCTCATGCCGCGCTTCTATGAACTCGGTATCGCCGTCGAGACCGGCGCCACGGTCACCCGCGTCGAGCGGGGCCAGGGCGGCCTGCTCGTCCATGCCAGCCGTCCGGGCGCACCGGACCTCAGCGTCGCGGCTGATCTCGTGGTGCATGCCGCCGGGCGCGGTCCCGACCTAGAAACCCTGGACCTGGCCGCCGGCGAGGTGGCGGTGCAGGACGGACGCCTGCAGCTCGACGACCACCTGCGGAGTCTCTCCAACCCACGGGTCTTTGCCGCCGGCGACGCTGCGGGGGGTGGGCCGCCCCTGACGCCGGTCTCCAGCCATGACGCCAAGGTGGTGGCCGCCAATCTGCTGGATGGCGCTTCGCACCGGCCGGACTATCGCGGCGTGCCGAGCGTGGTCTTCACCGTGCCGCCGATCACCGCTGTCGGCCTCTCGGAGGCGGAGGCCCGTCGCCGCGGGCTGGTGTTCCGCATCAACGCCGCCTCGACGCCGGACTGGTTCACCGCCCGCCGGCTGGCCGAGCGAGTCTACGGTCACAAGGTGCTGATCGAGGAGCACAGTGACTTGGTCCTCGGCGCGCATCTGGTGGGGCCGGGCGCCGACGAGGTGATCAACCTCTTCGGGTTGGCGATCCGCCACGGCCTGACCGCCGCCGACCTTCGCTCCACCATGTTCGCCTATCCAACGGGCGCATCGGACGTGGGTTACATGCTGTAGCGCTCGCCGGTGCTTTCGACCGAAGGTGCGCGGCGAGGTGGAATAATGTCAGTGTAAGGACGTAAGACTATCGCTACATCTGTCCGAGAGGCGCGTACACTACTAGAATCTACACCTGATTAAGGCTTGCCCTGAGGTGTTCGTGAGCTTCATCGAAGGAACAGAACGCGGTCAGGTCAGCCTGCTTCCGCCTTGCCTCGACGATTATGTCGCCCCGGACGCACTCGTGCGCATCGTCGATATGGCCGTTGCCGTCAAGGAAGGGGTGAATCTTCCCGAACCAGCAGAAGGTATAGGTCAAGGCGACCAGCCTGCCGAAGTCGTCTGCGTTGGTGTCTGCAAGCAAATCTCGAGAGTTCTTCAGCAACTCGGTCATGCGCGGCGCCACTTCGCCGGGCAAGCAGAATTCATAGTCTTTGCCCGGCTCGAGTTGGCTCCCGGCAGAAATTCTCCGGTCGAAGAGCGCGGTGCCGGGCGTGCCGCGATAGGTGCCTGCATATTCGGGGTGATCGGACGGCGCGAAAGGCGCAAACAATTCCCGATGCAGGTCGAGCGGATCGGCTAAGATAGCCTTTCGCCGATGGGGATCTGCAACGATCTCGGCCGATAGCTGTCCACAGCGCGCGGACATGGCGGCATCATAGTCTTTCGCCGTATGCGCTTGCCATCGTGGCGGGTGCTTCGTCATTGTTCGGTTCTCTCCGGCTTCTGTCCCGCGCTTTAGATGAGGAAGGGTTGGCGTGGACCGGGCCATTCGTCGGTTTCCATCTGGAGCGCGAGATCAGCGCTGGCGATGCGCCGCAGGCTTGATGCGGCGATGAATTGCACTCCCAAAGCGAGCCTGACGACCTGCAGCCGCTTCAATCCGGCCGGCTTGTATCGGCTTTCGACATAAGGCGGCAGGGCGCCGACGACGGCCTGAACGCGCGGGTCATCGCGGTGCGCGCGCGCGTCCGCCATACGGCGGGAAAGCGTCGGCAGATTGTGACCGTCCTTGCCCTTTCTGAAGGAATCCGGGTCGACACCATCCCGGACAAGGGCTGCCTTCATCGAGAGTTCGGCCACCATGCAGATCGGCTGAATCACAGAGTCATGGCTGAACGTCGTCGGGAGGGTGTTCGCCACGTCTTCGAGATTGGACCGCGCCATGCGCCAGAGCGTGACCGCCGCCGGATTCCCCTGTTCGACTTCATTCAAGCCATTGGTGAGGTCGTGGAGATCGGCAATCGCGAGGGCAACTTCGCCCGCGATTGTCCGATCCTGCCTGCACCATTTCCACCATTCCTCGGCGCTAGAGAACCCTGCTACCTGCCAGGGCTGGAGCGACACCTGGCCGAACACGACCGGGAAGGTGAGCTTGCGGACCTGATCGACGGACGCGGCGAAACCGATCCCAGCACCTGGCCAGCTCGTACTGACCTCGGGCATCATGGCGGCATAGGCGTCCATGATCTGGTTGATTTCGGGGGGTCCGCTAACGCCTATGACGAAGTTAGAACCAAGAAGCTCCATTGCGGCGCGGAATGGCCGCTGATGGACGTGGATATCTTCCTCCGCGTATTTCAGATCGAGCCGGCGAAGATCCTCCAACGTCCATGCGGTCATGTGCGATTTTCCTTCCTTGCGGATTTCAGGTTTTCCAGATCTTCGGAAAACCGATTTTGAGACGGTGCGAGGGTCGACAGGGTTTCGACTGCCGCACAGCACCAGCGCAACCGCGGTTCCACCTCTTCTTCATTCGTAGGGCAGTTCCCCGAATAGCCCGATCATGAGATCACCGTCGTAGAGCGAGAACGGAATCTCGGCATAGTGGTCGCGATGGCGCGGCAAGGCGCTACCGTCGTTCGGGCCGTTCTTGGTGTGGCCCCGGACGTGCTCTCCATTTTCCTTGATGTAGGGCAGTACAACGAGGCGGCCGTGATTGGTGGAGAGGATCGTCCCTTCCTTCCAGATTGTCGCGCCTTCGGACTCGCGCGTCGACGATGTCTCCTTGACCTGCCAGCCGATACCGCCGTCCGGCTCGTACCAGAAGACGATGCCATTTGAGACGAGCACACGTTCGCCCCGCGCAAGAGCTTCGGCGAGCATCCGCTGAACGCTCGCGAGTTGGAGCAATTGATTGGCGCGGGGCAGAAGGATCTGTCGGATCTTGGCCTTTGCCTTTCCCCAATGGGTGCTGGCGCTCAGATCGAATCCATTGGCGATCTTTGCGCGTTCTGCGGTCTGCGCGGCCTTCTCGCCGGCGTGATAGGGCTTCGACCAAACGCCATCCGGGCCCAGGTACAGGAGTGCGTGGGTCCATCGGTTGTTTGAACGACCGACCTTGGCCAATCTCAGATACGGCATTTCGGCCAGTTGTTCGGCGAGATCCTGACGATAGCGCTCGGAGTCCGGCGCGAGCTTTAGGGCGGTGGCGTCCGGCCGTTCGTCATCGGCGTGACGGCGCAAGGCTTCCGCGAGCATCAGCGCTTCTTCGTCTTGCAGACGCTGTTTTGCCTGCAGGGCCTTGTCGATCTTGAGTTCGAGCGATCGCTTGACGATGGGGTCCAAGGAGCGCGCGGAAAGCGCCTGCAGCAAGGTTGGATTGAGCGCGTTGGCGGCCGCGATGGCAGCTTCGCGATCGGGATAATGGTCGGCAAAGACCGTGTCGTTATCCCCCGGCACCATGCGCTCCCGCCAAATCGGCGCGAGTTCGCCCTTGTCGATGAGCTCCTGCATGAACCAGCGCTCGAACAGGGGACGGTAGTGGGGCCAGACGGCTAGGACGATGTCAGACGCCCGTTTCAGCTCGGACCATTTCACCATAAAGGGGCGCCTCCGACGCGAGGCCGCGTGGCCTGAAGCTTCATCATCATGCGGCCTTCTCCTGCCGCGACCGGATATCGGCGATCCACTTTTCTAGCGCGTCAATTTCGGTTTCGATTGCCGATGGCGCGGGCAACCGCGGATTGATCTCACCGGGCTGACTGTGAAGGAGCGCCGAGCAACGCCCGAACGCTTCTCGCATAGCGGTGCAATCGACATCGGTGAGGACTGTGAGCTTGATGAGGCCTGCTGTGTCCACCTTACGGGACAGGCGGCGGATCACCGGCCCGACCACTTCCTCGACGGCGCGCTCCCAGGTCGTGCGGAGTTGGTCCTGGAAGGACGTTACTTCGCGCAGCCATCTCGCCTGATCGCCGCGTTCGTGATGGATTTTCACGTTGGCGAGGTGGGCCTTCATCCCGTCGATCACCTTGTCGAGCGGCATGACATTGGCGGGCGGGTCTTGATGGCAATAGCCGGCATTTTCCGGGCCACGGCTGATCAGGCGGTACGCGACCGGTGTCGCTTCCCGGTCCTTCGTCGCCCGGCACGCTTCATCGAGAAGAAGCAAGAACGCCATATCGTGGGTGAAAACGATCACCTGGCGTGTCTGGCCGGCCTCGGCCAATCGAGCGGCGACCCTGTCGCGATGCAAATGGTCGAGCGAGGAGACGGGATCGTCGAACACGATCGCTGACTGCGCATCGATGGTCGACAGCTCGGCGAGAAAGGCGGCCAGCGCGACGCAACGATGCTCGCCTTCGCTGAGGACCTTGCCGACCGGCTCGTTCGGTTTGTTGATCAGCCGGACCTGGAAGAAGGGGACGCCGGCGGTGGTCTTGGCCTGCTGAAGCTCGATGGCGAGACCCGCGACGCCGAGCTTGTCCACCTCGATCGCGAACCTTCCGCGCAGGCGGTTGGTGACGAGCGCTTGGGCGATACGCGCACTCTGGGTCGTGATCTTGTTCGTGGCTGTGTCCTTGTTGGCTTTCTCGATCGCCTCGACGGCCTTGAGGCGCTCGATCTGGGCAAGCACATCGGCTTTCACCAGGCCGACCCATTTGCGGTCCGCAAGGCCGTCGCGCTCGGCGATGAGCGCGGCGCGCTGCGGGGAGCTGGCCTCCGACTGCAAGCCTTCGATACGCGTAGCGATACCGCTGAGGGCCATGCGTAGTGGATCGAGCGAGATGGTGGCTGGGGGCGGAAGATCGGGCAGAGTCGCGAGGGTATGGGTTCGCAGAATGGCGCGCAGCCGCCAAGCCAGGTGCAGGATCCCGCGGCGAAGGGTGCCTGCGACCTCCTCCTGGCCGATATCATCGCGGATCGTCGCGACGATCGCGGCGAGATCCTTCATCGAGATGGCTTGCGATGAGACCTCTTCGAGCTTCTTGTCATACGCGTCCGCGGCTTCCTGTTCACGGCGCTTGCTCTCGTCCTGTACGAAAGCCTCGAACCTGCTGAGCCGCTTCGAGGCTTCCTCGCTGAGCGGCTGCTGGCAGAGGACGCAATGGGCTCCAATCTCGGTCACGGGGAACGGCCGGTCGGGATAGGCGGATGCGCGGGAATAATCCCTGGCTGCCTCCCACAAGGCCTTCCAGACGTCCGAGCCGATGTCGGGCAGCGGTTCATCGGCGAACAGGTTAGCGGAGGCGGCGGCAGCGGCCGAGCGCGCCGTTGCAAGGTGCGTATGGGCGTCGCGGAGCGCTGCCCGGGTTTCGTCCGTGGCGGCGGCGAACAACCGCTCGAGCTGCTCGATCGCCGACTTGATGCGGGCTTCCTGGCTCTGGAGCTGCCGAACCGTGCGCGCAGGATCGCTGGCCAGGTCGGTATTGAGCGTTTGAAGCCGAGTTTCTTCTTCCGCTGTCACGCCCGCGAGCTTCTCGACGGCTTCCTGCTTCGTCTTGCCCGACAGACCGGCGATCAGCTTGCCGACGGGCGTGTCCGGCTTGCATTCGGGCTTCGACAGGATCGCGGGTGTTTGCTCTTGGAGCGCCTTTATCTCGGAAGCCAGTTTGGCCTTCACATCCTGGCATGCCTGCGCGAGACCGGCGAGGATTCGGAGCGGCAGCGGCGTGTAGGCGAGATCGTTGGTGTTCTCGACATGGACATTGGCAGTGCGCGAGTCGAAGACACTGACGGCCGAGAGCATTGGATCGGGGGCGTTCCCCTGGGTCCAGGATGCGCTTCGCTTCTGTCCGCCGATGAAGAAGTCGACGCTGGCGGCTGGGGTGCCGGAGCCGGCCGCATAGATGTTTGGAAGGATCGCGTCGCCCTTCGGCGAGCGCGCCCGGCAGAGTTGCTTCAGGACGCGGGCGTAGCCGGATTTGCCGGCGCCGTTGTCGCCGTAGATGACGGTCAGGCCCGTCTTGCCGAACGAGAGGCGTTCGCCCGGCGCCAGCGCGTTGACATGCGACAGGCTGTGGAGGGCACCGAGGCTGACGACGGCATGGCTGGCCGCTGGGTCCCTGATGTGGCTCGCGTCGAGCGGGACGGCTGTCGCGTCACCCTTGCAAATCGCGAGGAGGGCCGTGATGTCGGCTGCCTCCAACTTGGTCTGGCTACACAGCCGGCGCAGCGCGTCGCGTTGCCAGGCCGGCAGGTCCGCCGACCATTTGAGGATATCGGCGAGCGCCGCCGCCTCATTCGAAAGATCGTTCTCCTGCGCTTCCATCATTCTGCCCCCTGATCGTGCCGCGTCTGGTGTCGGCTCTTTCACCATGGTCCTTATGTTCGGTGGTCACCTGTCAGGTGCCGCCTGTGATGCGTCGCTCCTGACCGAGCGGCACGATCCAGCCGCCGGCGCGGTCAGGCCGAGCAAATTCATCCGGATGCACCGTCTGGGTCAGGCGAGTACGCACAGCCTGCGGCTCTGCGTCGATGGCCGCGCGGATGAGGTCGCGCTCGATCCCGACGAAGACCGGCCGGAGGTTGAGGCGGGCGAGCGCCTCCTGATCGGCCGGCGCGGCGGCGGCGTCAGTGATCGGCCCCGCACGCGTGACGATCCCGCCGATCAGCCCGCCCATGGCGGTTGCCTTCTCCACCTCCCTCACCGGAGCAGCATCCAGCAGCGTCCGAGCGCGGCCGAGGTCGTCCTGGAGCCTTCGCGCGAATGGCTGGTGGGCGATGCGGTAGAGCGCGCCGGCCAGCTCGGCGTGGCCGAGCGGCTTGATCAAATTGGCGATGTGCAGGCGCAGAAGACCGATGAAGAGTGCGTCCTTCTCTTGGGGATCGATAGGCTCGCCTTCATCGATCGGATCACGGACCGAGAGGTGGGCCTCGGTTGGGCCCGCCGCAGCCATGCCCCAGCGCGTTGCGATCGCAATGCGTTTCACCGTGACCTTGCGGCCTTGTGCGGTGATGTTGATCCGTCCGGCTTGCGTCCAGGCGCGGTCCAGCGCTTTTGCCGGGCCTCCGACATCATGACAGCCTTTCGCTTCGGCCACTGTCAGGGACGACAGATCGGCGGCGCAGGCGATCCAATCGGGTAGATCGCCACGCGACAGGCGCGTGACCTTGACTCGCCGGCGGCGATCGAGATCAATCGTTCGGCTGCCGAGATGGGCGAAGATCGAGAGATTGAAATAGCGCTCAAGATAGGCGCGAGCGACGAAGCGTCCGAACAGGCCTGACAGGGCGACTTTGACTTCACGTGCTTGTCCGAGCGGCTCCTTGAAGATGAACGGCGTTCCCGCGCCGGTCGGAGCAAGCAATGCGTCCAGGATCGACCACGCGCCGTAGGTCGCGCCGGGCGTCTGCAGCACTTCCCGAATGCCGGCATCCTCGATGTCTGAGACTTCTAAGTCGACGGTGGTGCCGGTGATAGGGCTCGCTGTCGCTGGCTCGAAGCTGTGAAGAAATGTCCTCGTCATAGCGCCAGCGCCCGTTTGAGATCGTCATGCTCGAAGGCGCTGGCCATGCGGTTGATCTCGGCCGGGCGTGCGCCGACCGCCTTGGCTGTATCGCGCCAGGTCGCGGTCACGGTCCCGACTTCTTTGATAATCGCGCGGGCTTGCGGTAGCGTGAGCGCAAAAAACTCCGACGCCGCCTCCAGCAGATCGAGCGAACAGGTGCCCTCGTCGAGATCGATGTTCGTCGTCAGCACCCGCGCCTTGAGATCGGTCGGAACGGGATTGAGGTCGTATGCCGGCGAGAGAGACCAGCCCGCTTTTCCCAGCCACAGGAAACCGTGATTGCGGAGGTGGTCGTCGACATTGGAAATCAGGACATTGAAGACGACACGCCGATAGAGGGCGTGGGCGTCTGTCTTCCCCTGGGCGCCATGTTGAGCAAGGGCATCGACGATCTCCGGATAGCTGCCGCGCTCGCCGTCCTTGGCGCCCATCATCGCCATCGCCGACAGGAACGGGGTGCGGATCGCCCCGTCACGATCGAAGCGTCGCGACAACATGACCGCCTTGCCGGCGACGTCGATCAGTTCGTGCTGAGGGGTGGCGATACCTGCCTGGCCGGCCAGCCGCAGCGCGATCTCTTCCCAGGTCTCCATGCTGTAGTCGTCGGTCTCCTTCGGGAATTTCGCGATGGAGAGGTGACCATGTTGGTCGATGACCGACGCCTTCGGGCGGGCACCGCCGAGGGAGGAGCCTGGGGCAAAGATGAGCTGCAGGTCTTCATCCGTTTCCTCGTCCCGGAGAACCCGTTCGGTGATCTGGAGCAATCGGCCAAGCTCGATCAGGGCAGGAACGCCCGCACGGATCGGCGCTTGGAAAATCTCTTCGCCGACCCAGCGGAATCGGAGTGCGCCAAGCCGGGTCTCATCGGCGACGCCAAGGAGGTAGTCGCTTTCTACAAGCGTGCGAACCGCGCGGCCTTCCCGATCGGCGAGACGGCGTTCGGCGCGCTGCATGAGGCGCCGGCCCCAGGTATCCGGCGCTGAGTCACCGATGGAGCCGAATGTCGCAAGACCGGCAGGAGGGGCGAAGGCGCCACGGGTCAGAGCAAGGGCTGGCTCCAGGGAGAAGCGGTCCGGGTCCTCAAGCCATGCGCCGTCATACTCGAAGAGGATGGTCTCGGTGCCCCGGACGCGATTGCTCCTCGCCAGTCCGACCTGGCGTGTGCGGCCGTCCAAATCGACATGGACCTCGAAGTCAGTCATCGCGGGACGATCCGGTTGGCCGCTTGAGGTGGACATGCTTAGGCAGATCGGCGCTGGCGAGAGCTTGGCCGACGCTGTCGTTGCTGATGTCGGCGACCTGGCTCAGGCCGTCGAGCAGGCCAAGCGCCTGCAGGACGCCGGCATAAATGCCGATGCTGACGTTGGTGTCCCCAGCTTCGACCCTTTGCAATGTCGAGCGAGACGTGAAGGCGCGCTCGGCTACGACCGCCATCGGCAGCCGTCGGCGTCGACGGGCATCATGGATGTCCGCCCCAAGCTTGCGCAGTGCGCGTCGCACCGCAGCTGGAGGGTTGTGTGGAGTGGGCATTTTGGCACCTTCGCACTACAGATCGGCCAGATATGTAGCACGAAGATTACAATTTTCCTAGACCCCTTGAGGGGGATCACCTCAGTAGAGAGCGAAGGTTCGATCTTACCGCCATCGTGACGGCATCGACCGGGATCCTCCGGACGTCGGCGATCGCGGCGACCGTAGTTTTTACGTCAGCGGGCTCGCTGGGACGACCGTCAACCTGAGTGAAGGGGCCGTCTGTCTCAGTCAGTATCCGATCGATGGGCAAGTCGGAGACGAGGGAGCGGCCGCGATCCGAGCGGGTCATCTCGGCATTGACGGAGAAATAGCAGCCGAGCGTCGCCGCACGTCGAGCCTCGCTCTTGCTTCCGGTGAACCAGTGAAGCACGACGGTGCCGCGATCCTGCGGGAGATATTGTTCGATCATCTCGAGCACCGCTGGAGCGCTTCTGACACTGTGGACCGTGAGAATCTTGCCACCGGCTTCTGCGCATCGCTCAAGGACGCTGCGGAACACATGCTTTTGGGTATCTAGCGATTTGTAGAAGCGCGGGCCGGCATCAAGACCGACTTCACCGACGTAACGTGTCTCAGGCAGGTGACGCTCCCATAGCGGCAGTTCGCCGGCGCGCTCCGCGACAAGCTGCGGATGCAGCCCGAGCGCAGCGCGCACGAAGCGGGTATGACGCGTGAGTTCATGATTGCGCGCCCAAGCCTTCGGTGTCGTCGTGACGGTCAGCGTGTAGATCCGAGCGGCTTCTGCCCTTGCGATCGCGGCCTCATGGTCGGGATAGAGGTCGAGATGGCAGTGGAAATCGACACCGACGGCTTGAGCATTCTCGGTCATCCCGGCCGCGTCCTCACACCTGCCAGGAGTGCTCCAACCTCTTCAAGGCCGCGCTGGTACACGCCAGCGAGGGCTGTTTGCCGAGCCGGCGATTCATCGAAGAGCGGCCCCGGCTTGTGGATGAGAATCGGCGCCAGCGCCGGCCGGGCGCGAAGCCGCTCGATCGCAAGCTGGAAAGAGCGAATCTGGACGCCTTCTGATTGGCGTGTGTCGAGCGCGCGGGCGGTGAGGTCATCGACCGTGTAGACGGTGGGATCTGGATCGGGGTGTAGGCCGGCAACGAGTGCTGCCCGTCTGATGAGACAAGGCAGGCAATAGCCGCAATGCTGTGTGCCGAGACCCTGCCAGCGCCCCTTGGTTGGGGACGCGCAGGATAGCGATGAGGGTACGAGCCGACGTAACAACGCGCCGTTGGAGCAGGCCGCGACCATCTCGCCTTTGGTCCTATCCCAATAGGGATTTTCGATCCTGCCGTTCAGGCCGAGCCCATGGAGGGCGTCATTCCAACGGGCGATGTAAAAAGGATGGGTCGTGCGCGTGCTCAGTGCGCCGAGGCGCAATGGATCGAGCGGCACGTTGACGGCGATGAGGCCGTTCTCGGGCACTTTCAAGGTGAACGCCCCCTCGAGTCCGCTTCCAGCGAAGACGCCGAGGGCGAAGAACAGGAACGACCTGCCGCGGGTTGTGTTCTCTCCGCCTGAACCGCGGACGAAACCGTCCGGGTATGCCATCCAGAGGCGCAAGCGATCGAAGGCGCGGCCTCGATAGTGGGTCTTCAATGTGTCGAAGATGGTGGACTGCGCATCGCTGGTCGCACCTTCGCCGGCGTGACTGATGAGAAGCGGTGTACGGCCATTCTCGAGGGCATCGATTGCGCCGATGAGACTGTCGAGGCCGCCCGAGAAGAGCGCGAGATCGTCGAAGGGAGGACCGATGAGCCGAGCAGGGCGTGCGGGAGCGACCCTGACGAAACGGCGCGGTCGGGCGCGAAACGCGATCGACCAGCGGTCGCCGGTGAGAAAGTTCAGCATCCGGACGAAGGTCGGCGCGACGGCTGTCCATCGATCAGGATCGGAAACCGGGACGATCAGCCGGATTTCGCGGGTCCAGCCATCCTGCGATTCACTCGCCCGCGAAATGCGCGTGTCAGCAGCGTGGACGTGGGCGGCCAGGACCAGGATATCCACGCCGATCTCTGAAGGATGAACGCCAAGCCGCGACAGATCGCCGATTGCGCGGCCGATCCCGTGATCGAGTGTTCGCTCGCCGACAACCAGGTCGAGGCGGGTTTCGACCTCCCCATCGCCAAGTGGAAAGCGGCTGCGGTCGCCGGGGCCGTATCGGCCTATGATGACGTGTCTCCTCATGCGCCTTCCGCCTCCGCATCGCCCATGATCTGCAAGATCCCGAACGCTTGCTGGTAGATGCGCCCGACGAACTGGAGTACGCGATCGGGCGTCAGCGCGGCAGCCGCGGCGCGGGCGACCGTGAGCGCATCAGCCACCCCGCGCCGAATGAAGTCGTTCAATTGCGCCTGCACGCGCGCGGCTTCGCGGCTATCCGACGGCAGGGTGATCGTCTTCGCGCCAATGTCGTTGCAGAGCCGTGCTTCGATCGCGTTGGTCGCATACAGCTCGAACACAGTCTGCATCTGATCGGCGGTGAGGCCATCGAGGTCGGTAATGCCTGCACCGGCGAGGTCTGTGATGGTTTCGATGAACGCTTCGCGTGCGATGCCTTCGTCGATCGAACCGCCGTCAGGACACACATAGTCCGCCAAACCGAGAAAGATTTCTTCGATCGGGCGGCCTGCGAGAGCGCCGAGGTTGAGCGCGCGAAGCGCTTCAGTCGCGCCGCGCGCAACGGCGTCCGACAGGAAGCCAAGCAAGCGGCTGCCTGCGCCGCGCGCCGATCCCATCCTTGCGGCCGCCGTGCGCGCCCCACCTGCCGATGAGCCCACATAGTGCGACACGGCTCGGCCGAGACTCTTGCGGTCGCTGCCGCCCGAACCAGCGAAACGCGAGAAGTTATTGCGAGCGGCCGAGAAGCGCGCGGGATCGGCTACCGGCGGTATGGGCGGGCGGGCCGGCGGCGCCGGAGGAGCGGCTGGTGGGGCACCGTCTGCTGGCGGATCGTTTGGTGGTCCACCATCGGGAGGAGCTCCGTCTGGAGCGGCAGGCGGTGCGCCGTCATCGCCTAGCCAGCTTGGAACGAGGGGCGTCCCGCCGCCTTGGCCGCCGAATGCACTGGAGGTGCCCATCAGCGGACTCCCTGGCGGGTGCGAAGAACACCCATGGCCGCCGCCTTGAGCATCGCGCCACCTTCTTTGCCCCAGGTCTGAAGAAGGCGGTCGAAGCGTTGGGTCGCATCGCCGTCCTTGAGAACACCTTCCCAGCCGCCGCAGACCCATGGACCGAGACGATCTCGCGGGAGCGCTTCGAGGAAATCGACGAGATTGGCCTGCAGGGTCGGATGAGCCTTGACGAGAACCGCCAAACCCGCCGCGCCAGGCGGCTCAGTGTCAAAGCTGTCCCCACCGACGATGCGGCCGCGCACGGCTTCGAAGATCTGCGCGGCTTCAGGCGTGGCCAGGCGCCTGAGATCGGCTTCGAGGCCCTGCACCGCGAATTTCCCGCCGAAGAGCTGTTCGACCACGGTAGCGAGATGGCCGAGCACTGAGGCGGCGCCGAAATAATCCTTCCTGTCCTTTGCGACGAAGAGGTAGGGGCGAAGATCCTCGCCACCAATCGCAGTTGGCACCGCCGCCCAGGCTTTGATCGCAGGCGACGATAGCCATTCGCTCAAGAGTGCGCTCTCGGTCGATTTCACGGCGTCGTCGCCTTTGGCAGCGGCCTTCTCCGGCTTGGCCGCAGTTTTCGCGTCATCCTTGGCGGTCGCCGCCGCTTCGAGTGCTGATAGGTCCGGGCATTTGCCATTTGCTGCAGCCGCGGCGGCCGCGGCGATCTGATCGAAGAGGCGGGGCAGGAACCGCTCAGCGAGCATGAGTTTTGCGAGCACCGGCAGCTTAACGTCATCTCCAAACCCTCTCGCTTCGGCGGTCCGCTGCCGCAAGACGAGCGTGTTGAGGAATCGCTTGATCTGACGCGGATTGCCCTTGGTTCCGCTGGCGAGGATCGGTCCGATCTGATCGCTGAGCGCCAACGCATTGTTGGCGCGCGAAGCCTTGCTCCCGAGAGCGGTTCTGACGGTGACAGCATCGAGCGCACCCGAGGTCCACGGGCGCTTAAGCCGTTCACGAGCGACCTTGATCAAGGCGTTGAACGCCTCGTCGTTGTCGCCGAGTTCGGCGCCGACGAGGAGGAGCGTCACATAGATCCGCGTTTCCGTGTCGCCCAGCGCAGGGATGCGGAAGGGCACCTGGATGAGCTTCTCAAGGTAGTTCCGGGCATATGTCTGCGGACCAGTGGTGTCTGGCAGATAGGGGAAGTGTTTGCGCACCGCATATTCGATCATCGCCTCGTCGGCGGCAACGACGAAGGCGGTGCGGGACGTGAAGACGAAGAGGCGGACGGCCTCCAAGGTCTCGATCGCGGTATCGGGCAAGCAGCGATCGAGGTCATCGATCAGGACGACGAGTTGCTCGACACCCGCCTTGTCGAGGAGATCGTCGAAGGCCTTCCGGAATGCGTTGATCTCCTCGGGAACGTTGGTCGAGTCGCCTTCGCCCTTCGGCTTCAACAGGCCTTTCACGCCTTCGACTGCGGCTTCGAGATTATCCTTGGTGGCGAGCTTTGCCGGATTGGCGAGGAAGCCTTCCAAGGTGCCGACGATGGTCTGAATCTGATCGGGCGTCGGAATTCCGGTAAAAGCGGTGAAGGCGAGCCCACCAGCCTTCTTTGCCACCTTGAGCCAGTCGATCCGGCGAAAGACATCCTTGACCGTTTCGCCCGCCGCGGTGAGAGCGGGTCGCTTTTCGATGAGCCCTGTGACGATGCCCTCGATAAGCGCAATTTTAGCGTCTTCGAATCCCTGAAAACGCCAACCATTGAACTTGAGGCACAGGACCTTCGCTTCCCCCTCGAAGCCGGCCTCGATCATCTCCAGCACACTAGACTTGCCGGCGCCCCAATCGCCATGGACACCAACAGTCACTGGTTGATCGGGCCGGTCGCGCAAGAGTTTGATGATGGTTGCCGCGATCGCCTCGTTGTTGAGAAGGTCGACCTTCGTCTCGTTGTCCGTCAGGATCACTGCTTGCCCCCCACAAGTTCAGCAGCCGAAGGAGCCCCGTCCTGGCGGCGGCGCTCCGCAACAGCAGTTCGCCTGCCTTCTTCGTGCTACGGATCTTGGGATTGTGTAGCATGAAGCTTACAATCTTGCTAGATTGAGAGTCGTCATATGAATTCTATGACGATCCGGGGGCACATCATTCGTCGGATCTCAGCGCTATGAGTTGTTGGCAGCCCGCGGCGGGATTGGCGCGCGCTTCCGCACATGGATGAACTCGAGGCGGGGATGATGGAGACCGAGGGCTGGTAGGTTATGATGTCGTTTCGTGAAGCCCAGGCGGTTGAAGACCTGGCGGACCTTCTCTACGATTTTCTCCCCGGAAGCGGAAACAACAGGACCGCGTTTCCGCTTGCCGCTGCGCATGCTGGTGTTGGCGATTTGTGGGTCGCAGGCAGCAAGCGGCCCGCGATCGTGCAGCTCTTGACCGCGACGCTCGAACAGCGCCGGTCGTGTTTCACCAAGCTCATCGTGGCGATCGTCCGGCAGGCGATGACCTATCGGCGCGGCAAGCGAAATGCGCTTAGCCGCGAAGAAATTGATCGACTGAACAGCCTCCTTCCCGGTGTGCAATTTAAGATTCCGGAGTTGCTCGATCCGGGCTTCCTCAAGAGCTTCGGCTCACCGAAGGCAGAGGAGCCTGCACCACAGGCGACGGCAACGCTGACTGCGGCGAAAGCGCAGGAACTCGCAACGCTGCTCATCGAGATCACCAAGCTAGATCCGCACACACGTGGGCTGCGCTTCGAAGGGTTTCTCAACGAGCTGTTCGGGGGATTCGGCCTCGCGCCGCGCGGTGCCTTCCGCCTTGTGGGCGAGCAGATCGACGGCAGCTTCAGACTGCACGGCCAGACGTACCTAGTGGAGGCAAAATGGCATGGCCCGCAGATCGGGTTCGCTGATTTGATGACTTTCTCAGGCAAGGTTGGGGGTAAGGCATCTTGGTCGCGCGGGCTGTTCGTGAGCAATTCCGGCTTCACGGCCGAGGGTCTTGAGGCGTTCGCGCGCGGGCGTCAGACCAACCTGATTTGCGCGGACGGGCTTGATTTGTACGAGGTGCTGTCACGCAAGGTCTCGCTGATCGAGGTTCTGGAAACGAAGGAGCGGCGTGCTGCCGAAACAAACCGTGCATTCATTCCCGTGCGTGACCTGAATCTTCGCGCGAGTTAAGCGGGCTTTATCGACCGTGACGGCATAGTTGGCCAAGCCGCGACGACTAGTCGGCAGAGGGGGCTCGCCTCGGAAGGCGTCCTTTGCTACGAAGATGACGGTACTTTTTGAAGATGATGGCTTTGAGCTCGTCGGCCGAAATGACCAACCTGAAGGGCAATTGGTCTCGATAGATACCGATGATCGCGAAAAAAATTTCGCCGAAATTTCCCTTAAAAAACAACACCGTATGATTTTGACGGTCCATGCGTCGGCTTCCGGCTTCTCAGATGAGGAAAAACCCAGCTAGATCAATGACCTAACCGGGTTTAAAACAATCGAGTGGGAGTGAGGGGAAAGGCCGGGGAATTCGGCCTTTCGGCTCTGCGATAGATTTGCCGCTGCTTCATGGGTTGAAAAGGCATTGTGCGACCTTACGCTCAATCACGACAGCCTGCTCGTAGACCCAACCTTCCGTTTATCGAGGCCGGCTGATCTGAGTTCCGGAAGCGAGCCACCGTATTCATCTGTGCTTGAGGTGCGCGAACACGGCCGCCAGACCCCTTGTGCCGAGATCGGCCTCGGCATCCGTCAAGCCCGAGAAGCCGAGCAAGAGGCCGTGATGGGGCATGGGCGCCACATGCATTGGCGAAATTGGCAGAACCGCAACGCCATGCCGGCGCGCTGCCTGCGCCAACACGATATCGTTGTGTTCCGCGCGGGGCCGAGCCAGAAGATGGACGCCCTGGTGTGGGGAATTCACCTGCAGATGATCGGACAAGCGCGCGCGCAACAATGACACCAGCACGTCGCGCGACGCGCGATAGGCCTCGCGCAGCCGTCGCAGATGGCTCGAGAAATGTCCCTCGGCCAGAAAGTCGGCCACCACCAATTGCTGGAATGGCGCGGGGAAACGATCAAGTAGCGTTCGCATCACTCGAAACGCGGGCACCAGATCCGCCGGCACCACCAGATAGCCGAGGCGCAGGCCCGGCAACAGAGCCTTGCTGAAGGTGCCGGCATAGATGACGCAATGATGCTCATCGACGCCTTGCAAGGCCGCCAGCGGCCGGTCGTCATAACGGAACTCACTGTCGTAATCGTCTTCGATGACCCAAGCCCCTGTGGCGTCAGCCCAATCGAGGAGCGCCAGACGCCTCGCCATCGAGAGAACCGCCCCGGTGGGATATTGATGGGAAGGCGTTACATAGACGGCTCGCGGCTTGACGGCGAGCGCCGCCAGCGCGGCGACGTCGAGGCCATCGCCATCGACCGGCACGGGCGCCAGCCCCGCGCCATGGACCGTCAAGGCAAGCCTGGCCGGCGGATAGCATGGGTCCTCGACCGCCACGAAATCACCCGGGTCGATCAGCGTGCGGATCGCCAGATCGATCGCTTGCTGCGACCCCGCCGTGATGAAGATGCGGTCGGGTGTGCAGCGCACGCCACGCGCTGCCAGGAGATAGGCGGCCACCGCTTCGCGCAGCACCGCCTCGCCCTGGGGATCGCGGTAGTGGTCCGACAGGGCGCCGAGATGGCGATGGGCGATGCGGGTCAAGACAGCGCGCGTCTTTGCATCCGGCGGCGTCCGGCCGGTGACAAAGGGTATCTGCGAGGGAGGCTCGGAAAATTGGGGCGCGGGGTTGGTCGCGGCGCGAGCGGCGCGGGAGAGCAAGCGGCCAGGCTCAGGCCGGTTCCATCCCACCCCGCCCGAGCGCCGGGCGCGCTCCGGCACATCGGTTGAGACATAGGTGCCGGAGCCGGCGCGGCCGACCGCATAGCCTTCGCTCATCAGCGTTTCGTAGGCCTCGGTGACAAGGCCACGAGACATGCCCCATAGGCGCGCCGCCGCCCGGGTGGATGGAAGCCGCGCCCCCGGCGGCATGCGGCCGGCAACAATCCCCTGGCGCAAAGCGAGATAAAGCTGGCGGACAAGTGGCACGCTCGATGCGCGGTCGACCTCGATATCGACCAGATGCGCGGTGCCTTCGCGCCGGCGAGAATCTTCGGCTGTCACCTCCGCCTCCGCAAGAGTGGCCCCCGGACGTCAATCCAAGTGGACCTGTCATTTTGACGATTCCGACAGAATACTTGGGCCAATTATAGCTGGAGTCAAACATCATGCGCGCATCACACGCCTATTGCCTGTTCGTCGCGAGCTTTCTGACGGCGGCCGGTTACGGCGCGACCTTCCTTCTGACAGAGCATTTCCGTACCCTCGGCGGCAGCGAGATCGAGACCGGCATCACGCTTGGCGGCGCCATGCTTGGCACGTTGATTGGCGTCCCGCTGGTCGGTTGGTTCGCCGGCCGCTTCGGCGCGGCCCGGATGGCTGCACTCGGGGCGCTGTCGGTCTGCGCCGGCTATCTTGCTCTCGCGTCGCTGCACACCCTTTCTCCCGTGATTGGCGGGGCCGGCTTCCTCATCGGCCTTGGCTGGGGGGTCTTCTATCTTGCCGCGCCGATGGCACTTTCGGAGCGCGTCACCGATCACGAGCGCGGCTTCTGGTTCACGCGCTTCGGCGCCTTTCTTATGGCCGGCATCGGTGCCAGCCCGATCGCGGCGGGGGCGCTCACGGGAAGCCTCGGTCTCTCCACGGCGATAGCCTTCTGCGTCGTCGCCGCGGCCTGCGTTCTCGCGGCGCTGCTCTTATGGATGTTCGAAAACCTGTCGTCGAGGCCAGCAGCCACGACGTCGCAGCAGTCCAGCAACGGCTGGGTGCGTAAGCTGCCGAGCATCGCTCGGACGAAAGCCATCTACCCCATACTGATGGTGGGTCTGGGCGCCTGCGTGTTCAGCGGTCTCCTGACGTTCCAGACGTCGCTGGTGCGCGGCACGGGCCTGCAAGCGAGCACCTTCTTCGCCGCCTACGCCATTACCGTGGTGGCATCGCGTTTCGTGCTTGCCCCGCTCGTCAGTCGGGCCAACGGTGACCGCGCCACCATAACGCTTCTGTCGGTGATGATCCTCGGCGTGGTGGTTGCCTTCGCTCTTCCCTACGGTGTGCTGATCCAGGTTGCGAGCGCTGTTTTGCTCGGCCTCGGCTATGGCCTGGTCTACGCGGTCATCGAGACACAGGCCGTCAACGACGGTCCTCCGGAGCAGCGCAACGCGGCACTGACCTGGTTCGCAATCACCTATTTTCTTGGGGTCTTCGGGTTTCCGATGCTGGGCGGCTGGCTGATCGTCGCTGTCGGCACCGCCGGCTTTCTTGGCGCCGTGCTGGTGTTCGCGATCGCCGAGATGGCCCTTGCATTGCTGCGCCTGCGTGATGTGCCACGGCGGCAGCCGCTGGAAACGTCATTCAACGAACCGCGCCAAACGGGAGGGTCGCAGTGAACCATTCGGGCGCGAGGCAGAGGCGACTGGCCGGGCCGGATGATAGATGGCGAAACCGCGCCTTTCGCTTTTCTGCGGAAAAATCCAATGATTTCAGAAGGCGTAATTTTTGTCAGCGCTGCTGATGGTATGGAACGAGCCGAAAAAAGTAATGAAGTTCAACGCGTTATGGGAGTCGTAAACAATCGGGTTGGAATGAAGAGCACGAGGCGCTCACCGCGTAGTCTTTCTCGAGAGCCTGATCGCTCATTCAGCAAATCAGGCCCCCAAGGAATTATCAGGGCGGAATCTCGCCCTTACTTCACAGTGATGCTCAAGCCGCTGATATCCGCGTTGACCTGCAGGCCGACCTGCCTGCCCGTGAGTTCGAGTTTGGCGCCTTTGTCGTTGGTCATGACGATCATCTGGGCGCCCTTGCCGATCGCGCCGCCGCCGCCCGCTGCACCATAAACCCCACTCACATCCTGAGCGCGGCGAATATTGCGCACGGTGCCCTGGAAATAGGTCTTGGAAGCGCCGAAGGCGAGGCCGCCGGAAATGCCGCCGATCGAGATCGGGTAGCGTTTGCCACGGAAGGTCAACGTGCCTTCGCCGCCCGAGCCGCCGACGAAGAAGGCCGCCTTATAGACGGAGAAACGAACCGTGCCGCTATCGGCATGCGCGGCGCTGGCAAAACCAATTCCCACGGCAGCAACGGCTGCAACCGCGGCTGAACGAAATCCAGACGAAATATTCATGATGAGACACTCCTCAAGAGCGCCGCTTACCCGGCCAGCCGAGTAGGTCGGCGTCGTACCAACGTCTTACATGAAACGATCGCGCACGTCATTAGTTCCACAGCATGCGTAGGGAACGGCGCGTCAAACATCGATAGCAGGCGACCGGCGAGCTGCTGACATGGAGTTGAATTTCGAGCAGAATCAATGGGATAGGCTTTCTCCAAACCACATTCTGGTCGCTTTTCTTTCACGAGGAAATTTTTTCGCGCAATAACTAAGCGTTAGAGATCATCTCAATAATCAGGCGAGACGGAGGCTTCTCGCGCGAGCATGCAATGCCGACGGTAAGTGTCAGCATTGCGCGGCCAAACTCTTTGATGATCTGACTGGAGCGCCATCCCTATGGAATCCGTCCATGGCCGAAATGGCTGGTGAGCGCACGGCTATGTCCTTATTCCCGTCATATGCTAATACTGCACGCGATATATACTGGAACGCGAGCACGTCCGACATGCGCCCTGATCGCAGTCATTGTCCACCGACGGGAGGTTTTCCATGACAGGTTCTTCAGGCTCCAGCCATGATGCCGGCAAGATATTCACGGTCGAGGCCGACACGACCGCGGGCTATTGGCACCATACCCCGGAAAACACCCTGCCGCCGCCCGACATGATGGGCGCCTATATGCGCAACCGCCCGGTGCCGGGGAATCAGATCGCGGGGCGCAAGGCCTGGATCATCGGTAGCGGCATCGCCGGTCTCGCCGCCGCCTTCTACCTGATCCGTGACGGCCGCATGGCCGGAGAAGACATTACCATCCTCGACACGATCGATATCGAGGGCGGCTCGCTCGATGGCGCGGGCAATCCGGAGGAAGGTTATATCATCCGCGGCGGCCGCGAGATGAACTGGAACTACGACAACCTCTGGGACATGTTCCAGGATATCCAGGCGCTCGAACTGCCCGAGGGCTACAGCGTTCTCGACGAATACCGGCTGGTCAACGACAACGACCCCAACTTCTCGAAAGTCCGGCTAATGCACAGGCGCGGCGAGATCCGCGACTTCTCGACCCTCGGCCTCTCGCGTTCGCAGCAATGGGAGCTGATCCGGCTGCTGCTGAAGCGCAAGGAAGACCTCGACGACATCACCATCGAGCAATATTTCAGCGCTGGCTTCCTCGAAACCAATTTCTGGTATCTCTGGCGCTCGATGTTTGCCTTCGAGAACTGGCAGAGCCTGCTCGAAATGAAGCTTTACATGCACCGCTTCCTAGACGCGCTCGACGGGCTCAAGGACATGTCGGCGCTCATCTTTCCCAAATACAATCAGTATGACAGCTTCGTGCGTCCCCTCGTCCGGCATCTTCAGGAGCGTGGGGTCAAGGTTCAGTTCGACACCCGTGCCTATGATCTCGACATGAACGTCGACGGCGATGCGCGCACCGTGACGGCGATCCGTGCCGATATCGGCGGCAAGGACCAAACCATCGCCGTCGGGCCGAATGACGTGGTGTTCGCGCTGACGGGATCGATGACAGAAGGCACCGCCTATGGCGACATGGAAACGGCGCCCGTGCTGCAGCGCGGGCGGCACGAACCCGGCGAGGCCAGTGACTGGACGCTATGGAAGAACCTTGCGAAGAAATCGCCGATCTTCGGCAAGCCGGAGAAATTCTACGGCGATACCGAGAAATCGATGTGGGAGTCGGTCACGCTGACCTGCAAGCCCTCGCCCTTCGTGGACAAGCTCAAGGAGCTGTCGGTCAACGATCCCTATTCGGGGAAGACCGTCACCGGCGGGATCATCACATTTACCGATTCCAACTGGGTGCTCAGCTTCACCTGCAATCGCCAGCCGCATTTTCCCGAGCAGCCTGACGATGTGCTCGTCGTCTGGGTCTATGCGCTGCTCATGGACAAGGACGGCAATCATATCAAGAAGCCGATGCCGGCCTGCACGGGCCGGGAGATCATCGCCGAGCTCTGCTATCATCTGGGAATAGAGGATCAACTCGATGCGGTCGTCGCCAATACCAAGGCACGCCTTGCGCTGATGCCATACATCACCGCCATGTTCATGCCGCGCGCCGCGGGCGACAGGCCGCATGTCGTGCCGGCCGGATGCACCAACCTGGCGCTGATGGGCCAATTCGTCGAAACATCGAACGACATCATCTTCACCATGGACAGCTCGATCCGCACGGCCCGCGTCGGCGTTTACACGCTTCTGGGCCTGCGCAAGCAGGTGCCGGATATCAGCCCCGTCCAGTACGATATCCGCACTCTCCTCAAGGCAGCACGAGCGCTCAACAATGACGAGCCCTTTCCGGGCGAGCGGCTGCTTCATCGGCTGCTGGACAAGACCTATTTCGCGCATATCCTGCCGCCGCTGCCGGATCAGGAGAGCTCGATACGCGAAAAGGCCGAAAGCGAACTTGCGGAACTCTTCGGCGCGGGCGGGCAAGCGGTCGGGCGGGTTATCGACTGGCTTGAGAAGGTCAGGGAAAATCTGATATCGCGCAGCAAGCGCTGACGAGCGGCTTCAAGCCGCCCAGCCCCGGTTTGCGCACGGACATTCGACATGCACGATGACACATCTCCCGAACAGGCGGACGCGGCGCTCGAAAGCGCGGCATCGGCGGGCGGCTTGGCCGAAATCCTTGCGCCCCACCTTTCCGTCATCTTCTGCGGATTGAACCCGGCCCTTACGGCGCAGCGGGACGGCCACAATTTCTCCAACCGCAGCAACCGCTTCTGGCGGGTCTTGCATCTCGCCGGTTTCACTCCCCGTCTACTGCGGGCGGAGGAAGAGCGGGAGATGCTGGACTATGGCCTCGGCCTGACATCGGCGGTCTCGCGCGCGACGAAAAGCGCCAGCGAGCTGAAGAAGAGCGACTATCTTGCCGCCGCTCCCGTGCTCGAAGAGAAGATCAGGCGCCTCACTCCCGATAACCTGGCGTTTCTCGGCAAGGCCGCCTATGCCGCCATCAGCCTTCGCACCGATATCGAATGGGGCAGGCAACCGGAGGCATTTGCCGGCGCTTCGATCTGGGTGCTACCCAATCCGAGCGGTCTCAACCGGGCCTTCGATCTGGCGAAGCTGACGGAGCACTATCGCGCGTTGAAGCTGGCTGCGGATCGCGACAGAAATCCGATCAGATAGCCAATGCTTCCCTGTCGATGACTTCTCGGACCGGACCGCCGCCCGGATCAATCACTTTTCTGCGGGTCGAGCACGCCGATCGTGTGCAGCCACTGTTCCGCCAGCGCTGGCCAGCGGCTGATGGGAGACTTACTGGGGCGAAGGCCGAAGGCATGACCGCCATGGGCGTACAGATGCATTTCGGTGGGGACGCCTGCCTTCTGCAGCGCGATATAATAGGCGAGCGATTGCTCCACGCCGTCGACATGATCGTCCTCGGCTTGCAGCAGAAAGGTTGGCGGGGTGTCGGCGCTGACACGAATGTCCGGATGCAGGCGCATATCCGTCTCGTTTCGAGTGGTGCTGTCGTCATCCTCGTGCACCCATAGATGGCCGGGATAAAGGGCCATGGCGAAGTCCGGCCGGCAACTCAAACTGTCGGCATCGTCAACCCGCGCATAAATCCGTCGAGAGAAATTGGTGCTGAGCGCAGCAACCAGATGCCCGCCGGCGGAAAAGCCGATCACGCCGATCTTATGGGGATCGACATGCCATTGCTCGGCATGCTGGCGCACGAGCCCCAGCGTACGCTGAGCGTCCTGCAGAGCCGTTTGCACCTTCGGATAATGGCGCTGCCCTTTATCCCATGTCGGACCTGAATTCGGCACCCGGTACTTGAGCAGAACGCAGGTTATGCCGCGCGAGGTCAGCCAGTCGCAGATCTCCGTGCCCTCGAGGTCCATCGCCAGAACCTTATATCCTCCGCCCGGAAACACGACCACGGCTGCGCCCGTGTTGTGGCCCTCGGGGGGATAGACGGTCATTGTCGGCTGGGTGACATTCGTGACGCTTGCGGAACCTGCCCCGACAGATTCGGGCTGGGCATCAGGCACCGCGTCCGGAACGGCTCCGGGCCAAATCGGCACCTGGACATGGCCTGACGAGGGTTGCCAGATGGCGGAATGGGCTTGCGAAGTTGCACAAAAAAGCGCGAAGAGAGAGGCTGCGAAGATCGATTTCTGCATGGCGTGACGGATGCCTCGCTGCGAGCGTCAATTCATATCGATGACCAAAATCAACTCACCTTCGATGATGATCGATTGCAGCTTTATCATGGCTCAATCCGTCGGCGGCAGCGATCCCTTGCAGAGATTGATGCAACGGGCCATGCGCCCTCAACCGCGCCCCATTTCCGCAAAAGCCTGTTCGAGCGCCGGCCGTCCCTCGGCAAATTCCGTCGCTGGATCGACTTCACCGACATTCGCCTCGATGCGCGTGCGCGACAGGGTGAAGCCCGGCATGGTTTCGACCGGCTTCATCTTCAATCCGGTCAGCACCTGATGAAGCTGAGCGGCGCATTTGTTGCCGCCATGGCCGCCATAGGTGACGATCATCGCCGGCTTACCTGCCCATTCCCGATAGAGATGATCCAGCGCGTTCTTCAATACGGCCGGATAGCCCCAGTTATATTGCGGGCTGACGAAGACGAAGGCATCGCCGCTGGCGATCTTGGCGCTCCATGCCTTGGTGAGATCGGCGCGATAATCGCCGGTCGCGGGTATGCTCGGCTCTCCGTCCATCGGCAAGGGCCAGTCGCGGAGATCGACGATCTCGAATTCGGCCGGCAGGATTTCGCGGCCGACCGACGTCACCCATTCGGCTACGACGGGACATATGCGGTTCGGCCTGACGCTGCCGACGATGACAAGAATTCTGGAAGGCATGGGCATGGCGTTCTCTTTCAATTATGTGCAAAATACACTTAAATCGAAAGCAGAGACCTGTAAAGGTGCAAAACACACATATCTCCAGCGAACTGGCCGGCAGCCTCGTCCACGCGCCTGCCGATTGGACCAATAAACGCGAATAAGTCGCAGGCTCGGCCGCCGTTTTGACGATGCGCGCAGCGAGTTGCCGCTGTCCGAGATTGACAGGGACCGCAGCCCGCCGGGAAGCATCCTATCCCACTTGATCGGCTGGTTGCTCGGGGATGGTCATATAGCGGGAAAGCAGATGCAGATTGCGGCCAAGCGACATGCCGATGAAGCCGGCCCAGATAGCGGCGGCAAGCGGCGGGACAAAAGGGGCGGAAAACCAAGCGGCGTGGGTTGCGGCTGCGGCATGCAGCAGGAATTCGAAGGCGAAGGTCGCGAGAATGATGACAAGCATCATGATATCGCCTGGCAGCGATAGCGACCCCTTCGTCTTGTCGACTGCAATTTTCCAGCCGCTGACATGACGCCAGCCGACCGCCATGCCGATGCCGAGTCCCAGGGCCGCGAAAAGCACATCGAGCAGGCTCGGCTGCGAGAACAGCCCATCGAAACCGCGTGCGCCCAATATGGCCATCAGGAGCGGCATGATCGCGAGACGCTCGACGCGGATCGTGCGCGGCAGGCATCGCGAGATGCCCATCCATAACAGCAGCAGAAACAGTATATAGACATAGGCTGGAACATGGGTCATCGCCGGAACTCCGTAACGGCAGGATTGCAGCCGGGGAAGAATTAGCCGATAATCTTAACGTCGTAAAGATTGGAGACGATCGATTGAACGGGAATGAGGCCAACTCGCCGGCGCGCTACCATCATGGCGATCTGCGCAATGCCTTGCTCGAGGCGGGCCGCGGCCTGCTCGAAGAGGGCGGGCCGACCGCGCTCAGCATTCGTGAAATCGCGCGTCGCGTCGGCGTTTCCGCACCGGCCGCTTATCATCATTTTTCCGGGCTGGACGAGATTGCCGTGGCGCTGGCCGAACGTGGCTTCGCCGAATTGGCCGACAGCCTGCAGGCTGCGCCCAGCAACGCCAAGGGGCAGTTGGCGCCTGCAGGCATGGCCTATGTTGCCTTTGCCCGCCAAAATCCGGGGCTTTATCGGCTGATGTTCGGCGAAGGCTTCCATACCGCCTTTGCTGGCCATGACGGAATACGCACCCTGCGCCTGGCCGCATATGAGGTTATCAAATCGGGCCTGTCGAAACGCATGCAGGCCGACGAGGTCGATACGGCGGCACTGTTTCTCTGGTCCTTGACCCATGGTCTGGCACTGCTGATGATCGACGGTCAGTTCGATGCCGGCACCGACCCCGAAAAGCTTGTCGCCTCAGTCCTGCGGCTCTCCGGCAAGGGGCTTCCGACCTCGGCGGAACCCGGCGGAGATATGCGACGGCTCTAGGATTGCAATGCCCCATTTGATATGGCGTCGCGCACCGATTGCACGGAATGATAGCAAAATCTCACCTCCCAACAGCAAGCAAAGTCGAACAACATGTATAAGGTCCAAGACATCTCCGGCCACAAGCTCGTCATCGGTGATGAGAGCGGTCCAATTCTGGCGGGCGAAGGGGACGTGAACGACTGGATCAGCGCGGCATGGGATGCTGAAGCGAGGTTCGTCGTCGTTCCGATCTCACGCCTGAACGCGGAATTCTTTCAGCTCTCGACCCGCATCGCCGGTGCAATCATCCAGAAATTCGTCAATTACCGCGCCCAACTCGTCATTCTCGGCGATATCTCGCAATGGGTCGCGGGCAGCAATGCCCTGCGCGATTTCGTCTATGAATCCAATAAGGGGCGCGAGGTCTGGTTCCTGCCTGATATCGATGCACTCGCGCAGCGCCTGCAGCAAAGCCCTCAAAACTAGATCGAAGGTCTATCTTCATGGAACCGACGCTTTCTCCGCCGCGACTGGAAACCGAACGGCTTGTCCTGACGGGGCATGGGCTCGATGACTTCGAGCCGCTCGCCGGCATGTGGAGCGATCCCCTGGTCGTCAAGCATATTTTCGGCGATGTCGTCTCCACCTCGAGAGAGTCGTGGATGCGGATGCTATCCTATCGTGGACTCTGGCCGCTGCTCGGCCATGGCTACTGGGCAGTCCGCGAGAAATCATCCGCCCGCTATATCGGCGATCTCGGCTTTGCGGACTTTCATCGGAACATGGAGCCGCCGATCCGGGGCATTCCCGAAGCCGGCTGGGCGTTGGCCGCGTGGGCGCACGGCAAGGGCTTTGCCACGGAAGCGCTGGCAGCCGCCGTCACCTGGCTCGACAGGCAGCCGCGATTTGACCGCAGCGTCTGCCTGATCTCTCCCGATAATGCAGCCTCGATCCGTGTTGCCGAAAAAGCGGGCTATTGCGATCCGAAGCCGATGCGCCTGAACGACAAGGCGACGCTGCTGTTTTCCCGCGCCCGTCACGCACCGGAAAAATAGGGCGAGCGGCCGAAGCCTCCCGCCCTGCTTCATTGCCTGGAGCAGTTCCGCTTTTCTTCGAATCGCGAAACCACTCTATCCTCTTGTTTCTTGACGCATTTCGCGCGGAAAACCGCTGCGCAGCTTTCCTGGAGACGCTTTAAAACGCCAGCGACTGCTGCACCGGCTTCGGCGGCGCCAGCTGGACGCCTTCCAGCTCCAGCATCCGGGCCTTGGAATTCGAGCCACCGGGCGCCGAAAAACCACCGATCTTGCCGCCCGCCGCCAGAACGCGGTGGCAGGGGATGATCAGCGCCACGGGATTCCTAGCCATGGCCTGCCCGACATCGCGGGCGGCTTCCGGCCCGGCGCCAAGCTGCTTTGCCAATGTTCCGTAGGTTGTCGTGTGGCCCCAGCCGACCTGTCGGGCGGCATCGTAGATCTGCTTGAAGAAGGCATCCTGCTCGCCGAGGTCGAGCGTCACGTCGGAAAAGTCGATCGCCTCGCCTGCGAAGTAACGCTTCACCCGGGCGACGACTTCCGCGACCTCCGGCGTCGGCGCGCCGGGCTGCGCAGACGGCAAGCGGCGCAGAAGCAGGCGCTCGGTCGCGCCTGCGTCCTTTGTCGGCAATTGAAAGCGCAGAACGCCGGCGTCGCTCCAGGCGATGCCGCAGAAGCCACCGGCGGTCTCGAAGATCAGATAATTCTGCCTTGTCTCATTCATGACGAAGCTCCCGTGTTTCCACTTGCCATGAAAATCGTCCTCGGAAGCAGCGAATTCAACCCGTTTCTTGCGAAGAACGGGATTTGACAACCGTTTTGACGCCGCCGGAACCGTGCCGGTACCGCCGAGCGAGTTGATATCAATATCCGCCGCCGGCCGGAGGAGCATTCTGCGTCATGCCGCCACCGGAGTTGCGCTCGCCCGAGGTGGAGCAAGAAGCGATGCCAAGGCCGATGAGAGCGAGAACAATGGCGACAAGGGCTGATCTGGAAAACATGGCTGCTATTCCCGTTGACGAGGATGGGCGCGAAGACCCGGACCTTGAATGAACACATCAGGCTGCCCCTTTATTCGATCGCTGTTTAAATGAGACGCTCCATCAATCCGCCATATGTTCTCATTTTGTTCTTGAATTAGCAACTGCTGTATCCTATGAATCCGCGGTCGAACAAGGAGGAGGCAAGGCGCTGGGCTTTGAGGCAATCCCATGAGGAATAAGAGGCAACATAATGGGCAGCTCTCGCTCTATCTGAACGGCGGCCCGCGCAGCCGGATACTCCCTCCGGCCGATCACGGGCCATTCAGCGAACTATATTTTGCGGTCCTTCCCGACGAGGAAAGTGCCGCCCGGAGCCATGAACTCGCGGGCAACTTCCATCGGCAGTACCGTTCCTTCGCGAAGCCGCGAAGAGCCGACCTTCTCCATGTGACGCTCTATGCGATCGGTTCGTTTCGCAACTTGCCGGAGGAGACGGCATTTGCGGCGATGGAGGCTGCGTCGCGGGTCAGGAAGCCATCCTGTCCCGTGGTTTTCGATGAGGTCGTCAGCTTCGGCAATGGCGACAATCGCCCGCTCGTCCTTTGGAACAGGAACGGCAACGCCGAACTGAAGGCGATCTATCGGGAACTGGTCGATGCCATGCGGCTCACGGGCATTGCGCCGCCAAAGGAAAGGCCGGTTGAGCCGCATATGACGCTGCTCTATCGGGGGCAAAGCGTTCCGGACATCAGGCTTGAGAAACCGGTGAGCTGGACAGCGAGAGACTTCGTGCTCATCAACAGCCTGCAGGGTGAAGCAACCCACGAGCACCTTGGCTATTGGATCTTGCGCGACTGAGCAGGCCGCTCAAACCTTCGGCTTATTGTCATCCGCCATCACCGCCGTCACGGCATCATCGACGCTGAAGCTGCAGCGGCTGCCGACATCGGCAACGCCGGCGACGGTCATAAGATCGCGAACGCGGTCATGCACGCGTGCAAACTGGACGTGGAGACCGGCCCGCTGCATGGCGCTGTCGAACTCCATCAAGGCGTCCATGGCCGTGCTGTCGATATCCGAGCTCTCTTCCAGGCTGAGGATGATCGCCTGCAGCCCGACTTCGCCACGGCTGCCCGACATTATCTCGCCGAAGATCGTATCTGCATTGCCGAAGAACAGGGTTTCGCCGGGACGCCAGATGGCAATGCCCGGCATCTCCGACGCATCGCCGTGGCGGCTGACATCAACGAAATTGTGGCTGTCACCAAGCCGCCCGAGGCGGGCGACATAGGGCGAGGCCAGACGATGCATCATGGCGGCAAGCGAGAGCGCGATCGCCAGCAACATACCGTTGAGCACGCCGAAAGCCAGTACGCCGATGGCAGCCCCGAGCGCCACATAGAAATCGCGGTGGAGACGGCGCAGGCGAAGGATCGGACTCGGATCGAGCGCATGGGTCAGCGCTGCGATGACGACGGCGGCCAGCACCGGCTCCGGCAGCAGCGCCACAAGCGACCCGGCACAGGCGATCAGGATCGCAAGGCCGATGGCGGCGAAAACGGTGGTCGCCCGTGTCTTCGCACCAGCTGCTTCGCTGGCAAAGCCGGCGGAAAAGCCCGCGCCGACCGGCATGCCCTGCACCACGGCGCTGGCGATATTGGCCGCACCCAGCGCGCCAAGCTCGCGATTGACCTCCAGCGTCTCGCCATAGCGCAGCGCCAGGGCCCGCATAGTGCCCCAGGACTCGGCAAAGAGGATGAGGACGAGCGGCACGGTGAACTGCACGAGCCGCGAATAGGCGGTCCAGTCGGCATCCGGCAGCGACGGCCATTGCGGCAGGATCTCGATGGGGCCGACCAGCTTGACGCCGTGGCCCTGCAGGCCGAACAGGTAGGAGGCAAAAATCCCGGCGACAAGCACCAGGAATGCGCCGGGGATGCCCGGCAATCGCTTCAGCAGCAACAATGCCGCCAGCGCAACGATGCCGACGGCAACGCTGATCGGATTCCATTGGAGAACCGCACCGAACAGAGATGCCGCATAGGTCAGGATGTTCGAGCCCTGCGCATTGACGCCGACAAGGATCGGCAACTGATGCAGGATGATGGTGATGGCCAACCCCAGCGCGAAACCGCGCAGCACCGGCCGCGAGATGAAGCCGGTAATGCCGCCGAGACGCAATGCGCCGGCAACAACGAAGAGAATGCCGGCGAGCGCCACGGCAACCGTCGCAAGACCGGCCTTGATCGTGGCGTCGCCCGGCACCACGGCCAAGGTCGCGGCGAGAATGGCGGCCGAAGAAGATGTAGGGGAGACGATGGCGAAACGGCTGCGGCCGAAGATGGCATAGACGAGGCATCCGGCAATGCCGGCAAGGATCGCCCGGTGCGGCGGCAGCCCGGCAATGCCGGCGTAAGCGACCGCTTCCGGCAGCATCAGCCCGGCAACAGATATGCCCGCGACCAGATCCGCCCTGTCCACCACGAACCAACTGCTCAGCTTCGTCATCGATCACCGACCGTAAGTGTGGCCCATCCATTTATGGATAGAGATTCGCCGCCGGGCTGCAACAAGAAAATGTGACCGGGGAATTGCCTTACGCCACCGTGCCCACGTCGTCCCGGATAGGGCAGCTTTGCGCGATGACATCGCAGACGAAATCCATGACGGCGCGGACGGCCGGCGAGCGACGCAGATCCGGATAGGTCATCAGCCAAAGATCCCGCGTCGGCGGCGGCACCGCAGCCGGAAGGCGCGTCAAGGCAGGCTCTCTATCCCCGAGGAAGGTCGGAAGCACGAGGACGCCGATACCCGCCCGCGCGGCTTCCAGCTGCCCGAATATATCGGCGGCGCGGAATACGATCGGCCGGCCGGCCAGCAGACTGCGCAGCCAGGTCTCGCGCGTCAGATGTTCAAGGGCTGCATCATAGCCGATGAAGACCCAGTCTTCCTCCGGCATCTCAGCGATGGACGGGACGGCGTAGAGACCGAAGCGCATCACGCCAATGCGCCGGACCAGCAGATCGCTCTCCTCCGGCCGCGTCGTTCTCACAGCGATATCCGTCTCGCCATGATCGACCGCGGCCCGACGCGAGACGCCGGCGACGGTCAAGGTGATATCGGGATGGTCGATGCGAAACAGAGCCGCCTTCGGAGCGAGAAGATGAACGGCGATCGATGGCGGCGCGCTGATCTTGACTGCGGCGGAGAGCCCGGCGACGGCGCTTTTCGAATAGCGTCTGATCGCCTCGACATTTTCATCGATGCGCCCCACCAGTTCGGCAATCGCGCGGCCGTCCGCCGTCAGCGGTGAGGTACGCGGCCGCCTGTCGATGAGGCGCAAATCGAGCGAGCGTTCCAGCGAGGCAATGCGCCTGCCGACCGTTGCGTGATCGACGCCGAGCTCCCGCGCGGCCGCGGACAGCGAACCGGTTCGGGCGAGCGCGGCAAAGTGAAGAAGGTCCTGCCAATCGATCATCTGTGCATTATTGCACAGATATGGTGAGTTCATACCGAATTTATTCAAGCCGGCGTTTATGGTCAAAGATCTCCTGAAAGGAGACTTCTCAATGCCACTAGCGATTGCCATTACCGGCCCCGGCGGACCAGAGGCCATGAAGGCCGTGGAGCTGCCGGCCATCGACCCCGGCCCCGGCCAGGCCCGCATCCGCCAGAGCATTTCCGGTGTGAATTTCGTCGATATCTATGTTCGCTCCGGGCTTTATCCGCTGCCGCCCGGCCAGAGCGTGCTCGGCTTCGAAGGCGCCGGCGTCATCGAAGCAATCGGCCCCGAAGTCGGGGGACTGAAGGTTGGCGATCGCGTTGCCTATATCGGCCATCCGCTCGGCAGCTATGCGGAGGTGCGTACATTATCGGCCGCGCGTCTGGTGAAATTGCCCGAGGGCGTCAGCGAACGGGTTGCCGGAAGCACGATGCTGCGCGGGCTGACGGCCCAGATGGTGCTGCAAAAGGTCTACCCCTTGAAGGCAGGCGAATGGGTGCTGGTGCATGCCGGCGCGGGCGGTCTCGGCCAGCTCGTCACACGGCTTGCCAAGCGGATTGGTGCGAATGTCATCGCCACGGTCGGCTCCGAAGCCAAGGCCGGATTTGCCTACGAGGCCGGCGCGGACGTGGTTCTCCTGCACACATCCGAGGATTGGGTGGAGGAAGCCCGCCGCATCGCCGATCGCCGTGGCGTCCACCTCGCCATCGACGGAATTGGCGGCAACATGCTGTCGCAGACGCTTGCCGCCGTGCGCCCTTTCGGCATGGTCGCAAGCCTCGGTCAGGCAGCAGGCCCCATTCCGCCGATCCAGATCGAGGAACTGACCGCGCCGCGCGCGATCGGCCTGTCGCGCCCGAGCGTGCTGACCTACGCCAACGACCCCGAGCTCTACCGTCAAGGCACCACGGCGCTGATGGCGGCGCTGCAGGCAGGGCTGGTCAACCCGATCGGCGCCGAATATGCGCTCAAGGATGCAGCCCAGGCCCATGCCGACCTTGAGGCCGGCCGGACGACCGCCAGCGTTATCCTAACGATGTAAGGCATCTGAAGCGGAGCCTGGCAGCGGGCTCCGCTGCCGCGAGCCGCAATTTCCGCCGACGCACACTCAATTCATCCCGTCAATGACTTTTGCTGCAAGGCAGCAATTCGTTGACCTCGCCCGCTATTCCCTGATACCTCTTTTAGAGGCGACGCACGGCCTTTGGCCGCCGCCGCCATCGCTACCCGATACGAGCAACCCCGATCTTTCGTGGCCAACAGCATGGACACCGCTGCCGGTGCCCGCAGGCGATATCCCGTGAACACTGCCTCTGAGACCCTCCGGTCCACTTCGACCCTGTCCCTCATCTCAATTGTCGCGCTGACATTCTTCGGCTACCTCGCCATCGGCCTGCCGCTTGCGGTACTGCCGACCTATGTCGACAGCGGCCTCGGCTTCGGCGTCGTCTGGGCGGGTATCGCCGTCAGCGTGCAATATGTGGCAACGATCGTCAGCCGCGCCCATGTCGGTCGGCTCTGCGATCAATACGGGCCGCGCCGCTCGGTCTTTCTTGGCTTCCTTGCCTATGGTCTGTCAGGCGCCCTGACGATCGCCTCCACGTTTACGATCCAGGTCCCCGCAGCAAGTCTTGCTCTCCTGCTTGCAGGGCGGCTGGCGCTCGGTATCGGCGAGAGCTGGGTGAGCACAGCGGCAATCACCTGGGCGATCGGCCTGATGGGATCGCGAGAGACCGTGCGCATCATCTCCTGGAACGGCATCGCCACCTACGGCGGCATCGCGCTTGCCGCTCCCTTCGGCGCCTGGCTGCAGGGGCAATACGGCTTCTTCGCCATCGGCGTCGTCACCATCATCCTTGCGGTTGCCGGCTTCATGCTGGCGCAAACGCGCCCACCCGTGCCCGGCGTGAAGGAAAAGGGCATCGGCACCGGCCAGGTGCTGAGTCGCGTCGCGCCCTTCGGTATCGCGCTGGCCCTTGCCTCCAGCGGCTTCGGCGTGGTCATGGCCTTCGTCGCTCTGTTTTTCCATAGCCGCGGCTGGGACGGCGCCTCGTTCGCCCTGAGTGCTTTCGGCCTTGCCTTCATGGGCGTGCGCCTGGGTCTTGCGCAGGCAGTCGCCCGCTTCGGTGGCCTGCCGCTGGTGCGCATTTCGCTCGTTGTCGAGATTATCGGTCTGGCAGCACTAGCCTTTGCGCCCTCCCCGACAGTTGCCATCATCGGCGCGGCCCTGGCCGGCGCCGGCTTTGCGCCCGTCTTCCCGGCACTCGGCAACGAAGCCATGGAGCGCATCCCGCCGCAAAACCGTGGCGTCGCGCTCGGGCTCTATTCGATATTTCTCGACGTGTCGCTTGGCTCGACCGGCCCGATCGCCGGCCTGTTTGCCGATCACCTCGGCTATGCTGCACCGTTTTCTTTCGGTGTCGGTGCGGTATTGCTCAGCCTTATCCTGAGCTTCTGCCTGCGCAGGAATCGCAGCCGCTAGACGCCGTTTAGGCTGCTCTTCGCAATTCGCATGTTGTCGTCAGGCGACAAATGGTTGCGGCCTGCAGCCAAGGCTTGATATGGGTCTCCGATTGTTATCAGCAGGAGGCTCGCCCATGAACGTCACCGAAATCGTCATCGAGGGCGACACTCCCGGGATCGCCTGGCGGCTGCCGGTGCTGCATTTTGCCGGTAGCAAGGCCGATGCCCCGAAGATCTACATCCAGGCGGCATTGCATGCCGGTGAGCTGCCGGGCACGGCGCTCGTTCATTTCCTGTGCGAGCGGCTGCGGCAGGCCGAAGCGGAAGGTGCGATCCTCAGCGATATCATCGTGGTGCCGCACGCCAATCCGATCGGCGCGGCGCAATCGCATTTCGGCGAGATGCAGGGCCGTTTCGATCTCGGCTCCCGCACCAATTTCAACCGCGATTTCCCGCTGATTTCGGCGCGCGACCGCGATCTTCTCATCGAAGGTCTGGAACGCTACCCCGCTGTCGACCGGCTGAAGCGACAGCTGATCCATATGGCGCTTGGTGCCGATCTGGTGATCGACCTCCATTGCGACGATGAATCCCTGCAATATGCTTATATCGATGATGCCTTCTGGCCCGAGGCCGCCGATCTTGCCGCAGCACTTGAGATGGATGCCGTGCTGCTTTCCGATGGCGAAAGCTCGGCCTTCGAAGAAGCCGTCAGCTTCGCCTGGAAATACGAGGTGCCGGGCGAGAAGAAGGCAAGGCTGCCGGGCAAGCTTTCGGTGACGGTCGAACTACGGGGCGCGCGCGATGTCTATCCCGACATGGCGAAGCAAGACGCAGCGGGGTTTTGGCGTTTCCTGACGGCACGCGGCGCTGTTCAAGACGATAGCGTCACACTCGGCGCATTCGCTGGGCCGGCCGTGCCGCTCGACAACGTCGAGATGATCCGCGCTCCGCAGGCTGGCACGGTGCTCTTCCATCGCAATATCGGCGAGCGTGTCGAAGAGGGCGATCTACTGGCGACCATCATCACCAGGCCGGGCATGCCCGACGGAACTATCGAGGTTCGCGCACCGCAAGCGGGCCTCATCGTCACCCGCGTCTCGGACCGGCTCGTGCGCCGGCGCGGCGATTTGATGAAGATCGGCTCCGACGAGCCAAGCTCCGTCGCCCGCAAGCCGGGCACGCTTGAGGACTGATCTCTCTAACGGCGATCGATCATCCTGCAGCGCAGGGTAAAGGCGATCGCCGCCGCCTCGCGAAGGAGCGTGCCGAAGTCACGAAGATGGCGCTGCGCTCCAACAAGAACCGCACGCGCAAAACCCCTTAGCCAGGCAAGAATTAGACGATATCTCATGACAATCATGCCTCCGATCGAGCCGATGCAGGCAATGTTCAAAGCATCGATGACGTCAGCGTTGGCGCCATCATATATATGTATGCAGTGTGCATATAAATTGAGAAAATGTCAAGCGCGGCGAGCCACTACGCCATAAAGGCAATGGGGCAGCGCTCCTGATCACAGGCGCCCTGATCGCAAACGCGACAGACGACGTCCTGATCGTCGCCGAGATCGACCAATGCCGGCAGCAGTTTTTCGATGAGCTGGCCGAATTGCTCCGTCTCTTCAGGACCCAACACCGCGAAAGCTCGATGAATGACGGACCTGCGCGCGGCGAGGCTGCGCTCGAAAAGTTCCCGCCCACGTTCCGTCAGTTGCAACGAGCGAGCGCGCTTGTCTCCCTCGACGCCGCCAGCGCGCAACACGAGACCGGATGCCACTAGCTGGTCGACAAGGCGCACTGTGGCGGAATGGGAAAGAGCGATCATCCGGCGCAACGTCTCGATCGTCAGGCCGGGTTCGGTGCCGATCTGAACGATGGCGGCAATCGCGCTTGGGCCAAGGCCGGTCTCATCGGCGAAGGCCTTCTCCATCTTGTCCACCAAAGCGAGGCTCATGGCGCCGAAGAGGTTTTCCAACCGCAGCATTTCCTTGTCCGCCATCGTGCTCCATCCACGCCATAAGTATGCATGATACATATTTACAGGGAAATCGGCTGCGATCGCAACGGCAGGCGAACCGCTTTGCTTTCAGGCCGCCTTTCGCCGCGCTTCATTCGCATGTTATGCCCTATCGAATTGCAAGAGACGGATTCGACATGACGATCACCATTTACGGCATCAAGAACTGCGACACGATGAAGAAGGCTCGCACATGGCTCGAAGGCCATGGCGTCGCCTATGATTTCCACGATTACAAGGCCGTCGGCATCGACCGGGATCATCTCGAACGCTGGACGAAGGAAGCCGGCTGGGAAGTGGTACTCAACCGCGCCGGCACCACCTTCAAGGCCCTGCCGGAAGCGGACAAAGCCGATCTTTCGAAGGACAAGGCCATTGCACTGATGCTGGCCCTGCCCTCGATGATCAAGCGCCCGGTGCTGGAAGCGGACGGCAAATTGCTCATCGGATTCAAGCCCGATATTTATGCGGCTGCATTCGGCAAGGCAGCCTAGGGATAAGTCCATGTCCAAAACCACCCGCGCGACGCAAGTGCTGACCCAGGCGAAAGTCGCCTTCACTGTGCATGCCTATGACTACGATCCGAATGCGGAGCGTGTCGGCCTGCAGGCGGCGGAAGCCCTTGGCGAGGAGCCGCATCGCGTCCTGAAGACGCTGATGGCGGAGGTGGACGGCAAGCCGGTCTGTGTCGTCGTGCCCTCAGACCACGAAGTCAGCATGAAGAAGCTCGCTGCGGCCTTCGGCGGCAAATCAGCTGCCATGATGAAGCCCGTCGATGCCGAGCGTTTGACGGGATATCATGTTGGCGGCATCAGTCCCTTCGGACAGAAGAAGATCGTGCCGACGGCGATCGAGGCGCAGGCGATGACCGAGGCCTATGTCTATATCAACGGCGGTCAGCGCGGGCTGCAGGTGCGCCTCAGCCCACGGGATGCCTTGACGGCGCTCAAGGCCAAAGCGGCGCCGCTGATTGCCTGACGATCTTCGCGATCGGACAAAGCGCCTTCAATTTCGCCGCAAAGCGGTCTAAGTCTTCAGACTATCTTCGATATCAGCCAAGCAGGTTTTGCCATGACATCAGCCTCCCCCAACCATCATCCCGTCGATCACGCCAAGCTGGAAAAGCTTGCGGAAGTGGCCGTAAAGGTCGGTTTGCAGCTGCAAGCCGGCCAGGACCTGCTGATGACGGCGCCGGTTGCGGCGATGCCACTGGTGCGGCTGATCACGCGCGAGGCCTACAAGGCCGGCGCCGGTCTCGTCTCCACCTTCTATTCAGATGAGGAAGCGACACTCGCCCGCTATGAATACGGCCATGATGCGAGCTTCGACCGTGCGGCCAACTGGCTCTATGAGGGCATGGCCAAGGCCTTCTCCAACAACACTGCACGCCTCGCCATTGCCGGCGACAACCCGATGCTCCTGTCCAACCAGGACCCGAACAAGGTTGCGCGCGCCAACCGCGCCAATTCGGCCGCCTACAAGCCGGCGCTCGAAAAAATCTCCAACTTCGACACCAACTGGAACATCGTCTCCTATCCGAACCCCTCCTGGGCAAAGCTGGTCTTCCCGAACGATCCGGAACCGATCGCCGTTGCCAAGCTCGCCAAGGCGATCTTTTCCGCGTCGCGCGTCGATGTCGAAGATCCGATCGCGGCCTGGGCAGAGCACAATGCCAATCTGCACAAGCGTTCGGCCTGGATGAATGGCAAGCGCTTCGCCGCCTTGCATTTCCAGGGACCGGGCACCGATCTGACTGTCGGGCTTGCAGATGGTCATGAATGGCATGGCGGCGCCTCTACCGCCAAGAACGGCATCACCTGCAACCCGAACATTCCGACGGAAGAGGTCTTCACCACGCCGCATGCGCTACGCGTCGAAGGCCATGTCTCATCGACGAAGCCGCTGTCGCATCAGGGCACGCTGATCGACAATATCCAGGTGCGCTTCGAAGGCGGCCGGATCATCGAGGCAAAGGCGACGCGCGGCGAGGAAGTGCTGAACAAGGTGCTCGACACCGACGAAGGCGCCCGCCGGCTTGGCGAAGTGGCGTTGGTGCCGCATTCCTCACCGATTTCGGCGAGCGGCATCCTGTTCTACAACACGCTCTTCGATGAAAATGCCTCCTGCCACATCGCGCTCGGCCAGTGCTATTCCAAGTGCTTCATCGATGGAGCCAAGCTCAGCCAGGAGCAGATCAAGGCGCAGGGCGGCAATTCCAGCCTGATCCACATCGACTGGATGATCGGCTCCGACAAGGTGGACATCGACGGTATCAATGCCGATGGCTCGCGCGTGCCCGTCATGCGCAAGGGCGAGTGGGCTTAAGCCGTAGATCGCGGCAGTCTTAGAGAAGGGAAAGCGGGCCATGAGCCCGCTTTCTTGCATTCAGATGCCGAACGTCACCAGGCCGTTTTCATCGATCGGCCAGAAGGGATTCCAGGCGATTTCCCAGGCGTGATCGTCCGGATCGGCCACATAGCCGCGGAAGCCGCCATGCGGCGGCGCATCGGCCTTGCGAAGCATGCTCCCGCCTGCCAGCAACAGCTGATCCATGACGGTGTCGACATCCTCACGGGTCGCAACATTATGCGCCAGCGAAAAGGCGCCGGGCGATTTCAGGCCTGCTCGGTCCATATCCTGCTCCAGCGACGAGAGCTTGAAGGTGCCGAGAACGAAGCCGTTCATCTGATAGAAGACGATCTCCTCATTCTCGAAGACGGGTGTCCAGCCAAACCCCTCCGTATAGAAGCGTTTGGACCGATCGAGATCAAGAACACCGATGGTGATGACGGAAATCTGCTGTTGCATAACCAAGTCCTTTCATTCGCCTCGCGAGATTGCGAGCCGTTCAAGGTCTTGGGCCGCTACCGAAGTAGTGGAAGGACCCGCACAAAGCGGGGGTTGGGCCAACCGCACCAACCTAACCTGTTTCAGACCCTCAAAGTTTCTCAGATCTGGAGTGCGGAATCAAGATGACCGCCATGACGCCCATCCATTGGCCATTAGAAGGATGTGTCCCGAAGCCCTATCGGATATTCGCGAGCGCTTTCCTGACACGATCAAGATGCGCCTTCCGCCCAGCATCGGTGACGCGATCCATGTCGTGAAGCGCCAGCATGCGGAAATTCAGCCGCTTGGCGCAGAAGGCGGCAATACCGCGTTTCAGCAGACGCCGCACCGGATTGCCCATGTAGAGATGCACGATCCACCAAGGCGAGCCGGTTGTGGTCAGCGCCCAGAACAGACGGATATTGGTGAGCTTCGGCACGATGCGCCCGCCCGTGGGATCATGGGTGAAGGCGACGCCGGGCGCAAAGGCGCGATCGAAGAAGCCCTTGAGAATGGCCGGAAAATTGAACCACCATTGCGGAAAGACCAGGATCAACCCTTCGGCCGCTCGAAGCCGCGCGACGATATCGTCGACGCCCGACGTATCATAGGGCTGATCGAAATAGCCGCCCCGCTCGGCCTGCGAAAGTCGGGGATCGAAGCCTTCGCGATAGAGATCGAGCAGATCGACCTCATGGCCGCCGGCAACCAGCGTTTCTCGTGCCAACTTCGCTACGGCGGCGGCGAAGCTATCTTCCAGAGGATGGGCCAGCACCAGCAGGATGCGCATCAGAAGAGACTTCCCTGTTTCGGTGGGGCAGCAGTCTCCGCCGGCTTGACGGCGCGCTTCTTCGAAGGCGATGCGCCTGATGCCGGCGTGGACGAAGGCGGCACGTTGCCATCATCGCCCGTGACTGCACCGATGCGGCCATCCGCGAATTCGATCGAGATGGCCGCACCCGTCGAAAGTGCTGCGGCGAGCGAAACCGGGCGGTCGTCCTCGTCACGCACGACGGCATAGCCGCGCTTCAGGACGTTCTTGTAGGAAAGCGACTGCAGGATACGCTCCTGCGCCACCAGCTCGCTACGCGCACGGGTCAGCTGATGGCGGATCGCCGTATCGGCCTGACGGACGAAATTGCCCAGGCGATCGCGGGCCCGACCCGTTTGCGCTTCGAGGCGCGAAGGCAGCGTGGCGAAGACGGCATCGGCCCGTTCGATGCGGGCACGCGAGCGGTCGAGCATGCGCTCGATGGTGCGCTCCGCACGGGTCATCCGCTCACTCAACTGCTGGCGGCGCTCGGCGATCCGGTTCGACAGGATGTCCGGCCGCAGCTGCGAGGCCGCGCGCTCGAAGGAGCGGCGCTTGTTCAGCGTGTTCAGCTCCAAGCCACGGCCGAGGCCGGCGGCTGCCTCATCGAAGCGGCGGCGCGGCAGGGCCAGGATCTGGTCGAGAGACGGCAGGGCGCGCAGCAGCGCGCGCACCGCCTGCCGCCGCTGATCCATCTGCCTGCCCACTCCGCCCTGCAGCCGGGCGGCAAGGCTTGCGAGCTGTGCCTCAAGCTCCGCCTTCACAGGCACGGCCATTTCGGCCGCACCCGTCGGTGTTGGAGCGCGCACGTCGGCCGCGTAATCGATCAAGGTCCAATCGGTCTCGTGGCCCACGGCCGAGATCAGCGGGATATCGCTCGCGGCAGCAGCACGGACGACGGCTTCGTCGTTGAAACTCCAGAGATCTTCGAGGCTACCGCCGCCACGGGCGACGATCAGCACGTCAGGCCTCGGGATCGGGCCGCCGGGCTCAAACTCGTTGAAGCCGCGAATGGCGTTCGCCACCTCGTCGCCGGAGCCGTCGCCCTGCACCTTCACCGGCCAGACCAGTACATGGACGGGGAAACGATCGGAGATGCGGTGCAGGATATCACGGATGACGGCGCCGGTCGGCGAGGTCACGACGCCGATCACTTTCGGCATGAAGGGCAGCCGGCGCTTGCGCTCGGGATCGAAGAGACCTTCGGCGCCAAGCTTGCGCTTGCGTTCCTCCAACAGCGCCATCAGGGCGCCGGCGCCCGCCGGCTCCAGGCTCTCGATGACGATCTGATATTTCGACGAGCCCGGGAAGGTCGTCACCTTGCCGGTCGCGATAACCTCCATGCCCTCTTCGGGGCGGAATTTCAGCTTGGAAAAGCTGCCTTTCCAGATGACCGCGTCGATACGGGAGCGGTCATCCTTCAGCGAGAAATAGGCATGCCCCGACGAATGCGGCCCGCGATAGCCGGAGATTTCCCCACGCACGCGCACCTGATCGAACGCATTCTCGACGGTGCGCTTGATCGATCCGGACAATTCCGAGACGGAATATTCCGTCAGGTTCGAGGGCGAATCATTCTCAAAAAAGCTGCTCATATCCTCTTTCTAGCGGATGTCGGGGAAAATGCGGAGCCTAGTGCATACGCCTTAAGTCTGAATCGATCGAAGGACGTGATTGAGCGCATATTTGAGGGACCGCCGCCGTCTTTGCATGTCCCATAAAGAATGCGGAGCTTATTGCTTCATCAAGCGTTAACCCTGCTGGCAAAGCCTTTTTTAGCCATCCATGCGTAAACCTGTGCAAACTGATTCTTGGTAAAGAGGATATGGAGCGATGATATTCGCGACCGCCACGATCATCGGAATTGCAGCCGGCCTGCAGCGCACGACCATCGGCGCGTTGCTTGGCGTGGCTCTGGTGAGCATCGCCTTCATGGCGGCCGTCGCGATGTCGATCGTTCCGCCGCCGCTGACGACGCTGTTCATCGCGCTCGGCGGCTATAACCTCGGCTTCATCGGCTATCTCATCACCGCTGACCTGATGGAGCACGGCCGCCGCGCCTAGAACGGTTCAGCTTTCCAAGGACTCTCTGAACTGCTCCAGCTCCTTGCCTCCACACAATTCCCGACGGAAAAACGTTGCGGACTTTTCCTGGAGCTGGCCTAGCTCAATCCTGCGACTTGAAGCGAAAGAAGCGAACGGCAGAGCCGGCCGGAGCGGGGATCGGCTCCAGATAGGCCGGCACGTGCCCGGCACCGAGCTGGGCATAAAGACCCTTGGGAGAGCGCCCGGCCAGCAGTTCCACCTGCGGATCACCCTTGCAGAAAGCAAGAAGCGTCACCTTCGCCTCGCGCAGCAGCGTTTCCGCCTGCTGCGGCTCCGCAAGCGCGATATGCAGCTCTGCGAGCATTCCGGCCTGATCGCGATGGTAAGGTCCGGACAGAACACGATGAGGCGTGAAGCGCAGCAGCGGCGAGCCCATGTTGGACGCCGATGCGACCACCCCGGGCTCCAGGCTGGCGATCGGCGCAAGCGCCGTCTTCGAGGCGCAATCGGCACTCTCCTCCGCCTTGACGGGCGTCGCGACGGTAAAGCTGTTGTTGAGCCCCTTGCTGACAACTGCGCCGCCGACAGCCCATACGAGCGGGGTCGAAATCAGTATCGTGACGACGTACAGTAGGGCCGAACGCAGATTTTTCGTGTCCGCCATGTATGTCCGCCGTAAACCGGCAATCACGAGAGCCAGGGATGGAATGGCGAGCAGGTTGGCGAATTCCGCGCCGCGAATCTGTACGAGCGTAATCACCCAGTTGATCGCGACCATTGCCATGAGGACTGCGAAGAGATCGCCGCGATCGCCGCGCAAAATGCGGTATCCGCAAAAGATCATCGCCACAAGCCCGGTCGCATAGAAGACGCCGAGCGTATCGGGTTGGGTGCGGGCAATCGAAAAGATGGACTGCGCCTCGGTCACTCTGCTCAGCCAGAGATCCACCAGCATGGGGTCGAGATCGGCAAGCGGATTGCGCAGGCATTGCGGCGCGAGCGCGACGGTCGTCGCGAACACGAAAGCGCCATTGGCGGCGAGAACGGCAATGCGCCAGGGCCGGGAGAGGCGGCTGGCAAAAATGGACGACAATAGGAGCCCGACACAGCCCGCGCTGGTAATGCCGTAGAAGCCGAGAGAGAGATTGTCGCAGGTCACCATCGAATAGAAGCGCGGCGGCACCAGCGAAAAGAAGGCGGCGCTGACAGCAATCGTCAACGTCAAGGCGAAGGCCTTTGCGGCCGGCGCGAAAATTTCGCCTTTCCAGGCCCATAAACAAGCGACCGACATGCAGGCGACGGCGACGAAGGGCGTCGTCTCCGCACCGATGCCAAGCTGGATTGCCAGGGCGACGGCCGCGATCGCGAAGCTACGCGGCCGATAATCCCGATCGACCAGCATGGCCACGGTAAGAGCGACGAGGCCGAGCTGAACATTGTCATGATCGATGGAGCCTGGCACGAAACGCGGCGAAAGCAGCACGAAGAATGCCGTCAGGATCATCGAAAAATGCATGCTCTCCACGCCGGCGATGCGGCGACCCGCGAGGCCCATGAAGAAAATCGGCGGCAGGATGAGCATCAGCGGCCAGACGGTCAGAGCCGCCGCTTCCGCGCCTTCGGGCGAAAGAAACATCCGGAAGAACAGAATGAGGCTTGCGATCGGCAAATCGATGAAGCGCGACCAATGCATCAGCGTCCCGCCTTCAAGGCCGAGGCGGTATTGCATCATGTCGAACCAGCCCTGGCCGGCGAGGAAATCGCGCACTTCGACAAGGCGCATGGCATCATCATTGTCCGGGCCGACATAATCGGCGGGATTACGGTGAATGACGAGCTGCGCGACGATAATGACGACGGCGTAGGCAAGCGCGACCAGAGCCGGATGCGACCAGCGCAGAGGCGCCTTCTTTTCTGCCGTTCCGGCTGCCTCGGGCGGCAATGCCAGCGTCTGCGCCATCTCGATAAACCTCGTCTTGGAAGGATAGTCGAGGCGGTACGCTATCGCCTGCCCATCAAAAAACAGTAAAGCCCATGCCCGAAGCTGATTTCATCACGATAATGTTTTCCTTGAAGACCAGATCCCGCCATTTTTATTGCGCAGCCATAGGGTCTTATTAACAGCCAACGGGATAAGCTTTCGTCCGGATCCTCCATCAGGCTTCAACCTAAATTAACGTGTAGCAACCGGCCAAGACCATGTGGAATGAGAAGCTGAACATCGCCGTCCTCCTGCCCTGCTACAACGAAGCCGCGACGATCGGAGAGGTCGTGCGCGGTTTCCGGAAGGCCCTGCCGCAGGCAGCCATCTATGTCTACGACAACAACTCCACCGACGGCACCGCTCTGCATGCCATGCTCGCAGGCGCGACCGTGGTGCGTGAGCGCCGGCAGGGCAAGGGACATGTGGTGCGCCGCATGTTTGCGGATATCGAGGCCGATATCTACCTGATGGCCGACGGCGACGGCACCTACGCGCCCGAAGACGGGGAAGAGCTGATCCGCACGCTGCTGACGGAAGGCTCCGACATGGTCGTCGGCACCCGCCGCAACGTTCGCAACGATGCAGGCCGCCAAGGCCATGCCTTCGGCAACCGCATCTTCAATTTGCTCTACCGCTCGATTTTCGGCCCCGATTTCACCGATATCTTTTCGGGCTACCGCTGCTTCTCGCGTCGCTTCGTCAAGAGCTTTCCCGCAGTATCCGGCGGCTTCGAGATCGAGACGGAAATGTCGGTTCACGCCTCCCGGCTGAAACTGCCCGTCAGCGAGCTGGAACTCGATTATGGTCGCCGGCCGGAAGGCTCGCATTCGAAGCTTTCCACCTTCCGCGACGGCTGGAAAATCCTCTGGATGTTCGCGATGCTGATGAAGGAGACGCGGCCTTTCGCTTTCTTCGGCATTTTGAGCGTGATCTCGCTGGAGCTCTGCATCGGATTTGGCATTCCCGTTCTTTTCGAGTATTTCGAAACCGGGTTGGTAACGCGTATGCCGACCTGGGTCCTGTCCGTGGCGCTGATGATGGTTGCCTTCATGCTGTTCACCGCCGGCTTGATCCTCGATTCGGTTGCCCGCGCCCGCGCGGAACAGCTGCGCATCCACTATATGAATCTCGCCAAGCCACGTTCGCGTGAGGATGGCGACGACAGGACGGTCTACATGACGGAACTCGAGAAACCCGCAAGCCGGAAGAAAAGGGCAAAGGCTGCATGAAGAAGCTGTTTCGCTTCCTGATCGCCGGCACCATCGGCTTCCTGGTCGACGCGGGCGTATTGCATCTGTTGCTGTGGTTCACTCCTCTCGGCCCCTTCATCGGCCGGGCCATCTCGATACCGACCGCCCTGATGACAACCTGGTTCATCAATCGCAACTTCACCTTCGGCCGATCCGATCGATCGCTGGCGGCCGAAGGCTTCCGCTATGGCTCGGTCGGGCTGACATCGGCTATCCTGAACTACGCCCTGTTCAGTTCGCTGCTCGTGGCCGAGCCGGGGCTACGGCCGATCATCGCCCTGACGCTTGCCTCGGGGGCGGCGACGGCGTTCAGCTTCTTCGGCTATTCGCGCTTCGTCTTCCGCCACCGGCAAAATCCTTGAGACAATTCCACGGGCAGTACGCGGCGGCTTTCAGTCCGGAACTGCGCAAAGGAACAGGGGAGCCGATCAGACCGGCTCCCAACCATCCTTCTCGCTGGCGCGGTAGATGGCGTCGATGACCTTCTGGTTGAGCTTCGAGCTTTCCAGCGACACCACCTCCGCGCTGTGGCCCAATGCCGCCGAGGCAAAGGCTTCGGCCTCACGCCTGTATTGACGGCTGTCCGGGAAGCGGAAAACCTGCGATTCCAGATGATTGCGATTGGTCAGCTCCAGCTCTTCGGCGCCATACCTGTCGGCATTGAAGGGCGACTTCACCTCGATGAAGCCTTCGGTGCCGTGGAAGACCATGACCTGCCGGTTGGCCATCTGCGTCGAGACGTAGAAGCTGAGCTCGAAGTCGCCGAAATCGGCCTTGACGCTGGAATAGATGTCGGTGCCGAATTCCGGATCACGCTCGGTCACCGCCTGGATGCGCAGGGGTTCGCGGCCGGTGACGAAACGGGTGCCGATGGTCGGATAGACGCCGATATCGGGCAGGCCGCCGCCGCCAAGCGCCGGAATATTGCGCATGTTGCCAGCATCGCGGTTGAAGTAGGTAAAGGCGCCCTGGACATGGCGCAGGCGGCCGATGGCGCCATCGGCCAGCAGCGTGCGAACCTTCCGCCAAAGCGGCGTATAGGTCAGCATATAGGCTTCCGTCACCACGACCTTGTTGCGATCTCGGGCCGCGATCAGGCTGTCGATTTCACCCGCCTTGAGCGCAATCGGCTTTTCGCAGAGCACATGCTTGCCGGCATCGGCCGCCTTGATCGACCATTCGACGTGCTGCGATGTCGGCAAGGGAATATAGACGGCGTCGATCGTGTCGGAGGCGAGCATCTCCTCGTAGGAGCCGAAGGCATGCGGCACCGAGAAACGGTCCGCCATTTGGCGGGCACGGGCAAGATCACGGCTGGCAATGGCCGTCACGACGCAGTTTTCCGCATCCTGGATGGCGGGCACCACCACATCGCGGCCGATCTTCGCCGTCGACAGAATTCCGAAACGCAGCATGGCTCTCTCCTGAAGCATCATCCCGAAGCAGACGGCCGCGTGGCGATGGTCGCGCCATGGTCTTCCGGCGGGATCTTTTGTGAATACGATGGGTGAAGCGAAACGAAGGGCATTCCGCTCCGGTCGAAACCGGCGCAACCTTATTCGGCCCATGCCGAAGGCGCAACGCCCGAGGTGGCCCTCATGGCGAACGCAACGGCACCGCGGCCATGACAGCATGTCCGTATTTGTCCGCTTTCTGTCTGGCAGATGGCTTTCGTGGCTTTCACCTAATGCCTAGTCTCGGCTATCCTTCAAGCACAGGAGATACGAAAATGTCCCATGCGGATACCGCGCTGCTCGTCATCGACGTCCAGGAATCCTTTCGCCAGCGTCCCTATTGGCGGGCCGACGATCTGCCTGCCTTCACCAACCGCCTGCAGGCACTGATAGACGGCGCCAAGGCGAAGGGCATTCCCGTCGTCCAGATCTTCCACGTCGAGGATGGCGATGCGCATTTCAGCCTGCAGAGCGGCTTCGTACGCAAGCTCGATGAAATCTCGCTGCAGGCCGATGCCGTGTTTCACAAGCGCCGCCACTCGGCGCTGGTCGGCTCCGGCCTCGATGTCTGGCTGGTGGAAAACGGCATTCGCAAGGTGATCGTTTCGGGCATCCGCACGGAGCAATGCTGCGAGACGACCACGCGGCATGCTTCCGATCTCGGCTACGAGGTCGACTACGTCACCGAGGCGACGCTGACCTTCCCGATGACGCATGCTTCGGGCACGGTCTTCAACGTCGACGATATCAAGAAGCGCAGCGAGCTGGTGCTTTCTGGCCGCTTTGCCCGTATCGCAACGGTCGAAGAAGCGCTTGCCGACGCATCGATCCGGAGTGCCGCATGACCCAAGGCGACCGGCGCCTCCATCGGCGGATCATTCCCGTTTACGTCCTTCTGCCGCCCTATACGCTGCTGATGGACGTGGCCGGGCCTGTGGAGGTGTTGCGCCGCGCCAATATCGAACAGGATGACGTCCTGTTCGATTATCAATTCATCGCCGCCCAACCGTCGCAGACCACCTCGGTCGGGCTGACGCTTGCCGATCTCAAGCCACTACCGGATCACATTCCCGATGGCGCCTATGTTATCCTGTCGGGCAGTGTCACGCCGCCCGACGATGCCGAGGATATCGAGCCGGAGCTTGCTGCGCTTGCGACGTGGCTGAAGGGCGCGATCCGTCCGGGCATTATCCTCGTCACCATCTGCTCCGGCGCCGTGCTTGCCGCCCGCGCCGGCCTGATGGACGGCTACGCCTGCACCACGCATGCAGCCTGCCTCGACGAAGTCCGGGAATATGCGCCGACGGCAAGGGTTCTCGACAACCGGCTCTATGTCGAGGACCGCGATCGCTATTCGAGCGCCGGCATCACGACAGGCACCGACCTGATGCTGCATCTCGCCTCTAGGTTGACCTCGCCGATGACCGCCCTGACGATAGCCCGGCACATGGTCGTCTACATGCGGAGGACCGGCGCCGAACCGCAGCTTTCGCCATGGCTCAGCGGCCGCAATCATGTCCACCCCGCCATACACCGCGTTCAGGATGCGATCATGGCCGATCCGGCCCATAACTGGTCGCTGTCCGAGCTTGCCAGCATCGGAGCCATGAGCGCGCGGCATATTTCCCGGCTGTTTCAGGAGCATGCTGGCCTTTCGGTGACGGCCTATGTCAACCTGATGCGCGTTACGCTGGCGCGCGACGTGCTTGCCAATTCACGGCTGGACATGGAGCGGGTGGCGGAAAAATCCGGCTTCGCCTCGCCGCGGCACATGCGGCGCGTCTGGTCGAAATACAATACGCTGCCGCCGAGCCACTATCGGCGTTCGACGGCCGAATAAAGAAATCGTTAGTGGCCTTTCGCGGAAAAGGCCAGTAGCCTGCCTTGTCCCATCGCGCCGGTACCCCGCTCGCCGGCCTGCCCCCTCACGTGACTTGGAGAGATATCATGGACATGCGCAAGCTTGGACGAACCGACCTGTTTGTCGCCCCCATCGTTTTCGGCGGCAACGTCTTCGGCTGGACGGCCGATGAAAAAACCTCCTATGCGCTGCTCGACGCCTTCTTCGACGCCGGCTTCAACACAATCGACACCGCCGATGTCTATTCCCGCTGGGTTCCCGGCAACAAGGGCGGCGATTCCGAAGAAATCATCGGCAAGTGGCTGAAGCAGGGCCGCATCTCTCGTGACAAGGCCGTCATCATCACCAAGGTCGGATCGGAGATGGGTCCCGGCAAGAAAGGGCTGAAGGCCGACTATATCATCGAGGCCGCCGAGGCCTCGCTGAAGCGGCTGCAGACCGACCACATCGATCTCTATCTCTCGCACTGGCCGGACCCCGAGACGCCGCATGAGGAATCGCTTGCCGCCTATGCCAAGCTGAAGGAACAGGGCAAAATCCGTCATGTCGGCTGCTCGAACCTCGACGCGACGCAGCTCCAGGCTTCGCTCGACGCCGCCGTCGAGGCCGGCCTGCCGCGCTATGACGTGCTGCAGCCCGAATATAATCTCTACGCCCGCGACAGTTTCGAGGGAGCGCTCGCGGAGCTCTGCGTCAAGGAAGACATCGGTGTCATCACCTATTTCAGCCTCGCCGCCGGCTTTCTGACCGGCAAGTACCGCACCAAGGCCGATACCGAGGGGCGTGCGCGCGAGGGACGGGTTGCCGCCTATCTCGACGACAAGGGCCTGCGCATCCTCGCGGCGCTCGACAAGGTCGCGGCCGAAACCGGCGCGAAGCCCGCCGAGATCGCGCTTGCCTGGCTGCTGCGCAAGCGCGGCGTCACCGCGCCGATCGCCAGCGCCACTAGTCTCGGTCAGCTCGACGCGCTAATCAATTCGGCGAAGCTCTCGCTTTCCGATGACGCCATGCGCCTGCTCGACGCCGCCGGCGAATAAAAGAGGCCAAATAAACAGGGATGGGCCGATGACCGTGACGATCCGAGATGCCAGACCCGAAGACGAAGCGCGCTGGCGCGCGCTCTGGGACGGATATCTGGCCTTCTACCGTGTCACCATCGCGCCCGACATCACCGATGCAACCTGGCGCCGGGTCTTCGATCCGGCGTCGGCAATCTTCATGCGTGTCGCGGAGGTTGACGGCGAGGTGAAGGGCTTCACGCTCTGCATCACGCACGAGGGCACATGGACCCACGCGCCCGATTGCTACCTGGAAGACCTGTTCGTCGACGAAATCGCCAGGGGCCACGGCGTCGGCCGGGCGCTGCTCGACGATCTCGTCGCGCTCTGCAAGACGAACGGCTGGTCCCGGCTTTACTGGCATACCGAAGAGGGCAATGCGACCGCCCGCAAGCTCTACGATACCTATGTCGAGAGCGACGGGCATATCCGCTACCGCGTTATCATCTAAGCTTCGGAAAGCCCTCATAGTGGACGGAATGATCGCCCTCCCAATTGGCCATGCCCGGCTTGGTCAACATGCCGCGCGGGCTGACAAAGCTCTGGATCGTTCGCTTCGGCCGCTCGTGCCACTGGATGTTGAAAGCCCATAATTTCGGGAAGAAGCAGAGCGATGCATAGGGCAGATGGTCGTGAATCCACCAGGCGAGCTTCTGCCAGTCGCCTTCATGGCTGTGGTGATCGATCAGCCAGGGCACGACGATGCAAACCGCAGACCCCATGCAGCCGTCGAGATCGCGCATGTCCCAGATGTGATGCGCGGCGGTATGAGGATTGGTCGAGCAGTTCAACCCGTTCCTGTTGCCGAACTCGTTGACCGCGGGTGAGCGATAACCGGAGCGGATATGTAGCCGGCCAAAGGTCGCCTCCAGCGGCTCCAGCAATTCCTCGCAGAGCCTGCGGCCCGCCTCGATCGCCAGATCCGGGTCTTCCGGAATATTGGGGATGCGATAGAAATCAGCGATTTCCGAATGCAGGAAATCGCGAAAGAAGAAGTTCTTCGACAGTCTAACCCGGCCAAGATCCTCGAGCCCCTTCATCGATCCCGGTTTTCTCATCGTTGCAATCCCCTTCTGAAATCATCCGATCAGTCGAGACGAGTTATCGCATCATCGCCACCCGAATTCTGTCAGCAGTCGCGCAGTGCTCGTTCCAAAGCAATTTCGAGCGCTCTAAGGCCCCGTGTATTTGAAGAAATCGATGAAAGCTCTGAGCGCCGGGCGCATCTGGCGGCGGCTCGGATAATAGATGCAGAAGCCGGGATAGGGCGGGCACCAATCCTCGAGTACACGGATGAGCGTGCCCTCGGCCAGTTCCCGCTGCACGCGGATGTCGAAGAGATAGGCGAGGCCAGCGCCATTCAGCGCAGCCAGAACGCCTAACCGATCCTCGATGACGATCAGAGGACCATCGACGGCAACGACCAGCTCGCGGCCATCCTTCTCGAACTCCCAGCGATAGATCGAGCCATCGGTAAATCGTCGCTTGATGCAACGATGATGAACCAGATCGCGCGGATGCTGCGGCTTGGGATTCTTCTCGAAGTAGGCCGGGGAGCCGGCGATGACGGTGCGGATGTCGGGCGAGACCTTCACGGCGATCATGTCGCCTTCGATGCTTTCCTCCAGCCGGATGCCGGCATCGTAGCCGTCCTTGACGATGTTGCTGAAGCCATCCTCGTTGGCGATCTCCAGCGTGATGTCGGGATAGGTGTTGAGGAAATCGCCAAGCCGCGGCGCCATGAGGAGATCAGAGGCAAAGCGCGGCGCGGTGATGCGCAGCGTGCCTGCCGGACGGCCACGAGTGGCGAGCGTATCCTCCAGCGCGATATCGATTTCCTCCAGAGCCGGCGCCAGCCTTTGAAGCAATGCCTGCCCTTCCTCGGTCGGCAGCACGCTGCGGGTGGTGCGGGCGAGCAACCTCACGCCAAGGCTTTCCTCCAGGCTGGACACCGCATGGCTGACCGCAGACGGCGCGATCGACAGTTCCTTACCGGCGGCGCGAAAGCTGCGATGGGCGGCGACGGCGGCGAATACCGCGAGTTGGGAAAGCTGCGTTCTGTTCATTGATCTAAATTATAGAACAGCTCATTAGGATTTGCATGGATTTTCATTCATTATCCAGAACCCTAACTTGAGCGTGTGGGCAGCAGGCATCAACCATTGCCGCTCCCTTACATCTCAAGAGGAACACACCATGAAAACCCGCAGGCTTGGTAAGGATCTCACCGTTTCCGCCGTTGGGCTCGGCTGCATGGGCATGAGCTTTGCCTATGGCGCGACCGACGACAACGAATCCATCAAGGCGCTCCATCGCGCCGTCGATCTCGGCATTACCTTTTTCGATACCGCCGAAACCTATGGCCCCTTCACAAACGAGGAGCTGCTCGGTCGCGCGCTGAAGCCCGTTCGCGACCGTGTGGTCATCGCCACCAAATTCGGCTTCAAGCTCGACCACACGAAATCAGGCCTGGCGGCGATGATCGGCGTCGACAGTCGACCCGAACATGTCAGGGAAGTTGCCGAAGCCTCGCTCAAGCGGCTCGGCACCGATGTTATCGACCTTTTCTATCAGCACCGCGTCGATCCTAACGTGCCGATCGAGGATACGGTCGGCGCCATGGCGGAACTGGTAAGAGAGGGCAAAGTGCGGGCGCTCGGCCTTTCCGAAGCCGGGTCCGCCACTATCCGCCGCGCCCATGCAGTGCATCCGATCGCCGCAGTGCAGAGCGAATATTCGCTCTGGAGCCGTGATCCGGAAGAAGATGTGCTTGCCACCTGCCGCGAACTCGGCATCGGCTTCGTGCCCTACAGCCCGCTCGGCCGCGGCTTTCTGACCGGCGCGATCCAAAAGACTGATGATCTTGCCGCCGATGATTTCCGCCGGTCGCTGCCGCGCTTCCAGAGTGAGAATTTTGACGCCAACGCGGCTCTGGTCGCCCGGTTGCAATCACTTGCCGAGGAAAAGGGCGTCACAGCGGCACAACTGGCGCTCGCATGGGTACTGCATCGGGGAGACGACATCGTGCCGATCCCCGGCGCCCGCAAGCTGCATCATCTCGAACAGAATGCAGCGGCTGCCGACATCGCGCTTTCGCCACAGGAAGTGAAGGAACTCGGCAGCATCATCTCGCCCGAAACGGTTGCCGGTAAACGGTATACGGATGCCGCCCTCGCGATGACGAATATATGACAAATGGGCTGCCTCTCCGGCCCAAGCGAAGACACCGGTCGTCAAGGCCGGTGTCATTTTGGGACTGAAAAGAAAAGTGAAGCCTCGCCGATGCGTGGCCGAACATGCGATTCGCCTGATCTACAGCCTCTTTCAAGCTTCTAGGCAGATCGTCATGGGCGCAAAGCTTATGCCGCCGCTCGACGCTCGGTTGACAAACGGGTTCGAAATTTGAAGATTGCCGCCATCAAAAACGGGCAGCGTGGGGAGGACTTATGTCTAAGCGCGCGTTTATCGGCTTCTCTGCTTTTCTTCTCGCCGCTTTCGCATCTCTGAGCCCTTCGTTGGCCGCGGATGTCAAGCGCCAGGTGGTGACCACCAAGGACGGCGACTACTTCGGCTTCGATCTGCGCACCGAGCAGAACGTGACGCTGGATCAGTGCTCCGCCTCCTGCATCGCCGACAAGTCCTGCAAAGCCTTCACCTACAATCCCAAGGTGAAGTGGTGCTTCATGAAGTCGGACTTCAACCAGCTCAACAGCTTCCCCGGCGCGATCGCCGGCAAGATCGTCGAGACGGCTGCCGCCAGCGAACCGGATATCGGCGCTGCCCCTGCCCTCTCCTTCCTCTCCGACAATTTCGTCCAGAGTGCGCGCGATGCCAAGAGCACGCTGACGCTCGGCGACGAACTGAAGGGGCAAGGCGTCGAGAGCCTGATCGCTCTTGGCCGCATCGAGCTCACCTCGGGCAATGTCAATGATGCCCTCAACGCCTTCCAGGGCGCGCTTTCGCTCAACCCGGACGACGGCGATTTGTGGATCGAAATGGCGCGTGCCGCCAATACGGTCACGAACGATACCTCGGTTTCGACCAAGGCGGCCTATGCGGCGCTCAACGGCTATCAGTTGACCCGCACTAAGACCAGCCGCGCCGACGCGCTGACCGTTCTTGCCGAGTCGCTGAAGAACGCGCAGAACTATCGCCCGGCGCTCAATGCCTACAAGGCGAGCCTCAATCTCGTCAGCTCCGCGGCCGTCCAGGCGGCCTATAACGATCTTCTGGCCCGCCAGGGCTTCCGCGTGACAGGCAATACGCTCGACAACGACAATGCCTCGCCGCGCGCCTGCGTGCAGTTCTCCGAGAAGCTGGTGAAGAGCGGCGTCGACTACACCCCGTTCGTCACCCTCAATGGCGCGGCGCCGAAGGGCGTCGACGCCAAAGACAACCAGATCTGTGTCGAAGGCCTGGAATTCGGCCAGCACTACCGCATTTCGCTGCGCGCCGGCCTGCCTTCCTCGGTGGATGAAAACCTCGCCTCGCAGGTCAATGTCGACGTCTACGTTAAGGATCGCGCCGCTTCGCTGCGCTTCACGGGCGACAATTTCGTTCTGCCATCGACCGCCCGCCGCGGCATCCCCATCGTTTCGGTCAACGCCAACACGGCCAATCTCAAGCTCTACCGCATCGGCGACCGCAATATCGCGCAGCTTCTGAACAATTCGCAGTTCCTGACGCAAGTGGACAGCTACAGCGCTCAAACCATTCAGGACACGAATGGCGAGCTGGTCTGGCAGGGCTCGATCGAGATCAAGCAGGAACTCAACAAGGAAGTCGCGACCAGCTTTCCGGTCGACGAAGTCCTGCCGAAGCGCAAGCCCGGCGTCTATGTGCTGACGGCGGTCGCGCCCGACAGCGGCGGCCATGAGTGGGACCCGCAGGCGACGCAGTGGTTCGTCGTTTCCGATATCGGCGTCACGACCTATGCCGGCACCGACGGGCTGAATGTTTTTGCCCGCTCGCTTGGCAGCGCCAAGCCGCTTGCCGGCATCCAGCTGCAATTGCTCGCCAAGAACAACGAAATCCTCGGCTCGGCGAAGACCGACGATAGCGGCCGCGCCGTCTTCAGCGCCGGCCTGATGCGGGGCACGGCGGGCATGACGCCAGCCGTCATCACCGCGCAGAACGGCGATCAGGATTATGTCTTCCTCGACATGACCCGCGCCGGCTTCGACCTTTCCGACCGCGGCGTATCAGGCAGAACCGCGCCCGGCGCGATCGATTTGCTGACCTGGACCGAGCGCGGCATCTACCGCGCCGGCGAGACGGTGCACGCCTCGGCACTTGCCCGCGACGTCAGCTCGACGGCGGTCGAGAACCTGCCGCTCACCTTCGTCTTCCTGCGCCCCGACGGCGTGGAGGATCGCCGCATCGTCACCGACAGCGGCAAGCTCGGCGGCTATAATGTCGACCTGCCGCTGCAGCAGACTTCCATGCGCGGCACCTGGACGATGAACATCTATACCGACCCGAAGGGCTCCTCCATCGGTTCGCAGACCTTCATCGTCGACGATTTCGTGCCGGATCGCATCGAATTCGACATGAAGAGCGACGCCAAGGAGATCGAAGTCGGTCAGCCGACGCCAGTCAATGTCGATGGACGTTACCTTTATGGCGCACCGGCTGCCGGCCTCAACCTTGAAGGTGAAGTGACGCTCAAGCCGACGCGCCAGAGCGATGCCTACAAGGGCTATCAGTTCGGCCTCGCCGACGAAGGCGCCGGCAAGGACAACAATGACGGCGACGACAGCAGCGGCGGCGACAGCAAGGCCGAGAGCACGCAAGTGCCGCTCGAAGACCTGCAGGCGCTGGACGAGAACGGCAAGACCACCTTTAACGTCACGATCAACGACACGCCTTCGACCACGCAGCTGCTGAACGCCAATATCACGGTGCGCATGCAGGAAGCCGGCGGCCGCGCCGTCGAGCGCTCGCTGACCCTGCCCGTCAAGGCAGACGGCCCGCGCATCGGCATCAAGCCGGAATTCGACGGCAATCTCGGTGAAAACTCGGTTGGCAACTTCCATATCATCGCCGTCGATGCCAACGGCCAGAAACAGGCCATGCAGGGCCTGACCTGGAAGCTGCTCAGCGTCGAGCGCAATTATCAATGGTATCGCGACGGCAGCAGCTGGAAGTTCGAGCCGATCATGTCCACCAAGCAGGTGGCTGTCGGCACGGTCAACGCCACGACGGACGGCGCGGCGATTTCCATGCCCGTCACCTGGGGCCGCTATCGCCTCGAGGTTTCGACGGCCGATACCAATGGCCCGCAATCCAGCGTCGAGTTCAATGCCGGCTGGTATGTCGCTTCCACCTCGACGGAAACGCCGGATGCGCTTGAAATCGCGCTCGACAAGGCAAGCTACCGCATCGGCGATACCGCCAAGCTGAAGGTCACCTCGCGCTATGCCGGCCAGCTGATGGTGACGGCCGGTTCGGAAACGCTGATCTCGGTTACCAATGCCGATATCGGCGCTACGGGCGGCGAAGTCGATATCCCGGTCACCGCCGATTGGGGTGCCGGCACCTATCTGACCGCGACCCTTTTCCGCCCGGGCGATGCCCAGGAAAACCGCATGCCGATGCGCGCCATCGGCATCAAATGGGCGCCGGTCGATCCCGGCGACCGCAAACTGCAGATCAAGATCGACGCGCCTGAGAAGACACTGCCGCGCCAGCCGCTCAACGTCGCCTTGCAGGTTGCCGGCGCAGGCGCCAACGAAGATGCCTACATCACGATCGCGGCCGTCGATGTCGGCATTCTCAATCTGACGCGCTACCAGCCGCCGGCACCGGACGACTGGTATTACGGCCAGCGTCAGCTCGGCCTCGAAATCCGCGATATCTATGGCCGCCTCATCGACGGTTCGCTCGGCGCAACTGGCAAGCTGCGCACCGGCGGCGATGGCGGACAGGTCGCCCTGCAGGCGAGCCCGCCAAAGGAAAAGCTGGTCGCCTTCTTCTCCGGCCCGATCAAGCTCGATGCCAGCGGCAAGGCCAATGTCAGCTTCGACATCCCGCAGTTCAACGGCACGGCGCGGCTGATGGCGGTTGCCTGGTCGAAGGCCGGCGTCGGCCATGCGACACAGGACGTGATCATCCGCGATCCTGTCGTCGTCACGGCGAGCCTGCCGAAATTCCTGGCGCCGGGAGACAAGGCGAACCTTCGCCTCGACGTCGCCAATACCGATGCTCCTGCCGGCGAATATACGCTCGCTGTTGCCGGCAACAGCGCGGTCACCGTCGATGCAAGCGCCACACAGCAGAAGATCAACCTGCAGGCCGGCGGTAAATACAATATCACGCTGCCGCTGACCGGCGGACAGCCCGGCGACGGCACGGTTTCGATCAAGCTGTCGAATGCTTCCGGCATGTCGCTCGATCAATCGGTCGATATCCCCGTTCGTCCGGCCCAGCTGCCGGTCACCGAACGGCGCATCATCGCGCTTGCGCCGGGCAAGAGCCTGACCGTCAATGCCGACCTTCTCGCCGACAGCGTGCTGCCGGGCGCCTCGGTCAGTCTCAATGTCAGCCGTTCCAATGCGTTCGACATACCCGGCCTGTTGATGAGCCTCAGCCGCTATCCCTATGGCTGCGCCGAACAGACGGCGAGCGGCGCGCTGCCGCTGCTCTATTTCAGCGATATGGCGGTCAAGAACGGGCTTGCGGACGATGCCGAGATCCACAAGCGCGTGCAGGACGCCATCTATCGCGAAATGTCCTACCAGTCGTCCACCGGCAGCTTCGGTCTCTGGAGCCCCGGCTCGGGCGATCTCTGGCTCGACTCCTACGTGACCGACTTCCTGACCCGCGCCCGCGAGCAGAAATACAACGTGCCGGATCAGGCCATGGTGCAGGCGTTGGAGAACCTCCAGAACGCGCTCAGCGCCAATACCAACGTCAAGGATAACGGCAACGAGATCGCCTATGCGCTCTACGTGCTGGCACGCAACAAGAAGGCCTCGATCAGCGATCTGCGCTACTATGCCGACACGATGCTGAACGACTTCCCGACGCCGCTCTCCAAGGCGCATCTGGCGGCGGCCCTGTCGCTCTATGGAGATGCACAGCGCTCGCGTAACATCTTCATCGACGCCCTGCAGATGTCGCAGAAGGCGGCGGCGACGAAGGTCAGCTTCGTCCGCTCGGATTACGGCTCGTCGCTGCGTGACGGCGCCGCCGTGCTGGCGCTTGCCGCCGAAAGCCGCCCGGTGCCGCCGATCATTCCCGAACTCGCAAGCGTCGTTGCCAAGGACTGGCAGACCAAGAAATATACCAGCACGCAGGAACAGACCTGGATGCTGCTGGCTGCCCGCGCCCTGCAGAACGGCGATGACGGATTGACGCTCAACGTCAATGGTGCCGCCCATACCGGCACCTACATGGCGCAAATGTCGGGCGATGCCCTGATGGGGCACTCGCTGACCGTCACCAACACCACCAGCCAGCCGCTTTCGGCTGCCGTGACCACCTTCGCCGCTCCGGTTGCACCGCTGCCGGCTGGCGGCAACGGCTTCAAGATCGAGCGCAAATACTACACGCTCGATGGCGAGGAGGCGAATGTCAGCCAGGCGCAGCAGAACGAACGCTACGTCGTCGTGCTGCATGTGACCGAGGACAATGACTGGCCGCAGCGCCTGCTCGTGACCGATCTCCTGCCGGCCGGCTTCGAGATCGACAATCCGAGTATCGTCAACAGCGCTCAGCTTTCGAACTTCGACTGGCTGAGCGATATCCAGCCGGCTCATGTCGAATTCCGCAGCGACCGCTTCGTCGCGGCCTTCGACCAGAACGCCGGCGCCGACCGTGACCTGACCTTCGCCTATGTCGTGCGCGCCGTTACCCCCGGCGTCTACGACCATCCGGCCGCAAGCGTCGAGGACATGTATCGTCCGCAGTTCTCGGCTCGCACGGCGATGGGCCGCATGGAGGTGCTGGCCGCCCAGCAGTAAGCGCAGTCATGAAGGCACGATGGAAGATTGCGATCGGCTTTGGAGCCACTGCCCTGGCGGCGGTGGCCCTGGTCTTCGGCCTGGAAGCCGCGGACCGCGCCTATCCGCCGCCGCTGGACGGCGCGCGCGTGGTTTCGGCCGAGGTGCTCGACGCCAATGGCGATCTGCTGCGTGCCTTCGCCACGCCCGAGGGACGCTGGCGGCTGAAGACCGGCGTTGCCGATGTCGATCCGCAATTCCTGCGCATGCTGGTCGCCTATGAAGACAGACGCTTCTACGACCACCACGGCGTCGATCCCATGGCGATCGGCCGAGCCTTTCTGCAGCTCGTCACTCATGGCCGCATCGTATCGGGTGGTTCGACGCTCTCCATGCAGGTGGCGCGCCTGATCGAGCCGCGCAGCGAGCGCTCGATGACGGCGAAGCTTCTGCAGATGGTGCGCGCGATCCAGATCGAACGGCGGCTCACCAAGGAACAGATCCTCGACCTCTATCTGACCCACGCGCCCTATGGCGGCAATCTGGAGGGCGTGCGCGCCGCGAGCCTTGCCTATTTTGGCAAGGAGCCTCGGCATCTGACGGTCGCGCAGGCGGGTCTGCTGGTTGCGCTGCCGCAGCTGCCGGAAAAGCGCCGGCCAGACCGCAACCTCGCCGCCGCGCAGGCCGCCCGCCATCGCGTGCTCGAGCGCGCGGCCGTGGCTACGGTGATCGGCGAAGGGGAAGCGGAACGCGCTTCGCTTTCTCCTATTCCAGCCCAACGCCGGCAGCTGCCCGCCTATGCGGCCCATCTGGCCGAACTGGCGCTCCGCAAGCAGCCCGGCGTCATCAAGCACAAGACAACGCTGCGGCGCGAGGTGCAGCAGGGGCTGGAAGCGGTTGCGGATGCGGCGGCAAAACGGCTGGGGCCGAAGGTGTCTGTCGCGATGATCATGGCCGACGCCAAGACCGGCGAGATCATCGGCGAAGTCGGCTCGGCCAATTATTTCGATTCCTCGCGCGCCGGCTGGGTCGACATGACCCGCGTGCTGCGCTCGCCCGGCTCGACGCTGAAGCCCTTCATCTACGGCCTTGCCTTCGAGCAGGGCTATGTGGCGCAGGAAACGATCATCGAGGATCGCCCCGCCGATTTCTACGGCTATCGCCCGCGCAATTTCGACATGAGCTATCAGGGCGATGTCAGCGTGCGCCAGGCGCTGCAGCTATCGCTCAATGTGCCGGCCGTACGCCTGCTCGATGCCGTCGGGCCGACGCGGCTGCTGGTGCGCTTCCGCCGCGCCGAGGTGAAACCGAAGCTGCCGCCGAACGAGGCCCCCGGCCTTGCCATCGGCCTTGGCGGCGTCGGCGTGACTCTGAAAGACCTCGTGCAGCTCTATGCCGGGCTTGCCAATCGCGGCAAGGCGATGCGGATCGGCGATGGCGTTCAGGACGAGCCGGGGCCGATCGACGGCGAGCCGCTGATGGAGCCGGTCGCGGTCTGGAACATCACCGACATTCTCTCTGACATCATCGCGCCGCGCGGCAGCAAGCAACTCGGCATCGCCTACAAGACCGGCACCAGCTATGGCAATCGCGATGCCTGGTCGATCGGCTATGACGGCGCGCATGTGCTCGGCGTCTGGGTCGGCCGCCCGGACAATGGCGCCGTGCCCGGGCTGGCGGGCTATGTTTCGGCCGCGCCTATCCTGTTCGAAGCCTTCGCGAAATCCGGCGTTGCCATCACCCCCTTCCCCGCAGCTCCTATGGGCGCGGTGCGCATCGCGCCGACCGAGCTGCCGATCAGCCAGCGGCGCTTTTCCGTGACCGCAGCCGGGCTGCTGGCAGCCTCCAGCCGCGAGCCGGCACCGCAGATCGTCTATCCGCCGGAAGGCGCGCGCGTCGATCTCGGCGCCAGCGGCGGCAACGATCAGATCATGCCACTGGCGCTGAAGCTGCAGGGCGGCCGTGCCCCGTTCCGCTGGCTCGCCAATGGCAAGCCGCTGCCCGACATGTCGCGCCGTCGCACCAATCAGTGGACGCCCGATGGTGCCGGCTATTCGACACTGACCGTCATCGATGCGGCCGGGCGGGCAGCAAGCGTGCGGGTCTTCGTCGAGTAGCGGCTATTTGATCTGCCGTTCCCTGTCTCATTTTTGTCAGCCACCGCCGGCTATGCTATCTTAGACATGACTCAAACGAGGAATGGCGAGATGTCGGAAGAGCAGGCAATCCGTGCGGTTGTTCACCTCTATGTCGATGGCATGGCATTCGCGAACGAGCCGGCGCTGCGCAAGGCTTTTCATCCGCGCGCCGCGATCATCGGCAATTACCAGGGCGCGGTGGAGTGGATGACGCGGGATGAATTCATTTCCGCCATCGTCGAGGAAGGCAGCGCGCCGCCCGGCACTATACCGCTGATGGATATCGAGCTGATCGACATCGAGGGCGATGCGGCCAGCGTCAAGGTCGTCGACGAATTCGCCGGTATGCGGTTTTCAGACTATCTGTCACTGGTGAAGGTCGACGGACGGTGGAGCGTGGTGAACAAGGTTTATCACCTGCATCGGTAGGTGATCGGCATTCGAGTGTGACGCACGTCCGATATCCCCTCTGTCGCTTTCGCACATCTCCCCCACAAGGGGGGAGATTGGCAACTCGCGGAACTCCCCTGCCTCAATCAAATATCGAAGCTGCGGACGCTGAAGATCTTGGATTTGGAAGAACGTGCGGCATACTCCCCACGATCTCCCCCTTGTGGGGGAGATCTCCCGAAAGAGACAGAGGGGGTGCCGAGCTCTCCGCGAACTCGGCAGCAGTCAATTACCCTCTCAGCACCCCACCCGTCGACTTCGTGACGTTGGCCACGATCTTCTGGGTCAGCGCCTCGAAATCCTCGTCGGTGAGCGTACGCTCGGCCGGCTGAATCTGCACTTCGATCGCAATCGACTTCTTGCCTTCGCCGAGCGATGCACCTTCGAAAATGTCGAAGACGTTGACGCCGGTCACCAGCTTGCGGTCCGCGCCGACGGCGGCGCGGACGATGGCGCCGGCTTCCACCGACTTGTCGACCACGAAGGCGAAGTCGCGCTTGACGGCTTGGAAGGGCGAAAGCTCCAGCGCCGGCTTGGTACGGGTCGCCTTCTTCTTCGGCTCGGGCATGGCATCAACATAGACTTCGAAGCCGGCGAGAGCGCCTGATACGTCGAGCGCTTCCAGCGTCTTCGGATGAAATTCGCCGAAATAGCCGAGCACGACCTTCGGACCCATCTTAATGGTGCCGGAACGACCGGGATGATACCAGGCCGGCCCGCCCTGCTCGATCTGGATGTTGCCCATCGGCAAGCCGCAAGCCTCGATCACAGCGAGAGCATCGGCCTTGGCGTCGAAGACATCGACCGGCTTGCCGCCGCCCTTGGCGGCGTTCGACCACATGCGGCCGGCACCGGCAAGCGTTGCCGTGCCGCGGCGGATACCGCCGGCAACACGACGCTGGCCCTCGGGCGTATCGTTCTCATAGGTGCCGGAGACTTCGAAGATCGCGACGTCGCCATAGCCCTTGTCGGCATTGCGCTGCGCAGCCGACAGCAGGCCCGGAAGCAGCGAAGGACGCATGTCGGACATATCGGCAGCGATCGGATTGGCAAGCTTCAGCGCGTTGGAGCCGCCGCCGAAGAGCTTGGCCTGATCTTCCGAAATGAAGGACCAGGTGACTGCTTCCAGCATGCCGCGCGATGCCAGCGCACGCTTGGCGGTGCGGGTGCGGATCTGCAGCGTCGTCAGGATCTTGCCATTGACGGCGGCATGGCTTGCCAGCGGCTGCGGCTTGATATTGTCGACGCCGTGAATACGCATGACCTCTTCGACGAGATCGGCCTTGCCATCGACATCCGGGCGCCAGGAGGGAACAGCGACCGAAATGCGCTCACCCGAACCGGAGACCAAGAAGCCGAGCTTCGTCAGGATGGACTTGCTTTCGTCAGCCGAGACTTCGAGGCCGGTCAGGCGCTTGACTTCCGACAGCGGGAAATCCACGACCTTGGCGTCATAGCCTTTGTAGCCTTCGACGCGCGCCTTGGCGGCCGTGCCGCCGCAGCAGGCGAGCACCAGCTCCGTGGTGCGCTCGAGGCCGGGAACCATATATTCCGGGTCGGCGCCGCGCTCGAAACGATAGCGCGCATCGGTGATGATGCCGAGGCTGCGGCCGCTTTTGGCGATGTTCATCGGGTCCCAAAGTGCCGACTCGATCAGCACGTCGACCGTGTTCTCGTCGCAGCCGGAATGCTCGCCGCCCATGATGCCGCCGATCGACTCGACGCCATTGTCATCGGAGATGACGACATTGCTCGGGTTGAGCTTGTATTCGCGCTCGTCCAACGCCAGCACGGTTTCACCGTCCTTAGCGCGACGCACGACCAGATTGCCCTTGACCTTGGCGGCGTCGAAGACGTGCATCGGCCGACCCTGGTCGAAGGTCATGTAATTGGTGATATCGACCAGCGCGCTGATCGGGCGCAGACCGATGGCGAGCAGGCGCTGCTGCATCCACTTCGGGCTCGGACCATTCTTGACGCCGCGCACGAGGCGAAGCGCAAAGCCGGGGCAAAGGCTGGGATCGTCGAGATCGATCTTGAGCTCGGTCGTCGTTTCGCCTTCGATGGCGAAAGACGGGGTGCTGCGCGGCTTCAGCGTGCCGAGACCGGATGCAGCCAGATCGCGGGCGATGCCATAAACGCCGGTGCAATCCGGGCGGTTCGGCGTCAGGTTGATCTCGATCATCGGATCGTCGAGGCCGGCGTAGGCGGCAAAGCTGGTGCCGACCGGCGCATCTTCCGGCAGGTCGATGATGCCGTCATGGCTGTCGGAGATTTCCAGTTCCTTTTCCGAGCACATCATGCCGCGGCTTTCGACACCGCGAATATTGCCGATGGCAAGCGTCACGTCGATGCCGGGAACATAGGTGCCGGGTGCTGCGAAGGCGCCGACGAGGCCGGCGCGCGCATTGGGAGCGCCGCAGACAACCTGAACGGGCGCGCCGTTGCCGGTATCGACCATCAGCACCTTCAGGCGATCGGCCTGCGGATGCTTTTCGGCCGAGAGAACCTTGGCAATGACGAAGGGCTTGAACGCGGCCTTGTCGTCGACCTCTTCCACTTCCAGCCCGATCATCGTCAGGCGGGCGCAGATCTCGTCGAGCGTGGCGTCGGTTTCCAGGTGCTCTTTCAGCCAGGAGAGTGTGAATTTCATGTGCTTTATCCCTTCCTTACGCGCTCAGACCGCCGAACAGGGTCGGCATGTCGAGCGGGCGGAAGCCATAGTGATTCATCCAGCGGACATCGGCGTTGAAGAAGTCGCGCAGGTCGGGCATGCCGTATTTCAGCATGGCGATGCGATCGAGGCCCATGCCCCAGGCAAAGCCCTGATACTCGTCCGGGTCGAGCCCGCCGTGGCGCAGCACGTTCGGATGCACCATGCCGCAGCCGAGGATTTCCATCCAGTCGGTGCCTTCGCCGAACTTGACGATCGGGCCGGAACGGTCGCACTGGATGTCAACCTCGAAGGACGGTTCCGTGAACGGGAAGAACGACGGGCGGAACCGCATCGTCACATTATCGACCTCGAAGAAGGTCTTGCAGAACTCTTCCAGCACCCAGCGGATATTGGCGACATTCGCCGTCTTGTCGATGACGAGGCCTTCGACCTGATGGAACATCGGCGAATGCGTGGCGTCACTATCCTGGCGGTAGGTCTTGCCGGGAATGATAATGCGGATCGGCGGTTTCTGCGCTTCCATGGTGCGGATCTGTACTGGCGAGGTGTGCGTGCGCAGCACCTTGCGCTCACCCTTTTCATCCGGCTGGAAGAAGAAGGTGTCGTGCATTTCGCGAGCCGGGTGGCCTTCCGGGAAGTTCAACGCCGTGAAGTTATAGTAATCGGTCTCGACATCGGGACCTTCGGCGATCGAGAAACCCATGTCGCCGAAGATCGCGGTGATCTCGTCGACGATCTGGCTGATCGGGTGAATGCGGCCGCGCTCGGCCGGAGACGAGCGCACCGGCAGGCTGACATCAACCGTCTCTGCCTTCAGCTTCGCGTCGATCGCGGCATCGCGCAACGCGCTCTTGCGCTCGTTAATCGCGTCGGTGACGGAATTCTTCAGAGCATTGATCGCCGCGCCGCGTGTCTGCCGTTCTTCCGGCGACATCGAGCCAAGCGTCTTCAGCAGTTCCGACACCGAGCCCTTCTTGCCGAGCGCGGCGACACGGACGGCCTCGATCGACTGCTCGTCGGTCGCCGCGGCGACATCGGCCATGAGTTGGGTTTCGAGTGTTACGAGTTCCGTCATCTGATCCTGCCTTGCGGGCGGCGGGCTTGGAACGCCGCTCATTCCGCGGAATAATGGATGAACGCCCGCATCGGACAGCTTGTGGCAACGATGAGGCGCTGCAGATCACTATCCATGTGCAAGCAGCCGATCAACCGGGCAAATGACAAAAACACGCCAAGAATGCGGTCCTTGGCACTTGTCGCCCGATGCGCGACCCGTTTTTCGAGTCTCGCCCGACGAAACAGCCTGACACTATGGAAGAGCGTATGCTGCGAAACATAAAACCCGCGCCGGTTTCGCCAGCGCGGGTTTCATAATGAACTTACGAAAGACGTGCGAGGCAGCGTTAGTTAACGGCTGCTTCGAACTCGTTCTTCGTGCCGGCTTCCTTGAGGTACTCAAGTGCCTTCTTCGACGCAGCAACGAGCGCACCGAAAGCTTCCGACTCATGGATCGCCATGTCGGAAAGAACCTTGCGGTCGACTTCAATGCCAGCCTTGGTCAGGCCGTCGATGAAGCGGCCATAGGTCAGGCCGTGTTCGCGGACGGCAGCGTTGATACGCTGAATCCAGAGGGCGCGGAAGTTGCGCTTGTTGACCTTGCGGTCGCGGTAAGCGTACTGCTTGGAACGGTCGACTGCGGCCTTGGCGGTACGGATGGTGTTCTTGCGACGGCCGTAGAAGCCCTTGGCTGCCTTCAGAACCTTCTTGTGCTTGGCGTGGGCGGTAACGCCTCTTTTTACGCGTGCCATTTCATGATCTCCTTAGTCTATAGCGTTACGAATAGTCTTAGAGACCGTTCGGCAAGTAGTTCTTGATAACCTTACGGCCATCCGGTTCTGCGAGAACCATGGTGCCGCGAGCATCGCGAATGAACTTGTTGCTACGCTTGATCATGCCGTGGCGCTTGCCAGCAGCGGCTGCCTTGACCTTGCCGGTCGCGGTGATCTTGAACCGCTTCTTGGCAGAGGACTTCGTCTTCATCTTGGGCATTTTGCTACTCCTTCGATGCTTCCTGGCGCGCTTTGCTAAAAGCCCTTCCCACAGATCCGGACTGGCCGGGCTGCAACAAGGTGCCGGAGCGTTTGTTGTTGAACGGCAGATACGGTGACGAACCGCTCTGCCAGCATTCTGAACTGCCACGGCATGCCCTGCCGGTCAGTTCGGACGCGCGCTTATAACCGCACTTGCCTTCAAGTGCAACGGTGCCGATGCGGGAATCTTTGCAGATCGATGACAGATGCCGCCGCCTGCCGCAGAAAAGGAAAAAGCCGCCCAAAGGACGGCTCCGGCCTCTCTACTCAGACTTGCGCCTCACTTGGGCGCAAGCACCATCATCATCTGGCGGCCTTCAAGCTTGGGCTCGGCCTCCACCTTGGCGATCTCAAGCGTATCTTCCTTGACCTGCTGAAGAAGCTTCATACCGAGTTCCTGGTGGGCCATTTCACGGCCACGGAACTTCAAGGTCACCTTCACCTTGTCACCTTCTTCGAAGAAACGACCGATGGCCTTCATCTTCACCTCATAGTCATGGGTGTCGATGTTCGGGCGCATCTTGATTTCTTTGACTTCAACGATCTTCTGCTTCTTGCGCGCCTCGGCGGCCTTCTTCTGGTTGGCGTATTTCAGCTTGCCCAGGTCGAGGATCTTGCACACAGGCGGCTCAGCATTGGGAGAAATCTCAACCAGATCGAGGCCGGCCTCCTCTGCCATCTTCAATGCCTGGTCGGTCGGGACGATGCCCATATTCGCGCCGTCAGCTGCGATCAGCTGAACTTTGGGAATGCGAATTTCCCTGTTGGAACGTGGCCCGTCCTTTACGGGCGCATCGGTTTTAAAGGGTCTGCGAATGGTCGTACTCTCCACGAATTGTTTCGGATTAGCTGCAGCCTCTCGCTCCCGTCAGCGCAACTGACGGAAATGTCGTAAAAGCTGTGTTGAAGTCAATAGCATGACAGCAGGAAAAAAGCACCTCCCGCGTGTCAAGAGAGTGTCATGGCGGCATAAGATGCACCAAGGACACAGTATGGTTCCCCGATCATATAGATATCCTTGCAGAAAGATCGAGGATTTTTCGGGTCACGCGAGCACGAATCTGTTCTATAGGGCAGAAAATCCGGGAGTTTTCCATGTCCGAGACCGCCGCAGCCACCCAACCGACCTTCCTTCCCGTGGGCACGGGCGACAGCGAACGCCAGATCGCAATCGTCCAGCGCGCCGCCGGCAAGGGCCCCAGGAATGTCAGCTTCGTCTGGTTGTCCGGCTACCGATCCGACATGAGCGGCTCCAAGGCGATGGAACTGGATGGGCTGGCGGCGCGACTGGGTGTCGGTTGCATTCGCTTCGACTATTCCGGCCACGGGCAATCCGGCGGCAAGTTCACCAACGGCACGATTTCGCGCTGGCTGGAAGAGGCGCTTGCCGTCATCGACCATACCAAACCGAAGAAGATCGTTCTCGTCGGCTCTTCGATGGGCGGCTGGATCGCGCTCAGGGTCATCCAGGAGCTGCGCAAACGCAAGAAGGCGCCCGTCATCGCAGGCCTTATGCTGATCGCCCCCGCTCCCGATTTCACTGTCGATCTCATCGAGCCCAACCTCACCGATGTCGAGCGGCGGTCGCTGGCTGAGCGCGGCTATTTCGAGGAGCCCTCGGAATATAGCCCGGAGCCGAACATCTTCACCCGCGCGCTTATCGAAGACGGCCGCGCCAACCGCGTGCTGACCGGCATCATCGAAACCGGCTGCCCGGTTCACATATTGCAGGGCATGCAGGATGCCGACGTGCCCTTCGCGCATTCGTTAAAGCTGGTCGAGCACCTGCCGGCCGACGATGTGGTGTTAACACTTGTGCGCGATGGCGACCATCGCCTGTCGCGGTCACAGGATCTAGAGCGCATGCTCGGGGTAGCCGAGGCATTGGCACTGCATAATACGCCGTAAAAACAAACAGATATCTGCGAGACGCTGACTGCGCGGCCGTCCTTGCCGGACGCCGTATGCGCGCGCCTGCGCCATCACGAGAGGCAATGGATGATGGCCGTCACTCCCTCGACTGTGCCGAAATTAACCATATGAGCCGGTTCCCGCGTTAACACTTAAGTAACGATTGACTTGGCGCGCCCCCCTACATTAACAATTTGTTAACAAATGCAGGGACGATACAAGGATAGTGGGCGTGCGTATTAAGGGCTTGTTGATTGCCTTCGCTGCTATAGTTGCAATGTCGTCGGCGGCCGTGCCGGCGCCTCAGCAGGGCGCTTCGATGACCGTCGGCAACGTGACTTCCCAGCCGATCGGGCACTACGATTTCTGCCAGAGACATACCGATGAATGCGGCCCTACCCGCAATATCGGCCCGGTCGACATGAATGCCGCCGCCTGGGCTCTGGTCAACCAGATCAACCTGCGCGTCAACAAGACCATCCGCCCGGCGACCGACATGGAAGTCTACGGCCAGGAAGAATATTGGGAATATCCGAAGACTGCCGGTGACTGCGAAGATTTCGCCCTGCTGAAGCGAAAGATACTGATGCAGAGCGGCATCTCCGCTTCCAACCTTTTGATGACGGTCGTGCGCAAGCCCGATGGCGAAGGTCATGCCGTCCTGACGCTGCGCACCAAGCAGGGCGACTTTATCCTCGACAACCTCGAGGACGAGATCAAGGTCTGGACCAGGACCCCCTATTCCTACCTGAAGCGTCAGGCGAGCTTCAATGCCGGCCGCTGGGTCACCATCGAAAACGGCAGCGACGTTCTGGTCGGCGCCGTCAAGTAAGCACCGCAATCATCGGACATGAGAAGAAGGCCGGCAAATTTGCCGGCCTTTCCTTATTTGGTGGTTCGAGACAACAGCCTAGGCATTTCCGATCAATATGCCCGCCGCGAGCACAAGAGAGCCGCCAACCACCACCTGGAAGGCGGCACGCAGAAACGGTGTCTCCATATATTTGTTCTGGATGAAGGCGATGGCCCAGAGCTCGAAGAAGACCACGATGGCGGCGATGATCGTCGCCGTCCAGAAGTAAGGAATGAGATAAGGCAGCGCGTGGCCGAGGCCGCCAACCGCTGTCATGATGCCACAGGCAAGGCCGCGCTTGATCGGCGAGCCGCGGCCGGAGATCTTGCCATCGTCATGGGCCGCCTCGGTGAAGCCCATGGAGATGCCGGCGCCGACGGAAGCCGAAAGACCGACGAGAAAAGTCTGCCAAGTATTCTGCGTGGCGAAGGCGGCTGCGAAGATCGGCGCCAGGGTGGAGACGGAGCCATCCATGAGACCGGCGAGACCCGGCTGCACATAGGTCAACACGAATTGGCGGCGCGCCTGCGCATCCTCCTCGTGCTTGACGTCTTCGGGCGTGTGCTTGTCGCCGAGCATACGGGCGACGTCTTCATGCCCCTGTTCGGCGAGCGCGAGATCGCCGAGAAGCTGGCGCGTCGAGGCATCGGACACCTGCTTGGCGGCCTCGACATAGAAATTATAGGCCTGCTGCTCCATCGCCTCGGCTTCATTGCGTATAGCATCGAGGGAAAGATTTTTGCGCAGCCAGTCCGGCTTGCGCTCATAAAAGCCATGGACATGTTCGCGTCTGATCAGCGGGATGCGCTCACCGAAACGGCGGCGATGCATGTCGATCAGCGTCTTGCGATGGGTATCCTCGACCTCGGCCATATCCTCGAAGACCTTGGCGGACTCGGGATAGTGCTGACGCAGAATATCGGCATAGGCGAGATAGATGCGCGAATCGTCCTCCTCCGCGGCAATGGCGATCGCCAGAATCTCCTGCTCGGACAGAGAGGTGAAAGGGCGTTTCGATGGGCGGAACAAGCCTAATAACATCGGGGGCAACCTCATAACTTTAGAATTATTCTAATTCTAAAGAGAGGAGTTGCACAGGTCAAGCTTTGAAGCGCGGTAGCTTAGGGAAATCATGAAGGGAGAATCGAACGCGCATCGCGAAAAGCGGCGGCGAACCATACGTCTGTTTTGACAGATTGCCGCAACACCTCCATGACGTCTTGGACGCGCCGGGAAATTGCATAGATAAAGACCGGCAGATGCCGACGCCGCAAACCTCCCAGCGCCCGCACCCGGAGAGCATAATGGAAAACGAGATACAGGCCCGCGCCGCCCACCTTGCCGGCATTCGCGAAAAAGCCGAAGCGGAGATGGCGCGCATGGGCATCGATGCCGCCTTCATCGACAGGCTGGTTGAGACATTTTACGGGCGTGTGCAGGCGCATCCCCGGCTCGGACCGGTGTTTGACGGGCGGCTTGCCGGGCGTTGGCCGGACCATATGGAAAAGATGAAGCGCTTCTGGTCTTCGGTCGCCTTCAAGAACGGCGCCTATGGCGGCAAGCCGGTGCAGGCGCATCTCGGCGTCGAGGGCATGGCGGCAGATCTCTTTCCGGAATGGCTGGCGCTTTTCTCCGCGACGCTTGCCGATATCGCGCCTTCCATGGAAGCCAGAAACTGGTTCATGGCAACGGCGGAACGCATCGCCAGGAGCCTGACGCTCTCGCTTTTCTATAATCCGGCCCTCGACGATCCCGCGAGGAAGACGGTTTAAGGCAGACTGCGACAGCTGGCAGCACCTATGCATGCGCCTTGCGATAGGCTGCGACCGCAAGCCAGATTGCAGAAAGCAGGAAGTAGAACGCGCCGAATGCCACATAGGGGACAATATCCAGAATTGTCGGCGCAACCGTGCCGAGGGACCGGCTGAGCATGAAACCGCCGGCAAGCGCCGATTGCGCACCGCTCAAGATCATCACCCATTGGGCGCCATAGGCACGCCAGCGCCTGACTGCGGTATAGAGTTGCAGCAGGCCAGAGAGGATCGCCCAGGCCCCAAACACGGCCAGAACGGCGTAGGTGCTATTATAGGCGGCCACAATCACGGCGAGCGCCGTGACGATGCTGACGACGACATTCAACGCCTGAGACGGATTGACCTTCAATCCCCCGTTCACCCGGGCATCGACCAGATTGGCAAGGGCATCCCAGACAGGATAGATGACCAGCAGAAACGCGGCGGGCAGCGGCTTTCCGCTAGAGAGTATCGCGGCGGCGATCCAGGCCATCGAGAACAGGGCGCGTGTAAAATAATAGGATCGCAGCCAGTTTGGCTGGATTGCGGTTTGGCTTTCCATCGGTAGGCTCCTTGTGTTTACCTGCCTACTAGTAGGAAGACAAGCTATTGAAGTCAACGCAACGCTCGAACACCGTTTTGTGAGAACCGGAAGCGCCGAGGCAACCTTGACAACTAGCCTACCAAAAGGTAGGCAAAGACATGAAATCAATAAGTTCGACGGCAGAAAAAATTCTCGACATCGCGCAGCCCCTCATTGTGGCGGGAGGTTACAACGGCTTCAGCTATGCCGACATCTCCGCTGCGATCGGCATCCGGAAGGCGAGCATCCACCATCATTTTCCGACGAAGGCCGAACTGGTCGCGGTGCTGGTAGATCGCTACAGACAGCAGACGGAGGCCGGTCTGAAATCCCTGCGCGAGGGGATCGCGAGCCCTGCGGACCAGCTGCAGGCCTATGTCAATTACTGGCATTCATGCATTCGGGACGCCTCGCTCCCCTTCTGCGTCTGCGCGATGCTCGCCAGCGAGATGCAGATGCTGCCGGAAGAGGTCGCGTCGCGCGTCCGTGGCCATTTCCATAGCCTCGCCGGATGGCTTGCGTCAGTGCTGCAGGCTGGAACGGAGAATGGCGCCTTCCGGCTGGACAAGCAACCTGAGGAAGAGGCTCAGATGCTGATGGCTTCGGTTCACGGGGCAATGCTTTCTGCGAGAGCTTTCGGCGATCCAGGACTGTTCATCCAAATCGTCGCGCCCCAGATCGTCAGGCTTCGGGCGTCGGATTGACAGGAGGCTACCGAGCAAAAAAACCAATCGATGGCCGCTAGCGGCCAAAGGCGGCATGTGCGGAAAGGTTGGCCCAGTCTCAGCCCTTCGTGGCGAAAATGGTCGCGCCGATGCTGGCGGAAACGACCAGCGCCGTGCCGAACATCTGCGATGGCGTCATTGGCTGCGAGAGGATGATGAAGCCGGCAAGGGCGCCGATGGCGGGCTCGAGGCTCATGAGGATGCCGAAGGACGAAGTAGGCATGCGCCGCAGCGCCACCATTTCCAACGCGTAGGGCAGCAGCGGCACGAGGAGTGCCAGACCGGCTATCTCAAGCAGGCCATAGCCTGTCAGATGCGGGACGGCAGAAGCAAAGCCGAAGGGGGTCGAAACGACAGCCGCAACCAGCAGCGACATGGAAAGGCCTTCGAGACCTCGAAAGGCATTGCCAACCTTCTTCGTCAACAGGATATAGCAGGCCCAGCCCGCGCCTGCACCAATAGCAAAGAGAATGCCGGGGAGATTGCCGACCCACTCCTCTCCATCATAGGCCAGCAACAGAACGCCGATCGCGGCGAAGATCGGCCACATAAGCTGGCGGCTCAACCCGAAGCCGAGGGTCGCGACGAGCAGAGGCCCCAGAAACTCGATGGCGACGGCAAGACCCAAGGGAATGCGCGCGATCGCCGAGAAGAACGAGATCGTCATCAGCGCCGAGACCGTGCCGAGTACCAGCACGCCGAGCCATTGCGAGCGGCTGTAGCTCATGATCTTCGGGCGGACGATGATCGCCAGGGCAATCGAGGCAAAGACAAGCCGCAGCCAGGTCGCACCCGCCGGCCCATAGGCGTTGATGATCGGAGCCGAGAGGGCCGCACCGAACTGGATGCAGGACATGGACATGACGCACATCAGCACGCCGGCGGCGATGCCACCGGTCGACGGTGCAACATCCGGATGCGGCATCAGTGCCGCGCCGCCATCCGTGCCACTCTCGATAAGCTTCTGATCCATGACCTCTCCCGCTTCGCGGGTTTTTTAGAGGTCCGGCCCTATGCTGGCAAATTCAAACTTTTCATGCTGCGATCAGACGCTTTGATGCAAGCACCTCTTAAGCCTCGAGGCCCCTCAGAACATTGGCGACGTTGAGGCCGATCTCGGGCACGCCATAGCCGCCCTCCATGCAGACGAGGACGGGCAGACCCGCAGCCGCAACGCGCTCGCCCATGCGGACGAAATCCTGCGAGTTGAGTTTGAAGAAGGAGATCGGGTCGCGCTCGAAGGTATCGACGCCGAGCGAGAGCACGATCACCTCCGCCCCGAAGGCCTTGATGCGAGCAAGGGCATCGTCGAGCGCCGATGACCACACCTCCCAGGGCGTGCCGCGCGGCATGGGGTAGTTGCGGTTGGCGCCCGCCCCCTCGCCCTCGCCTTCCTCGTCGGCATGACCGAGGAAATAGGGAAAGGCATGCATGGGATCGCCATGCAGCGAGGCGGTGAAGACATCGCCTCGGCTGTAGAAAATGTCCTGCGTGCCGTTGCCATGATGGAAATCGACATCAAGCACGGCAACCCTGGCCGCACCATGATCGCGCAGGCGCTGTGCGGCAACGCCGGCATTGTTGATAAAGCAATAGCCGCCGAAGAGATCGATACCGGCGTGATGACCGGGCGGGCGACAGAGCGCGAAGGCAAAGCGATTGCCGGCGTGAAGCCAGTCGGCGCCGGTCAGCGCGCAGCGCATCGACGCAAGCGCCGCCTCATAGGACCCCTTGGTGATCGACGTATCGGCAGCGTTGGCATAATGGCCGATCATGCCGACGATATTGTCAGGCACGCGCTGGCTGGTGCGCCGGACGGGAAAGGAATTGGCGATCGCCTCGCCCGTGTATCCAGCGGAAACCCAGCGCTCCCAGACGACACCGAGAAAATCGAGATAAGCCGGATCATGCACCTTGCGCGCCGTCTCCAGCCCATGGGCTTCGGGCGCAACGACGTCGGTAAAGCCGGCTTTCCTGGCGGCGGCCAGAATCCATTCGGCGCGGAAAGGCGCTTCGAAGGGCGCGACAAGCTGGCCATCATGCAGCTCGGTCTTGGCATCCCTGAGCTTGTGATCCTCCGAATAGATGACCCGCACGTCGCCTCCTCCAAGACAGACTGAGTTATCTTCCCGACGCACAGGCTTACACGCACTACGTCCGGGAAAAAAGAGCAGCATGCGGCCTTGAACACTATCGCAAACAACTGCACCTTCCGCCTCTATTCGGGGAGTTGGAGACAGCCGGCATGAAAATCCTGATGGTCGATGTCGACGGCGTGTTGGTGCATGGCCGGCCAAGCGACGGGCTGCCGCTTTTCACCTATCTGGAACGCGATCTCGGGCTGAAGGTGGAGCTGCTGCGGCAGGCCTTCTTCAAAATCTACTGGACCGATATCGTCACCGGCCGCGACGCGATCGAGCCGAGGCTTGCGGAGGTTCTCGGAAAGATCGCTCCCCACCTCCGCGCCCGGACGCTGATCGACTATTGGTTCGAAAACGATTCCCGCCTCGATCACGGGCTGCTCGACGATCTCGCTGCGCTGCGCGCCGGAGGAACGAAGATGTTCCTGGCGACCAATCAGGAGCACATGCGCGCCGCCTATCTGATGGACACTCTAAAGCTCTCCTCGCGTTTCGACGGCATTTTCTATTCCGCCGCCCTCGGCCATCAGAAGCCTGCCACCGAATTCTTCCGGCTGGCGACCGAGCGCGCAGGAATTCCAGCGCGCGAAATCGGCTTCATCGATGATGTGGAGGCCAATATCGAGGCCGCGCGGCAATTCGGCTGGAAGGCGATGCAATGGACACCGGGTTCGACATTGCGGGATGCCGTTGCTGCATTCTCTGCCTGAATTGCCCTCGTCAGGCGGCAAGGCGCTTATAGAAGAAGGTCGTGTCGCAAAGCCCACCTTCAGGCCACATCGCATAGTCCGGCACGACGCCAACGCGCTGCCAGCCGAGGCGCGGATAGATCGCTTCCGCATCGCTGCCGGTCGCGGTATCCAATACAAGCACGCTCTTGCCGACACGGGCCGCTTCGCGCTCCGCAGCCTCCATCAGAAGACGGGCAAGTCCCTTGCCCCGCGCCGATCGATGCACCAGCAGCTTCTTCAGATCGCCGCGATGCGGCTGGTTCGGCATCTGCGCGATGCCGATCTGCACCGTTCCGACAACCCGGCCCTCGATCAAGGCAACGAAAAGCAGCGTCGCGCCGCTCTCGACGCTGTCGGCGACCCCTCGCCAATAGGGCAAGGCATCGGCCACGCCATAGGGCTGCATGAAGCCAACGGAGGCGCCGCCATTGACGCAATCGACAAGCACATCGCAGAGATCGGATAGCCTATTGCGAGCATCCACGGCGGAGAGAAGGCGAATATCGGTCATGAAAAGATCCTTGGAGTTATGAACGGCCGCGATCGAGGATGACGCTGTAGCGCGCCGGACCCTCGCCGGGATTATGGAAGGCGTGGCCGTCGCCGACGCCCATGAAGAGGCAATCGCCCGGCAGGAGATGATGGATGACATCGCGGTGCGTCACTTCCATCTCGCCCTCGAACAGCCAGACGTGCTGGGTCATATCGGCGCTCGCCGTATTCGGCGGGAAGATGACACGCGCGCCGCCGGGGAACGTGACTTCCACGACGTCGACCTTCGAACCAGTGCCCGGCGGCGAGACGGCGCGTCTGACATAGCCGGTTCCCGGATCGCGCCAGATCGCCTGCTGCTCGCGGCGGGCAAGCGGCGATACCTCTTCATCCTCCTCTGCAAAGAAGGCCGAAAGTGAGAGGCCGAGGGCCGCGCAGAGCCGTGACAGCAGCGAGGCCGTCGGGCTCGCCTCCGCCCGCTCGATACGCGAGATCATGGCGCGGCTAACGGCCGAGGCATTGGCGAGTTCGTCCAGCGTCAGGCCGCGGGCGATGCGCAGCTCCTTGATGCGCGCGCCGATCGCCAGTTCCAGATCATCATCCGCCATTGCCTATGTCTCACGCCCTTAAATTCTACTATATGAGAAATACACGATCCCATGATGGAATCAAGTGAGGTTCGGAGTCCATCAGCGGCGGGCCGGAAAAGGCTAACATAACGTGAAGATAGCCCCCAAAGCCCCGCTTTTCCGCTTTGCGGCGCGGGGCGGCGCTGCTATATGGCGCGCATGAGCACCAATTCCACCACTCCGCTTTCGCATATCCGCAACTTCTCGATCGTGGCCCATATCGACCACGGCAAATCGACGCTGGCCGACCGCCTGATCCAGACGACGGGCGGCCTGGCCGAACGCGAGATGTCCGAGCAGGTGTTGGACAATATGGAGATCGAGCGCGAGCGCGGCATCACCATCAAGGCCCAGACAGTGCGCCTGCACTACAAGGCCAACAATGGCGAGACCTATATTCTCAACCTGATCGACACGCCCGGACACGTCGACTTCGCCTACGAAGTCTCGCGCTCGCTGTCGGCCTGCGAGGGATCGCTGCTGGTCGTCGACGCCAGCCAGGGTGTCGAAGCGCAGACGCTCGCCAACGTCTATCAGGCGATCGACAACAATCACGAGCTCGTCACCGTCCTCAACAAGATCGACCTGCCGGCGGCCGAACCCGACCGCATCAAGGACCAGATCGAGGAAGTGATCGGCATCGACGCATCGGACGCCGTGCTGATTTCGGCCAAGACCGGTCTCGGCATTCCCGACGTTCTGGAAGCCATCGTTCACAAGCTGCCGGCGCCGAAGAGCGCGGGCGGTGAAAAGGCGCCCTTGAAGGCGCTGCTGGTCGACAGCTGGTACGACACCTATCTCGGCGTCATGGTTCTCGTGCGCATCATCGACGGCACGCTGACCAAGGGCCAGACCATCCGCATGATGGGGACGGATGCGAAGTACCAGATCGAGCGCGTCGGCGTTCTCACGCCGAAGATGGTCGCCGTCGACAGCCTCGGCCCCGGCGAAATCGGCTTCATCACCGCTTCGATCAAGGAAGTGGCCGATACCCGCGTCGGCGATACCATCACCGAGGACAAGCGCCCGACCGCCGAAGCGCTGCCGGGCTTCAAGCCGGCTCAGCCTGTGGTGTTCTGCGGCCTCTTTCCGGTCGATGCCGCCGATTTCGAGGACCTGCGTTCGGCCATGGGCAAGCTGCGCCTCAACGACGCCAGCTTCTCCTTCGAAATGGAATCGTCCGCCGCTCTCGGCTTCGGCTTCCGCTGCGGCTTCCTCGGCCTGCTGCACCTGGAAATCATCCAGGAGCGCCTGGAGCGCGAATTCAATCTCGACCTGATCGCGACGGCGCCTTCGGTCGTCTATCAGCTCACCATGACCGACGGCACCGAGATCGAGCTGCACAACCCGGCGGATATGCCCGATGTCGTCAAGATTTCCGAATTCCGCGAGCCGTGGATCAAGGCGACGATCCTGACGCCGGACGACTATCTCGGCTCGATCCTCAAGCTCTGCCAGGACCGCCGCGGCATCCAGACCGAACTGACCTATGTTGGCAACCGCGCGATGATCACCTACGACCTGCCGCTCAACGAAGTCGTCTTCGACTTCTATGACCGACTGAAGTCGATCTCGAAGGGCTACGCCTCCTTCGACTACAGCCTGACCGACTATCGCGAGAGCGATCTCGTCAAGATGTCGATCCTCGTCAATGCCGAGCCGGTGGACGCGCTCTCCATGCTGGTGCACCGCTCTGCCGCCGAAAAGCGCGGCCGTGTCATGTGCGAGAAGCTGAAGGACCTGATCCCGCAGCACATGTTCCAGATCCCGATCCAGGCCGCCATCGGCGGGCGCATCATCGCCCGCGAGACGGTGAAGGCACTGCGCAAGGACGTGACCGCCAAGTGCTACGGCGGCGACGCCACCCGCAAGCGCAAGCTGCTCGACAAGCAGAAGGAAGGCAAGAAGCGCATGCGGCAGTTCGGCAAGGTCGAAATCCCGCAGGAAGCGTTTATCGCCGCGCTGAAGATGGGGGACGAGTGAGCGACCCGAAGAGCGGTATCTCAGCTCCCATCGAGAATAACGCTCGCGTCAGTAAAGTTGAGCGCGAGCGTCTCTGGCTCATTGAAAATGCAGAGGCAATTGCTAAGGCGAATGCCCATGTCGAAAAGCATGGTCTGCCTCTTGCGCAGTATCGCCAGTTCTGACGGCACAGCTTTGCCGCTTCGGCATTAAGCCTGCGCCATATATTCCTTCGTCAGGACCTCATAATCTTCCATCGCCGGCAGCGCGGCGTAGCTGTGCTTGGCCGGCGTCGTCACCCAGGGCAGCTTTTCGCTCGCCCAGGTCTCGACGAAGGGCGTGAACCAGCTGACGTCATCAAGCATGGTGGCGCGGACATTGACGAACCAATCCACGCCTTCCATCTTCGTGAACAGCCAGCTCATGCAATGCGGGCAGAAATAGTGATGGATGGCATCGCCGTGCAGGCCGCCGATGACGGGTTCGCCCTCCGTCACCTCAAAACCTTGCGAGGGGATGGCGGCGCTCAGCGAATAGGGGCCGGCCGTCATGCGCTGGCAGCCTGTGCAGTGACAGGCCATGGTCAGCAGCGGCTTGGCGCTGATCTTCAGTCGCACCTGCCCGCAGCGGCAACCGCCCTCGCTCGGTAGTTCCAGCGTGCTCATGATGTTATCTCCTTTCATGTCAAAATATGTGGGCGCGGTGTATCGCAGCCGTTCTTCGGCCTTGAGAACCGGGCACCTCCGGCAATCCTCAGGCTCTCGCGGCTTCGGGAAGCTCCGCCTGCGCCTCTACCGTTCCCACCCAGGCCCGCGCGATCGCGAGACCGGCCGCCTCTGCCGCTGCCGCATGGCTGGCGACAAGTTCCGGATAGCGATCGAGCCAGCCGGGCTCCTTGCGCTCGATCGTTTCCTTGAACTCGACGCGCCAGCGATCCACCACAGCGGCATTGGCTTCGAAATGGAACTGCGTGCCATAGGTGGCACGGCCGATACGGAAGGCTTGGTTCGGCGTAACGCCGTTGGCGGCAAGGCGCGTGGCACCAGTAGGCAAGGTGAAGGTGTCGCCATGCCATTCGAAGATGGTGAATTCGTCGCCGACATCGGCCAGCAGCGGGTCTCTCCTGCCGGCATCGGTCAGGCCAACCGTCTTCCAGCCAAATTCATGGGCGGTGCCGAGCAGATTTTCCGCCTCATAGGCGCGCGCCAGGATCTGGCTGCCGAGGCAGATGCCGAGCACGGACTTGTTCTCGCTCTCGAAGCGGCGCATCAGCCGCGCCAGTTCCGGCAGATAGGGATGGGTATCGTCGTCACGCGCGCTCTGCTCGCCGCCGAGCACGACAAGCGCGTCATGGGATGACGTGTCCTTCGGAAGCGCTTCACCGCTCCAGGGGCGGAACCATTCGATCTGGGCTCCGGCCTCTTCGAGCGCGATGCCGAGAGCGCCGAGCGGGGTGTTCTTCATATTCTCGATAATGGCGACGCGCATTCCGATGATTCCCGAACATGTTGCAGCCAGAGATGAGCATGTGGCGGCGGGAGAGGCAAGTGGCCAGAGCATTTCAGCGCTCGACGGAAAGCCGCTTGGCACTTTTCCCGGAATAGCTTTGCCTTGCGGCGAGCCAAAGTTGATCCTAGATCTCAGCAAGCGACAAGGATCAGGACGATGAGCGACAAGCCCCGCATCACCATTCTCTACTGCACCCAATGCAACTGGCTGCTGCGCTCCGGCTGGATGGCGCAGGAGCTGCTGCAGACCTTTACCGATAGCCTCGGCGAAGTGGCGCTGATACCGGGCACCGGCGGCGTCTTCGAGATTCGGATCGACGGCGAGCTTCTGTGGGAGCGCAAGCGCGACGGCGGCTTCCCCGGGCCGAAGGAGCTGAAACAGCGGGTGCGCGATATTATCGATCCCGAGCGCGATCTCGGCCATACCGACCGCGCATCGCTGGAAAGCTGAGCCGACTTTATCCCTGCCTGTCAGCCGAAAGGCGAGCGGCAGGTCCGGGTGCCCTGGTTGATCGTGGTATAGCTATTGGTGCCGGGATTGTATGTCCGATAGCGCTCGGCACACCAGGTCTGATGCTGCCTGAGTTTTTGGGCCGGCGAAGGATAGAGCGCCCTCGGCGGCGGCGTAGGGGCTTCGCGCGGGGGTATCTGAATTCGCGGGTTGTCATAGACGTTGCGCCCGTTCGTATAGGGCGGTCCGTTGGGAAGCGGCTGGCCTGGCCGCGTATAGAATTGCTGCGGACCGAAGCCGAAGCACCCACGGAAATCGCAAATGACGGAATTGGTGCCACGCTGGGGGATGACGACCCTTGGAGGGTTCGAAGCCGCGAAGGCGAGACCCGCCTGCGCCAGCAGGGCGAAGCCGAACGTGCAACCGAGCGCGATCCTACCGAAGACAGCCATGACGAACTCCTGTTCCGGGCGCTGCGAACCGATGCCGCAACCGCTGCGCCCTCAAACCTATTTGGGGTCTTTGCAATCGCAAAACCAGTCTTATCGCAACCGGAACGGATGAAGGCACGATGAGTTGATCACCGCCGCCGCTTGCTCCATAACAGCGCGATCATTGAAAGGGAGACTGTCTGTGACCAGCTTGAAATTCGGCACCAGCGGCCTTCGCGGCCTATCCGCAGACCTGACGGGACGGGCATCCGCGCTCTATGCCACGGCCTTTGCCCGCCATCTGCTGAAGAACGGCCATGCCAAGCCAGGCGATCTCATTCTCATCGGCCGCGATTTCCGCGAATCGAGCCCGGCGATCTCGGCCACCTGCATCGGCGCCCTGAAACGGGCCGGCCTGACGCCGATCGACTGCGGCACATTGCCGACACCGGCTCTCGCACTTTATGGGCTGCAGCTGAAAGCGGCCTCGCTGATGATCACCGGCTCGCATATCCCCGCCGACCGCAACGGCATCAAGTTCTACCGTCCGGATGGCGAAATCGACAAGCGCGACGAAGTGGCGATCAGCGAAGAAGCGCTGACGATCGGCGATTCCGTGCTCGACGAAACGCCAGCAGAAGCGGAAAACCGCACGGCCGAGACGGAGGCACTGTTCCTTCTGCGCAATAAAGGCCTGCTGCCATCAGGCAGCCTCGCCGGCCTGACGATCGGCGTCTATCAGCACAGCACGGTGGCGCGCGATCTTTTCGGCCAGGTGCTTGCCCATTACGGCGCCCGCGTGGTGCCGCTCGGCCGCTCCGAAAGCTTCATTCCGGTCGATACCGAAGCAGTCTCCGCCGAGACCATCCGTCTCATGAAGGGCTGGGCGCCGGAGTACGGTCTGGATGCGATCGTCTCAGCCGATGGCGACGGCGACCGGCCTCTGGTGGCGGACGAAACCGGCGAACCGCTGCGCGGCGACCTGCTCGGGCTTATGGCCGCAAATTTCCTCGGCGCACAGGTGGTCGTCACGCCGGTCACCTCCAATTCTGGCATCGAGGCCGCCGGCTCCTATGCCGTCACCCGCACCCGCGTCGGCTCGCCCTATGTGATCGCCGGCATGGACGAGGCCATTGCCGCCGGCAAGGCGAACGTCATGGGCTTCGAGGCCAATGGCGGCACGCTGACGGCCAGCCGTTTCACCGTCGAGGGCAAGTCCTTCGAGCCGCTGCCGACGCGCGACAGCTTCCTGCCGATCCTGGCGACGCTCTACGCCGCAGCAAAGGCAGGCAAGCCGCTCTCCGCCGTTGCCGGCGGCTACCGCCTGCCCTTTGCCGCCGCCGACCGCTTGGAGAATTTCCCCGTGGAAACCAGCGCCGCGCTGATGGCTTATCTGCGCGCTTCCGACGCCAATCTTGCGGATTTCCTGAAACCCGTCGCCGCCGTCGCCTCCAAGAGTGACATCGACGGGCTCAGGGTAACGCTTGTGGATAACCGAATCATCCATTTCCGGCCCTCCGGCAATGCGCCGGAAATGCGCTGCTATGTGGAAGCATCGAGCGAAGACGAGGCAAAGGCCTCGCTGGAACAGGGACTTGGCCTCATCAGCGCATGGGCTGCGGCCCGGGTTTGACCCGGGCTTCACTCGCTTTTTTCACGATTGACACGAAAACTTCAAAAACCCTGTTGACACCGGACGGCCACCCCCGTACATGCGTGTCCGTCGCCCAGATGGCGGAATTGGTAGACGCGCCAGCTTCAGGTGCTGGTACCCGAAAGGGTGTGGAGGTTCGAGTCCTCTTCTGGGCACCATTCCATTTTTGAGAAACATCGATTTCTCAAGGAAATCAAGACTTAACAAGTTCGTAAAGTGCAGCTTTCGGTTCGCCGGAAGTTCACACGGGCTTGTCTTGAAACAGGCTCGGCGGATGAAAATTCCTGCCTTCGGCATCCCCAGAAAAACCTTTGTTCGACCGGTTCCTTAACGCAGCGCAGGACGCGATGAAGGCCCGATGGGGGGATGATATCCAACATCTTGGATCATTGACTGCCGGAGGAGATATCGACCTAATAGGGAAAACCTTGAGGGATTTTCGATGGACCACAAGAGCGACTGGTACGAGCTGATCGTCGGCAATGGCAATGTCAACGAAGGGCTTGGGAGGATGATGGGTTTCATCCTCGCCGTCATCGTGATCCTCGCTTTGATCTTCTGGATGATCTGAGCACTTCGTTTCCGGATGCCTCCGAGCTGCTCGCCGTCTGCCGCCCCTCCCTACTCCGTCGCGAGCTAGTGAAGGCTTTCGCTATCCGGCCTGACGCTGAGCCCGGCTTCGTGCGCCGCATCCAGGAAAGCCCGGCGCGCTTCCTCCGCAGACGCCTTGCCAAGTACGGCATCGAGGCATAGCAGCACCGCCTCGTCCACAGCAGGCCCGCCATTTACCGGCCATTCGTCGCTCATGCAGTTCGCTGCATCCAGCGCGTTGGTTATGATCGCATAGCGGCCAGCGCCGCCGAGATCGACTATCACAGGGCTTCTCCAATCACCGTGTTCCATGCCCTCGCCTCCTCAGCCGTAAAGCGCTATCAACGCTGCGATCAGAAACGATCCGGTGCCGACGCATGCGGCCATCGTCACATAATAGTCCATGGCTCCAACTCCTCGCCTCACATCATGGTACGATAACGGGGAGCGACGGCGGGATGTTCCCGTGCCGCAGGCGTGTCGTTAAGATTTTGTCGAGGTTTCGGCGGAGAGGCTCCGATGCGGACGCATGGCTCGGTGACCGCGTGGTCGTGGCGGTCTTCCGAAGCTCCGGGACGGATCGGCCTATCCGCGCTTCCCGTTCTGCGCAAACCTCCATCCCGCCATCACGCTACCTCTCGCGTCCCCGATCTGGTTACCTTTGCGCCCGGGAGGGCAGGACGAATAAGGGGAACAACAAAATGGACCACGTCTGCAATCTGCTCTGGCTTGCCTTGAGCGCCGCTCTTCTCTTTGCCGCACTGAACCGGCGCCTGGTCGGCGACTATCTCGCGATGTGGTACCTGCTTGTCATTACAGCCGTGACCGTGATGGCCTGGGCCGGCTTCTTCCCGACGGGGATGGCAACTCCGTGGGCTGGATAGCCATGCAAGGCGGCAACCCCTTCATATTCGCTCGCGTGAAAAAGCCGCCGAAAATCGCTTTCGGCGGCTGGAGTACGATCAGGTGTTCTCGAGATGAAGGCAGGACGGCTGCTTTCTATTCCCTTTTGCCGGCTGGCATCAGTAGTGTTCGGACTGAGAGAAGGTGTGGGCAAGCTCAGCCTGGCCGGCCGTGAGGCCGCAATCGACAGGCAGGCAGACGCCAGTGATGGCCGAGGCAAGCGGGCTTGCAAGGAAGGACACCGCATTGGCAACATCGACGGGATCGACGACGCGTTGCAGCGCATACCAGCGCTTTGCCTCCTCGAAGACATTCGGATTGGCGGCGGCGCGGACTTCCCAGGCCTGGGTGCGCACGGTGCCCGGCGCGACCGCATTCGAGCGGATACCGAACTTGCCGTATTCGACTGCGACCAGCCGGGTGAAATGCAGAAGCCCGGCCTTCGCGGCGCTGTAGGCCGGATGACCGAAGACGGCCATGCCGTTGACGGAGGCGATATTGATGACCGACCCGTTCGACGCCTTCAGCTGATCCTCGACCGCGCGGAAGCACAGGAAGGCCGCCTCGAGATTGAGGGCATTGTCGGCGCGCCAGATGGCCGGCGTGGTGTCATGAAGGCTGACGGCGCGGGCAGCGCCGGCATTGTTGACGAGCGTCTTCACCCCGCCGAGATCCAATGCGGCCTTGGCCATGGCAGCGACATCTGCTTCACTGGTGATGTCCGCCTTGAACGAGACGAAACGCTCCGCCGGGCCGAGCTCTCCCGCCGCCTTTCGCACGGCGGCCTCGTCGATATCGACGAGCAGGATGATATCATGGTCATCTCCCAGACGTTTTGCGATGGCCCGGCCGATATCGCCGGCCGCCCCTGTGACGATGGCAACGGATTTAGTCATATGCTTCCCTCTGATTTTAGTCCCCGAGCGGCGAACGCCCGCCGCTCCCTATTGTTGTTTGCCGCACGGCTCCGGACGCAAAGCCGTTTGGAACCTTCCTTAATCCCCGAGCAATTGCCGATCGTCGCCATCGCGATGAGTGACAAGCTGCTGCTTGATCCGGCGCAGCGTCACCGTGGCCTGCGGCTGGATGCGGTAGGCGATCAGGCTGGCGAGAATATCCACCACGGCGAGATAGGCGATGCGGGTCGATGTCGGCCGATAGATATTGTCTCCTTCAGGCAGGTCGACGGGCACCGTGATCTCGGCGGCACGCGCTACCGGGCTTTCGCTTTGCGTCAGCGCAATGGTCGGCACCTTGGCCTCGCGCGCCAGCACGAAAGCGCGCACCAGCTCGGCGTTGCGGCCGGAGAAGGATGAACCGATCAGCACATCCGTCGGCTTGGCGGCGGCCGCCATCATCAGCTGCATGCTGTGGTCGGAACTTGCGGTAATGCGAAGGCCAAGCCGGAACAAGCGGTTCTGCAGCTCGGTCGCGATCATCGAGGAATTGCCGCCGGAGCCGAAGGCATAGATCATCTCCGCACCGGCAAGCCGGTTTGCCGCCCGCTCGATGGCACCAACGTCCAGACCGCGATGCAACAGGAAGAGCGCATTCTGCGCCTTGGTAATAATGTCCTGAGCGACGTCGGCCGGCGCTATGCTCTTCGGCTCGGGCTTCAAATAACGCATGCCGACATAGGCGGTGCGCGCCAGCTGCACCTTGAAATCGGAAAAGCTCTCGCAGCCGAGACGCCGGCAGAAGCGCGTCACCGTCGGCGGGGATACGTCGGCCTTGCCGGCCAGCTCGATGATGGATGCGTTGACGGCGAATTCGAAATCATTGAGGACGATATCGGCGATGCGGATCTCCGATTGCGAAAGCCGGCCCCTCTCGTCCTGCATGGTCGTGAAGATATCCATCAGCCCCCCTTTGTCGCAGCGTTACATACGTCGGACACGTAGTAAGCGACGCGATCCATCTCAACCTCGCCATTTCCGCCAGCGCCTATGAGCAGGTTTGCGAGCAGATGCGGCTTGTCATTCGTTCCCATTCGGCCGGACCCTGACATGCGATGGTCATCATGCGGTTCCTGCAAATTATTTTCTTGATACGTTGACAAGTGACCATAGAAAGCGGAATTTGACCAGTGAAAATCGCGAATTATGAAAAGAATTTAAATGACGGCGGATACAATGCGTGATCCTTTCAAGAATCCCTTCCCTGCCAGCGATACTGCCAGGCACTCGATCTGGGAAATGCTCGTTCCACGCGATATCGATGCCTTTCTTGCCGCCGACTGGTCGATGGTTGCAGGCGACTTCGTCGAAGAGGGCTTCATCGGCATCGACGGAAAGCGTGAGATCAGTCCGGACAAATGGCGCCTCGCCTTCCCGACGCTGTCGGCCTATCGCGACGAATGGCTGCGCCAGGCACGCGATTTCGCGACACAATCCTTTGCCGAAGATGCGCGCACCGCGATCTTCACCACGACGACGCTCGAAGACATCGAGATCGAAGGCGACATGGCGCTGGTGCGCAAGAAGTTCGACGGCAGCCTGAAGAAGTCGGACGGCGGCATCGACGTGATGAAGTGGCAGACACTTTATTACTGCCGCCTGCATGAAGGGCGCTGGAAGATCTGCGGCTTCACCGGTTACCTGCCGAACCCCATGGAATAGAGGCGACTGCATTGCGCATTTTCACCGCGGCCCTTGCGACCGAGACGAATACCTTCTCCCCCATCTGCATCGACCGACGCGCCTTCGAAGCCTCTCTCTATGCGCCGCCGGGCATGCATCCGGAAACGCCGACGCTGTGCTCCGCGCCGATCACCGTCGGCCGGCGCATTGCGGTGGAAAAGGGCTGGGACGTGATCGAGGGCACCGCCACCTGGGCCGACCCCGCTGGATTGGTAAACCGCCGGACCTATGAGGAGCTGCGCGACGAAATCCTCGACCAGCTGCGGGCGGCAATGCCTGTCGATGCCGTCGCCCTCGGGCTGCACGGCGCCATGGTTGCGGATGGTTACGAGGACACGGAAGGTGATTTCCTCACGCGCGTCCGCGAGATCGTCGGGCCTGACATCCTCGTCTGCGCCGAGCTCGATCCGCACAGCCACCTGACCAAGAAGCGTCTGACGGCCGCGAATTTCTTCGTCTATTTCAAGGAATTCCCGCATACTGACTTCGTCGATCGCGCCGAGGACCTATGGCGCATCGCCATCGACACATTGGAAGGCCGGGTCGAGCCGGTCATGTCCGTCTTTGACTGCCGCATGATCGATGTCTTTCCGACGTCGCGCGATCCGATGCGCTCCTTCGTCGACAAGATCATGGCGATGGAAAAGAGCGACGCGGACATTCTGTCGATTTCGGTCATTCATGGCTTCATGGCAGGCGACGTGCCCGAAATGGGTACGAAGCTGCTTGTCGTCACCGATAATAAGCCGGATAAAGGTTCTGCGATTGCCCGCGATCTCGGCCTGGAACTTTTCTCGAAGCGCGGCACTTTCATCATGCCGCAGATCGACGAGAAGCAGGCGGTGAGCGAGGCCATGGCCGCATCGTCCGGCCCGGTCGTCATTGCCGATCTCTGGGACAATCCCGGCGGCGGCACGGCCGGCGACGCGACCGTGATCCTGCAGGAACTGCTCGACCACCGCGCCACCGACACGGCGATCGGCACGATCTGGGACCCGATGGCGGTACAGATCTGCATGGCGGCCGGCGAAGGTGCGGAAATCCCGCTGCGCTTCGGCGCCAAATCGGCACCGGGCACGGGCAATCCTATCGACGGCTTGGTCAAGATCATCCGCCTCGTCCCCAATGCCGAGATGCGGTTTGGCGAAAGCTTTGCGCCCTTCGGCGATGCCGCGCATATTCAGCTCGATGGTATCGACATCATCCTGAATTCGACGCGCGCGCAGAGCTTCGATCCAAGCCTGTTTTCCGTGATGGGGATCGATCCGACGAAGAAGAAAATCCTGGTCATCAAATCGACCAATCATTTCTATGCGTCCTTCTCCAAGATCGCCGCGGAGATCCTTTACTGCTCGGCGGGAACGCCTTATCCCAACAACCCGGCAAGCACGCCCTATCGCCGCGCGCGAAAGGATCTCTGGCCGATGGTGGCAGACCCCTTTGCGGAAGAACGGAAAGACGCCTGACATGGCACATGACATCGCCTCGGAAATCAGCCCCAAGCCCGGCGACAAGATCGACAGCCTCTCCACGCCGCGCCCGGTCATCGACGAAGACCGGCTGGCTGGAAACATTGCCCGCGTGCAGTCCTACATGGACGCGCACGGCCTGAATTTCCGCCCGCATATCAAGACGCACAAGATCCCGGCACTGGCCCGCGCCCAGGTCGCCGCCGGGGCCAAGGGCATCAACTGCCAGAAGATCACCGAGGCGGAAGTCTTTGCCGATGCTGGCTTCGAGGATATTCTGATCACCTTCAATATTCTCGGGCCGGAAAAGCTCACGCGCCTTTCCGCTCTGAACGACCGCATCGCCGGGCTCAAGGTCGTGGCGGACAGCGCAGTGACGGTCGATGGTCTTTCCAACTACTTCGTGGCGCGCAAGCCGCTGACCGTGCTGGTGGAATGCGATACCGGCGGCGCGCGCTGCGGCGTGCAATCGCCTGCCGAGGCAGCAAGGCTCGGCAGGCATATTGCCGGCAAGCCGGGCCTCGTCTTCGGCGGCCTGATGACCTATCCGAAACCGGATAGCGCTGCCGCAACGCAGGAATTTCTGTCGGAAGCCGTGAGGCTCCTGAAAGTGGACGGCATCGAATGCCCGATCGTCAGCAATGGCGGTACGCCGAGCCTGTTCGAGGCGCATCTGGTAACGGCCGCCACCGAGCATCGTGCTGGAACCTATATCTATAATGACCGCTCGATGGTACGCGCTGGCCATTGCAAGGAGGAGGACTGCGCCATGCATATCCTCGCCACGGTCGTCTCGCGCCCGACCGAAGATCGCGCCGTCATCGATGCCGGCTCGAAAGCTTTGACCTCGGATCTGCTCGGCTTTGCCGATTATGGCCAGGTGGTGGGCTACCCCGATGCCGTCATCAAGGGACTTTCGGAGGAACACGGCGTCATCGACCTGTCGAAGTGCGCCGGCGCTCGCCCGCAGATCGGCGACAAGATCCGCATCATCCCGAACCACACCTGCGTTGTCTCCAACCTGTTCGACCAGATGGTATTCCATCGCGATGGCGTGGTGACGCGCGTCGAGGACGTGGCGGCTCGCGGTTTGGTCTGGTAGCTTCGGCACCCATCCGCCCTGGTGGTGCTTCCCGGGCCACCCTCGTCCTTCGACAGGCTCAGGATGAGGGCGGAGCGAGCCGTAAGCTGGGCGAGATGATCAGTCCTCATGGTGAGGAGGCCCAAAGGGCCGTCTCGAACCACGAGGACGGATGGTTGCTTGCGGGGGGCCGCCTCCCCTCAGGAAGCGGCCTTGTTCAGCAATTCCATGTCGATTTCGGTAAGTTCCACCCGGCGCTCGAAAGCCTGGCCGTTCTCGTCGAAGAGATGGCAATCGCCGATACGGATGCCCGCCTTGACCGACGTATCCATGCGGACGGCGGCACTCCCGGGCAATGTCGCGCAGAAATTCTCGTCGATCCCATCAGTCGTGGCATAGGCGACGGTCTGGGCGCCAAGACGCTCCACGACCGTCGGCACGATGGTCAGGGTCAGATCGCCGCCGCCGAGCTGCACGTGTTCCGGCCGGATGCCGAGGGTCAGCGCCTTGCCGACGAAGCCCGGACGCGGTGCTACGGGCAACAGAGCCTTCTGCCCCTTGTAATCCACCTCCACGCCGGCATCGCTGACGCCGGTGCAGGTGACGGGCAGGAAGTTCATTTTCGGATTGCCGATGAAACGGGCAACGAAGGTGTTCGCCGGCTTGTGATAAAGCTCCAGCGGCGCGCCGACCTGCGATATCTCGCCGGCGTTCAACACGACGATCCGGTCAGCCATGGTCATCGCCTCGACCTGATCGTGCGTCACATAGATCATGGTCGCCTGCAGCTGGCGGTGCAGCTTGGCAAGCTCGATGCGCATATCGGCGCGCAGCGCGGCGTCGAGGTTCGACAGCGGCTCGTCGAAGAGGAAGATCTTCGGCTCGCGCACGATGGCGCGGCCGATGGCGACGCGCTGGCGCTGGCCGCCGGAAAGCTGGCCCGGCTTCTGCTGTAGGCGCTGATCGAGATGGAGAATGCGGGCAGCATTCTCGACCTTGGCCTTGAGCTTGTCCTCCGCCATTTTCTCGACCCGCAAGGGGAAAGCGATGTTCTCGAAGACAGACATATGCGGATAGAGCGCATAGGACTGGAAGACCATGGCGATGCCGCGCTTGACAGGCGGCAGATCATTGACGCGACCACCATCGATCATGATGTCGCCGCTGGTCACTTCGTCGAGGCCTGCGATCATGCGCAGCAAGGTCGACTTGCCGCAGCCGGACGGACCGACGAAGACGATGAATTCACCGTCATTTACGTCGAGCTCGACGCCCTTGATGACCTCGAAATGACCATAAGATTTCTTGACCTGATTAAGGTGCAGCTTTCCCAAACTCTGTCTCCGCGCGGCGCCGCCATTTGGCGGGCAGGGCTCCAAGGGCCGCGCGCGGTGCGCGCGGCCCGGTGACTTGCAGACTTACTTATACTGCTCGAGATCGGCAGCAGCCTTCTTCAGGGCATCCGCCGGCTGAGCCTGGCCCGTCACCACCGACTGGACCATGGCGATCATGACGTTCTGGAAGCCCTTATAATCCTTGAACAGCGGCTCAGGACCACCATAGGCGATACCGTCGATGAACGGCTTCCAGGAGGCGTCCTTCTTGACGAACTCGTCTACCTGTGCAGACGGACGCAGCGGCGTGAGGCCGGCGCCGCCCTGCAGTTCGTATTCGCCCTGCGGGCCGGGAGACGTGATGAACTTGGCGAATTCGATCGCCTTGTCCTCGACGCCGGAACCCTTGAAGACGGCCAGGCTGTCGGTGATGAGCAGCGTGCCCTGACCCTTGGCCGACGGGCCGAGCGGCAACGGAGCGACGCCCCAGTTGATCTTCGTTTCCTTCAGGCGAGCAGCAGCGCCGGAGCCGGCCTGGATCATGCCGACCTTGCCATCGAGGAAGATGGCGCGCATTTCGTTCTGCTCATAGGCCGTCGGTCCTTCGACCGAGTAAGGCGTGATGTCCTTGTAAGCCTGAAGGGCGGCCAAGACTTCCGGGCTGTCGAGGGTGATCTTGTCGCCGTCGATGACCTTGCCGTTGTTGGTGTAAACCCAGTGCAGGAACTGGTGCATGGTGTTGTCGAAGGTCTTGGCCGACAGGCCGTAGCCCGGAATGCCGGTCTTTTCCTTGATCTGCTTGGCGTCGGCGATTTCCTCGGCCCAGGTGGTCGGCGGCTTCTCGGGGTCAAGACCGGCCTGCTTGAAGAGGTCCTTGTTCCAGTAGAGCGCCTTCGTCGAGAACGCGATCGGCGTGCCCCACTGCTTTCCATCAAAGGTTACCGTACCGACGATGCCTGGATAATAGGCCTTCTTCTCGTCGTCCGTCATCGGGATCGGAACGATCAGATCGTTGTCGGCGAACTGCTTCAGCGTGCGCGAGCCGACATAGGCCATGGCGACCGGCGTACCGGCGGCGGCGAGCGTCGTTGCCTTGTCCTGGCACTGCTCCCAACCGACGACTTCAGGCTTGACGGCCCAGCCCGGGTTCTTGTCTTCCCACTGCTTGATGTATTTCACATGGATCGGATCGATGCTGTCACCGCAATAGATCCAGCTGATTTCCTTGTCAGCCGCGTGCGCGGTCACGGCGCCAAGCGCGGTGGAGCCGAGCAAAGCAAGGGCAAGAAGCCCCGTCTTGAAATGGAATGTCACGTTTAAGCTCCCGTTCTCTCTGGTGGTTGATTTGATTTTATTGCTTCACCGCGCCGGCGGTCAAACCGCTGACGAGATACCGTTGCAGGAAGAAGATCACGACCAGAGCCGGCGCGATGCCGACGAAACTTGCGGCCATGAGTTCGTTCCAGACGACCTCCTGCCGGCCGAAATAGGCAAACAGCCCAACCGGCAGCGGCATATATTCCGTCTTTGAATTGAAAGTGAGCGCGTAGATGAACTGCTGCGCGTAGGAACCGATGAAAGTGGTAATGGCGACAACGGTGATGCCGGGCATGGCGATCGGCAGAATGACGCGACGCAGCGTATAGAAATGGCTGGCACCATCGACAAAGGCCGCCTCGTCGAGCTCCCTCGGAATGCGCATCATATAGGTGCGCAGCAGCCAGATTCCGGAGGGAATGAGGAAAGCGACACCCGGTATGATCATGGCAAAATAGGTGTTCAGCACGCCGAAGGAGCGCATGAGCCGGAACAGCGGGATCAGCAGCACGGCGCCGGAGAACATGTTGACCGCCAGGAAGGCACCGAGCAGCAGGCCGGCGCCTCTGAACTCGAAGCGCGCGAAGGCATAGGCCGCCGGCACGACGAGGATCAGCACGATAATAGTGCTCACGCCGGAAATCAGGAACGAATTGAAGATATACCAGCCGAAGCCGGGCACGCTGGTCCACATCGTGCGATAGGCTGCAAACGAGCCGTTTTCGGGAATGAAGCGGTAAGGCGACGAAAAGAGCTGGCTGAGCGGCTTCAGCGAGACCAGAAACCCTTCGACGAAGGGGGCCAGGACGAAGGTCAGGAACAGCAGAATCCCGGCGTAAATGCCGATGAGCTCGTACCACTTGTAGCGATTGATCATCGAAGGCTGGCTCATCGCTGCTTGGCTCCCGTGGAAAAGCGGCTGGTCACGCGGAAATAGGCAAGGCAGAAGATCGACAGGAAGATGCAGATCAGCACTGCACGGGCTGCACCCTCACCATATTTGTAGGAGCCGATCGCGGTGCGGTAGGTGTCGATGATCATCGTCGTCGTCTCGCCGTTCGGGCCGCCGCGCGTCAAGATCCAGATGATGTCGAAGGAGTTGAAGGTGCCGATCAGGGAGAGCATCGACATGGTGACCAGCGAGGGCACCAAAAGCGGCAGGGTGATGCGGCGGAAGCGATAGAAACGGCCGGCGCCGTCGGTCCAGGCGGCCTCATAGAGATCGTGCGGGATCGCCTGCATGGCGGCGAGCATGTAAAGAGTGACCATCGGCACGCCGATCCAGACGTCGGTCACGATCGTCGCCCAGAAGGCCGAACTGCCATAGGCGAGGAACGCCACCGGACTGTCGACGATGCCGAAGCGCTGCAGCAGCCCGGAAATCATGCCGAACTGGCCGTTATACATCCAGCCCCACATGAAGATGCCGATCGCCATGGGAACAACCCAGGGCGGCATGGTCAGCACGCGGAATAGCGCGCGGCCCGGAACTGCCGAATTCAGGAGTGCCGCGCCCAGCGTGCCGATGATCATCTTGATCGACACGGAGAAGAAGGTCCAGATGAAGGTGCGGATGATGACGCCTGCGAAGGTGTCGTTGAAGATCTTCGCGTAGTTCTCGAAACCGACCCAATTCGTCACCTTCTTCAACGACGCATCGGTGAAGGACAGGATGACGGTGTCGACCAAAGGATAGGCGACGATGACGGTGACGTAGAGAAGAGCCGGAAAAAGCAGGAGCCAGGCGAAGATGACCGTGCTGCGTTGAACACCCATCCTGCGCCCCTCCCTAGGCGGCTCTTGAATGAAGCGCTTCGTCGAACTCGTCCCAGATCGGTCGGAGATCGACGACGGTCTTCTTCATGCGGGCCTCATCCATCGACAGCGCGAGAATGCCGGCTTCCAACGCGTTCAGGGTCGACACCGGCAGATGCAGCCCCGTTTTGACGTTCGCGATGATATCGGCAGCCATCTGCTCGTCGGCACCGTAGTGCTGGGAGAGCTTGGTGGCCGCGTAGGTATTTTCGATCACCTTTTTGCCCGTCAGCACCTCATGGACATTGAAGTAGCCGCGAATGAAATCGCCTTCGGCCATGCCGCGCGAGCCCATGACGGCGAAGCGGCGGAACTGGTCCGGCACGTTCAGATTGGTGTGGAAATTCATGCCGACGCCGTTGGCGTATTCGACGATCGCCACCTGATAGTCGATGATGTCGCCGTCGCTGTCGAAAACCTTGTCCGACCCCATCCAGCCACTCGGCTTGCGATGGAAAAGCTCGAGATCGTTGATGCCTTCCCGCGCCGGGTCGTTTTCCGGAATGAAGCTCTTGCGGCCGCCGAAGCTTGCGACCCGCTCCGGACGTGCGCCGACCACGCCATTATAGAGATCGAGGTCGTGGCAGCACTTCTCCAGCATGAAGCTGCCGGAATAATGTTGGTAGCGGCGCCAGTCGCGCATGAAGAAAGCGCCGTGATAGGGCTCGATATGTTCGGCCGCCTCGATGGAAACGACATGGCCGAGCTTCCCTTCGGCCTGGGCGGCCAGGAGATCGCGATACATCGGCGAGTAACGCAGCACGAGGCCGACATTCAGGCGCTCATGGCCATACTTTGCCATCAGGCGGGCAAGCTCGATGCTGTCCTTGATTGATGTAACGACGGGCTTTTCGCAGAAGATCTTGAGACCGGCCTCAAGCCCGATGCGGATATGGTCGAGATGCATGTGGTTCGGCGAACCAATCATCAGCAGGTCGATCTTCTCGTTGGCGATCAGTTCCTGCGGTGTCGCATAGGCCTTGCCGGCCGATACGCCCTGCTCGATCAGACCGGGCAGGCCTGCGGGTTCCGGGTCGACATAACCGGCAATTTCGAAGCTTTCGTCGATCGCCTTGAAGACATAGCCCAGATAGCCCAGGCGGAATCCCAGCCCAATGATTCCAACTCGCATGCTTTTTGAGTTCCCATTACGTAATTTATTTTCGTAACCTTGGGGCAAATTTTCGCATTCGTCAACGACGTTCGCGCATTTTACCAAAAACATGAAATTTATTTTCAGATCGCCATCAAAACTTACACGACATAAACCGCAAGCTTCGCTCGCCTTGATTGCGCTGCCGCTTAATTCGGCAGATCGCCTACGACGTCATCTGTCCGGACCGTTATATTGCCAATACTGATAGTTCGGCTTTCTGGTGCTGCTGGAAATAACGCCATTCTGGTCGCAGACATAGCCGAGACGAGGCAGGCCCCGGTAGTAGAGCCCCCCGCCCCAATAGTCCGGATAAAGGGTCGTCGTTTGGCATTGAAATTTTTCGTCGGCCATTATTTTCGGCGCGGTGACGCCGGGGAGGTCCTTGTAAGGATAGACGGGTGCGACATATGGCTTGGGCAGCAGCGGATTGTCGGCAAAGGCGGTCGCTGGCATCAGGACTGCAAGGGACAGGGCAACAATGGCGAATTTCGACTTGATGCACATGAATTGTTACGCTCCTTTACAGATGCGAGCGCAACGACCACGCGCCGCATCAAGCATATATAATGGGGCGGTCGCTCCACGCCAACGGGACTCCAATCAAAATCGCGCGCAGACGGCGGTTTTCGTACCGGCGGACAGGCGTTCACGCAACGTTACACCAAAGAAAATGCTTTTATCGACGAATGCAACATGAGCGTGCAATAGCGATTTGCGACAAGTCATATGCATGTTATATGGTATAAATATTGCCATCTTAGTTGCTGTCGACACGATTTCTGTTTGAAGGAGTAACAGTCATTCTCGAACAGATTAATCGCATCCCTTCCGTTGACGACCCGGAGATCGCTGACGATGCCGCTCAGCAGCTCTCGATCTATGTCATCAATCTTGATCGCTCGCGCGATCGCTGGGAGCATTTATGCAACCAGGCCGTCGAATACGATCTGCACATTACGCGCATCCCTGCGGTCGACGGTCGCGTGATTGCGGAGGCGGACCGCCTCGATTTCCACCCGCATTCATTCGTCTACCATAACGGCCGCAAGCTGCTGCCGGGAGAATATGGATGCTACCGCAGTCATCTGATCGCGCTTGAGCAATTCGTCGCCAGCGGCGACAAGATGGCGATCATCATGGAGGACGACGTCGAGCTCAACGAGAAGCTGATCCCGCGCGCAATCGCGGCGATGGAAAGCGTTCAGGGAGCGCGTCTCGTCAAACTCGTCAATCACCGTCTCGTCGGCTTCAAACCGATCTGCGAAACCAGCGAAAACGACATGATCGGCCGCTGCATGCACGGCCCGCAGGGTTCGGCTGCCTGTTATATCGTCAATCGCAAGGCGGCCAAGAAGCTGCTGACGACGCTGAAGCCCATGCTTCTGCCCTATGACGTCGCTCTGGAGCGCGGCTGGTCGACCGGCGTCGAGACATTCACGACATTCGAGAACCTGGTCGACTTCGGTCCGCACCGCGCCGACACCACGATCGGCAAACGGATGCATTATCGCGCGGTCAAGCGTCATCCTCTGTTGCGGCTGACGGCACATTGGTTCCGCACCTGCGATCAGCTGCACCGCTGGTATTATGCCATCAAGATCAAGCGGTAGCCGGCAGCGAAGGTTACGAACGCCAAGCTAGAAAGCAGGGAGAATTGTCCGCGCAACGGCGTTGCGTGCGGCTACAGCTGTGCAACGTTGTCGAGGTTCGGCTGGTCGACCGTCAGATCCGTCTCACGTTCGCGATAGACCAGATCGACCACTTCGCTGCTCGGCGCATAGCCGGAAACGAGCTTCTGCAGCAAGATTCTCGCCAGCGGTATGTCGTTTTCATCCAGTGCCGCCTCAAGCGCGGCAAGCCGCTTCGACAGCTCCGTCCAGGGCAGGAAATCCTCCTTGGCCTGCATGATACGCGGATGGCTGGTCGGCTGTGGGTTGTCGCCGATCAACAGCTCCTCATAGAGCTTTTCGCCCGGCCGCAGGCCAGTGATCTCAAGCTCGATATCGCCATCCGGTTCCTCTTCGTCGCGCACGGTCAGACCGGACAATTCCACCATGCGGCGCGCGAGATCGGCGATGCGGACCGGCTCGCCCATATCGAGCAGGAAGACATCGCCGCCGCCCGACATCGCTCCCGCCTGAATGACAAGCTGCGACGCCTCGGGAATGGTCATGAAGTAACGGGTGATATCGGGATGCGTCAGCGTGATCGGTCCGCCATCGCGGATCTGCTGACGAAAGAGCGGCACGACCGAACCGGAGGAGCCAAGCACGTTGCCGAAACGGACCATCGCGAAATTCGTGCCTTCGGCGCCCGGCTTGCGGTCGGCGTCCATCGCCTGCAATACCATTTCCGCAAGTCGTTTGCTCGCCCCCATGATGTTGGTCGGACGCACGGCCTTGTCGGTGCTGATGAGGACGAAACTCTCGACACCGTGATCGCGCGCGGCTTCGGCCGCTATCAGTGTTCCCAGCACATTGTTGCGGATGCCCGCGACGGGGTTGTACTCGACGAGCGGCACGTGCTTGTAGGCGGCCGCGTGATAGACGGTCTTCGGATGCCAGGCTTCCATGATCTGCCTGATCCGCTGACCATCGCGCACGGAAGCGAGAAAGGGGATAATGCGGACGTCCGCATAGCCCGCGGACACAGCCGATTTCTCCAGCTCGCCGTGAATAGCATAGAGAGCAAATTCACTCTGCTCGACGAGCAGTAGGGAAGATGGGCCATTCTTCAGGATCTGGCGGCAGAGCTCGCTGCCGATCGAACCGCCGGCGCCCGTGACCATGACGACCTTGCCGCGAATGTTCTTCTCGATCAGGCCGCGATCGGGAGCGATGACATTGCGGCCGAGCAGATCCTCGATATCGAGCTCGCGCAGATCCGAAACCGCGACGCGGCCCTGGGCAAGCGCCGTCAGATCGGGCATGGTCCGCACCGTGACGCGGGCCTTGCGCATATCTTCGAGGATCTCGTTGCGCCGCTGCCGCGTGGCGTTCGGCAGAGCCAGCAGCACGCCCTTGATCTCGCCAGAGACCACCAGCGCCGGCAGATCGGCCGGATCGTAGATCGGCAGCCCACCCATGATGCTGCCGTGCAGATTGCTGTCATCGTCGAGATAGCCGACGACGTTGAGCTCCGCGCTGTTGGCAAGGGCGCCCGCGAGCTGCCGCCCGGATGCGCCGGCGCCATAGATCAGCACCTTGGCGAGCTGATTGCGATTGAGAAGACGCTGATAGGCATTGCCGAGCCAGTAGCGTGTCCACATGCGCGACAGGCCGATCGCGATCAGCAACAGCAGAGGCTGCAATATGCCGACCGTGCGCGGCACGCCCGGCACGCTGATCGCGGTAAAAATCGTCATGAAGGCGAGCGCATAGATCGCCACCGCTTTGACGACCGTCACGAAAGCCGAAAGACCCGCATAGCGGAAAATGGCGCGATAAAGGCCGAGGACGATAAAGATCGGAATGGCGAGCAGGAGCGAAACGATGGCCGGCAGCCATTCGACGCCCGCGAGGATGACCCAATCGTCGAGGCGCAGACAGTAGGCGAACCAGACCGTCAGCACACACAGGCTGGCATCGACCAGCAGCGCGAGCGCGCGCTTGGTCGAGCGGGGCAAAGCCAGAAACGGCAGAACGAGTTTATCCGCGGGCACCATCGTTCAGCTTTCCCTGGCGCCAGTCATCGGAGCAACGCACCGCTTTTCTCGCATAGATTGTCTCACACAGTACCATACGACGCCTAATGATCGTATCGTGCTTCCATTAGCAAGATCCAATCATCCCCAGCGCCGATCTACATTTAGAACAGTCGGCGCACAATTGCATCCTCAATGCTAAAAAAGCCGCCGGCGCGAAAAGAATAGACGGCATCACTTGCCGAAGTAGCCGCGGATAACGGGATGCCGAAATAAGCCGAGGAGAATGGCGAACGCCATGCCGAGACCGGCACCAAACATTGCGCCGGCGATAAGGCCGGCGATCATCATCACCTTCCTGCTCGGCCCGTCCGCCTTCAGCGGCGGCTCCGCTTCGGAGATCACGCGGATATTGCTTTGCGACAGGTCCTGCGCGTCGCTTGCTTGGCCGGACCGCTTCAGAAGCGATTCATAGAGATCGCGGGCCGCGGTCGCCTTGCGCTGCAGCTCGTTCAGGCCGACGAGCTTGCCTGACGTATTGACCTGCGAGGCCTTCTGCACGGCAAGTTCCTTGGCGATATCCTGCTCGGCCCTCTGCGCCTGCTCGTAGTCGGCGCGGGCCGAGGTCATCTGCCGCTGCAATTCGGCTCGGATTTCCGCCCCCAGGCTTTCCAGCGATGATTTGGCGGCGAGCAGACGGGGATGACGGGCGCCGAGCTGGCTTTGAAGGCTGCCGACATTGGCGGCCATCGTCGCATATTGCTGCCGCAGGCTACTCAAAGCCGTCGATGTCGCGCCCGCGGACGGATTGTTGGAGACCACATCCTCAAAGCTGAGCTTGCCGGCGGCATCGGCACGGGCTCTTGCCTCGATGGTCTTCTGCTGGGCCGTGACCAGCAAATCGTTCAGAGCGGTCAGACGCTTGTCGGAGATGAGATTGCCATCGACGGCCACCATATCGTTGTCGGCGCGATAGGTTTCGACCGCTTTTTCGGCCGAAAGCACCTGCTGGCGCAGATCCTCAAGACGCGTATCCAGCGCCGTGTTGCTGCTCTTGTAGCTGTTCGAGGCCGCTTTGCTTTCCTCCGCCATGAAGGAGGTTACAAGCTGATTGGCAATCCCAGCCGATTTTTGCGGATCGCCCGTCGTGACTTTCGCGGTCACGACATAGGTGCTGGCCTGGCGGGCGATCTGCACGGCTTTCGCCAAGGCGGCGGCCGCGACATATTTTGCCGCCTCGCCGGTGGCGCCGCCATTGAATTTCGGGTCCTGATCGAGCTTCAGCGCATCGACAACGCGGCCAAGCACCTTGCCCGAAGACAGAATCTGCGTCTGGCTGTCGATCATCGTCGTGATCAACTCGGGCGCCGTCGAAGCCTGCTGAGCGGAATCGGAGGCACCGACCGGGCGGGGGTCGAAATAGAGACTGGTCTCGGCGGTAAATTTCTGCGGGATAAGCGGAATGACGGCGGCACCCAGCACGGCACCGGCGCCTGCCAGCGCAAAAACCACAAACTTCCTCGCCCAGATCGAAGCGATGGCGGATCGAAGATCGAGCAAAGGCAGCTTTGCCGATGGTGTCGACGTCACAGGAGTAGCGGAAGGCGAAGGAGCGACTAGAATCTGCTCCGCACTTGGGACTGCCGCAGCGGCAATCGGCGGCGCAGCTGGGACTGGGGCTACAGCTTCCTCAAAATCAGGTCTCTTCGATGGGCCTTCGGAAACGAAAGCATCGGCGACTGGCGCGCTGGGCTCTTCGGAGTGTGCAACGGGTTCGCCCGCGGCCACGAAATCCCGCGGGCGCAAGATCGGGCTGCGCGCGCGCAGGCCGTCGCGCGCCGCGTCAGACGGCTCGCTATCGCGCCAACTCGCAAGTCGGTCCGATCTCTTGCTTCGTTCCATTGAGCTCATGTCAGACTTTCAATGCTTCGTAGGCGAATTCCACGCAGCAGATGCCCTGAGTTTAGAAATGTTTGGCTAACGGAATATTAAGGACGCCCCAAGGAAATCGGGATGAGGGCGCCGATGGCAGCTGCCTTTTCATCATTGCTCAACACCATCATTCCTATGAAAAAGCACATCCGCTCGGAATATGGGAACCATGCAATGACAGGACAGAGGACAACAGCATTGCGCCGCCTTCTGGCCGCGGCATCCATGCTCGCTCTTGCAACGCAGGCGGGAAGCGTTCTTGCAGCGCCGCAGTTGTGCTATCGCGGCGTCAATCTCTCCGGCGCGGAATATGGCGAGCGTGATGGGGCCGTCAATGTGAACTACACCTATCCTTCGGAGGAGACGGTCCGGTATTTCGCCGGAAAGGGCATGAACATCATCCGCCTGCCCTTCCGCTGGGAACGGCTGCAGCCCACGCTTGGCCAGCCTTTGAACGGCGACGAACTGCAGCGGCTGAAGGATGCCGTCGACCTCATCCAGAAGCACGGCATGGCCGTCATTCTCGACCCTCACAATTACGCCGATTACGACAAGACCCAGATCGGACAGGCTCCCGTAACCGATCTTGCCTTTGGTGATTTCTGGGCACGGCTTGCGGTCGAGTTCTCTAATCGCAAGGGCGTCGCCTTCGGCCTGATGAACGAGCCGCACGACATCAAGGCGCCCGACTGGCTGGAAGCAGCAAACACCGCCATCCGCAGCATCCGCACGGTCGGCGCACATAACCTCATTCTCGTGCCCGGCACCAACTGGACCGGCGCGCACAGCTGGTCGACCGACGTGCTGGGCGGGGGCGCCAATGGCACCGTGATGCTTGGCGTCAAGGACCCGATCGATTTCTACGCCTTCGAATTCCACCAGTATCTGGATGCTGACAGCTCCGGCACGCATCCAGTCTGCGACGGCACCGAGAACGCCAAGAGAGGCCTGAGCGACGTCACGGACTGGCTGCGGAAGAACGGCAAGCGCGGATTCCTCGGTGAGTTCGGCGTGGCCGCCAATGACACCTGCCTTGACGGGCTGAAGCAATTCATCGGCGTCATGAACGCCGATAGCGACGTCTGGCTCGGCTGGAGCTACTGGGCAGCCGGTGATTGGTGGCCGCCGGAGGAACCGCTGAATGTCCAGCCGCGTAACGGCCGCGACAAACCACAGATGAAGGTTTTGATAGAAGGACTGGGCAAGAAAACACCGCTCCCGCCGTCCTGCGCGCTCGTCAAATCGGCGAAATGACCGGCGACAAGCCGCCGACTCTTTGTCGCGAATCATCCGGCTGATATGGTGCCCGCAGCCGAAAAAGACGCCACGACCTCGGATATCCAATGCAAAGCTCAGGCGAGAAGCAGCCGATCAACTTCGTCATCCTTGCGATCTCGCTGCTGGCGGTCTGCTATAACTGCATCCTGGCTTTCATCAATCACAACATCACGCCGCTGACGCCGAGCTCGGTCGTGCTGTCCGAAGTATTGCTGCAGGTCGCCGCTTTCACCTATCTGCTGACCAAAGGCATATATGAGGAGGACATAGCGCCGCTCCTCTACCTGCTGCTGACCATAGTGCTGACGGTTTTCGTCATCGCCATCAACAAGCAGGCCTATATCGACCACCTCCGCAACGTGATGATCATCTTCGCCTTTTCGATCATGGGGCGGCTGGCCAATGAGCGCACCGTCAAGCTCGCCTTCAAGATTTCATGCTTCATCGTGCTTGCCGTGCTCATCCTGGAAATCGTGTCGGTAAAGGAATATGTCGCGCTGTTTCATCCGGCCGAATATTTCCAGAACACGCGCGGCGTGCCGCCGGCCACTTACAGCGATCTCGGCCTGTTTCGCGGCGCGCTCGGCTTCGAGGGCCGGTTCTCTTTCGGCCTGATAGACCATCGGTCATCGTCCATCTTTCTGGAACAGGTCTCTCTAGCCAATTTCTGCGGCGTCATGGTGCTGTATCTGATCAGCTTTTCCAATCGGCTGGGACTGCTGGAACGGCTGCTGTTTTTCTCGACGGTCGTGCTGATCCTGTTGACGAACGACACGCGCACCATGCTGATCTTCAGCCTCATCTGCGTTGCGGGCTATTTCATCTATCCCTGGCTTCCGAAGGCGCTGGACCTTCTGACGATGCCCGTGATCATCGTTGTTGGTTTCGTCATCCACGCCCTGAAGCCGACCGTGACCGGCGACAATTTCGTCGGGCGCATCAACGGCACCGTGAAGGCCTTTCTCGGCATGGACCTGCAGAGCACTATCGGCCTGCAGCTCGACCAGGTCGGCATCTTCTTCGACAGCGGATATGTCTACATCATCTATGGCGCTACCATTTTCGGGCTGATCCTATTCTGGCTTTACGCCTCGCTCTATCCGGGCGGCGAAACCGTCAATCAGCGGCGCCTCGGCCACGCGCTTTCCCTCTTTCTCTTCCTGAACCTGATGATCGGCTCTACTGCCATCTTCTCCATGAAAACGGCCGGGCTTGTCTGGCTTCTGGTCGGGTTCCTGAAATTCAACGAGGGCACGCAGGCAAGGCAACCACAGAAGCTCGCCCTGGCCACGACAGGCTGAGGCGGGGATGCGCCGTCCGAAGGCGCAATAGGAACGGCTTTTTCCACACCATCCTGCCTAAATATCGGTCGAAACATGGCAGGGGGAGCTATTTCCCGGACCTGTGATTTCATCTAAGCAGGCGGCATCCTCGATATAAGAGAGAAGAGACATGACGAGCTATGTATTGACAGTTGCGTGCCAGTCGGCGCGCGGGATTGTTGCGGCGATCTCGAACTATCTGGCCGAACAGGGCTGCAACATCGTCGATTCCAGCCAGTTCGACGATCTTGATACCGGCATGTTCTTCATGCGCGTCTCCTTCATCTCCGAGGAAGGCGCCGGCGAGGCAGCGCTGGTGGAAGGCTTCAAGCCGATCTCGGACAAGTTCGCCATGGTCGCCGAATTCCACGACAGCAGAAAGCGCATGAAGGTGCTGCTGATGGTGTCGCGCTTCGGCCATTGCCTCAACGACCTGCTCTATCGCTGGAAGATCGGCGCCCTGCCGATCGACATCGTCGGCGTCGTCTCCAACCATTTCGACTATCAGAAAGTGGTGGTCAATCACGA
>JUHI01000002.1 GCA_000799755.1 Martinezella tropici
CTAAACCGCATCGCGGTTTATGCGTCTCAAAAAATCTTCTCTGATCACACGCGATAAACCCAAAAGGTTTACGCTCAAACGGCCAAGCCGTGTTACAATAGGCCGCTCCAAGCGGCCTTTGTCGCTTCTGAAAGCAAGCAATTATCCCCTTGGCCACCCGAAACAACGGTCCAAGGGTACTCGCGATAAACCCAGAGGGTTTACGCAAGCGCGACAAACCCAAAGGGTTTGCGCTGACGCGATAAACCGCAACGCGGTTTGCGCTGGTGACGCGGGGTGGAGCAGCCCGGTAGCTCGTCAGGCTCATAACCTGAAGGCCGCAGGTTCAAATCCTGCCCCCGCAACCAAGTCTACCTCCCATAAATACAGCCTGATCGCCCGCGCGAAAACTTCATCCTCGATCGCGATGATAGCTCACCCTGCAATTGGAGGCCATTCTTGACGCCGCCAAGATTTGCTTTGTCCGGAGCGGGTTTCACGGAACCAGTACCGAGGCCATCTGCAGTGAGGCTGGTGTCAGCTCCGGCAAACTGTTTCACTATTTTCCGAGCAAGAAGGCGATCATTCTCGCTGTTGTGCACGGGCAGACCCGCCAGACGGAGGCTTATATCCAGCAACTGCTGCGGCGGAGCGATCTTTCGGCGGCGCTTCTGGATTTCCTCGATATTATTCTGCATCTGGCGGCGGATGTGAAGGAGAGGCGGCTGATACTGGAGATCGCCGCCGAAGCGACGAGAGACGAGGATGTCGGCGCGCTTGATGCCGCCGCCGACAGGCTGCTCGCGGGCGGGCTGACCGCGCTTCTAAGCGGGGCGGCCGAGCACGGCCAAATCAGCCCTGTCGTCCCGCTTGAGCATGCCGTCAGGTTTCTGATGATCGTGATTGACGGAATCTTTAGCCGCGCCGCGATCGACGACAGCTTCAATCCTGCAGCGGAACGTGGTTCGCTGCAGATCATCATCCGCAATATTCTGTGCATTGCTGGAGAGAAACCGGATGCGTGACCGTGATCGCATTACCAATATCGATGCGCTGCGGGGATTCGCCCTGTTCGGGATACTGCAGGTCAATATTCTCGCCTTCTCTTCGGTCTACTACGGCACCGATCTTCAGACGGCGGTTGGGTGGTCGTTGCTCGACGCCGGTCTGGCATTTCTGGTTTCGGCTGTCTTCGAGCTGAAATTCTACCTGCTCTTTTCTTTTCTGTTTGGCTATAGCGTCACGCTTCAGATGCAGTCGGCGCAAAGGGCGGATGCCGCCTTTCTGCCACGCATGCTGCGCCGGCAGGCGGGATTGTTCCTGATCGGCGCAATTCATGCGCTCGTTCTGTTTCACGGCGACATATTGACCACCTATGCCGTTCTCGGGCTGCTGCTTCTGGCGTTGAGGGACTTGCGCACCGGAATCAAGATTGGTCTCTCAGCTGTGCTTATCGTCGCAACCGCAGTGCTGTGGCTGATACTGGCGCTTCTTCAATGGAACGCTCCGGATGGGGCCGCCGGCGCTCCGATGATCGACCATGCGCAGATGGCGATCGCCGCCTATCGCGGGACGCCTATCGCCATCATGGGGCAACACAGGCAGGATTTGGTCTCGTTCCTGCCGATGCTGTTGTTGCTTCAAGCTCCCTGCGCTTTGGCCATGTTCCTTATCGGCTTCGTTTTTGGACAGCGGAGGCTGCTGCAAAATCGCGACTTCTATCAGCCATATCTCGGTCGTTCGATCCGCTTGGGATTGGCGGTCGGGCTGCCCGGCGGCATCGCCTATGCCTGCGCAACGCAGTTTGCCCCGGGAACGTCGCTGGAAACGGCCGGCCTGGCGCTTTCGGTCCTCACATCACCGTTCCTGACAATGGCCATCATTGCCGCGATGTTGATGGCATTGGATTCCGGGCGGGCGAGCGGTTGGCGCGATTATCTGGCAAGTGCCGGGCGCATGGCGCTGTCGAACTATCTCATGCAATCCGTTGTCTGCGCGCTGATATTTTATGGCTATGGTTTTGGTCTGATAGACAGGCTCTCTCTCGCTACAACCCTGGCCGTGGCGGTCATTCTCTTTGGTGTCCAGCTTCTCTTGAGCCGATGGTGGCTTCGACGTTTCAACTATGGACCGATAGAGTGGCTGCTGCGCGCTATGACCGTAGGTCATTGGCCCCGTTTGAATTCGAGCGGAAACCGCAATCTTTGAGGGCATGCATGGCCACCCGTGCGACAGTATTTTGCCGCTCTGGATGATGATTGCTGCCATTTACAAAGTAAACTGCCCGTCTTGAACCGAACGGGCAGTTTTTGACGTTGGTTTCATATCACCGAGAGATCAGCTTCTCGGCTTCAAATTCTCCGCATCGTAAAGCGGCTTGTAGCCTACGCCGGCCACTTCCACAGGATAGGTCTCACCAAAATATTCCACCTTCAGCTTGCGGCCTTCCTGGGCATGGGACCAGGGGAGGTAGGCGAGTGCGATGTTCTTGCCGATGGTCGGGCCATAGGCGATCGAGGTGGTGAAGGAGCGGCGGCCGAGTTCGTCGACGAGGGTCTCGCCGGTTTCCGGGTCCATGACCGGGAGGATGCCGACGGGGTAGCGGGCGACGCCGTTCGCGTCGATATTGTTGGTCACGACGAGGGTGCAAAGCATAGCCGGTTGGTGCTCGCGGGCGCGATATTCCATATGCTTGGCCTTGCCGCGGAAATCGGCGTCCTTGACCTTCGGGCGGGCGAGATCGGCTTCGAGCAGATTGTATTCCGTCAGCAGATCGGCATTCTGCAGGCGGAGGCTCTTTTCCATGCGACGGCTGTTGGCATAGGTCTCGACGCCGACCGCGATGGCGCCTGTCGAACGCAGCGCATCCCAGACGGCGAGAGCATCGCCATAAGCCATATGCAGTTCCCAGCCCTGCTCGCCGACATAGGAGATGCGGAATGCGGTGACGTTCTTGCCGGCGATGCGGATCTGCTTGATCGCGGCGAAGGGGAAGTTTTCCTGCGTGAGATTTTCCGGGGCCTCGACCACCTTCTGCAGGTTGGTGCGGGCATTCGGTCCCCAGATGCCGATCGTGACGTAGCGTTCGGTGACGTCGGTAATGGTAACGTCGAAACCCTTGTCCTCGGCAACGCGGCGCATGTAGTGGAAGTCGCGCGGACCGGCATCGGCGCCGTCGATGAGGCGGCAGCGATCGGCCATGCGGATGACGGTGAAGTCGGCGCGCACCATGCCTTCGTCATCGAGGAAGTGGGTGTAAATGCCCTTGCCGATATTGGCATCGCCACCGATCTTGGCGGCGCAAAGCCATTCCAGCAGCTCGACATGGTCAGGGCCTTCGATGTCGTACATGGCGAAATGCGAGAGGTTGATGATGCCGCAATCCTCGCTGAGTGCCAGATGCTCGGCGTTGGAAACGCGCCAGAAATGGCGGTTGTCCCATTCGTTTGCGCGTACGGGAATGCGATCGCCGTATTTCTCGAGCAGGTGCTCGTTGGCGGCGTAGCCATGCGCGCGCTCCCAGCCGCCAAGCTCCATGAAGTAGCCGCCAAGTTCCTTTTCACGCTCATAGAAGGGCGAGCGGCGGATGTTGCGGCCGGTGGCATAGGGTTCGCGCGGGTGGACGGCGGGATTGTAGATCTTTTGGGCCGCCTCGGTGCAGCGGCCTTCGATGAACTTCTCTTCCAGCATATGCGGGTAGAAGCGGGAATAATCGATCCTGTTGTGGTCGATCGGCGTGCGGCCGTCGGTCATCCAGTCGGCGACGAGCTTGCCGAAGCCGGGACCGTCCTTCACCCAGATGGCGACGCAATACCAGAGGCCGCGGACCTTCTGGCTTTCGCCGACGGAAGGGCCGCCGTCGGTCGTGACCTGCAGCAGGCCGTTGAAGGAGTGGCCTTCATTGTAGCCGAGTTCGCCGAGGATCGGCGTCAGTTCCATGGCGCGTTCGAGCGGCTCGAGGATCTGCTCCATGTCGAGATCACGCTGTGAAGGCGACAGGCGGGCCTCGTGCTTCTCGAGGAGATCGCGGGGATGGCAGAGGCGCGGGTTCTTCTCTTCGTAATAACCCCATTCGATCTGGCCACCTTCAGCCGTCTTCGGGTCGCCGGTGTCGCGCATGTAGGCGGAGTTGCCCTGGTCGCGCATCAGCGGAAAGCCGATTTCCTTGCCGGTATTGGCGAATTCATTATAGGGACCGAAGAAGGTCAGCGGATGGTCGACCGGCATGACCGGCAGGTCTTCGCCGACCATTTCTGCAATCAGCCGGCCCCAGAGGCCGGCGCAGACGATCACGTATTCGGCTTCGATCGTGCCGCGATGGGTGACGACGCCGGTGATGCGGCCATCCTTAACGATCAGCGACTGGGCCGGCGTGTTGGCGAAGGATTGCAGCTTGCCGCTCTTTTCGCCCTGATCGATCAGCTTGCCGGCAACGGTCTGCGAGCGGGGGATGACGAGGCCGGCATCCGGGTCCCACATGCCGCCCTGCACCATGCTTTCCTCGATCAGCGGGAATTTTTCCTTGATCTCGGCGGGTTCGATCAGGCTGACGCGTGTGCCGAAGGCCTTGCCCGAGGTGACCTTGCGCTTGATTTCCGCCATGCGATCATCATCGCCGACGCGGGCGACTTCCAGGCCGCCGACGCGAGCGTAGTGGCCGAGCTTCTCGTAGAAATCGATGGAGTAGAGGGTCGTCCAGCAGGAGAGGAAGTCATGGCTGGTCGTGTAGCAGAAGTCGGATGCGTGGGCAGTCGAGCCGATATCCGTGGGGATGCCGGATTTGTCGATACCGACAATATCGTCCCAGCCGCGCTCGATCAGATGATGAGCGATCGATGCGCCGACGATACCGCCGAGCCCGATGATGACGACCTTCGCCTTTTGAGGAAATACTGCCATTTGGTGCGACCCTGATTGATACTGGTGGCGGATTTTATGATGTGTGCGGCGGCGACCAGAGCCTGTCTACGACATATTCAAGATGCTTGCACGACGACCGCAAGGCCTTTCCCATCGACAAAGAGTTGAAGTTCGTGCTGCTGATCGAAAGCCGCCATGTCGCAAAGGCGATGTCTTTGCTTTCCGGGAATGTGCGCGCGCTATTGCGGGATCGATTGCATCATGATCTCGCGGCGCAAGATCGGGCCTTCCTCGCCGAAGTAACCGGTCAGCAATTTGGCGAAATCATCCGATTGGTAGGTCTCGGTCAATGTCTGATCGACGAGCAGGCGAAATGCGGAATCGTCCTGCCGGAGCGCGATTCCGTAGGGCTCATGCGTGAAGAGGCGGTTGCCAATGACAAGCGTGGACGGCTTGTGGGCATGCGATGCGAGGTCGAAAAGCAGCGCGCGGTCGGCAAAATAGGCGTCGATCTTGTGATCTTCGAGCGCAACCAGGCCATCCTGATGCGTCGCGAAGGCCGCGATCCGTGTCTTCGGCACGTCGGGACCGAGTGCGTCCCGCAATGTCGCATCCGTGGTCGTATCGGCACGGACGCCGATTGCGCTTGTCGCCGACGCCTGTCTGGCGGAAACTTGTGCCACCGGCTTATCGAGGAAAAGGGCCTTCAGATAGTCCGGCGAATCCTTGCGCAAAAGGGCGCTTGCACCGGTGATGAAGATCGGCTGCGAGAAATCGACTTTCTCGCGCCGGCCGAGATTGATGGTCAGTGCGCCGCAAAGAAGGTCGACCTGGCCGCTCTTCACCGCATCGAAGCCGTCGGCGAGCGTGGTTTCGACATAATCGCGCTTGAGATTGGTGACCTTGCGCCCGACAGCGTCGGCGATCTTACCGCAGAGATCGAGCGCATATCCGGTCGGGTTGCCATCCTTCTGCTTGAAGGAGAAGGGCTCTTCGTCGCTGATATAGCCGATGCGGATCGTGCCCTTTTGGGCGATGAGGTCGAGCGTCTGCGCGGCGGCGGCCGCACAGGCGGATATGCCGAGAATCATGCCTGCCAGAACCAGTCGTCTCATGCAATGTGCCGGCATGATCCTGATCTCCAAAAGAAAATTGGGCAATCGCAAAGGCTTAGGCGCAGATTATGGCCTGTGAGGCTTTTGTCAACGATGGATTGTCCTTAATCGCTTGCGGTCGAGCAGGGGTGGCGGTCCTTGCTGCCACCAAGATCGGATTTCAGCGAGACAGGCTGTGACGCGCGGCCCAACCCGAAATTGCGGCTGCGATCGCTTCCGGCTGGTCCTCCGGTGCGATGTGCCTTGCCGGCCCACAGCTTTCGATCTCCAATCCGGCAATGTTCTCGCGGCACCAATTCGTCATCGCCGGGCCTATCAGCAGCGTCTCCGTCGGGCCATCGAAGGTCAACAGCAGCTTCGGGATGTCTTCGCTGCGGGCAAGCCAGCTGTCATAGGCTTCGATGCGCGCAACGACACCGGCGGGCTCGCCTTCGATCGGCATCGCACGCGGCCAGGCGAGCAGCGGTCGGCGGCTTTCGCGCGTGGGATAGGGGGCGCGGTAGACGGCGTGATCCTCGGCGCTCAATCCATTCAGGACAGTCGCCTTCAGTGCCTGCTCGATAAAGAAATTCTCGTCCAGAACCTTCGCCTCGCCGGTGCCCGGCGAGCGCAGCACCTCGTAGCGGGTGCGCGCATTCGGCATGTCGTCCCAGGTCAGCGGTCTGACGATCGTTTCCATGAAAGCGATGCCGCGCACGCGCTCCGGATGGCGCGCGGCCCAATCGAAGGCAAGGGCGCCACCCCAGTCATGACCGATCAACACGACATCATCGAGCGCAAGTCCGTCGAACCAAGCCTCAAGATAGCGCGCGTGATCTTCGAACGAATAGGCGATATCGGGCTTTCCCGACCGGCCCATGCCGATGAGATCGGGGGCGAGGCGGCGGACAGGCGCGGCGATAGCCGGCATAATATGCCGCCACAGATAGGATGAGGTCGGATTGCCGTGCAGGAAAACGAAGGGCGTTCCCGTTCCCTCGTCTTCGTAGAAGATCGTCGAGTCCAGCACATCGAGCGAAGGCATGCGGGTATCCTCTCTTGAGAAGAAGTGGTAAGGTACCTGTCTATCTATCACAGTAGTCAGGTGCCTGTCTATATTCATGGAAAACTCAATTCCCGCCCGTTCGTCCCTGGGCCTGCTTCTGCGGCTCGTGCATCAACATTGGACACAGGATGTCGAAGCTGCGCTGGAAGAGGCCGGCTATGGCGACATCCGCCCGCCGCATGCCAATGTGTTCACCTTCATGCGTCCGGAGGGAATTCAGGTGAGCGAGCTCACCCGGCTTGCCCATGTCCGCAAGCAGACGATGACGCAGGCCGTGGAGGAACTGGAGCGTTTGGGTTATGTCGAGCGGCGGCCGGACCCCAGCGACCGGCGGGCAAGGCTGGTCTTCCTGACCGAGCGCGGCAAGGGCGTGCGGCCGATAGCGGCGGCAACCGGCCGTCTTGTGGATCAACGCTGGTCCGACATTGCCGGTTCGCAGGAAATCGAAGGGCTGAAGCAGGCGTTGCAGGCCGTCCTCGGAAAGCTTCGAGGCGATGGAAGCGCCGAGGAGCCGATGGACGAGGCGGCCACGTAGGCGGCGGGATTTACCAGGGATATGGAAGGATTCGGCATACGGCCGCTTCTTATCACGAAGAGTTTCGTTACCCCCTTGCGGTTTCTAGCCTATCTCTCTTGCACCACGGTCAACCGAAGGGAACGTCGATGCAGGAGAGGAACTTCGTCAGCAAGACAAGCGGCGTGGGGCGGAAGGCGGCTTTTGCTTTCTGCGCGGGCTTTGCAGCCTTCACCTTAGCTTTCGGCCCCGCGCTGGCTTCACCGGCGGCAGCGCAGACGATCGTCGACGATTGGCACAAGGTGAAGCCGCCGGCGCCGCCCGAGTTGAAGACCGTCACGGTCGATCCCAAGACGACGGCGCTGCTGGTCCTCGATTTCAATGGTGCGCAGGACCCGACCAAGGGGCCGTGCAATGTGAAGACCAAACCGCGATGCCTGGCCTCCGTGCCTAAGGTCAAAACCCTGCTCGATCAGGCGCGCGCCAAGGAGATGCTTGTCGTCTTCAGCCTGGCCGGTGTTGGCGAACCGCAGGATATCGCAACGGCGCTCGCGCCTTTGGCAAGCGAGCCGATCGTCAAATCCGGGCCGGACAAATTCATCGGCACGAACTTGCGCAACATTCTCTCCGACAAGGGCATCAAGACCGTCATCGTAACAGGCACGGCCTCGGAGGGCGCGGTGCTCGATACGGCAACGGACGCAGCACTGAACGGCATGAACATCGTTCTGCCGGTCGACGGCATGTCCTCCACCGAGCTTTATGCCGAGCAATATGTGGCCTGGCACACGGTCAATGCGCCCGGCGTTTCGCAGAAGACGACGCTGACCAGCATCGACCGGATCAAGTTCTAACCCATCGCGAACCGGATAGAGGATATTCCGTTGTCCTGGGTGGCAATGAGATGGTGCTAGGCAAAGGCCTCGTCGAACAGGTTCAGCAGTCGCTTCCAGTGCCGCTCGGCGCCTGCGGCGTCATAAACGCCGTGGTCCGGCACAGTCCATCCATGCGCCATGCCGACATAGTTTTCGATGGCGTGATCGACACCGCCGGTGCGGAGCGCTTCGGCAAGACGGGCGGATTGCTCCGGCGGAAAGCTGTTGTCTACGCCTGCGACGCCGACATAGACGCGGGCCTTGATAGCGTCGGCGAGCCGGTGCGGGCTGTCTTCGGCCTCGCTTGCGAGATTGCCGCCGTGGAAGCTTGCCGCCGCCGCAATGCGATCGGGATAGGTCGCAGCCGCGGTCAGCGCGCGGCCGCCGCCCATGCAATAGCCGACCACGCCAGCCGCACCCTTGGCGCCGGCTGCCGCAAGCGCATCGAGGAAGGCGGCACTGTCGGCCTTGCTCATTTCTTGCGTCGTGCCGCGTACCATTGTCATGATCGTCTCGCGGGAGGCGGGATTGCCGAAGGCGTTGCCGTCGAAGGGGCCATAGGCGCCGAAGCGATAGAAGAGATCGGGAAGCAGCACGATATAGCCGGCATCGGCCAGCCGCTGCGCCATGCCGTCGAGCGACGCACGCGGTCCCATGGCGTCCATGTAGAGGATCACGCCACGCTCGGCCGACGCGCCGTTGTCGGGGCGGAAGATGGCGGCCTTGGCAGTGCCGTCGATAGTCTTGATTTCGATATCCTGTTTCATCGTCGTTTCCCTTGCGATCTCTTTGATCTGCTTGTGCCGCCTTACCGCGGGCCACTTTGGCAAAGGGCTCGTAGGCCCTCAAGAGCCGCGTCTCTCAAAAGCGCCGTCGTCATCGATCAACATCTCTTGAGTTTCGGCGCCTGTCGTCTGTGACATAGTATCGCCGGTAATCACGTCCACGCGACGACCCCATTGGAGGATACGATTTCATGTCTTTTCGGCAGATGGTTCCTGGCCTGGCGCTGGCTCTTTCGCTGATATCGGCTGCGGCATCCGCCGCGCCGCCGGAGCAAGGCCATGCTGCGCCGGTAGCCGGTGCAAGCGGTGTGCTCTCGCTCCTGCCGCCCGATGCGGTGAGCGACCATGTACTGAATGCCGAAGGCAAGACCATCCCCTATACGGCGACGGCCGGGACGCTCGATCTTTTTGCTCAGGATGGTCAGCGCAGCGCAGCGATCTTCTATACCGCCTATGTCGCCAAGAACCGCGATGCCAACCGGCCCGTGACCTTCGTGTTCAACGGTGGGCCGGGTGCCGCCTCGGCCTTCCTCAATCTCGGACTCGTCGGTCCGCGCATCGTCGATTTCGGCACGGATGGGCGCGATGGCGCGAATGCGAAGCTGATCGACAATCCGCAAAGCTGGCTCGAATTCACCGATCTCGTGCTGATCGATCCGATCGGCACTGGCTGGAGCCGCACCGCCAAGCCGGATGACCAGAACAATTTCTATAGTGTCGACAGCGATGCCGAAAGCCTCGCCAAGGCGATCGCGCTCTATGTCGCCCATAGCAGCCGAGCGGCATCGCCGAAATATATTCTCGGGGAGAGCTATGGCGGCTTTCGTTCGGTCAAGGTCGCCAACAGCCTGCGCGAAGATCAGGGCATCCTGATTTCCGGCATCGTCATGCTGTCGCCCCTGCTGGAGGGCAGGTTCGTCTTCGGCGGCGGCGCGGATGCGCTTGGCGCCGCCTTGCAGCTGCCTTCACTGGCGGCAGCCGAACTGGAACGGCAAAATGCCTTCAGCGAGAAAGCCGTGCAGGATGCCCAGGCTTTTGCTTTGAACGAATATCTGCCTGTTCTTGCCGGGCCACAACTGTCGGGCGATGCCGGGCAGGCCTTCTACGGGCGGGTGGCGAAGCTGACCGGCATACCTCAGGATGTCGTCGTCAAGAATCAGGGTTTCCTCAGCCGGGTCTACCGTAAGTATTCCGATGGCGGCGCTCCGGATGTGGTGAGCGCCTATGACGCCTCTTTCCTGGCGCCGGACCCTTATCCGCAGTCGGAAGCCGAGCATGGCGGCGATCCGGTTCTCGACGGTTTCGTCCGCGCCTATGGCGGCGCCTTCACGGGCTATGCCCGCGACGAACTGGGTTTCCACACCGACATGACCTACACGCTGTTGTCAGATTCCATAAACAAGCAATGGAAATGGGGCAGGCACAATGGCGGCTCGCGTTTGACCGTTGGTGTCACCGATGATCTCAAGGAACTGTTGGCGCTGTCACCGTCCTTCCGCCTGATGATCGGGCAAGGCTACAGCGATCTGGTCATACCCTTTGGCGTCAACAAATATGTGCTTGATCACATGCCGTCCGCCTTAGCCGATCGCGTGGCGCTGAAGCTCTATCGCGGCGGCCACATGTTCTACACCCGGCCGGCGTCGCGTGAGCAGTTCACGAGCGATGCCAAGGCCTTTTATGCGGGGTGGGCTCAGGCGGCGCCGGCAGCGAAATCGAATTGAGAGAACCCACTGACCGGGCTCGGCCTGACACCTAATGGCGTCGCGAGGCTCGTCGTCACGCGTTTCTCGCGACCATCGCCTTGATGGTTTCGAAGAGTTCGTCCTTTGCCTGTTGTGGGGTGATGTCTCCCATCGTTGCGGCGTAGGAAAGGGCTTCGGCCGCACCCAGCATCGCCCATAGGCCGGCCGAAGCAATGGAACGGGAATCGGCAAAGGGCGCAAGCAGCACCCGGCACTTCTCGAGAAAGGCCGCTTCGTAGTCGCGCTTGATCTTTTCGAGTTCGGGGGAGCCCGTGAGTGCGGCGATGATGCCGGGTATCTCGCGGCCCTGATGCAGAACGCAATCGACATAGGAGGCAGCTATCACCTCCGCCCGGCTTGCGAGCGTTGGAGCGCTTGCGTCAAGCGCTTCGTCCATCACCGCCGTCTGCCTGATATCGAACTCGCGATAGAGTGCGGCGAGCAGGCCGGAGCGGGTGACGAAATGGTCGTAGACCACGGGCTTCGTCACGCCGGCGCGCTCCGAAAGCCGGCCGAGCGTCAGGGCTTCCGTTCCCTCTTCCGCCGCGATCTGCCAGGCGACCTCGATGAGCTGCCGGTAGCGCTCCTCCCGCGTCAACCGGCTGCGGGCTTCCTGCTTTCTTGTCCGTATGCTTGACATCGCTATATACCAAAAGTAACTTACTAAAAGTATATAAGACTAGGCCCCGGCCCACAATCTGCCAGCAGGAGTTTTTCACATGCATGCACTCATCGTCGTTGCCAATCCAAATCCTGGCTCCCTCAGCCATAGCCTCGCTGCCGAAGTCGCCGAAGGAGTGGCGCAGGCAGGCCCAGGCGATACGTTCGAAATTGCCGATCTTGCGGCGGAAAGCTTCGACCCGAGGTTCAACGCCGACGATATCGCCGCGCATCTCAGGGAAAGGCCGGCGCCTGCCGATGTCCTGGCCGAACAGGCGAGAATAGATCGCGCCGATGCGCTGGTGCTGGTCTATCCCGTCTATTGGTGGTCCATGCCGGGGCTTCTCAAGGGATGGATCGACCGCGTGTTCAGCAACGGCTGGGCCTATGACGACTTGCCCGGCAGCCCGACGATCAAAAAATTGACAGACCTTCGCGTCCACCTGATCGCTGTCGGAGGAGCCAACTTGCGCACCTATGCGCGTCACGGCTATTTCGGAGCCATGAGGACGCAGATCGACCATGGAATATTCGGTTATTGCGGCGCTCCCGTCATGTCCTCCGAACTGCTCCTGACCGAAACGCAGGACATGACATCTAACCTCCATACAGCCCGCGCCATCGGGCAAAATCTTTTTGCCTTTTCGCTGCCGGAGAAGGCGGCCGATGCGGCCTAGAGCCTTTCCGCTTCCGCTCTCCGGGATTTTTCCAGCTCCACTACTGTAGCTGGAAGAGATGCTTGATGCGCGAGCTTAACGAGCTTACGGGAGCGCCATGGACCAGCATGTCGGCATTGGCGAAAAGATGCTGTTCGGCTTCGATGCGCTTTGCCATGATGGTGCCAAGCTCCTCGGCAAGCGTCGGCCGGTCATGTAGCAGCGGCGCCAGGCAGTCCTCGCCGATTTCATAGGTGACGACGAAGGTCAGGGCGCGAACCGTCCCGACTTCGCCCGATCCCATCAGCAGGCCGTTTTCACCGAAATAATCCCCCGGTGCGAGGCGGGTCAGTTCGATCTGCCGGTGTCCCTCGCGTCGGGTGATGCTGACAACGCCCGAGCGGACGATCGTCAGCGCGCGCAAGCGCACGTCCTGTTCGGCGATTACGGCATCCTTGCGATAGGTTCGGCGCTGCATATGCGATGCCAGATGTTCTTTCTCGTCTTCGGTCAGCGACGAGAAAAGAGGGATATTGCTGACCAGCCGCCACGGCGTTCCCGGAGCGTGTTGCTGCTCGCCCGACGTTTCTGCCTTCTGCTCCGTCGGAAGCATGACGGTGCCGGGAGGGCCGGCGAATTTCAGGCCTGCCGCCTTGGTGTGGCGATAAAGGAGATCATAAATTTCGTTCTTTGCGGCCATCGTCAGCGACATGTCCCGAACGTGAAACGATAACTGCAGTTCGATCGCCTGTCCGTCGATGGCACTGACGGCAACGCTGGGCTCGGGATTCTTCTGGATCGAATTGCAACTGATCAATACGTTTTGCATGACATCGGCGACGATGCGCGGCAGGGTGGTGGGCTGGATGCGCACGGTAACGGTGGCCCCATGGCTCTCATCGGGCGACGAGAGGTTGGTCAGCCGCGTCTTGGCGAGAATGCTGTTCGGGATGACGACAAGGTCGTTGGTGCCGTTCAGCAGTTGCGTGGCGCGCCAGTTGGTTTCGACGACGCGACCCTGAACATCGTTGTCGAGAACGATCCAGTCGCCGACGGAATAGGGTCGCCCGAGATTGAGGGCGATGCCGGAAAAGACGTCGCTCAGCGTACTCTGCAAGGCGAGACCGAGAATGATGGCGAAGACGCCCGACGTCGCGATGAGCGTGCCGATCGGTACGCTGAAGACGTCGCCGACGACGGAGAGAATGGCGCCGAGATAGATGATGCCGACGACCAGATCCTGCACCAGCCGGCCCTCTCGGGGCTTGCGCTCGAAGATCAGGAACAGCCGCACGAAGGCGATCAGCACCCAGGCGCCGTTGAGCCACCAGATGATCTTGGCAATGGCCGTGAAGGTGCGCAATGGCACCGAGTTCTCCGGTGGGCTCGGTTGATAGGGGACGATGCCGTGATAGAGCAGCAGCACCGTCAGGCTGACGAAGAACACGATCTGCCCGATCAGGCGTCCGGCGCGCTTATGGCGCAGCATGATGCGGCTGATGAATGTGCCGATGACGACCAGGATGCAGAATTGGACGATCGGATTGCCAAGAAGTGCAATGGACATGGGGACTTGGCCGCACCTATTCTTTCGGATGGGGGCTAAGTTGACACGAAAGCGGCTGCAAAGCCATACGGGCATCAAGCATGGCCGCAGGTTGCAAAGCCGCCTCGAACCTCCTGCTTATGCCTTGATAATTAGATGACGATTATCATCTTACATCTGTCATTCCATCCTGCTATGTGCTTCAAAGCGTAGAGCTTAACGCTCCAACATCATCAAGGAATTTCCATGACACAGTCTTTTGTGATTAGCGGCGATTTGCTGATCGGCGCGGATTCGACCGGCGACAACAGAACCGCGCGTGCCATCAACCCGGCAACGGGTGCCAATCTGGAGCCGGCTTTTGCGATTGCCGGTGAGGCCGACGTCGCAAGGGCCTGTGAACTGGCTGCCGAGGCTTTCGACGTCTACCGCGCAACCAGCCCGGAGCAGCGCGCTGCCTTCCTCGAAAAGATTGCTGACAACATCATTGGCATCGGCGATGCGCTGATTGAGCGGGCGACGGAAGAGACCGGCCTGCCGGTCGCGCGCCTGCAAGGCGAGCGTGGCCGCACCGTCGGTCAGCTTCGGCTGTTTGCGCAGGTGGTTCGTGCCGGCGAATGGCTCGATCTGCGCGTCGATCCGGCATTGCCGGAGCGCAAGCCGCTGCCGCGCGCCGATCTACGTCTGCGCCAGATCCCGCTCGGGCCGGTCGCCGTCTTCGGCGCCAGCAATTTCCCGCTCGCCTTCTCGGTTGCCGGCGGTGATACGGCGTCGGCGCTTGCCGCCGGCTGCCCGGTCGTCGTCAAGGGCCATCTCGCTCATCCGGGCACGGGCGAGCTTGTCGGTCGCGCCATCCGTGCCGCCGTTGCCGCTTGTGGTCTGCCGGAAGGCACGTTCTCGCTGCTGACCGGTGCCAACGAGACGGGTGCCGCGCTGGTACGCGATCCCCGCATCAAGGCCGTCGGCTTCACCGGTTCGCGCGGTGGCGGCCTGGCGCTTGGAGCCATTGCCGCGGCCCGGCCGGAACCGATCCCTGTTTATGCCGAGATGAGCAGCGTCAATCCGGTCTTCCTTTTCCCGGCAGCACTTGCCGCGCGCGCCGAGGCGATCGGCACGGGCTTTATCGATTCCCTTACGCTCGGCGCCGGCCAGTTCTGCACCAATCCGGGTCTGCTTTTTGCTATAGAAAGCCCCGATCTCGACCGTTTCGTCCAGGCAGCCAGCGATGCGTTGACCGGCCGTGCTCCGGCACCGATGCTGACGCCCGGCATTCACGCCGCCTTCGACAAGGGCGTTGCCGCACTGGCGGAGCATGAGGCTGTCAAGACCGTCGCTCATGGTGCGCCGGCCGAAGGCGTCAACCGCAGCCCGGGCATCTTCTTCGAGACCGATGTAGAGCAGTTCCTCGCCGACGAGCGCCTGGGGCATGAGGTCTTCGGCTCGGCAAGCCTTCTCGTGCGCTGCAAGGACATCGACCAGATGATCGCGGTTGCGGAAAAGCTCGAGGGCCAGCTGACCGCGACGCTCCAGATCGAAGCGGATGATTATACGACGGCCGCCAAGCTGGTGCCGGTGCTGGAACGCAAGGCCGGGCGCATTCTCGCCAATGGCTGGCCGACCGGCGTCGAAGTCTGCCACGCCATGGTGCATGGCGGACCTTTCCCGGCGACCTCGGACAGCCGCACGACTTCGGTTGGTACGCTGGCCATCCGCCGCTTCTTGCGCCCGGTTTCCTATCAGGATCTTCCGGAAGGCCTGCTTCCGGCTGAGCTGCGCGACGAGGGCGTCAAATCGTTGCCGCATCTTCTCGACGGCGTGCGCAAGGGCAGCTAAGCCGCTGTTCTCATGGGATAGGGAAACGTCTTTGGAGCGGGCCATCTTGGCCCGCTTTTTCTTTGTGATGATAAAGCGGTGCAGCTTTTCACGGAAACTCTGAACCGCTCTATCTCTTTATTTTCACGCAATTCCGCACGGAAAACCGCTGCGCACTTTTCCTGGAATTGCTCTCTAGGCGGCGGAGCCTTGAAGACGGGCGTCGAGATGGGCTTGGTAGTGCTGGAGAGAAAGTTCCGCTCCAAGATGGGAGAGCTCGGTGGCGACGGCTTCCGCAGCGTGTTCGGCCGGTTCGATGACGCGTTCGAACATCTCCGCTTCATAGGCTTTGACGGCATTTTTCCAGTCGTCCTTTTCGAGAAGCTGGCGGGCGAGTTCAGCCGCGTCCAGCATGGCTGCGTTCACGCCCTCGCCGCCGAACGGCGACATCACATGGGCGGCATCGCCAAGGAGTGTGATGCCGATACGGTTCTGCCAGTGGTGTCCGACTGGCAGCGCGTGGATCGGCCGCGAGACGATATGGTCGTTGCCGGCTTCGATAAGGCCGACGATTTTCGGCGCCCAGCCTTCGAATTCGGCGGCAAGCCGTGCGCGAGCCTTTGCCGGTGAGGCAAAATCGAAGGCTTTCTCGGCCCAGCCGGTCGGCACGCGGAAGATGGCATAGCCTCTGAGATGGGCATTGCCATTGCGCTGGACGATCAGGCCACGTCCGTCGGCCTCGACGCCGATCTTGCCGCGGCCGACAAGGGCCGCAAGTTCGGGGTGGCTTGTGTCGACGTCGTCGATGCCGAATTCGATGAAGGTGATGCCGCTATATTGCGGGCGGTATGATGACACCAGCGGCCTGACCTTGGACCAGCTGCCATCAGCGCCGACGACCAGATCGAAGGAGCCTGCCGTGCCACTTTCGAAGACCAGCTCGTATGTGCCGTCGTCGAGCGGGCGCACCTCGCGCAAGCCATGGTTCCAGTGAATGGTTTCAGCCGGCAAGGAGGCGAGTAACGTCTGGCGCAAGGCGGTGCGGTCCACTTCCGGCCGGTCCGAATCGTCGGCATCGTCATCGGCGAAGATCAGCGTGCCGTCCTTGTCGTAAAGCCGGCTCCCCTGGTCCTCATAGCGAGCGATCGTCAGGAATTCTTCGTAGAGGCCGGCGCGGCGCATCGCCAGCTGGCCGGATTCGACGTGCAGGTCGAGCGTGCCGCCTTGCGGACGGGCAAGGGCGTGTTCTTCGCGCTCAAAGACGATGGTCGGCACGCCGGCCTGATGGAGAATGCGGGCCAGCGTCAGGCCGCCGGGGCCGGCGCCGATGATGGCGATACGCGGATAGGATCTCATGGACATGGTTCTCATAATTTTGTACATAGGTACCTATATAGATTAACATAGGTACCTATTCAAGTGGTGCGAAAATGACGGATTGGGATTTGTTCGACGCGCCGGCGCCGCTCATCAACATGGCGTCGCGGTCGTTCGCGCGTCTCGGCGAGCGACGTGTGAAGGCATTGGGCTTCAATATCGGCCAGCTGCCGGTGCTCTACATGCTCCGCAATGGCGCCGAGATGTCGCAGAAGGATCTGGCAAAATTCGCCAAGATCGAGCAGCCGTCGATGGCGCAGATGCTGGCGCGCATGGAGCGGGATGGGCTGATCAGGCGCACACCCGATCCCACGGATGGTCGCAGTAGTCTCGTATCTCTAACCGATGCGGCGCGCGAAAGGTTGCCGGCTGCCCGTCAGGCGCTGGAAGAGGGACGCGAGGTTGTTTTGGCCGGGTTCAGCGCGGAGGAGGTTCAGACACTGTTGCGGCTGATGCGGCGGCTCAACCAGAATCTGGACCGAATGGTTGCCGAGGAGGATGGAGCGTAGGCGCGCGCAGGGGCGCGCCTACGATCGTTATCGTTCAGATTTCGGCGTAGACGATGCCGGTGAACGAGCCGGCATGGTGCAGCAGTTCACGTTCGCTTGAGCCGTCGAGGCTTGCGGAATAGAGATTGCCGCCGATGTCGGTGAAGAACATGCGGTTGTTTGGCAGATCGAGCGAGAGGCCGATGCCTTCGTCCAGGCCTTCGAGGACGACTTCGGAGGTTGCGGCGATATCGTCCATCTCTGCGCGGTTGACGGTATTTCCGCGCGGAAGATTGCCGCGATCGGTCCAGTAGATCGTGCGGGTGGCAAGATCCAGCTCGAGATCGATCGGCTCTGGCAGTTTGTCGAGCAGGGTTTCGATATCGTTGCGGCTCGTGGCGGTTTCGCCGGCCGGGATATTGATGCTGGCGCGGAAGATGCGGCCGAGGCCGGCATCCGGCGGTCCCTTCTGGGTCCAGTAGATCTGGCCGAGCGGCAGGTCGAGGGCGATGCCGACGCACCAGCGCTCGATATCGGCGCTGTCTTCAGGGCTGTCGCCGTTCTGCACCAGGGTCTCGATGTCGCTGCCGTCGATATTGGCGCGCATGACGCGCATGCCTTCGCGGTCGCACCAGTAAAGCTTGCCGTTGTCGCGATCGATCTGGATCTGTTTCGGCGTGACCAGCGTGCTGCCCGGCGGGATCAGTGTTACGTGGTTGCCGCCGTCGAGGTCCATACGCTCGATGGAGCCGTCATGGGCATTGTAGTCGTTGCCCATCTCCGTCCAGTAGATCCAGCCGTTCTCGCTGTCGACGAGAATGCCGTCCGGGCTGCGGCCGGCCCGCTGGACGATGAGCTTCAGATCGGTGCCGTCGATGGCCGAGGAGAGAATTCGTCCATCGTTGATATCGAGGAAGAACAATCTTTCGGTCTTGTCGGCGGAGGTGGCAGGCGTCCGTGCTTCTGCTTCAGACATGAGAGCATCCTTTCGAGGGGGCGGATCTGCGGATCACAGCGCGGCAATCATGGCATCGGTTGATGACAGCATCATTCGCCACTGCGATCACGATGAAGATCTGTTGCGCTGCAGCAAAGTCAAGGGCATTGGCGTCGCAACCCGCGCGAAGGTTCGTCAAATAAGTGTCATCGGTCTGATATAAATCCCCTCATTCTAGCGGATATTCCACAAGGGCCTGAAACTCGAAGCTGGAGGTGATTGATATCATGTCGACGCTCCAGAAGGTCGCCTTTCGGGCCGGTTGTTCGGTCGCCACGGCCAGCCGGGTCATGAACCGCAACGGCCCGGTCAGCGACGAAATGGTGCGGCGCGTGCGGCGCGCGGCGGCGGAACTCGGCTATCGCGCCGGCAGCCGCGGTGGTAGCCGTCCGGCGATCGGGGTGCTCATTCCCAGCATCACCAATCCGGTCTTTGCCGCATCGCTTTCCAGTATCCAGAACAGGGCGCTTCATGCCGGGCATAGCGTGCTGATCGCGCAATCGAACTATGATCCGGCGCAGGAGGCCGATGCCGTCGCGTCGCTGCTTCAACAGCAGCCGACAGGTCTTATCCTGACGCTCTGCGATCCCGAACGCAGCCTGCTGCTGTCATCCGCCCTGCCACCGACGGTGCTGCTCGGCAATCTGCCGACGGCCCGCTTTACCGCCGCCGTCGCGACCGACAATTTCGGTGCCGGCCGCGACCTAACCGAGCATCTCCTGTGCAAGGGGCATCGCCGCATCCTGTTCATATCGGGCCATTTCTCGGCATCGGATCGGGCGAGGCTGCGCTATCTCGGCTATGTCAGGGCGATGGAGACGGCGCGGCAGCAGCCCCTCGACGCCCTTGAGATTTCTTTCGTAAACAGCCTGGAGCAGCTCGATCTTTCGGATGCCGTTTCACGCTTCGGCCCGACGGCGATCATTGCTTCCAATGATCTTCTGGCGCTCGGTGTCATGGGTGCGCTTCGGCGTCAGGGTCTTTCGATCCCGCGCGATATCTCGGTTGCCGGCTTTGATGGAATCTCGCTCGGGTTTCTGGGAGAGGTTCCCTTAACGACGGTGGAAATTCCGGACGGGACGATGGGGGCGGCGGCAGCCTCACTGCTGCTCGATATGGCGGAAAACGCCGCGCCGCCGCGTCATCTGACCGTGCCCTATCGGATGCGCGCGGGTGGTACGGTACGCAATCTCGCCACTCAATCTTAACGCCTGTCCGCGAACGGAAACGCCGCCTCTCGAAGAGAAGCGGCGCGCATTGTTCAGGTCGGTTCTAAAGATCAACTGCGCGGCAGCAGGCCTTCGACGTCGGAAGCGGCGTCGTCGAGCGCTTCTTTCGGCGTGGCCGAGCCGTCGACGATACGCGAGAGGTTGTCGACGATGGTCTGCGTGACCTTGACGCCGTTGGAGCCCGGGAAGGCGTACCAGGGGATCATAATCGACATCTGGCTGAGGCCGGCCTGGAAGAGCGGGTTCTTCTTGTAGAAGTCGCCGAGATATTCGGCCGACTTGGCGGCAAGCTCGTTGTTCGGAACATAGCCGGTGCCGGGGACGACGACCGAGGCGCCATAGGGGCCGGCGGCGAACTTGGCGAACTTCCAGGCGGCTTCTTCCTTGACCGGATCATGGGTCAGGATGACGACGGCGTTGCCGCCCGTCGGCAGGCGGCCGTTGACCGGGTCGATCAGCGGCAGCTTGGCGGTGCGCAGGTCGAACTTGGTGCCGACATTCTTGATGGTGTTGACCAGCGCGCCAGTCGTCTGGAATTCGAAACCGACCTTGCCGGCTGCGAAGGCCTGTTCGCCGGCAGCCTTGGTGAAGACCGGCATGCCGCCTTCCTTGACGAAGCGCTGGATCATCTCGACGGCCTTCTGGCCTTCCGGACCATTGAAGGCAACCTTTGTCTCGTCGTCGCTCAGCATCTTGCCGCCGGCGCCGAAGAGGAGGGCGGAGAACATCCAGTCGTCACCCTGCCAGCGGAAGTCCATGCCGTCGACACCGTTGCCGAGCGCCTTGATCTTGCCGGCGAGTGCGATGACTTCATCCCAGGTCTTCGGCGGATTGTCCGGGTTGCCGCCTGCGGCCTTCACCAGGTCGGCATTGTAGTACATGATCGGGTTCGACGTTGCGAAGGCGAGGCCGACCTGCTTGCCCTTGACCTGGGCGAGCTTCAGGATCGTGTCCGAGAAGCCCTGCTCGGCCATGTTGCCCTCTTTCTTGACGAGGGGGCCGAGGTCGACGGCGACATTGCGCTCGTCCATCATGCGCAGGCGGTTGAGGCCGATGAAGGTGACATCGGGCATTTCGCTGGTGCCGGCCTGGCGCAGGATGGTCTGGATGCCTTCCTCATAGGTGGCCGAAGGAGCAGCGAACTGGATCTTGATGTCGGGATTTTCTTCCATGAACTTCTTCGAGATCGTGTCCATCACGTTCTTGAAGAAGCCGGGCATGGGGTAGTGAACCGTCAGGGTGGTTTCGGCGTAGGCCGGGGCCGTCACGACCATCGAAATGGCCGCGGCGGCGAGAATCTGGGTGATATGCTTCATCGCTCGTTCTCCGTTGTCGAGCATGATGCCGAAAAGTGTGATCGGTTTTCGGACAACATCATGCTCTACTTCTTTGATTCTAGAGCGGATTCAGATTTTAGATCGCTTCGATCTAAAATCATCCGTTCTAGGGAACCGGTCAGCCTTTGAGACCGGTCATGGTGATGCCCTCGACGAAACGCTTCTGCGCGAGAAGGAACGCCGCGACGAGGGGAATGGTGATGATGAGGGTTGCCGCCATGAGCGCGCCGTAGTCGTCGCCGGCTTCGGCGGCGCGGAAATACATGAGGCCCAGCGGCGGCGTGAAATAATCCTGCTTGCTGATGACGATCAGCGGCCAGTAGAGGTCGTTCCAGTGCGCGACGACCGAGAAGATCGCGAAAGCGGTCACGGCCGGCCATGCGTTCGGCACGATGACGCGAGCGACGATGCCGAGCTCCGACATGCCATCGAGACGCGCGGCATGGATCAGGTCGTCGGGCATGGCGCGGAAGAACTGCAGGAACATGAAGATCGCGAAGACCGAGATCGAGAAGGGCGCGACGAGCGCCGTGTAGCTGTTCAGGAGCGACAGGCTGTTGAAGCCGACATAGAGCGGCAGCGCCGTCGCATGGATCGGGATCAGCAGGCCCAGCATGATCAGCACCATCATGGTGCGTGCCGCCGGGAATTTCAGCTTCGCCATGGCGTAAGCGCAGGGAATGGCGATCAGCACCTGGAAGAAGAAGATCAGGCCGCAGACAATGACGCCGTTGAACAGCAGTGTGCCCATGTCAACCTTGCTCAGCGCCTTGGCGATGTTCTCGACGTAATAGAAATGCGTCGGGATCAGCTTCAAGGCGGACGTGAATATATCGTCCTGTGCCTTGCCGGCCGTCGAGATCATGAAGATGTAGGGCGCGAGGAAGATCAGCGAGCCCAGGATCAGCAGAGAGAGGCGCAGGATGCGGCCGGGAGTGAAGCCTGTCGAGGTCATGTGTAATGCACCTGCCGGTCTTGGACGCGATATTGCAGGAAAGTCAGCACCACGAGGATGGCGAGGAACACCGTGGTCATCGCCGAGGCATAGCCGACCCGGAGATAGACGAAGCCTTCCTGGTAGATGCTGAAGAGCAGGACTTCCGAGGCATGGTTCGGGCCACCGTCGGTCAGCGCTTTCACGGTGTCGAAGACCTTCACCGCATTGATGATGCTGATGGTGGTCACGAAGAGCGTCGTCGGTCCGAGCATTGGCCAGGTGACGAGCCAGAAGCGATCCCAGGCCGACTTTGCGCCATCCACTTCGGCCGCGGCATAGAGCTCGCGCGGGATGGCGGTGAGGCCGGCCAGGAACAGCACCATGTTGAAGCCGACCGATTGCCAGACGCCAATGATCGACAGGCTATAGAGCGCCGTCGCCGACGAACCGAGCCAGTTCGGGCCAGGCAGGCCGATTTCAGCGAGCATTGCGTTGATCGGGCCGATCGTCGGATGGAAGAGATATTGCCAGACGGTTGCCATCGCGACGATCAGCGAAGCGACGGGGAGGAAATAGGCCGTGCGGAAGAAGCTGCGGCCGATGCCTTCGCTTTCGATCAAAAGCGCGACGCCGAGGCCGAGCACGATCGAGACGGGCGCGACGATGGCCGTATAGACTGTCGTGTTCCAGAGCGATTTCTGGAAGGCGCGGTCGCGCAGCAGATGCGCGTAGTTTTCGAAGGCGACGAAGCGCAGGCTCTTGTCGCCCAGCTGGAAATCCGTGAAGCCGAGGAAGACGACGGCAACGATCGGCACCAGGATGAAGAGCACGATCAGGATGATGGCGGGCAGGGCGAAGAGCAGAGCCGTGCGGGCTTCGCTCCGTTCGCGGGCCGCGGCCCTCTGCAGCGGCAAGGAGGTGGCGGCAATGCTAGCCATGCGCCTTCTCCCGCGTGGCGTCGACGGTCGTCGGTGCGGCGCGCAGGCGGCGGCCGTCTTCGGCGAAGACCATCGCCTGTTCCGCTGAGAGGCCCAACGCCACCGGCATACCGGCGCTAAGGCCGGCAACGTCTGCCGGTGCCAGTTTGACGACCATCGTCTCGCCGATGGCGTCGAGCTTGGCATAGAGGATGACTTCGGAGCCGAGGAACTCCATACGCTCGATATGGGCTGCAAGTGCATCCTGCCGGTTTTGCGTGAGGCTCACGAATTCCGGACGGATGCCGAGCGTGACGTTGCCACCGGCAATGCTGCCGTCTTCCAGTGCAAGCCGGATGCCGCCGAAGGCGACGATGCCGTTTTCAGCCCGCGCCGGCAAAAGATTGATGCGCGGCTGACCGACGAAGCGGGCCACCTCGATATGGGCGGGATCGTCGTAGATCGTCTGCGGCGAGGCGAGCTGCAGCAGCTGGCCGCCGATCATGACGGCGACGCGGTCGGCCATCGACAGCGCCTCGGCCTGGTCGTGGGTGACATAGACGGTGGGCACGCCGGCGCGGCGGTGCAGATCGACGATCTCGCCGCGGGCATGGACGCGCAAATTGGCGTCGAGGTTGGAGAGCGGCTCGTCCATGAGGAAGACGGCGGGACGGCGCACCATGGCGCGGGCGAGCGCCACGCGCTGGCGCTGGCCGCCGGACATCTGGCCGGGTTTGCGGTCGAGCAGGTGATCGATCTTCAGCGAAACCGCCATTTCGCGGACATCGCGGATGATGCCGGTGCGGGCTGCACGCTGGCCGGGGATCAGCGAGCCGATGAAGGGCAGGCGCTGGACGCGCGACAGCCGGCGCATGGCGAGCGGCACGGCAATGTTTTCCGAGGCCGTCAGATGCGGATAGAGCGCATAGGACTGGAACACCATAGCGATGTTGCGATCCGCCGCCGCGACGCCTGAGACGTCGCTGCCGCTAAGGATGATTTCGCCGCTGTCGGCATGATCGAGGCCGGCAAGGATGCGCAGCAACGTGCTCTTGCCGCAGCCGGACGGGCCGACGAGGGCGATGAATTCGCCCGGCTGGACGTCGAGATCGACGCCCTTGAGGATGGCGTTGCCGCCGAAGGATTTGGCAATGCCGCGAAGCGAGAGTGCGCTCATTCAGTCGGCTCCTTCTGTGCCTTGGGTGCTGCCTGCGGATAGACTTCCATGACGACGTCATCGAGGAAGTAGGCGGTCATGCCGGGGACAGCGACGAGTTCGGTCGATACCGTCTCGCCAAGCTCATGGATCGCGGCGCCGAGCAGCCGTTCGCCCGGCATTTCGCGTTCCATCTTGTCGAGGATGAAGGCGCCGGGCGGTGCCCATACGACGGCGGTATCGTTGAAGCGGCCTTCCCAGGTCCAGTGGAGATGGCCGCTGCCGAACAGAGCAACGTCATGGGCCGCGATCAGATCATAGAGGCGGCGGCGCTGGGCCGGGCGCACGCTCCAGTAGCCGGTATCGCCTTCATCGGGCGCATCGACGAAGAGCGGCTTATGGGCAAAGAGGGCGACGCGGCGGTCGCCACGGCTTTCCAGCATGCCCTGCAGCCAGTCGAACTGCTTCTGCTCTTCCGCATCCTCGAAACCCATGAGCAGGCTGTTGAGGCCGATCAGCCGCCAGTTGTCGACATCCTCCGCCCAATAGTCAGGGCCGACGAGACGGCGCCAGCGGTCCAGCCGCTCGGGATTGACGGGCTGGTAGGAGCCGGGCAGGTGGCCGACATCGTGGTTGCCGGGCACGATCAGCATCGGCACGGAAATCTGACGCATCATTTCCATGGAAAAGATGAGATCTTCGTCCTTGTCGGCGCCGTCGACGCTGAGATCGCCGGTGTGAATGACGAGATCGGCGCCGCTTGCCTCGATCCATTTCGCCAGCGGCTCCCAGTTGCCGTTGAAATGCGGCTTGTTGGGGCTCAAATGGGTGTCGGTGATCTGGATGATCTTCAAGGCGCTTCTCCGCAGTCTTTAGAACGGGTGCGCCTGCAGAAGGAATAGCCTCCAAACCAGCGCGTCTCTGCGCTCTCTTTAGAAGGCGGCCATGTCAGTTAGGTAACGGGCCTTTTCAGCTGTTTTTCAGTTTTGTCACATCGCCGTCAAACGAGACTGCCGTCCGCTTCATGCCGGATGGAGGCACTATACGCGGTTGCCACGGTGCTATAGATCGTTACGAAAGGGATCAGACATGTCAGACGAACAGAGCCGCATCACAAAACTCGAAGAGACGGTCGCCTATCAGGCGAAGACGATCGAGGAGCTTTCAGACCAGCTTGCCGAGCAATGGAAGGTGGTTGAACAGACCAGGCAGAAGCTTGACCGGCTGACCGAGCGATTCCTGACGCTCGAGGAGCAATCGCTCGACGCGCCTGCCATTACCAAGCCCCCTCACTACTGATTGCCGCCGTCCCCCGCGTTCACGTTTCGGTGTTACACGCGGCCGTGTGTAACATTGAGGCTCGTCTTCCCGTATCCCCTTCTGACCGGAGCGTTTAGAATGGCGGTCGAGAGGAGAGTGTCATGAAGACTTTATCGACAGATATGATCCGCATTGGTTCGGCGCGGATTGCCCGCCTTGCCGGAGTAACGGCAGCTGCGGTGCTGGTTGCCGCCGTTGCCCTGCAATTTGCCGGCCGCGCTTCGGCTGAAGATGCCCGTGTCATTCCATCGCCGAGCGCGGATGAAAAGGCAGGCTCCGCCAATACCGAGACGACCGTGCTTGCCGGCGGCTGCTTCTGGGGCGTCCAAGGTGTCTTCCAGCATGTCAACGGCGTCATCAGCGCAACGTCGGGCTACACGGGCGGCAGCAAGGCTGCGGCGCATTATGAAATGGTGAGCGATGGCGACACCGGCCATGCCGAATCCGTGCGCATCGTCTTCGATCCTCACAAGATCAGCTACGGGCACCTGCTGCAGATCTATTTCTCGGTCGCGCATGATCCGACCGAACTGAACTATCAGGGGCCGGATAGCGGCACGCAATATCGTTCGGCGATCTTCCCCACCAGCCAGTCGCAGGCGGACATTGCCAAGGCCTATATCGATCAGCTCAATCACGCCAAGGTCTTTGACGCTGCGATCGTCACCAAGATCGAGCCCGCGCGGCAGTTCTATGCGGCCGAGGACTATCATCAGGATTTCCTGACGACCCATCCGAGCTATCCCTATATCGTCATCAACGACCTGCCGAAGATCAAGAACCTGCAGCATCTCTTCCCTGGGGATTATCGCGCCGCGCCGGTTCTGGTGACGGCAAGCGCCAGCGCGAACTGAACGACAGGTGATGGTTTGACCGGCGAGTGATGCCCGCCGGTCACGGCCGCCCTGCAAGAAATGCGCGTTACTGCCGGCTCGTCTGGTGTATTGGTGCCTTCACCATACATTGATCGAGAGTGCGTCTCGCCATGATCGTTCGCGACCGGCCAAATCTCTTCCAGCTTTTCTTCATCGTTCGCGGATCGATCGTTCGGCGCATCCTGCCGCAGATCGTTGCCATTTTCCTGCTCTCCACGCTGATCGTCTGGGGGCACGAGGAGAAGCCGCATCTCATCGTCTCCTTTAACGGCTCGGCGCTGTCGCTGCTCGGCATTGCGCTGTCGATCTTCCTCGGCTTCCGCAACAATGCCTGCTACGACCGCTGGTGGGAGGGGCGACGTGACTGGGGGCAACTTGTTCAGCTCGCGCGTAGCTTTGCCCGGCAGACGCTGGTGCTGGAGGGTGCAGGTGAAGTGGGCGTCGAGGCGCGCAAGAACCTGCTTCGCCTGACCATGGCTTTCGCGCAGGCGCTGGTCTGTCTTCTGCGTGAAGGCAGCGATGAGGGCAAGGTGCTGCGCCTGCTGACGCCAAGCGAAGCCGAATTCTATCATGCTGCCCAGAACCGGCCCGACCTCATTCTGCGACTGATGTCCGCCGATCTCGCGCGGCTGAAGGCATCGGGTGCAATTTCGGATATCCAGTATCAGATGCTGGATATCACAATCGGCCAGATGGGTGCGGCCCAGGCAGCCTGCGAGCGTCTGCGCAACACGCCGCTGCCCTTCGGCTATACGCTGCTCCTGCACCGCACCGCCTATCTCTTTTGTTTTCTGCTGCCTTTCGGCTATGTCGATACGCTCGGCTGGGGCTCGCCCTTTGTCACGGCGCTGATCGCTTACACTTTCTTTGGTCTCGATGCCCTGGGCGACGAATTGGAAGACCCATTCGGCCAGCGTCCCAACGCGCTCGCCATCGGTGCCCTTGCCGATACCATCGAGATCAATCTGCGTGACGCGCTGGGGGAAAAGAACCTGCCGGCGCTGCCGCAGCCCAAAGATTTCCTGCTGATGTAAAAAATCTGCAAAATATTTGCGGGTCGATGGAATAGAATCCGGAGTGCTTCCGTATATAGGTGTATGGAACGCAAAGGACGCACATTCGATGTTTTGGGGCAGCTCGGTTCGCTGAGACGTTACGCCCGCTCGCTCGTGCGCAATGCGGACGAGGCTGAAGATCTGGTGCATGACGCGCTGGTCAAGGCTTATGAGCGCAAGTCATCCTTCCGCCACGGCGGCAATCTGCGCACCTGGCTGTTGTCGATCCTGCACAATGTGCATATCGACCGACTGCGCCAGAAGAAATCGCTGAACCGTCGCCATGAAGAGGCGGCGGCCGAACTTGAAACGGCATTGCCGGCATCGCAGGACCATACGGTGCGTTTGAGCCAGGTCCGCGAAGCCTTCTTCAATCTGCCCGAGGAGCAGCGCGAGGCGCTGCATCTCGTGGCGATCGAGGACCTCTCCTATCAGGAGGCGGCAGCCGCACTTGGCATTCCTGTCGGCACGCTGATGTCCCGCATTGCGCGGGCTCGCGCCAGCCTGCGCAATTTCGAGGAGGCTACCTCCAAGGTTTCACATCTGCGGCTTATCGAGGGAGGCGGCAATGAAAATCGTTGATCCGATCATCGATACCGATCTCGACGCTTATGTCGATGGTGAGCTCACGCTCGCGCGGCGGGTCGAGGTGGAGTCCTACCTCTCGGAGCACCCCGAGACTGCGGCCAAGGTGATGGCTGACATGAGCATTCGTGGCGAGTTGCGCATGGCGCTGGCTGGCGAAGGTCGTGTGCTGAGAGTTGAGACGCGGGAAGCCGCGCGGCGGCTGGAGCGCGGATTGGTCTATGGCCGCATGCTGGGCTCTTTCCAGCGCGTCGCCGCCATCGCCGTTCTGGTCACGACCGGCTGGGTCGCGCATACCTCCTTCGGCGCCTTTACGGCGAGCGAGGTCAGCGCATCGACGAGGCCGCCGGCTTTCGTCGATGACGCGGTGCGCGCCTACAAGACGACCGCCGTCAGGGAAGAGATCAAGCCGCAGTCGGCGGCCGCAAATTACAATCCGGATGAAATCCGCGCATCGACGGCAATCGTATTGCCTGAACTGCCGGGCGACTGGCGCGTCACCGACGCGCAGATCTATCCGTCCGAATTCGGTCCGAGCGTCGAAATGATGGTCGATGCCGGGGAAGACGGACATTTATCACTATTCGCCGTCCGTCCGGGCAATTTCGCCGTCAAGGACGTCAGTCACATCAAGCGTGACGATGTTCAGGCTGCCTATTGGCAGATCGGTGAAGTCGCCTATGCGTTGATCGGCAACGGCAAGGTGGGTCAGCTCGACGGCGATGCCGAAAAGCTTGCCCGCAGCCTGTACTAGTTCGAATTAAAGGAGACGACCATGAACCCGACCAATCCGGGATACGGCTATGGAGCCGGCGCCGGCTCTCAGGCGCTCTTCGACGAAGGTCTGCGCCGGCATATGCTGCGTGTCTACAACTACATGGGCATCGGCCTTGTGGTCACCGGCATCGTCGCGCTGATCGTTGGTACGACGCCGGCGCTCTATGTGCCGATCTTCCAGTCGCCACTGAAGTGGGTCGTCATGCTGGCGCCGCTCGCCTTCGTGTTCTTCTTCTCGTTCCGCATCCAGACGATGTCGGCAAGCACGGCGCAGATGATGTTCTGGGCTTTCTGTGCCGTCATGGGCCTGTCGCTGGCTTCGGTCTTCCTGGTCTTTACCGGCACGAGCATCGCCCGCACCTTCTTCATCGCCGCGACCATGTTCGGCGCGACCAGCCTCTACGGCTACACGACCAAGCGTGACCTTTCCAACATGGGCTCGTTCCTGATGATGGGTCTGTTCGGCGTGATCATCGCCAGCATCGTCAACATCTTCCTCGGTTCGAGCGCGCTGCAGTTCGCCATCTCGGTCATCGGTATCGTCGTCTTCGTCGGCCTGACCGCCTGGGATACGCAGAACATCAAGGAACAGTATGCCGAGAACCATGATCAGGAATCGCAGCAGAAGCTTGCCGTCTTCGGTGCCCTGTCGCTCTACCTGAACTTCGTCAACATCTTCCAGCTGCTGCTGAACTTCACCGGCGAGCGCGAGTAGTTTGAAATTGCCTGCTTGAGCATGGTCTGAGCTAAAGGGCACTCCACGCCTTTGGTGATCATGCTTCGGGAATGCGTCTCCCTGGGGGCTTGTTGAGACGCATGACGCGCCTGCAGTATCTGCGCCGATACTGCAGGCGCAACTTATTTGAGGGCAAGCGAATTTGGCTTTAGGTCCTGGCCGATGTGCCGCGAAGGTCGCGAACTATCGCAAGCTGCATCGGCGGACGATAGCCGGGTTCCATGCCGAAGCTGCCTCCACAACCATCTTCGCCGCCCGGCGGCAAAGGGGGAAGGTGCCGGACCAAGAGAGCACCGTCTAAAGAAAGGGCCCGATAGCGCAGATCTGCTGCCATCGGGCCCTTAATCATTCGGAATGGAAAATTGCCGGCCTTTCAGATGAAGGCCGGACTTTTACCACTCGGCAACGCTGCCATCCTCGTGGCGCCAGACGGGGTTGCGCCAGCGATGGCCTTCCTTGGCGCGCTCGATAACATAGGCCTCGTCGACCTCGATGCCGAGGCCGGGTCCTTGCGGGATCGAGACGAAGCCGTCGGCATAGTGGAACACCTCTTTGTTGGAGATGTAGTCGAGGATGTCGTTGCCCTTGTTGTAGTGGATGCCGAGGCTCTGCTCCTGGATGAATGCGTTGTAGCTGACGGCATCGACCTGCAGGCAGGCGGCAAGGGCGATCGGCCCAAGCGGGCAATGCGGGGCGAGCGCCACGTCATAGGCTTCGGCCATGGCCGCGATCTTGCGGCATTCGGTGATGCCGCCGGCATGGGACAGGTCCGGCTGCAGAATGTCGACATAACCGTCCGACAGTACCGACTTGAAGTCCCAGCGCGAATAGAGGCGCTCACCCAAGGCGATCGGCGTCGAGCAATGGTTGGCGATTTCCTTCAGCGCCTCGCGGTTTTCAGACAGTACCGGCTCCTCGATGAAGAGCAGCTTGTAGGGCTCGAGCTCCTTGGCGAGCACCTTGGCCATCGGCCGGTGGACGCGGCCGTGGAAATCGACGCCGATGCCGATATAGGGGCCGATCGCCTCGCGGATGGTGGCGATGGTTTCGACGGCCTTCTCTACCTTGTCGTAGGTGTCGACGATCTGCATTTCCTCGCAGCCGTTGAGCTTGATCGCCTTGAAGCCGCGGGCGACGACCTCCTTGGCATTGTTGGCGACGTCGGACGGGCGGTCGCCGCCGATCCAGGAATAGACCTTGATCTTGTCGCGCACCTGGCCACCGAGCAGCGAATGGATCGGCTGTCCGAGCGCCTTGCCCTTGATGTCCCAGAGCGCCTGGTCGATACCGGCGAGCGCCGACATGTGGATGGCGCCACCGCGATAGAAGCCGGCGCGGTACATGACGGTCCAATGGTCCTCGATCAGGAACGGGTCCTTGCCGATCAGATAGTCCTCCAGCTCGTGGACGGCGGCCTGCACGGTCAGCGCGCGACCCTCGACCACGGGCTCGCCCCAGCCGGTGATGCCTTCGTCGGTCTCGATCTTCAGGAACATCCAGCGCGGCGGAACGATGTAGGTTGTCAGCTTGGTGATTTTCATAGGAACGCTTCCAGTTCGGCTTTGGCCAGTTGGGCTTCGGATTGCATCAGCGGCGCGGCGCCGCGGATTTCGGGGTATCGGACAATGGTCTGAGGCTATCGCGTGAGCGCCGCTCGACGGCGAGGTCGCGGGCGGCAAGATCGAGCATGCGATGGGCGCAGTCTCGTGCCGCGGTACGGTCGCGAAGACGCAGCGCCTCGACCAGTTCGCCGTGAACCGTGATTGCCTCGACGCGGCTATGAGCGGCGACGTTGGAGGCGTGAAGGGCGTATTTCAGACCGGCGTGCATGGCGCTGGAAAGGCGGCGGAACACCTGGTTGTGACTGGCGCCAAGCAGGACCTTATGGAAGGTTACGTCTGCCTCGGTGAAGCTCTCGGGATCGTCGCCACTGTCGCGCATCTGCTGCCATGCGTTCTCCAGGTCGGCAATTTCCCGGGCGGTGGCGCGCTCTGCCGCATATTCGGCCGCAGCGGGTTCTATGGTGCGGCGCGCTTCCAGGATAGAGCCGAGAATATCGAAATCGGCGATATGGGGACCCATCCATTCCAGCACGTCCTGATCGAGGATGTTCCAGTCGTCCTTGTCGCAGACCGACGTGCCAATGCGCGGCTTGCCCCGCACCAGCCCTTTCGATTCCAGCACTTTGAGGGATTCGCGGATGACCGTGCGGCTGACACCATACATTTCGCAGAGGTCGTTTTCACGCGGCAGGGGCGAGCCGGAGGGATAACGTTCGGCGCAGATGTCTTCCGCAATCGCCGCCGTCACATTCTTGCGCACGCGCGGACGGCGGTCAGGCCGCGCCGATGCGCCGTGCTCCTGCCTTTCAAGCGAGTCCACGCTCTTTCCTCCACTCCACTTCGCCGACTCCGCGAAAACCTCACGCGGCAGAAGACCGTGCATATCCGCTGCATAAGCAGGAGGATAGTCCAATCATCATACATAGGCAATATTCTTGTATGATGATTTAACGTGATGAGATGACCTGCGTTTGGAACAATCTTTCTCCCCAAGCTTTCAGAAATCAGCGGCGCTGCTGTTACCGCGGCGTCGTCTTGGAGGGATAGAAGGATTATGGTGCCGGTGCAGGCGGTCATGCCGCCTGCCACCGGGCACACGGGAAGGCGGGTTCCGCTCCCGAAGCTCATTCAACGACAAGGAGGACGACATGCAGATCAATCGTACAGCTTCGGCTCAATGGTCGGGCGGCTTGAAGGATGGCAAGGGTCAGATTTCGACGCAGAGCGGCGCGCTCAACAACTACCCCTATGGTTTCGCCAGCCGCTTCGAAGGGGTTGCCGGAACCAATCCGGAAGAGCTGATCGGTGCTGCGCATGCGGGTTGTTTCACCATGGCACTGTCGCTGATCCTGAACGAGGCCGGCTTCACCGCCGAGAGCATGGAGACGACGGCCAAGGTGACACTTGAAAAGGTAGAAGACGGCTTCGCCATCACCGCGATCCATCTGACATTGACGGGCAAGGTTCCCGGCGCCGATGAGGCGACGTTCACCGAGCTTGCCAACAAGGCGAAGGCCGGTTGCCCGATTTCCAAGGCGCTTGCCTCCGTTCCGATTTCGCTGGAAGTCCACGCCGCCTAAGCGACCGTTTCGCCTCTCGCGCCGCGCTGGCTGGTGCGGCGCGCTTCGTATATATTAGGCATTCGAGCATTGGGCTGTCATTTCAATCGAAATGCAATGCTCAAGGGGAGGGGCGAATGTCTGGAATACTTTTGATTCATGTCGTCATCAGCTTGATTGCCATCATCAGCGGCATCGTCGTGGCCTACGGGTTCCTCACGGCAAACCGTCATGACCGATCGACGCTCGTCTATATGCTGACGACGGCGCTCACCAGCCTGACGGGTTTTCTGTTCCCGTTTCACGGTGTCACGCCGGCGATCGTGGTCGGTATTCTCTGTCTTCTCATTTTCATTCCGACGGCGCTGGCGCGCTATAGGTTTCATCTTGCCGGCATCTGGCGGTCCGTCTTCGTGGTGGGTGCCTTGGTGCTCCTGTTCTTCAACTGTCTCGTGCTGATCATTCAGTCGTTCCAGAAGATACCGGCGCTTAATGTGTTGGCCCCCAACGGCAACGAACCACCGATCATGGCGGCGCAAGTCGTGCTTCTGGTGGCATGCGTTTTGGTCGGTTATTTCAGCATTCGTCGCTTCCATCCGACGCTTCTGGGAGTCTGACGAGACGCCGTTCGCATCTGCGGCATAATGTCGGACACTTTCGGCTTCGAGTGCTAGATCGTTCGCGATCGTTTAACTCTTACTTCAAGTTGTCCGGCGCATTCTCGGTTTATTGAATAGTATCTAAAAACTGCCTGTGGTTGTGGGCGGTTTGATTGACATCGGCGCTCTTATGATTTACGAGTGACGAAAATTAAAAATCGTCACTCGTAAATCATCAGGCTTTTCCATGCTCGATCTTAACGATGTCAGCGCCGATCTTGCCCGCCAGGAAAACATCACGCGGATTCTCGATGCCGCTGAAAAGCTCTTTCGTCACTACGGCTACAGCAAGACGAATGTCGCTGACATCGCCCGCGATCTCGGCATGTCGACCGCCAATATCTATCGCTTCTTTGGCTCAAAGGTCGAAATCCACCAGGCTCTTTGCGGGCGGATGCTGGAACTCAGCTATCAGATAGCCCTCGCCAATCGCAATCTGCCGCTCAGTGCAGCCGAGCGGCTGCGCGCCTACACCATGTCTCAATACAAGATGACATTGGAGACCATGCTCGACGAGCAGAAGGTTCACGAGATGGTCATCGTCGCCATAGAGCGCGACTGGCACGTCATCGAAAAGCACATAGAGCGTATGCAGGAGCTACTCGCCGAGATCATCGCCGACGGGATTGCTGCCGGCGAGTTCGCCGAGCAGGACCCGCATGTCGCTGCCAAGTGCTTCTCCGCGGCGACGGTCGATCTCTGTCATCCGCAGATGGTGGCGCAGTGCCTCGCCAAGTCCTATCAGGCCGATCCCGAAGACCTCGTCGAATTCGTCATCAGGGCCTTGAAGAAATAGCAATGCGCGCACCGGATGGCCGGCGTGTTCTCACTTTTCTGTTCGATTTTAGGAGAGCGACATGGTTTCGCTGACGACCAACACTCTACGGGCCATTGCCGGCGCTGCTCTCTTGGGCGCTTTGGGGCTTGGGCTTTCGGGCTGCAATGAGAAGAAGGAAGAGACCGCGGAGGTGATCCGGCCGGTCAAGGTCGTCGAGATCGCCAAGGCGGACATGACACGCACGCTCGATTATGCCGGCGTCGTCCGCGCGCGGACGGAGATGAATCTCGGCTTCCGCGTCAACGGCAAGATTATCGAGCGCAAGGTGGATATCGGGCAGAGAGTGAAGCCTGGCGACGTGCTCGCCCGGATGGATGCGACCGACTATGTTCTGGCCGTGCGCCGCTCCCAGGCGGATCTCGATGCCGCTGAAAAGCAGGTGCAGACGACCGAGCTTGCCCGCAATCGCGCGCAGACGCTGTTTGACAAGAAAGTCACCTCCCAGTCTCAGCTCGAACAGGCTGAACTCTCCTATGAACAGGCGGTTTCGACGCGGGATTCCGCCACTTCGGCATTGACCGAGGCCAAAAACCAGGTCGCCTATGCCGACCTGACGTCGGACATGAACGGCATCGTGACAACAATCAATGCCGATGTCGGCCAAGTGGTCAGCTCCGGCACGTCCGTCATCACCGTTGCCGTCGATGGCGAAAAGGAAGTGCAGGTCGCTGTGCCGGAGATGGACATCGCCCAGTTCAAGGTCGGCAAGGATGTCAAGGCGCGCTTCTGGTCCGATGCGGCGCTCGTGCTTGATGGAAAGGTGCGAGAGGTGTCCGGCAGCGCCGATCAGTCGCGCACCTTTGCGGTGCGCGTGAGCCTGCCGAACGATCCGCGCGTGCTGCTCGGCATGACGGCAAACATCGAGGCTCAGGCCGACAGCGTGCAGCCCTATGTTTCCATACCGCTCAGCGCTCTTGCGCAGCAGGACGGGAAGCAGATCGTCTGGCTCGTCGACCGCAGCGCCGGCACCGTGCATTCCCGAGCGATCAAGGTGGCAAGCTTTTCCGATGACGGCGTGCGCGTGGCCGATGGCCTGAAGACGGGCGATGTCGTCGTCGCTGCCGGCACGCAGTTCATGACCGAGAACATGAAGGTCAAGCTCCCCGGCACAGCAGCCCAGCAGGCCTCCGCAGAAACCAAAGCCGCTTCGGCGGATATCGTACGCTGACCCGGACCGAGGGGGACGACATCATGTCCATCAACAGCACCTCCGCCGAGAGGAAGCGTTTCAATCTGTCGCGCTGGGCAATCGCCCATCCAAGCATTGCGCGCTTCCTGTTCGGGCTCATCATCATCGCCGGCGCGCTCGGCCTGACCCACATGGGTCAGAAGGAAGACCCGGATTTCACTTTCCGCGTGATGGTCGTGCAGACTGTGTGGCCCGGCGCGTCCCTGCAGGACATGGAAGACCAGGTGGTCAACAAGATCGAGCGCAAGCTGCAGGAAACGCCGCACCTCGACTGGATCAAATCCTATACCCGCGCCGGCTTTGCCATCACCACCATCCAGATCAAGGGTGACACGAACGCCGATCAGGTGAAGGATGCCTTCTATCAGATCCGCAAGAAGGTCGGTGATATCAGCAACGAGCTGCCTTCCGGCTTGCTCGGCCCCTATTTCAACGACGAATTCGGCGATACCTTCATCACGCTGCATTCGATTAGCGGTGACGGCTACACCTATCCTGAGTTGAAGAAATTCGCCATCCAGGCCCGCGACATGCTGCTTTCGACGCCCGGCGTCGAGAAGGCAACCATTATTGGCGACCAGGCAGAGCAGATCTATATCGACGTCTCCTCCAAGGTGCTGGCCGCGCGCGGATTGACGCTCAACGACCTGAGGAACGCCATAGTCGGCCAGAACAATGTCGATCCGGCCGGCACCGTCGACACCAGCACCCGTTCGGTGCGCATCTCGGTCGAGGGCGATGTCAACAAGATCGAGGATATCAAGAACCTCAGGCTGACGGCCGGTGGGCAAGTGACCCGTCTCGGCGATATCGCCACCGTCACCGCCGGGCTTCAGGACCCCTATACCGCCAAGTTCCTCTATAACGGTCATCCGAGCGTGCAGCTCGGCGTCGTCATGGCCAACGGCTATAAAGTGACCGATGTCGGCAAATCCGTCGAAGAAACCTACAAGCGCTTCGAGGCTTCGCTGCCGATCGGCGTTCAGGTCGACCAGATCGCCAACCAGCCTGACGTCGTCACCGATGCGATCAGCGAGTTCATGCATGCGCTCGGCGAAGCCCTCGTCATCGTACTGATCGTCTCGTTCCTGTCGATCGGCTGGCGTTCGGGCCTCGTGATCGCGATCGCCATTCCGCTGGTGCTGGCTGCGACCTTCGCCATCATGTACGAGCTCGGCATCGACCTGCAGCGCATCTCGCTCGGCGCGCTCATCATCGCGCTCGGCTTGCTGGTCGACGATGCCATGATCGTGGTCGAACTCATGGAGCGCAAGCTGGAAGAGGGGTTGGTGAAGCTCGATGCCGCCAGCTTCGCCTATTCCTCGACCGCATTCCCGATGCTGACGGGCACGCTGATTACAACAGCCGGCTTCATCCCCGTGGGATTTGCCGCATCGACAGCAGGCGAATATGTCCGCTCGCTCTTTTATGTCGTCGGCATCGCGCTCGTGGTTTCCTGGTTCGTGGCCGTCTATTTCACGCCATGGCTCGGCTACATGATCCTCAAGCAGCGCCACCATGCCGGTGAGCATCATGACGTGTTCGATACGCGTTTCTATCGTCGCCTGTACTCCTCGGTCGCCTGGGCCGTACGCCACCGCGTCATCGTTCTGCTGCTGACGCTCGCCGCCTTCGTCGGCAGCCTCTGGTCCTTCCAGTTCATTCCGCAGAACTTCTTCCCGCAATCGTCGCGTCCGGAAATCCTTGTCGACCTGTGGCTGCCGGAAGGCACGAGCATCAAGGAAGTCGAGCGGCAGGCGCAGGCCCTGGAAGCCCGCATGGCCGACGATCCGGACAAGCGCTTCATCGCCACCTATGTCGGCCAGGGCGCGCCGCGCTTCTTCCTGCCGCTCGATCAGCAGCTGACGAATCCGAACTATGCCCAGCTGCTTGTCATGGCCAAGGATGAGCCGGCCCGCGAGCGGCTGATCGCCAAGATGCGCGGCATTCTGGCGGCGGACTTTCCGTCCGTCCGCGGCAGGGTCGACCGCCTGTTCCTTGGCCCACCCACAGGCTGGCCCGTACAGATGCGCGTCATGGGTCCGGACCGGCAGGAAGTTCGCCAGATAGCCGACGAGGTGAAGCAGCGCTTCTCCCAGAACCCGCTGCTTGGCGCCATCCATGACGACTGGCTCGAGCTGGTGCCGGCCATGAAGCTGGTGATCGATCAGGATCGTGCCCGCGCGCTCGGCGTCACTTCGCAGCGCATCCGCCAGATGCTGCAGGCCTCGATGTCCGGCGTCACCCTCGACAATTATCGCGAGGGCGAGGAAACGGTCGGGATCGTTGCGCGCGAGCCGGAGGAAAGCCGTCACCTGCTGACGTCGGTGAATTCGATCTATATTCCCACAGACTCCGGCGGGTTCGTGCCGTTGTCCCAGGTCGCCAAGATCGTGCCCGTCATGGAGCAGAGCATCGAGTGGCGCCGCGATCGCCTGCCGACGATCACGGTGCGGGCAACCTTGCCCGACAACGTGCAGGCAAATGATGTAACCGCCAAGCTCTACAACGACATAGCGGACATCAGGAACAGCCTGCCCGCCGGCTACAAGATCGAGATCCAGGGCGGTGCCGAAGACAGCGCCGAAAGCCAGGCCTCCATCGCCGCCAAGGCGCCGATCATGCTCGTCATCATCGTCGTGCTGCTGATGGCGCAGCTGCAGCATTTCGGCAAGGCGATGCTGGTACTGGCCACGGGTCCGCTCGGCATCATCGGCGCCGCCGCGGCGCTCCTGATCAGCGGCGCGCCCTTCGGCTTCGTCGCGATCCTCGGCGTCATCGCGCTGCTCGGCATCATCATCCGCAACTCGATCATCCTCGTCGATCAGATCGACCAGGATATCGCGGCGGGGATGGACCGGAAGGAAGCGATCATCGGTTCGGCCGTGCGCCGTTTCCGGCCGATCATGCTGACCGCGCTGACGGCCGTACTGGCGCTGATCCCGATCTCGCGCGGCGTCTTCTGGGGTCCGCTCGCCTATGCCATGATGGGCGGTATTCTGGTGGCAACGATCCTGACGATCTTCGTGCTGCCCGCCGGCTATGCCCTGTTCTTCGGACGGGAGCCAAAGCAGAAGTCGGTGGAGCCGTCGAGCAAGGATCAGATGGATGACGACCAGAAGACCATCCAGCTGCCGCCGGCTGTGGCGGCGGAGTGAGCACTTGAAAAACAAACCCCGGCCAGAGGCCGGGGTTTTCGTTTGGGCAGTCAGATCGATGACAGGATCGTCTGTCGGCCATCGGCGATCTTGAGAACCGTCAGCGTTCCGCCCATGGAGACGGCCGTGTCGATGCCGATGCGGCCTTGACCGAAAACGGGATGCGAGCCCGGCGTATGGCCATGAATGACGAGCAGCGGCAATTGCGGCCCCTCCGACAGGAACGGCTCGCGAATCCACATCAGATCCTCATCCGTCTGGTCATTCAAGGCTATGCCGGGCCGGATGCCGGCGTGGACGAAAAGTATCGGGCCGAATGTGACGGCGCCGGCGAGCGCGCGTAAGAGATCGATATGCGCAGGCGGCATCGCCTTGACCACGATGTCACGCAATTCGCTGATGCTATGGTCTTCCTCCACCAGGAGACGTCTTGCATCCACGCCATAGGAGGCAAGCGTCGGCAGGGCGCCGAATTCGAGCCAATGACTGTTGGCATCGGGATCGTCGAGAAAGCGCAGGAAGACGTCGTCGTGATTGCCGCAAAGCGCATAGCGATCGAAGCCCGCAGGCGGCGGCGCGTTCAGATGCGCCAGCACGTCGCTCGAACGCGGGCCGCGATCGACATAATCGCCGAGATACATCAGGAGCTTTCGGCCGGGAAGGTCGCGGGCATCCTCGGCGATGCGCTTTTCGGCCTCGATCATTTGATCGTGGCAGCCATGAATATCGCTCAGCGCATAGATCGCGGTATAATCGCGTCCGGTGAGATCGATGCGGTCTCGTTGTTTCTGCATGAAATCGGCCGTTCCCCGCCGGGTCTTGCCTGAATGGCCGCGGCGGTCCAATTGCTTGAAAAAGTGTCGAGAAACCCGTTTTCGACGAGTCTGCGCGAAACGCTATTCCAAGCATTGGTCAACCGCAAGTCGCACGGGCGCCGATATGGCGCCGAGCTCATGAAATCGCGAGGAATTTCGGCATCGGTTTCGGGAGGTCGGGCCTTGAACAATCCCCCGAGTGATCGCGAAGATTAGCCGCGATAGGCGGCTTCGAGGCCGGCAATATCGAGCTTGGCCATCTGCATCATGGCTCGCATCACGCGGGCGGCCTTGGCAGGGTCCGGATCGGCGATATATTTCCCGAGCACGGTCGGCACGACCTGCCAGGAGACGCCGTAGCGATCCGTCACCCAGCCGCATTCCACCGGCGTTCCACCATTGCAAAGCCCGTCCCACAGGCGGTCGACCTCGGCCTGATCGGCACAATCGATCTCCAGCGAAATCGCATGGTTGAACTCGATGCGGCTGCCACCGTTCAGCGCCATGAAGCGCTGGCCGGCAAGGGTGAAATTCACGACCAGAACCTCATCGGGTTTGCCGGCGGGCGTGTCGACGATGTTCTTCTGCACGTGATCGATCCGGGAATCGGGGAAGAGCGAGACATAGAAATTCGCTGCTTCCTCCGCTTCTCGTGCAAACCACAGGCATGGGGCAATCTTGGACATTTGGCGCTCCTCTCTCGCGTTGGATGCCCATAGGACGAAAGAGGAGCGGCAAGGCCGACAGGCTTGCGAAATTTTTCTGGAAGCATGTCGGCTGCGACGGTTAGACCAAGCGGCCGCCGCCATCGATGTGCAAGACCTCTCCCGTCACGAAGCGGTTCGCCATGAGGAAAAGGATCGCCTGCGCGATATCCTCCGGCCGGCCGATATTGCGGCTCGGCAGCGTCGAGGCGGTCTGTTCGAGCACCTGCCGCTTGGCCTCGCCCATCAGGCCATCCAGCAGCGGGGTATCCACCCATCCCGGTGAAATCGCGTTGATGCGCATCGGCGACAGTTCGAGGGCGAGGGCACGGACCGTGCTTTCGACCGCGGCGATGGCGGCTGCGACGACGGCACCGATGGCGGCCGGGCGGGAAGCGAACTGGCCGGAGGTCATGGTAATCGAGCTTGCGCCATGCAGAAGCGGAAGCGCGGCTTTGATGGCGAGCAAGGGTCCAATCAGGCGCTCGGTGATGACTTTCGAGAGATCCGCCTCGGACTGATCCTTCAGAGGCTGCAGATGCACCGTGCCGGCCGTGATCAGCAAATGGTCGATCCTGTCGATCCCGGCGAATATCGACGGTTGCGGGGCGGCGATGTCCGAGACGACTTGGACCGCGCCACCGATCGCGTCGGCGGCATCGCGAAGACGCTCGGCGTTGCGGGATAGCAGAAAGAGATTTGCGCCGGCCTCCTTGGCCTGCTTTGCGGTTGCCAGGCCGATCCCTGAAGAGCCGCCGATGATGACGACGTTCTGACCGTGAAACGACTGAGCCTGTGTGTTGCCCGTTTGAATGGTGCTGGTCTGCAAGACTGGTTCTCCGATTGGATTGTTTGACCGGTCTCAAATTCGTCGATCGGCATATGCTTTGGAAGGAAGCGAATGGCGATGTCATTTATCGTAAAAGACGATAGAATACGGCCATGGATATGCTTTCCGCCATGCGCATTTTCACCCGTGTCGTCGAGCGCGGCAGCCTTTCGGCGGCCGCGCGCGATCTCGGCCTCGGTCAGCCCACCGTCAGCGAGCGCGTCGAGAAGCTGGAAAAGCACCTGAACGCGCGGCTCCTCTACCGGACAACGCGCTCCGTGCAGGCGACCGATGCCGGCGCGCGCTTCTACGACTATGCCAAGCGCGCCATCGAGGCAGCCGAGGAGGCGGAGGCTTCCGTCGCCTCGGCCGAGACATCGCTGACCGGAACCTTTAGGATCGCGGCGCCGCATGGGCTTGGAGAGATGACATTGCCGCGGCTGCTCATCGAATTCCAGACATTGCATCCTGCCCTGGCGATGGATGTGACGCTTAACGATCGGTTCGTCGATCCGATGACGGAGGGCGTGGATCTTTCCATCCGCATCGGCGAGATCGGCAGCGGCAATTTCATCGCTCGCCGGCTAGGAACAGTGCGGCGGCTCATGCTCGCCGCTCCCGGCTATATCGAGCGGCATGGGCCGCCGCGTGAGCCGGCAGAGCTTGCATCGCACCCGTTCATCCGGGTTGCCGGTTTCGCGGCGGACGAGCGGCTGCATCTGATCGGTCCCGATGGCCGGACGGTGGAAGCGCCGATCCGCACCGCATGGCGCATCAATCATTGGCGGCCGCTTATGGAGGCCGTGCTGGCGGAAAGAGGAATAGGTGCGTTGTTCGCTGCCGTGTGCAGCCGGGAAATCGCCGAAGGCAGGCTGGTATCCGTGCTGTCCTCCTATGAGTTCAGGCGGGTGGAGGTCCATGCCATCTATCCACCGGGGCCGCGCCCGGCGGCCAGAACGAAGGCCTTCCTTGCGTTGCTCGCCAAGCGCGCCGATCAGCTCTTTGGCGAGATACCGGCAGTCCCTTGAGGCGCTTAGCGTCCGGCGGCGAGCCTTTCGGCGAACTCGATCGCCTCGATGAGGCTGCGCTCGTTGGCGATGCCCTTGCCGGCGATGTCGAAAGCCGTGCCGTGGTCGACGGAGGTGCGCACGATCGGCAGGCCGAGGGTGATGTTGACGCCCGAAAGATCCATCCATTTGCCCGTCGCCGGATCGATTTCGAAGCCGAGCAGCTTGACCGGGATATGCCCCTGATCGTGGTACATGGCGACAACGGCGTCATATTGGCCGGCGCGCAGCTTGACGAAGACGGTGTCGCCGGGAACGGGACCGACGACATCGAGCCCGTCGGACACGGCCTTGGCGATGGTCGGCGCGGAGATATCGATATCCTGCCTGCCGAAGAGGCCGCCTTCGCCCGCATGCGGATTGAGCGCCGCCACGGCAATCTTCGGGTTGGCGATGCCGAGATTCTTGAGCGCCTTGTGCGTGAGGTCGATGACGAGCCGCAGCCGTTCGGGCGTCAGGCGTTTCGGCACATCTTCGAGCGCGACATGGGTGGTGACGTGGCTGACGCGCATATTGCCATGGGCGAGCATCATGACAGAGCCGCGCGCGCCTGTGAGTTCCGCCAGCAGTTCGGTATGGCCGGCATAGTGGAAGCCGGCCTTGTTCAGCGCTTCCTTGTTGAGCGGTGCGGTGACGATGCCGCCGATCTTGCCTGATAGAGCCAGCTGAACGCCCTTTTCGATGGCCTTGAACGCCATGCGGCCGCCATCGGCGGAAAGCTCTCCCGGCAGGATCGGTTCGCCCTCGGTATCTGCCTGGATGAAGCAGAGGTTCGGCCAGTCGCTTTCCATCCCTGTTTCCGGTATCTCAATACCGATGCCAAGCTGCTGCTCGGCAAGCTGCAGTGCAGGGCCGCTGCCAATTATTGTAAGTTTAAGCTTACCGCTATCGAGTCGATCCTTGAGGCGAGCTGCGGCCTTGACGATGATTTCCGGGCCGATGCCGGCGGGATCGCCCATGGTGATTGCCAGATGCCGCGTCATGGTTCTTCTCCTCCGGCAATCAGCGCGTTTTCACTGAGGAGATCGCGCCACAGGGTCGGGCCTCCGAATGCGCCTGATTTTGAGATGACCGTCGTGCCTTGCCAGGGGCCGCCGACGATCGTGGAACGGGGCAGCCCGGGCGCCGCCTGACCGGTGATGCTGAGGGCCATGACGTCGAGCGCCGAGCAAAGATTTCGCAGGGTCTCACCACCGGCGACGATCAACGTGCCCGGCGCTGGCAGCGCTCTGACCATGCCGCCGAAAGTCGCCGCGATGCGCCTGGCAGCGTCGTCGCGATCGAGCCCGTTCGGTAGGTCGAGGCTGACCATGGCGACGCCGCTTTGCTGGATCTGGCGATCGACGGCGCCGGCGCCCTCCGCAAGCTTCAGCCAATTGGGGCCGCAGGCCTGGAGTTGCGCGAGGGTGATCGGCTGGTCTGAGCCGAACAGGCCGAGCACCGGCCTTGCCAGCCTGCGGGAGATGGGGACGGCGGCCGCAGGTCGCCGTTCACCCGCATCCTTTCCGAAACCAGGGAGATGGTGTGTCGCCAGATGGATATTGCGCGCCAGGGCCCTGGCCAGTCCGCCGGTACCGCTCCAGAGCGCCGGTCCCTGCAGTTGCGATGACACCCATGCGATGACGGCATCCAGATCATCCTCCGAATGGGCATCGAACACGTGGATACCATCGGGAATCGACCGGCCATCAGCGTCAAGCGTGGTATTGAAGGCAGGCAGTCCCTCGGCGCGCAGATGTGCGACCAGATCGCCGCTAACATCGCGCCAGGCGTCCTTGCCGGCATAAAGCACCTGCCGTCCGCCCCGCGTGTGCCGCCCGTGATGCGGAAAAGCGGGCGCGAGGATGCAATGCCGCCAGTGACCCAGCCGAAAGCAGGCCGCAAGCTCCACCGCCCAGGGTCCGCGAAACAGGCTGTCCACCTTCTTGAAGGCGAGATCGGCCCCCTCCAGCAGCGGTGCGACGCCGCCGACGATCGCCTCCGCCTCGGCGGCGGTCTTCTCGCGGGTGCCGCTGTCGATCGCGAGGCAATCCGGCAGGTTCTCGGAAAGCGCGTCGCTGCGCTCCACATCGATCGGCCCGTAGACACCGACGAATTCGACTGCGGTATCGAGCGCGCCCGTGAGATCGTCGGCAATGAGGCGGAGGGTGGGCATGAACTCAACGAGCCTTGCGGGTATCGGATATGGAAGCAAGGCCTTACGGCTGCTTGAACGAAGCGCAATCTTCAGCCTTCCATGAAGGATGTCAACGGCTTGCTTTGTCACCGTTTCATTGATTGAGCAGCGACATCCAGCGCGCTATTTGCAGGTGTGGGCACCGCCAAGAATGGCCTGGCGACGCCCGAGCCTGCTTGAGCGTCAGTTTCGCCGAAAATCAGGGAAGTCGGCACTGAGAGTGACATCCTTCCAGGCATCGAAATTCGCCTTGAGCGCTTCGAGACGCTTGTAGGCAATATCGAGCGCCGGCGCGCCCAGCAGCAGGCGAAGTGGTGGCACCTCAGCCTCGACCGCCGTTATGATTGCGGCTGCGGCACGCGAGGGATCGCCCGGCTGGTTGCCGGAGGAGGCTTTCGTGGATTGGCGGCGCTTTCCGGCGGTGTCGGCATAGTCGTCGATCCGGATCGGCGACTCGACCATCGAGCTTCCGGCCCAATTGGTGCGAAACGCTCCCGGCTCGACGATCGTCACCTTCAAGCCAAGTGGTGCGACTTCATGGGACAGGGATTCCGAGATCGCTTCCACGGCAAACTTCGTCGCATGGTAATAGCCGGTCGCGGCGAATGCGACCAGGCCGCCCAATGACGAGATGTTGACGATGTGGCCTTCTCCGCGGGCGCGCATGCCGGGCAAGACTTCCTTGGTGACATCGACGAGGCCGAACAGATTCGTTTCGAATTGTTTGCGCACGCCCTCATCGTCGCCCTCTTCGATGGCCGCCAGATAGCCATAGCCGGCATTGTTGACGAGTACGTCAATCCTGCCAAAGGCAGCGATGGAACCGGCCACGGCTGCCCGGATCGTGGACTTGTCGGTAACATCGAGGCGCAATGCGAGTGCGCGTCCCTCGTGCTCGGCGACAAGGGCCTCCAGCTCCTCGGGCCGCCTTGCCGTGACGACGGCTCGCCAACCCCGCTCGAGTACGGCTCTTGCAAGCTCGAATCCCAGGCCCGCGGACGATCCGGTGATAAACCATACAGGTGTGTCGGTCATGTTCAGCTCTTTCGTTTGCATGTTTTGGCGGCCTCCCTATCGAAGGATCGCATGCAGCAAATCTAGGGGCGGCCGATGCCCGTGTGTTAGGGCAGAAGGACCAGACTTTCATACGATCCTTCCAATTTTGCCCGTCGGCGATATGATGTGCGGAAAGTGCCGTCATTATCGAGAGCCGTATTCATGGAACCGTCGACGCAGCTGCGGGAGTTGATCAGCCGTCACGCCGTCGCGCCGAAGCAGGCGACCGGAGTGCAAGGGCTGACACTTTACAAGGTGGGTCAGCCGACACTGCCGACGGAGATCGTCTATAGCCCGAGAATTTGCATGGTGTTGCAGGGAACGAAGGAGATTCGGCTCGCAGAGCGGGTTTTCAGCGTTGGTTCCGCGCAATATTTCATCGCGACGGTCAACCTGCCGGTGTCTGCGCGCATCGAGCAGGCCGACCCGATCAAGCCTCATTTGGCGCTGACCTTCGAGCTGGATAGGGAGGAAATCGCAAAGCTACTTGCGGAGACACCATCGACCCATGGAGTGGAACAGCACGATCACACCGGAATTGCGGTATCGCAGCATACGCCGGAAATCGTGAGCGCCGCATTGCGCCTCGTCTCCTGCCTGGACGCACCCGACGACTTCGACATGATGGTAAAGCTCGCGAGGCTTGAACTCTATTACCGGCTGCTTCGCGGCGAGCTCGGGCCGATGCTGCGGCAACTTGCGACGCAGGGAACGAATCTGGCGCAGATCGGCCGCGTCACCGAGTGGATAAAGGGCCATTTCGCCGAAGCGATGAGCATCGGCAAACTGGCCGACATGGCGGGAATGAGCCAGACATCGCTGCATCGGCATTTCAAGGCCGTGACATTGATGACGCCGTTGCAATATCGAGCGCTCATCCGGCTGCAGGAAGCGCGTCGCCGGCTGCTTCTTCGCGAGGCGAGCGCACGGGAGATCGGATTTGAGGTCGGCTACGACAGCCAGACGCAGTTCACGCGCGAATACCGAAAACTGTTCGGCCGGCCGCCGGCCGCGGACGCGGCGTTTCTCGGCGGCAGATGAACTTGACTCGCCTGATGTTTTGGTCTGGAGAGTGAAGCGCGCCGGGTTTGCCGATATGTGGCCATGTTCCTGTCCTAGCGGCAGGGCCAGATGTTTCGTCGCGTCAAGGAGGGCAGGGTGAGCTACGATTTCCATGTGGGCCAGAAGGTCGTCTGCATCGACGACAAGTTCAAGCATGTCAGCATCGATCAGCTGATCCGCAAGGGGACAATCTACACCATCCGCTGGGTCGGCGAGTACACGCATTATGTCGACGGCACCTTCATCGGCGTGAAGCTGGAAGAGATCCATCGCGGCAATGACGACGGGCCGGAAGGCTATGGCGCCGCCGACATGCCCTATCGCGCCAGCCGCTTCCGCCCGCTGGTGAAGGACAAGATCGCTTCGCTCAGAAAGCTGCTGGCGCCGACGCCGGATGCGCCTGTCGAGCCGAAGGTGAAGACCAAGAAGACGGAAAAGGTCTGAGGGCAGGCAGGCGCGTAGCGTCGATTAGCCCCGACGCGCCCGCGCAAGCCCGTGCTCGATCAGGCGGCTGACAAGCTCCGGATAGGAAATGCCCGAGGCGCCCATGGCCTTGGGGTACATGCTGATATTGGTGAAGCCGGGCATGGTGTTGATCTCGTTGATGACGACGGTCTGATCCGGCGCCAAGAAGAAATCGACGCGCGCCAGCCCTTCGCAGCCGAGCGCGCGGAAACCATCTGCCGCCATGCGCTTCAACACCTCCGCCGTCTCGGCCGGAATATCCGCCGGCACGGTGACGACGGCGCCGTTCTGATCGAGATATTTCGCCTCGTAGGAATAGAAGCCGTGGGTCGCGGCCGTGGCGATCTCGCCCGGCACGGAGACGAAGAGGGTGCCATCCGGCTCTTCCAGCACGGCGCATTCGATCTCGCGGGCGCGCACGAATTCTTCCACCAGCACCTTGCGGTCATGCCGGAAGGCTTCGGCAAGTGCTGTCTCGAACGCCGCGGCATCCTGCACCTTGCTGACCCCGACCGACGAGCCCTGGCGCGTGGGCTTGACGAAGACGGGCGAGCCGAGCGCGCTCACGATCTCATCGAAATCAGGCTTGTCGCCGCGTACGAGCGTGACGGAGCGGGCCACTGGCAGGCCGGCCTCGCGCAGCAGGCGCTTTGCCATGTCCTTGTCGATCGCATTGGCTGAGCCCAGAATGCCGCAGCCGACGAGGGGCAGGCCGACGATCTGGGCGAGACCCTGAATGGAGCCATCCTCGCCGTTCAGCCCATGCAGTACCGGAAACAGCACATCGACCGCAGTCAGTTCACGCGCGCTCGACCCTTCCAGCGCCAAAAGCCGCCCCTTGCCGCCCGGCGCGAGGCAGACTTCCGTGCCCTCATAGGCAATCGGCTCCGGCAGCTCGCCGCCCTTTTCCTCCACCAGCAGCCAGCGCCCGCCGCGATCGATCAGGATCGGCACGATCTCATATCTTGCGCCATCGATCGCCCTGACGACATTGCGGGCCGACATGACGGAAACCTCATGCTCGCTGGACTGACCGCCAAACAGAACGGCAACGCGTAGTTTCGACATGGAGGCTTTTCTCCCGGGTCAGGATGGATGCGATGGGAGAAGGGTTTAAACGCGGGATTGCAGCGGAATTGGGGAGGGGTTGTGGAGGAAATAAGAGCGGTTGCTACGGATGTCTTCTTCGCCGCAAGAGGTAAGATTACAAGCGCAATAGGTTCGCGCCGAGATGGGGCAGTTTTCTCAATCGATTCAATATTAATTCTACCGCTGTTAATTGTATATTTGTTGCAATTTCAACACAGCATTGTTTGTCTTAAAGTTGTATGTAGCCGGCTCTACGATTGATCGTAGTAAAAACAATCTGAGGAGAATGAAGAATGAAATCCCTTTTCGCGTCCGTTGCGATCATTGCGTCAACTCTCGCGTTTTCTGCCCATGCAGCCGATCTGGCGACCCCCAGCGCCCCGGTTGCAGCGCCTGCGGAAGTCTTTTCCTGGACCGGCGGCTATGTCGGTGTGCATGGCGGTGGAAGCTGGTTGAAGGGTGATTTTAGCGTTCCGGGCGCAAGCGCGTCGGATAACTTCAACGGCGGCTTCGTCGGCGGCTTTGCCGGTTACAACTATCAGCTGAACAACAATGTCGTAGTCGGTATCGACGGCGACATCGGCCGCAACTGGAATTCCAACAGCTATGACGTCTTCGGCACGAAGGTAAAGGTCGGCACGGATGTCACCGGCTCGGTCCGTGGTCGCCTCGGCTATGCCTTCGACCGCACGCTCGTCTACGCAACCGGCGGCTGGACCGCGACGCGCGGCTTCATCAAGGTGCCGGGTGATAAGGAAAGCAAGACCTTCAACGGCTGGACCATCGGCGCCGGCGTCGACTACGCCTTCACCAACAACATCTTCGCCCGCGCCGAATACCGCTTCAACAGCTACGGCAACAAGGACGTTCTCGGCATCAAGGCCGACCTCGACCAACACGTCGTCGGCGTCGGCATCGGCGTGAAGTTCTAAGATAGGTTTGTTGTGATTTGGAGAGCCCCGCTGGCGTTTGCTGGCGGGGTTTTTAGTATGCAAGGTGGGTGTGAATTACAGGTTACGGCGTGCCGTTTGGGCTCGTTGCCAGACCTAAAGGCGTCTGTAGTGGCCATTGCATGCACTGAGTTCAGCTATATTTTCCAGATTTCAATGCTTCAATATGCCTCAGAATGGAAATTTGGAGCTGTCTGTCTACTATTGCTGCCCCGATATTTTGAACGATCAATTGTCTGAGACTTTCATCAGACGAGTAAACGTATTTCTGCGCACCTCGTACAACCGTCAAATTCATCTGTTGCACGAGATCCTCGATCGGTCTCGCGAGAATCGCGGTGCGTGCCCCGATGGTGTGGGTTGCGACGAAGAGCTTAGTTGGACTCAACGGAATTGCGATGTTGCCGAACGGAGTCCGTATTCCGTTTGATCTTACCACAGGGCGATCAGAAGTCAGGAGGGGAGCTGATGCCCACGAAGTGTCGATCACCGTCCAGAACATATTTGCTATAAAATCACTAAGCTCTCGATTTTCTATCAAGGTCATAAGCGTGTGAAACAGCAGCTTTTCCTGCTCCTGAGTTGGAAGTCCCGCGTGGTATTCCACATATGTTGGCGGGTCGGTTTCCAATCTGAACGATTGATAGTGCGGCTCACGCGCCAATGCCCATGCCGTCATCAAATCAGGCCACAGCTTGCGCAATAACGTCAAGTCTTCCGGTGTCCGCATTTCCAGGGAAATGAGCAGTTCTGTCCAGCCATATCGAAGGCGTTCATTCAAATTGGCGCGTGTGCCGTGACGTTTGAGCAAAGCCACAGCGTCCGCAGCATTTGTATCAATGGGCTTGAAAAAGGCGTCTTCAATTACATGGGCCGCTTCAGGGGGGAAATCACATAATGCGTATAAGTGATTTACAAATCCAGTAGCCTTGGGGTGCACGGTTTGCGGAACGACGATCTGGTATGGTCTACTCCATTGGATGAGGGTGCCATCTGCGCGCGCCCAGCTTCTCGTGTAGAATTCTGGAATATAGTGATGGCGTTTGGAAGCTTGAGGGTTCAGTCGCGGGCCGCTCTTGGCTTTTTGACTGTCGTTCTCTTCCATTTCACGGTCTCCGTAACCAGTAAATCGGATTTTGCCACTACTCGAACTCCGCCATGCCTGCGGTACAGGTAGTGTATTGATCGGTTGGTCAAAGGCTGCCGGGGTGCGTGTGTAGACGAAATCTACAAATACGCTATTGAAAAGCTTGAGGAAAACTGGTGCTGCTAGAGAGATTTGAACTCTCGGCCTCTCCCTTACCAAGGGAGTGCTCTACCCCTGAGCTATAGCAGCATTCCGTGGCGCGGTGTGGTGCGCCGTATTGGGCGAGGCGGCTATTGCCATAGGTGGAGGCGGAGTGCAAGTCGCAAATTGCAAGTTCTGTGAAAGATCGTTGGAAAAAATGTGTCGGTCTTTTGAAGGCGGGCGTTTTCGGTTATGGGAAAACCATGGCTGCGGACAAGACGAAAATCGATGAAGGGCAGGCTTTGCAGGGCGGTTCTGCTCCAAGCGGGGCCGGCGGCGAGGCGGGCGAGCCCGCGGGCGGCAGGCAGGTCACGGAAGCGGATCGTCGGCGGGAGCGGGCGGCGCAGAAGCTGCGCGAGAACCTGTCGCGGCGCAAGCAGCAGGTGCGGGCGCGCCGCGCCGGCCAGGCTGACGAGACGGATGGTTTGCCGGCCGCAAAGGCTGGGGATAGCGCCGATGCCGCCGCAAAAAGGGACGAATCGCAATGATTCATGTCGCCCATCATCAAACGAATTGATGCGTTAATCTATTTCGTCTAAACAGCGCCTTTTACCAGGTGCACGAACCCTGGCGCCGGTAACTTCGAGGCGCCCGGAACTATCAGGAAAGGCGGGCCTCGCCCGTATTGCTTATATGGATCGTATCAGGATTGTCGGCGGCAATGAGCTTAACGGTATCATTCCGATCTCCGGCGCCAAGAATGCCGCCCTGCCGCTGATGATCGCCTCGCTGCTAACAAGCGATACCCTGACGCTCGAAAACGTGCCGCATCTTGCCGATGTCGAACTCCTGATGCGCATTCTCGGCAATCACGGCGTCGATGTCGCCGTCAACGGCCGGCGCGAGCGCCAGGAAGACGGCTATTCCCGCACGATCCATTTCACCTGCCGCACCATCGTCGATACCACAGCCCCTTATGAGCTCGTCGCCAAGATGCGCGCAAGCTTCTGGGTCATCGGGCCGCTGCTCGCCCGCGAGGGCCAGGCGCGCGTGTCGCTGCCCGGCGGCTGCGCCATCGGCACGCGCCCGGTCGATCTCTTCATCGAAGGCCTGCAGGCGCTCGGCGCCACCATGGAAATCGATGCGGGCTATATCAACGCCACCGCGCCGAAGGGCGGCCTCATCGGCGCCCGCTATGACTTCCCGAAGGTGTCCGTCGGCGCGACGCATGTGATGATGATGGCCGCGACGCTTGCCCGCGGCACCACCGTCATCGGCAATGCCGCCCGCGAGCCCGAAATCGTCGATCTCGCCAATTGCCTGATCGCCATGGGCGCCAAGATTTCCGGCGCCGGCACCAGCACGATCACCATCGAGGGCGTGCCCTCGCTGTCCGGCGCCCGCCATCGCGTGCTGCCCGACCGTATCGAGACCGGCACCTATGCCATGGCCGTTGCCATGGCCGGCGGCGACGTCACGCTTGAGAATACCGATATGGCATTGCTCGACACTGCGCTCGAAAGCCTGCGCCGCGCCGGTGCCACGGTTTCGCCGACGAATAACGGCATCCGCGTCATGCGCAATGGCGGCGGCATCCAGCCGGTCGACGTCGTCACCGATCCGTTCCCCGGCTTCCCGACGGACCTGCAGGCGCAGTTCATGGCGCTGATGACCCGCTCCTCGGGCGTTTCGCACATTACCGAAACCATCTTCGAAAACCGCTTCATGCATGTGCAGGAGCTTGCCCGCCTCGGCGCGAAGATCTCTCTGTCAGGCCAGGCCGCCCGGGTCGAGGGCGTGCAGAAGCTGAAGGGCGCGCCCGTGATGGCGACCGACCTTCGCGCCTCCGTCTCGCTTGTCATCGCTGGCCTTGCCGCCGAAGGCGAGACGCTGGTGTCGCGCATCTATCACCTCGATCGCGGCTTCGAGCGGCTGGAAGACAAGCTGACGCGCTGCGGCGCGGTGGTCGAGCGCATCAGCGACTAAGGCCTATCCCTGTCGCAAAACCGCGACACAGCGTGGCGCGATAGGCGGCAATTCCATTTGATGGCGCGAAGAGAGCGGGCAAGCCCGCTTTCTTCGGTTGCGTCTTTTGCGCTCGCATCCTATGTCCAGAATATGGAAAACCCGGCAATAATGTTGGCCGGGGCGTTTGACTGGCGCGATCGGGGATTAAAGGACGAATGAGCGATCTCAAGCTAATGGCACTCGACACCGAGGACCTGGATGTCATCTCTGCCTATATGCAGGATAGCGTCTTCAAGGTCGGCGACATGTCCTTTGCGCCGAAGCAGGAGCAGTTTTCGCTCGCAGCCAACCGTTTCGTCTGGGAGCAATCTGATCAGCGCCGCAAGCCTTACGAACGCCATCGTTCCGCGCTGGTGTTCAAGCGCGTCAAGGCTGTCCGCTCCAACGGCATCGACCGGCGCAAGCGCGACGAAGTGCTGTCGCTGCTCGCCATCCGCTTCGAACAGGCGGGCGAGGGGCCTGATGGCACGATCGAGCTTACCCTTGCCGCCAATGCCACGATCGCGCTCGATGTGGAATGCATCGAGGCCCAGCTTGCGGATATCGGCGGTGCTTGGGAAACGGCGCACAAGCCACGGCATCCGGACGCGGGTGAATAGGTCGAGAACGGTTGGATACGACCGCTGAAGGCGGTCACGATGGAAGGGATATCATTTTGGCTATCTGGCTGGATCACGCGTCGGAAGGGTTCGAGCAGCAGTTCGCCGCATTCCTGACGACCAAGCGGGAAGTGTCCGAGGATGTGAATGCCGTGGTGCGCGGTATCATCGACGATGTGCGGGCACGCGGCGATGCCGCCCTTGCGGACTATTCCAAGAAGTTCGACGGCGTCGATTTTGCCACCACGCCGATGCGCGTCAGCGAAGCGGAGATCGATGCCGCGATTGAGGCCGTTCCGGCCGAAGTGCTTGGCGCACTGAAGGTCGCCGCCACCCGCATCGAATCGCATCATCGCCGGCAGCTGCCGAAGGACGATATCTACGAAGACGATCTCGGCGTCGGTCTCGGCTCGCGCTGGACGGCAATCGAAGCGGTCGGCCTCTATGTGCCCGGCGGTACGGCAAGCTATCCGAGCTCGGTGCTGATGAATGCCGTTCCGGCCAAGGTCGCCGGCGTCGACCGCATCGTCATCGTCGTGCCGGCCAAGGACGGTGCCATCAACCCAGCCGTGCTGGCGGCGGCCCGCATGGCTGGCGTCGAGGAAATCTATCGTATTGGCGGCGCGCAGGCTGTTGCGGCGCTCGCCTATGGCACCGAGACGATCCAACCGGTCTATAAGATCACCGGCCCCGGCAACGCCTATGTGGCGGCCGCCAAGCGCCAGGTCTTCGGCACCGTCGGCATCGACATGATCGCCGGCCCGTCGGAAGTGCTCGTCATTGCCGACAGGAACAACGATCCGGACTGGATTGCCGCCGATCTGCTTGCCCAGGCCGAGCATGACGAAAGCGCGCAGTCGATCCTCATCACCGATGACGCCGAATTCGGCAAGGCCGTGGAAGCGGCGGTCGAGCGGCAGCTGAAGCAGCTCAGCCGCTCGCAGACGGCGGCAACGAGCTGGCGGGATTTCGGCGCGGTCATTCTCGTTTCCGATTTGAAGAAGGCCATTCCGCTTGCCAACCGCATCGCGGCCGAGCATCTGGAACTCGCGGTCAACGATCCCGAGCCGCTGCTTGAGGGCATCCGCAACGCCGGCGCGATCTTCGTCGGCCGTCACACGCCCGAGGTGATCGGTGACTACGTTGGCGGTTCGAACCATGTGCTGCCGACGGCGCGTTCCGCCCGCTTTTCCTCCGGGCTTTCCGTGCTCGATTTCGTCAAGCGCACCTCGATCCTCCGGCTCGGGTCGGAGCAGCTTCGCGCCCTCGGGCCGGCGGCGATCGCGCTTGCCAATTCCGAGGGGCTGGATGCACATGCGCGATCGGTTGCGATCCGCCTCAATCTCGAGGGGTAAGGCATGGCCAAGGGCGTCTTCCGGCTGAGCGATGTGGTCCTCGACGACACGATCGGCCGCTCGACGCCCGATGTCGAGCATGAGCGCGCCGTCGCCATTTTCGACCTGATCGAGGAAAACAGCTTTACACCCGCCGGGCATCAGGGCGGCCCCTATCTGCTCAACCTGTCGCTGGTCGACCAGAAGCTGGTCTTCGACATCCGCATGGAGGATGGCGCCGTCGTCGCCACCCATATCCTGTCGCTCACCCCCTTCCGCCGTATCGTGAAGGATTACTTCATGATCTGCGAGAGCTATTACGAGGCGATCCGTTCCGCGACGCCCAGCCGTATCGAGGCGATCGACATGGGTCGGCGCGGCATCCACAATGAAGGCTCCCAGACGCTGATGGACCGGCTGAACGGCAAGATCAGCGTGGATTTCGACACGGCGCGCCGGCTCTTCACGCTCGTCTGCGTGCTCTACTGGCGCGGGTGACTGCCATGGACGAGCCGCAGGCGATCGAGCACAATGGTAGGTCGCCCGGGGGCAAATCCCCCCGCGCCATCCTCTTCATGTGCGGCCTCAATGCCATCCGCTCGCCCATGGCCGAGGCGATGGCGCGCAGCATGTTGCCGCAGGGCACCTATATAGCCTCGGCCGGCGTGCGGGCCGGCGAGCGCAATCCTTTCGTCGATGTCGTGCTTGGCGAAATCGGGCTTTCGCTCGGCCGCCGGCAGCCGCAGACGCTGGAGGAGCTGGAGGATGATTTCTTCGACATCATCATCACGCTGTCTCCCGAGGCACATCATGCCGCGCTGGAATTGACGCGATCGAACGCCATCGACGTCATCTACTGGCCGACGATGGACCCCTCCGCGACGGACGGGACGCGTGAGCAGGTTCTCGATGCCTATCGCGAGGTGAGGGACTATCTTTTGGGCCTGATCGAGAGCAGGCTGGTGGAACATCGCGGCTCGCTTTAGAGCTGCAAATGAAACAAATGCAGAAACCCTTATCAACGAGGTTCACAAAACCGCGATGATTGTGTAGTTTCCGCGCAAATTTCCGGCGACCCCCGCTTTTTTGGCATGGGCGCCGACCCCAACCGACAGGAAAAGAAGCTTTAATGCCGAAAGAAGAAGTCCTCGAATTTCCCGGTGTCGTCACCGAACTCCTGCCGAACGCGACCTTTCGCGTGAAGCTGGAAAACGAGCACGAGATCATCGCCCACACCGCGGGCCGCATGCGCAAGAACCGTATCCGCGTTCTGGCGGGCGACAAGGTGCTGGTGGAAATGACCCCTTACGACCTGACCAAGGGCCGCATCACCTACCGTTTCAAGTAATCAGCCGCTCGTTGGAGCCGCTGATCCCGGGTCATGCTCCAAGCCGGTTCTCATTCCCGCATGACAGGTCGAGGTCTGATGGCGTTGAAACACAAGCTGATACTGGCCTCCGGATCGCCACGTCGCGTCGAGCTCCTGCATCAGTCAGGCATCGAGCCGGCGCGGCTCATGCCGATGGATATCGACGAGACGCCGAAGAAATCGGAGCATCCGCGCTCGCTGGCGCGGCGGCTTTCGGCCGAGAAGGGCGAGGCGGCCTTTGCTGCCGTCAAGAGCGATGCCGCCTGGCTGGGAAGCTATATTCTCTCCGCCGACACGGTCGTCGCCGTCGGGCGGCGCATCCTGCCGAAGGCGGAGTTCGTCGATGAGGCCTCCGCGGCTCTGCATCTGCTCTCCGGCCGCGGCCATGTCGTCTATACGGGCATCTGCCTGATCACGCCGGACCGCAAGCTGCGTCAGAAGGTCGTGGAAACCAAGGTGCGCTTCAAGCGGCTCTCCGGCCGCGACATCGAAATGTATCTCGCCTCCGGCCAATGGCGCGGCAAGGCCGGCGCTTACGGCATACAGGGGCTTGCTGGCTCCTTCGTGCAGAAACTTGTCGGTTCCTACACAAATGTCGTCGGATTGCCGCTTTATGAAACCATGCTGCTGCTGACGGGCGAGGGATTCGACGTCCATGCCGGATGGCAGGAAGGATAGAGTTCATGACGAAGGCTGAAGAGATCAAGGTCGGTTCGAAGGTCGAGCCGCTGCGCAAGACGCGTCCCTGCGCCGAATGCGGCCATCCTTCGGTGCGCGAGCACTATCCCTTCTGCTCGGATCGCTGCCGCTCCGTCGATCTTTCCCGATGGCTCAACGGCTCCTACGCCATCCCTGTGACCGAGGACGAGACGAAGGCCGACGGCTCCGATCGGGACTGAAGGTGTTTTCCAAAGGGCTTCCGCCTTGTGAACCCTTTCATTTTGTTCGCGAATTGGCAAAATTCGATTTCCTGTCAAAAAAGAGTCATTTGCTGCTGGACATGGCCGAACAAGATGCTATAACCCCGCTCGCTTCCGGGGCGAACCAACCGCCCAGCGCCTTCCAAGGCTCTTCCTTCGACGCGAAGCTCGGATGCCCAGATAGCTCAGTTGGTAGAGCAGCGGATTGAAAATCCGCGTGTCGCTGGTTCGATTCCGGCTCTGGGCACCATCTTTTCTCCCCAATCGTGCTGACAATGAAGCCCGACGCTGGCTTCGAACAATTCTTTCGTGAGATCGGTTATTCTTGTGAGCAAACGGCCAATAAGCTCATCGAGGTTGCATCGCGCCTGGCGTGCTGTCCGTAATCGCAACAATCTTTAGGTTGTGTTTCATTAATTCGGTGTACGACCCCATCAAGATATTGATGACATTTGGAATCAAGCGTACGAATTATTGACAGATCACCTATTGATTCGAAGCGAGTCATACCGCACCTTAGATATAGCGGGATAAGTGATCTCGTTAAGTCCAGCGTTTATTTGCAATAGCAAGCTAACGGGGCGCCATGTTAAACAACGATGTTCTATTCAACACATTCGCCCGTTCTTTCGAAGCACGGCGCGAAGTCGAGATGTCATTTTCCGAATACCTGGAAGGGTGCCGGGATGACCCGCTCATGTACGCGAATGCGGCTGAGCGATTGCTCGCAGCGATGGGTGAACCCTTGCTGATCGATACGGCCAAGGACACACGACTTGGGCGCATCTTCATGAACCGGACCATCCGGACTTATCCGGCTTTTTCGGGCTTCTTCGGCATGGAAGAGACGATCGAACGCATCGTCGCCTTCTTCCGCCATGCGGCTCAGGGGCTGGAGGAGCGCAAGCAGATCCTCTATCTGCTCGGGCCCGTCGGCGGCGGCAAGTCTTCGCTCGCGGAACGCTTGAAATCGTTGATGGAAGTCCATCCGATCCATGTGCTCAAGGCTGGAAACGAGCTGAGTCCGGTCTTCGAAAGTCCGCTCAGCCTGTTCGATCCCGTCACCATGGGGCCGATGATCGAGGAGCGCTATGGCATTCCCCGCCGGCGCCTGACCGGGCTCATGAGCCCGTGGTGCCTGAAACGGCTGGAAGAGTTCGAAGGCGATATCTCCCGCTTCCGCGTCGTCAGATTGCAGCCCTCCAGGCTGCGGCAAATCGCCGTCGCCAAGACGGAGCCGGGCGACGAGAACAACCAGGACATCTCCTCGCTGGTCGGCAAGGTGGATATCCGCAAGCTCGAAAGCCTCGCGCAGAACGATCCGGACGCCTACAGCTATTCCGGTGCATTGAACCGCGCCAATCAGGGCATTCTCGAATTCGTCGAAATGTTCAAAGCGCCGATCAAGATGCTGCATCCGCTGCTGACAGCGACACAGGAAGGCAACTATATCGGCACTGAAAACATCGGTGCGATACCCTTCTCCGGCATCATTCTGGCTCACTCCAACGAGTCTGAATGGCAGACATTTAAGGCCAACAAGAACAATGAGGCGTTCATCGACCGCATCTGCGTCGTGAAGGTGCCCTATTGCCTGCGGGTCACCGAAGAGCAGAAGATCTACGAGAAGCTGATCGAGGAATCCGAACTTAGCGATGCGCCCTGCGCACCGTCGACGCTCGAAACACTCGCCCGCTTCACGGTTCTGACGCGGCTTTCCAAGCACGAGAATTCGACGGCCTTCTCCAAGCTTCGGGTCTATGATGGCGAGAGCCTGAAAGAAACCGATCCGAGAGCTCGCAGCGTGCAGGAATATCGCGACTCCGCCGGTGTCGACGAAGGTATGGACGGGGCTTCCACCCGCTTTGCCTTCAAGGTTCTGGCGGCGACCTTCAACTACGATACGACCGAAGTCGGCGCGGATCCGGTGCATCTGATGTATATGCTGGAGCAGTCGATCCGCCGTGAGCAACTGCCGCTTGAAACGGAGAAGCTCTATATCGAGTTCATCAAGAGCGAACTGGGACCGCGCTATGCGGAGTTCATCGGCAACGAGATCCAGAAGGCCTATCTGGAATCCTATGCGGATTACGGCCAGAACCTTTTCGATCGCTATGTCGACTATGCCGACGCGTGGATCGAGGATGTGGACTTCAAGGACCCGGATACGGGCCAGCTTCTTGACCGCGAGCTTCTGAACCAGGAGCTCACCAAGATCGAAAAGCCGGCCGGCATCGCCAATCCGAAGGACTTTCGCAACGAGATCGTCAAGTTCTGCCTGCGGGCACGGGCAAGCCACGGCGGCAAGAACCCGTCTTGGACCAGCTACGAGAAGATTCGCGAAGTCATCGAAAAGCGGATGTTCTCCCAGGTCGAGGACCTTCTGCCCGTCATCTCGTTCGGATCGAAGAAGGATGGCGAATCGGAAAAGAAACATGGCGAATTCGTCGAGCGCATGGTCGCGCGGGGCTATACCGAGCGCCAGGTTCGGCGGCTTGTGGAATGGTACATGCGTGTGAAACAGGCTGGATGAGCCACCAAGGAAGAAGGAATGCACATTGTTGACAGACGCCTGAATCCAGGCGGAAAAAGTCTAGAAAATCGTCAACGATTTTTGCGAAGAGCAAAAGCGCTGGTGCAGAGAGCGGTCTATGAATCCTCTCAAAAACGCGACATTCAGGACATTCTGAAGGGTGGCGAAATCAGCATTCCCCTAGATGGAACCGAGGAGCCTCGGTTCCATCGCGGCCCCGAGGGGCTGAAGGAACATATTCTTCCCGGTAACAAGGACTTCATAGAAGGCGATGTGCTTCCCCGCCCGGAAGGCGGCGGCGGCAAGCCGAAGGCCGGCGGCGACGGCACCGGCGAGGATGCCTTCCGCTTCATTCTGACGCGCGACGAATTCCTCGATCTTTTCCTCGACGATCTCGAATTGCCCGATCTCGCCAAGCGGCGGCTGATATCCGCCGACCAGATCAATCCGGTGCGCTCTGGCTATTCGGTGACGGGGTCGCCGGCCAACCTCGCCATCAACCGCACGATGCGGCTTGCCATGATGCGCCGCGTTGCGCTGCACCGTCCAAAGCCGGAAACGGTTGAGAAGCTCATCGAAGAGGCGGAGGAATGCACGGACGAAACGCGCCGCGCCCAACTCGAAGCCGAGATCAAGATGCTGGAATCGAAAGTCCGGCGCATCCCCTACATCGATCCGATCGATATCCGCTATCGCCGGTTCGAGAACGAGCCGAAGCCGGTTGCGCAGGCCGTCATGTTTTGCCTGATGGACGTTTCCGGCTCGATGACGGAGCACATGAAGGATCTCGCCAAGCGCTTCTACATGCTGCTCTACATCTTCCTGACCCGGCAGTATCGCCGCGTCGAGATCGTTTTCATCCGCCATACTGATGTGGCGGAAGAGGTGGACGAGGAGACCTTCTTCCGCAGCCCGGCAACGGGCGGTACCCAGGTTTCGAGCGCGCTCGAGGCGATGCGGGGGATCGTGCGCGACCGCTTCCCGGCCTCGGACTGGAACATCTATGCGGCACAGGCATCGGATGGCGACAACGCCTATTCCGACAATGCGACGACGGCTGCGCTGATGACGAGCGAGATCCTGCCCGTCTGTCAGTATTTCGCCTATCTCGAAGTCGGGGAGTCGCGCAGCGTCGCGATTTCGTCCGGCTCGGCGATCTGGTCGCTCTATGAGCGGATGCAGGCGGGGTGGCCAATGCTTTCCATGCGGCGTGTCAGCGATCGCAGCCAGATCTATCCGGTCTTCCACGATCTGTTCCAGCGGCGTACGGCGGAAACAAGGAGCTGAAGATGGCGAAGAAGGCATCGATGGAGCGGCTTTTCGAAGGCGCGGACTGGGATTTCGCCACCATCCAGCGGATTCACAATGCCTGCGAGAAGATCGCCGTCAACGAGCTTGGTCTCGATGTCTATCCGAACCAGATCGAGATCATCACCGCCGAGCAGATGCTCGACGTCTATTCCTCGATCGGCATGCCGCTCTTCTACAAGCACTGGTCCTTCGGCAAGCATTTCGCCCATCACGAGGCCTTCTATCGCAAGGGGCTGCGCGGTCTTGCCTATGAGATCGTCATCAACAGCTCGCCCTGCATCTCCTATCTGATGGAGGAGAATACCGCGACGATGCAGGCGCTCGTCATCGCGCATGCCGCCTTTGGCCATAATCATTTCTTCAAGAACAACTATCTCTTCAAGCTCTGGACAGACGCAGAGGGCATTCTCGACTATCTCAACTTCGCCAAGAGCTATGTCGCGCGCTGCGAGGAGCGCTACGGCCACGCCGCCGTCGAACGCACGCTCGATGCCGCGCATGCGCTGATGTCTCACGGCGTTCATCGCTATGCCGGCAAGAAGACGCCTGATCTGCGCGACGAGGAGAAGCGCGAGCGCGAGCGGCGCGAATATGACGAGAAGATCTTCAACGACCTCTGGCGCACGGTTCCGACCGGCCACAGCAAAAAAAATCTCGATCTCGATCTGGAGCGCCGACGCTCACTCGCCGGCCTGCCGCAGGAAAATATCCTCTATTTCTTGGAGAAGATGGCGCCGCGCCTGAAGCCCTGGCAGCGCGAGATCATCCGCATCGTCCGGCACGTGGCGCAATATTTCTATCCGCAGAGCCAGACCAAGGTGATGAACGAGGGCACTGCGACCTACGTGCACTACCGCATCATGACGCGGCTGCACGAACTCGGCGGTATCGGCGACGGCGATTTTCTGGAATTCCTGAAATCGCATACCAATGTGGTCTTCCAGCCGACCTTCAACGATCCCCGCTATTCCGGTCTCAACCCTTATGCGATCGGTTTTGCCATGATGCAGGACATCGAGCGCATCGTGACGAGGCCGGAAGAGGAGGATCGGCAGTGGTTCCCGGATATCGCCGGCACCGGCGATGCCATGGCTGTCTTGCGCGACCTCTGGGCGAACTATCGCGACGAGAGTTTCGTTTCGCAATTCCTGAGCCCGCATCTGATGCGCAAGATGCGGATGTTCCAGCTGACCGACGATCCGGAGGAGGAAGAGGGGCTGAGGGTCGCCGCCATTCACGACGAGCGCGGCTATCGCCGTATCCGGCGGGAGCTGGCCCGGCAATATGATGTCGGCTGGATCGATCCGCATATCGAGATCGTCGATGTCGACCTTGCCGGCGACCGGCGGCTTCTGCTGAAGCACACGGTGCTGAATGGCGCAATGCTCGACGATATGGATGCCAAGCGCGTGTTGCAGCACCTGGCTGATCTCTGGAGCTACGACGTGCTGATGCAGGAAGTCGACCGCTCCGGCGCGGTGCTTCGCGATCATCTCGTCCACCCGCGCGCCTCGGCGCTTGCGGCGTAAAAATCTCTATCCCTGCACTATGTCTTCGGCCGGCGCTGATGGCCGCTCACCTGCACGCCGTCTTCAGGCTGCAGCTTGAGGAAGCCGGGTATGCCGAGCAGGGGAATGATTGCCATCAGCAAGAAGGCTAGGTGGAATTTCTCGGGCGTCAGCGGCGATCCGTCCAGCGTCACCAACCCAAGCAGCATGGCCGCGACGGAGATGCCGAAGCTGACGCTCAATTGCTGCAGGACGCCGCCGAGACTGGTCGCGCGGCTGAGCTGAGCGGCCGGGGTGTCGGAGTAGGACAAGGTGTTCGACGTCATGAACTGTCCCGCTCGCGCCAGTCCGAAGATGAAGACGTAGACGATGATGAACCAATGCGGCGTATCGGGCGTGATCAGCGCGAAGCCGGCGACGACGGCAGCGCCGAACACAGCGCTCCAGGTCAGCATGCGGTCGAAGCCGTAGAGCTTCAGCAGCTTTGCGGAGACTGGCCGAACGGCAAGCGCGCTCAAGGCGCTGACGAAGGTCAGCGTGCCCGAGACGATGGGGCTCAAGCCGAAGCCGACCTGCAGCATCAACGGCAGCAGGAAGGGCACGCCGTTTAGCCCAACGCGACAGATGCCGCCGGCAAGCGTGCCAATGCGGAAGGTGCGCAGCTTGAAGAGGGTGAGATCCACGGCCGGCGATTCCGCTGTTCTCGCATAGCGGATGAAGCCGAGCAGCAGCAGACCGGCGGCGGCGAGAACGAGGAGAATGGCCCAGACCGGAATTGCCGGGCGGCCGATATTCTCGATCCCGTATTGCAGCAGGACACAGCCGAGGCCGACCATGACGAAGCCGGGAAAATCGAACTTGATCGTCTCGTCGCGATCGGTGTCCTCGACATAGCGCAGCGCCATGACCATGCCGATCAGGCCGAAGGGCAGGTTCACCCAGAAGATCCAGCGCCAGGACAGATAGGTCGTCAGGAAACCGCCGAGCACCGGCCCGATCACCGGTCCGATGACGGCGGGCAGGGTCATATAGGTCATCGCCGTGACGAGTTGGCTGCGCGGGAAGCTGCGGATGAGGATCAGGCGTCCGACCGGCGTCATCATGGCGCCGCCGAAGCCCTGCAGCGCCCGCATGGCGATCAGCATCGGCAGGCTCGTCGCCAGACCGCATAGGATCGAACCGATCGTGAAGATGAACAGCGACAGCGCGAAGATGCGCCGCGCGCCGAAGCGATCCGCGAACCAGCCGCTCACCGGGATGAACATGGCGAGCGTCAGAATATAGGTGGTGACGGCCAGGTTCATGCGCACCGGCGTCGTGCCGAGGCTTTTGGCGATATCGGGGACGGCGGTGATGAGGATGGTGGAATCGAGTTGTTCCATCAGGAAGGCAACGGCGACGACGGCGGGAATGATGTAGCGCAGGCGGGGGTCGCGTTCGACCGCAAAAGTCTGGCCGTGCGGATCGGGATCTATCGAATCCATGGAGTGCAATGGCTTTCCACCGCTCGGCTGGGGGACCGGCGTGTTTGACGATTTGCATGATTCCCTGCGGAAACCGCTTCGTGTTCTCGGGAAACATGGTGCTGCCGGCCGGTGATCCGCCGACCTTCGGAATCGTCACCTATATGCGCACTACTGATGGGGCAGTGCAACAAAAACCGAAGCGCATGAATGTTTGATACCGTTTTGTAAAATCGGGCGCCCATCCTGGATGCGCCCTGCTGCACTGTGCCAACGGCAGTTGTGATCGGACGCTTCGCGGTAGTATGGACAGCGGATTCATTTCTAGCCGTCCCACCTTCGCGCCTCAGACATTGTCATCGACTCTCGGTGAAGGCGACGCTTGCAAATCAAAATCCAAACTTCGGACAGCCACGTACCAGAAAGCATAGCCCGCGATACCGCCGCTTATTGTAAGCACAAGGACATCAAACCTATTGGAGCCGCTTTGAAAGCCCCATGAATGAGCTGTCCAGTATCCAGCAATAGCTCCAGCTATCGGATAATAATAGGAGGGTCGCCCGAGCAATTCGCCGACGCCGATCGCCACTAGAGCGGCCTTCCACGTGATCAGGAGAGCCATCGGTACCATAGCGAAGCTAAGGCTGACCAATGCCAGCGGCACAGATATTACCTCAGCGATTGAGTTAAAATCAGAGGCGAATGAAATCAAAGAATACGAAACGATAGCGAAATATTCAGCAACCAGCAGAGCGAAGATATTCATGAAAATCATCTTCTTGATGTTTGATTTGGCTGCTCTTGGCTCCATCTCCCTCTCCGTTTCATCCCATGATGGCGCGTAGCCCGCTGAGTGCTTGCTCATTGGTTGTATTCGCAACATACACCATGAAAGAGCGGCAAATACATGCGTGCTCCGAGATCTAATTGGTCGAGGAGGGCGAGGGCAGCGTCCAGCGCGCCTTGTCGAAGACAATGGCGGTTCGCAATTGCTCCGGCGACGTTCTCCGCAGTTCCAGCTGCAGGTTGAAATTGTTATTGCCCTGGAATTCCTTGAAGAAGCTGAGCTTGGCGCCGAAGGCCTGCAGCGTCACATCCTGCAACTTGCCGATCGAATCCAGTGCGGCCTGAAAGTCCAGCCAGTGCGTCTCGTTCAGCAGGAGTACGACGGTGTCGACGAAGGTGCCGGCGATCGACTTGCCATCGGCATTGTCGGGCATGATGACCTTGATGCGGATTGTCTCGAGTTCGCCCGATGGCTTGCCGCGGGCGATGATGAAGAAGGAGGCTGCGTTTGCATCGCCATAGGCGCCCTTCTGGATGGCATAGCTGCATTCGGAGGTGCCGGCGCCCAATTCGCTTTGCCGCCATTGCCCGACGGGCAGGCCGAACTTTACGAGATCGGCGCAAAGCGTCTCGCCCGATATGCGCCAGCTGCGCACGAAGGCGCTCAGGAGGGCGTCGACGGGCTCATCCAGCAAATGGGATCTTTTCCTGACGGATGGTTTGGCGGTGATGCTCGCCGGCTTTACTCGGACGTTCCTGGCCGCCGGGGCCGGTGCTGCCGACGTCATGGCCGGAGGTGTTGCCGCATGAGCCGGCTGCTGTTCCTGTGCCGGCACGGGCGGCGGTGTCGCTGCCTGCTGCTCTTGCTTCGGAAACAGATTGAGATGATAGCGGCTATCCAAAGCCCGCAAATTGCGCATGTCGTTGGCAAGCAGCGCGGTTGCCAGGATGATCGAACCGATGACAACAGCCGCAATCCAGAAGACAGCCCTGCTTTTCTTGCGAGGTGGCGCCACCGACATGATTCAGATCACAGCTACTCCCGAGGAAACCTGTCTGCTGCAATAACTGTATGTTGCGCAGCCAATCCATGGCTACAGCATATGCGTTTATGAACGATTGATCATTCTAATGTTTCTTTGTCAATTCATGATGTTGCCCAAAGCACATTGCGATCTCCCGCGCCCGGTTCTTGCGTTCAGGGCCCGTGGCTTGTCGCACGTCCTCGCCGCAAATCGCAGCACAGCCGGTCTTAAGCGAAATACGCCTTGAGTGCCTTGACGGTGGCGGCATCGGTGCGGCGGATCGAAGGCGCCGAGAAGCCGAGGGCAATGACGCGCTCGTCCGTCTCTGGGACGGCTGCGGAGCAGGAGGCATGAATCTCGCCGATCTGCAAGCGCGGCCAGAGTTGGCCGACCGTCGCCAGCGTCACGCCGGAGCCGGGCATGATGGAGATGCGGCCGGCGGCAACAGCAATCGCCTGCTCGAGCATGGCAACGCCTTCGGCTGCGGTCCTTGCGCCACCTGATGTCAGGATGCGCTCGAAGACGAGGGAAACGGCCACCTCGACGGCTTCCTTGACGTCGGGCACCAGATCGAAGGCGCGATGCAGCGTCTTGCCGAGCCCTTGCGCATGGGCGGCGAGGATGGTCAGCGTGTCGACATCCAGCCGTCCGTCCGGCTGGGAGGCGCCAAGCACGACGCCCGGCAGCCCGGCAGATCGCGCCGCGTCGATGTCGCGCTTCATGATATCGAGCTCGTCGGCCGAGTAGACGAAGTTGCCGGCGCGAGGGCGGATGATGGCATAGGCGGGCACGGGCATTTTTGCCGCAACAGCCATCAGCCCGGCGCTCGGCGTCAGCCCGCCGAGGGGGAGCGCGCTGCAAAGCTCGATGCGATCGCCGCCGCCTGCGACGGCGGCCTTGAGACCGGCAATGTCCTCGACGCAGACTTCAAGCAGCATGGGTGCGCTCTCCGGCATATTGCAGGCCGAGCAGTGCCGCGCCGATGAGGCCCGGTTCCGGCTTGCACTCGCTGGGTACGACAAGCGGCCGGCCGAACTTGCGCAGGATGCGGGCGCGCACCGCCTCGTCAAGGCGTGCGAGAAGCGGTTCGACGTTGGAAAGACCGCCGCCGACCGGCACGATGGTCGCGCCGGTTATGTTGATGGTCAGAGCGAGCGGGGAGGCGACCAGATCGATCATGACCTCGATTGTGCGTTCGGCGCGGTCTTCGCCTTTCAGCCATTCGCCGATGATCTCTTCGCTGGAAAGCTCCAGTCCGTGAAGCGTCTTGTGCAGGCGCTCGATGCCGCGGGCGCCGCCGACCGTGTCGACGCAACCCTTCTGGCCGCAGCCGCAGGCATAGGCGGGAATGGCGACCGGCGGATTGCCGGCGAAAGAGGCGATGATCGGACCGTGGCCCCATTCTCCTGCGAAGCCGCCGGCCGCGTTGACCAGCCGGCCGTCCGCGACCAGACCGCCGCCGACGCCGGTGCCGAGAATGGCGCCGAAGACGATGCGGTGGCCGCGACCGGCTCCGGACATGGCTTCGGCCATGGCGAAGCAATCGGCATCGTTGGCAATCAACGCTGGATAGCCGAGTTCCGCTTCCAGATCGGCAGCGAGACGGCGGCCGTGAATACAGGGAATATTGGCGCAGGTCAGCGCCTGCGTATCGGGATCGACGACACCGGCGATGGAGAAGGAGAGGCAATCCGGCTTCTCACCGGCTTCGGCAATCACCTCGCGCAGGGCGGCGACGAATTCAGCAAAATCGTGTCCTGGCGTCGGGCGCCGTGCCAGCGGCACGATATCCGTCATGGAGCGGGCTATGCCGCCTTTGATGGCGCTGCCGCCGATGTCGAAGGAAACGATCATGGATACCAACCTGCTGGAAACATGGCGCACTTGCTCGCACCCTTTGCCGATCTTTTCAAGATCAATCCTTGAAGGGCGAAGGCCGTCAACCGGACGGCAGGGTGATCCTGGCTTCGAAACCGTCGGTTCTGCCGGTCGCGGGCGATAGCAGATCGAGATGTCCGCCGATCTGGCCGACGATGCGCTCGACGATCGAAAGCCCGAGGCCGGAGCCTGCGGCCTTCGTCTTGCCGCGCCAGAAGCGCTTCTTCAAGCCGGCAAGCTCATTTACGGAAAGCACGGCGCCGCCATTGATGACGCGGACAGTGCGGCCGTCGACGCCGACAGTCACCTCGTCATCGGCCGGGCCGTGAATCAAGGCGTTTTCGATGAGGTTGCGCATGACGATCGCAAAGGCATCGATATCGATGTTGCGCATCAGCTTCTCCGTCGTCTCGTTCTCCAGCAGGACGCGGCCCGCGGTGCCGGAATCGCGGTCATAATCGCCGATGACGGTTTCTATGATGGCTATCAGATCGGCAGGTCTGTCGCCTGCGCCGATGCCGGCCTGGGCGCGGGAAAGCTGCAGCAATTTTTCCGCCAGCCGGCCAAGATTGGAGAGCGACGTCTCGATGCGGCCGGCCCGTTCCGTCAACTGCCCTTGCGGCAATTCGGCGATCAGCCGCTGCGTCTGGGCAAGCGCGCCGGCAATCGGGGTGCGCAGCTCGTGGGCGCTGTTGGCGGTAAATTCGCGCTCGGCCTCAAGGGCGAGACGGAGCCGTTCGAGCAGCAGGTTGACGGAGCGGGCGATCGGCTGCAGTTCGAGCGGTAGCGTCTCGCTCTCGATCGGCGCCATGTTGCCGCCGTCCTTGGTGGAGATCTGCGACCGAAGGCGGTCGATCGGCCGCAGCGACCGCCCAACGATGATCCCAATCGCGATAATGCTGGCGGGAATGAGCGCAAGCAGTGGCCAGAGCAGCGCGACACCGCTTTCGCGCGACGCCTCACGGCGATTCTTGAAGGCATCGGCGACGTGCAGAAAGATCGAACCGTCGGCCGAGGACTCGGTATAAATCCGGTATCTCGGCGTGTCATGGAAACTGATCTTCAGCGGTACGTCATAGGCCGTTGCGGGGGCATCGTGGGAGTGCAGGATCACCTTGCCGTTGCCGTCGAGTACCTGATAGGTCAGATATTCGCGGTTCAGGCCCTTGTTGAGTTCCTCCAGGCTTTGCGGATCGCCGGAATGGTCACGGTTGGCCAGATCGTCGAGCACCAGTGGCATCAGGCGCTCGGCGGTTTCCTGCAACGCGCCGTCGAAGGTTTCGGAGAGTTCCTTGTTGACGACATAGACGCCGATGCCTACCGCAATCAGCCAGAAGACGACAACCATGCCGGTCAGCGCGGTAATCAGGCGCCGGGTGATGCTGGCGCGGCTGGGCTCCTGGCGCTCGATCATCGCTCGCCCAGGCAGTAGCCGACGCCGCGCGCGGTCTTTATGCGATCCTTACCGATCTTCTTGCGCAGGCGGCTGACATAGACCTCCACCGTATTGCTCTCGATTTCGGAGCCGAAGGCATAAAGCGCCTCCTCTATCTTGTCCTTCGAGACGATGGCGCCCGGCCGCGCGATCAACAGGTCGAGCACGGCCCATTCGCGCCCGGTCAGGATCACATCCTTGCCCGCCAGCTTGACGCGGCGTTGCGGCTGATCGATTTCGAGGTCGCTGAGACGGAGGGTCGGCTGCGGGCTGCCGGCATAGCGTCGGGCGACGGCCAGAATGCGGGCTGTCAGTTCGCCGAGGTTGAACGGCTTGACGAGATAGTCATCGGCACCGCTGTTCAGGCCCTCGATGCGGTCGGAAATCTGGTCGCGCGCCGTGAGGATCATGACGGGCGTTTCGTCGGGCTTGCGGCGCAGCCTCTTGAGGAAATCGATGCCACTGCCATCCGGAAGCTGCAAATCCAGCAGAATGAGACCGTATTGCACGGCGCTGGTGACTTCTTCGGCATCAGTCAGGTTCTTCACCCAGTCGACGGCATGAGGCCCCGCCGCGATATGGTCCCGAACCGCGCTGCCGATCGTGTCGTCGTCCTCCACCACAAGAATGCGCACCTGCACCTCTCAACCGTTGAACGTGTTTCAGTTAATGCCGACGAACCTATCGGGTCAATAAGGGCTGAAATAAGCCGCGGCTCGATGCACAGTTCATGGTTCGGCCTCCCGCCCGAAAACGTTCCCGGCGCCTATGGACAGACAGGAACGCGATGGTTACTTGTTTGCGCGGAGAATGAAGCGGCCCCTGGATGGCCGCCATAGGCTATCGGAGGGCCTCGGTCATGCTGAAGGGAATTTCGCCGCTCTTGAATGCGGACGTGCTCTACGCGTTGAAGTCGATGGGGCATGGCGACATGCTTGTCGTCGTCGACACGAATTTCCCGGCGGAGGCCATCGCGAGCCAGACGGTTTTAGGCGAGCTGCTGCGGATCGACAATGTGCCCGCCGCCGACGCTGTTGCCGCCATCCTGTCGCTGATGCCACTCGATAGCTTCATCGACGACGCGGCGACGCGCATGGAGGTGGTTGGTGCGCCGGAAGAGGTGCCGCAGGTCCAGCAGGAGGTCCAGGCTGCGATCGATAAGGCCGAGGGCAAGCATTGGCCGCTGACCCCTGTCGAGCGCTTCGATTTCTACGAGCGTGCCAAAGATGCCTTTTGCGTCATTCAGACCGGCGAGCGGCGCTTCTACGGTTGTTTCACCTTGACCAAGGGCGTCATCCCGCCGGAAACTGTGTAATCCCCGCAAGCGTTGTCCGGATCATCCCGGGCGCGGGCGCTGTTTCGATTAAAGGAAGGCGATGGCGAAGAAGCTGGATTCCCAAGGACGGCTGGACGATGCGGCACGGGCCGGTTGGCTCTATTACGTCGCCGGCCGGACGCAGGATGAGATCGCCGTCGCAATGGGAATATCCCGCCAGTCGGCACAGAGGCTGGTGTCGCTTGCCGTCGCCGAACGGCTCATCAAGGTGCGGCTGGATCACCCGATCGCCGCCTGCCTGGAATATGCGGCAGAGCTCAAGAAGAAGTTCAATCTGCGGCATGTCGATATCGTACCGAGCGATCCTGACAGCACCTCCTCCACGATCGGCATTGCCGAAGCCGGTGCTGCCGAGATCGAGCGCTGGCTACGGCGGCCCGATCCGATCGTGCTGGCAATCGGCACCGGCCGCACGCTGAAGGCTGCCGTCGATCAGCTGCCGGCGATAGAATGTCTGCAGCATCGGGTGGTGTCGCTGACGGGCAATATCGGCCCGGACGGCTCGGCTGCCTATTACAACGTCATCTTCAGCATGGCCGATGTCGTCAAGGCGCGTCACTTTCCGATGCCGTTGCCGGTGCTGGTGTCGTCGGCGGAGGAGCGTGAGCTGCTGCACGCGCAGGCGCTCGTGCGTTCGACGCTCGATATCAGCGCACAGGCCGACGTGACCTTCGTCGGCATCGGCGAGATGGGCGTCGAGGCGCCGCTCTGTCTCGACGGCTTTCTCGAAAGGGATGAGATGCTGGCGCTGATGAACCGGGGGGCCGCGGGCGAGATCTGCGGGTGGATTTTCGATGGCGACGGTAGGATGATGCCCGACGTCAATGATCGTGTCGCGAGTGCGCCCTTGCCGTCACGCGAGACCTGCGCGGTCATCGGCATCGCCAAGGGACGACGCAAATTCGAGGCGATCAAGGCCGCCGTCATCGGCCAGCAGATCAATGGCTTGATCACCGACGAGGCAGTTGCCGAATTTTTGCTCAAGGTCTGAGCAAAAAATTTAACTCATATAAACAAAAGGATAGGTTGCTTGCTCGGCAATGCAGCAACGAATCTGCATTGACATTTTGTCGCAAGGCGTGAGTAATTGCCCATGAGCAAAGCGAATGCTCATTTTGGTCTTCTGGGAGGAAGATATGAAATTGAAAACTTTACTGCTGGGCGCTTGCTCGGCTCTGATGTTTGCCGGCCTGGCGTCTGCCGAAACCCTCACCATTGCGACGGTTAACAACGGCGACATGGTCCGTATGCAGAAGCTTACGGACGATTTCAAAGCCAAGAACCCCGGTATCGACCTGCAATGGGTCACGCTTGAAGAAAACGTATTGCGCCAGAAGGTTACGACCGACATCGCTACCAAGGCGGGCCAGTACGACGTGCTGACCATCGGCACCTATGAAGTGCCGATCTGGAGCAAGCTCGGCTGGCTTGCATCGCTCGACAAGCTTTCCGCCGACAAGGACTATGACGTGAATGACCTTCTCCCGGCCATTCGCAGCGGTCTGACGACCGACGGCAAGCTCTATGCCGCGCCGTTCTACGGCGAAAGCTCGATGGTGATGTACCGCAAGGACCTGTTCGACAAGGCCGGCCTGAAGATGCCGGACGCGCCGACCTGGGACTTCATCGCCGATGCAGCCCGCAAGATCACCGACAAGGATCATGAAGTCTACGGCATCTGCCTTCGCGGCAAGGCGGGCTGGGGCGAAAACATGGCGTTCCTGACGGCGATGTCGAATTCGTTCGGCGCTCGCTGGTTCGATGAAAAGTGGAAGGCACAGTTCGACCAGCCGGAATGGAAGGACACGCTGAGCTTCTACGTCAAGCTGATGAAGGACGCCGGCCCTCCGGGCGCTTCCTCCAACGGCTTCAATGAAAACCTGGCGCTGTTCCAGTCCGGCAAATGCGGAATGTGGATCGACGCGACAGTTGCAGCTTCCTTCGTTTCCGATCCGAAGGAATCCAAGGTTGCCGACAAGGTCGGCTTCGCTCTGGCTCCGGACAAGGGTCTTGGCAAGCGCGGCAACTGGCTCTGGGCATGGAACCTCGCCATCCCGGCCTCCTCGAAGAAGACCGAAGCTGCCGAGAAGTTCATCGCCTGGGCAACCAGCAAGGAATACACCAACCTTGTCGCTCAGAAGGAAGGCTGGCTGAATGCACCTCCCGGCACCCGTACCTCGCTCTATGCGAATGCGGACTACCAGAAGGCAGCGCCTTTCGCGAAGATGACGCTCGACTCGATCAACTCGGCTGATCCGACACATCCGACCGTGAAGCCGGTTCCGTATGTCGGCGTTCAGTTCGTCGCTATCCCTGAATTCCAGGGCATCGGCACGGCTGTCGGCCAGCAGTTCTCGGCCGCTCTGGCCGGCCAGATCTCCGTCGATCAGGCGCTCCAGGCTGCCCAGAAGCTGACGGAACGCGAAATGACGAAGGCCGGCTACCCGAAGTAGGGGCCTTTGAAACCAGGGAAACAGTGCCCCCTCTCGAGCACTGTTTCCTCCTAGGCCGCCGAGCGCCCGAACTGCCCTTGGCGGCCCTTTTCGTTTCAGCCGGTCCACGGCCACCTCTCCCGCTCAAAAGATAGGTCGGTACTTGCCATGGCAACGTTGCACACCCGTTCCACCGCGCGCGTCATGATGGCGCCTTCGGTTCTGCTGCTCTTCGCGTGGATGATCGTCCCGCTCGTGATGACGATCTATTTCTCGACGCTGAACTACAATCTGCTCAATCCCGGTACTCACGATTTCATCGGGTTGCTCAACTACGAATATTTCGTCACCGACCCCGCCTTCCTGAGCTCGCTGATCGTGACGCTGCTGCTCGTTGGTGGTGCGTTGCTGATTACCGTGGTCGGCGGCATCGCGCTGGCTCTCCTTCTTGATCAGCCGATCTTCGGCCAGGGCATCGTGCGCATGCTGGTGCTTGCGCCCTTCTTCGTGATGCCGACGGTCGCCGCCCTCATCTGGAAGCATATGTTCATGAACCCGGTGAACGGGCTTCTCGCGCATCTCTTCCGGTTCTTCGGGCTTGATCCGCTGACCTGGCTGGAGACGGTTCCGCTCCTGTCGATCGTCATTATCGTCGCCTGGCAGTGGCTGCCTTTCGCAACGCTTATCCTGCTGACCGCCCTGCAATCGCTAGACGAAGAGCAGAAGGAAGCCGCCGAGATGGATGGCGCCGGACCGGTTTCGAAGTTCATCTACATCATCCTGCCGCATCTGGCCCGCGCCATAACCGTGGTGATCCTGATCGAGACGATCTTCCTGCTGTCGGCCTTCGCAGAAATCCTCGTCACCACCAATGGCGGCCCCGGCACGGCGACGACCAACCTCACTTATCTCGTCTATTCGCAGATCGTTCTGTCGCAGGATGTCGGCGGCGCATCGGCGGGCGGCATTATCGCCGTCATCCTCGCCAATATCGTCGCGATCTTCCTGATGCGCGCAGTCGGCAAGAATCTGGAGGCTTGAGATGGCACGCAAGATCACAACGCAACGCAAGATCGTCGTATCGATCGCCGCCTGGATCGTGGCAATCCTTATCTTCTTCCCGATCCTGTGGACGATCCTGACGAGCTTCAAGACGGAAGGCGATGCCATCGCCTCGCCGCCGCAGTTCCTCTTCTTCCACTGGACGCTGGAGAATTACTTCGAGGTGCAGTCGCGCTCGGATTACTTCCTCCACTTCGGCAATTCGGTCATCATCGCTTTCGGCTCCACGATCCTCGGTCTGCTCGTCGCTGTTCCGGCCGCCTGGGCCATGGCATTCTCGCCGACCAAGCGGACCAAGGACGTGTTGATGTGGATGCTGTCGACGAAGATGATGCCGCCTGTTGGCGCCTTCATCCCGATCTACCTGCTGTTCCAGAGCTTCGGCCTTCTGAACAACCAGTTCGCCAGCCGTGTTGGCATGGTCGTCGTGCTGATGCTCATCAACCTGCCGATCATCGTCTGGATGCTCTACACCTATTTCAAGGAAATCCCCGGCGAGATCCTCGAAGCCGCCCGCATGGACGGTGCGACGCTCGCCAAGGAAATCATCTACGTTCTGACGCCGATGGCGATCCCCGGACTTGCCTCGACGATGCTGCTCAACATCATCCTCGCCTGGAACGAGGCCTTCTGGACACTCAACCTGTCGGCGGTCGACGCCGCGCCATTGAGCACCTTCATCGCCTCCTATTCCAGCCCGGAGGGCCTGTTCTACGCCAAGCTTTCGGCGGCATCGACCATGGCGATCGCTCCGATCCTGATCCTCGGCTGGTTCAGCCAGAAGCAACTCGTTCGCGGCCTGACCTTCGGCGCGGTTAAGTAAGGAAGAGAAACATGGGTAGCATTGTTCTCAAACAGGTCTCCAAGGTCTTCGGCGAAGCCAAGGTCATTCCTTCCATCGATCTCGAGATCGACAACGGCGAGTTCGTCGTGTTCGTCGGCCCGTCGGGCTGTGGCAAGTCCACGCTGCTGCGCCTGATCGCCGGTCTTGAAGATGTCTCCGGCGGCCAGATCCTCATCGACGGCAAGGACGGCACCAATCTGAAGCCGTCCGAACGCGGCCTTGCCATGGTGTTCCAGTCCTACGCGCTCTATCCGCATATGAGCGTGCGCAAGAACATCGCCTTTCCGCTGAAGATGGCGAACATGCCGCAGGCGGAAATCGACAAGAAGGTTGCGGACGCCGCGCGCGTCCTGAACCTGACCGACTATCTGGAGCGCAAGCCGCGCCAGCTCTCCGGCGGTCAGCGCCAGCGCGTCGCCATCGGCCGCGCCATCGTGCGCCAGCCGGCCGCCTTCCTCTTCGACGAACCGCTGTCGAACCTCGATGCGGCATTGCGCGTCAACATGCGCCTCGAGATCAGCGAGTTGCACCAACAGTTGAAAACGACGATGGTCTATGTCACGCACGACCAGGTCGAGGCCATGACCATGGCCGACAAGATCGTCGTGCTCAATCGCGGCAATATCGAGCAGGTCGGTTCGCCTCTGGAGCTTTATCGCAGCCCGCGCAATCTCTTCGTCGCCGGTTTCATCGGTTCGCCGAAGATGAATTTCGTCAAGGGCGCCTATGCCCAGAGCCTTGGTGGCGACACCATCGGCGTGCGCCCGGAACACACATTGCTGTCGACCAGCTCGGGCGATTGGCAGGGCAAGGTGCTCGTTGCCGAACATCTCGGCTCCGACACCTTCCTGCATATCGACGTTGACGGGATCGGCACGGTGACAGCACGCGGCTCGGGCGATTTCCCGGCGCGGGCCGGCGACACGGTCTACCTGACGCCCGACAAGGCGCATATCCACCGGTTCAATGCCGAGGGGCTGGCGATCTCAGCCTAAAGAGCTAAGGCCGTGCGCGATCGATGCGGGCGGCCAATGCATTTCTGCCAGTCCGCACCTATCATTTCCGTGGGCCGGGCAAGCATACAAGCCGGTGCGTCCTCCCCAGCCGCCCGGAGCCAGAGACCTTTCAGAAGGATCAGAGACATGACGTGCAAATTATCGCTCGCAACTCTCCAGGAGGCGGCTGCAACGGCGGCCATTCCTGCTTACGACCGGAAGTCGCTTTCGGCGGGCATCGTGCATTTCGGTGTCGGCAATTTCCATCGCGCCCATCAGGCAATCTATCTCGATGACCTTTTCAATACCGGCGAGGCTCATGACTGGGCGATCATCGGCGCGGGCGTGCTACCGTCTGATGCCGCCATGCGGGAAAAGCTGGCCGCTCAGGACTTTCTGACGACCGTGGTCGAACAGGATAACAATCGCACGGCCGCGCGCGTCACCGCGCCGATGATCGATATCCTGCCGGTCGGCGATGCCAAGACCATCATCGCCAAGCTCGCCGACCCGACCATCCGCATCGTCTCGATGACGATCACCGAGGGCGGCTATTTCATCGATGCCTCGGGCAAGTTCAATCCCGCCCATCCGGCGATCGTCGCCGATGGCCAGCACCCGGATGCGCCGAAGACCGTATTCGGCCTCATCGTGGCCGGTCTCAAGGCGCGCCGCGCTGCCGGCCTGCCGCCCTTTACCGTCATGTCTTGCGACAACATTCCTCACAATGGCGGTGTCACGAAAGCTGCCGTCGTCGGTACGGCGCGGCTCTCCGACCCGGCCTTTGCCGACTGGATCGCCGCAAACGTCGCTTTTCCGAACGGCATGGTCGACCGCATCACGCCGGCAACGAGCGCGCGCGAGATCGACCTCTTGAAGGAAGCTTTCGACATCGAGGACAATTGGCCCGTCTATTGCGAGGAATTTAAGCAATGGGTGCTGGAGGACAATTTCCCGGCAGGCCGTCCGGCGCTGGAAAAGGTCGGCGTGACCTTCGTGCCCGACGTCACTCCCTATGAGCATATGAAGATCCGTATCCTCAATGGCGGCCATGCGGCGATCGCCTATCCGGCGGCGCTGATGGACATTCATTTCGTGCATGAGGCCATGGAAGAGCCGCTCATCCGCGCTTTCCTCGCCAAGCTCGAAAACGACGAGATCATCCCCGTCATCCCGCCCGTGCCGAACACGGTGCTGGCCGATTATTTCAAGCTGATCGAACATCGCTTCGCCAATCCGAAGATCGCCGATACCATTCCGCGTCTGGCGCAGGACGGCTCGAACCGCCAGCCGAAGTTCATCCTGCCGTCGACGGCCGACCGTCTTCGCCGCGGCGAGGATATTGTCGGCCTCGCGCTCGTCTCGGCGCTCTGGTGCCGTTACTTTGCTGGCAAGACCGACAGCGGCAAGGATATCGTCTTCAATGACGCCAGCGCCGATCGGCTGCATGAAGCCGCCCTCAAGGCGAAGGACGATCCGAACGCCTTCCTCGTGTTCGACGACATCTTCGGCGACGTTGCCAAATCCGATCTTTTCCGCAAGCGCTTCGCGCATGCACTGAAAACGCTGTGGGAAAAGGGTACCCGCGTCACCCTGCAGCTATACTTGGACAACAAACTCGCGGAATAACTCTTAAACGGCCGGACGTCTCCTGTTCCGGCCGTTTTCCATTGCCGTCCGAGTGTTTCGGGCAGGCGGGACAACAATAGAATTCAGGTTGGATCTGTGATGACGGCTGCGGGAACAGGGCTCGTAATCTTCGATTGCGATGGTGTGCTTGTGGACAGCGAGCCGCTGTCGGTCAGCGTGCTCATCCAGGCGATGCACGATGTCGGCGTCGAGATGAGCGAAGAGGATGTCTATAGCCGCTTCCTCGGCAAGAGCCTGGCGACACTGGTCGATACGATGCAGACGGAATTCGACGTCTTCATCGACCAGGCGTTTCTCGATCGCATCCGCAACGATCTCTACGAACGCTTCAAGCACGAATTGAAGCCGATCGACGGCATTGGCGCGACGCTGGATGCGCTTGCGCTGCCGCGCTGCGTTGCTTCGTCGAGCCAGCTGGAGCGCATCCGCCTTTCGCTCGGCGTGACCGGCCTTCTCGACAGGCTGGAGCCGAATATTTTCAGCGCCAGCATGGTCAAGCGTGGCAAGCCGGCGCCGGATCTCTTCCTCTACGCGGCTGAAAAAATGGGTGTCCCGCCGAAGGATTGCATCGTCGTAGAAGACAGCCCGGCGGGCATCACGGCGGCGCGTGCAGCCGGCATGACGGTCTTTGCCTTTACCGGCGGATCGCACGCTCATTCGCCGAGCTACCGGGCGGAGCTGGAGCAGCTTTCGCCGGAAGTCGTGTTTGACGCGATGCCGGAATTGATACAACTTGTCCGCAACAAGAGCTAAGTGGTCGGGACCTCTTTTGCATGCGTGATCACGTGGTTGCGGTCGACATCGGCACAGGCAGCGCACGCGCCGGTGTCTTCACCGCGCGCGGCACGCTACTGGGAAAAGGCGAACATCCGATCCTGATGAATCGCCCACGTGAAAACCACGCCGAGCATGATTCCGAGGATATATGGAATGCCGTCTGCGCCGCCGTTCGCGGAGCGGTTAAGGCTGCCGGCGTCGATGCCTCGGTCATCGGCGCGATCGGCTTCGATGCTACCTGTTCGCTGGTCGTGCGCGCTCGTGACGGCAGGCAGCTGACCGTTTCCACGGGCGGCGACAGCCGCTTCGATACGATCGTCTGGCTCGATCATCGGGCACTGGCGGAGGCGGACTACTGTACGGCGACGCTGCACGAGGTCCTTCACTATTCCGGCGACTTCATGTCGCCGGAAATGGAAATGCCGAAGCTGATGTGGCTGAAGGAGAACCTGCCGGAAAGCTGGGCCGAGGCCGGCTATTTCTTCGACCTGGCCGATTTTATGAGCTGGAAGGCAACCGGTTCGCTGGCGCGCTCGCGCTCGACGCTGGTGGCGAAATGGAACTATCTTGCGCATCGCCAGCCGGGTTGGCAGGCCGATTTTCTCAACGTCATAGGCCTTGGTGATCTGCGTGAGCGCGGCAGCCTACCGGAAGAGAGTGTGCCGGTCGGCAAGAGCATCGGCACGCTGACGGCGGAGGCTGCCGAAGCTCTGGGGCTCGATCGCGAGTGCCATGTCGGCGCGGGCATGATCGACGCCTATGCCGGTGCTCTCGGCGCGCTTGCCGGTCATGCCGGCGATGCCGCCACACTGGAGCATCAACTGGCGCTGATAGCGGGCACGTCCAGCTGCGTCGTCTCCTTCGCCCGCGAACGCAAGCGCAGCACCGGCATGTGGGGACCTTACTACGAGGCGGTCTTTCCGGGCATGTGGCTCGCCGAAGCCGGGCAGTCGGCCACGGGTGCACTTCTCGATCATATCGTCAGCATGCATGCGGCCGGCGGGCCTCCGACGGCGGCGTTGCACGATCGTATTGTCCGGCGGATCGCGGAGCTCAGGCTTGCCGAAGGCGATTCCCTCGGCGGACGCATTCATGTGCTACCCGACTTCCACGGCAATCGCTCTCCGCTTGCCGATCCGCATGCGTTGGGGGTCATCAGCGGCATGACGCTCGATGCGTCCTTCGATGGTCTTTGCCGGCTTTACTGGCGCACCAGCATCGGCATCGCGCTCGGCATACGCCATATCCTGGAGCGGATGCGCGAGTATGGCTACGTGCCGGACACGCTGCATGTCGCCGGCGGTCATGTGAAGAATTCCGCGCTGATGGAGCTTTATTCCGATGTCACCGGCTGTAAGGTCGTGATCCCGAAGATGAACGAGACGGTGCTACTCGGCACGGCGATTGCCGCCTCGGTCTCCTGCGGCCTGTATGAAAACCTCGGAGCAGCGGGTGCGGCGATGTATCCGGGCGGTCACGAACGGCTGCCTAATCCGGAGAAGAAGGCATTCTACGATCGCGATTACCGGCGCTTCCTCGCCATGTACCGCCATCGCGCGGAACTGGATGGGATGGAATAGGCGGCTTAGAGCATTTTCGCTCTTCTTCGAATCTCGAAACCGCTCTTCCCCTTTGCTTCCTGGCGTATTCCGGACGAAAGGCCGCTGCGCAGTTTTCCCGGAAATACTCTAGCGGAGCGGCATCTGGGCGAACATACCTTGCAGCTCTTCTATGCGCCGCATCCTTGTTTCCGCCGTTTCGCCTGCGGCTTGAACGACAGAGATCGCCAGATATTCCAGCAAGGCCATCATGGCGGACAGGCTTTCGCGGCTGCTGGGTCGCTGCGGCGGCAGGGATAGCGTGATATTTGCGAATTCATGCGCCCATTCGGTGAATTGGCCGGTGACCAGCAACACTTTGCATCCAGCCCGCCGGGCGGAGCGCGCCAGGAGGCGCGAGGTAACGAAGCCGGGGGAATCGATGATGACAAGCAGCCCGTCATCGGCCGGCTCGCCGAACAACTCGATATAGCTGCCATTGGCGCCGTCCAGGAACAGAACCTGATCGCGGGCAAAGGTCAGGCGGTCGCGAAAATAGCGGCCGATCCCTGCGAGACTGGGGTGGGAGGTGATGAAAACATTGCCTGAAGACAGGATTGTCGCAACCGCATCCTGCCATGGCGGCTGGCCGGCGAGGTTGTAGATATGCTGCAGCATCTCGACCTGCTCGGCGATCTGGGTCGCAAGCGGATGACCCTCGCTCGCATCTTTCTGAAGCTGTTCGAGGATGTTTGGCAATTGTGACGTGATCGTTGGGGCATTCTCCTTGAGATGCACCTTTATCCCGTCCAGACCGTGATAGCCGAGCGACCGCAGAAACCGTCCAACCGTCATAGGGCTCAGTTCCAGCCTGTCGGCAACCGAAGAAGCCGTTTCGAACGGCAGTTCATTCAGATGCTCGGAGAAATACTTAGCAATTCTTCGTTCGGCCGGAGTGCCGATCTTGATATATTGTCTAAGTTTCTGGCTAAGGTCTTCCAAATTTTGTGCCTCGTTGATGGTCTTTCGACTGTTTGGTTGCACCAGTTTCTCTCGAAATCGGCTGGGAAAAACTAATCGGAGCGCCGATCTTGTTTCGGTTGTTGTTCTTAATGTGACGAACAGAATATATTAGTGTAAACTTTATTACAATAATTCAAATTTTTAATTGGGCGTGCTCATATCTCCGCGCGAGATATTGATATCGGTGCGGCAGCTTCCTAGTTGTCCGGTTGCCACAGAATGAGGTCGACCGAATGATTGCCCTTGCCGCCCGCCTTTCCTTCGAAAATCTCTTTGCGCCGGAGGCGCGCAAGGTTTTCTGGAAGGTTCTCGGTCTCACCTTGGTGGCGCTCGTCGCGCTCTGGTTCGCGCTGCGCAGCGCTTTCAATTCGTTTGCCTTGCCCTGGCTGCAGGGCTTCATGTCGTCCACTTCGGATTGGACCGGCTGGCTCACGCTGTTTCTTGCCATCTTCGCCGGTATTGCGCTGGCGCTGTCGATGGCGCTGCTGATCTCGCCGGTCACGGCCCTGATCGCCGGCCTGTTTCTCGACGATGTCGCCGAAGTCGTGGAAAAGCGGGATTATCCCGCCGACACGCCTGGAACGGCGATGCCGATCGCCGCCGCGATGAAAAGCTCCGTGCGGTTTCTCGGCGTCGTCATCGTCGGCAATATCGTCGCCCTGTTCCTGCTATTCATTCCGGGCATCAATCTCATCGCCTTCTTTCTGGTGAACGGCTATCTGCTCGGCCGGGAATTCTTCGAATTCGCCGCCATGCGTTTCCGTTCGCCGGATGAAGCGCGGAAGTTCCGCGTTAAGCATGCCTTCACGGTCTTTCTGGCCGGCCTGGTGATCGCGGCTTTTCTGGCGATCCCGCTTCTCAATCTGCTGACGCCGCTGTTTGCCGCCGGCATGATGGTGCATCTGCACAAGCTGATCTCGCACAAGGAAGCGAGCCTGCGCCTTCGATAGGCTCAGCCTGCGGCCTCCGCCCCGATGATCTGAGCCGGAAGCTCGACCAGCGGAGCGGGTATGTCCCAGGTCTTTTCCGGCGAGCGACAGAGGTCGGCGATGACGCAGCGTTCGCATTCCGGCTTGCGCGCCTTGCAGCAATAACGCCCGTGCAGGATCAGCCAATGATGCGCATGGTAGAGATACTGGTCGGGGATGATCTGCATCAGCCGATGCTCGACTTCATCAGGCGTCTTGCCGGGGGCGAGCAGCAGTCGGTTGGCGATGCGGAAGATATGGGTGTCGACGGCCATCGTGGCCTGGCCGAAAGCCATCGAGAGTACGACGTTGGCGGTCTTTCGGCCGACGCCGGGCAGGGTTATCAACTCCTCGCGGGTCCGCGGCACTTCGCCGCCGAAATCGGTAATCAGCTTTTCCGATAGCGCCATAACATTCTTCGCCTTGTTGCGATAAAGGCCGATTGTCTTGATGTATTCGCGGATACGCTCCTCGCCGAGATCGAGCATCTTCTGCGGCGTGTCGGCGACGGCGAAGAGGGCGCGCGTCGCCTTGTTGACGCCGGCATCGGTCGCCTGCGCCGATAGCGCGACAGCGACGACGAGCGTGAAGGGGTTGACGTGTTCCAGCTCGCCCTTCGGCTCCGGCCGCTGGATGGAGAAGCGCCGGAAGATCTCTTCCAGGTCCACCCTGGAATAGAGGCTCTTGGCCATCGGCTTGCGGCCTGCGGTCGCATTTGACTTTTTCACGGTTTGGGCGCTGGATTTGATCTTTGGATTTGCCATAAACGACCTATACTCAAGTCCCATGACGGAACGCAACGCCGATACGGCTGTAGACGGCAACAGGCCGGTTTTCGCTGCCGAATTGTTTCCCCATCGCTCGCTGCCGCGAAAGGGGTTCAAGATCATGCTGGCTCTGGCCGGCACTTTCTGCCTCTTCTACAGCATTCTCTTCGCCGCCCGCGGCGCCTGGCCAATCGGCATCTTCTTCGGGGCCGATTTCCTGCTGCTCTATGGCGCCTTCTGGCTGAACTACCGCTCCGGGCGCGTGCGCGAAGAGGTCACGGTATCGCGCACCAATGTCTCGATCCGCAAGTTTTCGCCGACGGGCCGCATGGTGGAACATGACTTCAATCCGTTCTGGACGCGGTTCCTGGTTCGCCGTCATCCCGAGATCGGCGTCGTCTCGATGCATGTCCGCGACAGAAGCCACGACACCGACGTCGGTTCCTTCCTCAATCCTGAGGATCGCGAGAGCTTTGCCAAGGCCTTCAAGCGGGCATTGGCGAGTGTGACGCAGCGGATATGAGCCGCTTGTCCAAATCGGCGACATCACATTTTTGCAGAGAGGCCACTTGCGCAAGAAACGGGTGGTTTTAGCCGTCCTGCCGTGGTTTTCTCCTTTCCAAGGAGAAAGATTATGAATGCGATTGCACAGTTGAAGAAAGACATCACCCCGGGAGGTCAGGATTACGAGACCGTGCGGGAGGTCATCGAGCTCATCACGGAAGAGTATCGTGACCAGCCATCGCTGGAGATGCTGGCCGACCGGCTCGGCCAGTCGCCGACGCAATTGCAGAAGACGTTTACGCGCTGGGCCGGATTGTCGCCCAAGGCGTTCCTTCAGGCGGTCACGCTGGACCATGCCAAGCGCCTGCTGCGCAAGGAGGATCTGCCGCTCCTGGAGACGTCCTTTGAGGTCGGCCTTTCCGGCCCGAGCCGGCTGCACGATCTATTTGTCACGCACGAGGCGATGTCCCCCGGTGAATGGAAGGCGAGGGGCAGCGGCCTCGTCATGCGCTATGCGTTCCATATCTCGCCCTTCGGTCTCGCTCTGATCATGATCACGGATCGCGGTCTTGCGGGTCTTGCCTTCAGCGACATCGGCAATGAAAAGGCCTGTCTCGCCGATATGACCTGCCGCTGGCCGAATGCCGAATTCATCGAGGACCCGCAGGCAACGGCGCCTTACGCAGGACGTATTTTCGAGCGCTCGAACTGGTCGAGCGACCAGCCGCTACGGGTCGTGCTGATCGGCTCGGATTTCCAGCTTCGCGTCTGGGAAAGCCTGTTGAAGATCCCGATGGGTCGCGCCGTGACCTATTCCGACATCGCAAGGGATATCGGCCAGCCGACAGCGATGCGGGCCGTGGGTGCCGCGGTCGGCCGTAACCCGATCTCCTTCGTCGTGCCCTGCCATCGCGCCCTTGGGAAGAACGGGCAGCTGACGGGATATCACTGGGGGCTGACGCGCAAGCGGGCGATGCTGGGATGGGAATCGGGGGATGCTTGAGGGTTTGCACCCTCCGCAAACTTAAACGCGGTTGCTCAAGCCGCCTTCGCCATAGCCATCTGCAGCAGCGCCTTTGCAGCGCTTTCATCCGTAATCAAGGTATTGCAGCCGATGCGCTTGATGGTGGCGCTGATCGCCTGGGCGCGGTGGGCGCCGCCGGAAGAAATCACGATGTGCTTTGCTTTTTTCAGCGTATCGAGATCGACGGACATGACGCGCTTGTTGATCGGGTGATCGACGGATTTGCCCTCGGCGTCAAGGAAGTTGAACATGGTGTCGCAAACGCAGCCCATTTCGATCAGTTCTTCCAGCTCGCGCTTCGAAATGAAGCCCTCGGATAGCGAGGTCGATTGTGGGCCGATGTCGCCGCAGCTGACGATGGCGAGATCCAGATTTTCCGCCAGCCTGTAGATCGCTTCCAGCCCGCATTTTTCGATGAGATTGCGCTTGGTTTCGACGGAGTCGACGAGCAGCGGCGCCAGGAACATGTAACATTCGGCTCCCAGCTGGCTTGCCAGACGCCACGTGTAATCGATCGGATTGGTCTGATGGACGGCGACGATGCCGCCGAGCAGGGAGACCACCTTGCAATTGTCGCGGCGGGTCGGGCGGAAGCTTGCGAGCGAGGCCGTCATCGTCCGGCCCCAGCCGACGCCGATCGTATAATTGTCGGGAATGGCTTCCGTGAGAAACTGGCCGAGCGCCAGGCCGACACTCTTTGCCTGCGCATTTACATTGCCGCCGGCCGGCTCGGGAACGACGATTGCTTCATCGAGCCCATAAATGCGTTCCAGCTTGATCGCCAGCTCAACGCAGTCATCGATGCCTTCGGTGATCCAGATCTGCACCTCGGCGCGGCGCATCGCCTCATCCAGCAAGCGGATGACCGTGGTGCGGCTGATGCCGAGCTGTTCGGCAACATCCTTCTGCGTCAGGCCCTGGTTGTAATAGAGCCATGCGGCACGAAGCCTCAGGGACGAGGTCTCCGAATAGGCGGTATGGGTTCCGCGTCTCAGTTTGGCCACGGGTCCTCCGAAATGATTGTCGCATGCGCCTTTTAGGATCATGATCCGCCTGGGAGCGAAGTACGGCTATGGCGGATGACGGGAGCAGGCGAGTTCGGCTCTTCTGCTGCCGATATTCTATGACATGAAACTTATGTCAATCGAATTGCACAAATGTCCTTGACTTTTCGCTGTGAGATTGATGATAGTCGGCGGTGAGGAATTCGGTCTTGTCCAATCGAGGAGGACAATGTGCGAGTGCTGCTGCGAGCAAGTGCCAGATCGGACAGGGAGCCATATAGCGCGCCCGGTGCCGGTGGAAAGCCTGCTTGCGGAGGGTTGTCTCCTCATCGCTCGGCCGTTCACCGGAAATGGAACTCTAGCGCTTTTTATCCCGTTACCGAAACATAGGAGAAGGAAGGCCGCACCCCTGACGCCTTCGGTCCCATCCGACGAAAAGGCCGGATCTGCCGCCCGCCATCTCCCATTCCCATGGGCCTCATTCAACAAGGATACCTGTTATGACTTCCAAGCTTGATCAACTCCGCGCCATGACGACGGTCGTGGCCGATACCGGCGATATCGAGGCAGTCGCACGCCTGAAGCCGGTGGATTGCACCACCAACCCAACGATCGTGTTGAAGGCGCTCGGCACGCCGATGTTCGCCGACGCGATCAAGGAAGCCGTCGCTTGGGGCAAGAAGCAGGGCGGCGCTTCGGACGCCGTCGTTTCTGCTGTGGCAGATCGTCTGGCCATCTCCGTCGGCACAGCCCTTTCCGGCCTCGTTCCCGGCCGTGTCTCGACCGAAGTCGACGCCGACCTCTCCTTCAACACCGAAGCTTCTCTTGCCAAGGCCCGTGGTATCATCGCTGCCTATAAGGAGCGCGGCATCGAACGCGACCGCATCCTCATCAAGCTTGCATCCACCTGGGAAGGCATCCGTGCCGCCGAAGTGCTGCAGAAGGAAGGTATCGACTGCAATCTGACGCTGCTCTTCAGCAAGGCCCAGGCGATCGCCTGCGCCGACGCCAAGGCGTTCCTGATCTCGCCCTTCGTCGGCCGCATTCTCGACTGGTACAAGAAGTCGACCGGCAAGGATTACACGGCCGAGGAAGATCCGGGCGTCATCTCCGTTCGCGACATCTACCACTACTACAAGGCCAACGACATCAGGACGGTCGTCATGGGCGCCTCCTTCCGCAACACCGGCGAAATCGAAGCGCTGGCCGGTTGCGACCGCCTGACGATCAGCCCGAACCTGCTCGACGAACTTGCTGCTGACCAGGGCAAGCTCGAGCGCAAGCTCTCGCCGGAGCCCAAGGGTTCGGTCGAAAAGATCGCGGTCGACGAAAAGACCTTCCGCTGGATGATGAACGAAGACGCAATGGCCACCGAGAAGCTCTCCGAAGGCATCCGTGCCTTCGCTAAGGACCTCGGCACGCTGCGCGCCATGGTCAACAAGGAGCTGCAGCTCGCTGCTGCTTGATGAGATCGCTTCTCTCTTTGGAGAGAGGCATTCATTTCAGAGGGTGTCGCAGGGATGCGGCGCCCTTTTTGTTCGAGTAGAATTTTGCGCTTGCTGCGGCGGCACCCCCTCTGTCACTTCGTGACATCTCCCCCACAAGGAGGGAGATTGGCAACCCGTAGTGCTATCGTCGCGAAGAAATAGTTGGCCTCGTATCCATTGAACGATAGTGCCTCATTTTGAGGAGCCAGTGATGCATTCCAACGATCTCCCCCCTTGTGGGGGAGATGTCGCGAAAGCGACAGAGGGGGGTATCACCGGTGCGGCAGACACAAAATGCGCGATGAATTACCGCAGAAACTCGGCCCTGACCTCATCCGACTGGCCACCGATCGTCGGTGCCGCTAGGTTGTTCTTGGCTCTGACGCCATTGATCCGGATGGGGCTTGCCGTCGTGCGCACCGAAGCACCATCATCACGGCTGACTGTCTGCAGCATGTCGAGCTGGCGGAAGGCGGCACTTTGCAAGAGTTTCGGCCAATCCAGCACCTCAGCCGCCCAGATATCGGCAGGCTCAAGGACGGCGAGCCACTCCTGAGTCGTCCTTTCTTGCAAGCGGCCCGCGATCAAGCTCTTGATCTCGTCGCGGCGCTGGAAGGCATCGTCCGGCGTGAAGTCGGCAAGTGCGGGCAGATCGAGCAGCGGCGCGAGTTTTGCGAGCGGCATCATTGCGAGCGCCAGCCAGCCATCGGCGCAGCGATAGACGCCGTAGGGAGCCGCGAGATAGGCGTGGGCATTGCGCACGGCGGATTTCTGCGGCAGGCGGCCGCCGTCGTTCAGGTGGGTGGTCAGCACCTCGAACTGGAAATCGATCAGCGCTTCCAGCAGGCTCGTTTCCACATGGACGCCGCGTCCGGTGACGCCGCGCCGCACGAGGCCGGCGAGGATGGCCTGGACGAGGAGATTGCCGGCCAGCATGTCGGCGACGGCGAGCCCGAAGGGCACGGGGCCGTCATCGGCCTCGCCGTTCAGCCACATGACGCCGGAGCGGGCCTGGGCCAGCAGATCCTGTCCGGGGAAGTGGCGCCATTCATTGTCGGGACCGTATCCGGTGATACTGCCATAGACGATGCGCGGATTGATCGCGGCGATGGACGCGTAGTCGAGGCCAAGCCGTTCGATGACGCCGGGGCGAAAATTCTGGATGACGACGTCGGCCTTGGCGATCAGCGCCCGCAGCTCCTGAAGGTCGCTCTCGTCCTTCATGTTGACGGCAAAGCTTTCCTTGCCGCGGTTGATGGCATGAAAGAGCGTGGAATCGCCGCCGATTTCGGTGTCGCTGAGATAGAGCCTGCGGCAGAGATCACCGCCATCGGGCCGCTCGATCTTGATGACGCGCGCGCCGAGATCGCCAAGCCGCAGCGCCGCCATCGGGCCGGCAAGAAACTGGCTCATATCCAGCACGAGGATGCCGGAGAGCAGGCCGTCTTCGTGGTTCTTGCTCATGTCAGACCTTCAGCGGCGGCGCATCCGCCGGCCGGCCGTTCTTGTAGCGCACCGTCTGGATATGCTCGCAATAGAGCACCAGCTCGCCTTCGCCCTTGAAGACTTCGTAGGAGGAGCGGATCAGGCCGAGTTCGGCATATTTCGGCTGCTTGTCCAGATTGGTGCGGATCGTATAGATGGTGTCGCCGATGAAGGTGGGCTTGATGAAGCGCAGCTTGTCGTAACCATAGGAAAAGGCATTGACGCAATTCGTGGCGACGAGCCCGAGACCGGCGGAAAAGACGAAGGCGCCGGCAACGAGCCGCTTGCCGAACAGGCCTTCGGTTTCGGCGAAGATCTGGTCGCTGACATAGGGGTGCATGTCGAGCACCAGCGCGTTGAACTGCTGGGATTCGCCTTCCGAGATCGTGCGACGCAGAGAGCGGATCTTGTGGTCGACTTCGAAGTCCTCGTAGAACCAGTTCTCCGAGTTCCAGACGGGAATCTCGGCATGATCGGCCGGCATGGTTTTCGGATGGGTGCTGGATACGCCGACAGTGGCGGTCATGGCATTGTCTTTCGGTGAAAACGCGCCCGGTCTCAGAGAGACCAGAGGCGCTTGGCATTGAGGTGATAGAGGCTGTTGCGTTCGTCGGCACTTACGCCTTGCATCAGCGCGTGGGTGGCGGCGACCCAGGTGGAGAGATTGCCGCCAAGCGTGCAGACTGGCCAGTCGCTGCCCCAGATGACGCGATCCCAGCCGAAGCTCGTAATGCAGTGCTCGACGAAGGGGCGCAGCGTTTCCGGCGACCAGCTGTCGGGATCGGCATAGGCGACGACACCGGAGATCTTCACGGTGACATTCGGCCGCTTGGCGACCTCCTTGATCCCTGCCGCCCAGCTCTCGCTTAAGCCATCCTTCACGGCCGGCACGCCGCAATGGTCGAGGATGAAGCGGGCATTCGGATTGAGGTCGGCGAGCGCGATTGCCTTGGATATCTGGTGCGGCAAGACGCAGAGATCGAAGGTGAGCCGCGTGTTGCCGAGCCGCTTCAGGTTCTCGCGAAACAGCGCGCCCTCGGAGACATTATCGGGCACGACGTGCAGCACCCGGCGGAAGCCCTTGACGAAGGGGTCGGCGAGCACGCGGTCGAGATAGGCGGGAAAGTCCGCGCTTTCGGGGCGGCATGCCGCGATGGCGCCGCGCAGAAGGCTGCCGGGCTCGCGGCTCAGGCCTCTGACGTAATCGGTTTCCCTTTCGATGTCGCATTCGGCGACATCGACTTCCATGTGAAGCGTGTCGGTGATCTCAAGCCGCCTGGCTTCGCGCGCATAGTCTTCGTAAAGGCTGTCGCGATTAAGCGCGCCGGCGTCAGCCAGCCATGGATAGGCAAGCTTTTTTCGGTCGACGATGTGCAAGTGGCTGTCGAAAAGCATGGCGTTCCTCCCATACCTGCTTACTCAACATATACTCACAGAAGAATAGTTTATTCAAATAAAAATTATAACTCGGCTTTTTCGATCGTGCCGGCCACGGTTTCGGAGATCAGTTTCGCCGCTTCCCGTGCATATTCGACGACCTGCTCGCGCGTCGGCGCCTTCGGGTTCACAGGCTCGATATAGGGGCAGGTGAGCGCCGCGAGCGCGTTGCCATCCATGGCCAGCACGGGCGCGGAAATGTTGTAGACCCCGCTCGTTTGCAGGCTGTTCATGGTTTCGAAGCCCTTGTCGCGGATTGCCGAGAGCTTTTCCTCGAGATCGGTCGGCGGCTCCTCCGCATCCTGCTCCTGGCGCCTCTGCTCGTTGATCATCATCTGGCGCTGCTTTGCATCCTTGAATGCCAGAAGAATGTGGCCGGAGCCAGTATTGTAGAGATTGATCTGGGCGCCGACGCGGATCGAGATGCCCCAATAGGTCGGCGAATCCTGCTGGGCGATGACGACGACCGAGCCGCGGTCATAGATCGCCAGATGGCAGGCCTGCTCGGCGCGGTTGGAGAATTCGCGCATCAGCGGCGTTGCGAAGGAGACAAGGCGGCGCACCGGCGCATGGTAATGCGCTAGGCCGAAGAGCTTCAGCGTCAGATAGAAGCGGTCGCCGTCCTGCCGCTGCACATAGCCGCGCCGCACGAGGCGATCGAGCATGCGATAGAATTCATTTGGGCTCTTGTTGAGCGCCTTGGCGATTTCGGCCTGCGTCAGTCCGCCATCGATCGTTGCCAGCAACTCCAATATATCGAGCCCCTTGTCCAGGGCCGGCGCGCGGTAGCGGTCACTGTCGTCTTCTATGCTCATCAACAAGTCCCCCATGCGAAGAAACATGAATCGTCATTCATATATGAATGAAGGCATTTTACAAGCGCGCGATCACGGCTTGACGGTCAATGAATAAGATGTTTACTTATAAATCATTGATCCATATTTGGGTCTAGAGGGCAATCGGGCAAGGGGTCCGATCTCAAGGGAGGAAGTTCGATGAGGAATTGGAGGGCCGGTGTTGCTGCCGGCATGATGGCATTGCTTGCGAGCACTTCGGTCTTTGCCGCCGATCAGCCGGGCAAGTTTCCGGGCGTGACGATCGACGCCAAGCTCATCGGCGGTCAGCAATATGAGCCGCTTTATGCGCGCATTGCCGAGTGGGAGAAGGAGACGGGCGCCAAGGTCAACATTCTCTCCAAGAAGAACCACTTCGAGCTCGACAAGGAAATCAAGTCGGACATGGCCTCGGGCAGCATCTCCTGGTGCGTGGGCTCGAACCATTCGTCTTTCGCGCCCCAATACCCCGATCTCTACACCGATCTCTCCAAGCTTCTGCCCAAGGAAGAAATCGACAAGTATGTCGAGTCGACCATTCAGGCATCGACGATCGATGGCCGTCTGATCATGCTGCCGCGCGCCCAGTTCGACGTCTCGGCGCTCTATTATCAGAAGAGCCTCTATAACGACGAAGCCAAGAAGACGGCCTTCAAGGCCAAGTACGGCTACGATCTGGCACCGCCGAAGACCTGGAAGGAAGTGTCCGACCAATCGATCTTCTTCGCCAATCCGCCGAATTTCTTCGGCACGCAGTTCCCCGGCAAGGAAGAGGCCATCAACGGCCGCTTCTATGAAATGCTGGTCGCCGAAGGCGGCGAATATCTCGACAAGGACGGCAAGCCGGCCTTCAACTCCGAAGCCGGCGTGCGTGCGCTCGACTGGTTCGTCAACATGTACAAGGCCAAGGCTGTTCCCGCAGGCGTGACCAACTATCTTTGGGACGATCTCGGCGCAGGCTTTGCATCGGGCTCCATTGCGCTCGATCTCGACTGGCCGGGCTGGGCGACTTACTTCAACGATCCGAAGTCCTCGAAGGTTGCCGGTAATGTCGGCGTCGTCGTGCAGCCTGTCGGCTCGTCCGGCAAGCACACCGGCTGGTCCGGCCACCACGGCTTTTCGGTCACCGAGGCCTGCGCTCACAAGGATGCTGCCGCTTCGCTCGTGCTATTCCTGACGAATGACGACTCGCAGAAGCTTGAGGCCGCCAACGGCACGTTGCCGACCCGCAAGGCTGTTTGGGATTGGGATATCCAGCAGGCTGCTTCCGACCCCTACAAGAAGGAAGTGCTGAGCACCTTCCAGGAAGCCATGAAGTACGCTTTCCCGGTTCCGCGCACGCCGCAGTGGATCGAGATTTCCAACGTCGTCTATCCCGAGCTTCAGGCTGCCATCCTCGGCGACAAGAGCTCCAAGGAAGCACTCGACACGGCTGCCCAGAAGGCAACCGATGTGCTGAAGGACGCCGGCGCGCTGTAAGCGATGCAATCGAAATCCCGCGCTTTCAGCAGCGCGGGATTTCCGCAGTCTGATTTCGAGATCGTTTTCGATCACCGCCGCGAGGCGCCGCTCTGTGCCTGCCGGTTTCGTGCCGGGTCTCGTCCTTATGCAATTCATTCCACGCAGTCCGGGCCACGCTGCCGAGGAATGCCGACAGGTGCAAACCATGCCTAAAAGAATATCTCCACCGGTCCTGCTTCTCCTTCCGGCGATTATCGTCCTTGCGGCCGTGGTGCTGTTTCCGCTGCTTCTGTCCTTCTATTCCAGTTTCACGCCGTTCCGCCTGACGCGGCCAGCCACGCTCTTCACCTTCATCGGTCTGCGCAACTACATGCGCATCCTGACCGATCCGGTGTTCCTGGCTGCTTTTGTACGCACCGTCGTTTTGCTGACGATCGCCCTCAATCTGGAAATGCTGCTCGGTCTGGGATTGGCGCTACTGGTCAACAAGGCGACCCACGGCAAGCGCATTCTGCGCACGCTGATGATGTTCCCGATGATGTTTTCGCCTGTGCTCGTCGGCTTCCAGTTCAAGTTCATGTTCAACGACAATGTCGGTATCATCAACAATGCGCTGCAGTCGCTGGGCATTACCAATGATGCCATACCGTGGCTCATCGACGGCAATCTGGCGCTGCTGTCCATCGTTATCGCCGAAGTCTGGTCTTCGACCTCGGTCTTCGCGATCCTCATCCTTGCGGGTCTGCTCGCCATGCCGCAGGAGCCGGTGGAGGCCGCGAAGGTTGATGGCTGCACCAGCTGGCAGACCTTCCGCTATGTCACCTGGCCGTTCCTGATGCCCTTTGCCTTCATTGCCATGACGATCCGCTCGCTCGACGTCGCCCGCGCTTACGACATCGTCAAGATCATGACGGATGGCGGGCCAGCGCGGCGCACGGAGCTGATCTGGACGCTGGTCGGACGCACCGCTTATGCCGATGCGCAGATGGGGCTTGCCAACGCCATGGCCTATGTCTCGATCATTCTTTCGATCGCCTTCACAGTCTATTTCTTCCGTAAGCTGGCGCTTGCCCGCACCCAGATCGGAGCGGAGTGGTAATCATGGATCGCAACGCTCAACAACGCCTGCATCGCCGCCTCTGGAAGGTCGCCTATCTCATCGGCCTCTTCCTCGCGATGCTCATCATCTGCCTGCCCGGCTTGTGGATCATCATCAGCTCGCTGCGCCCGACCGTCGAAATCATGGCGAAGCCCGCGGTCTGGATTCCGCAGGAGCTTTCGCTGGAAGCCTATCGCTCCATGTTCAGCGGCGTCGGGCAAGGCGGCATTCCCGTCTGGGATTATTTCCGCAATTCGCTGATCATCTCCATCACCTCGACCGCGATTGCGCTCGTCATCGGCATGTCCGGCGGCTATGCCTTCGCCCGCTTCCGGTTCCGCGGCAAATCGGCCGTGTTCCTCGGGCTGATGCTGACGCGCTCCGTACCCGGGGTTGCCCTTTCACTGCCGCTCTTCATGGTCTATGCGCGGCTTGGGATCATCGACACGCATTTCGGCCTGATCCTCACCTATGTCGCGCTGAACGTGCCTTTCACGATCTGGCTGATCGACGGCTTCTTCCGGCAGGTTCCTAAGGATCTTGCCGAAGCCGCGCAGATCGACGGCTGCACGCGCTGGCAGGCTTTCTGGCAGGTGGAATTCCCGCTTGCCGGTCCTGGGATCGCATCCGCCGGCATCTTCGCCTTCCTCACCTGCTGGAACGAGTACGCCCTGGCATCGCAGCTGACGCGCTCCGTCGATTCCAAGACGCTGCCCGTCGGCCTGCTCGATTACACGGCCGAGTTCACCATCGACTGGCGCGGCATGTGCGCGCTTGCGGTCGTGATGATCATTCCGGCGCTCGCTCTCACTTTCATCATTCAGAAGCATCTGGTGTCGGGTCTGACATTCGGTGCGGTCAAAGGTTGATCCCTCATGGCTCAGGTTTCTCTTAAAAAACTCGTCAAGCGCTACGGCGCTCTGGAAATCGTCCACGGCATCGATCTCGATATCGCCGACAAGGAGTTCATCGCGCTCGTCGGGCCGTCCGGCTGTGGCAAGTCGACAACGCTGCGTATGATCGCCGGCCTGGAGGATGTCTCCGGCGGCACGATCGAGATCGGCGATACCGTCGTCAACGACCTGCCGCCACGCGATCGCAACATCTCCATGGTGTTCCAGTCCTATGCGCTCTATCCGCATATGACGGTGCGCGAGAACATGGGCTTCTCGCTGAAGATCGCCAAGCAACCGCAGGCGGAAATCGACAAGCGCGTCAACGAGGCAGCTGCCATTTTGAGCCTCGAAGCTCTGATGGATCGGCGCCCGGCACAGCTTTCCGGCGGTCAGCGCCAGCGCGTCGCCATGGGTCGTGCGATCGTCCGCCAGCCGGAAGTCTTCCTCTTCGACGAGCCGCTGTCGAACCTCGACGCCAAGCTGCGCACGCAGATGCGCACCGAGATCAAGAAGCTGCATGCCAAGGTGCAGTCGACTGTCGTCTATGTGACGCACGACCAGGTCGAGGCCATGACGCTGGCCGACCGCATCGTCATCATGCGCGATGGTTATATCGAGCAGGTCGGCACACCGGACGAAGTGTTCAAGCGGCCTGCCACGCGCTTCGTTGCCGGCTTCATCGGATCGCCTCCGATGAACATCGAAGAGGCGACGCTGAAAGCGGGCGAGCTGGTCTTCACGAATGGCGACCGTCTGCCGCTGCCGAGCCAGTTTGCAGGCAAGGTCAAGGAAGGTGAGAAGGTCGCGTTCGGCCTCAGACCGGACGATATCTTCCCGACCGGCCACGGTCTGCACTCGGGCGCGGAAGCCGCCGTCTACGAGCTGACCCTACCCGTCGCTATCACCGAGCCGCTCGGCAACGAAACGCTCGTTTTCATTGAGTTTGCCGGCCGCGAATGGGTGACACGCATGCTCAATCCGCGTGCGCTGAAGAGCGGCGAACAGCTGAAGATGAGCTTCGACCTTAGTCAGGCACACCTCTTCTCCGTCGAAACCGGCAAGAGCCTGGCAATCTAAGGAATAGCTCCCATGGCACGTATCGAGAAAATAGAACTGCGGATGGTCGACCTGCCGCCGAAGGTGAAGCGGACGGACGCGATCCAGAGCTTCGTCAGCCAGGAAACGCCGATCGTCACCATCACCGACAGCGACGGCGCTGTCGGCACCGGCTACAGCTATACGATCGGCACCGGCGGTTCTTCCGTCATGCGGTTGCTCTCCGACCATCTGGTGCCGCTTTTGATCGGTGAGGATGCCGATTGCATCGAGGCCATCTGGCACAAAATGGAATTCGCAACCCACGCCACGACCATCGGTCCCATCACGGCGCTGGCACTTGCGGCGGTCGACACCGCACTTTGGGACCTGCGGGCGAAGAAGCAGAACCTGCCGCTCTGGAAGCTTGCCGGCGGCGCCAAGGATCGCTGCCCGCTTTACACGACCGAGGGCGGCTGGCTTCATATCGAGAAGGAAGCCCTCGTTGAAGACGCTCTGCAGGCGAAGGCCAAGGGTTTTTCCGGCTCGAAGGTAAAGATAGGCAAGCCGCACGGTTCGGAAGATTACGACCGATTGGCCGCAATGCGTCTGGCACTTGGGTCTGGTTTCGAGATCATGACCGACTGCAATCAGGGCTTCACCGTCGACGAGGCGATCCGCCGCGCGGCTCGATTGAAGGAACTCGACCTTGCCTGGATCGAGGAGCCGCTGCCGGCTGATGATCTCGACGCCCATATCCGGTTGACCCGATCGACGCCGACGCCGATCGCGGTTGGCGAATCCATGTATTCGGTCCGGCATTTCCGTGAATATATGCAGAAGGGTGCCTGCTCGATCGTGCAGGTGGATGTTGCCCGCATCGGCGGCATTACACCCTGGCTGAAGGTGGCGCATGCTGCCGAGGCCTTCGATATTCCGGTCTGCCCGCACTTCCTGATGGAGCTGCATGTCAGCCTCACCTGCGCTGTGCCGAACGGCAAATATGTCGAATACATTCCGCAGCTCGACGATCTGACGACGAAGGGCATGGAAATCGTCGACGGCAAGGCGCTGGCGCCTTCCGAGCCCGGCATCGGCATCGAGTGGGATTGGGAAGCGGTGAAGGCGCGTTCGATCGGCGAATTCACCCGGGAAATCCACGGCTGAGGAGGAACGGGCCATGCAGCGGATGGGAATGGTGATCGGTCTGGAGCCGGCCAAGATCGCTGAATACAAGGCGCTTCATGCGGCCGTCTGGCCCGAGATCCTGGCGCTGATCTCCGAATGCAACGTCACCAACTATTCGATCTTCCTGAAGGAGCCGGAAAATCTGCTCTTCGGCTATTGGGAATATGTCGGCACGGATTTCGCGGCCGATATGCGAAAGATGGCCGCGAGCCCGAAGAACCAGGAATGGTGGTCGGTCTGTATCCCGTGTCAGAAGCCGCTCGAGACCCGCAAGCAGGGTGAATGGTGGGCCATGATGGAGGAGGTGTTTCATCATGATTAGGGCTTGGAGTGGGACAGACCGCGAAGCGGTCACCTCCCCCTTGAGGGGGGAGGTCGTGCGGAATGCGCGGGTGGGGGTGATGCTCCGGGCGCGTAGTGCTGCTGTTTTTGCACGAGGAGGGATCACCCCGCCCCGGACCTTTGGTCCGACCCTCCCCCTCAAGGGGAGGGTGCAATGAGTTTCGATCCCAAATCCCTCCGTCAATGGTGGCCGAAGCCGTCAAAGCCGCGTCCGATCGTGATCTTCGGCGCCGGCAGCATCGTCGGTGACGCCCATCTGCCGGCGTACAGGCAAGGCGGTTTTCCGGTTGCGGGTCTTTACGATCCGAATGCCGAGAAAGCGGCGGCGCTCGCCGCTCAATGGGGCATCCGTACTTTCGCCTCCGAGGCAGAAGCGCTTGCCATAGAAGGTGCTATTTTCGATCTCGCGACGCCGCCGGCGGCCCATGCGCTAATCTTGTCGAAGCTGCCGCGCGGTTCCTTCGCGCTGATCCAGAAGCCGATGGGCAGCGATCTTAATGGCGCCTCCGACATTCTGCGGGTCTGCCGCGAGCGTGACATCAAGGCGGCGGTCAATTTCCAGCTCCGTTTCGCGCCGATGATGCTGGCGCTCTACGATGCCGTGAACAAGGGCTATCTCGGAGATGTCGTCGATTTCGATGCATGGCTGGCGCTCGCCACGCCCTGGGGTCTGTGGCCCTTCCTGAAAGGCCTGCCGCGGATCGAGATCGCCATGCACTCGATCCACTATCTCGATTTCATTCGCGGACTGCTCGGCAATCCGCAAGGCGTCCACGCCAAGACCATCGGCCATCCCAACCATGACGTCGCGCAGACGCGGACGGCGGCGATCCTCGATTATGGCGACAAGGTCCGCTGCGTGCTCTCGGTCAATCACGACCATGACTTCGGCCGCAAGTTCCAGGCCTGCGAGTTTCGCATCGCCGGTACCAAGGGCGCGGCCTACATCAAGCTCGGCGTCAATCTTGATTATCCGCGCGGTGAGCCGGACGAGTTGTGGATCCGCCCCGAGGGTGGCAGCGATTGGGTTGAGGTGAAGCTCGAGGGTTCCTGGTTCCCGGACGCCTTCGTCAATCGCATGGCCAACCTGCAACGCTTCGCATCCGGCGAGGATCAGGAGCTGGTCGGCTCCGTCGAGGACGCCTGGCAGACCATGGCCCTCGTCGAGGCCGCCTATCGGTCGAGCGCCGCGCCTGCGACGCCGATTGCAGAACTTCCAAAGGCTTGAGGAATGGCAGAACAAATCATCTATTTCGAAGACTATGAACTCGGTCATGTCAGAGTGACCACGGGACGGACGATTACCGAGACCGATTTCGTCGTTCATGCTGGCCATACCGGCGATTTCTTCCCGCATCATATGGACGCGGAATTCGCCAAGACCTTGCCCGGCGGCCAGCGCATCGCGCATGGCACCATGATCTTTGCCATCGGCGTCGGGCTCACGGCCTCGCTCATCAATCCCGTTGCCTTCTCCTATGGCTATGATCGGCTTCGTTTCGTCCGTCCGGTGCATATCGGCGACACGATCCGCACGCGCGTTACCATTTCGGCGAAAGAGGATGATCCGAAGCGCCCGGCAGCCGGCCGCGTTGTCGAACGCTGTGAGGTGTTGAATCAACGCGATGAAGTCGTGCTCGCGGCCGATCATATCCTGGTCGTTGAGCGCAAACCGGCTGCGGGGAAGGCATGATGGTAAAGCTTAAGGGAATGACCTGGTCGCATCCGCGCGGCTACGATCCGATGATCGCCTGCTCGAAGCAATGGCAGGAAAAGACCGGCGTCGAGATCAGCTGGGAGAAGCGGTCGCTGCAGGATTTCGAGACCTTTCCGGTGGAGGAACTTGCTGCCCAATACGATCTCATCGTCATCGATCACCCGCATGTTGGACAGATCACGCGTGAGAACTGCCTGTTGCCGCTCGATGATGCTGCTCATGCCGATGAAGTTGCGGCGATTGCAGCCGGCACCGTCGGGCGCTCCTATCCGAGCTACAATTGGCAGGGACGCCAGTGGGCGTTTCCGCTCGATGCGGCGACGCAGGTGCAGGCCTACAGGCCCGATCGCCTGAACGCGCCGGTCAAGGATCTCTCAGAGTTCGTCACGCTTGCCAGGGAAGGCAAGGCGATCCTGCCGATGCGGCCGCCGCACTCGTTGATGACCTTCATCACGCTTGCCGCGCATCTTGGTGCGCCCTGTAGCATCGAAGGTCCCGACTTCATCGCGAAGGCCGATGGCGAAGCGGTGCTCGACTGGATGGCTCGGCTCGTCGCTGGAATGGATGTTCGCTGCTACGAGATGGACCCGATCGCCGTGCTTGACCTGATGGCGCAGATGGACAGCCCCTATGTCGCGTCGCCCTTCATCTATGGTTACGTCAATTATTCCTTCGCGGGCTTCAGGCCGGTGCGGATCGCCTTTGCGGACATGCCTGTGATCGATGGCCGCGCACCGAACGGCTCGGCGCTGGGCGGCACAGGCATTGCCGTTTCGGCACGCACGCAGGCCCCGGAAGAGGCGAAGGCCTTTGCGCGCTGGATCGCGGGCGGGCCGGTGCAGGCGGGCATTTATGCAAGTGGAAACGGGCAGCCTGGTCATGCCGAGGCGTGGGTCAGCGATGCGGTCAATGCGCCGGCGCTCGACTTTTATCGCAACACGCGCGCCACCTTGGAGGGCGCCTATGTGCGGCCCCGGCATGACGGCTACATGGCTTTTCAAAGCGACGCATCCGAGGTGATTAGCGATGGACTGCGCACCGGCGAGCGGCATACAGTCCTCATCGACAGGCTGAACCGCCGCTTCGCGCAGTCCTTCGAGGCATAAGCGCGAGGCTGCGCCAACCGATTGTTATTGCATGATCTTGTCCAAGTTGCTGGCCATGCGGCCGGGATGGATGGGATCATGGTTCCCGAGGAAAGGATCAGGATTATGGGTCACGGGCTGGAAGGCAAGAAGGTCGTCATTACGGCGGCGGGGCAGGGCATCGGCCGGGCATCGGCGGAGCGTTTCATCTCGCTTGGCGCGCATGTCTACGCCACCGACATCAACGAGCAGACGCTCTCGACGCTGGATGGCGCCACCAAGCATGTGCTGAACGTGCTCGACGGTGCCGCGGTCAAGGCCTACGCGGAAGAGCTTGGCCCGATCGATGTGCTCTTCAACTGCGCCGGCTTCGTCCATGCCGGCACCATCCTCGACTGCGAAGAGAAGGACTGGGATTTTTCCTTCAACCTCAATGCCAAGGCCATGTACACGACCTGCCGCGCCTTCCTGCCGGGCATGCTGGAAAAGGGCAAGGGCTCGATCGTCAACATGTCGTCGGTCGCTTCCAGCGTGAAAGGCGTGCCCAATCGCTTCGCTTATTGCGCCTCCAAGGCCGCCGTGATCGGGCTTACCAAATCGATCGCCGCCGATTTCGTCGCCAAGGGTATTCGCGCCAACGCCATTTGCCCCGGCACGGTCGACAGCCCCTCGCTGCATGAGCGGCTCAGGGCAACCGGCGACTACGACAAGGCAATGAAGGACTTCATTGCCCGTCAGCCGATGGGCCGGATCGCGACGGCTGAAGAGATCGCCGCTCTTGTGACCTATCTCGCCGGCGACGAAGCGGGCTTTACGACCGGCCAGATTCACGTCATCGATGGCGGCTGGACGGCCTGAGGCTTCATTTTATCGATCGGAGGCTCCGTATTGCGGGGCCTCTTCTTATTTGCCACTCTCGTCAGCGAGTCGGTTTCCGACGAGCGATTTGCGATTGGGAGAGCGGCATGGATGTGCATGGACAATTGCGTTATTCCAGATGGCGGGTCTTGTGGCGCAAGCATCATGTCATCGTGCTTTCCGTGCTCGCCGGTGTCGCCGTCTTCCTGCTTCTGACCTCGCGCGCCTTCAACGCCGGCAATCTGCTGATCGCCTGGGATACGACCGCGGTCGTCTTCATCGTCTACAGCCTTATTCGAATGCTGACGGCCGATGCGCAGCGTATCCGCAAGCGCTCCGCCGATCTCGATTTTTCGGACGGGTTTCTGCTGTTCCTGTCGATCGCTGCGGCGCTTGCGAGCATCGGCGGCATTGCGCTCGATCTGCTTGGGGTCAAGGATGCCTCGCCGGAAGTCGCCTTTTTCCGCGTGATGATGGCGATCGTGACGATCCTGATCTCATGGACCTTCCTGCACACGCTGTTCACCATTCACTATGCGCACCGCTTCTACAGCACGCCGGGCAAGGGGCAGGGGCTGAAATTCGCCGAACCGGTGGAGGAGCCGATCTATTGGGACTTCCTCTATTTCTCCTTCACCATCGGCGTTGCGGCACAGACCGCCGATATCGGCATTTCCACCGTCTCCATGCGTAAGCTGGCGCTTCTGCATGCGATCCTGTCGTTCCTGTTCAATACGACCATCCTGGCGCTTGCCATAAACGTCGGGGCGAGCCTGATCTAGGCCCGCCCCTTCGATGGTCGCGGCTTATATTGCTAGACTACCGCATTGCCGGCCATGACGGCCAGGATCAGGAACACCAGGAAGATGATCAGGAAGATGGCGAAGAGAACGCGCGCAATGGTTGCCGTCGCGGCTGATACGCCTGAAAAGCCGAAAAAGCCGCTGATCAGCGAAATTACAAAGAAAATGAGAGCCCACTTCAGCATTAGCAATCTCCTCTGCGTTGTACTTTCTAAAGACGCGGAAGGAGGGTGAATTGTTCCGAAGGCGGTTTGGTTTTGGTGAAGGCTCCAGAATTGTGGACCCCCTCTGTCACTTCACGACATCTCCCCCACAAGGGGGAGATTGGTAAACCGCAATGACCTCTCGTATCCAAGCGAGCATTGCGTCTGCTGAAATCAAGGCTCGTTGTCTTTTACAGAATGGGCGGCGTTCTCCCAACGATCTCCCCCCTCGTGGGGGAGATGTCACGCAGTGACAGAGGGGGCATAGCGGCACCTCAACTCAAGAAGGCCGGTCTACGCCCCATCCCCATATCACCCGTGATTGATCATCACATGCCGCACGGCCGTATAATCTTCGATAGCGTAGACTGACATATCCTTGCCGTAGCCGGATTGCTTCAGGCCGCCATGCGGCATTTCGTTGACCAGCATGAAATGCGTATTGATCCAGGTGCAGCCGTATTGCAGGCGGGCGGCCGTCTGCATGCCGCGGCTGATGTCCTTGGTCCAGACCGAGGATGCAAGGCCATAGTCGCTGTCATTGGCCCAGGTGACGGCATCGTCGGGGTTGGTGAAGCGCGTTACGGAGACGACCGGGCCGAAGACTTCGCGGCGCACGATCTCGTCGTCCTGCGTCGCGCCGGCGACGATGGTCGGCGCATAGAAGAAGCCGCGTTCGCCGGAGATCTTGCCACCCGTGGTGATCTCCATGTGCTTGTGTTCGGCGGCGCGGGTGACGAAGCTTTCGACGCGGTCGCGCTGGCGCTTGGAGATCAGCGGGCCGATTTCGTTTTCGGTGTCGTCGGCAAGGTTGAACTTGATGCTCGATACGGCCGAGGTGAGGTCGGCGACGAAATTGTCGTAGACCTTGGCGTCGGCATAGATGCGGCAGGCGGCGGTGCAGTCCTGGCCGGCATTGTAATAGCCGAAGGTGCGGATGCCGGACACGACGGCATCGATATCGGCATCGTCGAAGACGATGACCGGGGCCTTGCCGCCGAGTTCGAGATGCGTGCGCTTCACCGTCTTGGCTGCGGCCTGCAGGACCTTCTTGCCGGTCGCGACATCGCCTGTGATGGAGACCATGCCGATCTTTGGGTGGTTGATCAATGCGTTGCCGACACTCTCGCCACGGCCGAGGATGACGTTGACGACGCCTTCCGGCAGGACATCCGCCAGTAGCTTCGCCATCTTCAGCGCCGTCAGCGGCGTTTGCTCGGAGGGCTTGAAGACGACCGTGTTGCCGCCGGCAATGGCGGGCGCCAGCTTCCAGGCCATCATCATCAGCGGATAGTTCCAGGGTGCGATCGAGCCGACGATGCCGATCGGGTCGCGGCGGATCATCGAGGTATGGCCGGGCAGATATTCGCCGGCGACCGGGCCGTGCAGGTTGCGCACTGCACCGGCAAAGAAGCGATAGCAGTCGACGATCGCCGGGATCTCATCATTGAGCACGGCATTGATCGGCTTGCCGCAGTTTAGCGCCTCCAGCGCCGCGAAGCCTTCGGCATCCCGCTCGATGGCGTCGGCGATCTTGAGGAGATAGGCCGAGCGCTGGCTTGGTGTCGTCTGCGACCAGCTCGTGAAGGCCTTTTCCGCAGCGTCGACGGCGGCGTCGATCTGGCCGAGGGAGGCCTCGGGCAGGTTAAGCACCGTCTCGCCCGTCTTCGGGTTGAGGACGCGCTCTTCCGTTTCCGTGCCGGCCTCGAAGCGGGAGCCGATCAGCATTTGGGTATCCATTATTCTCTCCCTTTCATTTGCCGCCGCCGGCGATCTGATCGCCGTCGCGGGTAAGATAGTAGGCTGCCAGGATCGGCAGGAAGGTGACGAGCACGACGACCATGGCGACGACGTTTGTCACGGGTCGCTGGCGCGGACGGATGAGTTCCTCCAGCATCCAGATCGGTAGGGTCATCTGCTGGCCGCCGGTGAAGGTGGTGACGATGACTTCGTCGAAGGACAGCGCGAAGGCAAGCATGCCGCCGGCAAGCAGTGCGGTGCCAATGTTCGGCAGGACGACGTGGCGGAAGGTCTGGAAGCCATCGGCGCCGAGATCCATCGACGCCTCGATGAGCGAGCCGGAGGTGCGACGGAAACGGGCGACGGCATTGTTATAGACAACCACGACGCAGAAGGTGGCATGGCCGAGAACGATCGTCCAGACCGAGAAGGGGATATCGAACAGGCTGAAGGCGGAGCGCAGCGCGATGCCGGTGATGATGCCGGGAAGCGCGATCGGCAGGATGACCAGCAGCGAGATCGCCTCGCGGCCGAAGAATTTCGTCTGGCTGACGGCGGCGGCGCAGAGCGTGCCGAGCAGCAATGCGATCGCGGTTGCGATGGTCGCGACCTGAACCGACAGCGCCAGCGCCGACCAGACATCAGGCCTGTTCCACGCGATGCCGAACCATTGCAGGGTGAGGCCCGGCGGCGGCCACTGATAGCTCTTTTCCTCCGTCGTGAAGGCATAGACGAAGATCAAGAGGATCGGCAGATGCAGGAAGAGCAGGCCGCCGGCGGCGGCTGTCTTTAGGGGGAAGGAGGCGCGTTGGCCACGATCAGAGCGCATCGAAAGCTCCCTGTTTCTTGGCGATCCAGAGATAGATGGCCATGATGACGATCGGCACGACCGAGAAGGCGGCGGCCAGCGGCACGTTGCCGGCGGTTCCCTGCTGCGTGTAGACGGCCTGGCCGATGAAGAGGCGCGAGGAGCCGATGATCTGCGGGATGATGTAGTCGCCCAGCGTCAGCGAGAAGGTGAAGATCGAGCCGGCGACGACGCCAGGCAAAGCGAGCGGCAGCAGCACCGTGCGGAAGGTCTGGTTCGGCGTTGCGCCGAGATCGGAGGAGGCTTCGAGCAGGTTTCCCGGCACGCGCTCAAGCGCTGCCTGCGTCGGCAGGATCATGTAGGGCAGCCAGATATAGACGAAGACAAGGAAGGTGCCGATATAGCTGACCGAGAGCGAGTTGCCGCCGATGACGGGCAGGGCAAGTACGCCATCGAGCAGCCAGCCGAGGTGCAGCTTGTCGAAGATCCAGGTGAGGATGCCTTCCTTGGCGAGGATCAGCTTCCAGGCATAGACCTTGACCAGATAGCTCGACCAGAGCGGCAGCATGACGCCGAGATAGAACAGCGCCTTCCATTTTCCCTGCGCATGGCGCGCGGCATAATAGGCGATGGGGAAGGCGACGAAGGCGGAGGCCAAGGTGACGAGAGCAGCCATGACCACCGTGCGCACGATGATATCGAAATTGGCTGAGTTCAGCAGCTGCGCATAGGTCGAGAGCGTGAACTGGTAGTTCACCATTCCCGAGAAGTCATCGATCGAGAAGAAGCTCTGCAGCAAAAGCGCGATCAGCGAGCCGATATAGATAATGCCAAGCCAGAGCAGCGGCGGCGTCAGCATCAGGAACAGCAGCAGTTTCGGGCGGCGCCAGAAGAGATCGGAGAGGCGGCCGAAGACGCCGCCACGGCGCGGCAGGATCGAGGCCGGCGCTTTTTGCGCCGAAGCAGGGAAGGCGGCGGCGTTCATGCGGCGTCATCCATGTAGTGCACATCAGCCGCCAGCCAGGCGAGGCGGACGGAGGCGCCGGTATCCGGGGCCGATTGTCCAGCAGGCACGGTCACATGCAGGCGTGCGCCATTTGCCTCCACCGAGAGGCGGGTGGCAGCACCGAGAAAGCTTGTCGCCTTTACCGTCGCCGTCACGCCGCTTTCCGCGGTGACACGGATCGCTTCGGGGCGGAGACTGGCCCAGCGGCGCTCGCCGCCGAGCGACGACATGACTTCCGGAGCAATGACGTTGGAGGAGCCGACGAAATCGGCGACGAAGCGGGTTTTCGGCCGCTGATAGATATCATGCGGCGTGCCCTGCTGGACGATGCCTCCATCGTTGAAGACGGCGACGCGGTCGGCCATGGACAGGGCCTCGCCCTGATCGTGGGTGACAAAGACGAAGGTGATGCCGAGGGCGCGCTGCAGGCTTTTCAGCTCCTCCTGCATCTGCTCGCGCAGCTTCAGGTCGAGCGCACCGAGCGGTTCGTCGAGCAGCAGCACTTTCGGCTTGTTGACCAGGGCACGGGCGAGCGCCACGCGCTGGCGCTGGCCGCCGGAAAGCTGGCCGGGGCGGCGGGCGCCATAGCCCGGCAGCTTCACCAGCTCCAGCGCCTGTTCGGCGGCACGCAGCCGCTCGGCCTTGCCGACGCCTTTGACCATCAGCCCGTAAGCGACATTGTCGAGGATGTTGAGATGCGGAAACAGCGCATAATCCTGGAAGACCGTGTTGACGTTGCGCCTATAGGGCGGGACGCCCTCGGCAGTCTCGCCGAAGATTTCGATGTGGCCGCCGGTGGGCTGCTCGAAGCCGGCAATCAGCCTGAGGCAGGTGGTCTTGCCGGAGCCGGAGGGGCCGAGCATGGCGAAGAATTCGCCGGGCGCGATTTCCAGATCGACGCGGTCCACAGCGCGGACCTGGCCGAAATGGCGCGACACCTGCTGGAAACGAACGGCGTTCATTGGTTTCTCCAGGGATAAGCAGAATGTTTGATGTTGGTCAGCCGGACCGGATCGGATCGGGATCTGGTTTGCGGCAAGCGCCGGCATTTAACTGCCGGCGGGATCGCCGCTCCATTTTCGCGGAGCGGCGAAGGCCGATGCGGCTGGCTATCTGCCGCCGATCACGCCGATATAGTCGGAGACCCAGCGGTGATAGGGCACGCATTCGCTCTGGCTCGTGCATTTGGCGACTGGCGTCTTCCAGAAGCGAATCTTGTCGAAGTGGTCATAGCCATTGGTGGCGCAACCGCTGTCGGTCAGGAGTTCATTGCCCTTGCAGGCAGCCGGAACGGAAGGCACGGCGCCGAACCAGGCGGCGGCGTCACCCTGAACCTTGGCCTGTAGAGAGTGCTCCATCCACATATAGGCGCAGTTCGGATGCTCGCTGTCGGCATGCAGCATGGTGGTATCGGCCCAGCCCGTCGTTCCCTCGTCCGGGAAGGTGGAGGCGATCTTCTGCTTGTCGGACTGCAGCAGGTTCACCTGGAACGGCCAGGAACCGGAGGCGACCACGCCTTCGTTCTTGAAGTCGTCCGTCTGGATCATCGCATCATGCCAGTAGCGGCTGACAAGCTTGCGCTGGCCGCGCAGGAGGTCGAGTGCCGCCTTGTATTGGTCTTCGTTGAGTTCGTAAGGGTCCTTGATGCCGAGTTCGGGCTTGTGCGCCATGAGGTACAGAGCGGCATCGGCAATGTAGATCGGGCCGTCATAGGCCTGCACGCGGCCCTTGTTGGACTTGCCGTCGGGCAGGGTCATTTCCTCGAAGACGACATTCCAGCTCTTCGGTGCCTGACCCTTGAAGGCGTCGGTGTTGTACATCAGCACGTTCGGTCCCCAGAGATAGGGAACGCCGTAGTGGACGCCATTGACGGTATGCCAGGGGGCATTTTTCAGCCGGTCGTCGAGGTTCTTCCAACTGGGGATCAGATCGGTATTGATCGGCTGGACGCGCTTGCCGGCGACGAGACGCAGCGATGCGTCACCAGAGGCGGTGACGAGGTCGAAGCCGCCCTCGTTCATCAGCGCGACCATTTCGTCCGATGTCGCCGCGGTCTTGACGCTGACCTTGCAGCCGGTTTCCTTCTCGAAGCCCGTGACCCAGTCGTAATTCTTGTCGCTTTCGCCGCGCTCGATATAGCCGGCCCATGCGACGATGCTGACGGCGCCTTCACCCTTGCCGAGCGTCTTCAGCGGCTCAGCGGCAATGACCTGCGTGGCGAAACTTAAGCATGCGAGTGCGGCCGTGCATGATTTCAGCAGATGCTTCATCGGACTCTCCCGGTTTTTGAGCCTTGATATTGTGGAGCCAGTGGCTGGCTTCCTGTTCCCGGAAGAAAAGGTGACGCGATTTTGCCGCATTCGCAAATTCATTTATCAGAAAGTCGATATCGGAAATTCCGATTCCTACTCTTGTGCGCGCGTCGACTCGAAGACTTCAGGCTGCAAATGTCCCGCCTTCATAAGATGCTGCAGTGTGTAGGAAAGAGAAAGCGCGTCATCAAGCGCATCATGGCCGCGGAGCGGTGGATGCTGCACGCCATAGTAGTTCGCAAGCTCGTTGCTCGGCGTTCTCCCCAGATCCTCGATCGGCATGCCCGCCGCGAGCAGGAGCTTCACGGCATTGTCGAAACGATGCGCGGGGATTGAGGGCTGGATGCCCGCGATATAGCAGCTGATTGCCATCATATTCAGCTCGTCCTTGCCCCAGGACCAGAAGCGAGAGCCGTCCGAGAAGCGATCCAGGCCGTTGAGTGCATCCTGCAAGGAAACGCCCTCAGATCTTAAGTTTTCCTCAGTGATGCCGGTGAGGGTGGTGAAGAATGGATCGAGTTCATAGTGATCGCCAAACCTGTCGACGGGGCGAACATAGACCTTGTAAGTACCCAGGATCGGGAAATCACCATCGAGGCCAAGCTTGACGGCGCCAATTTGCGCGATGACCGGATCGGGATCGTGGGCGGCGCACCAGGATCGGCGTTGCGACCCTTCAAGGCAAAGGAATTCGCAGTCAAATATGATGGCGGTCTTCATGTCTGGCTCCTTCCCGCTTAAAAATCTAAGGTTGTATTCGGCGCGAGGCGTCAGATGGTAGCCTTTGCTACCGCTGTCGCCCCGTACGCATGCTTTCGGCAACGCCGACGAAGTCGCGAGCAGCCTGAGGCAAGCTCGATCCCTTGCGCCAGACCATGCCGACCTGCACGACCGGCAGCGAGCCGGAGACGTCGCGGCTTTCGATGCGGTCGCCTTCCAGCGACCACGGCCGATAGACGAGATCCGGCAGCAGCGCGACGCCCGCGCCGGTCGCGACCAGGCTGCGTACCGCCTCGACCGAGCGGGTACGGAAGGCCACATGCGGGCGGGCGCCGAGTGCCGTCAAAAGCTTGCCGGTATTTTCCTCGATCTCGTCGATGGTCAGCATGATCAGCGGCTCGCGGCTGATATCGGCGACGCTGATGATGTCGGCCGAGACGAGGGGGTGGCCCATCGGCAGCCAGAGGCGATAGGGCGAGGTTTCCAGAATCTCCGCCTGCAGCGCCATGCGGTCGCGCAGATTGGAAATGACCATGACAGCGACGTCGAGTTCGCCGCCAACCAGAAGATGTTCCAGATAGCCGCCATTGTCCTCGATGGCGCTGACCTCGACTCCGGGGCAGGCGCGGCGATAGCGCGCCAGAAGATCGGACAGCACATAGCCGGCGACGAGCGAGGTCACGCCGATATTCAGCGTGCCGCCGGACTCGTTCTGCTTGCCGGAAAAGCTGGTGCGCGCATCGGAAACGGTCGCCAGTATCTTGGTGGCATGGCGCAGGAACTGGTGGCCGTTATGGGTGATGGTGAGGCCACGCGGATGGCGCTCGAACAGTTCGACGCCAAGGTCGCTTTCGAGTTCCTTGAGGGCTTCGGTGACCGAGGATTGCGAGATCGACAGGTTCTGTGCGGCGCGCGTCACCGAGCCCTGTTCCGCCACGGCGACGAAGTATTGCAGCTGTCTCAAGGTGAAGGCCATGTGTTGGTTAGAGCATGTCCGCCGCATGGAAGGCAAGCGCTCGTCATGGCTGTGAAAGTTTGGACCTTTTTTGGTAACGATGCCGCAGACGACACAAGTTTCACCACTGTTTTAAGTATTCCGAAACGCCAATTCCCTAACGTGAGGGTTGATCATTTTTGTCGGCTTGGAGTGGTCTATGCTGGAGCAGTTGGCGTGAGCGCCTTACTGCACATTTTCCGGGTTCCCCGGAAGTTTGTCGTCATGATCGGCGGAGTGGCCCTTCTCGTGGGCTGCTCCGGCGTTTTTGCGCTTTATATCGGCAAGGACAGGCTTCTCGGTATCGCGACGGCTTCCGCTAACGGGCTTCAGTGCACGGATGTGAACCTCGTGACCATCCGCAAGGATAATCGTTTCTGGATTCGCAAATATATTCGCACCGAGCCGACCGACGGGCTGACGCGGGTCAGGACGGCGCTCCGGGTTGCCAAGGCCGTCTATCAGGAGCAGAAGCCGGATCTCGTTCAGGTTGTAGTTCTCGACGAAAACGGGCCGATATTGCGTTCCGACCTGCGCGGACGGGCTCTGGGGGCTGACGTCGTCTACGTGGCGCATCCGGACCGGCTTGTCGACGGCAGCGCCGAGGCGCCTCTGACGGCGCGCTACTACGACGGCGGCGCGAGCAATGCCGGCCTCTTCTATGGCGAGCAGATCACCATGCTGCCGCAGGATATCGACGCGGCGATTGCCGGATTGAAGGATCTGACCGACTGCGACAATGCGCTGACGGCGGATAATGGCGGTGACGCCAAGAAGGACAAGATGAAAGCGGCGATCGCGGCGGAAGAGAAGGCCGCCGCAAAGCAGGCGGAGAGCCACGATGCCAAATCGCCGCCGGAGCCCAAGACGACCGGCAATGTGCAGCCCGGTTATAATGAAAATGGCGAGTTCATCGGTGCCGACGCCGGCGGCAAGGGAAAGAGCCAGTCACCGGGATTGGACCCGACCATGACGGGTGCTGCCGACCGCCGGTCGCCCGTCACGAACTGACTAGAGCGTGATGCCGAAAAGTGTAGGCGGTTTTCGGACGACATCACGCTCTACTTCTTTGATTCTAGAGCGGATTCAGATTTTAGGTCGAGCAGACCTAAAATCATCCGGCTCTAGGGTCGGTTCCGCGTTGCCTGACGGCAACGCAATATGATCAATCCGCCAGATGTTTTTCGCCGATAGCCTGATAAAGCGCAAAGAGCGCTTCATGAACTTCGCCGGCGAGGCGGTAGAAGTCGGGATTGGCGAGGATTGCCGGATGCAGCAGCAGCTGATCGTCGGTCATGTCGAGCATGACCGACGCCGTGTGCATGGCCTCGTGGCAGCCGAAGGTTCCCGGCGCGTATTGCGAGAGATCGATATCGCCAAGCTCCGCAAGGTCGGCCAGCCGCTGATGTTCGCTGTCGGCATCTACGGCCGATATCTCTTTATCCGTCATGATACGCACCTTTGATGTTCGAAGGACTTAACCGGTCTCAGTCTGCCTTGTTGCGGCGTGCCGGGAAGAGAATGATGTCGCGGATCGACGGCGAGTTGGTCAGGAGCATGATGAGGCGGTCCACACCGATGCCGAGACCGCCTGCCGGCGGCATGCCCTGGTCGATCGCGTCGAGGAATTCCTCGTCGAGTTCCTTCTGCTTTTCGCCGCGCGCATGCGCCTGCTCGAGCTGCTCGACCATACGGGCGCGCTGCTCTTCCGGATCGTTGAGTTCCGAAAAGGCGTTGCCGAGTTCCCAGGCGTTGCAATAGGTCTCGAAGCGCTCGACGAGGCGCGGCTCGCCCGGCACTTCCTTGGCGAAGGGCGAGATGTCCTTCGGGAAATGCGTGACGTGCGCCGGCTGGATCAGCGTGCCCTCGACCTTCTCTTCGAAGATGAAGGCAAGGCATTCGCCCCAGGTCGCGTCCTTCTCGACGGCAAAGCCGGCGGCCTTGGAGGCTGCGCGGGCTTCCTCATCGGTCTTGATCGCGAGGAAATCGATGCCGGTCGCTTCCTTGACGGCGTCAGGCATCGGCACGCGACGGAACGGACCCTTGAAGGAGATCTGCTTGTCGCCGAAAGCGAATTCCGTGCTGCCGTGGATCGACATGGCGAGCGTCGAGAACAGACGCTCGACGAGGTCCATGATGTCCTCGTAGTCGGCATAAGCCCAATAACACTCCATCATGGTGAATTCGGGATTGTGCCGGGTGGAGACGCCTTCGTTGCGGAAGTTGCGGTTGATCTCGAACACCTTGTCGGTGAGACCGGAGACCAGCGTGCGCTTCAGGAACAGTTCCGGCGCAATTCGCAGGTACATGTCGAGCTTCAGCGTGTTGTGGTGCGTCTTGAACGGTTCAGCGGTGGCGCCGCCATAGACCGAATGCAGCATCGGCGTCTCGACTTCCATGAAGCCGTCATTTTCCATGAAGCGGCGGATGCCCGAGACGATACGGCTGCGCTGCTGGAAGCGGAGCTTCGATTCCTCGTTGGTCATGATGTCGAGGTGGCGCTTGCGGTAGCGCAGCTCGATATCGGACAGGCCGTGCCACTTTTCCGGCATCGGCAGCAGCGACTTGGTCAGCATGGTGATCTGCTGGGCATTGATCGTCAGTTCACCGCGCTTGGTGCGGCGCACGACGCCTGTCACGCCGATGATGTCCCCGATATCGATCATCGGCAGCAGGGAGCGGGCCTCTTCCGAGGTCACGTCCTTGTGGCTGAAGATCTGGATCTTGGCCGAGGCGTCATGGATGTCCATGAACATGCCTGAGTTGCGCGAGGAATAGACGCGGCCGGCGACGGTGACGACGTCCGTGGTTTCGGTGTCCGGCTCCAGGCCTTCGTATTTCGCGGCCAGCTCGGCATTGGTCATCGTCCGGTGGAAATGCGCGGGATAGACTTCGCCGATCTGTTCGCGCAGCAGCGCCAGTTTCTGGCGGCGGACTTCCGTCGCGTCGGAGGAGAGGGCGGATGTTTCGGTCTTCTCGTTCATGATTTTTAAGTCCGGTTCAATTCTTCGGGCCGACGAGGGTCGCAACGGTCTGCGCGGCTAGTTTCAGCCGCTGACGGACGACGGAGCGGCCGAGGATCGCCATGCTATCGAAAAGCGGGAGGGAGCGCGAGGAGCCCGATACGGCAACGAAAAGCGGGGCGACGATGACCTTCAGCTTCTTGCCCATGCGGTCGGCGATGGCGCGCAGCTCGGCTTCGATCGTCTCGACATTCCATTCGAGGATCTTCTCGAGGTCCGGCTGCACGGTGTTCAGGATTTCCAGCAACTCTTCAGGCGTCGACTTGATCTTGGCGAAGGCCTGGGGATCGAGGTTGAGGTCGGACTTGAACAGGAAGCCGGCGAGATCGGGCAGCTCACCAAGCTTGGTGATGCGCGACTGCGACAGCTTCAGGCCTTCCTGCAGGCGGCTGTTTTCCATGGCCCAGGTCAGAACGCGGTGCTGGAACTCTTCTTCCGAGAGCTTCTCGCGGATCCAGCGGCCGTTCAGCCAGTCGAGCTTCTGAATGTCGAAGATCGCGCCGGCCTTGGAGAGATTTTCCGGGTCGAACTTTGCGGCAAGCTCATCCATCGTCAGGAGCTCTTCGCCTTCGGCGATCTGGATGAAGAACAGGCCGAGGAAGTTCATCAGCGCCTCGGGGATGTAGCCGAGTGCCGTATAATAGGAGATCGAGGTCGGGTTCTTGCGCTTCGACAGTTTCGACTTGTCGGCATTGCGCATCAGCGACAGGTGCATGAACACCGGCGGCTCCCAGCCGAGATACTGATAGATCAGGATGTGCTTCGGCACCGAAGCCAGCCATTCCTCGCCGCGCGCGACGTGGGTGATCTTCATCAGATGGTCGTCGACGACGTTGGCCATGTGATAGGTCGGCATGCCATCCGCTTTCAGGAGGACCTGCATGTCGACGGCATCCCACGGGATTTCCACGTCGCCATAGACGCCGTCATGGAATTTGCAGGAGCCTTCGGTCGGGATCTTCATGCGCACGACATGCGGCTCGCCGGCAGCGACGCGCGTGGTGACTTCCTCGGCCGAGAGGTTCAAACAGTGGCCGTCATACTTCGGCGGCAGGCCAGCGGCGCGCTGCGCTTCGCGCATCTTTTCCAGGCGCTCCGGCGTGCAGAAGCAGCGAAAGCCGTGACCAGCCGAGACGATCTGCTCGACATAGGGCTTGTAAAGGTCCTTGCGGTCGCTCTGGCGATAGGGGCCGTAGGGGCCGCCGACATCGGGACCTTCGGACCATTTGAGGCCGCACCATTTCAGCGCATCGAGAACCTTGGTCTCGAATTCCGGGGTGGAGCGGGTCGCGTCGGTATCCTCGATGCGCAAGATGAACTCGCCGCCGTGTTTCTTGGCGAAGAGATAGTTGAACAGCGCGATGTAAGCGGTGCCGACATGTGGCTCGCCGGTGGGGGAGGGTGCGATGCGGACGCGAACGCCTGAAGTGGTCATCTTGTTTGCCCGTCATAAAAGGCCGGGCCGCGCTCAGGACAAGCGCCGTCCAGCCGAAAATGTCTATCTGGATCAGGAAACCGGCCGGAAAAGGGCGTCTTGCCGCTTCTATCAGCGTTTTCCGTATGGTTGGCCTTAGGCCATATTCAAGGGATGGCGTCAAGGGAAACTGCGCCGCAAGCGCTGGTCGGGACGCCAGGCGCGCCGTGCTGCGTCGAAAAGGGCCGGCCTCTCAAATTCGCGAGACGTCTTTACCCTTCGTAAGCGTTTCGGGAGAAAAGCCTTACGCTTGCCGAATTTGATTTGCAATTTTCGCGGCAGTGGCGAAATAGGTCTTCAATCGTTCACCGCGAGGATACTATGAAGAAATTGATTTTGAGCTTGTTATTGGCGGTTTCGATGGTCGATGCTGCCGCGGCCCAGTCAACCATAACCCGCGACAGTTCCGCGAAACTGCTCGAGTCATACCGCGCCTATATCGGCAATGACGATCTCTATAATTCCAAGGGCGAGCGCCTGACGCTGCCCTGGCAGATCATCCGCCAGGATCGTGCCAATTATCACGCCTATCGCCGCCGCGACCGCGGCGACCAGGGTGACAGTTTCTTCTCCTTGCCGTCAAACCGAGCGAAGCTCGAAGCGATGCTGGCAAACGGCAATATCGCCGACGATGCCGGGAACTACATCGTTCGCGGCAACGTCTGGATCAAGGTCGATATCTACGGACGCGGCGATGTCGGCGAGTGGGTCGACGTGCACGTCCAGGATTGAGGACGCCGCGCCCGTTTCGGGGCGCGAATCTCGTTATCAATGGCCGCCGGATGCCTTTTTCCGGCGGTTGCGCGCCATCATGTTGAGTACCTCCACGAGGGCGGAGAAGGCCATGGCGGCGTAGATATAGCCCTTGGGCACGTGTACGCCCATGCCTTCGGCGATCAGCGTCGTGCCGATCATCAGCAGGAAGGCGAGCGCCAGCATGACGATGCTTGGGTTCTTCTCGATGAAATTGGCGAGCGGATTGGCGGCAACCAGCATGACCGTGACGGCTGCGATGACCGCGACGAACATGATCGGCAGGTGCGGCGTCATGCCGACGGCGGTGATGATGCTGTCGACCGAGAAGACCAGGTCGAGCAAAAGGATCTGGCCGATGGCCGCGGCAAAGGTCGATGTCGTCGACTTGGCAATGAAATCCTCGCCTTGTTCCTGCGGATCGACATTGTGATGGATTTCCTTGGTCGCCTTCCAGACGAGGAAGAGGCCGCCGGCAATCAGGATCATGTCCTTCCAGGAGAAGCCGTGGCCGAACAGTTCGAAAACGGGCTGGGTGAGCTGAACGATCCAGGCGACGGTTCCAAGCAGGGCGAGACGCATGACGAGGGCGAGGCCGATGCCGATCTTGCGGGCCCTCTCGCGGTGCTCCGGCGGCAGCTTGTTGGTCAGGATCGAGATGAAGATGAGGTTGTCGATGCCGAGGACGACCTCCATGACAACGAGCGTTACGAGCGCCACCCACGCGCCCGGGTCCTGTACCAACCCCATAATATCCATTGACGACTTTCCCCTTTTTGTCAGCATTCGCCGATGCTGACCCCCAGCCCCGGCCTCTCCAGAATGGCCGTAATGTAAGGAGTGCCGTTGGTTGTACAAGCGGCGCCGCCATTTTCATGGCGGCGGATGCTTGTTCAGGCTTTCAGGGGCAGCCAGATTTCTGTCACGCCCATGCCGGTGCGCGGATCGAAACGGTCGTCGTAACGCTCCAGCATGTCGGGCGTGCCGGCGTGTTGATGACCCGATTGCGGCAGCCATTCACCAAAGATCTGATGCACGGTGGCCGAGATGCCGGAGATATGGCCGCGATGCGTGAAGATCGCGTAGCGCTGCTGCGGCAGTTTCGTTGTTACGAAACCTTCGGGCAGGTCGTCCGTGGCGGAAATTTCGGCTGCTGACATGTAGCGAAAGCCTTCACTGCCTTCCTCCGCCTGGGTGCAGACGCCATAGGCGACGTTGCCGACCTGGCCGGGAATATGGCCGAAATGCTGGTTGAATTTCTGCCAGAGCGAGGGGATCGCCTGTGTCGCCTCATAGGCATAGGTTTCCGCAAGGCCGGCAAGCAGCATTGCGGGGTGGGTTTCGAAGCGCGGTGCGTCGAGTTTGGGAAGGCGGGTGTCGTCCATTCTGATCGGCTCCTGTAGAGCGAGGTTGCGAACGTGCCCTTGCTTGCGCAGGCCTTCCGGCGTCACGCCGAATTGCTCGCGGAAGGCACGGGTGAAAGCCTCGTGCGAGCCGTAGCCGGCATCGAGGGCAACCTGGAGAATGGAGGAGGAGCTGTCGGTCAGTGCGAGAGCGGCTCCGCTGAGGCGGCGGCTCCTGATATAGCCACTGATCGAGTGGCCTGTCGTCATGCCGAAGACGCGTGACAGATGATAGCGCGACAGCCCGGCCGTCTCGGCGATCTCATCGAGCGAGACGTCGGATGCAAAATGGCTTTCGATAAACCATATGGCTCGTCCGATCGCGCTCATTGTTCACTCCCCTGGTTGCCGGATTACTCATAGGCTCCCGGCAGCCGCGATGCTTGATCGCTATTGCGGAGTTGGATCGCTACGCGCTTACAGGCGAAAGAGGAAGGTCGCGCGTGCTAATCCTTGCGATCGGGGCCGTAACCGGCCAGGAAGACGCGCACGGCACCGCGAACGACATAATCGATCTCTTCCTTCGAGGGAGGCTCGTCCATATCGCCGAACAGCCGCAGCTTGAAATAGCCGCCGCTGGCCATTTCGAGAAAATGGCGGGCGGCCATGTCGAAATCGTCGATCTTGAGGTGGCCGGCCGCGACCTGGCGCTCAAGGAAACCGCGCAGCACCGTACGCAGGTTTTCCGGGCCGGTGAAGAAACGTTGACAGAGCGACGGCATACGCTCGCGCACGCCGATGACCGTGCGCATGGCGTTGATGGTCTTGTTCGAGGTGACATGCGTCACAAACACCATGCCGAAATCATAAAGGGACGTCGTAACATCCGCTTCGTCGGAAAGCGCCGTGCGTACCAGATTGACGAAATAGGTGCGCTCGCTCTCCATCATGGCGGCAAACAAGTCTTCCTTGTTGGCGAAATAGACGTAGAGGGTGCCCTTGGAGACGCCGGCTTCACGCGTCACATCATTCATGCTCGCCGCGTCGAACCCCATTTTCATAAAGACGCGCTTGGCGCCTTCGAGAATCTGGTGGCGCTTGACCGGATCTTCGCCAGCTGCCCAACGTCCACCGGAGCCTGGCGCGGGCGCGTTCAATATGGCGGCATTTTGCGGTTCGTGTTTCATCGTCTCCTTCATTCGATCCATTCGATCACTTTTTCTGATTCTTAAACAGATTCGCCAATTAAATCGAACCGCTCAGTTCGATATCTCTTGATATGGAATGAAAAAGGCTCTATGTCAATTGAACCGAACCGTTCGGTTCGATTATTTTGCCCAGATTTTCGGTGGTAGGGATAATGTCGTCAAGTCATGGAAACAATGTAGCGCGCATCGTGGATGCTGATGCAGAGGCAGAAGCCCAGGACGCTGGTGCGCCTGCGGATGCCCCTGTTGCCGAGACGCGCAGCAACCCGGCCCCCGCCCAGGCTGCGCCTGCCGCTCCGGCCCCCGCGGCCCCACCGCCGCCGGAAAAGAAGCGGCGCAGCCTGGCTTTTCCGATCATCATCGTCGCGGCTCTCGCAGCCGGCGGCTGGTATGGCTATGACTGGTGGACGAACGGCCGCTTCATGGTCTCCACCGACGACGCCTATATCGGCGGCGATATCGCGACCATTCAGCCGAAGGTGACAGGCTATGTCGCCAAGGTAGACGTCGTTGCCAACCAGCAGGTGAAGGCGGGCGACGTGCTCGCGACGCTGGATGACGGCGACTACAAGCTGGCATTGGGACAGGCTCAGGCCTCGCTCGATACCGAACAGCTTTCACTCCATACCATTGATGCACAGATCGCTGCCGGCCAGGCAGCCCTTGCCCAGTCGCAGGCGCAGAAGGTTGCCCTGGAAGCCACGGTCCGCGGCGCCCAGATCACCCAGACGCGCGCTGCCGAACTGCAATCGAAGTCGGTCGGCACCACGGCCGCTTTGGATAGCGCCAATATCGCGCTTGATCAGGCCAAGGCCAATCTGGTCGGCGGCGACGCCGCCATCGCATCCGCGCAGGCCAACATCAACCTGTTGCAGGCGCAGCGCCGGCAGGCCGAAAGCACGATCAAGGGCCTTGAGGCCGCTCGTGACAAGGCTGCCCGCGACCTGTCCTTCACCGTTTTGAAGGCGCCCTATGACGGTATCGTCGGCAATCGTTCGGTACAGGAAGGAGACCTTGTCTCCCCCGGCCAGAAGCTGATGGCGATCGTGCCGATCCGCCAGCTCTATATCGACGCGAATTTCAAGGAAACGCAGATCCAGCATCTGGTTCCCGGTTCCAAGGTCAATATCCACGTCGATGCCTATAGCGACCATCCGATCGTCGGCACCGTCGAGTCGATCTCGCCGGCATCCGGTTCGGTCTTCTCGCTGCTGCCGCCGGAAAACGCGACGGGTAACTTCACCAAGATCATCCAGCGCGTGCCTGTCCGCATCGCACTGCCGCAGGATGCGCTCAATTCCGGTCGTCTGCGCGCAGGCCTCAGCGTCGTCGTCGACGTCGATACCCGCACGGCGCCGGACAAGTAAGCGATCAAGCTCGGGAGAGACGAACCATGTCGTCCGCCAGCACTACAGCCGGGTCGCCTCCACGCGCGGCCGGGCCCGCCGCGCCAGCGTCGGATCATATAGAGACGAAAAAACTCATCGCCTTTCTGGCGATGGTGCTCGGCATGTTCATGTCGATCCTCGACATTCAGATCGTCTCGGCGTCGCTCAGCGAAATCCAGGCCGGCCTCAGCGCGGGCTCGGATGAAATCGGCTGGGTCCAGACGGCCTATCTGATCGCCGAAGTCATCATGATCCCGCTGTCGGGAACGCTGGCGCGCATCATTTCCACGCGCTACCTGTTCGCGATTTCGGCCGCCGGTTTTACCGCAGCGAGCGCGCTTGCTGCGACCGCAACGAACATCGACCAGATGATCATCTACCGCGCCCTGCAGGGCTTCATCGGCGGTGGCATGATCCCCTCGGTGTTTGCGGCGGCATTCACCATCTTCCCGCCATCGAAGCGCAACGTCGTCTCGCCGATCATCGGCCTGATCGCGACGCTGGCGCCGACCATTGGTCCGACGGTGGGCGGCTACCTTTCCAATGCCTTCTCCTGGCACTGGCTGTTCCTCGTCAATATCCCGCCTGGGATCATCGTTGCGATCGTCACCTGGAACTTCATCGATTTCGACAAGCCCGAACTGTCACTGTTCAAGAAGTTCGACTGGTGGGGCCTACTTTCGATGGGCGTTTTCCTCGGCGCGCTGGAATATGTGCTCGAGGAAGGCAATACGAACGACTGGTTCAACGATAATTACATCGTCGCCGGCGCCATCGCGTCCGCCATCGGTGCGGTCATCTTCTTTTACCGAGCCTTCACGGTGGAATTCCCGGTGGTCGATCTGAAGGCGTTCACGAACAAGAACTTCTCCTTCGGTTCGATGTTCTCCTTCGTCATGGGCATCGGTCTCTATGGTCTGACCTATATCTATCCGCTCTATCTCGCGCGTATTCGGGGTTACGATTCGCTGCAGATCGGCGAGACGATGTTCGTTTCAGGTCTCACCATGTTCTTCACCGCGCCGCTGGCCGGCTTCCTGTCGAGCAAGGTCGATCTGCGCATTCTCATGATCATCGGTTTCACCAGCTTCTCGGCCGGTACCTACATCATGATGCATCTGACGGTGGACTGGGACTTCTGGGAGCTGCTGATTCCGCAGATTCTGCGCGGCTTTGGCCTGATGCTCTGCATGGTGCCGATCAACAACATTGCGCTCGGAACCATGCCGCCAGCCCGCATGCGCGGGGCGTCAGGCCTGTTCAACCTGACCCGTAACCTCGGCGGCGCCGTTGGCCTTGCGATCATCAACACGCTGCTGACGAACCGGCAGGACCAGCACTATTTCAGCCTGCGCGACCATATTCATTGGGGAAGCCATGCTGCCGTCACCCAGCTGAACAACATGGCCGCCAACTTCAATGCGGCCGGTCTGGATGGCGAGCAGGCGGCGCTGAAACAGATGGTCAACATGGCGACGCAGCAGGCGATCGTCATGTCCTTCAGCGATATCTTCCTGATGCTGACCGTGCTGTTCCTCGCAATGATCCTTGGCGTCCTGATGCTGAGCAAGCCGAACGTGCCCGGTGGCGGAGGCGGTGGCGGAGGCCACTGACCCGGTTCTTAAAGAATGCTCCCAAGGCATGGCCCCTCCTCGTGAGGGGCCTTTTTTATTTGCTGTCATGGCCGGAAAAGTATGCGTCTGAAAATTTCTGATTTACGTACATCAGAAATCGCAGTAAGGTTTTCGTCAGGAGGAACCGATGAGACCGACCGTGCACGATATTGCCGCCGCTGCGGGCGTCAGCCTTGCCACCGTGGACCGGGTATTGAACCAGCGGCCAGGCGTGCGGCTGGTGACGCGGGAGAAGGTGGAGGCCGCCATCCGCCAGATCGGCTATATCCGCGATGTCGCCGCCGCCAATCTGGCCAAGGGCCGTGTCTACCCCCTCGTTTTCATTGTGCCGACCGGCGACAATTCCTTCATGCACGGGCTGCGTTCCGAGGTGCATCAGGCGACCTTGCGCGCGGGCATGGAACGCACGGATATCCGCATCGTCGAAGTGCCGGCCTTCGATGTCCTCGCCCTGGTGTCAGCACTGGACGCATTGCAGGGGCAGAATATTGCCGGCGTCGCCCTGGTGGCGACCGACGCGCCGGAGGTGCGGGCCGCGGTCGACCGGCTTGTTTCCGAGCGCATTCCGGTCGTCACGCTGGTGTCGGATCTTACCGATTCCAACCGGCATCACTATGCCGGCATCGACAACATCGCCGCTGGCCGTACGGCTGCCCGGCTGCTCGGGCGGTTCCTCGGTGGCCGCGAGGGCGATCTCACCGTTCTTGCCGGTTCCATGCTGGTACGCGACCATCGCGAGCGCCTGCAGGGTTTTTCGGCCGTGATGGCGGAGGAGTTTCCCAAGCTGCGGCTGTTGCCAGTGCTGGAAGGACGTGACGATCCGGAGCGGACGAAAGCGCTCGTCTCCAAGGCTCTGTCGGACAACAAAGATATCGCCGGCATCTACAGCCTCGGTGCCGGTAACCGCGGCCTGATCGCGGCTCTGAAGGCCACCCGGCCCGAGCGTGAACTGACCGTAGTCGTACATGAGTTGACGCAGCATACGCGGGCAGCGCTGCTGGATGGCACGATCGATGCCGTCCTCAATCAGGATGCCGGTCATGAGGTGCGCAGCGCCATCCGCGTCATGAAGGCAACCGCGGACGGTCAGGCCGTCATCGCCGACCAGGAGCGCATCCGTCTCGACATTTTCTTGAAGGACAATCTGCCCTGAGCGTTCAGGCTGCAGAGCATAGGGAGTAACATTTAATGTATTTGGGTCTCGATCTCGGAACGTCTGGCGTCAAAGCGATGCTGATCGACGGCAATCAGAAGATCATCGGTTCCGCCCATGGCGACCTCGATGTCTCGCGCCCGCATCCAGGCTGGTCCGAGCAGGACCCGGCACACTGGGTTCGCGCGACCGAGGAAGCCATTGCGGGATTGAAGGCCGCGCATCCCAAGGAGCTGGCATCGGTTCGCGGCATCGGCCTGTCCGGCCAGATGCATGGCGCGACGCTGCTCGACGCCGACGACAAGGTGCTGCGCCCCTGCATCCTCTGGAACGACACGCGCAGCTATCATGAGGCTGCCGCGCTTGACGCCGATCCGCGCTTTCGTGCTCTGACCGGCAACATCGTCTTCCCCGGCTTCACGGCGCCGAAGCTTGCATGGGTTGCCAAGAACGAGCCGGATGTCTTCGCCAAAGTGCGCTGGGTGCTGTTGCCGAAGGACTATCTGCGTCTGTGGCTGACGGGCGAGCACATGTCGGAAATGTCTGACTCCGCCGGCACCTCCTGGCTCGATACAGGCAAGCGCAAATGGTCGTCGGAGCTGCTGGCCGCGACCAATCTCGATGAAAGGCAGATGCCGACGCTGGTCGAAGGCACCGAAGTTGCCGGCAAGCTGCGCGGCGAGCTGGCCTCGAAATGGGGTATTGCCGGCGATGCCGTCGTTGCCGGCGGGGCAGGGGACAATGCGGCCTCGGCCTGCGGCATGGGCACGGTCAGCCACGGCGCCGCCTTCGTTTCTCTCGGGACGTCGGGCGTGCTCTTTGCGGCCAACGGCTCCTACCTGCCGAAGCCGGAAAGCGCTGTCCATGCCTTCTGCCACGCGCTGCCCAACACCTGGCACCAGATGGGCGTCATCCTGTCGGCGACCGATGCGCTCAACTGGCATTCGCATGTGACGGGCAAGTCGGCCGCCGAGCTCACCACCGAGCTTGGCGACACGCTGAAGGCGCCGACGAGCGTCACCTTCCTTCCCTATCTCTCCGGCGAGCGCACGCCGCATAATGACGCGACGATCCGCGGCGCCTTCATCGGTCTCGGCCATGAAAGCGGCCGTGCCGTGCTGACGCAGGCCGTGCTCGAAGGTGTGTCCTTCGCCATCCGCGACAATCTGGAAGCGCTGCGCTCCGCCGGCACGGACATTGCGCGCGTGACGGCCATCGGCGGCGGCTCGCGCTCCCGCTATTGGCTGGCCTCCATTGCCACCGCGCTCGGCGTGCCTGTCGACCTGCCGGCGGACGGCGATTTCGGCGCGGCCTTCGGCGCTGCTCGCCTCGGCCTGATTGCCGCCACCGGCGCCGACCCGGTCGCGGTCTGCACCCCGCCACAGACGGCCGGCACGATCGATCCCGTGGCGTCGCTGACGGAAGCCTATGCGGATGCCTACAAGCGCTATCGGGCGGTTTATCCCGCGATCAAGCCGCTTTCAGCGCATTGAAACAGCGTGCGTGAGAGCCCCTCATCCGCCCTCCTGAGCTTGTCGAAGGGCGGGCACCTTCTCCCCGTTCTGACGGGGAGAAGGAGAAGGCGGCAACGGCTGCCCGTCCCTAACGCTTTACTTGGCTGGGATACAGAGGTCGTCCCCTCTCCCTGCAAGCGGGGAGAGGGCTAGGGTGAGGGGCAGCGCCGCATGAAAAAGACAAGCAATACCGAAATACCAACCCAAGGAGACAAAATATGAGCACCGGATTTTTTGGTGACATCAGCAAGATAAAATACGAAGGCCCGGACAGCACCAATCCGCTCGCCTTCCGCTATTACAACAAGGATGAAGTCGTTGCCGGCAAGCGCATGGAGGACCATCTGCGCTTTGCGGTTGCCTACTGGCACACCTTCACCTGGCCGGGCGGGGATCCCTTCGGTGGTCAGACCTTCCTTCGTCCGTGGTTCAACGAGACGATGGAAGCCGCCAAGCTGAAGGCCGACGTCGCTTTCGAATTCTTCACCTTGCTTGGCACGCCCTACTACTGCTTCCACGACGCCGACGTGCGTCCGGAAGGCAAGAATTTTGCCGAGAACACCAAGAACCTCAACGAGATCGTCGACTACTTCGCGCAGAAGCAGGCCGAAACGGGCGTCAAGCTGCTCTGGGGCACGGCAAACCTCTTCTCCAACCGCCGCTTCATGTCGGGCGCTGCGACCAATCCCGATCCGGACGTCTTCGCCTTCTCGGCTGCGACCGTGAAGACCTGCATGGACGCTACCCACAAGCTCGGCGGCGAGAACTACGTGCTTTGGGGCGGCCGCGAAGGCTATGAGACGCTGCTCAACACCGACCTGAAGCGTGAGCTGGACCAGATGGGCCGCTTCCTCAATCTCGTCGTCGAATACAAGCACAAGATCGGTTTCAAGGGCACGATCCTGATCGAGCCGAAGCCGCAGGAGCCGACCAAGCATCAGTATGACTACGACGTTGCCACGGTTTACGGCTTCCTGAAAAAGAACGGCCTTGAGAATGAAGTGAAGGTCAATATCGAGCAGGGCCATGCGATCCTTGCCGGCCATTCCTTCGAGCATGAACTGGCGCTTGCCAATGCGCTCGGCATCTTCGGTTCGATCGACATGAACCGCAACGACTACCAGTCCGGTTGGGACACCGACCAGTTCCCGAACAACGTTCCGGAAATGACGCTGGCCTATTACCAGGTTCTGGCAGGCGGCGGCTTCAAGTCGGGCGGCACGAACTTCGACGCCAAGCTGCGCCGTCAGTCGCTCGATCCGGAAGATCTGCTCATCGGCCACATCGGCGGCATGGATTGCTGCGCTCGCGGCCTGAAGGCTGCCGCCAAGATGATCGAGGACAAGGCGCTCTCCAAGCCGCTCGCCGACCGTTACGCCGGCTGGGATTCCGCCGAAGGCCAGAAGCTGCTGCGCGGCGAATATTCGCTCGATCAGATCGCCCAGTGGGTCGAGACGAAGGACGTCAACCCGCAGCCGAAGTCTGGGAAGCAGGAACTGCTGGAAAACGTCGTCAATCGCTACGTTTGATCGACAGGTTCGGGAGGCGGTGCTCCATCGCCTCCCGACTTCAGCCTGAAGGCGCGGCTGGAAATGGATATGGAATTCCCTGATGGGTCCTTGGCGTTGGCGAAGACATAGCCATCGGCTTGATGTATGGGGCCGAATTCCAGTCCCTCTTCGGCGCATTTCGTGCGGAAAGCTTCGACATGCTCGACGTCGAAGACCAGTTTCACCAGCACCTGACCCATTTTCTGCGCCTTACCGGCCGCATGGATCATCAGATTAGCGCCGCCGTCCTGTGCCAGCAGTTCGACGATCCGATCGCCATCCTCCCGATGCGGCTTGAACCCGAAATGCTTCTCGTAAAAGCTGATCGTCGCTTCGACATCGCGGACATAGAGAGTGATCCTGCCGAGCGTCATCGCGGCATCCGCCTATCGCCGCGTGCGCGATGGTGCCGAAACCGAATTTCGCACCACGAGATCAGGCCGGAGCAGGATCTCCGTCTCGGGCGGCTCGCCATCCGACAGCAGTTCGAGCAGGAGCGCCATCGCATGCTTTCCGATGGCGGTGCGCGGCTGCCGGATCGTCGTCAGCGACGGCGTCATGAAGACAGCTTGCGGCACGTCGTCGAAGCCGGTCACGGAGAAATCCTCGGGGATGTCGTAGCCGCGCGTCTTCAGCCCGATCATCACGCCGATCGCGGTCTGGTCGTTGACGCACATGAAGGCTGTCGGCAGCGTGTCGCGCATGAAGAGCTGTTCGACGGCAAGCCGCCCGCTCTCGATGGTACCGTCGCCGTCCAGGACGATGCGAACGTCGTGACCGATGCCGGCCACATCCAGGCCGGCCTCATAGCCCATGCGCCGGCGGCTATAGGCGAGGCGGGTGCGGGAATCGCCGATGAAGGCGATCTTGCGATGGCCTTCGGCGATCAAGAGGTCGACGGCCTTGCGGGCGCCGGCGATATCATCGACGCCGACATAGGGAATGCCGCCATTGAAAACCGGCTCGAACACGCCAACGCTCGGCGGCAGCCGCGCCGTCATCGTCTGATGCCCGAAGGGCAGGATGCCGGTGAAGAGGATCAGGCCAGCCGCCTGGTTGGAATTCAGGAACTTCAGATATTCCAGCCCGCGCTGCGCGTCGTTCTGCGTGTGGCCGATGAGGATGCCGTAGCCGTGCGAGCGCGCCTCATTCTCCAGGCCGATGAGAATATTGGAGAAGTTGGGATCGCCGATATCGGGGGCGACGACGAGGATCATATTGGAGCGACCGAGCCTCAGGCTGCGCGCCATGGCATTGGTGGTATAACCGGTGACGGCGATAGCCTGATTGACTTTCAGCCGCGTCGAATTGGCGACTTTCTCCGGTGTATGGATTGCCCGCGAAACCGTTGCTATCGAAACATTGGCAATTCGGGCGACGTCTTCGATAGTTGCGGGCGTGGAATTCGACACTGCGCTCTGCCTTGGGGTCTCGTCTGCGCTGGAGACTACACAGACTTACGTGGAGGTCAAAGGTGACGACGAAAATTTGTACGATATCCAATGATGTAAACCTTTACACAGGTTATGTAAAGGTTTACACACCATGGAAAGCGGGTGGGACCGCAGGGAGGATTCAATGAGTTCGGAAGCCGTCGACGGTACTGTCGTGCTGTCTGCGAGAGGGATATCCAAGTCCTTCAACGGCGTGCAGGTGCTGTTCAGCGTCAACTTTGATCTTCGCGCTGGCGAGATCCACGCTCTCATGGGCGAGAATGGCGCCGGCAAGTCGACCCTCGTCAAGGTCCTTTCCGGTTTCGAGCAGCCGACCTCGGGCGAAATCCTCCTTGATGGTAAGTCGGTCAAGCTGCCGCCGAACGGCGCTGCGGAAGCGCTCGGCATCGTCATCATCCATCAAGAATTCAATCTTGCCGACCATCTGACCGTCACCGAAAGCCTGTTTCTCGGCCGCGAAGTCACGCGTTTCGGCGTGCTCGATCGCAAGCATATGCGAGCGGAGACGCGGCGCGTGCTCGATCTGCTCGGTTCGCATGTCGATGAGAATGCGCCTATCAGCACGCTTTCCGTCGCCGACAAACAGATGGTGGAGATCGCCAAGGCAATCAGCCGCGATGCGCGCATCGTCTTCATGGATGAGCCGACTGCGGTTCTGTCGCGCGAGGAAACCAATTTCCTGTTCAAGCAGGTGCGCAAGCTGCGTGACCAGGGAACGAGTTTCGTCTTCGTCTCCCACAAGCTCGACGAGGTCATGGAGCTGACCGATCGCGTCACGGTGTTGCGCGATGGTCAATGGGTGAAGACATCGCCGACCTCGCTGCTCGATGGCGAATCGATCGCCCAGCTGATGGTCGGGCGGGAGCTTTCCAGCCTCTATCCGGCCAAGAACGAGCCCGATGTCGACGAAAAGGTGGTGCTGAGCGTCAATTCTGTCTCCACCGGCTATGTCCGTGATGCGAGTTTCGAGTTGCGCAAGGGCGAGATCTTGGGCTTCTCCGGCATGATCGGCTCGGGCCGCACCGAGCTGATGGAGGCGATCGTCGGCCTGCGCTCGCGCATATCCGGCGAAGTCGTCGCCAACGACCAGACGGTGCCCCCGCATGACGTGCATGCAGCCATTGGGGCCGGCCTTGCCTATATGACGAAGGACCGCAAATCCAAGGGTCTGTTGCTGAACTCGGGCATGGCGGTCAACCTGACGCTGCAATCGCTCGATCGGCACGGCAAGTTCGGTTATCTCAGCGCCTCCAGCGAGGCGAATGCACTGACGCGTGCTCGCCGCCGCTTCGACATTCGGGTGCGTGACGGCAATATCGTTGCCGGCCGCATGTCCGGTGGCAATCAGCAGAAGCTGCTTCTGGCGAAGGTCATGGAAACCGAGCCGCAGATCATCATCATCGATGAACCCACTCGCGGCATCGATGTCGGCACCAAGCAGCAGATCTATCATTTCATCTCGGCGCTGGCGCGCGACGGCCATTCGATCATCGTGGTCTCTTCGGAAATGCCCGAGGTGATCGGGCTGTGCACGCGGATCGCCGTCATGCGCGAGGGACGAATTGTCGGCGTGCTCGAAGGCGACGAGATCTCCGAGCAGGAAATCATGCGCTATGCGGCGGGCCTGAAGAAAAAGACGGCGGCCTGAAGGGGCGGCGGAGAGCAGGGCGAATTCCCAGCAGTCATGGGACGGGAGGTTGGTTTTGGTTATGAGCGTGGGCGAAGACAGCAGCGGCAAGGCTGGCCGGCGGGGGCGTTCCTGGCGGGATATCGATCTTAGGGCCGTTGCGCCGTTTGCGGCGCTGGTGTTGCTTCTGATCGTCGGCGCTCTGGTCAATCCGAACTTCATCGGTATTACCAATCTCACCAATGTCGCGACGCGGTGCGCCTTTATCGCCATCATCGCCGTTGGGGCCACCTTCGTCATCTCGGCCGGCGATCTCGATCTGTCCGTCGGCGCGATGGTTGCCTTTGTCGCGAGCCTGATGATCCTGTTCATGAACTCGGGCGTCATTGCCGACCCCACCATGATGCTGGCGGCGGCTGTGCTGTTCTCGATTATTGCTGGCATCCTCTGCGGCCTCGCCAACGGGCTGATTACGACCATGGGCAAGATCGAGCCGTTTATCGCGACGCTTGGCACGATGGGCGTCTATCGCGGCCTGACGACCTGGCTATCGCAGGGCGGCGCGATCACTCTGCGGCCGGCGGATATTCAGGCGCTGTACAAGCCCGCCTATTACGGCTCGGTGCTCGGCGTGCCGGTGCCGATCGTGGTCATCCTCGTCGTCACCTGCATTGCGGCCTTCATTCTCTATCGCACCCGCTATGGGCGGCATGTGATTGCGGTTGGCTCCAATCGAGACGTCGCCCGCTATTCCGGCGTGGCGGTCAACGGCGTGCGCACCATCGCTTTCGTTATCCAGGGATTTTGCGTTGCCATCGCCGTGCTTCTCTATGTACCGCGGCTTGGCTCGACGTCGGCGACCACGGGCAACCTGTGGGAGCTGCAGGCGATCACCGCCGTCGTCGTCGGCGGCACGGCGCTGAAGGGCGGGGCAGGCAGGGTATGGGGCACGATCTGCGGCGCCTTCATCCTCGAGCTCGTCGGCAATATCATGCTGCTTTCCAATTTCATCAGCGAGTATCTGCTCAGTGCCATCCAGGGTGCGATCATCATCATCGCCATGCTGGTTCAGCGCTCGCTTGCTCGCAAATAGCGAATAACCGGGTCAGGGGGCGCCCGGTCGTCATAGCAAGGCCCTGTCTCTATCTGGGAGGAAGAACATGCGAAAAAGACTAATAGGCTTGGCTGTCGTGATGGCGGCTCTGGCCGGCACCGTGCACGCAGAGGACAAGAAGGTGACGATCGGCGTTTCCATTCCGGCCGCCGACCATGGCTGGACTTCGGGCGTGGTGTTCCATGCCGAGCGCGTCGCCAAGCTCTTGATGGCGGAGCATCCGGGCCTCAACGTTATCGTCAAGACCTCGCCGGACGCTGCGAGCCAGGCCAATGCGGTGCAGGACCTTGAGACCCAGGGTATCGACGCGCTCGTGATCCTGCCGTCCGATCCGGACCCGCTCGTCAACGCCATCAAGGAAGTCAAGGACAAGGGCAAGTTCGTGACACTCGTCGATCGTGCGCCGAGCAACAACGACAATTCCGTCCGCGATCTCTATGTTGCCGGCAACAACCCGGCGCTTGGCCAGACCGCCGGCGAGTACATCAAGAAGAACGACCCGGACGCTCAGGTCGTCATCATCCGTGGCCTGCCGATCCCGATCGACCAGCAGCGTCAGGACGGCTTCGACAAGGGTATTGCCGGCTCGAACGTCAAGGTTCTCGACCGCCAGTACGGCAACTGGAACCGCGACGACGCGTTCAAGGTCATGCAGGACTACCTGACCAAGTTCCCGAAGATCGACGTCGTCTGGTGTCAGGATGACGACATGGCCGTCGGCGTGCTGCAGGCGATCGAACAGGCCAAGCGCACCGACATCAAGTATGTCATCGCCGGCGCTGGCTCGAAGGACATGATCAAGAAGGTCATGGACGGCGACAAGCTGATCCCGGTCGACGTGCTCTATCCGCCGGCAATGGTCGGCACCGCGATGGCACTGACGGCCGCCAACTTCTACGACCAGGTTCCGGTTCGAGGCAATTACATCCTCGATGCGACACTCGTCACCAAGGACAATGCCAAGGACTTCTACTTCCCCGATTCACCGTTCTGATCGGTCACTCGGTTGATTTTACAAGGCGCCCGCCGATTTCGGCGGGCGTTTTTTAAGTGTTCCATCGGCTCGTCTCAACGTGGATGGAAATTTTGCGGCACGTACCTCTTGCCGTTGGCGGCGCGCCGTGATTAGGTCGCAAGGCATTCGACTTTCATCCTGAAGACCCTATAGTTTTTTGAGGCTACGGCACCAAAGCCGCCTCGGATTTGGGTCCGAAAGGCATCGGAAACGTTTACAGAACGCGATTAGGGAGGAATTACAGATGAAGACGATCAAGGGACCAGGCCTGTTTCTTGGCCAGTTTGCCGGTGACGCGGCGCCGTTCAACTCGTGGGATTCGATCACGAAATGGGCTGCCGATGCCGGCTATGTCGGCGTGCAAGTTCCAACCTGGGCGAGCCAGCTCATCGACCTGAAGAAGGCAGCTTCCTCGAAGGATTATTGCGACGAGTTCGCCGGTGTCGCCCGCGCCAACGGCGTCGAGGTCACCGAGCTTTCCACCCACCTTCAGGGCCAGCTCGTCGCCGTGCATCCCGCCTATGACGAAGCCTTTGATGGCTTTGCCGCGCCGGAAGTGCGTGGGAATCCGAAGGCACGGCAGGAATGGGCGGTTGAGCAGGTGAAGATGGCGCTCACCGCTTCCAAGCATCTCGGCATCAAGGCGCATGCGACCTTCTCCGGCGCGCTTGCCTGGCCCTTCATCTATCCCTGGCCGCAGCGCCCCGCCGGCCTCGTCGAAACCGCCTTCGAAGAGCTTGCCCGCCGCTGGACGCCGATCCTCAATCATGCCGACGAAAACGGCGTCGACGTCTGCTACGAGATCCATCCCGGTGAAGACCTGCATGACGGCATCACCTTCGAGATGTTCCTGGAGCGCGTGAAGAACCATCCGCGCGCCAACATGCTCTACGATCCCTCGCACTATGTCCTGCAGTGCCTCGATTATCTCGAGAACATCGACATCTACAAGGACCGCATCAAGATGTTCCACGTCAAGGATGCCGAGTTCAATCCGACCGGGCGCCAGGGCGTCTATGGCGGCTATCAGGGCTGGGTCGAGCGCGCCGGCCGCTTCCGTTCGCTTGGCGACGGCCAGGTCGATTTCGGTGCCGTCTTCTCGAAGATGACCGCCAACAATTTCGACGGTTGGGCCGTGGTCGAGTGGGAATGCGCGCTGAAGCATCCCGAAGACGGTGCCCGCGAAGGCTCCGAATTCGTCAAGGCGCATATCATCCGCGTCACGGAAAAGGCGTTCGACGATTTTGCCGGCAGCGGCACGGACCAGGCGGCGAACCGCCGTATGCTGGGGCTGTAATCCAAACCCTTCTCCCCGCAATTGCGGGGAGAAGGTGGACTCAAACGATGGAGCGGAGCGAAATCGCTTGAGGACGGATGAGGGGCTTTCTCGATATTTCCACCAATTCAGAGCCTGCAGAAGGCTCGGCCCCTCACCCTGACCCTCTCCCCGCAGGCGGGGAGAGGGGACGATTGCGACACGCGATCGTGTTCAAACAATTCAATTCATTCAGGAGGACAAAATGGCAATCGAAGGATCATCGGAACAGACGCGGGAGCCGCGCATTCGGCTTGGCATGGTGGGCGGCGGCGCCGGCGCATTCATCGGAGCGGTGCATCGCATTGCGGCACGCATTGACGATCAGTTCGATCTCGTTGCCGGTGCGCTCTCGTCTTCGCCGGACAAGGCCGTCGCTTCCGGCCGCGATCTCGGCCTCGATCCCTCGCGCACCTATTCGAGCTATCGCGACATGGCGATCCGCGAAGCCAAGCTGAAGAACGGCATCGAAGCCGTTTCGATCGTCACGCCGAACCATGTGCATTACGACGCTGCCAAGGAGTTCCTGAGGCGCGGCATCCACGTCATCTGCGACAAGCCGTTGACCTCCAACCTTGCCGACGCGAAGAAGCTGAAGAAGGTGGCCGACGAGAGTGGCGCGCTCTTCATCCTTACCCACAATTACACCGGCTACCCGATGATCCGTCAGGCGCGCGAAATGATCGCCAATGGCGAACTCGGCGATATCCGCGTCGTGCAGGCGGAATATCCGCAGGATTGGCTGACCGAGAATATCGAACAGTCGGGTCAGAAGCAGGCGGCATGGCGTACCGATCCGGCCCAGTCCGGCGCTGGCGGTTCCACCGGCGATATCGGCACGCATGCCTATAACCTCGCCTCCTTCGTCACCGGTCTAGAGCTCGACAGCCTTGCCGCCGATCTCGACAGCTTCGTCGAGGGCCGTCGTCTGGACGATAACGGCCATATGCTGCTGCGCTTCAAGGCGAAGGGCAGCGAAAAGCCGGCCAAGGGCATGCTCTGGTGCAGCCAGGTGGCGCCCGGTCATGAGAATGGCCTTAAGCTCCGTGTTTACGGCACCAAGGGCGGCATCGAGTGGACGCAGGCCGATCCGAACTATCTGTGGTACACGCCGTTCGGCGATCAGAAGCGGCTGATCACCCGCAATGGTGCAGGCTCCGGCGCTGCCGCGGCGCGCGTCTCGCGCATCCCCTCGGGCCATCCGGAAGGCTATCTGGAAGCGTTCGCCACGATCTACACCGAGGCGGCGCGCGCCATCAATGCCCGCAAGAAGGGCGTGGCGATCGATCCGGCCGTTATCTACCCGACCGTCGATGATGGCGTGAAGGGCGTGGCTTTCGTCGAGGCCTGTGTCGCTTCCTCGAAGCGCAACGGCGCCTGGGTCAAGGTATAAGCTTCAGTCTGGGCTTGGTCCGAGACGGTACGCCGCCTCGGACCATGTTCACTCAGGCCGCGACTTCCTGCTTGCGCTTCGTGAGCGCGTCGACGCTCAGCGGGCCGCCGCCGGCGCTGGCGAGAAACAGGAAGATGAAGCAGAAGAGGATGGCGGCTGTGCCGCCGTTCTGTGCGGGATAGAAGCTCTGCGGTGCGTGGCGCAGGAAATAGGCAAACGCCATCAAGCCCGATAGCACGAAGGCGGCGATCCGCGTCTGGAAGCCGATCAGCACGAGGAAGCCGAGGGTCAGTTCCAGCAGGCCGGCGATCCAGGAGAGCGACCCCACAGGCGGCACGGTTTGCGCGGCCGGGAAATACAGCACTTTCTGCGTTCCGTAGCTGAACAACACAAGCGATGCGACGATGCGCAGGAGGCTCAGCAGATGAGGGTGGAGGGCGTGGATCGCAGGAAGCATTTGTATCCTTTCGTTGTCAAGATTGAATACTACCCTCAATTGATCCGCGCTCAAAAGACAAGTCACGACTGTTGACATTGCTGTTATCGAGCCGTGCGAAAACTATTGCCGCGGCCGGCGAAATTTACGAGATGCCCTTAGCCGGCTTGGTTTGTCGATACCTGCAACGTTACAGTTTTCAGACGCCGGCACTGTACTTTGTCATGCCGCTTGGTTAAACCGCAGCCAACGAAGCCATAACAGACGGGATTTTCATCATGATCGATCCGAAGCTTCTTGCCGATCGCTTCCCCGGCGATTTCACATTCGGTGTTGCCACCGCCGCCTTCCAGATCGAAGGCGCCACCAAGGCTGATGGTCGCAAGCCATCCATCTGGGATGCCTTCGCCAACATGCCCGGCCGCGTCTATCAGCGCAATAATGGCGATGTCGCATGCGACCACTATAACCGGCTGGAACAGGATCTCGATCTGATCAAGGAGATGGGCGTCGAAGCCTATCGTTTCTCGATCGCCTGGCCGCGCATCATTCCCGAAGGCACCGGCCCTGTGAATGAAGCCGGACTCGATTTTTACGACCGCCTGGTCGACGGCTGTAAGGCGCGGGGGATCAAGACCTTCGCGACGCTTTATCATTGGGATCTGCCGCTGACGCTTGCGGGTGATGGCGGCTGGACGGCGCGTTCGACGGCGCACGCCTTCCAGCGCTATGCCAAGACCGTCATGGCCCGTCTCGGCGACCGTCTGGATTCCGTCGCCACCTTCAATGAGCCCTGGTGCATCGTCTGGCTGAGCCACCTCTATGGCGTTCATGCGCCGGGCGAGCGCAACATGCAGGCCGCCCTTTACGCCATGCACTACATGAACCTTGCCCACGGCCTCGGCGTCGAGGCGATCCGCTCCGTGGCGCCGAAGGTTCCAGTCGGTATCGTGCTCAACGCTGCATCCGTCCTGCCGGGCTCGGACCGCCCCGAGGACCTCGCCGCAGTCGAACGCGCGCATCAGTTCCACAACGGCGCCTTCTTCGATCCGATCTTCAAGGGCGAATATCCGAAGGAGTTCGTCGAGGCGCTCGGCGATCGCATGCCTGTCGTCGAGGACGGCGATTTGAAGACCATCAATCAAAAGCTCGATTGGTGGGGTCTGAACTATTACATGCCGATGCGCGTCCTCGATGATGCCTCCAAGAGCGGCGATTTCCCCTGGACGAAGGATGCGCCGCCGGTCAGCGACGTCAGGACGGATATCGGCTGGGAGGTCTATTCGCCTGGCCTGAAGCATGTCGTCGAGGATCTGAACAAGCGCTACGAGCTGCCGGATTGCTACATCACCGAGAACGGCGCTTGCTACAATATGGGCGTCGTCAATGGCGAGGTCGATGACCAGCCGCGCCTCGATTATTACATCGAGCATCTCGGTGTCGTCGCCGATCTCATCAAGGACGGCTATCCGATGCGCGGCTATTTCGCCTGGAGCCTGATGGACAATTTCGAATGGGCGGAAGGCTATCGCATGCGCTTCGGCCTCGTGCATGTCGATTACGAGACCCAGGTCCGCACCATCAAGAAGAGCGGCAAGTGGTATCGGGAACTTGCCTCGCAGTTTCCGAAGGGCAACCACAAAGGGGATTGATGCGGTTTTAGCTTCCCCTTGAGGGTAGAAGCGCATGAAATCCGCGGGCGGCGGTGCCCGCAATGGTCACCGCACCCTCGACCTCCGGTCCGACCCTCCCCCCAAGGGGAGAGTACTTGTCGCCCGAATCGGCAGGGCCTGATAGACATCATGTATGATCCAGCGGCCGATTTCCCTTTACGCGCTTTGCGGCAGCCAGCGGCGGGCCTCGACCAGCCGCAGGCTGCTTGATGCGCTGCGGCTTGCCTGTCCTGCTGGCGTCACCATTGAGATCTGCGACCTGATCGGCGAAATACCGATCTTCAATCCGGACAATGAGGGCGAGAAAACGCCATCCATCGTTCTGGAACTTGCGGGGAAGATCGGCCGGGCCGATGGCCTCATCGTTTCCTGCCCGGAATATGCCCATGGCATACCCGGTGGTTTCAAGAACGCGCTGGATTGGCTGGTGTCGCGCGACGAGGTTCCGTTCAAGCCGCTGATGTTCGCCCATGCCTCGCATCGCGGCGATCTCGTATTGGCACAGCTGACCGATGTGCTGCAGACCATGTCGCTGCGTATCGTCGAGGACGCTTTCTTGCGTCTGCCGATTGCGGGCAAGAGCGATGAGGCGCAGGCCGCGATGCTGCTGGAAGCGCGCGAAAGCGGCCTTTTATCAATGAGTCTCGGCCGTTTTAGCCGGGTAATTGCCGCCGGAATGTGAATTCTCCCGACTTCGGCAAATATACAACCATTTCCTGTAGGAATCTCCGATTCCCCTTAACCGTTTATTGAAGACCTGACGTCAGACTTCGCCGTCAAGGAGAAAAGGCGTTGGGAGCAGCTTTCAAGTCACTGCGTCAGAGTGCACACATCGGTCGTCATTCCATCGTGACGGCCGTCTTGGTTTCCTTCGCTCTTGTCGTTGCCGTGGTGACTCTGATGGTGCTCACCGCGATCGGCCGCGTTGCCGATTATTCCAACAAGCTGGACGACGAGCGCTCCTGGGAGACGACCGTCGGCGCGTTGAAGACGTTTCAAGGGCAGCTGGAAGCGACGTTGCACGACCATTCCGCGCGCAACGATGCGGCGCGGCACGTCTACGGAACCGACAATCAGGGATGGATCGTCGGCAACTATGGCGACATCTCCTCCAACGGTGCGCTGTTCGACACCGCAGTCATCGTCGATGACGACAACAAGCCTGTCATCGCCTATCACGACGGCCAACCGATGACAGAGAATATCGAGGATGTGCTCGGGACCGCCGTCTGGGCGCTCGTCGATCAGGCGCGCACGACGCGCATCACGGGTGTGCCGGAAGCCTCGGGCTATATCATGACGCGGGACGGCATCGCCGCCGCCGGCGCCGCGACGATCCGCGAGAGATCGGGCCGCATTCCGGTGCCCGAGGGTCATCGGCGCTATCTGATCCTTGTGCGCTATCTCGATGCCGCCCGCATCAAGATGCTCTCCAACACCTATGTCATCAGTGGCCTGACGCTGGTGCCGCCGGATACGGTTGCGCTGCATGCGGTCTCCATCGTCGATCCGCTCGGCAAGTCGCTTGGGCGGCTGATGTGGAGCTCGCGCCAGCCGGGCGACATGAGCTATCAGCAGGTTCGTCCCCTGGTTCTCGGCGCGCTCGGTCTGGTCGGCCTGTTCTTCGTGGTGCTCTTGATCCTGGGGTCGCTCGCGGGGCGCCGACTGCGGGCGGAGGAGGTTCAGGCGCGTCAGGTGTCGCTGCGCGACCGGCTGAGCGGGCTCCTCAATCGCGAGGGGTTGCGGCTCGATGTCGATCGCCAGGTCGAGCGGGCACGCTCCGACGGCACGAACGTCCTGCTTCTCTATCTCGATCTCGACGGTTTCAAGGAAATCAACGACGCCTACGGGCACGGCACGGGTGATCAGCTCATCCGCGCCGTGGCGGCCGGGCTCAAGGTGCTGGTGCCGCCGCAGGCGGCGCTGGCACGTCTTGGAGGCGACGAGTTCGCTATCGTATTTCCGACGAAAGAGCTCAACGACGCCCCGGCATTGCGGCTGGCCGAACAGATCCTCGATTTCCTTTCCGAACCTTTGGAGATCGGCCGCCGCGTCGTGGTCGTCGGGGCCAGCATCGGCATTGCAAGCTCGCCGGAGGGCCGGATCGACCGCGAGGAACTGGTGCGCCGCGCCGATCTTGCCATGTACAAGGCCAAGGAAGCCGGCCGCGCCCGCATGACCTGCTACGACACGGCGATGGACGCCCATCGCGAGGAGCGCAATGCACTGGAGCTGGACCTCCGCCGCGCCATCGACATGGAGGAACTGACGGTCGCCTACCAGCCTCTGGTCGACGCATCGAGTTGTGAAATGATCGGCGTCGAGGCGCTGGTGCGCTGGAACCGTCCCGGCCACGGACCGATTTCGCCGGAGGTCTTCATCCCCATCGCCGAAACAAGCGGCTTGATCGAGGCGTTGGGTCTGCTCGTCCTGCGCAAGGCCTGCGAGGCGGCGCGGCAATGGCCGGATCTGCATGTCGCCGTCAACGTTTCACCGGGTCAGTTCCGCAATCCAGCCTTCGCGGATTATGTCCGCAGCGTCCTGAACAGCACCGAGATCGAGGCCGACCGGGTGACGCTGGAAATTACCGAGGGCTACATCATTCAAAATCCGGAGCGCACCCGCCAGTCGATTGAGCGATTGAAGAGGCTCGGCGTCAATGTGGCGCTCGACGATTTCGGCTCCGGGTTCTCTTCCATCGGCTATCTTCGCCAGTTCGGCTTCGATCGCATCAAGATCGACCGCTCGCTGACGATGAATGTGCTCGAAGACAACCGCGCCCGCGAAATGGTCAAGGCGACCGTGGCGCTGGCCCGCTCGCTCGATATCCCGGTTACGGCCGAGGGTATCGAATCCGAGGCGCAGGGAAGGGCGCTTGCGGGCTTCGGCTGCGACGAGCTGCAGGGCTATTTCTACGGCAAACCGATGCCGGAAGCCGAGATCAGCAAGCGGCTCGCCGTGCAGATGGCGACGGCGCTGGACGAAGAGCACGCTGCCGCCTGACACTCCCGCGCATTCCTGAGGGAAGGCAGCAGCGAAGTTTTATGAAAATGCTTTAGCCGATATGCTCGTGGCCGCGCTTGCGGGCAAGCGCGATCTGCCGCTGCCTCTCACGATAGCGCTCGCGGTCCTCTTCGCTGCGCTCGTGATAGCAATGGCTGCAGGAAACGCCGGCCTCGTAGAAGGGTGAGGTCACTTCCTCTGCCGTAATGGGATTGCGGCAGGCGTGGCAGAGCTTGTGACTGCCTTCCTTCAGGCCATGCTCGACGGAGACACGCTCGTCGAAGACGAAGCAGGCGCCTTCCCACAGGCTTTCTTCCGCCGGCACTTCCTCGAGATACTTCAGAATGCCGCCCTTGAGATGATAGACCTCATCGAAGCCCTGCTGCTTCATGAAGGCGGTTGCCTTCTCGCAGCGGATACCGCCGGTGCAGTACATCGCGATCTTCGGCTTGTTATGCAGGCCGGTATTGTCGCGCACCCATTCGGGAAATTCGCGAAAGGTCTTGGTCTTCGGATCGACTGCACCCTTGAAGACGCCGATGGCGGTCTCGTAATCGTTGCGGGTGTCGATGACGATCGTGTCGGGGTCGGAGATCAGCGCGTTCCAGTCCTTCGGCGCGACATAGGTGCCGACGACCCTGGTGGGGTCGATATCCTCGACGCCCATGGTGACGATCTCCTTCTTGAGCTTCACCTTCATGCGCACGAACGGCATTTTCGACGCGCGGCTTTCCTTGTGCTCCAGATCGGCAAATTCCGGCTGCGCGCGCAGAAATGAAAGGACGGCGCCGATGCCGGCATCGGTTCCGGCAATCGTGCCGTTGATCCCTTCATGTGCCAGCAGCAGCGTGCCCTTCACGCCCTTTTCTTCGCAGAGCGCAAACAGCGGCTCGCGCAGGCTTTCGAAGCGCGGGAAGGAAACGAAATGATAGAGCGCGGCAACGAGGAATGCGCCGGTCGTGTCTCGCCGTGGATCTGAAAGCATGTCGGTCATGGCGGGGAAATACAATTTTGTGAGCTTTCAGGCAATCGGGATTTACGCCGCAGGCCTATAGTACGCTGGTCATCGCGGCTGAAGGCGCCAAAATGCCATCGCCGACAGGCCGCAACGTTGCGCGACCAGCGATTTCAAAAGCAGGCATTGTCGTCCAGATTGGCTGACATGCTTAGCGGGTCTCGGGCGCCTCATCCTTGATGTCGTCGGCAAACCTGCGCATGAGCCGCACAAGGTCTTCGATATCCTGGTCGTCCCATTTGGCGAAAATGGACCGTGCGATCCTCTCGCGCGCCTCATCGATGCGATCGGTCATTTCCTTGCCCTTCTCGGTGATGACAGCCTCGCGGAGGCGGCGGTCGATCGCATTCTCCCGCCGGCTGATCAAGCCGAGACCTTCCATCTTCGCGACCTGACGGCTGACGGTGGTGTAGTCGCGTCCGACGCGATCGGCCAGTTCGACAACGCCGATCGGGCCGAGCCGTTCCACCAGAACCAGGAGGGAAAACAGCGCGCGATCGAGGGAGATGCCGGCCTCCCGGATCATTGCCTCATCGCGCTGTGGCCGGTTCATGACGCCGACGATCTCGACGAGCGCACTATGGAGTTCGCGCAGTCGACCGCCAATAGGTGTATTTTGCAAGCTTTTCGTTGACACGGGACCGCCTTTCATTCAATATGTGCATATTACACATATGGAGACGGAAATGACAGAGCAATTTGCAGCCGATGTGCTGATTTGCGGCGCGGGCGCGGCTGGCCTGGCGCTTGCGATCGATTTGGCGAGGAGGGGAGTTTCCTTCCGCCTGATCGAGAAGATGGACGAGCCGTTCCGTGGATCGCGCGGCAAGGGCATTCAACCACGAACCCAGGAGATTTTCGAGGATCTCGGCATTCTCGACCGGATCGTCGCGACTGGTGGCCTTTATCCGCCGGAGCGGCGATATCGCGATGACGGCAGTTTTACCGAGTCCGACATTACCGAGCATCAGGACCCGACACCGGCTGAACCGTACCATCTGCCCCTGATGATACCGCAATTCCTGACCGAAAGGGTGATGCGCGAAAGGCTGCTCGAGCTCGGCCATAGGCCGCAATTCGGCCTCGAGCTGGTTGGCTTCGGGCAAGATGCGGGCGGGGTGACGGCGCGTCTCGCAGGCACGGCGGGAGAGGAAACTCTCCGGGTGCGCTGGCTCGTCGGTGCCGACGGCGGCCGCAGCTTCGTTCGCCACGCCCTTGGTATCGACTTTCCCGGCAAGACCCTCGGCGTTCGCGCCATCGTGGCCGACGTTGTCTTGACCGGTCTCACGCGCGATGCCTGGCACCGCTTCAACGAAGGCGACATGGCGCGGCAGATCATGTTCTGCCCGCTCGCCGGAACGGAAATGTTCCAGATACAGGGGCCGATCCCGCTGGACGGCAACATCGATCTTTCCGCGGAAGGGCTGGAGGCCATGGTGGCGGAGCGGACCGGGCGACAGGATATTCATATCCAGTCCGTATCCTGGTCGTCGGCCTATAGCATGAATGCGCGTCTGGCCGATCGGTACCGCGTTGGCCGGGTTTTCCTCGTCGGTGATGCCGCCCATATTCATCCGCCGACCGGCGGGCAGGGCCTCAATACCAGCGTGCAGGATGCCTACAATCTCGGCTGGAAGCTGGCTGCGGTCGCCAATGGCGCCGGTGATACGCTGCTCGACAGCTATGAAGAGGAGCGCCGGCCGGTCGCGGCCGAGATGCTCGGTCTGGCAACGAGGCTTCTCGATGCTCAGAAGCAGGGCGATATTCGCAGAGGTCGCGAGGTGCATCAACTCGATATCGGCTACCCGTCGTCCTCGCTCGCGCTCGAAATGCCTGGACGTGTCGGCCGCTTGTCTGCCGGCGACCGGGTTCCGGATGCGCCGATCCGTGGTGCTGCCGGCCAGCCGACACGGCTCTTCGACCTATTTCAAGGTCCGCACTGGACATTGATCGGCTACGGCGTGGAACCCGGATCGGTGTCGCCGCGTGCAGGGCTACGTATCCATGTCTTCGGCGCGTCGGGCGACATGGTCGATGCCGGGGGTCATCTTCGCGATATCTACGATCTATCGCCCGGCGAATGGGTGCTCGTGCGGCCGGACGGCTATATCGGTGCCATCGTCGCAGCCGGGAATGTTGCAGTGCTGGAAGGCTATTTCGCGCAGGTGGGACTTGGCTTGGAGGGCAGTGCGGCGCGGGCCTAAGACAAGAGCCGATCAAGCCGGTTGAGCGGCGCGAGCTGGGCGCCTCTCCCATTTCAGTCCGACGCGTCCAGCCAGAGGCGCCTTATGGTTCGCGCCTCGTTCTCCGGCTTGTCGGCAAAGATCCAGCGGGCGCGGTCCAGCGCCTCCTCGCGGGCGGTCTGCTGCCGGGAAATGATCGCTTCCAGCAGGCGGGCGTGATCGTCGCTCCTGTCGAAGAGATGCGGCTCGCGGTCGGCGACATCGGCCAATATCGACATGTCGAGGTAGCGGCCGAGAACGTCGACCAAAGCTTTGGCCTCCAGCTGCTTGGCATGCATCGCCGCCGGCCAGACGTCGCGCAGCAGCATGTGATGCATCCAGTAGTCCTGGCTGCGCTTGCGCAGGTCATGAAAGCTTTCTGCATGGGCAGCGTCGGCGTGGCATTCGGATAGTGCCCGTATCGCCTTGCGGGCATTCTTGCGCCAGCTCTTCTGAAAGAGACTGGCCGTGTCGCGCCGGCCGCAATCGAAGGATGCGTCCTTCAGGGCTTCACGCGCCTCGGCGCATGTGGCGACTGCCGCCTTTGCCTTGTCCTCCAGGTCGGTCTCCGCCTCCGCAAGCCGGTCACGTCTTGCGGTCAACAGATCGCTCACCCGGGTCAACGCCTGCAGTTCTTCGGCAGATGCCGCCGTTGCTTGCAGGTAATGGCTGATCTCGATTAGTGCGGTCGCGTCGCGGACGCTGGAAAGCGTGCGCGCCATCTCTCGAAGCCGCTGATTTTCCCGCTGCTGAAATTCGCTCGCGATCGGAGCTATCAAGCGGTACAGCGCCCGCACGCGCTTGACGTTCTTGCGGGCGGCGTGAACCGCTTCATGCAGGCCCTGCGGCCTATCGGTCAGTTCGGCCATCGCCCTGCCGAGTTGATGCGCGGCGGCTTTGTGCACCTCGTCATCAAGCGCCCGGTCAGGCCGTATGCGATAGCTCATCGTACTCCTGCTCGAACTGCGTCGCGAGGGCCTGGTTGGAGTAGCGGTATTCGCCGGTCACCTCGCGTCCGATCCAGTCCGGCAGTTCCGGATTGTCGCTTTCTTTGCCCATCTCCACCTCGGCGATCACAAGGCCGCGATGGGCGCCGCGGAAGACATCCACTTCCCAGGTGAAGCCCTTGAAAGGCACCTTGTGGCGGGTCTTCTCGATGACGAGGCCGATCGCCGTTCCCAGCAATTCCTCCGCCTCGTCGATGGGGATCTCGTATTCGAATTCGTCCCTTGTCATCGCCTTGCCGATCTTGATCGTCAAGGTCGCCTTCGTGTCGTTCGTCAGCCGTATTCTCACGGAACGGCCTTCCATGGAGGCGATATATCCCTGTCGCAGGATCAGCCTCTCCGAAACGAACTCACGCCAATGATCGCCGCGCACCAGAAACTTTCGCTCGATCTCTTTTGCCATGCGTTTGACATGCTCCATCGGCACAGATTGAAACAGAGTATAGCAAGTTGCCGCAATTTCCTACCCGTCGTATTTAAAGCGAGCTTTTGTCTCGACAAGCACCTTCGGGAAGGCTATTCGAAAGCCGGATTTCAATCGTTTTAAAGGGAGTGCATCGACCATGGGCGAGAAAACCGCGAAGCTTCTTTCCATTCTGAAACTGCAGCCTGTCGTTCCCGTGCTGATCGTCGACGATGCGAAATCGGCCGTGCCGCTCGCCCGTGCGCTCGTCGCCGGCGGCTTGAAGGCCATCGAGATCACGCTGCGCACCGCCGGCGCGCTCGATGCGATCCGGGCTGTCGCGGAAGAAGTGGAAGGAGCCGAGGTCGGCGCCGGCACCATCCTTAATACCAGCCAGTGGGATGCGGCCGTCGAAGCCGGCTCCAAGTTCATCGTCAGCCCAGGCACGACGCAGGAGCTGCTCGATGCCGCGCGCTCCTCGGATGTGCCGCTCCTGCCCGGTGCTGCCACCGCGAGCGAAGTCATGGCGCTGCGGGAAGAGGGTTATACGGTGCTCAAGTTCTTCCCGGCCGAGCAGGCCGGTGGTGCTGCCTACCTCAAGGCGCTGTCCTCGCCGCTATCAGGCACGGTCTTCTGCCCGACCGGCGGTATCTCGCTGAAGAACGCCCATGATTATCTGTCGCTGCCGAACGTCATCTGCGTCGGCGGCTCCTGGGTTGCGCCAAAGGAGCTGGTTACCGCCGGCGACTGGGCCGGCATCACCAAGCTCGCAGCCGAGGCCGCGGCGCTCAAGGGCTGAGCACCCGCTTCCATTCGATTTTAAAGGCGCGCAGGGGTTTCTGCGCGCCTTTTTGTATTCTGCGGATTGGTATTTGCGGTTGCGCTTCCTATCTCCCCTTCACCATCACCATGTACAAGGACGGAGGACCATCCATATGATCGACGCCCGCAAGCTTCTTGACCAATTCCTGGGGTCGCAAGTTCCGGGAGTGCAAGGAACGGTGAAAGACAGGGCCACCCAGGCCATCAATCTCGCCAGGGATAATCCCATGGCGACCAGCGCGATCGCCGGTGTTCTGCTCGGCACGAAGACCGGGCGTCAGGTCGCCGGCAATGCGCTGGCGCTCGGCGGCCTCGCCGCCATCGCAGGGCTTGGTTATCAGGCCTACAAGAATTACCGGGACGGCAACCAGCCGCAGCCGACGCCGCCATCGGCCCCGCAGGCCGAGCCGCAGTTCCTGCCGCCGCCATCGGATTCCGGTTTCAGCACGACACCGGCAATTGCGACCAACGATTTTACGCTCTCGCTGGTCCGCGCCATGATTGCGGCCGCCCGCGCCGACGGTCATATCGACGACACCGAGCGCCAGCGCATTCTCGGCAAGGTGCAGGAGGCAGGCGTCGGATCGGAGGCGGAAAGCTTCTTCCAGCGCGAACTCGCCAACCCCGTCGATCTCGATGCCATCGTCGCCTCGGCGAAGACGGAAGAACAGCGCGTTCAGGTCTATGCTGCGTCGCGCCTCGCGATCGAGCCGGATTCACGTGCCGAGCGCGGCTACCTCGATCTGCTTGCCGGCCGTCTCGGCCTGCCGGACGCCTTGGTCGATCATATCGAAGCCACGGTTGCGGGCGCCAAAGTCTGACACGTGTGACGACAGGGCCGGTTGCCTTTCCTCGGCAGCTGGCCTAAGCCTTCGGCGCAAAAGAAGTCATGGCGCTAGGGATCGACTGCATTGACGGATAAGAAAAGCGAAGCCCGCTCGGCGGCAATCGCAGCCGGCGTTATCTTGCTGGTGGCGACCGTAGTGCTCTATCTGATGCCGAACGTCATCGTCTGGCTCGGAAACATCTCGCCATGGCTCGGCACCGGCTTCGGTGTACTTGTTATCCTCGCCTTCTTCTTCGTCTTCTGGCTACGTGCCCGCTACCAGAGGCGCAACGGGTCTTAAAGCCCTCACGCCTGGCTTCACTATCGAAGCTGTCTCAGGTCTGCAGCGAGGCGCCGAGCAAAACGATGCCGGTGCAGATGACGAGCAGCGCGCCGAAAATTTCGATGCCATTGCCCACCCATGTCGAAAGCCTGGAGCCCTTGCCGGTAAAGTGTACCGCGGTGCCTTTGGCGAAGACGGCGATGATGGCCAGCAGCGAGACGGTCAGCGCCGTGCCGATCGACATGGCGAGCACGGAAAGCAGGCCGCCGAGATAGAGCCCGTTCAGCATCGAGAAGGTCATGACCAGCAGGGCGCCGGAGCAGGGCCGCAGTCCGACGGTAATGATGGCCGACCATGCCTCGCGGACGCTGAATTTCTCGCTCGACAGCATTTTCGGATCGGGAAGATGCGCATGGCCGCAGGCCTCGCAGTAGGCGCCGTCATCGGTCGCATGTGCGGGGTCATAGCATTGATAGCCGGTGGCGGCTGCCGGCGCCATGGCGCGGGTGCGAGCAAAGCCTCTCGGTGAATCCGTGCCCGTTGCCGCGCCCTCGAACAGCGAGAGACTGATCGGGCCTGCCGATGTCGCAAGCTGCATCTCCTGACGCTGCGCCCGGCTCTGTATCATCGCCCGCAACTTGCGAAACAGCAGCCAGCCGCCGAAGAGGATGACCATGACGAAGCTCGTGATCTCCATGGCGTTGGTCGCCATCGTCATGGTGATGCCCGAACCGCGCAACACGAAATAGGCGGCTACGACGACGAGAACGGCAACGAGGCCCTGGATGAGCGCCGAGACGAAGGAGATCGCGATGCCGCGCTTCAACTCGATCTCGTTGGCGACCATGTAGGAAGAGATGACAGCCTTGCCATGGCCCGGCCCGGCCGCGTGGAAGATACCATAAGCAAAGGAGAGGCCGATGAGCGTCCAGAGTTCCCATGGATCGCGGCGCATGGCCTCGATCGATTTCGTCAGCGCGCGATAGAAGGCCTGCTGCTCGTAATTCACGTAGAGAAAGATCGGCGCGAGCGGGCCGCCCATCGGCTGGAAGCTCGGCTCGGCGGTGCCGATGCCAAGCGGCGAGCCGGTGGCATGGGCAAGGCCGGCTGCTACCAGAAGGGCGAGCATGGCGGCCGGAACGAGCTTCACTGGTTTCGAAATCAGCATTGGACGTCTATCCGCGTTGCGAAGAGTTTCGACATGGTCGTCCCCGTCGGATCGTTGAAGAAGGCATCCGTCAATGTCGACCTGTTCTCGGCAATGACCTCATCCGGATTGGGCCGGACGACCTTCTGCGTACAGCTTTTGAAGGCGTCGCCCTCCGTCACCAGCTCGTTGTCGCTCGGAAAATCGATCGAGGTGTAGAGCGTCGGATCGTAGATACCGAAGCTCAGCTTGTTGCCCTTGGCAAGCGGCATCGGTTCGGCCGGTTTGACGGCGAAGAACATCAGCAGCTGGCCGTCGCGGAAGTCGACGTTGATGACGTCGGGCTTCTCGACCTTGATGTTTTTGCCGTTCAGCGTCAGGTTCGCATAATAGTCGTAATCGGCGAGCGACTCGCGCACCGTCTTGCCGACCTCCTTAAGCTCGTCCGGATCGAGCTTCAGATTGGCGTTCTTGTCGAAATCCATGAGAACCGAGGAGGAGAAGACCTCATCGAAGCGCCAGACGTTGCGCAGTTCCTGCACGTTGCCATCCGGGCCGGCGAGAACTTCCAGACGCGCTTCCACGAAGATATGCGGGTGCGCCGACACCGCGGCCGGCACGAGCGACAGGCCGCCGGCCAGGGCAGCAGCGTATGCGATCGCGGATTTTCTCATGCGTCCGATGTGCTTCGTGAGCATTGATTCACTTCGTTCTCTGGTCAGGAAATGAGACGGAATTGGGACCGGAGGGCTTCTCTCCACCGCTCATCCATTCTTGCGGAACCAGTTGTGAAGGTAGTCCACGAAGATGCGGACCTTGGCGGGAAGATAGCGCCGGTGCGGATAGACGGCATAGATGCCGCGATCGGTCGGCAGATAATCGTTGAACAGAGTCAGCAACTGCCCGCTTTCGATCGCCTTGCGGCCGATGAAATCCGGGACGACGGCAATGCCGAGATCGGCAAGGGCCGCGCGCAACGTCGCATGAGGACTGTTGACTTCGAGCGTGCCGTTGATGGAGACGTTGAAGGTCGTGCTGTCGGCATCGACGAAGCGGATGGTGCCTTGCGAGCGGTTGTTGCTGTCGATGATGAAGGGCACGCGCGCGAGATCGGTCGGATGCTCGAGTGTCGGATAGCGCTCGAGGAATGCCTCGGTTGCGCAGAGATGGACGCGAAAGTCGGAGATCTTGCGGGCGATCATGCCGGAGTCTTCGAGCTTGGTGATGCGCACGGCGACGTCGAAGCCTTCCTCGATCAGGTCGACGAAACGGTCGTCGGCGGCGATTTCCAGTGCGAGGTCGGGGTTCTCCTTGGCGAAGTCGATCAACGATTGGCCGACATCGGCGTCGACGAAGGTGCGCGGCACGGAAATGCGCAGCCGGCCTTTAAGCTGCTGGTTGTTCTCGCGCACGAGATCGGCAAGATTGTCGATCTCCTTCAGGATGTCGGAGGCGGTGCGATAATAGGTATGGCCGGCTTCCGTCATGGAGAACTGGCGGGTGGTGCGGTTGAGCAGCAGCGCGCCGAGTTCGTCCTCCAGTTCGCGGACATATTTCGACAGCAGCGCCTTGGAGCGGCCGGTCTTGCGCGCCGCCGCTGAAAATCCTTCGGCTTCGACCACGTCGATAAAGGCGCGAATCCGGGTCAAAGTATCCATGGCGAAGCCTCCCGTTAACTGTTTCTGGATGTTGAACAAAACGCGCCGATTTGTTCAATTATTTTTTTCGGGCACCGCTGAAAAATTTTCTTGATTATTACGGCGAATATTCCTATTTCCGGATCAGCCCAAAGTCGCACGTGCCCGTGGGTGTCCGCCGATCCTCGATGTGGTGAGAAAATCGGTAAGGTACCTGGAACTAACCCCTCCAGTCGCTATTTCGGCCAACCGAAAAATGCGAGGACATCTGAAGCAACGACGGTGCGGGCCTTTTTGTTCTCTCCCGGCTTTCCATCAGCCGGGGTTACTGAAGAGGCACACCTTCATTGCCGGAAGTGCGGTTGGGATATTCCCTCCAATCCATGGCAGACAAAGCGAATTAGCGCCGCTTGCGGCACTCGTTCATCATCCGCGCTTCGCGCATTTGCACGGTACCGGGGTCTCCACCGGCTGGTTCCTGAGCGAGTGAGCGTCGCCCTTTGTCCTCTGGGTTTTCCCCGGAGCTTTTGGAATTGAAAGGGAATGACATGACCACGCAACGTATTCGCGATTTTCTCGCTACCCGACGTCCGGACGGTCCTTGCCTGGTGGTCGATCTCGATGTCGTCCGCGACAATTTTCACGCCTTCCGTCATGCCATGCCGGACAGCGCCATCTACTATGCCGTCAAGGCCAACCCGGCTCCGGAAGTGCTGCGCCTGCTCGCGAGCCTCGGCTCCAACTTCGATTGCGCGTCCGTCGCCGAAATCGAAATGGCGCTCGATGCCGGTGCGACCGCTGCCCGCATCTCCTACGGCAACACCATCAAGAAGGAGCGCGATATCGCCCGTGCGCATGCGCTCGGTATTAACCTCTTCGCCGTCGATAGCCACGAGGAAGTCGAGAAGATTTCCCGTGCCGCTCCCGGCGCTCGTGTGTTCTGCCGCGTTCTGACCGATGGTGAAGGCGCCGAATGGCCGCTGTCGCGCAAGTTCGGCTGCGTCCCGCAGATGGCCGTCGATGTTCTCGTCTACGCTCACCAGCTGGGTTTGGAATCCTACGGCGTGTCTTTCCACGTCGGCTCGCAGATGACCAAGGTCGATGCCTGGGACGATGCTCTTGCCGATGCCAAGCGCGTCTTCGTTTCGCTCGCCAAGCAGGGCATTCACCTGCAGATGGTCAACATGGGTGGCGGTTTCCCGACCAAGTACCTGCGCGACGTTCCCTCGGCCGAAGCCTATGGCAAGGCGATCTTTGCGTCTCTGCGCGCCCATTTCGGCAACCAGATCCCGCACACGATCATCGAGCCGGGCCGCGGCATGGTCGGCAATGCCGGCGTGATCAAGGCTGAAGTCGTGCTGATTTCGAAGAAGTCGGACAACGATGCCGCTCGCTGGGTGTTCCTCGACATCGGCAAGTTCGGCGGTCTCGCCGAAACCATGGACGAGGCGATCCGCTACCCGATCCGCACCGAGCGCGACGGCGACGAGATGGAGCCCTGCGTCATCGCCGGCCCGACCTGCGATTCGGCCGACGTGCTCTATGAGAAGAACCTCTATCCGCTGCCGGTCTCGCTCACCATCGGCGACGAGGTCCTGATCGAAGGCACCGGCGCCTACACCACGACCTACTCGGCTGTGGCGTTCAACGGTTTCGACCCGCTGAAGGCCTACATCATCTGAGTTTGATATCGCCGCCCCCGTACTCAATCGGGGCGGCACCCTCACAATAGTTCGTCACCACCGCTGATAACGGTATTGGGCACGGGAGGCCGAGATGGCCGCTGTTCTTGATTCTGTCCGCGCATTCTTTGCGCCGTCCACATTCACTCTCGACCTGGAAAATGCAGGCGATGTCGTTGCGCGCGAAAGCCTGCTGGATCGCGCCATGGGTCCCGACCGCCGCAAGAAGTCGTCCGAAAGGCTGCGCCAGGGCCGCGTTCCGGCCGAAGGCTTGGCTCTGGTCGCGCGCGATCGCGCCGGGCACGTCATCGGCACGGTTCGCCTCTGGAACGTCGAAGCCGGCGTCGATCGCGAGACCCGTCCGGTCGAGGCGCTGCTGCTCGGTCCGCTGGCGATCGACCCTGCCTATGAAGGCAAGGGCATCGGCTCGGCGCTGATGCGCGCCGCCATCATGGAAGCCAAGAAGCGCGGCCACGGCGCGATCCTGCTCGTCGGCGATGCGCCTTATTACGAGCGCTTCGGCTTCTTTGCTTCCAAGGCCCGTCATCTGGTCATGCCGGGTCCATTCCAGCGAGATCGTTTCCTCGCGCTCGAACTCAAGGACGGCTGGCTCGACGGCGCTGTCGGCATCATCGTTGCCAGCGGCCGCAAGCTTGCCCAACCGCCGGCATCAAAGGCTGCGTAAGACGGGCGAGCGTCTCTGAGGTTGTTACGCCTTCGCCCATCCGGGCGGAGGCTTTTCTATTTAGCTGCCTTCATGCTGTCCTTTGCCGGGTCGTAGCCATCCGTCAACGTCTTCAGGAAGGCGACGACGTCAGCGATCTCGGCGTCGTTCAGGGCAGGGGCATCGCCGAGCTTGCGGTTCATCGGCACGTCGATGACGTCGATATTGGCCTGATATTGCGTCGGCAGGTCATCGTACTTCAGCACCTTGCCGCTTGCATCCTTCGGATAGATCTCTTCCGGATTGGTATCGCGCTTGACGTAGAAGCGGGTGACATCCTCCAGCGTGCGGTAGACGCCATTGTGGAAGAAGACGTGGCGGGTTGCGACGTTGCGTAGCGTCGGCGTTTTGAACAGCCCGCAATTCTGCTGCTGGGCGGAATAGGTGTCGTTGCGCAGCGGGCCACAAATGCCGGTGTCGTAATAATGGGCATCGGCATTGGCTGGAATGGCCGGGTTGCGCGGCGCACCTAAGGCTTCGAATTCGAAATCGGTGAAATTCGGCATCTGCCCGTCGCCGGTCATCTTGTCGAGGTGGCAGGAGGCGCAATTGCCCTTGTTCGCATCGTCGAACAGCTTCAATCCCCGTGCTTCCGCATCCGTCAGCACTGCCTTGCCGAGCAGGTAGTAATCATACTTGCTCGTGTAGGGATGGAAGGAGCGTTCCTCGACCTGATAACGGGCCAGCGCGAAGCCGATTTCCGAAATCATCATGTCCTGATCGTTGGCTACGTTATCGCCGAAGAGCGCCGAAATCTCCTTGCCGTAGCCCTTCTTCAGCTTGGCGTAGACGGCGGCTGCATCGGCATTCGCCATTTCAAACGGCGAGATCATCGGCTGCAGCGCCTGATCTTCCAGCGAATCGACGCGTCCATCCCAGAACATGCCGCCCTGCGGCACGAGGTTTGCCGCGGCGGCCGCATCGGCCTTGACCACGGCCTGCGCCGTCAGCGGGCCGGCGACGGTGGCAGGTGCATTGGCGAGCGCCACGCCAGACGCCTCTGTCATCGGCGAGGCTTCGGCGGCCTCATCGGCGGGGCTTTCCTCGCCGATCGAGAAGGACGGCGTCGACATCTTATAGGCGAGGCTCGGAACCGCGCGGATGCCGGGCTGATCGAGATGCGGGCCGCCGAGCTGGACGGCTCGGTCGTTGGCGGGTGCGTAGTGGTTCGCCGGATCGTGGCAGGTCGCGCAGGACATCTGGCCGCCGCCCGAAAGCGTGGGATCGAAAAACAGCTTCTTGCCGAGCTGGGCAACCGTACTCAACGGTGCCTGGTCGTCATAGCCGTCGGTTGCCGAAGCATCGGGGGCCGGTTCGTTTGCCATGCCGACAGCCGCACCCGCGAGCGAGAGGCCCGCGAGTGCGAGGAGCGGCAGGAGACGGCGGTTGAACTGCAAGGGCATTTCCGTCTCCCTGATGGTTTTACGAAGCCTGATTGCCGGTCTTCGGATCGAGGATCAGCTTGGGAGCGTCACCCTTGGACCAGTCGAACATGTTGTTCAACGAGCCCGAAAGCACATCGAACGAGCCGCCGCCGAGGCGAGCACCGGCCATCCAGTTATCCTCGATGAAGCGCATGACGGAGGTCTGGTCGGTCAGCGTATGGTCGACGAAATTGGTCTTTGAATAGGGTGAGATGACCAGCAGCGGCTGGCGCGTGCCGTAGCCGCAGCGTCCCTGCGCGGGCTGGCCGTTGACGCCGGGCAGCGCCGTACCGATGGAGCAGCTGTCGCCGCTCAGCACGTCATAGCCCTTGACCGGGAGCTTCGACGGATTGACGACCGCGTGCGCATGGTCATACCAGCCGTCGGAATCGTCGTAGAGGACGATGATGGCGGTATCCTTCCAATCCGGCGAATTCTGCACGGTGTTGACCACCTGGGTGACGAATTCCTGCTCGTCGAGCGGATCGGAATAGCCGGCATGGCCGTCCTGATAGGCCGGCGCCTTCAGGAAGCTGACCGTCGGCATGTTGCCGTTCTTCAGCGCTGCGTAGAAGTCGGTCATGTCGTACTGGTGATTGGCCGCATCCGTCGTGCCGATCGCCGCCACGGAAGATGGCCGCGCATGCGTCGGGTTGGCGGTCGAGGCGTAGTACTGGAATGGCTGGTGGTGCGGAATATAGTCGGCGCTGTTGACCTTGGTCACAGTCGAGGTGGTCGCGCGCTTGCAGTTCGTCGTGCCGTCCGGGTTGGTCTGAGAGAGGTCGAAGCCGCCTTCGAAGAAGCCCCAGGTGATCTTGTGTTCGTTCAGCATGTCACCGATGTTCTTGCCGTACATCAGTGCCGTCTGGCCGACCGAGCAAACGTCGCCTGTGGGATCGAAGTCGCTGATCGCGGTCCAGCCGCCATTGCCGTCAGGCACGATGCGACCCTTGGAATAGGTGCCGTCGCTCTCCAGCGTGTAGCCGGGCGGCAGGATGACGCCGTTGGTCTGGCCGGAGATAAGGTTCAGCGCGCCGGGGGTCGAAGGGCCGAAATTGGTGGAGAAGGAATTGTCGCTCAGCGCATAGTGCTGGGCATAGTTCCAATAGGCCGTAACGGTGTTGCCGTCATAATAGCCCATGACCTGTCCCTTGGTGCCGAAAGCGCCGGCCGCACCCTTGGTGCCGTGACCGGTATTGGCCGGGAAGAGGTCCATCGCGAAGTTGTTGTAGGCGGCTTGTTCGGCGGTATAGCCGTGGTTCTGCGACTGGGTCGCCGCCTGCGTGCGGTCGAGCCGGAAGGGGGCAGCCGCATCGGCGCCATTCGCCGTGTTGGTCTTGTTCGGGTTTGTGTCGAGAAGTCCGGCATTGGCGAGCGTGTTGATGTCGGCCGGCGTGTTGTCGGCCGCCTTGAATGCCGGTTCGCCGTCGACATTTGCGGCCTTGGGGTAGGTCGCGAAATAATGGTCGAAGGAGACGTTTTCCTGGAAGATAACGACGAGATGCTTGATCGGCGTTGCGGTATTCGGTGCCGGCGCGGTGTCAGCGGCGCTGGCGGTGGAACAGAGCAAGACAAGAGTAAGCGCGCTGCCGGCTGCGAGGGCGGCGCGACGTGAAAGACCAGTCATGGCAATATCCTCTTCAAGTGGGGGCATCGCTCCGGCGCATTTGCGCCACGCCGGGCATAGAGAACCATTCCGAGCTATCAACGGAGTGTGACAGTTCCATGAAGGATGGGGCGAATGGATTTCGGTTTTGTCGTCTCTTTTCCGGCAAGCAATTGATTCCACCATGCCGGGTGGATGAGGGGTGGAAAGTGCCCGCATCGCGTGCTTGCGGTGCTATCTTCTGTCACGGGCTAAGCAGGAAAGATGAGTTCCCTCACCCGCCTCGTGGTTCACGACGGCCCTTCGGGCCTCCTCACCATGAGGGCTGATCTTCCGATGCTTGGCAACAGAGGATTGCAGCCCACTCCGCCTCATCCTGAGGTTCATTTCGGAGCGACGCATAGAAATGCCTCGAAGGGTGAGGCGGCTCCGGTCACCCAAGCGCGAAACCTAAATATTCTGATCCATCGTCTCGGCCGGTATCTCGTCGGCGCGGTGGATACGGACCACCACGGCAGGCACGCCGGCGACGGTGCAATGTGGCGGAACAGGCTTCACGACGACGCTGCCGGCCGCGACCTTGCTGAAAGCGCCGACTTCGATGTTACCGAGGATCTTGGCACCGGCGCCGATCATGACGCCGTGGCGGATCTTCGGGTGACGGTCGCCGCTTTCCTTGCCGGTGCCACCTAAGGTGACGTTCTGCAGGATCGACACTTCATCCTCGATGACGGCGGTTTCGCCGATGACGATGCCGGAGCCGTGGTCGAGCATGATCGAGGTGCCGATCTTCGCCGCCGGATGGATATCCGGGCCGAAAACCAGCGAGACGAGGTTGGAGAGCCAGCTCGCAATTTCCGTGCGGCCTTCCGTCCAGAGCGCATGGGCGATGCGGTGGGTCTGCAGGGCATGAAAGCCCTTGAGGTTCAAAAGCGCATGCAGATAGGTGGTGCAGGCGGGGTCGCGGGTTCGCACGGCAACGAGATCCGCTTCGGTCGCCTGCAGGATAGCCGGATATCGCGTCAGCACGTCCGACAGCAGCGACAGCATGTCGCCATGCTCGATCCTGATGACGCAGAGACGGGCGGCCAGCACATTGGCAAGGCTTTCGGCACTGGTGTTGCCCGCCAGCAATTGTGCCTGCAGCAGCGAGGCGAGCGTCGGCTCGCGTTCCGCAAGCTTGCCGGCTTCGCAACGGATCACATCCCAGACGTTTTCTGCTGGTGCAGGGGAATTTCCGGCAACCGCCGTTCCTGACTGGGGCATGATCCTTGTCTTTCTGTTTAGGCCGAGACGTCGACGACGCCGCAGTCGCCGGCTTCGGAAGCGAAGGCGAGTAGCTTGCCGGATTTGCTCCAGCTCATCGAGGTGATCGCACCCTTGCCGGGCCGGCGCAGGAGCGCCTCCTTGGCGTCGCCGAGGCGTACCGCCAAAATCATGCCGTCGATGAAGCCGATGGCAAGGATATCTTCGGCCGGATGGAATTTTACCGAGGTGGCCATGATGTTGGCGCGGCTGCCGAGCTCGAGCGGCGCCTTGCCCATCGGGCCGTCCTTGCCCTGGAAGGGCCAGACGATTGCCGCAGGAGCACCCGACGAGGCAAGCCATTTGCCCTTGTTCGACCACGAAAGCGACTTCACCTTGGCGGGATAACCGGTCATGCGCATGTGGCGGGCTTCGGCGCCCGGCTTCGTGTCTAGCTTCCAGCCGTGCAGGGCGTTTTCCTGCATGGTCGTGACGATGAACTGGCCATCGGGCGAGAAGGTGACGCTGGTATGGGCGCCCTTCCATTCCAGATTGACCGGCTGGGCGCTCATGCCGACCCAATGCAGCGATACGCCGTTATAGCGGGAAACGGCGATGCGCAGGCCCTTGGGCGCAAAGGCGATGCCTTCGACCGTGCGTTCCTCGGCAAACTCTTTCGTGGTGCCGTCGGATAGGCGTACGAAGGCACTTTTGCCATAGGAATAGGCGACGGCGCCCTGCGGGCCGGCCGCAAGCTGGCTGATCCATTTGCGCGGCGCTTCGGCGAGGGTCGTCGTACTGCCATCGGCGGCGATCCGCAGCACCTTGCCGTCTTCACCGCCCGAAATCAGGCTCTCGCTGTGGGGGTCGCGGATGCATGTCAGCATCCCTTGGTGGGCTTGGGTAACCTTGTCGCCACCTTCGAGGCGGTGCACTGCGCCGGCGGCGCTGGCGAAGAAGGGGGTGTCACCTAAAAATTCGACGGCCAGAACGTGGCCGTCGATATCAAGCGGAGCAACAGTCGGCATCAGGCAGACGCCTCGCAGGCCTTGAAGCTTGCTTCTAGCTTCTCGCGGTCAAGCTCGCGGCCGATGAAGACGAGGCGGCTTTCATGCTTCTCGCCATCCTTCCAGGGGCGCTGATGATCGCCCTCGATGATCATGTGTACGCCCTGGACAACATAGCGCTCCGGATCATCCTTGAAAGCGATGATACCCTTGAGGCGCAGGATGTTCGGCCCCTGCGTCTGCGTGATCTTCTGGATCCAGGGGAAGAAGCGTTCGGCATTCATCTCGCCGCCGCGCAGCGAAACCGACTGTACGGTCACGTCATGGATCGGCGAGGGGGCATGGTGATGGTGGCCGTGATCATGATCATGATCATGGTGGTGATGATCATGGTCGTGGTCATGATGATGATGGTGGTGATCGTGATCATGGTCGTGATGGTGATGGTGATGATCGCAATCCGGCCCGCAAACGTGATCCTCGTGGCCATGCTCGAGGAAGTGCGGGTCGTTTTCGAGGGCACGTTCCAGGTTGAAAGCGCCCTGGTCCAGCACGCGGGCGAGATCGACGCCGGAGCGGGTCGTCTTGTAGATGCGGGCGGCCGGGTTGATGGCGCGGACGACATCCTCGATCTGGGCCAGCTCTTCCGGCGAAACGAGATCGGACTTGTTGATGACGACGACATCGGCGAAGGCGATCTGGTCTTCCGCTTCGCGGCTGTCCTTCAGGCGCAGCGGCAGGTGCTTGGCGTCGACGAGCGCGACGACGGCGTCGAGTTCGGTCTTGGCGCGGACATCGTCGTCCATGAAGAAGGTCTGGGCGACGGGAACGGGATCGGCAAGGCCGGTGGTTTCAACGATGATGCCGTCAAAGCGGCCGGGGCGGCGCATCAGTCCTTCGACGACGCGGATCAGGTCGCCGCGGACGGTGCAGCAGACGCAGCCATTGTTCATTTCGTAGATTTCTTCGTCGGATTCGACGATGAGGTCGTTGTCGATGCCGATCTCGCCGAACTCGTTGACGATGACGGCGTATTTCTTGCCGTGATTTTCCGAAAGGATACGATTCAGCAGCGTCGTCTTGCCGGCGCCGAGATAGCCGGTGAGAACGGTAACGGGAATGGGCTTTTGCGTGGCTGTTTCGGTCATGGGAGCCTCGAAATATGGAAGGTTGCCCCGGGGAGCAGACATTGGTCGGGTTTCATATAAGGAGTTGGAGACGCCAGTTCAAAGGCTTTTATATGTTATAAGATCACATTGGATTGCGGATGGTCGAACCCGGCCGCCGGTCAGGTCAGTGTCGACAGGTCGAACTTGTCGACATCTTCGAGCAGTTCAACGAGGCCCTTGACGGCGTGGGCGATCAGCTTCTCGCCTTTGGCGGCAGTTGCCGCGCTCGCATTGCCGGCCACGCCCCGCTCGCTCAGATCGGACATTTTCCAACCGAAGGCATGGGGACCATAGGCCCGCAGATGGCTGAAGTCCTTGATGAATTCCGATTGGCGCGACGGAAAGTTTGCCGCCTTCGACATATCCACCTTGTCCGGATGGAGGGCGAGCATGACCGATGTCTCGATATCGCCGCCGTGGATATCGATGGCTTTGTCATCGGGTGCAATCAGTCCGTCCGGCACGCCGAATCGCGTCCAGCTGGTTGCGACCGCCAGCATGTTGAACCGCACACGCGCTTCCGTCGCGACGATGGTCATCAGCGGAGAGTTGCCGCCATGGGCATTCAGCATGACGAGTTTGCGGATGCCGAGCTTGCCCAACCGCTCGGCGATCGCGAGCCAGCGGCGCACGGCCTCGTCGAAGGCCAGCGTCCTGGTGCCGGCGACATCGATATGTTCGATCGAGTAGCCGACGGGCTCGACGGCAAGGAAGGTGACCGGCAAATTGGCCGGCAAAGCAACCTTGAGGCGTGAGACGATTCCCTCGGCAATAAGCGTATCGGTTTCGAACGGCAGATGCGGGCCGTGTTGCTCATAGGCGCCAAGTGGCAGCACGGCGATCCATTTTGTTCGCTCTTTAGCCGTCAATGTTTCATCATTGTCATCGAAACATGGCAAAGGATGCGCCATCTGAGGGTGTGCCTCTTGTTTATGTCAATAACCTGCGCAATGTCATAGCGTGATGACTTCGCGGCGAAAAGGTCAACGGAATCACGATGGGCAAAAAGAACAAGGTCGGGAAGAAAAGTAAGTCAGGTAAGAAGAAGGATCACCGTGACTACACGCTTGCCGATCTGTCGCCGGCATTGACGCAGGCGGCGCGATCCATGCGCACGGTGATGACGCGCAGCCTGACGGCAAGCGGTCTCTATGCCGGACAGGATGGCGTCATTCTTGCCCTGGCGGCGAATGACGGGCTTCCGGCCGGCACGCTGGCGCAGAAACTCGGCGTCAAGGCACCGACGATGACGCGCACAATCGGACGCATGGAGGCGCAGGGCTTCGTCGAACGACGGCCGGATGCCGAGGATGCGCGGCTTACCAAGGTCTATCTGACTGATACAGGGCGAAACAGCGTCAGCGAGATCGAAAGTTCGGCCGCAAGCTGCGATGAGCTGGCGACCCGCGGCTTCTCGGAAAAGGACATCCGATCGCTTGTGCGCCTGCTCAAGACGATCGAGCACAATCTCCAGGCCGGCGATGACGACGAGGATGAAGGCGAATTCTGAGAATCCTCAAGAAATTCGAGTTGCGCGCCGCGATTAAAGCTTTTAATTAAATATTTTAAATTCCGGAATCGCAAAGCGAACGGAATATGTTACGGCTGCGTTTCACGGGGAGGGAGCGCGTGGCGCAAAAGATAAAGCTTTCGACGATTGCGGAAACGCTCGGCATTTCTACGGCAACGGTGTCTTTGGCTCTACGCGACAGTCCGCTGGTTGCGGTCAATACGCGAGAGAAGATCAAGGACCAGGCGCGAGCGCTGGGTTACATCTATAATCGCCGTGCGGCGAGCCTCCGAACGTCCAGGTCGGGCATTATCGGCGTCGTCGTTCACGACATCATGAACCCCTTCTACGGGGAAATCCTGAAGGCGATCGAAAGCGAGCTTGATCGCAGCCGGCACACTTTCATTCTCTCCAACCATTACGATTCGGTCGAGAAGCAGCGGACCTTCATCGAGACGCTGCTGCAGCTCGGCGGCGACGGTGTCATCATGTCGCCGGCGATCGGCACGCCACCGGAGGATTTCGAGCTGGCGGAAGAGAACGGGATGCCGGCTATCCTCGTTGCGCGACAGATCGAGGCGCTGGATCTGCCGACCTATCGCGGCGACGACAGCTACGGCATCTCGCTTGCCACCAATCATCTGATCAGCCTTGGCCACCGTTCGATCGCCATGATCGGCGGCACGGACCAGACCTCGACGGGGCGCGATCGCTATCAGGGCTATGTCAATGCGCTGCGCAAGGCGGGCATCGAGGTCGATCCCAATCTGCGCATTCCCGGCGCCCGCTCCAAGCAGGGCGGCTTCGAGGCGGCGGTGCATTTTTTGTCGCTGCCGCAGAAGCCGACGGCGGCGGTCTGCTGGAACGATCTGGTCGCTATCGGCCTGATGAACGGCATTTCCCGCGCCGGGCTCGTGCCGGGGCGCGACATCTCGGTTACCGGCTATGACGATCTGGAGGAGGCGGCGATCGCAACGCCGGCGCTGACGACTGTCTGGAATGGTCAGGCCGAGGTCGGAAGGCTTGCAGCGCGGGCACTTTTGGATAGATTGGCGGGAAGCCATGAGCCGGATGGTATCCACCTTATCAAGCCAGAAATGCGCATCCGCCAGTCGACGGCGCCCTACAAGGCTCGCTAGGACGCTTCAGCCCTCACGGAATCCCTGAGCCAATCAGTCTCGTTGTGTTCTCGCAATTCCGGGCGCCAAACCGATGCGCGCTTTTCCTGGGATTGCTTTATCTCTTTGTTTTCACGCAATTCTGGACTCAAAACCGCTTCGCACTTTTGCTGGAATTGCTCTAGCGCCAAACCGCATCTCAAGAGGAAAGATACATGTCCGACAACCGCATCGCCGTCCTCGTTCCGGGGAAGATACACCCGCGTGTCCTCGAAAGGCTCGGAAAGCAGTTCGATGTCATCCCCGCCGAGCGCGATGGCGGTCCGAAGGTCGACGCTGAGACTGCGGCGCGCATTCGCGGCGTCGCTGTTTCCGGCGGTTTCAATGCGGCCTGGATCGATGCCTTTCCCAAGCTCGAAGTCATCGCCAACTTCGGCGTCGGCTACGACGGCATCGACGTCAAGCACGCGGCCTCAAAGGGGATCGTCGTCACCAATACGCCTGACGTTCTGAATGACGAGGTCGCCGATACCGCGATCGCCCTGCTTTTGAACACGCTGCGGCAATTTCCGAAGGCGGAAGCCTGGCTGCGCGAGGGACGTTGGGCCAAGGATGGAGCGTTTCCGCTCTCGCCTTTTGCCATGAAAGGCCGTCGCATCGGCATCAACGGCCTCGGCCGCATCGGTCTTGAGATCGCAAGGCGACTGGAGCCGTTCAAGGTGAAGATCGGCTACCACACGCGCTCGCCGCGCGATTCGCTGCCTTACGACTACTACCCGACGCTCAAGGAAATGGCGCAGTCGGTGGACACGCTGATCTCCATCGTGCCGAAGACGGCAGAAACACATAAGGTCATCAATGCGGAGATCCTGTCGGCGCTTGGGCCGCAGGGCGTGTTCATCAATGTCGGCCGCGGCTGGTCCGTCGATGACGACGCGCTGATCGCTGCACTGGGTAACGGTACGCTCGGTGCCGCCGGCCTCGATGTCTTCTACGACGAACCGAATGTTCCGGCCGGCTACCTCTCGTTGCCCAATGTTTCGTTGTTGCCGCATGTGGCCTCCGCCTCCGTGCCGACACGCGATGCCATGGCTGATCTCGTCGCCGACAACATCATCGAATGGTTTGCGAAGGGTGAGCCTGTGACGCCGGTGCCGGAAACGCCGGTCAAGCCGCGTGGCTGATTATACGGCTTTCTGCGGATAGTGGGCGGCCGTGTGCCGCTCCTTATCCGCAGCATAATCACGTACCGCGTCGCCGAAAGCCACGAACAGCTTGCGCGACGGCGAATCCGTCTCGGCCCAATATTCCGGATGCCACTGCACGCCGACGGCAAAGGCCTTGGCGCCGATGACGGAGACGGCTTCGATCGTGCCATCCTCGGCCAGAGCTTCGACCTGCAGCCTTGGTGCGGTGTCGGCAATCGCCTGGCGATGCAGCGAGTTGACGCGGACTTCGCCGGGACCGACGACACGGGCGATGCACGAGCCTTCCTTGACGAAGACGCTCTGGCGGATGGAATACATCGTGTCGCGGTCGACATTCGCAGGCTTGCGGTGATCCCAGATGCCGGGTTGCTCCTGGATTTCGCTGGCGAGCGTGCCGCCGAGAGCGACGTTCAGCTCCTGAATGCCGCGGCAGATGGCGAGCATCGGAATGGCGCGCTCGATGGCGCGGCGGATCAGCGGCAACGACGTTGCGTCGCGTGCCGGATCGAAGGGGCCGTCGCTGTCGCGCGCTTCCTTGCCATAGAGGGATGGATGCACGTTGGTCGCAGAACCAGAGACGAGCAGTCCGTCGACGCGATCGAGAATGGCGTCCGCATCGTTGTCGTCCTCGAGCGCGGGCACGATCAGCGCCATCAATCCCGCGGCCTTCACGGCGGCCCGCACGTATTGCAGCTGCACCGCATGCCAGCTTGTGCCGTCGAATTCACGGATATCGGCGGGGATGGCGATGATCGGTCTGGACATTCAAGGCTCCGGAAGCTGCGTGACGGTTTTCACCGAAATCCCTGGATGAGCATGATGTCAATCCGAGGGCAGATACATCTATCGTAAATCTACGCGAAGATGGCGCGTCCGGCAACGCGCAGCACTTTCCCTAGGGCTTTGTTTCGGCTCGTTATGCGGATGTACAGGAATCGCCATAATGCGGTGCGAGAGCAAACTTGAAAGAGTGTGTGCGGCATGGTTAGTTCCATCGCTTGCGCCGTGATGGGGAGCGCGCCGTTCCCCTGCAATGCCGTCCGTATGGGAGAATTCGATGGATCGCCGTTCCTTCATCAGGCGGGCAGGGACCGTTGGCGCAGGTGCTGCCGCCTCCGCGCTGGCAAGCCCGGCCCTTGCCCAGGAAAATCCGAAGATCACCTGGAAGATGACCTCTTCCTTTCCGAAGAGCCTCGACACGATTTATGGCGGCGCCGAAGATATCGCCGCGCATGTGTCGGACGCGACCAGCGGCAATTTCGTCATCCAGACCTATGAGGCCGGCGAAATCGTGCCTGGCGCGCAGGCGGCCGACGCGGTCAGCGCCGGAGCCGTCGATGCCGCGCATACCTGCTCCTATTATTTCTGGCAAAAGGACCCGACCTACGCCATCGGCACAGCCCTGCCATTCGGCCTCAATGCGCGGCTGAGCAATGCCTGGTTCTATCAGGGCGACGGCAACAAGCTGATGAACGAATTCTATGCCACGCAGGGCATTTTGGGCCTGCCTGCAGGGAATACCGGTGCGCAGATGGGCGGATGGTTCCGCAAAGAAATCAACACGCTCGACGATCTCAAAGGATTGAAGATGCGCATTGCCGGTCTCGCCGGCAAGGTGATCGAAAAGATCGGCGTGGTGCCGCAGCAGGATATCCCGGTCAACGGCGTATACGACGCCCTGAACAAGAGCACCATCGATGCGGCCGAATGGGTCGGTCCTTATGACGATCTGAAGCTCGGGCTGCAGAAGATCGCCAAATATTACTACTATCCCGGCTGGTGGGAGGGCGGCGCCGTGGTGCATGCCTTCTTCAATCTGGAAAAATGGAATGCCCTGCCGAAGAACTATCAGGCAATCCTCGCGGACGCCTGCGCCTTCGCCAACACCAACATGCTGGCAAAATACGATGTCAAGAATCCGCAGGCGCTGCAGGATATCGTGAAACAGGGCGTGACGCTCAGGCCCTTCAGCCAGGAGATCATGGAGGCCTGCTTCCAGGCGGCCAGCGCGCTTTATGCCGATCTCTCCAAATCCAACGATTACTTCAAGCGCATCTATGAGGATCAGGTCGCCTACAAAAAGGACGCCTATCTTTGGATGCAGCTTTCCGAGTATACTTTCGACACCTTCATGATGATCCAGCAGCGGGCGGGTAAGCTGTAAACGTATTTCGTAAGTCTTTAGTGTTGTATTGCTTTCTTTATTAGTAATTTAAATATTATTCCCGTGATAAGGTCCGTCGGGAGTAGTTGCGCCATCACGATAAGGACCGTAATCTTGCTTCGGTTTAAGCTGCCGACTTGATTGGAAAATCTGTCCGGATGGGCTTTGCTTGGGCAAGTAAATTTTAAATGGTTTCCACTAGGGTGTCCGCCGCATCAGGGGAAGTCTGAATGAAGCCTCCAAGCCCGGACACCGTGCCGACGGATGTTTATCTGTCGTTCGTCAGTTCGCTTTTCGGAAATCGCAAAACGCTCTTTACGGGCGTGTTCGTTCACATCCTGACATATCTCCTCGTTTTCCTCGGTACGCATGCCGGCATCTATCTCGCCTTCTGCGTAGCGTTCGCCGTCGTCTTCGGCTTACGCATTCATTTGTTTCAGCTCTTCGATGCCGCCGACAAGGGCGGCCTTACGCGCGCCGACATCGCCGGCTGGGAAACGCGCTATTTGATCGGCGCGGCGGCGACGGCGGCCATCCTTGGCATCGGCAGCGCCTATGCCATCCTTGTCGTGCAGAATCCGCTGGCGGAATTCATCTGCGTTGCCGTGACGATGGCGTCGATGGTATCGGTCGTCGGTCGCAACTATGGGTCGCCGAAAGCGATCGATCTCCAGATTCTCGCCTGCTGCGTGCCGATCGTCATTGCCTGCCTGCTGTCGCAGCAGCTCTACAAGGCGATCGCTTCCCTCATGCTCATTCCGTTCGGGTTGACGACGCGTTCGATGGCGAACGGAATGCGCGAATTTCTCTATCAGAACATCGTCGCTTCGCGCGAGATATCACTGATTGCCGACAGGTTCGACACCGCGCTGAACAACATGACGCACGGGTTGTTCATGCTGGACGCCCAAAACCGCATTCTTGTCGTCAATCGCAAGGCATGCGAGCTTCTCAACTTCGCGCATCCGGAACGGCTCAAGGACTGCGAATTCGACGTGGTTCTGCGCTATGGCGCCCGCCACGCTTTCATCGACGGATCGCTGCCGGGGCTGATTCAGCGACAGCTGGCGCAGCTCGTCAGCGGCACGCTTTCGCGAACGCTCATCCAGTTCAACGAGGATCAGTTCCTGGAGTTTTCGGCAAGCCGTCGTGGAGATGGGATCGTCATACTGATCTTCGAGGATGTGACGATGCGCGTCCGGGCGGAGCGCAAGATCCTGCATATGGTGCGCTATGACCCTTTGACCGGGCTGCCGAACCGCGAATATTTCATAGAGCTGGTCAAGGAGAAGCTGGCCGCCAGCAACCGGGAAAGCCGCATCGGCATTCTGGTACTTGATATCGATGACTTCAAGCATGTCAACGATACCAAGGGCCATGTCGTCGGGGACCGTTTGCTGGTCGCCATAGCCGAGCGACTGAAGGAGCGTGCCGATACGGTGGCGCTTGCCGCCCGCCTCGTCGGCGATCAGTTCGTGCTGTTCTTTTCGAATGAAGACGATACCCCGGATATCGACGCACGCATTCGCTCCCTGCACGCGGCAATGGCCGGCACCTATAGCGTCGAGGATAACAGCTTCCGGATTTCCGTCAGTGGCGGATATATGACCATCCCCAGTCGGGAATTCCGTCCGGAGGAGTGGCAGATCAAGGCGGATCTTGCGCTCTTCGATGCCAAATCGCGGCTGAAGGGCAGCTGCAGCGCCTTCGCGCAGGAAATGGACGCACGTTACGTCGAACGGCAGAAGCTGAAAGATGACTTGCGTGAGGCGATAGAAACCGGCCGGCTTCAAGCCGTCTACCAGCCGATGTATTCGCCTGACGGATCCCGTATTGAATGCTGCGAGGCGCTTGCCCGCTGGATACACCCGGAAAAGGGCTCGATTCCACCCGATCTCTTCGTGCAGGTTGCCGAGGAAATGGGTATCGTCGCCGGCATCACCCGCTTCATGATCAACCAGGCTTGCCGGGATTGCGCTTCGTGGCCAGCGCCGCTTGCGGTGTCCGTCAATCTCTCGGCGCTGGATCTGCGCAACAACGAGATCGTCAAGATCGTCATGGCGGCGCTCGATACGTCGGGCTTGGAGCCCTCCCGCCTGCACCTCGAGGTCACCGAAAGCTGCTTGATGGATGAGGTGGCAACCGTTCGCTCCATCCTCGCGGATCTGCGGGCGAAGGGCATCACGATTGCGATCGACGATTTCGGTACGGGCTTCTCCAGCCTCAGCTATCTCGATACCTTACCCGTGGATATCGTCAAGATCGACCGCTCCTTCGTCCGTGACATCACGACGGACAGCCGCCGTTTCAAGCTCCTGTGCGGCATCGTCGATCTTTCCCGCGCACTCAGCCTGCATATCGTGATCGAAGGCGTCGAGACGCTGGAACAGCTGGCTCTGGTCGTCGAGCGAAACCTGGCGGATATCATCCAGGGCTATGTATTTTCCCCTCCGGTGCCGAATGAGCAGGTCGTCGAGCGGGTCAGCAGTCTCAGCCGGCGGCAGCTAGGCGCCGGCAGGCTTTTGCCATCCGACGCCATTTGATAGCCGGCATCGTCGCTCCGGTGGCGGCGCAGGCCAAATACACCGACGATTCCGTCAGCTTGCGCCTACCTGCGACCTTCTCGTGCATTGCATTTCTCCTCGCTTTGTGTAACCCCTCGGTAGAGGAAATTGGGTTGCGGGATATCGCAGCTTTCGAGGATGAGCTCCGGCCGCCAGCCTAATCGTCTGTCGGGGGAGAGGATTGAGGGGAGAATTCTGAATGGCCGAACATCATACCGGACCGGCAGAGACCGGCGCTGCCATGGACTACAAGGAGCATGAGAAGACCTATAATCTTTTCATCTCGGGCGCCAAGGTCGGATCTGCGATCATCGCTGCGCTGCTGATCGCCATGGCGGCCGGCTTCTTCGGCCATGCCGGCTTCCTCGGCGGCGTCCTGATCTTCATCGTTCTGACCATCGCCAGCATCGTCCTGTTGCGCTGATACTGCAGCGCTGACCGACGTCGGGCCAATTCGGCCCGCGCTTTCCCATGATTCTGCAGGCTGCTGCGCCGTCGCATTCGGGCGCGGAGCCGTTTGAGGCGAGGTGTTGTCGTTGAGCAATCTGGTTTTCGTGGCCAAGGAAAGCGTGGCGGACGAGACGCGCGTCGCAGCTTCCGTTGAAACGGTCAAGAAGATGAGGGGTCTCGGTTTCGATGTGGTGATCGAGGCCGGCGCGGGTGCTTCGTCGCGTATTCCGGATGCCGAATATGAAGCCGTCGGTGCCCGCATAGGCTCGATCAAGGATGCCAAGGCGGCGGATGTCATCCTCAAGGTCAGGCGTCCGACCAGCAAGGAGATCTCGGGCTACAAGAGCGGGGCCATCGTCATCGCCATCATGGACCCCTATGGCAACGAAGCGGCGCTTGCCGAAATGGCGCGCGCGGGGCTCACGAGCTTTGCCATGGAGCTGATGCCGCGCATCACCCGCGCCCAGTCGATGGACGTGCTGTCGTCGCAGGCCAACCTCGCGGGTTATCAGGCCGTGATCGAGGCTGCTGCCGTCTACGACCGGGCGCTGCCGATGATGATGACGGCGGCCGGCACCGTGCCGGCGGCAAAGGTCTTCGTCATGGGTGCCGGCGTTGCCGGCCTGCAGGCGATCGCCACGGCGCGGCGTCTCGGCGCGCAGGTTTCGGCGACCGACGTTCGCCTGGCGGCCAAGGAGCAGGTCGCCTCGCTCGGCGCGAAATTCATCGCCGTCGAGGACGAGGAATTCAAGGCGGCGGAGACCGCCGGCGGCTACGCCAAGGAAATGTCCAGGGAGTATCAGGCCAAGCAGGCCGCGCTCGTCGCCGATCATATCGCCAAGCAGGACATCATTATCACCACGGCGCTCATTCCCGGCCGGCCGGCACCGCGGCTCGTCGGCCGCGACATGCTGAAGGCCATGCGCCCGGGTGCGGTTGCCGTGGATCTCGCAATCGAGCGGGGCGGCAATATTGAAGGTGCCGAGTACGACAAGGTTGCCGACGTCGAGGGCGTGAAGGTGGTCGGCTATCCGAATATGGCCGGAAGGATCGCGGCCAGCGCTTCCGCTCTTTATGCGAAGAACCTGGTCACGTTCCTGGAAACGATGGTCGACAAGGATACGAAGAGCCTCGGCCTCAACCGCGCCGACGAGCTCATCAAGGCGACGATGCTGACCGATGGCGGCGAAGTCGTGCATCCGAATTTCGTCGATCCCGACCAGCCGACGGTCAAGAAGGGAGATCTCTGAGATGGCCAGCCAAGCAATGGACCAGGCACTCCAGCAACTGAACGATGCCGTCACCGCCGTTACGACCGCCGCCGCGCATGCGCCAGAGGTCGCGAGCGCCGCAACGGGTGGAGCGATTGATCCCTTCGTCTTCCAGCTGGCGATCTTCGTACTGGCGATCTTTGTGGGCTATTACGTCGTCTGGTCGGTGACGCCGGCCCTGCACACACCGCTGATGGCGGTGACCAACGCGATCTCTTCGGTCATCGTCGTCGGCGCCTTGCTGGCTGTGGGCATTTCGGCGAGCGGTCTCGCCACGGGTTTCGGCTTCGTGGCGCTGGTGCTCGTCTCGGTCAATATCGTTGGCGGTTTCCTTGTCACCCAGCGAATGCTGGCGATGTACAAGAAGAAGGACAAGTGAGGGCGGCATGCTGAGCAATATCGCGGCTTTCCTCTATCTCGTCTCCGGCGTCCTGTTCATACTGGCATTGCGCGGGCTTTCCCATCCGGCGACCAGCCGGCGCGGCAATCTCTACGGCATGATCGGCATGGGCATTGCCATCGCCACGACGCTGGTGCTGGCGACGCCATCCTTCGGCGGCTTCGTGCTCATCATCATCGGCCTTGCCATTGGCGGCGGCGCAGGCGCCTATATCGCCCGCGTCATTCCGATGACGTCGATGCCGCAGCTTGTGGCCGGCTTCCATTCGTTGGTCGGCCTTGCTGCGGTCCTCGTGGCAGCGTCTGCGCTCTACACACCATCCTCCTTCGGCATCGGCAATATCGGTTCCATTCACACGGAAGCCCGCATCGAAATGGCGATCGGCGTCGCCATCGGCGCGCTGACCTTCACCGGTTCGATCATCGCCTTCCTGAAGCTCGACGGTCGCATGTCTGGCAAGCCGATCCTGCTGCCGAACCGGCATATCATCAACGCCGCCCTGCTTGTGCTGATCGTGATCTCCATCATCAGCCTGGCGGCCAGCGAGAGCCATTTCGCCTTCTGGGCGATTGTGGCTCTGTCGCTGGCGCTCGGCGTGCTGTTGATTGTGCCGATTGGCGGCGCCGACATGCCTGTCGTCGTGTCGATGCTGAATTCCTATTCCGGCTGGGCAGCAGCCGGCATCGGCTTCACGCTCGGCAATCTCGCGCTGATCATCACCGGCGCGCTCGTCGGCTCCTCGGGTGCGATCCTGTCCTACATCATGTGCAAGGGTATGAATCGCTCGTTCGTCTCGGTCATTCTCGGCGGCTTCGGCGGCGAGACGGCATCGGGTGGAGCTGATAATTCCGACAAGACCGTCAAGCTCGGTTCGGCCGAGGATGCCGCCTATCTGATGGCGAATGCATCCAAGGTCATCATCGTGCCAGGTTACGGCATGGCGGTGGCGCAGGCCCAGCATGCGCTGCGCGAGATGGCCGACAGGCTGAAGGCGCACGGCGTTGAAGTGAAGTATGCCATTCATCCCGTCGCTGGCCGTATGCCCGGCCATATGAACGTGCTGCTCGCTGAAGCCAATGTCCCCTATGACGAGGTTTTCGAGCTCGAGGACATCAATTCGGAATTCGCCCAGGCCGATGTCGCCTATGTCATCGGCGCCAACGACGTCACCAATCCGGCGGCGCGCGACGACAAGACCTCGCCGATCTACGGCATGCCGATCCTTGACGTCGACAAGGCCAAGACCTGCCTCTTCGTCAAGCGTTCGCTCGGCTCCGGCTATGCCGGCATCGACAATACGCTGTTCTACAAGGACGGCACGATGATGCTTTTGGGCGATGCCAAGAAGGTGACCGAGGAAATCGTCAAGGCGATGAACGAGTAAGCGCCTGGACGCGCCGACCGTTCAATCGAAGCTTGCTTGATCTTGAAGCTGGATGTGCTTCCGCCTCGGCTGGGAGCCTGCCGCGGCGGGCATTCCTGGTGTGCTCAGTTCCATGCCTTCCGCTTGCCGCCGTGGGTCTCAAAAAATTGCGTCTATTTTTTTCGACTCCCGTCGATTCTGACGTGGCTCGTTCGTCGTGTGGTATGTTCAACCCAACCAAGGAGAAAGAACCCATGCGTTTCATGATGTTGATGATCCCCGACGGTTACGCTTCCGCCGCGCCCGATGCCTTGCCGAGCCTGGAGGCGATCGAGGCGATGATGAAATACAATGAGGAGCTGAAGAAAGCCGGTGTGCTCCTGGCGCTCGATGGGCTGCATCCTCCGGCTTCTGGCGCCCGGGTGAGTTTCAAGGGCGGAAAGCCCATCGTCGTCGACGGCCCGTTCGCCGAGGTCAAGGAAGTGCTTGGCGGCTATTGGATTCTCGACGTGCGCTCGCGTGACGAGGCCATCGAATGGGCACGCCGTTGCCCAGCGTCGGAAGACGCCATCATCGAGGTTCGCCGCATTCAAGAGATAAGCGACTTCCCCGAGGATGTGCAGAAGGCAGCCGAAGGCTTCAACGAGTTGAAGGGGTGACCACGTCCGGTGCCATCGAAGCAGTCTGGCGGATCGAGCAGCCCAAGCTCGTCGCCAGGCTGAATCGCTTGCTGCGGGATGTCGGCCTGGCCGAAGAGATTGCTCAGGACGCCTTCGTGGCTGCTCTCGAGCGCTGGCCTCGCGATGGCATCCCGCGCAACCCGGCGGCTTGGCTGACGCAGGTTGCCAAGAATAAGGCGCTCGACAGGCTGCGTCGTACCACGCGGATCGACGGCAAGCATCGCGAATTGACCGTCGATCTTGCCGGGCTCGAGCGGGAGGCCGCCGCTATCGAGGCAATGCTCGATGAAGATATAGACGACGATTTGCTGCGGCTGATCTTCACCGCCTGTCATCCGGTTTTGCCGGCAGAGCAGCGCGTGGCGCTCGCCCTGCGGCTGCTGGGCGGGCTGTCTATCCAGGAAATCAGTCGCGCGTTTCTGTTGCCTGAAGCCACGATCGCGCAGCGCATCGTGCGTGCCAAGCGGACGCTTCGCGATGCCGAAATCGCTTTCGAGACGCCACGAGGCGAAGAGCGCCGGGTGCGTCTCGCCGCCGTTCTGGAGGTGGTTTATCTGATCTTCAACGAAGGTTATGTGGCGACGGAGGGGCCGCATTGGCTGCGAGCCGATCTGTGCGGCGAGGCCTTGCGGTTGGGACGTTCGCTGGCGGCATTGATGCCGCAAGAACCGGAGGTGCTGGGGCTGCTGGCTCTCATGGAGTTGCATGCCTCGCGCCTTGCCGCCAGGGCCGATGGGGCGGGCAACCCGATCCTGCTGCTCGATCAGGATCGCAGCCGGTGGAATTGGGCGTTGATCCGTAGCGGTCTTGCTGGTCTGGCCCGCGCTATGCTTCTGACCTCGATGCCCGATTCCTATCTGCTGCAGGCGATGATCGCGGCTTGCCATTCCAGGGCGGCGACCGCGGGTGACACCGACTGGATTGCCATCGCCGCCTATTACCAGGCGCTTGCCCTGGCAGCGCCGTCGCCGATCGTCGAAATCAACCGGGCCGTAGCCGTCGGCATGGCGTTCGGTCCAGCCCAGGGTCTTGCGATCGCCGACGCGTTGACGGACGAGCCGCGTTTGAGACAATCACATCTGTTGCCGACAGTGCGCGGTGATCTTCTTGCGAAGCTGGGACGTGCTGCTGAGGCGCGCATGGAATTCCGCCGCGCCGCCGAATTGGCCGGTAATGAAAGGGAGCGCGCATTGCTGCTTGCCCGCGCCGAGGCATAGGCATCAGCTTCTTTGACGCTCCATCGTGCTGCGTGGCGCAGTCAGCATCCAGACGAGGCCAGTCTTGCGGAAGTCGACCTCGACATGGCCGCCGAAGGATGCGGCCGCATGGGTTTTCGTGACCGTGGTGCCGAAGCCGGTTTCGTTCGGTGGTTTGACCGGCGGCCCGCCGCTTTCGGTCCAGACGAAGCGGATCATCGTGCCGGTTTCAGCGGCTTGATTCGTCCATTCGATGGTAATCTTGCCTTCTGGCGCAGAGAGCGCGCCATATTTCACCGAATTGGTAGCGAGTTCATGCAGGACGAGGCCGAGATTCTGTACGGCCTCCGGCTTCAACACGAAATCGTTGCCGAGAACCTCGAGCTGCTGCGGCGCCTGCAGGAAGGTTGCGAGATGGATGTCGATCACGCGACGCAGCGACACGCCGGACCATTGTTCGCTGGTCAGAACCTCGATCGAGCGCGCCAGGCCCTCGAGCCGGTCGGCGACGGCGCGCTGAAACGAATCGACGCTGTCCGTCTGCCGCGCGAGCTGGCGTGTCATTGCCTGGGCGAGCGCCAGCAGATTCTTGGTGCGGTGGACGAGTTCGTGCATGACGAAATGCAGCCGGTCCTCCGTGACGCTGCGGTCGAACGAAGCGTTGGAAAGCGCAATGGCGACCTGGTTTGCCTCGATGACACTGGTGTCGATCGGCGCCACGATCTCTCCGCGGCCCATGCGGTCCGCCATGTCGGCAATGCTCTGTATCGTCGTGCGCACCTGGCGTGCCAAAGCGTAGACGGCGACGAGCGCAATCAGCAGCAGCGTGACGCCGCCATAGATGAGAAAGCGCCAGGTGCTCATCAGCGACGCCTGGGCGGATGCGATCGGACCCCAGACGACGGCCTTCCAAGACCAACCCGAGATCTGCGCATAGCCGAGCACTGCGTTCGGCAGCGTCTTTTCATTCTGATAGACGCCGCTGGATGCGATCAGCCCCGGCAGGATGTCCTTGTTGAACGCGTCGCCGGGCGCAAGGGTCGTCGGACCACCGGCGGCAACGACATGGCCGGATTTGTCCAGAACGGCGGCCGACCAGCCGGGCGGCAGGGCTTCGGTCGTAATGAGCTTGGCGAGTTCGTCCGCATCCTGGGTTACTACCAGAGCTGCGCCCGCCGGCGAGTGTTCGAGGGGCAGGGTGACGTTATAGACCCAGCGGCGCGCGGTGGAGCCAATGAAGACGTCGGATGCCTCGATGCGGCCGGAGTCCAGTGCCGATTGCAATGCGGCCATATTGCCCGTCTTGCCGAGCGGCTTGCCGAGCGGCCAGCGGGTGTTGAGCCGCAGCTGGCCATCCTTTTCCATGAGCAGCACGAAAAGAGAATCGGTGCGCAGCACCGTTTCAGTCCGGGCAAAGAAGGTGGCGATGTCGTTGCGTTCGAGTTCCGGCGAGGAGGACAGGAGCCGCAGCGTCGTTGCCATGTCCTGCAGTTGCCGGTCGATGACGCGCGAAAGCGCCTGTGCATCCTGTACCGTATCGCCCTTCAGCGCATCGCGTTCATTGTCCTCCAGCTGAACCAGGAGCAGCGCGACGAAGGCGAGAATCGGCAAGGCAATCGCCAGGGCAATGGCGATCAGATAGGCTCCAATCGACGCTTTCGGAAAATGCGGCTTCCTCATGAGGCGATCAACCGATCGTGCCTCCATGGCGATCCGAGGCGGCGGCAAACGCGCGAAGAATGGTTGTGATGGTCATGCCAAGCGCCCCCGTGCCCAGATCCAAGCTACATGCTCCAGAAGTCCCATGTTAGGGCTCGGTAATTTTCCTTGCAACATCTGAAAAGTCATTGCTTCGAAATCATAAGCGATCTCGGGTATTTACGACTGTGGCAATGCATCCCTTGGGTTGCGTTTTGCCTCGCTGCCGAGCTGGGTAAAGCGCGAGAGCCGGAACGCGGCAAGCGAGGGTTCTTCGTCGCCATCTACGATCTCCTGTGAAGCGAGCAGGCCGACGAGCGGTGCCAGCGTGACACCGGAATGCAGGACCGCAAGGTAGAGACCGTCTACTGTCTCGACGCCTCCAAGAATCGGCAGACCGTCCTTCGGCGTCGGGCGATAACCGACGGTATGGAAATCGAGTTCCAGCGCGTCGCCGCCCTTCAATCTCGCCTGGACCTTGGCAAAAAGCGCGTTGGCTGCAGCCTTTGGATCGTCGCCGGGATCGGTGCCGCCAAAGTCGCCGCCGGCGATGATCCGGCCCGCCATCGTCTGGCGCAGATGCAACTCCGGCGCCATCACAAGGCCATTCAGCATTTTCTCCACAGGACGGGAATGAACGATGAGCCCCGGAGGCGTTTCAAGGGGAACGAGGATATCGGCCGAGGCTGCAAGCGCTGCCGTGCCCGCGCCGGCCGCCAGAACGACATGATCGGCGCGCATCGGGCCTTGGCTCGTCTCGATACCGACGATTCGCTCTCCCTCTCTGAGCAGGCCCTTGACCTCGACGCCGGTCAGTAGGGCGGCACCGCGGCGGCGGGCATCCGCCAGCAGCAGTTCGGCGGCCGCGACGGGCTCGATGGCACCTTCCTCCGCGACATGCAGTGCGTAGTCGGGCGGGTTGGCGAGACCCGGCTCGATCATCGCGATTGTGGCGCGGTTGACCGGCTGTATGCCATAGCCCCAGCCATGGTGCTGCGCCGCATAGGCATCCAGCTCCGGTTCGGGCAGGTCCCAACTGAGGCCGCCGCACCAGGATAGCGGGAGATCCGGCAGTTCCTTCTGCAGTCTCGACCATTCGGCCATCGAGCGGTGACGGAGATGGAAATAGAAGTCGGGATTGCCCCAACTTGCATTGATCCAGGCGAAGGAATTCGGCGTAGCGACGCCGCCCGTCTGCTGCGCGACCAGTGTCACGGATGCGCCGCTGCGGCTCAGATACCAGGCGATGGAAGCGCCGATGATACCGGCACCGATGACGATGATTTTCTGAGGGGAGGGCATGTCATTGTCTCGCTCGAATGGGGTGGCCGAGACTAGGCGTTCGCCGAGGCAAAGAAAAGCCGCCGAGCAGGAATTGCCGGCGGCTGGATGCGTCCCTCGTTATGCCTCTATATCAGGCACCGGCGCCGACGCGGGCAAGACCGTCCTTGGCCGGCTGATAGCTGGGGTCGAGGTTGACTGCATGCTGATAGGAGCGGCGTGCTTTCGCCTTGTCGCCCTTGCGCTCGTAGACGAAGGCCTGGTTTGCCCAGGATTCGGCGACCTTGTTATTCAGCTCGATGGCGTGATTGAAATCGGCAAAGGCGTTGTCGTCGTCGTTCTGCGCGAGGTACGAAATGCCGCGGCTATTGTAGGGTTCCGGCGAGTTCGGCGACAGCGAGATCGCCTTGGAGAAATCGTCGATCGCCTTGTCCTGCTGATTGCGCTTCTGGAAGATCACGCCGCGGCCGTTATAGGCGCGTCCATCGGTCGTTCCGAGGCTGATGGCCTTGGAATAGTCGTTGAAGGCATCGTTGTCGCGGCCAGCCTGACGATAGAGATTACCGCGGCCGATATAGGCGACATCGTAACTACCGTTGATCTGCAGCGCCGCATTATAATCGGCGACCGCTTCAGGCAGCTTGCCCATGTTGCGGTAGATGAGCGCGCGATTGGCGTAGGCCTGATAGAACTTCGGATTGAGCTGGATCGCCTGATTGAAGTCGCCGAGGGCACGGTTGAAATCACCGCCGCGGCCATAGGCCGTGCCGCGAACGTTGTAGCCTTCCGGGTCCTGCGGATTGGCATTGATGACCGACGTCAGCGAGGCGATATTTTCCGAAGAGCCTTGCGCCTTGTCGATGCGGATTACGTTATCAGTCGAGGCGGTCTGGCAGCCAGAAAGGCTGATTGCGGCTAATACCGCCAAGGCAGGCAGAGCTGCAGCGCGCTTCGAAACGAATAAGGAGAGGTTCGAAGTACGGAACTTTACGGAAGTCGTCATTGCCATTATCGGGTTCGCTTTCCCCATGCGTCATATCAGGCTGTTCTGATTTAATCCGATTTGTCCGGAGAATAAATCAAAAAGGCGGCGGCGAACGACTCGCCCCCGCCACACATGCATCTGAAAACGTCGAAAAAACGGCGATTACTTGGCAACAAGGCCTTCGCGCTGTGCGCGCTTGCGAGCAAGCTTGCGAACGCGACGAACAGCTTCAGCCTTTTCGCGAGCACGCTTCTGCGACGGCTTTTCGTAGTAGTCGCGCATCTTCATTTCGCGGAAAATACCTTCGCGCTGCATCTTCTTCTTGAGAGCGCGGAGAGCCTGGTCGACATTGTTATCGCGGACAAGTACCTGCACGAGAATCACGTTCCTTTGGTTTGGTTGATGCCAGCGGCGACGGCAGCGCCAGGAGGCAAAAATATAACGTTCGCGCAGCCGTAGCCTTGCGATTGGTAGGCGGGATAGCAGATCGGTTTGTCAAAGTCTAGCCAGATCGTGACTTTGCAGAGGAAAAAGCGGTTTGTCGAGAGCCGAAATGAGCCTGCGGTGCCTGTGGCGCTGTTGAATAAGCGATTGGCGGACGCCGATCTTTGCAACATTGACATGCTTGTGTGAGTATTTCGGATCACAGTCATTCGCGCGATGCGGCGACTGCGTCATAAGCAATTGTCTGGGGCAAGGGGGAATCGTTTTATGAAATCGCTCGACCTTGTTGTCGTCGAAAGGCTGCTTGCGTTGCTTATGCTGGTGCTTGTTGTTCTTGCTGCAGCGCTTATGCCTGCCATGGCCGGCGAAGTCCGCCTCGGCAAGAACGTTCGGGTCGGCGGCCACGATTTCTCGAACCAGACCTTTGACAGCAAACACCGTGCAAGAATCTATCTTTACAATCAGAAGCCGCGCAAGGAAGGATGCGTCTGGCACGGGGATGGCCACGGTGGCCGGGTGAAGGTTTGTCACCTGCAGCGCAAATAGGGTGGAGATTTATGAGTGATCAGACTATGCCGGGCAGCGTTCGGTATTATGGCCGACTCACATATGCTGGGATGGCCGTCATTGTTGCCAATCAATTGGTGAACTGGGACAGGACAGTCGGTCGGTTTGCTGAAGCGCCGCACATTTTTAGCGTTGTAGAAATTTTGTTTTTTTGTGTCCAAATCTTCTGGGTTTGGCTGGTTGTTCGTAAACGGGCGAACTGGGCGCGCTGGATGACGCTTGGCACGCAATTCGCTATGATGTTCATCATTGGTTTCGGCTTTGGCATAGTCGCCGAGAAAGGTCATGCCGACGGGACCGCTACGGAACTCGTCTTCCTAATTCTGGCGACGGTGTCTTATCTGCTTGCGGCGTGTCTTCTTTTTACGCGTGGCGCAACACTGTGGTTTGTTCACCAGACAGCTGAATTTGCTCATGCGGGCGCTGACGCCGCAAATGGTTCAGCCTTGCGGTCCGATGGTTCTTTTTAACCGTGTCGAAAGCCGATCCCGAATGCGTCGCAAAAGAGCCGTTGTGTCGGTTTTTGATTTGCGATTTGTATGACCCACAAGAAGGGCGTCTTGCCTGAAGGAGTTGAGGGCGAATGCGTAAATACTCGGTTTTTGCCGTGGCACGGGAAGCGATGCGGGCTCACAAGGGCTGGGAGGCTCAATGGACCTCGCCGGAGCCGCGCAAGGAGTATGACGTCATCATCGTCGGCGCCGGCGGTCATGGTCTTGGTGCCGCCTACTACCTCGCCAAGGAGCACGGCATCACCAATGTCGCCGTGATCGAAAAGGGTTGGCTCGGCGGCGGCAACACCGGCCGCAACACGACCATCATCCGCTCGAACTATCTCTATGAAGAGAGCATGCACATCTACGAGCATTCGATGAAGCTCTGGGAGGGGCTGTCTCAGGATCTCAATTATAACGTCATGTATTCGCCACGCGGCGTGATGATGCTGTCGCACAATGTGCACGACCAGCAGTCCTTCAAGCGGCATATTCACGCCAACCGCCTCTACGGTATCGACAATGAATGGCTGACACCGGAACAGGCCAAAGCCTATTGTCCGCCGCTCGATATTTCGAAGATGGCGCGCTACCCGATCAACGGCGCTGCCCTGCAGCGTCGCGGCGGCACGGCGCGCCACGATGCGGTCGCCTGGGGCTTTGCCCGCGCGGCTTCCGATCGCGGCGTGCATATCATCCAGAACTGCGAAGTGACCGGCATTCGACGCGGACCGGATGGCCGCGTGATGGGCGTCGAAACCAGCAAGGGCTTTATCGGCGCCAAGAAGGTCGGCGTGTCCGCAGCCGGCCATACGACCGTCGTCATGCAGATGGCCGGCGTGCGCGTGCCGCTGCAATCGAGCCCGCTGCAGGCACTCGTCTCCGAGCCGCTGAAGCCGATCTTCCCTTGCGTCGTCATGTCGAACACGGTGCACGCCTATATCTCGCAGTCCGACAAGGGCGAGCTCGTCATCGGCGCCGGCACCGACCAGTACAATTCCTACAGCCAGACCGGCGGCCTGCAGATCATCACCCATACGCTGGATGCGATCTGCGAGCTCTTCCCGATGTTCCGCCGCGTGAAGATGATGCGCTCCTGGGGCGGCATCGTCGACAATACGCCGGACCGTTCGGCGATCCAGTCGAAGACGCCGGTTCCGGGCCTCTACGTTAATTGCGGCTGGGGCACGGGCGGCTTCAAGGCGACGCCGGGTTCGGCCAATCTCTTTGCCCATCTCATCGCTCGCGACGAGCCGCATCGCTTTAACGCCGGACTCACGTTGGATCGCTTCCGCACCGGCCGACTGATCGACGAGGCGGCGGCTGCTGCCGTGGCGCACTGATGCTGACGGCGGTCGGGATCGTTCTTGCGGCGGGGCTTTCAATGCCGGTCGGAGCGATCGTGGCCGAGGTCAGCGATCTCATTCCGGGGGTCAAGGATTTTCGTATGCAGCTTATCCACAAGGCGAAGGATGAGGCCGATTGGCCCTTCGTGGCTGAAAGCGGAACGCTGCTCTGTGCCAAGGTGTTCAACAAGCCGGCGGTCTATTTCGTGCCGAAGCAGGTGCCTGAGGCAACGAGGGCATTTCTGCTGGATACGGATCTGCTGGGCATGAGCCTGGTCAATATCGGCATGACCAATGTCCTTGAACCATACGGATCGCTGGAGGCGCTGCTGACGCGCATAACACCTTTCGTCACCATGGGACGGCGGCTCTGCGCGCAGCCTCCCGGCACAAGCCTTACGGGCTCCGAGCTTTAACACAGGTAAAAAACGATGCTGCTGATTTACTGCCCCTATTGCGAGGAAGAGCGTTCGGAACTCGAATTCCGCAACGCCGGCGATGCGCATATCGTGCGGCCGGCCAATATTGCCGGGATCTCGGATGAGGAATTCGAGGAATATTTCTTCCTGCGCGACAATCCGAAGGGCCTGATCTTCGAACGCTGGCGGCATATCCATGGCTGCGGCCGTTTCTTCAACGCGGCGCGCGACACGGTGAGCGATCACTTCTACCGCACCTATAAGGCCGGCGAGGCGAAGCCCGATCCGGCGACGCTGCGGACGGGTGCGTCCGAGCCGGCGGCGCAGCATCAGAACGAACAAGAACAAACGGCACAAAAAGAGGGATTTGCTGAATGAGCGGCGCCAATCGTATCGCGGGCAAGGGACGTCTGACGCCGGCCAGAACCGCTCGCTTCACTTTTGACGGCAAGAGCTATACCGCGCTGGAGGGGGATAGCGTCGCCTCGGCACTGCTTGCCAACGGCGTTCATCTCGTCGGCCGGTCCTTCAAGTATCACCGTCCGCGCGGCATCCTGTCCGCGGGTGCCGAAGAGCCGAATGCGCTGCTCGATATCTCCCGTGATGCCGCACGGCGGCAGCCGAACGTGCGTGCGAGCGTGCAGGAAGTCTTCGACGGCATGAAAGCGCAGTCGCAGAACCGCTGGCCGTCGCTCGCCTTCGATGTCGGCGGCGTCAACAATCTCATGTCGCCCTTCTTTGCCGCCGGCTTTTACTACAAGACCTTCATGTGGCCGAAGGCCGCGTGGAAACATATCTACGAACCCTTCATCCGTCGCGCCGCCGGTCTCGGTGTTGCACCGACGGAAGAAGATCCTGATCACTATGCCGGCCGTTATGCCCATTGCGACGTGCTCGTCGTCGGTGCCGGCATTGCCGGTCTGTCCGCGGCGCTGGCCGCTGCCGAGACCGGTGCGAAGGTCATCCTCTGCGACGAGCAGCCTGAAGTCGGCGGCGCGTTGCGCTTCGACACGGGCATCAAGATCGACGGCGTCGAGGGCTATGACTGGGCGCAGGGTGTTGTCGCCAAGCTCAAGGCGATGCCGAATGTCCAGGTGCTGACCCGCACGACGGCCTTTGGCTACTACAACCACAATTTCTTTGGTCTTGCCGAGCGGGTGACCGACCATCTGGCGAAGCCGGGCCGCGATCTGCCGCGCGAACGCCTGTGGCAAGTGAGGACCAAGCGGGCCATCCTGGCAACGGGCGCCATCGAACGGCACATGGTGTTTCCGAATAACGATCGGCCTGGCATCATGCTCGCCTCGGCCGCGCGCGCCTATCTCAACCACTATGGCGTCGCCGTCGGTGCCAAGATCGGTGTCTATACGGCGCATGACTCCGCCTATGAAGCTGCCTTCGATCTGAAGCGCGCCGGCGTTTCCGTTGTCGCCATCGTCGACAGCCGGGCGCGGCCGGGCGCGGCGGTTCTGGCCGAGGCAAAGCGGCTCGGCATCGAGGTGATGACCGACTATGCTGTCGTCGATACCTCAGGCAAACTTCGCGTCTCCTCCATGACCGTCTCGCGCAACGGCAGCTCCGCCAAGCGCAAGATCGCGATCGACGCCCTCTTGGTTTCGGCCGGCTGGACGCCTTCCGTCCATCTCTTTTCGCAGTCGCGCGGCAAGCTGAAATTCGATGCCGAGAAGCAGCGCTTCCTGCCGGGCACTTATGTTCAGGATTGCCTGTCGGTTGGCGCCTGCAACGGCACGGACGGGCTGCAGGCGGCGATCGAGGAATCGCTTGCCGCCGGCGAGCTGATGGCGCGCGCCACCGGCGCCACCAATGGCGGCGAGAAGATCCAGCTCCATGCCGAGCAGGCCTTCGAATGGACCGGCGGTATGATCGGTGCTGCCGAAGGCGCCGGCCCTGACACGAATGCCAAGGCTTTCGTCGATTTCCAGCACGATGTCTGCGCCAAGGATATTCGTCTCGCCGTGCGCGAGGGCATGCACTCCATCGAGCATATCAAGCGCTTCACCACCAACGGCATGGCGTCCGACCAGGGCAAGCTTTCCAACATGCACGGGCTGGCGATTGCCGCCGAAATGCTCGGCAAGGATATTCCGCAGGTCGGTCTTACCACCTTCCGTGCGCCCTATACGCCCGTCACCTACGGCACGCTGATCAGCCATTCGCGCGGTTCGCTTTTCGATCCCGCCCGCAAGACGCCGATGCATGCCTGGGAAGAGGCGCATGGCGCGATCTTCGAAGATGTCGGCAACTGGAAGCGCGCCTGGTTCTATCCACGCGCCGGCGAAACCATGCATCAGGCCGTCAACCGCGAATGCCGCACGGCCCGCGAAGTGGCCGGCGTGTTCGATGCTTCGACGCTCGGCAAGATCGAGGTGGTCGGGCCGGATGCGGCCGAGTTCCTGAACCTGATCTATACCAATGCCTGGGATACGCTGAAGCCCGGCCGCTGCCGCTACGGCATCATGACCCGCGAAGACGGCTTCGTTTACGACGACGGCGTCGTTGGGCGTCTGGCTGACGATCGCTTCCATGTGACGACGACGACCGGCGGTGCGCCGCGTGTGCTGCATCATATGGAAGATTATCTGCAGACCGAGTTCCCGTATCTGAAGGTATGGCTGACGTCGACCACAGAACAGTGGGCCGTCATCGCCGTGCAGGGGCCGAAGGCGCGCGAGATCATCGAGCCGCTCGTTGAGGGCCAGGATCTGTCCAACGAGGCCTTCCCGCATATGAGCGTGGCCGAGTGCAAGGTCTGCGGCGTGCCGGCCCGGCTGTTCCGCGTCTCCTTCACGGGGGAAATCGGCTATGAAATCAACGTGCCGGCCGATTACGGCCAGTCCGTTTTGGAAGCCGTCTGGGCCCGCGCCGAACCGCTGGGCGCCTGCGCCTATGGCACGGAGACGATGCACGTGCTGCGTGCCGAGAAGGGCTACATCATCGTCGGTCAGGATACCGATGGCACTGTCACCCCCGACGATGCCGGTCTTGCCTGGGCCGTTTCCAAGAAGAAGACCGATTTCGTCGGCATTCGCGGCCTGAAGCGACCGGACCTCGTCAAGGAAGGGCGCAAGCAGCTCGTCGGTCTCGTCACCCGCGATCCGAAGGTGGTGCTGGAGGAGGGCGCGCAGATCGTTGCCGATCCGAACGAACAGAAGCCGATGACCATGCTCGGCCATGTCACGTCGGCCTACTGGTCGGAAAATCTCGGCCGCTCCATCGCCTTCGCGCTGGTTGCCGGCGGACGCGAGCGCATGGGCAAGACGCTCTATGTGCCGATGCCCGACAAGACGATATCAGTCGAGGTGACGGATCTGGTGTTCTTTGACAAGGAAGGAGGCCGGATCAATGGCTGATCTCGCTACCCGTAAACTGCCGCTCGCCGGCCGCCATGGCGGTTCCTCGACCGTCCGGCTGACGCCGGCTGCTCCCGCAAGCCGCATTTCGCTGCGCGCGCCTGCCGATTCTGTCGGCGGTCTTTCGCAGGCGCTCGGCCTGCAGCTGCCGACCCGGCCAAAGACCTCAGCCAGCAACGGTGGTCGTCATGCTCTCTGGCTCGGGCCGGACGAATGGCTGGTCATCGACGAAGGTGGTGCCGATCTGGTGGGCACGGCTGGGTCGTCCGGCGTGCTGCATTCGGCGACCGATGTCTCGCATCGCAATACCGCCGTCATCGTCTCTGGCCCCGGCGCGGAAGCGACGCTTGCCGCCGGCTGCCCGCAGGATGTTTCATTGAGTGCATTTCCCGTCGGCGCCTGCTCGCGCACGCTGCTCGGCAAGGCGGAAGTTGTCATCTTGCGGCTTGATGAGGAGACATTCCGCGTCGAAGTCTGGCGCTCCTTCTCCGATTACGCTTTCGGCCTGTTGGCTGAAGGTGCGGAGGATGCGGGCCTTTAAGCCTCTTCCGGACGATCCTTCGGATCGAACTGCGATATGGTCGTCCATGTCGCAGTCAGTGCCGGCTTGCGCTCGTTTTCGATCTCCGCGGTCACGTCATAGGTCAGCATCAGCATGCTGGCACCGCGCAGGCGCGTTTCGGCTAGCTTGAAGCGGCCGCGCACGCGTGCGCCGCATTTAACCGGCGACATGAAGCGGATCTGTTCGAAGCCGTAGTTGATGCCCATGGTCTGTTCGCGGATCTTCGGCAGGGCGCTGTAGTTCATTGCCGAAAGCAATGAGAGCGTCAGGAAGCCATGAGCGATGGTGCCGCCATAGGGCGTTTCCGTCTTGGCGCGCTCGGGGTCGACGTGGATGAACTGATGATCGAGCGTTGCGTCGGCAAAGGTGTCGATCATCGTCTGGTCGACAACGATCCAGTCGGAAACGCCGATCTCCGTACCCGCAAGTTTCATGATCTCAACAAGCGAAATTTCGCTAGGCATCCCATCCTCGTCGGTCTGTGTCGTCAGAATCCTTTCTGGCGAATCGGGATCGAAAGAGCAACAGCGATCAGTATTCGAGAAGGAAGGCGACGAAGCGGGCGGGAATGGTGATCTGCTCTCCAGCTGGCGTTTCGCCTGCCGTCGTCAGCTGAGACCAGCCGCTTTCGGAGGCCGGCAAGGCGACGGAGCGTTCGTCCGCGGCGCGGTTGAACACCATCGCAAGCCGCGTCGATCGGCCGGTGGTGCGGTCCTCCGTCCGGATTGCCATGCCGAGCACAGACGCATTCGGTGCTTCCCAATCCGATACCGTCATCGACGTTCCGGCGGCGGAGAACCAAAGCACATCGCTATCGCCGCGAAAGAAGTCCATCTGGCCGAAGGCGGCAAAGCGGTGGCGCAGGCCGGCAAGCCAGGCGGCATGGCCGATCAGCTCCTCGTCCAGCGCCTTCCAATCCATCCAGGTGATGGCATTGTCCTGGCAATAGGCGTTGTTGTTGCCCTGCTGGCTGCGGCCGCCTTCGTCGCCTGCCGTCAGCATGATCGTGCCGCGCGTCGCAAAGAGCGTCGACAGCATGGCTTCGATATCGGTGCGGCGTTTGTGTTGGATCAACAGATCGTCCGTTCGTCCCTCGACGCCGTTGTTCCAGGAGAAGTTTTCGTTATGGCCGTCGCGATTGTTCTCGCCATTGGCCTCGTTGTGCTTGTTTTCGTAGGAGACGAGATCCATCAGCGTGAAGCCGTCATGGGCGGCAAGGAAGTTGACGCTGCGCGTCTGCGTGCGGCCATCGCGACCGAATATGGGGGAGGAGCCGGCAAGGATCGTCGCCAGATCGCCGATGCCGGCATTGCCGCGCCAGAAGCGGCGCAGGTCGTCGCGGGCGCGGTCGTTCCATTCGAGGAACGGCGCTGGAAAATTTCCAAGCTGATAGCCGCCGGGACCGATGTCCCAAGGCTCGGCGATCATGATCCGATCCCGCAGCACCTCGTCCGCCAGCATGGCGCGCAGCGTCAAGCTGTCAGGATCGAAGCCCTTGCCGTTACGACCAAGCACGGTGGCGAGATCGAAACGGAAGCCATCGATGCCGGCATTGCGGACGAAGTGGCTGAGGCTGTCGAGGATGAGCCTGCGGGTTGCCGGCTGATCGCAGGCGACGGTGTTGCCCGTGCCGGTATCGTTGACCAGTGTGCCGGGCTGGCCCGCCACACTGCGAAAATAGGTGGGATTGTCGAGGCCGCGCAGCGATAGCGTCGGCCCGTGGCGGTCGCTCTCGCCCGTATGATTGAAAACGAGGTCGAGGATGACGGCGATGCCCTCGGCGTGAAGGGTAGCGACCGTCTCGCGCAGCTCCTTCATGCCACCGGGCACAAGGCGCGGATCGAGCGCCATGAAGCCGACGGGATTGTAGCCCCAGCCATTGGTGAGGCCGAGGGGCGGCAAGTGCCGTTCGTCGATCCATGCGGTGATCGGCATCAGCTCGACGGCATCGACCTGCAGGCGCTTGAGATGGGCAATGACTGCCGGGTGGGCGAGGGCTGCGACCGTGCCGCGTTGCTGCGCCGGCACATCCGGATGCAGCATGGTGAAAGGCTTGACGGCGATCTCATAGATCAGGCAGCCGGCCTGAAACAACGGCTTGGCCGGCTTGACGGCGACATCGCGCGAGACGATCGCCTTCGGCATGATGTCTTGCGTGTCCTCGCCGACGATACCGAGGCGTGGATCATAGTGGAATGGTCGATCCAGTTCCTTGGCGTAGGGATCGATCAGCAGCTTGGATGGGTCGAACCATAGGCCTTGTTCGGGATCGTATGTGCCGTGAGCGCGCAGGCCGTAACGCGTGCCTTCCTTTGCGTCCTTTACAAAGAGGCGATGTTCGTCCCCGTCGCGGGCAAGTGGCAGACGCGCAATTTCCTTCTGGCCTTCAGTGTCGAACAGGCACAATTCGATCCGCTCGGCATTCCTCGACCAAACGGCAAATTCAACGCCATGGTCGGCGGGGGTCGCGCCAAGGGAGCGGATTGTCTGTTCGGACATGCTCGGGCTTTCCGGCTGGATATCTAAAGGTCCTTCCCGCTCCCCGCGTGCGGGGAGAAGGCTAAGGTGAGGGGCAGTGCGTCCGGCAAATTGTGCAGTCGCGGTGAATTTCGAGAAGGCCCCTCATCCGACCAGTCGCCGCTTTACTTCGTTCAGCCGCTCCTGGCCGCCTTCTCCCCGCATTTGCGGGGCGAAGGGGCTTAGGCTGAGACTAATATTAAGTAATAACTGTCGGTGCATCGCGGCCGGTGCGGCCCTTGATATCGGCGATTTCCTGGGCTGCGGCGATGAGATCGGCCAGCGCTTCCTGGGTATCGATATTGTGGCGGGTCGGATCGGGCTCGTAGCGCTCGATGTAAACACGCAGGGTTGCGCCTGTCGTGCCGGTGCCGGAGAGGCGGAAGACGACGCGGGAGCCGCCTTCGAAGAGGATGCGGATGCCCTGATGCTGGCTGACGGATTTGTCGACCGGATCGTGATAGGCAAAATCGTCGGCGGCGGAAACGGTGAGGTCGCCGATCTTCGTGCCCGGCAGTGTCGGCAGCTTTTCGCGCAGTGCCGTAATCAGGCCGTTGGCGGCATCGGTGTCGACGCCTTCATAATCGTGACGGGAATAATAGTTGCGGCCGTAGGTGGCCCAATGCTGCGTCACGATATCGATGACGCTCTCGCCGCGAACGGCCAAGATGTTCAGCCAGAGCAGCACGGCCCAAAGGCCGTCCTTCTCGCGAACATGGTTGGAGCCGGTGCCGGAGCTTTCCTCGCCGCAGATCGTCGCCATGCCCGCATCGAGCAGGTTGCCGAAGAATTTCCAGCCGGTCGGTGTCTCATAGATGCCGACGCCGCGCTTTTCGGCAACACGGTCGGCAGCGCCGCTCGTCGGCATGGAACGGGCGATGCCGGCGATGCCATGCGAATAGCCGGGGGCGAGGTTGGCGTTGGCCGCCAGGATCGCCAGGCTGTCGGACGGGGTGACGTAAATGCCCCGGCCGATGATGAGGTTGCGGTCGCCATCGCCATCCGATGCCGCGCCGAAATCGGGCGCATCTTCACCCATCATGTCGTCATAGAGCTCTTTGCAATAGACGAGGTTCGGGTCGGGGTGATGGCCGCCGAAATCCGGCAATGGCAGGAAGTTGCGCACCGAGCCGTCCGGCGCGCCGAGGCGGATTTCGAAGATTTCCTTGGCATAGGGGCCGGTGACCGCGCTCATCGCATCGAAGCTAAGGCGGAAGCCGAGGCTGATCAGATTGCGGATCGCGCCGAAATCGAACAGCTCTTCCATCAAGGTCGCGTAGTCTTCAACCGGATCGATGACCGAAACGATCATGCCGCCGACGTCTTCGCGGGCGATGCGATCGAGATTGATATCCGGGAAATCCGAGATCTTGTAGCTATCGATCACCTTCGAGCGCTCATAGATGGCGTCGGTGATCTTTTCCGGCGCGGGGCCGCCATTGCCGATATTGTACTTGATGCCGAAATCTTCGGTGGGGCCGCCGGGATTGTGGCTTGCCGACAGGATGATGCCGCCGAAGGCCTTGTACTTGCGGATGATGTTTGAGGCTGCAGGCGTCGAGAGGATGCCGCCCTTGCCGACCATCACCTTGCCGAAGCCGTTTGCCGCGGCCATCTTGATGGCCTTCTGGATGACTTCGCGATTGTAGTAACGGCCGTCGCCGCCGATGACCAGGATCTTGCCCTGATAGCCCTCGAGCGAATCAAAAATCGACTGGATGAAGTTTTCCGCATAATTCGGCTGCTGAAATACGGGAACCTTCTTTCGCAGGCCGGAGGTGCCGGGTTTCTGATCCGCGTAGGGGGTGGTGGGTACGGTTTTAATCATCGGGTTAAGCGCCTCTCGAGACTAGACTGGAGTAGAGAGCGGCGTAGCGTTCTGCGCTCCTGCCCCAGGATACGTCGGATTTCATGCCCTGCTTTTGCATCTGCGTCCAGACCTTTCGATCCTGGAAAAGGTGCATGGCACGGCGCACGGCCTGCAACAACCCCTCGGCGGTGACGGGCGAAAATTGGATGCCGGTTGCGACTTTCGCCTGCAGCCCGGCGTGGTTGGCGTCGATAATCGTATCGTTCAGCCCGCCCGTTCGCGCAACGACCGGCAGGCAGCCGTAGCGTAAGCCATAAAGCTGCGTGAGGCCACAGGGTTCGAAGCGCGAGGGAATGATAATCGCGTCGCAGCCGGCCTGCATCAGATGCGACATCGGCTCGTTATAGCCGGCGGAAACGCCGACGCGACCGCGATGGCGGCCGGCTGCGGCAAACAGCGCGCCTTCCAGCGCCGGATCGCCGGCACCCAGTATCGCGAGCTTGCCGCCCATGTGGACAATCTCGGTGGCAACCTCTGCCAGAAGATCCATGCCCTTCTGCCAGGTGAGGCGGCTGACGACGCAGAAGATCGGACCATCGTCGTTTTCCAGACCGAAATGCTCGATGACGCGCTGACGGTTCACGGCGCGATCCTTCAACGTCGTCACGTTGTAGGTCTGCGCGATCATCGGATCGGTTTCCGGATTCCATATATCGTCGTCGATCCCGTTGACGATGCCGTAGAGATTATAGGCCTTGCTGGCGATGACGCCCTCAAGGCCCATGCCGAATTCCGGCGTCAGGATTTCCTCCGCATAGGATGGGCTGACGGTGGTCAGCGCATGGGCCGTCTGCAGCCCGCCCTTGAGAAAGCCGACATCGCCGTAATATTCGATGCCTTCCATGGAGAAGGCGTGGGCGGGCAGGCGCAGGCCGGGGAAGATATCGGCGCCGAACTGGCCCTGGAATGCAATGTTGTGGATGGTCAGGACACTCGGCAGTTCCGGCGTCGGATAGTAACGCATGTAGACCGGCACCATAGCCGATTGCCAGTCATGCGCATGTACCAGATCCGGCCGCCAGCCGGGCATGAGGCCGGCGGCGATCTCGGCGCCGGCGAGCGACAGCGCCGCAAAGCGCCGCCAATTGTCGGGATAATCCTTGCCCGTCGCATCGACATAAGGACCGCCGGTGCGGCTGTAATAGGCCGGCGCGTCGAGCACGAGGAAGGAGATGCCGGCATGCTCAACTTCGAGCACCGTCGCCGGCTCGCCGAGGAGATCCGGAAGCTCCAGGCGAACAACCGGATCGCGGATGGCCTTCATGACGGCGGGATAGCCCGGAATGAGGGTCTTGGTTTCGACGCCATAGGGCTTCAGCGCGATAGGCAGGGCGCCGGCCACATCGGCCAGGCCCCCTGTCTTGATCAGGGGGAAGACTTCGGACGAAACCGAGAGAACCTTCATAGGTTACAGATCCAGCTTATCGATCATCGATTGGGTGATCAGGCAGATGCCGCTTTCCGTGCGGCGCCAACGTTTGGCATCCAGCTCCGGATCTTCGCCGACGATCAGCCCCTCCGGAATGGTGACGCCATGGTCGATGACGACATTCTTGAGCTGCGCGCGACGGCCAACCTTCACGCCCGGCAGTACCACCGCTCCCTCCAGCTTCGAGTATGAGTTGGCGCGTACGCCGGTGAAGAGGAGGCTGTTGTAGAGGCTGGCGCCGGAAATGATGCAGTCGCCGGCGACCACGGAGGATACAGCCGAACCGCGGCGATCCTCGTCGTCATGCACGAACTTCGCCGGGGGGCTGATTTCCGCATAGGTCCAGATCGGCCAGGACTTGTCGTAGATGTCGAGCTCCGGCACGACGGCGGTCAAATCGATGTTCGCCTGCCAGTAGGCATCGACCGTTCCGACGTCGCGCCAATAGGCCTCGCGCTCGAAGTCGGAGCGAACGCAGGATTGGGTGAAGCGATGGGCGACGGCTTTACCGTTCTTGACGATGTAGGGAATGATGTCCTTGCCGAAGTCGCGGCTGGAATTCGGGTCGGCCGCATCGCGCTTCAGGCAGTCGATCAGGAATTTCGTGTGGAAGACATAGATGCCCATCGAGGCGAGAGCGAAATCGGGATTGCCTGGGATACCAGGCGGATCGGCCGGCTTCTCGACGAAGTCGATGATCTGGTCCTTGTCGTCGACATGCATGACGCCGAAGCCGACGGCTTCCATGCGCGGCACTTCAAGGCAGCCGATCGTGACCTGGGCGCCCGAATCGACGTGCTGCTGCAGCATCCATTCATAGTCCATCTTGTAGATGTGGTCGCCGGCGAGGATGACCATGTATTCCGGGCCATAGGGCTCGATGATGTCGATGTTCTGGTAGACGGCATCGGCCGTACCTTCGTACCATTGCGTTTCGGAAACGCGCTGTGAAGCCGGCAGGATGTCGAAGCTTTCGTTTCGCTCGGGGCGGAAGAAGTTCCAGCCGCGCTGCATGTGGCGGATCAGCGAGTGCGCCTTGTACTGGGTGGCGACGCCGATGCGACGGATACCGGAATTGAGTGCGTTGGACAGCGCGAAATCGATAATTCGTGTCTTGCCGCCGAAGTAGACGGCTGGCTTGGCACGACGGTCGGTGAGTTCTTTCAGACGGCTGCCGCGCCCCCCGGCAAGAACGTAAGCCATGGCGTCGCGTGCCAGCGGCTGGAAACGTTTTTCTACCATTTTATTCCTCCCTGTCCGTAATGATCTCAAAATTCCGGTTCGAGCATGATCGTTGCCAATGGAGGCAGCGTTATTATCGCTTGTACGCCTCCGCCGGCATTGACCGCCTGTACGCGCCCGCCATTCCCCTTGCCGCTGCCGCCGTAAATGTCGGCATCGGTATTCAATATCTCGCGCCACCGCCCCTCAGCCGGCAAGTGCAAGTTATAGTTCTCACGATAGACCGGCGTGAAATTGGTGATGACGACAACCGGCTTTTCGCCTGGCGCCTTGCGCAGCCACGCAAAAACCGAGTTTTCGAAATCATCGACGACAAGCCATTCGAAGCCGTCACCCTCGCAATCACGGGCATGGAGCGCCGGTTTGCTGCGATAAGTGAAGTTGAGATCGCGGACGAGACGGCGCATGCCTTCGTGCATGCGGTATTGCAGCAGGTTCCAGTCCAGGGCGCGCTCTTCGCTCCACTCGCTCCATTGCGCGAATTCCTGGCCCATGAACAGCAGCTTCTTGCCGGGATAGCCCCACATGAAAGCATAATAGGCGCGCAGATTGGCGAATTTCTGCCAGTCGTCGCCGGCCATCTTGGCGATCAGCGATCCCTTGCCGTGAACGACCTCGTCATGCGAGAGCGGCAGGACGAAATTCTCCGAGAAGGCATAGATCAGGCCGAAGGTCAGCTCGTTGTGGTGGTATTTGCGATGCACGGCTTCGCGGCCGAGATAGCTCAGCGTGTCGTGCATGAAACCCATGTTCCACTTGAAGCCGAAGCCAAGGCCGCCTTCATGAACCGGCTGCGACACTTTCGGCCAAGAGGTCGATTCCTCGGCGATGGTCATGACGCCAGGATGCGCACCGTAGATCCGGGTGTTCATCGACTGCAGGAAGCGCACGGCCTCGAGATTTTCGTTGCCGCCGTACTCGTTCGGTATCCATTCGCCGTGCTTACGGGAATAATCGAGGTAGAGCATCGAGGCGACGGCATCGACGCGCAAACCGTCCAGATGGAATTTTTCCGCCCAGTAAAGCGCATTGTTCAGCAGGTAGGCGAGAACTTCCGTGCGGCCGAAATTGTAGATCGCCGTATTCCAGTCGGGATGAAAGCCCTTGCGCGGGTCCTCATGCTCGTAGAGCGCGGTGCCATCGAACCAGCGCAGGCCGTGTTCGTCGGTCGGGAAATGCGCCGGCACCCAGTCGAGGATGACGCCGATGCCGACCTTGTGGCAGCCGTTGACGAAGCGGGCAAAACCTTCCGGCTCGCCGAAGCGGGCGGTCGGCGCGTAGAGGCCGGTCGTCTGATAGCCCCAGGATGGGTCATAGGGGTGTTCGGTGATCGGCAGGAATTCGATATGGGTGAAGCCCATGTCGACGCAATAGGGGATGAGGCGCGAGGCGAGCTCGTCCCAGGACAGCATCGAGCCGTCTTCGCGGCGTTGCCAGGAACCGGCATGCACCTCGTAGATGCTGATGGGCTGGCGGCGCATGTCGACATTTGCCCAATGCTCGCGGTGCGCGGCATCGTCCCAAACCTGTTGCAGTTCGTTGGCGGTGACGGAAGCTGTCTTCGGCCGCAACTCACTGCGCCGGGCAAAGGGGTCGGCCTTCAGCGGCAGCAACACGCCGTCCTGGCCCCGGATCTCGAACTTGTAGGAGAGCCCGGCCGGTACATCGGGGGCGAAAATCTCCCAGATGCCGCTATCGGAACGGAAGCGCATGACGTGCCGGCGGCCATCCCAATTGTTGAAATCGCCGACGACCGAGACACGCTGCGCATTCGGCGCCCAGACGGCGAAATGGAAGCCCTGGACGCCCTCGTGCTTTATGGGATGGGCGCCCATTTTGTCGAACAGGCGCAGATGCGTGCCCTGGCGGGCGAAGTAATCGTCCATCGGTCCGAGGACCGGGCCGAAGCTGTAGGGATCGGTCACCGCCCATTCCGCATCGCCGCGCTTGGCGCGATAGCGAACCGGCTGCTGCTTGGCGAGCTTGACCTCACCGGAAAAGAAACCGGCCGGATCGAGGCATTCGAGCTCGCCGATGACGGAGCCGTCCAGCGCCGTCGCGGTGACAGCTTCGGCGCCAAGAATGAAGCAGCGGGCCACATAGCCTTCGTCCGTCTTGTGAACGCCGAGAACGGCGAACGGATCGGAATGCGTGCCTGCGAGAATTGCAGCAATGTCATCTGCCGAAATATCGCTCACGCTCGTGCTGTCAGCGGGTTTTTTCGGCTTTTTCATCCGGCTCTCCAGATTTCCTTGGCGTATTGACGGATCGTCCGGTCGGAGGAGAACCAGCCCATGCGAGCGGTGTTGTTGATCGTCTTTGTGTACCACTCCGACGGATTGGCCCAGAGAATATCGACTTCGCGCTGCGCCGAGGCATAGGCATCGAAATCGGCCGCGACCATGAACCAGTCATGGCTGTAGATGCCGTCGATCAGGCTGGCATATCGGTTGCGGTCGTCGGGGGAGAATACGCCGGAAGCAATCGCCGACAGTGCCTGGGCAAGCTCCCGCGAACGCTCGATAATGGCGCGGGGATCGTGACCATCGCTGCGCAGGCTGGCGACCTCATCGGCCCGGAGACCGAAGATGACGATATTGTCCTCGCCGACATTGTCGCGCATTTCGACATTGGCGCCATCGAGCGTGCCGATCGTCAGCGCGCCGTTGAGGCCGAACTTCATGTTGCCGGTGCCCGAGGCTTCCATGCCGGCCGTCGAGATCTGCTCGGAAAGGTCGGCGGCAGGAACCATGACTTCCGCCAGCGAAACGTTGTAGTTCGGCACGAAGACGACTTTCAACAGGCCGCGCACGGAGGGGTCGTTGTTGATGACGCGGGCGACGTCGTTGATCAGCTTGATGATGAGCTTCGCATTGTGGTAGCTCGGCGCCGCCTTGCCGGCGAAGAGCTTGACGCGCGGTTGCCAGTCGAGCTCGGGATGCGAGCGGATCTGGTCGTAGAGCGCCACCGCTTCAATGACATTCAGAAGCTGGCGCTTGTATTCGTGAATGCGCTTGATCTGGATGTCGAACATCGCATTCGGATCGAGCTTAATGCCCATGCGGCTGGCGACGAGATTGGAGAGCTGCACCTTGTTGGCGCGCTTGACGGCGGCGAACTTTTCCCGGAAGGCGCTGTCGCGGGCGAACTGATCCAACGGCTTCAGCTGCTCGGCATCGTCGAGGAAGGCATCGCCGATGGTTTCGCGCACGAGGTTCGTCAGGCCGGGATTGCACTGCATCAGCCAGCGGCGCGGCGTGATGCCGTTCGTCTTGTTGTTGATGCGGTCCGGGTAGAGCTTGTGCAGGTCGGCAAAGACCGTGACCTTCATCAGGTCGGTATGAAGGGCGGAAACGCCGTTGATCGAATGCGAGCCGACGAAGGCAAGATTGCCCATGCGCACGCGACGATCGCCATTCTCGTCGATCAGGGAGATCGAGCGGATTTCGGTGTCGCTGAAATTGCGCAGCTTGCGGGCTTCCACCAGAACCTTGGCGTTGATCGCATAGATGAGTTGCATGTGGCGGGGCAAAAGCCGCTCGAACAGCGGCACGGGCCAGCTTTCCAGCGCCTCCGGCAGCAGGGTGTGGTTGGTGTAGCCGAAGGTGTTCCTGGTAATATCCCAGGCCTTGTCGAATTCCAGGCCGTGGACATCGACCAACAGGCGCATCATTTCCGTGACGGAGACGGCCGGATGGGTGTCGTTCAGCTGGATCGCCACCTTGTCGGCGAGATTTGTCAGATCGTCATATTGCTGCAGGTGACGGCGCAAGATGTCCTGCAGCGAGGCCGATGAGAAAAAGAACTCCTGGCGCAGGCGCAGTTCCTGGCCGGCGGGTGTCGCGTCGGCTGGATAGAGGACGCGCGTCAGGCTTTCGGCCTTGTTGCTTTCGCGCAGCGCGCCGATATGGTCGCCGGCGTTGAAGGCATCGAGCAGGATCGGGTCGATCGGCTGTGCCGACCAGAGGCGCAGCGTGTTGACGCGCTGGCCGCGCCAGCCAACGACGGGCGTGTCGAATGCGGTGGCGATGACGCGCTCGGCCGGTTTCCAGATGTAGCGGGGCTGATCGTCATGGCTGCTGATGGTTTCGACGCCGCCGCCGAAGCCGATTTCATAGGAGCTTTCCTGGCGTTCGAATTCCCAGGGGTTACCGTGTGCCAGCCAGGTTTCGGGCAGTTCGACCTGCCAGCCGTCTGCCATCTGCTGGCGGAACAGGCCGTGGACGTAGCGAATGCCATAGCCATAGGCCGGCACATCAACTGTTGCCATGGATTCCATGAAACAGGCGGCAAGACGGCCGAGGCCACCGTTGCCCAGCGCTGCGTCGGGCTCCAGGCCTGCAATGACGCGGATGTCGACGCCGAGCGAGGCGAGGGCGTTGGTGATCTCCTCCATCAGACCGAGATTGGAGATCGCGTCGCGCATCAGACGACCAATCAGGAACTCCAGAGACAGATAGTAAACGCGCTTGGCGCCGGTCTGATAGACATTGCGGGTCGATTCAATCCATTTGTCGATGACGCGGTCGCGAATGACGAGGATCGTCGCCGTCAGCCAGTCGTGCGGTTTGGCAACCTTCGCGTCCTTGCCGATGCGGTATGTCAGGCGCTCGATAATTTCTTCGGCCAGGATTTCGGGGCGGGAACTGCGCGGCGCGGGAACGGGGAGATCGGCCTTCGTCAAGTTATTCATACTATCAACTCTCGCCATTTGTGATTTATATTCAGCGTGTTACGCGTGCTTAAATCAAATTGCCTTTCCGTTTCACTATCAGTTTACGCACTGATGTAAAGCAGTTGCAACAAGCGAGTTGGGCAGATGCGAAAAATGCCGCCAAAGGCTCTCCATTAGCCGGAAAAGACTTGATTCCGATGATGTTTCGGGCTTTTATTCGCGCATCGTTTAAACGAAAAGCCCCGCGATACTCGTATCGCGGGGCTTTTTCTTTGTGAGCCATCTATGGTTGCTGGGCGTGGGCGCCTGGCAGGATCACTTGGTTAGGAGTGTCATCTGCTTGGCTGCTTGAGCGCCGATGGCCTTGAACGCGGCGACCAGATCGGACATTTGTTGAGCGTCGAAATAATTGGACGGACTTGATGCGCAAGCGGCGAGCAAAGTCTGTCCGCGTGTAGGTGCCATAAAAGCCACCGTATAAATTTGCACGCCGGCATCTTTCGCGGCTTTACAAGTATTCAGCGTCTTTTGGTCGGAACTCGTGTCGTTATTTTCGCCATCTGTCATCAGAACTATATATTTCTGAAAGCTCTTATTGCCACCATTGGTTTGGGCAGTTACCTCAGCGCTGGACGTGACGGCGGCGTAAGCCTTTTTCATGGGAGCGTTAGACTCGGTGCCTCCCTCCGCATTCAGTCCGCTCACGACATTGGTGCGCGTTGATTTTGTCCCCCAATCCAGATTGCTGGAGCTGTCAACCTGACTGCTCCAGGCAATGGCCGCTGTACGTACATATTGCGACTTTGGGTCGGCGGCATCCAACTGGTCGAGAAGATTGCCAACTGCGGTCTTCAACGCATCTATTTTCTTAATATAGCAAGGGCTTACTTGGCCCTTGTATTGATAAAGGTATATACCGTCCGTATAATATTGCGTGCAGCTGGTCTGCGACTTGTCGATGACGCTGGTGTTCAGCAGCATAGATCCGGATTTATCAAGCGCAATCTCCATCGACAGGGCTGTCTTTTGAACAGCCGTACCGCTTGTCGACGTACTTGAGGCCGAAACAGACATTGTTTGTATGCCGAGCAGACGACTCATGCTGTTGACCGACATGCCATAGGATGCGTTGACGCTAACCGTATAGCTCGTACCGCCGGATGAATTGCTGCTTGATGTTACCGTAGTCGACGTACCTGTCTTCAATGCGTTCGTCGTCGTGGTATCCCCCGACAGGTAGTTTGACATCTGGCCGAGGACGAAATTATTGCCAAGGTCCTTGGCTGTGGTTGTGGTAGCACTGCCATCAGCAAGCGCTGTTGCGGCCGCAAGTGCTGCAGCGTCTGTCGCCTCCTGGAGCTGGCTGTGAGAGAGTGACATGTTGGTGACGTCTATTGCCATACCGCCTGCCGCTACCAGCACAGGTACCGAAATCGCCGTTAGGATGCCAAAGTTTCCAGCTCTATCACGTAGAAGTTGTTTTAGTGCTCGAAGTAAATCGGAGCCGGGAACCATCATGTCCGCCTGTAAAAAGGAGTTTTCAATCTAAAGAACGGCGGGACTATCGACTACAAACATTAGTTGATCGTTTATGCGGAAGATTGAAATTTAACAAATTGCCTAATCTGGCGCGATTTGCTTCAGGTTTTTTACTACCTTAAGTATATTCTATTTTAGAGGAATAACATCTACTGCCTGGACGGCTTTTTGATTGCCGTAGCTCTTCAGTACGCCGATAACGGGCGAAACATCCGAATAGTCGCGACCATAGGCGACGACGATATGATCCGTGCCGGCCGGGATATTGTTGGTCGGGTCAAGCTCGATCCAGCCTGTCGTCTCGCCGCACCAGATGCGCACCCAGGCATGCATGGCGTCTGCGCCTTCGAGTCTCTCCTTGCCTGGCGGCGGGATGGTGCGCAGAAAGCCGCTGACATAGCCGGCGGGGATGCCGAGGCTGCGCAGCGCGATGATCATCACATGCGAAAAATCCTGGCAGACGCCTCGCTTGAGACGGAAAGCCTCCCTGGGCGTGGTGTCGACCGTTGTCGCCTTGGGATCGTAGGTGAAATCCTTGTGGATCTGCGCGCAGACCGCATGGGCGATCTGCAAGGTCGTCAAATTGGTCGCCTTCCACTGCTTGGCATAATCGTTGATTTCGCTGGTTTCCGGCAGGCGCGGGCTACTGCCGAGAAAGTGATGCGGCGAAGATGGATCGATCGACCAGCAATCGTCGATCTCCTCGGGCAGCCTTGCAAGCAGCGGCGAGAAATCGGCCGTCACGGGCTGGCTTTCGACCTGAACGCGCGCCTGCATCCGGATGTCGAGCCTTTCATGCGGATCGCGCACCAGGATCGAGGTCGCTGGATGCTGGAAGAAATCCGTGAAGTTGGATTGCTCGTCCGGGCCTGGCGTTATTTTGACCGAGCCGGCGATCAGCCGCTGCCGATGGGGCAGGGAGAGTGGCATGACGCGCAGGATATGCCGCGCGCCGCTGGCCGGGACGTCGTAGATATAGCCCATGTGAAGCGAGAGGTCGTAGAGCATCACGTCATCCGAGATAGGTGCGTGCCAGCAGGTCGGAAAGCCGCTCCAGTTCGCGCGCCAGCTGCTGGTATACTTCGACGGTCATGGTTTCCGGCGTCATCACGGCAAGGCCCGAATGCAGTCGCATGGCCTCGCGGTAGAAGGGGGACATCTGGCCGTTGACGAAAGCGTTCGGCAATTGCTCGACCTCGCGGTGGATCTCGTTCATCTGGAAGAGGATCGAGCGCGGGTTGAGAGGGTCGAGCGCCAAAAGATCCGTCACCGTCAGCCGGGCCGTGTTGACGTTGTAGCGGCGGCGATGGGTCATGACGCTGTCGCCGATTTCAAGCAGCATGTCGAGCGCGCCATCCGGCGCATCGGGGCCGGACATGTGGCCGAGCAGCCGCGTCATGTGCAGGCCGCGTTCTATGTAGCGGCCGAGGGACAAGAAGCGCCAGCCGGTGAAGCGGTACATGTTTTCATGCACGAGACCGGCAAAGCCCGCGAGCTTGCGCAACAGGATCGTCATGGCATGGCTGGCATCGTCGCCGTGCTTCACACCTTCCCTGAAGCGGCGTGCCGTCTTGGCGAGATCATTCAGGGCGAGCCAGCCGTCGGGGGAGAAGCGGTCGCGGATGTTGCTGGCCGAATAGACGGCGCTTTCGATGTTGCGCAACAGGTTTTCGGGCACCGCCTGCTTGGTGTCGATGTCGATGGCGGCGAGATAGGCGCTGACATCGGCGAGCAGAGGCTGGTTCGGATCGGCCGCTTCCGCGAAACGACCGTGCCAGGCGCGCAGGATGCGCAAGGCGCCTTCGGCGCGTTCGATGTAGCGGCCAAGCCAGAAGAGATTGTCCGCCGCCCGGCTCGGCAGGCTGCCCGGCATGTTGCGGGTGAAGGTTTCTTCGGCCGGCAGCAGCGTGTGGGCTTCGACCGGCTTGTCGGAGACGATCCAGACGTCGGCGGCAGAGCCACCGGCCTGCATGGCGATAGCAGCGACATCGTCGCCGCTGCCGATACGGGCAAAGCCGCCGGGCATGATCCGCCAGCCGTTTTCCGTGCGGGCGGCGAAGACGCGCAGGCTCATCGGCCGCGGCGTCAGCTTGCCGTTGACCCAGGCCGGCGTGGTCGACAGCGTCACGACCTCCTGGCCGACCAGTTTCTGCCCTTCGGTCGCCAGCCAGTCCGCAATCGAATCGCGGGCGGTGCTGCGCAAGGTCGAACCGAGCACCGATTGGCCGCTGTCGTCGAAGAAGGGCATGCGGGAATAGGCCGGTCCGATAACCATCTTTTCAATGTTGGCGGCCACATGCTCGCGCTCGCTCTTCTGGCCACACCACCAGGTCGCGATCGATGGCAGCTTCAGTTCTTCGCCGCGTAAGTGCCGACAGATGGTCGGCATGAAGGCAAGCAGGGCGCGCGTTTCGAGAATGCCGGAGCCGAGCGCGTTGACGATCGTCACCGTCTGCGCCCGCAGCGCCTCGACCAAGCCAGGCGTGCCGATATGGGATTGCTGGTTGAGCTCCAGCGGATCGGCATAGGCCGCATCGAGGCGGCGCCAGAGCACGCTGATCGGCCGCAAGCCCGCAACGGTGCGCACCATCAGCTGGTCGTTGACGACTGTGATATCCTCGCCTTCGAGCAGCATGAAGCCGAGATAGCGGGCGATATAGGCGTGTTCGTAATAGGTTTCGTTAGCCGGTCCCGGCGTCAGGACGGCGACGCGTCCCTCACCGCCGCGCTTGCCACCGAGCAGGGCATCGCGGAATGCGCCGAAGAAGGACGCGAGGCGATGGACCTTCGTTTCTGCGTAGATATCGGAAAAGGCGCGGGTGGTGGCGACGCGGGTTTCGAGCGCAAAGCCGGCGCCCGATGGCGCCTGCGCGCGGTCGGCCAGCACCCACCAATTGCCATCGGGGCCGCGTCCGATCTCGAAGGCCAGGAAATGCAGATAATGGCCGTTCGCCGGTTTGACGCCGACGAGCGGTCGCAGGAATTCCGGATTGGCCGCGATCAAGGCAGGCGGCAGCAATCCTTCGCTGACCAGACGGCTGTCGCCATAGATGTCGGCGATGATCGATTCCAATAGATCGGCGCGCTGCTGCAAGCCTTCGGAAAGAGCCTGCCATTCGCGCTCGTCGATGAGCACCGGAATATGCGAGATCGGCCAGCCGCGTTCGCTGACCCCTGTCGTCCCATAGGCCCGATAGAAAACGCCGGCATCGCGCAGATAGCGGTCGGCGCGGGCAAAGCGCTCGGTCAGTTCCTCTTCCGACATGCGCGTCAGCGCCGACAGGAAGTTTTGCCAGACGGGCCGTACAGCGCCGGTATTGTCGACCATTTCATCGGCGACGCCGGGCAGGGGACGATAGGCAAAGGCCGGCTCCTTACCGGTGCCTGTCTTTACCTCGTCGCGCCGTTCCGTCGCCGGTTTTCTAGCCATTCACAGTTCCGTCTCAAATTCCTGCCGGCCGCCTGAGGTCGAGCGTCAGCGGGAATTCCGCCGACGCAGTCTCCGGTCTCAGAGCATAGCCACCTGCTGTATGCCCCCAAGGCTCGAAACGCGCAAGACGTCGCGCTTCCGCCTCGTTGCCATTGACGGGGAAGGTGTCGTAGTTGCGGCCGCCCGGATGGGCAACATGGTAGATGCAGCCGCCGATCGAGCGGCGAGACCAGGTATCGTAGATGTCGAAAGTCAACGGCGTGTCGATCGGCAGGACGGGATGCAGACCGGAGGCTGGATGCCACGCCTTGTAGCGCACGCCGGCGACCGAAACGCCCGCCATTCCCGTCGGCGTCAGCGGCACAGGACGGCCGTTGCACGTCACCGTGTAGCGCGAGGGATTGGCCGCTTCGAAGCGGATCTGCAGGCGCTCGACCGACGAATCGACATAGCGCACCGTGCCGCCGATCGCACCTTCCTCACCCATGACATGCCATGGCTCCAGCGCCTGGCGCAGTTCCAGTTTGCTGCCCTCGTATTCGACTTCGCCGCAGAAGGGGAACCGGAATTCTAGCTGTGCCTGGAACCATTCCGGCCGCAGGTCGAAGCCGTTTTCGCGGAGATCGGCGAGAACATCGAGGAAATCTTGCCAGATATAGTGCGGCAGCATGAAGCGATCATGCAGCGTCGTGCCCCAGCGGACGAACTTGCCATCGATGGGATTACGCCAGAAGCGGGCGATCAGCGCGCGCACCAGCAATTGCTGGGCAAGGCTCATGCGCGCGTTCGGCGGCATTTCGAAGCCGCGGAATTCGACGAGACCGAGCCTCCCGGTCGGCCCATCCGGCGAAAACAGCTTGTCGATGCAGATTTCCGAGCGGTGGGTGTTGCCGGTGACGTCAGTCAGGAGATTGCGGAAGAGGCGATCGACCAGCCAGGGCAGCGGTGGAATACCGGCTCCCGGCGCCGGCACCTGGGCAATCGCGATCTCCAGCTCATAGAGGCTGTCGTGACGGGCTTCGTCGATGCGCGGCGCCTGGCTGGTCGGGCCGATGAACATGCCGGAGAAGAGGTAGGAGAGCGAGGGATGGCGCTGCCAGTGCAGCACCAGGCTCTTCAGCAGGTCGGGACGGCGAAGAAAGGGGCTATCCATGGTATTGCGGCCGCCGACGACGACATGGTTGCCGCCGCCGGTGCCGGTGTGGCGGCCGTCGATCATGAATTTGTCGGTGCCGAGGCGACTTTCTCGCGCCTCGTCATAAACCGCCGTGGTGATATCGACGGCTTCCTTCCAACTCGATGCCGGATGGATGTTCACTTCGATCACACCCGGGTCGGGAGCGACGCGGATGACATTGATGCGCTCGTCCTGCGGCGGCGGATAGCCCTCGATATGCACCGGCAGATTGAGAGCCGCCGCGGCGCGTTCGGTTGAGGCGACGAGGTCCAGGTAGTCTTCGACGCTGACCGTCGGCGGCATGAAGATGCAAAGGCGCCCGTCGCGCGGCTCGACGCTGATGGCGGTCCGCACATAGCCGCCGATCTCGCCCGCCGATTGCGGCATGATCGGCTGCTGGCCGGCGAAGGGCTGGAAACGGGCGGCTTGCAGCGGCCGGCCCCTGTCCTCGTTGTAATCCGGCAACGCTTCGCGCGGGATCGTCGGGTCCATCGGGTTGATATACGGATATTGCGACGCCGGTATCCAGCCGAGCGAGTTCAGCGGCAGGCGGTAGCCGACCGGGCTGTCGCCAGGCGTCAGGAAGATGCGGCCACGGCGCGTATTCCATTTCTCGCTCGTCCAGCGGCGGCCGCTGGCGCGCGCATTCCATGTCTGCACCGGCAGGATATAGCCCGTCGGGCGGGTCAGGCCGCGCTCGAAGACGCGGGCCATGCGCGAGCGTTCCTCGGGGTCCTTCAGCTTCGAGTTGGATGGGTCGACATTGTCGGGCAGGTTCGCTTCCTTGACCAGCCATTCGGCCGGATCTTCGAAGGCGGGCGTCACATAGTCTGGCTCGATATCGAGCTCGCCGGCAATCGCCGTCAGCAGGCGGCCGGCATCGTCCTCCGTGACGCTGTAGTCGCGACCTTCATTGGCGATCAGATTGGGGTTCGACCAGATCGGCAGGCCGTCGCGGCGCCAATAGAGCGAGAAGGTCCAGCGCGGCAGGCTTTCACCGGGATACCATTTGCCCTGACCGTAATGCAGGAAGCCGTTCGGCGCGAAGCGCTCGCGCAGACGGCGGATCAGCATATCGGCCTTTTCGCGCTTGGTCGGGCCAACGGCGGCGGTGTTCCATTCTTCGGACTGGAAGTCGTCGATCGAGACGAAGGTCGGTTCGCCACCCATGGTCAGGCGCACGTCGTCTTCCTTAAGGATCGTGTCGACCTTTTCGCCGAGTTCGTTCAGGGCCTCCCAGCTTTCGTCGGAAAACGGCTTGGTGATGCGCGGGTGCTCGGCGACGCGAGCGACCTTCATGTCGAAATCGAATTCGGTCTTGGCTTCGCCGAAGTAACCGCCCGAGATGGGTGCGGCATTGCGGTAATGCGGCGTGGCTGCAAGCGGAATGTGGCTTTCACCGGTGAGCAGCCCGGAAGTCGGATCGAGGCCGACCCAGCCGGCGCCGGGAAGATAGACTTCCGCCCAGGCATGCAGGTCGGTGAAATCGACCTCGGTGCCGGAGGGGCCGTCGAGTGCCTTCAGGTCGGGCGTGAGCTGGATCAGATAGCCGGAGACGAAGCGGGCGGCGAGGCCGAGATGGCGCAGCACCTGCACCAGCAGCCAGCTCGTGTCGCGGCAGGAGCCCTTCGCCGTCTCCAGCGTCTCCTCCGGCGTCTGCACGCCGGCTTCCATGCGGATGACGTAGCCGATTTCCTGCTGCAGACGCGCATTGAGGCCGACGATCATGTCGACGGTCTTTTGTTCCGAGCGGTCGAGCGTGGCGAGAAAGGCCTTCAGCCTGGGGCCGGGCTCCTCCGGCTTCATATAGATGGACAGATCCTCACGGATCGTCTCGGGGTAATCGAACGGCCATCGGGTCGCTTCCTCCTCGACGAAGAAATCGAAGGGGTTGTAGACCGTCATGTCGGCGACGAGATCGACCTCGATCTTCAGCTCGGTAACCGGATCGGGAAAGACGAAGCGGGCGAGATAGTTGCCGTAGGGGTCCTGCTGCAGGTTCACGAAGTGATTTGAGGGCGTGACCTTCAGCGCATGGCTGAGCACGCGGGTCTTGGAATGCGAGGCGGGTTTTAGGCGGATGATCTGGGGGCCGAGGCGGACCGGATTGTCGTAGATGTAATGGGTGAGATGATAGATGCTCGCCTTGATCGCCATATGTCTCTTCGCCTAGCCCGCATCGTTGTGCGGTGATTGCCGTTCCCTTGGGGCAGTGTGTGCAATGCAGCGAAAGAAAGCAAGACATCTGCGCGCGATGCGTAATCGCGTCATACCTGCCAAAGTAAAACGGCGAGCTTTCGCCCGCCGTTCTCGAATCTCTATTGCGCTACCCGCAATCACGTTCTGCCGAATTCATCAACGATACGGATGATGTCGTCTTCGCCGAGATAGGAGCCGGTCTGTACTTCGATGAGCTCCAGCAGGATCTTGCCCGGATTGGCCAGACGGTGCACTTCGCCGAGAGGGATATAGACCGACTCGTTTTCGCGCAGCATCTGCACGTTCTCGCCGACCGTCACTTCGGCCGTGCCCTTGACGACGATCCAGTGCTCGGAGCGATGGTGATGCTTCTGCAGCGACAGCTTCTTGCCGGGCAGGACGAAGATGCGCTTGACCTGGAAGCGCTCGCCGTTCAGCACCGAGGTATAGCCGCCCCAGGGGCGGTATGAGGTCGGATGCGTCTCGGTGAGTTTGGCGGTCTTTTTCTCGCTCGCCAGCAGCTTGACGAGCTTGCCGACTTCCTGGCTGTCTCTGAGGTGGCCGACATAGACGGCGTCTTCGCTGGCGATGACGGCGACATCTTCGAGCCCTTGCACGGCGACGTGCAGGCTGTGCGACATAACAAGCGAGTTCTTCGTGTTGACCAGCGTCGTGGCGCCGGCGGAGACATTGCCGCTTTCGTCGCGGCTGCCGACCTTCCAGACCGCATCCCAGCTGCCGAGATCCGACCAGGTGAAGGGCGAGGGAACGACGGCGGCGTTGGCCGTCTTTTCCATCAGCGCGTAGTCGATGGAAATGTCCGGGCTCTTGGAGAAGGTGTCGGCGTCCAGACGGGTGAAATCGAGGTCGCGCGTCGACTTGGAAACGGCCTTGCCGGCCGCCTTTTCGACCTCGGGTGCAAATTCCTTCATCTCATCCAGAAGCTGGGCGGCCGAGAACATGAACATGCCGGAATTCCAGTAGAAATGGCCGCTCGCAACCATCTCCTCGGCCCTTTCCAGGGCGGGCTTTTCGACGAAACGCTTGACGGCATGAGCGCCCGTCGCAAGCGCCTTGCCGCTTTCGATATAGCCGTAGCCGGTCGCCGGTTCCGTCGGCTTGATACCGAAGGTGACGAGCTTGCCCTGCAGCGTCGTGTCGCGCGCGAGGCGCACGCAATCGTAATAGGTCGTGTTGGCGTCGATCTCGTAGTCGGAGCCGAGGACGTGCATAATCGCGTCCTTGCCGAACAGCTCGGTAACGAGCGTGGCAGCGGCGGCGACTGCTGCGGCAGTGTTGCGGGCCATGGGCTCCAGCAATATGGCCGTCAGCTTCTGGTCAAGCTCGCGGGCCTGCTCCGCAACGAGGAAGCGGAACTCCTCGTTGGTCAAAACGATCGGGGCTTCGTAGAGCTCCGAATCGGCTACGCGCGCCAACGTGTTCTGAAACAACGTCCTGTCGCCGATGAATTGGATGAACTGCTTCGGTGCGGAGGCGCGCGATAGCGGCCACAGCCGCGTACCCTTGCCGCCCGCCATGATCACCGGAACGATCTTTGCCGTCATGCTCTGCCTCTCCTGGACATCTCATTCGGAGCTGTTTTGACGATGCACAACCATTGTGCGCCCGCCCATGCTCTTTCGACAATTTCCATCGCCATTGCGATATTTTTTCTTAAAGCGCCAGCTTTAATACGTCGAGATCGTAAACATTCGGCGACTTTAGTCCAAAAGATGCAGTGAAAGTCTATCGCGTACACTATTTTGTATGAAAGGCGGAAGCTGTCGTAAGACGGCTTCCGCCATGGATAAGCCCAACGCTTACCCTGAGTGGTAACGCCAACGCCTCAAGGCTTAAGCTTCTGCCCGGTCATGCTGTTCTTCATGCGCCGGCACATGGTTCAGGCCGTTGCGCCTGTTGTAGCGGATCGACGACCAGAGCGAGATGCCGATGAGCGCCGCGCCGCCAAGGCCGGTGATGACCTCTGGGATGTGCGTCAGCGTTTGCACATACATGATCACGGAAAGGATCAGGATGGCATAGAAGGCGCCATGTTCGAGGTAGCGATAGTGCGCGAGCGTGCCCTTCTCCACGAGCATGATCGTCATGGAGCGAACATACATGGCGCCGATGCCGAGGCCGATGGCGATGATGAAGAGGTTCTGGGTGAGGGCGAAGGCGCCGATGACGCCATCAAAGGAGAAGCTGGCATCGAGGATTTCGAGATAGAGAAAGGCGCCGAAGCCGCCTCTTGCCGCAGCACTCATCGTCTGCTGCGAGGCATCCAGGAACCCCGCGAGAACCTCGACGAGCAGGAAGGTCAAAAGGCCGTAGATCGCGGCATGCAGGAAGGTCGTGGCATCGTCACCATCGAGTACGGAGGTGAAGATGAGAACCAGAACCAGCACGAAGGCGATTTCGACGCCCTTGACGGTGGCAAAATGCGCCATCCGCTTTTCGATGAAGCCGATCCAGTGCACGTCCTTTTCGTGATTGAAGAAATAGGTCAGCCCGACCATCATCAGAAAGGTGCCCCCGAAGGCCGCGATCGGCAGATGTGCCGCCCGCATGATCTCGCCATATTGCTCCGGCCGGGTGGCGGCGAGCTGCAGCGCTTCCCATGGGTTGATCCAGGCGGCGATTGCGACGATCGCGAGCGGAAAGACGATGCGCATGCCGAAGACGGCAATGATGATGCCCCATGTCAGAAAGCGATGCTGCCAGACGGGCGTCATCTCTTTCAGCTTGTTGGCGTTGACGATGGCGTTGTCGAACGAAAGCGAGATTTCGAGTACGGCGAGGACCGCGCAGATGAAGAAGGCTGTGGCAAGGCCGCCGAACGTGCCCGTCGTATTCCAGCCGAGCAGGGCGCCGAGGGCAAGACCGCCGGCGGTGACGGCAAAAGCCCAGCCGAAATAGCCGAGCACGGATTTTGAAGCGGTGCGAGAGCTCATGAGCGCCTCCCGCTGCAAAAGAAATGAACATTTCCGGATTGCGCGCATAGCCGCATACCGAAGACGGCATGCGGGTGAGGCATGGTCAAGCTGATCATGGGAACGAAGTCCGCCGGCTCATCTGCAGGCGGTACCGACATCGCGAGAGCGCCGTGAAAACTCTCGCCAGAGGGGCCCGGCACCAAAGTTCAATCCGTCGCCGATGTCAGAGAGGCGCGGAGATGCATCATAGTTAGTGAAGTTGCGACACAGGTCAAGAGTTGAAATCGTAGCGGCAACAACCGCATTCGATAATTGAGAAATCGAGGAACCAAAGGGAAAGGGCTTGCGTTTGACCTTCAGGCGCTCTTGCGCCGCCCGCCGTTCGAATACTCGGGCGGATCATCAATCCCGACAACAGCGACCGACAGGAGAAGCTCCGATGAGCCCGACACCCATTCATCGCAAGTCGCAGACGCAAAAGCCGGAACTGACGGAACGACAGAAGAAAGCGCGCTCGAATAGGCTTCGCCAGGCCCAGGTCCTGCCGCCGCATCAGGTGGACCTGACGCTGCATCCCGTGACGCATGAGGACGTGCATGTCCCTGCTCATGTCAACGGGGCGGACCTGTCGCGCGAAGCGCCAGCCGATGCCAATCACGGCCGGAAGCAGAAGAACGGGCCTCGGCACTAAATATGGCGACTTCTCAGATTTGTTTCCGAGCGCGGCGTCATTGATCTCGGGATCGTTACCACAAAGCCGTGCCACGCTTTAGCGCGGCGTGCGTGAGCTAGGGGTCGGTTATCCGACGGCTATTTGTGCCGGGGCGCCTTGCCGTCGGATGTAAAGCTGCCATTGAAGCTCATCTCGGGCGATTTCGCCGTGCATTGAATGGCGATCGGCTTGCCTGCGTAGGGATTGGCGAAGGTGCAGCTGCCCTTTGCTGCGACCTGATTAGAGATATTGTTGCCGGCTCCGGTCGCGATAGCGTCGATCGGCAGTTGCGCCGTGCCTTTCTGGCTGCCGGGCTTGATGCCCTTGCCATTGCCACGGAAGCCAAGCATTTTGCCGCCGGACGTGAAAATGAAGGTCACGGAACCGTCAGGTGCGGTCACGCTGGCCAGTTCCGGTTTACATCCCTTCGAGGCATCGAGTTTGCCGACCACGAGCTTGGAGCATTTCCCGCTGACCACGGTGGCACCCTGTGTGGGAAAATTCTCCACGGCCGCAGCTGCGGCCTGTGTGGCGACCAGCGTCGCCAATCCAAAAGCAATGCCTGCGAATCGCATAAGAGAGGCTCCTTTCAAGCCCGCGCAGATTCGCCGATCCAAATGTGGCAGTCAACCCGAAGCAGAACACAAGCCGAAAGCGCCTGACGACCGTTTCGATATTCATTGCGCTTCAGGCTCGTGGATTGCACAGGCCGCGGCCATAAAACGACCGCTCAGGGTTGTGCCAATCTCAATGTGGGGCTGATTCCGGGACAAGCGAGCCGATGAGTTGCAGCAGGGCATTCTGGCGATTGCCGCCACCGGCCAGGAATTCATAGAGGGTCATGCTCTTCTCGCTGCCACCATCGACGACAAAATCCGCCTGGCGGATGACGTAGACCTCGCCGCTTTCGGTGTCGCGGGCGAGGTGGAACATATATTCGTCGCCATTGGGCTTGTGGTTCTTGTAGAACTGCCGCTTCATCACCGTCATCTCGTCCTCCCGTATGATCGATGCGCTGGTATGACAGTAGGATGACGGCGCGACCGGAAGTCAAGCGGCTTGTCGCAGGAACTTGTGTCGCAGGCTTCGTTCAATTCGCAATCGCAGCGAACATCAGCATGTGATTGGATATCTTTCAAAAGGCGATTATTCTCGACTTGCGCTCGAATTTTCGAGACGCGGCAAGTTGGAGATCGAAGCACATGAGAATGATGTTAGCGCTGGGAGCCATTTTGAGCCTGGCATGCGTCTCTGCCGGTGAGGCGCCTTCGAATTATCAGACATATCACGGCGCCGTTCGCGCCGACAGCGACCCGGTGGTGCTGGCAAGATACGACAGGGCCCTCAATCGCTGCGAGCCCGAAGCCTATTCCTGGCGGCGCGGGTCGCCGGACGCAAACAGTACGCTTTATTGGCTGGCCTTGCGGAATTGCCTCTACCGCCAGGGCTTCCTCGATCGCGGTGCCTACGCCTATCCGACGACGGCCGTGTTCCAGCATTTTCTGGAGCAGTGATGTGCTGCGGCCGACTGTGGCGTGCGGACCGGCCTGCTGATGCAAAAAGGTTTACGACATAGCCAGGCACGGCCAGATGCCAAGAAATGAAAAAAGGCCTTTCGATTTCTCGAAAGGCCTTGCTTTTCAGCTAATTAGGATGGTGGGCGTGACAGGGATTGAACCTGTGACCCCTACGATGTCAACGTAGTGCTCTCCCGCTGAGCTACACGCCCATCCGATGGCGGCGCATAGATCACAAAACCTTGGGTGTCGTCAATAGGCTTTTTTTCGGTTTTGTGACGAGGCCGCCGGAAGCCTTACGCGGCAAGGAGTTTGTTGACTTCGTCGACCAGCTCGCGGAGGTGGAAAGGCTTGGAAAGGACCTTTGCATCCTTCGGCGCCTTCGAATCAGGGTTCAAAGCGACGGCGGCAAAGCCGGTGATGAACATCACTTTCAGGTCCGGATCGAGTTCGGTGGCGCGGCGCGCCAGCTCGATGCCATCCATCTCCGGCATGACGATGTCAGTCAACAGCAGCGAGAACGGCTCTTCGCGCAGCCGATCGTAAGCGCTTGCTCCATTGTCAAAGGACAAGACCTTGTAGCCGGCTTTTTCGAGCGCCTTCACGAGAAAGCGACGCATGTCGTTGTCGTCTTCGGCAAGAAGTATCTTCTGGGTCATCATCTCTATCGCTAATCAACTTTGTCTTGTTGGACTCGTCCAGCGTTTAGGGTAGCGCCACGCCGTAAACAAGCCGTGAATGGTCAGTCAAAACGCCCTGTTCCGGCATTTGTTCGAAACATGGATACATCGCACGGAAACGCTCTGCGTTTCCGAAGACCGGTCGTCCAGAGATTTCGATTACGGCGCTTTGGATTAAGGCCATTTCGGTCAAGTTACTATGGACTTGCGGTCATGCAACTGGCAACATGATTAGTGCGACAAGTTGTTGACATGGTAAAGACGTTTATGTCCGCGGAAATGCGCAGTTTCGAGATTTTTGAGGTATTGGAGCCCGCCTCCCAGACGATACCGTTCGTCTACAGCTCGCCTCATAGTGGTCGAATCTATCCGCCTGACTTCATCGCCCAATCCCGCCTGCAAGGCATCGCTATTCGCCGGTCGGAAGATCACTATGTCGACGAGCTTTTTTCGGCGGCGAGTTCGCTTGGTGCGCCGCTGCTGCTTGCCAATTTCCCGCGCGCCTATATCGATGTGAACCGCGAGCCCTATGAGCTCGATCCGCGCATGTTCGACGGGGCGTTGCCATCCTACGCCAATATCAATTCCCTGAGGGTTGCCGGCGGACTCGGCACGATCCCGCGAATCGTTGCCGAAAACATGGAGATCTACGCGCGCCGCGTGCCGGTGGAAGATGCGCTGAAGCGAATCGATACCATCTACAAGCCCTATCATGCCACGCTGCGGCGGCTGATCGCGCGCACCCATGTCAAATTCGGTTTTGGCGTGCTGGTCGATTGTCATTCGATGCCGGGCAATATCCGGATCGCCGGCAGCAACATGCGGCCCGATTTCATTCTCGGGGATCGCTACGGCACCAGCGCCTCGGCCGAGCTGTCACGCGCCGCGATGCAGATCCTCGAGGAGATGGGCTTCAACGCCGTGCGCAACAAGCCTTATGCCGGCGGCTTCATCACCGAGCATTACGGCCGTCCCTCTCGCGGGCTGCATGCCCTGCAGATCGAGGTCAACCGTTCGCTTTATGTCGACGAGACGACGCTGGAGAAGCGCCCGGATTTCGACAAGGTCGCGGCCGCGATCACACTCTTCATGAAGCGGATGGCCGAGCATGTGGAATCCTACACAGGCGATCCGGCGCTGGCGGCCGAGTGACCGTTTCGTTCCGTTGAGCTTGCCGAAGGGGTGGGCGGGCATTCGAAGCTTGGCGATCGGCTGAACGCAGTGGATGGGCAATGCATCGGACTATCACCGTCACCTATACGGAAGAAATGGTGCGCGATGCCGTGAAGACTTTTGTCTTGCGGCGGCTGATCGTCAATCAGAAGCGTCTCTGGGTCGCGGAAATCGCAATAATCTCGCTGTTTCTTTGGCAGCTTTGGAGCGATGGCGCCGGCTGGCCGGTTGGCGTCCTTGGCGCTATCGCCTTTCTCTATCCGGCCATGATTGTTCTCGCGTGGGTCGCGCATTACCGCAACACGGTCGGAAAATTCCGCAAAATGGCGACGCGCCAGGCGACGTTTACTCTTCGTGACGAGGGATTTGATGTCGCGTCCGAATTGGGATCGGCCCAAATTCCCTGGTCCACCGTTACCGAAATCTGGCAGCGGCCGACCTACTGGATGATATTTACAGCCATCAACCAGTTCATGACTCTGCCCATCCAGGCAGCAAGCGTTGATGATCTCGATTTTTTGAAATCGAAGCTGCGCTCCCCAATATCGCGATAAGCGCGGGTACCCTTGCAAAATCGCCCGGTCAGGCAAAAAAGAACCGCGCTTGTGGCGCGGCTAAGTCTAGGGAGGAAACACCCAAGGAGGGTATTTACAGTCGAAAGACTGCAGGAGGATATTGCTACCGCACTGCACAAATGTCAAGCACTTTGTTGCAGTGCAAAATTTTTAGGCAATTTTGGAAATTCTGCCCGATCCGCAGGCACTGCGCCCACGCCGTCATCATCCGGTTTGCTTCGCGGCCTATATGCGATATGACATCGCCATCCCGCCACTTACCCGGATTGACCATGCTTCCCGATCGCTCGTTCTTCCATCGTCTGGCCGAAGCGGCCAAGGCCGAAACCCTGCCGCGCTTCCGGGCCGGCATCGACGTGGTCAACAAGGAAGCCAAGGGCTTCGATCCGGTGACGGAAGGGGACCGCGCCGCAGAAGAGGCGATTCGCGCGCTGATCGAGTCCGAATTTCCCGATCACGGCGTCCTCGGCGAAGAGCATGGCAGCGTCGGGCTCGATCGTGAGTATGTCTGGGTGATCGACCCGATCGACGGCACGCGCGCCTTCATCTCGGGCGTCCCGGTCTGGGGAACGCTGATTGGCCTGCAGAAGAACGGTCGTGCCACGATGGGCCTGATCGACCAGCCCTTCACAGGCGAGCGCTATTTTGCCGATGGCAATGGCGCCACCTATTCCGGCCCGGACGGCGAAAGGCGGCTTCAGGTCCGCGATTGCGGCAGCCTCTCGAACGCCATCCTCTTCACCACCTCGCCGCATCTCTTCGTCGGTGACGAGCTTACCAAGTATCGCGAGATCGAGAGCCAGGTCCGGCTCTTCCGCTATGGCTGCGATTGCTATGCCTATGCGCTGCTTGCTGCGGGCCATGTCGATCTCGTCATCGAGAATTCGCTGAAGCCCTATGATGTCGGCGGCATCATTCCGGTCGTTGAGCAGGCCGGCGGCATCATGACCACCTGGGATGGCGGTCGTCCCGAAATGGGCGGAACGATCATCGCAGCCGGCAGCCGTGCGGTTTACGAGCAGGCGCTGGCCGTACTGTCTCGCTAGAGCAATTTCAGGAAAAGTGCGCAGCGGTTTTCCGTCTGGAATTGCGGAAAGACAAACGGGTAGGGCGATATGGCGATTCCATGAAGCGCCATATCGCTAAGCCGCTCAGGCCTCGGCTTCAATCTCATAGGCATTGGCCTCGGCGTCGCTGCCGGGGATGAAGGCGTGGATGGCGGCAAGCGCCTGATTGCGGTAGATATCGCGCTCTTGCAGGATTTCGTGCTTGGCGCCGTGGACCGGCACCAGCTGCGCGGCGCGGAAATAGCGCGAAAGCCGCTCCTGATCGGCATAGGGCACGACGCCGTCCCGCGTCGGGGCGATCAGAACGGTCGGGATCTGGATCGAAAACAGATGCTCAGGCCTGTTGACCTGCTCGATCGCGCGCAGGGCCTGCGATAACCATCGCGCCGTCGGCGGCCCGAGAGAGAGCTGCGGATAGGTGATGCCGATGCCGATGTTGCGTCGATAGCGCTGCTCGTCCGTCGTCAACGGATTGTCGGGGAAGGATTTCTCCTTGAACTTCCTGCTGAACTGCAAGCGGCCGAGGCCGATCCCGCTCACCGTGCCGGAAACGAAGCGGATGAGGCCGGGGGAGGCGCCATGACCCGTCAGGCCGATGAAGGGCGCCGACAGCACCATCCGGTCGATACGGGTTGCAAGCCGCGGAGCGGCCGACAGGGCAATCAGCCCGCCCGTTGAATGGGCGAGGAGAAAGAACGGCAGGCGCGTATCCGGCAGCACAATCTTGTCGAGGAAGGCGGTCAGATCCCGCTCATAGTCGGAAAATCGGCCGATATGGCCGCGCAAGGGGTCTTTCAACAGCCGTTCCGATCCGCCCTGGCCACGAAGATCGAAGGTCGCGACCCACAGGCCCTTGGCTGTGAGGTCGCGGACCGTCTCGAAATATTTCTCCATGAATTCGTTACGGCCCTGCAGCAGAACCACGGTTCCCTTGGCAACCGGCTGTTCGCAACGGAAGACGGCGTAGCGGAGCTTCCGCCCGTCGAAACTCTCGAAGAACCCTTCGGTGCGGTTTTCCGGCACCGGATTGTCCGCTGTGGAATAGAGGACCGAATCCATGACGATGTCGCGCCTCGCTGACCAATGGCTGTTCTCAAGGGGATAGCGCAGCCGCGTGGAATTGCAACAGGTTTATGGCTTTTCTCCGAATGGGGTGTGCGGCGCCGACTGGAGGGTCGAAGCTGCTTCCGCATCAGGTTTTCGGCGCCGTACCGCGTCGTTCTAGTGCGGTTCTGCGGATGATGTCGGCAATCTCCGGGCTGCTGCTCGACAGCATCTGGAAATCGGAGGAGTAGAGCGACAGCAGCGAGACTTCGGTGGTGGCGCTGACGGTCGCCGAGCGGGGCTCGCCGGTGATGAGCGCCATTTCGCCGAAGAAGCTGCCGGAGCCGAGTTCCACCGGGTTGGGCGTGGCGACGCTGACGCGGCCCTCGACGATGAAGAACATCTGATCGCCGGCCTCGCCCTTGCGGCAGATGATGCCGCCGGCCGGCACGATGCGAGGTCTGAGTGCCCGGACGATCTCGATGAGGGCGCCCGAACCGAGCTTCTGGAACAGCGGCACTGCCGCGACCAGCTGCCAGTTGCGCACGAAATCCTGGCGGCGTACCTCTTCGTAGAAGCCGGTGGCGAGAATGCCGGCCCACAGCGCGAAGATGCCGATCCCGCTCATCATGACCAGCCCGGCAAGGATGCGGCCGGCGAGGCTTTGCGGAATCTCGTCGCCATAGCCCGTGGTCGACAGCGTGGCCACCGCCCACCACATCGCAAGCGGGATGCTGCCGAACTTGTCGGGCTGGATGTCACGCTCGATGATATAGGCTGCGAGCGCTGCGGCGAACAGCACGATTCCGAAGATCGAGGTGACGCCGATCAGGTTGCGGGCTTCCTTGCTCAGAACCCGGCCCAGCAGGCGGAAGAAGGTCGAGCCGCGCAGCGGCTTCAGCAGCCAGATCGAACAATAGAGGCTCTGGTCGCGGCCGCGGATGAAGAGGAATGCGGCCAGAGGGATCAGCACGGCCAGCGCGTCGACCGCAATTTCCGGCACCCTGCCGCGAACATCAGTTGCCCGATGGATGATCAATGTCTCGATCAATTGCAGGACATATGCCGCCCATATGCCGGCAAGCACGACTTCCAGGATGAGCCTGATCTGATCGGTCAGATCGGGCATCGTCAGTGCCGCGACCGTCAGCAGACCGATGGCAGCCAGCACCGCATTCAGCGATGCGGAAATTTTCGAGAAAGAGAGCGCCGACATTGATTACCCCGGGTGGCCGCCACGCTCGCACAATAGGATGGCTTCGATCCAAACGTAAAGGGCCGGCATTGCACGGCGATAACCGGGCTCGGGCAGCGGCGAGGGAGCAATCGCGACCGCCTTGCTACCTTGGGGCATTTCACGCTCCCTACCGCTATCGCTGGCCCGTATCGAGCGGGAAGCCCTTGAAAGGCTTGATTTCCTTCAGCACGAACGTGGTCTGCATCTCCTTGATGCGCGGCAGGCGGCGCACGACGGCCATGGCGAAATCGGCATAGCTGTCGAGGTCGGCGGCCACGACCTGCAGCAGAAAATCCGCGTCTCCGGCGATGCTGTAGCAGGCGACGACCTCGTTGAGCTTCAGGACGTCGTGAGAGAATTCCTCGGCCTCCGTCTCGCTGTGGCTGTCAATCTTGACCCGGATGAAGGCAAGGACGCCGAGACCGATTTGCCGCCTGTCGAGGGTGGCCGCATAGCCCTGGATCACTCCCGTTTCTTCCAGCTGGCGCACGCGCCGCCAGCATGGCGATGTGGAAAGCCCGACCTCGGACGAGAGCGCCTGGTTCGTCAGACGTCCGTCCTTCTGGAGCGCGCCAAGAATGCGTAAATCGATGGGTTCAAGGATTTCGGGCATATGCTACCTAAATTCTGATAGATTTGGGTAGATGCTATCATAATTTCGCTCACAGCCGCAATAAAAGGCAGGATTGCTCCCGATCGAGACGATATCCTCTGCGAGCACATTGTTTCAACAGCAGCAGGTCTCCATGCTTCCCGATATTCGTCTTGCCATCGTCATCAATCCGGCATTGCCGGTCGGCCTCATCGCCAACACCGCAGGCGCCATCGCGATCGGGCTGGGCGCGAAATTTCCAGCCCTTGCGGCTCACCAGTTGACCGACAGGCAAGGCAGGACCATCGACATCAGCTCGAACCTGCCCGTTCCGATCCTGCAGGCGGATGCGGAGGTTCTGCGATCGCTGTTGCTGAAAACCTTGCCGGTGGGCGGCGACCGCGCGATCGTTCTGTTTCCGGCCTTTGCCCGTTTGCTGCATGACTATCGGGAATATGAGGCGACGTTTCCCGGGCGCGATCTCGCCGAGGAGGCGATCGATGGTCTGGGAATAGCCGGCCCGTCGAAGTGGGTGAAGTCGCTCACCGGGTCGCTGAAGCTGCTGCGCTGATCGGGGAAAGAAAAAAGGCCGGCTTACGGAGATAGAGAGATCCGCTTCGCCGGCCGAGCAAGGACTGAAGAAGAAGGGACGATACACTTCAGTCATCGGATGATGGTCTTCCGATGGTTTGGAGATTAGGCCCGCCAGCCTGAACGGGTTCCGAACCAGTCGTTCATCTGCGGTTCACGGAGCAATTCTGTGCAAAATGGCGGCGGCGGCGCAGGGGGCTTGAACTCCGGAAAATCGATCCCCATCTCTTTTTCGCGGGTGCCAAACGGGCCTGCGGAACCGTCCCGAGGCTGCCAGAAGTGGGGTCATGGGACAAAAATTGAAATCGCAATTGTCGCTCACAGGAGGACTCCATGCGTCACGTAGACTTCTCTCCCCTTTACCGTTCCACCGTCGGTTTCGACCGTCTTTTCACTATGCTCGACAGCCTTGGTCAGCCGGATCAGGCTCAGACCTATCCGCCCTACAATATCGAGCGCACGGGTGAAAACACCTATCGCATCACCATGGCCGTTGCCGGTTTCGATGAAAAGGAACTGAGCATCGAGGCTCACGCCCATGTCCTTCAGGTCAAGGGTGAAAAGAGCGAAGAGCCGGCGGAAACCAGCGAATATCTCTATCGCGGTATCGCCAAGCGCGCCTTCGAGCGTCGTTTCCAGCTCGCCGATCATGTCGAGGTCCAGGCCGCATCGCTGAAGAATGGTTTGCTGCACATCGATCTGTTGCGCAACATTCCGGAAGCCATGAAGCCCCGTCGTATCTCCATTGCGGCCGAGCAGGTGGATACCCCGAAGGCCATCGAGGCTCATATCAACTAATGCGGGCTGACGGTAAGCCGTCATGCCCGGGCTGGCGGTCTTCGACCGCCCGGCCTTTGATCCTCCCAAGATCAAAAAGGAAGCGGCGCTCCATCGGGGCGCCGCTTCTGCTTTGACTTGACGTCGAAAGTCTCAGGCCGCGTTCGTCGCTTCGCTCGGCTTTGAGCCTGCCTGGATCTTTGCTGCCTCGCGCCGCTTGGCGGCATCGGCGTATTTCTGGGCAAGCACGGCGCAGGTCATCAGCTGGATCTGGTGGAACAGCATCAGCGGCAGCACGATGGCGCCGATGCTCTGGCCGGCGAAGATGACGTTTGCCATGGGTACGCCGCTTGCGAGCGACTTCTTCGAGCCGCAGAAGGTGATGGTGATCTCGTCGGCCTTTTCGAAACCGAGGGCGCGGCTGCCGAACATGGTGATGCAGATCACCATCGCCAGAAGCACCATGTTGGCGACGATCACGGTTGCGATATCGAGCACGGAGAAGGTGTGCCACAAGCCTTCGACCACGGCTTCGCTGAAGGCAGAATAGACGACCATGAGAATCGAGCCGCGATCGACCGGCATCAGGATCTTCTTCTTCGAGCGTATCCAGTTGCCGATCCACGGCTGCAGCAGCTGGCCCAGAATGAAGGGGGCAAGCAACTGCATCATGATCTGCCACAGGACATCCCAGGAGAAGCCGCCTCCGTGGCCGCCGACCGAAAACAGCACGCCGACGAGCAGCGGTGTCAGGAACATGCCGAAGATGTTCGAGGCCGATGCCGAGCAGATCGCAGCCGGAACGTTGCCGCCGGCGATGGAGGTGAAGGCGATCGATGATTGTACGGTCGAGGGCAGGACGCTCAAAAACAACAGCCCGGTGTAAAGCGATACAGGCAGAATGCTCTCCGGAACGACATGACCTATGGCCAGGACCAGCAGCGGGAAAATGCCGAAGGTCGTCAGCAGGATGACGAGATGCAGCCGCCAATGCAGCATGCCGGCGATGACGACATCGCGCGACAGGCGCGCGCCGTGCAGGAAGAACAAGAGGCCGATGGCGAAGTTGGTGGCGATGCCGAAATAGTGGGCGCTTGCCCCCTGAACGGGAAGGAAGGAGGCCGTCAGTACGGTCAGCACCAACAGCATGGTAAAGGTATCCGGAAGAAAGCGGCGCATCGTGCCTACCCCAATCGCATTTGCACGTCTTAAAAAATAGCTGTTGTAGATAGACCTATCGTGATCCACGATGCAAGGAATAACAGTTATCGTGATTTAGGATAGTCCATGCTGGATCTCACACAATTGCGCAGTTTCGTTGCCGTCGAGCAGATGGGCGGTTTCACGCTGGCGGCGGAGCGTCTCGGGCTTGGGCAGTCGACCGTTAGCCAGCACATACAGCGGCTGGAAGCGGAACTCGGGCGCAAGCTGCTTGCGCGCGACACGCATCGGGTTGTCCTGACTGGCGACGGCGAGGCATTGCTCGGCCATGCGCGGCAGATGCTGTCGATCGAAGGCGAGGTGCGGCAGCTCTTCGCCGGCAATAGCCTCCGCGGTAATCTCCGGCTCGGCGTTTCCGAGGATTTCGTCACCAGCCAGCTCCCCGACGTGCTGGAGGAATTCGTCCGCTCGCACCCGTCTGTCGATTTGGAATTGACGGTGGCGCTAAGCGGCACGCTCTATGAGATGCAGGACAATGGCGATCTCGATCTGGTGCTGGCCAAGCGCCGACTCGGCGATATCAGAGGCAAGCTGGTCTATCGCGAGCCGCTGGTCTGGCTGGCGCGCGATCCCGATCGCATCCGCAGGCTTGCGGGACCGCTGCCGCTGATCGCCTTTCCCACCCCCAGCGTCACGCGCGCCGTTGCGCTTGAGGCGCTCCGCCGGCAGCAGATGCCGTGGCGGATCGTCTGCACCTGCGGCAGCCTCAGCGGCCTGACGGCGGCGGCGCGCGCCGGCATGGGCGTTCTCGTCCAGCCCAAGAGCATGGCGCCGGCCGGTTTGACGGAGATCGCCTCGGGTTGGCTGCCCGTCCTGGAGGATGTGGAATTCGTGCTCGTACCGCGCAAGGGCGCGGACCAACTATTAGTCAATGCGCTTTCGGACGATATTCTGGCTAAGGTCAGAGGGCCGCGATCAAGCTGACGATTGGGACGCCGATATGAAGCGCCGCCCGGCCCAGAGCCGGGATCGGCGCTCCTTTTACGCAATCAGCCGAGGCAGGCGAGGAAGTTCGCCACGTCGGCCTCTGTCGTTGCAAAGCTGGTGACGAGGCGGATCAGCGTTTCATTCTCGCCGACCAGATCCGGCTGTGCTTCCGGGATCGGCCATTCGTAGAACTTTGCTCCCTTGTCTTCCGCAGTTTTGGCGGAGGATTTCGGTACGATCGCGAAAACCTCGTTCGAGATCGTCGGCCATGCCAAGCGGGCACCCGGAACTTTCTCAAGGCCGGCGCGAAGGCGATCGGCCATGCCATTTGAATGGCGGGCGAGATCGAGCCAGAGACCATCCTGGAAATAACCGTCGAACTGGGCGGCAATGAAGCGCGACTTGGAAAAGAGCTGGGCGGCGCGCTTGCGGATGAAGTGCATTTCCTTCGCCTTCTCAGGATCGAAGAAGACGATTGCTTCTGCGCACCAGCAGCCGTTCTTGGTGCCGCCGAAGGAGAGAATGTCGACGCCGCGCTTCCACGTCATCTCGGCTGGGCTCGCGCCGAGCGCGACCAGGGCGTTGGCGAAGCGTGCGCCATCCATATGCAGCGGCAGGCCGTTGGCCTTGGTGATGGCGGCAATGGCGTCGATTTCAGCGAGCGAATAGACCGTGCCGATCTCCGTCGCCTGCGTGATCGTGACGGCAGCTGCACGGCCATGATGCACGGCATCCTGCGGGAAGCGGCCGATCTTGGTGGCAAGCGCCTTGGGATCGATCTTGCCAAGAGCGCCCTCGACGGTTGCGAGACGCGCGCCGCTGAAGAAATCGGGCGCGCCGCATTCGTCTTCGGCGACATGCGCCTCGGTATGGCAGAAGCTGATGCCGCCCGGCTTCTGAACGCTGGCGAGCGACAGCGAATTGGCGGCCGTGCCCGTTGCGACGAAAAAGACGGCGACCTCGCGCTCGAACACCTCGGCGAATTTGGCTTCGACACGCTGGTCGAGCTCACTCGTACCATACGCGGAGGCAAAGCCGCTGGATTCGGCGAGCAGACGTTCGGCGATTTTGGAATGGGCGCCAGCCCAATTATCGGAAGCAAAAAACATGGAAATGCACCAGATGAAGGATTGAATTGCGACTAGATTAAATAGGGTCGGCGGGACATTACGCCAATGCAAAAACCTATCAAGTGCATGCGTTTGAAGAACTCATCACAGAAATTGATCTACGCAATCAACAAATAAAATGATGCTCTGCGGCGAAACTTTATTGCTCTATTTGTGCAACAAAGGCAATCTTCCGTCTTTCGTTGACGAATTTTTGCCGTTTTGCTCTTGCGAAGGCCTGAGCTTTCTGGCATAGAGCTGATGAATTAGGACAGGGTTGCTGTCCTATTTTGGCCGCCGAGGCCGAAGATGCGCTAGAGGGCCCTGACGATGTCGGGATTTCGAGCTATAGTTACCGCGAGCATGCCCCTTCAAGCCCTTTGGGCGGCGGGCAATGCGGCGGTGGAATAGCAAGGCGCGAACGCTGACGACTGGCTCCACATCGGGGCCATGGTTCGCGGCCGGATCTTCACAATGCAACAGAGCTGTCGCGCGTCGGCGCCGGAAACGGACCGCGCGGGACGAAGGAGCGCCCGCGAGGCGGGCCTTATCGGAGGGAAGACGATGACGAACAGGAAGACGTTCACGAGTTTTGACCAGACCGCTGCAGCCAATGCTGCCGCGACGGCCAAAACGACGAAACGCGCCAATCGTTCGAAATCGGTGGGCATCCCGCCGAAACAGGGCCTTTACGATCCGCGCAACGAACATGACGCCTGCGGCGTCGGCTTCGTCGCACATATGAAGGGCCAGAAGTCGCACCAGATCGTGCGCGACGGCCTGTTCATTCTCGAGAACCTGACGCATCGCGGTGCCGTCGGTGCCGATCCGCTGATGGGCGACGGCGCGGGCATTCTCGTGCAGATTCCCGACCGCTTTTTCCGCGAGGAGATGGCCAAGCAGGGCATCATCCTGCCGAAGGCAGGCGAATATGGCGTCGGCCATTTCTTCCTGCCGCGCGACGAGGCGCTGATCGAGCATTTCAAGACTGCCATCAAGCAGGTCGTCGTTGAGGAAGGCCAGGTTCTGCTCGGCTTCCGCGACGTGCCGGTCGACAACTCCTCGCTGTCGAAGGCGCCCGACATTGCCGCCACCGAGCCGCATCATGTTCAGGTCTTCATCGGCGCCGGCCGCGATGCCGGCACCAACGAGGAGTTCGAGCGCCGCCTCTTCACCCTGCGCAAGGTGATCTCCAACCGCATCTATGCGGAATATGAGGGCGAGGAGAGCAGCTTCTATCCCGTCTCGCTGTCGAGCTCGACCATCGTCTACAAGGGCATGTTCCTCGCCTACCAGGTGGGCGCCTATTATAAGGACCTGTCCGACCCGCGCTTCGAGACGGCGGTTGCGCTCGTGCACCAGCGCTTCTCGACCAATACCTTCCCGTCGTGGAAGCTCGCGCACCCCTACCGCATGGTCGCGCATAACGGCGAAATCAACACGCTGCGCGGCAACGTCAACTGGATGGCCGCACGTCAGGCGTCGGTATCCTCACCGCTGTTCGGCGAGGATATCTCGAAGCTCTGGCCGATCTCCTATGAGGGGCAGTCGGACACGGCCTGTTTCGACAACGCGCTCGAATTCCTCGTGCGCGGCGGCTATTCCATGGCGCATGCCATGATGATGCTCATCCCGGAAGCATGGGCCGGCAATCAGCTGATGGCGGCCGAGCGCAAGGCATTCTACGAGTATCACGCAGCGCTGATGGAGCCGTGGGACGGCCCGGCCGCCGTTGCCTTCACCGACGGCAAGCAGATCGGCGCGACGCTCGACCGTAACGGTCTGCGTCCGGCCCGCTATCTCGTCACCAACGACGACCGCATCATCATGGCGTCCGAAGCCGGCGTTCTGCCTGTCGAGGAAGAGAAGATCATCCAGAAATGGCGCCTGCAGCCGGGCAAGATGCTGCTGATCGACATGGAAAAGGGCCGCATCATCTCCGACGACGAGGTGAAGTCGGAACTGTCAACCAAACATCCCTATCGCAGCTGGCTGAACCGCACGCAGCTGATCCTCGAAGACCTGAAGCCCGTAGAGCCGCGGGCGCTGCGTCGCGACGTGTCGCTGCTCGACCGTCAGCAGGCCTTTGGCTACACGACCGAAGACACCAAGCTGCTGATGTCGCCAATGGCGACGACGGGGCAGGAAGCCGTCGGTTCGATGGGTACGGATACGCCGATCTCGGCCATGTCCGACAAGCCGAAGCTGCTCTACACCTACTTCAAGCAGAACTTCGCGCAGGTAACGAACCCGCCGATCGATCCGATCCGCGAAGAGCTGGTCATGAGCCTCGTCTCGTTCATCGGCCCGCGCCCGAACCTGCTCGACCATACCGGCATGGCCAACGCCAAGCGCCTGGAAGTGCGCCAGCCGATCCTGACCAACGGCGATCTCGAAAAGATCCGCTCGATCGGCCACACCGAGGATCGCTTCGACACCAAGACGCTCGACTTCACCTATGATGTCGAACGCGGCGCCGAAGGCATGCCGGAGATGCTCGATCGTCTCTGCGAGCGGGCGGAAGCGGCAGTTCGTGGCGGCTACAACATCATCGTACTCTCCGACCGTCAGATCGGGCCGGACCGCATCGCGATCCCGGCGCTGCTGGCGACGGCCGCCGTGCACCATCACCTGATCCGCAAGGGCCTGCGCACCTCGGTCGGCATCGTCGTCGAAACCGGCGAGCCGCGCGAAGTGCATCACTTTTGCCTGTTGGCCGGTTACGGCGCTGAAGCAATCAACCCCTACCTCGCCTTCGACACGCTGCTCGACATGCATCAGCGCGGCGAATTCCCGAAGGAAGTGGACGCGACCGAAGTCGTCTACCGCTACATCAAGGCTGTTGGTAAAGGCATCCTCAAGGTGATGTCGAAGATGGGCATCTCCACCTATCAGTCCTATTGCGGCGCGCAGATCTTCGATGCTGTGGGCTTGCAGCAGGAGCTGGTCGACAAGTATTTCTTCGGCACGGCAACCATGATCGAGGGCATCGGCCTCGACACGATCGCCGAGGAAACCGTCGCTCGTCACGCATCCGCTTTCGGCCGCGATCCGCTGCTGGCAAGCACGCTCGATATCGGCGGCGAATATGCCTACCGCATGCGCGGCGAAAGCCATGCGTGGACACCGGATGCGGTGGCGGCGCTCCAGCATGCCGTGCGTGGGAATGCCGAGGATCGCTATCGCGAATTCTCCGAAATGGTCAACGACTCGGCGCTCCGGATGAACACCATCCGTGGTCTCTTCAAGATTAGGGGTGCGGATGCGCTCGGCCGCAAGCCGATCTCGGTCGACGAGGTCGAGCCGGCTGCCGATATCGTCAAGCGCTTCTCGACGGGCGCCATGTCCTTCGGCTCGATCAGCCGCGAGGCGCATACGACGCTGGCGATCGCCATGAACCGGATCGGCGGCAAGTCGAACACCGGCGAGGGCGGCGAGGAAGCCGACCGCTATATGCCGCTCTTCGACGGTTCGCCGAACCCGGAACGCTCCGCCATCAAGCAGATCGCCTCCGGCCGCTTCGGCGTGACGACCGAATATCTTGTTAATGCCGACGTGCTGCAGATCAAGGTCGCGCAGGGCGCCAAGCCCGGCGAAGGCGGCCAGTTGCCCGGCCACAAGGTCGATGCGACGGTTGCCAAGACCCGGCATTCGACGCCGGGCGTCGGCCTCATCTCGCCGCCGCCGCACCATGATATCTATTCGATCGAAGATCTGGCACAGCTGATCTACGACCTGAAGAACGTCAACCCGACGTCGGATGTCTCGGTCAAGCTCGTCTCGGAAGTCGGCGTCGGCACGGTTGCCGCCGGCGTCGCCAAGGCGCGCGCCGACCATATCACCGTGTCAGGCTATGATGGCGGCACCGGCGCTTCGCCGCTGACCTCGCTGAAACATGCGGGTTCGCCTTGGGAAATCGGCCTTGCCGAGACCCAGCAGACCCTGGTGCTGAACGGGCTGCGTTCGCGCATCGCCCTGCAGGTCGACGGCGGTCTGAAGACCGGCCGCGACGTCATTATTGGCGCGCTGCTCGGTGCCGATGAATTCGGCTTTGCGACCGCGCCGCTGATCGCGGCCGGCTGCATCATGATGCGCAAATGCCACCTCAACACCTGTCCGGTTGGCGTCGCCACCCAGGACCCGGTCCTGCGCAAGCGCTTCAAGGGCGCGCCGGAGCATGTCATCAACTACTTCTTCTTCGTGGCTGAAGAGGTGCGTGAGATCCTTGCCTCGCTTGGCGTCGCCAAGCTGGACGACATCATCGGCGCCTCCGAACTTCTGGAGAAGGACGACATGCTCGCCCACTGGAAGGCGAGGGGCCTCGATTTCAGCCGCATCTTCCACAAGGTCGATGCGCCGAAGGAAGAGACCTACTGGACCACGCTGCAGAAGCACCCGATCGACGACATTCTCGACCGCAAGCTGATCGAGAAGGCCGAGCCGGCGCTTTCTTCCAAGACACCGGTCGCCTTCGAAGTCGACATCAAGAACGTCGACCGTTCGGCTGGTGCCATGCTGTCGGGCGCAGTCGCCAAACGCTACGGCCATCGCGGCCTGAAGGATGACACGATCAATGTCACCCTGAAGGGGACGGCCGGTCAGTCCTTCGCGGCGTTCCTGGCGCGGGGCATCACCTTCAACCTCGTTGGCGACGGCAACGATTATGTCGGCAAGGGCCTTTCCGGCGGCCGCATCATCATCCGCCCGCCGGAAAATTCGAAGATCGTTGCCGAGAACTCGATCATCGTCGGCAACACCGTGCTCTACGGCGCGACTGAAGGCGAGTGCTACTTCCGCGGTGTCGCGGGCGAGCGCTTCGCGGTCAGAAATTCCGGCGCGATCGCCGTCGTCGAAGGCGTGGGCGATCACGGCTGCGAATACATGACCGGCGGCGTCGTCGTCGTGCTCGGCGAAACCGGACGCAATTTCGCGGCCGGCATGTCGGGCGGCGTGGCCTATGTGTTCGACGAGGCGGGTGATTTCGCCCGGCGCTGCAACATGGCCATGGTCGAGCTGGAGCCGGTTCCCGAAGAGGACGAACTGCTGGAGAAGCTGCATCATCACGGCGGCGACATCATGCACAAGGGACGTGTCGACGTCTCCGATGACATGACGCGCCACGATGAGGAGCGTCTCTTCCAGCTGATTTCGAACCACTTCCACTATACGGGCTCGACGCGAGCCAAGGAGATCCTCGATCACTGGGCCGACTACCGCCCGAAATTCCGCAAGGTCATGCCGGTCGAATACCGGCGCGCCCTTGAGGAAATGGAGCGCAGCCGGATGAGCGTGGCGGCGGAGTAATCCGCCCCGGTTCTGAAACCAGTCGAGGGTTTCGCCTCGCATTGCGATCGCCGTCATAGCGGTCGCGACTGTCGAATAGCGGAATCGGATTTGAATTACAGTGCCGCGCAGGGACCCCGAGATGACCCGCAGGCACGGGAGCCATGAGCTCCTCTTTTAGAGTGAGGAAACGAAAGCATGGGCAAGGTAACAGGCTTCTTGGAAATCGACCGGCAGGTGGCGAAGTATCAGCCGGCGTCGGACCGCATCCGGCATTTCCGCGAATTCACGATCCCCATGTCGGACCAGGAAGTGCAGAAACAGGCGGCGCGCTGCATGGACTGTGGCATTCCCTATTGCCACGGCCCGACCGGCTGCCCGGTGCACAACCAGATCCCCGATTGGAACGATCTCGTTTATAACAACAACTGGGAACAGGCGATCCGCAACCTGCATTCGACCAACAACTTCCCGGAATTCACCGGCCGTGTCTGCCCCGCGCCTTGCGAGGAGGCCTGCACGCTGAATCTGGAAGATGCGCCGGTCGCCATCAAGACGGTGGAGCAGGCGATTGCCGACAAGGCCTATGAGCTCGGCTTCATCCGCCCGCAGCCGGCAACGGTGCATACGGGCAAGAAGGTGGCGATCATCGGCTCCGGCCCCGCCGGCATGGCTGCGGCCCAGCAGCTCGGTCGCGCCGGTCACGACGTCCATCTCTACGAGCGTGAAAGCAAGGCCGGCGGCCTGCTGCGCTACGGCATCCCGGACTTCAAGATGGAGAAGAACTTCATCGACCGTCGCGTCGAGCAGATGAAGGGCGAGGGTGTCACCTTCCATTGCGGCGTCAATGTCGGCGTCGACGTGAAGATGGAGCAGCTTCTGGCCGATTACGATGCTGTGCTCTATTGCGGCGGCTCGGAAACCCCGCGCGAAGCCGGCATCCCCGGCACGACGCTCGCCGGCGTTCATGATGCCATGCCCTATCTCGTGCAGCAGAACCGCCGCGTCGGCCGCGAAAACATCGACAGCGTCGGCTGGCCGGCCGACCCAATTCTTGCCGGCGGCAAGCACATCGTCGTCGTCGGTGGCGGCGATACGGCATCGGATTGCGTCGGCACGGCGTTCCGTCAGGGTGCGGTGAAGGTAACCCAGCTCGACATTCGTCCGCAGCCGCCGGAAAAGGAAGACAAGCTCGCCGTATGGCCCTTCTGGGCAACGAAGATGCGCACCTCTTCCTCGCAGGCCGAAGGTGCTGTCCGCGAATTCCAGGTCGCAACGCTTGAATTCATCGGCGAAGACGGCGTGCTGACGGGCGTGAAGTGCTGCGAGGTGGATGAGCGCCGCAAGCCGATTGCCGGCACGGAATTCGTCATCCGCGCCGATCTCGCCTTCATCGCCATCGGCTTCCGCGGCCCGTTCACCGACGGCGTGCTCAAGGAACTCGACGGCAAGCTGACTGTGAATACCGACCGCCGCGGCTCGACCAACGTCGTTGCCAACGACAAGGACTACAAGACTTCGGTCGACAAGCTCTGGACAGCCGGCGACATTCGCCGCGGCCAGTCGCTGGTCGTCTGGGCGATCCGCGAGGGCCGTCAGGCCGCGCGCGCGATCGACGAGGCGCTGATGGGTTCGACGGTTCTGCCGAACTAAAATTCGCCGCTGTTTTCGCACAGTGACCAAAGGCCGGGTTCGAAATAAACCCGGCCTTTGTCGTTATCGGCTTGCGGCGATGTTCCAGTTGTAGATGCAGCGGTCGAGGCCGATGGCGATTTCGAGCACGGCGACTTCGTGGTTTAGCGCCGGCCCCTTCTTCGGTTGGCTGCGATATCGCTGCGGAAAGTCGGTGCGTCTCGAGATCGAGCAGACCTCCATCCATTTGTCGCCGTTGTCGACCTCGATATCCATGGTGATCTCGGAGTAAGCCGGAAGACGATCGGACGGCACGATCCTCGTCGGCAGGTGAATGACCGAGGCGATCATCCGGCGAACCGGTTCCAGCGACGTGGCATGGTAGTCATTGCCGCTGTCTGCGGTAAAGGCGCATTGGAACTCGAGCTGCCAGAATTCCTTGAGCCTGACATGCTTGCTCGGCTGGTCCTGTTCCCGCCGGTAGGACTTTCCCGCCTGCCAGACGCATAGCGGCAGCCGCGTTCTGGAATGATTGCCGAGAAGATGCTGCATATAGATGTAGGTGGACGGCGTCGTTTCCGGCCGAAGCACGAGTTCGGCCTCGGTCTTCGAGACCTGCTCCTGCACCCATATGTCGGCGTTGGAATAAGCGTCCGAGACGAGGCTGCGGGGCATCAGGGTCGGCGCTTCGACCCTGCGAATATCCCAGGCCGGGTTTGCTGATCGCAGAAAGCGGGCGACTTCATCGGAAAAGAAGCGGACGAAATCGTCGCGCAGGCGGATATCACGCTCTTCCCAATGAACGAGCGAATTGACGTTATAGATACTGAGCACGTGCCATTCTCCATGGGCAACGTTGATGTCTGGAGGTGAGGGCTTTACGTCCAGCAGCCGCCGGACGCATCAACGCCTCCGGCTGTCACGACTGGACGCGGAGACCTCGGCCGGAGAAAGCGCGCAAAACCACAGCCTGCGGGCAGGTGCGATTACGATCGATCTGATCTGCGCTCTTGGTGCTCATGCAGCTCTTCTATGGGCGACTTGCGGCCTTGTCAAATCGCGCCTGCGCCGCTTACCGCTCGACCGATCCCGGCAACCTGTAGTCATCGACGCGGCCGACCGGCGCGGGGCCCATCAGACCCTTCTCGACCAGAAGATCGCGCGGCGACGATGTCGTCACGGTCGGGGAGGGCGTATTGCCCAGAAGTTGTGCGCCGCCGTCGAGATCGGGATCGGAGAGGCTCATCGGCTGCGTGCGGATGATCTTTTCCGATTCCGCGCCGGGAAGGCTGGCCTGCTGCGCCGGCAGCGGATTGCCGGTATCCAGGCGCGTGATGTCGGGGCTTGCCTGATCGCCCAAGATCCGGCGTGCCGACTTTTCCAGATAGAAGGCGAGCTTGCGCTTGCCTGCGGCCGTCAGATTGACTCCATCCGCCGTTCTTAGGCGCACTTGCTGGCCGTTGATGTCGGAGCCGGTGACAATGAACTCGCCGTTCTGGTCGGTAAATCCGTCCCATATGTCGATGAATTCGCCACCGACGCTGGTCATCTGGCTTTGGTAGACCTGATTGAGCTTGACGGCGCTCGCGGTCAGCTGATCGGAGCCGAAGGAGGGCAGTCCGACCCAGAGCAGCGGAATATGGCGGCTCGTCACCAGCTTGGCGAATTGCTGCACTCGCTCCTCATAGGCGAGAAACCACGGGTCCGTGCCGTATTTTTCATTGAGCCCGTCGCCGATCATCTGCTGGCGGTCGTTGGCGCCGATCATGACGACGACCATAGACGGTTTCAGCTGGTCGATCATCCCGGGCAATTGCTGCGGCCAGTTGTAATAGTCCTGACGCACGAGACCGGAGGCGACATTGCCGCGCGACTGAATGACGACGCCGGGGGAAGTGGAGAAGGCGTCCTCCAGCCCGGTTGCCAAGCCGCTTGCCAGGAAATCGCCGACGACAAGAATGGTCTTGGCATCGGGCAGCTTCTCTGCCGGCGGCGGCGTTGCCGGCTGCACGACTGGCTGGCGTGGCGGCGGGGTCGGCCGTTTCTTCGGCTGCACCTTGCGCCGTGGCGGCGGTTGTTCGACCGGCTGATCGGAGTAATCGGGCTCGCGGGTGCCGAACAGCATGTCGAACAGGTTTCGGCGGGGCCGCTCCTGGGCAGCGGCGGGGTTCGGCAGGCAGCCAAGCGCGATGACGGTCGTGAGGAACGCCGTCAGAACAACCTTCAAGATCACCATGGTCGCGCGGGCAGGTCGTTTCTTCATAGCTTCTTTTCCGCTCACGACCCCGTGGCCGCGTGAGGACGGCATGGCCGTCCGGCGATCCCGGAGCCGCTTGAGGCAGCCTACTTGCGCAGGGCTTTCAGCAGGTTCATCGACGGCTCGCCATCCGCATCCATGCCCATGCGCTCCTGAACGGCTGCAATCGCTGCCTTCGAGCCTGAGCCGAAATTGCCGTCGACGACGCCGTCATAATAGCCGAGTTCCTTCAGGCGCGTCTGCAGCTCGAATTTCTGCTTGACGTCGAGCGTGCCGCTCGGGCGCGGCCAGGATTGCTGCATGCCGCCATAGCCGGCGATCTGATCCGCAAGCAGGCCGACGGCGAGCGCGTAGCTGTCGGAGGCGTTGTAGCGCTTGATGGTGAAGAAGTTGCCGGTCATCAGGAAGCCGGGACCATCCGGACCGCCGGGCATCTTCAGCTGGGCGCGGTCGGAGGTCTGGCGGAAGCCCTTGCCGTTCGGACGCACGAAACCGAGGGCGGCCCATTGTGCGATCGTATGGGTCTTGCCGGCCTGGGCGCTGCCGCCCTTTGGTACGACGACTTCATAGCCCCAGGTGCGGCCGGTATCCCAGCCGTTCTTGGCGAGAAGATTGGCTGTCGTTGCCAATGCGTCCGGAATGGAATTCCAGATGTCGGCATGGCCGCTGCCATCGGCATCGACGGCGTAGAGCAGGTAGCTGGTCGGGATGAACTGCGTATGGCCCATGGCGCCGGCCCAGGAACCGTTCAGATCCTTGCGCGAGATATCGCCCTTCTGCAGGATCTTCAGCGCGGCGATGAGCTGCTTCTTGGCATAATTTGCCCGCTTCGGGTCGGCGTAGGCAAGCGTCGCCAGCGCGCGCGGCACATAATGCAGCCGGTCGTTCTTGGCGAGGACGGCGCCATAATTCGACTCCATCGACCAGATGGCCAGCATGATATTGCGGTCGACGCCGAAGTGCTGTTCGAGCGTGCGCAGTGTGGACCCGTATTTGACTGCCATCTTGCGGCCAATATCGACCGTATAGGGATTGACACGGGAGTCGAGGTAATCCCAGACTTGGGACTTGAATTCCGGTTGGTACTGCGCCTTTTCGAGGACCGTGGGGTCTGGGTCCGTCACGCCGGCGAATGCATTGCGGTAAGTCGATTGCGTAATGCCGCTCTTTGCAGCGGTAGCGTAAAAGCCCGCGATCCATTTCTGGAACCCAGGGTCGGCATTGGCGTTAACGGGAAGGAATCCCGCGAAGGCGCCGAGCGCGAGCGCCAGAGCGAGACCAAGAAGGGAGTGTTTGCGGTTTACGGTCATCTACAGCCTTGTCCATCAATCGTTGGATTTCGGTGCGGCGATGCACGTAGCATCGGCCCAAGCGTGACGCTAAACGAACGAAGTCAACAAATTCTTTACCATGGAAGTCCGGGCCAGTCATTATTTGCAAAACAGTAGCAAATTTAATCTACTGACCGTTAGAATGGCTTGGCGCCAACTGATTTAATGCCCAGGAGGTATGAGTGGGACAGCATAAGAAGGTTCGTAAGGCAGTATTTCCGGTTGCCGGGCTAGGGACGCGGTTCTTGCCGGCGACCAAGGCGGTGCCGAAGGAAATGCTGACCGTCGTGGACAAGCCGGTGATTCAGTACGTCGTCGACGAGGCGATGGAAGCGGGCATCGAGCATTTCGTGTTCGTCACGGGCCGCAGCAAGCACGTCATCGAAGACTATTTCGATATTCAGTTCGAGCTCGAGCAGACGCTGCGCCAGCGCAACAAGAACGCCGAGCTGTCGCTGCTGAACGGCCTGCTGCCGAAGGCCGGCACGGCGAGCTTCACGCGTCAGCAGGAGCCGCTCGGCCTTGGCCACGCCGTCTGGTGCGCCCGCGAGATCGTTGGCGACGAGCCCTTCGCGCTGCTGCTGCCCGACATGGTCATGCGCGCGGAAAAGGGCTGCATGAAGGGCATGATCGAACTCTATGAGCACAGCGGCGGCAACGTCATCGCCGTTGAAGAATGTGCCCCGGACCAAACCCATAAATACGGCATCGTCGGCGTCGGCGAGACGGTCGGCAACGGTTTCCGCATCACCGAGATGGTCGAGAAGCCGGCCAAGGGCACGGCTCCGTCCAACTTCTTCATCAATGGCCGCTATATCCTGCAGCCGGAAATCTTCCGTATTCTGGAAAGCCAGGAGCGCGGCGCCGGCAACGAGATCCAGCTGACGGACGGCATGCTGAAGCTTGCCAAGACTCAGGATTTCGCCGGCTACCACTTCCAGGGCCAGACTTTCGACTGTGGCGCCAAGGATGGCTTCATCCTCGCCAACGTTGCCTTCGCGCTGGCGCGCGCCGATATCCGCCCGACCATCGAGGACGAATTCAAGGCGTTGATCGCCGCCCTGAAGTAAGCCCTCGGACTTTCGGGGAAAATGTTGAGGCCCGGCACCTGCCGGGCCTCAATTCGTTTGAGCGGAAGGGTCGGGTTTAGGCGAAGGCGGTGCTCAACGCTTGACTGTCAGGCCCAGGCCGGCCTGGAACTGGCGCGTGCTGTCGCCGACATCGCGGGTCGTCAGCTGGTAGCCGACATTGCTGGTGAGATCGAGATAGCGGTTGATCCCCCAGGTCAGGCCGAAAGCGGCATCGTATTCGACCTCGTCGGCGGCGCTGCCATTGGAAGGATAATTGCGCCAGATCGGTCCACCCGTCAGCTTGGCCGTGAGATCGTCGCGCAGCTGATGGCTGATCGTGCTCGTAAGCTGGTAGGCGGTGTAGCCGCTAAGGCCGGCCGTTGTCGAGGGCTGGACCGTGGTCGAAAGGCCGACACTGATATCCGTACCGCGCTGCGGCGACCAGGCGAGACTGCCATCGATCGTCGGCGAATCGACCGATGCGAGGCGCGAATCGTCGAATTGCGTATGCTGGTAGCCGAAGCCGAGCTCGCCCTTGAATTTTTCTCCGAGATCGAATTCGACGCCGGCCTTGCCGCCATAGCTCTGGTTCGAGCGGGCGTAGCCATTGCTGTCACGGGTCTGGTCGTAAACGGCGCGGCCAAGGTCGACTTCGACGAAGGGGATGATCGCCGGCGACAGTTCGTAGCCGATGCGTCCGCGCCAGGCGCCGGCCGTCTGGTTACGGTCGCTGAGAGTGACCGTCGTCCCATCGGAGAGCACGGCATCGGAATAGACGCTGCGTGTCAGCGCTATGGCCGTCGTGCCGCGCAGCAGGCCGAAATCGCGCTCCAGTGAGAGCCCGGCCGTGTACTGATTGACGGCGGACTGCTTCGCGGCGCCGGCGATCGCATTCGGGTCGCTCGTATCCTCGCGGTAGAATTGATAGCCTGCGGTGATATGCGCCGTCGTGTCGGCGGGAAGATCGAGACGCAAGTCGGCATTGAGGTTGACGGTCGGCTTTTCCTCGCCGGTGCCGCTGATGTTCTTCTGCCAGACGCCCTCGCCGGTGATGGTCAGGGCATGCCGGTCCCAGTCCGAAGTCAGGGTGCTGCGCAGATCGGTCTGCAGGAAGCCGCGATTGTCCTTGGTGTCGCCGGTGCGATCCCGTTCGATATTGATCGATTGGTTGATTGAAGGCTTCAGGGTGAACGTGCCGAGCGGTATGCCCTGGACGTCGGCGCGATCCGGATGCTGGCGGGTCCTCAGGCCATCGACGGTCGGCTCCTGCACGTTGACGCGGCGCAGATCGTTATCCAGCGTCGAGCCCGTCGTCGTAGGGTCGATGCCGGTAAGGCGCAGTGGTGCGTTCAACGGTGCGTCGCTGGAGGCCGATGTCTGGTTTACCGGTGTGGTCGTCTGGCTATTGGCTGTGGACGCGGCATTCGGATCGGTCGGGGATGCCGATATCGGGGCCGGCAAGGTGTCGTCGGTGGTCTGATCCGCCGGCAGCGATTGCGCATTTGCCGGCGGCGGCGCGGCGAATGCGATACCCCAGCCGAGCAGGGCGGTGGTCGCCCATGCCGACAGCCGGAGGGTACCATGACCCGCCTTGTCCTTGCCGATGCCCATGTCGCTTATATCTGACCCTGCTGGAAATGACCTAAATTCTTACCCAAGTGTAAAGCCGCGTGGTTAACGCTTGGTTGCCAAGCGATGGCGACAAGAAAGGATTTGATAATATTATCGGGAAGGCGTTGCCGGCGGTCGCCGGCGCCATAAGTCGATCTTTGGTGGACAGATTTGCAGAAAAGCGTTAGGCCTCGCTCATGAATAAGAGAGCTGTAAGACTGATCGAGAACGGTGCGATCGAATCCGCGATTCGAACGATCGAGACCGAAAGACGGGGTATGGAAGCGCTGGAACGCGCTTTGGCCAATGGTCTGGCCGAGCCCTTCAGCCGTGCCGTCGAGATCATCGGCGATATCAGCGGCCGCGTCGTCATCACCGGCGTTGGCAAAAGCGGCCATATCGGCAACAAGCTCGCCGCAAGCCTGGCTTCCACCGGGACGCCGGCTTTCTTCGTCCATCCAGTCGAAGCCAATCATGGCGATCTGGGCATGATCACACAGGACGATGTCATCGTCGCGATCTCCTGGGGCGGCGAAAGCGCCGAGCTGCGCGGCATCATCAGCTATTCCCGCCGCTTCTCGATCCCGATGATCGCCATCACGGCCGGCGAGACTTCGACATTGGCGCGCGAATCGGATGTGGTGCTGCTGCTGCCGAAAGAGCAGGAAGCCTGCCCGCACGGGCTGGCGCCGACCACATCGACGCTGCTGCAGCTTGCCATCGGCGATGCGCTGACCGTGGCGCTGCTGGAAGCGCGCGGCTTCACCGCCGAGGATTTCCGTACGTTCCATCCAGGCGGCAAGCTGGGCGCCAGCCTCTCGCATGTCGCGGATATCATGCACAAGGGCGATCGCGTGCCGCTGGTCAAACTCGGAACCGGCATGCCCGAAGCGGCGATGACGTTGTCGCAAATGCGTTTCGGCTGCGTCGGCGTGATTGACGATGAAGGTTGCCTTTGCGGCATCGTTACCGATGGCGACATTGCCCGCAATCTCGGGACGAGCCTTGCCGAGATGCGTGTGGACGAGGTGATGACCCGCAATCCGAAGACGGTGAAGGAAACGACGCTGGCGACAAGCGCCATGGCCGTGCTCAACCGTCACAATATCTCGGCTCTCATGGTCATCGATGAAGCGCGCCGGCCGATCGGCGTCGTGCATTTCCACGATCTGCTGCGGATCGGCGTCGCCTGATCAGACCGGTTCGACCGTAAGGTCGCGGCCGTTGCTGGCGACGACCTTGACGCGGGTGCCGATGGGCAGGTCCGGTCCGTTGACCGTCCAATAGGTATCGTTCAAGCGAATGCGCCCCCGGCCTTCGGCGATCGGCTGGTCAAGGGTTGCCGTGCGCCCGACGAGGCTGGCGCTGCGCTGGTTCAGGAAGGGTTCGTCGGTCACCTGGTTGTTGTTATAGAGATAACGACGGCCGATGAGGGTGACGATCACAGCCGTGGCCGCAAAGACCAATCCCTGAACCTGCCAGATCCAGAAGCTGTTCTCCCAGAAAAGAAGCGACAAGGCGCCGACGATGATGCCGGCAAGCCCGATCCACACCAGGAAAAAGCCTGGCAGGATCAGCTCGGCGGCCAGCAGCACCAGACCCACGAGCCACCAGCTCCAGGGGCCGAGTTCGACGATGAGATTGTCGAACATCTCAAGTCTCCTTCGAGGTCAACGGATTGACCGACGGCGTGGTGCGCGCGGCGGAGGGGCGCGGGCGATTGGGTTGTGGCGCGCCGTTGCCGTCGCCATTGTCGCCGAAGACTTCGCGGGCGATGGCGCCGATGCCGCCGAGCGAACCGATGATGGAGCTTGCCTCCATGGGCATGAGCACGATCTTGGAATTGTTGGCCGAGCCGATCGCGGTCAGGGCTTCGGTGTATTTCTGTGCGACGAAGTAGTTGATGGCCTGCACGTTGCCTTCGGCAATCGCCTCGGACACCACGCGGGTCGCCTTGGCTTCTGCTTCCGCGAGGCGTTCGCGGGCTTCGGCATTGCGAAATGCCGCTTCGCGCTGGCCCTCGGCCTGCAGCACGGCTGCCTGTTTGGCGCCTTCGGCGCGCAGGATCTGGGCGTTGCGCAGGCCTTCTGCCTCAAGAACCTGGGCGCGCTTTTCGCGCTCGGCCTTCATCTGCCGGCCCATGGCATCAACGAGATCCTTCGGCGGCTGGATGTCCTTGATCTCCACGCGCGTTACCTTGATGCCCCAGGGTTCGACCGCCTCATCGACGACGCGCAGCAGCCGCTCGTTGATGGCATCGCGATTGGACAGGAGTTCGTCCAGGTCCATCGAGCCCATGACCGAACGGATGTTGGTCTTGGTGAGGTTGAGGATCGCGCTTTCGAGATTGGTGATCTGATAGGCGGCCTGCGCCGCGTTCAGGACCTGGAAGAAGGCCACCGCATCGGCGGAGATGCTGGCGTTGTCCTTGGTGATGACCTCTTGCGTCGGCACGGCCAACACCTGTTCCATCACATTCATCCGCATGCCGATCGTTTCAATGAAAGGCACGATCAGATTGAGACCTGGTTCCAGCGTGCGGATGTAGCGGCCGAAGCGCTGGACCGTGTACCGATAGCCCTGCGGCACGGTCTTGATGCCGGCAAACAGCACCAGGATGACCAAAACCACCAGGGCAATCACGACGATACTGAAACCACCGACCACCATCGAACTCCTCCATGAACGCGCCCGCCCGTGGCAGGCTTGCGTCGCGTAAAACGCTGCCGTTCGGCCTCCTGTACCCGGTCGAGTCCATGAGGAGGCAGCTCAATCAAATGTGGTGAGTTAGCATGTTCTCGGCAAGTGAGGAATGGGCTGCGGAGGGTGCTTTGCTGCGGGAGTGATCACCCAATCGCTGTCCGGGTCTTGCGCCCGGCGATTGATGTTCATACCTTATGATAGAAATCTCCGGCTCCGCTGCCACGCAGCCTTTCGGGCCAAGCCATCGCGCATCATCAGGGTGAAGCTATGAACTTAGATAGGACCTTGCGGTCGGTTGTGGCCGTGCACGCCTCAATTCCGGAAGACGCCTTTACGGCCCCAACGCTCGGTACCCGCAGGGAAGGCAGTGGCGTCGTCATCCGTGGAAACGGTCTGGTACTGACGATCGGTTATCTGATTACCGAAGCCGACGAGGTCTGGCTCACGACCAATAGCGGCCGCGTCGTGCCTGGCCACGCGCTGGCTTACGATCAGGAAACGGGGTTCGGCCTGGTGCAGGCGCTCGGGCCGCTCGACGTGCCCGCCCTGGAATTCGGCGACACCAACAAGGCCGATATCGGCGATGAAGTCGTCGTCGCCGACGGGATCGGCCAGTTCGTCGAGGCGAAGATCGTCGCGAAGCAGGAGTTTGCCGGCTATTGGGAGTATCTGCTCGATGAGGCGATCTTCACGGCGCCGGCGCATCCCTCCTGGGGCGGGGCAGCTCTTGTCGACGAGGACGGCAAGCTGCTCGGCATCGGCTCGCTGCACCTGCAGATGGCGACCCAAGACGGCGACAGCGCCGATATCAACATGATTGTGCCGATCAATCTCTTGACGCCGATTCTCGACGATCTGATCAAGCGCGGCCGCGTCAACAAGCCGCCGCGGCCCTGGCTCGGAGCCTTTTCCGCCGAGAGCAATGGCGAGGTCGTCGTCATGAGCGTCACCGAAGGCGGTCCGGCCGCGAAGGCTGGCTTGCGCCGTGGCGACGTCATTTCCGAAATCCGCGATGGTGAAGTCGACGGTCTCGCTGATTTCTACCGCAAGATCTGGCAGAGCGGTCCAGCCGGCTCCGAGATCCCCATGCGGGTGTTGCGCGATGGCCGCGAGGCCTGGCTGCGCGTTAAATCAGCCGATCGCGGCAGCTTCCTCAAGAAGCCGCAGCTTCAATAGAACTGTGTCGCCGGCATTGCTGCCGGCGGTCCCTCACGCCCAGCCGAGCAGCTCCCGCCGCACGACCTTTTCCAGCACATTCATGCCGTCTTCGCTGTCGTTGAGACAGGGGATATGGGTGAACTTGTCGCCGCCATTGTGATGGAAGGATTCCGCCGCCTGTTCGGCGATCTCCTCCAGCGTCTCCAGGCAGTCGGAGACGAAACCCGGATTGAGTACGGCGATCCGTTTGGTGCCATCCCTGGCAAGCTGTTCCACCGTCTTGTCGGTGTAGGGCTGCAGCCATTCCTCCGGGCCGAAGCGGGACTGGAACGTGACCATGAACTGATCTTCGGTCAGACCGAGCTTTTCCCGCAGCAGGCGGCCGGTCTTCTGACAGAAACAGTAATAGGGGTCGCCCAGCTTGAAATAGGACATGGGGATGCCGTGGAAGGACGCGATGATCTTTTCCGGCTGCCAATCCAGCGTCGAGAGGTGCCGGGTCACGGAATTGGCGAGCGCCTCGATATAGGCCTCGTCGTCATGATATTGCGGCACGGTGCGGATGGCCGGCTGCCAACGCATCTTCTGGAGCTTCTCGAAGGCCTTGTCGTTGACGGTCGCCGTCGTTGCTGCTGCATATTGCGGATAGAGCGGAAAGAGCACGATGCGCTCGCAGCCTTCGTCCTTCAGCGCCTGGATTCGGTCGGCGATCGAAGGCTGGCCGTAGCGCATGGCCCAGTCGACCTTGACATTGGGCAGGTCGCGCAGGCGCTCGGCCATCAGGTCCGACTGGTTGCGCGTATAGGTGCGCAGGAAGCTTTCGTTCTTCTCCTTGTTCCAGATCATCTCGTAGGCCTTGCCGACCTTTTGCGGGCGGGTGTTGAGCACGATGCCGAACAGGATCGGGTACCATTTCCAGCGCGACCACTCGATGACGCGGCGATCGGTCAGGAACTCGCGCAGGTAGCGGCGCATGGAGGAATAGTCGGTGCCATCAGGCGTCCCAAGATTGATGAGCAGCACGCCGACCTTGCCGTATTTCACGCTTGGGTGATCGGGCGGAAGTGCCGTCAGGTCTGCTGTCATCGATTGGATTCCTCTCAAGATACGAAGCACTTCACATAAGAACAAAAGCCGGTCCGGGGAAGCCCGGACCGGCTGGGGCAGGCGAGACAAATCGTCCTTACTTGGCCGGAATCCTCAACTTTTCGCCGACGGTCAGGTGATGCGGCTTGATATTGTGGTTTGCCGCCAGAAGTTTGCGCCATTGCCTGGCGTTGCCGTAGTAGGTCTTGGCGAGATCCCAGAGCGTGTCGCCGGCGACGACCACATGCGTCGTCGGAGTCTTCGGCGGTTCGCTGGCCTTGGTTTCCGGCGCTGTGGCTGCCGGAGCCGTGGTAGCCGGTGCGGCGGCGGCCGGGGTTTCCGTCGCTGGAGCCGAGGTCGCGGGCGTCGACTGTACCGGGTCGGACTTTGTCGGGGCGGACGGCGTTGCGGCGGGGTTGGCCGGCATGGTCGTGCTCGGTGTCGTCACCGCCGGGGCGGAAGAGGCCGGAGGGGTCGTCGTGGGCGATGCTGCGCCCTTATCGTCGGCTGCCGGCGCCGGTTGCTGTGCAGGTACAGCCTGCTGTGTTGCGTCTGCGGGCTTTGCCGGCTCCGGCTGCGCTGCTGCCGCGGCGGCGGCAACCTGGGTTATGCGGCCATCCGTATAGGGCTTGTAGGGATTATGTGCGCCGAGATAATCGGCAACCACCGATTCCAGGTTGGGGCCGAAGTCATAGGCATTCTTGCCGTCCTTTGCGAAGACCGTGTAACCGTCGCCGCCGGCGCGCATATAGTTGTTGCTGACGACGCCATAGGTCTTTTCGGGGTCGATCGGCTTGAATTCGGTGCTTTCCTGCACTTCGACCGAGACCAGACGGCTTCCTGGCGGCTTCGATTTGTCGAAGCTGTATTTGAGGCCGGCGACCTGCGGGAAGCGACCGGCACCGTCGTCGATCTGGCTGAGGCCGTTTTCGAGCGCGGCCTTCACATCAGCGCCCGTCAGCTGGAAGGTCGCAACCGTGTTCTGGAAGGGCAGCACGGTCAAGACGTCGCCCATGCTGACATCGCCGGCGGCGATGGAGGCTCGCAGGCCGCCACCGTTCTGGATGGCGATCGAGATGCCCTGTGCCTTGGTGCGATCGAGGATCGCATCGGCCACCAGATTGCCCATCGAGCATTCCTGGACGCGGCAGATTTCGCGCGCGCCTTCGATCGGACCTTGCGAATTGCCGATGACCTTCTTGCGCAGCTCCTCGATTGGCTTGGCCATTTCCTGCACGCGGGCGAGGATCGTCGGATCGGGCTTGATGGAGGAATCGAGCAGGATCGGGTCGCCCTTGGCATCCTTGACGGCGCCGTTGTCGTCGAAGGTGACGACGAGATCGCCGAGATACTTGCCATAGGAGGCGGCCTGGACAACAGGGACCTTATAGCCCGCCGGATTGTCGACCATGGTCGGATAGGGGCCGGCGGCCTTCGGGTCGGTATTCGACAAGAGCGTGTGCGAGTGGCCGCCGACAACGACGCTGACGCCGGCGATCTTGGCGATCTTCTCGACATCGCGGGGATAGCCGACATGGGTGAGCGCGATGATCTTGTTGACGCCCTGCGATTTCAGTGCGTCGACTTCGGCGCTGATGGCGGCGGCATCGTCGGTGATCTTCACATGCGGGCCGGGAGAGGCGAGCTCCGGCGTCTCTGTCGTCACCGCACCGACGATGCCGATCTTCTGGCCGCCGATGTCGAGTACGATCGACTTCTTGATGCGGTTGCCGAGCTTCGACTGGTCGTCGACCACCAGATTGGCGGTTACGACCGGGAACTGCGCCTTGTCGAGGAAGGCGGCCAGCGGGCCTTCGCCATCGTCGAATTCGTGATTGCCGACCGTCATGGCGTCGATCTTCATGTCGTTCAGGAATTCGACTTCGGCCGCCCCCTTATAGGTCGTGTAGAACAGGGAGCCCTGGAAATTATCGCCGGCATCGAGAACAAGCACGTTCTGGCCGGCAAGGGCTGCGCGTCTCTGGTCGATGGCAGCTTTCAGCCGCGCGGCACCGCCGAAGCACTCGTTCTTGGCTTCCTCGGCTGCCGAGCAGGTGGCGTCGAACTTGTTGATCGACTCCACGCGCGAATGGAAATCGTTGAAGTGCAGGATGTTGAGCTGATAGTCCGCGAAGGCGGCGCTGGTGCTCAGCGCCAGCAGCGTTGCGGCCAAAAGACCCACTCCGAAGGGCTGCTTCATCTGTCTCTCCTGTTGGTCATTGCAATCCGGCCCGCCAATGCCCCAAGGCGGTCCCCCAGGCCGATGTTTTCATCACGGCGGAGCGAGCGCAAGCAAAAGCTGTTGGCTTCATTAGGATTTTACAAAGCGAGGGAATCGGCCATCAGGTCAGGCGCAGGCCTCGATGGAGGCGCCACCATGGGATTCCCGCAGGGCAGCAACGGCGTTCCAGCCGACGAAACAGAAGACAAGCAGGCAGCAGAGAGAGGCGACGAGATGAAGGCGTCGATTCCGCTTCCGATAAAGGAGGATAGCGCCGACGCCGTAGACGAGCAAAGCGGGCAGGGCGAAGAAGAGAACGCCTATCGGCCCGTCGCAATCGAGCGCTTCGATACCCTGGGCGCGGTAGACGTTGACCGGAAGGACCGTCGCCAGGATGGCGACGGGGAGGGCGGCAACGAGGGTCAGATAGAGGATCAGCAGACCGCGCATGATGCCTTATCCGTCCACTAGGCCTCTATCAGCCCTGGCGATTGAGCGAGAAGTGCCCGCCAGTTTCGGAGGTGCAGTTGAGCTGGCTGGGATTGGCCAGGAAGCAATTCACCTTCGACGAGGTGCGCTTGATGTTCGAATAAAGATTGATCTGGATCACGCCGGAGGGGTCGGTCGTGTAGGTTCCCGAAGCCATCTGCTGGTTCGTGCCGTCAGTGGTGTGCGTTTCGAAGCGACCGCCGTTGAACGTCGAGTTCAGGCCGTTCGAATCGGCCCAGCTGCCTTCCACCGAATTCATCCGCGGCTGAGGCCCGCCGGGGTTCATCGTCATCGGCGGCGGTCTAGAGCCACCGAAATCGACGCAGGCAGATAAAGCTGCTGCGGCGGCGAGGAGGGCAAGAGCGGTTCTCATCTTCATAAATATCTCCCGCGAATAAGGGCGGACTAAAGGCGTATCGGTTGCAAGGAAGATGGCGCGACCATCGGGCTAAAGCAAGGCTTCACAGGCGATCTGATTGATTTATCTGGCTTGCGTAACAAAAATGCCCGCACGACCTGTGCGGGCATTCGAGCTTGCATTGGGCTGACGCTATACGCTTAGCGAACCAGGATGTTCCGGAACTGCCAGGGGTCCTTGGTGTCGATGTCTTCCGGGAACAGGCCCGGGCGGCCATCGAGCGGGGTCCAGTCGGTGTAGTGGCCTTCGACCGGGCCGAGATAGGGCAGCTGGACTTCGAGGCAGCGCTTGTAGTCGACTTCGTCGGCTTCGACGATGCCGGCCTTCGGATTTTCCAGCGCCCAGACCATGCCGGCGAGCACGGCGGAGGTCACCTGCAGACCGGTGGCGTTCTGGTAGGGAGCGATGCGGCGGGTCTCTTCGAGAGACAGGCGCGAACCGTACCAATAGGCGTTCTTGTCGTGGCCGTAGAGCAGCACGCCGAGCTCGTCGATGCCGTCCTCAAGCTCGTGTTCGTCGAGAACGTGGTGGACCGGCTGCGGTGTGCCGCCATTGCCGAACATTTCGTGCAGCGACAGCACGGCGTCGTTCGCGGGATGGTAGGCGTAGTGGCAGGTCGGGCGGAAGGTGACTTCGCCGTCCTTGTCGCGCACGGTGAAATAATCGGCGATCGAGATCGACTCGTTGTGCGTCACCAGGAAACCGTATTGCGGGCCCGGGGTCGGGCACCAGGTACGGACGCGGGTGTTGGCGCCCGGCTGTTCCAGATAGATGGCGGCCTGGCAGCCCTTCTTGTGCTTCTTGGCGTTCTTCGGCATCCAGTTTTCATGGGTGCCCCAGCCGAGTTCGGCCGGCTGCAGACCTTCGGAGATGAAGCCTTCGACAGACCAGGTGTTCCAGAAGACGTTGAGCGGCTTCGGGTGCTTGGTGCGCTGCGTGTCGCGCTCGGCAATGTGAACGCCCTTGACGCCCACCTTCTTCATCAGCTTGGCCCAGCCTTCGCGGTCATGCTGATCCGGCTCTTCGAACTTCAGGCCGATATCCTTGGCGAGGTTGACGAGCGCCTGCTTGACGAACCAGGAGACCATGCCCGGATTGGCGCCGCAGGTGGAAACCGCAGTCGTGCCGCCCGGGTTCTTTTCCTTTTCCTTGCGCATGGTTTCGCGCAGCGCGTAGTTGGTGCGGTCGGCGTTCTTCATGCTCTTGTCGAAGTAGAAGCCGAGCCAAGGCTCGACGACGGTGTCGATGTAGAGCACGTCGAGCTTGCGGCACAGCTTGACCAGATCGAGCGAACCGGTGTCGACCGAGAGGTTGACGCAGAAGCCCTGGCCGCCGCCTTCGGTGAGAAGCGGCTTCAGGAGATCCTTGTAGTTGTCCTTGGTGACATGCGCCTGGATATGGCGGACGCCATGCTTTTCCAGGATCGCCAGGTGCTCGGCATCCAACTGCGGGTCGATGACGACCATCCGGCTCTTGTCGAATTTGAAATGGCGCTCGATCAGGGGCAGGGTGCCACGGCCGATGGAGCCAAAGCCGATCATCACGATCGGACCGGTAATTTCGGCATATACCGGATAGTTGTGTTTCGTCATTCTTTTCTCCTTCGAAAGGCAGGACGCCGTTCGGTTCACGAAATCTAGTTAGAGTTTGCGCGAAAGCGCTGGCAGAGTTTGCGCGAAAACGCGGGTTGAGCGGCTCTAATCATAATTTGATGTCACAATAAAGAGCTGTTCAGGGTTAGCCGGACAAAGTCAAGTGGAGGCCAACATACACGCCTTATGCGACGAGTTTGTTGCCTTCAAGGTCGGTTTTCACTGACATAACCGAAATCGGATGACGGTCGCCGTCATCCGTCGATCAGGCCTTCAGGCTCTCCAATCCGTCCGTGACAGTGGTCAGAGCGATTTCCTGAACCTCATAGGCTGCGACGCCGTGGATGGTGAAAGGGTCGGCTGCGACATAGGCTTCCAGCTCGGCTTTTTCGCCGTGGGCGAAGATGACGCCCCCGGTGCGCGGCACCTTGCGGCCCGAGGCGAGGAACCAGCCCCTGGCATAGCCCTCCTTCACCCAGGCCATGTGAGGTTCCATGTGCTTGTCGGCTTCGTCATTGCCCTTGAGGTAGGTGAGCGAGAGGATGAACATTCAATCAATTCCATATGAGTTGCGCGCGGATCAGGCCGCGCAGGGAGTTTCCGACATAAAGGGGGCGATCTTTCAGGTCGTCGAGCCGGATGCGGCCGACGCGGGCCTTGCGCTGGCAGATGAGTTCGGTACGCAGGACGCCGGCAAGCAGACCGGCCGATATCGGCGGGGTGCGGAGCGTGTCCGGATCATCCTCGAGGAAGATCGAGGTGATCGTTCCCTCGCACACATCATCCTTCTCATTAAGCAGCAGCACTTCATCCGCTTCATCGGGCCCATACTCCGCGCGGGCCGCTTCATAGACCGCGCGACGCGTGGTCTTGACGCGCAGTAGCTTGTCGGCGGAATCGAGCCGGGTTGTGGCAATGCGCACGCGCCAGACGGTGTCGGGCAGCAGCGGGACAAACGGGGCCGTCGTCAACGCCGTCTGCCCCTCGCGGTCCGCCGTGAGCCGAACTCGCAAGGGCGCGGCGGCATCGGTGACCGCCTGTTCTAGCTTTCCGAGCACGTCCTTCGGGGCTGCAAAGTCCAAACGGCGGGCAGAGCGCTGCAGTCGTGCCAGATGCAGCCGCAGACGCACGAAGCCGGCTTCCGGCTCGTAGCGCAGCGTCTCGATCAGGGAAAAATCCTCTAACGGTCGATCCATCGGTCCCCCACGGCGAAACGCGCCTTGAGGAGGCATTCTTCATATTCCGCTTCCGCCGTCGAATCGAAGACGATGCCTCCGCCGACATTGAATACCGCGCGACCGTCTTCGAAAAGTGTGATCGTGCGGATCGCCACCGAAAAACGCATGGCTCCATCAGGCGAGATCATGCCGATCGCGCCACAATAGGCGTCGCGCGGGCCATCTTCGAGATTGTGCAGGATCTCCATCGCCCGCATTTTCGGCGCGCCTGTTATCGAACCGCAGGGGAAGAGCGCAGCAAGGATATCGCGGATCGATATGCCCGGAAGCAGCCTCGCCTGCACATGGCTCACCATCTGGTGCAGGGTCGGGTAGGTCTCGATTTCGAAGAGTTTGGGCACGTCCAGCGTACCGACCTCGGTGATGCGCGAGATGTCGTTGCGAAGCAAGTCGACGATCATGCGGTTTTCGGCCTGCGTCTTCTCGTCGGCAAGCATTTCGGCGATGATTTTTTCATCCTCGACGGCATTCGCGCCGCGTTTGGCCGTGCCCTTCATCGGATGCGTCTCGATCCAGCCGTCTTCGTCCGTGCGGAAGAACAGCTCCGGCGAGCGCGACAGGATGATCGGGCCGCCGAGGTCGACGAGCGCGCCATATTTCACCGGCTGCCGGTCGATCAGCGACCAGAAGGCAGCGCGGGGATCGCCGTTCCAGCGGGCATGGATCGGCATGGTGAGGTTCGCCTGATAACAGTCACCCACGCGCAGATGCTGGTGCAGCCTGTCGAACCTCTCCCGATAGGTCTCAAAATTCCAGGCAGCCTTCGGCTCCGTCAGGAACTCCTGGTTTTCCTGCCGTTGTGCGGGTTGAGCAAGTGGATGGCCGTCGCCGGCGGGCGCATCGAAAACGCCGAAGCAGAGAAGTGGCGTCTCCCTGTTGTCCTCGGCGAAGGAAGCGAGTTTTTCCTCGAAGAGGTGGCCCGCCTCATAGGCCATATAGCCGGCAAGCCACTTTCCCCGTTGCCTGGCGTCTTCCATTCGATCGAGGGCATCAAAGAATTGCTCGCGCGTATGGGCGATGATGATCTCGGCCGGTTCGGCAAAGATCATCACCTGTCCGGTGCTGTCGTCCCTGAAAAGGACGTAGGGTATGGCGTCGGCCATTGAGCACTTCTTCGGCGGTGGTGTGTCAGGCAGCCTTATCTAGCGCTTCCAGTTCGTCGATCAGCCCTTCGATCATCGACAGGCCCTTGCTCCAGAACGACGGATCGGTCGCGTCGAGGCCGAAAGGCTTCAGGAGTTCGGAGTGATGCTTGGTGCCGCCGGCCTTCAGGAGCTCGAAATACTTCTCCTGGAAGCCCTTCTCGGCGTTGCGGTAGACGGCATAGAGCGAGTTCACCAGGCAATCGCCGAAGGCATAGGCATAGACGTAGAAGGGCGAGTGGATGAAATGCGGGATATAGGCCCAGTAGGTCTCGTAGCCCTCGGAGATCTTGATCGCAGGCCCGAGGCTTTCCTCCTGCACGGAGAGCCACAACTCGCCGATATTGTCCGACGTCAGCTCGCCATTCTTGCGGGCGGTGTGCACCTTGCGCTCGAATTCATAGAAGGCGATCTGTCGCACGACCGTGTTGATCATGTCCTCGACCTTCTGGGCGAGCATCGCCTTGCGCTCGCGCTTGTCGGTGGTCTTGTCGAGGAGGGCGCGGAAGGTCAGCATCTCTCCGAAGACGGAGGCGGTTTCGGCCAGCGTCAGCGGCGTCTGGCACATCAGCGCGCCCTGGCCGCCGGCCAGCACCTGATGAACGCCATGGCCGAGCTCATGCGCCAGCGTCATGACATCGCGCGGCTTGCCCATGTAGTTGACCAGCACGTAAGGATGAGCCGACGGCACGGTTGGATGCGCGAAGGCGCCGGGCGCCTTGCCGGGCCGCACGGGCGCGTCGATCCATTCCTCATCGAAAAAGCGCTTGGCGATCGCAGCCATTTCCGGGGCGAAATTGCCGTAGGCCGACAGCACCGTATCCTTCGCGTCGGTCCAGGGGATCAGCGCATTGGGCGTTTCCGGCAGCGGCGCATTGCGGTCCCAGAAATTCATCTGGTCCATGCCGAGCCACTTGGCCTTCATCTTGTAATAGCGGTGAGAGAGGCGCGGATAGGCGTCGCGCACGGCGGCCGCCAGCGCATCCACCACCTCGCGCTCGACGCGGTTCGCCAGGTGCCTTGAGTCGGCGATGTCTTCGAAACCGCGCCAGCGATCGGCGATTTCCTTGTCCTTGGCGAGCGTATTGGTGATGAGCGTGAAGGTGCGCAAATTGGCCTTGAAGGTTTCAGCAAGCGCCATCGCGGCTTTACGGCGCGCTTCCGGGTCCTGCTCCTGCAGCATGTTGAGCGCGACTTCCAGTGGATGCTTCTCGCCGTCGATCTCGAAGCGCAGTTCGGCCATCGTCTCGTCGAACAGCCGGTTGAAGGCGGCCGCGCTGGTCATGGATTTTTCCAGGAACAGCTGCTCGATCTTGTCGTCGAGCTGATGCGGCTTGTCCTTGCGCAGGTCGACGATCCAGGGACGATAGTGGCCGGCGATGGCGTCGTTCGCCATGCAGGCGTCCATCACGGCATCGTCGATGCGGTTCAGTTCCAGCGGAAAGAACAGCAGGTGTGCGGCGTAGTCCGTCAGCTTTGCCTGCACGTCGCCGTAAAGCTTGCCGTTGGCGGGATCGATGGTGTTGGAGAAATAGGTGAGACCGGCATAGGAGCCGAGGCGGCCCATGATGTCGTCAAGCGCCTCATATTCCCTGATGGCGGCGCCGATGCCTGCATCGCCCGATCTGGCGGCTGCATCGGTAAGCTTGCCCTTCCATTTTTCCTCGAAGGCGACGGACATCGTGCCGGCCTTCTCCATGTCGCCGAGGAAGGCCGGCGACGTTGCCGACGGATAGAGATCGCTGAGCTTCCAGGCGGGCAGGTTGCCAAGCGCCTGACCCGTGGCCTGGCTTGCGGAAAAATTAAGCGATTGATGGAGCGAGGTCGGGCTCATGGGCGATATTTCCTCTGCTTTTATTGTTCGGATCGTCCGATCCGTTTTTGTCTATTCGGCTGGAAAGCCCGCCGCAAGGCCTGATTTTGCTGCACCGGCGGTTGAATCCCGGGCGGCGTTACATTCGTCATAATGATTAAAATGCGATGATTTGGCAAAACTTCATGTTCAAGCCTTTCTGCGACTGTCGTGTCAGGTTTCGCATGAAGTGAGGCACCAATGACCGTTTATAATAGCGCCAAAGGGGGCGCGCAGATTCTCGTTGTTGAGGATGATCCGATTCAACGTCGTCTGCTCAAGAATGCCATCGAGCGGCACGGACACGTTGCCCATCTGGCAGAAAATGGCCGTCTCGGCCTTGAGTTTCTAAAGCGTGGCAACGATCATATCAACGTGATCGTGCTCGATCTGATGATGCCGGAAATGAACGGCATCGAGTTCCTGGGCGCGCTGAACGATATGGGCATCGACCTGCCCGTCATCGTGCAGACGGGGCAGGGCGGCATCGATACCGTCGTGCAGGCCATGCGTGCCGGCGCCTTCGATTTCGTCGTCAAGCCCGTGTCGCCGGAGCGTATCGCGGCATCGATCGCCAACGCCCTGAAGCTCGACCAGCGCGAGGCGAAAGCCCGTGCCGGACGCAAGTCACGCTCGAGCAGCATCTCCTTCGACGACATCGTCTCGGCAAGCCCTGCGATGATGCGCGTCATCGATCTCGCCCATCGCGCGGCGCAGTCGAATATCCCTGTCGTGCTGGAAGGCGAATCCGGCGTCGGCAAGGAACTGGTGGCTCGCGCCATCCAGGCCGCAAGCGACCGTGCCGGCAAGCCGTTCGTGACCGTCAACTGTGGCGCCATCCCGCACAATCTCGTGGAAAGCATTCTCTTCGGACATGAGAAGGGCGCGTTCACGGGCGCAGCCGAGCGCCATGTCGGCAAGTTCATGGAGGCCGATGGAGGGACTTTGTTCCTCGATGAGATCGGCGATCTGCCGCTGGAAGTCCAGGTCAAGCTGCTGCGCGCCGTGCAGCAGGGCGAAATCGAGACTGTCGGCGCGCGCGTCGCGCAGAAGGTCAATGTCCGGCTGATTTCCGCCACGAACAAGGATCTGATCGAAGAGGTCAAGGCAGGACGGTTCCGCGAGGATCTCTACTATCGTCTCAACGTCTTCCCGATCACCATGCCGGCGCTGCGCCGCCGCAAGGAGGATATCCCGCATCTGGCGCGCGCTTTTGCCGATCGGTTCGCCCACGAGCAGAAGCTCGATCATCCGCTCGGGATCAGCAACGACGCGCTGGCGCTGCTGACGGCCTATGACTGGCCGGGCAATATCCGCCAGCTCGAAAACGCGGTTTTCCGCGCGGTCGTGCTGTCCGAGGGGCCGGAGCTGCTCGACACGGATTTCCCGCAGATCGCCGCGCAGCTGCCCGGCTACTTCGCAGCCGAGCATCCGACCTTAGTTGTGGATAATTCGCATGTCTCTTCGACAGAGGCTCTTGCTGCTGAAAGAAGCGAACGGGGCGTCTACGGCATTTCGCATGGAGCGGCTGCAACCACTCCGCTTGCCGTAGCTGATGCGTCGGCCAGCGCTTCCGACAATATCATTGTCAGCACGAACACATCGGGTGACGTGCGGAAACTCGCGGATGTGGAGGAAGAATTGATCCGATTCGCCCTCAAATTCTATCGCGGGCAGATGAGTCAAGTGGCGAGAAAGCTCGGTATCGGGCGCTCAACTCTCTACCGGAAGTTGAAAGACTACGGAATAGACCCGGATGACCCGCAAAAAAACGCCGCGTGAAGGAAAGCTTAACGTTTAGGCAAGCATATTTTGTTACCCGTCGTAAAGCACTTGTTAGTGCATCGTTCACCATGTATGAAGAGGTCGACGATGTGTGGCATTTTTGCCATCGTGTCACCGCAATTGACAGCCATTTGGAACACGATGCGACATTGTCTGTCGGACGGGGATCGAATTGCCGAATTTGAGTAGAGATACCAAGCCTAATAGCTTGAGCTGGCATTCTGCGTGCTCGAACCTATTTAGCAAGGTGGCCAAGGTTGCAGCCGTTGGCCTCCTTGCTTTGGCTGTTTCTACCCCTGTTTTCGTCGGCAGCCCCTCTCAGGCGGGTGGCGAAACCCGCAGCCTGAAGATCTATTACGTCCATACCGGCGAAAAGGCCGTCATCACCTACAAGCGCAATGGCAAGTTCGATCCGGACGGCTTGGAGAAGCTGAACCGCATCTTGCGCGACTGGCGCAAGAATCAGCCGACCAAGATGAACCCGCGCCTGTTCGACCTCATATGGGAAGTCTATCGCGAAAGCGGCTCGCACGAATTCATCTACGTGATCTGCGGTTTCCGTTCGCCAGGCACCAACGAGATGCTGCGCACGCGTAACGCTCACACCGGCGTTGCCAAGAAGAGCCAGCACATGCTCGGCAACGCGATGGACTTCTACATTCCCGACGTCAAGCTCACCAAGCTGCGCGAAATCGGCATGAAGCTGCAGGTGGGCGGCGTCGGCTATTATCCGACCTCGGGCTCGCCTTTCGTGCATATGGACGTTGGCGGCGTGCGCGCATGGCCGCGCATGGATCGCCAGGATCTCGTCCGCCTCTTCCCGGACGGCAAGACGATGCATATTCCGGCCGATGGCCGGCCGCTGCCGGGCTATCAACAGGCGGTTGCCGATTACAAACGCCGCATGTCGTCCGACGATATTCAGATCGCAAGCTCGTCTTCTCCGCGCCGTGGCTTCTTTGCCCGCCTCTTTGGCGGCGGCGGTGGCGCGGATGAGGAAGAGGACAATGCGGATAGCGGAACGCCGGTGGCTGTCGCGTCGGCTGCTCGTAAGGGGCAGCCAGCTCCGGCCGCAAGCGATGATGGCGACGATAGCCCGGTTCAAGCTCAGACCCCGGCCCAGGTTCAGGTCGCCAGCGTAAATGCGCCCGTTCCGCAGGTTCGTCCGGCATTCGGCAATCAACCTTCTGGCAGCGACGTCGTCGCCGCGCTCGTCTCGCAGCCTCGTAACCCGGCTCAGGATGCGCTTGCCGCTGCGATGCCGGAGACCGACGATCAGCCGCAATATGCCGATCTCCGCTCCTATCATGTGCCTGTGCCGTCCCTGCTCGATCGCCGGGCGCCCGGCGACGCCGAAATGGCATCGGCCGAGGCTGACATGAAGGGTCAATTGGCCGCCGTTCCGGTGCCGGCGCAGCGTCCGGAAGTGGCGGAAAGCCTTCTGGCATCGGCCGATGCCGATCAGGAAGCGGCCGATGACCAGGCAGACGCAGGCGTGCTTTCGCCTTCGGTCATTGCCGCCCTCGAGCAAAGCCGTCCCGATCGGTCGGATACAAGCAATGCGGTTGCTGTGAACCAGCCGTTGAACAATGTTGCATCGAAGGATCAACTGGCGCCGGCAAGCAATGGTATGGCCACCGGCGATAGCGCAGCGCAGGCAATTGCCGCGGTCTTGCCACAGCAACGGCCGGTTCAGCAGATGCCGATGCAAGTGGCCGCGCTCGCGCCGATCCGCAACGAGGTAAAGGCGAGCAGCCGCCGTTTCAACGACGGTTTCGAGCCGGCCATACAGCAGGAACGTCCGATTGCCGCCGGTATCGCGACCAAGGGTGGCCGACCGAACAAGCAGGATGCCGTCGACGCCGATTCGGGCCGCGCGACGGTGACGACTTCGCCGAGGCTGACCGAGAAGATGATCTCGCAATGGGCGATCGCAAAGGCTCGGGTCGAGATCGTGAACCGGCCTGTCAAGGCGCCCCGCTTCGTGAGCCCGACGCTCCGTGCGCAGCCAACCGCCGTCTATACCGATGGCTTCAAGGTGCAGACGGCATCGATCGATCCCGAGCGCTTCAGCGGGACGGCGGTGAATTTCCTGCAGGTGAAGAAGTTCAATTCGGTCGAATAGGCCCATCAACGTCAGCATCGTTTTCAGGAGCCCGTTCGGGCTCCTTTTTGATTCGGTCGATCGGCTGCTCAGTTGTGATTGCAATCCGCATCAGCCAACGAGAACGCCTTTGCAAATGCGAGGTGGAAGTGGGTCCTCGTGCGCAGCTGTTGCTTGCAGGTGACACCGCCTCGGCTTTCAGGTTCGTGTCAGGATTTATGCGCGCCTCCAGCCTCCGTCATTCAGTTTCGCTTCATTTGGCTCCCTTAGGCCGGCGACTTGGGACTTGGCGGATACTCGTATTTGACTCGTAAGACGGCAATCATCATCGGCAATGGCAAGTTGCAGCGCGATCTGTCGGAGATCGTGGACCAGGCGGAGTTCGCGATGCGCTTCAACGAGCCGAAAGCCTCGATCGGCATGAGCGGTTCACGCACCGACATTCTCATGCTTGCCGCGTCCAGCAAGCCGATGCAGCGCCGATTGTCGGACCCGAGCTTCCTGACCAGCGCGACTTTCACTGCCGCCAAGGAGATCGTGCTCGCCTATCATCCCGATATCATCAGCAAATATCATCCCAAGCCCAATTTTCTTTCGCGTCTGAAAGGCAGAAAGAGCGATTGGACGATGCGGACGATCGAATTGGTCGGTGCCGCGGGCAAGGAAATCCGCATCATGCCGCCGCAGTTCTACATCGAGGGCTGCAAGGAACTCGGCGTGACGCAATGCCGGATGCACCTGCTCTTCCCGAGTACCGGCTTCTTCGGTATCCGCTATGCGTTGTCGCGATTGCCGGCCGAGGAATGGGACGTGAAGCTCTGCGGCTTCAGCTGGGAAGGATGGAAGCGCCATGCCTGGCTGGATGAACGCCGCTGGGTTGAGGACAAAATGGCGAACGGTCGCATCGGCATGCTCGCCTAGCCTTCTTTCAGTTGTTCGGATCGGCCCGAAAACAACCATTTTCAGTTTCGCCTCAGGTTTGCCTAAGCTCGCTTTCATTCAGGGTTGCTAGAGCCTCGCGAACTATGACCTCGAGGTGTCCTTTCATGCAAGCTCACGAATTCGGCCCGTCTTCGGCGATGCCGCTCGAAAGATCTCCCACGGGATTCGAGTTCGATCAGCCGTCCGCCTCGGTTGGGACCGTTCTGGCCGGGGTAAGCCAACCCGTCATTCGTGGCTTCATCATCCATCTGGATCGCGCTCGCGATCGCATGCCGCAGGTCGAAAGACTGGCCGCGAAGCTTTCGGTGCAAAGCGAGGTTATCGAGGCGGTCGATGGCCGCACGTTGACAGCGGCCGAGATCGAGAGCGTCTATCGACCCCGGCTGCAGAAGCCATACTATCCGTTTGCCATGAGCACCGGCGAGATTGCCTGTTTTCTGTCGCACCGCAAGGCCTGGGCTGCCATCGTCGAGCAGGGTATCGACGCGGGCCTCGTCTTCGAAGACGACGTCGAGATCGATGATGCGTTCCACGCGGCCTTCGCAGCCGCCAAGGCATGCCTGAAGCCGGGATCGTTCATTCGGTTCCCGTTCCGCATGGGCAAGGAACACGGCAGATGCGTTCTCTCCCAGGGAGAAACCAATGTCATCCAGCCAGTGCGGATCGGTCTCGGCATGGTGGCTCAGCTCGTCAGTCGCGATGCCGCCATCCGTCTGCTGGAGGCGACGTCCGTTTTCGATCGGCCGGTCGATACGACCATACAGATGAGCTGGTTTACCCACGTGTCGCCATTGGCGGTCCTGCCGGGCGGCGTGCGCGAAATTTCTCCCCAGCTCGGCGGCAGCACGATCAAGAGCCACAAGACCTTGGCCGAGAGGCTTTTCAGAGAGGTGTTGAGACCGCTCTATCGCGCCAAGATCGCGCTTCGCGCCCGTCGCATGATCTGAGACGATCCATCGTGGCTGTTCCGATCCTCGCATATCATCAGATTGCGGTGCCGCCGTCGCGCAAGGCGCCGTTCAGAAGCATGGTCGTCCATCCCGACGCCTTCCGTCATCAGATGGAATGGCTGAAAAGGCTCGGTATTCAGGGCATGTCGCTGCGCGAGGCAATGCCTTACGTCAGAGGCGAAAAGCGAGGCAGGGTCGCCGCCATCACCTTCGACGACAGCTATGCCAATGTCTACGAGAATGCTCTGCCCGTGCTCCAGGACTTCGGCTTCACTGCCACGAATTTCGTGGTGGCGAATCAGATCGGCGGCAGCAATGTCTGGGACATTCCCCTCGGCGTGGCGCAGGCGCCATGCATGTCCGTGGAGCAGTTGCGCCACTGGCACAGCCTGGGGCACGAGATAGGGTCGCATACGCTCGATCACGTTCGCCTGCCGCGATTGCCGATGGAAGAGGCGCGTCGCCAGATCACGCATTCGCGCGAGGTGCTCGAAGATCTGCTGGATGAGGGTATCTCGTCCTTTTGTTTCCCCTATGGCGACGAAACGCCGCTCGACCGCGTGCTGGCCTATGAGGCCGGTTACAGTGCGGCGACGACGACGCGCCGCGGCCGGGCGCGTCCGGGTGACGATGCGTTCGGTCTGCCGCGCGCGACCGTCCGGCGTAACGACAGCTGGCTGCATTTCGTCAAGAAGTGCGTCATCGGTTAGCCGACCGGCGTGGTCAGGGCGCGACGGTGAAGCTGTAGCTGCCGTTGGTCTTGTGGCCATCGGTCGAAAGTACATGCCATTTGACGGTATACTTGCCGGGCGCGAGCGTATCGCTCACGGGTATTGTCAGCGTCTTATCGCCTTCCGCCAACGCAGCCGTGCCAATCTTGATTGCCTTCCTGCCCGGCCCGGTTACCGTCGCGGCGCTGAATTTCAGGTTGAGGCTCTCGGTGAAGCCAAGATCAAGCACCGAAGGCGATTGCTTGATGGTACTATCGGCAGCCGGTGTCGCGGTTTTGAGGTGAGCGTGTGCGAGCGCTTGCTCTGTAAGGGCGAGGATCGTCACGGCTGTGGCGAGAAACAATGTCTTCATCGGAGGCATCTCGGTCTTTCCTTCGGTTTGTCGGTTGCAGCGACGGCGGCTATGGCTGCTTCTTCGACGCGGGCTCCGCAATCGCATGGCCATTGCTATCGCTGAGCGTAAAGCGAGCGTTGCCATGGTCCTTCGGCGGCGTCGCGGGCGGCATCAGGGTCCAGGTGAAATAGGCGATCAGGCCGCAGACTCCGAGCAGAAAGACGGTCAGGATCGCGGGAATAGACCATTCCTTCGTAAACATCGGTGTTTCCGGGCGAGATCTAACAGAGGCGTGGCGGCCGGACGCGGTCTTATTGAGCTGTGTCGGCATGGTCGCCTCCAAGGCTGTGCGGCGCGGTCGCAAAGAGGGTGTGGATGTCGGTTGCCTCGGTAGAGTGGGGGCCGAAGGTAGCCCAACGGCATATCGTTCGGATCATGGTCGGTTTCCTTGGGAGGGTTGTCCGGCCTCGTGGCAGAAGCTGCCCGCAAGGCATTTCATGGCAAGGGCGCCTGCGTGTGCGGCACGGGCGGTGATCCACCGGCGGCATGCAGGCTGCTGACCTGACGAGCGGCATCCGCCGCAAAGCCGGCTCAGGCGGGTGTCTGGAAGACCGGCGGTGCGCGTGGGCCGCAATTGGGGGGATAGAGCTGGCGGCGGAATTCCGTATTCTCGGGAGCGGCCATATCCTGCCGTACGAACGCGAGATGGTCGCACATTTCGGTCGGCGGGTGGGGGAGGAGCGCTGCAGCGGAAATCCGGCAGGCTTCGCAGCCGAGTACATGTGCCTTGCCGTGTTGCTTGCCGTCAGGCGTCTTCTCGGAGGTGCAGATGACGGGCAGGCTTCCATCCGGCAGGCTGTACTGAGCAAGCTCGAATGGAGGCAGTTCGGCGGCGCTGGAAATGGCCGGATGATGGGCGAAGCCGAGCGAAAACAACGCGATGGCGCATAGAATGCGCGTCAGCCCCTGCGTTGTTGCCAAGATCCGCCTTTGCACGATCTTTCCTCATCATCTGTCTAGATGAAGCAGGTACGACATTCGCCGTTTCAGCTCAATGCGGCAATTTGGTATCGCAGTCGCCGCGCCCGTTTACATGCCGCGCCGAGGTCGGTTACAGATGATCGCGAGGGCTTGCGCTGGCGGATCGGCGAGCCTCATATCAGCCAAAGTCGCGCGGCCGGATCATTTTCGGCGCCTGCGCGAAAAGGAATTGGAATGCCCATCGAATCCTGGAAGGGCGGCGAAGTCGACGTCGCGGTGATCGGTGCCGGGGCGGCCGGCGTGGGTGCCGCTCGGCAATTGCAATTGCTTCGGCCGGATCTTTCGATCGTCTTGCTCGAAGCCTCCGATCGCGTCGGCGGGCGTGCACGCTCGATCCATCCGTTCGGGGCCGATGCGGCCGCGCTCGATCTCGGTTGCGGCTGGCTACATGGCGCGCGCACCAACGCCTGGACCGGGATTGCCGAAGAGGTCGGCCTCACCGTCGATCGCACGCCTGCCCCCTGGAGCGACGGCGGCCACCGGCTGGAGCAGAATGATGCGGACGCAAAGGCTGCGGCTGCCGCCGTCAACGATTTCTTCGAACGCGTCGACGACTACAGGGGCAATGATGACGCGGATCTTTCGACCATGCTGTCTCCCGACGATCCGTGGAGTGAGAGGATCTATGCCGTTGGTGCCTTCATGACCGGGGGAGAGCTCGACAAGTCCTCGGTGATCGATCTCGGCCGCTACGATCCCGGCCCCGGACCTGACTGGCGCGTGCGGCAGGGCTACGGCACTCTGGTTGAGACCTTTGGCTTGCCGGTGCCGACCGTTCTGAGCGTCGAGGTGAGCCGCATCGACCATAGCGGCGCAGACCATATCGTGCTTTCGACGAGCAAGGGGGAGCTGCGGGCAAGGGCCGTCGTCGTCACAGTGTCCACTAACGTGCTGGCCGCCGAACGCATCACCTTCTGGCCGCCCCTGCCGGAGAAGATCGAGGCGGCGGCGCGCCTGCCGCTCGGGCTCGCAAACAAGCTCTTCATCCGCATTGCCGACCCCGAGATATTTACCGACGATACGCATGTGATGGGATCGAAGCACAGCCGTCGGACCGGAGCCTATCAGTTGAAGCCGTTTGGCGCCTCGGTCATCGAAGCTTATTTTGCCGCCGATCTCGCGCTCGATCTGGAGCGGCAGGGCATTGATGCGATGTTTGCATTTTCGGTCGAGCAGCTGAAACGTGTCTTCGGCGCGGATATCGGCAAGACACTGTCGCCGCTTGTTGCCTCGGCCTGGGCGGGAGAGCCCTTCTTCGGCGGCTCTTATTCCTACGCGACGCCCGGCGCTTCCGATCTTCGTAGCGTATTGGCGGCGCCCCGTGACGGGCGCTTGTTCTTCGCGGGAGAGGCCTGTTCGAAGGCGCGCTACTCTACCGCGCACGGCGCCTATGAGACCGGCGTTGCCGCCGCTGAAGCCGTTGCGAAAGCGCTCTGATGGAAGCTGCATAGGAGGTATAGCCGGCTTCCAGGCAAGAAATAGCGATTCGCCTCATAATTTTACGCAGATCGCTCTTAAACTTGCGTGAGAACAGGCGTAAACGCAATCAAATACCACCCGATTTGATTTACACCATCCTTCGGGAGATGGGCGGCGAAAGCCGCGACAAGAGAAGCATTGGAGGAGCCATGAGCAACGGCGAAACTTTAACGTTCGACATCCAGAAAAACCCCAATTCCGCTACGGCGAGCGAACGCGAAGCGCTGCTGCAGAACCCAGGCTTTGGCCGCGTCTTCACCGATCACATGGTCACGATCCGCTATTCGCAGGATCGCGGCTGGCACAGCGCCAAGATCGAGCCGCGCAAGGCGCTGGCGCTCGATCCGGCGACCGTGGTGCTTCATTATGCGCAGGAAATCTTCGAAGGCATGAAGGCCTATCATCTGCCTGATGGCGGTGCGGCGCTCTTCCGCCCGAGCGCCAACGCGCAGCGCTTCCACAATTCGGCCGAACGGCTGGCCATGCCGCCGTTGCCGGAAAAGCTCTTCGTCGAGTCCGTTCGCGAGCTGGTCAAGATCGATCGCGAGTGGATTCCGACCGCCGAGGGTTCGTCGCTCTATCTCCGGCCATTCATGATCGGTTCGGAAGCGGCGCTCGGCACTAGGCCGGCGACCGACTACCTCTATTGCGTCGTTGCCTCGCCGGTTGCCTCCTATTTCAAGGGCGGCGCGTCGGCTGTTACGCTTTGGCTCTCCGAGAACTACACGCGTGCGGCTCCCGGCGGCACCGGTGCGGCCAAGTGCGGCGGCAACTACGCTGCAAGCCTTTCCGCGCTCGCCGAAGGTCAACGCGAGGGCTGCGAGCAGGTCGTCTTCCTCGATGCCGTCGAAAAGCGCTGGATCGAAGAGCTTGGCGGCATGAACATCTTCTTCGTCTTCAAGGACGGGTCGCTGCAGACGCCGCCGCTGACGGGAACGATCCTGCCTGGAATCACCCGCGACTCCCTCATCAAGCTTGGGCGCGACATGGGTCTCACTGTTCGCGAGGAGCCCTATTCGATCGAGCAGTGGCAGGCCGATGCCGAGAGCGGGCGCCTGAGCGAAGCCTTTGCGTGCGGCACGGCAGCCGTCGTGACGCCAATCGGCAAGCTGAAGGGCCGCAAGCACGGCTTCACCATCGGCGACGGCAATGCCGGCCCGACCACCCTGCGCCTGAAGGCTGCGCTGACCGACATCCAGTTCGGCCGCGCGCCGGACAAGCATGAGTGGCTGGACCGCCTGTTTTAAGCGGACCACGAGCCGATATCCGGCGGGAAAGGCATATGAACTCTCCCGCCGGCTCTGACTAAAAAGTTCGCATAGTCACCCGAACAATCGGAGTTGTTATGATGACCAATGTCAGCGACCGTCCCGGCGCCGCGCCGGGCGAGGAGATCGGCTTTGTCGGTCTCGGCGTCATGGGCCAGCCAATGGCTCTCAATCTTGCAAAGGCCGGCGCGAGGCTTGTCGTGTGGAACAGATCGCCGGCAGCCGCCGATCCGCTGCGCGAGGCTGGCGCCGCGGTCGCGGCAGGTGTCGATGAGGTGTTCGAATGCGCACGCATCGTCATTCTCATGCTGGTCAATGAAGCAGTCCTGGACGAGGTGCTGCTGCGCGGGACGCCGGACTTCGCCAAGCTGGTCTCCGGCCATATCGTGGTGTCGATGGGCTCCAATCCGCCCGACTATTCGCGCGGGCTCGCCGCCGATATCATCGCTGCTGGTGGACGCTATGTCGAAGCCCCGGTTTCGGGCTCGCGGAAGCCCGCCGAGATGGGACAGCTCGTGGCCTTGCTTGGCGGCGATGCGGAGGCAATTTCCGAGGTGCGGCCGCTGCTCGCGCCCATGTGCCGCGAAACGATCCTGTGCGGCCCGGTCGGCAATGCGCTCTTGATGAAGCTCACCGTCAATCTCTATCTCTGCACGATGCTGGCGGGGCTTGCCGAAGCGGCGCATTTTGCCGAGAGCAACGGGCTCGATCTCAAGACGTTCCAGGCGGCGATCGATTCCGGTCCGATGGCCAGCGATCTGACGCGCGTGAAAATTCCAAAACTTGTCGCACAGGATTTTTCAGTGCAGGCGGCAACGGCCGATGCCTTCAACAGCACGAAGCTGATTGCCGAGGCGGCCCGCGCCGTCGGCATGGCCTCGCCGGTTCTCGATCTTTGCCGGACCCTTTATGGCGAGAGCGTCGAACTCGGTAATGGCCGGCTCGACATGGTGTCGGTGGTCAAGGCGATCGAGGCCCGCACCGCGGCGCTTGGTCGCCCCTCGTAAACCACGGTGCGATGCCTATGTTGAGTCGAGGTTTCAACAGACATTCCTGAAAGGAACACGGATATGTCTGCCCTTAAGGACAGCAATCTTTTTCAACAGCTCGGTTTGAAGCATCCCTTGATCGTCGCGCCGATGGCCGGTGGCCCTTCGTCGGTGGATCTCACGGCGGCCGCTTCGGCTGCGGGCGCTCTTGGCGCCATGGGCGGCGCCTATTCCAATGCTGCGGCCATCGAAGCCTTTGCAGCTCAGGTGCGCCAGCAGACCGACAAGCCGTTTTCGATCAATCTCTTCATCCCGCATTCGATCCCGGAAGTCGCGGCTGATCGTATCGAGCGCGCCGTGGAGGCGACCGCGCGATATCGTCAGGAGTTGGAGCTATCTTCTCCCCAGCTTGGCCTTCCCTATGAAGAGGATTTCGACGCACAGTTCGAAGCCGTGTTGCGCATCAAGCCGGCGTGCCTGAGCTTCGTCTTCGGCCTGCTGCCCGCCGATCATGTCCGCGAGGCAAAGAGGGCCGGCATTCCGCTGATCGGCACGGCGACGACGCTTGAGGAGGCAAGGGCGCTGGAAGAGAGCGGCGTAGATGCGATCACGCTGCAAGGCTACGAGGCCGGTGGCCATCGCGGGATTTTCGATGCCAGGGCAGCCGATCCGGAAATCGGCATTCATGATCTCCTGACCCAATCCGTCGGCACCATTCGCCTGCCGCTGATCGCCGCCGGCGGCATCATGACGGCGGGCGATATTCGCACGGCGCTGCAGGCGGGCGCGCAGGCCGTCCAGATGGGGACAGCCTTCCTTGCCTGCTCCGAAGCCGGGACATCGGCGCCCTATCGCAAGAGGCTTCTCGAAACGCCGGACCGCAAGACGCGGACGACGCGCGCCTTTTCGGGCCGTTTTGCCCGCGGCATCGAGAATCGCTTCATGGATGAGATGGATGGGAAGCCTGACGCCATTCTGCCCTTTCCGGCGCAGAACAAGTTCACCCGGGACATTCGCGGCGCATCGACGGCGAAGGGATCGCCGGATTTCCTGTCTCTCTGGTCGGGAACTGGCAAGGGCGAGCTTTGGCAGGGCAGCGCCGCCGAATTGATCGGTCGCCTTTTCGCCTGATAATCCGCCCAAAAAGAAAGGAGCCGGCAAGCCGGCTCCTGATCATCTTGCAAGGCTGATACGAGCCTTGATTATTCCATGCCGAGTGCGGCCATGTAGGTCTGCAGGATGGATTCTTCTTCCAGGCGCTCGTTCGCGTCCTTCTTGCGAAGGCGGATGATGGTGCGGATCGCCTTGGTGTCGTAGCCACGGCCCTTGGCCTCGCCCATGACGTCCTTGATATCGGAGCCAATCGCGGCCTTTTCTTCTTCGAGGCGCTCGATGCGCTCGATGAATTGACGGAGTTCCGCCGCGGCCACGTTCTCGACGCTGTTCTCTTCCATGCACTTCTCCTAAAGGGTCTCAAAGGGGTCGCTTGCAGCCCGTCGCGGATGAGATCGGCCAGTCGCCGACACGGCACATCGCTTCATGGCTTGCGCGGTATTTCGAATTCGATCGGGCAGTTGACGTGCCGCGAATGGCGCGCAAGGTCAAGCCGAATTGGTGAAGGGAGCGTTAATCTTTCGGCTTGTTCTGCTCGAAAGCGGCTTTTTGCACAGGCGAGGCTTCCTTCTGGTGCAGGTTTTTCCAATCCTCGTAGGGCATGCCGTAGATCGCTTCGCGGGACTCGTCCTTGCTGACGGGTAGTCCTGCCTCTTCGGCGGCTTCGCGATACCAGTTGGAGAGGCAGTTGCGGCAGAAACCGGCAAGGTTCATCAGGTCGATGTTCTGAACGTCGCTGCGCTCGCGCAAATGTGCCACGAGGCGGCGGAATGCGGCGGCTTCAAGCTCGGTCTCCTGTTGCCTGGTGAGTGTGGTCATTTCGGATCTCCTTGGTTCGCTCGCCGCTTCATGCCTCATAAGGGCCGGTGCGCGAAGGATAGCGTTTGTATTCGTGCAGGGCCGGATCGGCATTGATCTCGGCGAAGATCGGCGCGAGGCGGTCGGCCCATTCGACAGTGCCGGCCTCATCGCCGATCAGGTCCTGACGGACCTCCAGCAACGCATGCGGAATGCCCTTCATCATGCAATGCCGGAACATCGTGTCGTTGCGCAGGGCGCCGTCGTAAGGCTCGTTGTCTCCAATCACCAGATCGGTATCGGCGCCAAGCTTTGCAAGAAGCGGCAAGACGGCGCGTTCGTCGCTGTCCCAGAGTACGCTTGCATGCCAGGGGCGCGGCACACCCTTCCAGGCAGGCGTGAAGGAGTGCATCGAGAAGACCAGAGGCGCCTTGCCCGTCGCTTCGGCTACGGCTGATATCGTCTCGTCGACCGCCTTGTGATAGGGCCGGTGGAAGGCCTCGATGCGATAGTTCCACTCCTCATCCGTGATCGGATGATTGCCCGGTATGATCGCGCCGTCCGAGATCTTCATGATGAGCGTCGGGTCGTCCTCGCCGCGGTTCGGATCGATCAGCAGGCGGGAAAAGCCGCCGAGCACGCCCGGCACCCCAAGCTTTTCGCACAAATGGCGGCACAGGCTTTCGATGCCGATGTCATAGGCGATGTGGCGGGAAAAGGCGGCTTCCGGCAGGCCAAGGCTGCCATAGCGCGCGGGCAAATGTCGCATGGCGTGGTCGCCGAGAATGACCATGCCTTTGTCACGATTGCCGGGTATGCATTCAAACGGTGTGAAATCGGTCATGCGGATTGTCGGTTATTGAAATTTTCAACTCTTTGTTTGATTGCATGTGTGGATGGAAGGTGCAAGGTTCGCAACTTCGATCGGATCAAGAGCGGCGCATGGTGCCGTTACCGTCTCGTGATGAAAATATAATCGATTAGAGTTGCGTTGACATTCACCGGATGGCGGCGCAAGAAGCAACAACAACGAATAACCGGGAGCCAATTGGAAGCCGTGTCCAGCCAAGTCGCGCCACGTTTCGTTAAGCGGTCAGGTCCGCTCGCCCGAATCGCCTTCCTCATTCTCGCTGTCGCAGCGCCGTTCTTCTTCATGCCGAATGCGGCTCGTGCCGATTTCCGAACGTGCAACGGCACGCAGAACCTTGTTGGTGTGGCGATCGGCTATCGTGCGAAGGACGGCTGGGTGACGGAAGGCTGGTGGCAGATTCCGGCCAACACCTGCGCGACATTGATCGAAGGCCCGCTTCAATCCCGCTATTATTACCTCTACGCAGAAGATGCGGCCCGCGGCGGCCGCTGGACGGGCGACGTCGAAATGTGCGTGGCGGAAAATGAATTCAAAATCCCAGGCGTGAAGGACTGCTACGCTCGTGGCTACCAGAAGATGGGGTTCAAGGAATACGACACCGGGCGCCAGGCGAGCTGGATGGTTCAGCTTTCCGAGCCCTCGGGCAGCCAAGAAAGCCAGAATTGATGAGACGCAACAGAAAAGTCAAAATCCTCGCAACGCTCGGTCCGGCTTCCTCTTCGGAGGAAATGATTCAGAAGCTTCATGAGGCCGGGGCGGACCTGTTCCGCATCAACATGAGCCATGCCAGCCATGATGTCATGCGCACGCTGATCCAGCGTATTCGCGCCGTTGAAGCTCGCTGTGGCCGTCCGATCGGTATTCTCGCTGACTTGCAGGGTCCCAAGCTGCGCGTCGGCAAGTTTGCCGAGACCAAGGTCGATCTGAAGCCCGGCCAGACTTTCACGCTCGACAATCAGGATATCCCCGGCGACAACACACGTGTTTACCTGCCGCATCCGGAAATCCTGGAATCGGTTCAGCCCGGCCATCGCCTGCTGATCGATGACGGCAAGCTGGCGCTGCGCGCCGAAAAGTGTGACGGCAAGAGCATCGTCACCACGGTCATTTCCGGCACGAAGATTTCAGATCGCAAGGGTGTGAGCCTGCCCGATACGCTGCTCGGCGTCGGTGCTCTCACAGAGAAGGACCGCGTCGACCTCGATGCCGTTCTCGCCACCAACGAAGTCGACTGGGTGGCGCTCTCCTTCATCCAGCGTCCGGAAGATTTGACGGAAGTCCGCAAGATCTCGCACGGCCGCGTCGGTCTGATGTCGAAGATCGAAAAGCCGCAGGCCGTCGAGCGCATCGAGGAAATCATCGAGCTTTCCGACGCACTGATGGTTGCCCGTGGCGACCTCGGCGTCGAAATGCCGTTGGAATCCGTTCCTGGCATTCAGAAGCAGCTCATCCGTGCCTGCCGCCGTTCCGGCAAGCCTGTCGTCGTCGCCACGCAGATGCTGGAATCGATGATCTCAGCGCCGGTTCCGACCCGCGCCGAAGTGTCCGACGTTGCGACCGCCGTGTTCGAAGGCGCCGATGCCGTCATGCTCTCGGCAGAATCCGCATCCGGCGACTATCCGGTCGAAGCCGTTTCGATGATGGCTTCCATTGCCGGCACCATCGAGCGCGAGCCGCATTATCCGGGCATCATCTACGCCCAGCGCGCCTTGCCTGAAGCAACCGGCGCCGATGCCATCTCGCTCGCCGCCCGGCAGATAGCCGAGACGCTGAAGCTTGCCGCCATCGTCTGCTACACCTCTTCCGGCACGACCGGTCTGCGCGCCTCGCGCGAGCGCCCGCAGGTTCCGATCCTTGCGCTGTCGCCGATCATCCAGACCGCGCGCCGCCTGTCCGTTGTGTGGGGCATGCACTGCGTAGTCACCCATGACGCGACTGACCTCGACGACATGGTCAACAATGCCTGCCGCATCGTTGCCGAGGAAGGCTTCGGCAAGCCAGGCGACCGCATCATCATTTCGGCCGGCGTTCCGCTCGGCACGCCGGGTGCTACCAACATGCTGCGTATTGCCTATATCGGTTCGGACGGTCAGTCCGGCGTGTGATTGCCGCCATCTGACTGCGGCAGCACCCTGAAACAACCGAAACCCGCTGTCGAAAGACGGCGGGTTTTTTCTTGAAGCGAAGCGCCTACGTTCCCCCAGGCAGAGTGAGAAGGAGATATGCCAATGAAAGTCGGATTTATCGGATTGGGTCAGATGGGCAGCGCCATGGCCGTTAATCTCATCAAGGCAGGGCATGAGGTGACGGTCTACAATCGCTCGCGCGACAAGGCGGAGGCTCTGGTCGGCGAGGGTGCGAAAGTCGCAGGAACTGTGGCGGAAGCCTGCACTGGCGATGCCGTCTTCACCATGCTCGCCCACGATGATGCACTTTCGGCGGTCGTGCACGGTGATGGCGGCGTCCTTGCGAGCCTCGGCAAGGGTGCGGTTCATATCTCCGCGAGCACGATCAGCGTTGCCACCTCCGAGCGGCTGACCAGGGAACATGCGGCCGCAGGCCAGCGCTTCGTCGCGGCGCCCGTCTTCGGTCGGCCGGAAGCCGCGGCTGCGGCAAAACTATTCGTCGTCGCGGCCGGAGTGCCCAATGCCGTCCAGTCGGTCACACCGCTCTTCGATGCGATCGGCCAGCGCACTTTCGTCGTCGGCGAGGAGCCGAAGGCTGCCAACCTCGTCAAGCTCAGCGGCAATTTCCTCATCGCCGCAGTCATCGAGTCGCTTGGCGAGGCCATGGCGTTGGTCGAAAAGGGCGGTGTCGACCGGCATGCCTATCTCGAACTCCTGACCTCGACGCTCTTCAGCGCGCCCGTCTACAAGACCTATGGCGGGCTGATTGCTGATCGCAAGTTCCAGCCGGCTGGCTTTACCGCGCCGCTCGGCCAGAAGGACATCCGCCTCGCGCTTGCCGCCGGCGAGGCGCTGAACGTGCCGCTGCCGCTGGCGAGCCTGCTGCGTGATCGGTTCCTCAACCTGTTGGCGCATGGCGGCGAGGAGCTGGATTGGTCGGCGATCGGCGCCTTGGCTGCCAAGGATGCGGGATTGGTGGGGTAGATCAGGGCTGGGTGGTGTAGTTATCGCCGATCGAGCGGGTGGAGACTGCGCACCCCCTCTGTCGCTGTCGCGACAGAGGGGGACACCATAGGCGCCGTATATTGCAGGCTTCTTTCAAGCCCCTTGCTAACCACCGCCCCACATGCAACCTTCCTATCTTCCAGAGGAGGGACCCCTATGCATTTCACCACGCTGCTCGCCTTTGCCGCCGTTTCCTTCATCGGTATCGCAACGCCGGGGCCGACCGTGCTGCTGGCGCTCACCAACGGCTCGCGCTTCGGCGTCCGGCGCGCCTTGCCGGGCATGATCGGTGCGGTCCTGTCCGATGCCGTTTTGATCAGCGCGGTTGCCATCGGCCTTGGCGCGCTGCTGGCTGCCTCCGAATTCTGGTTCTCGGCCCTTAAATGGGTGGGCGCGGCCTATCTCGCCTTCCTCGGTATCATGATGCTGCGGTCGAAGGGGGCCATCGACAGCGCCCTGCAGGCGAGCGCGAGCCAGCCGAAGGGAACAGCCTTTGCCATCGGCCTGAAGAGCTTCATGGTGGCTGTCACCAATCCCAAGGGCTATCTCTTCTTCTCAGCTTTCCTGCCACAGTTCATCGAACCATCCGCACCGCAGCTACAGCAATATGTCGTTCTGGGCGCGATCTTCGCCGCACTCGATTTCATCATCATGTTCGGATACGCGGTCTTCGGCTCGCAGGCCGTGCGCGTCCTGAAGTCGGAAGGCGCGAAATGGCTTGAGCGCGCCTGTGGCGGCGCGCTGCTCGCGCTTGCTGGGTCGCTGGCGCTCTATCGTCGCGCAGTGAACTAGCGGCGAAGCGGACGATCCGCTCCGCATTTGTCCTGAAATTGCTCTAGTGGCGGCTTAGCGCCGCCTCGAAAACATCCTGGTCGACATTGCCGCCTGACGTGACGGCGATGACCGTGTCGCCGTCGAGGTCCTTGCCGTGGAAGAGCGCAGCAGCGAGCGCGACGGCGCCGCCCGGCTCGACCACGATCTTCAGCCGAGTGAAAGCGAACGCCATGGCCTTTTGCGCCTCTTCATCCGAGACGACCAGGCCGGGGCCGCAAAGACGCTTCAGGATCGGAAAGGTGATGTTGCCGGGCTGCGGCGTGATGATGGCGTCGCAGATCGAGCCTTGCAGTACAGAGTTGCGCTCGATCTGGCCCGAGGCCAGCGAGCGGGCGGTATCATCGAAATTTTCCGGCTCGCACGGACGCGCCTTCAGGCCCGGCGCGCGGGATTCGAGCGCGAGCGCGATACCCGAGGTCAGGCCGCCGCCACCGCAGGGGACGAGCACGCTTGCAGCCTCGATGCCTTCCTCGGCCGCCTGTTCGGCGATTTCCAGCCCGGTCGTTCCCTGGCCGGCAATCACCTGCGGCTCGTCGAACGGCTTGATGAGCGTCAGCCCGCGCTCTCTGGAAATACGTGCGCCGATTTCGTCGCGATCTTCCCTGATCCGATCATAGAGCACGACTTCGGCGCCGAAGGCCCGGGTGTTGGCGATCTTCAGCTTCGGCGCGTCCGTCGGCATGATGATGACCGAGGGGATGCCGTGCAACTTTGCAGCCAGCGCCACACCCTGCGCATGATTGCCGGACGAGAAGGCGATGACGCCTCTGGCACGCACGGTCGGCTCCAGCGCGGAGACAGCGGACCAGCCGCCGCGAAACTTGAAGGAGCCGGAGTGCTGCAGGCACTCGGCCTTCACGAACAGGCGGCGGCCGGCAATCTCATCAAGAAAGGGCGAGGAGAGAAGCGGCGTGCGGCGCGCCCGGCCGCCGAGGCGAGTGCGGGCGGCTTCGATCATTGCGATATCGACCATGGAAGGATCACTCTTCTGATTCAGAAAGACTTTCCATCCATAAAGCGCCCGCCCTCCGCTTAAAACAAGGAGATTGTCTCCGTGACACTTCAGGCGAGGCCGGGCAGCGAGAGATGCCCGACATTGTAGGTCTGCAGACCGGCGCGGCCTGGAACTTTCGGCGCCTCGGCGAGCAGGCGGAAGCGCACTAACGTCCAGTGAGTCGGCTCGAAGGCGGCGACCGAGGCGAGCGCTTCGCCGTTCGATATGGCCCGCGCTGCCGTCTCCGTCTCCTTCGCACGGAGTTCGGCAAGCGATGTTTCAGCGTCGATGGCGACTACTTCGCGCGTGGCGAATTGGGCGCTGCGAATATCCTCGGACGTCTCGGCGTGCCAGGTGATCCATGTGTTGACCCGGGGGCGGACGAAGCTCTCAGTGAGAGCCGCGAAGCCGGGGCCGCAAATGAAGTCGCTCAGGCCCTCCTCCTGCTGCCAGACGTAGAAGGGGGAATAGAAATTCTGCCGGCTGCCCGTGATGGCATCGCCCTTTCTTGCCGTCAGGTAGGCTTTGAACTTCAGGCCCGGGAGATTGTCGAGCAGCGGGCCTTTTTCGCGGATACGGCGATCGATGATCGTCATGTCGTAATCCGCGGGGAGGGGGAAATTATATTGCATGGCGATCATCAGTCATTCCTCCAGCCAGGTGACGGCGCTTCCATCCTGCGCCGCCTGGATGCTGATATAGGAAAAGGCATGTTCCGACGTCGCACCGTGGCGATGGCGCTCGTTCGGTGCGAAGCTGATGCAGTCGCCGGCACGCAGCTCCTCGGCCGGGCCGCCGAAGCGCTCGGCAAGTCCGACGCCGGACAGAACATAGAGGATCTGTCCATGCGGATGCGTATGCCAGCGAGTCATCACGCCGGGCTCGAGCGCGCAGCGCATGGCCGTGAGGCCGCCGTTTTCAGAGCTTTCCACGAGCGACTCCACCAGAAAGGAAGCCGTCGCGATACCCTCGGGCGAGGGCCGCATATTCGTGCCGGCGCGGTGGATGGCGGGTGCTTGGGTCGATGTGGTTTGAGGCATCGCTCTCAGGCCTGTTCGATCATCTGCGCGCGGCCATCGGCGAAGGACCAGTCCTCGCGTGTCGCCGTCGTGATGGTGATCATGATGTCCTCGGGACGGACGCCGGGGGCGTCTGCAAGAAGCTCGGCGACACGGCGATAGAAAGCCTTCTTGACCTCAATGCTGCGCGGCTTGCCAGTCGTGACATCGAAGAAGACGTAATCGTCCGAACGCGGCTTGCTGGCGAAATAGGTTCGATCGAAGATGAGCTCATGCGGCTCCAGCTGATGAATGGACTGGAAGCGATCTGTCGGCGGCACCTCGAAGGCCTCGACCAGGGCGCGGTGAAAGTTATCAGACAGCGCCTTCAGATATTCCGGCGACTTGCCGCGCAGAAGGGTGATGCGGGTGAATGGCATGGGATTGCTCCTGTTTCCGTGTCTCTTGACGATCATAGAATGCCAGCGGATAATCATCCTGAAAATCAGATAATTCAGGATTTATAGTCCTAAAAATATGGATGGTTATCCGTGCGAAAGGTCATCTTCGATCTCGATGTGCTGCGCAGCTTCGTCACCGGCATGGATCTCGGCAGCTATGCCAAGGCGGCGGACAAGCTGGGGCGTTCGACTTCTGCCATCAGCGCCCAGCTGAAGAAGCTTGAGGACCAGGCGGGCATGCCGATCTTCCGCAAGGCTGGCCGGGGGCTGGCGCTGACGGAGGCCGGCGAGACGATGCTTGGTTACGCGCGGCGGCTGCTGGACCTGAATGACGAGGCGGCTACGGCGCTGCACGGGACGGAGCTGGAAGGTTGGGTGCGGCTCGGCTTGCAGGAGGATTTCGGGGAGACGCTGCTGCCGGAAGTATTGGGCCGCTTTGCCCGCGCGCATCCCAAGGTGCGCATCGAGGCGCGCGTGGTGCGCAATGTCGAGCTTGTGGAGCGGGTGACGTCGGGCAAGCTCGATCTGGCGCTTGCCTGGAGTGATGGCTTTCGCACGGAGCATACGGATCGTATCGCCGAAGTGCCGCTCTGCTGGGTCGGCCCGGCGAATGGCGCGGTGCAGTGGCACGCCGATGGCGGTGAGGTCATGCCGCTTGCCTCACTCGAAGCTCCATGTCTGCTGCGGAACATCGCCACGAAGACGCTCGATCGGGCCGGAATCGGCTGGCGGATATCTTTTGTCAGCCCGAGCCTTGGAGGGCTCTGGGCGGCGACGGCGGCCGGGCTCGGCCTGGCGCTGCGCACGCCGCTCGGCCTGCCGCCGAAGGTGCGGCAGATGACGCCGGGCGAGGCCGGTCTGCCGGTCCTGCCCACGCTTGATCTGGTGCTGCATCGTGCCGAGGCGGAGGCGAGCCCGGCGACGGAGCGGCTGGCGTCGATCATGCTGCAGGCGGTGCGGCAGACGATCGAGACCGTGCCGCACAGCCGGATATTTCAGGATGCGCCTTACGATGATGTCGTGACGGCCTGAGACACGGCGCTCGATCCGGAAACTTCCCCGGCGAGGTTGGCGATGCGGATTTCCGCTTGTGCCGCCAGTCTCTGCAGATCGCGTGGCTGGCCCGCCAATCGCTCCATGGCGGCGATCGCGACATCCGTCGTCACGTAATCCGGCTTGTGGCCGAGATTGCGGATGGTGATGAGTTCGGCGCCCGTAATATCCCGCGCAAGCCCGCGTGAATGCAATTCCTCCAGCACGACATCGTCGCTGTCGCCGGTGATGATGACCGTGGGTGCCTTGATCTCGCTGTAGCGCGGCGCATGGGCGGAGACATAGGCAAGCAGATTGACCACGTCGATGGCGTTGTTGCGGAAGGTCTGCGGCCGAAGCACCAGTTCTGGCGCCGTCTTCATGATGTAGTCCGCCGGCCTCGTGTTCGGACGGAAGATGCTGAGCGTGCCGGTCTCGACCCGGCGCAAGCCGAGCGGGATGACGAATGTCTGGGTAAAGAGCCAGCCGAAGACCGGCGTGGCGGCAAGCGTATAGTACCAGTCGACGCCGCCGGGCCAGGGATGCGTTGCCGGCGCAAGAAACAGCAGCCCTTGGGTCTTGTCGGGATGGCGCATGCCGAAGGCGGCGGCAATCGCACCGCCGAAGGAATGGCCTATGATGATGGCGCTCTTGATGCCGCGTTTGTCCATCAATCCGGCGATGGCATCGGCCTGACCGGAAGGAAGGGCGTTTTCGGCTGCCCCGCGCTCGGAATAGCCATGGCCGGGACGGTCGACGAACAGCATTTCGGCGCGGCCGTTCAAGGGGCCGGCGAAGGCTTCAAACTGGTCGCGCAGGTTGCCGCTGGCGCCGTGTATGAAGATGAGGGCTGGCAGGTCTGCTGTCTTCGGTCGTGGCAGATGCACGGCGTTGAGGCGGTAGCCGCCAATATCGGTCAGCTCGCCGATATTGGGATAGGCCTGCTCGATCGCACGGGTCTTATAGGCGGAAAAGCCTGCGGCGAAGACGAGGAGCAGAACGATGACGGCGAATAGAGAATCGATCATTTCGGCACGGATCAAATATCGTCAGTCACTCATTTAGTGCATTGCCGCAGCTTTTCACCCCACCGGGCGCGATTTCGATGCCGGCATGAGCAAGGCTGCCGTCGAAAACTCAGGTTCGGCTGCCGGCAATCTTCTCCGACAGCTTGTCCGCCTCTTGCTGGGCCGATCGATTCGCCGGATAGACATCGAGGAAACGCTCCCAGACCCTCAGAGCCTGGGCGTCGTTGCCGGTTTCGGTCAGGATCGCCGCCATGCCGGCCAGCGCGCCGAAATGGCGTGGCTCTATTCGCAGGACCTGATTGATGTCTTCCATCGACTTGCGGTAGTCGCCGATCGCGAAGTTGAGCGTGGCTCGTCGGTTCCACCCTTCGACATAGTCGGGCTTCAGGGAGATCACCTGATCGAGATAATCCATGGCCGCGCCATTGCGCTTGTCCTGAATGGCCTTGTCGGCCCACTGCATCAGAAGATTGATGGTGGCGCTGCCGGAGTCGCTGAACTCGGCATTTATCTGGTCGGCAATCAGGCTTGCCTGATCGGGGTCGCGCTGCCGCTTCAGCGCCGTGAACAGATTGTCGAGCTGCTGCTTGGGCGACAAAGTGCCGGAGGAATCGCCAGGATTCTGCTTTTCCACAGGCACAGGCTCATCCGCCAGCGCCGCATGGGGCGCGGAGGCAGTCAGAGCGAGGAGAATCGGCAGGGCTAGATATGGCAAAGCAAAAACGCGCATGGCGGGCATAGTAGCCCGCCAATGTCGAAGATCAAACCGAATTTGATGCGATCAACTAAAACTGAGCGTCCGATCCATGGGATCGGAGCCGCGCGCTATATCAGCCCTGACGAGCCTTGTAGCGCGGGTTCAGCTTGTTGATGATGTAAATGCGGCCCTTGCGGCGGACGAGACGGTTGTCACGATGGCGCGCCTTGAGCGACTTGAGCGAATTCTTGATCTTCATTTTTCTGATCCGCGATGTTCGAGGGGGAATGTCACATTCGCCCGGGTCTTTAACAATCAAAAGCGCGCTCAGGGCGCGCTCTTTAGGGTGGGGAGCAAATACCCTGTCGACCGTTCGCTGTCAACCATGTCAGGGCTTTTTCCCGCTACTCTTAGCGGAGAAGCTGCGTGACATGGCCCATCTTGCGGCCCGGCCGGGCTTCGGTCTTGCCATAGAGATGCACCAGCGTGTCGTCAAGGCACAGCCATTCCGGCAGTGCCAGGATGTCGTCGCCGATCAGATTGGTCATGACACAATCCGAATGACGATCGGGATTTCCGAGCGGCAGGCCGGCGACGGCGCGGATATGCTGCTCGAACTGCGAGATGACGCAGGCGGCTTCCGTCCAGTGGCCGGAATTGTGGACGCGCGGCGCCATTTCGTTGGCGATCAGGCTGCCATCGGCAAGCACGAAGAACTCGATGCCGATGACGCCGACATAGCCGAGCGCCGTCAATATCCTTTCCGCAGCTTGCCGGGCAGCCACGCCTGTTTCTTGCGAAATCCTGGCAGGCAGCGTCGAGGTGTGGAGGATGCCGTTGCGATGGACGTTCTCGGCCGGATCGTAACAGGCAACCGTTCCGTCGATGCCGCGCGCCGCAATGATGGAGATCTCGCGCTCGAAGGATACGAAGCTTTCGAGAATCAGCGGCACATTGCCCAAGGAGGCATAGCCACCCTCGGCGCTTTCGGCGGCAGAGCGATAGACACGCTGCCCCTTGCCGTCATAACCGAGGCGTCGGGTCTTCAACACGCCCTGGCCACCGAAATCGGCCAGTGCCCTTTCGAGATCGGCCTGGCTGTCGACGGCATGGAAGCGGGCCGTCGGAATGCCGCAGCCGTTGATGAAGCTCTTTTCCGTCAGCCGGTCCTGCGCCATTTCCAGCGCTTTCGGCGGCGGATAGACCGTGACCTGCCGGGCGAGCTCTTCGGCGGCGGAAATGGGAACGTTCTCGAACTCGTAGGTCACGACATCGCAGCGCTTGGCCAGCTCGGCAAGGGCGGCCGCATCGTCATAGGCTGCGACGATCTGTTCGTTGGCGACATGGGCCGCCGGACAATCCGTCTGCGGCTCGAGGACGACGGTGCGGAAATTCAGCCGCGCAGCCGCCATGGCCAGCATGCGGCCGAGCTGGCCGCCGCCGATGATGCCGATCGTTTTTGCGTTCATAGGTCGTCCATCGGATATTCGGCAACGGCGGCGCTCTGGCGCGCGCGCCATTCGTCGAGGCGCTCGGCAATCTCCTCATCGCCAAGCGCGAGGACGGCTGCGGCGAGCAGGGCGGCGTTGACCGCACCGGCCTTGCCGATCGCAAGCGTGCCGACAGGAATGCCCGCCGGCATCTGCACGATGGAGAGGAGACTGTCCTGCCCGGAGAGCGCGCGGGACTGCACCGGCACGCCGAAGACGGGCAGGGGCGTCATGGATGCCGCCATACCAGGCAGATGGGCTGCGCCACCGGCGCCGGCAATGATGACCTTGAAGCCCTCGTCCCTGGCGCCCTTGGCGAAACTCACCAGCCTGTCCGGCGTGCGATGAGCGGAAATGATGCGCGCATCATAGGTGATTTCAAGCACTTCCAAGGTGTCTGCGGCATTCTTCATGGTCTCCCAGTCGGACTGGCTTCCCATGATGATGGCGACAGGCGGTCTTTCGGTCATCATCGTTCCGTTGTGCTCCTCAGGCTATAATGTCGGGAATGATCTGGTCTTCCAGCTTGGTCAGCTTGTCTTTGATGACAAGCTTCTTCTTCTTCATGCGCTGGACGCGGAGGGCATCGCAGCCCGTCTGGATCATGGCATTGATTGCGGCATCATAATCCTCGTGTTCCTGGCGCAGCCGCGCCACGATCAGCCTGATTTCCGCCTGTTCCTGATCGGCCATGTTCATTTCCCCAGCATATCGCGGAATCGCATTCGTTCCGCCTCCTGAATTCCGCAAGCTCCTATCACCAAATGGCGATAACGGGAAGTTATCCTTCATCACGAATTTGCCGCCTATAGGCCACGTTTTCGCCTTCGACAAAGGCTGCATATTATGGCACAGTGAGAAGGTTGACACCTAGAGCCTTGGCGAATGGATGGTCAGGGCTCTGAAAGAGGAAGGAAGGGTCATATGACTGTTCAAGCTCATCTTGAATCGCTCGAAAAGAAACATGTCGCGCTCGAGGAGGCGCTGCATCTGGCAATGTCATCTCCCTCTAGCAATGATACTGAAATAGCAGACATCAAACGCAGGAAACTGCGCGTCAAGGACGAAATCCAGCGTCTGCGTTCCTCGGTCCACTGAGGCAACGCTTCCACAGTTCAAAAAGCCATCGATCTTGGGGGCAAGACAGGCTGATCGAAAGGTCTTAAGGCAATTTCCCAACCAGGATCGATGTGCATTTCCGTCAAAGCGGATGCGCCAGCGTCACATCGTCAGGGGTAGGGGTTGGCGCAATTTTCTCATTTTAGGCAGCGAATGCTGCCAATGATTATTTTTGAGCCCGTTGCGGTCATCCGGCACATTTTGCGACGTGTCGGACGCAAGATTCCGAGATGATGGTGTGACGACGATCGTACTGGCGGCATTTATCAAGGGCGGCCGGGTATTGATGGTGCGTCGTGCCGCAAGCAAGCGGCATTATCCGGAGCACTGGGATCTGGTTGGCGGCCACGCCGAGACGGATGAACCCCTCGATGTCACGCTTGTACGAGAGGCTCGCGAAGAAGTCGGCGTTACACCTGTTGTCTTCCGCTATTTGGGTTGCTTCGAAGACAGCCAATGCGAAACGATCTACCACTTGTACGAGGTGACCGGCTGGTTGGAAGGGGAGCCCAGATTGATCGGGGATGAACATATCGATTTGGCATGGGTAGCATTGGACAGTGCGAACTTCCCAACGCCGCTAGCCCATCCGGAAGTTATGAAGTTCCTCTCCGTGGCTTAGTCCGGACGGGGGCGGGCCGCGGTAGTTCTGGCGTCGCCGTTGGCGCCAGCGAATTCCGCAATTTTCCGGAATGCCGCAGACGCGAACAGTCCCTTCAGGACCAGAACTGATCCAGCCATAAATTGAGCTTGTCGAAACCGCGGCTGTTGACCGCATAGATGCGTTTCGTGCCTTCATTGGTGACGGAAACGAGATTGCTGTCGAGCAGGGCTTTCAGATGCTGGGAGACTGCCGGGCGGCTGATCGGCAGGCCCTGCGCCAGTTCGTTGACCGTCTTGGGTGCGCGGCGCAATTCCTCCAGCAGATGACGCCGGTTCGGGTCCGCGATGGCTGCGAAAGGGTCCATGGTCGACATGCGCGAAAGCTACGTCAAACACCAAGGGGCGGCAAGTTAATTGTGCGCTGCATGATATATTGTGAGAGCGGCCGCGCACGGGGTATGCGCTGCCGGCGCCGCTCGTGGCGAGTTAGCGGTTTCGGCCGCTGCCTCTTGTCAGAGAGAGCTAACGGATTTACTCACGACTATCGAACCGGTGCGCCATCGCTGACGATGGGGACCGAAACCATGGAAGCCCTTATGACCGTGCCCGAAGATCGTTGCCGCCTCGTTCTCATCGTTCCCGACATCGCCGATATCGAGCAGCGGGCGAAGGTGGTGGCCGATGCGCTGAGGGGCGGAGACGTGGCCTCGGTCATTCTTCCGCAATATGGCCTCGATGACGGCACCTTCCAGAAACATGCCGAAAAGCTGGTGCCGATCATTCAGGCTGCAGGGGCAGCGGCGCTGATTTCCGGCGACAGTCGCGTGGCGGGCCGGGCCAAGGCGGATGGGCTGCATATTGCCGGCAATCTCGCCGAACTCACCGAAGCAGTGGAAAAATTCGTGCCGAAGCTGATCGTCGGCGGCGGCAGCGCTGCCGAAAGGCACAGTGCTCTGGAGATCGGCGAACTTAGGCCGGACTACATATTCTTCGGCAAGCTCGATGGCGACATCAAGCCCGAGGCGCATCCGAAGAACCTGGCGCTCGGCGAATGGTGGGCCTCGATGATCGAAATTCCCTGCATCGTCATGGGCGGTACCGACCCGAAGTCGGCGCTCGAGGTGGCTTTGACGGGCGCAGAGTTCGTCGCCCTGCATCAGGCTGTTTTTGCCGATCCAGCGGCAGCCCCGTCCATCGTTGCCGAAGTGAATGCGCTTCTGGACGAAAAAGCGCCACGGTTTGAGGATTGATAGCGATTCATGTCGTCCATGCCTCGATTCCGCCATCGATCCTTCCTTGCCGTACTCGCCGCCGGGCTTTGGGCATTCCCATTGCTGGCGGTCGCGCAATCGGGCAATGGTGATCCGTCGCTGCCGGGCGTCTCGGAGCCTTCGGACAAGGGGGCGCAGTCGGATAGCAACGCGCAGTCCGATGACGATACGACGGTGCCGGATGCGCCGCAGCCCAACGACAACCTCGTGACGCGTCCGCTCGGTGCCGATGCCGGCACCTTCAAGACGGAAAAGATCCAGCCCGGCGCCGAGCCCAAGGCCGATAGCGACATCAAGCCATCCCAGGGGGTCGGTGTTTTCGAGCGCATGGGGGCGAAATTGCCCGATCTGCCGCCGGAAAAGCCGTTCAAGGGCAAGGTGGACGATGCTTATGGCGCCTTTCAACGTGGCTATTACCTGACCGCCTTTCAGAGGGCGCTGCCGAGGGCGCAGCTTGGCGATCCGGCCGCGCAGACCCTGATCGCCGAGTTGATGACGCAGGGCCTGGGGGTCAAGCGCGACACGAAGGACGCGGCCTTCTGGTACAGCAAGGCGGCCGAGGGCGGTGACCCGACGTCGATGTTCAAATATGCGCTGATTCTGATGGAAGGGCGCGACGTACCGCGTGATCAGAAAAAGGCCGACGAGTGGATGAGGAAGGCTGCCGAAGCCGGCCAGGCTTCGGCGGAATTCAACGTCGCGCAGATGCTGACGGCTGAAAATCCCGGTGTGAAGGGCCTGCAGATGGCGCTTCCCTACTACGAGAAGTCCGCAGAGCAGGGCATTGCCGATGCGCAGTACGCCGTGTCGCAGCTTTATCTGAACCTTCCCGATCTGCCGCCGGAGAAGAAGGCGCGTGCGCGCGAATGGCTGTCGCGCGCTGCCAATGCCGGCTTCGATACCGCGCAGCTCGATATGGGCCTCTGGCTCATCAACGGCATTGGCGGCAAGCAGGATCTCGAAAACGGCTTCAACTGGATGCGCGTCGCCGCCTATCGCGGCAACGTCGTCGCGCAAAACAAGCTGGCGCATCTTTATATCAACGCCATCGGCACCAAGCAGGACCGGGTGGCGGGGGCAACCTGGTATGTCATTTCCCGTCGCGCCGGCCTGAAGGACTCCGAGCTCGAGGATTTCTACCAGGGCATCGAGGATTATCAGCAGAAGGCAGCTATCGACGCCGCCAACAAGTTTCGGCGGGCGCGATAATAGCGGACTAAATCGGGTCCTATCGGGCCTGATGTGACACCAGTTTGAACGTGCCATAGCCTCACCACTTGAAATTCCCCCGATTTTATGGTCTTGAGGCCGCCAATCTTTTATTTCCGCTGACGCTCCCGCCCCGTCGGGGCCTGATTTCGGGCCCGGTCAGCGCTATCTGCTTTATCCAAGGAAACCCGATGGCCCGTTCTGCTCTTCTCAATGTCATGGTTCAGGCTGCCCTCAAGGCAGGAAAGTCGCTCAGCCGCGATTTCGGCGAAGTGCAGAACCTGCAGGTTTCCGTGAAGGGACCGGGCGATTTCGTCAGCCAGGCGGATCTGAAGGCGCAGAAGATCATCCGCGACGAGCTGATGAAGGCACGCCCCACCTACGGCTTCCTCGGCGAGGAAGGTGAAGAGGTCAAGGGCACCGACGGCGCGCATCGCTGGATCGTCGATCCGCTCGACGGCACCACCAATTTCCTGCACGGCATTCCGCTGTTTGCCGTCTCGATCGCGCTCGAGCGCAATGACGAGATCGTCGCCGGCGTGATTTTCAATCCGGCGACCGACGAGCTCTACACGACCGAGCGTGGTGGCGGCGCATTTCTCAACGATCGCCGCCTGCGCGTCGCTTCGCGCCGCGTGTTGTCGGACAGCGTCATCGGCTGCGGCGTTCCGAATCTCGGCCGCGGCAATCACGGCAAGTTCCTTGTCGAGCTGCGCCATGTCATGGGCGAGGTCGCCGGCGTCCGCCGTCTCGGCTCCGCATCGCTCGATCTTGCCTATGTGGCGGCAGGCCGTTTCGACGGTTTCTGGGAGACCGGCCTGTCTCCCTGGGATATCGCAGCCGGCATTCTCCTGATCCGCGAAGCCGGTGGTTTCGTTTCCGATTTCAACGGCGGCACCGACATGCTCGGAACCAATTCGATCATCTGCGGCAACGAGCACATCCAGAAGGCGCTCGCCGAAGTGGTCAAGCGGCCGATCCCGACGAAATAAGTTTAGCTTCCGCTGCTTTTCGAGCGATAAAACAGTCTGTTGCCAACGGGCTGTTTTGTGCTTTCCGTCTCTTCAATTCGGCACAATGTTGCTCTAGTCTCCGCCTGCGGAAAATGCGGTGGCGGAGCGTGTGATGGAAAATGTGAAACTGGCGGATCTGGGCTCGACCGACAATGTGTCGGGCAGCTACGCCTACAAGCTCTCAAGCCCGATGGCCTTCTTCTGGACGATGGTTCTTTTCCTCGTCATCGTCGGCTTCATCGTCGCCATCCTGTTCCGTCAGGCCCAGGTCGCCTTCCTGCACAATCCGGGCCTAAACGGCCTGATCGTCGGCGTTCTGGTCGTCGGCATCCTGCTCGTCTTCAACCATGTGCTGATGCTGAGGCCGGAGGTTCGCTGGTTCAATCATTTCCGTGCCGTGGGCAATGCGGACAAGGTCGGTCGTAATCCGCGGCTGCTGGCGCCGATGCGGGCGCTGCTCGGCAACCGTCGCGCCATGCAGCTTTCCACGGCGACGCTGCGCTCCATTCTCGATTCGATCGCCACGCGTCTCGACGAATCGCGCGACACCTCGCGCTATCTGATCGGCCTCCTCGTCTTTCTCGGCCTGCTTGGCACTTTCTGGGGCCTGATCGGCACCATCGGCTCGATCAATGACGTCATCCAGGGTCTCGACGCCGGCACCGGCGACAGCGGCGATATTCTGAGCGCGCTGAAGTCAGGCCTTTCCGGCCCGCTGGTCGGCATGGGCACGGCATTCTCGTCCTCGCTGCTCGGTCTTTCCGGCTCGCTGATTCTCGGCTTTCTCGATCTGCAGGCCGGCCGCGCGCAGAATCGATTCTATACCGAGCTCGAAAACTGGCTTTCCTCCGTCACCGATGTCGGGTCCGATATCGCGCCGGTCATTGAAAATGCCGCCGGCGCTTCCTCGGAGGATGTGCGTGCGCTTTCGGACTATCTGCGCAAGATTGCCGATGAGGGCGGCGGCCAGCGCTCGGTGACGGCCATGGCGAACCTTGCCGAAGGCATTCAGGGCCTGGTCAAAAACATGCGCAACGAGCAGCAGATGCTGCGCGACTGGATCGAGGCGCAGCAGGAAGAGGCCAAATCGATGCGCCGCACGCTCGACCGCCTCGCCGACCGGATCAGTCACACCGAGAAGACCGGGAGCAAGTAAGCCATGGCGCTCGCCCGCAACCGACGCCACCAGAGAAGCGTCGACTACTGGCCCGGCTTCGTCGATGCGCTGTCCACGCTTCTGATGGCCATCATGTTCCTGCTGACGGTGTTCGTCGTCGGCCAATTCATCCTCAGCCGTGAAATTTCCGGACGAGACGAGGTCCTCAACCGGCTCAACAGCCGCATTAACGACCTGGTGCAGCAGCTGGCGCTGGAAAAGGGCGGCAAGCAAGATCTGGAAGATGCCGTCGCCAATCTGCAGGCATCGCTGTCCTCGGCTGAGAGTGAGCGATCGAGGCTGCAGGCGCTGCTTGCCGCCGGTTCCGGCAATAGTCAGGCGGCCGAGCAGCGTGCCGGTTCACTCTCGCAGGAGCTGGACGAGCAGAAGCAGGTCAGCGCGCGAGCGCTGAGCCAGGTCGATCTCCTCAATCAGCAGATTGCCGCCTTGCGCAGCCAGATTGCCGCCGTCGAAGCCGCCCTTCAGGCATCCGAATCCAAGGATCAGTCGTCTCAGGTGAAGATTGCCGATCTCGGCCGGCGGTTGAACGTGGCGTTGGCGCAGCGCGTGCAGGAGCTGAACCGCTACCGCTCCGACTTCTTCGGCCGCCTGCGCGAAATCCTGTCCGACCGCGACAATATCCGCATCGTCGGCGACCGCTTCGTGTTCCAGTCCGAAGTGCTGTTCCCGTCCGGTGCGGCCGATCTCAATCCGGCCGGGCAGGCGGAGATGACGAAGCTTGCGGCCGCCCTCATCGATCTCGCCAAGGAAATTCCGCCTGAGATCAATTGGGTGCTGCGCGTCGACGGCCACACGGACAATGTGCCGCTTTCGGGCAATGGCCGTTATCCGGACAACTGGGCGCTGTCGTCGGCGCGCGCCATCGCCGTCGTCAAGTTCCTGATCGCGCAGGGCGTTCCCGCCGACAGGCTGGTTGCGGCCGGCTTCGGCGAATTCCAGCCGATTGCACCCGGCGACACGCCGGATGCCCGCGCCACCAACCGCCGCATCGAGCTGAAGCTGACGGAAAAATAATCGGTCAGTTGTTGTTCGGAGAGATGGAGGCGAGGCGTCGCAGCAGAAATTGCCGCACTGCCTCGCTGCTGCTTAGCCCGATTGCCGAGCGATAGGCGGTCCTTGCATTTTTCGTATCGCCGGCCTCCGTGAGCAGATGCGCGCGAACGGCCCAATAGGGTTGATAGGTGCGGATATCGCGCTCAGCCATGCGGTCGAGGAGATCCAGTCCGGCACCGCTGCCTCGTATCTCGGCGACCACAGCGGCCTGGCCGATGCGAGCCCCGATCGTTGGCTTCAGCATCAGGAGCGCCTCGTAAAGTTTGGCGAGCGCCGGCCAGTCGGTGGTGCCGGATCGTCGCCGTTCGGCATGCACGGATTGAATTGCTGCCTGACACTGGAACGGACCGAAGCGGCTGAAGGAACCGGCCTTTCGCAGCAGCCCGTCGGCCTCGCCGATTATGTCGGCATTCCAGAGAACCGTCTCCTGCTCGCCGAGCGGGACATATTGCCCGCTGGCATCGCGCCGGGCGCTTTCGCGGGAGTGGCTGTAGAGCATGAGCGACAGCAGGCCCATCGCCTCCGGCTCTTCAGGCAGGGTTGCATGCAGCGCACGGCCGAGCCAGATGGCTTCGTCGGCCAGAGAGCCTTGCCTTTCGCTTTCTCCGAGGCCCTCCCAGCCGAGGCCATAGGCGGCATAGATGGCGGCGAGCACGCCCGACAGCCGCTCCGGCAGCACGGGTGGTTCCGGAACGCTGAAGGGGATGCGGGCTTCGCGAATCTTGATCTTTGCCCGCACCAGCCTCTGGCTCATGGCTTCTGGCGACAGGACAAAAGCTTTCGCTATGGTGGCGGCATCGATGGCGAGCACGGTTTGCAGCATCAATGCCGCGTGAATGGAGGTGTCGATCGCCGGATGGGTGCAGGCAAAGAGCAGCTTCAGCCGTTCGTCCGGAAAGGTCGGATGATCCGCGTTCATGCGCTCCTCCGCTTCTTCCATCGCCATTGTTATCCGGTCGCGACCCGCGGCCTTGACGGATTCATGCCGAATGCCGCGAAGCAGGTTGCGGCGGGCGGCGACCAGCAGCCAGGCTTCCGGGCTGTCGGGAATGCCGCGTTCCGGCCAGTTGCGCAGCGCTGCTGCGATGGCTTCCGACAAGGCGTCCTCCGCCGCCGGTACGTCGTGCGAACGCGCCGCGAGAAAGGCGATCAGCTTGCCGTAGGATTGACGCGCCACCCGTTCGGTGGCGCACTGGGCATCGGATAGCATCGCGGACTACATCTGGAGGCGCGGCCGGACCTCGACCGAGCCATCGTGCGAGATCGGAACCCGAACGGCCCATTCCAGCGCCGCGTCGAGGTCAGGCACGTCGATCAGATAGAAGCCGCCGAGCTGCTCCTTGCCTTCGGGGAAGGGGCCGTCCTGCACGTCATGATCTTCGCCGCGGCGACGGATGACGGTTGCCGTCTCGGGCGGAGTCAGCCCGGCGCCGCCAGTCATGATGCCGGCCTGGACAAGGGCCTGCGTGTAGGCGACCCAGCCATTCTTGTAGGCGGGATCGTCGCGACGTTTGAAATCGTCAGGGGATTCTCGAATGATCAAGGCATATTGCATGGAACTGCTCCCACTCGCTGTTCTGGCTGGAGACCGGTCGACGCATCATTTTGGACCTCATTCCAGAATGAGCAACGCCGTCCGCGAAACGACGTTCTGCCGCTTCGATACAATGAGCCGCTGGCAAGGATGATTTCGACAGGGCTGCCGGATTTTCTGAAATTTATTCTTGTGAAGACAGAACGGCCGGCATGCCCAAGGGCAGCCGGCCGTGAATGGCTTTGCAGCGAAAGCGCGACGCGAGGAATTATGCGGTGGCGGTGGTCTGGTCGTCGATGGCAGCGCCGCCGACGTGAGCCTTGATCGATTCGATGGCATGCAGGGCCGAAGCTTTTGCCTTGTAGCCTTCGGACCCGAACATGATTTCGCCGTTCGAGGCTTTGAAGCGGAAGCGAAACTCGCCGGCCTTGTCCTTGTAGACTTCAAATTTATACATGGTTCTCGTCTCCTAGAATCGCGTCAGCGTGGGATAACGCGAAAAATCTAGCTCAACTTCGAGACTATTTCCATATGGTTGTATTTGCGGCGCCGGGACACTGCTGGCGCTATTTCGCGATCAGCATGTGTTCCTCGATGCCGGCATCGAATTGCAGGCGTGCGAGCTTGGCGTAGATGCCGCCATGGCGGATCAGGCTCTGATGCGTGCCTTCCTCGACGATGCGGCCCTGATCCAGCACCAGAATGCGGTCGGCCTTCAATACGGTTGCGAGGCGATGGGCGATGACGAGGGTCGTGCGCGCCTCCATCAAACCCTCCAGCGCCTTCTGAACGAGCGTTTCGCTCTCGGCATCGAGCGCCGATGTCGCCTCGTCGAGCAGCAGGATCGGTGCGTTCTTCAGGATCGCGCGGGCAATGGCGATGCGCTGACGCTGGCCGCCGGAAAGGGTGACGCCGCGCTCACCCACTCCGGTATCGTATCCTTCTTCCAGGCGGGAAATGAACTCGTGCGCCTGCGCGGCGATCGCAGCGGCGCGCACGTCGTCGCGGGAGGCGCCGGGGCGGCCGAAGGCGATGTTGTCATGGATCGAGGCGGCAAAGATCGTCGTGTCCTGCGGCACGATGGCGATGCGCTCGCGAAGCGCATCCGGCATCACGTCGCGGGCATCGACGCCATCCAGGGCGACGCGGCCTTTCTGCGGATCGTAGAAGCGCAGCAGCAGCGAAAAGATGGTGCTCTTGCCCGCACCCGACGCGCCGACAATCGCGACGGTTTCGCCAGGCTTCACCGAGAAGGTGAGCCCGTGCAGCGCCGATCTGTTTGGCCGCGACGGGTAGAAGAAGTGGACATCGGAGAATTCCACGCGGCCCTGCGGCGGCTGCGGCAAGGGCAGGGGATTGGCCGGAGGCGCGATCGGCGAGACTTCGGCAAGCAGCTCACTCAGGCGATCGGCAGCACCTGCGGCCTGCGACAGCTCGCCCCAGACTTCCGACAGCGAGCCGAGCGAAGAGCCGGCGATGACGGAATAGAGCAGGAACTGGCCGAGCGTGCCGGCCGACATGGTGCCGGCAAGCACATTCTGCGCGCCGACCCAGAGAACCGCGACGATGCTGCCGAAGACCATGGCGATGGCAAAGCCCGTCAGCAGCGAGCGGGACCTGATTGCGGCGCGGGCGGCCCGATAGGCGTCCTCGACGGCGCTGCCGTAACGCTGCGCGGCGGCATCCTCGCCATTATAGGCCTGAATGGTGCGGTTGGCCGCGATGGTCTCGTTGGCATAGGCCGATGCCTGCGCCAATGTCTCCTGCGCGGCCCGCGAACGCTTGCGCACGGAGCGGCCGAAGCTGACGAGCGGCAGGACGATAATCGGGATGGCGATCAGCACGATGCTCGACAGTTTCGGGCTGGTGACGATCATCATGATGACCGCGCCCAAACAGAGGATGAGGTTGCGCAGCGCCACCGAGGCCGTGGCGCCGACCGCGGACTTGATCTGTGTCGTATCGGCCGTCAACCGCGAGACGATCTCGCCGGATTGATTGACGTCGAAGAAGGAGGGCGAGAGGCGCGTGACGTGATCGAACACTTCGCGGCGCATGTCGGAGACAATGCGCTCGCCGATGGAGATGACGAAGTAATAGCGCAGCGCGCTCGCAGCGGCGAGCAGCAGGGCCATGATCATGATGGCGACGAAATAGCTGTCGACCAGACCACGATCGGCCTGGTCGAAGCCGTGATCGATCATGCGGCGGACGGCGACCGGCAGCGCAAGCGAAGTAACGGCGGCGATGACGAGGGATATGATCGCGCCTGTCACCATGCCTCGATATCGTCTGAGGTAGGGCGCCAGTCGTCCGAGAGGACGGATTGATCGGTTTTTCTTTTCCTCAGCCTGGCCAGTCTCTGACAAGTCGTCTCCAATCCCCATATCAGCAAGGGACTTGACGTTTCGCCCCTTGTTATCGCCGCTGCCTTCATGTATAGGCACGCCATCTTAATTGGAAGCCGTGGCCTTTAACGGACTGCGGCTTCATTTATTCAATCGGTTCGGTTGCCGCAATGGCTTGCGACAAATGGACCCTGGCATGACAGGAAGATTGTTATGAAGGCCAACATTCATCCCGACTACCACACGATCAAGGTAGTCATGACCGACGGCACCGAATATGAAACCCGCTCGACCTGGGGTTCTGAAGGCGCTGTCATGAACCTCGAAATCGACAGCAAGTCTCATCCGGCTTGGACCGGCGGCAACCAGCAGCTGATGGACCGTGCCGGCCGCGTTTCGAAGTTCAACAAGCGCTTCGGCGGTCTCGGCATCTAATCGCATCGCGATTTGCTGTTTGAAAAAAGAGCCCGGCTTGGCCGGGCTTTTTTGCGTCGGAAATATAGCGTATCGCTTCACCTCATACGCCTGAGGTAATCGGCACGGTCGAACGGATTTGCACTCGCGCGTGCTCGCCGGTGCGGCTGGCCGTTCAGCGGCGCATAGTGATCGAAGACGTGATCCAAGACGCCCGCTCCGCCTGACAATCCCGGCAATTGCCTTTGGATGACCTGGATCATCGAGGATGCCATCATTCCTTCCAGCCGCGCCAGCCCTTCGTCGATCAGCGATTTTCTCATCGAGGCACCGGATTTCGCCAGCAGACTGTGCATGCCGGCCAAAGCCGTTGCCGGTATCTCGATATGAAAGTGCTCGATGGGCTCGCAGAGGATCGTTTCCGCCGATGATAGCGCTGTTGCCAGCACAAGCGGCGTCAGCTTGCGGAAATCCACCGCTGTGCTCGCGGGAGAGGTCTGCCGCGCCGCTGTCATGGCGACGTGGCAATCGATGATCTGCCATCCGAGGACACCTTCCTTCAGCGTTTCGAACGCCGTCTCCTCGACTGCCCGATAGAAGCTTGCGGGCATCTGACCGATATCGACCTCCAGGGCAAAACTGTTGCCGGCGCCTTCCGGCCGCGGCTCGACGCGCAAGCCGACGGTTGCGAGAAATGGATTGGGCTCCTTGAATATCAATTCGACCGCGCTTCCCGTTCCCGCCAGCCTCTCGACATAGATGACGGTGCTTTCCTCGAAGGCGATGTCGAGGCCGAACTCGGCCGACAGCGTTGCCTGGATGACCTCCTTCTGTACCTCGCCGTAGAGCGAGACATATATGTCACCCGTTTCCTCATTGGCACGCAGGTTGATGAGCGGGTCCTGCTCTGCGAGCTGACCGAGAGCCAGCCAGAGTGCGGCATTTTCTGATGGGCGCATGGCGCGGATACAGGTTTCCAGGGTGGGCGGCGCGAAGTGGCGAAGCGTGCCGGGCGGCCTCTCGATGCCGATCCAATCGCCGATCCGGGCATTCGCAAGGCCGCCGACCTTGGCGATTTGTCCCGCGCTCATCTGCGCGACCTTGTCTGCCCGGCCGTCCCGGAAAAGCTGAAGGCTGCTGATCTTTGCCGGGCCGTTCGCCGCTTCGATATCGTCGCGAAGACCGATCGTGCCCGACGCCAGGTAGAGATAGGCGAGCTTCTCGCCGCCCCAGCCGCGCTCGATCTTGAAGATTGTCCCGGAAACCGGGCGGTCAGGGTCCGGATGCCGGCTGGGCAACAGGGTCTCGATCGCCGAGATCAAGGCTGAGATGCCAAGGCCCCGCGTCGCCGCGCCGGCAAATGCCGGATGGATCTGGGACTTCGCCACCTGATCGGCAAGGGACTGGTCCAGCCTCTGCCGCGTCAGGCGCTTGGGAGCCAGAACGTAGTCCTCCAGCAAGTCCTCGTCGTTGACTGAAAGTGTTTCGCATAGGCGCGAGAAGTGGGGATCGCTTCCAATATCGGCAGCTTCCACAGTCGCGAGCCTGCTGCCGGCATCATGGGTGATCGACATTGCCACGGGGCGAACGGCCAACTGGGTCGCAATATCCTCAAGCAGGTCGTCATAGCGCGCGCCGAGGCGATCGACCTTGTTGATGAAGAACAGGAAGGGGATGCCGAGGCGCCGCAGCGCCCGTACGAGCACGCGGGTCTGCGGCTGCACGCCCTCGACCGCCGACACGACGACCACGGCTGCGTCGAGCAGCTGCAGAATGCGTTCGATCTCGGCAATGAAGTCGGGATGGCCCGGCGTGTCGATGAGGTTCACCATCACGTCGCCGATGGTGAAGGAAACCACCGCCGCAGCGATGGTGATGCCACGTTGTCGCTCAAGCTCGAGGCTATCGGTCTGTGTGCTGCCGGCGTCGACGCTGCCGAGCTTGTCGATTATGCCGGTGTCGAAAAGGAGTCGTTCAGTAAGGCTAGTCTTGCCCGCGTCTACATGGGCGAGGATGCCCAGATTCAATGTGCGCATGGTCCATCATCTTCTCAGAATTTCGGATGTGATTTTCGTGAGAAGTGAGTCGGCGCATTGGGTCCTCCACGTAGCTTCCATATCGGCTTGCCCGTCCTTGAGAGACGGGCGGGCCTTTTTTACAGATGTTTCGCGGAATCCGTCAAGCTTTGCCCGGTTTCTACTTACAGCTTAACTTTGCGCATGGTCTTTCGGAGAGTTGGGTGACTGTCCAAAACAAAACCGGCCGCGACAAGCACGACCGGTTCAAATTTGTCAGCGATGCTTCCGGGGGGCTTAGTTGCCGCCGAAGGCCGTCTGCAGCAGGGTCAGCTGTGCCTTGACGCTGTTCTGGTTGTCCGGAACGATTGCGGGCTCCGTCGGGCGGTAGATTTCGCGGTCGAGAATGGCAACGCGGTTCTGCAGCCGCAGCGAGCGCTCCACGAGATCGCGGAAGGATTCCGGCAGGTCATTCCAGCCCGGAGCGTTGCGGTCGACGTTGAAGCCGTCGAGGCGTACCTTGTTCTTTTCGGCCAATACTTGATCGCGCGACATTTCGCCGTTGTTGACGGCGCGCTGCAGAAGCAGCCAGGAGGCCATCTGCATGAGGCGGGTGGTCAGCCGCATGGATTCCGCTGCGTAGAGCACGGAGGCCATGCGGGGCAGCACCTTGGAAGCGGCGCGACCCTGGCCATCGAGATAGCCGGCGGTTTCCTCGACCAGCGACATGCCTTCAGAATAGAGCGCCCTGAACTGTGCCGACGATGCGGCGTGGCCAGCAAAGCTGATCGTGTTCAACCCAAGTTCCGACATCGAATAAATCCCTGCTTCACGCAACACTTTTGTTCAGGAAAAGCCGGTCAAGTCCCTAAGAGCTTTCGGCATCCGCTTTTATGACTTTAAGATGGTTGTTTTAACTGAAATTCGCAAGGCGATTCTTAAGAAAGGGTTAATCTCCACAGTTTCGGCGAGGTCCGTGATACAGGACAAAAAAGAAGAGCCGCAAAAGCGGCTCTCAAGGTAAAACAGGGAGAAAAATCAGACCAATTCGCCAAGAGGAGGAACTGTCTGAGTCCAGAGCGAATCTGGATGGTCATAGTAATATGTCGTAAAGCTTAATATTCGGTTGACCATGCCTTAATCCTGGACTGCACCGCACAGATTTGTGCTGGTGCCAGGCGCCTGAAAGCAGGCTCTTTAGAAGCGGAAAAGGCTATCAGCCGCCTTGCGGCCGGAGGCCTTGGTGGCGATTTCCTCTTCCAGCCGGGCGATCTCGCCCTGGAGCAGGGTTACGCGGCTTTTCAGCTCGTCCACAGACAGCAGCGACAGGTCGCTGCCGATCTCGTGGGCGGACGGCTGCTTGGGACGATCATCGTCAAAAATGCTCATTTCGGCTCCTCCTTCCCTTTTCCGAGGGATCAGGTGCCGTAATTTACAGTTATATCGTCCTTTTTTGAAGTCTCGCCGCGTGCGAGCGCCATGCTCTCCGGCGTGATCATCTGCGCATTGGCTGATGGCATGGTCGTATAGGCGTCGCGATCACCCGCCGGCTTGGCGGCGCGGAGGCGGCTGCGGAAGATCGAATAGGCCGTGATCAGCACATGGGCGATCGCTGTGACGAAGAACAGCGAGTAGGGGCCGATGGAAGACATGACCGGGCCGCTCAGTGTCGGGCCGATGATGGTGCCGATGCCGTAGAGCAGAAGCAGCCCGCCCGAAACCTTGACGAAATCCTCCGGCGCGGCGAAGTCGTTGGCGTGGGCAACGGCGATCGGATAGAGCGTGTTGGCGACGGCGCCATAGACGACGACCATGCCGATGAGGAAGAAGGGGCTGCCGGGCTTCAGCAGGAAGAGCAACAGGCCATCGATCGCGGCGATCGCGGCCATGCCCGCCAGCACGTAACGGCGGTCGATGCGATCGGAAAGCCGGCCGGCCGGCAGCTGCATGACGGCGCCGGCAAAGATGGTCAAGCTCATCATCAGAGCGATATCGCTTTCCGAGAGGCCGGCATTGGCGCCGAAGACGGCGCCGAGCGTGCCGTATGCACCATTGGCGATGCCGACGAGCAGGATGCCGATCGAGGCAACGGGAGAGTTGCGGTAGAGCGCCTTCAGGTCGAGGCTGACTGCCTTCAGCGGCTGCGGCGAGGCGGCGGTCGACAGCGTCGTCGGCAGCATGGCGACACAGTAGCAGATGCCGCATATCATGAAGAGGATGGGCGTGTGGATGTCGGCAAAGGGCACCATCATCTGGCCGGCGACCGCGCCGATCAGGGTAATGCCGATATAGAGCGAGAAGATTGCGCCGCGGCTCTCGTTGGTGGCTCGCTCGTTGAGCCAGCTCTCGATGATCATCGACGTGCCGGCAGTGCAGAAGCCGGTCACGGCGCGCAGCGCCACCCACCAGACCGGGTCGACGATGATGCCGGTCAGAAGCGCGATGATGGCGATGACGGAGATGAAGCCCGAAAAGGCACGGACATGGCCGATGCGCCTGACCAGCTTCGGGGCCGTCAGGCAGCCGAGCACGAAGCCGGTGGCCCAGGTCGTGCCCAACAGACCGAGCGTCGTCGTCGCATAGCCTTCGGCCGTGCCGCGCACCGGCAGCAACAGGCTATGCAGGCCGTTTCCCGTAAACAGGAAGAGCGTGCCGAACAGCAGGGCCAATACGGGCAATATATTTCTCTTCATGCTCCCCACCTTCATGCGGCTCCGCTTGAGGAGCCGATAAGGCAGGAATCCCGACCTGCCTGATTTCGCTATTGATTGTGTCCCGGATTGCCGATATCGGCCTTTAGAAACAGTCTGTTGGCGCGGAAAAATGTCCGTCCTATGACAATTAGAGCATGATCGCGAAAGCAGTGCAGCGGTTTTTGGTCGCGGCTGTCCTCACTCTTGCATAAACGGGGAAAAATAGCGTGACAAAAGCCATAGCGGTGCTGCTCCTGCTCGCCATGGCGGTGCATATCATCAAGCCCCTGGGGCTGCCGGGCCTGAAGCGCAGGGCCGATTTCTGGAAGATCGCCATCTTCGCCTTTGCCATCTGGACGGTGGCATTGCTGATCAACGAGGCGTTTTAGCGTATTTCAGGCCGAGATTCTGGCGGCAGCCTCGCCATGCGCCGCTGCCTAAAGCTGGATCTCTCCACGCATGACAAAGACGCTGCTGCCCGACAGCAAGACTTCATTTACCGTGCCGGCAGATTTCCTGACATCGATGCCGATGATGCTGCGCCTTCCCATCTCCACGCCCTGCTCGATGGTGATTTTCACCTCGGCATCCCGCGCCGGCAGCAAGGCGGTCAAGTAGGCTCCGAGCGCAGCCGATGCGCTACCGGTCGCCGGGTCTTCGGTCACATTGTCCAGAGGCGCGAACATGCGGGCGCGGATGGACCATGGATTTTCAGGTGAGCGCACGTAGACAAAGAGCGAGAAGCCGGTCTTGTCTTCCTTATGCCTGGCTGCTGCCTGAGCAAAGATCGCGGCATTCGGGCATGCCATGCCGAGCGTTTGGAGGCTGTCCAGCTCCGCAAAGGCGAAGGGGAGGCCGACCGATGCGAAGGTCGGGGCATGGGTCCGGTGGAGGATCGAACCTGGGTCGATCTGCAAGCAGCCGGCAATCAGATCGTCGGCGATCGTCTCGCCGATTGTGAGGCGGCCCGGTGCGCGGATGCTTGCACCGGAAACATCGCCGCCATTGCGCAAAAGGCTTACCTCCACGAGCCCGGCATCCTCTTCGAAGACGAGGCGATCGCCGACCGGCTTCCCGAAAATCGCCGACTGTTGGCCAAGAGCGAAAGCGGTGCCGACATTGGGGTGGCCGGCAAAGGGGATCTCGGCCGTCGGCGTGAAGATGCGGACGCGTGCGGCGTGATCGGGATTGTCTGGCGGCAGCACGAAGGTCGTTTCCGAATAGCCGAACTCGGTGGCGATCTTCTGCATGGCGTCGCCGGTCAGGCCGCGCGCATCGGGGATGACGGCCAGCGGATTGCCGACGAAGCGCTCGGAGGTGAAGACGTCGACGGTGACAAAGGCAATGGTGTTCATGGCGGCTCCCGGCAGCTTCGATGGAACTGCCGGAATTTAGCCGTTGCACGCATAGGCCCGAAAGCGTGAACTTGTGTCGATGACAAGTTCACCGGAGCCGTTCCGGCACAATGCAGGATGGCTCTTCATCCGGAATTGTTTAGGAGAAAGGCCTTCTATCCTTCGTGCGGCAAGCTCGCCGCCCGCATGACGATCGTTTCAATTGTTCTGGAACTGTTTCAGCACGCTGGACCAGAGTTCGACCAACTCGGCGCTGCCGGTATCGCCCGGCTTCGCTCGTACGGCGGTGTGAACGAGAACCAGATGCGTTGTCGGATCGACGAGGATGCGCTGACCCGCCCGGCCATCCAGGAAAAACGTGCGGCGTGGACCGGGCATGAGCCAGGTCTGGTAGCCGTAGCCCCACGGGTTCGTCTCGTGATTGACCGCGAGGAACGAGCCTTGCTTGACCGGCTGCGTCGCGTCCAGCAGCCATTGGCGCGGGATGATCTGGCGGCCGTTCAAGGCACCGTCATGGGCGAGCAGCAAGCCAAAGCGGGCGTAGTCGCGGAGTGTTGCGCTGAAGCAGCAGTAGCCGACTTCCTGGCCTGTTCTGTCGACCTGCCAGTTCGCGCTGGCTTCCGCACCCATCGGCTGCCATATGCGGGTCTGGAGATAGTCCGACATCGACATATGGGTGGCGTGGGTCAATACGAGACTCAGCCCTTCCGTGTCGAGATTGCTATAGTGCCAGACCGTGTCGGGCGGGGCGACCCGCTTGTTGAACCGCGATACGGCCGTAATGGGGTCGAGCTTTTCCGGGCCGAGCAAGGAGTTGCTGAGCCGAACATTGTCGTCGGGATTGCCGAAATTTTCGGTGAAGGCAATGCCGGAGGCCATGTGCAGCAGCGCGCGGATCGGCGTGCTACCCATTTCGGTGCCTTTCAGCTCCGGCACATAGGTCTGCACGGTATCGTCAACGGAGTGAATGGCACCCTCGGAAATCGCAATCCCGATCATCATGCCGGTCAATGTCTTCGCCATGGATTGCGAGACGAGGCGGTCACGATCGGTGCGCCCATATTGATAGTGCTCGAACAGGATCGTGTCGTTGTGTGCGATCAGCAATCCCGTGGTGGGATTGGTATCGAGATATCTAGCCAGAGAGGCGGCTTCCTTGCCGAACGTAAACTTGACCGAAATCTCGGCTGCGGCGCGCAGCAGCGGCAGTGGGCGTTCGGCCGCAGCGATCGTATGCGTCGGGGCCAGCTGATCGGCGTGGCTGAAGTTACCGATCATGTTTTGCTGCTTGCCCATTGGTGGGTTTAGTGACGGGCCTGTGGGATAACCGAGTTTCTCACCATAAGCTTCGGCGTCCGGCCCGGTCGGAGAGAAGACGGGAACAGCTGCGTGCAACTGCTGGGCGTGAGCAATGCTTGCTTGAGCAACTAAGAATACAGTAAGAACGGCAACAAAACTACGCCAGGCAAGCATATGGCAACCCCTCTATTAGGCCCCTTTATTATTAGCGGGACAACCTAGTGCCGTGCTTTCGTAACATCTGTTTGACATGGTCTCATTTCCGATATCACAGCAAACCTATTCTTGTCATTGTGGCAGATGTGACTTGCTCTGTTCTGAACGTTCGGTTGGCTATTGCAGGAAAGCAAAAGAGCCCCGGTCAGATCGCGACCGGGGCTCTTTTTCATTGGAAGTGCTTGCTGATTTACTTGGCCGCCTGCAGAACGGCGACGCCCGGAAGGACCTTGCCTTCCATCCACTCAAGGAAAGCGCCGCCGGCCGTCGAGACATAGGTGAAGTCGTCGGCGACGCCGGCATGATTGAGCGCCGAGACCGTGTCGCCACCACCGGCGACCGAGGTCAGCTTGCCAGACTTCGTGCATTCGGCTGCATATTTGGCAACCGCGACGGTCGCGGCATCGAAGGGCGCGATTTCGAAGGCGCCGAGCGGACCGTTCCAGACGAGCGTTGTGGCGCGACCGATCCAGCTGTTGATCGCTTCGACCGATTTCGGGCCGACATCGAGCACCATGGCGTCGGCCGGGATGGTGTCGATCGCGACGACTTCGTTGTCGGCGCCGGCCTTGAATTCGCGGGCGACGACGCCGTCCTCAGGCAGAACGATCGCGCAGCCGGATGAAGCCGCCTCGATCATGATCTGCTTGGCGGTGTCGGCGAGATCATGTTCGCAGAGCGACTTGCCGACATTGGTGCCGCGCGCGGCGAGGAAGGTGTTGGCCATGCCGCCGCCGATGACAAGCGCGTCGACCTTTTTCACCAGGTTCATCAGAAGATCGATCTTGGTGGAAACCTTGGCGCCGCCGACGATGGCGACGACCGGGCGAACCGGATTGCCGAGGCCCTTTTCCAGGGCTTCGAGTTCCGCCTGCATGGTGCGGCCCGCATAGGCCGGCAAAAGCTGGGCGAGACCTTCGGTCGAGCAATGGGCGCGATGGGCGGCCGAGAAGGCGTCATTGACGTAGAGATCGCCATTGGCGGCGAGCGCCTTGGTGAAGGCTTCGTCGTTCTTTTCCTCGCCCTTGTGGAAGCGGGTGTTTTCAAGCAGCAGGATGTCGCCGTTGTTCATCTTGGCGACGGCGTCGGCGGCCGAAGCGCCGATGCAATCGGACGCGAAGAGAACGGCATGATCCAGAACTTCTTCCACGGCCGGGACGATGAGGCCGAGGGAGAGATCCGGGGAGGGGCCATCCTTCGGGCGGCCGAAATGGGCAAGCAGGATGACCTTGGCGCCCTTTTCCGACAGTTCGAGAATCGTCGGAGCGACGCGCTCGATGCGGGTCGCATCTGTGACTTTGCCATCCTTGACCGGCACGTTGAGGTCGACGCGAACGAGCACGCGCTTGCCGGTGATGTCGTTGAGATTGTCAAGGGTTTTGAAGGCTGCCATGGGAGGGTCCAATATTGTTGGTGGCGGAAAGTGCGCCGACCATACTACGGATGATCGGAGACGCAAGGCCAATCAGGCGTCGTTTTTTCCGGCAGTTGAATCGTTTGAAATGGCTTCATCAGCGCGTTCGCGGCGCTTGTGGAGATAGGCGCGGACGCTCTTCAAAATATCATGGAGATTGATGAAGATCGGCATGATGACGGGCGGCTCGACGGCTTCCAGCGACATGCCGACGGACTGGATGTGATCGTTTTCGTCGAGATCGCGGACGATGAGGATGATCTCACCCAAACGAATGCGATCCGCATAGTCGGCCTTGCCACCCAGGCGATGGCGCATCAGCTCGGCGATGGTGAGGCCCTTCTCCTGTTCGGTCAGCAGGCCAGGCCCATAGGCGGCATCGAGATCGGCGGCCGGGCGCAGCGGCGAGATCGAGAAGGCGCCGAAGAATTCGGCATCCTCGGGATCAACCGGTGCGCGGCTGGCGAAAAGGCGGTCGAGCAGGCGGGAATAATTGGGAGAGACGAAAAGGTAGACGATATCGTTTTCGCGCAGGCGTCCAGCATATTGATAGCGCATGGATTTGCCGTCGCGCACGATGAGCGACGGCGTTGCCCAGCGCGGGATGCGTTCGCCGCGAAGGACCGGGCTGTCTTTGACGACACGGTACGAGAGGAGCTCATGGTTGACGGTGCCGGGGAGGTCGACCTCGACCTTGTCGATCGCCCCCATGCGCGGGGGAACGATGAGGCCGAGCCTGCGCGCCATCGGCTTGATAGTCCATCCCTGGACGAGCAGCGACACCAGCACGACGATGAAGGCGACGTTGAAATAGGTCTGGCCTGACTGCAGGCCACCGAGGATCGGCATGATGGCAAGAAGAATGGAGACTGCGCCGCGCAGGCCGACCCAGGCGACGAAGCCGGTCTCGCGCTGGGTATAGTCGAAGGGCAGCAGGCAGAGCCAGACAGCGATCGGGCGGGCGATGAAAATCAGGAACAGCGCCAGCGCAACGGCGGGGATGGCGATTGCTGGAAATTCAGAGGGCGTGGCCAGCAGGCCAAGGACAAGGAACATGATGATCTGCGCCAGCCAGGTCATGCCGTCCTGAAAGCGCTTGATCGAGGCGGATGCCGGCAGCTTGCGATTACCGGCATAGATGCCGGCGACATAGACGGCCAGGAAGCCGCTGCCGCCGACAGCGCCGGTAAACGAGAAGACGAGGAGCGCCAGCGCCAGAACGAAGATCGGCGTCAGGCCGCGATCTGTTTCCAGACGGCTGACGATGAGGACGATCATCATGCCGCCGAGCAGGCCGAGAATGACGCCAAGCCCCATCTGCTGGACGAAGGTTGCGAGCATGGCGAGGTTGATGCCGGCATAGCCTTCGCCGCTTGCCAAAAGCTCGACCAGCGCCAGCGTCAGGAAGATCGCCATCGGGTCGTTGGTGCCGGATTCGACTTCCAGCGAGGAGCGTACCTTGTCACGGATATTGATGCCGCCGATGCGCAGCAGGAAGAAGACGGCGGCCGCATCCGTCGAGGCGACGATGGAGCCGAGAAGCAGGCCCTGCAGCCAGGTGAAGCCAAGCAGCCAGGTGGCGGCGAGCCCGAACAGCGCCGCCGTGACGATGACGCCGACGGAGGCGATGGTGATCGCGGGTGCTGCTGCAAGTTTGAAGGCCTGGATCGGCGTGCCGTAACCGGAATCGAAGAGGATGATGGCGAGTGCCAGAGAGCCAAGGATGTAGGCGAGATAATTGTTGGAGAATTCGATGCCGAGCCCGTCCGTGCCGGCGGCAAGGCCGATCATGAGGAAGAGCAGCAGCAAGGGAGCGCCGAAACGGAACGCAAGGAGGCTGGAGAAGGCTGCAATGAGAATAAGGACCGTGCTGATCAGCACGATGACGTAAAATGCCTCCACCTTGTCTTCCCCTTTCCGTGCGCCGCTGCTGGGGCCAAAGCCCGGAATGCCGGAAACCCCCAGTCTCCATCATGCCGCCGCGCCTGGCAAATTGGCAAACACGGAAATCGTTCGGAGGAGAGTTCAGACACCGAAACTCTTTCCGACGACTGTATCGTCATGGTGTGATGCGCACTGCCAGAACGGCAAAGCGGCGTGGAGTGCCCTGGGAGACGTCCAGCTCAAAATTTACTGGTAAATCTGGACCATAGCAGGGCAGAAGACGAAAAATATCGAAATGTTTTTAAGGCGATGCGGGGCCGTCGTAGCTCGCGTCACAGGGGTGATGGACGGGGCATTCTCCAAAATGACAATGCCGACGGCGCAGAAAACCGCACCGTCGGCATCAGGATAGATCCAGGCTCAGCCGTAATCAGATCAGCTTTGCGAAGGCAACGGCCGTGTCCGACATGCGGCTGGAGAAGCCCCACTCGTTGTCGTACCAGGAGAGGACGCGCACGAAGTTGCCTTCCATGACCTTGGTCTGGTCGGTCGCGAAGATCGACGAGTGGCTGTCATGGTTGAAGTCGCGGGAAACCAGCGGCTCGTCGGTGTAGCCGAGGATGCCCTTCAGCTTGCCGTTCGATGCAGCCTTGATGGCTTCGTTGATTTCGCCGACCGTCGTTGCCTTCTTGGAGACGAACTTGAAGTCGACGACCGAAACGTTCGGGGTGGGAACGCGGATCGACGTGCCGTCGAGCTTGCCCTTCAGGTGCGGCAGAACGAGGCCAACGGCCTTTGCAGCGCCCGTCGACGTCGGGATCATGGACAGGGCTGCGGCGCGGGCGCGGTACAGGTCCTTGTGCATGGTGTCGAGCGTCGGCTGGTCGCCGGTGTAGGAGTGGATCGTCGTCATGAAGCCGTGGTCGATGCCGACAGCGTCGTCGAGAACCTTCACGACCGGCACCAGGCAGTTCGTGGTGCAGGAGGCGTTGGAGATGACCAGATGCTCCTTGGTGAGCTGGTCATGGTTGACGCCGAAAACGACGGTCAGATCGGCGCCGTCAGCGGGAGCCGAAACGATGACGCGCTTGGCACCGGCCGTCAGGTGAGCGGCGGCCTTGTCGCGGGCGGTGAAGATGCCCGTGCATTCCATGGCGATGTCAACGCCGAGATCGCGGTGCGGCAGGGTTGCCGGGTCCTTGATCGCCGTGACCTTGATCGGCTTGCCGCCGCCAACGATGATCGTGTCGCCTTCGACCTTCACGTCGGCGGGGAACTTGCCGTGGATGGAATCGTAACGCAGCAGGTGGGCGTTGGTTTCGACCGGGCCGAGATCGTTGATGGCAACGACTTCGATGTCGGTGCGGCCGGATTCGACGATGGCGCGCAGAACGTTACGGCCGATACGGCCAAAGCCGTTGATGGCAACTTTTACAGTCATGAATGTCACTCCCTTTCACTCAGGGTGTTTATCTATTGGATTTGAGAGCGCTTGTCAGCGCCCTCAGGAAAGCTTTGCCTCGGCGGCGGCGACAACGGCTTCCGTCGTGATGCCGAAGTGCTTGTAGACGTCCTTGTAAGGAGCCGAAGCGCCGAAGCCCTTCATGCCGATGAAGGCGCCTTCCGGTCCGATGAAGGCATCCCAGCCTTCGCGAACGCCGGCTTCGACGGCAACCTTGACCGGCGAGTTGCCGATGACTTCCTTGCGGTAGGCGTCCGGCTGCTCGAAGAAGAGTTCGGTGCAGGGAACGGAAACGACGCGGGTGGAGATGCCCTTGCCTTCGAGAACCGTGCGGGCGGCAACGGCGAGTTCGACTTCGGAACCGGAAGCGAAGATCGTCACCTTGGCGTCGGCACTGCCGGCCAGCGTGTAGGCGCCCTGTTCGCAGAGGTTCTTCTCGCTGTACTCGGTACGGGCGGCCAAGAGGTTCTGACGGGTCAGTGCGAGGCCGGACGGACGGTTCGTCGTCTTGATGGCGATCTGCCAGCATTCGGCCGTTTCCGTAGCGTCCGCCGGGCGGAAGAGCTGGAAGTTCGGGATGGCGCGCAGGCTTGCGACCTGCTCGACCGGCTGGTGGGTCGGGCCGTCTTCGCCGACGCCGATGGAATCATGCGTCAGGACGTGGATGGCGCGGATGCCCATCAACGCAGCGAGGCGCAGCGGCGGACGGCAATAATCCGAGAAGATCAGGAAGCCGCCCGAGTAGGGGATGAGACCGCCGTGGAGCGCGATGCCGTTCATGGCAGCTGCCATGCCGTGCTCGCGGATGCCCCAGTGCATGTAACGGCCGGAGAAATCGGTCGGGGTGATCGACTTCATCTGGCTGGTCTTGGTGTTGTTCGACGGCGTCAGGTCGGCCGAGCCGCCGAGCGTTTCGGGAATGAAGCCGTTGATGACTTCGAGCGCGTCTTCCGATGCCTTGCGGGTTGCGACCGTCGGCTTGGTTTCAGCGAGCTTCTTCTTGTAGTCGCTGATGGCGGCATCGAAGCCGGCCGGCAGCTTGTGGTCGAAGCGGCGGGTGAACTCGGCCTTCTTGGCGGCGTCGGCTGCGGCAAGGCGACCTTCCCAAGCTTCGCGGGTGCCGACGGAACGTTCGCCGGCAGCACGCCATTCACCGAGGACGTCGTTCGGGATGACGAAGGGCTCGTAGGGCCAGTCGAGCGCGACGCGGGTTGCGGCAATTTCCTCGGCGCCGAGCGGCGAGCCGTGGACCTTGTGGGTGCCCTGCTTGTTCGGAGCGCCGAAGCCGATGATCGTCTTGCAGGCGATCAGCGTCGGGCGATCGGACTGATGAGCGGCTTCGATGGCGGCGCTGATGGCGGCCTGGTCGTGGCCGTCGACTTCGATCGTGTTCCAGTGAACCGCCTTGAAGCGCATGATCTGATCGGTCGAGTCCGAAAGCGAAACGGCGCCGTCGATGGTGATGGAGTTGTTGTCCCAGAACAGGATCAGCTTGTTGAGCTTGAGGTGACCGGCCAGCGCGATCGCTTCATGACTGATGCCTTCCATCAGGCAGCCGTCGCCGCACATGGCATAGATATGGTGATCCTGCAGCTCAGCGCCGAACTCTTCGCGCAGCTTGCGTTCCGCGATCGCCATGCCAACGGCATTGGCAATGCCCTGGCCGAGCGGGCCGGTGGTGGTTTCGATGCCCGTGGCGTGGCCATATTCCGGATGGCCTGCGGTCTTGGAACCGAGCTGGCGGAAGCGTGTCAGCTCTTCGACCGTCATGTCCGGATAGCCGGTGAGGTAGAGAACCGAGTAAAGCAGCATCGAGCCGTGGCCGGCGGAGAGGACAAAACGGTCACGGTCCGGCCAGAGCGGGTTCTTCGGATCGAAGCGCAGATATTTGCTAAAGAGAACGGTGGCGACATCAGCCATCCCCATCGGCAAACCGGGGTGACCGGAATTGGCCTTCTCGACAGCATCCATGGCAAGGAAACGGATCGCATTTGCCATCCGGTCGTTTTGTTCGCGAGAGATCATGGGTTTTTCCGCAATGTTCCGGGTTCGGGAGATGGCCGCACGCTTGGGAGGGAAGCCATCGGTTGAAAGGCGGGCAGAAGGGAGACAGACGGTCCTCTGAACTCCATTTTCAACGTCGCCTCAGACGGCTGAGACATAGCAGTTGGGGCGAGCAAGTCAATAAATCGAGGACCCAATCCGGGGCCGCTGCGGCAATTTTTTGACATTTGCCCGTTCACTTTTACAAAAGACGACAATCGTGCGACAAGGCCTGTGCAACCGATAAAGGCGGCATTCATCCACAGAATAGGGGGGGTGCCATATGACAGCCTTTATTGACGTGCTGTTGCCGAGTTGAATATTGTTGCGAAATCAGACAAGTGGCCGGATGTTTTGATTCGGGCCTTGCGCGGAGAAGCGAAGGGTATGACACCTTCAGGCAAAACGGTGGACGCGGCGCTCGCCCAATTGCGCCAGGCGCTTTCGACTTTGGAGAGTGCCGTTGACGGACGGTTCGAGCGGGAACGAGCACAGAGCGATATAGAAGGCGAGGTCCGAAGGGTTCATGCCGACCGGTCCCGTCTCGCCCAGGAATTGGACCAGGCCGAGTTCCGCGCGAACCGGCTCGAGGAGGTCAATCGTGAAGTGTCACGCCGGCTGGTTACGGCGATGGAAACCATAAGAGCCGTGCTGGACCGCTGATCCCTCGGGAGGCAGCCGTCGCAGTGCGGCAGTGATCGGAAAGTCGAATGGCACAAGTAACGGTAACGATCGATGGCAAAGCATACCGGATGGCCTGCGAAGAGGGTCAGGAAGACCACCTGACCGATCTTGCCAATCGTTTCGACCGCTATGTCATGCATTTGAAAAGCCAGTTCGGCGAGATCGGCGATCTCCGATTGACCGTGATGGCCGGCATCATGATCACAGACGAAGTGTCGGAGCTGACGCGGCGGGTCGCCGCGCTCGAAGCCGAGCTGGAATCTCTTACCAGCAGCCGGGATACGACGGTCGCGGCCAATGCCCGCGCCGAGGAGACACTCGCAAATGTCATCGACGAGGTGACGGCGCACATTCACGGCATCACCGAGAAGCTTCTGGCGCGGCCGGGCGTCGAGCAGGCTTGAGTTATTTCTGCGGAAGCCGGCAGCCGGCCTCTGGTGCGACGACGTAATCCGCTCTATATAGTTTTGGCGGTCTGCGCTTCCCGACAGGAACCACAATCCCTGGGGCCATACTCGATCCAAAGGGAGCTGTCCCTGACTAGGCCCGTGGGCCTGGACACACGGTGCCCACCTACGTTTGTAGGCACCCAGGATCGTAAACATCCATCGGTCGTCGTGGATCGCTCTTAAAATCTTCCTGGCTGATAGCCAAGGAAGGCGCCGCGCAGTTCTTTTGCCGCGCTGACGCCACTCCTCCTCCCCTTACACTTTCGATCGCAGATAAGCACCGCGCTCGAGCTCGGCCCGATTGGTCGCGCTGCGCAGCCGCAGCAGGTCCTTACGGGCGATGAGGCCGACGAGACGACCGGTCTGCGGTTCAACGACTGGGACGCGTCCCGTGTCGGCGTGGATCATGATGTCGGCGACCCGGCCGACAGTGTCCTCCGTGTGCGCGACCGGAAGAGACGTATCCGAGATCACGTCATAGAGCGATTGATCCATAAGACCCGGCTCGTTCTGCCAGCGCAGGGCGTCGGCGCGCGAGATCATGCCGACGAGGCGATCGTTCTCAGCCACGACGGGATAAAAGCGATGGGCATCCGGTCGCTCCGTCATCTGCGCCAGTGCTTCCGACAGGCGCATGGAGGCGGGCAGGGTGTCGACCTTGGCGATCATGATGTCGCGGGCGCGGGTCAGCTCGAACGGATCGATGCCATATTCTCGGGTGATGTGCTGGCCGCGACGGGCGATCTTTTCGGTCAGGATCGATCGTTTCAACAGCAGGACCGTGACGGCATAGGCTGCGACCGTTGCCGCCAGCAGGGGCACCAGAGCGCTCGTATCTCCGGTCAATTCGACGGCGAAGAAGGTGCCTGTCAGCGGCGCGCGCATCGTGCCGCCCATCATTGCCGCCATGCCGAGCATTGCCCAGAAGCCGGGATCGCCGGGCAGGACAAGACCGACCAGCCAGCCGAGCGCGCCGCCGAGGATCAGCAGCGGCGCGAGCACGCCGCCCGATGTGCCCGAGGACAGTGCCACCAGCCAGATGCCCGCCTTGACCAGCAGGATTGCCAGCACCGCGCCGACGGCGATGCGGCTGTGCAGGAGATCGGCGATGATGTCGTAACCCACACCGAGGGCGCGAGGCTCGATCAGGCCGCCGAGTCCGACGACGAGGCCGCCGAGGGCCGGCCACCACATCCAATGGATCGGCAGTTTCTCGAAGGCGTCTTCGATCTTGTAGAGCAGCGTCGTCAACAGGCCGGATTGCAGGCCCGAGATGATGCCGAGGCCGGCGGCGAGCAGAATGCCCCACCAGGAAAGCGCCATTTCGAAATGGGCGGGGAAGAGCGCGCCGCTGCCGATCAGCAACGGACGCCAGACGACCGAGACGCAGGCCGCGACGGCGACGGGGATGAAGCTGCGCGGTTTCCATTCGAACAGCAGCAGTTCGACGGCGAGCATGACGGCCGCGATCGGCGTGCCGAAGACTGCCGTCATGCCGGCTGCGGCGCCGGCGACGAGAAGGGTCTTTCTTTCGGCAGCACTGAGATGGAAGAGCTGCGCAAAGAGTGAGCCGATCGCGCCCCCGGTCATGATGATCGGACCTTCCGCACCGAAGGGGCCGCCGGAACCGATCGAGATTGCCGATGACAGGGGTTTCAGCACCGCCACCTTCGGCGACATGCGGCTGCCGCCGATCAGGATTGCCTCGATGGCTTCGGGAATGCCGTGGCCGCGGATTTTTTCCGAGCCGTAACGCGCCATCAGGCCGATGACGAGACCGCCGAGGATGGGAGCGACGACCATCCAGGGCGAGCGTGCCACCATGGCGAAGGACAGCGGCTCCGTGCTGATCTTGAACAGCCAGACGGCATTGCTGACGAGCGCGATGAGATTGATGAGCACCCAGGCGGCGAATGCACCGCCGGTGCCGACGACGAGCGCCATGGCAATCAACATCAGGACGCGCCTGTCCGTGGTGAAATCGCCATTGTCCTTGCGGGAGGCCCCGCCGGAGAAATCGTGACTGTGACTTTGTGAGGTGGGCGTGTCCTGCATTGGCGGCCTTCTGTGCCAGAGCGCTTTCGCTTTTCTTCGAACAGCGAAAGCGCTCAATCTTCCTGTTTCACGCATTCCGGACGGAAAACCGCTGCGCACGTTTCCTGGAAATGCTCTAAGCGCGCGACCATCTTTTAGCCGCTCTCCGCTTCGAGATGGCAAATATATCGTAATGCGATATAAATCAACTAGGACCGCGAATTGCGGCAATGAGGACGATTTGATGGTGCAAGGCGTGGACAAAACTCTTTCGCAGGCGGATTACGAGGCGCTGGCGACATTGCGCTACACGCTGCGCAAGTTCATGGATTTCAGCACCTCGGCCGCGCATGAGGCGGGCCTGCCGCCGCAGCAGCATCAGGCATTGCTGGCGATCAAAGGCAACGGCGCAGGAGAGGCGATGACGATCGGCATGCTCGCGGAAAAGCTGCTGATTGCGCCGCATACGGCAACGGAGCTTGTGGGACGGCTGATCGATGGCGGCTACGTCACCCGACACCCCGATCCCACGGACAAGCGCCGCCAGACGCTGCAATTGACGGAAAAGTCCGAAGAGGTGCTGCAAACGCTCAGCTCGATCCATCTGGTCGAAATCCGCGATATGGCGCCGCGGCTGATCAAGATCCTCACTCAGCTTCAAGCGGGCGTGCTGATCGAAGACTGAGCGCCGGCAAATTCTCATTCGCTCGATAGTATACGCGAAGAGCGGTGGCGTCGGTTCGCTGCTCCTCGCCGCCGCCTCAAGCTTCCAGATCCTTTTTCAGCTGATCGAGGATCGAGAGCGCATGGCCGGCATAGGCGCTGATCCAACGGTCGTGAATCTGTTTGATCGGCAAACTGTTCAGATGGTTCCAGCGTTCGCGGCCGTCCTTTTTGGCGATCACGAGATCGGCTTCTTCAAGCACTTTCAGATGCTGCATGACAGTGCAGCGATCCATGTCGGTGAAGGCCTCGCAGAGCATGCCGGTCGTGCGCGGCGCGTCCTTGAGCATGTCGAGGATTTCGCGTCGGCGACGATGCGCAAGGGCCTTGAAAATGAGGTCGCTGTCTGATTCGTTTGACATGTTATGTTTTTATAACATAATTAGACCGCCCGCAATGAAGCGATGGGGCCAAACCGACAACGGAGGAGATGCCATGACATTGAATGTTCGGATTTCAGGACGGATCGGTCGCAAGGTCGACGACGTCTTCGATGCGGTCGTCAATCCGAAGAAGCTTTCGAGCTATTTCACCACGGTTGGCGGCGCAAGCGCGCCGCTCGTCGCGGGAACGACGGTCATCTGGTGGAAGAATGCACCCGTCGAAGTCAATGAGGTGGAAGATAACAAGCGCATCGTCTTTCACTGGGACGGCGGCACCGGCGAGGATGGCATTCGCTACAAGACCAAGGTCGAGATGACGTTCGATGCCCTGGAGGATGGCGGTACGCTTGTCATCATCGAGGAAACCGGCTGGCGCGAGGACGAGGCCGGTCGCCGTGGCACCTATCTGAATTGCGAAGGGTGGACGCAGATGCTTTGCTGCATGAAGGCCTTCGTGGAATATGGGATTAATCTGCGCGAAGGGTTCTTCCTGAGTGAAATGCGCGGAGAGCCGGCGGAAGCGCCGGATCGCTGAACTCCCAAGAAGATGTGCCGAGCGTCATAAAGCTCTTCCCCGAATTGACCAATCTGCCGGTGGCCCGGCGCCGAGATGGGCGCCGGGCCAATCCGTTTGCCCATGCGCCTGACTGCTTCTTTTCCTTGACTTCAGCCGGCTCAGTCGAAGTGGGTCGAAAGGTCAGGTTGACGACGGCGGATGAAGATCTATCTTACGTTGTGGTTGCTCGGCAAATAATCGCCCCCGCCTGCGGTTCGAACGCGACGGCACGCCCGATGGAAGGCGTGGCCGGACTGATGACCGGGTGAAGAATTCCTGATAGAGGCGGCGTTCGAGCGGGGATTTGGAAGATCACTTTTGTGTGTGGATAAGCTTAAAAGCCGGGTGAATGACAAAATCCTTTAAATAATAACAGATTCATTGCTGGCGGAACGGGGCCTGCGCCAAAATTGCCTAAATTCAGAATGATGGGAGCGCGCGTCACAACGGGCTCATCGAAAGAAGTGTATACGGCTCCGCGAAGACGCGTCGTCGATGTTGCTGAATATCCGAACAGTCGGAACCGGCGAAGATCACTATAGACAGGTAGAGTATGTCGAGCCCAATCGATCTGGAAAATGCCGATGAAGAATTGGAAGAGCGTGGCGGTATCGTCGGTCTGCTGAACCGCTACCGCCCCCTGATCATCGGTCTTCTGACCATCGCCGTATTCTGCATTGCCGCCTATGCGATCTACGATCTCACCAACGAGGTGCGCTACGACGACGTCGTCCACGCCTTGACGACGACGAAGATCTCTTCGGTGCTGCTTGCGCTGTTGTTTACTGGGCTGAGCTTCGCTTCGCTGATCTACTACGACCAGAATGCGCTCGAATATATCGGCAAGCGCCTGCCGTTCCCGCATGTGGCGCTGACCTCCTTCAGCGCCTATGCGGTCGGCAACACGGCCGGCTTCGGCGCGCTCAGCGCCGGCGCGATCCGCTACCGCGCCTATACCCGGCTCGGCCTGTCGCCGGACGATATCACCCGCGTCATCGCTTTCGTCACGCTCGCCTTCGGTCTTGGCCTCGCCGCCGTCGGTGCCATCGCGCTTCTGGTCATCGCCGACGAGATCGGTCCGCTGATCAGCGTCGACGGATTGTGGCTGCGGCTGATCGCCATCGCCATTCTCGCGGCACTCGCTTTCGTTGTCTACGCCGGCCGCAACGGTCGCGAGGTGCGCATTGGGCCGGTCGCCGTCCGTCTGCCGGATTCGCGCACCTGGTCGCGGCAGTTCCTCGTCACCGCCTTCGATATCGCCGCCTCGGCCTCCGTGCTCTATGTGCTGTTGCCGGAAACCTCGATCGGATGGCCGGGCTTCTTTGCCATCTATGCAATTGCCGTCGGCCTCGGCGTGCTCAGCCACGTTCCGGCTGGCTTCGGCGTGTTTGAGACCATCATCATCGCCTGGCTCGGCAGCTCGGTGAATGAAGATGCCGTGCTCAGCTCGCTGGTTCTCTATCGCGTCATCTACAACGTCATCCCGCTTGTCATCGCCATCGCCGCGATTTCGGTGGCGGAGCTGCGCCGCTTCGTCGATCATCCCGTGGCCTCGAGCATGCGCCGCATCGGCGCGCGCGTCATGCCGCAGCTGCTGTCGGCCTTCGCATTGCTGCTCGGCATGATGCTGGTCTTCTCGAGCGTGACGCCGACGCCGGATCAGAACCTGATCGTGCTTTCCGGCTACCTGCCGCTGTCGCTCGTTGAAAGCGCGCATTTCCTGTCGAGCCTGCTCGGGCTTGCGATCATCGTGGGAGCGCGCGGTCTCAGCCAGCGTCTCGACGGCGCCTGGTGGGTGGCGATCTTCTCGGCGCTGCTGGCCCTGTTCCTCTCGTTGCTCAAGGCCATCGCCATTGTCGAGGCCGGGCTTCTGGCCTTCTTCGTCTTCAGCCTCGTCGTCAGCCGCCGCCTGTTCAAGCGGCCGGCCTCGTTGCTCAACCAGACGCTGACGGCCGGATGGCTGACCTCCATCGCCGTGATCTGCATCGGCGCCATCGTCGTGCTGCTCTTCGTCTATCGCGATGTCGGCTACAACAACCAGCTCTGGTGGCAGTTCGAATTCGCCGATGAAGCGCCGCGCGGCCTTCGCGCAGCGCTCGGCATCTGCATCGTCTCGGCGGCGATCGCGATCTTCAGCCTTCTGCGTCCGGCAACGAAACGACTGGAGCCGGTAACGGGCGATGCCGTGACGCGTGCCGTCGAAGTCGTCCGCAGCCAAGGCGTGGCAGACGCCAATCTGGTGCGCATGGGCGACAAGAACATCATGTTCTCGGAAAAGGGCGATGCCTTCATCATGTATGGCAAGCAGGGGCGCTCGTGGATTGCGCTCTTCGATCCGGTCGGCCCACGACACGAGCTGCCGGATCTGATCTGGCGTTTCGTCGAAACCGCGCGTGCGGCGGGTTGCCGTTCCGTGTTCTATCAGATCTCGCCGTCGCTTCTGTCCTATTGCGCCGATGCCGGTTTGCGTGCCTACAAGCTCGGTGAACTGGCCGTGGTCAACCTTGCCAATTTCGAGCTGAAAGGCGGCAAATGGGCCAACCTCAGGCAGACCGCGAGCCGCGCGGTTCGCGATGGACTAGAATTTGCCGTTATCGAGCCGCAAGATATACCCGAAGTCATGGATCAGCTTACCCATGTGTCCGACACGTGGCTTGCAGATCACAATGCCAAGGAAAAGAGCTTTTCGCTTGGCGCGTTCGACCTAGACTATGTGTGCTCGCAGCCGGTCGGTGTGTTGAAAAAGGATGGTAAGATCGTCGCTTTTGCGAATATTCTGATGACGGAGACCAAGGAGGAGGGGTCCGTCGACCTGATGCGTTTTTCGCCCGATGCCCCGAAGGGTTCGATGGATTTTCTGTTCGTGCAGATCCTCGAATACCTCAAAGGTCAGGGCTTTTTGCGTTTCAACCTTGGCATGGCACCGCTGTCGGGCATGTCGAGACGAGAATCGGCGCCGGTTTGGGACAGGGTCGGGGGGACTGTCTTCGAACACGGCGAGCGCTTCTATAACTTCAAGGGGCTTCGTGCCTTCAAATCCAAATTCCATCCCGAATGGCAGCCGCGCTATCTGGCTGTTTCGGGAGGTGTGAGTCCAATGATCGCGTTGATGGATGCCACATTCCTCATCGGGGGCGGACTAAAGGGGGTCGTGAGGAAATGATCTTGAAATACGCAATGTCATTGGTTTTCGCCGGCATGCTGTCGATGGGCCTGCTCGCCACGGGCGCGGCAAGGGCCGACGAAGACGATAGCAAATACGATCTGGGCATGATCCCGGCGCCGCATATCATGCGACCGCAGGGCAAGGTTTCGAATGAAGTCGTGCTGATTTCCGATCTCGCCGGTTGGGGCGACAAGGAGAAGGCGGTTGCCGACAAGCTCGTCGCCAACGGCTCGCTGGTCATCGGCATCGACTATCCGTCCTTTCTGGCGTCGCTCAACAAATACGACGTCAAGCAGAACGACGGCTGCATCTATATCGTCGCGGATCTGGAATCGCTCAGCCAGCAGGTGCAGCGCTCCTTTGCCGACAGCACCTATCAGCTTCCGATCATCGCGGGCGTCGGCGCGGGCGGCGCCATGGCGCTGACGATTGCGGCCCAGACGCCGGATGCGACCGTTGCCGGTACGCTCGCCGTCGATCCGACGGCAGGCATTGGGCTGAAGCAGGAACTCTGCACGCCGGCCGAAAAGAAGACCGATGGCGACATGGTGTCCTTCGGCCTGCAGGACGGCACCTTGCCGAACCCGATCCTCGTCACCTTCACCGCCAACGCGCCGAAGGACGGACGCGAGCATGTCGAGGAGCTCCAGAAGGATCATCCCGACGTCCAGGCAACGGATTCGGACAATACCGACACCTATGCGACGCTCGAGGCTTCGCTTGCGGATCTGATGAAGACGATCGACAGCTCCAAGTCGCCGCTCGGCCTGCCGGTCGACGTCATGGAGACGACGCCAACGGAGGACACGCTCGCCATCGTCTATTCCGGCGACGGCGGCTGGCGCGATATCGACAAAGAAGTCGGCAGCTATCTGCAGGATCAGGGCATTCCGGTCGTCGGCGTCGATTCACTGCATTATTTCTGGACCGAGAAGGACCCGCAGCAGACGGCAACGGACCTCGGACGGATCATCGACTTCTACACCAAGCGCTTCAAGGTCAAGCATGTGGTGTTGGTCGGCTACTCCTTCGGGGCCGATGTGCTGCCGGCGAGCTATAATCGCCTGCCGCAGGCTGCAAAGGACAAGATCGTGCAGATATCGCTGCTGTCGCTGTCGCAGAAGGTCGACTATGTGATCTCGGTCATGGGCTGGCTCGGCGCGACAAGCGAAGGGAAGGGCGGCGATCCCGTCACCGACCTCAAGTCGATCAATCCGAAGATGGTGCAGTGCGTCTATGGCAAGGATGACGACGAAGATGTCGCCTGCCCGCTGCTGAAGGGCACCGGTGCAGAAATCATCGCCATGGATGGCGGCCATCACTTCGACGACGATTACGAGGCGCTGGCGAACCATATCATCAATGGTCTGAAGAGCCGCCTCGGCGAGTGATTGATTGCAGCGCGCGGCAGAGGTCTCGCCGCGCGCTACCGCCTTCTTCCAATCGCGATCCCCCACCTTCATCCGGTTTGACGTTGCCGATCGCGCGGCTTTCGTGTGCCCTGCATCAGCATTCGTTTGCTTCTTGCGCCGCGTGCCGCTAGTCGGAAGAAACATCTATCGGGAGCCGGTTTCATGCCGTGCTTGCTCACCGTCCCATCCAGAAAGGTCCGTCCTTGTCCGCTGCATCGTCTTCCGCCTTCACCAAGATCTATTCCGGCTTCCTGTTCGACATGGACGGCACGATCATCAATTCGATCGCCGCAGCCGAGCGCGTCTGGGGCAACTGGGCGCGTGCCCAGGGTCTTGATGTCGAGAAGTTCATGCCGACCATGCATGGCAAGCGCGGCGTCGATACGATTGGCCAGTTGAATCTGCCTGGGGTCGATCCGATCGCGGAGGCGCTGAAGATCGAGCAGGCCGAGATTGCCGATGTCGAAGGTGTCGTCGCACTGCCGGGCGCCGTCGATTTCCTGGCGTCGCTGCCGCCGGAGCGCTGGGCGATCGTGACCTCGTCGCCCTACCGCCTGGCGCTGGCGCGGCTGGATGCTGCCGGAATTCCGGTGCCGCGCTTCATCGTGACAGCCGAGGACGTCAAGGTCGGCAAGCCTGATCCGCAGGGCTATATTCTCGGTGCACAGCGCCTCGGCCTCAGCCCTTCGGAATGCCTGGTGTTTGAAGACGTTATGGCCGGCGTCAAGGCGGGCGAGGCGGCCGGTGCCGATGTGGTGGTCATCACCGCCACGCATTCGCATCCGATCGAGACCAATCACACGACACTGCAGAATTATGAAAATGTTCGCGCGCATGTGGATGGCGACGGAAAATTGTCGATCATTCGCAAGGGCTGATCGCGCCGGCTCCTTGCTGCGACAGCCGCATGTCGCATTCGCGCTTTGCAATGCGCTGCCGGCTCATTATGTTTTCGTGATATCATAGATGTTTGCGAAGATCCGATGAGCCCTAGAGAGCTGAAAGCCCAATATCGCAAGGAGCGTCTTGCCGAGCGCGACGCGATCGCGCCGGAAGAGCGTATCGAGAAGGGGCTTGCCATGGCCGATCATGGCGATGCCATCGATGTCGAGCCGGGAGAGATCGTTTCCGGCTTTCTGCCGATCCGGTCCGAAGTGGACATAAGGCCGTTGATGGCCCGCTTGCGGGAGCGAGGCGCGCGGCTTTGCGTGCCCGTCATCGTCGACCGCAGCACGATCGTCTTTCGCGAACTTCTGCCCGGCGCCCCGCTTGTCTCCTCCGGTTTCGGTACGTCGGGACCGGGGCCCGATGCGGCCGTGCTCGATCCCGATGTCATGCTGGTGCCGCTTTCCGCTTTCGACAAAACGGGTCATCGCATCGGTTATGGAGCCGGCTATTATGACCGTGCGATCGACCGTTTGCACCAAAAAGGCTTGAATCCGCGGCTGATCGGCATTGCATTCGATTGCCAAGAAGTGCCATCAGTACCGGCTGAGCCGCATGATATCCGTCTTGACGCGATTTTGACCGAGAGCGGACTCAATTTCGTTTCGGAAGTGATTGGATAGGGAATGCGGCTGCTTTTTCTGGGTGACATGGTCGGCAAGACGGGACGGACTGCGGTATGGGATCGCCTGCCGGGGCTCGTGTCCGACCTGAAACTCGATTTCGTCATCGTCAACGGCGAGAATGCCGCCGGCGGCTTCGGCATCACCGAGGATATCTTCCTCGAAACCATCAATGCCGGCGCCGATGTGGTGACGACGGGCAACCATGTCTGGGACCAGAAGGAGGCCGTTGTCTTCTGCGAGCGCCACGACCAGTTCCTGCGTCCCGCCAACTATCCGGCCGGTACGCCCGGCCGCGGCTCCGGCATCTATTATGCCCGCAATGGTGCCCGCGTGCTTGTGGCCAACATCATGGGTCGCGTGTTCATGCATCCGGAGCTGGACGACCCCTTCAAGTCTGCCGAGGCCATTCTGGATGCCTGCCCGCTGAAAGAGCAGGCGGATGCGATCATCTTCGATTTTCATGCGGAAGCGACCAGCGAGAAGCAGTGCTTCGGCCATTTCGTCGATGGCCGCGCCAGCTTCGTCGTCGGCACGCATACGCATGTGCCGACCGCCGATGCACAGATCCTGAATGGGGGCACCGCTTATATGTCGGATGCCGGCATGTGCGGCGACTATGATTCCTCGCTCGGCATGGAAAAGGAAGAGCCGCTCAACCGGTTCATCTCGAAGATGCCGAAGGGACGGTTCGAGGCCGCTTCCGGCCCGGCGACCATCTGCGGCGTTGGTGTCGAGATTTCCGATGCGACGGGATTGGCCAAAAAGATCGCGCCGCTGCGGCTCGGCCCGCGCCTTGCGGAAACCATTCCGGATTTCTGGCGCTGATTGCTGCGCGCTAATTCATCGTTCTCATGGGATGACGTGATTGTGAGCAATCGCGTCTGAATGTCGCTGGACCTGTTTCGGGTCATGCCGCATCCTTTCGCCACTGTCTGGCTTGAGGGGATGGCATGATGCCGCGATTTCCTGTCCTTGCCGTATTCTTCCTGGCGATGATCTTTAGCTCGGGCGCAACGGATGCCCAACAAAAGCCGGTGCGTCCGCAGCCGAGCCAGTGTCAGGCGATCGCGCAGTCTCTGCCCAAGGCGACATTCGCCAGTTTTTCTCCCCTCGGCCCGACGCTTGCCAATGATCCCGTCAATGGCGACGTGAAAATCACTTTCCTCGGTCACGCCACGCTTTTCATTGAAACGCCCGGCGGCGTTTCCATCGCCACGGATTATAGCGGCGCCTATCCGCCGCCTTACACGCCCGAAGTTGTGACGATGAACAAGGCGCATCCAAGCCACTACACTTTGACACCCGATCCGGCGATCAAATATGTGCTGCATGGATGGAGCGATACGCCCGGAGAGCCGGCAAAGATCCGCATGACCGTCGGCGACACGCTGATCCGCAATGTCGTGACCGACATTCGCTCCTGGGGCGGCGGCATCGAGGCCAATGGCAATTCGATCTTCATCTTCGAGGTGGCGGGCCTCTGCATCGGCCATCTGGGACATCTGCATTTCGAGCTTACCGACCAGCAATATGCCGAGATCGGCCGGCTCGACGTGGTGATGGTGCCGGTCGATGGCGGCCTGACCATGGGGGCGGACAGCATGAGCCGCGTCGTCAAGCGGCTGCGTTCGTCGCTGATCCTGCCCATGCATCGCTGGGGACCGCCGATCGACCAGTTCCTGGCGCTTTTCGGTCCCGATTTCGATGTCGGCTATGCGCCGACGCCAAGTGTTACTGTGTCCGTGAAGACCTTGCCACGCAAGCCGCTGATCTATGTGCTCAAGGGGCTTTGACGATTTTCGTTGGGATATGCATCGCGCCTATCTATGCAACCTCCACTCGTCATGATTGATTGCGCTGTACCATTGGGGGAAGCGCATGAACCGAGTTCTTTTGACTGCAATAATGGCTGCGGCGCTATCGGGTTGTGTCTCTCCAAACCCGGTCAGCACGACATCCGATGGCTACCGCATCGAGAAATTCAGTCACGGATCGGTTTTCGTCGGCAAAAGCAGCGATCCGTTCACGCCCGGCACTTGGAGCGTCGACTGCCCGATCGACTCGATGACCGACAAGCGGGATTGCAGCATCTCCACCGTGCCGGGGGCGCCCCTTCGCATCCGCTACGGCAATTCGACCACGCCACAAAGCGTCTGTGTAACTGGGAGCGTGATCACCGCCTTGATGCGAGTCGACAATAACCCCCCGATTACCACCGACGGTAAGGGCTGCGTTCCGGCCAGCCAAATCATCGGCCAGCTCAAGACCGGCACCATCTTCCGGGCGAGATATGGCGTGATGACTGAAAGTCTTACCGATCCGAGGCCGATCCTCCGTGAGGGAACGGCTTCGCTCGAGGGATTGAACAAGGCCATGGAGACCGTTGCGGATATCCAGGCGGGAAGGCTTGCCGTCATGCCATAGGAATGGCGGCGGAAGGCTTCTGCCGCCGCCGTTACCCGGCTTTTTACTTGAATGAAGGCCGCTTCGCTCTTATAAGGCAGCCATTCCCAACAAAAGACGTGAACAGGGGTGCCATGGCTGGCCATTCACAGTTTAAAAACATCATGCACCGCAAGGGTCGTCAGGACTCGGTGCGTTCGAAAATGTTCTCGAAGCTGGCGCGCGAAATCACCGTCGCTGCCAAATCGGGCCTGCCCGACCCGACCATGAACGCAAGCCTGCGCCTGGCGATCCAGAACGCCAAGGCCCAGTCGATGCCGAAGGACAATATCGATCGCGCCATCAAGAAGGCGTCCGGTGCCGACACCGAGAATTACGACGCGATCCGCTACGAGGGTTACGGCCCCGGCGGCACGGCGATCATCGTCGAAGCGCTGACCGACAACCGCAACCGCACGGCTTCCAACGTCCGCTCGATCTTCACCAAGGCCGGCGGCGCGCTCGGCGAAACCGGTTCGGTGTCCTTCTCCTTCGATCACGTTGGCGAAATCACCTACAAGCCGACTGTTGGCGATGCCGACAAGGTCATGGAAGCAGCGATCGAAGCCGGCGCCGATGACGTCGAGAGCGATGAAGAAGGTCATGTGATCATCTGCGGTTTTGAATCCCTCGGCGAAGTTGCCAAGGCGCTCGAAGCTACACTCGGCGAAGCCGAGACGGTCAAGGCGATCTGGCGCGCGCAGAACAACGTGCCGGTCGACGAAGAAAAGGCGCAGTCGCTGCTGAAGCTCATCGACAATCTTGAAGACGATGACGACGTTCAGAATGTCTATTCGAACTTCGAAGTTTCGGAAGAGGTACTGGCCAAGCTCTCGGCCTGATCCTTCGTAGTTATCCAAGAAAGCCGGCCGCAGCGATGCGGCCGGCTTTCTGCGTTATGGGTTTGTCGCGCGGGTGAAATCGTCGCGGAAGGCGGAAAGGTCCGGTGCGGCGACATCAGAGACGGCCCAGAAGACCAGCCCGTCCACGTGCCATTCGACGAAATTATAGCCATCCTTCTCGGTATTGCTGCGAGTCTCCAACGTGGCGGGCCAAATGAAGAGATTGATGACATGGCCGTGCCGGCGGTAGATCAGCGCCGCCACTACGCGGCCGTCGAGGTAGTCCACCCGGCCGCCAACGAGAGGGAAGCCCTGTGCCGCCAGATCGACCACGGGCGGCGAGAAATCGATCTTGCCGTTGAACCAAGGCTTGACGGTGTGCTGATCGGAGGTCAGCACGTCGGTCAGATGATCGGCGAGCATCGAACGAACGTGGCTGGCAAGAAGCTGATCCTCGATCGACTGGCTCTGCTGCGGCACGTTCAGCACCAGCATGAGGCTTGCAGCCAGCACCGCGAGTGACGGCACGAAGCTCCAGTCACGGATGAAACGCAAGCCGCGGCGCCACGGGTTTCCCGCTTGGTTCGCGGCCGCCGTTGCGCGCCTCGTCATGGCCTGTTCCAGCGAAAGTGCCGCCCGCACGCGAGCATGGACGGCCTCCGGCGCTTGCCATTTCACGCCTTCGCGTGCGGACAGACGCTTGACCATCAGGGCATTCTCCATCTCGTTGGCGCATTCCGGGCAGGTTGCCAGATGCGCCTCGAAGCGGGCGGCATTGGCTGCGTCCAGTTCGCCGTCGATGAAACCGTGCAGCAGGTCAGCCCACTCGCCATGATCGTCTTGTTCCCCGCCGCTCATCGCGCCGCCTCTTTTCCTTCAAGGCTGCGCCAGATCTCGCCGAAATCGCGGCGGGCGCGGGCGAGGCGTGACATGACAGTGCCGATCGGCGCATCGATAATGTCGGCGATCTCCTTGTAGGAAAGATCCTCAAGTTCGCGCAGGACCAGGATCTCGCGCATGGCATCGGGCAGCATGTTGATGACCTCGCGCACGCGCTGCGTTTCCGACTTGCGGATAAAGGCTGCTTCCGGCGTATCCTCCTCGGAAGCAGGTTCGGCGGAGGGCGAACCTTCGTCCGTCTCCCGTTCGTCGGTCATCGGTTGTTCGTAGCGGGTCTTGCGACGTCCTTCCTGCAGCCAAGCATGGTAGCAATTGCGGACGATGGTAAATGTCCAGGCACGGGCATCGCCATCGCGAAAGCCGCCGAAGCCACGGTAGGCGCGCAGATATGCCTCCTGCACGATATCCTGTGCGGCATCGGCATCCCGGCTCAGGAAGCGCGCGAAATTATAGGCGGCGTCGAGATGCGGGAGGATCGTATGCTGGAAGCGACGCATGGTCTCATCGGGCGATGAGATTGCATGCTGCAGCGGTGCAGCTTTGGCCGAGGGCTCCGCCACCGTCATCAGGAGGATGCGTTTGATGGCTTTCGGCGCCGCGATGGCTGCCCGCAGGCGAGCCAGAAGCCGCGCCAGCCGGCGTATTGCGGTGTCCTGCGGCCAGCGCCATGTCCATGCCTGGAGCGGGTCACTGAGCGTCATCGAAGTCATCATTCGGGCGTCTGTCATCGTGATCCCCGCAAAACGCCGATGTCGACTGTAAGCTTCGGATAGGGCGCTTGCAATGTTGTCTGAGAAGCTAGATCGCGCACGTGCGAGTTTTATTCCCGATCGCATGCAAAAAAATCGCCGATACCAGATGTCGAAGTCTGTGATGTCACCGCTTTAATCCATCTCGATAGAATAATTCCATATATATCAATGGCTTGATAAAAATCTCCCTCTGATGGGGAATAAGCGCCCATCGCCGTCGATCTTCTTCCTCAGTGGATGGCCGCTATCGCTTGCGACCTCCGCCTGGCCCGAAAGCCATAACCCTGAGGAGATATTGCGATGTTTGATATGACCCGCCGCACCGTTCTCGGCACGGCTGTAGCTGCGGCAGCCTTCGGTCTGTCGTCGAAGCTCGAATTCATCCCGCAAGCCTTTGCCGCCACCCCGCTGGAGCCAACGGTCGGTTTCGACAAATACAAGGTCGGTTCGATCGAGGTCACGGCCATTTATGACGGCATCTGGCGCAAGCCCCACGATCCGGCCTTCATCAAGAATGCTTCCGTCGAAGACACCAAGGACGCGCTTTCCAAGGCCGGCCTTACCACGGACTTCATGCCCATTCCGCTGACCGTCGTCGTTCTCGATATCGGCGGCCGCAAGATCATGATGGATGCCGGCTCGGGTGTCGGGCAGTGGCAAACCAATGCCACGCATCTGCCGGCCAACATGGCCGCCGCCGGTATCGACTACAAGAAGATCGATACGATCATGATCTCGCATTTCCATCCCGACCATGTCTGGGGCCTGATGGAAAAGGGAACGAACGCGGCAATCTTCCCGAATGCCGAACTGATCGTCAACGCTGCCGAATACAATTGGTGGACCGATCCCGGCCGTGTCGACAAGCTGGCGGAAGGCCGCAAGGAAGCCGGCCGGCGCATTGCCTCCGTCTTCCCGACGTGGAAGAACTGGAAGCTGGTCGAGGATAATGCCGAAGTGGCGCCCGGCGTGCATATGCTGGCCGCCTATGGCCATACGCCGGGGCACTCGGTCTTCCTCATCGATGGCGGCAGCGAGCAGCTGATGGTCTCGGCCGACATCATGTATGTGCCGGCGCTGCTTGCCCCCCATCCGGAATGGGAAGGCACTTACGATCAGGACGGCCCGATGGCCGTCACCACCCGCCGCAGGCTGATCGATCGCGTCATTGCCGACAAGATCAGGATCTGCGGATCGCATTTCCCGTTCCCAGGCTCCGGCACCTTCGTCAAGGACGGCAATGCCTACGGCTTTACCCCCACCATCCAGGCCTGAGCGGCCAAAACAGGAGCAAGTACCATGTTCAGACATGCCATTTTCGGGATCGCCGGCCTGTGCGCCGTCGCCATCCTGCCCGCCGCGACAGCAGGCGTTGCCTTCGCCGTCGACAACATGGAATCGACTGACGCGCCGGACCTCACCTCGGTTCGCGCCAAGATCGATGCGAAGGATTATGCCGGTGCGCTCGCCGAGCTTCGCGATATCGCAGAGGAGCACCAGCAGGCCGATGTCTATAATCTGATGGGCTTCACCCTGCGCAAGACCGGCGATTTCAAGACCTCGCTCACCTACTACACCAAGGCCCTGGAACTGCAGCCCGATCACAAGGGCGCGCACGAATATCTCGGCGAACTCTATGTCGAGACCGGCGACATGCCCAAGGCCCGGGAGCAGCTGGCAACGCTTGCCAAGCTTTGCCCGGCAGGCTGCGAGGAGCTTGAAGACCTGACCAAGGCGATCGCCGCAAAGGGCAACAACTAGCTCGCGGCTTCAACCGATCCGGCGGCATTTCCATTCGATCAAGTCGGTGAGATGCCGCCGGACAGCCTGCGGATATTAATGGGAAGGAGATAGGCCATGGAATTCGAAACGGAGAATGCCGTTCTCGTCAACTTGGCAGACATGGCCCTGTTGTTCGGCCGCCTGCTGCTGTCGTTGCTCTTTCTGGAGGAGGGCATCGAACTTGCCAGTAATTTCGATGGTGCGCTGGAGGCCATGGCCAAGCTCGGCGTCGCTGCGCCCATAGCAACCGCCACCATTCTGCTGCAGCTTTCAGCCGGGCTTGCGATTGCAATCGGGTTGATGACGCGATTGGCAGCATTTGGCCTCGGCCTGTTCTGCCTGTTGACGGCGACGCTCTTTCACACGAACTTCGCCAGCCACAACGAGTTGCTGCATTTCGAGAAGGATCTGGCGATCGCGGGCGGGATGTTCGTGCTGATCGTTGCCGGCGGCGGAAAGCTCTCGGCGGATATGGTCGTCCGCCGTCATTGGAAGACGAGGCTCGTGGCTTGAGCCCGTCGATCGTCCGGTGAGCTCACGCAAAGTGGGCTCACCGGAAACTTTTCCGTAAAGGTCAGGCGGCTTTCTTGAAGCTTGGAAGCGTCGCGAAGAGTTCCACCGACTTCAGCCGCGCCTCGATATTGTGGACCGGCATCGAAATGATGACTTCGTCGGCCCCGGTGTCCTTGATGAATTGCGAGAGCTTCGTCTCCGCCGTGGCGGGAGAGCCGACCACGGCATAACGCAGCGTATTTTCCACGTTCAGCTTTTCCATCGGCGTCCAGAAATCGTCCATGCGCTCAAGCGGGCGCGGGAAGGGGCCGCGCACGTTTCGCCGCAGGTTGACGAATTGCTGCTGTGCCGAGGTGAAGTGGTACTGCGCTTCCTTGTCCGTTTCCGCGACCGCGCCCATGACGCCGACCATGACATAGGGTTTTTCCAGTGTGGCCGAAGCGGTGAAGCGGTCGCGATAGATGGCGATGGCGTCCATCAGGGATTCCGGCGCAAAATGCGAGGCGAAGGCGTAGGGCAGGCCGAGCATGGCGGCGAGATGGGCGCTGTAGAGGCTCGAGCCGAGCAGCCAGATGGGTATGCTGGAGCCATGGCCGGGAACGGCGAGGATAATCTGGCCCTCATCGGCCGGGCTCAGAAGATGTTGCAGCTCGACGATATCTTGCGGGAAGCTTTGCGCTCCGGCGTCGATGTTGCGGCGCAGGGCCTGCGCCGTACGCATGTCGGTGCCTGGCGCACGGCCAAGGCCTAGATCGACACGGCCGGGAAACAGGGCTTCCAGCGTCCCGAACTGCTCGGCGATGACGAGTGGCGAATGGTTCGGCAGCATGACGCCGCCCGAACCTATGCGGATGCGGGAGGTGGCAGCGCCGACATGGCCGATGACGACGGATGTTGCAGCACTCGCAATCCCGGGCATGCCGTGATGCTCGGCGAGCCAGAACCTGTTGTAGCCAAGTTCTTCCGCCTTCTGCGCCATGCGCTTCGAGCTTTCGAAGGATTGGCTGATGGTGCTGCCTTCGGCAACGGGCGAAAGATCGAGGATGGAAAAGGGAACCATGGCAAGAAACCTGCGTGGTTGAAGGGAGGGTTGCTCCCACATGTAGGAGCGCCGTCCGCGCATTCCAAACCCCATGCCGCAATTTCGTCACGATGTTTTTCGTGCGGCCTCAGTGATCGCAAACTGTGTCTTGTTTTTGTTTTGTTCACATTTTGCTGGCACATGTCAGGGCTGAAAGATAGGTTGGCTTATGCAGAATACGATTCGCATCATCGGTATCGATCCGGGCCTGCGCCGTACCGGTTGGGGCATCATCGACACGCTCGGCAACTCCCTGCGTTTCGTCGCGTCGGGAACCGTGACGTCGGATGGTGACATGGATCTCGCATCCCGCCTTTGCCAGCTGCATGACGGGCTTGCCGAGGTCGTTCACAGCTATCAGCCAGACGAGGCCGCCGTCGAGCAGACTTTCGTCAACAAGGATGCCGTGGCGACGTTGAAGCTCGGCCAGGCGCGTGGTGTCGTCATGCTGGTGCCGGCGCGCGCCGGCCTGCCGGTGTCGGAATATGCGCCGAATGCGGTCAAGAAGGCAGTCATCGGCGTCGGCCACGGCGAGAAACAGCAGATCCACATGATGCTGAAGATCCTGATGCCCAAGGTCGAGTTCAAGGGCAATGATGCGGCCGATGCGCTCGCCATTGCCGTCTGCCATGCCCATAACCGCGGCGCCAGCCGGCTACGGCAGGCGGCATTGGCAGGATAGTTTGTTCTTGACTTGTTCTTGTGGTAATGATAATTCTTACTCCAGGATCGGAGAGTAAGAATGCGTGTGACATCCAAAGGGCAGGTGACCATTCCCCGCGACTTGCGCGAATTGGCTGGCATAGAGCTCAACAGTGAAGTCATATTTTCCGTCGAGGATGGAAAGCTGGTTGTTTCGCCCAAGAACGGTAAGCGGGAAATGGAAGATCGGCAGCGGCTCGATCGGTTCATGGCCACTCTCAAGCGTTTGGAAGGCACCGGCGATCAGGATATCGACGCCGACGCGTTGATGTCGATGACCCGTGACCGGTGAACATGGTCACCATCGTCGACACGAATGTGCTGGTTGATTTGGCGATCTCAAATTCAGCTTGGCATGGCTGGTCCAGCGGACAGGTTCTTTCCGCTTTCAAGCGAGGACCGGTCGTCATCAACCCCATTATCTATGCGGAATTCTCGGTGCGTTACAGCAGTGTGGACCAGGTGGACGAACTGTTGCCGCAAAGCGAATTTCGTCGCGAAAGCCTGCCTTGGTCCGCTGCATTTGCCGCTGCCGCGGCTTTCAAGATTTATCGCCAGAGTGGTGGGGGACGCGAGCGTATTCTTCCCGACTTTCTGATCGGTGCGCATGCCGCTATTCGCGGTTACTCGATATTGACACGAGATTCCAAAGGCTATCGGTCCTATTTCCCGACTGTTGACCTCATTTCCCCCGAAACCCATCCCTGACGGACTTTATCCATGATCGGCAAGCTGAAAGGCACAATAGAAGAGATCGGCGAAGACTATGTGCTCGTGGACGTGCATGGCGTCTGCTATGTCGCCTATTGCTCGGCCCGAACATTGTCGAAGCTCGGCTCCGTCGGCGAGGCCTGCATTCTCTTTATCGAGACCTATGTGCGCGAGGATCAGATCCGGCTTTTCGGTTTCATGACGGCGCTGGAACGCGAATGGTTCAACATCGTGCAGACGGTGCAGGGCGTGGGCGCCAAGGTGGCGCTGGCGCTGCTGTCGACGCTGACGCCGGCCGAGCTTGCCAATGCGATCGCCCTGCAGGATCGCGCCGCCGTTTCGCGGGCGCCCGGCGTCGGCCCGAAGGTTGCGATGCGCATCGTGACGGAACTCAAGAACAAGGCTCCGGCCTTTGCCGGAGATGCTGCCAATATCGGGCTCAAGCAGGAATTGGGGGATGGGGTTGCGGCCGCGCCGGTTGCCGATGCCGTCTCGGCGCTCAGCAATCTCGGCTATTCGCGCGATCAGGCCGCCAATGCCGTTGCCGCTGCCCTGAAAGCCGCCGGCGAGGGCGCCGACAGTGCCAAGCTGATCCGCCTCGGCCTCAAGGAACTCTCGCGGTGAGGCTTTGCACCTTCCGCAATCCTTACTATTGTCGCAAAGTCGAGAGATCGAGCTTCTGCGCCTCTTCGCCAAAGAATGTTTTCGACGCGGCAGATGTGATACTGCCTTCGGCGCGGAAGCTGCGAAACGCATACCGGGAATGGAACCTCTGACATGAGTGAAGCCGCACGTCTGATATCGCCGGAAAAGCGGGGCGAAGATATCGATGCGACGCTCAGGCCGCAATCGCTGGACGAGTTCACCGGCCAGGCGGAAGCGCGTGCCAATCTGAAGGTCTTCATCGAAGCGGCCAAGGGACGCGGCGAGGCGCTTGACCATGTGTTGTTCGTTGGGCCTCCCGGCCTCGGCAAGACGACGCTGGCGCAGATCATGGCCAAGGAGCTCGGGGTCAATTTCCGCTCGACCTCCGGCCCGGTCATCGCCAAGGCGGGCGATCTTGCGGCGCTGCTGACCAATCTTGAAGAGCGCGACGTGCTCTTCATCGACGAAATCCATCGTCTCAACCCGGCCGTCGAAGAAATCCTCTATCCGGCGATGGAGGACTTCCAGCTCGATCTCATCATCGGCGAGGGGCCGGCGGCGCGTTCGGTCAAGATCGATCTTGCCAAGTTCACGCTGGTTGCCGCGACGACCCGTCTCGGCCTGCTGACGACGCCGTTGCGCGATCGCTTCGGCATTCCCGTGCGGCTGAGCTTCTACACGGTCGAGGAACTGGAACTGATCGTCCGGCGCGGTGCCAGGCTGATGGGTCTCGGTATGACTGATGAGGGCGCGCGCGAGATTGCGCGCCGGGCCCGCGGCACGCCGCGCATCGCCGGCCGGCTGCTGCGCCGCGTGCGCGATTTCGCCGAGGTCGCCAAGGTCGAGGCTGTGACCCGGGAGATTGCCGACGAGGCGCTAACGAGGCTTCTCGTCGACAATGTCGGCTTCGACCAGCTCGACAAACGCTACCTCAACATGATCGCCGTCAACTTCGGTGGCGGGCCTGTCGGCATCGAAACGATCGCCGCCGGCCTTTCCGAACCGCGCGATGCGATCGAAGACATTATCGAACCCTATATGATCCAGCAGGGCTTCATTCAAAGGACGCCGCGCGGCCGTGTCTTGACTGCTATCGCCTGGAAGCATCTGGGCCTGCAGCCGCCCAAGGACCTGGAGGCCGCCCAGTTCCGGCTGTTCCAGGAGGGGGACTGAATGCTCGGCCGTCGTGCCTTTCTGAAGCTTTTCGGCGGCAGCGTTTTCGGTTTGATGGCTCTCGGGGGATATGCCCTCGGATATGAGCCGGTTATCCGTCTGGATGTGACCCGTTACGGGTTGACGCCGCCTGGATGGACGCCCGGGCTGAAGCTCAGGATCGTGGCGCTTGCGGATTTCCACGCCTGCGAACCCTGGATGACGGCCGAGCGTATCGGTTCGATCTGCGCTCATGCCAATGAGCTCGGCGGCGATATCATCTTGCTGCTGGGTGACTACACGTCGGGAACCAGTCTCGTTACCGGTCGTGTCGATCATCGCATTTGGGCGGCGGAGCTTGCGAAGCTGAAGGCGCCGCTTGGCGTTCATGCCATTCTCGGCAATCATGATTGGTGGCACGATGCGACGGCCCAGAGAACCGGCCACGGACCGACCTTCAGCCATCGCGCCTTGTCGGCCGTCGGTATCGAAGTCTATTCCAATCGGGCGGCGCGCCTGGAAAAGGAGGGCCAAGGGTTCTGGCTCGCCGGCGTCGAGGATCAGCTCGCCCTGCGGCGGAGCATACGCTGGAAGCGACCCTATACGAAAGGGCTCGACGATCTCGGGGGTACGCTGGCGCAGGTCACGGATAATGCGCCGGTCATTCTTCTCGCCCATGAGCCGGATATCTTCCCCGCCGTCCCGTCGCGGGTATCGCTCACCCTGTCCGGACATACGCATGGTGGGCAGGTAAGGATCTTCGGCTGGTCGCCCTATTCGCCGTCCCGCTATGGTGACCGATATGTCTATGGCCATATCGTCGAGGAGGAGCGCCACATCATCGTATCGGGTGGCCTCGGATGCTCCATCGCGCCGGTCCGCCTCGGCGTTCCGCCGGAGATCGTCGTCATCGACGTGGGATAGGGGATCATGCGGAAACGTAAGCTCATCAGATTGAACGCAGGTAGTTCGCGCTTCCAGATGCGTGTTGCGGGTCTTGGATTTCGCGACGGATATGTCCTGGTGCATCGTGCAACGCATGAAAGCTTCTGGACCTTTCCCGGCGGCCGGGCTGAGATCGGCGAGACCTCGGAAGAGACCTTGCGACGGGAGATGATGGAAGAGCTCGGCATTGACGTCACGGTCGGCCGTCTGCTGTGGTCAGTGGAGAATTTCTTCCATTACGAGCAGATGGACTGGCATGAACTCGGCCTCTACTATCTGATGGATACTCCGGTCGACTTTCCTTTCGATCCCGATGAGATCGTGCATCGCGTCCAGGACGGCGACAACGACCTGGAATTCAAATGGGTGCGGGCGACGCGAGCGGCGCTGGTCGCGCTCGACATCCCGCCCTATTTCATTGCCGAGGAAATCGAAAACCTGCCGCCGGCGTCGCGTCATCTCGTCTGGCGGGATGGCGATCTCGACAAGCCCTAGGGGGATTTGATGGCCGATTTCGATCCGGTTCGCAGCTTTCGCAAGCTCGCCTATAACAATGCCCTGGCGAATGTCCGGCTGTATCGGGCCTGCGCGGCGCTGAAGTCCGGCGAATTCGAGGCGAAGCGGGTGAGCTTCTTTCCGTCGATCAAGGCGACCCTCAATCACATCCTGACGGTGGACTGGTTCTATGTCGATGCGCTCGAAGGCGGCACGCTGGGCCTGAAAGCCTTCGAGGTCGATGAGCCGTATGACCGGCTGGATGTATTGAGCCGGGAGCAGGCGGATGTCGATCGACGGCTGGTCGCCTTCTGCGAGGAGTTGGCGCCCCAGACCGCCATGAGGGTCGTCGATATCCAGCGCAGCGGCCGTATACAGCGGGAGAGGGCGGACGACGTGCTGAACCATCTGTTTCAGCATCAGACGCATCATCGCGGGCAGGTGCATGCCATGCTCGCCGGAACCAGTGTTGCACCGCCGCAGCTCGACGAGTTCATCGTTGCCGATGATGCGCGCTTCAGGGGCGAGGAGTTGCGTGCGCTCGGTTGGGATGAAACGAAGCTGATGCGCTGATGCCGGATTGCTGCGGCATTGTCCTCGCCAGGGTTTCGATAGTCCGCTGCAGACGTTCCTTTCCGCCGCCTTGCCATCCGAGCGCGCGGATCTTCGACGTATTCATGGCGCTGACGGTACTGTGTGGCGCGGGTGCGGGCAGCGTGTTGGGACAGCTTGTTGCGCTCTGAAGATGCTTCAGGATCTCGTGCGTATCGGTCAGTATGTCCGATAGATTGAAGGCTTCGCCGTCGATGCGGCCGGCTTCCGTTTCCAGCAGAAGACGAACCGCGTGGCCGAGGTCACGGCCGTGAACTTCGGTTCCCGCACGGGACGCAACCGCCTTGCCGTTCAGATAGTCTTCGAACAGCCCGTCCCATTTATTGGGCCGCAGGTCGCCGTAGACGCCCGTCGCCCTCAGGCTCGCAGTTGCGAAGCCGGGTGCCGACAGGGAAAAGAGGGCATGCTCCGCGTCGCGCTTCACTTCGCCGTAGAGCGTATTCGGTTTCGGCTTCATGGCCTCCGTCAGGTGTTCTCCGGCAATCCCTTCGCCATAGACGGCGCGGGAGGAAAGAAAGATGCAGCGGCGAATGCCGGCCTTTCTGGCCGTCTCGAACAACTTGACCGTGCCGTCGAGATTAAGCCGGCGAAAGCCTTCCGGGTCGTTGCCTTCGCCGCCGCGATATTTGCCGGGGATGTGGCTGAAGGCTGCATGCACGAAGAAATAGGCGTCGTCGAAAGCGCAGCTCTGGTTTTTCGCTGGATCGAGGCTCAGAGGCACGAAGGAAACGGGTTGCGAGAAGAAGCCGCCCGGCGGCGGACTGCGTCCGCCGATCGCAACCTTGTATCCGGCAGATAGCAGCGTGTCGGCGATGTATCGGCCGACGAGACCTGTTCCGCCTGATATCAGCACTTTCATGCCGCCGCTCTCGGATTCGCGAGCGTGGCGATATCGGGCATGTTCCGGCCGGTGTGGAAACTCTGCCAAAGCTCGATCAGCGGCCTCAACTGTTCGGCCTTGGGATGGTTTTCCTCCCAGGGCTTCTCATACTGATAATGCACGATCGACACGCTGTCCCAGTTCCAGAGCTCGGGCATGCTGAACCAGACATATTGCAGCATGTTCATGAACACAGGCAGCCCGTGCCAGTCCGGGAAGAATGCCTCGAGGAAAGTCTGATCCGTGCGTCGCCAGAAAACATCGGGGCGATCAAGGTGCTCCAGCATGTGCTGAAAGGTCGCAAGCGATGGCTTGGCGACGAAGACGCCGGAATTTAGCCGATGGAAATCGGCAAGGCTTTCATAGACGTTCGGCGCGGCGGAGAATTCCGGATAGTCGAAGAGCCGGTCGACATTGCGCAGAACCAGCGCATCGGCATCGATGAAGACGCAGGTGTCGTATTCGATCAGCTGCCAGAGCCGCAGCTTGCAGAAGTTGTCGAGCGGCGTATGGAAGGACGGCTTGCGGCCCTTGGTGAAGGGCGCGCTCGCATGGAGATTGCCACGGTCATGCCGCTCATTGAAGGCTTCTGACAGGGGGAGATGCTCGACCTCGATCAATCGGCAGTCGAGCGCCGCCAACGGGGCGAGGTCGTCTTCATCGACGCCTGCCGTATGCAGCACGACGATATCGGCCTTCGTGCCGCTTTGGGCTATCGAACGGGCCAGCGCCAATGCACCCATGGCATAGTCGGCATTCGTGACGAGGGTCACGAATGCCTGTCTGGCGTGAGGGCGGGTTTGCGAACGCAACCCCTGCAGCATTTCGCTTCCGGGCATCATGACACGGACTTCAACCTCTTGCCTTCTGGATCATGGTTGACCGTCGCGGCGAGGTCCTTGGTCCAGGCGGAAACGGCCGGAACGCGCGAGCGATCAACGCGGTAAGCATATTTCTTGGCGACGTCGACGATCTCGCCGAGCAGACCGGTTTCGAGCGTGATCGGCGCCAGTCCGAGGCCGAGGAACTTGTCGTTCTTGACGATCAGCTCGTTCTCGGGAGCTTCCTTGCGCGGATTGGGCAGGCGGACGACTTCCGCGCCGCTCATCTTGGCGATCATATCGGCGAGATCGCGCACGCGATGCGTTTCCGTCATCTGGTTGAAGATCTCGACGCGGGCGCCGCGGGCCGGCGGGTTCTTCAGCGCCAGTTCGATGCAGCGCACGGAATCCTGGATATGGATGAAGGCGCGGGTCTGGCCGCCGGTGCCGTGCACGGTCAGGGGATAGCCGATCGCCGCCTGGATGAGGAAGCGGTTGAGCACCGTGCCATAGTCGCCGTCATAGTCGAAGCGGTTGATCAGCTGAGTGTGCCGCCGCGTCTGTTCCGTATGGGTGCCCCAGACGATGCCCTGATGCAGGTCGGTGATTCTGAGCCCGTCATTCTTGGCATAGAACTGAAAAAGCAGCTGATCGAGGCATTTCGTCATGTGGTAGATCGAGCCGGGATTGGCGGGATAGAGGATCTCCTGGCTCACCGTGCGGCCGTCCGTCGTCTCGATGCCGACGGGCAGATAGCCCTCGGGAATGGCAGCCCCGATGGTCGAATAGCCGTAAACGCCCATGGTGCCGAGATGCACCAGATGCGCGTCGAGATTGAGGTCTACCAGCGCATTCAAAAGATTATGCGTGGCGTTGACGTTGTTGTTGACCGTGTAGTTCTTGTGGCGGTCGCTCTTCATCGAATAGGGGGCGGCGCGCTGCTCGGCGAAATGCACGATGGCATCGGGACGATGCTCGGCTAGCCACTTCTTGAGAAGCTCGTAGTCCTTGGCGAGGTCAATGAGATTGAAGTGGATGCGGCGACCGGTTTCGGCGTGCCAGATGCGGGTGCGTTCCTGGATCGAATCCATCGGCGTTAGCGATTGGACGCCCAGCTCCGTATCGATCCATCGGCGCGAGAGATTGTCGAGGATATGGACCTCATGACCAGCGTCGGAGAGATGTAGCGAGGTGGGCCAACCGATGAATCCGTCTCCGCCCATTACCGCTATTTTCATGAGATGCTTCCTTCTGCGCCAATCCGCGATCCGGCACCATTCCGGATAGTCGGAGTTTATGACAATTGTTCAAAGCTTGCTTGATGGCAGAACTTCGGCCAAAGAGGTGCCGGACATTCAAGGAGATGCGGCAACGATGAACAGCCCCTTTCTGATAGCTGGGGAACTGGAAGCCGGAAGCCACCGGCTGATGCAGCGAGTCTACTATGAGGATACGGATTTTTCCGGCCTCGTCTATCACGCGCGCTACCTGCACTTCCTTGAACGCGGGCGCACGGACTATCTGCGCTGTCTCGGCGTGGAACAGCGCGAACTCCTGAATGCCGACGAGGAGGGGCTGGTTTTCGTCGTTCACCGGATGGAGATCGATTTCAAGGGACCGGCACGCATGGACGACGTGCTGACGATCCGCACCGTCACCGAAAAGGCCGGCGGCGCCAAGATGGTGCTGTCCCAGGAGATACGCCGCGACGATAGTTTGCTGATCGCCGCCAAGGTCATCATTGCCGTGATCAACGCCAAGGGCAGGCCGCGGCGGCTGCCGGAAAAGCTCGCCGCGCAGATGCTCGCCGCATCGGAATCGGCCGGCTAGCAAGGCGTTTCGGGCGCCCGACGGTGGCGTTGACGGGCAAAGATACCATCATTTGCCTGCTGGCGCTTGCAATAACTTGAGTTTTATGTGAAGGAATTCGCCGCGCAAGCTTTGTCTGCGTTTGCCGCCGGTTTCGTCCGGTCAGTTCTTCCCTGGAGCTAGAATAGTCTTCCCTTGCCGTTAAATCCTTCATGGTTCGACGCTAACATTCTTTTAACCATAATAGTGTCTTACTGCTTTCGTCGGAGTTTGTGCGGTGCACGCCTTCCTTTGACCAAATTTGACGGCAAGAAGGCAATTGTAAGCTTGGAAGGCTTGACCAGGGCGTTCAGCGGCGGCTGCCAAACAATTCTTGTGAGATCACTTTTAGCCGCCCGGTCTAGCGCCGGGCGTTTGGATTCGGGGATTTTGGATCAATGGAACAAGTAGCATTGGCAGCGGCCACCACACCGGACATCACCCTCTGGTCGCTTTTCATGCAGGCGGGCCTGGTGGTCAAGCTCGTCATGATCGGCCTGCTGGCAGCGTCCGTATGGACCTGGGCGATCGTCATCGACAAATATCTGAGCTACGCGCGGGCGCGCCGGCAGTTCGATCACTTCGAGCAGGTCTTCTGGTCTGGCCAGTCGCTCGAAGAACTCTATCGCACGCTTTCGGAGCGTAACAACACCGGCCTCAGCGCCATCTTCGTCGCCGCCATGCGCGAGTGGAAGAAGTCCTTCGAGCGCGGCGCCCGTTCGCCCATCGGCCTGCAGATGCGTATCGACCGCGCCATGGACGTGACGCTGGCGCGCGAATCGGAGCACCTGGTCGCCCGTCTCGGCTCGCTTGCGACAATCGGTTCGGCCGGTCCGTTCATCGGTCTCTTCGGTACGGTCGTCGGTATCATGACCTCGTTCCAGGCAATCGCCGGTTCGAAGTCGACGAACCTCGCCGTCGTCGCGCCGGGTATCGCCGAAGCGCTGCTCGCGACCGCGATCGGTCTGGTTGCCGCTATTCCCGCGGTTATCGCCTACAACAAGTTCTCGGCCGATGCCGGCAAGCTCTCGGGTCGCATGGAAGGCTTCGCGGACGAATTCTCCGCCATTCTTTCGCGCCAGATCGATGAGAAGCTGCAGCCGCGTCAGGCTGCACAGTAAGTCGCGGACAGAACCGGAGTATTCACATGGGAATGTCTGTTGGAGGCAATGGTGGCGGCGGTGGCCGCCGTGGCGGTCGTCGTGGCGGAGGCCGTGGCGGCCCGATTTCCGAAATCAACGTGACGCCGCTCGTCGACGTCATGCTCGTGCTGCTCATCATCTTCATGGTGGCGGCGCCGATGATGACCTCGGGTGTGCCGATCGACCTGCCGCAAACGCAGGCGGGGGCATTGAACGCCCAGACGCAGCCCATCACCATCTCGATCAAGGCCGACGGCCAGGTGTTCCTGCAGGAAACGCAGATCGACGTCGCCGAAATCGCCGCCAAGCTGCAGGCGATCGCGACCACGGGCTACAACGAGCGTATTTTCGTGCGTGGCGACGGCAAGGCGCCCTATGGCGTGATCGCCGACGTCATGTCGCGTATCCAGGAAGCCGGCTACAAGAATATCGGCCTGGTTACGCAGCAGATAACGGACCACTGACGAGTCGACATGAAGCGCAGTCTCGCCACTTCTGCTGTCTTTCACATCCTGGTGCTGATCGGTGCCATGGTGACGCTGAGTGCGCCGGCGCCGCTTGAGACGCCGGAAAGCACGGCGATGGATGTCGACATCGTCACGGCGGATCAGCTGCAGCAGGGTGAAAAGAAGGCGCCGGTGACGGATCACGTCTCGCGCAAGCAGACCACCAAGCAGGATCAGGTCGCCGACGCCCAGAACGTCGGCGAGAACAAGGTGGATATCAAGAACCCGGTCATCCCCACGCAGCGGCCGGAAAGTGATACTGCGGTATTGGCGCCGAAGAAAGTTGATGCGCCGGTTCCGCAGGACGATCCTAGGCCGAATGACGTCAAGACGATCGAGCAGAAGGATACTGAAGCCGCACCGAAGGAAGTGGCTGCCATTCCGCAGCAGAAGCCGGACGTGACGCCGACACCGAAGCCGGACGTTACGCCGCCGACACCGAAAGCCGATGCGACGCCAACCCCGCCGCCGACGCAGCAGCCGACCCAGCAGGCTGAAATCCAGGTGCCGAACAATGTTCCCGTGCCCGATGTGAAGCCGACGCCGCCGAAGGCAGCCGAGCAGAAGCCGGAAGTCAAGCCGACGCCGAAGCCGGATGTGAAGGTGGCGGACGCCAAGCCGACGGACAAGACGACGACGCAGAGCACGAGCAAGACCACCTCGGCCGACGACGGCAAGAAAGACGCCGACAAGAAGCGCCAATCTCCCAAAGGCTCCAACAAGGGGCTGGATGATGGCCTTGCCGATCAGATCGCCAACGAGCTGAACAATACGTCGTCGAAGGGCGGCGCGAAGCGGTCGACCCAGCAGGCTTCCGCGGGCGCCGATACACAGGTCAACAACCGCGGTGGCATGAAATCGCTTGGCGGCGGCAAGCTCAGCCAGAGCCAGCAAGACGGCTTGCGCGATCTGATTGCCAAATACTGGAATTTGGTGCCCGGCCTGGAAGGCGCCGACTCTGTCCGTATCAAGGTGCAGTTTCGTCTCGACAAGTCCGGGCAGATCGTCGGTGAGCCACAGGCGACGACGAGCGGTGGACCGGCCTCGACGCAGGCTGCCATGCAGAGCGCCGCGATACGCGCTGTGCAGCGCGCTCAGTCCGATTACCTGAAAATCCTGCCCGCGGACAAATACGATGACTGGCAGGAAGTCGTCGTCAACTTCAGCGCAGCGGATCTGGGGATGTGATGCGGGAAGTGCAGCTTTCGACAAACCACTGTCCTCGCATTGGCCTGAGCTTGCTTGTGGCCTTGGGGGTAATGTTGGCTGGTTCCGTGCCGGGTTGGGCTGCGAATGCCGCCGGCGAGAATGCCCTAAGACGGACTGCCGGTGAAGACATTCGCAAGAGCGTCATCGTGAACTGGCTTCGGCCTGCCGATCAGACTGACTTGAAAGAGGTCCACGTTCAAATCCGATTTGCGCTTGATCGTGCCGGAGAGATCGTTGGCAAGCCGAAAGTGACAATGACTGGCGGTCCTCAAAAGACTCAAAGGGCTGTCGCGGCAAGTGCGATGCGAGCCGTGCTTAGGGCTGCCCCGTTCAAAAATCTGCCGATGGATCAATATGACGTCTGGAAAGAAGTAATCATCAACTTCGAAGCGGGCGATCTCGGGCATTAATGCTGAAAGGCTTGACACATATGATCAGAAAATCCTTCGTTCGTCTCCTGCTGGTGCTGGCAGGCCTGACGGCAGCCCTCGCGAGCCCGGCCTATGCCGTGGTCGAGATCAATATCAACAAGGGCAATGTCCAGCCCATGCCGATCGCCATCACCGACCTTTTGTCGAATGATACGCTCGGCCAGCAGATTTCGGGCGTGATCGCCGCCGACCTGCAGCGCTCCGGATTGTTCGCGCCGATCAACAAGCAGGCCTTCATCGAGAAGATCACCAATCCGGACTCGACCCCGCGCTTCCAGGACTGGACCTCGATCAATGCGCAGGCGCTGGTCACCGGCCGCGTGACGCAGGAAGGTGGCCGCCTTCGCGCCGAATTCCGCTTGTGGGATACGTTCGGCAACAGCCAGATGATCGGCCAGCAATTCTATGCCCAGCCGGATAACTGGCGTCGTGTGGCGCACATCATTGCCGACGCGATCTACCAGAAGATCACCGGCGAAAAGGGTTATTTCGATACCCGTGTCGTGTTCGTCTCCGAAAGCGGCCCGAAGACGGCCCGCAAGACGCAGCTCGGCATCATGGATCAGGACGGCGCCAACGTACGCATGCTGACGGACGGCAGCGACCTCGTGCTGACGCCGCGCTTCTCGCCCAACCGGCAGGAAGTGACCTACATGTCCTTCGCCAACCAGCAGCCGCGCGTCTATCTGCTGCAGCTGCAGACGGGCCAGCGCGAACTGGTGGGCAACTTCCCCGGCATGACCTTTTCGCCGCGCTTCTCGCCGGATGGCCAGCGCGTCATCATGAGCCTGCAGCAGGAAGGCAACGCCAACATCTACACGATGGACCTGCGCTCGCGCACCACGACGCGCCTGACGTCGACGGCCGCGATCGATACCTCGCCGTCCTATTCGCCCGATGGCACGCAGGTCGCCTTCGAAAGCGACCGCGGTGGCCAGCCGCAGATCTATATTATGAATGCCGACGGCTCGAACCAGCGTCGCATCTCGTTCGGCAATGGTTCCTACTCCACGCCGGTCTGGTCGCCGCGCGGCGATTTGATCGCCTTCACCAAACGCGCCGGCGGCAATTTCTCCATCGGCGTCATGAAGCCGGACGGCTCCGGCGAGCGGGTCTTGACCTCCGGCTCTTACGCCGAGGGTCCGACCTGGGCGCCGAACGGCCGCGTCATCATGTTCTTCCGCCAGCCTTCCGCTGCGAGCGGACCGCAAATTTACTCGATCGACCTGACCGGCTATAACGAGCAGAAGATCCCGACGCCGGGCTTCGCTTCGGACCCCGCCTGGTCGCCGCTTCTCGAGTAATGAAGGGCTCGCCACGTTATCGCCGCAAAGTCCTGTGACTGGACCGTTTCCGGACAATTTTAGGACATCATTAACCATACTTGTTGGAATCGGATTAACCGAACCCGGTTACAGTCTGGCAACCCTGATAGAGACTTAAGGAGAGACCGGCCATGAGCCGCATCGCAACCCCGGCCGTTGGCCATATGCAGAACCTCGCCCGCAACCCGATCATGATCGCGCTTTTCGTCGGCCTTTCTCTGGCCGGCTGCGCCTCCAAGAAGGGTCTGCCGAACGATGCCAACGGTCTCGGCCTGAACGGTGCCGGCAATGCGACTCCGGGTTCGCCGCAGGACTTCACGGTCAATGTCGGCGACCGCGTCTTCTTCGTTGTCGATAGTTCCTCCATCAGCTCCGAGGCAGCACAGACGCTTGACCGCCAGGCCCAGTGGCTCGCTCGCTATCCGAACTATTCCATCACGGTCGAAGGTCATGCCGACGAGACCGGCACGCGCGAATATAACCTCGCTCTCGGCGCTCGCCGCGCCGCAGCAGCGAAAAGCTACCTCGCTTCGCGCGGCGTTCCGGCCAACCGCATGAAGACGATTTCCTACGGCAAGGAACGCCCGGTCGCGACCTGCGACAACGAATCCTGCTGGTCTCAGAACCGCCGCGCTGTCACCGTGCTCAACGGCGCCGGCTCCTGATAGTCGAAGAAAGATCGATCGAAATATAAAAGGCGGCCCCCGAGCCGCCTTTACTTTTTTGACCACACTTTGGCCGAACTCCGTTGCTTTTTGAGAGCAATTGTAAAAATCTCCTGTTCGAGCCCACCGGCCCGAAGAATCAATAGGACAGGAAGATCCATATGAGAAAACTTGTCGTGGCGAGCATGCTTTGTCTCGCTGCCGTCATCGGTAGCGAGCGCGATGCTTCTGCCTTGTCATTGTTTGGAATCCATCTCGGAGGCCGCGATGCCTCCGCGCAGTCGGCTTCCGGCAATTCCCAAAGACAAGCACAATACGGCCAGGCACCGGTCATCAATGTCCAGAACAGCGATGCCGAAGTTCGCCTGCAGCAGCTTGAGGACCAGATGCGCCAGCTAAACGGCCGCGTCGAGGAAATGAGCTACCAGCTTTTGCAGATGCAGGAACAGATCCGCAAGACGCAGGAAGACAACGAATTCCGCTTCCAGCAGCTCGAAAAGCGCGGCGGCGGTACGGCTGCTCCGGCTGCGGGCGGCACGATGAAGAAGAGCGAGGCCGATGTGCCCGCGCAGAGCGGCAGCGGCGGCCAGCAGGATGATATCGCCGGCGTCATCAGCGATTCGCAGAATGGCAGCGCTCCTTCGCCGCGTGGCGCCGGAGCGGGCAAGCCGCCGAGCGAGCTGGGTTCGATCCAGTTCGACCAGAGCGGCGATCAGGTTGGCTCCTCGATGACGGGGGCCAACAACGGTTCGGGCGCGCCGCCGAGCACGGGTTCGGGCTCGCAGACGGCCTCGCTCGGTAACGAGAACGATCAATACAAGGCGGCCTACGGCCACGTCCTGTCCGGCGACTACAGTGTCGCCGAACAGGAGTTCCGCCAGTATCTCGACAGCTATCCGAGCAGCTCGCGGGCTGCGGACGCGAATTTCTGGCTCGGCGAAGCGCTCTATTCGCAGGGCAAGTACAACGAAGCCGCCAAGACCTTCCTGAATGCGCATCAGAAGTACAGCACGTCCGAGAAGGCACCCGAGATGCTGCTGAAGCTCGGCATGTCGCTTGCCGCTCTCGATAACAAGGATACGGCTTGCGCCACGCTGCGCGAGGTCACCAAGCGCTACCCCAAGGCCTCCAAGGCCGTGACCGGCAAGGTCGCGAGCGAAGAGAAGCGGCTTGCCTGCTGATTGCCATGTCCACTGACGCTGTGACAGACAGTGCCACAGCCCTTATGCCTGATGCCGCAGCAAGCGAATTTCTGCACTCCCTAGAAAAGCCAGCTCATGTTCTCGTCGCCATTTCGGGCGGCAGCGACTCCACCGGGCTCCTGATTGCCCTTGCCGAGCGGCTGAAATCCCATCCTCACGAAAATATTACCCTGACCGCTGCGACCATCGACCATGGATTGCGCGCGGCATCCGCCGATGAAGCTCGCGAGGTCGCCGCACTCTGCGCTTTGCACGGCATTTCCCATTTCGTCCGTCGCTGGGAGGGTCAAAAGCCCGAGACCGGAATCATGGCTGCCGCACGGGAAGCGCGCTACACGCTGCTTGCGGACTTGGCCTCCAGCATCGCGGCCGATGTGATCGTAACCGCCCATACGCTCGACGATCAGCGCGAGACGATGGTCATGCGCGGCAAGCGCCGGCTTGATGATGGCGCCGGCACCGGTATTGCCGACGCGGTCCTGTTCGATCGACGCATCTGGGTCGTCAGGCCGTTTCTCGCCTGCCGGCGGGCGGATATCAGGGCATATCTCAAGACGCGTGGCGTATCCTGGCTCGACGATCCGAGCAATGAAGATAGGAAATACGAGCGCGTGCGCACGCGCATGGACCTCGCGAGGGAGCCCGCGGCGGAAACACCGGTAGACGGCGGCGCCGATCGCGCGGCGCTTTCCGGCAGGGCGGCTGCATGGCTGGACGAGCATGTCGCAATCCATGCGAATGCGCTCTGCGTCATCGGCCGGTCTGGCCTTTCTGCGGATGAGGCAGTCGTTGCCTATGCTTTGTCCTATCTTGCCGCCGTCTTCGGGGGGAGGAACTACGGGCTGGCGCGGGCGCAGCTGGACCATGTTCTCGCTTTTGTGAACGGCGCAAGCCACGGTCGTCGTACGGCCGGCGGCGTGGTTTTCGATCTGCGTCGCGATGCGCTTTATCTGATGCGGGAGAGCCGCAACATCGCTGACGTTTCGGTCTTGCCGGGCGAAAAGGGCAACTGGGATGGCCGCTTCGAAATTGAGAACTCAGGGTCTGCCCCGGTTCGTGTCAGTGCCTGGGGAGCGGCAAATGCGACGATTTTGCCGGCGAATCTACCGGGAGGCGTGACGCAGCGCGCCGGGGCGGCGATGCCGTCGATCGCGGTGGAGGGAGGGGAGGAGGCTGCAATCGTCGTGCTTCGGCCCCATCTTGCGCCCTTCGACCGCTTTTTGACACGATTCGACCTCACATTTGCCGATCGTCTGTCTGTCGCTTTTGGGCGTGAAGCCTATAGGCGTCTGCCGCTTTCGGCCCTATAGACGGAAAAAACATGCGCTGACGCGGTTTGCCTTGGCAACGGCTTGGCGCAACCCTATGTTAGGGATCAAGTAATGCCGTCGCTTTGCGGCGGAAGTTTCAGTGCTGGGGAGTTCGATGAACCCTAATTTTCGTAATTTCGCTCTGTGGGCAATCATAGCTCTGCTATTGATTGCCTTGTTCAGCATGTTCCAGAACGCGCCGGCACAAACAGGCTCCAGGGAAATACCGTATTCGCAGTTCCTCCGGGAAGTTGATTCCGGCCGGGTGCGTGACGTAACCGTCACGGGCAACCGCGTCGTCGGCAGCTATGTCGAAAACGGCACTCCCTTCCAGACCTATGCCCCGGTCATCGATGACAGCCTGCTTGAGCGCCTGCAGACCAAGAATGTCAACATCGTCGCCCGTCCGGAATCGGATGGTTCCTCGAGCTTCCTGAGCTATCTCGGCACGCTGCTGCCGATGCTCCTGATCCTTGGCGTCTGGTTGTTCTTCATGCGGCAGATGCAGGGCGGCTCGCGCGGCGCGATGGGCTTTGGCAAGTCCAAGGCCAAGCTTCTGACGGAAGCGCACGGCCGCGTCACCTTCGAGGACGTCGCCGGTGTCGACGAGGCCAAGCAGGATCTGGAGGAGATCGTTGAATTCCTGCGCGATCCGCAGAAGTTCCAGCGTCTCGGCGGACGTATCCCGCGCGGCGTTCTGCTTGTTGGCCCTCCGGGTACGGGTAAGACGCTTCTGGCCCGCGCCATCGCCGGCGAAGCTAACGTGCCGTTCTTTACCATTTCCGGTTCCGACTTCGTCGAAATGTTCGTCGGTGTCGGTGCAAGCCGTGTCCGCGACATGTTCGAGCAGGCGAAGAAGAATGCGCCCTGCATCATCTTCATCGACGAAATCGATGCCGTCGGCCGCCATCGTGGCGCCGGTCTCGGTGGCGGTAACGACGAGCGCGAACAGACGCTCAACCAGTTGCTGGTCGAGATGGACGGCTTCGAGGCCAATGAAGGCATCATCCTGATTGCTGCGACGAACCGTCCCGACGTCCTCGATCCCGCGCTGCTGCGTCCGGGCCGTTTCGACCGTCAGGTCGTGGTTCCGAACCCGGATATCGTCGGCCGCGAGCGCATCCTCAAGGTTCATGCCCGTAACGTGCCGCTGGCGCCGAATGTCGACCTCAAAACGCTCGCACGCGGTACGCCCGGCTTCTCCGGTGCCGATCTGATGAACCTCGTCAACGAAGCCGCCCTCATGGCCGCACGCCGCAACAAGCGCCTGGTGACCATGCAGGAGTTCGAGGACGCCAAGGACAAGATCATGATGGGCGCCGAGCGCCGCTCTTCGGCCATGACCGAAGCGGAAAAGAAGCTCACCGCCTATCACGAAGCCGGCCATGCGATCACGGCCCTCAAGGTTGCCGTCGCGGATCCGCTGCACAAGGCGACGATCATTCCGCGCGGTCGCGCGCTCGGCATGGTCATGCAGCTGCCGGAAGGCGACCGTTACTCCATGAGCTATACGTGGATGGTGTCGCGTCTCTGCATCATGATGGGTGGCCGTGTTGCCGAAGAACTGACTTTCGGTAAGGAGAACATCACTTCCGGCGCATCTTCGGATATCGAGCAGGCCACCAAGCTTGCCCGCGCCATGGTCACGCAATGGGGCTTCTCCGACCAGCTTGGTCAGGTCGCCTACGGCGAGAATCAGCAGGAAGTATTCCTTGGCCACTCGGTCTCGCAGTCGAAGAACGTGTCCGAGGCGACCGCGCAGACGATCGACACCGAAGTCCGCCGTCTGATCGACCAGGCCTACAAGCAGGCCAAGGATATCCTCACGGAACATCACGATGGCTTCGTGGCGATCGCCGAAGGCCTGCTCGAATACGAGACGCTGACGGGCGAAGAGATCAAGGCTCTCCTTCGCGGTGAGAAGCCGGCTCGTGATCTCGGCGACGACACGCCTCCGAGCCGTGGTTCGGCCGTGCCGAAGACCGGCGCGAAGAAGGACGGTTCGCTCGGCGCCAAGGGTGATGAACCCGAAGGCGGTTTCGAACCGCAGCCGCGCTAAATGCGTTAGGCGTTCAAACCTTAAGGTTGAAAGGCCAGTCACCGTTTCGGGTGGCTGGCCTTTTGCTTTGGGGACGACAAAGGGAGGTACTGCTTCCGATGTTGATTGCGCCCGATGGCAACTGCCGCGTGGGGCGAAGTAATGCGGACGCGGTAGGCTGTGAATTGGACTATTGTCCGTCTCGACCTGATGCAGTTTTTTAGTGCTTATTAATGGTAACGCGTTGTAATAGGCGTTCTCGGTAATTTAAGTGCCGAGTTTTACAATCTGTGGCATGAGCCACATCACCGATGTTCGCAGTGTCGCTGGTTTCGGAGCGGCGATATCGGTGCCGCTGCATGTCTCGCGAAGATGCAGCAACGACAGGAGTGCACATGAAACGTCGCTATTTCGGAACTGACGGAATTCGCGGTCAATCGAACATCTTTCCGATGACGCCGGATCTGGCCATGCGCGTGGGTATCGCTGCGGGTACGATCTTCCAGCGAGGCAGTCATCGACATCGCGTCGTCATTGGAAAGGACACGCGTCTTTCCGGCTATATGCTGGAAAATGCGATGGTGGCGGGCTTTACCGCTGCCGGTGTCGATGCCTTCGTTCTCGGCCCGATCCCGACGCCGGCCGTCGCCATGCTGACACGTTCGCTGCGTGCCGATATCGGCGTGATGATCTCCGCCTCGCACAATCCCTATCAGGACAACGGCATCAAGCTTTTCGGCCCGGATGGTTACAAACTTTCCGACGATCTCGAAATGAGGATCGAGGACATGCTCGACAGGGACATGTCCGAGCATCTGGCCAAGGCCGAGAATATCGGCCGGGCCAAGCGTATCGACGGTGTTCATGACCGCTATATCGAGCATGCCAAGCGCACGCTGCCGCGCGATGTCACGCTGCAGGGGCTACGGATCGCCATCGACTGCGCCAACGGCGCGGCCTATAAGGTGGCGCCAGCTGCTCTTTGGGAGCTCGGCGCCGATGTCGTAACCATCGGCAACGAGCCGAACGGTACGAACATCAATCTGAATTGCGGCTCCACCAGCCCCGTCGCCCTGCAGAAAAAGGTGGATGAGGTGCGCGCCGATATCGGCATCGCACTGGATGGCGATGCCGACCGCGTCATCATCGTCGATGAAACCGGCACGATCATCGATGGCGACCAGCTTATGGCTGTCATCGCCGAGAGCTGGGCCGAGAGCCACACGCTGCGCGGCAACGGCATCGTCGCAACGGTCATGTCCAACCTCGGCCTGGAACGCTTCCTGGACGCGCGCGGCATGTCGCTTGCCCGAACGGCTGTCGGCGACCGCTATGTCGTCGAGCACATGCGTCAGAACAATTTCAATGTCGGCGGCGAGCAGTCGGGTCATATAGTACTCTCCGACTACGGCACGACGGGCGACGGCCTCGTGGCCGCGCTGCAGATCCTTGCTGCGGTGAAGCGCACAGGCAAGCCGGTCAGCGAAGTCTGTCGCCGTTTCGAGCCGGTACCGCAGCTGCTGCGCAATGTCCGCATTTCAGGCGGCAAGCCGCTGGAGGACATTCATGTGCTTCAGGCGATTGCCGATGCGGAAAGCGAGCTTTCCCGCAACGGCCGCCTGGTAATCCGCCCTTCCGGCACGGAACCTCTGATCCGCGTCATGGCGGAAGGTGACGATCGCGGCCAGATCGAGCGCATCGTCGGAGGGTTGATCGACGTGATTTCAAGCGTGCGTTCGGCCGCCTGAAAAGATCGAGAGAAGTAATAACGGATATATACTATGGCCGTCCTGCCGGGCGGCCATGTTACTTTCGGGGGCTGGCTGATGTAGCCGTCTACTGAAACATTTCTCCGGGGTAGGCGCCCCAGAGCTTATTCTGCCTGATATAGCCTCTTGCGGAATGTTCGCTGACGGAAACGCGGCACCAGGTGCCGGTGCAGGACTGGAGCGAGACCAGCACGCGCGGCTGCAGTTCTGCAAGTGCCCTTGCGGCCGGATCGGGATCGGCGCGCAGCATGGCATTCTTCGTGAGCCAAGGGGCAATCACGGCCGTGCGCGTTCCGGAAAGCAGGGCGCTGTGCATCCAGCCGGTGACTCCCGTATCGTCGCGGACCTGTCGCCAATGACCGAATTCATCGATGATTTCCATGGGAAGGCCGGGTTTCATGTAGATCCATTTGGTCGCGTAGATGGTCGAGGGTCCGACGCGCATGCGCGCCTTATGAGCTCTGAGCGACACATAGCGGGGGATCGGCAGGCCCGTTTCGCGCCCCTTGTTCCACGCCGTGGCAGCATCCGCGATCGGCTTTACCGGCATCGTGCCTGCCAGGGCGGCGGGGCTCAGGAAGATGAAGGCAATGCCCAGGCCGGCCCATATTGTTCGACGGTAAGTCAACGACTTCCTCCTGAGTTATCTCCCGGCCGCCGTACTGTAACGGTTCGATTCTTGCCAATTGGTTTAAAAAGTCTCTCGTCCGCGCGTCTATGGATTTCGCGGCTTTATGCAGAAAGGAATATCCTAGTAATCGTATCTCATTCTCTTTGTTTATAAATTTATGTTTTCTAATATATAAAATAAAGTATAACCTCTGAATAAACACGGTAAATATTCGTAGTTAATCAGGTTTTAACTCCTTTTCACCATTATCGCTGTCATGTCTTTTCGATTGGCAAGCATTTGCTGTGCCATGGGCAAGAAATTTGGAGCCAAAGCCATGATGAAATCCGTGATCGGGGCACTTGCCACTTTGCTTGTCGGCACGTCGGCCTTTTCCGCTGATCTTTACACACCGGAGCCGGTCCAGCCGGCGCCGGAAGTGACCGTCGCCCAATCGAGCGGCTGGTATCTGCGCGGCGACGTCGGCTACGCCTTCACGAACCTGCGTGGCGCCAACTATTTCCAGGGCTCCAACTCCAGCCTGGTCGATTTCAACAGCGCCAAGCTCGATGGCAACGTCAATCTTGGTGCCGGTGTCGGTTATCAGATCAACAATTACCTGCGCACGGATTTGACGTTCGACTATCTCTTCAACTCCGACTTCAAGGGCTCGACGAAGGGCGACTGCGGCGGCTGCGGTCCGGGTTATACGGCCGTGCCGGCGACCTCGCGCGACCTGGCCTCAATGAGGGCCTATAGCTTGCTCGCCAACGTCTACGTTGATCTCGGCACCTACAGCATCTTCACACCCTACGTCGGTGGCGGTCTCGGCGGCACCTACGTCAAGTGGAGCAATCTTAAGAACACGTCCTGCTCCGACGCCAATCCGGATTCTTGCGATGGATCGGTTTCGCATAACGGCCGCGGCAGCTGGCGCTTCACCTATGCTCTGATGGCCGGTACGTCCATCGATCTGACCTGCAACCTGAAGGCTGATGTGGGCTATCGTTATCGCCATATCCAGGGTGGTGACATGTTCGGTTATGCCGAGAATGGCGGCCCGGGTTACGACAAGGGCATCAATCTGAACGAGGCCCGTATCGGCGCTCGCTACACGTTCGGCGGCTGCCAGACCGCAAGCTACATGCCGCCGGCCGATATCCCGGTCCAGCCGCCGGTCTACAAGTAAGCAATATCTATCCAAGCTATTGAAAAGCCGTCCGGTTTCTGCCGGGCGGCTTTTGTATTTTGCCCATTCCGTTAAGCAATTCTCCGTCGCTTTAAAGCTTCATTAACCATGAATTCCCTATGGTTAACGAAACGAGAATGGCGGCTTCCCGCCTGGCATCTTCCTTTCGGAGAGCGCGAGGCAGCGGCAGGTCAGCCTATTCGGCGCGCGGGCGTCAGCCCGAGGATGGAAGGCGAGGGGTAATGATCCGATTTGACGCTTTGGCGCTGGCCGCAGCGATGGCAGGCGCATCGGCAGGCACTGCCCTTGCGGCAGATGCTGCACCGCCGGAAATCAAGATGCCGGAAGTCAGCGTCAAGGATGCCAGGGGATGGTATGTGCGCGGCGACGTCGGCTATGCGGTTAACGCCAGCCGCGGCGACACGACATTTCGCGCCTATGATCCGGCCGGTGGCGATTATAGTTCGAACGGCTTTGATTCGACCCGCTTCGGTGGCGATTTTTCCGGCGGCCTCGGTGTGGGCTACCAATTCAACGATCTCTTTCGTGCTGATGTCACCGGCGATCTCTTCAGCGGTGATTTCAATGGCCGTATTTCCGGCGATTCGCCCTGCTCCGGCGGGGCCGGCGGTACGGGATGCTCCACAAAGGCGCATTCGTCCTTCCGCGCCGGCAGTCTGATGGTCAACGGCTATGTCGATCTCGGGACGCTTGCCGGTTTCACGCCTTATGTCGGGGCCGGCCTGGGCGCCACGCGGGTTTCCTGGAGCAACGTCAATGCCATTGGCTCCTGTGTCGACGGCGCTGTGGGTTGCGGCGGCGCTGCTTCGGTCAGCGCGCGCTATCCCGGCGATAGCGACTGGCGGATGACCTATGCCTTGATGGCGGGTGTCGCCTATGAGGTGGCTCCCAATATCAAGGTCGATCTCGGCTATCGCTTCTCCCATATCGCAGGCGGCGACATGTTCGATGATTCGGCTGCGGGTGCTGGCGGTGCGGCGGGTCGCGATGGCGCGCTGTCGCGCCATGAAATTCGCGTGGGCTTGCGGATCACCACCTGGTAGCGCGCAACGATTACGGGGTCGTCAGCACGTAGGCGATGCGCCGAAAGAAATCCAGGGTTCGGAAGAGGTGGGCGGGTAGGCGCCGCCAGCCAGCGGATTTCGCGGCACGATAGTCGCGCCGCCAGCCGACCATGGTCGTTCTCTGCAGCTGGCTGAAGCCGGCAACATTCGTGCGCGTGCTGACGATGGATAGACGCATGTCCCAGCCGCGCTCCACGGCGACATCCCAGGGCAGCGACATGACCTTCAACGATTTCACGATCTTTTTGGCGCCGTTGCGCGTCACGAGATAGCACGCCGTCGAGCCCTGCGGTCCGAAGAGGCAGCGGCCGACAATGTCTCCCTTGCTGCTGCGCGTCATGGTGCGGAAGCCATTCCAGCGATGATTGACGAGCTTGATCAGATCGGCCTGAGGGGCGGCGTCCTTCGCCGCCATGGCGCGTGCGAGGAAATCGATATCCAAGGCGACATCATCTTCGATGACGACAGCCATTTCGTCGTCGCTCGCCAGAAACCGGTGCAGCGCCAGCAAATGGCTGCGATAGCAGCCATATTCACCGGGCAGGATGGTGCGGCCATGCCTGAGCCGGAAGCGATCGTGATCCACGTCGATCCATTGGTCGCGCGGGATGAGGGCGCCGTCGATGCCATCGATCCGCTCGAAACGAAAGCCGAACTCATCGCTCTGGCGGCGGATTTCAGCGAGCCTTTCCGCCGCACGGTCAATGTTGATGAGATAGACCGGCATGGTCTGTGCGGGCGTAAAAGAGGTTTCGGCGAGCGCAGTTAGAGACATCGAGCACACTTGTTATTGTCATCGGCGCAAATCAGCGGGCGCCGAGCCTTATATGCTTACGGATCGGCACAGAAACCAGCTTTTGTGAGGCCAATTTTGCCGCGATTCCATTGTGCGTGCCTTGCATCCCATCAAAATATTCGCACGACTTCGTGATGGCGGGGCATCCGCAATTTTTGCCATTGCGCTTGGCTGCGGCTTCCAATATATCCGGCGGCGGGACACCCTTCCCCAACGAAGGGCTTTCTATCTGAGAGGATAGCATCATGACTAAGCTCGCCAAGCCGGACATCCGTCCGGACAATACCCATTTCTCTTCTGGCCCCTGCTCGAAGCGCCCCGGTTGGACGCTCGATGCTCTTTCTGACGCGGCCCTTGGCCGTTCGCACCGCGCGAAGGTCGGCAAGGCAAAGCTGAAGCAGGCCATTGATCTTACCCGCGAAATTCTGGAAGTGCCGGCGGATTACCGCATCGGCATCGTCCCGGCTTCCGACACTGGCGCTGTTGAAATGGCCCTATGGTCGCTGCTCGGCGAACGTGGCGTCGACATGCTCGCCTGGGAAAGCTTCGGCGCGGGCTGGGTGACAGACGTCGTCAAGCAGCTGAAGCTCAAGGACGTCCGCAAGCTTGAAGCCGGCTACGGCGAGCTGCCCGATCTTTCCGCCGTCGATTTCGACCGCGACGTGGTCTTCACCTGGAACGGCACGACCTCCGGCGTGCGCGTGCCGAATGCCGATTTCATCCCGGCCGACCGCAAGGGCCTGACGATCTGCGACGCCACTTCGGCCGCCTTTGCTCAGAACCTCGATTTTGCCAAGCTCGACGTCGTCACCTTCTCCTGGCAGAAGGTTCTGGGTGGCGAGGGCGCCCATGGCGTCATCATCCTGTCGCCGCGCGCCGTCGAGCGCCTGACGACCTATGTGCCGGCCTGGCCGCTGCCAAAGATCTTCCGCATGACCAGCGGCGGCAAGCTGACCGAAGGCATCTTCTCCGGCGAGACGATCAACACGCCTTCAATGCTCTGCGTTGAAGACTATATCGACGCTCTCCTCTGGGCAAAGAACCTCGGCGGCCTGAAGGCGCTGATCGGCCGCGCCGATGCCAACGCCAAGGTCATCCATGACTTCGTGGCCGCCAACGACTGGATCGCCAATCTCGCCGTCAAGGCCGAGACGGAGTCCAATACGTCAGTCTGCCTGAAGATCGTCGACAAGGATGTCGTCGCTCTCGATGCCGATGGCCAGGCGAATTTCGCCAAGGGTCTCGTCGCTCTCCTCGAAAAGGAAGCGGTTGCCTATGACGTTGGCCACTATCGCGACGCACCGTCCGGCCTGCGCATCTGGGCAGGTGCGACGATCGAAGCTTCCGACATGCAGAAGCTGATGCCCTGGCTCGCCTGGGCTTTCGAAACGCAGAAGGCGACGCTCTCTCAGGCTGCTGCCTGAGGTTTGAAGCGTTTATGGCTCCGCCAGGATAGGCGGAGCCCAGCATCCGGAAATTCTCGTTGTTTTCACGCAATTCCGACCGGAAGACCGTTTCGCATTTTTCGTGGAATTGCTCGTCTTAGCTGACCATTTTCAGGAGGCCCATCATGGCACCTCGCGTTCTCGTATCCGACGAACTGTCGGAAACCGCCGTCCAGATCTTCCGCGATCGCGGCGTCGAAGTCGATTTTCAGCCGCAGCTTGGCAAGGACAAGGACAAGCTGTTCGAAATCATCGGCAGGTATGATGGTCTTGCCATCCGTTCCGCTACTAAGGTGACGGAGAAGATCATCGAGGCGGCCAAGAACCTCAAGGTCGTCGGCCGCGCCGGTATCGGCGTGGACAATGTCGATATTCCGGCCGCCTCGCGCCGCGGTATCATCGTCATGAACACGCCGTTCGGCAACTCGATCACGACGGCCGAGCACGCCATCGCGCTGATGTTCGCCGTTGCCCGCCAGCTTCCCGCCGCCGACGCCTCGACCCAGGCCGGCAAGTGGGAAAAGTCGAAGTTCATGGGTGTCGAAATTACCGGCAAGACGCTCGGCATCATCGGCGCCGGCAATATCGGCTCCATCGTGATCGCCCGCGCCCTCGGCCTCAAGATGCATGTCCTTGCCTATGACCCCTTCCTGTCGAAGGAGCGCGCCGAGGAAATGGGCGTCACCAAGGTCGAGCTCGACGAACTCTTCGCCCGCGCAGACTTCATCACGCTGCACGTGCCGCTGACCGACAAGACCCGCAACGTCATCGATGCCAGCGCCATCGCTAAGATGAAGCAGGGCGTGCGCATCATCAACTGCGCCCGCGGTGGTCTCGTCGACGAGGCGGCTCTTGCCGCTGCCATCAAGTCCGGTCACGTTGCCGGTGCCGCCTTCGACGTTTTCGAAGTCGAGCCGGCCAAGGAAAGCCCGCTTTTCGGGCTGCCGAATGTCGTCTGCACGCCGCATCTCGGCGCCTCCACGACGGAAGCACAGGAAAACGTCGCTCTCCAGGTCGCCGAGCAGATGGCCGACTACCTCGTCAAGGGCGCGGTCTCCAACGCCATCAACATGCCCTCGATCACTGCTGAAGAAGCGCCGATCCTGAAGCCCTTCATCAAGCTTGCCGATGTTCTCGGCGCCTTTGTCGGCCAGGTCACGGAAGAGCCGATCAAGGAAATCGAGATCCTTTATGATGGCGTCACCGCCAACATGAACACCAAGGCCCTGACGAGCGCATTGCTCGCCGGCCTGATCCGCAATCAGGTTGCCGACGTCAACATGGTTTCGGCGCCGATCATGATCAAGGAAAAGGGCATCGTGCTCGCCGAAGTCAAGCGCGACAAGACCGGCGTCTATGACGGCTACATCAAGCTGACTGTTACCACCGACAGCATGACGCGCTCGGTTGCCGGTACTGTCTTCTCGGATGGCAAGCCGCGCTTCATACAGATCAAGGGCATCAACCTCGATGCGGATGTCGGCAACCACATGGTCTACATCGCCAACACCGACGTTCCCGGCATGATCGGCTTCATCGGCACGGCACTCGGCTCCGCCGGCGTCAACATCGCCAACTTTCAGCTCGGCCGCGACAAGCAGGGTGGCGATGCCATCGCGCTTCTCTATGTCGACGGCCCGATCAGCGATGACGTGCTGGCCAAGCTGACGGCGCATCAGGCAATCCGCCAGGCAAAGCCGCTGGTGTTCAACGTCGACTGAGGCTGCTCGCTTTCCGAAGGGCGGCGCCAAAAGAGTTCGCTCCTCCCAAGAGCCAATCCGGAAGCCCGGCGTGACGTAAGTTGCGCCGGGCTTTCTTCGTTGCTGCCATGGTTGTGGATAAGGTGGGGTCATAGGCTATCGGGGCCGATCGAACGCGCCTATCTCTTGTCTCATGGAGGCTTTGCGGAAGAACATTCTCGGGGAAGGAATGGGTACGCCGATCGAATGGCTGGCCAAGCCTGTTTCCGTGGCGATCGTGCTCTTTGCCCGCGCCATTACCGCCGTCAGGGCCATCTGGCCGGAGAGCGGCATGCGCACCCACCGCTGCGTCTATTTCGCCAACCATTCCAGCCATGGCGACTTCATCCTGATCTGGACTGTGCTGCCGCCGCGTCTGCGCCGGCGGGTGCGCCCGGTGGCAGGTGCCGATTATTGGCTGAAGTCATCGCTGAACAGTTTTATAGGCCGGGATGTCTTCAATGCCGTGCTGATCGAGCGGGATCGCGAGGCGCGCAAGGAGGACCCGGTCACACAGATGACGCAGGCGCTCGACGCCGGCTCGTCGCTGATCCTGTTTCCGGAGGGCACGCGCAATCTCACGGAACAGCCGCTGCAGCCGTTCAAGAGCGGGCTCTTCCATCTTGCCAAGGCACGCCCGGATATCGACCTCGTTCCCGTCTGGATCGACAACCTCAATCGCGTCATGCCCAAGGGCGAGTTCGTGCCCATCCCGCTGATCTGCACCGTCACCTTCGGTGAGGCTTTGCATATCGGCGAGACCGAGGAGAAGACGGAATTCCTGGCGCGAGCCGAAGCGGCGCTGCTGGCGCTTGCGCCGAAGCGGGCAGGAGATTGAGCATGGAAGCAGCCAGCGCCGATCTCATTCATCTTGTTCTTGGCATTTTCGGCGTGCTGATCGTCGCCTCCATCATCGGCTATGTGCTGGAACAGCGCCTGTCGCCTGATGGATCGAACGCCGCGATCGAAAACCTGAATGCGCGCATCAAGGCCTGGTGGGTGATGGTGGTGCTGATCGGCATCGCCTTCATCGCGGGGCGGGCCGGCGTCATCCTGCTCTTTGCCTTCTGCTCCTTTGCGGCACTGCGCGAGTTCGTGACGCTGATCAACACGAAACGGGCGGATCATTGGGCGCTCGCGGCCGCCTTCTTCGTGGCGCTGCCGGTGCAATATTACCTGCTCTGGGCTGAGCAATACGGCATCTATTCGATCTTCATTCCGGTCTACGCCTTCCTTTTCATGCCGATCATCGCGGTGCTGCGCGGCGATACCGAGCGGTTTCTGGTGCGGATCGCCGAGGTGCAATGGGCGCTGATGATCTGCGTCTTCTGCGCCTCGCATGTGCCGGCGTTGCTGACGCTGCACATCCCCGGCTATGAAGGCCGCAACGTGCTGCTGATCGCCTTCCTGGTGATCGTCGTGCAGCTCAGCGACGTCCTGCAATATGTCTGGGGCAAGCTGTTCGGAAAGACGAAGATCGCGCCACGGCTGTCGCCATCGAAGACGGTGGAAGGCTTTGTCGGCGGCGTGGTCAGTGCCTCGCTGATCGGCGCGGCGCTCTGGTGGGTAACGCCGTTCACGCCGCTGGAGGCCGGGCTTCTCGCCTTTGTCATCACGATCATGGGCTTCTTTGGCGGGCTCGTGATGTCGGCGATCAAACGGGATCGCGGCGTCAAGGATTGGGGCCACCTGATCGAGGGGCATGGCGGGCTGATCGACCGGCTGGACTCGGTCGTCTTCTCCGCGCCGATCTTCTTCCATCTCGTACGCTTCTGGTGGTCCGTGTCATGAGCGGAAAGCTGAAAGCGCTTGCCGGCCGCAGCATCGTGCATGTGCTTTTCGCCTTCCTCGCCATGGGCGGCTGGGCCGTTTTCGCCAATCGCCTGCATCCCATGCCACGGCCTCTGATTGCCGGCTTGGTGCAGGGCCTCCTTTCGGGCTGTCTGACGTTATTCCTGAAATCGGTGGTCGAGGCCTTATCGCGACAGTTCGGTGGCGTTACACGCCTTTGGGCGCCGCCACTGATCGCCTGCCTGGGCTCCGCGACCATCCTGATCGTCATCCATGCGCTCAGCGGTACGCCGGAAATACTGAAGACGATTGCCGTGCCGCTGCTGGTCTCTTCCAGTTATGCGGCCATCTACAACTATTCGATATCGGGCGGGAGGCAGCGAAGCCATGACGGGTGAGGGAACTGGCGACAGGCGGCCGCTGGCGAGCCGCAACACGCGATGGGCTCAGGCGCTGGCGCGGCGTATGACCGCGCTTTCGGCAACGCCGAACCAGATATCGCAGGCGAGCATGGCCATGGCGGCGCTGGCCGCGGCCTCGTTCTGGCTCTCCGGCGCGGCTGGCAGCGCGGGGACACGGGTGGTCTTGCTGATCCTTGCCGCCTTGTTCTGCCAGTTGCGGCTCCTCTGCAATCTGCTTGACGGCATGGTGGCGGTCGAAGGCGGAAAGGGCGAGGCCGACGGGCCTTTCTGGAACGAGTTTCCCGATCGCATCGCCGATATCCTGATCTTTGCCGGCATCGGCTATGGCATCGCAATGCCGGGGCTGGGATGGGCGGCCGCAGCCCTTGCCGTGCTGACCGCCTATGTTCGCGAGCTTGGACGCGCCACCGGCAATCCCAGCGATTTCGGCGGCCCGATGGCCAAGCAGCATCGGATGGCCGTGGCCACGGGTGCGGCCCTTCTCTCCATCATCGAGGCCCTCTGGAGCGGTGGTAGCTGGGTTTTGACGATCGCGCTCTGGATCGTCGCCATCGGATCGGCAGCGACAGTCCTGCGGCGCGCGGGCAATCTGATCCGGCATTTGAAGGCCAGAGGGTGATTCGCGATTTCGCCCACCCCTTGCACCGGGTGGCAATCCTTTCTATATCCGTCCACAATTGAGGCTGGCTGCAAATAGCAGCCGAAGGCCCCGCATGATGAAAATTCGCCGCTTTTGCATGGCATCCGGCGGCAAAAACATGATCCCGAAAAGTGCGTAGCGGTTTTTGGACAAGGTCATGCAGTATCAGACAGTGAAGGCGTGGCGGCTTTTCGAAAAAGTCATCCCGCTCAGGACAGCATCGAAGATCGTGGAAGACTGGCGGCAACGACCGTGAATACACTGGATTTTGACAAGAGGCCGGAAGATACCCGCGTCGTCGTCGCCATGTCGGGCGGTGTCGACAGCTCCGTTGTCGCCGGCATTTTGAAGCGACAGGGCTATGACGTGCTCGGCATCACGCTGCAGCTCTATGACCATGGCGCGGCCGTCCATCGCGCCGGCTCCTGTTGCGCCGGTCAGGATATCGACGATGCACGCCGCGTCTGCGAGACGCTCGGTATCCCGCATTATGTGCTCGACTATGAAAAGCGCTTCCGCGAAACGGTGATCAATCCCTTCGCTGAGAGCTATGTCGCCGGCGAGACGCCGATCCCCTGCGTTGCCTGCAACCAGACCGTCAAGTTTGCCGACCTTCTGTTGACCGCGAAGGAACTCGGCGCCGATGCGCTGGCGACAGGCCACTATATCCGCTCGCGCCCGAACCCGACGGCCGAAAATCCCGGTCGCCGTGCGCTCTATCGCCCGGCCGATGCCGATCGCGACCAGAGCTATTTCCTCTTTGCCACGACGCAGGAGCAGATCGACTATCTGCGCTTTCCGCTGGGTGGCATGCCGAAGGCCGAGACACGCGCGCTCGCAGAGGAAATGGGCCTTGTCGTTGCCAAGAAGGCCGACAGCCAGGACATCTGTTTCGTGCCGCAGGGCAAGTATTCCGACGTGATCGCCAAGCTAAAGCCGAATGCGGCGCTTGCCGGCGAGATTGTCCATCTCGACGGCCGCGTGCTCGGCCAGCACGAGGGCATCCTGCATTATACGATCGGCCAGCGCCGCGGCATCGGTGTCGCCACAGGCGAGCCGCTCTATGTCGTCTATCTCGACGCTCGCTCGCGCCGCGTCATCGTCGGCCCGAAGGAAGCGCTGGAAACGCACCGCGTCTATCTGCGCGACGTGAACTGGCTGGGCGACGAGCCGTTGTTGCAGGCCGCCTCCGGTGAAGGCTTTGCCTGTTTCGCCAAGGTCCGCTCCACCCGCGCGCCATCCCCGGCTGTGCTGCACGCCGACGCCAGCGGCATCTATGTCGACCTTACGGTCGGCGAGGCCGGTGTCGCGCCTGGGCAAGCCTGCGCCCTCTATTCGGCACCAGGCGACGACGCCCGCGTCTACGGCGGCGGCTTCATCGAACGCTCGGAACGCGAGCCGATGGCGGAGGCTTCCCTGAAGGCACTTTTGGCAAGCCCGGTCGCAGCTTGAAGGGCGGATTGAATTGGTTTGGAGAAACCACTGATTTTTCCAAATCATCTGCTTGACACCAAGCCGAACCGCACCTTATAAGCCGCTCAACCGACGAGCTAGCGCTTTCGAGCGGCGGTTCGTTTGACCTTTGTGTTTGATATTCGATATCAAGCATAGCGTGGCGGAGTAGCTCAGTAGGTCAGAGCAGAGGAATCATAATCCTTGTGTCGGGGGTTCAAATCCCTCCTCCGCTACCATCTTTCGCTAAAGAAACAGATCGATATTTTCCACCAGGCGAACCAACTGATGTGTGAGCGCCGGCAGGAGGTCGGCTCCGAAGCCGAGGCGTGCCGTGAAGGCGTGTAGTTCGGCAAGCGTGCCGTGGCGCAGAAAGAAGTGATCCGCTGAGAGGTCGAGCGGCCGGCGGCGGCCGAAGAGCAGGTTGGAAAAGGCGATCTTCATGCCATTTCCCGCTAGCGCCACCTTCTTTTCCGGGCTCAAGGCGTCATCCGCGGATGCAACACGCGTGTAGTTCTCGACGAATTTCGGAATGATGGCGCTGCGAAAGATCAGGATGCCCGTCTGCAGGGGCTGCGGAGTTCCCGAGCCGCTGGGCGCGATGATATCGGCTTCCGGGTGATCGGCGATCTGGCGCTCGATGATATCCTTGCCGTGGAAGAGCGTTCCCTGTTCGACAAGCACCGTGTAGTGATCGCCATTGGCGTAGCCGTAACTCAGGCCGAGCAGCAGCGCTCGCGACCAGCCGCTAAGGGCGCTATGGCCCTGAACCGCATGTCCGTAGTTTCGTTTGAGACTGACCCAGCTGATGCGGGGATCATCGGGAAGGCGCGGCCGCGCCGGGGAGGCCGAATCGACGATCAGAATGTTGCTCGGAGAGGTGAAGGAGCGAATGCAATGATACCAGATATCGAAGCATTCGACCGAGCGAACGAAATCGTCGCCGAGAACCCTGTAATCGCGGGCCTTGTTGTCTGCGTACCAGCCGGTCACGATGCTGTAGGACATGTCGTCGCCTTTCGCGCAGCGCTCAAAGCCGCTTCTGCAGTGCAACCATCTTGAAGTGCCAGTCGTTGATGCCGCCGCGATTGTTGCGGTGGACATAGACGTTCTGGATCTGCGAGGCGATCATGCTGAGATAATCCGGATGGGCAAAGGGAATGTCGAGTTTGCCGGTCTGCAGGAAGATCTCGAAGACTTCCGCACTCTTTTTGCAGGGCGGCAAGGAATTCTCGAAAGGTGGCTGCCAATGAAAATCTTCGATGACGTAGAAGCCGCCGGGCTCGACCTTGTCGAATAGCTTCAGAAAGGCGAGCTGCTGATGAAACGACGCATGTGAGCCGTCATCGATAAGCAGCTTCAGCCTGGGCAGGGCTGCACCGAGGCGGTCGAGATCGTCTATGCTGCCGAGATCGCCCCGATGGAATTCGAAGCGCTCCAGCCGAATATGCGAGAAGTCGGAAAGATCGAAGCCATAAAGCTTGGCGCGCGGAAAATAGTCGAGCCACATGCGAATCGACGGGACGTCGCTGCCGACGCGGTCGACCGAGGCTCCCGCTTCTACGCCACCCCGCTCCAGGCCGATTTCCAGCATCGAAAAGGCCTGGTTGCGGAACTGCTCGAAGAGGAACGAGTACAGAGTCGCATAGTTATGAGCGTGACCGATCTGCGTTCCTTTGTCGGTCCGGTAGTGATCGGCGAGTTCTACGAGTTCAGACATGACGTCCTTCCGGGGAAACGCTGATGTTAGGCGCAGCCGAGCGCCCGGCGGACGCTGCTCTCTTCCGCGGTGTGGCTGCTGCCGTAGATGGAGCGCAATTCCATCTGCTGCGACAGCATTTGATAGAGCGCCGTCGTCACGGCGACGAGCGATGCGTCGTCCAGCGCGAAGACCTCATGGAGATCGTATTTCTCCATGAGCTGCAGGCCGGTACGGAAGCAATCATGCTGCGCCTGTACTGTCGCGAGCGTCTCGGGCGAGCGGTTGTCGCTGGCAAAGACCGGAATGGCGAAATCCTGAATGAGGCGCACATCCTCGACCATGCCATGCATGGCGTAGTTGCACATTTCCAGCATGGTGTTCTGGACGACGGTCTCTTCGGCCGGAACGAGCGTGTGGAACCGGCAGGTCTGCGGCGTCGCGGCCATCGCCTCGTAGGCGGGTGCGGTCGGCAGCTTGTGAAGAAAGAACACCGGAACGTTGTCGAGGCCGAGGGAGGCCGCGAAATTGGCGAGCGACCAGCCTGTGCCACAGAGATCGACGATGAGCGCATGATCCGAGATCAGATGCCTCGCGTAGCTAGCGTAGCTGGGCGACGGCTGCATCTTCGCAAGGCGGCTGGTGTAGAAGTAGGTTGCCTGGCATTCAAATCCCAGTCGCTGGGCCACCTGCTCGAACAGCGGCATCCAGGCATCGCAGTCGCGGCTGGAAAAGAGGATCGAACGCTTGTCGAGCTGGACGGCAAGTCTCGTCAGAGCGACGCTTCCGAGCAGCATGATCGGAAAATTCAAGCTCGCCTGAACCACCTGCACGGTCCGGCTGTGGGCATTCGCAGACCAAGTCGAAAGCCGGATTTCGCGGCAAAGCTCCGCCAGCTGCCGCTGGCCGATCTGCATCAGGACATCCTCGACCGGATTGAGGCCGAAAATGCCCGTGTGCCGATTGGGAATATCGAAGCGGCCGGGCATTTCGACGTCGGAGTGTAGGTTGTCGCCGAGATGCTCCTCGATCGAGAGATTTGCCTGTGCCTGCGGCCAGATCGCGCCGGATCGCTTGCCGTCGGAGGTCACGATCAGGCTCACCTTCTTGTCGAGGCCGGCCTTGTCGAGCAGCTTCCGGATGATTGCCGCGCCGAGATACATATCGGAGATCAGGACATCGCCGTGGCGCACGAGGGCCATGTTTTCGGCGATCGGTATGACCTGCTCCAGCTCGATGTCGATCTCGAGCGCTTTCAGCGCGGCAGTCTCGATCGGGTCGAGCTGCAATGCCGCTTCCAGCTCGTCATATATCATGTCGAGATTGTAGGGATGCTTGGCGAGCTTCGCTTCGGCCTGTTTGCGGGCAGCAGTGAATGCCGGCAGGTCTGCGCGCTTGGCAATGATCTCGAAGACCTTTGATGGCTCGATGCAGCGCCGTGCGATCAGCGTGTCGAACACATCGAAGGTGCGGACGGACGGGAGTGAGCGCGCGTTCGTGGCCTCGGGCGATATCGGCAGAGCTGGGGCAGGTTTGGGCGCGCCCGTTGGCGCGCCAATCAGATACGAGGTGAACTGGTTGGAGTTCGGAGCTGTATTCACGTCGTGTTCTCCAGCGCCGTGGCGCTCGTGCCCGAGATCCAGAGGGATGGCTTCCGGTGGGGGTTCGGAAGATCCGTGCAGGCAGCAGACACAGTCCGATCTCGGATCGGATGCCGCTTCATCCAAGCGGATTTCCAATCCTTGTCCTGCAGCTGGAAGGCTAGGTTCGGCAGCTTGTGCCAGGCTTGAGCGGGTCAGGCCATCAGGGACATCGTGGCTCCATCTCTCAGGGGAGATGGATCATCTCACACAAACTGAACACCCATGCTGTTGATCTTGCGCCAGCGCACCGTGCAAGCCAACAGCCTGTCGTCCGAAAATTGAAGATTGAATGTGTTGGGGGCCGCGAGAGGGTTTTCGATCTGGATCATGGCGCCGGTGTCGGAGAGATTCCGCACGAGGCAATCGAAGACCGAATGGCCGTCGTTGAAGATGATTTTTGCGCCGAGAAGCGTTCGCTTTCGAAGGGCTGCTCGGCCTTCGGGTGAGAATGCCGTCATTGCGCTGGCTCCATGCTCTGCATTTTTTACTAATATGCCATGTTCTAATATCGAAGATGTTAATGGGATGCTGCGAATTGAGCGCATTTCGCTGATTGGTGGTCACGGAGAAGCTACGGACATCCAGATCAAGCCGGACGGTCGAGGCACCAGGCGAACAAGTTGACGTCATTTGCGTTGTATTTTCAAACAGCCGATGGAAATCCGTGCAACATGTCTTGCAACACGAAACACGCTCTGGCACCGTGCCGCGATAGGGGATCGGGGTTTTCAATGAGACTGTTTTTGGCGGCGGCCACCATGCTGGTGATTGCCAGTTCCGCAGTGGCTGCGGACGATGCGGCGAGCAATGCGTTTCGGGTCTGCAAAATGATCGACAATACCGGCTTGTTTACTGCGCCGTGTCAGGTTTCCAGTCGGAGATACGCGGTCATGGCAACGATCGATCTGCCGAGCGCCGATGCCAGAAAGGCCTGCGCACAGATCGTCGGCGTTGTTTCGTCAAAGGGCTTCCATTTCCCGGGCGGAGAATGGACGGTGCAGATCAAGTCGCCGACCAGCGGCGACAAATCTATCGCATTCTGCCGTTTGCCGAAATAGAGCAAATCCAGGAAAAGTGCGCAGCGGCTTTCCGTCCGGACTTGCGTAAAGCCAAACGGCTGGAGCGTTTTCGCGATTCGAGCAAAGGCGAAAATGCTTTGACGTCGTCAGGCCGAGGCGTTCAGTTCCTCGTCGGCATAGGCAAGCTGCAGTTCCATCTGCACTGCATGCATGAAGAGGCCGGCCTGCCGCGAGATTTCGCCATCTTCCATTCCCTGTTCGCGCAAGGCGGCGGCAAAGCTTGCCATCTGCGCGCGCCAGAAGCGGTTTGCCGCCTCGCCATGAAGCTGCTGCAGGGCCGTGGCACACCGCCGGACATCACTGGTACGCCTGTCGGCCGGGAATGGTAGAAGCGACATATTCTCTCCGTCATTGGCAGGGCGAATCGCCTGCCTCTGTTGGCAAGATCGCTGCCAGTCGTTCATAAAAAGTGAATAATGTCAGAGAGATCCCGCAGGCTGCGGGAGAGGTGGGAGGATTTCACTGCATGACGGATATGCCCGCTTCCCGCGCGGCCCTGATCAGGGCCTCTCTCACGGTTTCGGGCGGGACGGCGCCGAGCATCGCTTCCAGGCAGATCCGCACTGCCGCGACATAGTCTTCGCCATTTCCTACCGGCCAATGCTCCAGCAGCAGTTCTGCAGCCTGATGCACCGAATTGACGCGGCGCGTTCCACCACTCTCCCCCATGACGAGCGTGATGGCTGGAAATGGCCGTAATGTGTTTCGTTTCAAAACGTATTACCTCCGAAACATTCATGCTTCGGTAAACACAGCAAAAAGCGTTCCGGATCGAACGCTCTCCGACCGATGTCATCGAGGCTGGTTTCGCTCCTGCCGCCCGGCGAGCAAATGCAGGCGATCAATTCCCGCAACGGTTGCTCCCGGCCGGATTATTGCACACTTCTCGCAAAACGGGATGCGTCTTAAAGAGCCTTGCCGAGACGCAGTTGTGATGGCTTCGAAGCCCTATGTCGGTGGAGTTTTCGTCATAAGGACGGCGCTCCTGATCCCCCGGAGGGGTGCCCGCAATGAAGGGGCTCGGGGAATAAGAATGCTCTACATATCCTGAGGGTCGACAGCGGCTTCGACATCGCAGGAGCGATCTAGTCCAGTACGCTGGCTTCGATGCAGGCCTCGATGAACAACGCTCTGGCTTTCTCGTGGAGCAGGGGATCGGTGTCGGCTTCAAGGCAGAGACTTCGAGCCGAGTTATATTTTTCGCCTCTCACGGCCGGCCAGCGAAACAGTAGATGGTTATGGGCTTCCTTCGGACCTCGGATTGCTTCTGGCATGCCATAACCGATACGCAGATATACGGGCTCAAGCCAGCGGCCTTCGCCGGCATTAAAGATCATGTTCATTTCGATGATGCTCCGACATTGCGACTGAAACTCCTGTCGCGGGAAAAAGTTTCGCAATTTCCGGAAAATCGGCTGGTGCGATCCTTGTGGCGTGATGTCGCCTCAAGGAGGGCGCGTCGCGCGCCGGCCTATATGGAGAGCAGCAGGAGAAGCAGCATGAGGATCGTCAATCCGATAAAAACGGTGCGCAACACGCCGCGAAACAAGACCGCAAGGAGGATGACTGCCAATAGAGCGACGATCATGGAGTAGTACTGCCGCTGATCCGATGACCAGGCTATCCCGCAATGAGACAGGCGGATGTTTCAGTTGAGAAGAAAGCTGGAAGAAGGCCTATGGTCTACTGAACCACCGGCATCTCGAGAGGGACGCCAGCCTCGGACGCCGCGGCAACGAAGCTGTTGCGAGCTTCCAGCGGCTGCCCCTGTCCTCTTTCGACATCGGCACAGACCTGTAGGGCCATCATGAACGCCCTGCCTTCAGCCACGGGCCACGCGTTCAGCAGCATGTCCAGCGCTTCCTTGGTGTTAGCGACCGTATAGACTTTTCCGGTACGCTTGCAGATGACCATGATGGGATAATTCCAGTCTTTATTATTCATGGCAGAAGGCTCCGATCCGAGGACGCCGAAATTAACGCTACGGTGTGCGAAATCTCAAGTTAATTTCAAGACGATATCTGGAGCAGTCCGCAACTGTTTCAATCGTCTGGGAAATCAATTCGCGTGCCGGCGCGATCAACTTTCGAGTCATGACTTTCGATAGTGTGTTTTTCACGGAGAATCATTGCGCGAAGATTACTTGCGCGGGGTGATGAGATCATAAAAGACTTGTCGTGCCGCTTGGTTGACGGGAGAGGACGATGGGAAGCTTTGCTGAGATCAGAGAGCGCGCCGAAAAGCGCAAAGGCGGGGCCGACGGGCTGCGGGCACTCATGCCCAAGGTGCCGAACCATGATGCATTGCGCGCTCTGTCGGATGATCGGGTCTTGTCGGAGATGACGCGCTATATCTTCTATGCTGGTTTCGTGCGCAACGTCATCGATTCCAAATGGGCGGGCTTCGAGGCTGCCTTCTCTGGCTTCGATCCTGCCTTCCTCAATCTCGCGCCGGACGATTACTGGCATGATCTGACCTCCGACGCGCGCGTGATCCGCAATGGCGCCAAGATCATGTCGGTCAGGGCCAATGCGCAGTTCGTCCGCCGCCTTGCCGACGAGCATGGCAGTGCCGGCCGCTTCTTTGCCGATTGGCCGCTGGAGGACCAGATCGGCCTGCTCGCCGTCCTGGACAAGCAGGCCAACCGGCTCGGCGGCATGACGGGTCAGTATCTGCTGCGGGCGATCGGCCGCGACAGCTTCGTCATGAGCCATGACGTTCTCGTCTGCCTGAGGCTTTCCGGCGTGCCGATTTCGGAGAGCAAACCGACCAAGAAGGACTTGCGGCTTATTCAGGATCAGTTCAATGCCTGGCATGTCGAGACGGGTCTGCCGCTCACCCATCTCTCGCGCATCTGCGCCTTCTCCGTCGGAATGCCGGGAGAAGAAGAGGAGGCCTGATTGATCTGCTTGCTCGAATGATGTTGGATCGTGTCCCGACACAGGGAGAGACAGAATGACGACCGACAGCAGGCCCTTGGCGATCAGCGCGCCCGAGCCGCGCTCGCTCCATCTTATTTTTACTAAGGAGGCGCTGTCACTCCTGCACTCGAAATACCGTATCGTCGAGGCGGACCCGGAGAATATCGCCGGGCTGGGCGACGCGGTGCTTGGCGAGGCGCGCTACATCATCGGTCAGCCGCCGCTAACGAAGGAAACGCTCGACCGGATGCCGCAATTGCGCTGCATCCTGAATGTCGAGAGCAACCTCATCAACAATATGCCCTATGAGGTCCTTTTCGAGCGCGGCATCCATGTGGTGACGACCGGCCTCGTATTTGCCGAGCCGGTCGCCGAGATCGGCCTTGGATTTGCTCTCAGTCTGGCGCGCGGGATTGCCGATGCCGATCGGGATTTCCGCGAGGGCAGGGAGCTTTGGGGCGGCGACGGCAATGCGAGCGCCCGGCTGATTTCCGGCAGCGATATCGGCATCATAGGCTTCGGCGATCTCGGCAAGGCGCTGAATCGGGTGCTCTCCGGCTTCAGGGCCAATATCAAGGTATTCGATCCCTGGATGCCGCCGTCGATCCTCCGGGAACATGGCGTTCAACCCGCCGGATTGGACGAGGTGCTGTCGGGCAGTGATTTCATCTTCGTGGTTGCGTCCGTCACGAGCGAGAACAAGGGCTTTCTCGGCGCCGAGGCCTTTGCGAAAATGCGCAACGGGGCCGCCTTCATTCTGCTCAGCCGTGCCGATGTCGTCGATTTCGATGCGCTGATGGCCGCAGTCGCTTCCGGGCATATCGTGGCGGCAAGCGACGTCTATCCCGAGGAGCCGCTCGGCCTCGATCATCCCGTGCGCAAGCTGAAGGGCTTCCTGCGCTCGGCCCATCGTGCCGGCGCGCTCGACAGCGCCTTCAAGAAAATGGGCGAGATGGTGCTGGAGGACATGGATCTGATGGATCGCGGTCTGCCGCCGATGCGCAGCAAGCGCGCCGAGCGGGAAACGGTGTCGCGCATGCGCTCGAAGCCCGTGACGCGGAACTGACCGAGCTGTCGGCTCGTAGCCTGCCTGCGAGTGCATTTTCGGTTCGACTCATTTATGTCTCGGCCATGAGGAAATGGTGAGGACATCGATGGCAAACCGGGAAATCGACATAGCGTCCGTGGCAAGCAAGGGCCGCGTGACGGCACTGATCGGCATTATTGCTGTCATAGCCGTGCTGATGCTCGTCTTCAGCTCGTGGTACACGATCGATCAAGGCGAGCGCGGTGTCATCCTGCGCACTGGCGCGATGGTCGGAACCGCTGAACCGGGCCTGCATTTCAAGCTGCCTTGGGTCGAGACCGTCATCAAAATCCCCGTCACTCAGCAGGTTACCTATTGGACTTGCCAGAACGGCACGAGCTGCCAGGCCAACGAGCATCAGCAGATGGCGGCCTATTCGCAGGACCAGCAGCCCGCCGACATGCGTGTGACCATCTCCTGGCATGTGCCGGCGGATGCCGTCGAGCACGTCTATTCGGAGTTCGGTTCGCTCAGCAATCTGGAATCGCGGCTCATTGCGCGCCGGGCGCCGCAGGATGTGAAGACGGTGTTCGGCAAGTTCACCGCCGCATCCGTCATCCAGAACCGGGCGCAATTCAACACGGATGTCCAGGCGGCGATCGAGGCGGGCATTCAAGGTCCGGTGCAGATCGACAGCGTTCAGGTCGAAAACATCGACTTCTCCGACGCTTACGAGAACAGCATAGAGCAGCGCATGCTGGCCGAGGTCGAGGTGCAGAAACTGCGGCAGAATGCGGAGCGCGAGAAGGTGCAGGCGCAGATCACCGTGACGCAGGCCCAGGCCGCCGCCGATGCTCGCCGTGCCGATGCGCAGGCCCAGGCCGATGCCGTGAAGCTGCAGGCACAGGCGGATGCCGAAGCGATCCAGCTCCGTGGTGATGCAGAGGCAAAGGCCATCAAGGCCCGGGGCGATGCATTGCGCGACAATCCGAACCTGATCTTCCTGACACAGGCGGAAAAGTGGAACGGGCAATTGCCGACCACCATGCTGCCGAATGCTTCGGTGCCGATGCTCAATCTCGATCCGCGCCAGAGCCCCGCCGCGCCGGCGGCGGAGCATGAATAGCGGCGATCATGCGCAGGGCTTGAGGCGAACTAGCGGCGGTCCAGCCGGTTGGCGAGGCGATCGCCCAGCCATTGCATCCCCCAGACCAGAACGATCAGGATGATGACGACGGCAATCATCACATTCGTCTCGTAGCGCTGATAGCCATAGCGGATGGCGAGGTCGCCGAGACCGCCGCCGCCGATGGTGCCGGCCATGGCGGACGCGCCGATCAGCGTCACCATGGTCACGGTGAAGCCGGCGACGATGCCGGGCATGGCTTCCGGTATCAGCACTTCGCGGACGATGGTCCAGCGATTGCCGCCCATGGCGCGCACGGCGTCGATCAGGCCGCGATCGACATCGCGCAGCGACACTTCGGCGACGCGGGCATAGTAGGGAATGGCGGCGATGGTCAGCGGCACGATCGCGGCCGTCGTGCCGAGCGCCGTGCCGACGATCAGGCGCGTCACCGGAATGAGCGCAATGAGCAGGATGATGAAAGGCACGGCGCGGAAGCCGTCGACCAGGATGCCCAGAATGCGGTTGATCGCACCCTGCTCGGCAATGCCGCCGCGGCTGGTGACGACGAGGGCGAGGCCAAGCGGCAGGCCGATGATCAGCGAAAGAAAGCCCGATGCGCCCGTCATCCAGATGGTTTGCCAGAAGGAGCGCCAGAGCAGGCCGAGGATTACGTCAGTTGTCATAGCCTAGAACCTCCACCCGGGCGGAGCGGGCTTTCAAAAAATCGCTAACCTGGGTCGGCAAACTCGGATCACGCGTCGGCACAGCGACGAAGAAGCGGGCGACGGGCTGGTTCTGGATATGGTCGATGCCACCATGGACCAGCCGGAAGGAGCGGGGAAGAGCGGCCGAAAGCTCGGCAAAGAGCGCGCCTTGCGCGGCAGGGCCGGCGAGATCGACACTGAGAATGGCTTCAGCCCCGGATGTCGAGGAGAGGCGGGCGGCAATATGGTCGGGAAGCTGCGGGCGGGCGCCGCTGAGCAGGCTTGCGGCAATTTCCGTTTGCGGGTTGGCGAACACGGTCCATACCGAACCCTCTTCGACGATCCTGCCGGCATCGATGACCGCGACGCGATCGGCGATCGAGCGGATGACTTCCATCTCGTGGGTAATGAGGAGGATCGTCAGGCCGAGCTTTTGGTTGATGTCCTTCAACAGTGCCAGGATCGACCGGGTGGTTTCCGGGTCGAGCGCCGATGTCGCTTCGTCCGAGAGCAGAATGGCGGGCCGAGCGGCGAGGGCGCGGGCAATGCCGACGCGCTGCTTCTGGCCGCCTGAAAGCGCCGAGGGATAGGCCTTTGCCTTGTCGGCGAGGCCGACCAGATCAAGCAGCTCGCGGGCGCGCTGCAATCGTTCCGTCTTGGCGAGGCCCTCGATCTTCAGCGGCAGCGCGATGTTTTCCTCCACGGTCCTCGAGGACAGCAGATTGAAATGCTGGAAGACCATGCCGATGCGGCGGCGCAGTGGCTGCAATTCCTTCTCGGATAAACGCGCGATATCGCGGCCCTCTATGTGGATCTCGCCGCTGTCGGCACGTTCCAGCCCGTTCAGGCAACGGATCAGTGTCGATTTGCCCGCGCCGCTGCGGCCGATGATACCGACGATTTCGCCGCGGCGCGCGGTCAGCGATATGCCATCCAGCGCCGGCGTGGTGTCGAACCGGCGGCGAACATCGATCAGGCGGACGATCTCGTCGCCGGCCGAAGTATCGGGTGGCGCCTGTCCGTCGATTGATGTGGCTGGGGTGAAAGAATTCATTCTCTGTCTCTTTGTGTAAAAGCGGCCTTCAAGTTGATTGAGGCCATTATACCCCCCTCTGTCACTTTCGTGACATCTCTCCCACAAGGGGGGAGATTGGCAACGTTTGGCAAGCCATCAGCAGGAAGAACGGATTGCATATGCGGATGCTTCGCTGATCTGTTTTGCGGAGCGCGCGGCATACTCCCCACGATCTCTCCCCTTGTGGGAGAGATGTCCCGAAAGGAATAGAGGGGGTGCATGCTCTCCACGAACTTCTCAGCGAGCGTCATCGCATCCCGAGGGAAAAACGCCGAAGGCGGCCCGGGCAAGATGCCCCAGCCGCCTTGCCATTCAGCGCTGTCCCCCGCGCTGTTTGGTAATCAATAGGCGCTTTGGCCCGTGCCCTTGTAGACCTTGTCGAATTCGGCCTTTACAACGTCATTCTGATAGGCGGCAACCAGGGTCTTGACCCAGGGCGCGCTCTCGTCGCTTTGCCTAACAGCGATGAAGTTGCGGTAGGGGTTGCCTTCGGTCTGTTCCTGCGCGATGCGGTCTTGCGCCGAGAGGCCCGCCTTCAGCGCCCAGTCGGTGTTGACGACAGCTCCGTCAAGGTCGTCGATCGAGCGGCCGACGATGCCGGCATCCAGTTCCTTGATGTCGACGTTCTTCGGGTTTTCCGCGATGTCGGCGACCGTGGCGAGAATACCGGTGCCGTCTTTGAGCTTGATGATGCCTTCATGCTGCAGCACGAGAAGCGCGCGGCCCTCGTTGGACGGGTCGTTCGGCACGCCGATGGTGGCGCCCTTCGGCAGTTCGGCGACAGTCTTGTACTTCTTCGTGTAGAGACCGATCGGCCAGATGCCCGTATAGCCGGCAACGACGATGTGATAGCCGTGCTGCTTGATCTGGTTGTCGAGGTAAGGCTTGTGCTGGAAGGCGTTGGCGTCGACTTCGCCGCGCTCCAGTGCCTCGTTCGGCTGGGTGTAGTCGTTGAAGACGACCGGCTCGACCTTCAGGCCCTTCTTGGCGGCTTCGGCGACCACGACGCGCCAGACATCCTCGTCCTCACCGCTCATGATGCCGACCTTGATCGTCTTGTCTGCGGCGAAGGTCTGCGGAGCAGTTACCGTCAAGCCGAATACGGCGACAGCGGATGCAAAGATGGCAGCAAGGCCGGCGCGGCGGGAAAGGCGCAGCGCGTCGAAACCTTTGGAAAGCTTTTCAGTCATGGGAAATCCTGTTCCAGATGATCGAGATCGTTCTCTCGTTGACGCAGGGATAATCTCAGACGCGCGTTTGGTTCGCCAAGCAGGATCATGCGTTGTGCGCTGCGGTTCTGAAAAACTCTTTTCAGTGCAACGCAAAAGAGCAAACTAATTTTCTATAATTACTATAGATTACTTATGCGGCAAAACAGGCATTTGCTCAAAATTTAATCGTCTCAGCGATGAATGGGGTCTTTCCAGAGGACTTCCTCCGGCTTTTCGATCGGTTCGATATCGAGATTGACGACGACCGGCTCCTGGCCGGAGCGGACAAGCACGCATTCCAGTATCTCGTCGCGGCTGGCATTGATCTCCTGATGCGGCACATAGGGCGGCACGAAGATGAAGTCGCCGGGGCCTGCCTCGGCGACGAATTCCAGGTTGTCGCCCCAGCGCATCCGCGCCCGGCCCTTGACGACATAGATGATGCTTTCGAGATCGCCGTGATGGTGAGCGCCGGTCTTGGCATTGGCGTGGATCGTCACGGTTCCCGCCCAGATTTTTTCCGCGCCGGCGCGCGCATGGTTGATCGCGGTCGCGCGGTTCATGCCCGGCGTCTGCGCCGTGTTCGGGTCAAGCGCATTGCCGGGGATGATCTTGATGCCGTGCTCGCGCCAATCGACGTGTTGGTGGCCGTGATCGTGACCATCCGGATGCTCGTGTTCATGATCGCCGCACATGGTCGTCCTTTCGGCTATGGGGGGAGATTCGCATGCCTTCCACAGATGCGCTGTCATTTCACTCTACGCGAAGTCGTTCAAAAATAAAGAGAATTACAGAAAATTTGCAAAGAGGCTTTTCAAGTCGAGATTAATCTATAGACTTGATCAAGTTACATGACCGGTGGGAACATTTCGTGTGGTTCCCGCGTTGCGCCGGTCACAAGATGGTTTGCCGCGCTATACCCCCCGACTTAGGCGCGCCAAACTGAAGAAGCAGCGCTTGGGTCTCCGTAGGAGATCATTAACTTTCATATATGCGCCGGACTTCCAATTGAAAGGAGACAGACATGTCGAATGCCTTGCCGCCCCTTCATGAGGGTCATGCCCCCATCACCCTCCAGCAGCTCTTCCGCGAGGCGCTCTATGCCTTCGAGGAATGGGACAGCGAAGTAACCGAACCGATCGTGACGTTCGAAGGACGTATCCATCCCATCAGCGTCGTGTTCGAAGCCATGCGCGAATGCACTGACATCGTGCCCAACAATATCGTCTCGGCGGTGACCGAGCGACTGACCAAGCCCTGGGAGGGCGAAGGTCCGCTTGACACGATGACCTTTTCGACGGCCGCCCGCGTGATGGGCGTTCTGGTTCGTAAAAGGCTGCTGGCCGTCAACAATGGCCTCAACGTTGCCGCGCTTGCGGCGGACACTCAGGCGACGGAAAAGTCGGACCGCTGAAAGAGCGAAAACCGTTTATGAAAGGCCCGCTGGCACGCCCGCGGGCCTTTTGTGTTCTCAGCGGCTGCTAACGTCGAATTGCGGATCGACGGGGATCTGCATCGCGGTGACCAAATGGTTTGTCTGTCCGGCCAATCCGATGACCGCCAGCAGCTCAGCGTGCTGCGCATCCGTCATTCCCTTCGCCTTGGCCGCTGCCGTGTGCGAATGGACGCAATAGGTGCAGCCGTTTGCCGTGGAGACGGCGATGTAGATCATTTCCCGCACGAGCGGATCGAGCGTGCCTTCCGCCATCATCACGGCTTTCAACCCTTCCCAGGTGCGCTTCAGCAGCGCGGGATCATTGGCGAGGCCGCGCCAGAAATTATTGACGAAGTCGGATTTTCTCGTTGCGCGAATGTCGTCGAACACGGCTTTGACCGCCGGGATTGCCTCCGCTTCCGCATCATCAAGCAGTTTGACCGTCGCCATTCTCCGTCTCCTTTCAACAATCCTGAACGGATCGGACCATAGCGCATTTCCCTCCATTATCAGCGGAATAGGCGTGGAATTTCTCTCCTCTTTTCGTTTGCAAAATCCATCCATATGTGAAAATACTATTTACATAAGAAAATTGAGGCTGATGCGGAAGCCGGTCACGAGGATAATCCTCAAGGCGGAAAGATGCTTTTGGCCGGAGTGGAGCCAGGGGAGCTGGAGTATCGATGGCGTTGAAGAAGGACTTGCCGCTGGCCGGGCTTGTTGTCGTCGACATGAGCCAGTTCCTGTCCGGTCCTTATTGCACCCTCCGACTGATGGATCTGGGCGCCAGGGTCATCAAGATCGAGCGTCCCGCCGGCGGCGATCTCTCGCGCGGGCTCTATCTCAGCGATCACGAGAGCGGCGATTCCACGATCTTTCATGCAATCAACCGCTCCAAGGAAAGTCTGGCGATCGACCTGAAGAACGAGCGCGACATGGCCGCGCTGCGCAAGCTCATCTCCCGTGCCGATGTGCTCGTACAGAATTTCCGCCCCGGCGTGATCGAGCGGCTGGGTCTGGACCATGAAGCGGCACGCAAGCTCAATCCGCGCCTCGTCTATTGCTCGATCAGCGGCTATGGCGAAGAGGGGCCTTGGGTCTCGCGGCCGGGTCAGGATCTTCTGGCGCAGTCGCGCTCCGGCGTCATGTGGCTGAATGGCGATGAGGGACAGGGGCCGGTGCCCTTCGGCCTTGCGATCGGCGATATGCTGGCCGGCGCGGCGGCAGCCCAGGGCATTCTCGCAGCGCTGGTGCGTCGCGGCGTGACGGGTGAGGGCGGCTTGGTGGAAACCAGCCTGCTCGAGGCGCTCGTCGATCTGCAGGTCGAGGTGCTGAGCGTGCATATGAACAGCGGCAACAAGCTGCCGGAGCGCTCGCATGTCCGCAGCGCGCACGCCTATCTTTCCGCGCCCTATGGCGTCTATCCCGCCGCCGACGGCCATCTCGCCATCGCCATGACGCCGATTTCCAAGCTTGCCGACCTGCTCGGCATGGACGAGCTTGCGCCCTATCGCAATGACCCGAAGAGCTGGTTCACATCGCGCGACGAGATCAAGGCGCTGATCGCGGCGCGCATTGCGACCCGCAATGTCGATGACTGGCTGGCAATCCTCGAACCTGCCGATATCTGGTGCGCGCGGGTGCTGAACTGGCCGGAGCTTCTCGGCAGCGAAGGTTTTCGCGTGCTCGACATGCTACAGACGGTCGGGCGCGATGACGGCGTCAGCCTGCATACCACCCGCTCGCCCATCCGCATCGATGGGCAGCGGCCGAAATTCGAGCGTGCGGCCCCGCACGTTGGCGAGCATAATGCGGCGCTCTGGGAGGAGTTCGACCTCGGTTGAGGGGTCGAGAGGTCGCGATGGATTTAGAAGGAGTTTTCCAATGACGCGCATCACCAATCTTCGCGTTTTCGATTTGCGCTTCCCGACATCGCAGAGCCTCGACGGTTCGGATGCGATGAATCCGGACCCGGATTATTCGGCGGCCTATGTCATCCTTGAGACCGACAAGCCGGGTCTTGCCGGCCACGGCCTGACCTTCACCATCGGCCGGGGCAACGACATCTGCTGCATGGCGATCGAGGCGATGCGCCATCTGGTGGTCGGCACGGAGCTTGCGACGGTTCTGGAAAACCCCGGCAAATACTGGCGGCATCTGACCAGCGACAGCCAGCTGCGCTGGATCGGCCCGGAAAAGGGCGCGATGCATCTGGCGACGGGCGCAGTCGTCAATGCCGTCTGGGATCTGCTGGCCAAGGAAGCAGGCAAGCCGGTCTGGCGCCTTGTTTCGGAGATGGATGCAGAGCACATCGCCGATATCGTCGACTACCGCTACCTGACCGACGTTCTCACTCGCGATGAGGCCGTCGCCATCCTGAAGAAGGCGGAGGCCGGCAAAGCCGACCGTATCGCCACGCTCGAGCGCGAGGGCTATGCCTGCTACACGACGTCGGCCGGTTGGCTCGGCTATGACGACGCCAAGCTGCGCCGTCTGTGCCAGGAGGCAATCGACGCCGGCTTCAATCACGTGAAGATGAAGGTCGGCCGCGATCTCGAAGACGATATCCGTCGCCTGACAATTGCCCGCGAGGTAATTGGCCCCGACCGTTATCTGATGATCGACGCCAACCAGGTCTGGGAAGTCAACCAGGCGATCGACTGGGTGAAGAAGCTCGCCTTCGCCAAGCCCTTCTTCATCGAAGAGCCCACCAGCCCGGACGATGTCGCCGGACATCGCAAGATCCGCCAGGCCATCGGCCCGGTGAAGGTCGCGACCGGCGAGATGTGCCAGAACCGCATCATGTTCAAGCAGTTCATCGCCGAAGGCGCGATCGACATCGTGCAGATCGATTCCTGCCGCATGGGCGGCCTCAACGAAGTTCTCGCCGTGCTGCTGATCGCCGCCAAGTATGGGCTGCCGGTCTGGCCGCATGCCGGCGGCGTCGGCCTTTGCGAATATGTGCAGCACCTGTCGATGATCGACTATATCGCAGTCTCAGGCACCAAGGATGGCCGCGTCATCGAATATGTCGATCACCTGCACGAGCATTTCATCGACCCCTGCATCATCCGCGACGCAGCCTACATGCCGCCGAGCCTGCCGGGCTTCTCGATCGAGATGAAGCCGGAATCGATTAAGGAATACACGTTCAAGGGTTGATCCGAAGTCTACATCGACCGCTTTATTCCCTGGCAGAAGCTGTGCAATATTTGCGCGTTTTTGCCAGGGAGAAGTCCATGCAAGTCACCTTTGCTCTTGTCCTGACGGTTGTATCGCTCCTCGCATTTGGAAACGCCGAAGCCGGCGACCGAGAGCGGTTCACTGTTGCGACGGCTGGCGGCAATGTTCTGGTTGAGGGTTCTACGGATAGCGCAAGTCCTTCGCGTCCTGCCGTCATTATTCTGAGCGGCAGCAAGGGGTTTGCTTCGCCCGCATATGATGATTTTGGGCGCAGTCTCGATGCAGCCGGTCTTGACGCCTATTTCGTTCATCTGCTTTCACCCGTTGATGAGCAGGCTATCGCCCATGCGGGCAGCGCCCGCGCCCGTATCGCCTATTATGCGACGCGTCGGCCGGCCTGGATCGCGACGGTTCATAAGGTGATTTCTCATCTCAACAGCGAACCGGACCATATCCGGCGGATCGGCGTGCTCGGCATATCGCTTGGAGCGCAAACCGCCGCTGCCGCTTCAGCAGGCGCCACCGATATCGGCGCACTCGTCCTTGTCGACGGCGCCTTCCCCGAGGGCTACTCGAAGCCAGTGAGTTCCTTGCCGCCTCTGCTTATTGTCTGGGGCGGCGCTGACCGCACCTTTCCCATCTCGACGGCGCAAACGTTGCGCCAGATGGCCCAAGGCTTGGATGGATCTGTCAGCCTCGACGTTCACAAGGGCGGTGCGCACGACTTCTTTCTGAAGCCGGGTGCGCAAGCGACGGCGGCTCAGCGGGGTGTTATCGATTTCTTTGTATCGCAGCTGTCGAAATGATCTTAGCCCATGCTGCAAGGCGTCGGTCCGTGAAAGGACGCGACGTGCTGGTGCAAAGCGACGGATGCGCTTTGATTATGGAAGCTGCTACCGTTGAAGCGCTCAAGGCGAGCGCTTCAACCATGCCTGAATGACCGGCACGTCGGCATCGTCAAATTCGTGACCGCCGGGAATGGTTGCCAGATCGACTTTTGCGCCGCCATCCCGCAGCCGTTCGGCGAGAGGTTGAGCGTAGGGCCCGTACAAATCCTTTTCGCCCGCGACCACCAGCACATCGGCATCCGACATATCCGCTGCAGGCGGATTTTCGAGCACGGCCATGGAGCGCAACAACACTGCGCGGCGGATGAGATGCGGCTGCAACGACAGCATGGCGTTCAGAAGGTTGGCGCCGTTCGAATAGCCGATATAGACGATGCGGTCCGGATCGAGGCCATAGGCATGGACCGCGCCATCGATGAAGGCGGCGAAGGCTTCGGCTTCGCTGGCGATATCGGCCTGATCGAAGGTCATCGGTCCGTTGCGGCGGAACCAGCGCGGCGCACCTTCTTCGAGCGCGCGGCCTCGAACCGTCAGCAGTGTCGCGTCGGCATCGATCTTGTGGCCGAGCGGCAGCATCGTCGTTTCGTTGGCGCCGGAGCCATGCAGCAGAACGAAGACATTGCCGTTCGCTTGCTCCGGCGTGAAGAAGCGATGGATGAAGGGCAGGTCGCGATAGATGAAGCGTGGTTCGCCGGGCATGGAGAATTGCGGCAGGATCACGTTCAGTTCCGCCAAAAGCCTCGGACTGTCGCCGGGTGCAAAGAGGCGCGTGCCAAGCGTTGCCTCGTCCTCGTCGATCAACATGCCGGGTGCATCCGTCGCAAGTTCGAGCAGGATCTGGCCGGGTTCGCGGACGTAGAGCGAGCGGAAATATTTGCGGTCATGCATCGCCGTCGGCCCGGAATTGATTGCCTGTAGCGCGGTGCGGACCGACTGCAGTTCGGCATCGTCCTTGGCGCGGAAGGCGACATGATCGACCGTGCCTGTGCCCGGCGCGCTTGCCCAGAAGCCGCGCGCATCGCGGATGTCAAGGATATCGCCAGTCTCCGAGACGAGCCGATTGATCGCTCCGCTGGTGGCGAGCGGCCGGTAGCCGAAGTGATCGTTGAGGATCGCCTGCGTTTCCTCGGGCGTTTCGGTGAACAGCGTCGCGCCGCGGATGCGGGCAATGGCGTGCTCCTGTGGAATGGTATCGCTCGTCCACGGGGCCGTTGCGCGCAGAGTCGTGGTTCCCACGAGCTTGACGATGACGCCGTCCGGGTCCTTCAGCCGTAAAACCGGCTCACCGAACTCCTCGGACGGCCCTTCCGGCTTGAGGCCGGCGCTTAAGGCGCGCGTCAGCCAAAAGCCGATGCTTGCGGGATCGATGGCGAGCGAAATTTCTCCCACCTGGCCGACGCCGGCGCGGCCGGGCGAACCGTCCTCCCACACGAGAAACGTAACAAGCGAGCCGGGCGAGCCCGTGGCGTCGCCATAGATGAGATGAAGCTGCGTGGCGTCCTCGAACCCGCCCGTGCGCTTGACGAGACGTAGACCCAGGAAACCGACGTAGAAATCGACATTCGCCTGAACCTTGCGAGTGATCAGCGTGATGTGATGGATGCCGGCGACCATGGGATGCTCCAGACTGTTACTTCGTTCTGATCGCTATTTAGGTCATGGGCATTGTTCAACGCAATGCGCCGTCCGTGAAGGCAGTGTTCACCAAAAGCGTAACGTCATTTGTTGCATGCTCTATTCATCTGATCCGGTTTCACCCGTTCCGGATGTCTTGGGAGCTTTTCGCTTGGATTTTGTTTTTGGTTCCGGCTCTGGCTGCGACGCTTCTCTCTCGAGACGAAGCTCGCGCAGGCGGGTGGTTTTCCGCTCGCGGATGGCCTGCTCGCTGGCGAGAATTTCCTTGACCGTGGAATCGAATTGGCTGGCCTTGGCCGACGGCGCCTGCCTCTTGGAACCAAACAGGCTGTCTTTGTTCGCTGGCGTCATTTAGGCCTCCATGGGCTGACAACGGTGTCGGTTGTAACTAGCCTAAGCTGATCGACCGCCCTTGCAAGGCATTAATCACGGCCTGTCGTGGAAGAGCTCGGAAAATGCGATAGAATTCCGAGATTGCATGCAGAAGTAGCGGGGACAACGGCAAAAGGCTGCTGTTGAGATTCAGCCATAAACTGTGCCACAAACGATGCCACCCATGAGATTTTCCGGCGAACTACCGAACGTTTTTGATATTTTAGCTGCTTCTACTTGTGGATGATGCGCCTATCGGATAGAAATATCCTATCGATATTTGTGACTGAGCTTTGCCTCGACGCACTCTGCGCGACACCGACGAACTTCCCTCCCAAAATCGGTCTACTTCCGTCCAGGCGCAGTCTGGATCGGGATCTCTGTATGAGTGATTGAAAGGTCATCGTTATGAGCACAGGTACTGTAAAGTGGTTCAATGCAGCCAAGGGTTTTGGCTTTATTCAGCCCGACGACGGCGCGACGGATGTTTTCGTGCATATTTCGGCCGTTGAGCGCGCCGGCATGAGCACGCTGCGCGACGGTCAGAAGATTTCTTACGAGCTGGTCAAAGACAAGCGTTCGGGCAAGATGTCGGCTGATCAGCTGGAAGCCATGTAAGCCATTTGTTTCCGATCTTCGACCACGGGTGTACTGGCAAAGATCGTTGAGACAATAAGGAAGAGGTCGGGTTAGCCCGGCCTTTTTTGTTTGCGCCTATGCCTGCCGGGCCAGAGCTCTTCATAGCATCGGAGCGCGGGTGTCCGGCGCCACCCTTATCCAGGGCAGTCTAGCCCGGTCAATGTTCGCCCAGCCCATCCTTTGACGACTTGAGGCGATGGCCGCTGAGTTCCGAGCCAGCTGTGCGCGAGAATCGGGCGTTCCAGATCACCGCGAGAAGCGCAATCGCCGTCACGACGATGAAAGCGACGGAGAAATCGATCATCTGGGCTTTCGCAGCGCCGCGGAATTGCATCGAGCCGTGTAGAGCAAGGGCAGCGACGCAGATGCCGAGGGAAAGCATCAGCTGCTGGAAGGTCGAATAGAAGCTGGTCGCGGTACTCATCTGGTCGCGCTCGATCTCGTCATAGGCAATCGTGTTGTAGGCCGAGAACTGGAACGACATGAAGAAGCCGCAGAAGAACAGGATCACGAAGATGACGGGCAGCGGCCAGTCAGGCCTGAAGATGGCGCACATGCCATAGCCAAGCGTGCCGATCAGGCCGAAAATGATGAGCGCGGTGCGGAAGCCGAGCGTGCGCAGGATGCGCACCTGCAACGGCTTCATCGCCATCGAGCCGACCGCTGTCGCAATGGCGATTTGGCCGGCGGCGGCGGCCGAAAGGCCGAAGCCGAGCTGCAGCATCAGCGGAATTAGAAAGGGATGGGCGCCCTGGCTGATGCGCGTCAGCGAACCGGCGATAACAGAGGTGCGGAAGGTCGGCACCTTCATCAAAGAGAAATCCATGATCGGCGAGGGATGCTTGCGGGCATGGCGCAGATAGGCGATGCCGAAGAGCAGGCCGATGGAGATCAGGAAGATGGCGAGATAGCCTTCGCCCTCGCGGCTCGACATTTCGAAGCCGAAGAGCAGTGATCCCAGTGAAATGCCCGAGAGGATGAAGCCCGAGAGGTCGAAACGGCCGGTGCGCGGGCCTTTCACTTCCTCGATGAACATCGACACGAGGATGAAGCCGATGATGCCGATCGGCACGTTGATGTAGAAGATCCAGCGCCAGTCGAGGTAGGTGACGAACATGCCGCCGACCGGCGGGCCGAGGATCGGGCCGACGAGCGCCGGGATCAGCAGCCAGGACATGGCATTGACCATGTCCTTGCGGGCGACGCTGCGCATCAGCACCAGACGGCCCACAGGCAGCATCATGGCGCCGCCGAGGCCCTGCAGCAATCGCGCGATCACGAGGAAGAACAGGTTTGGCGCCTGCGCGCAGAGAAGCGAGCCGACGACGAAGACCGCGATGGCGGAGCGGAAGACGGTGCGCGACCCAAAGCGATCGGCAATGGCGCCGCTGGCGGGAATGAAGATAGCGAGGCTGAGGAGGTAGGATGTCAGCGAGATACTCATGGCCGGCGCGCTGACGCCGAAGTCTCTTGCCATGGTCGGAAGAGCTGTTGCGAGCACAGTCGCGTCGAGCTGTTCCATGAACATCGCGCTTGCCACAATAAGCGCTACTACACGAAAATTCGGTGCGGCCCGCCTGACGTGGGCGGCCTGGAATATCTGGTCCGACATTGTCGGGGATCGCTCTCGATGGTGCGGAGGGGTCCTAAGACAGAACCGCAAGTCTGGTCACGGCCGCGAAGGCCTGTTTGAACGGCGGTTTGTATACTCCCGCATCGCCGCAATTTCCATATCAGAAATCGCAAATTTGATTGATGGGATGAAAAAAATGACGCACATGCAGGGGCAAACGGCATCAAATGAACGTGAGGTGAATGAATAGGCGCGATATCGCGCTGAAATGCTCACGCTTGGTTTTTTCGCGTAAGATAATGTGCTCGTTTTTGGTAGGTGCCGCGGACGAAAAAGACCGGTGGCGATTGATGGTGGCACCGGTCCGAGTTGTCGTTTTCAGCAGGCTCCGAGGTGATCAGTAACCTTCGGCAAGTCCCGAGCCGGCGCGGCTGTCTATGGCGCCGTTGTAGCGGGCACCGCCGCCCTTGGCGATGTCGCTGAGGCTCTTGCCGCCAACGAGGATGCCGGCGGCCTGACCCCAGATCGGCCAGTCGTTGTCAACCTGAACCGTGTAGCCCATACCGGTCAAAAGCTTGATCGTATCGGGCGAGAGCGCACGCGGCTCCATGTAGACCTTATCCGGCAGCCATTGATGATGGATGCGCGGCGCGTCGATCGCTTCCTGGATGTTCATGCCGAAGTCGATGACGTTGATGATCGCTTCAAGCGTGATGGTGATGATGCGCGAACCGCCGGGGCTACCGATCACCATGAAGGGCTTGCCGTCCTTGGCGATGATCGTCGGGCTCATGGATGAGAGCGGCGTCTTCTTCGGCTGGATGGCATTGGCTTCGCCCTGCACCAGGCCGTAGAGGTTGGGCACGCCCGGCTTGGAGGTGAAGTCGTCCATCTCGTTGTTCAGGAGGATGCCGGTGCCCGGCGCGACGACGCCGGCGCCGAAACCACCGTTCAGCGTGTAGGTGACGGCAACGGCATTGCCGTCATTGTCGATGATCGAATAATGCGTGGTCTCGTGGCTTTCACCGAGGCCCTTCGGCATCAGATCCTTTGAAACGCCGGCCTTGTAGGGCGAAATGCTGTCGCGAATCTTCTGGGCATAGGCCTTGTCCAGCAGCTTGCTGATGGGATTGTTGACGAAATCCGGATCGCCAAGCGCCGAGTTGCGGTCGACATAGGCGTAGCGCATGGCTTCAACCATGTAATGCACCGTGTCGGCGGAGGCGTAGCCGGTATAGGAGAGCGGATAGCCCTCCAGCACGTTGAGGATTTCGCAGATGATGACGCCGCCGGAGGAGGGAGGCGGCGAGGAAATGATCTCGTAGCCGCGATAATTGCATTTCACGGGATCGAGTTCGCGAACCTTGTACTGTTCGAAATCCTGGTTGGCGAGAATGCCGCCCTTGTCCTGACTTGCCTTGACGATGGCATTGGCGACCGGTCCCTTGTAGAAACCGTCAGGCCCTTGATCCGAGATGCCGGAGAGAGCGTTGGCGAGGTCCGGCTGGGTCAGCTTGTCACCCGTCGCGAAGGGCTTGCCGTCCGCCTTGGTGAAGATCGCGGCGGTAGCCGGATCACGCGAAAGCCATGCCTTGTTCTCGTTCAGCTCGGCGGCATCGGCCTGGTTCAGCGTGAATCCTTCCTTGGCATAGCGAATGGCCGGCGCCATCAGATCCTGACGGGATTTCGTGCCATATTTCTCGCGGGCCGTCTCGAAGCCCATGACCGAGCCGGGAACACCGACCGCGAGATAGCCATCGGTGCTCGCGCCTTTGACGATATTGCCCTTGTCGTCGAGGTACATGTCCTTTTTGGCGGCCAGCGGTGCGCGCTCACGAAAATCGAGGAAATCCGTCTTGCCGTCACGCATGCGGATGGTCATGAAGCCGCCGCCGCCGATATTGCCGGCCGTGGGATAAACGACGGCAAGCGCATAGCCGACCGCAACGGCGGCATCGACGGCATTGCCGCCATTCTTCAGCACGTCGACGCCGACATCGGTGGCGAGATGCTGTGCCGTTACCACCATGCCATGTTCAGCCTCGACGGGTGGCGGTGCGGCGGCGCGGGCGGTGACGGAAAAGAGAGCAAATGTGACAAGGGTTACCGACGAAATCGCCCGCTGGCGGAATTGGCGCATGATGCGTATGCCTCCCGTTATTGTCTGATGGAAAGTCGCCCATAAATGACATGGTGTCACGCGCGAAAATGGCGATATCCGCCGTCACAAATTTTTAATGGTGCGGCCGAGCCGTAGGCCTGTGCCTTCCGCACTATGTCTTCCGTGCACTACTGCGGATAATTTCGATTTCCCCGCTGCGAAGACGCGGGCTTCGCACTTGCAATATTTATTTTATTAGGCAAGTCTATTTTAGGGTGTTGCTTGTCGAGGCGAGTATTGCGTGGAGGGTAATCATGGCCGTGACGAAGCTCGAACAATGGAAGAGCGAGCGCAGGATCAAGACTGGGCCATCCATCGTTCGCGAGAAGACACATGTCGTCGAGATCGAGTGCGATCATTGCGCTCGACACTTCTTCCGATGGACATCAACCGCAGCCGCCTATTGGCGTTGTGACGATTGCACCGCCATCGTCTAAGCCACGGCCGCTTCCAGTGATTACGCGATCAGGATGGCGCGGAAGTCGTTGACGTTCGTTCCCGTCGGGCCGGGCACGAATAGATCGCCGATCGCGTCGAATGCTGTCCACGCATCATTGTTTGCCAGCATCTCGGCCGGCACCAATCCGGCCTCACGCAGCCGCGTCACCGTGCCCGCATCGGCAAAGGCACCGGCATTGTCCTCGCTGCCGTCTATACCGTCCGTGTCGGCGGCCATGGCATAAATCCCCGTGTTGCCATCGATGTCGATCGCCAGCGACAGCAGGAATTCCGAGTTTCGTCCGCCCTTGCCCTTGCCTTTCAACGTCACCGTCGTTTCTCCGCCTGACAGTAGCACAATAGGCTTGGCGAAGGGGCGGCTGCGATGCAGCACCTCGCGGGCGATGGCGGCATGGACATGCGCGGCCTCGCGGGCTTCGCCTTCGATGGCATCGGAGAGGATGGCTGCTTCGATGCCGGCGGCGCGGACCACCTCGGCGGCGGCCTCCAGAGAGACGCCGGCCGATGCGATGAGATGGACCTCATTGCCGGCAAAGCGCGGATCATCCGGACGCGGCGCATCCGCTTCGGCCGTCTCGATATGGGCGAGAACGGCTGTCGGCAACTCGATGCGATAGAGGCGGATAAGATCGAGCGCCTCGGTGCGGGTGCCGGCACCGGGCACGGTCGGGCCGGATGCGACCAGAGCCGGATCGTCGCCGGGGATATCCGAAACGACGAGAGAGACGACCTTGGCGGGATGGGCCGCGGCGGCCAACCGGCCTCCCTTGATGGTCGACAGATGTTTGCGAATGACATTCATCGCGGAGATTGGCGCGCCGGAGGCGAGCAGCGCCTTGTTGACCGCGATCTCGTCCGCGAGGCTCAACGTACCGGCTGGCGAGGGCAGCAGCGCCGAGCCACCGCCTGATATCAGGGCGATCACCAGATCGTCCTCAGTGAGACCTTCCACAAGCTTCAGCAGGCGCTTCGAGGCGGCGAGTCCGGCTTCGTCCGGCACAGGATGGGCTGCTTCGATGATCTCGATCTTATGGCAAGGGGCGGAGAAGCCGTATCGCGTCACCACCAATCCTTCCAGCTGGCCATCCCAGCATTGTTCCAACGCCGCAGCCATCTGGGCCGACCCCTTGCCGGCGCCGATGACAATCGTCCGGCCCTTCGGCTTTGCAGGCAGATGCGCGCGGATGCCGATCAAAGGATCGGCGGCGCGAACGGCGGCATCGAATAAGGAAGTGAGAAAGGCGCGGGGATCGGAAACGGTCATGTCGAACTGCCTGTCTGCTAGAGCGTTTGTACGCAATTCCGGACGGAAAACCGCCACGCACTTTTCCTGGAATTGCTCTAAGAGCCTGTAACCATTTGGTGGCTTAACTGGCTCGAGGACGCAAGGGGCGGGAACTGCAATTGTGTCCTGTGCCAGGAATCCCTATGTAGAAGGAAAAGGTTTCACGCTTTTATTTCAAGGATTTTCGACATGGCCGAACTGAAAGTGAAGACGAGGCAGACGGGCGCCACCGCTACGGTTGGCCGCACGGGATTTCCGCACGTAACCTCGGTGACGGGCGGCGAGATCGATATCGTCACCTCGCCGTCGCAGCCCGGTTTCAACCCGCTCGACCTGCTCTATTCGTCGCTGTCCGCCTGCCTGGTCCTAAGCGCCCGCATGGCGGCAAGCAGCCTCGGCGTGCTCGACAAGCTCACCGAAGTGACCGCCGTCGTGACGGGCGAAAAGGCCACCGAAGGCCTTTCCCGCGTCGAGAAATTCAACATCGCCTTCACCATCAAGGGCGATTTCAGCGATGAAATCCGCAATGCTATCGCGCATGCCGCCGAGGATGAGATCTGCACTGTCAGCAACACGATCCGCGGCAATCCGCAGTTTTCGACGGTGATTTCGGGGTGAGTTTGGGTTCGGAATAGCCCCTCATCCGTCCTTTCGCAGTTGCGCTTCGCTTAACAGCTCAAGTCCACCTTCTCCCCGCACGCGGGGCGAAGGGACTTGGTGTTATCGCTCCCTCTCCCCGTCAAAACGGGGAGAGGGCTGGGGTGAGGGGCCATTCTACTTCGAGGGAAACTCGAACCCTTGGAGATAAGGCCCCAGCTCCGGATCGATATCCACCTTCACGGCATTGTTGTAGATCGCAGTCGCGATCATGATGCCGGCGAAAGCCACGAGATTGGCAAGCGCCGGCTCGTCGTAGCGCGCCTTCAGCCGCGTCCAGACTTCCTCGGGAATGGCGTTGGAATCCCTGACGATCGCCTTGCCGAATTCGACTAGCAGAGCTTCGTCCTCAGTCGGTACGATCGTTTCCGGCGTCAGCCCCGCATTGATCAGTGCCCGCCGGAAGAAGCCGACCGGGATGATCGAGCGGCATTCGATTGCAATCGCTTGGCACAGTAGCCAGACGGCGCGATCGTCGAGCGCCGGGCGCAGCTCTTCGCGCAAGGGAAACCACTCCGCATAGATACGATGCGCCACCGGCGAATGCAGCAATGTCCGCTTCATGTTGGTCATGCGGCCGCGCAGCTGTACTTCACGGTCATGTTCGGCGCGCACGGCTTCGGAAGCGGTTTCATAGTCGATTGGTGTGATATGGCTCATGTCAGTCTCTTAATGCTGGGCTCTTTCACTGCGCTGCGGCAGCCGTTTTCTTGAAGAAGCGGTTTTCCGGACGCGGCAGGCCGAGATTTTCGCGCAATGTCGTGCCTTCGTATTCACGGCGGAAGATGCCGCGGCGCTGGAGCTCTGGAACGACACGGGTGGTCACGTCAAGCAGACCCTGCGGCAGGAAGGGGAAGACGACGTTGAACCCGTCGGAGCCTTCCTCGCGCAGCCACTGCTCCATCTCGTCGGCGATGCTTTCAGGCGTGCCGACGAAGGCGAGGCCGGCATAGCCGCCGAGGCGCTGGGCAAGCTGGCGCACGGTGAGCTTTTCGGCTTCGGCAAGGGCGATGACGCGTTCGCGACCGCTCTTGCTGGCATTGGTTTCCGGGATTTCCGGTAGCGGGCCATCCGGATCAAACTTGGAGGCATTATGACCAAGCGCGATCGACAGGGACGCGATGGCGCTGTCGTAATGGACGAGGCTGTCGAGCTTTGCTCGTTTCGCCTTCGCCTCCTCGGTGGTGTCGCCAACGACGATGAAGGCGGCGGGCAAGATCTTCAGATGATCCGGGTTGCGACCGATCGCCTTCATCCGCCCCTTGATATCGGCGAAGATCGACTTGCCGTCGGCGAGATTGCGGGGGGCGGCAAAGACCGCCTCCGCCGTTTCAGCGGCGAGCTGGCGACCGGCGTCGGATTGTCCGGCCTGAACGATGACGGGCCAGCCCTGCGGCGGGCGAGCAATGTTGAGGGGGCCGCGAACGCTCAGTTCCTCGCCCTTGTGCCCGAGCACATGCATGCGGTCCGGATCGAAGAAGATGCCGCTTTCTGCGTCGTGGAGGAACGCATCATCGGCAAAACTGTCCCAAAGGCCGGTGACGACATCGTAAAATTCGCGGGCGCGGTGGTAGCGCTCGCCATGTTCCATATGCTCTTCGAGACCGAAATTGAGGGCGGCATCCGGATTGGATGTCGTGACGATGTTCCAGCCGGCGCGACCGCCGCTGATATGGTCGAGAGAGGCGAAACGGCGGGCGATGTGATAGGGCAGGTCGAAGGTCGTGGAGGCGGTGGCGACGAGGCCGATCCTGTCGGTGACGGCGGCGAGCGCCGAAAGCAGGGTGAAGGGCTCGAAGGAGGTCACGGTGTGGCTGCGCTTCAAGGCTTCGATCGGCATGTTGAGAACGGCGAGGTGATCGGCCATGAAGAAGGCGTCGAATTTCGCCTTTTCCAGCTCCTGCGCGAAGCTCTTGATGTGCTGGAAATTGAAGTTGGCGTCCGGGTAGGCGCCGGGATAACGCCAGGCACCGGTATGCAGGCTGACGGGGCGCATGAAGGCGCCAAGCTTCAATTGCTTCTGTTCAGTCATCGGCTCTCTCTCGAAAATCGTCAGGCCGTCCTGTCGTGACGGCGCCGCCAGCGGAATGATGCATTACGACGTAGGCGCACACCCGATGCATTCAAAGAGCCGATTTCATTTATTTGATCACTTTCGCGGAATATTCATCCGGGCTCTGTTTCGGCGCTGTTCTGTCCGGCAAAAACCTTGACCAGCCAGTCTATGAAAACGCGAACCCTTGGCGAAAGCTGGCGGCTGCGCGGGTAGAGCATGGAAACAGGCGTTCTTGTTGGCGGATATTTCTGCAGGATGTGCAGCAGATCGCCCGAGCGTAACGCGTCTTCGGCGTGATAGCGCGGAACCTGGATCAGTCCGAGGCCGAGCTTGGCGGCGGCGAAATAGCTTTCGGCCGCATTGACCGAGATGGTGGCCGGCAGTGTGATTTCGCGGATCGCGCCATCGATCTGGAATTCCAGCGGTAGCAGCCCGCCCGTTGCGGAAGAGCGGAAGCCGACCATGCGATGGCCGTCGAGTCTGTCCGGATGGGCCGGCATGCCGAAACGCTCGACATAGGCGGGCGCTGCGAGCGTTACCTCCTCCAGCATGGCAACGCGGCGGCCAATCATGTCGCTATCCTGCAGCGTGCCGACGCGCAGCACGCAGTCGATCCCCTCGCGGATGAGATCGACGAACCGATCGCCCTCGGTGATCTGCAATTCGATATCGGGGTAGGTTTCTAGGAAGGACGGCAGATTCGGCAGGACGAAATGCCGGGCGAGCGTTCCGTGCACGTCGACGCGCAGCACACCTTTCGGCTTCGCACCGGCAAAGGCGCCTTCGGCATCCTCGATATCCGAAAGGATGCGCAGGCAGCGCTGGTAATAGGCCTCACCGTCGAGCGTCGGACTGACATGCCGCGTCGTTCGCTGCAGCAGGCGTATACCGAGCCGAGACTCGAGCTGCTTGATGGCATCCGTTACCGTCGAGCGGGGCAGGCCGGTGTCTTCGGCCGCCAAGGTGAAGCTGCGCCGCTCCACGACCCGACAGAACACGCGCATGGCATCGAACCGGTCCATATTATTTGTTCGCCAATCTCGGATAGTGATGCCGATTTATGGCTGATTATCCGCTTCGTGAAAAGGGGCATCTTCTCCTCATCGAAACGCGCTGCGGCGCAACCCAACGAAGGATGAGGAAAATGAGCAGCAATTCCAATAAGGTAGCGATTGTTACCGGTGCATCCCGCGGCATTGGCGCCGCGATCGCCGAGCGCCTGGCCGAGGATGGCTTCACCGTCGTCATCAACTATTCCGGCAGCGAGGCCGCCGCCGAGGAACTGGCCCGCAAGATCGAGGAAAAGGGCGGCAAGGCGCTGACCACGAAGGCCGATGTTTCCGATGTCGAGGCCGTGCGTCGCATGTTCGATGCGGCGGAGGCAGCCTTCGGCGGCGTCGACGTCCTCGTCAACAATGCCGGCATCATGCAGCTTGCCAGGATCGCCGATGCCGATGACGCGCACTTCGATCGCCACATCGCCATCAACCTCAAGGGTACGTTCAACACCCTGCGCGAAGCCGGCAAGCGCCTGCGCGACGGCGGCCGCATCGTCAACTTCTCGACGAGCATCGTCGGCCTCAAGCTCGAAACCTATGGCGTCTATGCCGCGACGAAGGCCGGTGTCGAGGCGTTGACTGGCATCATGGCAAAGGAACTGCGTGGCCGTTCGATCACGGTCAATGCGGTCGCTCCCGGCCCGACGGCCACGGATCTGTTCCTGAACGGAAAGAGCGATGAGCTCATCGACCGCATGGCCAAGATGAACCCGCTGGAGCGTCTGGGCACGCCGCAGGATATCGCCGCTGCCGTCTCCTTCCTCGTCGGCCCGGACGGCGGCTGGATCAACGGTCAGACACTGCGCGCCAATGGCGGCATGATCTGAGCCAACAAGGCGGCAGGAGAGTGCCTGTCGCCGACCTCTCGCTCCCTAGCAATCGTCAACAACAGCCAACCCAGCAAAGAAACACGACCATGAGCAAGCAAGTCATCGTTATCACTGGCGCATCGAGCGGCTTCGGCGCTCTGACGGCACGCGCTCTCGCCAAGGCAGGCCATACGGTCTATTCCGGCATCCGCGAAACCAAGGGGCGCAACGCCGCGCAGGTCGAGGCAGCGGCGGCATTTGCCAAGGAGAACGGCGTCGATCTCAGGACCGTCGAGCTCGACGTCGCATCCGATGTTTCGGTGGAAGCCGGCATTGCCGCTGTCATCGCCGAGCAGGGCCGCATCGACACCATCATCCACAATGCCGGCCACATGTCCTTCGGCCCGGCCGAGGCTTTCACGCCGGAGCAGTTCGCCGAGCTCTATGACATCAACGTGCTCAGCACCCAGCGCGTCAATCGCGCCGTGCTGCCTCATCTTCGCAAGCAGGGCAGTGGCCTTGTCGTCTGGGTCTCCTCGTCCAGTACGCGCGGCGGCACGCCTCCCTACCTCTCGCCTTACTTTGCAGCCAAGGCGGCTATGGACTCGCTTGCCGTTTCCTATGCGTCCGAGCTGACCCGCTGGGGCATCGAGACCGCGATCATCGTGCCCGGTGCCTTCACGAAGGGCACGAACCACTTTGCCCATTCCGGTTCGCCAGCGGACAAGGCTCGGGCCGCCGAATATGACAACGGCCCCTATGCCGGCGTTCCCGATCAGGCTTTGAAGGGGCTCGCTTCACTGGAGCCGGCCGACGCCGATGCGGCCTCGGTCGCGACCGCGATCGTCGACGTCGTCGGCATGCCGTTTGGGACGCGGCCCTTCCGTACCCATATCGATCCTTCCGAGGATGGTGCGGAAATCGTCAATGGCGTTGCCGACCGGGTTCGCGCCGAGCTCTTCCGGCGCATCGGTCTGGAGGATCTGCTGAAGCCCCATATCCAGGGTTGAAGCTTCCCCATCACCCTTCCTGCGTGTCAAATCGCCGCTTCTATGCCACAGGAGCGGCGATGACTTACGTTCGTCGAGACTATTTTGTGCGGTACGGCATTCCAAGCCTTAGAGTTTCGTACTAAAGCGAATCCTTCAGAGGGTCGGGAGATATCCATGGACGCGAAGGACATTGGCGAAATTGCCAGCTGGCTCATGCAGGCCGGCCTCAAGGGTATGACTGAGGTCGATATCCTCTCGGGCTTCTGCGAGCAGTGCCGTCTGCATGGCCTCAAGCTCGATCGGGCGATGGCGCTGATGGATACGCTGCATCCGGTCTATGAGGGCCGCGCCTTCCGCTGGGATGGCAATCAGGTGATCGAACGCGAGTTCGAATATGGCCCGTCGCATCAGGGGATCGCCTCCGAAAACTGGCAGCGTTCCGCCTTCTATCGCATGCTGACGACCGGCGACGACGAAGTGCGCCGGCGCATCGGCTTTGGCGAGCCGACGGATTTCTACGGGCTCGACACGCTGCTGGCCGACGGCCACACCGACTACATCGCCATGATCCACCGGTTCGAAGAGGGCGGCACGATCGGCGAGATGGATTGCTTCTACTCCAATTTCGCCACGGCCGCCGACGTGGGCTTTCCGGAGGAAGATCTGCGCGTGCTGCGCAAGCTCACGCCGGCGCTGGCGCTGGCGATCAAATGCACCGGCATGAGCCGCATCGCCCGCACCATTGCCGAGGTCTATCTCGGCGAGGATGCCGCCCGGCACGTGCTTGAAGGCAAGATCACGCGCGGCAAGACGGAGCGGATTTCGGCGGCTCTCTGGTTTTCCGATCTCGCCAACTACACCCGCATCTCGGATACGGCCGAGCCGGATGAAATCATCCCGATGCTGAATGCTTATGCCGATGCCGTCATCTCCTCGATCCACGAGGCGGGCGGCAACGTGCTGAAGCTCATCGGCGACGGTACGCTGGCGATCTTCAAGGCGAGAAACTCCGCCGATGCCTGTGCCGCCGCATTGATGGCGGAATCGCTGCTGCGGCAGCGGCTGCGCGATCTCAATTCGCAGCGGCAGATCGAAGGCAGGCCCGTGACGGATGTCTATCTCGGCCTGCATATCGGCGATGTCTTCTACGGCAATATCGGCAGCATGGACCGGCTTGATTTCACGGTCATCGGTCCGGCGGTCAACGAGGTCAGCCGCATCGCCTCGATGTGCCGGTCGGCCGACCGCAATATCCTGATGTCGTCGAATTTCGTTGACGCGCTGTCGGGCCAGCAGAGCAACGATCTTGTTTCCGTTGGCCGTTACGCATTGCGTGGCGTCAAGCGGCCGCAGGAACTGTTTACGCTGCTCTCTTCGGCCGCCTGATAGTCCGAGCAGCCGCTTTCAGCGGCGACCGGCGGCAAACATCGGTCCGCCCTTGCTTGCGGGGAAGCCGTAGCCGTTGATCATGACAAGGTCGATATCACTGGCGCGTGCGGCGATTCCTCGCGAAAGCAGGGCATCGCCTTCAACGACCATGGCCTTCAGCAGGCGGCTGACGATTTCGTCTGCGGTGAAGGGCTTCGGCACAATGCCTTTCTCGGCGCGAGCGACGTCGATCATCTCGGTAACCGTTGGATCGACGGTCCGCTTGCCTTCGGGGTAGGCGTACCAGCCGAGGCCGGTCTTCTGGCCGAAGCGGCCGGCTTCGCAGAGCCGGTCGGCGATGACGACGTAGCGTGCGGACGGATCACGCGTTGCGGCCTGCCGCTTGCGACGGGCCCAGGCGATTTCCAGACCGGCCATGTCGAAGACGGCGAACGGTCCCATCGGGAAACCGTAGGCTTCCAGCGCGGCATCGATCTCCTGTGGCGCGGCGCCATCCTCGACCATGTATTCCGCCTCGCGGCGATAGGCGGAAAAGATAGTGTTGCCGATGAAGCCTTCGGTGACACCCGATACGATCGGCAGCTTGCCCAGCCGCTTTGCGAGACCGAGGGCCGTCGCCAGCACGTCAGGCGCCGTCTTCTTGCAGTTCACCACTTCCAGCAACCGCATGATGTGCGCCGGCGAGAAGAAGTGCAGCCCGACGACCCGCTCTGGCCGTGCCGTTGCTGCGGCGATCAGGTCAGGGTCGAGATAGCTGGTGTTGGTCGCAAGGATCGCATCGGCGTGAACGATCGTATCGAGGCGCTGGAAGAGTTCGGTCTTGACGGCGAGATCGTCGAAGACAGCTTCGATGACGATGTCGGCCTGCGCCAGTTGCCGCATGTCTGCCGTGACGGTCAACCGGCTCACGCGGTCCTCACGGCCGCAGGCGTCGAGGCGGCCGGATTGCACGGCCTTGTCGAGCAAAGCTACGATCCGGTCGCGGCCCTTCGCTGCTGCTTCGACATTCTGTTCGACGCCGATGACACGATAGCCACCGTTGAGTGCCGAGACGGCGATGCCCGAGCCCATCAGGCCCGTGCCGACGATGCCGATGGTTTCGATCTTGCGCGGGGCAACTGCCTCCAGTCCCTCAACCTTGCCGGTGGCGCGCTCCGCGAAGAAGACGTGGCGCAAGGAGGCAGCCTCTTCGCTGTCGCGAAGCGCGATGAAGGTACGGCGCTCTTCCGTCAGCCCCTCCGATAAGGACACGGTCGCGGCGAGGCGCACGAGACGGACGGCTTCGGCGGGCGCACGCTGGCCGCGCGCCTTGCGCAAGATGTCCGCTGCGGCCTTGTCGATGACTTCGAGCGTTTCCGAAGGGACGGACAAAAGGCCGGTACGGCGCAAGCTGGAGGCGTTTGTTGCCTTGATATCCGCAAGGGCATCAGGGAGCAAAGTATCGCCCGATACGCCATCAATGATGCCGAGCTTCAGCGCCTCGACGGCGGATATGATCCGACCGTTGGCGATCATGTCGATCGCCGCCGCCACCCCCGTCAGGCGCGTCAGGCGCTGCGTGCCGCCGGCGCCGGGCACGATGCCGAGTTTGACTTCGGGAAGGCCGAGCTTCGTAGTTGGCGCTGCAACGCGGCGATGGCAGGCAAGCGCTACTTCCAGGCCACCGCCGAGCGCGACACCATTGATCGCGGCGGCGACGGGTTTGGCAAAGGCTTCGATGCGGGAGACAACGTCAGGCAGATGCGGCTCTACCGGCGGCTTGCCGAATTCCTTGATGTCGGCGCCGCCGATGAAGCTGTTGCCCGCTCCGGTCAGGACGACGCCGGCGACGTTTCCATCCTTCTCCGCATGATCGAGCGCAGCCATCAGGCCCGCCCTCACATCGGCGGAGAGCGCGTTGACGGGTGCGTTGTCTATGGTGACGACAAGAATCCCTTCGGCCAGCGCCGCCGAGATGGTGTCCGAAAAGCGCAATGCCGACATGATATTCCCTGCCTGTCCGATGTTATTCCGGGATGACGGCGGTCGCCTGGATCTCGATCTTGGCGCGGTCCTCGACGAGGGCGACGACCTGCACGGCGGCCATGGCTGGAAAGTGACGGCCGATGATCTCGCGATAGGCCTGGCCGAGCCCCTTCAGGTTGCCGAGATATTCCTGCTTGTCGGTGAAATACCAGGTCATCGAGGTGATGTGCTTCGGTTCGGCGCCACCTTCGGCCAGGATGGCGACGACATTCTTCAACGTCTGGCGCACCTGGTCGACGAAATCGTCGCTTTCGAATTCGCAGGCGGCGTTCCAGCCGATCTGACCGCCGACGAACACCGTGCGGCCTGTCGCCGCTACGCCATTGGCATAGCCGATCGGCTTGGCCCAGCCTTCAGGTTGCAGGATGGTGTGCATCGGTTGTCTCCAGATGAGAGGTCAGCGCGGCGCGGATGTCATCCGGCCATTCAATGGATTTATGCGTATCGAGCGAGGTGGCGACGACACGGTGTTTGGCCGTCCAGAGCACATGGCCGTTTGCCGAGACCTGATGCTGCAGGTCGAGTGAGGACCGGCCGACGCCATGAACTGAAAGCACGAATTCGAGGTCGTCGCCCTGCAGGCCCGGCTTTACGAAGGTCAGATCCAGCCGCACGGTGGGGACACCGATGCGGCTGTTATCGATGAGCTTTCGCCAGGGAAAGCCGATCGAGGCGAAATAGTCTTCTAGCACCCCGACGAGGATGTTCAGATAGGAAGGGAAATAGGCGATCCCGGAGGGATCGCAATCTCCAAAGCGCAGGGGTCTGGTGGTCTTGAACGCCAAGGCGGGCCTCAGTTCGAAAAAGCGGCGATGCCGGTTATGGCGCGGCCGAGGATGAGGGCATGGATATCGTGCGTGCCCTCATAGGTGTTGACCACTTCGAGGTTGACGAGATGACGCGCGATGCCGAATTCGTCGGAAATGCCGTTACCGCCCAGCATGTCGCGGGCGGCGCGGGCGATATCCAGCGCCTTGCCGCAGCTGTTGCGCTTGAGGATGGAGGTGAGTTCGACAGGCGGATGGCCTTCTTCCTTCATACGGCCGAGACGCAGGCAGCCCTGCAGCCCGAGCGTGATCTCGGTCACCATGTCGGCAAGCTTCTTCTGGATCAGCTGGTTGGCGGCAAGGGGACGGCCGAACTGCTTGCGGTCGAGCACATATTGGCGTGCCTTGGCATAGCAATCCTCTGCAGCGCCGAGCGCGCCCCAGGCAATGCCGAAACGTGCTGAGTTGAGGCAGGTGAAGGGACCCTTGAGGCCGGATACGTTCGGCATCAGGTTTTCTTCCGGCACGAAGACATTCTCCATCACGACTTCGCCTGTAATGGAGGCGCGCAGGCCGACCTTGCCGTGGATGGCGGGCGCGGACAGGCCCTTCCAGCCCTTCTCGAGGATGAAGCCGCGGATGAGTCCGTCCTCGGTCTTCGCCCAGACGACGAAAACATCGGCAATCGGCGCATTCGAGATCCAGGTCTTGGCGCCGGTCAAACTATAACCGCCGTCGACCTTCTTTGCGCGCGTGACCATCGAGCCGGGATCGGAGCCGTGGTTCGGCTCGGTGAGGCCGAAGCAGCCGATCCATTCGCCGGTTGCGAGTTTCGGCAGGTACTTCTGCTTTTGTGCTTCAGAGCCAAAGGTTTCGATCGGCACCATGACCAGGGAGGACTGAACGCTCATCATCGAGCGGTAGCCACTGTCGACGCGTTCGACTTCGCGCGCAATCAGACCGTAGGCGACATAGCTGAGGCCGGCGCCGCCATATTCGGGAGAAATCGTCGGGCCGAGCAGGCCGAGTTCACCCATTTCGCGGAAGATGGCCGGATCGGTCTTTTCGTTTCGGAAAGCTTCGAGGACGCGGGGCGCGAGCTTCTCCTGCGCGTAAGAATGCGCGGTATCCAGCACCATGCGTTCATCGTCGCTCAGCTGCTCCGTCAGCCGGAATGGGTCTGCCCAGTCAAAAATCTCGCGGCTCATGTGCATATCTCCCATCAATTTGTTTTAAGAAGTTCGCGCGCGACGATGAGTTTCTGAACTTCAGTCGCACCTTCATAGATGCGAAGCGCGCGGATCTCCCGATAGAGTTTTTCCGTTATCTCGCCCGATTTCACGCCGCGCCCGCCAAAGAGCTGGACGGCGTGGTCGATGACGCTTTGCGCGGTTTCCGTCGCCGTCATCTTGGCCATGGCCGCCTCGCGCGTCGTCGGCAAGCGCTGCACGTCGCGACGCCAAGCCGCCCGATAGGTGAGCAAAGCCGCCGCGTCGATGCCGGTCGCCATATCGCCGAGGGCGGCCTGCGTCAACTGAAGGTCGGCAAGGGCGGCTCCGAACATCGGGCGGGAGCGCGCGTGGGCAACCGATTCATCCAGCGCGCGGCGGGCGAAGCCGAGGCCAGCGGCGGCGACGGAAGCGCGGAAGATATCGAGCGTGCGCATGGCGATCTTGAAGCCTTCGCCCGGCGCGCTGAGACGGCGCGACGCAGGAATTCGGCAGTTCTCAAAACGGATCGTCGCTAGCGGGTGCGGCGCGATCACCTCGATACGTTCGGCAATCGAGAAGCCGGGATCGTCGGCGAAGACGACGAAGGCCGAAATGCCGCGGGTGCCCGGCGCTTCGCCGGTGCGGGCGAAGACGGTGTAGACGTCGGCAATGCCGCCATTGGAAATCCATGTCTTCTCGCCGTCGAGAACATAGTGATCGCCATCGGGACGGGCGGCGCAGCTCATCGCGGCCACATCGGAGCCCGCATCCTTTTCCGAGAGCGCGAAGGCGGCAAGCCAATCGCCGGAGCGCACCTTGGGCAGAACGGCCGAACGCAACTCGGGCGAGCCGGAAAGGCCGATGGCGCCGGTGCCGAGGCCTTGCATTGCAAAGGCGAAATCGGCAAGGCCGTCATGCCAGGCGAGCGTTTCGCGGGCGAGGCAGACCATGCGGGAATCGATCAGCGGTTCATTATCGGAGGAACCGGTTGCAGCGGTCAGAAGCCCGGCTTCGCCCAGTGCCTTGACCAGCTTGCGGCACGCGCCATCGACATCGGCGTGATCGATCGAAGCCATGACGCCGGACTTTGCGAAGGCATCGACCTCGGCGGCGAAATGGTGATGGCGTTCCCCGAAGAAGGGCCAATCCAGATGATCGCGGGTTGGGCCGGGGAGGCTGTTTGCGGTCGACATCGCCTCAGTCCCCCTGGAATTCCGGTCGGCGCTTGGCGGCGAAGGCTTCGAAGGCGCGACGGAAATCCTGCGTCGCCATGCAGATCGCCTGCGCCTGCGCCTCGGATTCGATCATCTCCTCGATGCCCATCGCCCATTCCTGGTTCAGCATGGTCTTGGTCATGCCATGGGCGAACCAGGGACCATCGGCCAGCGAGCGGGCGAGCTTGACCGCTTCGTCCTCGAGATCGGTGCTGGCGTGCAGGCCGTTATAGAAGCCCCAGGCCTGTCCTTCCGTTGCCGTCATCGAACGGCCGGTAAAGAGAAGCTCGGCGGCGCGACCCTGGCCGATGATGCGAGGCAGGATGCCGCAAGCGCCCATATCGGCACCGGCGAGACCGACGCGCGTGAACAGGAAGGCGGTCTTCGCTTCGGGCGTCGCGAGCCTCAGATCCGAGGCCATGGCGAGGATGGCGCCAGCGCCGGCGCAGATGCCGTCTACTGCCGTGATGATGGGCTGCGGGCATTTGCGCATCGCCTTGACGAGATCGCCGGTCATGCGCGTGAAGGCCAGAAGCTCGGGCATTGCCATGCGGGTCAACGGCTCGATGATCTCGAAGACGTCGCCGCCGGAGGAGAAATTGCCGCCTGCGCCGGTCAGCACGATGGCGCGGATATCGGATGCATAGGCGAGGTCGCGGAAGAGATCGCGCAGCTCGGCATAGCTGTCGAAGGTCAGCGGGTTCTTACGCTCGGGTCGGTTCAGGCGGATGGTGGCGACACGGCCGTCTTCGCTGACATCCCAGAGGAAGTGCTCGGGCTTGTAATCCCTATAGGGCTTCAGATGCCCCTTCATCGTCATGTCCCGATCGCTCATGGCGTTCAAATCTCCCCACCGGCAACCGCAATTGCCTGTCCATTGATCGATGCTGCGGCTGGCGATGCCAGCCAGAGCACAGTGTCGGCAACTTCTTCCGGCTTGATCAGCCGCCCTTGCGGATTCGACTTCGTGAACTCGGCAAGCGCCTGCGCGGCCGTGCGCCCGGTCTTGGCGACGATCGTTTCGATCGAGCGCTGGATGATCGGCGTATCGGTGAAGCCGGGGCAGACGGCATTGACTGTCATGCCGGTCTTGGCAAGCTCAAGCGCCAGCGAGCGCGTGAGGCCGACGACGCCATGCTTGGCAGCGACGTAAGCCGAGACGTAGCCATAGCCCTTCAAGCCCGCCGTCGACGCGATGTTGATGATGCGCGCGCCGACACCTCGGGCTTTGAGATCGGGAAGAACTGCCTGCGTCACCAGAAAGACGCCGGTCAGGTCGACCGTCAGGACATGGTTCCAGGCTTCCAGGCTCGTCTTCTCGAAAGGCGCGCTCGGCGCTTCGCCGGCATTGTTGACGAGAATATCGACCGGGCCGAATTTCTCGCGCGCCTTGGCAAGGCCTTGGGCGACGGCCTCGGGGCTTGTGACATCGAAGCCGTCGACTACGAAAGCAGTCGCGCCGATCTCGGCGGCAACCGCGTCCAGCGGCTCCCTGCGGCGGCCGGCCAGGCTGACATGCGCGCCTTCGGCGGCAAGCGCCTTGGCGATCGTGGTGCCAATACCGCTGCCGGCCCCGGTGACGAGGGCGTGACGGCCGGCGAGTTTGCCCGAAGTCGTCATCTCATCCTCATTTCGCCGGCGCGGTCGTGGCCGCGCGGGCGAGGTTGGTTTCATACTGAGTCTTGCCGGAAACATATTGCTTCGGCCAGGGAATGGAAGTCAGTCCGATCTTGGCGGCTTCATGCAGCGACCAGGCCGGGTCCGCCAGATGCGGGCGGGCGACGGCGCAGAGATCGGCACGGCCGGCGGCGATGATCGAATTGGCGTGATCGGCCTCCGAGATCGCACCGACGGCAATCGTCGGAATGCCGATCTCGTTGCGGATCTTGTCGGAGAACGGGGTCTGGAACAGGCGGCCGTAAACCGGCTGCTCCTGTTTCGAAACCTGACCTGAAGAGCAATCAATGAGGTCGGCGCCGGCATCCTTGAACATGCGGGCGAAAATCGCTGCATCTTCCGGCGTGTTGCCGCCATCGGTCCAGTCATGGCAGGAGAGGCGGATCGAGATCGGCTTGTCCGCCGGCCAGATGGTGCGGATCGCATGGAAGATTTCAAGCGGGTAGCGCGCGCGATTTTCGTGGCTCCCGCCATATTCGTCGTCGCGCAGATTGGTGAGCGGCGAGAGGAAGCTCGACAGCAGATAGCCGTGGGCGCAGTGCAGCTCCAGCCAGTCTGCTCCGGTTTCGACCGCCAGCTTGGTCGAGTGGATGAAGTCAGCCTTGACGCGGTCCATATCGGCGCGATCCATGGCCTTCGGCACCTGGCTGTTCTTGAGGTAAGGAATAGCCGACGCGGAGATCAGCGGCCACTCGCCTTCGGGGAGCGGCTGGTCGATGCCTTCCCAGGCGAGTTTCGTCGCGCCCTTGCGACCGGCATGGCCGATCTGGATGCCGACCTTGGCGGCGCTGTTCATGTGAACGAAATCGACCAGACGCTTCCATTGCGCCACCTGCTCCTCGTTCCAGAGGCCGAGGCAGCCGGGGGTGATGCGGGCGTCCGGCGTCACGCAGGTCATTTCCGCGAAGATCAAGCCGGCGCCGCCAAGCGCACGCGAGCCGAGGTGGACGATGTGGAAGTCGTTCATCACGCCATTTTCAGCCGAATACATCGCCATCGGCGACATGACGATGCGGTTGACGAGATGGACGTCGCGCAACTTGTAAGGCGTGAACATCGGCGGCAGGCAGCGATCATTGCCGACGGCGAGACCGGATTTCTCGGCGAACCAGCGCTCATAGCCTTCGAGCCAGGTCTTGTCGCGCAGTCGCAGATTTTCGTGGCTGATGCGCTGCGAGCGGGTCAACATCGAATACATGAATTGCGGCGGCTCGAGCGTGTCGGCGTAGCGGCGACCGACGACTTCGAACCATTCCATCGCGTTGCGGGCGGCGTTCTGGATGCGGGCTACGTCGACGCGGCGGATTTCCTCGTAGGTCTCCAGAACGGCCGGAATTTTTTCCTTCTCGTGCCCGTGGATCTGGAACTGGCGGGTCAGTTCGATGGCGTCGTCGATGGCAAGCTTGGTGCCGGAACCGATGGCGAAATGGGCGGTGTGGGCGGCGTCGCCCATCAACACGACATGCGAGTTGCCGTTGAAATGGCTCCACTTGCCGCAGATCAGACGGTTGAAGTTCAGCCAGGCCGAGCCACGGATATGGCGGGCATTGGTCATCAGCGAAGCGCCTTCCAGCACTTCGGAGAACAGGTCTTCGCAAAAGGCGATGGAGCCGTCCTGATCCATCTTGTCGAGGCCGTGGGCGAGATAGGCCTCTTCTGTCGTCTCGACGATGAAGGTCGAAGTCTTGTCGTCGAACTTGTAGATATGCGACTGGAACCAGCCGTGATCGGTGCGGCGGAAATCGAAGGTGAAGGCGTCGAAAAGCTTGTTGGTGCCGAGCCAGATGTAGCGGTTCGGCCGGGTGATCATGTCCGGCTGGAAGACTTCCGGATAATGATTGCGGATGCGGGAATTGAGACCGTCCGAACCGATGACCAGATCGGCATCGGGATAATCGAGATCGGAATTGACGTCGGTTTCGAAGATCAATTCGACATCCAGCGCCTCGCAGCGCTTCTGCAGGATGTTCAGGAGCTTCTTGCGGCCGATGCCGACGAAGCCGTGGCCCGAGGTGCGCTGGCGGGTGCCCTTGAACAGGACTTCGATATCGTCCCAGTGGTTGAAGGCATCCTCGATTTCGGCAGCGCTTTCGGGGTCCCATTCGCGCATCGAAACCATGGTCGCATCGGAGAAGACCACGCCCCAGCCGAAGGTGTCATAGGGCCGATTGCGCTCGACGACGCGGATCGAATGTTCGGGATGGAGTTTCTTCATCAGAAGCGCAAAGTAGAGCCCTGCGGGGCCGCCGCCGATACAGACGATGCGCATCGCTTTTCCCTCCTCTTCAGGCCGGAGCCGATCTCAAAATCATTTAAACTTAAAATATCTTGTCGCTGCCATTCGTCAAGGGTTTTCCCGCCGAAATCTGCGGCCGGATGATGGCTATGATAACACGAAAACTGGAAATTCTGCTTTTGAATCAATGGAAAGTCAGAAATATTTTAGGCTTAAAATTTCTTGCTTGAACATTGCGGGCTTCAGTGCGATCTTTTTCGCAACGCTACACGCGCTGCGGGGGAAACCGGCGATGATGGCGATTTGATCGATAAGAATGTGGGAGCAAGGCAATGCTTGGACCGACCGGTCATACCGATACATTCACGCGAGACAATCTGCCGCCATTCGATGAGTGGCCCGAACTGCTGATGGATGGTTTCGACTATCCGGAATGGCTGAATGCCGGTTTCGAACTCAGCGACCGGATGGTCGAGAAGGGTTTCGGCGACAATGTCGCCCTGATCGGCAACGGTCGTCGCCGTACCTACAAGGAGTTGGCGGACTGGACCAATCGCATCGCCCATGCGCTCATCGAGAATTTCGGGGTGAAGCCGGGCAATCGCGTTCTCATCCGCTCCGGCAACAACCCTGCGATGATTGCCTGCTGGCTGGCGGTGACGAAGGTGGGCGCCGTTGCCGTGAACACCATGCCGATGCTCAGGGCAGGCGAGCTTTCGAAGGTTATCGACAAGGCGGAGATCTCGTTTGCGCTCTGCGATACCAGGCTGCTGGAAGAGCTCGTGGCGGCCGCCAAGGATAGCCAATTCCTGAAGCAGGTCGTCGGCTTCGACGGCACCGCCAATCACGATGCCGAGCTTGACCGTATCGCGCTCAATAAGCCCGTTCGCTTCGAACCGGTTAAAACCGGGCGGGACGATGTGGCGCTGCTCGGCTTCACATCAGGCTCGACCGGCGTGCCGAAGGCGACGATGCACTTCCATCGCGATATCCTGATCATCGCCGATGCCTATGCAAAGGAAGTGCTGCAGGTGACGCCCGACGACGTCTTCATCGGTTCGCCGCCGATCGCCTTCACCTTTGGTCTCGGCGGTCTGGTCGTCTTTCCCTTGCGCTTCGGCGCTTCGACGGCGCTGCTCGAAAACGCCTCGCCGAAGAACATGGTCGAGATCATCCAGGAGTATGGCGCGACCATCAGCTTCACCGCGCCGACGGCCTATCGCGCCATGCTGGCGGCGATGGAGGAGGGAGCGGATCTTTCCTCGCTTCGCATCGCGGTTTCCGCCGGCGAGACGCTGCCGGGGCCGATCTTCGAGGAGTGGACGCGCAAGACCGGCAAGCCGATCCTCGACGGCATCGGTTCGACCGAGATGCTGCATATCTTCATCTCCAACCGGCTTGATGATGCCAAGCCGAAGAGCACGGGCAAACCGCTGACTGGCTATGAGGCCCGTATCGTCGATGATGAGATGAACGAGGTGCCGCGCGGCACGATCGGCAAGCTCGTCGTTCGCGGTCCGATCGGCTGCCGATATCTCGCCGACCATAGGCAGGCCGACTACGTGCGCGCCGGCTGGAATCTGACAGGCGACAGCTTCATTCAGGACGAGGATGGTTATTTCCACTTCGCCGCCCGCTCCGACGACATTATTCTTTCGGCCGGCTACAATATCGCCGGGCCGGAAGTCGAAGCCGCCCTTCTTTCGCATGCCGACGTGCTCGAATGCGCCGTCATCGGCAAGCCGGATGAGGAGCGGGGCCATATCGTGCAGGCGCATGTGGTGCTGATGGCTGGCGTCACCGGATCGGATCTGCTGGGCAAGGCGCTGCAGGATCACGTCAAAGCGTTGATCGCACCGTATAAATATCCGCGCTCCATCGTCTTCGTCGAGGCTCTGCCGAAGACCGAATCCGGCAAGATACAGCGCTTCCGCCTGAAATAGCCGGCGCGGCGGAACGCGCCGCCCGCGATTCATCGCCGGAATAGTTCAACTTATGAATATGCGGTCTGAGGCGGCAGGTGTTTATCCTGCCGTCCGAGAGCATTTCGCCGCTTGCTTCCTCTCTGACAGGTTTCGATTTCTCGCATATATTGCATGCATATGCATATATTTGATGAACATGCCTCCATTCTGCTCGACGATTTCGGGTGCGCGCTCGATATGGTTGTGCAGGCGATATCGCAAATCAGGGCGGCGAAAACCGACAATTGTTCGTTGACAGTTCAAGGAAGTTCAAAATATGATTTTGCAAATGATTTAAAGAAGCCCATAGGGGCAAAGGGGTAACGACGATGGCCGAGCGATCATTTGCGCGCGAGGTCGAGGATCTGAAGCTCGGGGAAGGCGATGTCTTCCGCGGCGAGGGGATTCTCGCGATCACCAAGGCACTTCTGCAATCCGGCGTATCCTATGTCGGCGGCTATCAGGGGTCGCCGATTTCCCATCTCATGGACGTGCTGGCCGATGCCAAGGACGTGATGGAGGATCTCGGCGTCCACTTCGAGACATCGGCTTCGGAAGCGGCCGCTGCCGCCATGCTGTCCGCCTCCGTCATGTATCCGGTGCGCGGCGCCGTTACCTGGAAATCGACCGCGGGCACCAACGTTGCCTCCGACGCCCTTTCCAATCTCTCCTCGGGTGGGGTTACGGGCGGCGCGCTGATCATTATCGGCGAGGATTACGGCGAAGGCTCCTCGATCATGCAGGAGCGCAGCCATGCCTATGCGATGAAATCGCAGATGTGGCTGCTCAACCCGCGCCCGAACCTGCCGTCGATCGTGCAGGCGGTCGAGGAGGGGTTCGAGCTTTCGGAGGCTTCCAACACGCCTGTCATGCTGCAGGTCGGCATCCGCAGCTGCCATGTGCATGGCCAGTTTGTCGCCAAGGATAACAAGCGCCCGGCCTATACGCTGAAGCAGGCGCTGGAAAAGCCCGTTCGTGACGTCAATCGCATCGTGCTGCCGCCGGCATCCTTCCTGCACGAGAAGGAAAAGCTGGAGAAGCGCTGGCCCGCTGCCGTCGACTTCATCAAGAGGCGTCAGCTCAACGAGTATTTCGGTCCTTCGGAAGGCGAAGTCGGGATCATCCTGCTCGGAGGTGCCTATAATGGCGTGATGCGCGCCTTGCAGCAGCTTGGCCTTGCTGACGTCTACGGCAATTCCGCAGTACCGCTCCATGTCCTCAACGTTGCCTATCCGCTGGTCGACGATCAACTCGCGGAGTTCTGTGCGAACAAGAAAGCGGTATTGATGGTCGAGGAGGGGGCGCCAGAATATATCGAGCAATCCCTCAATACCATCCTGCGACGACGCGATATTCAGACCAAGGTTGCCGGCAAGGATGTCCTTCCCATGGGCGGCGAATATACCGCGCCTGTTCTGATGAAGGGCATCAAGAATTTTCTGGAAATCCACCAGCGCGTATTGCTCGGCAACCAGCCGCCGCTGCCCGATCCGACGCCGATCCTCAACGATCCGAAGATCAGGGCGCTGGCCGAGGTCGTGCCGCCGCGTCCGCCGGGCTTCTGCATCGGCTGTCCCGAGCGGCCTATCTTTGCGGCGATGAAGCTGGTCGAAGGCGAACTTGGGCAGCACCACATATCAGGAGATATCGGCTGTCACCTGTTCTCGATCCTGCCGCCCTTCAATCTGGGCAGCACGACCATGGGCTACGGGCTCGGGCCGGCCGCGGCCTCGGCTTTCAATGTGGCGGCAGACAAGCGCGCCATCTCGGTCATGGGCGATGGCGGCTTCTGGCACAATGGTTTGGCGACCTCGGTCGGCAATGCCGTCTTCAACAAGCAGGATGGCGTCATCCTCGTCGTCGACAACTATTATTCGGCGGCGACCGGCGGACAGGACATACCGTCTTCGCGGGCGCTCAATCCACGCCGCAAGACCAACAATTCCATCGTCAATGCCGTCAAGGGCATCGGCGCAACCTGGGTGCGCCAGATCGACCGCACCTATGATGTCGGCAAGATGCGCGACACGCTGCGCGAAGCGCTGACATCGAAGGAGCCGGGACCGAAGATCATCGTCGCTTCCTCGGAATGCATGCTCAACAAGCAGCGCCGCGTGAAGCCCCAATTCGCCAAGGCTGTCAAGGACGGCAAGCGCATGGTCAAGGAGCGCTTCGGCGTGGACGAGGACGTCTGCACCGGCGATCACGCCTGTATCCGCCTTTCCGGCTGTCCCTCGCTCTCCGTCAAGCACACCGACGATCCGCTGAAGGACGATCCGGTGGCGGCGATCGACAATAACTGCGTCGGCTGCGGCAATTGCGGTGAGGTTTCGGAGGCCGCGGTGCTCTGTCCCTCCTTCTACCGTGCCGATATCATTCACAATCCGACGGGTTGGGATCGTTTCGTCGCCCGCCTGCGTTCCCGCGTCATCGGTTGGCTGCAGGCGCGTCGCCGCGCCGGCCGCATCGTCTTCGCAGATTGAGAGGGCGATATGAACGAACATGTGAGCATGAGTGATCTCGGCGCCAGCAGACTTTCCACGGACAAGCCGCTGTCGCTTGCCGTTCTTGCCATGGGCGGGCAGGGCGGCGGCGTGCTGGCCGACTGGATCGTCGGGCTTGCGGAAGCCGAAGGATGGATGGCGCAGACGACGTCGGTGCCCGGCGTGGCACAGCGTACCGGCGCGACGATCTATTATATCGAGATGCTGCCGGCTCGCGACGGTCATGCGCCGATCTTCTCGCTGATGCCGACCCCCGGCGATGTCGATGTCGTCATGGCGGCCGAACTGATGGAGGCCGGCCGTTCCGTGCTGCGCGGCCTCGTCACGCCTGATAAGACCGTGCTGATCGCCTCGACGCACCGCTCCTTTGCTGTCGGCGAGAAGGAGAAGCCGGGCGATGGTATCGGCAACCCGGAGGTCGTGGTCGAGGCTACGGATTTCGCCGCCAAGCGCACCATCGCTTTCGATATGGAGACGCTGGCCGTCAGGAACGGCAGCGTCATTTCCGCCTCCATGTTCGGAGCCTTGGCAGGTTCCGGCGCGCTTCCTTTCGCAAAGCAGGCCTTCGAGGCGATGATCCGTGCCGGCGGCAAGGGTATCGAGCCCAGCCTGAAGGCGTTCAATGCCGCCTTCGAAAGAGTCAAGGAAAAGCCCCGCGATGCGGTTTCCGCAACGCCGCTGAAGCATTTCGACACCCTACCGGAGACGGCTGGTCATCCGGCGCTGGACACGCTGGTCAATCGGATCCGCGCGGAGTTTCCTGAAGCCGCTCATCCATTGCTGTTTGCCGGCGCCAAGCGGCTGACCGACTATCAGGACCCAGCCTATGCCGACGAATATCTGACCCGTGTCGCCGCGCTTCACGCGCTGGATCGCAAAGCGGGCGGTGCAAACAAGGACTTTGCCTTCACCGTGCAGGCGGCGAAATACGTGGCTGTGGCCATGGCCTATGACGACGTCATTCGCGTCGCCGATCTGAAGGTGCGTGGGTCTCGCTTCGACCGGGTGCGCAAGGAGGTTGGCGCCAAGGACGACCAGATCGTCTACATGACCGAATACATGCATCCGCGCATGGACGAAGTCTGCGGCACGATGCCGAAAGGCATGGGCCTCTGGATCGAGAACCGTCCGCGCCTGTTTGCCCGGCTTGACCGCTTCGTCAACAAGGGCCGGCGCGTTCAGACCGGTACGCTGTTCTGGTTCCTCGGCCTCTACATGGTCTCGGGGCTAAGGCGCATCCGCCGGGGTACGCTGCGTCATTCACGAGAGGTCGATCATCGCGAGGCGTGGCTGACGGCGGCATGCAATCTGCTGGCAGCGAATTACGATCTTGCCGTCGAGGTGCTTGGCAATCGCCGCCTCGTAAAGGGCTACTCGGATACGCATGTCCGCGGCCTCTCCAAGTTCGATCGCGTCATGTCGGCCCTGCCGCTTTTACGCGATCGCGAGGATGGAGCGGCCTGGATGAAGCGGTTGCGGCAGGCGGCGCTGCTGGACGAGAAGGGCACGGCGCTCGATGGCGCATTGAAGACCGTAGAGACGCTTTGACCCGGCAGGCTAATGAAAAGGGGCGGATATTCCGCCTCGCGCGTCCTTAAGGCGCGGACAATATCGGCCAAGACCGATAATCTCCAAAAGGGAACAATTGCATGGACAGTCTTCGAAATGGCGTTGCGGAGGATCTTTCAAGTCCTCGCAGCGGTGAAATCTCGCATGCCAAAAGCCTCGTCGTCGTCCTGATATGCTGGCTGGCGATCTTCGCGGAAGGATATGACGTCGGCGTCCTCGGTGCCATCTTGCCCGCGCTTTCGACGGATAATGTCTGGCATCTCTCGCCGCTGCAACTCGGCGCGATGGGCAGCTACACCGTCTTCGGCATGCTTATCGGCGGGGTTGTCGTCGGCACGCTCAGCGAGCTCTACGGACGCAAGCCGATGTTTCTCGCCTGCCTTTCGCTGTTCGCCGTCTGCACGGCGGTCACTGCGTGGTCTCCGACGCCGACATGGTTCGGCATCAGCCGCTTTTGCGCCGGCCTCGGCCTCGGCGGCATCATTCCTCTGGCGGCGGCGTTGACCATCGAATATTCGCCGACCGCGAAGAAGAACCTCAACTACGGCATCATGTACTCAGGCTATTCCCTTGGTCTCTTTGCCGCCGCACTCGTCGGCAGGTGGCTATTGCCGGAATATGGCTGGCGGCCGGTCGTTCTGGTTGGCGCACTGCCGGTTCTCTTCGTGCCCGTCATGGCGTGGCTGTTGCCGGAGTCGCTCGATTTCCTCGTCGCCAAGGGACGAAACGAAGCGGCGAGGCAGCTGGCCGCCCGGCTTGGAGTACCCATTCCCGCAGGCAGCGCGCCGAAGGAAACCGGCCTTGGCTGGCGGGCCGTTCTGGGCGAGATCTTTTCGCCGAGAAACGCCTTTGCCACCGCCTGCTTCTGGATCGCCCTGTTCATGGGTCTGCTCCTGGTCTACGGCCTGGCTCAATGGCTGCCGCAGATCATGCGCAAGAGCGGCTACGATCTCGGTGACAGCCTGCTGTTCCTTGCCGTCTTCAGCTTCACCTCGGCGATCGGCGGCATCGTGCTCGGTCAGTGGGCCGATCGTTTCGGCGTGAGGTTGACCGTGACGCTGTCCTATCTGCTCGGCGCCATCGGTATCGCGCTTCTCGCCTTCAAGGGCTCGATCTGGCTGAACTATACGGTCGTCGCCATTGCCGGTTTCGGCACTGTCTCGGCCTCGCTGATCCTCACCGGCTATCTTGCCGCCTACCTGCAACCTTTCGTGCGGGCGGCCGGCACCGGCTGGGCGCTGAGCTTTTCGCGCATCGGGGCGCTCTCAGGCCCGCTGATGGGCGGATACATCGCCAGCCTGAATGTCGGCCCGGAATGGAATTTCTATGTTTTCGCGATCATAGCCGCGATCGCGGCATTGGCGACGGCACTCATTCCCAACCGGCGATGACCCGATCTGTAGCGGCGTCTGTCGGGCCGCTCAGATCTCGTGTTTGCGGATATTGTGCAGGACCTTGTGCAGGGTCGAGATGAAGCCGCGATATTCGGCTTCGTCGACGCCGTCGAACATCTGCAGGAACAGGTCGTACATGGTCGGCCACACCTTTTCGAAGGCGGCGCGGCCTTCCTCGGTAATGGAGACGTCGCGGATGCGCATGTCCTCGGCGCGAGGCTGGCGACGGATGTAGCCCTGCTGTTCGAGGGAATCCAGGGTGCGGCTCATTGTCGATTGCTCGGTCACGGCAAAGACGGAGAGCTCGTTGATCGTGACGCTGGAGGAAACGCTGAGAACGGCGAGCGCCCGCATCTTCGCCGTAGTCATGTCATATTCGCGCAGTTCTTCCGATAGATTGGCGTTCCAGCGCGCCATCAACCGGTTCATCAGATAGGGCGCGAAGTGATTGAGGCCGATTTCGCCCATGGTCGGGCGCTTTGCGTTCTCATCCCGCTTGCGCCTCAAAACGGTGCCTGAAAACCGTTCCTCCATCGACGATACTCCCTAGGAAACATGTTGCTTCAGCGACGATGCAAGCAGGAGGCAGAACCTCCGCCGGAGCCTGGACCGGGATGCGCCGAAACGCCTGGGTACAGGCCCTTTATGTGGATGCGGTGGTTAACAGATGACTTGAACGGATGCCAGACGAAAAGCTGGCCGAGGCTGCAATAGCTGCCGGTGATGTCATCATGATCGCCATTGCCGCGCCGTTCACTGGCAAGTGGATGAGGAGCCCGGCTTGACCGGACTCCAACCTTTTCAACCTGTCACGCAATCAATGCCAAGGCGCGCACCGGCGAGCCCGTGCCCTTGACGAACTTCAGCGGAGCGGCGATCAGCACGGCACCCTTGGCCGGAAGCTGATCGAGGTTCGAGAGGCTGGCGAGGCCGTAGCGATTGGCCTTGTGCATGAGGTTATGCGCCGGGAAGGGCGGGTTCATGCCGCCGGCGGAGCCGGCATCGGTGCCGATGGTTTCCTGACCCCAGCCGATAATGCCCTTGGTCAGCAGATATTCGATCGCTTCAGCCGTTGGGCCGGGAGAATGCGGGCCGTTTTCGTCGGCGTTCAGGAAAGTCTCGGTCGAGCCGTTGCGCTTGTACCAGTCGGTGCGCAGCAGCACCCAGCTGCCGGCCTCGATCGCGCCGTTCTGGGCTTCCCATTCCTTGATGCTGTCGACCGTCAGCAGATAGTCGGGATTGGCTGCGGATTCTTTCGAGCGGTCGATGACGTTGACCGGGGCGACGAAATTCTGCGGCGGGATGGTGTCGGTCGTGTTGTTCGGATGGTCCTTGCCGGTGATCCAGTGACAGGGCGCGTCGAAATGCGTGCCGGTATGTTCGCCGAGCTCCAGCCAGTTCCAGGCCCAGAATGGACCATCCTGATTGTATTCGGAGATCGTATGGACCTTGACGTTGGGCGTGTTCTTGCCGAACTGTGGCGGCAGATAGAGCACGGGAGTATCCGGGCCGAGCGGCGCGGTGAGATCGACGACCTTGACGGAGCCCGAAAGCAGGGCCGAGGCGAGGCTGGCAAGCGTGGTAGCGGTCATATTTTTGAGTTCCCCTTGTTGTCGCACGACCCCACGCGAAAAGCCGCGAGGCGGACCTTCCGTTCGGGATCAGGATTGAAGTCGGTATCGCCAGGCGCGGGGTGCCTTTCCTCCTGGCACCGTGTCCGCGCGGCGGCGGAATGAAGGGAGCCTATGTCACAATATATGATATTGCAAGCATTCCGAGACGCTTCCGCAGGTCAAAATTGATAGCCCTCTCAGGGGAGAAGGGTGTCTGTAACGTGATGAAGAAAAACAATAAATCTCGGCAATATGCGAGGATGCGCTACTTATGATTGCGCTATTTGCGAATAATTCGCGGCAATAAGTGCTTGAAGCTTAAAGCTCAAGATGTATGCATGTGACAACAATAATAGTCGGCGAAAGAGGGGCAAGCGATGAGCTATGATGCGATCATAGTGGGAGCCGGCCATAATGGCTTGGCGGCGGCGGTGCATCTGGCTTTCAAGGGCTGGAAGGTTGTCGTCATCGAGGGCAATGCCGAGCCAGGCGGCGCGGTCAAGACCCGCGAGGTGACGCTGTCCGGATTCCGGCACGATCTCTGCGCCATGAACCTCTCCATGTTCGCGGGTTCGGCCTTCTTTGCCCAATACAAGAACGAGCTGCAGGCCGAGGGGCTGGGCTTCGTTCCTGCCGCCGATTGCTTTGCCAGCGTCTTTCGCGACAACACCTATCTCGGCGTCAGCACCGATCTGGAAAAGACCGCGGGTGCCATCGCCGATATCTCGCCGCAGGATGCTGCCGCCTGGCGTCATATGCTCTCTGAGTTCGGTGCCGACGCCCCGCACATTTTCGGCCTGCTCGGCTCGCCGATGCCGTCCGTGGCGGCCGCCAAGGTGGTCTGGAAGGCCTGGCGGCAGAAAGGCACCGGCTGGCTTTACGATACGACACGCATGCTGCTTGCTTCGCCGCGCGACTTTCTCGATGCGCGTTTCCAGAATGCCAAGCTGAAGACGATGATGGCCGCCTGGGGGCTGCATCTCGATTTTGCCCCTGACGTCGCCGGTGGAGCGTTGTTCCCCTATCTCGAATCCATGGCCAATCAGGCCTTCGGCATGGTGATCGGCAAGGGCGGAGCCGACACGATCATCAAGGCCATGGCGGCCGTGCTGAAGAGCAAGGGCGGCGAGCTGATGCTGGGAACGCGCGTCGACAAGATCGTGACGTCAGACGGCAGGGCGACGGGTGTCGTTCTCGCCGATGGCCGCCGCTATGAAGCCGAGCGCGCCGTCATTGCCAATGTCCATCCGCAGATCCTGTTCGACAAGCTGCTGGATCAGGACCCGGCGCGCCAGGAGTTCGACAGCAAGGTCAAGCGCTTCCGCGCAGGACCGGGCACGATGATGATCCATCTGGCGCTGTCTGGCCTTCCGGACTGGACGGCGGGCAAGGCACTTCAGAATTTCGCTTATGTGCATATCGCGCCCGATCTCGAGATGATGTCGCGTGTCTATGCCGAGGCGATGGGCGGCGTGTTGCCGGCCGAGCCCGCCTTGGTGGTTGGGCAGCCTACTGCCATCGATCCGACGCGCGCGCCCTCCGGCCAGCATGTGCTCTGGATACAGGTGCGCGTCTTGCCGGCAGAATTCCATGGCGATGCCGTAGGCCAGATCACGGGTACGAGCTGGGACGAGATCAAAGACGTCTATGCGGAGCGTGTCCTCGATATCGTCGAGCGTTATGCGCCGGGCTTGCGTGGCAGGATACTGGGTCGTTCGGTCTTTTCACCCGTCGATCTCGAAAGGGAAAATCCGAATCTTGTCGGTGGCGACAATCTCTCCGGCAGCCATCACCTCGACCAGAATTTCCTGTTTCGCCCCGTGGCCGGCTATTCGCGATACAAAACGCCCGTGGCATCGCTCTACATGTGCGGGGCTTCGACGTGGCCGGGCGCGGGAACGGGTGCGGGCTCTGGCTTCATGCTGGGGAAAATGCTGGCCAGGTGACAGGCGCATGACTTGACGCTCAAACCTTTGACATTTCAAATATCGTTCCCTAGATCGCTTAGATTAGTGATGCGGAACGACAGGCCGAGGCGACGTCATGACAGAGTCCGAAAGTGCAAGCGTTGATCTGGAGATCATCGTCCAGGGAGCGCAGGAAGGCAAAAAGCTGGAATTACGGCTCTGGCTGCGGATGCTGTCGACCACGAAGCTGGTCTCGCAGGAGATCCGCCGCCGGCTTCGCAACGAGTTCGGCGCAACCCTGCCGCAATTCGACCTGATGGCGCAGCTCTATCGCGAACGCGAGGGCTTGCGGCTCGGTGAGCTGTCGAAGCGTACCATGGTCACCAACGGCAATGTGACCGGGCTTGTCGAGCGGCTGGAAGCGGATGGCCTCGTGCTGCGCGTCACGCCCGACGGCGACCGGCGCGTGACGGTCGCCAAGCTGACGACGAAGGGGGAGACCCAATTCAGCGCCATGGCTGCCGCTCATGAAGGCTGGCTGCGGGACATGATGGCCGATGTCGAGCCAGCCATCGTCAGCGAGCTGTGGCGGGATATCGGCGCGGTGAAGACGTCCGTAAGCAATCACCTTTCCGGCAGCGACTTCGACTGACGGGGTTTACCGGCCCCGCTCGCTCTTGAACTTCTTTTCGAGCACGCTTACCAGGCGCACCATCGGCCAAAGCAGGATGATATAGATCACCGCGGCCATGATGAGCGGCGAGGGGTTGGCGTAGAAGCCCTGGGCGTTCTGGCCCTCCTTCAGTAGTTCCGGCAGCGCCACCGTCGAGGCTAGCGACGTATCCTTGAACATCGACACGCAATTGCTCGTCGTCGGCGGGATGACAATGCGGACCGCCTGCGGCAGCACGACTTTGTAGAGCGTGATCAGGAACGGAATGCCGAGAGCGGCGGCAGCCTCGAACTGGCCGCGCGGCACGCTTTCGATGCCCGAGCGGAAGACTTCGGCCGAATAGGCGGCAAGCACGATCGAAAAGCCGAGAATCGCCGACCACCAGGCCGAAAAGCTGATCCCGACGAAAGGCAGCGCGTAATAGATCAGGATCAGCACGACCAGCATCGGCATGGCGCGCATGATGTCGATATACGCGATCATTAGCAGTTGCAGCGGCTTAGGGGCATAAAGGCGGATCAGGCTGACGATGAGACCGCCGGTCACGCCGATCAGGATGCTGACCACGCCGAGCGCGATGGTCATCCAAAGCCCGCGCAGCAGCTGCGGGAAAGCCGAGATCATGACGTCGGAATTGAGGAAGGTATCGACGAAAGACATTGGCGCTCCCGAGTGCAGGACGAAGATAGGGTTTGCTTACGTTTACGCCGGCCATGGTGGCCGGCGTAAAGTCAGATCGAAGATGATCTTTTGATCACGCCTTGGGGATAGGCAATTCGGTGACGGTGGAGGAACCGGCCGGCGCCTTACCGCCGAACCACTTCTCGTGGATCTTTTCGAGCGTGCCGTCCTTCTTCATCGCGGTGATCGCGTCGTTGATCTTGGCGACGAGCGGCGAATCCTTGGTCATCATCAGGCCGTATTGTTCGCCGGTCTTGATGCGGTCCTTGATGGCGAAGCCCTTGGTCTTGATGAAGAGGTATTGCATGCCCGGGATGTCGCTGACGACGGCATCGATGCGGCCAGCGCCGAGATCGAGGAACATGTCCTGCTGCGAGTTGTAGCCCTTGACATCGGCAAAGCCCTGAGCGGCCTTGTTGTCGTTGACCCACTTTTCGCCGGTCGAGCCGGAAAGTACGCCGACTACCGTGCCCTTGAGGTCGGCGAGCGTCTTGATCGAGCTGCCTTCCTTGGTGGCGACGCCCATGTCAGAGTCATAGTAAGGCTGTGTGAAGGACTGCGACTTCAGGCGCTCCGGCGTGATGGTGATGGACGAGATCGCCACGTCGATGCGCTTGGAGCTGGTGGCTGCAAACAGGGCCTGGAAGCCGTAGTCGGCGATGTTGGTCGTCATGCCGGCGCGCTTGGCCGCTTCATTGACGACATCGACCTCGAAGCCTTCGAAGCCGCCATTGGCGGTCTTGTATTCGAAGGGCGGGTTGTTCGGATAGGAGCCGACGTTCAGGACATCGGCCGCGTAGGCGAAGTGGCTTCCGCCGGCCAGGCCGACGGCGGTCGCTACGACCAGTAGACTGCGACGAGTTATATGCATTTTCTTGGTCTCCCTCTGGTTATGGCTGCGGGCTTTTCCTCTCACCCGCGGTATTCCCCGTCCGCCCAGGCGGGCAGCCGTTTCATGTCATCGCATCGACCATGCGATCGAGCGCGACGCGCATCTGTTCGGTTTCGCGGAAGGTGCACATGCGCAGGAAGGCACGCGATGACTCGCCGAAATGATATCCGGGCGCCAGACCGACGCGGGCCGTTTCGAGGATGCGCTCGCAGAGCGCGGTCGCATCGGGTTCGCCCTGCAGCGCGAAGAAGGCATACATGCCACCGCGCGGCTTTGCCGGCAGGATCATGCCCGGTATTTTCGGCAGCCTCTCATAGGCCAGATCGAGGCCGGCCTTGATGCGGCCGCGGATTTCGGCGACGAGCGGCTCGCCTTCGCGCAGAGCAGCGGCCGCGCCAGCCTGAACCATGGCCGAGGTGCCGCTGTTGATATATTGCGTCATGGCGCCGAGCTGGTCGGCGACCGCAGACGGATGCGTCAGCCAGCCGACGCGCCAACCGGTCATTGCCCAGGCCTTGGAGAAGCTGTTGATCGCGATCACGCGATCGCCATCCTCGGCAACCTGCAGGATCGAAGGGGCGATGTCGCCATCGAAATAGAGGCGGGCATACACTTCGTCGGAGATGATCCAGATGCCGGTACGGCGGCTGAAATCCAGCAGCGCCTGCATTTCCTCACGCGAGGCTGTCCAGCCTGTCGGGTTGGAGGGCGTCGACAGGAAGATGGCGCGGGTGCGGGCATCGCAGCGGGCAAAGAGCTTGTCGAGATCGAGGCGCCAGTCGGTATCGAAATCGAGCGATACGGCGCAGGGCTCGCCGCCAATGAGATGGATGGCGTTGTGGATGTTCGGCCATTGCGGCGCGACGTAGACGACGTTGGTGCCGACGTCGACGAGCAGTTCGAGCGCCATGTAGAGCGCCTGCATGCCGCCGGGCGCGACCGTCGTGCGCTCGATTGGGATCGGGCGCTGATGCCAATGCGTCTGATAGTCCGACAGGGCTTCGTTCAGGGTCGCGAGACCCCGCATATTCGGAACGTAGAAGGTTGCGCCGTCGTCGAGCGTCTTCTTGGCAGCCTCGCGGATGAACTCCGGCGTCACGATATCGCCTTCGCCGAACCAGAGCGGAATGACGCCGCCAAGTTCGCGGGCGCGCTTGGCCAGCACGGCGATATTGTCGGTGCGCATGTCGCGGATCTGGGCGCGGATGCCTTCGAGGGCATCGCGACCTGATATCGCGTTCGGCAGGTTATGCTGCGGTAGAAGAGACAAGGAATTTCCCCTGGGAATTCGGCGTTGGAGGGTTCAAACAGCTCCGGTAGCTTTCGCTTGAACAACCCCTCAAATTCGAATGGTTATCCAAAAACAACTGTATTTCAAGGACAAATTTTAAGCTTAAAAAGTCTACCTTCCTGCTCGATTTCATGTTGCCCTGCCATGTGGTAACTATCTGATAAAAATCAGTTTTATGTCTTCTCTCCGCCATGCAGGCCGGCTCTTGCGGCATTGACGCCGGCAGCCAGGCTTGCGCCCAGGAACATCGTGTCGCTTGCCAGCATGAAGAAACTGATACCGTCTTCAGACCATGCGCCCACGTCATCGGCCGAGGGGCGGAAGATGCCGACTGCGCGACCGGCGGACAAAGCCGCTCTTGTGATTGATTTGATCGCTGTATCGAGCCTGTCCTTGCCGGTCGGTCCCATCGCGTCGATCGAGACCGAGAGATCGCCGGGGCCGATGAAGATCAGATCGACGCCATCGACGGCCGCGATCTCGGCGATATTGGTAAGCCCTTCGGCGGTTTCGACCTGGATCGCCAGCACGAGTTCCGCATTGGCCTTGGCGAGATAATCCGGAATGCGATAGCCATAGGCGGCGGCGCGGCCCGGGCCGACGCCGCGCGCGCCGAGCGGGGGATAGCGAGTGGCCTTGACGGCAGCACGCGCTTGCTCCGCCGTCGAAACCCGCGGGACAAGCACGCCTGCCGCACCGGCATCAAGAACGGCCGCGATATCCTCAGCCGCATGGCCGGGGACGCGGACCATGGCGGGAACGCGATGGACATCGGCGGCGCGGATCAGATCCTCGATGCGCTCGCGGCTGATCTGTGAATGCTCCCAGTCGATGCACAGGAAATCGACGCCGGCGGCGGCCGTGACCTCGATGGCGACCGGATGCGGGATAGCCGCAAACGTGCCGACGAGCAGCTTCTGCTCGATACAGTTCCGGCGGAAATCGCTCATCGTCATCCTCCCATTTCAGCGGCCCTCCGACGAGGGATGGACCGAAAAGATACAGGACACCTTCCGTGCCGATCACGCGCCGGCACGGAGGCATTGCGGTGGCGGAGTTGTTCGGGCGCCGCCACCGCTCACAGGCACGACTTACTTGCGCCGCGCCATGATCTCAGTCAGGACCGCGTCAAACCGGGCGATCTCTTCGACCTTGTTATAATGCACCAGCGACACGCGGATGGCACCTGTTTCCATGGAAAGGCCAAGCCGCTTCATCAGGCGCGGGGCGAACATGTGGCCATCGCGCAGGCCGATGCGCTGCTTGCCCATCTCGTCGGCAAATTCCTGCGGCGTGATGCCGGGCATGTTGAAGCAGATTGTGGGAACACGCTGCTCCAGGCGGTTCTCGTCGGAGATGCCGTAGATGACCGCGCCATGGCGCTTGAGCACCGCGATCATCTCGCGCGACAGCATCAGCTCGTACTGGCGGATCGCGCCCATGGCGGCGGCAAGCGCCTCGCGACGGCTATGATTGCCATCAGGCAGGAAGCGGCGGCCGAGGCCTTCGAGGTATTTGACTGCGGCATTCATGCCGGCAACGTTCTCGTAGGTGAAGGTGCCGACTTCGATCTTGTAGGGCGGCACGTCGGGAATGAAGTCTTCCTTGAAGGTTGGCAGCTTGACCAGCGCGTCGTAGCGGCCCCAGAGGAAGCCCATGTGCGGCGAGAAATTCTTGTAGCCGGAGCAGACAAGGTAGTCGCAACCCCAGGCCTGAACGTCGATCAGGCCGTGCGGGCCGTAGTGGACGCAATCCAAGAAGGTTTCAGCGCCGGCGGCGGCCGCGAGTTTGCAGACGGCCGCGACATCGACGATCGTACCGATGGAATGTGCCGTAACCGTGCAGGCGACGAGCCGGGTCTTGTTGTTGAGCAGCGGCTTCAGATCTTCCACATGCAGCGTACCGTCCTCGCGCATGCGCCACCAGACGATCTTGGCGCCGTCGCCCTCCAGCGCCATCCAGGTCGCGATGTTGGCGTCGTGATCCATATCGGTGACGACGATTTCGTTGCGCTCGCCGAGCAGCTTGGCAATGCCGAGGCTGACAAGCCGAATGAACGAGGTGGCGTTCTGTCCGAAGGAGATTTCTTCCGGGCGATAGGCGTTGACGAGCATGGCAACGCTTTCGCGTGCTTCGTCCAGATTGCGGTCGACGCCCTGGCTGTGCTGGTATTTCGCCATGCGCTGAACGTTGAAATCGATCAGGTGGTTGGCAACCGCGTCGACGACCGTCTGCGGCACCTGCGCTCCGCCCGCGTTGTCGAGAAAGACGAAATCGCCGGCCTTCTGGATGGCCGGGAACATGGCGCGGACCTCGTCGACCGGGAAGCTGTTGTGACCGGCGAATTGCGATGCGGAAGCGGCGGAGCTCATGGGGATCTCGCTCTGGATGTTGGGATTGAAACCTCAATTTTGATCATTTGATCACAAAATACTTTAAGGTTCAACCAAATTCCTTTGCTGCTTTCGAGAGAGCCTAGCGGCGGGCGGAGCTCGAACCCTTGCGCGGCTCGTCCTGCGTGGCCGGGCAATAATCCTGAAGGATTTCATGGGTGCGTCTGATATCGGCGACGACGCCGTCGCGGGCGGCTGTGAAATCGCCGGCCTTCAGGGCCCTGACGATGGATACATGCTCGCCGGCCGGATCGAGCTGGCCGCTGCGCATCAAGGGCTCGACCGAGGCGGAGAGCATGCGCATGTAGGGGCCGAAGCGCAGCCACAACGTCTCGATGAGCTGTAGCAGCACCTCGGAGCCGGAGGCGCGGTAGATGGTGAAATGGAACTGTTGATTCTTGGCCATCAGGTCGTAGACATTGGCGCCGAGGCCGATCGCATGCTGTTCCCCGGCAATGCGTTCGAGCGTCTCAATGTCTGTCGGGGTCAAGTTCGGTATGCCGAGCTCAGCGGCCAGACCCTCGACGGCGATGCGGGCACGGCAGAGATCGTCGAGGCGGGCAAGCGTGACGATCGGAATGCGGGCCGAGCCGTTGGCTGCGACCTCGAGGGCATTTTCAGCGGCCAGCCGGCGCAGGGCCTCGCGCACCGGCATGTTGCTGGTTCCGAAGGTTTCGGCAAGCGAGGCGATGGTCAGCGTCTGGCCGGGATCGAAATTGCCGGCCATGAGCGCGTTTCTGAGCTGCTGATAGACGCTCTCCTGGATCGTCGTTCTGGAGGACACCGGTTCCAGGGCTATGCGCACGCTCTCTTCCTTTTCGCTTCGCAGGACTCGTTCATGGTAGAACGAAGGGCAGGCGAAAGGAAAGGGGCCTCGCGGAGCGGCGAGTCAGGCCTCCTCGACCTCCCAGCCTGCCTCGTCTATCACGGGAGCCGCCTGTTCACTCGTTACGGGAGCCTTTCGCAGGCCGAGGCCGACACCGATCAGGGTGAGGGCGCCGCCGATCGCGTGATAGGCATGCAGCTGCTCTCCGAGAAGCCCCCAGGCCAGCGCCGCAACGATGATCGGCAGAAGGTTGATGAGCAGCGAGGTGCGGCTCGCGCCGAGCTTATGGATGCCGATCATCCAGCAGAACGGCGCGATGAGCGACGTCGGGATCGCGGCATAGAGGATCAGCGGCAGGTTCACTGTTGTGACCGGCGAGATCTCGCCCATCAGGAAAACCGGGATCAACAGGAGCGTCGAAAAGCCGATCTGCCAGAACAATTGCTGCCACATCGGAAGCGGCATTGCCCAGCGCCTCAGCATCACACCATAGAGCGCATTCGAAACCACGGCGATGATCATCAGGCCGTCGCCAACGTGGACGCCGCCGTTGACGAGCCGCGTCGGGTCGCCTTGGAATGTCAGATAGATCAGGCCAAGCAGGGAGATTGCGCCGCCGGCAATGCTCGCCGTGCTCAGCTTCTCGCCGGCAAGCAGGCTGGCAAAGAAGGTCGACAGGAGAGGCATCAAGGCCAGCATCACCCCCATGTTGACGGCCGAGGTGGTCTTCGCCGCTTCATAGGCGAGGTTCTGATAGATCACCATGCCCAGGGCGCCGAGGATCGCGAGCTTCAGCCAATGCTCGCGCATTTGTGCCCGGTTGCGCCATGCGGCACGGCCGACGAAGGGCAGCAGCACGACGAAGGCGAGCAGCCAGCGATAGAAGGAAATCGAGCCCGGTGAAATCACGCCGGCGGATGCCTTGGTGACGATGGCATTGCCGGACCAGATCAATACGGTCAGCAGGGGCGCAAGGCCGGCCGCACTGACAATGGATGCGGAAGCGTTCGGCTGGGTGCTCATGGGCATGATCTCTCATCGATTTCTGGCTTGAGGCTGATGAAAAGGTGCAGACAGGGCCGCCCTTTCGAAACCCTTCTACCGTTTGTCCGAATTCTGGTATATAACGAGATTAAGACAATTGTAGCGAGATGAGGACATGACCACTAGGCTCCCGCGCATTCAGGGCGATCCGCCGAACCCGGTTTCCTTCCGCACCGAGAATTACGGGGCGGGAACGGTGTTTCCGGAAAGGAGCCAACCTTGGGGCGAGCTCAATTACGCGCTTATCGGCGTGTGCGAGTTCGATGTCCAAGGCGTGCGGTATCTGTCGCCGCCGCACTATGCCATCTGGCTGCCGCCGGATACGGTGCACAGTGCACACAACAAGCATGACCTGCGCTATGTCACTGTTTATGTGGAGCGCGCGCTCTGCGCAGACCTGCCCGACGCACTTTCGACGCTCAGCATCACTCCGCTTTTGAAAGCGATCCTGGCGGATTTCGCGGCGCGTGACGTGACGGTGCCGGAGACCACAGAGGATTTGCGGTTGGCGCAGGTTCTCGTTGATCAGATCCGCCTGGCACCGCGCTGCGAAAACTACCTGCCGCTGTCCGACGATCCGCTGCTCGGCCCTGTGCTGAGCGCTCTGCAAGTCGATCCCGGTAATCGGCATTCCCTCGCGGAATGGGCACGTCGGATGGGAACGACCGAGCGCACATTGTCGCGCCGCTGCCAGACCGATCTCGGCCTTTCCTTCAACGAATGGCGGCAGCGGTTGAAGCTCGTTGCCGCGTTGTCGATGGTCGAGGCCGGCGAGCCGGTGCAGCGGATCGCATCGGAACTGGGCTATAGCAATGCATCGGCATTCATAGCCATGTTCCGCCGGATGACCGGCACGAGCCCGACGCAGATGCGATAGGTCTTAGAGCGTTTTCGCGCTTCGGAGAAAAGCGGAAATGCTCTATGGCTCGATCAGCACAATCTCCAGCTTGCGCAGTTCCTCCGGATCAGCCATCGCATTGATGACTGTAATCATGCCGTCTGCATTGAGCGTGCAACGAAGGGCGATGCGCAGCTGTCCGCCGATGACAACGATGGCGCCGACCGCGCCGTTGATGACCGCGAGCCGGGCTCCCCGTGCGCGGCCTTGGAAGGTCTTGGCAACGTCGGCGCGTCCGCGGATTTCGCCGGCCGATCCCATGCGGGCCGCAACAGCATCCGGCCGGAAGACGGCTTCGGGATCGAGGACAGCGAGCAGCGCCTGCAGGTCGCCGTCACGCGAGGCGGTGAAGAAAGCGTCGATGACGTGACGCTGGCGAGTGAGGTCGGCCTCGGTCGTCGATGGCGTGTCCTGCACGCGGCGGCGGGCGCGGCTGGCGAGCTGACGGGTCGCGACCGTCGTACGTCCTAGAATCGGGGCAATATCGTCGAAGGACACGTCGAACATATCATGCAGAACAAAAGCAAGCCGTTCGGCCGGATTGAGCTTTTCCAGAACCACCAGTAGGGCGAGGCCGACGGAGTCTGCGAGCAGCGCATCCTGTTCCGGGTCGGTACCGTTACCGGCCTCATGCACCACCATCGGTTCGGGAACATGGATCGTCAGCGGTTCCTCGCGGCGGGATTTGCGCGAGCGCAGCAGGTCGAGACAAATGCGCGCCGTGACCGTCGTCAGCCAGCCGCTGAGGTTTTCGACGTCGGAGGTGTCGCTCCTCATCAGGCGCAGCCATGTCTCCTGCACGGCATCCTCGGCCTCCGTGCGCGAGCCGAGCATGCGATAGGCGACGGCGCGCAGATGCGGCCGGTTCGCCTCGAATTTCTCTGCCTGCCACTTTTTTTCGTTCATCGGTCACATCTCCTCATTCTGCTCCGTCAGACCCATGACGAGCTAAATCCGGCCGGTGTGACATCGGATCGGCAGGAAAGTGCATCGTCGGAAGGTGAGCCGCAACAGGCTCTCGCAACAAGAGGAAAGAAACATGCAAGCTCGTATGAAGAACCCCGTCCTCGTCCTGCCCGAAACCCTGCAGGCGCTCCTGGCTGTCAGCAATTCGCTCAGGGATCGCGGCCTCTCGGAAAATACCATGGATCTCGTGCATCTGCGCGTCAGCCAGATCAATGGCTGCAGCGTCTGCACCGACATGGGCTTTCGCAAGCTGCAGAAAGATGGGGAGACGATGGAGCGCATCGTCGCTGTCTCCGCCTGGCGGGAGACGCCCTATTTTTCCGATGCCGAGCGCGCCGCTCTGGCGCTCGGCGAAGCCGTCACACGGCTTGCCGACCGGCCGGATGCCGTCACCGACGAGATCTGGAACGAGGCCGCCAGGCATTATGACGAAAAGGCATTGTCCGCGCTGATTGTCGCGATCGCGCTCGACAATGTCTGGAACCGGGTGAATTCGACGGTTCGCCAGCAGGCCGGCGCCTCCTGGAACTGAACGTGGCCTGCCGGGGCAGATCCTTCTCCCTTCTGAAGGGAGAAGGCAGTCCCTCGATCTCAGGCTTCGCCGACCCGCGCTGTCGCCAGCAGTTTCGCCAGCCAGTCCACGAAAACGCGTACCTTGTTGCTGAGGTGCCGGTTGGGTGGGTAGACGATATGCATCGGCAGGGCGGGGCGCGTCCAACCGTCGAGGACGGGAACGAGATCGCCGTTTGCGAGCGAATCCCGGACCATGAAGCTTGGAACCTGTGCGACGCCAAGCCCCTGCAGCGTCGCCTGGACGTAGCTGCGGCTGTCGTTGACCGAAAGGATGTAGCGCGGCGTGATTTCCAGCGATTCATTCCCTCGCTCGAAAGTGAAAGGGATCGTGCGGCCGGTTTGCGCCCGGAAGTAGCTGACCGCATGGTGGTTGGTCTCGAGATCCTCCGGCCGTTCCGGGACGCCGTTCTTCTCGATGTAAAGTGGAGCGGCGCAAGTGACGAGATGGATCTCGCCGACGCGGCGGGCGATCAGCGACTGATCACTCGGCATGCCGGCGCGCAAGGCGCAGTCGACATTCTCGGCGAGATAGTCGACCAGCCGATCGCCGACGCCCAGGTCGATATGGATATCGGGATAGCGCTGATGGAAATCGCACAGCGCCGGCATGACGATCTTTTCGGCGAAGGCGCCGGCCATTTCGACGCGCAGGCGGCCGCTCGGCAGGCTCTGCGAATTGCTGATGCTGCCGTCCAGTTCCTCGATTTCCGAGAGGATCTGGATGGCGCGCTCGTAGTAAAGCGCACCATCGGTCGTCACCATGACGCGACGTGTCGTGCGGTTGAGGAGCTTGGCGTGCAGATGGGCCTCGAGCGACTGGATGAGCGTCGTCACCGTCGCTTTCGGCATGGAAAGGGCAGCTGCGGCGCGAGTAAAGTTACCCGTCTCCACCACACGCGCGAATGCCCGCATTGCTGATAATTGGTCCATTCCATGATGTCCCTCGACCGCAAAGGAAGGGGTCGATTGTTTGTTATTCTGAATAGTCTGATCGAATATAGGCTACTTATTCTCGAAGCGGAATAACAATATGTTTTTATCGTGATTGTTGCAATGCGGCACGGGGCACTCAAGCCCGCATTGTCGAGAATATGATTGAAAAGCGTGTTAGAGGGCTGCTTGATTGGATCATATTCACTCGAACGGATAGGAATTTGGGTCGATGAGTGCGCCGTGGAAAGATGTTGTGCTGGAAAACGTGCCTACGGGGCCGGTCGAAGCTCGGATCTACAATGGCGAAGGTTTGAAGAAGGCGGCACCCCTGGTGCTTTATCTGCATGGCGGCGCCTTTCTCGATACCTGTCACGCGACTGAGAGACCGGTAGCGGCAAGCCTCGCAGAGGCCGGCGCCATCGTGGTTGCGGCTGACTATACCAGCTGCAACAAGAATGCTTTTCCGAAGGTGCTGGAATGCGCCTATGGGATTTTTGCCTATCTCAGCAACAAGCGGAACATGCTTGCGCTGGGCGGGGCAAAGAAATCGCTGCTGTTCGTCGCCGGAGAGGAATCGGGTGGCAATGTTGCAGCGGGTGTCGCTTTAAAGGCGCGCGATCAGATACCCGGTTCGCTGGACGGACAGGTGTTGATTTCGCCTTTGCTTGATCCCTTCATGGGATCGAAATCTTTCCTCCAGGCGGAGGAAAGCGGCATGCGCGAGCGCTGGACGGAGGGTTGGAACCGATACCTGGGTTTCCTGGGCGGTGTCTGTCACCCCTATGCAGCGCCTCGATACTGTTCGCGGCTTTCGGGCCTCGCGCCGGCATTGGTGCTCACGGCCGAGGACGACCCGCTCCGCGACGAGAGCATGGAATACGGCAGTCGGCTGAAAGCGGCCGGCGTCCGTGTTCGCCAGCAAGTTCTCCCCGCCGGGACAGGCTGGCCCACTCTCTACGGCGGGCAGTCGAAGGACAGGCCTTCGTGGCAGCAGGATATCTGCTGTTGTTTCAAGGGCTTTGTCGAAGACGTGCAGGCTTGATCGACTAGGGTATCCCGTCCGTAAGGAACCGAGGCGGGCCGGACGACACGTCGAAGGCACAAGACCGGAGCGGTGGTCACGCGGATGCGCGGCGCTTCGGCCCCCGATTTATAGAGACGATAGGAATTTTGGGTCCCGTATCCCAAGACGGAGCCAAAGGAGAGACCAACATGAAGTCCAACGATAAGCGCTGGGCCCTATGGGGCGCCGGCATGGGTGTTGCTGCGGCTGTTGCAGGCGCGGCCTTCTATCTGGAGCTGCCGCGCGGCGCTCAGGCAAACGAGACGGCCAGCCAGGCGGCACCGCCGGCGATTCCGGTCACCGTGGCAGCCGTCGAACCGCGTGACGTCACATCATGGCAGGAATTTTCGGGGCGGCTCGAAGCTATCGATCGTGTCGAGATCCGACCGCGCGTCGCTGGAGCGATTCAATCAGTGCATTTCCGCGAGGGTGCTTTGATCAAGCAGGGCGACCTGCTCGTCACGATCGATCCAGCACCCTATGAGGCAGCTGTTGCCCAGGCTCAGGCCCAGGTCGGAGCAGCCAAGGCCAAGCTGGATCTTGCCAAGGTCGAGGTCGATCGCGGCCAGAAGCTTTCCGACAGCAGGACCATCTCGCAAAGCGACATGGATACGCGCGCCAGCAACTATGCCGAGGCAGGTGCCAATCTGAAGGCGGCGCAGGCCGCCCTCCAGACCGCGCAACTGAACCTCGACTATACACAGGTCCGCGCCCCGATCGCCGGCCGTGTCGGCAAGATCGCCGTTACCGTCGGCAACCTCGTGGCGGCCGGCTCTTCTTCGCCGGCGCTGACGACGCTCGTTTCGGTCGATCCGATCTATGCGAGCTTCAGCGCCAACGAGCAGACGGTCACGCAAGCTCTGGCGGAGTTGCCGGCCACCGGCGGCGCCATTCCGCCGGTCGAGCAGATTCCCGTCCAGATCGGCACGTCCAGCGATAACGGCACCCCGATCAAGGGCAAGCTGCAGCTGATCGACAACGAGGTCGATGCGGCGAGCGGCACCGTCAGCGTCCGCGCCGTATTCGACAATCCCGGCGGTCGTCTCATCCCCGGCCAGTTCGTGCGAGTTCGCATGGGTCAGCCGAAGGCCGAGACCAAGCTGCTGATCAGCGAGCGCGCGATCGGCACGGATCAGGACAAGAAGTTCGTCTTCGTGGTTGGTGCCGACAACAAGGTCGAGTATCGACCGATCAATCTCGGCGATACCTCCGACGGCCTTCGTATCGTTACGTCCGGCCTGAGTGCCGGCGACCGGGTCGTCGTCAACGGCCTGCAGCGGATTCGTCCGGGCGCCGTGGTCGATCCGAAGCCGGAAGAGAAGGTCGCTTCCAAATAATTCATCCGGCCGGAAGACCTAGCTTCCGGCCGTTCGTTCCAATGCTTCGATTTTGCAATGCTCGTGGCGCCTTCTGGGCCGCGGGCCCGGACTTCGTGTCCTTTGATTCACCCATGGAGAGGGTTCTGCCATGAACATCTCAAGATTTTTCGTCGACCGACCGGTGTTTGCCGGCGTGCTGTCGATCCTTATCGTGGTCGCCGGCCTGATCGGCCTGAAACTGCTGCCGATTTCCGAGTATCCGGAAGTCGTGCCGCCGTCGATCGTCGTGACAGCGCAATATCCGGGCGCCAACCCGAAGGTCATCGCCGAAACGGTGGCAACGCCGATCGAAGAGCAGATCAACGGCGTCGAAGGCATGCTCTACATGAGCAGCCAGGCGACATCGGACGGTCTGCTGACACTGACCGTCACCTTCAAGCTCGGCACCGATCCGGACAAGGCGCAGCAGCTCGTGCAGAACCGCGTCTCGCAGGCGGAACCCCGCTTGCCGCAGAACGTGCGCGATCTCGGTATCACCACGGTCAAAAGCTCGCCCGACCTGATGATGGTGGTCAACCTCATCTCACCGGACAATCGCTACGACATCACCTATCTGCGCAACTACGCCACCCTGAACGTCAAGGACCGGCTCGCCCGCATCGATGGCGTCGGCCAGGTCCGCGTGTTCGGCTCGGGCGATTATTCGATGCGCGTCTGGGTCGATCCGCAGAAAGCAGCCGAGCGCGGTCTCGCCGCGAGCGATATCGCCAACGCCATTCGTGCGCAGAACATCCAGGCAGCCGCCGGCATCATCGGCCAGTCGCCGAGCGTTCCCGGCATCGACGTGCAGCTGAACGTCAACGCCCAGGGCCGTCTGACGACGCCGGAGGAATTTGGCAACATCATCGTCAAGAGCGGCAGCAACGGCGAAATCACGCGCCTGCGCGACGTCGCCCGCATCGAGCTCGGCGCTGCCGACTATTCGCTGCGCTCGCTGCTCGACGGCAAGCCTGCGGTCGCCATTCCGGTCTTCCAGTCGCCGGGTTCCAACGCGATCACCATCTCGGACAATGTCGTGAAGACGATGAACGAGCTGCAGACCGCGATGCCTGACGGCGTGAAGTACGAGATCGTCTACGACACCACGCAGTTCGTGCGCGCATCAATCGACAAGGTCGTGCATACGCTGCTCGAAGCCATCGTGCTCGTCGTCATCGTCGTCATCCTGTTCCTGCAGACATGGCGTGCCTCGATCATCCCGCTGATCGCCGTTCCCGTCTCGATCATCGGTACGTTCGCGGTGATGTATATCTGCGGGTTCTCGATCAACGCGCTCAGCCTCTTCGGTCTGGTGCTGGCGATCGGTATCGTCGTGGACGACGCGATCGTTGTCGTCGAAAACGTCGAACGCAACATCGAGAACGGGCTCAGCCCGCGTGAAGCGACTTATCGCGCCATGAAGGAAGTGTCCGGCCCGATCATCGCGATCGCGCTGGTTCTGGTCGCCGTCTTCGTGCCGCTGGCCTTCATCTCGGGTCTGTCGGGCCAGTTCTATCGCCAGTTCGCCCTGACGATCGCGATCTCGACTGTCATCTCCGCCTTCAACTCGCTGACCCTGTCTCCGGCTCTGGCGGCAATGCTCCTGAAGGATCACCATGCGCCGAAGGATATGCTGACGCGCGCGATGGATTTTGTCTTCGGCTGGTTCTTCCGCGGTTTCAACAAGGTCTTCCATCGCGGCTCTTCCGCCTATGGCAAGGGCGTCGGCGGCATCCTGTCGGTGAAGAGCCTCGTCATGGTCGTCTATCTCGCCCTCATCGGCGCGACCTACTACCTGTTCCAGGCCGTCCCCGGCGGTTTCGTGCCGCAGCAGGACAAGCAGTACCTGATCGGCTTTGCACAGCTGCCAGACGGTGCGACCCTCGACCGCACGGATGACGTCATCCAGCGGATGAGCAAGATCGCTCTGGAACAGCCTGGCGTCGAGCACGCGATTGCCTTCCCGGGCCTGTCGATCAACGGCTTCACCAACTCCTCCAACGCCGGTATCGTCTTCGTGACGCTGAAGGCATTCGAGGAGCGCACGACGCCGAACCTGTCGGGCGGCGCCATCGCCATGCAGCTGAATCAGAAGTTCGCCGGCATTCAGGACGCCTTTATCGCCATGTTCCCGCCGCCGCCCGTTCAGGGTCTCGGCACGACCGGCGGCTTCAAGCTGCAGATCGAGGATCGTGCCGGTCTGGGTTATCTGGCGCTCGACGAGGCCAACAAGGCGTTCCTCGCCAAGGCCTACCAGACGCCGGAGCTTGCGGGCATCTTCTCGAGCTACCAGATCAACGTGCCGCAGCTCTATGCGGACCTCGATCGCGCCAAGGCCGAGCAGCTCGGCGTCTCGGTGACCGATGTCTTCGATACGCTTCAGATCTACCTCGGTTCGCTCTACGTCAACGACTTCAACGCATTCGGCCGCACCTACAGCGTGCGTGTGCAGGCGGACGCCCAGTTCCGTTCGCATGCAAGCGATATCGGCCAGCTGAAGGTTCGCTCGGCATCGGGCCAGATGATCCCGCTTTCGGCTCTGCTGAAGGTCGAGGCCAGCACCGGTCCGGAACGGACGACGCGTTACAACGGCTTCCTTGCCGCCGATATCAATGGCGGCCCGGCACAGGGGTACTCGTCCGGTCAGGCGCAGGCTGCCGTCGAACGGATCGCCAACGAAACGCTGCCTCCGGGCATCGGCTTCGAATGGACCGATCTGACCTATCAGCAGATCCTCGCCGGCAGCTCGGGCATCATCATCTTCCCGCTTGCCCTGCTGCTCGTCTATCTCGTGCTGGCTGCCCAGTATGAGAGTATCAGCCTGCCGCTCGCGATCGTCATGATCGTGCCTATGGGTGTGTTGGCCGCCTTGACCGGCGTCTGGCTGACGGGTGGCGACAACAACATCTTCACGCAGATCGGCTTGATGGTGTTGGTGGGCCTATCGGCGAAGAACGCGATCCTGATCGTGGAATTCGCCCGCGAGCTGGAATTCGACGGTCGCAAGCCGGTTCAAGCCGCGATCGAAGCCAGCCGCCTGCGTCTACGCCCGATCCTGATGACCTCCATGGCCTTCATCATGGGTGTCGTGCCGCTGGTCACGTCGACGGGTGCCGGTGCCGAAATGCGTGCCGCCATGGGTGTCGCGGTGTTTGCCGGCATGATCGGCGTCACCTTCTTCGGCATCTTCATGACGCCGGTGTTCTACGTGCTGATCCGTAGCGTCACGGGCAACCGTCCGCTGAAGCAGCACCCGCACAACGACAACGAACATTCGGCGGAGGTACTCCCGATCGCCGCCGAATAGAGGCCGTGCCGAACAGTACTCCAGTGCTCGACAGGCCATGGGCGGGACCGAAAGGTCCCGCCCTTTTTCTTATGTGGATTCAGTACGCTCCGGATTCGGCCGTCGAAGAATTTCTCCCAAGGCTGCCGATTTCCTTTGCATGCTGGCAGCATAGGTTTATCAACCTCTCGGACGAATTGATTGACGTACATCGGGCTTGAGGAGCGGCCCGTTGGCGCAAGGACCGAAAGAGCGCTAGCATGCGGTTGCTGGGTCCGTGCGTTCCATTCGGAGGATAGGCTATGAGCGGCAAGAAGATCGCTTTTCTCGGTACGGGATTGATGGGTGCGCCGATGGCGCGGCGGCTGCTGGCCGCCGGCCATGTCGTAGCCGTCTGGAATCGCGACCGGAGCAAGGCGGAGCCCTTGGCCGCCGATGGCGCGATCGTCGCGGATACGGCGGTGGAGGCGGCGCGGGGAGCATCGGTACTTTTCACCATGCTGACCAATGGCGGCGCCGTCGGCGAGGTCCTGTTCGGCAGCGGCGTGGCCGATGTGCTGGAGTCAGGGACAGTTGTCATCGACAACAGTTCGATACCGCCCGCGATTGCCCGCGAACATGCATTCAAGCTGGCGGAGCGGGGCATCAGGCATATCGACGCGCCGGTTTCCGGTGGCGTCGTCGGCGCTTCCGCCGGGACGCTTGCGATCATGGCTGGCGGCGATGCCGACGTCATAGACAGCGTGCGCGATATCATGGCGCCCTTGGGACGCGTCACCCGCGTCGGTCCGAGCGGTACAGGCCAGCTCGCAAAACTCGGCAATCAACAGATCGTTGCTGTAACGATCGGCGCTGTTGCGGAAGCCATGCTGCTTGTGGAAGCCGGCGGCGGTTCGCGCGAGGCATTCCGCGCCGCCATTCGCGGCGGTTTTGCCGAAAGCAGGATCTTGGAGCTGCACGGCCAACGCATGATCGAGCGCAACTTCGAGCCGGGGGGAACGGCACGCAACCAGTTGAAGGACCTCGATACGGTGCTGGCGGCAGCGCAGGGCTTGTCGCTTCAGCTCCCGCTGACCGAAGCCGTGAGGGCCGAGTTTGCCGAATTCGTGGAAAATGGCGGCGGCGAGCAGGATCACAGCGGCCTGCTGCAATATCTGGAAGACAAGAATGCCGAAGGAAAGGCTTGAGAAGAGATGAGCGATAAGGGTGCATCCAAGCGTCGTCTGCGTTCGCAGGACTGGTTCGACAATCCAGATCATATCGACATGACGGCGCTCTATCTCGAGCGCTTCATGAACTACGGCATCACGCCGGAGGAATTGCGCTCCGGCAAGCCCATCATCGGTATCGCCCAGAGCGGCAGCGATTTGACACCCTGCAACCGTCATCACCTCGATCTTGCCAAGCGCGTGCGCGATGGCATTCGCGATGCCGGTGGCATCCCGATCGAATTTCCGACCCACCCGATCTTCGAGAACTGCAAGCGCCCGACGGCGGCACTCGACCGCAACCTTGCCTATCTCGGCCTGGTGGAGGTGCTCTACGGTTATCCGATCGACGGGGTCGTTCTGACAACTGGCTGCGACAAGACCACACCATCGGCGCTGATGGCGGCCTCGACCGTCAATATCCCGGCGATCGTTCTCTCAGGCGGGCCGATGCTCGACGGCTGGCATGATGGCGAGCTTGCCGGCTCCGGCATGGCGATCTGGCGCTCGCGCCGCAAGCTGGCGGCCGGCGAGATCGACGAAGAGGGCTTTCTGGAGGCGGCGCTCGCCTCGGCGCCGTCGATCGGCCACTGCAACACAATGGGAACGGCATCGACCATGAATGCCATGGCCGAGGCGCTCGGCATGTCGCTGACCGGTTGTGCCGCCATTCCCGGCGCCTATCGCGAGCGCGGCCAGATGGCCTATCGCACCGGCCGGCGCGCGGTCGAGCTGGTGCTGGAGGATATCAAGCCTTCGGACGTGCTAACGCGTGCGGCCTTCCTCAATGCGATCAGGGTCAATTCCGCAATCGGCGGTTCGACCAACGCGCAACCGCATCTGGCCGCCATGGCCAAGCACGCCGGCGTCGAGCTTCATCCCGACGACTGGCAGGTACATGGCTTCGATATTCCGCTGCTCGCCAATGTGCAGCCGGCGGGTGCGTATCTCGGCGAACGCTTCCACCGCGCCGGCGGCGTTCCGGCCATCATGTGGGAGCTGCTGCAGGCCGGCAAGCTCGACGGAGACTGTCCGACGATCACGGGCCGGACGATGGCGGAGAATCTGAAGGGCCGCGAGGCGAGTGATCGCGAGGTCATCCGCCCCTTTGCGGAACCGCTGAAGGAGCGTGCCGGCTTCCTGGTGCTGAAGGGCAATCTGTTCGATTTCGCCATCATGAAGATGAGCGTCGTCTCGGAGGAGTTCCGCAGCCGCTACCTGCAGGAGCCCGGCCACGAAGGGGTGTTCGAGGGCAGGGCTGTCGTCTTCGACGGCTCCGAGGATTACCACAGGCGCATCAACGACCCGGAGCTCGGCATCGACGAGAGAACCATTCTTGCCATCCGCGGCGCGGGGCCGCTCGGCTGGCCTGGTTCCGCCGAAGTCGTCAACATGCAGCCGCCGGACGCGCTTCTGAAGCGCGGCATTCGCAGCCTGCCGACGATCGGCGACGGCCGCCAGTCGGGTACGGCCGACAGTCCATCGATCCTCAATGCCTCCCCGGAGAGTGCGGCGGGCGGCGGTCTTGCCTGGCTCAGGACGGGAGATATCATCCGCATCGATTTCAATCATGGCCGCTGCGACATGTTGGTGGACGCGGCGGAGATCGAGCGTCGAAAGGGCGATGGCATCCCGCCGATTCCGCCCGATGCGACGCCGTGGCAGCGCATCTACCGTCGTTCGGTCACGCAGCTTTCGGATGGCGCCGTGCTCGATGGCGCTGCCGATTTCCGTAACATTGCCGCCACGCCTCCGCGGCATAATCATTAGGACGATTCCGGGAATGGCGCGTGGCGGCTTTTCGTCTGGAATCGCGTGACAGCAGGAGAATAGAGCCCTTTAGTAATTCGAAGGAAGGTGGACGGCTCTATCCGATGTTTCCGAATATTGCTGACTGAAGGCAGATGCGCTGCCATTAAAGTTCGCGAAAGGGTGTAGTGCCTATATACTTCGCTGCGATTATGCAGTCTCTTCAGTTTCCGAAGGGGGGTGGAGCTCTTTGGCCGAGGCGACATCAGGGCGAAGCGAAGAAGAGTTCCAGGACCTTTTGAGAAGGCTGGAGCTGGCGCTGGAGGCGTCTCAAATCGGCGTCTGGCAGCATAATATCACCGAGCAGGAACTGCTTTGGGACCCGCAGATGCACAAGCTCTACGGGACTGGGCTTCAAGAGCGTAAGGTTCCCTCCGACGTCTGGGTGAACGCGCTGCATCCCGACGATATCGAAAGCGCGGTCCGCGACTTCGACATGGCCCTCGAACGAAAGGGCTTCTACAACTCGCAATTTCGCATCATTTTGCCGGGAGGCGAGGTGCGCCATCTGCGCTCACGCGGGCATTACTATGAGGATGCGGAGGGCGCGCCTTCCTTCATCGGCGCAGAATGGGATGTCACGGCAGATGTCTTGCTCAATCGCGAACTGACCAGTCAGAAGGCCATCGCCGAAGCGCGCGCCGTTGCGCTGGAGCAAAGCCGTGCGCGAATAGAGCATGCCGCCGATCACGACTATCTCACGGGCCTTCCCAACCGCCGCTATTTCGACCGGCGGCTGGCCGAACTGCGCAAGGATGCATCTGTCGAGACCCTGGCCGTGGTCCATATCGATCTCAACGGGTTCAAGGAGATCAACGACAAATGGGGTCATGCGGCGGGTGATGCTACGTTGCAAAGCGCTGCGGCGCGCATCTCCGGAGCAATTACCGCCAACGACCTCGTTGCCCGTATCGGGGGCGATGAATTCGTGGCGGTGCTGGTCAATGTCGGTGATATCGAAAGGCTTGAGGCGATCGCCTCCGATATTTTTTCACGATTGCGCCGAGACGTGCGTTTCGGCAACGAGATGTTGAAGATCGGTGCCTCCATCGGCGTGGCCACAGGCCAGACGAGCAGCGCCGGCAATCTGTTGGCAGAATCCGATGTTGCTCTGTTCCAGGCCAAGAAACTCGGCCGCAACCGCGTGGAATTCTTTACCACCCAGCTTCAGTCCGATCTGCAGGCGGAACGCCGCCTGGCCGATGAGTTACGGCTGGCGCCGGTGCTGCGGCAGATCGAGCCCTTCTATCAAATTCAGGTGGATGCGCGCAGCCGCCGCATCGTCGGACTGGAAGCGCTGGCACGCTGGCGGCATCCTGAAAGAGGATTGCTGAGCCCTGTCGCCTTCCTCAAGGTGGCTGACGAATACGGCTTTACCGCGGAGATCGATGCGGCGGTGTTGAAGCGCGCTCTCGCCGATCGGGCGGCCTGGGTGTCGCAGGGGCTTTCGCCGCCGCGCATCGCCGTCAATATTTCCGGGCGCCGGCTTGCTGATCCCGATCTGATCGTGGGATTACGGGCACTTCGAATCCCGCGCGACGCCATTGCCTTCGAACTGGTCGAGACTATTTTTCTGGATGAGCCCGATGAGGTCGTTCTCGCCAATATTGCCGGTATCAAGGAGATGGTAATCGAGATCGAGATCGACGATTTCGGTTCTGGTCACGCATCGCTGATCGGTCTCGTTAAGCTGAAGCCGAAACGGCTGAAGATAGACCGGCAACTGGTGACCGCGGTGACCGTGTCGGAAGAGCAGCGGCGCCTTGTCGGCTCGATCATTGAGATTGCGCGGACATTGAATGTCGAGGTGGTCGCCGAAGGGGTCGAGAGCGAAGATCATGCGCGCATTCTGGCCGAGATAGGCTGCGACGAGCTTCAGGGCTATGCCATCGGCAATCCTTCCTCCGAAAAAGAGACCGCCGCCTTGCTGAAATCAGCCCAGGCGGCGAGTCATAGCCGGTTTTCAGCCCATGTTGCTGCGCATGCTACTGGATCTGCAGGGCGAGGATCAGACCATAGCTGATGACGCCCAGCGTCAGCAGCGATAGCGTCGCTGCCGCGATCACCCGACCGCCGGCATGGGCGACCGAGCGGATGTTGACCGACAGGCCGAGGGCGGCCATGGCGATGACGGTCAAGATGCCGGACACCGTTTCCATCGGTGTCACCAGCGCATCCGGGATGAGCCCGAACGAGCGCAGCGCCATCAGCCCCAGGAAGCCGCAGATGAACCAGGGAACCAGCGAATGGTGGTGGCCGCTGCGTCCATCCGCACCTGCTGCCTCGGTCTTGGTGATGATGCCGAGCAGGAAGATGACCGGACCCAGCATCAGGACGCGGACGAGCTTGACGAGCGTGCCGGTCTGCACCGCCAGCAGGCCGGCGGGTGCGGTTGCGGCCAGCACTTGCGGCACGGCATAAACGGTCAATCCCGCCAGGGTGCCATATTGCGGCACACTCATGCCGAAGTGGAAATAGAAGAGCGGCAGCAGGAACACGGCGGCGATGCCGAGGACGGCGGTAAAGGCCAGCGCGGCGGCAATCTCCTGCGAGTCGGCCTCGATTACCGGTGCAACGGCGACGATCGCCGAATTGCCGCAGATCGAATTGCCGCAGGCGATCAGCGTTGCGAGCTTCGGCGGCAGGCCGAGCGCGCGTCCGATCATGTAGGTGGCGGCAATCGACAGCACGACGATGATGGCGATGCCGGCGATCAGCCAGACGCCGGCGCCGCGGATGGCCGAAAGACTGATGGAGGCTCCGAGCAGGACGATAGCGATTTCGAGCAGGAATTTGGCGCTGAAATCGATGCCCGGCTTCATGACCGGCTTCAGTGGCCTGATCGTGCAGACGGCAATGCCGAGCGCGATGGCGAGCACCAGGCTTTCGATCCACCGACCGCCGAGAAGGCTGGTTTCAACATGCTCCGCCGCATAGGCCAAGAGAGCGACGGCCGAGGTGAGTGCGAGGCCGGGAAGGATGGTGTTTGCGCGTTGAGCAAGGGACATGGCGTGCCGTCATTCGTTTGTTATGGTTTGGTGACGGTAGGAAAGTCTCACCTGTCGATGTCGACATCCATCGAATATTATCCTATGTTTCGTTCGATAAATTAGAATGATTTCCCATGACCTTCGAACAACTCGCCATTTTCGTCGCCGTTGCGGAGCGAGAGCATCTGACTCATGCCGCCGAGGCGATCCATCTGACGCCTTCCGCTGTCAGCTCGGCGATCAAGAACCTTGAAGCCTATTATGGCGTAGAGCTTTTTCATCGCGTCGGGCGACGGATCGAGCTAACGGAGACGGGTCGCTCCTTTCTGAGTGAAGCCAAGGCGACGCTTGCGCGCGTGCGTTCCGCCGAACTTATGCTCTCGGAGTTGGGGGGGCTGCAGCGCGGCCGTCTCAGCCTTTATGCCAGCCAGACCATCGCCAGCTACTGGCTGCCGCCCCTGCTGATGCGGTTCCGGCGCGACTATCCCGGCATCGAGCTGGATCTGACGATCGGCAATACCCGTACCGTCACCGAGGCCGTCATAGACGGCGCGGCAGAGCTGGGTTTCATCGAGGGTGAGGTGGATGCGCCGGCGCTGTCGATGCGGATCGTTGCGCAGGATGCGCTCGTCATCGTTGTGCCGCCGCACCACCCTTGGGCTGATGGTCGCCAGCTGACGGCGTCCGACCTTGCTGCCGGCACGTCCTGGGTAATGCGAGAGGAGGGGTCGGGCACGCGCTCGGAATTCGAGAATGCGGTCGCCAGGCTCGGCGCTTCGCCGCGCGACCTCGACGTAGCGCTCGTTTTGCCTTCGAACGAAGCTATTCTTTCCGCTGTCGGCGTCGGGCAAAGTGCCGCCGCCATATCGAGTGCTGCTGCAAGGGCCTATCTAGGGCAGGGATTGCTGGTTCAGGCGACATTCGACCTGCCCGCCCGCAGCTTTCGGCTGTTGCGGCACAAGGAGCGTCACGCAAGCAAGGCCGCCCAGACGCTCGAGGCGATGTGTAAGGGTTGATGACCAGGCTTGCGGATGACCCGCTTCAAGCTAGCAGATCATTCAGCTTCATCTGCTTGGACCCTGGCTCTGCTCAACGCCGCTCGCCCCGCTGCCGGTTGGCGATCACGAGCTCGATCTCGTTGCGTTCCAGCATGGCCCGGATGTCGGCCGGTGGGGTGTCGTCCGTAACTAGCACGTTGACACTTGCCGGTTCGCTGAGGACGATCGGCGCGCTGCGGCCGAACTTGGCGCTGTCGGCAACGACGATGCGGTTTTCGGCGCGGCCTGCGGCTTCCCGCGAGTATTCCGCTTCTTCCAGATCGTGGAGCATGAAGCCCGAAGCTGCGTTGATGGCGCCGACAGAGAGAATGGCGTGGCGCACGTTGAAACGGCGCAGGAAGTTGGCTGCCTCCATGCCGAAGGCGCCGCCGTCATGGCCCCGCAGCTCGCCGCCGGCAAAGAAGACGCGATTGCCGTTGCGGGTTGCGAGCGCATGGGCGACCGCGACGGCATTGGTGACGACGAAAAGGTTCTGATGCTTCTGTAGCGCGACGGCAATGAAGGCGGTGGTCGAACCGACGTCGAGGAAGAGCGCATCGCCATCCTCGATCATCGCGGCGACGGCGGCGGCGATCATCCGCTTGGCCTCGGCATTCTCGTTCATACGCAGATGCAGCGGCGGCTCGTTCATCGAGTCCTTGATATGGACCCCGCCATGCACCTTGGTCACGAGCCCGTTGGCTTCCAGGCTGCGGATGTTGCGGCGAATGGTCTCCTCGGAAACGCCCAGGCGTTCCGCCAGGAACTGGATGCGGCTGGCGCCGCCGGCCAGGCGCAGTTCCTCCAGAATCTCCCGCTCGCGATGATTGGAGTGCAGCGGCGGCTGGGATATGCCCGACATGTTTCCTGATCCTATTGAGGGTATTGATCCCGAATTTGTGTAGCTTCCAAAATGGCCGGCCCTGTTGCGGCCAGAGGCGTCAACGCACTCAAACCTGATCCGGTTGCGTCGCGCCTGAGTTTTTAAGACAAATCTCAGCTAGGGTGAAGCGCAGTCTTTAGGATATGCATAGCCGATCTCATGGGAGTTTTCCGCGAAAATCCAACAAAAAGCCAATAATTTGTTTCTTTTTGTGGGCGCCTCTTGACAGTCCTGCTTTTGTGGAGAACCTTCGCGTCCATAGGATGCTCAGCAGTAGGACCGGAGGGGGAATGACTGCGACGGCGGAAGACAGGATACATTCTCTCAGCATCTGGCGCGGGCCGATCGATATCGAACCGCTCGTAGGCGGCATCACCAATCGCAACTATCTGGTCGGCAATGACGGTCGGCGCTTCGTCGTGCGGCTGGGGTCCGACATTCCCGTCCACCACATCAGCCGCACCAACGAGGTGGCGGCCAGCCGGGCGGCCCATGCAGCCGGTCTTTCTCCTGCCGTGATCCATCATGAGCCCGGCATATTGGTGCTCGACTACATCGATGCTAGGCCGCTGTCGGCCGACGAGATCCGGGACCCGGCAATGATGAGCCGCGTCGTGCCGCTCGTCAGGGCCTGCCACCGCGATGTCGCGAGGCATTTTCGTGGACCAGCCGCAATCTTCTGGGTTTTCCACGTCGTCAGGGACTATGCGGCTCTCCTGGCGGCAGGCGATAGTCGGCACAAGTCGCTGCTGCCTGCCTTTCTGGACACTGCCGAGCGGCTGGAGCGCGCAGCCGGACCTTTCGAGGTCGCCTTCGGTCACAATGATCTGCTGGCGGCGAACTTCCTCGACGATGGCGAGCGGCTGTGGCTGATCGACTGGGATTATGCCGGCTTCAACACGCCACTCTTCGATCTTGGCGGCCTTGCCTCCAACAATGAATTCTCCGAGACGCAGGAAGAGGCGATGCTGGAAGCCTATTTCGAGGCTCCCGTCAGTGACGATCTGCGCCGGCGCTATCAGGCGATGAAATGCGCTTCGCTTCTGCGCGAGACGATGTGGAGCATGGTGTCCGAAATCCATTCCGACATCGATTTCGATTATTCTTCCTATACAGCTGAAAACCTGCGGCGCTTCGAGAGCGCCTGGCAGGATTTTCGCAATTCTTGAGGTGACGTGATGAAGGAACTGCCCGCTACCGCAAAGACCGTCGTCATCGGCGGCGGCATCATCGGCTGCTCGACCGCTTACCATCTCGGCAAGCTCGGCTTTACCGATACCGTGCTGCTGGAGCGCAAGAAGCTGACTTCGGGCACGACGTTCCATGCAGCCGGCCTTGTCGGTCAGCTGCGCACCAGCGCCAACATCACGCAGATGCTCGGCTATTCCGTCGACCTCTACAAGAAGCTCGAGGCGGAGACGGGCCTTGCCACCGGCTGGAAGATGAATGGCGGTCTGCGGCTTGCCTGCAACGAGGAGCGCTGGACGGAGGTGAAGCGGCAGGCGACGACGGCACAATCCTTCGGCCTGCAGATGCATCTGCTGACGCCCAAGGAGGCTTTTGATCTTTGGCCGCTGATGGATGTGGACGATCTCGTCGGCGCTGCCTTCCTGCCGACCGACGGGCAGGCCAACCCGTCCGATATCACCCAGGCGCTGGCCAAGGGCGCCCGCATGAGCGGTGTGTCGATTTTCGAGGATACGGAAGTTCTTGATCTGGAGATCGACAAGGGCCGCATCCGCGCCGTCATCACCGAGAAAGGCCGCATCGAATGCGAGCGCGTCGTCGTCTGCGCCGGGCAGTGGACGCGGACCTTTGCCGGCCGTTTCGGTGTCAATGTGCCGCTCGTTTCGGTCGAGCATCAATATCTCATCACCGAATCCTTCGGCGTGCCTTCCAACCTGCCGACGCTGCGCGATCCCGACCGGCTGACCTATTACAAGGAAGAGGTCGGCGGGCTGGTCATGGGCGGCTATGAGCCTAATCCGATTCCCTGGGCACTCGATGGAATCCCCAGGGATTTCCACTACACGCTGCTCGACAGCAATTTCGATCATTTCGAGCAGATCATGGAGCAGGCGCTGGTGCGCGTGCCGGCGCTGCAGACAGCCGGGGTCAAGCAGTTGCTGTGCGGCCCGGAGAGCTTTACGCCCGACGGCAACTTCATTCTCGGCGAGGCGCCGGAGCTGAAGAATTTCTTCGTCGGCGCCGGCTTCAATGCTTTCGGTATCGCTTCGGCCGGCGGCGCCGGCATGGCACTTGCCGAATGGGTCGCCAAGGGCGAGCCGCCCTATGATCTCTGGCCTGTTGATATCAGGCGTTTCGGCCGTCCGCATTTCGACACGGATTGGGTGCGCACCCGCACGCTGGAAGCCTATGGCAAGCATTACACCATGGCGTGGCCTTTCGAAGAGCATTCCAGTGGTCGGCCCTGCCGCAAGTCGCCGCTTTACGATCGCCTGAAGGCGCAGGGCGCCTGCTTCGGCGAAAAGCTCGGCTGGGAGCGGCCGAACTGGTTTGCCGATCTTTTTGCCGGCGAGGAACCGAAGGATATCTATACCTATGGCCGCCAGAACTGGTTCGATGCCGTCGGGCGGGAGCATAAAGCCGTTCGTGAGGCGGCCGTCATCTTCGACCAGACCTCCTTTGCCAAATTCGTGCTGAAAGGCAGGGATGCAGAGGCGGCGATCTCGTGGATTGCCGCCAATGACGTCGCCAAGCCCGTCGGTTCTTTGACCTATACGCAGATGCTGAACGATCGGGGCGGCATCGAATGCGACGTCACCGTTGCCCGCACCGCCGAGAATGAGTTCTACATCACCACTGGCACCGGCTTTGCCACTCACGACTTCGACTGGATTGCCCGCAATATTCCAGCGGAGATGCATGCGGAGCTGGTGGATGTGACATCGGCCTATTCGGTGCTGTCGCTGATGGGGCCGAAGTCGCGTGCGATCTTGCAGGCCGTGACCTCGGACGACGTTTCGAATGCCTCATTCCCGTTCGGCAAGGTTCGGACCGTTGGCATTGCCGGCTGCCCCGTCAGGGCGCTGCGCATCACCTATGTCGGCGAACTCGGCTACGAGCTGCATGTGCCCGTCGAATATGCCGCTACCGTCTACGATGTGCTGATGGCGGCGGGGCGCGAGCATGGTCTTATCAACGCTGGCTATCGTGCCATCGAGAGCTGCCGGCTGGAGAAGGGTTATCGCGCCTGGGGTTCCGATATCGGGCCGGATCACACGCCGGTCGAAGCCGGGCTTGCCTGGGCGGTGAAGATGAAGAAGGGCACGCCGTTTCGTGGCCGCGAGGCGATCGAGCGGCAACTGGCCTCGGGCGTGAAAAAGATGCTCGCCTGCTTCGTGCCCGATGATCCCGAGGTCGTGCTTCTCGGCCGCGAGACGATCTATCGCAACGGGCAGCGCGTCGGCTGGCTGTCGAGCGGCGGCTACGGCTACACGATCGGCAAGGCGATCGGCTACGGCTATGTCCGCGATCCCGGCGGCGTGACGGAGGATTTCGTGCTGTCCGGCCGCTACGAGCTCGATGTCGCACAGAGCCGCGCACCGTGCCAGGTGTCGCTGAAGCCGCTCTATGATCCGCAGATGGTGCGCATCAAGGGGTGATTGCCGAGAGGCGAACGAGTTGTTGCTTCACTGCTTTTCAGACGTGTTCCCGCCGTGGAACTTGCCGAAGTGACGTGCGGCAAACAAGGCGAGTGCAAATGCGCCGAGGCCAATGGCGAGCGCATCCAATCCATCATCCCAATGCAGTGAGCCGGGCGTGACAAGAAGCAGGTACGCAACCACGAGATTGGCGAAGCCCCAGACGACATTGACTGTCGACGACGAGAGCCCGACGCCGTGGGGCTTGGCGAAAGGGGATTGAAAGGATCTGCCGAGGACGCCGCTGACCAGGTGCGGGACCGCATTCATAAGAAAGACGCCGCCGAAGAACAGCAGCAGGTAATGGAGCAAATTCATCTTGACGGTTCCGCTTGGCCGATTTGTGGATGATATTCCGGTCCCTGTATGTTTCGAACAGATAGTCAGCGGAGCTTACGGTTTTTCCCGGTGCTCGCAATGACTTCAATTGGTAAATCTGTGCGGTCGGCAGGCGCGGGAGGCGTTTATCAGGGAACTGAAATCTTCGCGGGTGTCTTCATGAAGCGTTGGCGGACTATGCCTTCGTTTTCCCAAACTTCCGACGGCGCGAAACCGCAGCTTTGGTAAGCCCGCCGTGCTGCCAAACCGCCGGCGGTTTCCTCGGTGAAGGTATCCACGTAGATGACGCAATTCGGGCAAGCACATGCGATGGCTGCCTCGATCAACCTTCGACCAATGCCGCAACGACGATATGCCGGCGTAACCGCAAGCCAGCGTATCCAGAACGCGTCGGCTGATCCCCCGAGCAGGATGCCTCCGGCAAACGGCGGGCCATCGACAATTCTGGCGCAAAGAGCCTGCTTCCGATCGATCTTCGGAGCCAGGGTCGCCGAAAAATCGGGCATTGGGCCAAAGAGCCCAGCGACCGCTTCCGACAGTTCGATCCACGGCACGATGTCAGCATGTGTGGCCGGATGGATCTGGATCTGCATGTCGACCTCAAGCAAGATTTCCGATGTCGCCTACTGTCTCTTCGGCAGATCCCAGGCCCGGTAGAGGCTATTGAGTGCCTCCGCCGTGTGGCACTCCACCGTCGGTAACTCGGATTCCTCAAGGATTTTCGTGTATTTGACGCTGCTGTTGCGGGTCTTCACGAGTATCCAGTGGATCATCTCCCACTTGATGCTGTCCTTGGCGCCTTCGAGATGCCCGGCTCGGTCCGAGCGGTTGGAGAGCGTGCGCTTCAGATAACGGGTAAAACGCAGCCAGTGATTGGAGGTTATGAGGATAGCGCCGGTTGCGCGCACCAAACGCTGGGGCATCAGGCGCGTATAGTTACCCTCCATGATCCATTGTTCGCCAAGAATCGCCGCATCATGAAGCGCCGCGAACTCTGCTTCCGGACGCTGCTGCCAATCCGTATGGGGCAGATGGTGAAGCTGATCGAGATGAACCGTTGGAAAGCCAAGTTTTTTGGAAAGTGCAACCGCCAGGGTCGACTTGCCGGCATTGGAAGGGCCGAGCACGACAATGCGCTCGCCAAGGGAATGCAAGGGAAGCATGAGGAGGCACCGGTCGAAAAGATGGGATGGCTTCCATTGGCTGAAGCGAAGGGAGTTGTCAACGCTTGCTTGCCTGGCTGCTGCCGTCGAAAGCTCCTCAGAGAGGGGCAGAGCCAAGCGGCGGCGCTGGTCAAAAACTGTGATCTCCTCTTCATGGCCTCAGCCATTTCTTGACATGCCGTCGCTTTCATCCTCAATCGGACTGCTGACAACAGACGGAGACGAAGGACGATGGTGGAAGCGAACATCAAGCTTGAGGAAAGCTGGAAAGAGGCGCTGTCTCCGGAATTCGAGAGCGACTACATGCAGCAGCTCAAGGCTTTCCTCGTCGAGGAGAAGCAGCGCGGCAAGGTGATCTTCCCGCGCGGCAGCGAATATTTCCGCGCGCTCGATCTGACGCCGATCGACGAGGTGCAGGTGGTCATCCTCGGGCAGGACCCCTATCACGGCTTCGGTCAGGCGCATGGGCTTTGCTTCAGCGTGCGCCCCGGCGTTCGCATTCCGCCGTCGCTGGTCAATATCTACAAGGAACTGGAAACCGATCTCGGCATTCCGCCGGCTCGTCACGGCTTTCTGGAAAGCTGGGCGAAGCAGGGCGTGCTGCTGCTCAACAGCGTGCTGACGGTCGAGGAATCGCAGGCTGCGTCGCATCAGGGCAAGGGCTGGGAGCGCTTTACGGACGCCGTGATCCGCAGGGTGAACGACGAGTGTGATGGCGTCGTATTCATGCTCTGGGGTTCCTATGCGCAGAAGAAGGCCGCCTTCGTCGATACCGATCGCCATCTCGTGCTGAAATCCGTCCATCCTTCGCCGCTGTCGGCCCATAATGGTTTCTTCGGCTGCCGGCATTTCTCCAAGGCCAACGCCTATCTGGCCGAGCATGGCAGAGATCCCATCGACTGGTCCCTGCCGAGCAATCCGGAACAGCAGTGAGGTCACGCTTCTTCTCTGTCATAGTGAACGATCAGAATTTATTGTTCACTCACTGAAGACAATCCGTTTGGCTATTGGGGGCTATCGAAACAGGCCCGGGAAGACCATCTTCTGCCCATGAGAAACGCCTGCCGGTGCAGGCGAGCAAAGGGGTTTAAGATGCTTAACCAGATCAAAGGTCTTCACCACGTTACCTCGATGGCGGAAGACGCCCGCACCAACAACAAATTCTTCACGGACACGCTCGGCCTGCGCCGCGTCAAGAAGACGGTGAATTTCGACGCTCCCGATGTCTATCACCTTTACTATGGTGACGAGATCGGCACGCCCGGCACAATCATGACCTACTTCCCGTTCCCGAAGATGGCGCGCGGTCGCCCGGGTACCGGCGAAGTCGGCAATACCGTCTATTCCGTTCCGGAAGGTGCCATCGGCTACTGGACAGAACGCCTCGGCCAACATGGCGTCGAGGGCCTGAAGGCCGACGAATCCTTCGGCCAGAAGCGGCTGCATTTCGCCGGTCCGGATGGTGACGGCTTTGCGCTGGTCGAGGTCAAGGACGATGCTCGTCTGCCCTGGACGCATAACGGCGTCGATGCCGAACATGCCATCCGCGGCTTCCATTCCGTCGCCATGCGGTTGAGGGATGAGGGCGCAACCGCCGAACTGCTGAAATACATGGGCTACGAAGTCGTCGACACCCATGAAGGCGTCAAGCGGCTTGCCATTCCCGGCGGCAACGGTGCCGACTATGTCGACCTCGAAACCATGCCGAACATCAACCGGGCTCTTCCGGGCGCAGGCTCCGTCCACCATGTCGCCTTTGCCGTCGAGAACCGCGCAAAGCAGCTTGAAGTGCGCAAGGCGCTGATGGACACGGGCTATCAGGTTACGCCGGTCATCGACCGCGACTACTTCTGGGCGATCTACTTCCGTACGCCGGGCGGCGTGCTGTTCGAAGTCGCCACCAATGAACCCGGCTTCAACCGCGACGAGGATACCGCTCATCTCGGCGAAGCGCTGAAACTGCCCGAGCAGCATGCGCATCTGCGTGGGCTGATCGAGCAACATCTGGAGCCGCTGGAAGGCTAATCGGAGGAAGGACTATGACTGATACGAGTTATGTGCACCGGCTGAAGGCCGGTGCATCCGGAAAGCCGATTTTCTTCACTTTCCACGGCACCGGCGGCGACGAGAACCAGTTCTTCGATTTCGCCGCCCGGCTGCTGCCGGACGCGACCATCGTATCGCCTCGCGGCGATGTCTCGGAACATGGGGCAGCGCGCTTCTTCCGCCGGACGGGCGAGGGCGTCTACGACATGGCCGATCTCGCCCGGGCGACGGAAAAGATGGCGAACTATGTCTCGGGTCTGGCGGCGGAGTATGGCGCGTCGCAGGTGCTCGGACTCGGGTTTTCCAACGGCGCGAATATTCTTGCCAACGTGCTGATCGAGCATGGTAATCTCTTCGACGCGGCCGTGCTGATGCATCCGCTCATCCCGTTCCAGCCGAAGGATAATGCCCGGTTGCAGGGCCGGCGCGTGCTGATCACGGCAGGCGAACGTGATCCGATAGCGCCCGCGCCGGTGACCAAGGCGCTCGCCGACTACTTTGCGCGGCAGGATGCCGAGGTCACGCTCGACTGGCATGCTGGCGGCCACGATATCAGGCCCAACGAGATCGAAGCCATCCGCACTTTCCTTGCGCCTTATGCATGAAGCCGGCGACGCGTCAGAGCACTTCTGGCGCGTCGCCTCTATTTGCCGATCTGGCGCAACATCACCTTCGCTTCCGAGGCCGCGGCAAGCTTTCCCTTCTCGTCGACATAATCCGTTCCGCAGAAACGGGTGAGATTGGCAAAATCCATGCTGTCCGGTTGAGCGTGCTTCCTGTCGGCAATGACGATACGCCAGGCGCAGCCGAGCATTTTATCCGGTTGGATCGCCTCGTCGCAGCCGGTGCTCAGGCAGAGGGCGACATGTTTCTGCGCACGGTACCCGCCTGCGATGGCTTCATCATAATCGGCCTTCCAGCTTTTACGTGTATGTTCGCAGCGGGCGGGGTTGGTGCTTTGACTGCATTGCACTGTCACGTCGACATAGGTTTGCGCCGGCGGCCATAACGGACCGTCGACCAAGCTGACGCAGCCGCATGCAAACAAAGTGGCTGACAGCAAGCGCAACTGATTCTCCTTCGACGAAGTCGTCAGAACCCTAGAGCGATCGCCGATATGTTCAAGATCAATACGATCCTACCAATACCAATGGGTAGGGAAGTGTTTTCGATCGCCGACCGGAAAGAGGCGTGACCTTCCTGCAACCCCTGCCATCTTCCGGCATCAGCGACACCCAACGGCGCAAGCTTTGCTTGTAGGCGTCAAGACTGCCCGCTAATGCTCTGCCGCTACAGGGCGGGGGATTTTGTCGTGACGCTGGCGGAACAGCAGCAATACAGGTTGGGCGTGGCCTATGTCGCGGCTTCGGCGCTGGCATGGTCGACTTCCGGTCTCTTCGTGCGGGCGATCCATGCCGACCTGATGACCATTCTGTTCTGCCGCGGAATCGTGTCCGGCCTTGGCGTCTTCGCGCTGTTTTTCTATATCGAGCGGCGTAACGCCTTTCGTGTGTTGCGCTCCATGCGCGGCCCCTCGCTGGCGGCGACTATCTTTTCCACCGCCTCCATGATCAGCGGTATCGGCTCGATCTACTATACGTCGGTTGCCGATGCGATGGTCATCTACGCGACGGTGCCTTTCGTCACGGCGGGCGTCGCCTTCCTCTTCATCGGCGAGCGTCCCAACAGGAGGACGCTGATCGCCAGCGGTATCGCCTTCATCGGCGTGCTCGTCATGCTTTCCGGTCACGGAAGCGATGGCGGGAGCTGGCTCGGCAAGGGGCTTGCCGCCATCATGACGCTGACGGTCGCAGCCCTTGCCGTCGTCATGCGCCAGCATCGCAATGTGCCGATGCTGCCGGCCATGGCCTTGTCCGCCTGGCTTTGCTCCTTCGTGACCTTCTGGTTTGCCTCGCCGCTATCGATCTCCGGTCAGGATCTCGGCCTTATCATCGCCTTCGGCATCGTCCAGAATGCTATGGGCCTCAGTCTCTATACGTTCGGCTCGCGGCTGGTGCCGGCCTCGGATGCCGCCCTGCTGACCGCGCTCGAAGTGCCGCTGACGCCGCTCTGGGTCTGGATGCTTTTCGCCGAACGTCCCTCGACGGCGACGCTCATCGGCGGCCCGATCGTGCTTGCCGCGCTTTTCGGACATATCCTGTTGGAAATACGACGGAATCGGGCGGTAACATCGGTGCGGGCGCATTGAGCGTCTTGCTCCTTTCATCACAAAATGCTGATATCGCGCCGGTCATCAGGAGTCGGTATCGATGAAAAGAACGTTCAATCCCTCATCCGTCCGCCGCCCTTTCGGCAATTACAATCATGGTCTGCTGGTGCCGCCGGGCGCCAGCCTGCTGGTCACATCCGGCCAGCTCGGCGTCGGTCTCGACGATCGTATTCCGTCTGACGTTACCGCCCAGGCCGAGATGTGTTTCAAGGCAATCGGCGCCATTCTGGAAGAGGCGGGCATGAGCTTTGCCGATGTCATCCGCATCGGCGGCTTCGTCACCACGCGCGAGGATTTTCCCGCCTATATGGCCGTGCGCGATCGTTACGTCCAAGATCCCGCGCCGGTCTCCACACTGCTGATCGTTGGCGGATTTACCCGCGCCGAATTTCTGGTTGAAGTCGAAGTCACGGCGGCAAAGGTGCTGTGATGACCAATGGCCATCCGGAGCATGCGGCCGATCCGTCCATGCCCCGCATCCTGGGGCTTTACGAAACGCATCTGACGGTTGCCGATCTGCAGCGTTCGATAGGATTCTATCGCGACATCCTGAAATTGGAACTTGCGACCGTCATCGAAGACAGACGCGTCGCGTTCTTTTGGATCGACGACAAGCGGATGGGTATGCTCGGGCTATGGGAGACAGGCAGCGCGCCCTTGCGCATGCGGCTACACATTGCGTTCAGAACCTCTCTCGACGATCTCCTTCGTTCCGCCGCCGCTTTGAAGGCTCATGGCGTTCAACCGAAGGGCTTCAATGGCGAGCCGCTTGATGAGCCCGTCGTTCTCGGCTGGGTGCCGGCTGTTTCGCAGTACTTTTCCGATCCCGACGGGCATTCGATCGAATTCATCCATGTGCTTGAGGATGCGGCCGATCCCGGTTTCGGCGTAAAACCCTATTCGCAATGGCTGTCGCGGCCGAAACCGTCGGTTTGAGCGGCGCCGGCCGAAGCTACCGCGCAATTGGCTTTTCGTCGGGCTCCTTATGGTCTATGCCGAGGGGATGCCGCCAATTGCAGGCTGCAGAGACGCACGGAAGACGAGCATGACCCAGAATATCTACGACGATCCCGGTTTTTTCGATGGCTATAGCCGCCTGCAGCGTTCCATCGACGGGCTGGCGGGTGCGGCCGAATGGCCGGCTATCCAGGCCCTGATGCCTGACCTGAAGGGTCTCGACGTCGTCGATCTCGGTTGCGGTTTCGGCTGGTTCTGCCGCTGGGCGGCCGAGCAGGGGGCGGCCAGCGTGCTGGGGCTGGATGTCTCCGAGAAAATGCTGGAACGTGCCCGCGCGGAGACGGCGGATGCGCGTGTTCGTTACGATCTGGCCGATCTGGAAAGGCTCCAGCTTCCAAAGGCTGGCTTCGATCTCGTCTACAGTTCACTGGCCTTCCACTATGTCGAGGGCTTTGCCGGATTGCTGGCGACGATCCGTCAGGTACTGAAGCCCGGCGGCCGGCTGATCTTTTCGATCGAGCATCCGATATACATGGCGCCCCGGCAGCCCGATTGGGTTGATGATGCAGAAGGTGGCAAGATCTGGCCGCTTAGCGCCTACCAGATCGAGGGGCCGCGAGTGACGAACTGGCTCGCCGATGGCGTCGTCAAGCAGCACCGTACGATGGGTACGACGCTCAACCTCCTGATCAAGTCCGGCTTCACCATCGCCCATGTCGAGGAATGGTCGCCGAGCGATGACGACCTTGCCGCGCATCCGGATTGGGCGATCGAGCGCGAGCGGCCGATGTTCCTGCTGATTTCCACGCGGACCTGAGACCGGCTTCGGAGCATTCTTGCGTCTTCGGCTCGGCGCAGATGATTTTCCCTTTATTGATAGATTTTATAGGGAACTAATTGCTCGCGAAGGGCCGCTTCCGGAAAATGTCGTTTCTTGAGGCGCATTCATCCTATCTATAGTGTGGCCTGACTAGCGCGAGTTAGGGGATAGTGGGATGAACATGAAAACCTCCGTGGCAATCGAGAAGGCGATACCCGTCGCCGACCCCGACATTGCGCGCACCGAGTTTCGCAATGCCATGGCGCGGATGGCGGCTGCGGTGAACATTGTCACGACCAATGGTCCGGCAGGACTTGCGGGCTTTGCCGCGACCGCCGTCTGCAGCGTCACGGACAGCCCGCCGACCTTGCTCGTCTGTCTCAATCGTGGTGCTTCCGTTCACCCCGCCGTTACGCAGAATGGCGTGCTCTGTGTCAATGTCCTTTCGGAAGCTCATCAGGATCTGTCACGGCTTTTCGGCGGCAAGACCCCGGTTGCGGAGCGCTTTGGTGCTGCCGCATGGTCGGAATTGTCGACCGGTGCACCCGTGCTCGAAAATGCCCTCGTCTCGTTTGATTGCCGTATCGTCCGTCAGGTCGATGGCGGGACGCACGATATTCTTTTGTGCGAAGTCGCGGCCATTCGTCAACGTGACAACGGTCAGGGACTTATCTACTTCGATCGAGCCTATCACCCGGCAGGTCAGCCCGAATAGGCCGCTCGCGCATTCACGCCAGAAAGTCTTCGATCGTCTTTATGACGAGGGCTGGGTGCTCGCGATGCGGGACGTGCCCGGTGTCCGGCATGATATGGACCGGGCCGCGCCCAGCCGCGATGTGGCGCGGATGCGCTTCGGAGCCATATTCGTCGCGGTCTCCGTGGATGGCGAGTACCGGACAGCGCAGGTTCTCCAGCGCTGCATCGAGGGTCCATCCGGCCCTTGCCGGATCGAGCCAGGTGTCGATCCAGGCGTGCAACACCCATTCGGCCTTGCCGCCATGATATTTGGCAAGTCGTGCGAATGTGTCGGCCGACTTGAATTCCTGCTGCGCGACCCGGATGCCCTGCAGGGTCCTGTCCTCCACGAAGGCCTGGGCGGCGATGGTGATCACGGCGCGGCAGCGTTCGCCAAACCTTGCTCCCGTCTCCACCGCCATACCGCCACCGACGCTGTGCCCGCAGGCGACAAATTCCCGAATGGACAGCTGCTCGCAAAGCAGCGGTACGAAATGCTCGGCCTCCGACGCAATGAAATCCTGCGCTAGAAGATCGTTGCGGGCATCGGACCGACCAAAGCCCAGCCGATCATAGGCGATGACCCGACGACCGAGGGAATCGGCAAGTCGCTCCGGAAAATCGCGCCAGAGCGCGATGCACCCGAGCGAATCGTGAAACAGGATTATCGGTGGTTGGGATGTCTCGACATCCGGCATCCATGATTTGGCATAGAGCCGCCCGGCGGCGCTCTCGATCCAATGTTCCGTTTCGATGATGCCAGTCATTTCTTCAATAGTTTTCCTGATACCACTCGACGAAGCGCTTTACGCCTTCGTCGACTTCGATCTGCGGCTTGAAGCCGGTCAGCGCCACAAGCAAGTCCGGAACGGCATAGGTGTTGTGGACGTCGCCAGGCTGCATTGGCAGCATCTTGCGGATCGCCTTCTTGCCGAGCATCGTCTCGATGGTCTCGACGAAGGTCATCAGCCCCACAGGCTGGCCGCCGCCGATATTGACAACACGGAAGGGCGCATTCTTCGACAGGGTGTCGAGGACCGTCTCCGATACGATCCTGTTTTCCTCCGACGGCACGACGCCGATCAAGCGCACGATGCCTTCGACGAGATCGTCGATATAGGTGAAATCGCGGCTCATCTTGCCTTCGCCGTAGATTTCGATCGGCCGGTCATTGCGGATGGCGTCGACGAACTTGAAGAGCGCCATGTCTGGGCGGCCCCAGGGACCATAGACAGTGAAGAAGCGGAAGGCCGTCGTCGGCACGTTGAAGAGATGGGCGTAGCTATGCGCCATCAGCTCCATGCTCTTCTTTGTCGCCGCATAGATCGTCATCTGCTCGTCGGCCTTGTCGCTTTCGGCAAAGGGGATCTTTTCGTTGGCGCCGTAGACGGAAGAGGTCGATGCCAGCAGCAGGTGTTTCGGCTGCAGGTTTCTCGCCAGTTCCAGAATGTTGAACGAGCCGACGAGGTTGGAATCGACGTACGAACGCGGATTTTCGAGGCTGTAGCGCACGCCGGCCTGGGCGGCGAGATGGACGATCACGTCGGGCTCGGCGAGTTCGGCTGCATGATCGAGCGCCGTCTTGTCCTCCAGCATGCCCGTGACGAACTTGAAGCCGTTGGAGCGGGCGAGGATGGCGGTGCGCTTCTCCTTGAGCTTCACGTCGTAATAAGGCGTCATGCCGTCGAAGCCGACCACGAAATGACCTTCGTCAAGCAGGCGCTTGGCAAGGTGGAATCCGATGAAACCGGCAGTGCCGGTGATGAGATAACGCATTGATCGGCCTTTGCTTGAAGCATTTCCGGGAAAAGCGCGTAACGGTTTTCCGTTCGGAATGCGTAAACGCTCTAAAGTGTGTCGTCGCTGGAGGGTCTGCCGATGCTTGTATAGGCAAAGCCGTGCTTTGTGACCTCGTCGTGGCGATAGATGTTTCTGAGGTCGACCAGAACCGGCGCCTTCATCACGGATTTGAGCCGGGCAAAGTCCAGCGCGCGGAACTGGTTCCACTCCGTCACGATGACGAGCGCATCGGCATCACGCGCGGCGCCATAGGCATCCTCGGCATAGGCGATATTGTCGATCACCTGCCGGGCATTCCCCATGCCTTCAGGATCGTAGCCGGTCACGGTCGCGCCGGCATCCTGCAGCGTCTGGATGATCGAGATCGCCGGGCTGTCGCGCATGTCGTCGGTGTTCGGCTTGAAGGTGAGGCCGAGGACGGCGATCGTCTTGCCTCTGATATCGCCGCCCATGGCGGTGATCACCTTGCGGCCCATGGCGCGCTTGCGGTTGTCGTTGATCGAGACGGTGGTTTCGATCAGGCGCACGGGGCTGTCGTAATCCTGTGCGGTCTTGGCGAGCGCCAGCGTATCCTTCGGGAAGCAGGAGCCGCCGTAGCCGGGGCCGGCATGCAGGAATTTCGAGCCGATACGGCCGTCAAGGCCGATGCCGCGCGAGACTTCCTGCACGTTGGCGCCGACCTTTTCACACAGGTCGGCCATCTCGTTGATGAAGGTGATCTTCATGGCAAGGAAGGCGTTGGCGGCGTATTTAATCAGCTCGGACGTGCGGCGGGAGGTGAAGAGCAGCGGCGCCTGATTGAGATAGAGCGGCCGGTAGACTTCCGTCATGACGCCACGGGCACGCTCGTCGTTGAGGCCGATGACGATGCGGTCTGGCCGCTTGAAGTCTTCTATGGCGGCACCTTCGCGCAGGAATTCCGGATTGGAGACGACGGCGACATCGGCGTCGGGATTGGTTTCGCGTACGATGCGCTCGACCTCGTCGCCAGTGCCGACGGGCACGGTCGACTTGGTGACGATGACGGTGAAGCCTTTGACGTGCTCCGCAATTTCGCGCGTGGCGGCATAGACATAGGAGAGATCGGCATGGCCGTCGCCGCGCCGCGAAGGCGTGCCGACCGCGATGAAGACGACGTCGCTTGCGGCAACGCTTGTCTCCACATCCGTGGTGAAGGAGAGACGGCCGGCACGGACATTGTCCGCGACGAGCTGCTCGAGACCCGGTTCGAAGATCGGTATTTCGCCGCGCCGCAACGCATCGATCTTGCTCGCGTCCTTATCGACGCAGATGACGTCGTGGCCGAAATCGGCAAAGCAAACGCCCGAGACGAGGCCCACATAACCGGAGCCGATCATCGTGATGCGCATGTAATTTCAATCCTCTTGCTGGTGCCGGGCTTCGCGTCGTGGCGCAAAACCGGCATTGGCGATCGCCTGCGCTTATACACAGGATCGCCGATGACGCCTATATGCAATGCCGGGTTTAGGAGAATTGCGACGGAAGTGTCACAAACACTTGCCGGTTTTCTGTCGCTGCGTATGCGGGATCGCCTTGCTTTCCGAATGAAACGAAGCCTTTGTACTTTAAGCTTATCATCCCATTGCTTGTGATCGGCGGCATGTTGCCACATGATGGGTTGGGCGCGGTCGTCCCTGAGGGACGGCGGTGTGATGGGCGGTTCGGGACTTTTGCATGAAATCGACTTTTGCCGTGCGGACGATGCGGGCTGGCGAGCTGGAACTCGCTCTGGAATGGGCCCGGCAAGAGGGATGGAATCCCGGTGTTGACGACGCGCTCGCCTTCTGGGAGGCAGATCCGTCCGGCTTTCTGATCGGCGCCATAGGCGAGGTGCCCATCGGCTGCATTTCCGTCGTGCGTTATGGCGAGGCTTTCGCTTTCCTCGGTCTTTACATGCTTCATCCGGAGTTTCGTGGCCGCGGATACGGCAAGCAGCTTTGGAACAAGGGCATGATGCTTGCCGGCAATCGCATCGTCGGGTTGGACGGGGTTGTCGCGCAGCAGGAGCACTACCGGCGGCACGGTTTCGAAACGGCGTATCGGACGCTCCGTTATGGCGGCATCCCCAAAATGCCTGAGGTAGAGGAGCAGCAGGCGAGGCAGGTGGTGCCAGTCGTGGACGGCAAGCTCGATGGGCTGCTGCAATATGACGCGGAAATTTTCCCCGGCTTGCGACATTCCTTCATCCGGGCCTGGTGCGGTACTCCAGAGAGGCGCGCATCCTTCATCGTTGGTGGCGGCAGCCGGGTTCGCGGTTACGGCACGATCCGCCGCTGCTTCGAGGGCTACAAGATCGGCCCTTTGTTTGCCAACAAGCCGGAAGTCGCGCTTGCCTTGCTGAGCAAACTCGTTGCGAAGACCAAGGGCGCGCCGGTCTATCTGGATGTGCCTGTTGACAATGTTCAGGCGATCCGGCTCGCGGAAGATTGTGGTCTGTCGCCGGTCTTCGAGACCGCGCGCATGTATCGCGGCGCGGCGCCGGCGATTCCGCTCGATCGCGTATTCGGTGTAACCACGCTCGAACTCGGCTAGAGCAATTCCAGGAAAAGTGCGCAGCGGCTTTCCTGGAATTGCGTGAAAGCCAGAACCGCCCCAGCCCCACAGGCATTTGCGTCGGCACAGCTACTGCCTTTCGCAGATCTTAACGTTAACAGACGATTAAGAGCCGGATTGAAGGTTAATGCAACCTTAACGGCTGCATGTTCAGTATAACTGTTGTATAGATGATCCGGGGCGCCAAGGGGGAATTGAACATTTAGTGTTCATTTTCTGTATTGGAGTCCGAAAATGCATATCATGGAAAGTATTAACCGGCGGACCTGGAGTAATTCCTGGGCCTTGCGCGATTATCGCCGCAGCAGCGGCTATCTCAACGAAGGCGAGCGTGCCGCCTTTGCTATTGCCGCCCCACAAGTGGGTAAGGGGCGTATTCTCGATATCGGTGTCGGCGGGGGCCGCACCGCGCAGCTCTTGCGTGACTTCGCAAGCGATTATATCGGTGTCGATTACACGCCGGAGATGGTCGAGCTTTGCCGTAAGAACCATCCCGATCTTCGTTTCGAGCATATGGATGCGCGCGATCTCTCGCCATTCCGAGATGCCAGCTTCGACATGGTCGTCTTCAGCTACAACGGCATCGATTCCGTCGATGCATCGGGAAGACTCGCCATTCTACGCGAGGCCGCGCGCGTCCTTTCTTCCGGCGGCGCCTTCGTCTTTTCGACCTTCCACCGCGGGTGGCGCGGCTTCGATCATCACGTTGACTATCGCCGCCTGGAATGGACGTCGAATCCGGTGCGGCTCGGGCTGCGGACACTGCGCTATGTCGAGGGACGCATTTCCGGCACGCTGCGCCAGCGTCGGCTGAGGCCGCTCGAGGAGCGGGACGGCGAACATGCGATCCTGCTGCATGGCGCCCATGATTTCGGCGTCATGGTCTATGCGACAACGCCGCCACAGGTGCAGTCTCAATTGGCCGATGCCGGCTTTGCGACGCCGGCGCTGCTGCTTGATCTCGAGGGAAAGCCGATCGGTGCGACGGCATCGGCCGAACATGAATATTTCCATGTCGTCGCCCACAAGCCCGGCGTCTGACAAGCAGGGCTATCGGCCGGATCAGGGTAGTCCAAAGACCCTGTCCGGCCCGTAGCCGGGAAAATTCCTGTTGGAGGCGCTGATTCGTCATGCAAAAAGCCGAATCTCCTGAGACAACAGGGTCGCTTTCCCAAAAACAAAGCTTTATAGATGCGCGGGTTTGAGCAAGGCGCGCTGCTGCGCGCAGGAAGCGGGAATGGATAAATGACGAACGTTGTAGTGATCGGCTCGCAATGGGGTGACGAAGGCAAGGGCAAAATTGTCGACTGGCTTTCGGAACGCGCCGATGTGATTGTACGCTTTCAGGGCGGTCATAATGCCGGTCATACGCTCGTCGTCGATGGTGTGAGCTATAAGCTCGCGCTGCTGCCCTCTGGCCTCGTGCGCGGCAAGCTCAGCGTCATCGGCAACGGCGTCGTCGTCGATCCCCATCATTTCGTCGCCGAAGTCGACAAGCTGCGTGCCCAGGGCATTGCCGTTACGCCCGATGTGCTGCGTATCGCCGAGAACGCGCCGCTGATCCTGTCGCTGCACCGCGATCTTGACGCCATGCGCGAGGACGCCGCTTCCAACAGCGGCACGAAGATCGGCACGACGCGCCGCGGCATCGGCCCGGCCTACGAAGACAAGGTCGGCCGCCGCGCCATTCGCGTCATCGACCTGACCGAACCGGAAACGCTGCCGGCCAAGATCGACCGGCTTCTGACCCATCACAATGCACTGCGCCGCGGCATGGGCGTCGCCGAAATCTCCTTCGATTCCCTGCATCAGGAACTCACTTCGGTTGCCGAACACATCCTGCCCTATATCGACCAAGTCTGGCGGTTGCTCGAAGAGCAGCGCAAGGCGGGCGCCCGCATCCTCTTCGAAGGAGCGCAGGGCGCGCTGCTGGACAACGACCACGGCACCTATCCTTTCGTGACGTCCTCCAACACGGTCGCCGGTCAGGCAGCTGCCGGCTCAGGCCTCGGTCCGACGGCGCTCGGCTATGTGCTCGGGATCACCAAGGCCTATACGACCCGCGTCGGCGAGGGACCGTTCCCCTGCGAACTGCATGACGAGATCGGTAAGCATCTGTCGACCGTCGGCCGCGAGGTCGGCGTCAATACCGGCCGTCCGCGTCGCTGCGGCTGGTTCGATGCCGTGCTGGTTCGCCAGACCGTGAAGACCTCGGGCATCACGGGCATTGCGCTCACCAAGCTCGACGTGCTCGATGGCCTCGACGAGCTGAAGATCTGCGTCGGCTACACGCTCGACGGCAAGGAAATCGATTACCTGCCCGCAAGCCAGGCGGCACAGGCCCGCGTCGAGCCGATCTACATCACGCTCGAGGGCTGGAAGGAATCGACCGTCGGTGCCCGCAAATGGGCGGATTTGCCTGCCCAGGCGATCAAGTATGTGCGTCAGGTGGAAGAACTGATCGGTGCGCCGGTGGCGATGCTTTCGACCAGTCCGGAGCGCGAGGACACCATACTTGTGACTGACCCCTTTGAGGGCTAAAGTCGCGAACCTATGACGAATCCCGGCCTGGCTGCATGCCGGGCATCATGAGAAAGTGCTGATGGCGGATTTTGTAGCAGTTATTCGACGGGCCGTTGACGGCCTGACGGAAAATACTCCCGAGATGCGGGTTAAGGTTTACGATCGAGCTCGTGGTGCCGTGCAACGGCAGCTCGAGAGCATGAAGCCGCGCCCGCCCGAGGAAATGCTCCGCCGTCAGCTCGACAAGCTTGAAGCCGCGATCGTCGAGGTCGAGGCCGAACATGCAGAGGCACTGCCCGGAGGCGAGGAGGCCGCGGTTGCCGAAGAGCCCGTGGTGCATGAGGAGACGGCTCCCGAGCCTGTCGAGAGCCATCATGTGGACGAGCACGCTTATGCCGAGCCGCATGTGGAGGAGCCGGCACCAGCGCCTGCCGAGGTTCATGCCCACCATGAACAGAGTGCCGCGCAGGCTGACCACGAGCAATATGCCTATGAAGAGCCGGCTGGGCACGTAGAGCCGGATCATGCGCATGAGCACCAGCACCAGGCGGTAGACGAGTGGCGCGAGCCGCAGCACGAAGAGGAGCCTTATGCTCCTGCAGCGGCACACGTGGGCGCGGAGCACCATGCTGAGCTTCACGAAGAACCGACCGTAGAGCCGGTTTATCACGAAGAACCGCAGAGCCATTACGAAGAACCGCAGCACTATGCCGAAGAGCTGCCGGCGGCTGCTGCCGAGCCTGAGCCCGCACCGCGTGTGCCGCCGAAGCCGGCCGACGACGTCATAAGCCAGGTCGAACAGATTTGGGCTGAGGTCGATGCACCGGCGTCTCATGCTGCGCCGGCCGCGCCCGTTTCCTATCTCAACGAGCCGGTCATGCCGGCTGCCGCGTTTGCGGAAGCGCCGTTCGGGCGGCCCGTCGAAGGGCTTGTGAACACGAAGGCAGCCGCCAGCAACACGGGCTTTGCCTGGGATGCTGACGTTTTCGAGGAGATGCAGCCTGCGCCGGCCACTTCCAAGCCGGTCCAGCAGCCTGCGCGGCAGATGCCGGAAAATGCCTTCGACGACGTCGATCTCTTTGCGGATGTGCATCCGTCGCGCAAGCCGGCGGCCGAGGCGGATAGCGCCAATGACGGCTGGCGCGAGCTCAAGGAACTTGCCGGTTTCGACAAGCGCGCCGAAGACGACCGTGGCGGCGGCCCTGCCGTCCCGCCCGATCTCGATCAGGCGATGGCCGCGAAGCTGCAGGGCCGCAGCTTCCGCATGGAACCGAAACGCCGCCGCATCAATGTGACCGGCATCATCGTCACGCTTGTCGGTCTTGGCGTCGTCGGTGGCGGCGGCTATGCAGCCTGGGTAAACCGCGGCGAGCTCAACAACATGGTGACGAAGCTCGTCAGCTCCGCGCCGAAAAACGCGGCGGCTCCGGCAACGTCGAATACCGCAAGCAATAATGCCGCGACCAACGGCAATGCTGCTGCTCCCGCCCAGCAAGCGGCCGCGCCGCAGCAGAGCAGCACGGCGGCTCAGCAGCCGGCCGGCGCCGGCAACACGGATGTCGCGGCTTTGACGAGCGACCCGAATACGGTCAATACGAAGTTCACGCAGCGCCTTCTCGCCAACGGTACCGAAGAGGACGAGGGGCCGGCTCCGAACGGTCAGCCTGGAGTCGTCGAAGGCAAGTCCGTGGCGGAGCAGAACGTTGCCTCTGCTGCGCCGGCCGCCGCTACGACAACGCCGCCGGCCGCCAACAATGCCGGCGCTCCTGCTTCGCAGACCCCGACCCAGACACCGGCGACTGCAGCGCCGAACACGCCACCTGCTTCTGCAAGCCAGCAGCAGACGCCCGCCGCCAACCCGCCACAGCAGCAACAGGCCGCCGCCAATCAGCCGCCGCCGGTGACGCAGCAGACGGCGCCAGTAACCGACGGGCAGAAGGTTTTCCTCTATGAGGAGCGTCTCGGTCAGACGTCGCCGACGGCTTTTCAAGGCACGGTCACCTGGTCGCTGCAGGAAGGCAAGGGGGCTGACGGTCGGCCGGAGCCTTCGGTTCAGGGTCTCATTACCGTTCCGGATCGTGGTCTGACGGCGACGATCACCGTTTCGCGGAATTCGGACTCCTCGCTGCCCGCCAGCCATCTGATCGAGCTCGCCTTCCAGGTGCCGCCGAACTTCGAAGGCGGGGCGATCGACAATGTGCAGCGCGTTGCCTTGAAGGCGACCGAGCAGGATCGAGGCGATGCGTTGATCGCGGTGCCGGCCAAGGTCACCGATGATGTCTACATGGTCGCGCTCAATGATTTCCCGGATGCGCGCAAGACCAATCTCGATCTTCTGAAGAACCGCAACTGGATCGATATCCCGGTCGTCTATCGCAATGGCCGCCGCGCCTTGCTGACGATGGAGAAGGGCCCGACCGGCACGGATGCCTTCAACAAGGCGATTGCGGAGTGGCAGGCGCTTGGCGGCGTCGCTTCGAGCGGCCAGTAAGCGTTTCTAAAATCGATGGATGTGGAAAAGGCGGGCTTTTGGCCCGCCTTTCTTTTTATCGCCTCAACCTGCCGGGCAGGAAACGTTACGCCGTCGCTTCGACGACGCGGAGCGCCTTGGCGCGTTCCAGCGCATCCTTCTGCACGGCTTCCTGAACCTTCTCGAAGGCGCGAACCTCGATCTGGCGCACACGCTCACGGCTGATGTCGAATTCGGCCGAGAGATCTTCCAGTGTCACCGGCTCGTCGGAGAGGCGGCGTGCCTCGAAGATACGACGCTCGCGATCGTTCAGAACGCCCATGGCGCGGGCCAGCATGCGGCGGCGGGTGTCGAGCTCGTCCTGCTCGATCAGCACGTCTTCCTGGCTGTCGTGATCATCGACAAGCCAATCCTGCCACTGGCCGGAATCGCCTTCGGAAGCCTTGATCGGCGCATTCAGCGAAGCGTCGCCGGAAAGGCGGCGGTTCATCGAAATGACCTCCTCTTCCGAGACGTTCAGCTTGGTGGCGATCTCGGTGACATGCTCCGGCTTCAGATCGCCGTCATCGATGGCCTGGATACGGCCCTTCAGGCGGCGCAGGTTAAAGAACAGGCGCTTCTGGTTGGCAGTCGTACCCATCTTTACCAGCGACCACGAACGCAGGATGTATTCCTGGATCGAGGCCTTGATCCACCACATGGCGTATGTTGCTAAACGGAAACCGCGTTCCGGATCGAACTTCTTCACGGCCTGCATCAGGCCGACATTGCCTTCCGATACGACTTCGCCGATCGGCAGACCGTAGCCGCGATAGCCCATGGCGATCTTCGCCACGAGGCGCAGATGGCTGGTGACGAGCTTGTGCGCGGCCTGACGGTCGGCATGTTCCGCATAGCGCTTGGCGAGCATGTACTCTTCCTGCGGTTCCAACATCGGGAACTTGCGGATCTCGTCCAGATAACGATTGAGGCCGGCTTCTCCGGCTGCGATGGACGGTAAGGTATTACGGGCCATGATTGTGCACCCTCCTATTCGAGATTTGGTTCCTTCTGGGGGCGTATTCTGCGCGCCTTCTGCGAAGCGGACCAAGGCGTACGGGTCCTAGGACCCCGCACTTAACCAATGTAAAGATAAGTACGGCGAAATGGTGATTCAAGGAGGTGGTCACGCAAGTGTTATGGCAGCGTGACCGCAAGTCTCGCCGGGATCGCGCCCCTGGGATTACCCTCCCGAAAGGTCCAGCACCATATGATAAAATCATATCGGCCTCCCAAACGCGGTTGCGTTTTCGGTCAGCACTGGCGCTCGGACTTCGGTCCTTCATGGCTGGTATTATAGAGCGGTAGGCGACGGGCGTCCAGCGGTGGCACTGCGAGCCTTATCTGCGGTCTACCCGCGCAGCGCGTCCACCAGTTCTTCCATATCGTCGGGCAGCGGCGCCTCGAAGTGCATGACCTCGCCGGTGCGGGGATGCTCGAATTGCAGCATGTAGGCATGCAGGGCCTGGCGCGTAAAGCGGCCGACAGCCGCCTTGGCGGCATCGGGCAGGAGATTGGCCTTGGTTTTGAAGCCGCCGCCATAGACGGCGTCGCCCAGCAGCGGGTGGCCGATATGGGCCATATGCACGCGGATCTGATGGGTGCGGCCGGTTTCCAGGTGGCATTCGATCAGTGAGGCAAGCGCTATCGCGTCCTGTCCCTCGTGGAAGCGCTCCAGCACCTCGTAATGCGTGATCGCCTCATCGGCATCGTTTGAATCCGGGCGCTTGACGGCGCGGCGCGTGCGGTCGCTGCTCGAACGGCCGAGGGGTGCGTCGATCGTGCCGATAAGCTGGCGCGGGCGACCCCAGACGATCGCCTGGTAGGCGCGCTCGAGTGAGGTGGTGCGGCCGTGGTCGGCGAACTGCTGCGAGAGATGTCGATGAGCAATGTCGTTCTTGGCGACGACCATCACGCCGGTCGTATCCTTGTCCAGCCGGTGAACGATGCCGGGGCGGCGGACGCCGCCAATGCCGGAAAGGCTGTCGCCGCAATGATGGATCAGCGCATTGACCAAGGTCCCGGTCCAGTTGCCGGCGGCGGGGTGGACGACCAGCCCGGCGGGCTTGGATATGACGATGACGTCATCGTCCTCATAAAGCACGTCGAGCGGGATATCCTCGCCCTGCGGCGTCGGGTCTTCCGGCTCGGGTAGCGTGATCTCGTAGACGTCACCGGGGCGCACCTTCCGCTTGGCGTCCGTCACCGGTGCATTGTTGAGCAGAACCGCGCCTTCCTTGATGAGGCCTTGCACGCGGCTGCGGGAAAATTCCTCGCCAATCTCGGCCGTCAGCCATGAATCGAGCCGTCCTTCGGCATTTTCATCGGCGGTTAGGACTTTTCTATTGCTCGCGGCTTCTTTAAAGGGGTCGCTCAAACGTATTTTCTCCAGCGCGTGAAGCGCTCTTCAGGAAACAAGGACGCATCGATGACGAATCTCGAGCCAGACGATCAAGAGGAAAAGCCCCTCGATCCGGCCCTGGAGAAAGTCCGACGCAAGATGATCCGCCTACAGATCGTCTCTGCGGCCGTCATGGTGGTGAGCCTTATGGCCGTCTTCGGCGCCGTTGTCTATAAGACGATGAAACAACCGGCAAAGCCGGCGGGGCAGGCGGCATCAGGCATTCCGTCCGATGCTCCCGTTGCTGTGACAGCTTTGCTGCCGGCGGGCTTCACGGTTCAGTCCACGGCGCTGTCGGGCAATCAGGTGCTGTTTTACGGCACGCTTGCCAGCGGTCAGCGTCAGGCGATCGTTTTCGACTACAGCGTCGGCCGCATCGTGTCGACCATATCGCTGTCGAACTGACGGCGTGACGATGACGGGCGGGCGGCTGATCGAGATCACGCATCCCGACGATCCGCGCATCGCTGAGTTCCGCAATATCCGCGAGCGCGATCTTACCGGCCGTGACAGCCGTTTCATAGCGGAAGGGACGGTCGTGCTGCGGCTGCTGACGGGCGCGCACGCATCGGGCGGCGATTTTGCCGCCGAAAAGGTGCTGCTGCTCAAGAACCGCGTCGCGGGACTGGGCGATATCATCGAGAGCTTTCCCGCCGATATCCCGATCTATGTCGCCGATGCCGAGGTGCTTGATGGCATCGTCGGCTTCCATCTGCATCGGGGCGTCCTAGCGCTGGGGCGCAGAATGGCGGAAGACGGCGTCGGCGCCTTTCTGGATCGCCTCCCGAAGCAGGCGCTGGTGCTTGCCGGCTGCGGCATTTCCAATCACGACAATATGGGCTCGATGTTTCGCAATGCTGCGGCCTTCGGCGCGGCTGCGGTACTGCTGGACGAAAGCTGCTGCGATCCGCTCTATCGCAAGGCCTTGCGGGTTTCGGTCGGTTCCATCCTGACCGTGCCCTATCGTCGGCAATTGAGCGATGTCGAACTGCTTGCGGCGCTTGCCGAACGTGGCTTTGCGATCTGGAGCCTGTCGCCGCGCGGCAACGTCGACATTCGCGAGGTGCCGGCTTCGGAGCGCATGGCGCTTGTCGTCGGCACGGAAGGGGACGGCTTGCCGGCAAATATTCTTTCCGCCTTCGGTAGCGTGCGGATTCCGCAGGCGCCCGGATTGGACAGCCTCAATGTGGCGACCGCGAGCGGCATTGCCCTTTTCGAGATGGCTGCAAAGAATGGGCGCATCTAGGACATGCCGGCCCCGGTGTTCAGAGATGCTTCGGCAATATGGCGGCGACGCGGTCGGCGAGGCTGATGCGGGCGCCGGGTGTGGCGGGATCTCGATCCTTCGGCAGCAGATCGAAGATCGGCGAGCCGTCGCCTTCCTTGAGTGCCGTCAGGGCAACCATGTTGGCGGCGATCTTGGCGATTTCCTCGCGCACGGCGTCGTCATGCGCAGGCGTGCGAGCTTTCAGCAGGCGGTCCGATAGGGCGGCCGCCCGGTTGCGAACTTCTTCCGTCATCTGGGCGATTTCGTCTTCCACTGTTCGTTGCGGTTCCGTCACCTGCGGCGGCTCGGTGATGGTCCCTTGCTCGCCGCTGCCGCCGGCAATGATCGATGCGGCAGCGAGCTTTGGCGATCTTGCCGTCTTTTTCGGCGGTGTGATCCCGGCGGCTCGAAGCGCCTTACCGGCTTCCTTCGACTCCTTGACGGCGGCCTCCAGCCGCTCCCGCAGGCGAATGACGTCCTGAGTGTGACGCTCGATCGCCGTTTCCTTGTCGGCGCTGCCGGCGATTTCGCGATCGAGCCGCTCCTCGAGCCGCTTGTTCTTGTCGCTTTCCTGGCGCAGCGATTGTTCGGCATCCGCGGCGCGCAGGCCTGCCGCGTTTAGATCCTTGCGCAGCGTGTCGCGTTCGTCCCGCAATGTGCTGATGCGCAGCTTCAGGCTTTCGATTTCGGTTTCGCGCGTGGCGAGGTCGATCCGGAGATTGTCCGCGTCCGCGCCCATCTTCGTCATGCGCTTGCGCAGCCCGTCGATATCGGCTTCCTTTTCGGCGCTTGCCTGCTCGGCTGTATGGATGCTCGATTTGAGCTGGCTGATATAGCTTTCCTCGTGGCGCAGGCGCGATCGCAGTTCGCCTGCTTCCACCTCCAGATCGTCGATGCGCGTCTGCAGTTCCGCGCCTCCGGCCGATAGGCGGCTCGCCTCCTGCTGAAGCTTGCCGTTATGGATCTGCAGTGCGACGGTCTTGTCGCGTTCCTGCGTCAGGGCGTGCTCTGTCCGGGCGTTTTCGGCCGCGAAGAGGGCACGGGCCATGTCCTTTTGCGCGCGCACTTCCTGCGGGCTCAGCGGCATGGTCGCCTTCAGGCGCTTCTCGGTGAACCAGACGATGCGACGATGGATTGCCGGCGCGATGAGAAAGACCAGTAGAGCGGCCGTCAGAAAGCCCAATCCGAACAAGAGAGCAAATTGAATCACGACGCGGCCAGTATCCTGGAGTTATCTTCGATGTCGATAAAATGATTAATCATGGGTTAGCCATACGGGCAAGCGTTTAACGCGGATATGGTTTATCGGCGCGAACCGGACCTGCGGAAAGAAAAGGCCCGCAGTCGAGGCGGGCCGAAAGCTGCGCTGCTTGGGAGTTTGTATCGGAATAAGAGCTCAGAAGGGGTTCCAGGTCGGGTTCGGCGTAACCTTCAGATAACCCATGTTGACGCCGAGGCGCGCACCGAGGCCGGTGCGGATCGGAACGAGCACGATGTTATTGTTCTTGAGGACCGTCATGCCGAAGCCGGCAACGACGAAGGCCTGGCCGCTGACGCCGCCGAAGCGGGTGTAGACGCTGTTGATGCTCGGCAGGTCGTAGACCAGCATCATGACGCGGGTGCCCTGGCCGCCGTAGTCGAAGCCGAGCGACGGGCCCTGCCAATAGAGCGGATGCTCGCCGGCGTTCTTGGTGTTCAATTGACCTTCGCCGTAGGTCAGGCCAGCCAGGAACGCACCGGAGCCTTCCTGGCCGAGAATGTAGCCGTTCGGCAGGCCATATTGCTGGAAGGCCCGCTCGATCACCTTGGCAAGGCCGCCACTGGCGGAGCCGAAGAACGAGTGGCCGGCATCGACGATTTCCTGTGCCGAATACTGATTGCTGGGCGCGGCGGCGGCTTGACGGACCGGCAACGCGAAACTCACGAATGCGACGATCGCCAGGATCAGGCCGAGGCCGAGCGTTCTGGTGCCGGGGCTTGGCATTCTCTTCAGGAATTCATAGCGCATGGAAGTCTTCCGTTCATCATGGTCGGTGCGCGGGACGCAGGCGCTACGCATTCGGAAGAATGCGCCAGCACGGCACGTCCCTTATCTCAGACTTTCCGCCCCTCCATCGCAGGACGATTCGCGCGCGAACGAGTCTGATGGTGATGAATGCATTTTGCGTCGATGGTCTTAACAATCGGTTTACCAAATATGGTGTCATTATGGCGCGCGGTACACTGGCTGCGACAACCCTCGGGCAACCTTACCGTGGCAAGGTGGAACTCATCGCTTTGCCCTGTCAGCATTCAGGAGACAATGAATGTCGAAAAATCCCAATCTCACTCTGACCGGACCGGATCTGGCCGCGCTGCTGTGCAGCCGCGTTTGCCATGATGTGATCTCGCCGGTCGGGGCGATCAACAATGGCCTGGAGCTGCTCGACGAGGGTGGTGCCGACGCCGACGCGATGGATCTGATCCGCACGAGCGCGCTCAACGCTTCCGTCCGCCTGAAATTTGCTCGCCTTGCCTTCGGCGCCTCCGGCTCGGTCGGCGCTTCGATCGACACCGGCGAGGCTGAACGGGCCGCCAAGGATTTCGCTGCTGCCGAGAAGAAGACCGAGGTCAGCTGGGTCGGACCACGCGCCATTATCGCCAAGAACCGCGTCAAGCTGCTTCTTAACCTCTTCCTCGTTGCCTATGGCGCCATTCCGCGCGGGGGCAATATCGAAGTGACGCTCGAAAATCCGGAATTCGACGCGAAGTTCACCATCACCGCCAAGGGGCGGCTGATGCGCATACCGCCAAGATTTGCCGAGATCTGCTCGGGCACTCTGGAAGAGGCGGTCGACGCTCACTCGATCCAGCCCTACTACACGGTTCTTCTCGCCGACGAGAGCGGCATGGAGCTTTCCTATAATGCGTCACCGGAGGAACTGACCTTCGTAGCGACGATGGCTGCCCAATAACCGGGCTGCGATCCGCTCCGCATTTTCACCCGCAGCCGAGCCCCGGCTGCGGGTTTATTTTTTCGTACATCGAAATTTCTGTGCAATCTTGGGGTTGTCCGCGCATTTGATAATGTAGCGGTAACGAATCCTTAGCTTGCTGCTCCTATCGTTTCAATTTGACGTCGCCATTCTGACAATGGCGGCTGATGCTAGGGAGCTCACACATGCAGCGGTTCATGATTACGGATACATCGGATGTCGTACGCAAGGTCGGCAAACGAATCCTGTCCGAACTGGATTTTCTCGTGAGCGAAGCCGGGGATGCCAGCGAAGCGCTGATGCGCTGCCAGGCGGAAATCCCGGACTATCTGATCGTCGATGCCGGTATGGAAGGAGCGCTGGAACTTATCGCCAGCATTCGCGCCATGCCCAATGGCAAGGATGTGAAGATCTACTATTGCGTCGTTGAGGCCGATCTTCGCAAGCTGATGGCCGGAAAGCGCGCGGGTGCCACGGATTTCCTGCTGAAACCGTTCGACCGCAAGATCCTCACAGCCATATTCGGCAATCGCGCCGCTGCCGCCTGATTACAACGAGACAGATCGAAGCAGAAATAGCCGCCCTTGAGGCGGCTATTATTTTGGGCGTTCCGCAGCCGCAAACTCAAATAAAAATCCCGCCTTTTAGGCGGGATTTGAGCGTATTCGGCGGTGAAGGGGGAGGCGGCTGGCTCAGGCGCTTTCGGCAAAATCGTTGCTGTCGGGTTCGCGCAGCACATAGCCGCGGCCCCAGACGGTTTCGATGTAGTTGGCGCCGCCCGCGGCGTTGGCGAGCTTCTTGCGGAGCTTGCAGATGAAGACGTCGATGATCTTCAGTTCCGGCTCGTCCATGCCACCGTAGAGATGGTTAAGGAACATTTCCTTGGTGAGCGTCGTGCCCTTGCGCAGCGAGAGCAGCTCCAGCATCTGATATTCCTTGCCGGTCAGATGCACGCGCTGGCCGCCGACTTCGACGGTCTTGGCGTCGAGGTTGACGATCAGTTCGCCGGTCATGATGACGGACTGGGCATGGCCCTTGGAACGGCGGACGATGGCGTGAATGCGGGCGACCAGCTCGTCCTTGTGGAAAGGCTTGGTCATGTAGTCGTCAGCGCCGAAGCCGAGGCCGCGAACCTTGTCCTCGATGCCAGCCATGCCGGAGAGGATGAGGATCGGCGTCTTGACCTTCGAGAGGCGCAGCGTGCGCAGCACTTCGTAGCCGGACATATCGGGAAGGTTGAGATCGAGAAGGATGATGTCGTAGTCGTAGAGCTTTCCGAGATCGACGCCTTCTTCACCGAGGTCGGTGGTATAGACGTTGAAGCTTTCGGATTTGAGCATCAGCTCGATGCTCTGCGCTGTCGCGCTATCGTCTTCAATGAGTAGAACCCGCATAATTGTCCCCTTTACCGCCGCCGAAAGGTCGTCAGCCCCCTGAACGCGATACCGATCAAATCACTGCTTGATTTGGAAGCTGCCATGCAATGGTTAACAAATTCTGATTCACTCTGGCAAGTCGTATCGAATTTATTAAATAATTTTTCCATTACACTGTTTTCCAACGACAATCAGCGAAATCGACTCCTAAAGTATCGCATTAAGAACCAACGCCAAGTGATTCATCCGACTCATCAATGCCGACATGTCTAATTCCGACCACAACATTTACTGAGCCTTAAATCATTGCCCCTATCATTAACGATGCCCGTAAACGAAAGGTTACCAGCGGTAGGCTTTTATTAAGATCGCTGGAAATTTTTTTAACCAAGCCGTCTCAAAGCGGTTCGGCGGGCGGGAATATCGAGAGCCGGGGTCTCGCATCACGGGAGTAATGCGTATGAAGTCACGTGAGAGCCTTGTTCGCCTGAAAGAGTTTCAGGTGAACGAAAAACGTCGTCAGCTGCAGCAGTTGCAGATGATGATGGCGGAGTTTGACCGCATGACGAAGGAACTGGAAAGCCAGATCGTCGTCGAAGAGAAGAAGTCTGGTATCGCTGATCCAAACCACTTTGCCTATCCGACGTTTGCCAAGGCGGCCCGCCAGCGCGCGGACAACCTGCAGGTGTCGATCCGCGAACTGCAGGTTCAGGAAGAGGCACTGGAAAATTCGCTTGAGGAAATGCAAGCCGAATATGCCAAGGCTGCGGCGCTCGAAGAGCGCGATGGTTCGGGTCCGGCGCGGGCACGCGCCTGATTTCGCAATTCCGTCTTCTCCCTCGGACGCGTCATCGCATTCCGATACGGGGTCCATCTTCGGAATGCGAGGGTTACGAGTGAGGGCGCATGAAAGCTGCGCATGACTGGCCGTGACGGGGCCGGCCATGCGCAGCTTTTGCCTTTTTAAGATCAATCCGGCCATGCAGACGGATTTGCGTTTACGAAGCTGGTTAACGCCTCGATTAATTTAGAATGTGCTAAAGATTGACGACGTCGCGCCAGTCCTCGTGACGCAGCGCCTGCGCCTTGAAGAAGGGGCAGAGCGGAATGATCTTCCAGCCGCCGCGACGTGCATCCTCGACGGCATGAAGCGCCAGCGCTTGACCGACGCCCTTGCCGCGCAGCGCATCCGGCACCCCGGTATGATCGATGATGATCAGCTTCGCAGAGGTGCGGGAGAACGTCATTTCCGCCTCATGGCCTTCGACACTTGCGACGTAGCGTCCGCCGGATGCGTTGTTTTCGTTGCGGATATCCATGATTTTCTCCCTTGTGGCGTCTCGTTAGGCAAGGATTGCATGTGCTCCGTCATCTGCCAACCGTCGAGTTTGTTAACGGATTGTCTCTCTATCTAGCGATTTTGATATGCGATGGCTTTATGAGAAGCTTCGGGTTGGCGGTGTGGTCATCGATGTCTCAAGGCGAAAAATGGTCTTTTGTGTTCAACGGGAGAGTCCGCGGCAGGCGGAAATAGAAGCGCTTCTTCGGCAATCCGATCAGGTTGCCGCGCGGCTCTATCCGGGTGAATTCCGCCGGTCGCTTGATGCGGAAGCCTTGGATGCACCCCATATTTCCGTCCTCGTCGCGCGTCGCGATGATCTGGTAGCGGTTGGATGCTGCGCTCTTTTCGATAGCGGCGATGGCGCCGCCGAATTGAAACGCATGATCGTGGGTGAAAGGTTCAGAGGGCTCGGAGCGGGCGTGGCCCTCCTGGAAGCTGCCGAAACGAATGCCCGCTCCAACGGCATTCATTTGATCAGAATGGAGGTCGGGATCAGAAATACCGAAGGCCAGGCCCTTTACCGGAAAGCGGGTTACGGGGAGAGGGCGCCTTTCGGTTCCTATCGACCCTCGCCGATAAGCCTGTTCTTTGAAAAGATCATCGGGATAGACGCGTGAGCTTCTATGCGTGTGGCATCAAATAATTCGGGCCTCTTTTACAGGAAAAGAGGCCCGAACACACAATCAGATTAAGGTGGTACTGTCGCTGCTGTCAGTGGCGATACTGCTGTATGCGGGTCGTCCGGAGGCCAGCAAGGCCATGGGTATTAATGGACGACTGCCAGGAGAGGAACTCTTCGACGGTCAACGTATAACGTTCGCAGGCTTCTTCCAAGCTGAGCAGACCACCACGCACGGCGGCGACAACCTCTGCCTTACGACGAATGACCCAGCGGCGCGTATTCGGCGGCGGAAGATCTGCTATCGTCAGCGGGCTGCCATCGGGGCCGATGACATACTTCACTCGGGGACGTATCATTTCGGTCATTGGACTCTCTACACACACTCAAGACCACGTGTGGCACTGTAGCTTGCCACATTTAAAAATTGCCTAAGCTCATGGTAAGACTTTGCTAATAATTTTAATGAATGTGGCGCGCCGCTGATTTGCGGATGTCCTGCCTGAATAAAATGGCCGAAAGTCCCTGTTATTTCAGGGGAAATTGCACTTGCTCTATGATTTTTCGTCAGTAAGAACTTACGCTTTTAGCGCGAAATGCCATAGCTGCACCGGCTGTCTACGGGTGCAAGACCCGGCATCGGAATTGCTTTTTACTTAGGAAAATAGACTTACGCGGAAACGCTGTGCTTCTGTCCGCCCCAGCAGATGAAGTGGGGATTGGCAAAATCAGCATCGTCGTTCTGGTCCGTCTTGCCATAGGTCAGAAGGTCGCCTTCGACCGTGACCGTCTTGCCGCCCGCTGCCCGCAACACGGCGTCACCCGCGGCCGTGTCCCATTCCATCGTGCGGCCAAAGCGCGGATAGACATCGGCCTTGCCCTCGGCGAGCAGACAGAATTTCAGCGAGGAGCCGATCGATGTGCAGCCGGAAACCGCATTCTCGTGGAGAAAGCCTTCCGTTTTCGCATTGCTGTTGCAGCGGCTGGCAAGCGCCGTCAACTTTGCCGGAGGCTCACGCACGGCGATGTTCCGCCGTTCGGCGACGGAAAAGTGTTCGTCGACGATCAACTTGCGGGCCCTTCCGGGTTCGCCGGTAAACGCGACGCCGAGCGCCGGTGCATAGACGATGCCGATGAGGGGAACGCCGTCCTCGACATAGGCGATATTGACGGTGAATTCGTCGCGATGCTCGATGAACTCGCGCGTGCCGTCAAGCGGATCGACAAGAAAGAAGGCGTCGCCGTGGATATGCGGAACTTTGCCGGCGGACACCTGTTCCTCGGCAATCGCCGGGATATGAGGGAAATCGCGCTCGAGATGTCGGAGAATGATGTGCTCGGCGCGCTCATCGGCGAGCGTGACGGGGCTCATGTCTTGTTTCAAGGCAACAGCGTAGCCGGCACGATAGACCTCCAATATGGCCTTTCCTGCTTCGAGCGCCGCCTTTTCGAATGTTGCAAGCATTTGCGTCTTCGTCTTCCGCGCCCTACCGCGCCTCAACTTTCCGGACATTATATATAAGAAGCCGCGATTGCGAAGTTTAGACTTCTGATATCCGGATTTCCTTCGCCTTAACGCTTGAACGAGGCTTTAGCAACAGAAGCCGGCACGGCTTTTGTCGCAGCCGACGTTCTCAGAGGGCCGACTGCCCTTTCTCCTGAAGGCACGTAGAGCATTTCGCTGCGCATTTGGAAAAGATCATGTCCTGTTTGCGAAGCTTTTTCGCTCTTTCGGGACTTGTCGTTTTTATTGCATGTGCGAATGTGCGGCCGGGTAGCATCGGGATGAATGCATGCGTTATTCGGCATATCAGCTTTTAAAACAGGCGTTTTCGGGCAATCGTCATTGGCAGCCGGTATGGCGGACGCCGGAGCCAAAGCCACATTACGACGTGATTATCGTCGGCGGTGGCGGGCACGGGCTGGCGACGGCCTATTATCTCGCCAAGGAATTCGGCATCACCAACGTCGCAGTGCTCGAAAAGAGCTACATCGGCTCCGGCAATGTCGGGCGCAACACCACGATCATCCGCTCCAACTATCTGCTGCCCGGCAACGAGCCTTTCTACGAATTCTCGATGAAGCTCTGGGAAGGGCTGGAGCAGGATTTCAATTATAACGCCATGGTGTCCCAGCGCGGCATCGTCAACCTGTTCCATTCCGACGGCCAGCGCGATGCCTATGCCCGGCGCGGCAATGCCATGCGCATGCACGGCGTCGATGCGGAACTGCTCAACCGTGAGCAGGTTCGTCGGATGATGCCTTATCTGAATTTCGACCATGCGCGCTTTCCGATCCTCGGCGGCCTCTTGCAGCGGCGCGGCGGTACGGCGCGACACGATGCGGTCGCCTGGGGTTATGCCCGCGGCGCCGACAGCCGTGGCGTCGATCTCATCCAGCAATGCGAGGTGATCGGCATCCGCCGCGAGAACGGTGTCGTCACCGGCGTCGAGACCAATCGCGGCTTCATCGGCTGCAACAAGCTGGCGCTCGCGGCCGCCGGCCACACATCGATCCTTGGCAACATGGCTGATCTCGAGCTGCCGATCGAAACGCACGTCCTGCAGGCATTCGTTTCCGAAGGTCTGAAGCCTGTCATCGACAATGTCATCACCTACGGCGCGGGACACTTCTATATCTCGCAGTCGGACAAGGGCGGTTTGGTCTTCGGCGCGGATATCGACTATTACAGCTCCTATGCGCAGCGCGGCAATCTCGCCACCGTGGAACATACGATAGAGGAGGGGGTGGCGCTCATCCCCGGCCTATCGCGTGTGCGTGTGCTGCGCGCCTGGGGCGGCGTCATGGATATGAGCATGGACGGCTCGCCGATCATCGATCGCACCCCGATCGAGAACCTTTATCTGAACTGCGGCTGGAACTATGGCGGCTTCAAAGCGACGCCGGCCTCGGGCTTCTGCTTCGCGCATCTGATCGCCAAGGGCGAAAGCCACGACGTCAGCCGCCTCCTGCGTCTTGACCGTTTCGAGCGCGGCTTCGCGATTGACGAAGGCGGCAAGGGTCCGCAGCCGAACCTGCATTGAGGGCACAATACCAATGGCAAGCTTGATCAACTGCTCGCATTGCGGCGTGCGACCCAAGGAAGAATTCTCCATTCGCGGCGCATCCGTCGTTCGCCCCGCGCCATCCGCGCCGGATGAGGACTGGAACCGTTACGTCTTCATTCGCGACAACGAGCGCGGCCGCATCCAGGAATATTGGCATCATGGTGCGGGGTGTCGCCGCTGGCTGGTCGTCGAGCGCAGCAATGTCACGCATGAAGTCTTTTCCGTTGTCGATGCCGAGGACAAGGCGAAGGAGGCGGCACGATGACTGCTTATCGTCTGTCGACCGGCGGTCTCGTCAATCGCAGCCGCCCGCTTTCCTTCCAGTTTGACGGCAAGGAGATGAAGGGTCTGGAGGGTGATACGCTTGCCGCCGCTCTTCTCGCTAACGACCAGCTGCTGGTCGGGCGCAGCTTCAAATACCATCGGCCGCGCGGCATCCTGACCGCGGGTTCGGCCGAGCCCAACGCGCTCGTCACCATCGGCAAGGATGGCCGCACCGAGCCGAATACGCGTGCCACCGTCGCTGAGCTCTATCAGGGCATGGCGGCTGTGAGCCAGAACCGCTGGCCGTCGCTGAAGCACGATTTTGGCTCGGTCAACAGCTTGCTCTCGCCCTTCCTCGGCGCAGGCTTCTACTACAAGACCTTCATGTGGCCGGCTGCCTTCTGGGAGAAGGTCTACGAGCCGATCATCCGGCGCGCCGCAGGTCTCGGCAGGGCGGTCATGCAGGCCGATCCGGACCGCTATGAAAAGGCCTGGGCGCATTGCGATCTGCTCGTCATCGGCTCCGGTCCGACGGGCCTGATGGCGGCTCTGACGGCTGCTCGTGCGGGCTTGCGCGTCGTGCTGGCCGACGAAGGTTTTCGGTTCGGCGGCTCCCTGCTTTCTGAAAAGCTGACGATCGGCGGTGCTTCCTCCGATGTCTTCGTCCAGGCGACGCTTGAGGAGCTGCAGAGCTTCGAGAATGTGACCTTGATGCCGCGCACGACCGTGTTCGGCTGGTATGACGGCAATGTCTTCGGCGCGGTGGAGAAGGTGCAGAAGCACGTGGCGATGCCATCGCCCGATCTTCCAATCGAGCGCCTTTGGCGCATTGCCGCCAAGCGGGCCATTCTCGCTTCGGGAGCAGAAGAGCGGCCGCTGGTGTTCGGCGGCAACGATCGTCCAGGCGTGATGATTGCCGGCGCCATGCGCAGCTATCTCAACCGTTACGGCGTCGTTGCCGGGCAGAAAGTCGCGGTCTTCACCAATGGCGGCTCGGGCTATCGCACTGCGGCCGACCTCGCCGCCGCAGGCGTCGAAATTTCAGCGATCCTCGATGCGCGAGCCGCATCGGCGGATGCTGCTCCTCAAGGCGTCCGCGTGGTGCATGGAGCAAGCGTGCATGCGACCAAGGGCAAACATCGCATCAGCGGCGTCATCGCGGATCGCGGCGGGCTGGATGAGCTGATTGCCTGCGATGCGCTTGCCATGTCGGGCGGCTGGTCGCCGATCATCCACCTTGCCTGCCAGCGCGGCGCCAAGCCGGTGTGGTCGGACGAAAAGCAGGCCTTCATGGCGCCGATTGTCGGCGGCGAGCTGGAGATTGCTGGCTCTGCAGCGGGCATTGAGAGCGTTTCGGGCTGCCTCGCCGATGGCGCGGAAAAGGCACGGCTGGTTGTCGAGAGCCTGGGCCGTGTGGCTCATGCCAGCGATCTGCCTGAAGTCGAAGGCGAATACGACCCGTCCTTTGCGGCAATTTGGCATGTGCCTGGTGCCAAAGACAAGGCGTTCGTCGATTTCCAGAACGACGTCCACGCCAAGGATCTGGGCCTCGCGCTGCGCGAAGGCTTCGGCCATGTGGAACATGCCAAGCGCTACACGACGAGCGGCATGGCGACGGACCAGGGCAAGCTCGGCAATGTCAACGCTGCCGGCATCATCGCAGGCATGCGCGGCGTCAGCCCGGCTGCCGTCGGCACCACGACCTTCCGCCCATTCTATACGCCGGTTTCCTTCGGCGCGCTGGCGGGCACGGCGCGCGACAAGCACGCGCAGCCGGTCCGGGAATCGCCGCTGCATGGCTGGGCGAAGAAGAACGGCGCAAGCTTCGTCGAGGCCGGCCTCTGGTATCGTTCGTCGTGGTTCGCACGGCCGGGCGAAAAAGGCTGGCGCGACAGCGTCGACCGCGAAGTGCTGAACGTCCGCAACAATGTCGGCATTTGCGACGTGTCGACGCTCGGCAAGATCGAGATCTTCGGCAAGGATGCGGCGGAGTTTCTAAACCGTCTCTATTCCAACGCCTTCCTGAAACTGCCGATCGGCAAGGCGCGCTACGGCTTGATGCTGCGTGAGGACGGCATGGTCTTCGATGACGGCACGACGAGCCGGCTGACGCCGGATCATTTCTTCATGACGACCACGACGGCTATGGCCGGCGAGGTGATGACGCACATGGAATTCTCAGCCCAGACGCTATGGCCGCATCTCGACGTTCGTTTCGTCTCCTCGTCCGACCAATGGGCGCAGATGGCGATTGCCGGTCCGAAGGCGCGGCTGGTGCTGGAGCAGATCGTCGAGGATGATATTTCCGACGCGTTCTTCCCCTTCCTTGGTGCGGCCGAAGTAATGCTGAAGGGGGGCCTGAGGGCCCGTCTGTTCCGCATCTCCTTCTCGGGCGAGCTGGCCTACGAGTTGGCAGTTCCGGCCGGATATGGCGAGGCGGTGGCCGACGCGATCATGGACGCCGGCAAGGCGCATGGCATCTGCCCCTACGGCGTCGAAGCCCTCAACGTGCTGCGTATCGAGAAAGGGCATGTCACCCATAGCGAGCTGGATGGCCGCACGACGCCCGACGATGTCGGGCTCGGCCGCATGATGTCGACGCAGAAGCCGGATTTCATTGGCAAGAGGCTTTCGACCCGCTTTGGCCTGACGGCCGCGGACCGCGGCCAGCTCGTCGGCCTGAAGCCCATCGATACAGCCAAGGAAATTCATGCGGGTGCGCATATCTTGAAGGAAGGTGCCCGGCCTTCGACCGTGAACGATCAAGGGCATGTTTCCTCGGTCTGCTTCTCACCCACTCTCGGTCATTCCATCGCGCTGGCTTTCCTGAAGTCGGGTCGGGAGCGGATCGGCGAGCGGGTGACGGTCTGGGACGGATTGCGCGGCGAGGAAGTGGCGGCGGAAGTCTGCAGCCCGGTCTTCGTCGATCCGGACAACAAGAAGCTTCAAGGGTGAGGGCTCGATGAGCGTTGCGTTTCAGAACAGGCATGTGCTGGAAGATCATATTTCCGGCTTCGAGGCTGCCGCCAATCCGAATCATCTCGCCGTCGTGCGTCGTCCTGCAATCTTCTCCGTGCTTGGCAGGGCAGGGGATCAAGCCGGTGTTCTCAATAGCCTGAAGGCGATCAGCGACGTGTCGATTCGTGACGTCGGGCCGCGGGAATGGTTCGTTGTCTCGGACATTCTTGGTGCAGAGAGCGTGGCGCGGGATCTCTTCGCGCTCGATCCGGCTGTCGTTTCCTTCCTGGAACAGAGCGACGGGCGCGTGGTGCTTCGCATTTCCGGTCCCAGCGTGCGGCGCATCCTCGCCAAGTGCGTAGCCGTCGATCTGCATCCGGAGGTTTTTGCCGAGGGACAATCGGCCAATATGCTCTGCTGTCATGTCAGCGCCAATGTCGCCCGTACCGGTGCCGATCACTTCGAAATCATCGTGCCGCGCTCCTATGCCGGCCACGTGTTCGAGGAGATCATGGAGATGGGGCGGGAATTCGCCCTAACGGCCGGCTTCGCCGATTGAAAACCCCTATCATGGTTGAGTTCGGATGCCTTGCCGGCCGGCTTGCGCTGCGAATAGCCGATGGCGCGATCCGAACAATTGCGATGGCGCAAACAGACATATCGGTTTCGCAGTTCGGGCTATTTGGGCTCTCGGATAGTCTCTAGTTTTCCTCTCAAATACGGTCGGTCGCGCGGGAAGACACCCGGCGGCTTCGTGCCGAAAACAGGGGATTCCCAGATGAAAAGCCATGCCAAGGTCGTCGTCATCGGTGGCGGTGTCGTCGGATGTTCGGTGCTCTACCACCTCACCAAATTCGGCTGGACCGATGTGGTGCTGCTTGAGCGTTCCGAGCTGACATCCGGATCGACCTGGCATGCCGCCGGCGGCATGCATACGATCAACGGCGATCCGAACGTTGCCAAGCTGCAGAAATACACGGTCGAGCTCTACAAGGAGATCGAGGAATATTCCGGCCAGGACATCGGCCTGCACCTGACCTCCGGGCTGATGCTGGCGGCAACGCCGCAGCGCTTCGACTGGCTCAAGTCCATTCTCGCCAAGGGCCGCTATAATGGTCTCGAGGCGACGCTGCTGACGCCGAAGGAAGCGCATGACATGATGCCGCTCCTCGATCCGGACCAGTTTGTCGGCGCTCTCTACGATCCCGTCGAAGGCCATCTCGACCCCTACGGCACCACCCATGCCTATGCCCGCTCTGCCAAGAAGAACGGCGCCGACATTTATCTCCACACCAAGGTGGAAGAGCTGGTGCAGCGCGAGGACGGCTCCTGGCGCGTCATCACCAACCAGGGCGAAATCATCGCCGAGCATGTCGTCAATGCCGCCGGCCTCTGGGCGCGCGAAGTCGGCCGCATGGTGGGTCTGGAACTGCCGGTGCTCGCCATGGAGCATATGTACCTCATCACCGAGGACATGCCCGAGGTCATCGACTTCAATAAGACGACGGGCAAAGAGCTGATGCACTGCGTCGACTTCGACGGCGAGATCTATCTGCGCCAGGAGCGGCAGGGTATGCTGATGGGCACCTATGAAAAGGCATGTCGCCCATGGTCGCCGGTGACGACGCCGTGGGATTTCGGTCACGAGCTGCTGGCCGAGGACATCGAGCGCATTACCCCGGAGCTGGAAGTCGGCTTCCGCCATTTCCCGGCCTTCAACAATGCCGGCATCAAGCGGATCATCAACGGCCCCTTCACCTTCTCGCCTGATGGCAACCCACTCGTCGGCCCGGTGCGCGGCCTTCGCAATTACTGGTCCGCCTGCGCCGTCATGGCCGGCTTCAGCCAGGGCGGCGGCGTCGGGTTGGCGCTTGCCAACTGGATGATCTATGGCGATCCGGGCTTTGACGTCTTTGCCATGGACGTCTCCCGTTATGGCGACTATGCGACGCTCGCCTATACGAATGCCAAGGTGCGCGAGAATTATGCTCGTCGCTTCTCGATCCGTTATCCGAATGAAGAGCTGCCGGCCGCACGTCCGCTGCTGACGACGCCGATCTACGACAAGCTGAAGGATGCCGGTGGCGTCTTCGGGGCCTATTACGGCCTCGAGCAGGCACTCTGGTTCGCGCCAAAGGGCGAGGTCGATCAATTCTCCTGGCGGCGTTCCAACGATTTCGATGTCGTCGCCGCCGAAGCCAAGGCGGTGCGCGAGAGCGTCGGCCTGATGGAGACCTCCGGCTTCGCCAAATATTCGGTCAAAGGACCGGGCGCGGAAGCCTTCCTCGACACGCTTCTGACCTGCCGCATTCCGGCGATCGGTCGCATGACGCTGGCGCCGATGCTGAAGCATGACGGCAAGCTCATCGGCGACTTCACGCTGGCTAAGCTTGGACACGAAGATTTCCTTCTCATCGGCTCTGGTATCGCCGAAGCCTATCATATGCGCTGGTTCGAAGGCTTGTTGCCCAAGGACGGTTCGGTCGAACTACAGGCGCTCGGCCTTTCGCTTCTCGGCCTTTCGATCGCGGGCCCGAATTCACGCAAGCTGTTGCAGAAACTGACGCATCAGGATCTCTCCACCGCCGCTTTCCCCTTCATGTCGATTCGCCGCATGGATATCGGCATGGCACCCGCGATCGTCGGTCGTGTCTCCTATACGGGCGATCTCGGCTACGAGATCTGGATGAAGCCGGAGCATCAGCGCTACATCTTTGATCTGCTGATGCAGGAGGGTGCCGAATTCGACATCCGGCTCTTCGGTCTCAGGGCGCTGAACGCGCTGCGACTCGACAAATCCTATGGTAGCTGGTCGCGCGAATACCGGCCGCTCTACGGACCGTTGGAGGCTGGCCTCAACCGATTCGTGGCACTGTCCAAGCAGGCCGATTTCATCGGCAAGGCGGCTGCGGCGAAGGAGAAGGCGGAAGGCGGTACGCTGCGCCTGTGCACCTTCATACTTGCAGCCAAGGATGCCGATGTCATCGGCGACGAGCCGATCTATCACAACGGCGCCGTTTGCGGCTGGGTGACGTCAGGCGGCTATGCTCATGCCTCGGGCCTTTCCGTTGCGGTCGGTTACGTGCCGAAGGAAATTGCCGCCGAAACGCAGGGCTGGTCGATCGAGTTGCTCGGCGAGCTTCTGCCTGCAAGGTTGCAGGTCGAGCCGCTGTTCGATGCCGACGGCGCCCGCATGCGCGCCTGAGGGCGTCTCTCACACGCTGGCGGCGGACCCTGACTGGCCCGCCGCTGACGAAAGCTTTTCAGCGCGGGCGCGGTGGGCGGCGATTTTGGCTGTTTTTGAGCCAAAGGCTGCCGCTTTTCTGTCATTTTTGGTCGGATTCGCATCAGCGCACGGCGATTTGAAAAGAATTTGTCAATTTCTTGCCTTTTTGGCTTCACATTTGCTTCGAAACCAGTATGGAATCGCGGCCATAGGCCTCTCGAAGGAACCTAAAAAAGTAATAAGAGATGTGTCGTATGACGGCGCATCCAGGGGAAATGACATATGGATTATTTTATCCAGCAGCTCTTAAACGGGCTGACTCTCGGGTCGATCTACGGCCTGATCGCCATTGGCTACACCATGGTTTACGGCATCATCGGCATGATCAATTTTGCCCACGGTGATGTTTTCATGCTCGGCGGCTTTGCCGCTCTCATCACCTATCTGGTTCTCGTTTCGCTCTTCGCCGGCCTGCCGGTCGCGATCATGCTTTTGGTGATGCTGATCGTCGCCATGCTGATGACAAGCCTCTGGAACTGGGTGATCGAGCGCATCGCCTATCGTCCTCTGCGCGGCTCGTTCCGGTTGGCGCCGTTGATTACGGCCATCGGCATGTCGATCGTGCTGTCGAACTTCATCCAGGTTGCCCAGGGCCCGCGCAACAAGCCGATCCCGACGCTGGTGGGTGACGTCTACAATTTCGGCGGCGTCTCGCTGTCGCTGAAGCAGATCATCATCTTCATCGTGACCGTCGTGTTGCTGGCCGCCTTCTGGTACATCGTCAACAAGACGGCGCTGGGGCGTGCTCAGCGAGCAACCGAGCAGGATCGCAAGATGGCGGCGTTGCTCGGCATCAATGTCGATCGTACCATCTCCATCACCTTCATCATGGGTGCAGCCCTCGCGGCCGTCGCCGGCACGATGTATCTGATGTATTATGGCGTCGCCAACTTCACGGACGGTTTCGTGCCTGGCGTCAAGGCCTTCACGGCTGCGGTCCTCGGCGGCATCGGTTCGCTGCCGGGCGCCGTTCTCGGCGGCCTGATGATCGGCTTCATCGAGTCCTTCTGGTCTGGCAATTTCCCCATCGCGTATAAGGATGTCGCTACATACGGTATCCTGGCCTACGTGCTGATCTTCAAGCCGACGGGTATTCTCGGCCGGCCGGAAGTCGAAAAGGTATAACGCCATGGCAAATTCAAACTTCGTTGCAGGCAAGACCGCGCCCGGCCTTGTCCAGAAGGGGCTTATCGATGCCTTCTGGACCGCCATCATCGCCTTCGGCATGTTCGTTCTCTATATCGGCCTCAAAACCGATCAGAACATGGACAACAAGCTGATCATCGTGCAGCGCTGGGGTCTTCTGGCCACCATCGTCGCCATTGCCGCTGTCGGCCGTTTCATCATGACGGTATTAGTCCAGCCCTATCTGGCGGCCCGTAAGGCGGCCAAGGCCAAGGTGGTGCAGGTCGAGGGCGAACCCAGCTTCGCCGCCAGGCATTTTAACAAGATCGCGCTTGTACTCCTGCTGATCTACCCGCTGGCGGCAGTGGCGATTTTGGGGCCGCAGGGATCGCTGACCTATGTCGACAATTTCGGCATTCAGATCCTCATCTATGTGATGCTTGCCTGGGGCCTGAATATCGTCGTCGGCCTCGCCGGCCTGCTCGACCTCGGTTATGTCGCCTTCTATGCGGTCGGCGCCTATTCCTACGCGCTGCTGTCGATGCATTTCGGTCTGTCCTTCTGGGTACTGCTGCCGCTGTCGGGCATTTTTGCCGCGCTTTGGGGCATGATCCTCGGCTTCCCGGTGCTGCGCCTGCGCGGTGACTATCTGGCGATCGTCACGCTCGCCTTCGGAGAAATCATCCGCATCGTGCTGACCAACTGGACCGATGTGACGCAGGGAAGCTTCGGCATTTCCAACATCACCAAGGCGTCGCTCTTCGGCATCTATACCTTCGACATGAAAGATCCGCACAACTTCGTGCGTTCCTTCGGCCTGCCGATCTCGTCGGCCTGGTACAAGATTTTCTTGTTTTACGTCATCCTGGCGCTCTGCATGCTGACGGCCTATGTCACGATCCGCCTGCGCCGCATGCCGATCGGACGTGCGTGGGAAGCATTGCGCGAGGACGAAATCGCCTGCCGCTCGCTCGGCATCAATACTGTCACGACGAAGCTGACCGCTTTCGCAACCGGCGCGATGTTCGGCGGCTTTGCCGGCTCTTTCTTTGCGGCGCGTCAGGGCTTCGTTTCACCGGAATCCTTCGTCTTCCTCGAATCCGCCGTGATCCTGGCGATCGTCGTTCTCGGCGGCATGGGATCGCTGAAGGGTATCGCGATTGCCGCGATCGCCATGATCGGCGGCACCGAACTGCTTCGCGACATGGATTTCCTCAAGCTGTTCTTCGGTCAGGATTTTACGCCGGAGCTCTATCGCATGCTGATCTTCGGCCTCGCCATGGTGGTCGTGATGATCATCAAGCCGCGCGGTTTCGTCGGCACGCGTGAGCCGACCGCCTTCCTCAAGGAGCGAAAAGCGGTCTCCGGCAGCTTTACCAAGGAGGGCCACGGCTGATGAACGCTGTGACCGCAACCCCCGGCGACGTCCTGCTGAAGGTCGATCACCTCTCGATGAAGTTCGGCGGCCTGATGGCGATCAACGACTTCTCCTTCGAGGCGAAGCGCGGCGACATCACCGCCCTGATCGGCCCGAACGGTGCCGGCAAGACCACGGTGTTCAACTGCATCACCGGCTTCTACAAGCCGACGATGGGCATGATCACCCTCAGCCAGAAGGCCGGCAAGGAGTATCTCCTCGAGCGGCTCCCGGATTTCCGGATCACGCGCGAAGCCAAGGTGGCGCGCACCTTCCAGAATATCCGCCTGTTTTCGGGCCTCACCGTGCTCGAAAACCTGCTGGTGGCGCAACACAACAAGCTGATGCGCGCCTCCGGCTACACGATCCTCGGCCTGCTCGGCATCGGCCGTTACCGCAGCGAAGCGAAGAATGCGATCGAGCTGGCGCGCTTCTGGCTGGAAAAGGCCGATCTCGTCGATCGTGCCGATGATCCCGCCGGCGATCTTCCCTACGGCGCGCAGCGCCGCCTGGAAATCGCCCGCGCCATGTGCACCGGACCGGAACTGCTTTGCCTGGACGAGCCGGCTGCCGGTCTCAATCCTCGCGAATCTCTTGTTCTCAACGAGTTTCTGCGCAGCATCCGCAAGGATACCGGCACGTCGATCCTGCTGATCGAACACGACATGTCGGTGGTCATGGAAATTTCCGACCATGTCATCGTGCTCGAATACGGGCAGAAGATCGCCGACGGCACGCCGGATGAGGTCAAGAACGACCCTCGAGTGATCGCCGCCTATCTGGGCGTCGAGGATGAGGAAGTGGAAGAGGTGATTGCCGAAGTCGAACACCTCCAAGAGGGTGAACATTGATGGCGGGGCAACCACTTCTCAAAGTCGCGGGTGTCGAAACCTATTACGGCAATATCCGCGCGCTCGCCGGCGTCGACATCGAAGTCAACAGCGGCGAGATCGTCAGCTTGATCGGTGCCAACGGCGCCGGCAAGTCGACGTTGATGATGACGATCTGCGGCAGCCCGCAGGCCCGCACCGGTTCCGTCACCTTCGATGGCCGCGATATCACGCGCATGCCGACGCACGAGATTGCCCGGCTTCGCATCGCCCAGTCGCCCGAAGGCCGGCGCATCTTCCCGCGCATGACCGTCTATGAAAACCTGCAGATGGGCGCGAGCCTCGACAAGCTCAAATATTTCAACGAGGACGTCGAGAAGATCTTCGCGCTCTTCCCGCGCCTGAAGGAGCGCCAGTCGCAGCGCGGCGGCACGCTTTCGGGCGGCGAACAGCAGATGCTGTCGATCGGCCGCGCGCTGATGGCGCGTCCGAAGCTGCTGCTTCTGGACGAGCCATCGCTTGGTCTAGCGCCGCTGATCGTCAAGGGCATCTTCGAGGCGATCAAGGTCCTGAACCAGACCCAGGGGCTGACGGTGTTCCTCGTCGAGCAGAATGCCTTTGCGGCGCTGAAGCTTTCCGACCGCGCCTATGTGATGGTCAACGGCCGGGTAACGATGAGCGGTTCGGGCAAGGAGCTGCTTGCCAATCCGGAAGTGCGCGCCGCCTATCTCGAAGGTGGACACCATTGAGTTTCGTTTCGCGGAGAATTTGAGATGCAGGGACTTCTCTTCGACACCGATACCGGCGGCCGCATGGTCATCCGCGTTGTTATCGTCATCCTCGGCTTCTGGACCGCGTGGCGTGCCGGCCGCGCCGTTGCGTCCAACTGGGAAACCTACCCGCTTGTCGTCATCTACAGCTTTCTGATCGGCCTTGGCCTGCAGTTCCTGCACCATGCGCTGTTCAATGGCCCCGTATTTGACGTCACCATCTACATCATCGATGTCGTGCTGCTGCTGATCTTTTCGACGGCGGGATACCGGTATCGACGTACCGATCAGATGGTCAACAATTATTACTGGCTCTATGAAAAGACCTCGGCCTTTTCATGGAAGAAGAAGAATTGACAGTGCGCCTAAACTAGGCACAGTCTGCGAATAATAAGAGCGTCGTCCTGCCCATAAAAATAAACGGGAACGGGCAGGGTTATGCTTCCAGAGTTCGAAATGCAAGCGTTACCGGCGTGATGATTGGTGGGTATCGCGCAGGGCAGATCAAACGGAACCCGCTCAAAAATTGGGAGTAATAATATGAAGAAGTATCTTCTGTCGGCGGTGGCTTTGTCGGCGATGATCGCTTTCGGCGGCGTTGCGAAGGCCGACATCATTGTTGGCGTTGGCGGTCCCTTGACGGGTGCGAATGCTGCGTTTGGCGCGCAGCTCCAGAAGGGCGCCGAGCAGGCCGCAGCCGACATCAATGCGGCAGGCGGCATCAACGGCGAAAAGATCAAGATCGAACTCGGTGACGACGTTTCCGACGCCAAGCAGGGCGTTTCGGTCGCCAACAAGTTCGTTGCTGACGGCGTCAAGTTCGTCGTCGGTCACTTCAACTCGGGCGTTTCCATTCCGGCTTCGGAAGTCTACGCCGAAAACGGCATTCTCGAAGTCACCCCGGCTTCCACCAACCCGCAATATACCGAGCGCGGCCTCTGGAACACCTTCCGTACCTGCGGCCGTGACGACCAGCAGGGCGCAGTCGCCGGCAAGTATATCGCCGACAACTTCAAGGGTGCCAAGGTTGCCGTGGTGCATGACAAGACCCCCTATGGTCAGGGCCTTGCCGATGAAACCAAGAAGAACCTCAATGCTGCCGGCGTGACGGAAGTCCTCTACGAAGGCATCACCCCCGGCGACAAGGACTACTCGGCCCTGATCGCCAAGATGAAGCAGGCTGGCGTCGACTTCGTCTATTACGGCGGTCTGCACACCGAAGCCGGCCTGATCATGCGTCAGATGGCCGACCAGGGCGTGAAGGCTCACTTCATGTCGGGCGATGGTATCGTCTCGAATGAACTGGCCTCGATCGCCGGCGACGCCGTCGACGGCACGCTGATGACCTTCTCGCCGGACCCGCGCAAGAACCCGGCTGCTGCCGATCTCGTCGCCAAGTTCCGCGCTGCCGGCTATGAGCCGGAAGGCTATACGCTGTACTCCTACTCAGCCCTGCAGGTTATCGCTGAGGCTGCCAAGGCTGCCGGCTCCAACGACCCGATGGCCGTTGCCGACGCAATCAAGGCAAAGGGACCGTTCAAGACCGCCATCGGCGATCTCGGCTTCAACTCCAAGGGCGACATCACCCGTCCGGACTATGTCATGTACAAGTGGTCCAAGGGTTCCGACGGCAAGTACAACTACGCCGAAATCGAGAAGTAAGTTCTGCTCTGCCGGCTTTCGGCATTGTCATCATCCGAGGAGCCCGGCCATTGGCCGGGCTTTTTCATCACGGCAATATAGGTTCGCCATTTCCTTCATGCCGAAGCTGCTTTAAGTCTGCCCCTCTATCGGCAGGAGGATGGCAGCATGAGCAAACCCCGTATTCTCGTGACCCGGCGCTGGCCGGTGGCGGTCGAAACCGTGCTTTCCGAGCGTTTCGATACGACGCTGAACAAGGATGATGTTGCGCTCGAGGCGGGACAGCTGCGCGAGGCGCTGCTCACATACGACGCGGTTCTGCCTACTGTCTCCGACAAGCTTCCGTCCCAGCTTTTCGAGGGAGAGGCAATCCGAACCAAGATCCTCGGCAATTTCGGCGTCGGCTTCAATCACATCGATGTCGCGGCCGCCAAGGAAAGGGGCGTTGTCGTTACCAATACGCCCGGCGTGCTGACCGACTGCACGGCCGATATCGCCATGCTGCTGCTTCTGTCCGTTGCGCGCCGCGGCGGCGAGGGTGAGCGAGAAGTGCGGGCCGGCGCCTGGACCGGTTGGCGGCCGACGCATCTGGTTGGTACCAAAGTGACCGGCAAGACTGTCGGCATCATCGGCTTCGGCCGTATCGGCCGCGCCTTTGCTCAACGCTGCCATTTCGGCTTCGGCATGGATGTCGTTTTCTACAATCGCTCGGCCATTGATCCGATGGAGGCTTCGCGCTACGGCGCCATGCAATTGCAGACTGTCGAGGATGTTCTCGAAGTTTCCGATTTCGTCTCCCTGCATTGCCCCGGCGGCGCGGAAAACCGCCATCTGATGAATGCGGATCGCTTCACTGCCATGAAGCCGGGCGCATTCCTGATCAATACTGCAAGGGGCGATGTGGTCGACGAAGCCGCGCTTGTTACGGCGCTGGAACGGGGCACGATCCGCGGCGCCGGCCTCGATGTCTATGAGGCGGAGCCGCATGTTCCCGAACGGTTGCGGGAAATGGACAATGTCGTGCTGCTGCCGCATCTTGGAAGTGCCACAGAGGAGACGCGCACGGCCATGGGCATGAAGGTGGTCGACAATATCACCGCCTTCTTTGCCGGACATCAGCCGCCGGATCGGGTGGTCTAATCGCACGGCGGGCTGCTCGCGGCCGGAAATCACTGCCGTGTCGCGGAAATTGCGGATCAATGGATTAGTTTCGTCAACCAGACGAGATTGTCGACCATGCCGTTCATCGGCGAGGGGGTGACGTTGTCCGAGAATGACTATGATGCGTTTGCCGCCGCCTATCAGGCCGACAACGAGAACAATGCCTGGAATGCCTATTACGAGCGGCCCGCCATTCTCTCTCTGGCGGGAAACGTGGCCGGACTTCGCTTGCTCGATGCGGGTTGCGGCGGCGGGGCTCATGCCGCCGCTCTCGTTGATCGAGGCGCTATCCTGACCGGTATCGATGCAAGCGCTGGCTTGCTGGATATCGCTCGACGTCGCCTGGAGGGGCGGGCGAAGCTGTTACTGGCGGATCTGAACGAACCGCTGCCTTTCGAGGACGGCGCCTTCGATTTGGTCATGGCCTCACTGGTCATGCATTATCTGCACGATTGGACGCGGCCTCTTTCGGAGTTCAGGCGGGTATTATCCGATAACGGCCGGCTGATTTTTTCGACGCATCACCCGTTCATGGATCATGATCCGGCTGGCGGAGAAAGCTATTTCGCGACCTATAATTTCAGCGAGACATGGCACCGCGGCGGCAAGGACATCACCATGCGGTTCTGGCACCGGCCGCTCCACGCCATGTTCGATGCGCTGAAATCGGCGGGATTTAGGATCGACGTCGTCAGCGAACCGCCGCCGGACCCGAGGGTCAGCACGCTTTTTCCGGATGCCTATAAGAGCCTGACGACCAAGGCGCGCTTCCTCTTCTTCTCGGTGGTGAAGGTGTAGATGCGGTTCTCAGGCAGAGTTACCGGTGTCCCTTCGGCCCGCGGTGATCATTGCCTTTCTTTTCGGCGTTTGGCGAAAAATGCGGCTGATGTCATCGGCATCGGGACGATGTTGCGGAGGATCGCATAAGGCACAGGAATTGCTTGCATTTATTCCTTGCCGGGCTTCAATGGCCGGGCTTCGGCGTGAAGTGATGTGTGGAGAGGGCTGATGGCATTGATGGCGGCAGGCACGAGACCGCAGAGGGCGCGAGGACGCGGTCATCTTGCGGCCAAGTCGCTCGGCGGCCGGACCCGCCTGGCCGAACTTTTCCAGGAGGGAGCGGCCAAGATCAGGCTGCCGGAAACTTTCGATCATTCCATGGAGGCCGTTATCATCAACACCGCCGGCGGCCTCACGGGCGGCGACCGGATGGATTGGAGCTTCGTTGCCGCGCCGGGTACGCGGATCGATGTGACGACGCAGGCCTGCGAAAAAATCTACAAAGCTTCGGTGGGTACGGCAGAAGTGGAAACCTCGATCAAGGTCGGTAGCGGCGCGCGGGTCGATTGGCTGCCGCAGGAGACCATCCTGTTCGACCGCGCCTCGCTCTCGCGTGCGTTGAATGTCGAGCTTGAAGACACAGCCGAATTCCTCTCCGTCGAGGCGATCCTTCTCGGGCGGAAGGCCATGGGGGAGGCGATGGAGCGAGGCCTGTTCCGGGACCGCTGGCGTATTCGTCGTGGCGGAAGGCTCGTCCACGTCGAGGATCTGCGGTTTGATGGCGATGTCGCCGCATTGACGGCAAAGATGGCCGTCCTCGACGGTCAGGTTGCTTTTGCGACCGTGCTCTATGTCGGGCCGCTTGCCGAAACCTACCTCGGCCGGGTCAGGCCGCTGCTCGAAAGCCATATGGGCGGGGCCAGCCATTGGGGCGGGAAGCTTGTCGTGCGGCTTGCGGCCGCGGATGGTTTCGCCCTCAGAAAAATCCTCATTCCGATCATTTCTGCCTTGCGCAATGGAGCGCCCGTGCCGAAAGTCTGGAACCTGTAGTGCCCGGAGCCGGATGATTTCAGGCCTGCTTGACCTAAAATCATCCGGCGCCAAAACCAAAGAAGCAGAGCATGATGCCGTCCGAAAGCAGCTCATATTTTTCGGCATCATGCTCTGAAAACCAGCGATCACATAGGTAGGCGATGAACCTCACTCCAAGAGAAAAAGACAAGCTGCTGATCTCGATGGCAGCGATGGTGGCACGGCGGCGGCTGGAGCGCGGCGTCAGGCTCAATCATCCCGAAGCCATTGCGCTGATCACGGATTTCGTGGTCGAAGGGGCGCGGGACGGCCGCCCGGTTGCCGAACTCATGGAGGCTGGCGCCCATGTCATCACCCGCGATCAGGTGATGGAAGGCATTGCCGAGATGATCCATGATATCCAGGTTGAAGCGACATTCCCCGACGGCACCAAGCTGGTCACCGTCCACGAGCCGATCAGGTAAGCTTATCATGCTGGAACTGAGACCCAACTGCGAATGCTGCGACAGGAATTTGCCGCCGGAGAGCGAGCAGGCGATGATCTGTACTTTCGAGTGTACCTTCTGCACGGATTGCGTCGACAACATCCTGCGCGGTGTCTGCCCGAACTGCGGTGGCGATTTCGCCCGGCGTCCTATCCGTCCGGCGCGGTTGCTTGTCAAATATCCTGCTTCGACCAAGCGTGTTCTGAAAGCAGAGGGATGTGCGCCCGTTCGGGCCGCATGAGGAGAGAACCATGATTCCAGGTGAAATCATCGCTGCGGGCGGCGATATCGAACTCAATGCCGGAGCGCCGACAGTGACGCTCGAAGTTTCCAATACCGGCGACAGGCCGGTGCAGGTCGGCAGTCACTATCATTTTGCCGAGACCAATGCCGGGCTTTCCTTCGACCGCGACCAGGCAAGGGGCATGCGGCTCGACATTCCCGCCGGAACCGCCGTGCGCTTCGAGCCGGGGCAGACGCGTTTGGTAACGCTGATCCCGCTATCGGGAAAACGCGAGGTCTATGGCTTCCGTCAGCAGGTCATGGGCAAGCTATAGATTTTTTAGGAGATTTTGATGTCGATGAAATTGCCTGCCGCCGCCGCGGCCCTTGCCGCGATCCTGATCTGCGCCCCTGCCTATGCACAGAACAATCCGGATGAACCGAAGATCGATTGTGCCAAGGCGGAGGCGCAGACGGACCTGAACATTTGCGCCGCACTCGATTTCGATACGGCCGACAAAGCGCTGAATGCCCAATACAAGAAGACACGGGCTGCGATGGTCGCTATCGACTCGGATCTGGATGATGACCTGAAGGGTGCCGAAAAGGCGCTTATCAAGGCGCAGCGCGCCTGGGTGGACTATCGCGACGGGGAATGCGAAGCACAGGGCTTTCAGGCGCGCGGTGGCTCGATGGAGCCGATGCTCGTTTCCGGCTGCAAGGCGGACCTGACCAAGAAGCGGACCAAGGAGCTGAAAGATCTTGCCGATGGACCGGAGGGCGATCAGTGAGCTCTCGACGCAGCGTGATCATCGTCGGCAATGGTGAGATTGCGGCGGGTGCCGCAACCGTCATCGATGCCGCCGATCTCGTAATCCGCTTCAACGATTGCCGCTCGATGGGGGCCGGCGGCAGTCGCACCGATGTCGTTGCGGTCTGCAACACAGGGCGGCCGGCGCGCGCCATGCTTGGCTCCGCCGAGTGGCGCAAGAGCCCCGCTGTCGCCGCGGCATCAGAAATCTGGAGCGTGCGCGATCCGGGCAAATTTGCCGCATTGCGTGCGCCGCTGGCGATTTCGCATCCGGAACTCGACGACTTCTGCGACGATTACACCGACCAGTTCACCGCCTTCTGCCAGGCGACCGGCAAGCGTCATGTTGTCATCGGCCAGTCCATTCACGAAGGCGTCGATGCGGCGCTGGCGGACCATGATCCCGGCTCCTACGTGGTGCCGAGCAGCGGCCTGATCGTAATTGCCGAGGTGATGGCGCGCCATCCCGACGACGATATCGCCATTACCGGCTTCAGCCACACGGGCTGGGAAGAGCATCCCTTTGCCGCCGAGAAGCGGCTGGTGGACGCCTATGTTTCCCGCGGCCGTCTGCGTCGTCTTGCCGACACGAACCTCCTCTCTGCCTCCCAAGGAGATTGATCGATGCCCTACAGGATTTCCCGCGCCGCCTATGCCAGCATGTTCGGACCGACGGTCGGCGACAAGGTTCGTCTGGCCGATACCGAATTGTTCATCGAGGTGGAGAAGGATTTCACCACCTATGGCGAAGAGGTGAAGTTCGGCGGTGGCAAGGTCATCCGCGACGGCATGGGGCAGAGCCAGGTGACGCGGGCGAACGGTGCCGTCGATACCGTCATCACCAATGTTTTGATCCTCGACCATTGGGGGATCGTCAAGGCGGATATCGGCCTGAAGGACGGTCGCATCGTCGCGATCGGCAAGGCTGGAAATCCGGATACGCAACCGGGTATAAATATAATCGTCGGGCCGGGCACGGAAGTGATCGCGGGCGAAGGCAAGATCGTCACTGCCGGCGGCATGGATAGCCATATTCATTTCATCTGCCCGCAGCAGATCGAGGAAGCGCTCGTGTCGGGTATCACCACGATGCTCGGCGGCGGCACCGGGCCGGCGCACGGCACGCTGGCAACGACCTGCACGCCGGGGCCTTGGCATCTGGCGCGCATGATCGAATCCTTCGATGCGTTTCCGATGAATATCGGCCTATCGGCCAAGGGCAATGCGTCCATGCCCGCCGCGCTGGAGGAAATGGTCCTCGGTGGCGCCTGCGCGCTGAAACTGCATGAGGATTGGGGCACCACGCCGGCAGCGATCGATTGCTGCCTCAGCGTGGCCGACGAATACGATGTCCAGGTGATGATCCACACGGATACGTTGAATGAAAGCGGTTTCGTGGAGGATACGATCGGTGCCATCAAGGGGCGCACGATCCATGCCTTCCACACGGAGGGTGCAGGCGGCGGCCATGCGCCCGATATCATCAAGATCTGCGGCCAGTCGAACGTCATTCCCTCATCGACCAATCCGACGCGACCCTACACGGTCAATACGATCGCCGAGCATTTGGACATGCTGATGGTCTGCCATCACCTGTCGCCGTCTATTCCTGAAGATATCGCCTTTGCCGAAAGCCGCATCCGCAAGGAAACGATCGCGGCGGAAGATATTCTGCACGATATCGGCGCCTTCTCGATCATCTCGTCCGACAGCCAGGCCATGGGCCGCGTCGGCGAAGTGGCGATCCGCACCTGGCAGACCGCCGACAAGATGAAGCGCCAGCGCGGCCGTCTGGCGCAGGAAACCGGCGACAACGATAATTATCGCGCCAAGCGCTATATTGCCAAATATACGATCAACCCGGCGATTGCGCACGGCGTCAGCCATGAGGTCGGTTCGATCGAAGTCGGCAAGCGCGCCGATCTGGTCCTCTGGAATCCGGCCTTCTTCGGCGTGAAGCCGGAGATGGTTCTGATTGGCGGTTCCATTGCCGCAGCGCCGATGGGCGATCCGAATGCCTCCATTCCAACGCCGCAGCCGATGCACTACCGCCCAATGTTCGGCGCATACGGCAAGAACCGGACGAATTCCTCCGTGACCTTCGTTTCGCAGGCGGCGTTCGATGCCGGGCTTGCCGGCAAACTCGGTATCGCCAAGGCGCTGCTGCCTGTCAAAAACACGCGCGGCGGCATCTCCAAGGCATCGATGATCCATAACAGCCTGACACCGCATATCGAAGTCGATCCTGAAACCTATGAAGTGCGCGCCGACGGCGAGCTTCTGACCTGCGAGCCGGCGACCGTGCTGCCGATGGCGCAGCGCTATTTCCTTTTCTGAGGGCATTTCCAGGCCTGATATCGGTCCAATGATCGCTATGCGCGAACCCCCGGTCTTGCGAGGGTTTCATGCTGCTGTGTGCTGAATACAGAATTATTGCAGTCCTATGCGGCGGGGCTGATGCCTCCGATTTCTATCGACGAACCAGCTTTTTGAGATGGGCGTCGCTGGCTGTTCACAAGTTGGGAAATGCCTCGCATTTTAACTGTTGCATTAAAGACCTGGAAGCGCCTTGACCCCTATCTCACATGATCGAAATGGTGGCTGAGGAAGGTGAATCGCATGAAGCAATGGATTTCGCTGCAGGCCGAGCTCGGTAATTTTCAGCAGCGACGTGCGATTTTTATTTTCGCGCTTAAGATGAGTTTTGTTGCCGTTATCATGTCGTTGGCAATCATTGTCGCGATGGTGTTCGGGCTCTCGTGGTTCGATCTTTTGCCGTTGCCGGTCCTGGAAGCGATGCGCTTCGGCGTTCTGCTGGCCTGGATTATCGGGGGCACCGTTTCCGGCGCTTTGGCTGTTTGGGCCGGCTTTTCAATTCACAAGCTTGCCGTCTCCCGCGCCGAGTTCGAGCTTCTGAGCCGCACCGACATGCTGTCCGGCCTGCTGAACCGGCGCGCTTTCACCGAAGCGCTCAATCAGGCGGGCGAGGGAGCATCGCTGGTGATCTTCGACGTCGATCGGTTCAAGACGATCAACGACCGCTTTGGGCACGCGTCGGGCGATGCCGTGATCGTTACGGTATCGCGGATTTTTTCCGATGCCTTTATCGGAGAGGATGTCATTGCGCGGCTCGGCGGCGAAGAATTCGGCGCCATCGTCCATGGCGGCGATACGGCCGAACGCATCGCGCGGGTCGAGGAGATCAAGGAGCGGATCGCCGAATATCCGATCGCCATCGATGGCGGTTCGGTGAAAATCACCATTTCCGCCGGGATTGCCGACATCGGTAGGGATCGCAAGACGGAAGCCGTCTATGCCGCTGCCGACAAGGCGCTTTATCTTGCCAAGACGCTCGGCCGTAACCGCGTCATGCACGAGCGCGAGCGATTGTCGCAGGTCTGGCATCGTTGCGCGACGGAGCAGGAGCAGGAGGCGACAACGGATGTTCGCGAACTGCAACGCTATGTGCAGCGGATGTAGTATGTTCCCGCGTCATTGATGCTTGCGCGCGAGGCGACTATTTTGCATGGTCTGACAAAGTCTTAATCTGGAACAGCCATGCTACGCGTCACCTCCTATCTGCCGGCCGGCACGCCTTCCTCCAATCCGATCGATCGTGTCGTCCTGCCGCATGATCTCCGGCATCTGCGCCGCAAGCTGCTGCATCTCGAAAATGGCGAGATGGTCATGCTCGACCTCAAGGAGCCGGTCTTGTTTGCGAGCGGCGATCTGCTGGTGCGCGAGGATGGCGAGCTGATCGAGGTCGTTGCGGCGGATGAAAAGCTTTTCGAAATCCGCCCGCGCGACCGCCGGCATCTCATCGAACTCGCCTGGCATCTGGGCAACCGGCATCTCTCCGCGCAGATCGAGGAGGAGCGCATCCTGATCCTGCGCGACCACGTGATCCGCGCCATGCTCGAAGGGCTGGGCGCTGTTGTCACCGAGGTCAGCGAGCCTTTCCAGCCGGCGCGGGGCGCCTATAACTCCCATGGCGGCCATTCGCATGGGCACGACCATCATCATGGTCACGATCATCACAACCACTCGCATGATTGAACCGTGATGACCGGCACAGCGGTTTCGGATGATGGCGATCTGCAGGCCATCCTGCGACTGATGGCCTGGCTGTCGCCGGCATTTCCGGTGGGATCGTTTGCCTATTCCGGCGGTCTCGAGCGGGCCGTGCATGATGGTTTGGTGCGTGACAGCGGCGGTCTTGGAGATTGGACCGCAACACTTATCCGGAACGGTGCGGTGTGGAACGATGCGGTGCTGCTGGTCGAGGCGCATCGGGCGGATGCAGATATGCGGCGGCTCGCAGCCGTTGCGGAACTCGCCGAGGCGCTGGCTGGCTCGAAGGAGCGGCACAATGAGACGATGCTGCTCGGAGATGCCTTTCTCTCAGCTGCGGCTGCCTGGCCGCACGAGATCTTTTCGATGCTTCCGGCAAGAACGGCCTATCCGGTTGCGGTCGGTGCCGTCGCAGGCGCTCATGGTATCGTTGCCGAAAGGGCGGCTGCCGCTTTCCTGCATGCGCTCGCCTCGCAGATGGTATCGGCCGGTATTCGTCTTGGCGTCAGCGGACAGAAAGATGGCGTTGCCATCCTCGCGCGGCTGGAGGAGTTCCTTGCTGCTACCGCGCGCCGGGCGGCGCAATCGAGCCTCGACGATCTCGGTTCGGCAAGCGTGCAGGCGGATATCGCAAGCTTGCGCCATGAAACTCAGGGCACACGGCTCTTCCGCTCATGATGCGCGCCATCGGAAAAATACTGAAATCGAAGCATTGCCTACGTCATTCGCCGCTGTGCGGCCACGCGGCGCTTCGCTATGCTGACGCTTTATCGGAGTTGCAAGCATGAAATCGAGACATGGACCCTTGCGCGTCGGCATCGGTGGCCCGGTCGGTTCCGGCAAGACGGCGTTGACGGAGAAGCTGTGCAAGGCGATGCGTGACGACTATTCCGTCGCCGTCGTCACCAATGACATCTACACGACCGAGGATGCGGAAGCGCTGGTGCGGATGCAGGCCCTGACCTCCGACCGCATCGTCGGCGTCGAGACCGGCGGCTGCCCGCACACCGCCATCCGTGAGGATGCGACGATCAACCTGCAGGCCATTGCTGGTCTCAACGAGCGGCTGCCCGACCTCGACGTCGTCTTCATCGAATCCGGCGGCGACAATCTGGCGGCGACTTTCTCGCCCGATCTCGCCGATATCACCATCTACGTGATCTCGGTGTGCCAGGGCGAGGAAATCCCGCGCAAGGGCGGCCCCGGTATCACCAAATCCGACCTTCTCGTCATCAACAAGAAGGATCTGGCGCCCTTCGTTGAAGTCGATCTCGAGGTGATGGACCGCGATGCCACCCGGATGCGTCAAGCTCGCCCCTTCGTCTTTTCCGACATGAAGCGGGGCGAGGGCGTCAGCAGGATCGTCGATTTCCTGAAGGAACAGGGCGGCCTCTGAGCCGCCCCGTCACTCTCTGCATATCCATCGAGATTGTTCTATTCCGCCGCGAGGGGCGGCAGCCTTAGCACGTTCGTAGCTGTCGGCTTGGAGCCGCGCGCATCCCCGTTTTCCATGGCCTCCAGCCGCTCTTCCAGCGTGGCGAGCGACTGGCGGTTCTCATTGACGGCAACGGCCAGGCCTTCCTTGGTTACAACGACATCATCCGCATCCTTCTTGCCGACGAGCCTGCCGAAGAGATAGCCGAGCAGGCGGGACAGGTCGTCCATGATCAGGAAGAAGGACGGCACGACCACCAGGCTGAGCACCGTCGAGACGATGATGCCGCCGATCACGGCAATGGCCATAGGCGCGCGGAACGAGCCGCCTTCGCCGACGCCGAGAGCGGATGGCAACATGCCCGCCGACATGGCGATCGAGGTCATGATGATCGGGCGGGCACGCTTGCGACCGGCTTCGACGACCGCTTCTAGCCGTGGCATGCCCTGATGCATCATCTCGATGGCGAAATCGACGAGCAGGATGGCGTTTTTCGTCACGATGCCCATCAGCATCAGAATGCCGATCATGACGGGCATGGAGAGCGCGTTGCCGGTCACGATCAGGGCCAGCGCCACGCCGCCGATCGCCAGGGGCAGCGACAGCAGAATGGTGAAGGGCTGGATCACGTCCTTGAACAGCAGGATGAGCACGGTCAGGACGAGCAGCAGGCCGAGCAGCATGGCATTGCCGAAGCTCTGCTCCATTTCCTTCTGGACCTTGGTATCGCCGCTTTCGGCCAGATGCACGGTTGCCGGGATCTTGGCGTTGTTGACGATATCGAGGAAGTGTTCCGATGCTGTATCCAGCGCCACGCCCTGCGGCAGGTCGGCGCCGATGGCGACGACTCGGAAGCGGTTGTTGCGCTTGATGGAGGACAGGCCCTCCGAATAGTCGATGTCGGCCACGCTCGACAACGGCACGGTGGCGTTTGTAGACGCCTGTCCGGTGGTGCCCATGGACGTCTTGATGCGCAACGCACGGATCGCCGCCAGATCTTGGCGCATGCCAAGCGAGGCCTGGACGCGGATCGGGATCTGGCGATCGTCAAGCGAGATCTTCGCAAGCGAAGCGTCGATGTCGCCGATGGTCGCCACGCGGATCGTGTCGGAAATCATCTGCGGCGTGATGCCGAGGCGGGCCGCCTCGTCCTTGCGCGGATAGATCTGCAGTTCGGGTCGCGGCAGGGCGCCGTCGGCGCTGACATTGGCGAGCGCCGGGTCGGTGCGCAGCTTGGCTTCGAGAATGCCGACCGCCTGGTTCAGATCCTTCTCGCTGCGCGAGAGGAAGTTATAGGTCAGGTCGCGGTCGCCGCGGTCGTTCAGCTTGGTGATGCGGACGTCGGGGATCGAACGCAGCTTGGCAAAGACTTCCTTTTCGATTTCCCACTGCGGGCGCACGCGGCCATTCACGGCGACCTTCGGCAGGTAGGGCCCGATGACGGGCAGCGAGCCGAGGACGTCGTTCACCAGCTTTTTCGTCAGAGACTGGTCGAGCTTGCCGAGCGTCAGCGTCACCGTTGCGCGGCGCAGTTCCAGGTCGCCCTTCGGCGAAGCGCCGCCGAGCACGAAGACGCTGTCAACGCCGTCTATGCCCTTCACGCGGCGATAGATCTCGTTCGTCGCCTGCTCCGTGTCGTCGAGCCGGGCGTTCGGCGGCAGTTCGGCCGACAGCACGATGCGCGAGGAGTCTTCCGGCGGGATGAAGCTGCCGGGGACGAACATGATGAGGGCGAAGACGGAAGCAACCGAGAAAGCGAAGGCGGCAACCAGCGTCGGATAGCGCGTATACCACTTCTTCGTTGTCACCCGCACCAGCCAGCTATAGCCGCGCATGAAGCGGCCGTCATTGTCGTGATGGTCGTCTACGCCATCTTCGGCGCGCATCAGGTAAGCGGCCATCATCGGTGTGATCAGACGCGCCACCAGCAGCGAGAAGAACACCGAGAAGGCGACGGTCAGGCCGAACTGGATGAAATATTGGCCCGGAATGCCCGGCATGAAGGACACCGGCACGAAGACCGCGATGATGGTGAAGGTCGTCGCGATGACGGCCAGGCCGATTTCGTCTGCGGCATCGATGGCGGCGCGATAGGGCGTCTTGCCCATCTTGATGTGGCGGGCGATGTTCTCGATCTCGACGATGGCGTCGTCGACGAGAATGCCTGTTGCCAGCGTCAATGCCAGGAAGCTGACGAGGTTCAGCGAGAAGCCGATCTGGTTCATGACCCAGAACGTCGGGATCGCGGAGAGCGGCAGAGCGACCGCCGATATCAGCGTCGCACGCCAGTTCCGCAGGAACAGGAAAACGACGATGACGGCCAGTATGGCGCCTTCGATCAGCGTATGCATCGCGGATTCGTAGTTGCCATAGGTGTAGTAGACGGAGTCGTCGATCTTCTCGATCGAGACGTTCGGGTTCTCCGCGCGCACCTTGTCGAGCGTGTCGGCAACCGTCTGGGCGACCGTTACCTCGCTCGCGCCCTTGGCGCGGAATACGCCGAAGGTGACGACCGGTGCACTGTTGAACCGCGAGAAGGACTTCGGCTCCTGATAGGTGTCCTTGATCGCGCCGAGGGCGGAGAGCTTAACGAAGCGGCCGTTGGTGAGCGCGATCGTGGTGTCGGCAAGCTGGGCGACATTGCGGGCGTCGCCGAGCACGCGGATGGCCTGTTCGCTGCCGGCAACCTGGCCGCGGCCGGAGCCGAGGTCGATGTTGGTGCTGCGCAACTGCTGGCTCACCGAAAGCGCCGTGATGCCGTAGGCGTTCAGCTTGTTCGGGTCGAGCTCGATGCGCACCTCGCGGTCAGCGCCGCCGTAGCGGTCGACGCGGCCGATGCCTGCCTTGCCCTGCAGGGCGCGCTTGACCGTGTCGTCCACGAACCAGGACAGCTCCTCAAGCGTCATGTTCGGCGAGGAAACGGCGAAGCTTTGGATCGCCTGGCCGACGACATCGACCTTGGAAACGATCGGCGCATCAATCGTCGATGGCAGGTTGCCGCGGATGCGGTCAATGGCGTCCTTGGTGTCCTGAACCGCCTGCTGCGTCGGCACTTCCAGGCGGAAGATGACGACGGTCTGCGATTGGCCGTCGGTGACGGTCGACTGGATCTCGTCGATGCCGTTGATGCTGGCGACAGCGTCTTCGATCTCTTTCGTCACCTGCATTTCGAGTTCGGCCGGCGAGGCGCCGCTCTGCGTCACGGTGACGTTGACGACGGGCACGTCGATGTTGGGGAAGCGGGTGATCGGCAGGTTGAAGAAAGCGTGCGCGCCCACCACCATCAGCAGGAAGAAGCCGAGGAGCGGGGCGACGGGATTTCGGATGGACCAGGCGGAGAAATTCATCTTGCCGTTCTCGCTCAGTTGGAGGCTTGCGACGCGTCGCGTACCGGCGTGATGTGGTCGCCGTCACGCACATAGGCGCCGGCCTTGGCGACGACCTCGTCACCTGCCTGCAGCCCCTTGAGGATCTCGACATAGCCGCCGTCCTGAATGCCGGTCTCGACAGTCACGAACTTGACGACGCCGTTTTCGACCTTGCGGGCCGATGAGCCGTTTTCCTCACTGTTGACCGCCGTCAGGGGCAGCGCGATCCCATCTCCCTGGCGAATGATGATCTCGGCGCTGCCATACATACCGGCACGCGCCTTCTCGCCATCATCGATGGAAATATGCACAGCGCCGAGGCGGGTGACGGGATCGACGATCGGCGCGACGAGGCGGACGGTTCCAGCAAGCTTTTCGCGATTGCCGGAGAGGGCGATGAAAGCCTTCTGCCCGGTCGAGATCTTGGTGATGTCGCTCTCGGACACATCGACCACCAGCTCGAGCTGGCTATCCCGGATGATGGTGAAAAGCGGATCGCCATTGCCGTTGGCGATGGCGCCGATGCGGGCATCGCGCGAGGCGACGGTGCCTGCGACCGGGGTCTTGATGCCGGTACGGGCAAGTTTCAGGTCGGTGTCGGCGATCTGGCTGTCGGTGACCTTGAGATCGGCCTCGGCAACCGCGATCGCCTGCTCGGCGGAGACCACGCGCGCCTTGTTGGCGGCAGCGGCGGCATTCGCCTGCTCCACGGCGGAGGTTGACATCGTGCCCTTGGCGCCCATGGTCACGGCGCGCACGCGCTGCAATTCGGCCTCTTCCGCATTGGCGTGCGCTTCGGTGAGCTGCGCGCGCAACTGCGCCAGGCTTGCCTCGCCCTTCGCCCGTGTCGCCTGCATCTGGCTCTTTTGCAGGATCAGCGCATCGTCGTTCAGCGTGGCGAGCGTGCTGTTCGCCTCGACCTTGTCGCCGACATCGGCGTTGAGCGAACGGATCGACAGGCCATCCACCTGCGGCTGGATGTAGACCTCCTCGACGGCCTTCACCGTCCCGGTCGCGACGACCTTGTCGGTCAAATGACGCACCGCGGCTGTGGTGATGACGATTGCGGGCAGGTTCTGCTTCGGCGTGGTGACGGCGGGCTGCTCTGCCAGGGCGGCGGGCGCGGCCAGCAGGGAAAGCAGTATGGCAGTCGTGCTCAGAAGTCTAAACGGCGTGAGGGCCATGCGTCCGGTTCCAGTTCGGCGTTTGGTCAAAGGAATTTCGCTGTTTTCCGTCGCGAACACGGGGGATCACTGCATGCGGGCCGGATTCCCCGGCGGATCAATATCCGTCTGTCATGCCTTGCAGGTCCCTCATCCTAAAATCGCTGCTGTAGATGGGAGCGGTTTTCAATTCTCGCAAGATCACGAGAAAATGATTTCGCGGGCATTTCTACTGGTCACAACCGTGCGAAGCAATCACGGCATTGTGATGTCGGCATTCGAATAATTGATAGCCGAGGGCTTTTCAGCCAGATGCAGCAAGAAAGCCAGCCTTTTGTTGCTGCTGTTACAAAATGAAAAAAAACGCGCGGGACCGGAAGCCTCGCGCGTTTCCATGATTTGACGTGCCTTGAGACTACTTCAGAGCGGCGTCCGTGATCTCGTGCGTATAGGCGCCGGACGGCTTCTTGTTGATGATCTTCTGGTCGAGCAAGGCTTCGGCCGTACGGTCATAGGTCTTCATGTCGAGCTTGCCGTTGCCGATGAGCTTGGCGACTTCGGCCGCCATGCGCTTCTGGTGGTTTTCATCCTGACCGCCATTGTCCATGACGATTTCGGCGGCTTCATCCGGATGCTCGACGGCATATTTCCAGCCCTTCATGGAAGCGCGGACAAACTTCACCATGTCGGCCTTGAACTTCGCATCCTTCAGCTTGTCTTCCTTGACGTAGAGGCCGTCTTCCAGAAGGTCGTTGCCGAGCTTGGTGTAGTTGAAGACGGTCAGGTCTTCGGGCTTGAAGCCGGCATCGATCGCCTGCCAGTATTCGTTATAGGTCATGACGGAGATGCAGTCGGCCTGCTTCTGAACCAGCGGCTGCACGTCGAAGCTCTGCTTGAGAACGTTGACGCCATCCTTGCCGCCGTCGGTCTTCAGGCCAAGCTTGTGCATCCAGGCAAAGAACGGATATTCGTTGCCGTAGAACCAGACGCCGAGGGTGTGGCCCTTGAAATCCTTCTCCGTCTTGACCGGGCCGTCCTTCGGGCAGATCAGCTCCAGGCCGGATTTTTCGTAGGGCTGGGCGATGTTGATCAGCGGCACGCCCTTTTCGCGGGCAACGAGCGCACCACCCATCCAGTCGACGATGACGTCGGCGCCGCCGCCGGCGATCACCTGCTCCGGAGCGATATCGGGGCCGCCGGGCTTGATGTCGACGTCGAGGCCTTCCTCCTTGTAGAAGCCCTTGTCCTTGGCGACGAAGTAACCGCCGAACTGGGCCTGAGCCACCCATTTCAGCTGCAGCGTCACCTTGTCTGCCGCCATTGCAGCCTGGGTGGCGGCGAGCGTCATGGCGCTTGCCATCAATGCAAACATTATTTTTTTCATGTCTTCACCCTTTTCCCTCTGGAGTTATGCCTCGATCCCTTGGAAGAGATCCTGGATTACGTCTGCCCACCACGGATAGACGGATGCCAGAACGTCACCATTCGTTCGATGATGGCGACGATACCGTAGAAGACGGAGCCGGCGATCGCGGCAACCGCGATCTCGGCCCAGACCATGTCGAGGTTCAACCGGCCATTCTCGGTTGAAATGCGAAAGCCCATGCCCGACATGGGGGTGCCGAAGAACTCCGCCACGATGGCACCAATCATGGCCAGGGTCGAGTTGATCTTCAGCGCATTGAAAATAAACGGAGCGGCTGCGGGCAGGCGCAGCTTGAACAGCGTCTGCCAGTAGCTCGATGCATAGGTGCGCATCAGGTCGCGCTCCATGTTGCCGGCGGCGGCAAGGCCTGTCACCGTATTCACCAGCATCGGGAAGAAGGTCATGATGACGACGACGGCCGCTTTGGACTGCCAGTCGAAGCCGAACCACATGACCATGATCGGCGCGACGCCGATGATCGGCAGGGCCGAGACGAAATTGCTGATCGGCAGCAGGCCGCGGCGCAGGAAGGCGAAGCGGTCGGCAAGAATGGCGACGGCAAAGCCGCTGGCGCAGCCGATGATGTAGCCGATCAGGACAGAGGTCAGGATCGTCTGGCGCACATCGATCCAGAGCGTCGGCAGCGAGTTGGCGATGCGGGTGCCTATAGCGCTCGGCGGTGGCAGCAGTACAAGCGAAACGCCGGCGCCGCGGGTGATTGCTTCCCAGATGATCAATATCCACACGCCGAAGATTGCAGGGATCAGCAGCCGTAGCGAATAGCTGCCGGCGGTCGAATGCGCGCGCATCGACGACAGGACGGAAACGCAGCGCCAGGCCAACAGCCAGGCAGCGGCGATCAGGATGAAGAAGGATGCCTGCGCCTTGCCCTCGTTGCCGGAAACTCCCGCCAACAGCAGCCATGCGGCGGCATGCGCGCCGAAGAAGAGGATCGCTGCGTTCAGCTCCTCGGAGAGGCGCATGAAGGAGAGTGCTGCGGCTGCGGCGATGAGAATGAAGATGACGAAGGTCGTTCCGCTACTGATCGGTGCTGCGGCATCCGCCGCGAGCAGCGGCAATGCGGGAATCGCCAGAAGACAGAGAAGAATGGCAAGTACGCCCTGCCAAGGGAAATGAAAGGATCTCATGCCGTTCTGCCTCCCATCGAGCGCTCGACGATGCGGGCGGCGATGTTGACGATGCCGACGAGAATTGCCGCGAGGATGGAGCCCGCAACCAACGCGGCCCATATGTCGATCGTCTGGCTGTAATAGGAGCCCGCGAGCAGTTTTGCGCCGATGCCGGCGACCGCGCCTGTGGGAAGTTCGCCGACAATGGTGCCGACGAGGCTTGCGGCGATCGCCACCTTCATCGAGGTGAAGAGGAAGGGGATCGATGCCGGCACGCGCAGCTTCCAGAAGGTCTGCCAGCTGCTGGCATTATAGGTGCGCATCAGGTCGAGATGCATGATCTCAGGCGAGCGCAGGCCCTTCGTCATGCCGACCGTGACCGGGAAGAATGACAAATAGGTGGAAATCAGCGCCTTGGGGATCAGCCCGTCTATGCCGAGCGCGCTGAAGACGACGATGATCGTCGGTGCGATGGCAAGGATCGGGATCGTCTGCGACGCGATGATCCACGGCATGAGGCTGCGATCAAGCGCGACGAGGTGGACGATGCCGACGGCGAAGAGGACGCCGAGGATCGTGCCGAAGGCAAAGCCGACCGCCGTCGGAGCCAGCGTCACCCAGGCATTATAGACAAGGCTGCGGTTGTTCGTGGGCACCCGCAGGAAGGTGTTTTCGAAGACGTTTTGCGCGACCTGATGCGGTGCGGGCAGGGTTGGTTTCGGCTGCGACAGGGTCTTGCCAATGAATTCCACCGTCGTCGGCGTGACATTGCCGCGCCGGTCCATATCGCGCTGGAACGGCGCATTGAGGATAACGGCGCAGACGTACCAGAGCAGAACGATCGCCAGTACGATCGTCGTGACCGGCAGGAACTTGTGCTTGAAGAACTGTTCCTTCTCCATGCTCACGCCCTTCCTTCTTCACACCGGCAAATGAGATTGGCTGTTGTGCCGAGGTCGCTCCCTCTCCCCTTGCACGGGGAGAGAGCTAGGGTGAGGGGTCGCCATGCGACGGAACTATCCTTCATCCTATTCCTCATAGCTGTGCCCCGCTCTCAGTCCTTCCCGGACGCGGTGGGCGATTTCGAGGAATTCAGGCGTCTCGCGAATGCCGAGCGGCCGCTCGGCCGGAAGCGTCGATTCGATGACATCGGTGACGCGGCCCGGGCGCGGCGACATGACCACGATCTTCGTCGAGAGATAGACCGCTTCCGGGATGGAGTGCGTGACGAAGCAGATCGTCTTGTTCGTCTGTTTCCAGAGCTTCAGAAGCTGTTCGTTCAGATGGTCGCGGACGATTTCGTCAAGTGCGCCGAAAGGCTCGTCCATCAGCAGCAGATCGGCATCGAAGGCCAGGGCGCGGGCGATCGAGGCGCGCTGCTGCATGCCGCCCGAAAGCTGCCAGGGAAATTTATGCTCGAAGCCGTTGAGATTGACGAGCTCCAGCGTCCGGGCGATGCGCTTGGCTTGTTCTTCCCGGTCATAGCCCATGATCTCGAGCGGCAGGGCGATGTTCTTCTCGATCGTGCGCCAGGGATAGAGGGCGGCCGCCTGGAAGACATAGCCGTAGGCACGGGCCTTGCGGGCATCCTCCGGCGACATGCCGTTGACACTGATGTCGCCCGACGTCTTGCGCTCGAGATCGGCGATGACGCGCAGGAAGGTGGTCTTGCCGCAGCCGGAAGGGCCGATGAAGGAAACGAAATCGCCCTTGCGAACATCGAGATCGACATTGCTCAGCGCATGCACCGGCCCGTCATTCGTATTGTAGGTGAGACAGAGGTTCCGCGCGGAGACGACGGAGGAAGCGGATGACGTCATTAACACCTACCAGTCCTGTTTTCGCCGCATGGATGGGGCGGATTGCGTGTTATCCTGTCTGGCATTGCCGCAGTCCGGAGAGGCGAGAGTGCCTTGCGGCTGCCGGACCGGGGGGAGCAATGCCATGAGTGTCTCATCGAAGCCCACCTGCCGTATTGTGCGGCCCGGCAGCACCTATGCCGGAAAACAAGGCCTCAGCTATTTCGAAGGGATTGCCGCCGAGACCGTAGGCTCGACGGGGATCTGCATGCATCTCTTGACCATCCCGCCCGGCGCGCGCGCCAAGGCGCATCTTCACGCCTCGCATGAGACTGCGATCTATGCGATCTCCGGCGAGACGCATTGCTGGTTCGGAGACAGGCTGGAGGAGCACGTTATCGTGCGCGAAGGTGAGATGTTCTATATTCCGGCCGGCGTTCCGCATCTTCCCGCCAACCTCAGCGACCGGCCGGCGACAGCTGTCATCGCGCGCACCGACCCGAACGAGCAGGAAAGCGTGGTCCTGCTGCCGGATCTGGAGCGGTATGTGCCGCGCTAGGCGGCCGATGAGCCGAAGCGCTGGAGCCAAGCCCTATACCCCGCTGGCGGGGATGCCGCTGCGCTGAACCTTGCGCGGCGCGGTGACTTCTTTCCAGGTCGAAAGCGCCCGGTTGACGGCGGTGAACGGGTCGCGCTTGACGAACTCGCCGTGGCCTTCGCGGGTCTTGACCGTGCCTTCCTCGATGGCGACGCCGCCGCGCGTCAGCGTATAGCGCGGCAGGCCCGTCACTTCCTTGCCTTCGAAGACGTTGTAGTCGATCGCCGATTGCTGGGTCTTTGCGGCGATGGTCTTCGAGCGCTTCGGGTCCCAGATGACGATATCGGCGTCGGCGCCGACGAGGATCGCGCCCTTCTTCGGATAGATGTTGAGGATCTTGGCGATGTTGGTCGAGGTGGCGGCGACGAATTCGTTCATCGTCAGCCGGCCGGTGTTGACGCCATAGGTCCAGAGCATCGGCATGCGATCCTCGAGGCCGCCGGTGCCGTTCGGGATCTTGGTGAAGTCGTTGAGGCCGAAACGCTTCTGCTCGGTCGTAAAGGCGCAATGGTCGGTCGCGACCACCTGCAGCGAGCCGGAGGCAAGACCGGCCCAGAGACTGTCCTGATGCTGCTTGTTGCGGAAGGGCGGCGACATGACGCGGCGCGCGGCATGATCCCAATCCGGGTTGGCATATTCACTTTCGTCCAGCGTCAGATGCTGGATCAGCGGCTCACCATAGACCCGCATGCCCTTCTGACGGGCGCGGCGGATGGCTTCATGGGCCTGCTCGCAGGAGGTATGGACGATGTAGACCGGCGAGCCTGCCATGTCGGCAATCATGATGGCGCGGTTCGTTGCCTCGCCTTCGACCTCAGCAGGCCGTGAGTAAGCATGCGCTTCCGGGCCGTTATTGCCTTCTGCCAGCAGCTTTGCCTGCATCTGCGCGACTACATCGCCGTTTTCGGCGTGAACGAGCGGCAAGGCGCCGAGTTCTGCGCAGCGCTGGAAGGAGGAGAACATCTCGTCGTCATCCACCATCAGCGCGCCCTTGTAGGCCATGAAGTGCTTGAAGGTGTTGATGCCCTTGTCGCGGACGATGGCTTCCATCTCGTTGAAGACCTGTTCACCCCACCAGGTAATCGCCATGTGGAAGGAATAATCACAGGTCGCGCGGGTGGACTTGTTGTCCCACATGGTGAGTGCTTCAAGCAGCGACTGGCCGGGTGAGGGGAGGGCGAAATCCACCACCATCGTCGTGCCGCCGGCAAGGGCCGCGCGCGTGCCGCTTTCGAAATCGTCGGAGGAATAGGTTCCCATGAACGGCATTTCGAGATGCGTATGCGGATCGATGCCGCCGGGCATGACGTAGCAGCCGGAAGCGTCAAGCACCTCGTTGCCCGACAGGTTCTGCCCGATTTCGACGATCTTGCCGCCTTCGACCTTGACGTCTGCCTTATAGGTCAGGTCGGCCGTGACGATAGTTCCACCCTTGATGACTGTGCTCATGGCGCATGCTCCAGATGTGTGAAGTTCCGATGTTGGGAATCGTGGCCGTCAGGCCACGATCTCCGCCGTCTCGACGACTGCGTGGAACAGCACATCCGCACCGGCGGCTGCCCATTCCTTGGAGATTTCCTCGGCCTCGTTGTGCGAGAGGCCGCCGACGCAGGGGCACATGACCATCGTGGCGGGGGCGACCTTGGCTGCCCAGCAGGCATCGTGACCGGCACCGGAGATGATGTTCATGTGGCTGTAGCCGAGCCTCTCCGCGGCATTGCGCACCGACGTGACGAGCTTCGGGTCGAAGGTGACCGGTTCAAAATGGCCGATGGCTTCCACGGAGCAGCCCACACCGAGAGCTTCTGCGATCTTCTTGCCTTCGGCTTCGATCTTGGTACGCATCCGATCGAGCTTTTCCTTGTCGGACGTGCGCAGGTCGACGGTGAAGACCACCTTGCCGGGCAGGACGTTGCGCGAGTTCGGCGAGAAGAAGACCTGGCCGACGCCGGCAACGGCGCCCGGCTGGTTTTCCATCGCCACGCTCTGCACCATCTCGACGATCCTAGACATGGCGAGGCCGGCATTGACGCGGAGATTCATCGGTGTCGAGCCGGTATGCGCTTCCTTGCCAGTCAGGGTGAATTCCAGCCACCACAGGCCCTGACAGTGGGTGACGACGCCGATGGTCTTGTTTTCGGCCTCTAGGATCGGACCTTGTTCGATATGATATTCAAAATAGGCGTGCATCTTGCGCGCGCCGACTTCTTCGTCGCCGAGCCAGCCGATGCGCTTCAGCTCGTCGCCATAGGTCTTGCCTTCCGGGTCCTTGCGGCCATAGGCGAATTCCAGCGAATGCACACCGGCAAAGACGCCGGAGGCGAGCATGGCAGGTGCAAAGCGCGCGCCTTCCTCGTTGGCCCAGTTGGTGACGACGATCGGATGCTTCGTCTTGATGCCGAGGTCGTTCATCGTGCGGACGACTTCGAGCGCAGCGAGCACGCCGAGAACGCCGTCATACTTGCCGCCGGTCGGCTGGGTATCGAGATGCGAGCCGACATAGATCGGCAGCGCATCCGGATCGGTTCCGGCGCGGGTTGCGAACATCGTGCCCATCTTGTCGACGCCGACGGTCATGCCGGCCTTGTCGCACCAGGTCTTGAAAAGGCTGCGTCCCTCGGCGTCGGCATCGGTCAGCGTTTGACGATTGTTACCGCCGGCAATGCCGGGGCCGATTTTCGCCATGTCCATCAGCGTATCCCAAAGGCGATCGCCATTGATACGCATGTTTTCTCCTGGCGCTGCCACCATGATGCAATCCTCACCTGTTTGTCCTGGGGCATGCAAGGCGCATGCCCGAAATTGTTCCCGTTGGTCTTATTCCAAATTCCCGAGCGCCGTCTTGTTTTTCTTGCCCGGAAAATCGCCAGTTGCCTTTAAGAAACATCTGACGGATAATTTGACCGATTGGTAAACATTACAACTTCCGTGGCGCGGCTCAAGACGAAAAGCACGAAAATTTGCGATAAAATTTCAGGCGATTGCCTAAATTCGATGCATCGGCAAGGTGAATGAGGGACCGGCCGAAAGGCTTGGATTTCAAGGAGAAACAGAGCACACATGGCCATCCCCAGAGCCGCCAAGACGCAGCGCCGCACGCGAATCCAGGAAGAGAAAGAGGAAATCATACTGGAAGCTGCGCTGGACGTGTTTTCCGTCAGCGGCTTCCGCGGTTCTACCATCGACCAGATCGCCGAAGTGGCCGGCATGTCGAAGCCGAATCTGCTCTATTATTTCCGCACCAAGGAGGCGATGCATCGGGCTCTGATCGACCGGGTGTTGTTTACCTGGCTGGAGCCGCTGCGCGCGTTCGATGCCAACGGCAATCCCGAAAGCGAGATCCGCTCCTATATCCGGCGAAAGCTTGAAATGGCCCGCGATTTTCCCCGCGAGAGCCGGCTCTTCGCCAATGAAATGCTGCAGGGCGCGCCGCATGTGGAAGACGAGCTGCGCGGGCCGCTGAAGAGCCTCGTCGACGAGAAGGCCGAAGTCATCCGCGCCTGGGCGGCGGCCGGCAAGATCGCCAAATGCGACCCGTACCACCTGATCTTCTCGATCTGGTCCACGACGCAGCATTATGCCGATTTCGACGTGCAGGTGCGAGCCGTGCTGGGACAGGAGCATTCCGGCGATGGGCGCTTCGAGGATGCCGCGCGCTATCTGGAACAGCTCTTCGTCGACGGACTTCGCATTCGCCACAACTGAGTAGCGACGTGATCCTTGAGGATATGCTGCATATCGTGCTTGATCGAGTTCAGCTTCGCTTGTTTGTGGATCGTGCAGACATTGGTTACGAAAAAGGCGGTCGCTGCTTGCTGCGACCGCCTTTTGAATAGGATCTTGTCGGCTTATTCCGCCGCCTGGCGGGCCATCGGATTGTTCGGATGGGTCGTCCAGTTGGCGTAGTTCGGGTCGACGATCTTGCCGGTGCGCTTGTCGAGGTTGCCCGCCGGCAGCTCTTCCATGGTGATGCAGTTCTCGACCGGACAGACGCTGACGCAGAGGTTGCAGCCGACGCATTCCTCGTCCATCACCTCGAAATGCCTGGCGCCGTCGACCATGTTGGTGATTGCCTGATGCGAGGTGTCCTCGCAGGCAATGTAGCAACGGCCGCACTTGATGCAGGCGTCCTGATCGATCTTCGCCTTGGCGATGTAGTTGAGGTTGAGATACTGCCAGTCCGAGACGTTCGGCACGGCGCGGGCGATGATGTCGTCCAGGCTGCGGTGACCCTTCTCGTCCATCCAGTCGGAAAGGCCCGATATCATCTCTTCGACGATCTTGAAGCCGTAGGTCATCGCTGCCGTGCAGACCTGCACGTTGCCGGCGCCAAGCGCGAGGAATTCCGCCGCATCGCGCCAGGTTGTGATGCCGCCGATGCCAGAGATCGGCAGGCCGTAAGTGTCTGGATCGCGGGCGATCTCAGCCACCATGTTGAGCGCGATCGGCTTGACGGCTGGACCGCAATAGCCGCCATGGCTGCCCTTGCCGCCGACCGTCGGGTTCGGGGCGAAGCTGTCGAGGTCGACAGAGACGATCGAGTTGATGGTGTTGATCAGCGACACGGCGTCGGTACCGCCGGCCTTGGCGGCGCGAGCGGGCTTGCGGATATCGGTGATGTTGGGCGTCAGCTTGGTGATGACGGGCATACGGGTGTACTGCTTGCACCAGCGCACGACCATTTCGATATATTCCGGCACCTGTCCGACCGCGGCACCCATGCCGCGCTCAGACATGCCGTGGGGACAGCCGAAGTTGAGTTCGATACCGTCAGCTCCGGTCTCTTCGACCAGCGGCAGGATGGCTTTCCAGGACTCTTCCTCGCACGGCACCATGATCGAGGCGATGAGCGCGCGATCCGGCCAGTTCATCTTCACCTGCTTCATTTCGCGCAGGTTGGTGTAGAGGTCGCGGTCGGTGATCAACTCGATATTGTTCAAGCCGAGCAGGCGGCGGTCGGCACCCCAGATCGCGCCGTAGCGCGGGCCGTTGACGTTGACAACAGGCGGGCCTTCCTCGCCGAGCGTCTTCCAGACGACGCCGCCCCAGCCCGCCTTGAAGGCGCGCTCGACGTTGTAGGCCTTGTCGGTCGGCGGCGCTGACGCCAGCCAGAACGGGTTCGGGGATTTGATGCCGATGAAATTATTGCGGAGATCAGCCATGTCGATTCTCCTTTCAGGCGACTGCAGCGGCCGACTTGGCGGCAGCGAGCGCATTGTTGATGGATTCAGCCGCGTCGCGACCCTGTGCCACGGCCGAGACCGTCAGGTCATCGCCGCCGAGCACGCAGTCGCCGCCGGCCCAGACGCCGTCGATCGAAGTCCGGCCTTCGCCATCGATGGCGATACGGCCGGATTCCATGCGCAGGGCACCCAGGCCCGAGGCTTCGAATGTCTGGCCGATGGCCTTGAAGATCTGATCGGCGGCAATGACGCCGACATCGCCGGTGGCGGTGAGCTTGCCGTCGCGCAGTTCGGTATATTCGACCTCGATGCCGGCGACCTTGCCGTCCTTGTCGACGATGCGCTTCGGAGCCAGCCAATGGCGGATGATGACGCCCTTGGAGGCGGCGAGATCTTGCTCGAATTCCGAGGCGTTCATGTGCTCCTTGCCGCGGCGATAGCAGATCGTCACTTCTTCGGCGCCAAGCAGCTTGGCCTGCACGGCCGCGTCGATTGCGGTCATGCCGCCGCCGAGAACGACGACGCGACGGCCGATGGCGATGTCGCCCTTGCTGCTGGCCTGGCGAAGCTCGGCGATGTAGGCAACGGCGTCGGCGACGCCATCGAGATCCTCGCCTTCGGCGCGCAGCGCATTGACGCCGGCAAGGCCGAGGCCGAGGAAGACAGCGTCATATTGCTGGGAAAGATCGGAAAGGCTGAAGTCGCGGCCGAGCGCCTGACCGTTCTTTACCTCGATACCGCCGATGGCGAGGACGTAGTCGACTTCCTTTTGGGCGAAATCGTCGACTGCCTTGTAGGTGGCGATGCCGTATTCGTTCAGGCCGCCGGCCTTTTCGCGGGCGTCGAAGATGGTGACGTCATGGCCTTTGACAGCCAAGCGGTGAGCGCAGGCAAGACCGGCCGGGCCGGCGCCGATGACGGCGATCTTCTTGCCGGTGGATGCGGCGCGCGAATAGAACTGCTTGTTTTCCGCCATCGCCGCGTCGGTCGCATAGCGCTGCAGCCGGCCGATCTCGACCGGGCGCTCTTCGGCAGTGTTGCGCACGCAAGCCTGCTCGCAGAGCTGTTCGGTGGGACAGACGCGGGCGCACATGCCGCCAAGGATGTTCTGATCGAAGATCGTCTTGGCCGAGCCGATGGGATTACCCGTCGAGATCTGGCGGATAAACATCGGAATGTCGATGGAGGTGGGACAGGCCGTCATGCACGGCGCGTCGTAACAGAAATAACAGCGGTCGGATGCAACCAGCGCCTCGTGCTTGTTCAGGCGCGGGTGAAGATCGGAAAAGTTTGCATCATATTCAGCGGGCGTGAGCCTGCCTTTATGAATCCCAGTTTCCAGTCGTCCCATTGAAGTTCCCTCTTATAGTAAACGGCCAGTAGTGGAACGGTAACTCAGCTTAAAAAATTTATCAAACGGTAAAATTTTGGCCCTGAAATCCGCTGCGAAGCACTTTGCAGCGGCGGCAGCGATTGCTCTCAAACCGTTGGTCACCAAGGCCAAGCCTATGCTTCGGCTATATTTTTTCGCAACGACCTAGGGAGCGGATTGACAAGGCTCGAAGGTCCGTCATGGGCAGAGGCGAGCATCAAACGTCGCCGGCATCATGTCCGCCGCCGCAAGGGAATGTGAAAAATAGACGAATTTTTTTATGAGCGGATGGAACCAAGCTTCCGCAGCCTCGTTATCCGGATGTCCTGACGATGATCGCATCTCCTGATGCACGCCCAATACGTCTCAGGACTTCTACTCACGGTCCCCTCCCGATGAGTGCAAAGCAGCCAGTGCGCCGCCCTCGCACTGGCTGTTTTATTTTGTCTCCGCGACGCGCGTCTCAGCGGCGTCTCAGGATCTCATATTCAGTTTCGGGAATGGTGAGCCGATAGCCGATGCTGCCGTCCTCAATGGCGAAGTCGGCGCGGCCGTTCATGGAGGTCGGCACGACGCGTTCAAGCACCGTGCGGCTGAAGCTGTTGTCCTCGAATTCGTGATCGTTGGGCGCGTAGAAACGCTCCGACCAGGCGACCTCGATCGCCTTCTTGCCGTCGAGTTCGGCTTCCTTGCAATTCAGCGTGATGCTGGTGGCACCCGTCGAGATGGCCCCATGCGAGGCGGAGTTGACGATCAGCTCGTGCAAGGCAAGTCCCAGATGTACGGCGGCATTGGGCGTCAGATGCGCATTGATGCCGTAGATCGGCATCGGCACGCCGGCATCGGGCCAATAGGGGGCGAACTGCTTTTCCGCGAGTTCGAACAGATATGCGCCGCGCCAGCTGGAATCGGTGATGAGATCCTGCGAATTCGACAGGGATTGCAGGCGACCGCGGAACTTGATGAGGAAATTGTCGACGGAAAGCGTGTGGCGGGCGGTCTGCGTGGCGATGCCCTGGATGATCGCCAGAAGATTCTTCGAGCGATGCGACAGCTCGCGCAGCAGCGATTTCAGCACCTTTTCGCGGTGGCGGCTTTCGGTGATTTCGGAGATGACGGACAGCACACCCTGCGGCTTGCGCCCGCCGATGCGTTCCATCTTCAGCTCGTACACGCGTACACCGTCGCCGCTGGCGATCTCAACCTCGGCGGTGGCGGGCTTGCCGCTCTCGAGCACGCCGCGCTTCAATCGCGACAGATGCTCGCCATCCTTTTCACCGAAGAGATCGATATCGTTGCCGCCTATGACGACGGACGACCGCAGGTGCTCCGGCAGGTTGTCGGCATAACGGATCGAAAGATCTACATCCTGGAACAGGACGGACACACTGGCGCTCGCAAGCGCCCGCTCCATCAGAGCGGCTTTGCCTTCCAAACTCAAAGGCGCGCCGGCTAATGGTTCAGACGTATTCACCGGCTTGCCTTTCACACGCATTTCGAGAATCCCGCCGACTGGGCATTCTCACTCGTAACACCTTGAGCCGACCTATAGAATCACCCCGGATAACAGTCGGTAAACCGGGCGTTTCGAATGCAAACGCCCGGTTCTGGTCTTTGTTCCGCCATGAGATTGTCACTTGGATCAGGCGGCCACCTTTGTGCTTTCGTTAAAGAAGAGGGCCTGGCTGATGAGGGCCTTCACCATGTCAGGATTGAAGGGCTTGGTCACGAGGAAGGTCGGCTCCGGCCGTTCGCCTGTCAACAGCCGCTCTGGGAAGGCGGTGATGAAGATGACCGGGATGCTGGCAGTCTTGAGGATGTCGTTGACGGCGTCGATGCCCGAGCTGCCATCGGCGAGCTGAATGTCGGCAAGCACCATGCTCGGCTTCGTCGCATTGTAGAGCGCCACCGCTTCGGCATGGGTGCGTGCGATGCCGGTGACGCGATGGCCGAGGCTTTCCACCATCTGTTCGATGTCCATCGCGATCAGCGGCTCGTCTTCGATGATCATGATATCCGTTGCCACCTGCCGTGAGATTTCCTGGGATGCGGTATCGAGCAGGTGCATGGCTTCACTTTCCGAAACGTCGAGAATATCGGCGATCTCGCCGAGGCGGAAACTTTCGACCGATGCGAGCAGGAAGGCCTGGCGGGCAAGCGGCGAGACCTTGGAGAGGTTTACCGACGCGCGCTGTTCCCAGGCGTATGGAGAAGCCGGTTCAGGAATCTGAAGTGTCACGGAACCGAACAGCTTCGTGAACAGTTTATAGAGTGCGACACGGTCGCTGTCCGTGTCCGGAAAGATGGAGATGTCAGCGATGATGGCTTCCAAAACCGCTGCAACATAGGCGTCCCCCGACGTCTGCGTTCCGGTCAAAGCACGGGAATAGCGCCGCAAATACGGAAGATGCGGCGCAATGCGTGTGGAAAGTGTCATCAATGGCTCCCGCCTTTTATCAAATTCTAATTAAATACAGCCTAGAGGCCGCAATGACTAACAAACGTCAGTTGAGTAAAAAAGTTCCTCTTTGTCGGAACTTTTTTTAGGCAGTCGCATTACAATGCTTACAATCGATGGACCTCAACCTTTACGATTCGTTAGCTAACTGGTTTGAATGAGGTCAATCGGTCTCCCGGACGGGGAGGCAAGGGCGCGCCTTATCCATGAACGCGAGATAATTGAGAAGCGAGCAGGCTAAATGACGATCCAAAATCAAGAGGACGCAGATAACAAGAAGACATCGGATCTGCGCGCGATGGACATCCTCGATCCCAACAATCAGATCGGCAACCGATTGCGTTCGTTCTATGCCGCCATGCAGGACGAGACCATCCCCGATCGCTTTCTCGACCTTCTCGAGAAGCTCGATCAGGCTGAGCGGCTGGCTTCCGCAAAGGTCTCCGAATAGGGGGTGGGCGCGATGGAAACGCAAACGAGCTTCAAGCGCGAACTTCTCGCCGCCCTTCCGAGCCTCCGTGCTTTCGCCATTTCGCTGACCGGCCGTCACGACCGGGCAGACGACCTTGTCCAGGATACGATCATGAAAGCCTGGGCCAAGCAGGACCATTTCGAGATGGGCACCAACATGAAGGCCTGGCTCTTCACCATCCTGCGCAACGAACTCTATAGCCAGATGCGCAAGAGCGGCCGTGAAGTCCAGGACAGCGATGGCGTGTTCACCGAATCGATGGCGACGCATCCTTCGCAGTATGGCGCCGTCGACCTGCAGGATTTCCGCAAGGCGTTGGACCAGCTGCCGCCGGATCAGCGCGAAGCCATCATCCTGGTCGGGGCTTCCGGATTTTCCTATGAGGAGGCGGCCGAAATCTGCGGCTGCGCTGTCGGCACCATCAAGAGCCGCGTCAATCGCGCGCGCCAGCGACTGCAGGAGCTGCTGGATATTTCTGGCGAGGCCGATTTCGGCCCCGACGCGACCTCCGCGCCGCTGACATCAAAGGCATTCGCCTTCTGATAAAAGGGCCCGGTCTTTTGACCGGGCCTTTTCTCTTCCGACTTGTTCAAGAGGTTTTGCGGGCAGTCCGACAAAATGCCGGGACTGCGGATGGTTTGATATCCGCGGCGTCAGCCGTTTCGAGTTTTGGGAAGGCCGATCAATCGTCTTCTTCTCGGGTGCCGAACAGGTTTCCGAAGACGAGGGCGGCAGCGATGGCCGCAGTCATCAGCGGCTGCTTGCGTACGAGGCCGAGGACCGCCGCCGCCATCGATTCGATCGCCAACCGGCGTTCGCGAGCCCGGCGTTGCTCCTGCTTGTCGATGATGGCCATGATGACGAGGACGATCAGCCCGAGCAAAAGGGCGCCGGCCGCGATCAGCAGGGCGGAAACCGCGGCGCCATAAATCGTCGCGAGCCAGATGGCCGCGGCCACGAGCGCGAAGACATAGGCCGTAAACAGCAGAAGAGCCGCGATGGCAATGAAAATACCGTTGCGCTTGGTGCGCGCAACGGTACGATTGAATGTGCCCGACAAAAGCAGGCCGAGTATCGGAGCGATCATCCCGCCACCCTAGCGGCGAGATAGAAGCAGAGCAACGGCAAGGCCGAATGCAGCCGCCGCGCCGATGGTGGCGACGGGATGCTGGCGCACGGTCCTGCGCACTTCGCGCGAGCCTTTAGTGTAGCCGCGCTGCAACTCGCGCAGCAGTTCCTCGCCGCGCACGGTCAGATCGTCAAAGCCGGATTCGGCGCTCGCACGCAATTTCTTGCCCTTTTTGGCGCCGTTCTCGCCGATCAGCTTGGCGAAGGCTGCAACTTCCTCGCGCAGCGATTCGATCTGATCCTCGATGCTTGTCTCGACATCGTGCAGGCTGCTGCCGTTGCGCTTGCCGCGTGCAGAATGGAGAATCGATGTAGCCATGTTCAGCTCCCTTTCGCTTTGCTTGAGCGCCCGAAGGCGCCTGTTATTCGCGATGATCGGAGGTCATCAGACACACCGAACGACACTGCGTTCGGAACGTCTATTCCGCTCGCTGCATCTCAACGCGCGGATGCAACAAAAGGTTCCGGACGCTGCGGGATGAGGCTCGTCAGTCGATCAGCGCGCTATGGGCGAGGACGAACGGAGCGCCGTCGGCAGGAACGCGGTTGACACGCAGATTGCAGCCAAAAACATCCTGAAGATGTCGATCGGTCAGCACGTCCTTGACGGCTCCCTTGGCCTGCAATCGGCCGTTCTTGAGCAGCACCATCCGATCCGCAAATAGTGCGGTCAGGTTGAGATCGTGCATGACGGCGATGACGCCACCGCCGCGCCGGCAGAATTGCCGTGCAAGCGTCATGATGGTGAGCTGGTGGCTGATATCGAGGCTTGAGACCGGTTCGTCGAGAAGCAGCCAGCACGGCTTGCCGTCGATAACGGGCTCGGAAATTTGGCACAGCACGCGGGCGAGCTGTACGCGTTGCTGCTCGCCGCCGGACAATTCCTGATAGAAGCGGCCTTCGAAGCCGGAGAGATCGACAGCGGCGAGCGCCTCCGTCGCGATGCGATCCGCCTGCTCGGGATGGCGGTTGCGGCCGCTTGTCAGGCCCATGCGGACGATTTCGCGGACGGTAAAGGGGAAGGATATCGAGCTTGCCTGTGGCAGGACGCCACGCATTTCGGCAAGCTGCCAGGCTTGCAGGCCGCCGATCTCGGCGCCGTTCATGTGGACCGTGCCGTGATAGGCGAGTTCGCCCGAGACGGCTTTCATCGTGGTGGTCTTGCCGGAACCGTTCGGTCCGCAGATCGCCGTCAGCGTTCCGGCCTCGGCCGTAAAGGAGACATCCTGCACAACCGGCTTGCCGGCAAGCCGGACGCTCAGATTGGAAACATCGATCATTGCAGGCTCACAGGCTGAGGCGCGAGCGCTGCCGCAGCAGCATCCACAGGAAGAACGGACCGCCGACGCCGGCCGTCAAAATGCCGATCGGCAGTTCGGCTGGAGAAACGATAGTGCGGGCAACGACATCAGCGATAACAAGCAGGGAGCCGCCGAGCAACGCCGAAGCGGGCAGCAGGAAGCGGTGATCAGGCCCGATCACCATGCGCAGGATGTGCGGCACGACGATGCCGACGAAGCCGATGCCGCCGCTGACGGCTACGGAGGCACCGACTGCCGCGGCCACGCTGACGATGGCGATATTCTTCAGCCGCTGCACTGATATCCCCATGTGGAAGGCCGTCGCCTCACCGAGTGTCAGCGCATTCAGCCCGCGCGCCATGAAAGGCAGAGGCAGAAGGGAAAGGACGATGATCGGGCCGGCACCGGCAACCTTGCTCCAGGTCGAGCCGGCCAGCGAGCCCATGCTCCAGAAGGTGAGGTCGCGCAATTGCCGGTCGTCGGCCATGTAGATGAGGATGCCTGTTGCCGCCAGCGCGAGCGAGCCGAGCGCTATGCCGGCAAGCAGCATGGTGGCGATGGATGTCTGCCCGTAGCGGGTCGCGATCTTGTAGAGCAGGATTGTCGTTGCCAGACCGCCGATGAAAGCAGCAATCGGCAGGGCGAAGATGCCGAAGAGATGCGCGACCGGTGCAAGCACGCCACCGCCGAGGACGATCATGGCCACCGCGCCGAGGCTCGAGCCGGCGGAGACGCCGATCAGACCGGGATCGGCGAGCGGATTGCGGAAGAGTCCCTGCATGACCGCACCCGAAACCGCCAGCCCGCCGCCGATCAGGAAACCGAGGACGGCGCGGGGCAGGCGGATATCGAAAATGACGATGCGGTCGCGGATGCTGAGTGTGCTTTCTGCGCTGCCGCTCACCATGCCCGTTACGACGTCGACGACCGACGCATTCGAGGCGCCTGTCGTGATGGAGAACAGAAAGGCGGCCGCCGAGACCAGAACGAGACCGGCGATCACGAGGACCGCAAGTGCGGTGCGATCCCCCTCGCGTCGGCGTGCCGTGGTTTGCGACATCTGCTTCAGCCCTGCCATGGCATCGTTGAATGCCACGTCAGCCTCCGTAGATCGCCGCGTTCAGCTCGCGTATGGCGCTGGCCGTGCGCGGCCCGAAGCCGAGCAGATGCAGGCCGTCCATGCGCACGATCGCCTTGTGGCTGGCGGCCGGCGTCAGCGAGATGGCCGGCTGCTTCAGCAGGTCCTCGTTCGACATCGACAGCGGCCCCTCGCGATCCATGATCAGGATCACGTCCGGCTTGGCTTCGATGATTGCTTCGTCGGTCACCGATTTATAACCGGAGAAGCCGCTGATCGCATTGATCGCGCCTGTCAGCTTGATGATGCCATCGGCAGCCGTGTCGCTGCCGGAAGCCATGATCTTGCCGTTCTGATTGCTGAGGATGAACAGGACGCGCTTGCGCTCGGCCTCCGGGCGCTTGGCGGAATCGTTGATCGCCGCGTCAAGATCGGCAGCGACCTTGCCTTCCAGCGCCTTGGCCTTTTCCGGCACGCCGAGAAGGGTGCCGACGACTTCGATCTTCCTTAGAATCCCGTCGCGATCGTAGTGCTGCGGCACGGTTTCGAAAGGCAGGCTGGCATTGCGCAGCACGGCCAGCGCTTCCGGCGGGCCGGAGCCTTCGACGGCGATGATGGCCGTCGGATTGACGGCCAGGATGCCTTCCGGCGAGAGGGCGCGCATATAGCCGACATCGGGAAGCTTGGCCGCTTCCTTCGGGTAAAGGCTGGTGGAATCGCGCGCGATGAGCCGCTTTTCCTCACCGAGCGCATAGACGATCTCGGTGACGTCGCCGCCGATGGAGACGAGGCGCGAGGTATCGAGCTTCTTCGTTTCGGCGGCATGTGCGTGGCGCACGAGGCTGCCTAAACCGGCGATCGGATTGGCCGGTACGAGCGGCAGCGCCATTACCACCATGGTGAGCGCGATTTCCCATGGCCTGATGCGCTTGAGGTTCCTAAACATCGTCATCTAGCCCTCTTATGCGGCGACGCTGGCGCCGGCTCTCGTCAGGCTTTCCATGATGGCGCGCCAATCAGGGCGCTCATCGAAGCCTTCCTTCCGCTTGCCGAAGAACTGGATGATCATTTCGCCTTGCGCGTTATAGGCTTCGAGCGAAGTGACGTGGCCGTCCTTCGTCGGCTTGCGCACGACCCATGCCTCGGCGATGTGATCCTGCCGCAGGTGCAGGTGGAAGGTCGGGTCCATGACGTTGATCCAGGGACCCATGGTCTGCACGTTGAAGATCGGGCCGGAATGAATCTGCACGGTGCCCTCGTTGGCAACGAAGCACATGATCGGCAGGCCTTCGCGCACGCAGGCGTGCATCATGTCGGCCACGGCGCCGTCATCCAGCTTCCATGCGTAATCGTCGCCGACGGTGCGGATCGCGTCCTGGCGGCCGATCTTCAGCTTCTTCAGCATGCCGAAGAATTCGTGCGTGTCGGTCATGCGGCTCCAGTGGTCGCGCAGCTCGTCACGGCTGACGTCGCCATCGGTGGCGCCGTTGTCATAGCCGGAGCGGTCTTCGACGAATTCCTGCGACTGATCTTCGATGCGCAGTTCGGCGACCATGGCGTGATAGGCGTCGACATTCGAGGCGGGGCGCAGATGTACCTTGTGAACCGCGTCGCCAGCTTTGTCGAAGAACTGCAGGCTCAGCTTCGTCTGGTCACCATCTGTCTTGGTAACGGCAAAGCCATAGGCCCAGCGCTTCGGGAAGATGCGCAGATCGATATTGTCGCCAAGCACGATCGCGGCCTGAGCGCCGAATTTCATGTTTTCATAGACGCCGATCTTTTCGTGCACGGCGCTTTCGTTGCGCGACAGGGCCATGATTTCGCCGAGCGAGGCGATCCGGTCGAGAAAACGCTCGACGCTGGCATCGATGCGAATGGCCGAAATGCCGACTTCGGCGGCAACGAGGGCTGCCTCGGAAATGTTGAGGCGGGCAGCGATGTCGCGCTCGCGCATCTTTGGGTTCTCGGCGCGGAAGGCGCGGATTTCGGCGGGGGTCGGGCGGATAGTCTCAGTCATCTGTCATGCCTATTTGTTGAGTATCAGCTTGCCTTGGCGCGTAATCTTCATGCGGTAGATGACGCCTTCGTGCTTGATCATGATTTCGGTCTGGCCCCGGAAAATATCCGTGCTCTCGACAATTCTTACCTGCGGTGCGGCCGTGCATTGCACCGGCGGCGTTGGGGTCTTCTCAGCAATCATCCTGTTTAGTTTTGCCTGAAAATTCATCGGTGGCCGAACCCTCGTCCGGCCAAATTTATCTTGACTCTCATACTCATGGTTCCATAAAGACGCAATAGGAGACCGATAAAGTCAAGTTTAAAATTTCGACGGCACACGCCAGGGCAGCCAGCCGGGCAAATGGACGTCAAAACACATTCAGGAGACATGCCGATGTTGACGAAAACGATCTTGGCGCTCGCTGCCTCGGGGCTGTTTGCTGCGGCATCTTCTGTTCCTGCCTTCGCCCAGGATGCGAACGCGACAGCGGCGCCCGCGTCTGCCGTTCCCGCGGCTGTGCGCAAGCTCAATGTCGAACTGAACGCGCTCGTTCCTTCCCAGAAGGGATGCATGATGACCTTCGTTGCCGAAAACGACATGGCGACGCCGATCAACAAGATTTCCTTCGAACTCGCTTTCTTCAACGACAAGAACGCCGTTGACCGCGTCACCGTGCTCGATTTCCGCGACCTGCCGCTCGGCAAGAAACGCGTGCGGCAATTCGATATGCCCGGCGTGAAGTGCGAGACCGTCTCCCGCATCATCATCAACGATACGCCGGTTTGCGACGGTCCTGCGGCTGGCGAATGCAAGGCCGCCCTGACGACCCGCTCGCAGACATCTGTTCCTTTCGAAGGCTGAAGCCATGGCGATGCGCTCGGCGAAAGTTTCCATGGAGCGCCGTGCAGATGGCGGCATGAATGACAACTATCCGAGCGTGCTGCCCGGCCATGAGCTGACGGGCCTCGAGGGTGTGCCGCGACCGCCAGTGGGCGAGACGGTGGCGCATTACAGCCGCGTTACCGAGATAAGTTCTTTTCCAGACCATCCGAGCGAGCCTGCGCGGGATGCATCCGAGCCGCCCGCTGTGGACGTGTTGGCTGAAAAGTCGAGTGGTAATTTCTCTCTGAAAAGGAAAAATATTACCTTTGCTTGCCTCGGCTCCTGCTTTTTTCACATGGCTTTGGTTATTGCTGCACTAGCGTTGGCAATTCCGTCTTCCGACGATGCGCAGCAGGAAGAAGGAGACACACTTAGCGTCGTCATGCTCGGTAACAATTCCGATGTCGACGCAAGGGCGGCCGGAGAGGAGACCCAACAACCTCCCGAACCGGAACAGGTGACTGCCGAGGCCGTGCAGCCGCAGACCGTGCAACCGACCGAAGTGACGCCCGAGGAGGTACAGCCGCCTCAGCCCGATGTCGTCCAGCCGCAGGCGGTGGAAACACAGCAGGTGCAAACAGCGGAACCTGTCCAGCCTGTCGAGCAGACGCAGCCCACGGCTGTGGCTCCTGAGCAGCCGCAGATTTTGGCGACGCAAGCGCCAGCCGAGACGACCGTCATCCAGCCGACCGAACCGGTGCAGCCTGTCGACACTCAGGTCGCCGAAGCTCAACCGACAGAGCCTCCGGCGGAGGTGGTGACGCCGGTCGAGAAGCCGAAGCCGGTCGAGCGGCCGAAGGAAGTGAAGAAGCCAGTCGCAAAGGTCGCGAAGGTGAAGTCGGGTTCCGGCGGTGAGGCTCTCAAGGATTCAATCAGAGGTTCTTCAGAAGGCACAGAATCGGCGCAGTCCGATAAGACCGCGCAAGCCGACGCTCGTCGCACCGGCGCGGGAAGTGCCGCCAGATCTAACTATGTGGGCAGAATACAGACCTGCATCAGGCGTGCAGTCCGAGGGATCTCTGCCAGAGGGAACAACGCGACCGTGGTAATGCGCTTTAAGGTTGACGCATCCGGTCGCGTGTTGTCTCCTGCGATTGCGAGCGGTTCGGGTAGCCCGGACATTGATCAGGCAGTGCTCGCCGCGTTGCGGGGGGTGGGTTCGTGCGATCCCATTCCTAGCGAGCTGGGTCTTTCGAGCATGCCGTTTACCATTCCGTTTGTGATACGCCGCTAGTCAGCTTTAAAATATGATGAAAACTCTCAACTTTATACTTTACTCCAAAACTCATGTTTACTAAGGTCGCCTCGCGCTCGATGGAATCGAGCGCGCAAGAGCAACCAGCAAACGGGTGATGTATGGCGCGTAAGGGGAAGAAGGCTTCTGGTCGCGAGAGCCGCGAAACGCAGGCGGCGGCGCAGCCTTCCGGGAAAACCGGTCTCGACGGGCGCAGCTTCCTCTATGTCGGCGGCCGTGACTGCCAGGTGGCGCATCTGCGGCAGATCGCCAGCAATTTCGGCGCCGAACTGATCCATCATGACGGCGGCCTGCGCGAGGCGGTGTCCCGCATCGACACCGTGCTGCCGTCGGTCGACTGTGTCTTCTGCCCGATCGACTGCATCAGCCATGACGCCTGCCTGCGTGTGAAGACGGGCTGCAAGAAGTTTGGCAAGGCATTCATTCCCTTGCGCAATGGCAGCAAGTCCAGCCTTGAGCGGGCGCTGCAGACCATGAACGAACGAGACGCTTCCAGATGATCGATAATGGCCCCGAGGGGTTTATGCTGATCGGCCTGCACAAGCTGGCCGCACAGAATGGCGATGGGCTTGTGCCCGAACTCTATGAATTGTTGATGCGCCGCGCCGAGGAACAACGGCGGGCGGCGAATGTCGCGACATTTCCCGCCTGGAAGACGCGGCGACCGGGAGAGGCGCTGGATCAACCTCTGGATGAAGCGAGCCGCGAAGGCGCGAATGTCATTGCCTTTGCACCGGACGTGGATAAGACTGTCGCCCGTCGCAAGAAGGTCTGATCGTCGAACGAGGTTGCCATGTACATCGCCATGAACCGCTTCAAGGTCGTCATCGGTCTGGAGGGCGAATTCGAAGAGGTGTGGAGAGGGCGCGATTCGCGGCTATCGGAAGTGCCGGGCTTTCTCGAGTTTCGCCTGTTGCGTGGCAAGGCGAGCGTGGAGGAGGGCTATACGCTGTTTTCCTCGCACACGATTTGGCACAGCGAAGAAGCTTTCATCAACTGGACGAAATCCGAGCATTTTCGCGCGGCCCATCGCAATGCCGGCGATAACAAGCGGCTCTATTGGGGGCCGCCGCAGTTCGAGGGCTTTGCGGTCGTTCCCGGCATTTGAACCGGGATTACTGCCAATATAAGTGCTCCGAGCCTGGCGTCACGCCTTTGCCGGGCTCGTCCCGAAGAAAGCGCCGAGCGCTATCACGACCCAGCCGGCGATCATGCCCATTCCACCCGTCGGTGCGGCCATCGGAAAGAGCGAACCTCCGCCGAAATGGCGGTTGATCAGGTCGCCGGCGAAGATCAGCGTTCCCAATCCCAATAAGACAGCGGCGATCGGCGCCGTGCGGATGCGGTCGTAGCCGGCATAGAGGGCCAGAAGCGCAGGGGCGTGGGCGAGGCTCATGGTGGAGGCTGCGCCGAGGAAATGCGTGTCGCCGCCATGGGTTGCGGCTGCGGCAAGGGCCACACCGCCGCCGCCGAGAATGCCGGCGATGAACAGGGTGGCCGGACGGATTGCTGCGCCGATACTCATATTTTCCTCATTCCCTGTTCTGCATGTGGAAGGCCAGACGCTCGACCGGCTCCCAGATGATGGCTCGCAGTTTTTCATTCTCGATGGTTTCATCCATGGCGCGGCGGAAGCATAGCAGCCACTCGTCGCGCTCCTTCGGGCCTATGGCGGCGACGAAATGCCGGCTGCGCAGACGCGGGTGGCCGCGCTTCTCGATGTAGAGCTGCGGGCCGCCGAGATAGCCGGTCAGATATTCATAGAATTTCTCCTGGGAGCCTTCGAGGCTCGGCGGGTGCACAGCGCGGCAGTTCGCAGCTTCGGGCAGCGTGTCCATCAATTCATAGAAACGCGAAGTCAGCGCACGCACTGTGCGGTCGCCGCCGATCGCTTCGTAAAGAGTGATGGTTTCTTCGCTCAATCTCCGGGCCCCTGTTTGCGATGTCCTACATGGCAATTGACGGACGATGCCGCAACCGTCGGAATGGCCGGTGCGGCGTTTCGGCGCTGCCTATTTTGTCGTCGTCAGCTGGAAAGCGTCGCTTTCACCGGGAATGAGTTCGAGCGGCCACACGCTCTGGCGCGACGTCCTCGGGTATTCCTCGCTGTAGGCCGGCATGCTGGAGAGCAGAATTTCGGCCAGTTCGACGCCAAGGTCGTGGAGCGACGTGCGAAAGCAGGTCAGCGCCGGCTGCAGGAATTTGGCGCGTGGCGCCTCGCGGAAACTGACGACGGCAATGTCGCGTCCGGGAATGATCCCGGATTCCATGACGCGCCGATAAAAACCGATCGCCATCAATTCATAGATCAGGATCACGGCTGTCGGTTGATCTTCGAGGCGCAGCAGCTCATCGGCAACCTGATAGCCGCCCTGTTCGCTCGACTTGGCGCGGATGACCAGCGCGGGGTCATAGGCGATGCCGTGCCGCTCCAGCGCGCGGCGATAGCCCTCAACGAAGATGAAGCCGAGATTGATGTCGCTGGAAGGGGTGCTCACGGCAATGCGGCGATGCCCATGCGCCACGAGCCGGTCAACGGCGCAATTGACGACGCCATCGAAATCGAGGTCGGCCCAAGGATGCTGCGTGCCTGAAAGGCTGCGGCCGAGCGCCGCAAAGGGGATCTTGGCCTTGGCAAGCAGATCGAAACGCTTGTCGACGCGCTGCGTCTCGGAAATGATCATCGCATCGGCGATGCGCCTTGCCACCATGCGCTTCAGATACTCGTAGGGGTCTTCGTCATGCGGGCAGGGGAGCATGATGAGGTCGAGCTTGTGGCGCGAGAACACGCTCTGCAGCCCTCCTGTTACCGTCAGGAAGAAATTGTCGCTGTTTTCAACCGTTTCCCGGCTGGACTGGATCATCAGGCCGATGACGTTCGTCGTGCCCTGTCTGAGGCTGCGCCCGGATTGATTGGCGACGTAGCCCAATTGTTCGGCGGCGGCGAGAACGCGCTTGCGGGTCTCCTCGTTGACATCAGGCTTGCCGTTCAATGCGCGTGATACTGTGCCGATCGAGATATCGAGATGCTCGGCAAGCTGACGAATTCCCTTCATCGGCCGCGGTGTTCCTCCATGCGCCATTTTCCGTAGTCCTCCTCTATTGACACAGGAAAATCTTTTCGCATAGTATCGTAAACGTTTACGGAGCGCGTGTCATGAGGGGTTACGCACCGCCCGCTGGAGGACATCGTGAAATTTAATGCCATTTTGTGCGGGTGCGGAGCTATGTCCAAAGGCTGGCTCAGGGCCGTCGCCTCGACGCCGGCGCTTGCCGAATCCATTCAGATCGTCGGCCTGGTCGACCTCAATCGGGCGACCGCCGAAAATCTTGCGAAAGAGTTTTCTCTGGAAGGTGCCGTCATCGGCTCCGATCTCGCAGAGGTCATCGCCGCGACCAGGGCGGATCTGGTATTCGATATCGTCATTCCGGCCGCGCGCTTCGGCGTGGTGTCGACGGCGTTGAAGGCGGGCTGCCATGTGCTCAGCGAAAAGCCGATGGCAACTTCGCTTGCCGAGGGCGCGGCGCTCATCGACCTCTCGGCCAAGGCCAGGAAGGTCCATGCCATCATCCAGAACCGTCGCTACATCTCCGGCATCCGTCGCCTGCGGCGCTTGGTGGAGGAGGGCGCGATCGGTGAACTTACGGGCATCCATTGTGATTTCTTCCTCGGTCCGCATTTCGGCGGTTTCCGCGAGGAGATGGACAATGTGCTGCTGCTCGACATGGCCATCCATACCTTCGATGCCGCTCGCTTCGTGTCTGGCAAGGTGCCGCTTTCGGTCTATTGCGTCGAAAAGAACCCCGTCGGTTCCTGGTACAAGCATGGTGCATCGGCCCACGCGCTCTTCGATTTTTCCGACGATGTCGTCTTCAGCTATCGCGGTTCCTGGTGCGCCGAGGGCCGGCGCACCAGCTGGGAAAGTGAGTGGCGGCTCACCGGCAGCAAGGGCATGCTGACCTGGGATGGCGACGAGACTTTCGAAGCCAGTGTCGCCGGCAATGAGCCGGGCCTGCTGCACGGCTTCACCCCGATCGAAGTCCCCGGACCAAGGCATGAGGAAGAGACGCACGGCCACGCCAGCGTCATCGCTTCCTTCATCGAAGCGATCAGGACCGGCAAGCTGCCCGAGACCGCAAGTCAGGACAACATTCGCAGCCTTGCCATGGTTTTAGGCGCCATCGAAAGCGCCAAGACCGGCCGCCGCGTCGATATTTCAGCACAAGGACAGTGACATCATGACAAATCCGGCTAAGGCCATCCGTATCGGCACGATGATCAGGGCGACGAACGAGGATGCCGCCAAGAATATCGCCAAGATCGCCGATCTCGGCTTCGAAAGCTTCGAGCCCTTCTTCTGGCAGACCACCAACGGTCAGAACCTGGCTGATCTCGGCAAGCGCTGCCGCGACGCCATCGGCGATCGCGACATCACCATCTCGACCGTCGGCATGTTCGGCAATCCGCTGGAAGAACGCGAGCTAGACTTGCAGACGCTGCAGGGCTGGAAGGATTGCATCGACAACGCCCATCATTTCGGCGCGACCTGCGTTGCCGGCTTCACCGGCCGCATCCGTAACAAGCCGCTCACCGACAGCCTGCCGCGCTACAAGCAGGTCTGGAGCGAGCTTGCCAAGCGCGCCGCCGACAAGGGCATCAAGATCGCCTTTGAAAATTGCGCCATGGACGGCAACTGGGCGACCGGCGACTGGAACATCGCCCACAACCCGGATGCCTGGGAGCTGATGTTCAACGAGACTCCGGACGACAATCTTGGCCTGGAATGGGAGCCATGTCATCAGATGGTCTATCTGATCGAGCCGCTGCCGCAGATCCGCAAATGGGCGAAAAAGATTTTCCACGTCCATGGCAAGGACGCGACGATCCGCTGGGACGTCATCAAGGAACACGGCATCTTCGGCAAGGAGAAGTTCGTGTTCATGCGCACGCCGGGCTTCGGCGACAGCAACTGGACGGACATCATCTCCGAGCTGCGTCTCGCCGGCTGGTCCGGTTCTATAGATATCGAAGGCTGGCACGACCCGGTCTATCGCGATGCGCTCGAAATGACTGGCCAGGTCCATGGCCTGAACTATCTGAAGAGAAGCCGGGGTGGGGAGTTTGTCGAGTAATGCACGGATTTGCGAATCTGCATCGATTTAGGAGGCAAGTTGTGCGTTAATAAAGTGCCCGGAGCAGCGACGCTTCGGGCAAGACGGGTACCCAAACGGAGGAACCATCGAGCGCCCGCTCCTTGTCTCATGTGACAGGCGGGCGCTTGGTGCAAATGAGAGGAAAACGCCGATGGCAGCGCGGGCCATGTCGTCGGACAGATACCGTCACGGTTCGCAGGTGGAGGAGAATATATGAATATTTTTTCGAAGCTGGCGCTGACCGCCGGCATGTCGCTCCTGCTGGCTGCCGGCGTGGCGCAAGCCCAGAGCAAGACATTTAACGTCTGGTGGTACGAATTGCCTGACACGCCCCAGGCCGTGGCCTGGACGAAGGCGCTTGAGGTGTTCAAGACCAAGCATCCTGACGTAACCGTAAATTTTGAACAGAAGACCTTCGATCAATTGCAGAAGGCTGGCAGTCTCATTCTCAACTCCGATCAGGCGCCTGATGTGCTCGAGTACAACAAGGGTAACGCCACGGCCGGCCTCGTCGCTTCGCAGGGTCTGCTGACGCCGCTCGACGATGAATTTAAAAAACGCGGCTGGGACAAAGTCCTGAACGAAACTAACACGCAGCTGAGCAAGTATGATGCAAACGGCGTCTATGGCTCGGGTCCGATCATCGGCATCCCGGCGCTCGGCGAGTTCGTCTCGGTGTTCTACAACATCGACATGTTCCAGGCCGACGGCCTGAAGGTGCCGACGACGCTGGCTGAGTTTGAGGCGACCCTCGACCATTTCAAGCAGAAGGGCATCACGCCGCTTGCCTATGGCACGGTGGATTCGAATGCGCAGCATCTGCTCTATACGCTGGCACTGACGCAGGCTGACGATACCTGGGTCAAGAATTACCAGGGCCTCAAGGCGCCGCTCGACACCAAGCCTTTCCTGTTTGCCGCTCAGAAGATCGCCGATTGGGTAAGCAAGGGCTACATCTCCAAGGATTCGACCGGCCTGAAGGGCACCGACGCTGCCAACGTCTTCTCTTCGGGCAAGGCGCCGATGTTCGTCAGCGGCACCTGGAACAACGGCAACTTTGCCAACACCATCAAGACGTTCAAATGGAGCCAGTTCATTTTCCCGACGCCGAAGTACACTGTCGGCTCGACTGGCAGCATGTTCGTGGTGCCGAAGAGCGCCAAGAACAAGGATCTTGCCTATGATTTCATCGATCTCGTCCTGAGCAAGGACAACCAGAACGAACAGGCAAATCTCGGCGGCGTCGCAATCGGTGCTGATCCGGCAGCGATCACCGACGAAGTCGGCAAGCGTAACGTCGAGCTCTTCAAGCAGATCTCGGACAAGGGTGGTCTCGGTTTCTATCCGGACTGGCCGGTGCCCGGCTATTACGAACTGCTGATCCAGGCGACCACCGGCCTGGTCAATGGCTCGACCACGCCTGACCAATTCGTCGTGCGCCTGAAGAAGGCTTACGACGACGCACAGGCGGCCCAATAACACCATCGGCTACAATCACAACGGCGGGACGGCCTTAAAACCGCCTCGCCGTATCGGACTGGAGGAATTCGATGGAGAAGTCGAACAGCGCCGGCAAGGCGGGGTACTATCTCTACATGATCCCCGGCATGCTGGGATTTGTTCTCATCGTGCTTGTGCCGCTGCTCGCCAATTTCGCGATCAGCTTCACGACATGGAAGGGCGGCGTCATTCCGCCGCGCTATGTTGGATTTGAGAATTATCAGAGGCTGCTTCAGGATGCAGCCTTCTGGGGTTCTATCCAGCATACGCTTCTGTTCATCATTTCGATGACGATCGTGCCCATTATCTTGGGACTGGTGCTGGCGGCAGTGCTATTTGACTATATCAGCGCGCAATTCAGCGAGACATGGTCGAGCTTCTTTCGCGCCGGCTTCTATCTGCCGCAGATTCTGCCACTCACCGCTGCCGGTGTCCTCTGGGGCTGGATTCTCAACCCGATCGGCATCATCAACGCAGTGCTGAAGGCGATTGGCCTCGATTTCATGGCGAAGAACTGGCTGGGGGATGCAACCTATGCACTCTGGGCGGTTTCGGCTGTCATCGTCTGGGTACAGGTTGGCTACTGCCTCGTCGTCTTCATGTCCGGATTGGCGCGCGTCGACCCTTCGCTCTATGAGGCTGCCGAGCTCGACAACGCGAGCTGGTTCGGACGCTTCCGCTCCATCACCATCCCGATGCTCATGCCGGAAATCTTCGTCGTTGCGCTGACGACGCTGATTGCGGCCCTCAAGGTTTTCGCACCGATTTACGTCCTGACCTCGGGCGGGCCAGACAATGCGACGACCGTGCCGTCCTATCTCTCCTATTATCATTTCTTCACGACGAACCGCGTCGGCTATGCGGCTGCCATAGCGACCCTGCAGACGATCATGACCATTATTCTCGGCGTCGTGTTCCTGCGCATGCAATCGAAGCAAACCGAGGGAGGGCACTGACATGACGGCCACGTCTTCGATTTCCGTCCCGGTCGTATCGGCCGATCTTCGTCAGAAAAAGGGTTTTGGCCGCTGGATCGTTCTGGCCATCCTGCTCGTCTTTCTGGCCGGCACGCTGTTTCCGTTCTTTCTGGCCGCCTTCAACGCCATCAAGACGCCTTCCGATTATGCCGCCAACGGTCCGCTTGCCTTCCCGCAGACTTTTGACCTGACGGCGCTCAAGAATTTCTGGGTGACGGTCAATTTTCCGCTCAAGCTCTTCAACAGCATTCTCATCAGTGGATGCACGGCCATTCTTGCTGTCGTTCTCAGCCTGCTCAATGCCTATGCCATCGGCATCGGCCGGGTGCGCGGTGGCCAGGCATTGCTGGTCATCCTCTTGATTTCGATCATGGCGCCGCAGGAAGCACTGGTCTATCCGCTCTATTACATGGCCAAGCAGGTCGGCCTGTTCGACTCGATGTTTTCCGTGATCCTGATCATCGGCGTGCTGCACACCGCTTTCGGCACCTATCTGCTGTCCTCTGTCATGTCGACCTTCCCGCGCGAGATCATCGAAGCCGCGCAGATCGACAATGCCAGCCGCTGGCAGATCCTCTGGATGGTAATCGTCCCTGTGCTCAGGCCGACGCTTGCGGTGCTTGCGACCTTCTTTTTCATCTGGACGTGGAACGAGTTTCTGATTCCCCTGGTTTTTCTGGTCTCCAACAACAACCAGACGGTCTCCGTCGCCATGGGCGTTCTATCAGGCTCCAACACGCAGGAGCCGACGGCGATTGCGGCAGCCTCGTTGCTCGGTATCCTGCCGACGGTCATCTTCTTCCTTATCTTCCAAAGGACCCTGACGCGCGGTGTCGCGGTAGGTGCCGTCAAATAACCAATGCGGAAGCCCCGTTCCGGCGATGAGCCGAGCGGGGCGCGATGAATGGCAAGTCCAACGAAGTTCGATTTTTCCGCAGGAGGCGTAAAGTGGCAGGTATCAACATCAAGTCCCTCACCAAGCATTTCGGTGCCGTGCAGGTTCTGAACGACATCGATCTGACGATCGAGCGCGGCGAATTCGTCGTTTTTCTCGGTGGCTCGGGCTGCGGCAAGTCGACCTTGCTGCGCATGATCGCGGGTCTGGAATCGATCACCAGCGGCGAGATCTGGATCGGAGGGAAGCGGGTCGATCAGTTGCCGCCCGGCGCGCGTGGCGTATCGATGGTCTTCCAATCCTATGCGCTCTATCCGCACATGACCGTTCGCGACAACATGTCCTTCGGCCTGCGCAACATCAAGACACCCAAACATGAGATCGCAAGACGCATCGAGGAGGCTGCGAAGATTCTTGAAATGCCGCATCTTCTCGATCGCAAGCCGTCGGCATTGTCGGGCGGCCAGCGCCAGCGTGTCGCGATCGGCCGCGCCATCGTGCGCGAGCCCGATGTCTTCCTCTTCGATGAGCCGCTTTCCAACCTCGACGCCGGCCTGCGCACGCGCACGCGCGTCGAACTGGCGCAGCTGCATGAGCGGCTGGGTGCGACGATGGTGTTCGTCACCCACGACCAGGTGGAGGCGATGACGCTTGCCGATCGCATTGTGCTGCTCAACAACAAGAAGATCGAACAGGTGGCGTCGCCGGTCGAGATCTATACGCGACCGGCGACGCGTTATGTCGCCCAGTTCGTCGGATCGCCGGGCATGAATTTCATCAATATAGCCGGCCTCGGCGAGGCGGGGGGCCTGGCTACGGCGACGTTGCCGGATGGTTCCGTCATCAAGACGGCTGTCGCGCTCAACGGCCTTGCGAATTCCGGGCTGACGCTTGGAATTCGCCCGGAGCATCTGGTCGTTACGACGGCGGAGACGGGGGATATCGGCGGGCACGTCGAGACCGTGGAGCGGCTGGGAGATCGTTCGCTCGTTCACGTACGGCTCAAGGACGGCTCGAAGATCATCGGCACCGATCCAGGAATGACGACGATTACGACCGGCTCGCCGATCGCCTTCGTCGTCGATGCGACCAAGGTCAGCATCTTCGATGAGAACGATGCCGCCCATCACTCCGTAAACTGAGGAGGGAGCAATACGAGGTCATCCGTAATCAAATAGGCTTAAAGCCATCGATAAGAGCGTTGACGAAACCGTCCAACTGGTATGTTATATCGCCATGTCCACTGCGCACCATAGGAAGAAGCAGCCCTTGTTCGTCCGCCAGCAATTGCTGGAGGTGGCGGCACGGCTTGCTTCCGAAAAAGGGGTGACGGCGGTGACGCTGGACGCCGTTTCCGGCGCCTCCGGCGTCAGCAAGGGCGGCTTGCTGCATCATTTCCCGAGCAAGAACATGCTGCTGGAAGCCTTGTTCGATAGCCTGCTCGTGCTGTTGGATGCTGCGATCGAGGAGGCGATGCGCGCCGATCCGATGCCGCATGGCCGCTTTACCCGCGGTTATCTGCATGCCTGCCTGGCCTTGCGCGATCAGCCGCAGGGCAACAAGGACTGGGCACAGGTAACGATGGTGCTGCTCAGCGAGCCGCAATTGCGGCAGCGCTGGCGCGAATGGGTGCGCGAGCGCAGCGAGCAATATGTCGGCACGGACTCGTCGGTAGATGCGGCAATCGTCCGATTGGCGACCGACGGGATCTGGCTTGCGGACTTGCTCGGCAGCCACGACATGGACCAAGGCGCCCGTCAAAGGCTGATCGACCGGCTGATCGAGCTGACGCAGCTCTAACCCTATCGGAGACAATGGAATGGCGAATGCATCGGTCTATGCAATGCTGCTGGTCGCGATCGTGCTCGAAGTGATTGGCACGACGGCATTGCAGATGTCGCAGCAGTTCACTCGGCTCGGCCCGACGATCGTTGTGATGATCTGCTATGCAGCTGCTTTCTATTGCCTTTCGGTAACGTTGCGAGTCATTCCGGTGGGCATCGCCTATGCCATCTGGAGCGCACTCGGCATCGTGCTGATCTCGGTGGTGGGCGTGGTGCTTTTCCGCCAGAAGCTCGATCTCGCCGCCATCATCGGCCTTGCCTTGATCATTGCCGGCGTGCTCGTCGTCAACCTCTTTTCAAAATCCGTGACGCACTGAAAACAGAGGTGTTGTTCTCGGCTATTTTTGCCTTTGTCAAATCGCTTTGGAAGCATTATGTCATTCGAGAGCGGGCTGATAAAGGCTTGAAGTACGGCGCTTTCCCAAAGCGCTTTGGACTGCATAACCTATTCAATCCTAATGGTATTAGAGGAGTGCCGTAATGACTATTCGTGCCGTCGTTTGGGGCGAGAACATTCATGAGCAGACAAACAAGGTCGTCGCCGAGATCTATCCGGAAGGCATGCACAACACTATTGCCAAGGCGCTGAACGCCGATGCCGGTATTGAGGCAACCACTGCAACGTTGCAGGAACCGGAGCACGGTCTCAGCGAAGCCCGGCTGAAGGACACGGACGTCGTTCTGTGGTGGGGCCACAAGGACCACGGCGCCGTCAAGGACGAAATCGTCGAGCGCGTTGCCAAGCGCGTGTGGGAAGGCATGGGCCTCATCGTCCTGCACTCCGGCCATTTCTCCAAGGTCTTCAAGCGCCTGATGGGCACGCCTTGCGCGCTGAAGTGGCGCGAAGCCGGAGAGCGCGAGCGTCTCTGGGTCATCAACCCCCGTCATCCGATCGCAGCCGGCCTCGGCGAGCATTTCGAGCTTGAGAACGAGGAAATGTACGGTGAGCAGTTCTCCGTTCCGGAGCCGCTGGAGACCGTGTTCATCTCCTGGTTCCAGGGCGGTGAAGTCTTCCGCTCGGGCATGACCTGGCGCCGCGGTGCCGGCAACATCTTCTATTTCCGCCCCGGCCACGAGACCTATCCGACCTATCACAACGCCACCGTTCACAAGGTTCTGATCAATTCCGTGAAATGGGCTCATAACCCGCTCGGTACGCAGACCAGCATCCATGATGCGCCGAACGTGCCGGTCGAAAAGGCATTGGAGCCGATCGTCGAACGTGGTCCGAGACTGCACCAGGCCGGCGAAGCCGGTTATCGCTGAGGTCCATCATGCGTCTAATAGTAGTTGGCACGGGCGGCATGGCGAAGAACCATGTGGAGCATTTCGCTCGCATTCCTGGCGTCGAGATCGTCGGCGCCGTCGACACGGATGCGACGAGGCTCACGGCCTTTTGCGATACGTTCGATATCAAGAAGCGCTTCTCGTCGCTGGACGAGGCGCTGGCCTGGGGCGAGTTCGATTCGGTGACGAATGTCACGCCGGACAAGGCTCACAATCCGACGACCCTGCCGTTGCTTGCCGCCGGCAAGCACGTTCTTTGCGAGAAGCCGCTCGCGGAGAATTATGACAAGGCGCTCGAGATGACGGAAGCTGCCGAAAGGGCAGGGGTCGTCAACATGGTCAACCTGACCTATCGCAATGTCGCGCAATTGCAGAAGGCGCGCGAGATGGTGATCTCGGGCGAGATCGGCACGGTCAAGCACGTGGAGGCGTCCTACCTGCAGAGCTGGCTCGTCTCCAAGGCCTGGGGTGACTGGCGCAGCGAGTCCAAGTGGCTTTGGCGCCTGTCGACCGGGCACGGCTCGAACGGCGTGCTCGGCGACATCGGCATCCATATCCTCGACTTCGCCGCCTATGGCGCAGCGACGGATATCGATCACGTCTTCGCCCGGCTGAAGACTTTCGCCAAGGCGCCCGGCGAGCGCATCGGCGAGTACACACTCGATGCGAACGACAGCTTCTCCATGTCCGTCGATTTCGCCAACGGCGCGCTCGGCGTCGTGCATGCGAGCCGCTGGGCAACGGGGCATCTGAACGAGCTGAAGCTTCGCATCTACGGCGAGCGCGGCGGCCTGGAAGTGACCCATAGTCCGAACGGCTCGGAATTGCGGGGTTGCCTTGGCGATGATACCGAAACGGCAACGTGGAAGGTTATCGAGGTGCCGCCGGTGCTGACCAATTATCAGCGTTTCGCCGAGGCGGTCATGACCGGCAGCAGCCAGGACCCGAGCTTCCGCCACGCTGCGAACTTGCAGCGCGTGCTGGATCTTGCCATGGTGACGGAAGTCGAACGGCGCGAACTGAAGGTCTGACCCCGCAGACTATCTTCAGGCAAAGCCTTGGGAGTGCACGCATGTCTACCGAGGAAAAAGTTGCCAGCCACTACACGCACGGATCGCTGGAAACGGCGATCCTGCAAAACCTGTCGGCTGACGGCAAGGATATCGACAACCTGCGCATCCGCGACCTGGCGGGCGTGGATGAATTCCATCTGGGGCGACATGCGGCCACGGTGGATTTCGCGAGGGATCTCGATCTTGCCGCCGGCCTTCGGCTCGCCGATATCGGTTCGGGGCTCGGCGGGCCTGCCCGCCACTTTGCCGATTCCTACGGGTGTATCGTATCGGGCATCGATCTCACCGAGGAATTCGTTCAGGTCGCCAATTCGCTGACCGCTCGCTGCGGTCTCGCGGACCAGGTCTCCTTCCAGCAGGGAAGCGCCTTGGCCTTGCCCTTCGAAAACGCCGGCTTCGACCGCGTGACGCTCATTCATGTCGGCATGAACATCGAGGACAAGGCGCGGCTTTTTGCGGAGATCAGGCGCATTCTGAAGCCCGGTGGCCGTTTTGGTCTCTACGAAGTCATGCAGATGCGCGATGGCACATTGCCCTTTCCGATGCCCTGGGCGATGGAGCTGGAGACGAGCTTCGTCCGCAGCCCCGATGTCTATCGCGGTCTGCTTGAGGAAGCGGGCTTCGTGGTGGAGCTGGAACAGGACCGCAGCGCCCTGGCGATCCGGCTGGCGCATGAGGCGCGCGCCAAGGCTGCGGCTGGCGGAGCGCGAGATCAGAATTTGCGCACGCTGATGGGGCCGCGGGCAGGGGAGCGAAGCGGCAACGTCAACATGTCGGTCGAAGCCGGTCTGCTTGCGCCGATCGAGATGATCGCGCGGGCGGTGTGACAGAATGCGCCCGGCGTCTACCGCTGCGGCGCATTGACAGCCGCAGGGCTGTTTCTATATTGAAAATACAACGGTAATGGATTTCTGCCGGGCCATGGTGGCCGAACCGCTGCTCTGATTTTTCCAGGGAAGCTGATGACTCCTACTCAACGCGCCTGACAGGCGAAGGAGTAGAGTCGTGCCCGTTTTCTTGCCGTTATCCCACTTATGTTTCCCGTTCACTGTCCCCGGACGTCCGCTCATCGGCGTCGCGGGAGGGGCAAACTGATGTCCGCATCCGCCTATTTTCATCATCGCTTTCAGCAGTTCCGCAGCCTGTTCAAATGGATAGCTCTCGTCGTGCCCATGGCCGTCGTCGTCGGTTCACTCTGCGCATTGTTCCTGTGGAGCCTGGACAAGGCGACAGCGACGCGCTTCGACCATCCCTGGCTGATCTTCCTGATGCCGGCTGCCGGCTTCCTGATGGTGCTGGTCTATCAGCGCTTTGGTCGTGGCTCGGAGGGGGGCAACAATCTGATCGTCGACCAGATCCACGAACCCGGCGGCGGTGTACCGCTGCGCATGGCGCCGTTCATCCTGGTCTCGACGGTCCTGACGCATCTGGTCGGCGGTTCGGCGGGGCGCGAGGGGACGGCGGTGCAGCTCGGCGGCAGTATCGCCAGCGCCTTTGCAAAGGTGTTCCGGCTGAGCCATGCCGAGATCCGCATTCTCCTGATGGCGGGGATTGCCGCCGGTTTCGGCGCGGTCTTCGGCACGCCGATCGCGGGTGCGGTCTTTGCGCTCGAAGTCCTGACGATCGGGCGGATGCAATATGAAGCTCTGATCCCGAGCCTTGCGGCGGCGATCGCGGCCGACTGGACCTGCCATGCCTGGGGCATCGAGCATATCCAGTATCAGATCGGCTATCTCGCCGGCACGCCGGCCAGTACCTTCCATCTCGACGCGCTGCTGCTCGTAAAAGTCGGCATCGCTGGTGTCATCTTCGGCCTCATGGCGCGCTCTTTCAGCGAGGTCTCGCATCGGGCGTCTGCGGCGTTCAAGCGGGTCTGCGCCTATGCGCCGCTGAGGCCTGTCATCGCCAGCGCGATCCTGATCGGCCTCGTCTATCTGCTCGGCACGCGGCAATATCTCGGGCTTGGCGTCTGGTCGCCCAACCCCGGCGATGCGACGATCCTCGGTTTCTTCGATCCGGCCCATGTCGACTATTGGAGCTGGTTCTGGAAGGCGGTCTTTACGATCGTGACGCTGAGCGCCGGCTTCAAGGGCGGAGAAGTGACGCCGTTGTTCTTCATCGGCGCGGCGTTCGGCAATGCGCTTGCCGCCATTCTCGGTGCACCGGCCGATCTCTTCGCCGGACTAGGTTTCGTCGCCGTCTTTGCCGGCGCCACCAATACGCCGCTCGCCTGCATGATCATGGGTATCGAGCTCTTCGGCGCGACGCATACGGTCTATCTCGCCGTCGCCTGCTTCCTTGCCTATATCTGCAGCGGCCATACCAGCATCTATCTGTCGCAGCGGCTCGGTATCGCCAAGAGCGCGGCTTCAGGACAGATTCCTGCTGATCTACCGCTTCGCCATATTCGCGAACGCGGCGTGGAGACGCGGCGGAAAAATATCCATAAGATCGAAAAGGTTTGATGCAAGGACGGCTGGAGGTTGTCGTGCTCTATCTTGTCGTGTTTCTCGGAGCCGGGTTGGGCGGTGCATTCCGCCTTGGTGTCAACGAGCTCGCCGCTCGCCTGCTTGGGATAGAGTTTCCGTTCGGCACCCTCATCATCAATGTGCTCGGCGCCTTCATCATGGGGTTGCTGACGGAGTATTTCGCCTTTCGCGGCGGTATGTCGCAGGAGGTCAGATTGTTTCTGACGACCGGTGTTCTCGGTGGCTTCACGACATTCTCCACTTTCGCGCTGGAAAGCGTGATGCTCTGGGAGCGCGGTCAATGGGGGCCGTCCATCGCCTATGTCGCCCTCTCGGTTTTTCTGTCGATCGGCGCTTTGATAGCGGGGCTTGCAATTGTCCGGCTAATAATTCAGGCTCAAACCGTATAGTGATGGAGGCTCGGCAGATTTCGCCGCATTTTTGCCGATTCTGAGGTGAATCCCTCTCGATAAACGCCGGAGAATCCTTGCACGACAAACCACCGCTCGTTGCGAACGGACTCTCTTGCGAAATTCGACTAATCAACTCATATAATCGGCTATTGTGATCACCGCATAACAAAGGAGTCGGGTGTCAATCGGGAAGGGACAGGCTGATATCCCAAGCTTCGACCCTGTTGCCCGGCCGGGATTTCCATGCAGATTTCCTCGGCCAAGACTTCCTCCCTGGACAGCCCTTAAAAATAGACATGACGGAGAGTCCCTTGAGCGCACCTGCTCCCACTTCCAACCAATCTCCTGCTCCGGAACAGACTTTCGGCACGGCCGGCATTGCGCCTATGGAACGCGCGAGCGCCATGACGCGCTTCTTCATGGGCATTGTTGCCTGGGCGGAAGGTCTCAATCTGAAATATGCCAAGCTTGGCAATCCACCGGTTTACGATACCAAGACTTTCCCCTGGGCCGCCGAGATCGAGAAAGATTACCCGGCGATCCGCGCCGAGCTTGAGAAGGTGTTGCTGCGCCAGAGCGAGCTGCCGACCTTCCAGGACATTTCCACCGACGTTAAGACCATCTCGACCGACACCCGCTGGAAGACTTTCTTCCTTCTCGGCTTCGGCGTGAAATCGGAGCAGAACATCAAGGCTTGCCCGAATACCTGGGCAGCTGTGCAGAAGATCCCCGGCCTGACGACGGCGATGTTTTCGATCTTCGAGCCCGGCAAGCATCTCCCTGCCCATCGTGGCCCCTATAACGGCGTGCTTCGCTTGCATCTCGGCCTGATCGTGCCGGAGCCGAACGAAAAGCTTGCGATCCGTGTCGACAAGCAGGTTTGCCATTGGCAGGAAGGCAAGGCGCTGATCTTCGACGACGCCTATGAGCATGAGGCTTGGAACCATTCGGACAAGACCCGCGTCGTGCTCTTCGTCGATTTCGTCAAGCCGCTGAAATTCCCGGCCCGCATTGTCAACTGGGCTCTGATGAACCTGGCGATCTTCACGCCCTTCATCAAGGAAGGTCTCGACAATCACAAGGAATGGGAAAAGAAGTTCTACGCTGAAGCTGAAGCGTTCAGGAATCGTCCGAGGCCCTGACCCCATCGGTAGGCGGAGTTAACGAAAACCCCGGAATCCGCAAGGGTTCCGGGGTTTTATTTTGCCGATCAGAGGCTGCCGTCAGGCAGGCTTATTTGTATCGCCTGCATCTTCCTCTTCGTCGTAGTACTCTTCCTCCGGCTCGGTTGCCGCGGATTTGCCGTCGAGCTTGCCGAGCAGCGCCGAGATGGCATTGTCGCCATCGAAGCCGGCTTCCTTCAGCAGGCGGTCGAGGATCGGCTTGTTGGCCTGGTAGGAGAGAAGCTGGCCGGCCAGACCTTCGCCAAGGCCGACGCCGCTGCCGCCAGTCGCGCCGTTGCCGTTGCGCCCGAGCATACCACCGGTGTCGAAGATACGGATATCCGAGATCTTCTCGATCGGCTTGACCGCTTCGGCAAGAGCGGCGGGGACGATGCGGATGCGCTCGCGGGTGATCTCGAACTCAATGATGGCGGGGCTGAGCTTGTTGCGGGCTTCGTTGAGCAGCGCCTCGCTCTCAGCCGTTGCCTTACCCGTTTCGAGAATGCCCTTGGCCTTGATGATCGCAGCATCGGCTTCGGCAGTTGCCAGCGTCTTGATGGCATCTGCCTGGTCGATGGCGGCCTGCTTTTCGGCTTCTGCGGCAATCGTGACGGCGGTCGCCTGGGTCTGGGCGCGCTTCTGCGCGTCGATCACGGCGATCTGCTTTTCACGGTCGGCGATTTCGACGGCTCGGGCAGTGCCGACCTTTTCTTCCGCCGCAATGGCGAGTGCGCGGGCGGCTTCCGCCTTGGCTTTGGCTTCCGACTCCTCACGGCTCTTGTTAGAGACCGCGATAGCGCTTTCCTGGGCGACGATCTGAATGTCGCGGCGGGCTTCGGTGTCGCGCTGCTGCACGGCGCGGGTCGAGTCGATGTTGGCGGATTCGCGGGCCTGCTTTGCGGCAGCCTCGCGTTCGGCGATCGCCTGCTCGGCGGCGATGCGGGCTTCTTCTTCGGCGCGCTTGGCTGCCTGTTCCTGCTGTGCGGTTTCAGCGCGAGTTGCTGCCGACTTGTTGGCGATGTCGCGCTGCTGGTTCAGTTCGGCCTCGCGCTTTGTCCGCTCGATGGTGAGGGACTGCTGGCGAGCCTCGAGGTCTTTCTGGGCGATTGCGACTTCGGTATCGCGGACGACCTCGTTGCGCTCCTTCTTGCGGGCTTCCGTGACGCGGGTGAGCGCGGCAAGGCCGTGGGCGTCGAAGAAGTTATTGGCATTGAAGTGCTTGATATCGGTCTGGTCGAGGCGTGTCAGCGACACCGATTCCAGTTCGAGACCGTTCGATTGCAGGTCGGAACCGACTGCATCCTGCACCGCCTTGACGAAGTCCATGCGTTGTTCCTGCAGCGCATCGAGGTTCATCGTCGCCGCGACCGAGCGCAAGCTGTCGACGAACTTTGCTTCGATCAGCTGGCGCAGCTGCTCGCTGTCGTTGGTGCGGCTGCCGAGCGTCTGGGCGGCAAGGGCGATGGAAGAGCTGTCCGGCTTGACGCGGACGTAGAACTCGGCGCCGATGTCGACGCGCATGCGGTCCTTGGTGATCAGTGCATCGTTCTCGCCGCGCTGAACTTCCAGGCGCAGGGTCTTGAGATTGACGCGGGCGATCGAGTGGAAGATCGGCAGGACGACGGAACCGCCGTCGAGCACGACTTTCTGGCCGCCGAGACCGGTGCGGACATAGGCTTCATCCCGGCTTGAGCGGACATAGAGGGAGGCAAGGACGAAGCCGATCCCGAGGATCAGGACGAGACCTATGCCTGCTGGAAGAATGAGGTCGTAAAGGCCGTTCATGAAGGTTGCTCCGTAGAGGATTTGTCATCGGATCCCACAAGATCCGAAGGGGCGGAAACTGCGATGAAGATGTCGGCCTTGCGGTCGACAAGCAGAACTTGGGCGCCGATCGGCAAGGGGCTTTCACCCTTGGCGGCGCAGGCGCGCAGCTGATGCCAGTTGCCATGCGCATCCTTGACGCTGACACGGCCGGGCAATCCCTGATCCAGAGGGCCTATGGATACCGTGCCGGTGCGACCGACGAGATCGCTGGCGTCGACGGCATAGGTTTCGTCGCGCGGCACGATCCTGGCGATCGTCCGGGTAGAGGTCCGGACGAGAGGGATCGTGACGAGCAGGGCCGGGGGTGCGGCGACGATCGCAGGCAGCGGCGTCCAGATCATGTCGGCCACCGTCTGGATGGCGAAACCGGCCACCGCGAAGATACCGAGCACCAGCATGATCAGGATCAGCAGCGGCACGCCGCCGAGATTGATCCAGGACAGCAGGCCGGCCATCATGCCGTCATGACCCTCGAAATGCGGTTTGCCGATGAGTTCGCTCAGCGAGAAACCGAGCAGCATCGACAGGATTTCGATGACGGTCAGTCCGATCAGGATCATTGCCGCGATGGCAAAGGGCGCACATTCGGGTGCGAGAAACAGGTGCATCGTTTACTGGCCATTGGCCTTGAAGCGGGCAAGGCGTGCTTCGATGGCCTGCTCCCGGTGCAGGCGGTCGAGCTCATCGAGCTCGGCACTGGTGGCAGGCGCGCCCGAGGGCACGCCCGTCAGGCGCGAGACGGCCGCGGCCGCCCTTGCCGCGCCGGCTGCCGGCGCTGGCCGCGGATTACCACCCGCTGCTTCCTCGGGGGCGTGGCGGGCAACGCTACGCTTGAAATCGACGAGGCGTGCCTCCGCCTCGCGGCGGGTGGCAAGGACGGCCTGAAGCGCCTTCTGGCCCTCGTCGATCTGGGCGTTGACGTCCGCCAGCGCCTTGTCGAGCGCGGCGATCTGGGCTTCGAGGTCGATCTGGCGCGCGACGCCGGCCTTGGCGAGATCCTCGCGATCGGCGGTGATGGCAAGCCGGATCTTTGCCTCGAGCGCGTCGAGATCCTCGACGATCTCGCTGCGGCGGCTCTGGATGCGGTATTCCTCGGCGCGCGCCTTGCCGAGATCGGCGCGTGCTTCGTCGGCGGCTGCATCGATTTCGCGCAGCGCCTGTTCGATGACGGCAACCTTGTTGGCGCCTTCTACTGTGTCGACCGCGGCATTGGCGAGGCCTGCGATCAGTCGTCCCATGCGGGAAAGAATGCCTTCATGCATCGTCATGTCATCCTCCGTTCGGGGGGAGTTTGGTGTTACCCCGATGTGAATCGTGTAGTGGCCGCCATCGGCGATCAGATAGGCGGGGATATTGCTGTCCCAGCCTTTGAAATAGCCGGCCACGTCGAAGGGCACGGCAACGCGGCCGCGCACCGTCGAGATTGTCAGGTCTGACGGACCCTTGATGGCAAAGAGCTTCTCATCGAGCGGCAGCCGGTTCAAATCGGCCTGACCGCCTCGATTGGCCGCAAAATCACGCAGACCGAGCGTTACGAGGCGCGCGGGCAGAGCGGTGCGTTCGCGGATGGTCTCATAGGCAAGATCGTGAAGCGTGACGAGGTTCGCGCCGGCTCTATCCGGAACGATTTCCGCCAGCAGCTTCATCATCTGCCCGTATGCGGCAAAGGTCTCGTCCAGTGCCTGCCGTGCTGCGTCGTCGGGTGAAAGATCGTATCGAAGACGAGAGCGGTGCGTCGGTGCTTGTGCCTTAGCCATGCACTTCAAGTAAAGTACCGCTCAGGTGCTTTTCAAGGGAGTAGTGTGCCAAACATGAATGAATTGTAATGAATGATCGGCCGCATAGGTTGCAAAAACTTGATGCTTCACGCTTCCTATCGGCGATTGATGCTGCGAAAGTTTCGCGCATATGTGGTGATTATGGAAAAAAGCCAATAGACAAGCGAGCCGGGCGGCCGATCGGCCGCGCCAGCGTCTAATTCCAGATAGGGGCTAATAGGCCCGGCGGGCGGCTATTTCACCGTCCGCACGATCGCGGCGCCCGCCGTCATGCCGCCGCCAAAGGCCACGAGGCCGAGGTTGAGCGGTTCGGAGCGTTCGTTGGCGACATGCAGCATGGCAAGCGGAATGCTGGACGAGCTGGTGTTGCCATAGGTTTCGATGACGCTCAGCGCCGGGCGGCCACTGCGTTTGGCGATGGTGTCGATGATGCGCTGGTTGGCCTGATGCGGCACCAGCAGATCGAGATTGGCAAGCTCAATGCCTGCGTCGACACAAGCGTTTTCGATCGAGCGGGTCATCGAATGCACGGCTTCGGTGAACACCAGGCGGCCGTTCATCGCGATGACGCCATCATCAGGCAGCGGGACATAGAGCAGGTCGCCCGGTTCCGGCCGGCCGCTGACGATCGGGCGGCTCGCGGTAAAGAGCGGATTGCGCGCCATGTCGCGGCTGGTCACGAGGCTGGCGGTGGCAGCGTCTCCGAAGAGGATCGCCGTGGAGAAATCGGTCATGTCGAGCAGCGGCGACAAGACTTCCGAGGTGATGATGAGCACCTTGGCGTCGTTCTGCTGTGCAATGAAATCATAGGCTTGCTGGAGCGCATAGAGATAGCCGGAGCAGGCGGCGCCCATATCATAGGCGGCAAGAGACGGACGCACGCCGTCTTCGGCGACGGCAACCGCGACGCGGCTTGCGAGCGACGGCGTGGCGATATCAGGCGTTCCCGTAGCGGCGATCACCAGATCGATATCGTGGATTGAGATCTGGTTCTGCTTGAGGAGATCGCGTGTCGCCTTCGTGGCAAGGCTCAGCGTGCCTTCATCGGGGCCTACCCAGAAGCGGCTCTTGATCCCGGTCAGCGCCAGGATTTCGTCGGCGCGACGGTTCGGCCAGTGATGGATGATCTCTTCATTGGTGACGCGGCGGGCGCCGGTCGCGAAACCGATGCCGTTAATGGCGATTTCCGAGAAGTTGCCGGAATAACGACGCAGCGTCGGGATGACATGCGACTTCAGACGGCGCAACACGAACTTGTTCTGGATTTCGGAGGCGAGCGCGAAATTCTGCTCGCTCAGATCGCGATTGGCGTCGACGGTCAGAAGCGGGCTGTCGGTCGCGATCTGGTCGCCGATCTTGGCGAAGACCTCCTGCACGACGCCGCCGATATTGGCGCAGATTTCGACGGAGGCCTTCGTCGCCTCGACGACGGCAACGAGCTGGCCGACCTCGATCTTGTCGCCGGGCTTGACCAGCAGGTCCGTGACCAGGACATTTTCGTCGGCCGGACCGGAGCCGATCGCCTTGATGGCGGCAGTCGGACCGCTGTCATCCTCTTCGTGCCACGTCACCTCGCATTCGAGGATTTCGGCCATCAGATCGACGAGCTTGCGATAGGAGGGCAGGGTGTCGAGCTGATTGCGGAAATTGAAGGGGATATGGGCATCCGAGCGGGCAAGTCGGCGCACCACGACAGGCACATCGGTCTTTTCGGTGACGGTCGCGATGATTTCCGCGCCCATGCCGACGGTGCGATTATCCTCGTGGACGACGATCAGGCGGCGGGTGCGCCGTGCGCTCGCCAGCACTTCCTTCTCGTCCCAGGGCGAGATCGAGCGCAGATCGATAACCTCGACGGAGAAGCCCTGGGCCTCGAAGGCGCTTGCGGCATTGGCGCAGAGCGAAACGGTATTGCCGTAGCTTACCAGAGTGATGTCACGGCCGCGGGCGACATGGCGCGACAGGCCGGGACGGACGAAATGCTTGTCGAGATCCTCGGAGGTGCGGCCGTCGGAATTGTTGAGGACGGCCTTGGGATAGAGGAAAACCGTCGGGCGCCGCGATTCAAAGGCGGCGTTGAGCAAGCCGGCGGCATCGCCCGCGCTGGAGGGCATGACCACATCGATGCCAGGCGTATGCGCCAGCATGCCTTCGAAGCTCTGCGCGTGGAACGGGCCGAGGCCAGGCTTGTAGCCGCCGCAGCTGACCATCAGGATGACGGGCGCTTCCCAGGCGCCATTGGTGCGCCAGAACATGCTGCCCATTTCCGAGACGATCTGGTTATAGGCAAGCGGCAGGAAATCGGCGAACTGCAGGAAAGCGACGGGGCGCTGGCCGGCCAGCGCACGGCCAACCGCCGTGCCGACGATTGTCGACTCTGTGAGGGCGGCGTTGCGCACCCGATCGGGATATTTCGTGCTGAGGCCGCGGGTTACGCCGAACACGTCGCCCTTAGGATCTTCGATATCCTGCCCGAAGAGAACGACCTCGGGATTGGCGGCCAGCTGCTTGTCGAGAACGACATTCAGCGCCTCGCGCATCGTCAGCGTCGATGCGCTCTCGTTGCCGCGATATTCCGCTTTGCCGTCGAACGAGGCGGGGTAGGGAGCCTTTGCATCCGGCTCGACCTTGGGGGCGTCTTCCTTGCGCGCGAGGGCGGCTTCCGCCTGCACTTCCGCAATCAGTTCTTGCTCGATCTTCTGCAGCGCATCGGCATCGACGCCGGCCTTCTGCAGCATCGCCCTCAGGCTCGGCAGCGGGTCGCGCGAGGAGCCTGCCTCGATTTCGAGGAGGGTGCGGTAGGTCTTCTGATCGTCGGCATTGGTATGGTCGGAGAGCCGCTCGGTGTTCAGAAGCACGATGCTCGGCGTACGGTTGTTGCGGCTGTGGCGGACGGCCTTGCGGAAGGCCTCGCGCGATGCCGCCAGATCGTCCCCATCGGTGCGGATGATATCGATGCCGTAAAAGGAGGAGGCCGGGCCGCTCGGCAGGTCGAAGAAGGTCTGCTTGCTCGTGCGCGTCGAAATGGAGAAGCTGTTGTCCTCGATGATGAAGACGACGGGATACTGGCTGCGCACGGCTTCCGCGACAGCTTCGAGGAACTCGCCCTGCTGCGTGGTGCCGTCACCGACGCAACAGATGGCGATCGGCAGGCCCGACTTGTGTTTGAGGGACGCGCCGACGCCGACGGCATGGAGCGCGTTATTGCCGACGGGGCCGACGATGGATGTGATATTGAGAGCGCGGGAAGAGAGATGCGCGCTCATCTGCCGGCCGGCGGAATGGGAATTGGCTGTCGCAAGCAGGCTGGAGAAGAACTCTCGAATGGGCATGCCGCGCGCCAGCATCAGGGCCTTGTCGCGATAATGCAAATGCAGCCAGTCGTCGTCCTGCAGGAATTCGTTGAGAAGCGCCGTTGACTCATGGCCGGCGCCGGAAACATGAAAATGTGCTATGCCTTGCTTGATGAATTCTCGCTCAAGCCGATCTATTTCTCTGGAAATGAAAAATATTCTGTGAAGTTGCTTAAGGTATTCTGTGGCAAACCTCCCTTCCATCTCAATGATTTTCCTGATCTTTCGTCTGAATTAAATGCTGGGGAGTTAGGTAAACCCCCGGCTTGCCTTTTTCAATACACGTTAAATGACAAGTTCTTCTCAGATTGAAACGGAAATACGCATATTGCGGGGCCGCAATTTTTCGCGATGTTTCTATCCACAAGGCATACGCGACAAGCCGCCCCCGCAAACGCAAAACGGGTGCGTCTTCCGTGGGTCTCGTCAGCTCGACTTGCGCATCGAGGTGTCGTCGCGCTGCCTTTCGGCGGTGGCCTTCGCCGCCTGTTCTTCCTTGAGAATCAATTCCTTCGGCTTCTTGCCGATGATCTCCTTGCGGCCTTTCTTCGAGAAGGGCTGCGCGAGCTGCGCGAGGAAACCCTTGGCCACCTTGCCAGTGATGCCGATGTCTGTCGAAGAGGCGCGTGGCGGATTGTAGAAGGTGCCGAGAAGCTGATCCCAGATCACGAGGTTTTCCCCATAATTCGTATTTCCTTCGGCGAGAATCTTGGAATGATGCCAGCGATGCAGGCGCGGTGTCGAGAATATGAGGTCGAGCGGGCCGGTGCGCATGTCGACGTTACAATGCGTGAGCAGGCCGATGAAGGCCGTGACCGCGCCGATCCAGAGGAAGACCGGCAAGGGCGCACCGAGTAGATAGAGCGGAATCTGGCCGAGCGCGATCTTGAACAGTGTGTCGATGACGTGGAAACGGCCCGTGTTGATGACCCAGAGGCGCTCGACGCTGTGATGCAGCGCATGGAAGCGCCACAGCGACAGGTGCTCATGCGCCAGGCGATGCGCCATGTAGAGGCCGAACTCGGCGACGATGAGACCAAGCACCACCTGGAAGGCCATGGGCCATTGATCCGGCCAGAAATGCGAATGGTAGCTCAAGGCCGGCTGCGCCACGGTCGCCACGGCCATCGGGAAGGACGTGCCGATCGCGGCGGCGATCTGCACGCCACCCTTGTTCAGCAACGTGTGAGCGATATCGTTGAAGGTTTCGCCATCGCGCTTCTGCCAGGTCTTCTCATAGGGCATCAATCGCTCGAAAAGGGCGATCACCGCCACCGTCGACAGATAGACGACGTTGAACCAGAGCAGATGCATATCCGACTCGAAGGCGAAATATGCACCGGTCAATCCGGCGCAGAAGATGGCGGGCCACAACAGGGAGGAAACAGCAGCGTAAAGACGCGAACTGCTTTGAAATGTCATTCCATCATCCTCAGATTCTAATCAGCGAAAAATCAGCGCGTGAGTATGCGCGATATGTAGCGCGATGATTGTGGAGTCGAAAGCGAAATTTTTCCGGTCGGCGGCGGCAGGTAGTTGGATGGGAGATCAAGACATGCGGATAGAGCGGGCGGCGGACGACCATCTGGAGGCGTTGGTGCGATTGCGCGCCGAGCTTTGGCCAGATCATTCCTATGAACATCATCGGGCGGAACTGGCGCAATTTCGCGCGGATGACAATACTGTTGCTTTTCTTGCGATCGATTCTGCCGGTCATGTCGTCGGTTTTGCTGAAGCGACATTACGGCACGATTACGTCAATGGCTGCGAGACTTCGCCGGTCCTGTTCCTGGAAGGCATCTATGTGCGGGCGGAAAATCGACGGGCAGGGGTAGCGCAGGCGCTTTGCCAGGCTGTCGCCGCCTGGGGGCGGGAGGCCGGCTGCACGGAGTTCGCATCGGATGCGCTGATCGACAATCTTGCGAGCCACGCCTTCCATGCGGCGCTCGGCTTCGTCGAAACCGAGCGGGTGGTTTATTTCCGCAAGCTGTTATAGACCGCAGCCAAAAGGGCTGTGCCTAGGCCAATGCCAGTTTCGTCTTCTGGTGGCCGGCTTCGTGGAAGTTCTCTGGGTGCAGCCAGCGCTCGTAACGGGCCTTCAGTTGGGGCCAATCGGCATCGATCATGGCGAACCAGGCGGTGTCGCGGTTCTTGCCCTTGGCGACCATGTGTTGGCGGAAAATGCCCTCGTAAACGAAGCCGAAGCGTTCGGCCGCCTGCTTCGACGGTTCGTTGAGGTTGTTGCATTTCCATTCGAAGCGGCGATAGCCGAGCGTGTCGAAGACGTAGGATGCGAACAGAAAAAGCGTTTCGGTCGTTACGCGGCTGCGGGCGATTGCCGGTCCCCACAGGATGCTGCCGATCTCGATGACGCCATGCGTGTTGTCGATGCGCATCAGAGCCTGCCGGCCCTCGGCGCGTCCTGTCCGCTTGTCGATCGTTGCGAAGAAGAGCGGATCAGAGCTGGATGCGGCCTTCTCGAGCCAGGGCGAGAATGCGGCGTAATCGGCGGGTGCATCCTCGAAAAGGTAGCGGAAGCGATCTTCCGCGCCGGGTGCCTGAGCAGAGGCAAAAAGGTCGTCGCCATGGCGAGCCGCGTCAAGCGGTTCGATCCTCGTATAGTAACCTTCAAGGGTTATGCGCTCGGGGCGAGCCACGCCCTTCCAGTTCGTGAGATCCATGTCAAAATCCTTTGGTCATTAAATGCAGCTTAGAGCAATTTCAGCAAAAGTGCGAAGCGGTTTGTGTCCGGAATTGCGCGGAAACAATGCTTTAGCGGAGCCGGCCTGATTGTATCAGCTCTGCAAGGGATTGTGGCAGTTCTATTCCGTCCGGCAAGCCGGGCGCTGCCAGCGGCGATACCAGACGGCTTTCGACCGGCAGGACCCCGGCCCAGACCGGATGGCTGGCTTCGTCCAAATCGCCCGGCGGGCCGTTGCGGATCTTGGCTGAGGCTTCTTCGATTTTCATGTGCATCACCGAGGTCGCTTTGACCTCCTGTTTGGTCATCGGTCTCAGGCTATCCCAGCGTCCGGGAAACAGGTCTTCGATGAAGCGGCGGAGCGCATCGGCCTTTTCGTCGAGATCATCCACCAGGCGGGCCGTGCCGAAGACCATGGCCGAGCGATAGTTGACCGAATGATTGAAGGCGGAGCGAGCCATCACATAGCCGTCCATGATGCTGCAGGTCAGGCAAACAGGCATATCTTCGGCGGCACGCAGGAAGCGGCTGGCGGATGAGCCATGCCAATAGACATGATCGCCCTCTCGCCAATGCAGGGTCGGCGTCACATAGGGCGCGCCATTGATGACATAGCCGACGTGACAGAGCGGGGCTGCGTCCAGAATGGCGTGAACATCGGCATGGGCGTGGCTGCCACGCTTCGGGCTGCGTCTTACGCGGGTGCGCTCGGTGGTCGGGTAATTCTTGGTGTCGGGCGGATAGAGATCGGCCATGTCGTCCTCGTCGGTTGAGCGTTGATCTCTGCCAGCAAAGAGGTAGGCTATAAACGGCCAGTTTTTTAATTTCTAGCAGACCAGTTGAGGTTTCATGGTAGCGGTGGCGCAGTGGCAGGCACTCGATCGGACTTCGGGTGACCTGGAGGGGCAGGTCTATCGCCTGATGCGCGACCGCATCCTGCACGGACAGATGCCGGCAGGGCAGCGCGTGCCGTCGACAAGGATGATGGCGCTCTCGCTTGGCGTTGCACGATCGACCGTCGTCAATGCCTATGATCGTTTGAAGGCTGAAGGCTACCTGCAATCGACGACCGGCGCGGCGACGCGCGTCGCGGCTTTCCCGACGACGTCATTGTCCGGACAGGCCGCACCACCGCCGCCAAATCTGCCGCGCGTCACGGAATTCAAGACCGGGGGGCTGTACGAACCCGGAGTGCCTGACGTTTCGACCTTTCCCCATGCGGCCTGGGCACGCTGTCTCGGCGCCCGGGGCCGCTCTTTGCGGGTGCATGATCTCGGTTATCGCGACCACGGCGGTGTCCAGGAGTTGCGCGAAGCCATCCTCGATCACATCGCCGCGACGCGCGGTGTGATCGCTCGTCCCGAACAGATCCTGATCATGCCGTCGACGGGAGCAGCGATCGGGTTGCTTGCGAGCGCCCTGATCCGTGCCGGCGATCCGGGTGGCGATGTGGTCTGGATGGAGGAGCCGGGTTATGCCAGCGCGCAAGCGATCCTGCGCATGGCGGGGGCCAGCCTCGTGCCGGTGCCTTGCGATACCGAGGGCATCGATATCACGCGGGGTACCGGGCCATCGCCGCGGTTGATCTACGTCACCCCGTCGCATCAATATCCGACCGGCGTGACCATGAGCCTGTCCCGCCGTCTCGCCTTGCTCGAATTTGCCCGGGCGACCGGCGCGATCGTGCTGGAAGACGATTACGACAGCGAGTTCCAGTATGCGTCGCGCCCGATCGCGGCCCTGCAAGGCATCGACCGCGGCGAGGTGGTCGCTTATGTCGGGACGTTCTCGAAAACGCTCGCGCCCGGCCTGCGCGTCGCCTATGCCGTCGTGCCCTCCCGGCTCTTGGCAGCGACGGAGGCGGCACAACGGCTCAGGGGTGCAATCGTGCCCGTTCATATCCAGGCGGCTCTTGCCGATTTCATGCGCGAGGGTCGGTTTCGCGCGCATTTGAGACACATGAACGCGATTTATGCCGAACGCATGGCGGCGACCGTCGAGGCACTCAATCGACATTGCGGCTCCTGGCTGGATGTCGGAGCGGGCAGCGGCGGGCTGCAATTGGCAAACTGGTTCCGCGACGTAAAGACCGATGACGTTGCCACGGTGCGGACCATCAATTCCAATGGTTTCGCTGTGAGGCCGATATCGGCGCTGTATCTCGGTCCGGCGCGACCCGGGCTGTTGCTCGGCATCGCCAGCATGGAAGCCAAGGCCGCGGATGCGGCGGCTGCCAGAATTGCCAGGCTGCTTGCGATGGTGCCCGTCAACGCCTGAGAAACATGGCCCGGTAGTCGCGTGGGGTCATTCCTTTCAGCGCCTTGAACTGCCTGTTGAAATTGGCGAGCGAGCTATAGCCGACGGCATCGCTGATATGGTGGACTGCCTGATCGGTGGAGGAGAGGCGGGCGCAGGCGTCGCCGATGCGCATGCGCATGAGATAGTCCGAGATGGTCCCGCCGGTATGCCTGCGAAACATGCGGTGCAGGCCGGAGACGCTGAGCGCCGCAATATCGGAAAGTTCATCGAGGCTGATCGCACGGGCATAGTGAAGGTGCATGTGGGTCAGCACGCGGTCGATGCGCTCACGGCTTTCCTTGATATCCGGAGCTTGCGCCGGCGCGCTTGCGAGCGGCGTCGCCTGCCGATCTCTAGCGACCCTCACCAGAATGCCGAGCAAAGCCAGAAGTCGCTCCACGGGCGGCTTTTCGAAAATGGTCTCGAAGGCGGGGCGGACGGCGGCGGCGGTCGTCTCCGAAAAGCGCAGGCCGTTGTCCCCACGCTGCAGCATCGCCTCGATCGAGCGGAATTCTATCGCGCCGCCCGTCATCTGCAGCAACCATTCGCGATTGAACCAGAGCACCAGCGCGATATGCGGCTTGTCCTCGTCGATCTTGGCGCGCGAGACCCAGCTATGCGGCAGGTTGGGTCCGACAAGCACGAGATCGCCGTCGTCATAATCGCCGCTGTGATCGCCAATGAAGCGCTGCCCGATGGAGTTCAGGGTGAGCGTCAGCTCGAATTCCGGATGATGATGCCACTGGAAGGGGATGCAGTCGTCGAGCCTACGGTTCAGCATGCTCCAGGATGCTTCGGGCGAACGGGGCAGGACTTCGAGATAGGGCCTCATGGGGCGTCCATAGTATTAGCGAGGCCAGAATAGTATCAGAATTGGCCAGAGCCGGGCAACATCGACACGAACTTTGGCGCTACAAGTTTTTCGTCACCCGAAACCAAAGGGGTCAGCGAGATGGAGGAAACCGATGCAGCCTGCCTTGAAACGAGACGCTCACCCGACCGCAGCTTCGGTCACGACGCAACTGAAGGATATCCAGAAGACGTTGCCGCTCAGGGTGCTGTCGAAGGACGATTGGCAGCATTGGATCACGAAGGGTTATGTGATCGTGCGCCAGGCGGTGCCGGCAGCGAATGTCGAGCGGCTTGTCGACGTTTTGTGGCGTTTTGACGAGAAAGACCCGAGCGATCCCTCCACTTGGTATGCGCCGCAGCGGCGCGAGCACAAGATGAAGGAACTCAACAATACCGGCATGCTGGAGATCTACAATCACCAGTATCTCTGGGATAACCGCATGGAAAAGCGCATCTACGATGTCTTCGTCGACATCTGGGATCGGGAGGATCTCTGGGTCACGATCGATCGCGCCAACCTCAACCCGCCGAAGAAGGTGAAGGGCAATCCGAACGGCTTCATCCACTGGGATGTTGATACTTCGATCCGTCCTCTGCCGATCGGCGTTCAGGGTGTTCTGAGCCTGAAGAAGCAGGATGGCGACGTCGGCGGCTTCCAGTGCGTGCCTGAGCTCTTCGAGCATTTCTTCGAGTGGGAAAAGACCCAGCCGGCCGATCGCGATCCGATGCACCCGGACATGACGGGTCTTTCGGTCGTCAATATCGACATGGAGCCCGGCGATCTGATGATCTTCAACTCGCTGCTGGCGCATGGCGTCCGTCCGAACCATTCGGACAACCGCGTTCGCATGGCGCAATATATCTCCATGCACCCGGCGGAATACGACAATGTCGCCGAGCGCGAGGAACGCATCCGCCTGTGGCGGGAACTGGACTCGCCGAAGCGCGACGCCTTTCCGGGCGATCCCCGCGAATGGGAAAAGCACAATGCGACCACGGCCGAACTGACGCCGCTCGGCGAAAAGCTGCTGGGCCTCAAGGCCTGGTAGGCGCCGTAATCCTAGTTCTTGAAAGACATCGAGCGGCTCGTGGCCGCTCGAATTCGTTATGACTATGCCAGGATGGATGCGTGGCGTCAGATCTCGTTCCAGCGGCGGATGACCGGTTCGGTTAGGTCGTGCTCGTAGCCGAGAACGCTGATGCTCGTGGTGTCGAGGACCAGATGAGCGCCGCCTTCCGGCGGCAGGCCGACCCAGCGGGCGGCGAAGACGCGCAGGAAATGGGCACTGGAGAAGATCAGGACCGGGCCGTTAATGGCACGCAGTTCGCCGATGATCCGGTCGGCACGCGCGCCGACATCGGCAGCCATTTCGCCGTTCGGGCAGCCGTCGCGAAAGACCTGCCAGCCGGGGCGTTCGGCAAGGATCGCCTTGGTGGTGATGCCTTCATAGGCGCCATAGTCCCATTCCGCCAGATCGTCCTTGACCACGCGGCGATCGCCGAAGCCGGCCAACGCGCAGGTGTTTTGCGCGCGCTGCGACGGGCTCGACCAGACGGCGGCGAAGTCGATTGACGGCAGGCGGCTCGCGACCTTGCGGGCGGCTTCCTCGCCAGCTGATGTCAGGGGAATGTCGGTACGGCCGGTGTGCCTACCGGAAAGGCTCCATTCCGTCTGTCCGTGGCGTACGAGATAGACTTCGGGATAGGCGCTGCTCATGCCGTTTCTCCTTTTCGGAAAGCCTGATGCGTAGATTCAAACATTGAGAGCGTCCTTTTTGCGTCCGTAGGGACGCACGGCGCTCTAGCGTGCGAAATTCTTCGCATCTGCGAAGGGTTCTGTCGAGAGTTAAGGCTATTCTGTAAGTGGCGTGACAACCCTCTGCAAATCCAAGCTCTTGCAGAGGGTTGTGAATCTCATCGTTTCACGGCGCGCCGGACGCTGTAGAGGAGGATGGCGAGGCAGCCGACCAGCAGGAGAAGGCCGCCCGCGAGCGGCGGCATGGCGAGAAATTCCACTGCGCCGGCAATGATAAGAATGAGGATGAGGCAGAGCGTTGCGAGGCTGCCGTCGTCGATGAACATGCCGATGAGCTCGGACAGGGCGATACGCAGGACGTTCATTGGGCTGCCTTTGCTGTTGGGTTGCCGCGCAGGCCGCGGATGGTGGCGTAGGAGAAAAGCGAGACGACCGCGAAAATGCCGATCAATGCAAGATCCGCTCCCGGCCATTGCGCGCCGATGCCTTCGCCGGTCCAGAAGATGCCGAAGCTGGTCAGCATCAGGCCGACAACGAATTTGAGGGTATTTTCCGGCACGGTGGCGAGCGGGCGATGGACCAGCAGCCCGATCAGCATGACGATCACGAAGGCGGCAAGCGCGCCGAGGCTGGCATAAAGCGTCAGGCCATGTGCGCCACCGACGGCGATGACGATGAAGACCACTTCGACGCCCTCCAGCAGCACCGCCTTGAAGGCGGCGAGGCCCGCGAGGTAATCGGCGCGGCGATCGTTGGACTGCGCCTGCAGCGCGGCCGTCTCCTTCGAGAAGGCTGCTTCCTCGTCATGCAGGGCGATGACGCCGAGCGAGCGGAGGATCGCCTTGCGCAGCCAGCGCATGCCGAAGAGGATGAGGAGTACGCCGACGACGAATTGCAGCGTTTCGATCGGTATCAGTGCCAGAAGTGGCCCGAAGACAAGAACGAGTGCCGCCAGCACGGCAAGGGCGAGCGCGGCGCCGGTCAGCGCCGGACGCCAGCTTCTCGTGACGCCGACGGCAAGGACGATGGTGAAGGCTTCCACAACCTCGACGAAGGAGCCGAGGAAGGATGCCGTCACGGTGGATAGAATGGGTGTGAGGCTGTTCATGAAATGAATCCCGAATGACGGTTAGGGCTTTGAATTCGTGCGATGTTTCGCAAAGAGTTCCTGCTCATGCGCTGCATGAACTCGTGAGTTTGGCATTCCGGTCTGGTCGTCGCGATGCAGTTCATTTGCGTTTTCTCGTGCCGCGCTTGGTCCATGCCTTGTCTATGGCGCCGCGCAACTGGCTGAGCTGGTCCAGGCTGTCGATGGCGACGTCCTTGCCCTTTGCCGCAAGCGCTACGATCAGGGCCTCGATCAGCACCAGCGTGCCGGCATGCATGGCGAGGTGCCCCGCATTGCCGCGCGGGACGGGCAGGACTTCCGCCACCTTGTCGGCAACCAAGAGGCCGAGGTCGTCGCTGATCAATATGACCGGCACATCATGCCTGCCGGCCTGCTCGAGCAGTACCTCAACCTCGCGGTAAAGCGGCGCATAGGCGATCACCAGCACCACATCGCCCTTGCCGATCCAGAGCAGGCGATCGGCAAGCGCGATGCCGGAGGCCGAGAGCGCGTTGGTCGGCAGGCCGATGCGGTTGAACTGCAGGCTGGCATAGTCCGCCATGGCGCCGGAAGGGCCGATGCCGAAGACATGACGTCGAGCCGCGTTGGCGAGAATATCGACGCAGCGCTCGAAACTTGCGGCAAATTCCTCGCGCCGCAGGACATCCAGAGCCCTCTCATGCATGCCGATGACGTGGTGCAGCACGTCGCTGGCCTGGCCGCCGGTTTCGGCCAGCGTGCGCTCCATCCGGGCTCCGGGCGACGGGGTTCCGGTCAGCTCGGCAAGCAGGGCGGCGCGCAGCGTCGACAGGCTTTCAAAGCCAAGGGCGCGGGCAGTGCGTACGACCGTTGCATCGCTGGTGCCGGCAAGCTGCGCGATCTGGGCGGCCGAATTCAGCAAAGCGGCCTGCTTTTGGTCGACGAAGAAGCGGGCGATGCGTTGTTCCGCCGGCGCCAGCGTCTCGATCAGGCCGAGAATACGGTCGTCGAAAGCAGCGGGTTTTTGTGTCTTCTCTTTCATCGGATGTTTTCGATTTGTAGTGTATGCTACCAATTTAATTATCTGTAGCATTTGCTGCAGGAAGATGACAGCAAAAAAGGCAATGGGCGCTTCGCTGTGTTGCGAAGCGCCCATTGCTTTGATCGAAAGGCGAGTGTGGACAGCCGACCGCGGTTATGCCGCCAGCGCTGCGCGCACCGCGGGAATCACTTTCTGCCCATAGAGCTCGATGCAGCGCATCATCTTGTCATGCCCGAGAGCGCCGGCGCTGTACTTCAGCTGGAAGCGGCTTATGCCGAGCGTCTTGACGACCGGGGCAAGCTTGGCCGCGACCGTTTCCGGCGAGCCGACATAGAGCGAACCCTTTTCGATCTCGTTGTCGAATTCCGCGCGCGTCATCGGCGGCCAGCCGCGCTCGCGGCCGATGCGATCGCGCATCGCCTTGAAGCAGGGCCACAACTCCTCGCGCGCCTGCTCGTCTGTTTCGGCGATATAGCCCGGCGAATGGATGCCGATCGGCTTAACGGGCTTGCCCATCTGCTCGAAAGCGCGGTGATAGAGATCGACATAGGGCTGGAAGCGATAGGGGCTGCCGCCGATGATCGCCAGCATCAGTGGCAGGTCGTAATGCGCCGCGCGAACGACGGATTCCGGGCTGCCGCCGACACCGATCCAGGTCTTCAGCCGGTCGCTCTCGATGGTCGGGAAGACTTTCTGGTTGCGCAGCGGCGGCCGGATGCTGCCCTCCCAGTTCACAGGCTCGTTCTTGAGCAAGGCAGCGAACAGATCGAGCTTTTCTTCGAAAAGCTGCTCGTACTGCGACAGCTCGAAGCCGAACAGCGGAAAGGATTCCGTAAACGAGCCACGGCCGAGGATGACTTCGGCGCGGCCGTTCGAAACCGCGTTCAGGCTGGAGAAGCGCTGGAACACGCGGATCGGATCGTCCGAGCTCAGCACGGTGACAGCCGATCCCAGATGGATTTTCGATGTGCGGCTGGCGATGGCGGCGAGGATCGTTTCCGGGGAGGAGACGGCGAAGTCCTCGCGGTGGTGCTCGCCGATGCCGAAGAAATCTATTCCGAGCTGATCGGCAAGCACGCCTTCCTCGACGACATTGCGGAGGACTTGCGCATGTGGCAGCGGCGTACCCTTGTCGTCAAAGGTGACGTCGCCGAAAGTATCGAGTCCGAATTCGACATTGTTTGTGGTCATGATTGTTCCTGTCATGTGTCGGAATGATAATGTTGGCACAGCATGTAGTGTCGCGCTCGATCATCCACTACCCGGAAAGTTTCGGCGGAAATCTTCGAGGAATTCGATATGCAAGGGCGGGCGGCGGCGTTGCCTTCCGCCAGACGGCCGCCAATATTAGCCGCAGCGACATCTGGCCGTTTGGGCCCAAATGGAGGAAGCATATGGTCGTGTTGAAGAAGATCAATCTTACCAAAGCTTTTGCGGCATTCGATGAGACCTGGACCCCGCATATCGGCGGCGACATCAACGATTTCCAGGTGAAGCTCACCAAGCTGGAAGGCGCCTTCCATTGGCACCATCACGAGGAGGAGGACGAGCTGTTTCTCGTGGTCAAAGGCACGCTGCGCATGAAGCTGCGCGATGAGAATGGTGGCGATATCGTGCTTGGACCCGGCGAATACATCATCGTTCCGCATGGGGTGGAACATTGCCCGGTCGCCGAGCCGAGCTGCGAGGTCGTGCTTTTCGAGCGTAATACGACGCTCAATACCGGCAATGTGGAAAACGAGCGGACGATCCGCGAGCCCAAGCGGCTTTAAGCGATCCCGATATCCGGCGACCTCGTTACAGCGGGGGCGCCGGATATCGTACAGGGCCGATCAGTTCTGCGCCAGTGTGTTCGACGGCGTGCGGCAGGCGGCGAACACGTCCAGCGCGGGATCGTAGACTTTCGTTGCTACGTCCATCATGCCGAGAACGCTGTGGAAGATGTTGTCGTGGGAATAGGTGCCATCGGCGGCACGCTTGGCGAGGCACGCCATGTCGAAACCGGCAGCCTTGGCGAGATCATCGGCCATCCATACCAGCATCGGCACATGCGTCTGCTGCGACGGGGCGATGATATAGGGTGTGCCGTGCAGATAGATGCCGTTCTCGCCGAGCGACTCGCCGTGATCGGAGAAATAGAGTACGGCGCCGGACACTGTGTTCGAACGCTGCTTCAACTTGTCGATGACCATCGAGACAATGTGATCCGTATAAAGGATCGTATTGTCGTAGGCATTGACGATCTCCTCCTGCGAGCAGGAGCTGAAGTCGTTGGAGCGGCAATCCGGCCTGAACCGGCGGAACTCCTCCGGATAGCGCTGATAGTAGGCAGGCCCATGGCTGCCGAGCTGGTGCAGCACCAGCACGCTGTCGCCTTTCACCTTGTCGAGCCAGCCGTCGACCTTGTCGACGAGGATCTCGTCCTTGCATTCGCCATCCTTGCAGAAGCGCGGGTCGGCGGACGGTGGCAGATAGGTGTAGGAGACACGATCGGTGACGCCGTAGCTGCCGGTGTCGTTGTCGAGCCAGGTGACATCGACCTTCGCATGGGTCAGCACGTCGAGCAGGTTTTCCGTCTGAAGCCCTTTGCGGTGGGTGTACTGTCCGCGTGTGTAGACCGAAAACAGGCATGGGATGGAGGTCGCGGTCGCCGTTCCGCAGCTGCTCGTATTCGGGAAATAGACGACATTGCGCTTCGCCAGTTCCGGGTTGGTCATCTTGGCGTAGCCGCCGAGCGAGAAGTTCTGCGCGCGGGCCGTCTCTCCGGCAACGATGATCGTTACGCGCGGCTTGCCGTTGTCGACCGCGCCGACCCTGCGGGCATCCGTTCCCAAAGGCTGCGCGACGACGTTGGCGTCCCGTTGGGTGTCGATCGCATAGCGAACGGCGCTGGCGATCGGGATTACCGGATTAAGTGTGCTCACCAGGTCGCGATGCGCACGGCCGACACCGGCATAGGTCTTGTAAAAGCTGGTGCCGGCGGCAACGAAGATGGCGACACAGGCAAGGATAACGGCGGTATTGTAGGCGAGCTTCTTCAGGATCGGGCGGTGAACGATCCGGACCCATGCGAGGAGAAGCGACGGCAAGACGCCAGTCAGCAGGACATAGGTGACGAAGCGCGCCGTGATCAGATGGCCGCTTTCCGCACCGGTGGAAACCGCTGCATTGCGGATCATCTCCCTGTCGATGATGACGCCGAACTGGTCGTTGAACCAGGACGATACGGATGCCACCAGTATGAAGAAGATCAGTACCGGCTTCGTGACGTATTTCGCGGAGAAGAGAGTGAAAAGCGCCATCACACCGGCTGAAATGCCGGCCACGAAGGCGATGAAGGCGGCAGGCTCGGCGATGAGATAGCCGTAGGCCTTAGTCCAAAACATCCGATTTGTCACAAGAAGTACATAAAGGGCGGCTATGAAACAAAGCGTGACACTACCGATGGCTGGCCTGAAACTCTGTCGGCCAGATTCTTTTTTTTCATTGGTCAATAGTCATCTCCGAGGTGTGGGCTATAGGCGGCGTGTCCGCAACCCACTACTGCAGCGTGTGTTCCCGCTGCTAAAGCCGGCCACCATGGTTACCAATCCTGACATTTACCTGAACGACGAGTCCTTGCGCAGGGCTATTTCGGTCCGGATTCCGATTATCCTTCCTTTTTCCCAGCTTCACATCCAAGGTTCAGGTCGCCGTCAGAAATAGGCATCATAGCTGTGTGATTGCAACTGGGGATGCAATCGTGCGACTTCTACTGGTCGAAGATAATATACTTATAGGCAATGCCGTGCAGGACCACCTGAGCGCGGACGGCTGGTCGGTCGAGTGGTCCATGGACTTGGAATCCGCCAAGCGCGCGGTTGCAGCCGGAGCTCACGACGTGCTGCTTCTCGATCTTCGATTGCCCGACGGCAGCGGTCTCGACCTGCTCAAGCTCATGGAAGCGCGCGGGGATACTACGCCGGTCATCGTTATGTCGGCTTATGATCAGCTGTCGGACCAGATGAGGGCCATGAACATCGGCGCCATCGATTATCTGGTGAAGCCTTTTGCGTTGAGCGAGATGGCGGTTCGAGTACGCAAGGCTGCGAGGCGCAGCCGTTTGATCCGTATGCGCAATGCCGGCTGAGCTGGACAGGCTTCAGGATCGAGCTGGCGTTCCCGATCGCAGGAGATCGATCACCGCAATAGCCGCGGCAAAGACCACCAGAGATAATAGCCAGCCGAGGACCGCATCAGACAGATAATGGGCTCCGGTCATCACGCGCAAGACCGGCATCGTGATCGAGATGATCGCAAGGGGGATGCCGAGCGGGAAGCGCAGGCGCGGCGGCAGCAGCACGACGAGGCAAAGCAGCCAGCCGCCGGACGATGCTTCGCCGGAGACGAAGGAGCAGTTTCCAAGACACCGGCCGGCAAACGAGCCAGCCTGGACGAAATCCAGCGAACCGCCGAAGAGATCGGTGGCGCGCGGCCTCGGCCTGCCGCCATAGCTCTTCAGCAGCGTGTTCACGATGAGACCGCAGCCGATGGCGAGCGATATCAGTGCGGCGATGTAGCGATCGGTTTGCAGCGTCCGCCAGCGCGCGCCGTATTTACGCCAGGACGAAACCAAGGTCGCGATCAGGACGACGATGGCGATGTAGGGCAAGGCGAGCGTAACGTCCCGCACGATCTCAAAAGGACGATTCTTGGCGAGGGCAAAGGTGCCGCAGATGTCGCCAAGCGGAGCGGCCGACGTGCAGGGCGCTGTCGTGAAGACGCTCTTGGCGACGGCGAGATCGATGTCGGGGAAGCGATAGAAGACAAACAGCAGCACCCACCAAAGCGCAAACAACGCAAGAAACACAAAGAAGGATCTGCTGACAGGCGCGGTCCTTTTTGTGAAAGCAACGGAGTTGTCGTACATGCGAAGCGCTGGCCACCGTTTGAACAGGTTCAAAACGAGTGCCCGTCCGCGTTGTGCAGACGTCAGGACGGCCACCATCGGGCGTCCATTAGGACAGAAGCCTGACAATAGCCTTAAAGATCAGAGGATTGCTAAAATCGATCAGGGTCAGCCGTCCCGCCGAAACAATTTCTGCGGGTTCAGAGGACTCTTACTTTATCTCGAGCAGAGGTCTATTCGCCGGTCTTGAAATAGGCTTCCAGCCGGTAGCCGTCGGGATCGATGACGAAGGCGGCATAATAGAACTGGCTGTAGTCGGGTCGAATGCCCGGCTTGCCGTTATCTTCGCCGCCGTTGGCGATGCCTGCGGCGTAGAAGGCGTCAACGGCGGCCTGGCTCGGCGCCACGAAACAGAAATGCAGACCGGAGCCACGATCGGCGGGGACCGGGTGTTCCACCTCGCTGACCCAGAACTGGGCCCGCTCCGCGCCATATCCGACCGTGCCGTCGAAATTGGTCACCCGCTCGTAGCCGAGGGGCGAGAGGGCTGCATCATAGAACGTCTGCGCCCGCGTCAGGTCTTTGACGCCGATCGAAATATGGTCGAACATGAAAACAAGCTCCCGCCATGTTGCCGCCGGAGCTTGCTGGAGGCCGTACCCCTGGGGAGGCGGCGGCTTCCGGAAGTCCGATTTCGCCTCACCATCTTGCAATGGTTATACGAAGTCAACAAAGGGATAAAATGACTTGCGGGGTCGTGCGGTTTGGGCTTTTCGGCTGCGGCGCGGATTTTTTCGGGCGGGCTGTCGATTTCCCGAGGTCTGCTTCGTCGTCGATATGAGCGGGCTTGTTGAGCGGCAATGGTGCCGACGTCTCGCTTCCGGAGGATTTTTCCATGCGTTTCATGTCTATCGTCATGGCCAAGGATTTCATGCAGCCGTCGCCGGCGCTGATGGAGGCCATTCACAAGCTTGCCGATCGGGAAATCAAGGCCGGTCGCATGATCGATACGGCGGGGCTGATGCCGCTTGAGACCGGCGCCCGCGTTACGATCAAGGATCGCAAGCTGAGCGTTATCGACGGCCCCTTCGTGGAGGCCAAGGAGGTCGTCGGCGGCTATGCGATCTTCGAGCTGCAGAGCAAGGAAGAGGCCGTGGCGCTGGCGGTCGAATTCATGCAGCTACACAAGGATCTCATGCCAGGCTGGGAAGGAACGTGCGAGGTGCGTCCCTATTTCGATCCGAATGCCGAGGGCGTATGCGATCCGCTCGCCGAAGCCAGGGCATGATGCCTTCGATCCCTCATCGGGGCAGGCGACCTTGACGGTCGCCGGCACCCATCGGGCGATCCTTGCCGTCTGGCGGGTCGAGCAGCCGCGGCTGATCACCAGCCTGGCGCGATTGTTGCGCGATGTGCCGCTGGCCGAGGATCTCACTCAGGAAGCATTGATTGCGGCGTTGGAGCGATGGCCGGAAACGGGCATCCCCGAGCGCCCCGGCGCGTGGCTGATGACAACGGCTAAACGTCGGGCGCTCGATTACCTGCGCCGCCGCCGGATGCTTGACCACAAACACGAGATGATCGTTCGCGAGATGGAGGAGGACGAGCAGATCATGCCTGATCTCGACACCCCTCTCGATGACGATATCGGCGACGAAATGTTGCGCCTGGTCTTCACGGCCTGTCATCCGCTGATTTCGCGCGAGGCGCGCGTAGCGCTGGCCTTGCGGATGATCTGCGGCCTGACGACGGAAGAGATCGCCAGGGCGTTTCTGGTGTCGGAGGCGACGATCGCTCAGCGCATCGTCCGCGCCAAGAAGACATTGTCGGAATCGGGGCTCACCTATGAGACGCCGCACGGCGAGGAGCTGTCACAACGGCTGGCCTCGGTTCTGGAGGTGATCTACCTGATCTTCAACGAGGGTTATACGGCGGCGCGCGGCGAAAACTGGATGCGACTGCAATTGTGTCAAGAGGCGCTGCGGCTGGGCCGCGTGTTGATATCCGTGGCGCCGATGGAGCCGGAGGCGCATGCGCTGCTGGCCCTGATGGAACTGAATGCGTCGCGTGCTGCGGCACGGACAGACGCCGATGGCAATCCCGTCCTTCTGCTCGAACAGGATCGCGCGCGCTGGGACCGGCTGCAGATTCAGCGCGGGCTGCAGGCCCTGAAGCGCGTGCAAGAGCTTGACGGTGCTGGCGGGGTCTATGCCTTGCAGGCCGCGATCATTGCCTGTCATGCGAGGGCAGATACGGCAGCTGAAACCGATTGGCGAGGGATCGCGGATCTCTACGCCGAGCTTGCCGATCTCATTCCGTCTCCGGTCGTCGAACTCAATCGCGCGGTCGCGGTCGGCATGGCGGAGGGGCCCGAAGCGGCATTGGCAATCGTCGAGCGTCTGCATGATGAGCCTGCGCTGAAGTACTACCATCTTCTGCCGAGCGTCCGCGGCGATCTCCTCCACAAGCTCGGCCGGCATGCAGACGCGCGGCGCGCCTTTGAAGCGGCTGCCGCGCTCGCCGAGAATCAGAGGGAGCGTGATTTCCTATTGCGCCGCGCCGCCGAGGCGGCCGGTACGGAGAAGGAATGACCCGCCTTTCGCGGCGGGTCATCTTGCGTTGAGCTATTCCGCAGCCTGGTAGTTCGCGGCTCTCGCAGTGGATGAGCGCGGTCCGACAGCGGCAAGCAGCGTGATGGCGACGGCAAGGATCGTCACGAAGCCGATGCCTGCGATGTAAGGATTCCAGCCGAAGCTTGGAGCCGCGCTGAAGACCGCCGATGCTGCCGCCAGGATGATGCCGCCGCCGATTTGGAAGGAGGCAAATAGCATACCCGACGCCAGGCCGGATTCGTCATCGCTGACTTCCGAGAGCGCCGCGACCTGGATCGAGGGATAGGTCATGGCATAGCCGACGCCGAGCAGGATCTGCGAGATGGCGACCAGCACCATCGTATCGATGTGTCCGGCCGACAGTACCCAGAAGAGATAGCTAATGGCCTGCAATCCCACGCCGAAGGTCATGAGCAGGGTGGTGCCCCGGTTCTGGCCTATCGTGGCGAAGCGTGGGGCCAGGAACATGACGCAGGTGCCGCCGATGGCGAAGGCGAAGCCGGTCGCAAAGGCTGACCAGCCGACGACGGTCTGGTAATAAAGCGTCGCGATGAACTGGAAGCCGACATAGGCACCCTGGTATAGCGCGGCGATGGCATTGGCGTGGCTGAGCTTGGTGCGGCGGAACATGGCAAGCGGCACCATCGGATCACGATGGCGCGATTCCACAATCAGGAACAGCACGATCAGGATCAGCGCGGCAAGGAGCGAGCCCCAGGTCGCGAAGGCCTGCCAGCCGTCGGCGGCGGCATTGGTGACGCCGAAGACGAAGAGCAGCAGGCCGGGAGTGATGGTCAGGGCGCCGGCCCAGTCGAAACGGGCACGCGGGCCGCTTCTCTTGTGATCGGCCGGCAGGACGAGCGGGGCGACGATCAGCGCGAGGATGGCAACGGGAGCGCCCATGACAAGGGTCGCGCGCCAGCTGATGAGGGTCGCTGCTCCACCCAGCACCATGCCGAGCACGAAGCCCGCGGCGCCGGTGGAGGAGAAGACGCCGAGCGCCTTGGCGCGGGCGTTGCCTTCACCGAAGACGGAGAGCAGCAAGGCGAGGGCGGCCGGCGCGGTGAAGGCGGCGGCAATGCCCTTGATCAAGCGCGCGGCGATGAGCGTCGGGGCGCTGTCGACGAAACCGCCGGCAATGCTGGCGAGGGCAAAGACGGCGAGCGACCAGAGGAAGACGCGACGGTGGCCGAAGAGATCGGCGACGCGGCCGCCGAGCAGCAGGAAGCCGCCATAGCCGAGTACATAGGCACTGACTGCCCATTGCAGGGACGTCGCCTGCATGCCCAGCTCTTTCTGAATTGCGGGCAGGGCCACGCCGATGGTGGAGACATCCATGGCGTCGAGGAAATTGGCGGCGCAGAGCAGCAGCAACGCCAATCCCGCCCCGCTTCGGGTTTGGGAAGAAGTCATCGGGATCGTTCCTTTCTATGCTGCCGCGTCTTGGGAGGATGAAAACGGCAGGGAACGAGAAAATGTACATCTTCAAACCCTATTGCAAATTGATAGTAACCATGTCAGGTATTACTGGCGATGATGAATGATGCGACACTTCGAAAAATCGATCTCAATCTGCTGCTCGCCTTCTCCGTGCTGATGCAGGAGCGGAATGTGAGCCGCGCGGCCGAGCGTCTGCTGCTTGGCCAGCCGGGTCTTTCCGCTGCTCTTCGCCGGTTGCGCGAGACGCTGGATGACGAATTGTTCGTGCGCGTCGGCCGCGGCCTGCAGCCGACGCCGCGGGCGCTGTCGATCGCGCCGGCGATCGAGGATGCGCTATCCGGCATCGAACGCGCCATTCGCCCGCCCGCCGCTTTCGATCCGGGGAGTTGGCAGGGCGAGTTCCGCATCGGGCTTTGCGACAATCTCGAATCATCTTTCTTCGGGCTGTTGGCGGCGCGGTTGCGGCAGCAAGCACCTGGCGCCCGGCTGACCAGCGTGGCGTTCGATCGGCGCGACGCCGTGCGCTTGCTGGACGAGGGCGCCTTCGACTTCAGCATTTCGGTGCATGACGACCCAGCCTCTTGGCATGTTCGCGCGCCGCTTTTCGAGCAGGCCTCCTTGTGCATCTACGATGCGCGACATTTGAAATGTGCCGCGCCATTGAGCCTGAAGCAGTTCGCAAGTGCGCCGCATGTGACCGTCTCGCTCGAAGGCGCCACATCCAGTGGCGTCGACGTCGCTCTTGCACGCCTCGGTTACCGTCGTCAGGTGGTGGCGACGGTTCCTCGCTTTTCCGCCTTGCCGACGACGCTGCAGGCTATTCCGGCCATTGCGACGGTTCCGGAAGCCATCGCTCGCTGCATGGCGCAGCTGCACGAACTGACGGTGTCCGAGCCGCCGTTCGAACTGCCGGCCGATCCGGTGACGATGCTCTATCGACGCGTCGATCAGGCCGACAGCCGTTCGGTGTGGTTCCGTCGTGTGTTTGTCGAGGTGGTGAAGGAGGCGCTCGAGGCGAGCGGCTGCAACATGGGCGTATCGACCGATGCCTGCTGTTACGACCGGCTGCCTCTGGCTGAGGCCGTCTGATCTCTTGCGAAAGGGTGATCGCGATGATCCGGCAAACCCAGCGTCTGGTCCTGCGCATGCCGGAGGAGCGGGACCTGGATTTCGTGACGGCGCTCTTTGCGCTGCCGGAACTTGTCGCCCATCGGCCCGACCCGACGCCGGATTCTCCGGCTGAAAGTGTCCGACGGCTCGCGCGTGATCGGGCGCACTGGCGCTTGCACGGGTTCGGGCGTTGGGCGGTTGAAACCGAAGGCCGGCTGATCGGGTTTGGCGGCGTTACCGTCTCGACGGAATTCGAGGGGCTCAATCTTTCCTATCATCTGCACCCCGATCACTGGGGAAGCGGCTATGCGACCGAACTGGTGACGGAGGCTCTGGCCTTCGCCTGCCGCGATCTCCGCGCCGAACGTGTCGTCGGGCTTGTGCGTCCCGTTAATGCCGCCTCGCGGCGCGTGCTGGAAAAATGCGGCTTCCGTTTTGAGCGTGAAATCATGCTGCACGGAGCGCCGACGCATCTCCTATCCTTCCGGATGGTCGCGACGGGCGTCGACGAGCCGGCTTAGCCGTCGAGGTAGGGCATGCCGTCCTTGTGCACGAAGCGTCCGTCCGTGCTCGAACTCATCATGTCGATGTCAGAGCAGGTGATGAGGTCCGTCGGCGAACGGGTGCCTGCCTCGAGATAGATCGCGGTGGTATTGGACTTATTGATCATGTGATGGCCATTGCCTGAGCCCTTCGGAAAGGCGGCACAGTCGCCGGCGCGCAGCACCGTCTCGCCGTCATCCTCGATCAGCGTAAGCTCGCCCTCCAGCACATAGATGAATTCGTCCTCCTCCGAGTGCCAGTGCCGCTGGCTCGACCAGTTGCCCGGCGGCAGCCGCATGAGGTTGACGCCGAAATCGGTGAGGCCGCCTGCATTGCCCAGCCGCTGACGGATGCGCTCGGCACAGGGGTCGTTGAAGGGGCTTGGGTAACGCGTACCTTTGATTTCCGGCACGGCTGCAACATCGATCTTCGGCATGATGACCCTGCCTGCGAATTGCCATGGGTGGATATGATGTCTGCGTTTGCGCAAATCTATCAGGATTCATCTCAGCCAGTCCAGCAACGTATTCCATCGTGGAGCGCACGATAAACGATTGCTATTCCACATCTTTTGTCATGTAACTGTCATCATTCGTACACATATGCGTCGTTTGAGCAACACAGCATATGTACATGCTGTCACATATGTTTCCGTCGTGTTTCGGTCCTTGTAAAAGCGATGTCGCAAATGCAACTTGCGGCCGGAAGCGAAGCGTTGTGCTTCGGGCTAGCCACTGAAACTTGACGGCGAACGGCCCCCCAGGTTCGTCTGTCGCGCAAGTTCATTTGAAGAATGGAGTTACCATGAACATCAAGAGCTTGCTTATCGGCTCCGCGGCTGCACTCTGCGCCGTATCCGGCGCGCACGCAGCTGACGCGATCGTCGCTGCCGAGCCGGAGCCGCTGGAATATGTCCGCATCTGCGACGCATTCGGCGCTGGCTACTTCTTCATCCCCGGCACGGAGACCTGCTTGCGGGTTGGCGGCAAGGTCCGCACGGAAGGTCAGTGGGAAGACCCTTACAATCGTGAAAGCCAGATCGGCACCAAGTGGCACACCCGCGCTGAACTGAACCTCAACACCGCAACCGACACCGAATATGGTCCGCTGAAGACTGAAACCATCATTCGTTGGGACTGGAACGACGGCGGTTCGACGGGCACCAACCTGCTGTGGGCTTATATCAACCTCGCAGGCTTTACCGTCGGTAAGACGGACTCTCAGTATAACCAGTTTGTTGGCTACGCCGGCGACGTAATCCAGGACGACGTCATCTATGACGGTCCGTATGAATTGAACCAGCTGACCTACAACTACGACAGCGGCACTGGCTTCACGGGAGTCATCTCGCTCGAAGACAGCAACTCCGGCACGACGACCAGTGCCTACGGCGGCAGCTGGCAGCTTTCGAAGGCCGATCACTACGCTCCGAACGTTGTCGCTGGTCTCGGCTACAAGGCCGGTATGTTCGGCTTCAAGGTTGTTGGCGGCTACGACTCGATCGTCGAAGAAGGCGCCATCAAGGCTCGTATCGACGCTGACTTCGGCTTCCTCACGGCCTTCTTGATGGGCGGCTGGAACACCGATGGCGACAAACTGAACCAATATGCCGGCTCGAACCAGAACGTTTCCGCCTGCACGACCTCCGATGGTGTCGTTCACGGTGCGAAGTGCGGCTGGGGCGACTGGGCAGTATGGGGCGGCGTTGGCGTTCCGATCAACGAAAAGCTGAAGTGGAACCTGCAGCTCGCCTACACCGACTCGAAGATCTTCGAGGCGACCACGAACGTCAAGTTCAATCCGGTCAAGAACCTGCTGATCGAGCCGGAACTGACCTACGTTCATTACGATCTGCCGGGCGACGATACCTTCTCGGGTATCCTGCGCTTCGAACGGACTTTCTAAGGTCCGGTTGGTCTGATTTGACCTGCATCTGAAATGAGGCCCGGTATTCGCATCGGGCTTCGTTGTCTCACTCCGAGGCGATTGAGAACTCTACTCGGCTTGCATCCGTTGGCGGATATAATGCGGGCACGAGACGGCCTTAAGCCCGCTCCTATCCGGACCGCGCGCTTGCCGATCGATCGTTTACGGTCGTGATCCACGCAGCTGACAAAGGGAAGTCGGCTTACTTTCGAAAATGTGACGCTAGTGAAGGAATATTTCATCCTCTCCAGCGCCGCTTGCTGCCACCAAAGGAAGCTCCATGAAGACGATCATCATACTCGCGGCAATCGTACTGACATCCACGAACGCAATGGCTATTTCGGCCTACAATTCGCAATCGCTGACCTGCGCAACCGTGCATGAGAAGATGGCGCAGGAAGGTTCAATCGTGCTGCGGTACCCGTCGCATAGCGGGAACGTGACGCTGTTCAACCGGACGGTTTCGAACTCGATGTCCTGCCTTGGTCAAGGCACGATGACGAGCGCCACGGTTCCGACGAGCGACGACCCGAAGTGCAAGATCAAGACCTGCAGCTTCGGCACCGGCAAAGGTCCGAACAAGAACCACTAAGCCGACGCTGAACGGCTTATTTTTTGAAATGCATTACCGGCGCGGCGGGAGAATTCCCGTCATGCCGGTAATTTGATGGACCTCAGTGCGAGAGGCGTGCAACGAGTTCCTGCTGCTTCTTGAATGCTATCGTTCGCAAGCGAAGCATTGTATTAATCCAGCGCTGCCCAATCGGGGGTCGCGTGCCATGTCGAAGAATGCACGCGTCGCGCCTTGCAACAAGCTTACGTTGTTTCAAGGGGCCGATTGGTACAAGAGCGGCACATAGCTGCCGCCGCAACGGTTCCATTGCCGGCGAGCGGCAATCTCCGGCGCATCGCTAAAGTCCGCGTTTTCCGTTGCTGAATGCGAAGCGGGAAAAGGCGAGCCGGGGATCGGCCCGCCATGTTCCGCCGATGCATCCAATCGGCTTCAATCCGAAATCAGGCTGCCGCCGCGAGCCGGTCAGTCGCAGACGCGGGTGCGATACATATCGCCCCATGCGTTCTGGCGCCAGACCACATGGCAATGAGGATAATAGGGCGGAGGCGGCAGGTAGCCGGGTTCGTAGGCGGGGCCTGCATACATGGGGGCGGCATAGGCCGGGGGAGCGGTCGCGCCAGCGATCAAAGCGCCGCCGATCACGGCTCCTGCGATGCCGGCGGCAAGGCCGCGGCCAAAATTGTTGTGAGCTTCGGCCTGGGAAGCGGTGGCAATTGTCGTGCCTGCAATTGTCAAGGCGACCAGACCGGTGACGACAAGCTTGCGCATGGTGGTCCACATAGTCCTGATCCTTATTTCTATCGATCACAGCCTCTCGGCCGTTCAGTACGATCAGACAATAGCCCGCCCAGGATTACCGCAAGGCATCCATCCGGTTAAACCTTGGTAAGGTGAAGTGGCTCGCATTTACCGCCATTCGGCAATACCGGCAAATTCCTTGTCTTTCGGGCTCATCGTTCCGCTCCGGCATAGAAACACACTTGGAACCTGTAAATCGGCTTGCGACTGCACTCTACAGTCGACCTCCTTTCAGGAGCGGCGTCTATCCGAAGGGTGTCGTGCTAAGGCCCATTTTGGGCCTATGGAAATCCTGCGATGAAAGCCATCTGGTGTGATCGGTGCGGACCAGTTTCCCTCAACTGCGGATTTGATAAATGTAGATCGGGCAATCGTGCTATCTATCGCAAGGCGGCCGTCCATCGAGCCACGCTTTCGGCAACGGTCGCGACATGTGCGGCAAGCGTCAGGCCGGAGACGGCCTTTCGTGGGCGGAAGTCATGATCTCCGTCTTCCAGCCAGAGAATTTCAATCATTTCGGAGAGCTTGTAAGAGGAAACTTCCTCCCGCGATCCGAATAGATCGCGTGTCCCCTGACAGATCAGGGTGGGCGTCTTCATCTCCTCAAGATGCGCCGTCCGCAGGCTTTCCGGTCTTCCGATCGGATGGAACGGGTATCCGAGACATAGCAGCCCGGAGATCTTTCCCCTATCGCGGAGATTGTCCGCGATCATGCTCGCCACGCGGCCGCCCATGGATTTCCCCGCGATCACGACCGTTCCTTGCAGGCCGAGCTCATCGATCACGGCTTCGAACTCCTGATTGAGGAGCTCCGTGCGAGGCGGCGGCGCGCGTTTCCCGGAGACCCGCCGTGTCGACATATAATCGAACTCGAACCGGACGACCCGCAGGCCTTTCCCGGCAAGTGCCTCAGATATGGTTTCCATCCAGGTCGTGTCCATCGCGCCGCCGGCCCCATGAGCGAGGACGATGGTGATCCCGGCGTCTTCGCGGCCGGTGATGAGGAAATCGTGAGGCATTCCAAATTCTCCTGGTTCGCGGCACAGATAGCATGAAAGAGGAGGGAGGAGGCCACCAATAGTCTTGGCTGTCAGCAAGAGCGTCCGTTCCGGATAGCGAAGCCTGAGTGGCATCATCATTGAATCCGCCCGAGATCCGGGCCGATGCTCCCTTTTCCACCCGTCAGGTGCGCCAACGGGCCGGCATTGACAGTCATCCCTTCGAAGGGGATACAGCATCATGCCAAAACACATCCATTGCGAAACATTTCTGACGGCATGACTGATCTCTTTGCCTATTTCGGATTGTTCATGGCGGCCTTCGGTGCCGCAACGATCCTTCCGATGCAATCCGAGGCGGCTCTCGCGGGGCTCCTTCTGACCGGGAGATATTCCGTGCTTTGGCTTGTTGTCATCGCCAGCGCCGGCAATATCCTGGGGTCCGTTGTCAATTGGGTGCTGGGGAGGGGGATCGAACGGTTTCGCAAGCGAAGCTGGTTTCCTGTCGGCGATCATGCGCTCGAGCGGGCTCAGTCTTGGTATCGGAAGTATGGGAAATGGTCGCTGCTCGGAAGCTGGCTGCCAATTGTCGGCGACCCGATAACGGTCGTCGCCGGCATCCTGCGCGAGCCGTTGCCGACCTTCCTGCTGCTGGTGACGATTGCCAAGGTTGGGCGCTATGTCGCTTTGGCCGTGGTAACCGTGAACGTTGCCTGAGGCCTCAGCCCGCGCGGATTGGTCAACCGTTCCCTATGGATTTGGTATGGGTAATGAAAAGGTTGGCGCACCCGACAGGATTCGAACCTGTGACCTTTGGAATCGGAATTGGGAGACAAGCGTTATAGTGCCTTGTTTTAATTAAGTCGCACTGCTGACTGCGCTGCAACTGCGCTACATCCTATGCGTCATCCGAACCACCAGATTGGCTTAGCACCGAGAGCAAAACGGGCCGAAAATTGAACGCACAGCTACCATGTCCCTCTGCGCTAACGAAACTCATCACGCCGAGACAACGCGGTTTCCCTGAAAGTTGTGGATAGTTCGGGGCGTGTAGTGAGAATCATTTTCCCGCAAATATTGTGACTGTACTATTGTGCATTTGGAGGTGCCAATATGCTGAATCCAAAGCTTACAGATCTTCGCAATGCTCTTGAAGCTGTGATGACCTCCATTGGAAAGTCTCAAGAGGGGAGCGTCAGCAATATTGATGCAATTGCCTCCCTTCGCGCGACCAACAGCGAACTCATCGACGGATTGTCTTCCCAACTAATCGATATCGCCCTGATCAAGCTCGCCAACGAGGTTGGCAACCGCAAAGGACCACGCGTCGCAATTCAGCCGGGCAGAGATCTCTTTGGAAACTACCCCGGGGTACCAAAAATGCTAGCCATGGGCCGAGGCATAAAGAAAAGCACCTTAAAGGCAACGTTTAAGGAGGCCGAGCAATGGCTTGAGGAGCATCAGACAAAAACAGTAGTAAACACAGAAAAAAACGAAGGATTTCGCAATCTTGTTAATGAGTTTCGTGAGTACGCACTCACTTCCGACGACACTATTGAACAGGCCATGCGTAGAAAGTTTGATCAGGCTCACGACTAATCTTACGGAATCCAGGACGGGCTTGCTTCAGGCTCAAAAATCGGCATTTCAAAAAAGCTCTTCCTTCAAGATACTGGCGTTGGCCCTTTCAGAAGGCTCGTGGTGAATGACGTGTAACGGACATAACCATGCTCCCGGCTGTCAATGTAACTTCCGAGGTGGCAAGCGGCGTAACTCCAGTGTGTTCATGTGGAAACCATGGCGGAAATCGTCCTCCGTTAGGCTTAGTCAGGGACCAAATGCCAAATGTCCGCTCTGCCATAAGCCTGTTTATTTCGTGCCAGGCCCTCTTGGAGGAGGTGCATACTTTGAGTCTTTCGGCCCACCGTGGCCAAAACACCCATGTATGATTAGCAAAGCGCCTTACTCTCCTTATAGCGCGAGTGGCAGACCGAAACTAAGAAATCACCTAACCGTTTTCGAGAAAGGTTCATGGTTTCCCTTCTTTGCGCGACATGTTGAACAACTTGCAATGGGCACGATTGTTCATGGCGTGGCGTTGAACAATCCTACGGTACTTCACCTTGGTGTGTTAGCGGACATTCATGTTGATTGCGAACGTCCAATCTACGCCCGCATGGCGACTGCCCGAGCCGGCGAATTGAACTATTTTCCATTTGGCTTCGCTGAGCCCGTTTCAATTGACTTTTACTCAGACTGCTTGAACGAACTCGACTTACTGTTGCTGCGTCCTGGTTCTATTCCCGATCAAAATCCATAGTACTGATGGCTTGATCACCTCATCGAGACACTGTGCATGGGGTTCTTTGGGCGCTTGGCCTGTTGCGTGAAATGCAACTTTATGGAAGCTTTGATCTGAAGCTGCACAATCTTCGTGAGTCGAAATTTGATTCGGCCAGAAATTAGTTTCGTGCAGCAACTAAGCACCGGGGCAAAAATGGCATTTCTAGAAGAGCACGAACAAAGCACTCTCTCCATTAAGAGAATGATATTCCACGTCGTTGGCAAGTCTCTTGATGAACCAATCCTGCTTGAAGAAATATCGCCACCTCAACATACTGATTTTTTTCTGGAAAGAGTTAAGTCTTCACTTCGTGGCAATCTTTTTGAATTTCGGGACCTTTCTAGCACTGAGCGCGCCATCCGAAGCATTGTAGCTGATCCAGCAAATTTTGCGCAGATAACGCGAGAACTCGCGGCCGACTTTCAAAGTCGCCATTCAAATTCAACGAGTGTCGGCGTTTTTTTCGTCTTCGAGCTGTCGATCGGAGCTGATCAATCAATTTTTGCCCTTATTAAATACGATAACGAGGACGTTGTTCGATACATGTTGAACAACAACGAGGGTCTACAGGTTCCAAAACTTGAACGCTTTCAAGAGAGCTTTGTCCGGAAAGCTGAAGCGATGCAGAAGATAGCCCTTGTACGGCTGAATGGACAAAAAGGCGGGCTAATTGCCGTTCGAGATCGAAGTAATGCAGCCCACATTTCGGACTATTTCGAGGGCTTTCTACAGGCTCGGCGTGTGAATTCACCCGACGATCTTAGTGAGAAGCTTGTCAGTGCGTTAAAGGATACATTCAAGGAGCATAAAGACTTACTGCCGGAGGAAGTTGCCAAAAGCGGCGTAAATCGGATTTATGAGGTGCTGCGGCAAGGTGGGCACACATTTGATCCGGATGATTGCGAGCCTTTGCTAACCGCAGTATTCGGGAAAATGCCTGAGAATTCAAAATTGCGTCGAACTTTCAGTAGAAAATTGAAATCATACGGCGTTTCTGAGGAAACCTTTGAAATAAACCCTGAAAAGATTCAGACACCCAGACGACGGCTTATTGAAACTCAGGAAGGCGTTGAAATTCGTTATGATGATGGTAAACGACCGCAGATTAAAGAAAGGGAGGATGGCCGCAGAGAAATCGTAATTGTCACAGCGGGCATTAGGAGAGACGATGTCGCTATCGACAATGGTTCACGCAGCCGTTGAGGCAAGTCGTTCCGGCGACGGCGTATTGATAAGCGAAGATCCTGGCAATCTGCATGTCTCCGGAAAGCTGTCTCCGGCGGCGCTTGCGGCGTGGCAAGCAGTATGGGAGGCGCCTGCGCCATGGCTGAGCAAGACATGCATTGATTCATTTGGCGATCACGTCATCCCCAACTCGGTTCAAGACGATGAGGTGAGGATCAATCTAACTTTTGCCTCGTCGATCGGTGCTCCGCATCTTTTCACTGAAGAAGGCTGGCGGAGCCTCTTATACAATGATGGCTTTCTAGGCTCTGCCGTTTCGGTATTCCTCGCTTTCGACAATGTTTCGTTCGAAACGCTTGCTTTCACTATAACTCATTGGACTGATGATCCAATTGATCTTGAAAGCCGTTCGCGTACGGCGGATATCAATCCAAGGAGATATGTCCGTTGCCAATCTCCGGAGTTTATGGCGCCGCGTAGCATCGAGCCTTGGATTTGCAAGGCGCCAGAGGTTAATGCCGGAGTAGCATGGCATCGATGGCAATCCGTCATGGCGGTGATGATTGCGCGCTCATTGCCGAATGAGCTCTATAAAGATGGAGAGAACGCCCGTGTTACTTTGGCGGGTCAACCGCCAAGGAACTTGGAATTCGGCATATTTGAGGATGCCACCACAAATTATGATTCCCTTCAAGAGTTGGCAAGATGGGTATATTTGGAGGGGGCCGACATAGAAGTGCGCCACACCTTCCTTTCCACCGAGTTAGCTCGTGAATGGCCAGCTCAATTGGCGTTCTGTGAGGGGCTGACGAAGAAAGCGGCTCAAGCGTTGGAATCGGCGAAGCTTCTTTACAAGGCTCATCTTCGTACCGGTAGTAAAGACACTCTTAAGTCGCTTGCGGACCTGCGAAAAACCCTCGCGGACGAAGTGCAAAAACTAATGCAGCAGGCGAGGGATTTATCCAACAGCGTTTGGAAAGACGTATCGATTGCTATAGGCGTGGTGGCCGTTAGGCTCGCCCTCGATGCGACGAAAGTTGCCGCTTCGGCCACGGCGTTCTCGATGGTTTATATTATCGTCGCGCTGTACATTGGCGTATCATACTGGTTTTCGCTGGCCACGAATGCTCGATTTCTTGCCGTCATCAATACTGACCGGCCTGTCTGGCGCAATAAACTTTATGGTTTCTTGGATGAGGCGGACTATAAGGCTCTGGCTGAAGAACCGTTGGCTCGGGCAGTGGACGCATACAAGACCATCAGAAAGCTCACCACGGTTGTCGTTTTCTTAGTCGTATTCGCGCTGGTCCTCGCGTCGCTCGTGGAGCTTGACATAATTTCGGTTAGTGCTTTGCTGCCCGCAGTGAAGGCTCACGTACTGACGCTTTGCAACTGGTCATTGGGTTTTCTTACGTCGCTACTCCCCCGTGAGATGTTGAACGGCTAGGAGCGATCTCTTGAAACTGGCTTTACTGTGAGCAACTCGTCGGTAGCTCAGATCGTGCGTGACCAAACATTGATCACGACTGAGTTAATGGGAGGTCTACCTATCGAGACTATTCAGATTTGCAGGGTCTCATTTTGAGGGGGATCGGTAGATTTCATGCATAATTCCCCAAAGCTGTTTGGGATGTGATCGAAAAAGTCGGGGTTTTGAGTGACTGACAAGCTGATATCCATTGTCGAGAATTACTTTGCTGCGGTGCGGGATGTTCATCGCTTGGGTTCTGGCACGAAGGAACGTTCCTACTATCCGGCAGTGGCCGAGCTATTGAACGCCCTTGGGCAGGATTTGAAACCAAGAGTCATTTGCCTATCCGACCTCGGCAACACGGGCGCGGGACATCCCGATTTCGGTTTGTTCGCAGCCAATCAGATTCAGAAGGGCGAGCCACGCAAAGGCCAAATGCCAGAGCGTGGTGTGATCGAAATGAAGGGTGTGGCCGATGAAACTTGGCTTACCGCTGCAACCGATCAGATCAGCAAATATTTCGGTGCTTACCGCCTAGTCATCGTCTCGAACATCCGCGACTTCCTGATCATCGGAGAAGGACCGGACGGCAAAGCTACGAAGCTCGAAGGTTTTCGCCTTGCGCCAGATGCGGCAACATTCTGGAACATGGTCGCCACACCCCGAAAATCAGCCGAACATCTAGGCAGGGCGTTCGGCGAATACCTCAAGCGCGCTCTGACTCAATCGGTCGCGTTGCGCGAACCAAAGGATGTGGCGTGGTTCCTCGCCTCCTACGCCCGCGACGCCTTACAGCGCGTGCAAGAAACTGGAGATCTGCCCGCGCTCGCTAACGTTCGTGCGTCGCTGGAAGAAGCGTTGGGCGTTAGATTCGAAGCCGCCAAGGGCGATCATTTCTTCCGCTCCACACTTGTACAGACGCTCTTCTATGGTGTGTTCTCGGCATGGGTACTATGGGCACGGGAGACGCCGCGATCGTCTCCTAAGTTCGATTGGCGAACCGCTATCTGGCATCTCACTGTACCGTTCATCCGAGAACTTTTCCAGCAGCTTGCTAGCCCGCGTCACCTTCAACCACTCGGGCTTGTCCAGGTGTTGGATTGGACCGCCGACACGCTCAACCGGGTAGATACCATCGAGTTTTTCCGGCGCATCAACGATCAGCTCTCATCGAAAGGCTTAGGCGCGCTGCAGGGTCAGAAATTGAAGGAAGCTGCGTTAAGGCGCGTATTCGGCTTCGAGATCATGCCCGCTCCTTTTGTGATCGCCCATCTGCAATTGGGCTTGGCATTGAAGGACATGGGCGCAATGTTAGACACGACCACGGAGCGCGCGGGGATTTATCTCACCAATGCGCTGACGGGTTGGGAACCCCATGTCTCGAAGCCACTGCCCTTTCCGGAACTTGCGCAGGAACGTGAGGCCGCTGACAAGCTGAAACAGGAAGCGCCCATCCTTGTGGTCATCGGCAACCCTCCGTACAATGGCTTTGCGGGCGTCACACCTAGCTCAGAAGAACGTGCGCTAACCAACGCTTACAAGCAACCGAATAAGGTGCGCAAGCCTGAGGGACAAGGGCTCAATGACCTCTACATCCGGTTCTTCCGAATGGCCGAGCGGCGCATCGTGCAGAAGCGAACCGTGACGAAGAAGGACATGTTCTCTGAAGACGTGACTTGGGATGATGCCGGTGAGGGTGTCGTCTGCTTTATCACAAATTCGGAATGGTTAGATGGCCTGTCGCATTCTGCGATGCGCGAGCGCTATTTAGAAGCTTTCGATTGCATTCGTATCGACAACCTGAACGGTGACAGCCGCGAAACGGGCAAGCAAACGCCTGAGGGCTTGCCCGATCCGTCTATCTTTTCAACCGAGTACAATCGGGAGGGTATTCGCAAAGGAACGGCGGTTGCAACCCTCGTTCGTAGAATGGCTCATATTGCCAATGAAACCGTGGAATATCGTGATCTGTGGGGCGTGAATAAACGCCAACACCTCGCCGACACCGCGGATGTGGAGCCAGGAGCGATCTACGGAAAGGTCACTCCGGTTTTTGAGCTTGGACTGCCATTTGTTCACGTGGTGGTAGGTGAGGGTTATTTTGATTGGATAGCGTTGCCGGATCTATTCCCCGCATCGTTCCCTGGCGTGAAGACAAGCCGGGATGAATTCTTGGTTGATATCGACCGGGACGCACTCGCTGCACGCATTGTAGACTACTTCAATCCCGAAATCGCCAATGATGAGCTTCGCGCCCGATACCCCCATGTAATGACGAAATCTGATAGGTTCGATCCGATCATCACACGCTCGCAGTTGTTAAAGCGTGGCGCGATATTGGAGAACATTGTCCGCTACGCCTATCGCCCGTTCGATGTGCGTTGGCTGTATTGGGAGCCAGAAACTAAGCTGCTAGATGAGAAGCGATCCGACTATTGGTTGCACTCAGCGGGAGGGAACGTTGCGTTATCGGCTCAGCAAAAATCGCGTAGCGATTGGCAGTCGTCTCAGATCGTCCAGTCAATCGCGTGCCTTGATCTGCTTGATCGGGGCTCAACGAATTTTCCGCTGAATCTGAAGATATCCGGCTCAGAGGAAGTTCCGAACGCCTCTGCTCCAATATTGAAATTCATGGCGGATCGCGGTCAACCCCCACACAGTGTTTTCTATAATGTAGTCGCAAACCTACACTCCCCAGAATTTCGCGCCGAAAACGAAGGCGCCCTACGGATGGATTGGCCTCGCGTGCCAATTCCAGGCCAAGCCGATTTGCTCAAGGCGTCCGCTGAACTGGGAGAGCGCTTGAGCCTTTATCTCAATCCGGACATACCCGCACCGGGCATATCGAGCGGCTCCATGCGGCCCTGCCTGCTGACCTTAGGCACGCCAGCGAAGCATTGTGGTAAGCTAATCGAGGCCGCCGATCTTGCGCTGACCGTCGGTTGGGGCTCGGCGCAAAGCAGCGCGAGCGGCACCATCGTCATGCCTGGTCGCGGAATGACAAAAGTTCGTGACTACTCGCCAGAAGAACGCGCCGCGCTGGATAAGGAAGCCGCTGACCAAGGCATGACACTTAATGCGCTGCTTCAACTGGTCGGTGGGAAGACTTATGATGTGTATCTTAACAACGAAACCTACTGGGCGAACATTCCCGAGAAGGTATGGGACTATTCACTTGGTGGCTATAAAGTCATCAAGAAGTGGCTCAGCTATCGTGAACAATCCGTCCTTGGCCGACCTCTGAAGCTGGACGAAGCGCTCTACGTCTCCGAGATTGTTCGCCGCATCGCCGCAATCCTGATAATGGGGCCAACGCTTGACGCAAATTATCGTGCCTGCGTCGCCGATGCCCAGACATACGAACAGCTCGGTCTATCCCGGGATGCCGCCCGAGAGCGAAAGGCTGCGAAGGTGAAGAAGGTCGGCCGGGCGGACCCACGTCACAAGGCAGTGAAACAGTTTGATCGGAAGGCAAAAGGTGGACGTCAGTAGTAGTCCGAAACAGGTGTTACGGGTGAGCAAAGGCTTGCTTGGCAGACCTGCGGGCGTGAACAGATGCACTTAGTTCGACTGCACGAAGCAGGATCAGCTTATCAGACCGGATTGCAGGAGTAGGCGTTTCGAATTTCCGCATTGAAGAACTGTCCGATAGAGGCGGCTTCCAGCAGCCGATCGTACATGAACTGAGGGACATTGTAGTATTCATAGACCCTGCCGGTGGCGGCGAACTCCACCTCAAGGGTCTCTGAACCGGGGTCGTAGCCGATTGATGCCAAACTTGACGAGCTTACTAGGTGCCGTTCCATTCAATCCTCCGTCCATCGTGGGTTTTGGGATCGCCACGCGGCCGTGACATTTGCGTAATTTTCGTTGCCGCGTTCCTTACTCCACTGGTGAGCAACACGCGGATCCTCGCTGGCGGGCCTTTTGCCTTCTTCGGGAAGGGTAATCCTACATCGCACAGGCAGCTTTGCAGCCTCGCCTGTAATCACTGCCTCGCCTGTACGAAGCACAGGTAAACTGTCTACGATGCCGCTAAGACTATCAGGCAAAGCAGCCTGTACCTTGCTGCGGTCTGAGGAGTTGGAGAGACGAAGTGAGAAGAACGTGCCACACTGAGAGAGAATAGTCTCGTCGATCTCGGATGGGCGCTGACTCACAATCATAGCACCGAGGCCGAACTTACGGCCTTCCTTAACAATGCGCTGGACGGCATCGCGCGCGAGATTGGAGTCGTCCCGGCCCAGGTACCGATGTGCCTCTTCCATAACCACGAGCAAAGGCCGCGCCCGCCCGCCCTCAGGCATTTCGCGGCTCCAGAAGAGGGCCTCGTAAATAATGTTGAGGATGCCTCCAATTAGTCGCATTAGGATCGAGCTTGGCACGCCGGACAGATCCAGCACGGTGATCGGCCGATCGTGCCCAAGCCAGCTTTCGAGCAATTGTGGCAGGTCGTTCTGCGGAACGCCGATCAAGTTCGGTTCCCAAGGTCCAGGGTGAAGCATGAAGTCATACTGTCGATCCAGTAGCTTCGACCTAAGTTGTTCGAGCTGTCGCCGAATCGACAGGACGTTCGTTTTGTTAGCGAACGGTGAAGAGCTGCCTTGACCAGGCAGCGGATAGGAAGGTGCCGTAAGTGTTTCAGCATCGCCCGGAACAGTTTGAGCCGACGTTTGCTGAGTGTTCTCTATCCATGTCTTTATTTCGGGATCAATTAGATCGAACCAAAGCGATTTCAGGCTGAAGGGTAGAGGACTACTGGCGATCAGCGAGTTGGCATCGACACCAGGATAGTTCGCTTGGGCTAAGATTGCAGTTTTCGCTCTGAGAATACGGTCCTGTATCGCCGTTAACGCCTTCTCCTCGGTTTTACCGAGCAGGAAGGTCAGCAGGTCGTCCAGATCGAGTGCCCAATAAGGAACGTAGAGGCGTTCCTCATTCTCGAGAGGATTCACCCGGAAAACTTTGGCGACCTCTCCGAGCGCGCGACCGTACTCGCCGTGGATGTCCATCAGCAGCACCCTGGCGTTTGGAAAGCTGGAGTGGTCACCCTGCCCGACCGAAAGGGAGCGCAGCAGGCTCGTGACCGTCGTCGACTTGCCAGAACCTGTTGATCCCAACACGGCGGAGTGGCGTGTCACAAGCTTGTCCAGATCGACTCGGACTGGGATGCTCTCGGCTCCCGACAGTCTGCCAATAGTGACCTGACCCGTGTCAGCGGTCCCGTAGATGCGGGCAAGATCTTCCTCCACGACGAGATGCACTTGATCGTTGATCGCCGGATACTGACTGATCCCTCTCTCGAATGTCGCTTCTAAGACCTCGCCAACGAGTTGCACCTTGATCCAGCGGTCACCTCTGGCCCCGCTGTCAACCAGTGTCTCAGGCGTGGCCGTAGCACCCACGTCGGAGATGATCCCGTACAGGTCGTGATAGCCCTGTGGGATACGGACGAAGCTGCCGACTTGGCCGATGCGATAACTGCGGCCGCCTATAATAGCGATGCCCGACGCGGTTCCTTCGAACTGTCGAACGTTGATGGTTGCGCCAGCCACAGCTCCGACGTGACCAAGGAGGGTCGGTACGTTCATCACGCCACCGCAGAGGTGGGTGTGGTAGGTGCCGCCGCTGCAGGTGCGGCCGGTGTCACAAAAACCTGAGTGGAGCGTGAAGCAGAGAAGAAGCGAGCAAATGGCTCAATTGCCCCAAGCGTGAACTCGTGCTGGCCGCCCCCAGACGGTTCAGACCAATACGAGGACCGAATTGGTCCCCAGTCCTTTGAAGGAAGCTCTGTAGGCACACGCCACGGGCCTTCTGAACCATTCACCAGCGCCCCATCGCGCGCGTAGACGCTGAAGTTAGGCAGCCGACGACCGAGCTCGGTGGCACAAATTTCGTTAACAAGCTTCTGGAACTGGAATGCGAACACGCTAGCGGACGGGTTCGCGGCGAGTCCCTCGTCGATACGCGCCGAGATATGAGCGTCGGCGAACGAGAATCCGATCGAGATAAGCAGCGTGTCCGGAGTGGCGAGAAAGGCGCGCAACCGGTCAAGGAGCGCCGCGTAAGGTGCCTTTTGTGTCTGCTCGTATTTGAGGTGCTCAGGGAATACAAGGTGCCGTGCGTTGTCCTTGCCGGAGCGGATCACCTCGTCCTTGCTGTTAGAGCACCACCCCAGCGATCCGTGCAGTTTCCAGAGACGCGTCCATCTTGCAGGCAGGTCGTTGTTGGAGACCGTGACTGGGTCAAAGAAAGGCTCACGACCACCCGTGAAGCCATCAAAGTACGGCGCACGCACACGCTCCAGCGCTTCCTCGAGCAGCAGATCGTAGTTCGTGGTGAAGATCTCAATTGGATGATCACGACCGGCGCCCGTTATCCAGGTCACAATGTCGCCATAGGCCGATCCGGTCGCAGGCAGTGTCACCGTCACTACCTTCCCGATTTCCTCGCACACGCGCTCACCAAGCTGCGCATATCCCGGACCATCCAAGTCATGGATCTTAGCCGGTCCTATCACTTTCGCGAGCGACCTAATTCTGGACAAGAGCGTCTCAATGTCGTCTTTAGGCGCAAGCTCCTTCTTCAACTCTGCGATCTGTACCCCATATTCGGCATGGAGTTTATCGAGGACTATTTTCGTTAAACCGGCAACCGCTGGAATCAGAGGGTATGTTCCGTCTTCCTTCTTCATTCCTGCTGAAGCGCCAGCACCCAGAAGTAGTCCGATTCTTGTCCGACATCAGCGCCCTTGAGACAGAATTGGTTTAATTGAGAAGAGAGGATTTTCGGCTCATCGTAGCTCTATCAAAGGAAGCGAAGATGAG
>JUHI01000003.1 GCA_000799755.1 Martinezella tropici
GGCGTGACGCCACCGGTTGAAGCGGTTCACGCAAGTCGTATAAGGGCCGTATCGAGCTGGAATGTCCGCCCATGGCGCACCTGTGCGCAGTCGCCAGAATATGCCGTTCAAAACGCGCCGGTCATCGACGCGAGCCTTGCCGCGCACTTTGGTCGGAAGAAGCGGTTCAATCACCGACCATTCGAAATCCGTCAAATCAAAGCGCGCCATCACAGCCTCCAATCGCTGAAGAAAGTGAATCACAAACCGCTCAAATCTAAAACTATTTTATGGGTATGTGACCTAGATCGATCGAACGCTCTTCGCCTCATCCTCGAGCGGGCGCTGCATCATCTTACGCGGGAGTTCAGCGGCAGTAGGATGCCCACTAAAGGCCTCGCGATAAATTGGCGCCATGAAATCGATCATGTGGGTCTCGGTCTGCAGCCACATATGGAAGGCATCGCGCGCAGACACCAGTTGATTGCCATCGAACCTGCCAAACACCGCGACGTCGCACTCACCGACACAAAAGCTGAAAGCTCCTCCTGCGACCCGCGCCTTGCTCTTGTACTTCTGGTTAAGCACGTAGCCGCCGGTCAAATGGCGCTCCAACGTGAGCATTTCGCCATCGTTGTTCGCGAACTCCACCCAAGCCGTCTCGTAGCCGGCGGCCTCGTCGATTACTTTCTTGAGTTCTTCTGCGCCCAGCACATAGTCGACAAGGCGCAGCAGGTAGCTCTTGCCGGTATCGGAGTCCCCGGTGACCACGTTCGACCCAGGCTCGAATCTTACGATTGCGTCCGTCTGCCCTGTCCCCGTCAGTCTTATCTCAGCTAAGGCAGAAGGCCTTGTAGGACTTGGCGTCGTCGAACAAGCGGAGATGGCTAAGCGTGAACGTCCGGCAATACGGGGACAGCAGGAAGTGCTGGTTGCGCCAATATTTCTACCCTCCGGAGGACCTCCAGGTCGGGCGCGGGTTTGCGCGGCTGCGGAATGACGGACGGCAGGCTATCGGAGACCATGTTCAGTTCCCTGTAGGATACGCGATACGACGGGATCTCGCCGGGGTCGGCGAGCGGAAGGTCAGCGTTGTCGTATTCGTATGATCCTGAACATGCGGCGGACCATACCAAGGTGTTCGAGAGGAGTCGATCGCGAATGTCTATCGATATCATTTGCTTGCAAAGACTCTTAAATGCGATTATTTTAGCATTAAATGTGCCTAAACGCGATTGGGTGTTATTATGTTCGCATTTAACATGTCGTCTCCAGCCGAAGTCATTTGCGGCTTGTCGGAAAGAATGAAGCGCCGAAGAATACAGCACGGACTGACCCAGCGGGAACTGGCGGCAAGATCGAATGTCTCATACGGATCACTGAGGTTATTCGAAGAAAGTGGGAAAATTTCGCTCGAGAGTCTCGTGAAAATTGCCTTCGTCCTTGAGGCCGAGGCTGAGTTCGACCACTTGTTTCCAAGTCGGCCGCCGCAGAATATCGATGATGTCGTTGATCGTCCTCTTAAGCAGCGGGTGCGCCGGAAATGAAGTTCAAACCAATCCAGCAGATGAGTGTTTATCTGAATCTCGAAGGGAGCGACAAGAAACTCGGCACACTCGCTTGGAGTAGTAAGGAACGAAGGGCCTACTTTGAGTACTCGGCCGAGTTTCTCGCGGCGCCCCTTCCGATCTCGCCATTCCATATGAAGGTCGGCTTGATTGCGGCGCCGCGCGACCCATTCGACGGGCTCCATGGGCTATTTAACGACAGCCTGCCCGATGGATGGGGCCGTTTGTTGCTGGATCGTCGTCTCCAGCGAGCTGGCATCGACTATACTCAGCTCACACCCATTGACCGCCTCTCCGCCGTGGGTAGAACGGGCATGGGCGCGCTGACATACGTTCCTGAGTGGCCGGACGATCCAAAACAGCCGACCGACGCTGACGACCTTGACTGGTTTGCGGATCAGGTGGATTTGGTGCAGACGGAGATGGACGTCGCTGACATCGATAGGTTGCAGGGCGCGCAAGGCGGGTCCGCGGGCGCACGACCGAAGATTATGATCGGCTTCAACAGGGCCGAAAACACGTTTGTGTTGGATTACGGACAGCAGTTGGATCCGGGATTTGAAAGATGGATGGTCAAGGCTCCAAGTTCTGACGACCCGCGAGAAATTGGCGCAGAGGAAAAAGCCTATGCGCTCATGGCGGTAGCTGCGGGGCTGGAGATGGCAAAGACCCGCGTATTTGACACCAGAAAAGGAAGACGGCTTTTCGCAACAAAACGTTTTGATAGGACAGGTGCCGGCAGGCTCCACATGCACACAGCAAGCGGCTTGTTGAATGCCAGTCACCGCGAAGCCTCTCTGAACTACGAGCAACTGCACAAGCTTACGCAAATGATGACCCGTGACGCTGCGGAAGTCCTCAAGATGTTCCGAAACATGGTGTTCAATGTCTATGCCAAAAATCGCGACGATCATGCTAAGAACCACGCATTCCTGATGCAAGGGAATGGCCGTTGGTCATTGGCACCTGCATACGATCTTACCTTTTCGGCCGGACCAGGCGGAGAACACAGCGCGGCAATCGCTGGTGAAGGTCGAGCCCCTGGCATGCCTCACCTCATGGCGGTCGCCAGAGGGGCCTCGATCTCGGATCAGGACGCCAAGAATGTCATCGAACAAGTGCGAACGGCCGTCGATCGATGGCCGGAATTTGCTGAAAAAGTCCGGCTATCCAGATCCCGTACCGTTGAACTGGACAACTTCTTGAATGGTAATCGGCCGGCTCAGACGCTTCGCGTGTCCTATGACCGGAATGACTACAGCATTTCTACGCCAACACGAGCAGTCAAAACCTCGAGCGATGATGATACGGGGGGGGGGGCAGCCCGAAGCGCTGAATCCCTCTTTCAAGTATGGTGGCAGTTGCTACCTAATTGCGGATAACACTTGAGCCACGGAAGCACAGCGATTAAGGCCAGACAGCTAGGTCTTCGCCGAGCGCGGTGTGCGCGCCAGGGCGTCGGCGAGTTCGTTGCCTGCGGCTCCTGAATGCCCCTTGCGCCACTCCACGATTACATTTGGATGCTGATCCAGAAGGCGGTCGAGTTGCTGCCAGATCTCCATGTCGCTGATCGGTCGTCGTCGCGCGTGCGGGTTCGGAGTGATCCGCTTCCAGCCGTTGGTGCGCCAGATGGCCCTCCATCGACAGCAGCCTTCGATGACGTGGACGGCGTCCGTCCAGAGTGTAATCGGCCGTGCTGGAGCCTCCGAGGCGATCCAAGCCATCGCGTTCAGAACGGCGAGGACTTCGAATGTGTTGTTCGATGTGCCGGACCCCTTGCCGGAGGCGGCGTGCACCTGGCGGTCACCTTCATAGACGACGAAAGCCCATCCTCCGGAGCGGGAGGCGGCATCGAAGGAGCCGTCGGTGTAGGTGTGGAGCGCGTCAGTCATTCGGAGGCCATGGTATCGAAAGGGAGGCCGCTATGGAAAGAGTTCGAGGACTTTCGCGAACGGGTTCTTTCGCTTAGGTGCCCCTCTCTCTTTCTCGCGGGAGCATTACTGCCTACATCGATACGGATCCTTGACACGGAGACCGTCGATCTTCCCATGGTAGGGCTGCGATCCTTCGACCAGGACGAGATTGCGGTCGATGGCCGTGGCGACGACCATGCGGGACATGTCGCCCAGATCCTCGTCGCCATCGACCTGGAGATCGAGCTGGGCGATCCGGGAGAAGACGGCCCCCGCCGCTTCGTCGAAGAGCTCGAGAGCATTGTTCCTGCGTGTGAAGGATACAAACGCTCTGAGCGCCAGATCCATCACCTCCCGGCCTTCTTCAAGCGGGGTCGCGAGGATCTCGGCCTGGACATGGGCGACCGAAACAACGCTTGCATGAATGGCCTGCGCCGGAACCGGGCGGATCCATCCGGTCACGTCCGGGTTTTCGCAGATGATGTCCATCAGCGCCTGCGTTGAGAGTAAGAACATGCGTCAGAGGGCCATCTTCGCGCCAGAGGCATTATCGCTGCGCTGCAGACGTTCGCGCTTGCGGCCCTGACCGACGATGATGCGGCCGCCGGAGTACGGCTTGAAACCGATGGCATCGAGCGCTTCTCCGAAGGTCTCCTGCTGCCGTGCGGCGGTGACGAGTTCGGCGAGATCCTGGACGGAGATCACGACCGCCATGTCGTCGGCCTTCTTCATGTTGCCGATGACCTGGGGAACGCCGCTTCGGGCCTTTCCAAGCACCGCACTCAGCTCGTCCTTCGCCTTCCTGACGGTCAGCGGATCGCCTCCGATCTGTACGATCGTCTCCACAAGGCCGTCGGTGATGTCCTGCCTGCTTGCGTTGCGGGCCACCTGCACCGTCTTGAGTATCCTCGCGTCCATGTCGTCATCTCCATTTGCTGAACAGGATAATGGGGGCGTGGCCACTTTTGTCAAGAAAGATGGCCACGCATGCGGATGGCCGTCGGTCCCGACGAGTTTGCTCGACATAATCGGCCCTGCCGTGAACATCGCCAATCGCTACAGCGTCCGACTGACCCGGCTGGACAGTCATTGTATCAGGGGTGTTCCTGCTGCCGTACCCCGCAGGTTCGACCGACTCTGATGGACAGAATTTTCGGTTCCAGAAAATGGATGGCAGCGCAATTGGGTTCGACCCATGGGAAGGCAAAGTCCGGCGCGAAAGCCGGTTCATCGAGACTCAAGGGAATGAAAGGCGGACGCCCTAAGAAGAATGCAGCAGCGTCGTCACTCCTCTAACTCGCCCGAAAAGGAGGTCTGGTAGGCAAGGTATTCCGTTGGTGGCAGTTGCTACCTCCGTAATATTCTTTTCGTTGGCGACGTGTTGCAAAGGATCAGCGCCTGTTCCCTACTTGGGATCCGGGTGCTCGCCGATGGTCCTACCTGTGCAATATTGATTGCCCTGAGCTGCCTGCGCGGACAATTCGCCTTCCATACTTCGCAGAAGCTCGAGTGCCCTTTGTCTTTCTTCCGGCATGTCCCGGCTGAAGTGAGCGAGCGCCGTTAGTGTCGACAGATGGTGAAGCTTATCGAAATCGACGATTCCGGCCCGGTAAAGCTTGATCAGATCCGAGGCAAACGCCTCTCGGCTGAAATCGGTCAGATCGAACCATGGCTGCGCTATCACTACGTCGAAGATCCTTTGAAGGTCATTGATCTCCTCCGGTTGAAGCACTCCTTCAACCAGATGATGATGGGCAAGCATTGCCGTCTCCCTCGAATGGACGGCCTCCCCCGGTCTTCGGTGGCACCGCCATCCCTTCGGGGTATCTTACTGGGAGGGCGCCTTGATTTCAATCTTTGGCGCGCTCCAGCGATCATGGATTTGGATCAATGTTGCGCATCAATAATGAGGTGGAGCCGCATCAACGCGGCTCCATGGATCCGTGTCAGGTGGCGGAAGACCATTGGCTTCGAACATCGTTCGAATTCTTTTTCAAATGGACGTGTGTGTCGACGTGGTCGACCCAATCGACGGGGATCAGGTGATGTTGGCCGTCGACCGAATCGTTCTTGGTAAGCTTGATGCGGGTGTCGCCTTCCATGTGGTCGACAGTTCCGACAGGAATCCCATCGGCTGCTATCACTTCCATATGCTCGGCAATCTGTTCTGCAGAATTCATTTTTGCCTCCTCTTCTTTCTTGGGCTTTGTCTAACCCCTGCAAAAGCGGATGGTTCCCAGCGACTATTTCTGTTGCGGTAATTGGTCGAAACGTTTTCGATATCCAGAGGTCGATGGCTCATGCAGCACCCAAGATTGTTCAAGGGCGATCGGCACGTGCGCGCTCTCGTTAGAGTTTTAGCCATCCCCAGAGTTCATCAAGCTGGACAAAGCGATTGACGCGCCTATCTTCCCCTTGTTTCGCCAGAACATCTTCGGATGCTTTAAGCTCGCCGTTGATAGCGGGACGTGGAGGAAGGCATGTCGGCCGAACACGATCATCAAACACGCGAATCCACTCTGCGGAAGACGTTGCCACCTCGTGGGCAGGCTAAAAACACATTGCTCGGACAGCTCGGCTCGAACGCTCCGTCGGCCCAGGCATTCCTCGCGGCAATTGTCGAGAGCTCCGACGACGCCATCGTCAGCAAATCAATTAATGGCATCATCACGAGTTGGAATAAAAGCGCCGGGCGGCTGTTTGGTTTCACAGCGGAAGAAGCCGTTGGCCAGCATATCACCATCATCATTCCCGAGGATCGGCTGCACGAGGAGGAGGCGATCATCGCCAGCATTCGCGCGGGAAACAGGATCGACCACTACGAAACCGTCCGGCGCCGAAAGGACGGCACCTTGGTGGACATCTCGCTGACGGCCTCCCCGGTTCGCGATGCCGAGGGAAACATCATCGGAGCATCGAAGGTCGCCCGCGATATTTCCGAGCGCAAGCGAGCAGCCGAACGGCAGGAACTGCTGCTCCGGGAAATGAACCATCGCATCAAGAACATCTTTGCGGTCGTAGGCGCGGTGATCGGTCTGAGCGAACGCACAGCGACCTCGACCAAGGACCTGCCAAATGATCTTAGAGCCCGAACCAATGCGCTTGCGATCGCCCACGAATTGACCTTGCCGGATACGGATGGCACGAGCGTCCGGTCGCAGGCCACGACGTTGTTCACACTGGTCAAGGCGCGCTTTGCGGCTCATCAGAATGATGGTCACGAACGAGTGGCGATAAATGGCAGGGATCTTCCTGTAAGAGGCGCAGTGCTGACCTCGCTTGCGTTGGTTCTGCACGAGTTCGCGACGAACGCGGTCAAATATGGAGCCCTTTCCACTCAGGATGGACGGATTGCGATCCATGTCGACCGAGACGACGATTTAGTCCTCACCTGGTCGGAAATCGGCGTACCCGAAGTCGAGCCGCCTGAAGGCCCCGGAGGATTCGGATCCCAACTGGAACGGGCAACGGTCGGATCGCTCCACGGTTCCATCGAGCGAGAATGGAAGCATTCTGGCCTCAGTATTGTCCTGAGGATTCCGTCACGCGTCTTGGATGACGAGAAGGATCCAACCTCGGGCTGAATGAACGGTGCGCCGCCTTCGCAACGCACCGCAGGCTCGTCGCGGCTTATGCCGCCTTCGCCTTCGCGTTAGCGGCGGTTTCCGCCAATTTGGTCAGCTTCTGATCGGTCGCCTTCTCTTCCTGCAATGTCTGCTGCAGCAATGTGACGGCCTCCTTGAGTCCTAATTGTTTGGCCCATTCGATCAACGTGCCGTAGCGCGCGATCTCATAATGCTCGACGGCTTGCGCCGACGAGATCAGGCCGGCATCGAGTGCTTGGGTACCTTTGAATTCCTCGATGATTTCGTCGGCCTCGGCGATGATCCCCTGGATTGCTTCGCAGGTCTTTCCGCGTGCCGGCTTGCCAAGGAGCTCGAACACCTGCTCGAGGCGCTCCACATGACCCTGGGTTTCATCGCGGTGGTGAAGAAAGCCCTGCTTTCCTTCTTCCGCCTGCACCGCGCGTGCCATCTTGGGCAACGCTTTCAGGATTTGCTTCTCGGCGTAATAGATATCTTTCAGCGTCTCCAGAAAGAGATCGTTCAACGTCTTCTCGGATGCCATTTTGGGGTCCTCCAACATTTGTGGTGAATTTATCGCGGTGTGAGGCACTACACTTCCATAGCCCTGAGAGCGGCCAGTCGAAGAAGCGTATCAGAGGAAGAGAGTCTCGCGTTAGCGGGCCTCTCTCGCACTCGATCAGGAATTCTTGTGGCTGTGCTGACCGGCCTTTACATGCTGTTCGTGCGAGCCGCCGCGTTCGCCGCCGGACTGCGGCTCCTTGCCGCCAGACAACGCCTGCTTTGTGTCGGTATTCTTGTGGCTCTGCTGGCCGGATTTAACGTGCTGTTCGTGAGATCCACGGTGGGAAGCCATGATGTTTTCTCCTCTCGTTTGATGGCGAGACCTCCTCGGTCTCGCGGTTCGAACAGCGGATGGGAAGTTTGGTTCCTGCATGACTTCTAAAAAAATGCAGTGATGGCCATTCCGACCACTGCGGCGAACATTGCAAGGCAAGAGGCCCAGCCCAGCGCCTTCAAACCGCCCTTTATAACAAACTGCTTCATGACCTGCTGATTGGAGGCGATCAGCATGAGGATCGCCATGACGGGAACCGCGAACACGCCATTGATGACAGCACTCCAGAACAGTGCCTTCATCGGCGAGATCGGCGTAAAGTTCAAAAGCATGCCGACAATCGTCGCCAGTCCCACCGTTGTGTAGAAAGCCTTGGCCTCGCTCGGTTCGCGCGACAGTCCCACCTTCCAGCGCGCTGCCTCCCCAACCGCGTAGGCCGCTGAACCCGCAAGAACAGGGACTGCCAGCAGACCGGTTCCGATAATTCCGGTTGCGAAGATTATCTTGGCAAAATGTCCGGCAAGCGGCTCGATCGCTTTCGCCGCATCGACCGAGCTCTCGATATTGGTCGCACCCGCCTTGTTGAGCGTGGCGGCGGTGTCGTGATGATCGCAAGCGCAACGATATTGGAGGCCGCCATGCCGATCAGCGTATCGAGCGTGATGCGTGTGTTCGCCCTCTTTGCCTCATGCGGATGCTCAATCAGGGGCTCCTGACGCGGCTTATCCTTCAGATCCTCCGCTTCCTGGGAGGCCTGCCAGAAGAACAGGTACGGGCTAATGGTCGTCCCGAAGATCGCAACGATCATCGACCAGTAGTTCGGGTCCGCCTTGAACGTCGGCAGCAGCAACCCCCGTATGAAGTTCGACCAATCGACGTGCACGACAAACAGGGTCGCGATGTAGGAGAGCAGTGCCAGGCTCAACCATTTGAGAACAGCGACATAGCGCTTGTACTTAAGGAGCACTTGCAGGAGGATACAGATCACCCCGAACGCAGCGACATAGATCAGCGAATTGCCGTTGACGAGCAGATGCGCCGCATCCCCCATCGCGCCGAGATCCGCGCCGAGATTGATGACGTTGGCCAGCAACAATGGAACCGTGATGCTGACGCCAACCCAGCGCGGATAGCACTGCGTCATGCTGCCCGCCAAGCCTTTGCCCGTCGTCCGGCCAATGCGCGCACTGATCATCTGCACGGCGACCATCAGCGGGTATGTCAGTATCAGCGTCCAGCTCGCAATGTATCCGAATTGCGCTCCGGCTTGCGAATAGGTGGCGATCCCGCTCGGATCGTCATCCGAAGCACCTGTCACCAGGCCCGGCCCAAGGATTTCCAACAGTCGTGGCTTTGAAGGTTCAACAACAGCGCTTCTATCATCCAAACGGTAGTCGCTCATGACCGCCTCCCAGCAGACAACGGGAAGGACTCGCACTTCCCGGTCCGACTGAACTTCACACGTCGACCGTTTGTTCCCGCGGACCGGCAAAGACTAAAAACAATGCAACTCCAAAAACTTAACTTCCTCATCTCCTCAATCCTTGCGTGCTGTTTCGCAATATTTCTGGGCTGAGGGAACTTTCAACACTCGTATCGATTTGCTTGATCGAAATGAGGAGGATCATCGGATATGAAAACGCAAGGGCTTTTCGAACGGCGCCGGACGATCCGGGGTGCAGCCTATTCCCTGGCAGAATTCCAGAAGAAGTACCGTCTCGACGACAGGATGGCCGAAGACCTTTTCATTCGTTTCGGCCCGTCCTCAGTCGAATTGGATTTGCTCATGGCAGCAAAGCGTCGGTCTCTGTCCTTCGATGAACTGACGAAGGAGATGCCATTGCGTTAGGCATCCTTGAAGGACGTCAACCCCAGCATCGAAAAAGAAGGAGGAAGTTCAATGAACAATGACGAAAACGAGAATGAAGACAAGCGCCGCGAGCGTGCCTACAGGATCTGGGAAGAGGAAGGACGGCCCGAAGGGCGTCATCTGGACCACTGGCAACGAGCCGAAGAACAGCACGAGCGCACCGAACAGGAAGCGGAGTCGCCCACAGGACAGGAAAGCGGCGATCCAACCGCGCGTGACCACGAGCAGACGGGAGCCGCTTCCGCAAAGGCTTCCAAGTCTGTTCGGGAGTGAGACGTTTCGACATCGAACCTGCGCCGCAGATTATGTACTTGCGGCGCGGAAATATCCTGCAATGTGCTTCGATTTACTATTCTCGATACAAGCACAACGCGAAACACCCGCAAGGACTTCGGAACAAAATCGGCTCGATTGCCGTTGCTGGTGACATCAGTTCAAACTCTTGGAGGATATTCAAATGGGTCGAGGTATTCTGCTCTGGCTTCTGGGAATCCCGTTGCCGATCGTCATTCTTCTCGTTCTCTTCACACGATAGGAGGCGTCAATGGCCGCCTTCGAAAACGCGCCTGCGGGAGCCGAACCCATTGAATCCTCCAAACCCGCCATCGTATGGGGCCCAATTATCGGCGGCGCTCTTGCCGCAACGGGAATCGCCCTCATCCTTCTGCTCCTTGGATCGGGCGTCGGCCTGTCGATGGTCTCTCCCTGGTCCGGTCAAAGCAGCTCGGCGACGACCGTCGGCATTACGGCGGCCATCTGGCTGGTGGTCGTTCAGTGGCTGTCATCAGCGATCGGCGGCTACCTGACAGGTCGGCTTCGCACCAAATGGGTGGAAGTCCATTCCGACGAGGTTTTCTTTCGCGACACGGCACATGGTTTTCTAAGCTGGGCATTGGCGACGGTCTTTGTGGCAGGTTTTCTCGCCTCCTCATTGACCTCGCTGGCCGGTGCGTCGGTCAATGCCGCAGGCCAGGCTGCGCATACGGCCGTCACTGCAGCCGCATCCGCGGCCCCCAAAGGCAATCTGGATTCGACCGCGTATTTTACCGACGCCCTGCTTCGCCCGGCAAAAGCGGGAGACCGTGGTCAGTCCGACAATGGCGCCGCCGCCGCCGAAATCTCGCGGATCCTGTTGCAAGGTGCCGCTAGCGGACAGATTCCGGAAGGCGACAGATCATATGTCGCGTCGATCATTGCAGCGCGAACCGGTCTCTCCGAGGCAGACGCCCACAGCCGCGTAGACACGGTGCTCAAGCAAATCGACGATGCAAAATCGGCGGCGAAAGAAGCGGCTGACAAAGCCCGGAAGGTCGGAGCAACGACAGCGCTGGTCGGTTCTCTATCACTGCTGGTCGGCGCCTTCATCGCCTCCGCTGCAGCAGCCCTTGGCGGCCGCCAACGTGATGAGGAAGAAGATCTGCTGATCGGTGCGCGTCGACGTCCGTAACGACGCCGATATGCCGCTCGTAACCAAGAATGGACAAAAGTCTCAAGCACGGCTCACCGTCGTGCTTGAGACTTTTGAATGAGCCGCTTCCCAGCTTTCAGACAGTGAGATCCCGGCGACCGTTCTCCTCCTTCAATCCGATTTGGATCCTATTCCCGAGACAAGCGGATAAATGTTGCGCCAGGAGATGCAAATTTGTCCCCGCGCTTCGGGCGATGTCCGCACGCAGATCGAAAGCGCTATTCTGGCGACAGCACGATGCCGGGCAGTAGTTTGCTTGAGAAATGGAACCAAGCCGCCACCTCAGCATTTCTACCCACGGGAGAAAATGTGGAGGAACTTCTCATGCTGATCAATACATGGAGCAGACCGGTGCAAATTGAGCTTGGTCCCTCCGGTTCTCGTTCCGTCAACGGACCTTTCGAGGCGATGATCTATTTGACGGATCTTTGGCCAAATCGTTCAGGCTTGCACTTCATTCGCGCCCGCAATGCCTGCAAGGCCGCAGTTGCCGGACGGAAAAATCCCGAAGATGCCCGCAGCGAATTCCTGGCTGCGGCCAAGGAGATACAAGACGCGACACGCTAGCCGCTTTCGCCCATCTCTACTTCTCTGCACGTTGCAAGAGAATGCGCATCTCCTCGAAACGCCGTTTCCGGTCGGCATCGCCGTCATTGGGCGCATAGCACGTATTCGATACGCAAAATTTCGCGAGGTTGTGTGGCTTGTCGGTCCTGTCGAACTCACACTCGAATGTGTCAGTCATATCCGCTGCAGCGGTTCCCTGGCGCGTCGAGTAGGTCATGCGCACACCGGGTGGCTTGAGTTCCGGAAAGGACTGAACCAGACCGATGGCAAGCCCGTCCGACAGGAAGAAGTTCTTGGCGACCGTCTTGCACGTGGCCTCGAGGTCAGGGGATTGAGCAAGAGCTCCGGTCGGAAAGACGATAAAGCAGGCTAACATGACATGCTTCAACACGGCGATCTCCTCTCGATCTTTGCCAGAATCATTCAAAATCCTCATCAGAAAACGCAGGTGAAAACAGTAGGTTCCGCGGTATATGGCGCCACATCGCCGAAGAAATTTCATGCGCCGCCGGGAGCCGCCAGCCCGTCAGCGCTTCGCTCGATGGAAGGCGTCAGGCCTGTCGCAAGAGCGCGAGACTGCGGGCCTCGAGTTGCAGGACCTGCCCGTCGAGCCTTTCAGTTCCTTGCAATTCAGGATTCGAGGTCGACAATTCCAGGGCCCACCGCTTGTCGTCAGGCAAGGTAAAGTCGATCCCACCATCGAGGGGATTGAAAAGGATCAGAACATCGTCCCACCCCTCTTCGAGTGGCTGCACCCGGGATATTCTAAGGCCGATGCTCGTATTTGATCCGTCGTCCCATTGATCTTCCGTGTGTTCGCCGCCACCGGGATTGAGCCAGATGACTGCCAAGCCGTCGCGCCAATTTTCACGTCTCAGGATGGAATGCTCCTGCCGCAACGCGATGAGACGCCTGGTAAAGGCGCGAAGGTCCTCCGCGCTCCCATAAGCATCTTCCCAATGCAGCCAGTTCAGTTCGTTGTCCTGGCAATAGCCATTATTATTGCCCATCTGGCTGCGGCCGAATTCGTCCCCCGCCAGCAGCATCGGCGTGCCATGCGAGAGAAACAGGGTGCCAAGAAAATTGCGCTTCTGGCGCTCCCGAACGGTGTTGACACCATCCTCGTCCGTCGGCCCTTCCGCACCGTAGTTGTAGCTGCGGTTGTCATTGTGGCCGTCGTTATTATCCTCCCCATTCGCTTCGTTGTGCTTGTCGTTGTAGGAGACCAGATCATTGAGCGTGAAGCCGTCATGCGCGGCGATGAAGTTGACGCTTGCCCAGGGTCGGCGGCCACGCAGATCATAGACATCGCCTGACCCTAGGATGCGGGCTGCAAAATCTCTCGTCGTACCGGGTGTGCCCTTCCAGTAATCCCGGACAGTGTCGCGATATTTATCGTTCCACTCCGCCCAGCCGGGCGGAAACCCGCCGACCTGATAACCGCCCGGTCCGATGTCCCACGGTTCCCCGACAAGCTTGACCTTTGACAACACCGGATCCTGGCCCACTGCATCGAAGAAGCCGCTGCGCTGATCGAAGCCCTCCGGTTCGCGGCCGAGAATGGTTCCGAGATCGAAGCGAAAGCCGTCGACTTCCATCTCCTCGGCCCAGTAGCGGAGCGAATCCGTCACCATCTGGAGCACGCGCGGGTGCGAGGTGTTGATCGTGTTACCGGTGCCGGTGTCGTTGATATAGTAGCGGGGCTGGTCCGGAAGAGTGCGGTAATAGGAAAAGTTGTCGATACCCTTGAACGAAAGGGTGGGGCCAAGCTGGTTACCCTCAGCCGTATGATTGTAGACCACGTCCAGGATGACTTCGATGCCAGCATCGTGGAAGGCGCGTACCATGTCGCGAAAACCCGCAAGACCTCTTGGGCCGTAATAACGCGAGGCGGGAGCAAAGAAAGCAAGACTGTTATAGCCCCAGTAATTGCGCAGACCCTTGTCGAGCAGGTGGCTGTCATCCGGAAAGTAATGGATGGGAAGAAGCTCGATCGAGGTTATTCCAAGGCTCTTCACATAGTCGACAATCGCCCCCTGCCCCAGGCCGTCGAAGGTGCCACGCAGCGTCTCCGGAATTGCCGGGTGAAGCATCGTCATTCCCTTGACGTGCGCCTCATAGAAAATCGTTTGCGACCACGGAACGCAGGGCCTTTCAACGCGCGCGTCCCTCTCGATGTCGATGACGCGGCACTTCGGCATCCCGGCCGCACTGTCGGTCTCGTCGAAGGAAAGATCCTTCTGCTCGTCATCAAGACCGTATCCGAACTGCGCCTGTGACCACTCGACCTCACCCACGAGTTCACGGGTATAGGGATCGACGAGCAGTTTGTTTGGATTGAACCGGTGGCCTTTCTCCGGGTCGAAAGGTCCGTGAACGCGGTAGCCATACAAGGTGCCCGGCTTCAACCCCGGAAGATAGCCATGCCAGATCTCATTGGTGTATTCGGGCAGGACAATCCGTTCGATCTCACGCTTTCCATCCTCATCGAACAGGCAAAGCTCCACCCGCTCCGCATGAGCACTGAAAATTGCGAAGTTGATGCCCTGACCATCATAATGTGCGCCAAGGCGCGTGAAATCGCCTGATTGGATCGCATGCCGCTTGTCGTTTTCAGTCATGGAAACCTCATCGTTGATGCGCAGCAGAAACACCGCAACGATGGGCTTTGTTCCGGTGTCGCATTTGCAGGCAAGTTGCCGGCGAAATCGTCAGCTGTGTCTGACGAGAATGGCTACGGGATGATCCTCAAAGAGCTGCGCCGCGAGAAGATCGCCGCCCGTCAACGGCCGATCCGTCAGCAGATTGCGCATCTGCGCGCGCAGGTCTTGTGGCACAATGACGGCTGTGTCCGACCAGAAATCCGAGGAATGGCCGTCAATCAGACGCGGCACGACCGTTATCGCAATCTCCTGCTCGTAAACGCGAGCAAAGGCTATGAGATTGGCTGCTCGTTCGCCGCTTGTCTTGAGCGGCAAATAGTGACCAGCGACAAACAGAAGTGGATGGTCCCTGCGGTCGCGCAGAACGCTACGGATGATCTGTCGCTTGAGCGATGCCGTTTTCGACGCGAGCGAATTGGCGTCTGTCGAGACATCGCTCCACACATGGTCAACGGGCCTGCGGTTGTCCGGATCGACGAGGCTGAGATCGAGACCCTCCGATCCCTGGTAAATATCCGGAATTCCAGGAGCCGTGAGCTTGATCAGCAATTGGGACAAGCTGTTGCGATAGCCAATCTCCATAAATGGTTGGAGGGTTCTTGCGAAGTCCGTGGCGAATGCCTCGTTTTCACTTGAAAGCAAAGCCCTGGCATAGGCCTCCACGGCGCATTCATATGCCGTGTTCTCATCCCGCCAATCCGTCCGGAGCTTCGCCTCACGCACCGCTTTCAGAGCATAGGCGACAAAGCGGTCCTTCAGTTCATCCCGATCGCTTTGTCCGATATCGTCGGGCCAAATCCCGGCCAGCGCCTGATACAGCATCCACTCGATATTGGGCTCTGGCGCCGGTCCGTCAGCAAGATTTTCAAGAAAGGGAGAGTTCATACTGCGCCATCGCTGGACGCCCGCAACCCATGCTTCCGGATCCTGGCTAAGGCTATACAGGCGCGCGCGGGCATCCTCCCCGCGCTTCGTGTCATGCGTCGAGGTCGCGGAAAGGCCATGAGGCTGGCGCCGAACACGATCATCCATGAAACGATGAAAAGTCGCTGTAGCCTCAGGACGTATCTCGGCGCGCGCGCCTACTTCGTTCATCGCAATCAGGCGGTTATAGCGATAAAACAGCGTATCTTCGACCGCCTTTGCCATCACCGGGCCGCTCAGTTGCTGGAATCTCGTGCAAAACTCCAGCGCTTCGGCGGTGGTGAGATTACCTTTCAAGAGACCGGCAATCGCCTCCACGGCGCCAACGCCTGGCAATCGGGCCCGTGCCCGTTCAGTCGCGCTGCGGATAACGGCCTCGTCCTCCCCAGACGCAGCTCCCTTGCACCCATAAGTACGATAGACCGGGAAGGCGACCAGCAATTCCCGCAGCGCCGACTGTCTATCGGACTCGCTATATTCGGGAAAAATCGAACGAGCGAGCGTGGCCAGTCGCGCGGTCTCTCCGGCAAAATTGCGGTCAATCATCAGAAGTTTCGCCTTGCGCAAGCCCCCGGCGAAATCGGCGTGTTCCATGTCGACAGCCCTGTAGGCTGCATCCAGTTGGCACAATCCCTCTTGGCTGACGAACAAATCGGCCATGGCGGATATGAACTCGTAGCCGGTTGTCCCCGAGACAGGCCAGTTCGCTGGAAGTGTCTCACCATCATGGAGAATTTTTTCGACCACGATGAAAATGTCGCGGCCGACCGCGCCCCGCAACCGCGTTAGATAAGTTCCCGGATCGGCAAGCCCATCGATGTGGTCGATGCGCAGGCCCTGGATCTGCCCTGCCCGTACCAGTTCGAAGATCAGCCGATGGGTGTCATCGAAAACCTGTTCGTCCTCCACCCGCACGCCGACAAGGCCTGTCACCTCGAAGAAGCGCCGGTAGCTGAGGTTCGCGGCGGCATCTTTCCAGTAGAGCAATTGCCAATTCTGTTGTGCGAGGAGCTCCGTCATTGCGAGCGGGTCCATCGAAAGGGCCAGCAAACGGCCAGTATCCGTTCCGATCCGCGCCTCGATCTGCCCGGCGCTTTCATCCGAAAGAGGAAGAAGGCTATCGAAATACTCAAGGTACATACGGCCATCGACGGGCTCATGGCGGAGATGAAGCTCTTGCGCCGCGAGAACTTCGTTGAGGGGCTTTCCAAGCTGAGGCAAAGTAAGCTTCCGGCTCCAGTCTATGTCGAAGCATCTGGCATAGCGACTAGCCGATCCATGCCTGAGGACGTCGTTCCATCGGGCATTTTCGACGGAGGCGGCCATATGATTAGGCACGATATCCAGGACCAGCCCCATTCCCGCACGCTGCAGGGCCGCACAGAACACGTCGAAGCCTTGACGACCGCCGAGTGCTGGATCGATCTCGTTCGGATCGGTGACATCGTAGCCATGCGTCGATCCCGTCGTGGCCGCGAAGATGGGTGACGCATAGACGTGGCTGATACCGAGATCCTCAAGGTAAGGAACAAGCTTGACTGCTCGGTCAAAGGTGACATCGCCTCGCAATTGCAGGCGATAGGTGGAGGTCAGGACGGTCATGGCTCTCTCTCGACATCTGAGCGCCCTTACCAACGGAATTGAACGAGATCTGTTCCTATTTCAGGAACCGTTTCCTGAAAGACGCGTTGGCAATGCACATAACCGGCGACACCAAAGGACGAGATGCCATGCTGCAACGCTTCGCATTTGGCCCCGAAATCAACGAGCATGCCGTCATGTTTCGCCTATGGGCGCCGCTTGCCGAGCAAGTCCTCGTCCAGATCGAACAACGCGGACAATGGGCAATGCAGCCAGGGAAAGACGGCTGGCATGTTGCCGAGGTCTCACATGCCCGCGTCGGCGACCGCTATAGTTTTCTCCTGCCGGACGGCACTAAGATCCCGGATCCAGCCTCCCGTTTTCAGCCAGACGATGTTCACGGACCAAGTGAGCTGATCGATCCGTCGTTCGAATGGCAAACTCAAGGATGGAAGGGCCGCCGGTGGGAGGAAATGGTCATCTACGAACTTCATGTCGGTGCCTTCACGGAGGCTGGCACCTTCTTGTCGACGATCGAGAAACTCGACCATTTGCAGCGGCTCGGCATCACCGCAATGCAGCTCATGCCGATTGCAGATTTCCACGGGCGCTATGGCTGGGGCTATGACGGTGTTCTGCCATATGCGCCAGACAGCAGCTACGGCCGCCCCGAAGACCTCAAGGCTCTCATCGATGCAGCACATGATCGCGGCATCTGCGTCTTCCTCGACGTCGTCTACAATCACTTCGGGCCTGACGGGAACTACCTCCCACTCTATGCGCCAATATTCAGCAGCCGGCACAAGAGCTTTTGGGGCAACGGCCTGAACTACGATGGCGAGGGCAGCCGCTTCGTCCGCGATTTCGTCATCGAAAACGCGATCTATTGGCTGAGCGAGTTCCGCATGGACGGACTGCGCCTCGATGCCGTTCACGCGATGACGGATGACAGCGATCCGCATATTCTCACGGAGCTCGCCGAGCGCGTCAGGCTCGCCTGCCCCGAGCGCCACATTCATCTTATTGTCGAAAACGAGAACAACGACGCGGGTCTTCTTTCTCGAAGGGAATCTGGGGAACCACGCCATTTTACTGCGCAATGGAACGACGATATCCACCATGCTCTGCATGTGGCCGCGACCGGCGAGATTTTCGGATACTATGGAGATTATGCCGATCATAGATCGCGCCTAAGCCGTTCCCTTCGCGAAGGATTCGCGTTTCAAGGCGAGCACATGCGATACAGAGGTCGCTCCAGGGGATCGCCGAGCGCCGGACTACCACCCACGGCTTTCATCTCCTTCATCCAGAACCACGACCAGATCGGCAACCGGGCGCATGGCGATCGAATGATCTCTTCTCATGCCGTTGCGGCAATCAAGGCGATCGCGGCCATTTATCTGCTCTCGCCGCAAATCCCGATGCTGTTCATGGGTGAAGAGTGGGGCTCGGTCGATCCCTTTCCCTTCTTCTGCGATTTTAACGAAGAGCTGAACCGAAAAGTCCGGCTCGGCCGCAAAGAAGAACTGGGGCGCCTGCCCGGCTTCGATGCGCGAGATGCTCCCGACCCGACGTCGGAAAGCACATTCCGGAGTGCGAAGCTGCGCTGGGAGGAGCTCTCGCACGACCGGGGTCTCGGCGAACATTATCGACGGTTGATAGGGCTGCGACATCAAACGATCGTACCGCTCCTCTCACAAGGTGGCGGTCAGGCGGCCACTCATGACAAAAACGGCTCACTCATCAGCGTGCATTGGACGTTTCGGACAGCAATCCTTTCGTTGATCGCCAACTTGTCGAATGCTGTCGTTGTCCCCAGCGGTCCAATCCACGGGCAGACGATATTTTCGTCGGCGCCCGGTTCAGTCGGATCATTCGATCCATGGACCGTCATCTGGAGTCTGTCCTCGGAAATCTAGTTCGAAGTCGGATGCGTGCATGAGCCTCGACGCCACCCGCGGCGATCTAGGTCTCGCTCCGGAGCGGACCATCGTTGAAAAAGCCTCGCAGCGAATTCGCCAGGGCCTCCGGGTTCTCCTCAGCAACGTGATGACCGCTGTCGATTCCATGGCCGACGACGTTGGTCGCCCATGATTGCCAGATCTCTCGAGGATCACCGAAGAGCTGCTCCAGATCATCCCGTGTCGACCAAAGGCAGAGCAAGGGGCATGTGATCCGTTTTCCCGCAGCACGGTCCCGCAATTCATCTTGTCGATCGAGGGTCAATCCGGCCCTATAGTCCTCGACCATTCCATGGACGACGGCAGGATCTTGGATCGCCGACATCAGATCCTTATAGGCTTCTGCGCCCATGAACTCCGGAGTTATGGCGTTGTACCACGCCTTGGGGTTGGCGTTGATCGCCTGTTCGGGCTTTTGCCGTTGCGCGAAGAAGAACCAATGGTACCAATCTCGGGCAAATTGCCAGTCCATTCGCTCGAGATGCTCGACGATTGGAATGCTATCGATGACGGCGACCTTGGTGACGGTCTCGGGATAATCCATCGCAAGTCGAAATGCGACGTAACTGCCGCGGTCATGTCCCGCTACGGCGAAAGTCCGATGCCCCAGCCTGCGCATCAACTCCAGGCAATCAAGCGCCTTCGCCCGCTTTGAAGAATGGCGGCTGTCGTCGCTGTCGGTCGGTTGGAAGGACCTTCCAAATCCCCTAAGGTCCGGGCAGACGATCGTGAAATGCGAAGACAACAGATCAGCAACATGACCCCAGGTCATATGTGTCCGCGGATGACCGTGTAGAAGTAACAAGGGCGGGCCGCTGCCGCCATGGCGGATGCGTAAGGTGCCCGGCCCAACGTCGATGTAATCCAACGCCATTCCACTGAACATCTCCGGCCTCACTGCAATTTCCGCGGATTGACCTTACGTTTGTCTCTTCGAATTGTTCCACCTTCACCAATCCATCAGACGATTGACACGGGATGAACGACGACGCTCGCGGAAGCTGTTTGCCGGAACATTCAGGTCGAGGTGCCGTTTCTCTTTTGGAGGACAGCAGATGATGCGACAATTGTGGAGCAAGCCAGTCACAGTCGAGACGAGCAAGCCTGGTCAGCGCCTGACAATCACAAATACCGAGGCTGCTACCTACTACCTGCTTCGAGGCTGGCCTGTGAAGACGCACGGATCCGCCTACAAGACCGCGAAGAGGACTCTTATCAGAGCCCATGAAGGTCATTCGGGCGCCCTGGCGGCGAGAACGGCATTCCTTGCCGCCATCGAAGAAAGCGACATCGAAATCTTTGACGCGTGACGGCAAGCCAGGCGCGAGATCCGATACGAGCCTCCGAATTCCTCTACTGCCGTCTCGTTGCTACCTGCAGCATTGATCGCAAATAACCTTGAGGAATCCTTGGAACAAGGACGCTTCGCAAGCATTGCTCTTGTACCCCACCAGGAGAAATGAAGATGCCTGAAGCAACGCGCGCGTCGCTGGACGCCGACGTCGTAGTGCTACTTCCAGCACTGCGAAACTTTGCCAGAAGATTTGTGTCCAGCCCGACCGATGTCGACGATCTCGCGCAAGAGACCATCTCGAAGGTGCTGCGTCATTCCGAAAAATTCACCCCCGGCACCAGCCTCAAGAGCTGGGCATTCACCATCATGCGAAACACCTACATGACCGAATACAAGCGTCGAAAGCGGCTGCAGGTTCGCGCGAACAGCGATGCGCTCTTCGAAATCCCGACAGAGTGTTCCCAACAGAAATGCGTTTATGCCGCAGAGGTCGGCAAGGCGCTTGGCCAGCTTCCGAAACATCAGCGCGACGCTCTTCTCATGATCGTGGAAGGAGTTTCATACGAGGCCGCCGCCAAACACTGTGGCTGTGAGGTGGGAACAATCAAAAGCCGGGTCTCTCGCGCGCGAACCACTCTCGTCGGGATACTCGGCGAGGATTCGATACACGCCGCCGCCTCGATTCATTGAAATCCGATCCCCATCAAACTTTCCGCAGAACGGAGGAACCGCCATGCCAGAAAAATCCGGCTCGCCCGCAGTCCAATAGTGCTGAACGAACGGCAAGAGCAACGCAAACGATCCACTGGAAGTGATCTCGACAACGCGCTGAAAGATACCTTCCCGGCGTCGGACCCGATCTCCGCCACTCATACGGCGGTGCCCTCTGGGAGGGTTGCAGCGGAAACCTCGGAAGGCGCCGTCGCGGGGGGCCATGTGGATCGCTTCGAAGATAGTTATCCGATGAGGAGGACAACGTCGAAGCCTGCGAGCGAACCAGACACTCGAATCGATGCTGGCACCGCAAGAAGGAACGTCCGGGCCCTCTACAAAGCCGTCCGCCGAATTGGCACATATGATCACGAGAGCATATCCCGGCCGGCCGTTGCCGCGCCTGGGTGTTCGAGCGTTGTGGGTGACATCAAGCAGAAGATACGTCAAAGACCGCTGCTCTCCGTCATAGCTGCAGCGGCCATCGGATTCGTATTGAGTTCGACACGATAGGAAGCGGTCGTTGGAGGTCATGCCCGCTTGAAGCGCGGCCCGTTGACAGCGGGTCGCACAATTGTCGCAGGACTTATATCCTTTTGAATCCAGGCTTCGAACGAAGCCACTTTAACGAGCCCGGCGAACTACGCTGCCTGCGTATCCGCTTGGTCCGTCACAGGCAACATCGTTGCCAGAACTTCGAAATTATCTGACGGCCGCCTGCATCGGCCCATCCGACGCGTTTCGTAAATTATCTCGATAGCTTCGGTGTGCGAAGATCGTGTCATCGACGAAATGAGGGCAATTGCTTCCCTGTCGTCAAAGACTCCCGATTGAAGCTCAATTGTTCCGCCTTGTCGCACTGCAATGCTGACGCTCAGCATCTTTGTCTCCTTACCGATTTCCGCGAGAAAAACGCCCAGACGAAGGACCAGTTCCAACGACCTGAAAAATCTCCGAAGCGGCCTTCGCCTGCGAGGTCCGTGGGACAATATCGAATGATTGACCTTAGCCGTCTCACCGCTGCTACAGGATGGGTCTGCCTCCGGTCACCGCCACGGTCGCTCCCGAGACGTAGCTCGACAGCGGATCCGCGAGCATGACGTAGGCTGTCGCCAATTCGGCCGGCTGGCCGGGTCGCTTCATCGGAACCTGCTTGCCGAAATTCTCCACGGCTTCAGTGGACATGGTCGAGGGAATAAGCGGCGTCCATATCGGCCCCGGCGCGACGGCATTGGCGCGGATACCGTTTTCGGCCAGCAATTGCGCGAGTCCCGCCGTGAAGTTCTGGATCGCACCTTTCGTGGTCGCATAGGCCAGCAGTGTCGGATTTGGGCTGTCGGAATTGATTGAAGCGGTATTGATGATCGCGCTCCCCGGCTTCATGTGGGGAACCGCCGCCTTTGTCAGGAAGAACATGGCGTGGATATTGACCCTGAATGTCAATTCCCATTCCTGATCGCTGATATCGCCGATGTCATGAAAGCTCGCCTGATGAGCGGCGTTGTTGACAAGGATGTCGATACCGCCAAGCTCCGCGACTGCGGTGTCGATGATCCTTCGGCAATGTTTGCTGTTCTGGATATCGCCGGGGAGAAGTACCGCCTTGCGCCCTGCCTCCTCAATCCAACCCTTTGTCTCCGCCGCATCCTCGTCTTCATTGAGATAGGCAAGGAGAACGTCCGCCCCTTCGCGGGCATAGGCGATCGCAACTGCCCGCCCAATGCCGCTGTCTCCTCCGGTAATGACCGCTTTCTTGCCCAGCAGGCGGCCGGATCCGCGGTAGGATTCCTCGCCGTGATCGGGAAGCGGCCGCATCGCTGCGGTATTTCCAGGCATCGATTGCTGCTGTGATGGAAATGGAGGCTGGGGATGAGTGAACATGCGCTTCTCCCTTCTAGGGTGGTTTCAACTAGATCGTTTGCCGCCTAACCGTGGAGTCGCCTTGTAGCTCCCACAGCTGCAACGATTTCTCGCCAAGAGAGCAAGCGATCGATCAACCCATTGGAACCTTCGGGCCCTCGCAAGGTTTCAATCCGTCGACCTTGCGAGAGTTCTACGAACCGGCCGCAATCCACGTGAGGCGCCGGTTCGTCGGCTCAAGGCCGACAAAGTGACTGTACCGGGACTGTCGTCGACGGCAGGAGGCGGTCTCGGTACGCAAGATCGCGAGGGCCAGCACGGAGGCAATGCCATGCATCACAAGACAATCGAACTTCAAAATGGACTGAAGACCTTTATCGTCGTCCTCGATGCGAACGAAGAAGCATTTTCCACGCTTGCCGCGTTTGCAACCGAACAGGGTTTGACCGCGGCTTCGGTTACCGCAATGGGTGCATTTGAAAGGGCGACCGTCGGCTGGTTCGATTTCGCTGGTCGGAGCTACCGCAAGATCCCCGTTTCCGAGCAATGCGAGGTGCTCAGTCTGATCGGTGATATTGCGATGGGCGACGATGGCAAGGCGAGCCTCCATCTCCATGCTGTCCTGGGCCTCAAGGATGGATCCACCCGCGGCGGTCACTTCGTCGAAGGCATCGTGCATCCGACCTTGGAAGCAACCATTCTCGAAACGCCAGCAGAACTGCATCGTCGGCATCAAAGGGATCTTGGCATCGCACTGATCGAGCTTTGAGATTGGCGGCCATCGAGCTCCAGATAGAAGGAACATTCTCGACCGGGAGAGGTTCTGTCAGCATTCCGACGGCAGAAGGAGGATATCATGGCGACGGAAGAGAGCTCCGAAACTTCACGCGGCATCGGTGGCGAGACGCACCAGCACGTTCCCAAAGGCGGTCCTCATGATGGCGCGGAGCACCTGACGACCAATCAAGGCATTCGGGTTTCGGACAATCAGAACAGCCTCAAATCCGGTAAACGCGGTCCGACGCTGCTTGAAGACTTCGTCCTGCGTGAAAAGATCTTCCATTTCGACCACGAGCGCATTCCCGAAAGGATCGTGCATGCCCGCGGGTCGGCCGCGCATGGCTTCTTCGAGCTCTATGAGCCGCTTTCGGACATTACGAGCGCCGATCTCTTTCAACGCAAAGGCGAAAAGACAGCGGTTTTCGTCCGCTTCTCGACCGTCGCCGGTGGCGCCGGCTCAGTGGACACACCGCGTGATGTCCGCGGCTTTGCGGTGAAGTTCTATACCAAGCAAGGCAATTGGGACCTGGTGGGCAACAATATCCCCGTGTTCTTCATACAGGACGCGATGAAGTTTCCAGACCTCGTCCATGCCGTGAAGATGGAAGCTGACAGAGCCTATCCGCAGGCTGCCTCCGCTCATGACACCTTCTGGGACTGGGCATCGCTGATGCCGGAATCCACGCATATGCTGATGTGGGCAATGTCGGATCGCGCCATTCCCCGCTCGCTGCGCATGATGCAAGGATTCGGCGTTCACACCTTCCGCTTCGTGAACGATGCGGGCAAATCAACATTCGTAAAGTTTCACTGGAGACCGAAACTCGGGATTCAATCGCTGGTCTGGGACGAGGCGCTGAAGTTGCAGGCGGCCGACAATGACTATCACCGCCGCGATCTCTTCGAGGCGATCGCCGCCGGACATTTCCCGGAATGGGAATTGGGTCTTCAGCTATTCGACGAAGCCTTCTCCGAAAGCCTTCCCTACGATGTTCTGGATCCCACCAAGATCATTCCCGAAGAAATTCTGCCGCTGAAGATGGTGGGGCGCCTCGTTCTTGATCGCAATCCAGACAATTTCTTTGCCGAAACCGAACAAGTAGCATTCTGCCCGGCCAACATCGTGCCAGGCGTCGATTTCACCAACGATCCCCTGCTCCAGGGGCGTCTGTTCAGCTATCTCGATACGCAGAAATCCCGTCTCGGCACAGCCAATTTCCATCAGTTGCCTATCAATGCGCCAAAATGTCCCGTCATGAACTTCCAGCGCGACGGGCAAATGCAGATGCAGGTCCCAAAAGGCCGCGCCAATTATGAGCCGAACAGTCTCGGCGAAAACGGCGAGGCCGGTGCGCCGCGCGAATGTCCGGTGACGGGTTTTCGTACCTACGAACATCAGGCGGGTGACGACGAACAAGGCAACAAGCTGCGCGTCCGCGCCGAGCTGTTTGCCGACCATTACAGTCAGGCGCGTCTCTTCTGGAAATCACAAACGCCGTCAGAACAGGCTCATATCGCATCGGCCTTCGTCTTTGAATTGTCGAAGGTGCAATTGCAGCATGTGCCGCCGCGCATGGTCGGGAACCTGATGAATGTCGATGCCGGCCTCGCCAGTCGCGTTGCCGCGGGGCTCGGACTTGTCGGGCCCACCAAGAACTGGCCGGCGCGCGAACCGATCGAACTCGATGCATCTACAGCGCTCTCCATTCATAGGAACATGAAGGAGACGTTGGAGGGACGCCAGATTGGAATTCTGATCGCTGCTGGAAGCGATGCCAAGGCGATCTCCGATCTCGTCGATGCCCTGAACGATGTCAAGGCGAAGCCGTTCATCGTGGCTCCAAAGATCGGAGAAACGAAACTTTCCGACGGCAATACGATCCGCGCCGACGGTCAGCTCCTTGGTTCGCCGTCACAACTTTTCGACGCCGTCGCCATCATTCTTTCCAAGGAGGGCGCAGCGTCCCTGATGAACGAGGGAGCGGCCATACAATGGGTGATGGACGCATTCGGGCACTTGAAGGCGATCGGCCATGACGCGGCAGCCAAACCGCTGCTCGATAAGGCCGGCATTCAACCTGATGCTGGTGTCGTGGATCTCGGATCCTTCATCGGGGCAGCTGCCAAGCGATATTGGGACCGCGAGCCCAAGATACGCATGCTGGCCTGAGGTTCCCAACCCGCCATGTCGCCGACCCAGCCTCCTGTCCGGCGACGAGCAGCACCTGTCGATCCATGCGGGCCGATGGGTGCTGTTTGTTTATCATCGCCCAAATGCATGGTGCTGACAATTTAACCCCCAGTCAGATGACTTGCCGTTGCTGGGCCATACGCTTAAGCCAGCGCTCGACGCCGACTTCTTCCAAGTCCATCCATTCCAGAAGTCTTTTGCTACTGGTTCGAATCTTGAGGACATCGCCAAGGATTCCCGCCCTGAAATCCTCGAAGACCGCGGGATGGATGTAAGAGGACCTGCACACGGAGCGCGTATTGACCAGCTTCGATGCCACAACGTCGATCGCCTCGTTGATCTGGCGCGCGATCCCCCGCTCGGAATTTTCGACCTTGAGCGGAGCGAGCGCCGCGACCGCCATGCAGGTCGCTCCCCAGGTCCTGAACTGTCGAGAACTGAAATCCTCTCCGGCCGTTTCCTGGATGTAGGCATTCACATCCTGCGACGAGATCTGGCGGCACCCGCTTTCGTCGCAGACATATTTGAAGAGCTGCTGTCCCGGCAGTTCCTGCAGGCGTCGCACGACGTTGGCGATGCGGCGGTCGTAATGAGTGAGGTTCCATTCCTTGCCGGATTTCCCCTTGAAGCGGAATTTGACGCTTCCACCCTCCACCCGCACATGCCGATTCCTGAGCGTGGTCAGGCCGTAGGATCGGTTCGTTTCCGCATAAGCCGAATTGCCCACACGAATATAGAGATTGTCCAGCATCCAGACCACGGTCGCCAACGCCTTTTCCATGGTCAGACCTCGAGAGCGCAGATCGTCATCCACCCTGCGCCGAATGTCCGGCAGGCGGTCGGCGAAATCGACAAGTCGATCGAACTTCGAGCGGTCGCGTTCGGACTGCCAGTCGGGGTGATACCGGTATTGCTTGCGACCACGTGCATCCGTGCCGATCGCCTGGAGATGGGATAAAGGATTCGTGGAGATGACGACGTTCGTATAGGCAGGAGGAACGGCCAATGCGTCCAGTCGGGCAATCTCCGAAGGGCGAGTGATCCGGCTCCCTGCGGGCGAGTAGTAGAGAAAACCCTTTTTTCCCTGTTTTCGGGTAATGCCCGTCTCAAGGCCCGGAATGTATATCAATCCGGAATGGAGCTTCGCTTCCGCTGCTGCCGCGGCAAGACCGACTTTGGAAAGCATCTGGTTCATGCCCGGATAACTCCGCTTGAGCGACCCGGTTCCACCGCATTGGATCGGATGACCCTGATGTCATGTAGACGACAGGGAACAATGCCCATTCGACGCCGTTTGAGTCCTATCGTCGACATGGAGTCTGCAGATGAGCCCGCGCGCGCAATGGAAGGGGTACCTGAAGTTCGGAGAGGTCAGTTGCGCAATCGCGCTCTATACGGCGGTTTCCACTTCGGAGCGGATTTCCTTTCATACGCTGAACCGGGAAACCGGAAACCGCGTCAGGCGCGAATTCATCGACGGCGAGACCGGAAAGCCGGTGCCGCGCGAAGATCAGGTTAAGGGATATGAGCTCAACAAGGACGACTATATCGTCCTCGAGCCTGAGGAAATTTCTGCCGTGGTGCCGGAGAGCGACAAGATCCTGCACGTGAAGGCCTTTCTGGCATGTGCTGAGATCGACGACGTCTATTTCGACCGGCCGTATTATCTCGCTCCTTCGGCCCCGGCAGCGGAAGAGGCATTCACGCTGATCCGTGAGGGCATGCGCGCTCGGAAGGTTGCCGCCATTGCCCAGACCGTTCTTTTTCGCCGCCTGCGCACGATGATGATCCGCGCCCATGGCAAAGGATTGATCGCCACCACATTGAACTTCGACTACGAGGTGCGCCCGGCAAAGGAAGCCTTTGAAGACGTTCCGGACATGACGATCAAGGGCGAGATGCTCGATCTCGCCAAACACATCATCGATACGAAAACAGGGACCTTCCACGCAGGCGAATTCGATGATCGTTACGAGGCGGCCCTTGCCGATCTCGTGAAAGCCAAGATCGAGGGCAAGGCGATCCCACAGCGCAAGCCAGCAACACCTGCCAAGGTTACCGATCTCATGGAAGCCCTACGCCAGAGCGCCGGGCTGGATGGCAAAGGCAAAGCAAAGGCGAGGTCGAGCCCCCGGTCCAAGAAAGCAACGAAACCTCGCGCGCCATCCTCTTCACGCACGCAACGCAAGGCGAGCTGACCATGGCATTGGAAATCTACAATCGTAAGCGTGATTTTACTAAAACATCCGAGCCAAAAGGTCGCGCAAAGAGAAAAAAAGCCGCCGCTGCCGGCAGCAGCTTCGTCATCCAGAAGCACGATGCACGCCGCCTCCACTATGATTTTCGTCTTGAACTCGACGGCGTGCTGAAGAGCTGGGCCGTGACCAGGGGACCGAGCCTGGTGACCGGCGAAAAGCGGCTTGCGGTGCAGACCGAAGACCATCCTCTCGAATACGGTGGTTTCGAAGGCACGATCCCGAAGGGCGAATACGGCGGCGGCACGGTTCTCGTCTGGGATAAAGGCTCCTGGACGCCGATTGGCGATCCGCACAAGGGACTGACCAAGGGACATCTCGAATTCGAGCTCCACGGTAAAAAGCTCGGCGGACGCTGGCACCTGATCCGGATGGCCGGAAAACCCCGCGAGAAGCGCGAAAACTGGCTGCTGATCAAGGGAGAAGACAATGCGGCTCGCCCCGAAGGAGCACTCGACATCCTGGAAGAACGACCGGAATCGGCCAAGACGGGACGGCTTATCAACGAGGTCGAGAACGAGAGGCCGGGCTGGTCATCCAAGACGGGTAAGATCGATCGCAGAACGGCGAAACCGAAGAACAGCTCCCCTGTGTCGAGTAAGACAGAACCAGAACGCGATACAGAGCCTGTCGATCCCTCTTCCTTGAAGGGCGCAAGGAAGGCAGCGCTGCCTTCCTTTATCGAGCCGGCTTTAGCGACACTGGTATCCAAGCCGCCCTCGGGTAAACGTTGGCTCCACGAAATCAAGTTCGACGGCTACCGGCTTGAGGTCCGCATCGAGGCTGGCCGCATCAAGTTGCTGACGCGCAGCGGTCTCGACTGGACGCAAAAATTCGGCAAGGAGATTCTCGCCGCCTTCCGGGATCTTCCGGTCGGCACAGCTGTCATCGATGGCGAACTGGTCGTCGAGCCCGCGGCCGGCGCCTCTGACTTTTCCGCCCTCCAGGCCGACCTTAGCGAAGGGCGCAGCGACCGCTTCGTCTTCTACGCGTTCGATCTCATCTATCTCGACGGCTATGACCTGACCGCCTGCCCGTTGATCAGCCGCAAGGAATTGCTGCAGAAGACCATTCCATCCGAAACCGGGACCCTTCGCTTCAGCAGTCACTTTGATGAAAATGGAAACCTGCTGCTTAGCCATGCCTGCCGATTGAGCCTGGAAGGGATCGTATCCAAGGTCGCCAGCGATCCCTATCGCTCCGGTCGCAGCAAGACATGGATCAAATCGAAATGCTCGTCACGGCAGGAATTCGTCATCGGAGGCTTTGTGCCCTCGACCACATCTCGAAAGGCGATCGGCTCGTTGGTTCTCGGTGTCTACGAGGACGGCAAGCTGGAGCATGTCGGCCGCGTCGGCACGGGCTATACGCACACCGTCGCCGAGCAGCTCTTCCAGAAGCTGACGCGCATGAAGCCGGAGGAAAACCCCTTTGCCACAAAGCTGACCGCGGAAGAAAATCGCGGCGTCCGCTATGTGCGGCCGGATCTCGTGGCGGAAGTCGAGTTTCGCGCCTGGACGGCCGACGGCCACCTGCGCCACGCCTCTTTCCGCGGACTTAGAGAGGACAAGAACCCGCTCGACATCGTTCGGGAGACGCTGGAATCTCCGATGAAAGCCTCAACGGAAAAGCCTCCCGGAAGCAGCGTATCCCTCACCCACCCGGATCGCCTCTATTGGCCGGACCAAGGCGTGACCAAGGCCGGGCTTGCCGACTACTATAGCGAGGTCTGGCGCTATATGGGTCCTTTCGTCGTCGGACGGCCGCTCGCGCTGGTGCGCTGTCCGAATGGAATCGGCGGCCAGCACTTCTTCCAGAAACATGACTGGAAGGGCATGAACAAGAATATCGCGCTGGCAAAGGACCCGCAGGACGACGAGCCTTATGTGAGCATCGATGACCTGAATGGCCTGATCGGCCTCGTGCAGGCCGCGGTCCTCGAAATCCATCCCTGGGGATCGATGGTTGGCGATTGGGAAAGGCCTGACATGATCGTCATGGATCTCGATCCCGGTCCGGACGTCGCATGGCGCGAAGTCATCGTCGCGGCCAAGGAAACAGCCGAACGGCTGAGACAGGCGGGCCTCGTACCTTTCGTCAAGACATCGGGAGGCAAAGGATTGCATGTCGTGTGCCCGCTGGTCGCCAAGGCCGAATGGCCGGCCGTCAAGGCCTTTACCAAGGGTATCGCCGATGCGATGGCGGCAGACGCCCCCGATCGTTACGTCTCGACGATCACCAAGTCGAAACGCCGCGGCAAGATCCTCATCGATTATCTCAGAAACCAGCGCGGCTCGACCGCCGTCGCCCCCTATTCGACCCGCGCGCGTCCGGGAGCGGCCGTCTCCATGCCTTTGTCCTGGGAGGAGTTGAGCCCGGCAATCGGCCCGGACTATTTCACCGTGCTCAACGTGCCGACACGGCTTGCGGCGCTCAGATCGGATCCTTGGGCCGATTTCAGGCGGGCGGCCGAACCCTTGCGTCAGCCCAACGGGAAGCGCAAACGCGGTTCCTGACAGACGCCCGGCTTTGCGAGGGAAGCCCGCCATGTGAACTATCGTTTTTTTGCGCTTCTTTCCTGCGAAAGGCTCTTTCGAAGCGCATCCATGATGTTGATGACATTGTCTGGCGCAGGCGTCTTCTCCATCTTCGTCTTCGAGGGACGCTTGCGACCTTTCTTCTTGGAAGCAATGATTTCGAGAAGCTTGTCCTGGACGGGATCGGAGACCATTTCAGGATCCCATGGCTTGGTACGTTCTTTTATCAATTCTTCGACAAGCTTCATCAGCTTGGCATGGGCCGGTTTCGCGTCGATATCCTCGAAGTAATCCTTCACGTCCCGGACCTCGTCGCCAAACCGCAAGGTCCAAAGGACGATCCCCCTGTCTCGCGGTTCCAGCATGACGGCCCGCTCGCGGCGATACATGACGAGCCGCGAGATGCCAACCATGCCACTCGCGGCCATCGCGTCGCGGATGACGCAATAAGCCTCCTCGCCGACGGCGTCATTGGGTGTCAGGTAATGCGGCGTGTCGAACCAGATCCATTCGAGACTGTCGCGCGGCACGAACATGTCGATATCGATCGTCCGGGTGCTTTCGAGCGCGACCGCATCGAGTTCGTCATCCTCGAGCATCACATAATCGTCCTCGCCGCGCTCATATCCTTTGACCTCATCGTCCTCGTCGACCACGCCGCCCGTGACGGAATCGACATATTGGCTGAGGACACGATTGCCTGTCTTTCGGTTAAGCGTGTGGAAGCGAACCTTCTCATTGTCGCTCGTCGCCGGCGCCATGGCGACCGGACAAGTCACCAGCGACAGTTTGAGATAGCCTTTCCAGAATGACCGCGGCGCCATGAATTTCCTCCATTAGCAAGAGGAACGGTCGCGGGCACCCATGGTTCCGCTCGCGAATCCGTTCCGGCTCCAGCCTTAGTGCATGCCGCCACCGCCGCCTTCCTTGAGATCGACATTGCTGAGGATCAGTGCAAGCGGACTTCATACATCACCGCCCTTTAAACCTCGGAAACGGTCGTTTATCAGACGCCCTATCGACATTCGACTTTGGCGGTGTCGAGCACATCTATCAAAAGTCAGATCTCAGCTTCAACTAGCCACCGTTCCTCGAAGAAACGACCTCGAGAATCCGCTTCGGCGGGTTTTTTCGTCTTCTGTACAGAATCTGGCCGTCCAACTGTGACTCCTCTTGGACGCCAAATTGCTCACTTTCGCAGGCATCGCGGGATCGAGGCATTGAAATCATTGGCGTTTCTGGAAAAATGTGACATTTGTGACGGACCATGCAAGAAACAGCATGATGGCCTCAAAGAACAGCGCCGTGGGTTGCGATCACCAACTTCGTCGAAGAATGGCCGGGCGGGCGGCTCGGCATCGGACAGCGACTTTGCGATGATCGAATGGATAGATTGCCAAAAGCCGCAAATCAGTTCACTTTTTCAATCATGCCTAATATTGCGCGACCATTCGTGACCGATGATGATCCCGATAGGGAGATCCGCTGCCAGGACGCACTGCAAGCCGCTTTTCGAGAGTTGCTGATTGCAGCGACGCTGGCAGGTTGGTCGGAGCGCGAGGCTACTCGGGCAATCGGCGAGCTTGCGGACAAGCACCTTCTCTCGCTGGAGTCCAATGACAACACGGACGCGTTGATCGCGCTGCTGCGGCGGATGACCTAACCCCTCCATCCGGCCGATTCTTTCCGTTGTCTTTTCGGGTGTGCATCACGGGAATCTCCCGGAAGTGGTGTTCGACCGCAAAGGCCTCAATCTGATCCGCTGACGCTCGATTGCCGAATCCTGGGCCATTTGCGATGGATGTGCTGGCGGCAGCGGGATGCCTGGGCGGAACGATGAGACAATTGTGACGCCCGGCCCGGTTTACTCCTCCGAAGGGCGTGAAACCCGACGATGCCGTCGATTCAGACAAACAATTCCTATTATAATCTATAAAAATAGTTTGCTATTTCTGTCGATCCCATCCCCGATTTCGCTAGGCTTTGCTCATTGCACTCAGGGAACCGCCGGAAAACGTAGTCCGGCCAAGGGGACAAGTATGAAGTTCAACACACTGATCGCTGCCGTCGTCCTAGGCGTCGCCAGCATTTCGACGACGGTCGGCGCGTATGCTGCCGAAAAGAAGGTCGTCGTCGCCTATCAGACCGACGCATTGCCCTCTTCCGTCGCGATCGCCAATGGCGATTTCGCCAAAGAGACCGGCTACGAGATCGACTTCCGCAAATTCAACTCCGGAGCGGAGATCTTCGCAGCCATCGCATCCGGCGATGTCCAGATCGGCTACGTCGGTTCGAGCCCGTTTGCCGCTGCCGCCTCGCGCGGGCTCGAGGTGAAGGCCTTTTACCTCTCCTCCATATCGGGCGTCGATGAAGCACTCGTGGTGCGCAACGGCTCCGGCATCAACACGCTCGCCGATCTGAAGGGCAAGAAGCTCGCGGCAGCACCTGTCTCCACTGATCATTATCAGTTGCTCGCTCTCATCAAGTCTCTTGGCCTCAGCGAAAAGGACGTGCAGGTCTTCGCAGTGCCGCAGCCGGAAATCGTCGCAAGCTACAATCGCGGCGATATTGACGGCGGCTTCGTCTGGGACCCGGCACTGACCGAGCTCAAGAAGAGCGGCAAGGTGCTGGTGACTTCCAAGGACGTCGCCGACAAGGGCGCTCCGACGTTTTCCGCCTGGGTCGCGACCTCGAAATTCGCTGCCGACAATCCGCAATTCCTGAAGGCCTACGCCTCGGTGATCAACAAATACTATGCCTCGTTTGCCGTCGATAAGGCCGCGTGGGGACCGGATAGCGGCAATGCGAAAGCGCTTGCAAAGCTCCTGGGAGGCACGGCCGAGCAGCAGGCTGCAGCGCTCAAGAACCTTACTCTGTTGACGCCGGATGTGCAGGCATCGGCAGCATGGCTCGGCGGCGGCGACCAATCCGGCGCCGCCAGGATCCTGAAGGACACCGCAACGTTCCTTAAAAGCCAGGGGAAAGTCTCCGAGGTCCTGCCGAATTACGGCGCATTCGTCACGGCTGACGCATTCACCAGCGCCAGCAACTGATACCTCCCCGACACCGGCGCACGCGTTGCGTCGGTGTCGCTCCTTTTTGAGGGCCCCATGCTTCAAGTCGACCATGCCAGCGTTTTCTTTGCAGCGCGTGACGGCAGAACCGTTCACGCGCTCGACCGCGTTTCCTTCAATATTCCCGAGCGCGGTATCGTCGTGGCGCTTGGCGCATCGGGCTGTGGTAAATCCACCTTGCTCAACGCCATCGCCGGCTTCCTGCCGCTTTCGGAGGGAAAGATCACGCTCGACGGCAGGCCGGTCGCCGGCCCCGGTGCCGATCGCGGCGTCGTCTTCCAGAAGGATTCGCTGCTGCCATGGAAATCCGTGATCGACAATGTGGCCCTCGGCCTGCAGTTTGCCGGATTGGGACGACGGGAACGCCGGGAGCGCGCGTCCGAGCTTTTGCGCATCGTCGGGCTAGGCGACTTTGCCAATGCCCTGCCCTATGAGTTGTCGGGCGGCATGCGGCAGCGCGTCGGTATTGCCCGGGCTCTTGCCACCGATCCGGATATATTGCTGATGGACGAGCCCTTCGGCGCGCTCGACAGCCTGACACGCGAGCAGATGCAGGAGCTTTTGGTTTCCATCTGGGCCAGAACCGACAAGCGCATTTTCTTCATCACCCATTCAATCGAGGAGGCGCTGTTCCTCGGCACGGAGGTACTGGTCATGTCCCCAAGGCCGGGTCGTGTGGTTGCCCGCTTCGAGCTCGAGTTCGTGCATCGCTTTGCCGCAAGCGGCGATGTCAGGGCAATCGTCTCCTCTCCCGAATTCGGCAGCCTTCGGGAAGACATTCGCGCCATCCTCCATGACGCCGAAAACATCCGGAGCGCGGCATGAGCGACATTATCGAAACGCGCCCGATCGTCACGCCTCAAACACAAGCGCAGCCGAAGCTGGTTCGCATTCCAGGCTTCGGCGTCGGCGAGAAGCCGACTATCGCCATCAGTATCGCCACCGCGCTCGTCTTCCTGGCGTTGTGGTGGCTCGTCGCCAAGCTCGGACTGGTGTCGCATCTCTTCCTTCCGCGCCCCGACGAGGTGCTGACGCAGATCGGCGTCATCTATCGCGACGGTTATGCCGGCGCCTCGCTTTCCGAGCATGTTCTGGCGAGCCTGTTTCGCATTGTCGTCGCCGCGGTCATCGCGATCGGTGTAGGCATTCCCGTCGGCCTGTTGATGGGACTCAACCGTTGGGCAAAGGGCGTTCTGGATACGCCGATCGAATTCTATTGGCCGTTGCCTCCCCTTTCCTATCTGCCGCTGATGATCATATGGCTCGGCATCGGCGAGACCTCGAAGATCACGCTGCTCGTGCTCGCCATGTTCGCGCCGATCTGCCTGTCCGCCCAGGCCGGCGTCCGTTCGCTGCCGCTGGAGCGGGTCAACGCCGCGCGTTCGCTTGGTGCGAACCGGCTGCAGCTCTTCTTCGTCGTCGTCCTGCCATCGGCTCTGCCGGAGATCCTGACCGGTATCCGGATCGCCTTCGGCATTGGCTGGGGAACCCTGGTGGCGGCAGAGCTCATCGCCTCAACGCGCGGCATCGGCTTCATGATCATGTCGGCATCGCAGTTCCTCGCCACGGATGTCGTCTTCGTCGGCATCGGCATCATCGCGATCTGTGCCTTCGCCTTCTCGGCCGCCATCCGCATTCTCGAAGCCATTCTCGTTCCCTGGAAGGGCAAGCTCTAGATGCGATGCCCCTGAGCCGAGCATTGAACGCGGCTCTCTCTGCCACAAATCCCACATTAATTCATACAGACCGACAGGCGCAGGCATGAGCGATAATAGCGAATTTCTCTGGTACATCCCGAATGACGTAAAACCGGGCCATCGCGGCGATTCCGCCGTTGAGAACCATAACAGCCTGGAGACGCTCACCAGCCATGCCAAGGCTCTGGAGGATCACGGCTGGAAGGGCGCGCTGGTCGGCACGGGCTGGGGTCGCCCCGATACTTTTACCGTCGCGGCAGCGCTTGCCGCACGCACCACCACGTTCGAACCGCTGATTGCAATCCGCCCCGGCTACTGGCGACCGGCGCATTTCGCTTCCGCCGCTGCAACGCTCGATCAACTGAGCGGCGGCCGCGTGCGCGTCAACATCGTATCGGGCAAGGACAATCTTGCCGCCTATGGTGACAGCGAGGGCGATCAGGCCCATCGCTACGGCCGCACCAAGGAATTCATGCGGCTTACCCGCAAGCTCTGGACGCAAGAGAATGTGACCTATGAGGGAGAGCATTTTCGCGTCAGAGAATCCACGGCTGCGCCGCGCATCGAGCCTCGTGGCGAACGCCTGCATCCCAAGCTCTATTTCGGCGGCGCTTCGGACGCGGCGGAACGTGTTTCCGCCGCGGAGGCCGATGTCCAGCTTTTCTGGGGCGAGCCGCTCGCCGATATCGCGGAGCGCATCAGCCGACTCAAGGCGCTAAGCACAGACCTCGACCGCGATCTGCCGCCGCTGGAATTCGGACTGCGCATCACGACGCTGGTTCGAGGCACCACGGAAGAGGCCTGGGCAGATGCCGAGGCAAAGGTTGCGGAGATGGCGAAGAACAACGGCGTCGGCTGGAACGACCACCGGCAATCGATCGCTGTCGGGCAGAAACGGCTGTTCGATCTTACCGCACGCGGCGACGTGCTCGATGACAATCTCTATACCGCGCCGGGCAAATTCGGCGGCGGCGGCGCCGGCACCACCTGGCTGGTCGGCTCGGCTGAAGATGTCGCGAACTCCCTGCGCAAATATCGCGATCTCGGCATCACGCATTTCGTCCTCTCGGATACGCCGTACCTACCGGAAATCAAAAGGCAGGGCGAGCAACTGCTGCCGCTCTTACGGTCTGACGGCGGAATGCGACGCCCCGGTGAAGACAGGAGAAATTCGATTTGACGGCTGGCTGCGATCGGCAACCGGGGTTTCATAACGCAGCTGAATTATTTATAGTCGAGGCTAAACATCATTACACGACTCTCAACCCTAGGGAGATGAGCCGCCTTGACGAAATCGCCTGCCGCCCCGGAAAGCCGTCTTTCTTCGACCGAGATCGAGATACATGCCGAGGCATTTCAGAAGAGCCGCGACGATCGACGCACGGAATTGATGGAAGACTACGTCGAACTCATCGCCGACCTGATAGAACATACCGGCGAAGCGCGCCAGACCGATATTGCCCAAAGACTGGGCGTGACGCAGCCGACAGTTGCCAAGATGCTCAAGCGACTGGCCGAAGAAAACCTAATTACCCAACGCCCCTATCGCGGCGTCTTCCTGACCGAAGAGGGCCAGCGCCTGGCTGTGGCGACCCGCCGGCGCCACGAAATCGTGGAGGCCGTTCTTTGCCGTCTTGGCGTTGATCCCGACACGGCAAGGAACGACGCAGAAGGCATCGAACACCATGTCAGCGAGAGAACCCTCGAAGCCTTCGAACGCTTCTTGAAGACATGACGCTTATATATCGAACACGTCCGATATCGATCAGACCAGAGAGCCATTTGGGGCACAGTTTCAGCAAGAATGGGTTGAAAAGAAGCGGATATTGATCGTCCGGCTTGACCTGCTGCCTGATATCAACGCAAGGTTTACGAATGCTCGTTAAGTAGAACTTAGCGAATTGCCGGCCTTTGCATTTGATGTACTGACTTTTATTGCCGGCGCAGGGAATCATGATGAACGCCCACGACTTCAGCAGCACCATTTTCGACCTCGCCCCCGTCGCCATGTGGCTGGAGGATTTCAGCGGGGTCAAGGAGCAGTTCGAACTTTGGCGTGACGAAGGCGTGACCGACCTGCGTTCCTATCTGCTTGCCGACGTGCAGCGCGTCGCTGCCTGCTCGCAAAAGATCAAGCTTCTTGCCGTCAATGCCAGAACGCTGGAACTCTTCGAAGCGCCGTCCTTCGAAACGCTTGTCGGAAATCTTTCCCGCGTCTTCCGGGACGAAATGCTGCAAAGCCATGTGAACGAGCTTGTCGCGCTTTGGGAGGGCAGGACTGAGTTTTCCGGCACTGCGATCAACTATTCGCTCAGCGGCAGAAGGCTTGACATCCAGCTTCGCGGCGTCATCCTGCCGGGTCATGAGACGTCCTGGAGCAGGTTGCTGCTGACCACGGAAGACGTGACGGCGCGCGAGGAAGCAAGGCGGCAGGAAGAGCGGCAACGCCGCTACGCGGAGGGGATGTTCGAGCATTCGCCCGTCTCTCTCTGGGTCGAGGATTTCAGCCGTATCAAGATTCTGCTCGACGAGATCCGCCACCGCGGCATCGTCGACTTTCAGGTATTCCTCGACGTGCATCCGGAATTCGTCCAGCAATGCATGAGCGAAATCAGCGTGCTCAATGTCAATCAGGCAACCCTCGATCTCTTCTGTGCGCCGGATCGCCAGACGCTGCACCATCGGATCGGCGAAGTGTTCCGCGATGATATGGAGAAGCATTTTCGCGGACAGCTGGTCGAGCTATGGAACGGCCGCCTCTTCCATCAGCGCGAGGTGCTGAACTATGCCCTCGACGGATCGGAGCGTCACGTTCTCCTGCAATTTTCCGTATTCCCCGGCTACGAGGACGACTGGTCGCTCGTGCAGGTGGCGCTGACCGATATTACGGCGCGCAAGAAGGCGGAAGCCTATCTCGAATATCTCGGCAAGCACGACGTGCTCACAAGGCTTTACAACCGCGCCTTCTATATGGACGAACTCAACAGGCTGGAGCGCAAGTCGCTTCGACCGGTATCCGCCATCATCATCGATCTCAACGGCCTGAAGGAGGCCAATGACGAGAGCGGTCACGACGCCGGCGATGCGCTGCTGCGCCGCATGGGCGAAGTGCTGAACAGCGTCGTCTCCCTGCCGAACCACGCGGCGCGCATCGGCGGTGACGAATTCGCCGTTCTCATGCCGGGCGCGGACGACATTACCGCCACGGCAATGGTGGAGACCATCAACGAGCTGCTGAAGATCAACAATCAGTTCTATTCCAGCGCGCCGCTCAGCGTCTCTATCGGCGTAGCAACAAGCCAGCCCGGCGAGACCATGGAAGCGATGATCAAGCGCGCCGATCTCGGCATGTACGAGCAGAAGAAGGCGCATTACGCTGCGGTCGCCACCATGGGCCCACATCAGGCAAAGCATGGCGCCTGACGCCTCCACCTGAAAACCAACCCACGCAATCCATTGAAACGGCTGCCTTTCATTGTGCTCGATAATCGGGAACAAAGATTGCGACTTCTCATTTGGCTCTCTGGGAAAGATGGAGTTTTGACATGGAAGATCAAACGGCCAACATCGTCGTCGCCACCCGGACTGCACTCGATCAAGCCTCGGCGCTCGCGGTCCAATACGGCTTCTCGCTTCTCGGCGCGATCATTCTCCTGATCGGCGGCTGGCTACTGGCAGGCATCATTAGCCGCTCGGCTTATCGCGTCATCTCGCGCATTCGCGGCATAGACGAAACGCTGGCGAGCTTCTTCCAGAACGTCCTGCACTACAGTTTGCTTATCCTCGTCTTCATCACCGTGCTTGGCCAGTTCGGTGTGCAGACCGCCTCGATCATTGCCGCTCTCGGCGCCGCCGGCCTGGCAATCGGCCTGGCACTGCAGGGCACGCTCCAGAACATCGCCGCCGGCATCATGCTGCTGATCCTGCGGCCGTTCCGTGTCGGCGAATATATTGAGACGACCAATGTCAAAGGCTACATCAAGGACATCGGGCTCTTCGCAACGGAAATGAGGACGGCGGACGGCCTCTATCTCATGGCGCCGAATTCCACGCTCTGGAACACGCCCATCACCAATCATAGCCGCGAGCCGGATCGTCGCCAGCAGTTGTCCGTCGCCTTGGGCGACAAGGTCGACATCGATCTTACCCGCAAGACTATCCTCGACATCCTTAAAGCGGACCAACGCATCAAGACCATGCCCGCGCCGAAGGTCTACCTCGATGATCTGGCAGTCGACCAAGCCGTGCTCAACATCGAATATTGGGCAATCACCTCGTCTTGGTCGGATGTCCGGCACGATGTGGTATCGAAACTGAAAGCCAAGCTTGCCGAACCCGACATCACAGTCAAATCGCCGGCTGATGCAACAGGTCCGGCCGACTAACCGTCCTGGCGCAAGCGCTAAGCCTGCCGCCGGCAGGGAGTTGAACCAGCGGCAGGCTTCGCGAGGTCACAACACCCCAAGCAAGATCGATGTCCTGCCAGTTGTAAACTGCCGCAAGCGGCATTTGTTCCTCGCATAGATAAGTAAATGCCGGAGGCGGCAACCTCCCAGCCTTACCATCTGATGCGGTAATCCACGCGCACATTGCCTGTTGGTGTCAACGTCTGCGGATCGGCAAAGGAAGCCGAAAAGTTCAGGTTCGGCGCCAACGGCTGTTGAAACGAAACCGTAGTCGAAAGGACGTTTCCGACATCCTTCAGATTGCCGATCGCCGACACGGAGGTTCCCGTCCAGGGAACGGCGACGGTTACGGCCTGCGTCGCGATAATGGAGTTGGCGGCGTTTCGCGAGCCTGCATAGTTCACGTTCAGCGACCGAGATGTCCTCATGTCCAGATTTTCCGACACCGTCCAGCTTCGCGAACGTTCGAGGCAGAGCGTTCCCGTGCTGTTCAGCGTATCGACCCTCAACGCGACTTCGCGTCGTAATACGGTCGAAAAGCGCTTGTGATCGTCGATCGCCGTGCCCCAGAGTGTCGCCAGGCTGCTGCTGCGCAAGATCGTACCGCTCGCTGCCCCACCCAGGCCCAGATCCATGCCCGCACTGACTTCCCATGCCATCGGCAGTCGAAAGCCGAGCGTCGTCTTGTACGTTCGCGGCGCGACCTTGACTGGCGACCAGATCATTAGGTCGCTGGCTTTGGCGACCTGTGGCAAGCTGACACTCGCGAGAAGACCAAGAACGCCGCGAAGGGCGCGTTTTGACTTAATGCCCATGTTAAAGCCCGCATTCTCCATACCCGACGCAACCGCGTTCGGGACGCACTAAGACAGCGACCAGACACGGAACAACGCCGCATTCTGGCCTTGGATTGATTTGTTCGGTTAAGCGCCGGCAAACTGCGGCGCGTCGGAGCCAAGGTTGACGGCATCCGGTTGAAGGGATCGTCGCCGCCGCAAATCGAGCAGCACCCCTCGCCTAGAGACTCCCATCCGGGGCCGCGCTTGTAAACCCCTTGAGCCGATGTTTTTTGCTGCGTTGCACACATGTCGCAGTCAAGACATGCGACATGAAAACGACAATTCGGTGATGTATCACGAAAGCTGGCTCATACCGGCCGGCTATGGCCCCGATGGCGAGTGATCACATTCGCGCGAGCAAGGTCGCACCCAGACGGTAATGCGGCGGCTCACTCGACCCGGAGCCCGGCCTTCTTGAGAATCGGCAGCACCCGATCGCAAAAATAGGGAAGCTCCTGCGTGTAATTGACGAAGGATAGCGCAATGCCCGCATAGCCTTGCGCGGCAATGGCAATCATCTCGTCCGCAATCCGCTGCGGGGTTCCGATCAGCGGATAGCTGCCTGCCCCACCGGCAAAGCGTTGGCGATAGCGGTCATAGGCTTCGCGACCATGGGACTGCGAGAACTCCTTCTTGCCGGCCATGTGCTGATCGACGGCGGCGTGATCCGCCATGGTTACGGCATAGCGGGTGTAATAGTCCTCAGCCTCTGTTTGCGCCTCGCGGCAGACGACATGACAGACTGTATAGACCCCGACCTGCCGGCCCTTGCCTTCGGCGCGCCCGGCGATATCAGCCACATGTCTTCCCGCCTCGTCGATCTCGGTAAAGGTGGTGAAGAGATAGTCGCAATGGCCGGCGGCGAAGTCGCGGCCAAGGCCCCCGAATGCCGCATTCATCGTGACCGGTCGCGGCGCCTGCAGGCTTGCAGGGCGGCTGACGGCTTCCTTCAGATTGTAATAAGTGCCGGCATAATCGAGCGGCTCGTCCGAGGCATAGAGCCTTTCGACGATTTCGAGCCATTCGGCCGCCTGGTCATATCCCTTTTCGACCAGCGGCACGCCGAACATGCCGAACTCCTTCGGATTCCAGCCGCAGACGATGTTCAGTCCGGCTCGACCCTGGCTGATATGGTCGACGGTTGCCAGCGACTTTGCCGCATACAGCGGATGGACAAGTGGCACATGTACGGTCATGAACAGCCCAATCCGGTCGGTCGCAGCCGAAAGTGCCGCCGCCCAGGTGAAGGTCTCGAACGACCATTCGCGAACCCGGTTCTTACCGCCAAAGCCGCGCCACCGGGCAATCGGCAGAAAGAATTCGAGCCCGGCGCGGTCAGCGATCTGTGCGGCGGTGAGATTGTCCTGCCAGTCAGCCGTCCAGCGCTCCGGCACATCAGTAATTGCCAGGCCGCCATCCGCATTGGCGGAAAAAACGCCGAGCTTCAACCGGTTCGGTCCCTTCAGCGGATGCGTCTTCATGGTGGTTTGCTCCTCCCCGAGTTCACCGCACGCCTGCGCTGCTCAAGATATGCAGCGACACGATACGAGAATGTGTGACGCTCGCGAGAGGGAATTTCAAGCTTAAAATTTATAGATCTACGTCGAATTCGGGGTCCACGAAATCGATGCCCCGGATGTCGCCTTGACGAGTGCTGCGAAGCATTGGCTCCACGCAAATTCACCGAGAGGTACGCGCTCCGGCGGCTAATAGCCTAGGGGCTATTTTCCCATTGATTTGTATTCAGCAATCGAGGCCTTGCCTGTCTTCTTATCGTAGAGACATAACAGGTTGACGTTCTGAACAGCGGCTTTCGATTTGCCGATCGAGCCACGCAGCAAGAGCCCGACCTTGCCGGTCGCATCATCAAAGACAATGGGAGCCGAAACCTCTGGCGTATTCATGCGGGACATTCCGATGCAGGTGCCGTTTACCTTGGCGAAAAGCGCGTCCCACGCGCGTTCGCTGGAAGCATAGCTCTGCGCACTCGACACGAGTAGAGCCAACGCGGCGATCCCAAATTTCTGATACATGTCAAACCTCTCGCACAGACCAAACGCCTTCTTGTTACGGCACCCTGAGCTGAGCCATGACGGCTGAGTGCCTGACGCGACTAGATACAAATCAACATGGCTTCATCAAGTCTGCTCTTGGGGAGTAACCTCACTCAGCAGCCAATCTTGAAACAATGTTGCTATCTCGTTCGTCTGCTTCTTTTCCGGCATGACGACATAGTAACTGTTCTCGGTCGGCATCGGCAGATCAAACAGCGGCCGAAGCGTGCCGGCCTTAAGCTCTTCCTCGATCAGATAGATCGGCAAAAGCGCGACGCCGAGCCCGGCGATGGCAGCGGCGATAATCATGGAGAATTGGTCAAAGCGCGCACCGGGATAGGCGTTCTCGGTCGGCAAGTCCTGCAAATCGAACCATTGCGCCCAAAGCTTTGGGCGGGTCGTCAGATGCAACAGCGGAGCCGCCGCCAGTTCTTCCGGTGCGGCAAGACCCAATCGTCCGGCAAGTTCCCGGCTGGCGACGGGCAACACGGTCTCGCTGCAAAGAAAGGTCGCAACAGCCCCTGCCCAGGCCGGCAAGCCATAGTGAATGGCGAGGTCGAAATTATCCTCATCAAAGCCGAAGGGCTTGGATCGCGATTCCACCGTGACGGCGACGTCGCGATGCTCGTCGAGAAACCGGCCGAGACGCGGCACCAGCCAGCGCGCGCCGAAGGTCGGCAAGGTCGCGACCTTCAGCGACAGTTTCATCTGGCCAGCGGCAACAGCGCCGATCATCAGCCGCTCCGAACGCAAGAGCAGATCTTTCACCTCCGGCAACAGCCGAAGACCAGCCTCGGAGAGGACGACGCGCTGGCGCACGCGTTCGAACAATTTCAGCCCCGTCTGCTGCTCGAGATCGCTGATCTGGCGACTGACAGCGCTTTGCGTGAGGTTCAACTCTTCGGCCGCGCGCGAAAAATTCTGGTGGCGCGCCGCGCATTCGAATGCCTGCAGATTGACGATATCAGGGATGAGGCGCCGACGCATATTCATTCCATTTTCGCATCAAGTTAGAATTCTCTCTCACAACAAAAGCGGCCAAACAAGAGATATTCTGCAAAACAGGAATGATATAGCCTTTCAGGAAGAGATCGCACATGAAGCCTGATCACGTCTCGACCAGCGATATTCGCAGCGCTTTTTCGGCCGCCATGTCGGCGATGTATCGCGAGGAAGTCCCCGCCTACGGCACGCTCATGGAACTGGTTGCCCGCGTCAACGACGAAACGCTCATCGCACAACCGAAGCTTAAGGAGCGCCTGGAGGCGACCGATTATCTCGATCGTATTTCCGAGGAGCGGCACGGCGCCATCCGGCTCGGGACAGCGGCGGAACTTGCGATGATGGCGCGCGTCTTCGCCGTCATGGGCATGTACCCGGTCGGTTATTACGATCTGTCGACCGCCGGCGTGCCGGTTCATTCGACAGCGTTTCGCCCGATCGGTGATGCCGAGCTGAAGCGCAATCCCTTCCGCGTTTTCACCTCGCTGCTGCGGCTGGATCTCATCGCCGATGAAGACCTTCGCAAGGCTGCCGCGGACATTCTTGCCAAGCGCCGGATTTTCACCGATGGCACGGTTGCGCTCACCGAGAAGGCCGAACGCGATGGCGGTCTGACCATGGCCGATGCCAGCCGGTTCGTCGACGAAGTGCTGGAAACCTTCCGCTGGCACGACGAAGCCAATGTCGATGTCGGCATGTACCACCGCCTTCACGATGCGCATCGGCTGATCGCCGATGTCGTGTCGTTCAAGGGGCCACACATCAATCATCTGACGCCGCGCACGCTCGATATCGATCAGGTCCAAGCATTAATGCCGGATTACGACATCGCGCCGAAAGCCGTCGTTGAAGGGCCGCCGACACGTGCCTGCCCGATCCTGCTGCGCCAGACCTCGTTCAAGGCGCTCGAAGAACCCGTTTCCTTCCGCAATGCCGATGGCGTTTGGGAGGCCGGCTCGCACACTGCCCGCTTCGGCGAGATCGAACAGCGCGGCATTGCGTTGACGCCGAAGGGCCGCGCGCTTTATGACAAGCTGCTCGATCAGTCCCGCAAGGTCGTGCGCCCGGCCGCCGACGGATCGAATGCCCGCGATTATGAGGCAGCACTTGCGCAGAGCTTCGCCGAATTCCCGGATGATTGGGCGGCAATCCGCGCCGAAGGCCTCGGCTACTTCACCTATTCGCTGACGGCCAAGGGCCAGACCGCCGCAACGAGCCATGCGGATATCGACGCGCTGATCGACCAGGGCCTCGTCCAGTTCGACCCGATCGTCTACGAGGATTTCCTCCCCGTCAGCGCCGCCGGCATCTTCCAGTCCAATCTTGGCGATGGCGCACAGCAGGATTTTGTCGCCAGCCCGAACCAGCAGCGCTTCGAAGCCGACCTCGGCATGAAGGTGCTGAACGAATTCGACCACTACGCCGGCATCGAACAGGCATCGATCGACGCCTGCCTGCGGGCACTATCCAAACAAGACGCCGCCGAGTGAGGCGCAGCGGCGTCAATCGCCGCTCGCCGGGATCAAAGACAATTGGAGTTTCATGAGATGAACATCGCAGCCAAGACCCCTTCCGTTGCAGCCGAAGCCGCCGCCATTCTCGAAAAGCTCGGCGTCGACAAGGCGCTGTATATCGACGGCAGCATGCCTTCCTACTCCCCGGTTACCGGCGAGAAGATCGGCAGCCTCAAGACCGTTTCGGCCGATGAAGCGGCAAAGAAAATCGAGAAGGCCCATGCCGCATTCCGCGCCTGGCGCCTCGTGCCGGCACCGAAACGCGGCGAACTGGTGCGCTTGCTCGGCGAAGAGCTGCGCGCCGCCAAGGACGATCTCGGCCGTCTGGTGTCGATCGAAGCCGGCAAGATCCGCTCCGAAGGCCTCGGTGAAGTGCAGGAAATGATCGACATCTGCGATTTCGCCGTCGGTCTCTCCCGCCAGCTCTACGGCTTGACGATCGCGACTGAACGTCCGGGCCATCGCATGATGGAAACCTGGCACCCGCTCGGCGTCGTCGGCATCATCTCGGCCTTCAACTTCCCGGTCGCGGTCTGGTCTTGGAACGCGGCGCTGGCACTCATCTGCGGCGACGCCGTCATCTGGAAGCCCTCGGAAAAGACACCGCTGACGGCGCTGGCCTCGCAGGCGATCCTCGATCGCGCGCTTGCCCGCTTCGGCGATGCCCCTGAGGGCTTGTCGCAGGTGCTGATCGGCGATCGTGCGATCGGCGAGATTCTCGTTGACCATCCGAAGGTGCCGCTCGTTTCGGCAACCGGCTCGACCCGCATGGGCCGCGAAGTCGGGCCCCGGCTCGCCAAGCGCTTTGCACGCGCCATCCTCGAACTCGGCGGCAACAACGCCGGCATCGTCTGCCCGTCGGCCGATCTCGACATGGCGCTGCGCGCCATCGCCTTCGGCGCCATGGGCACGGCCGGCCAGCGTTGCACGACGCTTCGCCGCCTCTTCGTCCACAAAAGCGTCTATGACCAGCTCGTGCCGCGTCTGAAGAAAGCCTATCAGAGCGTCTCGGTCGGCGATCCCCTGCACTCCTCCGCTCTCGTCGGTCCACTGATCGACAAGGCGGCGTTCGACGGCATGCAGAAGGCAATTGCCGAAGCGAAGGCGCATGGCGGCACGGTTACCGGCGGCGAGCGGATCGATGTCGGCCATGCCGACGGCTACTACGCAAAGCCGGCGCTTGTGGAAATGCCGAAGCAGGCAGGCCCGGTGATGGAAGAAACCTTCGCGCCTATCCTCTACGTCATGCCCTATGACGATTTCGATGCTGTCATCGACGAGCACAATGCGGTTGCCGCCGGCCTTTCATCCTCGATCTTCACGCGCGACATGCAGGAATCCGAGCGCTTCCTCGCAGCCGACGGCTCCGATTGCGGCATCGCCAACGTCAACATAGGCACGTCGGGTGCTGAAATCGGCGGCGCATTCGGTGGCGAGAAAGAAACCGGCGGCGGTCGCGAATCCGGCTCGGATGCCTGGAAGGCATACATGCGCCGTGCGACCAACACGGTGAACTACTCCAAGGCCCTGCCGCTGGCGCAGGGTGTCTCCTTCGACATCGAGTAAGCTCCATGACGATCGCCACGAAAATCGAAGAGGCGGGCTTTAAGCCCGCTTCGCGGATCGCTTCCATCGGCGTTTCCACTATTCTCCAGATCGGCGCGCGCGCCAATGCCATGAAGCGGGACGGCCTGCCCGTTATCATTCTCGGTGCGGGCGAGCCGGATTTCGATACGCCTGATAACGTCAAGGAAGCCGCAAAAGCCGCCATCGATCGCGGCGAAACGAAGTACACCGCGCTCGACGGCACGCCGGAATTGAAGAAGGCAATCGCCGGAAAATTTCAGCGCGAAAACGGCGTCGATTACGCGCTCGACGAAATAACCGTGGCGACGGGCGCCAAGCAGATCCTGTTCAACGCCTTCATGGCCTCGATCAATCCGGGCGATGAGGTCATCATCCCGACGCCCTATTGGACCTCTTACTCCGATATCGTCGAGATCTGCGGCGGCGTACCTGTTCTGATCCCTTGCGATGCTGAGGCCGGCTTTCGCCTCAAGGCTGATCAGTTGGAGAAGGCGATCACGCCGAAGACGCGCTGGTTGTTGCTCAACTCACCGTCGAACCCATCGGGTGCGGCGTATTCCGAGGCCGATTATCTGCCGCTGATCGAGGTCCTGCTACGCCATCCGCATGTCTGGCTGATGGTCGACGACATGTATGAGCATATCGTCTATGACGGCTTCAAGTTCGTCACGCCGGTCGCGATCGAGCCAAGCCTCAAGAGCCGGACGCTGACAGTCAACGGCGTTTCCAAGGCCTATGCCATGACCGGCTGGCGCATCGGCTATGCCGGCGGCCCGAAGGCGCTGATCAAGGCCATGGCCGTTATCCAGAGCCAGGCGACCTCCTGCCCCTCCTCCGTCAGCCAGGCCGCGGCTGTCGCCGCCCTCAATGGCCCGCAGGATTTCCTTGAGGGCCGCAAGGCAAGCTTCCAGAAACGGCGCGATCTGGTGGTCGGAAGGCTAAACGCCATTGATGGCCTGGATTGCCTTGTGCCGGAAGGTGCCTTCTACACATTCTCTGGCTGCGCAGGCGTACTCGGAACCACAGCGCCATCCGGAAAGTCCATCGAAACGGATGCGGATTTCTGCGCCTATCTGCTGGATGACGCGCACGTCGCCGTCGTACCCGGCTCGGCTTTCGGATTGTCACCCTATTTCCGCATTTCCTATGCGACGTCGGAAGCCGATCTCGTCGAGGCCCTCGATCGCATCGAAACGGCCTGCGCGGCTCTCCGCCGCTAAAGCAATTCTCGTGGAAGCGCAAAGCCGAACTGCGTGAAAACAAAGAGATAGAGCATCTCCGTAATTCTGTTTAGAAACGGGTATGCCCTAGTCATCGCGTAAAACGCCGGAAGCTTTCGCATCATGATACCACGCCTCGTTTCGGCCAAAGACAGCTTCAATCAGCAGATCGACGCCCTTGCGCGCCGACTGGCTGCACTCAAGTTTCAAGGCGATGTCGAGACGGATGATGGCGCGCGGACGGTCGCCTCGACCGACAATTCCATCTATCAGCTCAAGCCGGCAGCAATCCTCTACCCTCGCGGCATCGGCGACCTTAAGATTATCGCCAAAGCCATATCCGAGCCCGAGTTTTCCGATCTCGCCATCACCCCGCGCGGCGGTGGCACCGGAACCAACGGTCAATCCCTGACTTCAGGCATCGTCATCGACTGCTCCAGGCACATGAACCGCATTCTGGAGATCGATCCGGTACGAAGGATCGCGCGTGTCGAGGCTGGCGTCGTCAAGGATCAGCTCAACAAGGCGCTGAAACCATTCGGGCTGTTCTTCGCACCCGAACTTTCCACCTCCAACCGCGCGACCATCGGCGGCATGATCTCCACCGATGCCTGCGGCCAGGGGTCCTGTTTGTACGGCAAGACCAGCAATCATGTTCTCGGCCTTCGCGTGGTGCTTTCCGATGGCAGCGACTGGTGGTCGCGACCGCTCGCCGTTGCCGAACTGGAGGAGATCAAGGCGCGTGACGGTCGGGTCGGTGAAATCCACAGGGTCGTCGATGCGATTGCCAGGGACAAAAGCGAGCTCATCGCGGCGACCTTCCCGAAGCTCAACCGCTACATGACCGGCTACGATCTCGCCCATATCAGGCGCGAGGACGGCCGCTTCGATCTGAATGCGGTGCTGTGCGGCTCGGAAGGCACACTTGCGATGATCGCCGAAGCCGAGCTCAACGTGCTGCCGATCCCGGCGCATTCGGCCCTCATCAACATTCGCTATGGCAATTTCAACACGGCGCTTGAGGATGCACGGCGGCTGGTGGCGCTGAGGGTCGCTTCCGTCGAGACGGTCGACGAGAAGGTGCTGGGTCTGGCCAAGGGCGACATCGTCTGGAGCGGTATCGCGCGCTTTTTCCCAGAGGATGCTTCAGGCCACGCCAATGGCATCAATATCGTCGAAGTGCTGGCCGACAATCGCGACGAGCTGGAGCGTAAGCTGACCGATGTGACCGCCGCTCTTGATGACCTCTCGGCAGCCCGCCACAAGGGCTATACGATCGCGCGTGAAAGAGCGGAGATCGAAGCGATCTGGTCCATGCGCAAGCGCGCCGTGGGCCTGCTCGGCAATGTCGAAGGGCCGGTGCGGCCGGTGCCGTTCGTTGAGGACACCGCCGTCCCGCCCGAGCATCTGGCCGCCTATATCGGCGAATTCCGCGCACTTCTCGATGCCGAGGGGCTGGACTACGGCATGTTCGGCCATGTCGACGCCGGCGTGCTGCATGTCCGCCCGGCGCTTGATCTTACCCGCGCCGACCATCAGCCACTCGTCCGCAGGATCAGCGACGGCGTCGTTGCCCTTACCCGCAAATATGGCGGCGTGCTCTGGGGAGAGCATGGCAAGGGCGTGCGCTCGGAATATGTGCCCGCCTATTTCGGCGATCTCTATCCCAGCCTGCAGGAGATCAAACGCGCTTTCGATCCCGGCGACCGGCTCAATCCCGGCAAGATCGCCTCCGGCTCATCACGTCCATTACTCAAGATTGACGAAGTGTCGCTGCGCGGTGACTTTGATCGGATTATCGGCAACGATATCCGCGCCGCCTTCGATAATGCCGCCTATTGCAACGGCAACGGGGCCTGTTTCGATTTCGATGCGACGAGCCCGATGTGCCCTTCCTTCAAGGCGACGGGCGATCGGCGCTATTCTCCGAAGGGCCGCGCGGCGCTGATGCGGGAATGGCTGCGCCTGCTTGCCGAACGCCAGGTCGATCCGCGGCGCGAGGCGGAGGTGCTACGCCGCGCCAACCCTCTCGGCAATCTCGTGCGGCGGATGGTCAACTCGCTCGATCCGGCCAATCGAGATGACTTTTCTCATGAGGTGCGGGCGTCGATGGACACCTGCCTCGCCTGCAAGGCCTGTGCCGGCCAATGCCCCGTGAAAGTCAGCGTCCCGGCCTTCCGCTCGAAGTTCCTGGAGCTCTATTACGGTCGATACCTCAGGCCGCTGAAGGACCCGATCGTCGCCGCCATCGAAACGACTCTGCCGCTGATGGCGCGTTTCAAGCCCGGCTACAACATGCTGACCGGATCGGCCGCCGGCCAAGCCTTCATGAAGCTTGCGGGCCTCACGGCGCTTCCGACCATGCCTGCAATGTCGCTTGAGCGGGAAGCTGCCCGCCTTGGCGTGCAGGTTGCTACTCTTCAACGATTGAAGAAGCTCTCCATGGAGGAGAAGACGCAAGCCGTTGTCATCCTCGCAGACGTCTTCTCAACCCATTTCGATCCAGCCGTCGTCATTGCGGCACTGAAGCTCGCACTGAAAATGGGCTTCAAGCCGTGGCTCGCCATGTCGCAGAACAACGGCAAGGCCCTGCATGTGCATGGCTATCTCGGCCGCTTCGAAAGGGCGGCGGCGAAATCCCGTGACTATCTCGATCGCATCTCGCAGATGGGCGTCCCGCTTGTCGGCATAGATCCGTCGATGACGCTCACCTATCGCAGCGAATATGCCGCTCTGCCCTCTACCCGGCTAGGGGCCTCGGTGCTGCTGCTTCAGGAATGGCTTGCAGCCAATCTCGACCGGTTGCCTTCGCCACGAGCCTTACCGCAGGAGCGTTTCACGCTGCTTGCCCACTGCACGGAAAAAACGAACGCGCCGGCTGCTCTCAAGCAATGGTCCGTGCTCTTCGGGAAGCTTGGCATCAAGCTCAATATGGCCGATGTCGGCTGTTGCGGTATGGCAGGCACGTTCGGCCATGAGGTGCGCAATCGCGCGATTTCAGAGAAGCTCTACACAATGAGCTGGCAGGACAGGGTCGCTGAGAACGGCGATCAAACGGTGGTCATGGCGACCGGTTTCTCCTGTCGTTCGCAGGTTGCCAAGATCGATCGTCAGACCATCCAACATCCCGTCGAGATTCTCGATCGGCTGATTGCCTAGCCGCTTCAGAGCCGCTGCCAACGGCCAAAACACATGTGGCGCCCGAAGGCGCCACATCTCGAAAATAGTAAGTGGAAATAGCCGCTTAGACGGCTTCTCTCATCCTGATCTTCTCCAGGCTATAAACCTGCCCGAAGCGATTGGCGAGGAAATCGCCGAAATCGATTTCTTCCTGGCAGACAAAGCCCTTGGCGGGCAGCTTGCCCTGCGCCAGCAAATCAAGCACGGTGGTGATGCCGGCGGCCGTGGTGATCTGGATCGCGCTCATCTTCTTGCCCGCAACGATGCCGGCATAGACCTTGTTGGCATAGGTCTCCTGCATGTAGCGGCCTTCGCGCCAGCCGCAGACGGTGACGAAAACGACGACCACGTCCTGCATGGTGGCCGGCAGCGCATTTTCGAAGAGATCCTTCAGCACATCGCGGCGGTTCTTGAGGTTCAGGTCGTTGAGCAGCGCCTTGATGATGGCCTGATGACCGGGATAGCGGATGGTGCGGTAGTTCATCGTGCGCACGCGGCCGGAAAGCGTCTTGGCGAGCGTGCCGAGACCACCCGACGTATTGAATGCCTCATAGGTGACGCCGTCGAGCGAGAATTCCTCGCGCTCTTCCATGGCCGGCACGGTGACAAGCTTGCCTTCGACGATCGCCTCGCATGGCTCGATATATTCGTTGATCAGGCCGTCCGTGCTCCAGGTCAGGTTGTAGTTCAGAGCGTTCGACGGATACTGAGGCAGCGCACCGACGCGCATGCGCACGCTGTCGAGGCTGTCGAAGCGCTTGGCGAGATCATTGGCGACGATCGAGATGAAGCCCGGCGCCAGACCACACTGCGGGATGAAGGCGGTGTTTGCCCCCTGAGCCAGCTCTTCCACCTTCTTAGTCGTCGCGACGTCTTCGGTGAGATCGAGATAGTGAACGCCGGCTTCAAGTGCCGCTTCCGCAACGAAGCCTGTGAGATGGAACGGCGCTGCCGACAATACGGCGAACTTGCCCTTCAAAACGCCGACGAGCCCGGCGCGGTCGGAAATGTCGACGGCGGCCGTGGAAATTGCAGGGTGACGATCGATCTTGTCGAGCTGTTCCTGGCTGCGGTCGGCGACAACGACCTTGTAATCGCCCGTTTCGGCCAGCATCAGAGCGATCGCCCCACCGATCTTGCCTGCGCCGATTACCACTATGTCTTTCATATGACTCCCCTGCATTTCATTGATAAGATTTTTATAAGTGTAGGCAGGAATTGAACGATTCATAGCGACATAAAATGCATTTCGTTGTATGAATTTGTACAAAATGACGAAATCATTTCGCAAAATGCAGGAATAGCCATGCAAGTTACCGATAAGGACCGCGAATTGATCGCCTTGCTCGGCGAGAACGCCCGCATGCCCGTCGCGACGCTCGCCAAGAAGCTGTCGCTGTCGCGCACCACAGTTCAAGCCAGGCTCGAACGGCTGGAGAGGGAAGGCGTGATTTCAGGCTATGGTGTGCGGCTGTCGGAGACCTATTTGTCCGGCCTCATTCGGGCGCACGTGCTGATCACCATCGCGCCGAAAGCGCTGTCGGCGGTGACGGCGTCGCTGGATGCCATTCCGGAGGTGACGACACTTCATTCGGTGAGTGGCACGTTCGATCTGATCGCCATTATTGCCGCGCCGTCGATCTCCCAACTGGATCAGCTGATCGATGGTATCGGCACAATCGATGGCGTCGAACGCACTCTGTCGTCCATCATTCTCTCAACACGAATCTCGCGTTGATGCCCGCTGGTCAGCCAAGCGCTGCCGGCTCCATCTCGGGCGTGGTGGACAAGACTGCTTCCTTCAAGGCCCGCGAATAGGGATGCTGCGGATTGTCGAGAACGGCGCGCGCGCCGCCCTGCTCGACGATCTCGCCCTTCTTCATGATGATGATGCGATCGCTGATGTAGTAGGCGGTCGCCAGATCATGCGTGATGTAGATAATCGAGAGCCCAAGCTCCCTCTTCAGCTGACCGAAGAGATTGACGATCGCCATTCTCAACGAAGCGTCGACCATGGAGACAGGCTCGTCGGCCACCAATAGCCGCGGCTGCGGGATGAGCGCCCGTGCTATAGCCGTTCGTTGCAACTGGCCGCCCGACAGCTCATGCGGAAACCGCCCCTTCACCTCGGCAAGCGTCAGGCCGATATGGGCAAGTGCCTCGTCGGCCATGCGCTCGACATCGGTCCGGTTTGGCCGCATACCATCAGGCGCAAAACTTTTTGCTGTTTCAAAGAGATATCGATCGACCCTCTTAAGCGGATTGAACGCTTCGAACGGGTTCTGAAGAACCGGCTGCACCTCGCGCATGAAGGCACGCCGCTCGGATCGCCCGTGAACGGCGACGGGCTTGCCGCGAAAAGTGAGATCGCCTGATGTCGGTGCCGTCTGGCCGAGGATCATGGAGGCGATGGTGGATTTGCCCGAGCCGGACTCGCCGACGATGGAGAGGATCTCCGGCTCGTCTCCCAGGCTCAGGCTGACGTCGTTCACCGCCACGATCTGACGGCGGCTGAGCATCCCGCCCTGCCGGTAGACCTTGCTGACATGCGAAAGGGAAAGAAGATCGCTCATGGCGCGCCTCCCGTCACTGCAAAACAGGCAACACGCCGATCCGGCTCGACGGCTACCATGGGCGGCGCTTCGCGACTGCAGATATCCATGCGTTTCGGACAGCGCGGATGGAAACGGCAGCCCTCCGGCGGCATGGCGAGATTGGGCGGACGCCCTTCCAGCGAAGGCCGCTTCGAAGCATCACCGATCCTCGGCAGGCTTGAGACCAAATGCTGGGTATAGGGATGCAGCGGTATCTGAAAGAGCTTGCGCGTCGGCGCCTCCTCCACCAGACGCCCGGCATAGACGATGCCGATACGATCGGAAACGGCGGCGTGAACGCCCATGTCATGGGTAACGAAGAGGAAGGACGAGCCCATTTCGCGCTGAATCTCTCGGATCATCGACAGCACATCGCGCTGAACGATGACATCGAGCGCCGTGGTCGGCTCGTCGGCAATGATGAATTCCGGCGTGAGAATGGTGGCAAGCGCGATCGTCATGCGCTGGCGCATGCCACCGGACAATTCATGCGGATAGGCATCGAGGAGATGCGCGTCGAGCTTCAGCCGCTGGAGATGAGCGCCAACCCGGTCGAAGAAGGTGGCGCGATCGGCCTTCATATGGCGGAAGGCGAAATCCGTGAACGAGTGCCGGATGCGCCGCACGGGATTGAGCACATTCATCGATCCCTGCATGATATAGGACAGATGCCGCCAGCGAAGCGACGCCCGCTGCTCAGGCGTCATCGCGTAAATATCCTGCGTCCCGCCGTTAAAATGAAACTGGACGGCACCGGAAACGACGCGAAGCGGCGGCCGGATGGCGCCCGCGATCGTCTTGATCAGTGTCGTCTTGCCGCTGCTCGATTCACCCGCAACACCGTAGATCTCGCCGCGGCCGATCGACAGGCTGACATCATCCACCGCGCGCACCTCGCGATCGACGCCGTAAAGGAAGGCCCGATAGTAGGCCTTGAGGTTGTTGACCTCGACGACAGCCTCCATACCCTTAGCCTCCCATCCGGTTCAAACGACTGCGGGGGTCGTTGTATTCGTTCATCGACATCGACAGCAGGAAGAGCGCCATGAACAGCACCACGATGGCCGCCACCGGCGCTGCGACCCACCACCATGTTCCGGCGATCAGCGCCGAATGCGCATTGGCCCAATAGATCATCATGCCCATGGTCGGCGTCTCGATATCGGTGAACCCGAGCACCGAGAGCGTGATCTCCATGCCGATTGACCAGATCATGTTGTTCATGGTCGTGGCAAAGACGATCGGCAGCACATAGGGCAGATGCTCCTGAATGAGAATCTTGCGCATGCTCATGCCGGAATAGACGCTTTGCGTGGTGAAAGGTCGCGTCTTGAGACTGATTGCCACCGAGCGGATCAGGCGAGCATCATAGGACCAGCCGAGCGAGGCCATGACAACGATGAGCACCGTCCAGGTCATTTCGTCCTTCAGCACGAAATAGAACAGGATGAGCACCGGAAATTGTGGAATGACCATGATGCTGTCGTTGATCGCCATCAAGACGCGATCGACAACCCCTCCGGCGTAGCCCGCAACGAGCCCCACCGCCAGCGAGATGACGCGAGACAGGAAGGCGACGCCAATGCCGAAATAAAGCGTGTTGCGGAGTGCGGTCGTCAGTTGCCAGAACACATCCTGCCCACGTGATGTCGTGCCCAGCCAATATTGCCCATCCGGCGGCATATCCGGCGGTAGCAGATAAAGATCGGAAGGGCCATAGGGCGAGAAATAGGACAGGATGACCAGCCCCACGATGACGGCGAGCAGCAGGAGGCCGAAGAGGAATTCCATATTCTGGCGAGCAAGGTCGCGAACGATCGTCAGCATGGCCTACTCCACCTTGATGCGCGGGTCGATCAGAGGACCCAGTATGTCGATGATGAAGACGGCGGCGGCGACGCCGACAATCGAGAGCGCGCTCAGCCCCAAGACAAGGCTGTAGTCGCCGGCATGCACCGCCGAGATCAGGAGATTGCCGATACCAGGATAGCCGAAAACGATCTCGGTGATGACGGTGCCGTTGAAGACGGCGCCGAGCGACATGGCAAGACCGGTGAACTGCGGGACCATGGCATTGCGGGCGATATAGGAGCGCAGGATCTTGCGCTTCGGTACGCCGCCGAGCTCGGCGAAGACGACATAGTCCTCGGTGATGATGTTGGAAACGAGCGCGCGCATGCCGATCAGCCAACCACCCGTCCCGACAAGGATCAGGGACAGCGCCGGCAGGATGGAGTGCCGCAGGATATCGAGAACCAGTGTGACAGAGAGATTGAGATTGGTATTCATCTCATAACCGCCATTGATCGGCAGGATCGGCCAGATATAGCCAAAGAGAATGATGAGAACGAATGCCAGGATGTAATAGGGGATCGGCTGCATGGCGATGAAGACGAGGCTGACGGCCTTCAGCACCATGCTCTTGCGATAATAGCCCGCGAGCGCGCCGATCATGTTGCCGAGCAGGAACGTGATGATGACGGAAACGGTCATCAGGCCGATCGTCCAGGGCAGCGCCCTTGCGATGATGGCGGAAACCGGCGTCGGAAATGCCGAGAGCGACGGCCCGAGATCGCCGGTCGCAAGGCGTCCCCAGAAATGCAGATACTGTTGCCAGATGGAGCCCTCGAGACCGTAGAGTTCCCTCAGCGACTGGCGCATCAGCTCGACGGCACGCGGATCGGACTGGCCCATTTGCTGGATGGCGCCGATGCTTTCCGCGACCGGATCGATCGGCGTCATATGGGTGATGAAGAACGTCGCGGAAATGCCGAGGAAGACAACGAGCAGAAACTGGCCAAATCGTTTCAATACGAAAACTGGATAGGACGTCATGCCGCCGTCTTCCTCGCTGCTTGCTCTTCATCATCAATTGAAAAGATTCGCCGGACGTGCCTAGTGTCCGGCGAAAGGTGCCTGATGCCGCGATTGCCGCATCAGGGTCGGGAGAAATCAGGGCTGGGCCGGCTTCAACTTGACCATCATCAACCGGGAATTCGCCCAATTGGGAACGGGGTCCGTATAGGGGTCTGATATGGTTGGATAGCCCTTCCAGTAGGTCGTATCCATCGACGTGAAGACGTTGTAGGACATCAGCGGAATGGTTGGCATCTGCTGTGCCACCAGTTTCAGATAGTCCTTGCCGAGTTCGATGCCCTTCGGATCATCCGCGCTGATGCGGCGGATGTTTTCGATGATCTTGTCGAGCTCCGGATTGGACCAGCGCTGCCAGTTGCGCGGCGCCTGGTTCTCGCCTTTCTTGGCAACGAATTCGGAATGCCAGCTGTCGAGAAAGAAGGACAGATCGGGATCGCCGCCCCAGGTCTCGACGCTCCACGCGATAGCGACCTGGTAATCGCCAGGCTGCAAGCCCACCTGCCAGACGTTCGTTGACGGCGCAGCCTTGGAGTCGATCCCAAAGGCTGCCCATTGCTGGGCGATCAGAGTTCCCGCACGGGTAAAGACGGAGCGGGTGTCGCCTTCCACCGTCAGGCGGATCTTGAACGGCTGGCCCGCGGGCGTCATCCATTTGCCGCCCACCTTCTTGAAGCCGGCCTTTTCCAGGAGCTCGGCCGCAGCCTGCGGATCAGGCTTCCACCAGCCATAGCCGAAGGCGTTGCTGATCGCTGCCGGATCGGTCGGGATCTGATCCTTGTACTTCGGCTGCTTGCGCAGGATATCTGCGATCTGCTGGCCGATCGTTGGATCGTAAGGCTTGATCTTGCGCTTGCCGGTATCGATCTCGAAATTCTTCAGCCAATCCTGCATCGGCGCCTGGTAATCGGTCATCGCGATTGCCGTCGGCGGAACGCCGAGTGCAGATAGCGTGGCTGCGCCGCGATAGCTTGCCATGTCGACAGCCTTGATATCGATGAGCAAAGCCAGCGCCCAGCGTACGTCAGGATTCTGGAACAGCGGGTCCTGCGTATTGAAAATCACGGCCGGCAGCGTCGGATCGGGATGAGCGAAGGGGAAGCCGGGGAACCAGCTTTCGATCGTCTTCGACTTTTCCTTCAGCGTGAACATGCCTTCGGGCGTGTTGTCGTGAATGATATCGAGATTGTGCTCAAGCTGCGCAATCGTGCGCTTATCCGGCGGACCGGGATCGACATAGCTTACATATTTCGGAGCCGGCTCGCCGAAGCGCGCAAGCGAGGTGCGCTGCCAGTCGTCGCGCTTCTCCCAAGTGTACCATTTGCCCTGCGGATCGAAGGCTTTCAGCTTGTAGGCGCCGAGCGAAACGGGATTGGCGAAATCGTAGCGAACCGGATCAGCGACCTTTTCGAAGACATGCTTCGGCATGATCCAGGCGCCGTTCCAGCGAACGGTGAAAATCGAGTGGAAGCGCGAATTCGGCTTCTTCAGCTTGAAGACGACGGTGTAGGGGTCCGGAGCCTCAACGCTTGCGACTTGCACCGAGAAGGCCGCGCTCCAGTTCATGCCCGGATGGTCCATCTGCGTCTTGACGGTGTAGACCACATCGTCGGCGGTGAATTCGACGCCGTCGCTCCAATAGATGCCCTTGCGCAGCTTCACCGTCATCTGGGTGAAATCGTCATTATATTGCGGCTTGTCCGCAGCCAGCGAATTGTCCCAGGCCGAGCCGCCCAAGCCCTTTTCGGGGTCGATATACCAAAGCGTATCCATGGTCAGTTGCTGGAGGCCGGTCGAAACACCGCCGCCGCCGTTGACCCAGATGTTGAACCAACCCGGATTCTTGATCGTTCCCTCTGGATTCTCGACGATCAAGGTCTCCTTGCGAGGCAAGGCGGTATAATCCTGAGCCTGGGCAGCCGCGATGAGGCCGAACGTGGCCAGTGCGACACCGAAGGCAAGCTTCTTCCACTGCTGCATGATCTCCTCCCATTTTTGTCGATTGCGCAGCGCACCCAGGCAAAGGGGAGCAAACCACGACTTTCACCCTCTTCCCCGGCCGACCACGCAAGCCTTGCGCGGCAGTCCGGGTCTGCAACGGGCCGGCAGTCGCCTCCTCGCGACCTTTCGACCGTTGTCACCGCCGGGCACATACCGGCCCGGCCGCCAGCATCACACCGCCAGTCGGATCACCGTGTAGGAGAGCGGCTTCAACGTTGCGCGCAGCCGCCCATCCTCGATCTTGGCATCGCCGGTTTGGGTCGGGACGACGGCATTCGGCTGCGTCGCCGTGTTGACAGCCCGCAGATCGCTGTGGACCATCTCATGCTGTTCGACCACGCGGGCGCCGGCAAAGCCTTCAAGACGAGTATCGAGATCGAGCGAACTGTCGGGGTGGCGATTGACGGCAAACAGCGTGACCATGTTGCCGAGTTCATCATGGGCCGCCGACACATCGAGATAGGGCACATCATCAGCCTCGTCGCTGTCATAGGTCGGGCCGTCGGTGATGAGACGCAGCGCGTAGCCTCGACCATATTTCGAGGCGAAATACAGCGGATAATAGATGGTCTGGCGCCATGCCGGGCCGCCATCTTCCGTCATGATCGGCGCGATCACGTTGACGAGCTGGGCGATGCAGGCAATCCGCACCCGATCGGAACGGCGAATGAACGTGTTAAGGATGCCGCCGACCTGCAGCACATCTTCGAAGTTATAGACATCCTCAAGCAGATGCGGCGCATCCGGCCATTCGTTGCGAGCAAGGATATCCTTGTCCTGCTGGTTGGAGTGATACCAGACATTCCACTCATCGAAGGAAATGCCGATCGTCTTCTTCGAGCGCTTCTTCGCCTTGATATAATCGATCACGCCGCCGATGGTGACGATATAGCGATCGAGCTTCTCTGCCTTGGCGAGATAGTTCAGCGTATTTCGCTCGCGATTAGCGAAATACATATGCAGCGAGATGTGATCGGCGCTGTCGTAGCATTGGTCGAGAACCTGCGCTTCCCAATCGGGATAGGTCTTCATGTCGGAATTGGACGAGCCGCAAACGACCAGTTCGAGTGACTTGTCGAAGCCGCGCATGGCCTTGGCGGTCTCGTCTGCCAGGCGTCCATATTCGTAGGCGGACTTGTGACCCACCTGCCAGGGACCATCCATTTCATTGCCAAGGCACCAGAGCTTCACGTCATGCGGATCGGACCAGCCGTGCTTGCGGCGCAGATCCGACCAATAGGTGCCCCCCGGATGATTACAGTATTCGAGGAAGTTTCTCGCCGCATCCAGCCCGCGCGAGCCGAGATTGACGGCGAGCATCGGCTTGGTATTGGCCTTTTTGCACCAATCGACGAATTCGTTGACGCCGATCTGGTTGCTCTCGCGCGTCCGCCAAGCCAGATCCAGGCGAACCGGCCGCTCGGAACGAGGCCCCACCCCGTCTTCCCAATTGTAGGCGGAGACGAAGTTGCCGCCGGGATAGCGGGTATAGGGCGCGTTGAGTTCGCGCACCAACTCGATCACGTCCTTGCGGAAGCCATGCTCGTCGGCGGTCGCGTGGCCGGGCTCGTAGATGCCGCCATAGATTGCTCTGCCCAGATGCTCAAGGAAAGCGCTGTAAAGCCGGTCGTCAATGTCGGCAATTCGGAAATCACGGTGGACGATCACATGCGCCTTCACGGCCTTCCTCCCATATATATCATATATTTCGTTCTTATACCTTGATCTTGATACACTTTTGGGGTGCCGTCAACGCAGTCGAAGTGGAGAGCCATGTCGAAACCGCAGCAAAGAGGCGTACAGGCAAAGATAATACCTTACAAAAACAATTACTTATAAAAAATATGACTTATCGGAATTTTGCGCCGATCGTATGTTATATATCAAATTAATTGATATTATTGCGCCAAGTCGATGCGCATCAGGATATCGCGGCCGTAATTGCCGAAACCGCGGCCAAAAATATTGATACCGCCGGTGTTGCGCGCATCCTCGGCGATGCCAATTCGCAGACGAATCGACGAATGCTGGCCAATGGCGAGATCATCGATCGTCAAGTCGGAAGCGGCCACACCATCGATGAACGTGCCTTTCTTCGAGATTCTCCAGGTCTTCAGCTTGCCGTATTGCGAACCCTCGAGCTTCCACCAGCTTGGCGTGAAGGCACCGCGCTTGTCGCCGTAGTCGCCGGGCGAGGTCCATGTGCCGACAGCGACGCCGTTGACCCAGACCGTGATGTCGGACGGCCAATCCGGATTGGTGCCGGGCACCTCGGAAGACAGCTCCATCGAGAACTCGATGGCATTGACATTCCGGTTCAAGATCTTGGCATTGTTCGGGAATTTATATTCGACATGGCCGCGGCCGAACCAGAGAAGGCCGGTCTGCATGCGCTGCGGATCGAGAAAATAGTCGGGAACATCGAGCAGCCCGATCACGCCCTCGGTGGAACACAGGCCACATGGCGCGTGCGTCTCGCAACTCGTATAGAGGCCGATCGGCATGGCCACTTCGATCACGTCCTCATCGTGCTTGAAGGCCTGGTCCTCAAAACTCAAAAGGATTTCGTCGTAAAGCGCGGTGCAGATCTTCTGGTAGCCCTTGCGTGCTTTCGCGGCCTTGGTTTCGACCAGACCTGCTTCCTCCAGGATCATGATTCCCGTCGCGACGGTGGATTGCGGCAGATCCAGCTCCCGGGCGATCTCGTTGACGTTCAACGAGCCTTTGGCACAGAGCAATTTCAGCATATCGACGCGCGCCGGCGCCGAAAGTGCCCTGAAGACCGCCGCGTTCTCACCCGCATAAATTGTCAGAAAGCCGCGCTTCATTTAAATCCTGAATGCCCCATCAACAGGTTTCATTTATATCAGGATTTTTGATTTCACAAGAGATATCGGTCCGAAAGTCCGACTGGCGCTTTCTCCACAGCATAAGAAGGTGCCAGTCGGCTGATCCGCTACATAATTCGTCGCGAGGAAATCCTGGATCGGGTTTCGGATGCCGATCGACTTACTTGCACGTCTCTATCCGCTTCAAAGCAGCCGTAATACCGGAGAGCGAATAGGAATAGCTCGTCTCGGTGCCGCGCTTGGAGGTTGCCTGCAACTGAAGCTGGGCGCCGCCCTTCATAGCGCTCACCATGGTCGGTTCCTGCCCCTCGTTCCTCACCCAGCCATGCCGGTCTTTCGTAAACATCGGGAATGTCTTGTCGCCGACCGTCGCCGTCATCTGCGCGCCGTCTTTCAAGTCGTAGCCCATTGCGGCTTCGGGAACCAATTTGTCGCCGGGGGACAGGCGCGAGACAATGAAGAAGTTGTCGCCATGGTCGACGCTGGCGGGCTGCTGCGCGACCGGCCGCGATAGAACGTAGCAGCTGACGCTGTCGCCCGATTTATAAGAATACGCGCCCCAATGATCGAACTGATCGATACGGACGGGCACTTCCGCATGCGCAATACCGGCGCCGAATGCGACGAAGACCAGAGCGGGGGCGAATTTTCTAGCAAACATAGTTTCCTGCCATTTCTTGTTTCAAGGACGTTGAAAGCGAGAGAAGCACTCACACACGCGGCAGTTTCGGTGCGGTGCGTTATCCGATTGTTAATGTGTTCCTTAAAATTTGTTCATGTTAGAAGACGCGCGGGAAACTATGCCGGAGGAAATTGCAACCATGTCGAGCGCCACCATTTCAGTCCTGGACAATCCGTCCGACGCCGACCGCCGTGCCATTCTTACGCCTCTGGACGCCTTCAATACGGCAAGAGCGGGTAATGAGAATTACGAGCCGATCGCCGTCGTCCTCCGCGACGAAACGGGCGATATCGTCGGCGGCCTTTGGGCGCAGCTCTATTTCGACTGGGCCTTTATAGAACTGCTTTTCGTCCCCGAAAGCCTGCGAGGCGCGGATTTCGGATCGAAGCTGATCCGTGAAGCGGAGGAGATCATCAAGGCAAAAGGCGCCGTCGGCATATGGCTCGACACGTTCAGTTTTCAAGCGCCCGGCTTCTATGAGCGTCAGGGCTATGAGCGCTTCGGCACGCTCGAGAATTATCCGAGAGGCATGAAGCGTTTCTTCTATCGCAAGATCTTCTGATCCTTGGCGTCGGGGGCGAAGCCGCTGCATCCAGAGCGTGCAAACTGAATCCACAGAATAGTCAAGGGCTCACCCATTTCCAGCGCGTCTGGCACCGTTGACGGTCAGTTCACAGATTGCGCTGTTCCATCCGGCTGCATCCGTGCACATATACGCGCCTGAACCTACGGCTTTTGCGAGCCATGGCAGCAAGAGGCAGGCAACGACATATATTGTTCGGCTGGATCTGCCTCGGTGTGCATGACGCAATATCGGGCCGTGCTAACAGGATACAGTAGGATGGTATCATGAAGAAGATCGGTTTCCTTTCCTTCGGCCACTGGACGCCCTCACCCCAATCGCAGACACGCTCGGCGGCCGACACGCTGCTGCAGTCGATCGATCTTGCCGTCGCGGCGGAACAGTTGGGCGCAGACGGCGCCTATTTTCGCGTGCATCATTTCGCGCGCCAGCTCGCCTCGCCCTTTCCGCTGCTGGCTGCGGTCGGCGCCAAGACCAGCCGCATCGAAACCGGCACCGCCGTCATCGACATGCGCTATGAGAACCCGTTCTACATGGCCGAGGACGCAGGCGCGGCCGACCTCATCGCCGGCGGACGTCTACAGCTCGGCATCAGCCGCGGCTCGCCGGAACAGGTTATCGATGGCTGGCGCCACTTCGGCTATGCACCGATGGAAGGGGAAAGTGACGCCGATATGGGTCGTAGACATACGGAAGTGCTGCTCGATCTCTTGCGCGGCGAAGGCTTCGCACAGCCGAATCCGCGGCCGATGTTCCCCAATCCGCCCGGCCTGCTGCGCCTGGAGCCCTATTCCGAGGGCCTGCGCGAGCGCATCTGGTGGGGTGCCGGCTCCAACGCCACGGCCGTATGGGCGGCAAAGCTCGGCATGAACCTGCAAAGCTCGACGCTGAAGGACGATGAAAGCGGCCTGCCCTTCCACGTTCAGCAAGCCGATCAGATCAGGGCGTATCGCGAGGCCTGGAAAGAGGCCGGGCATAAGCGCGAACCACGGGTCTCCGTGAGCCGCAGCATCTTCGCGCTGGTGAACGATCTCGACCGTGCCTACTTCGGCAGCAGCGGCAAGGATGACGACAAAGTCGGCTTCATCGATGAGAAGACGCGCGCGATTTTCGGCCGCAGCTATGCCGCCGAGCCGGATGTGCTGATCGAACAACTGGCGAAGGACGAAGCGATCGCCGCCGCGGATACGTTGCTGCTGACCGTGCCGAACCAGCTCGGGGTCGATTACAACGCCCATGTCATCGAGTCGATCTTGACCCATGTGGCGCCAGCGCTGGGGTGGCGTTAACGCGGTCACGAATGCCGGGATGCCGATCAGGCATCCGCGGCACACGTTCGCATGAAACAGCAAATGCTACAAACGAAGTCGATCGCCCGCGAAGAAGCTAGCCTTCTTCGCGGGCGACGGCGTTAGGCTTGATCCCCTGAAGTGCGCGCGCTCGGCGAGTTAAGCCGGGGCATTACCACATTGCAACAGGCGTAATGCCATTAGCACCAGCAACGCCATCAGCGTCGAGAAGGCGACAAGCGGCCATGCGCTATCGCCATTCAGCACGGTAACCGCCAAAGTTCCGGCAACGCTGACGATCAGGCTTTGAATGCAGAAGTAAAACGCGACGGCCGATCCGGCTATGTCGTCAAATTCCGCCAGCGCGCCATTCGCCGTAACCGCTCCGGCGAAGACAATGCCGACCGCCATGATCCACATCGGCAGCACGAAGCTTGCAAAGGACGGCGAGCCGTATAACTGACCGAAAGCAAGCGCTGCGGCACCGACAAGAAGCAGCAACATGCCCCGTGCGGTACAGCCTGCGACGCCCCATTTCCCGACAAACGATCCGGCAAAGCGCGTGACGACGATCATCACGACGGCAACCGTTGCAAATGCGACGCTGAAACCAAGCTCGGAATAGCCGGCCTGACCGATCAACACGCGCGGAGCAGTCGAAAAGAACACGAAGAACGTGCCCATGCTCGCACTGAAAGCCAGCGTATAGGTCCAGAACGGCCGGCTGGTGAAAATCAGCCGGACGGAACGGCGTGGTCCGGTCGTGACCGTAGGCATTGTTTCGTGCCACTTCACCATTGCGGGAAGAATAGCCATCAAGGCCATGATTGCGAGCAACATGAAGATGGCGCGCCATCCGAACTGATCGGCAATCATGGCCCCTGCGATAGGGCCGAGCGCTGGGACGAAGGACAGTATCGAGCCGAATGTGGCATAGATAATGGCCTGCTCCGGACGATTGCCATAGACATCCCGCACAGTCGCAAAGGTCGCGACCAACGCAGCGGAAGCGCCTGTGGCCTGCAGCAGGCGGCAAAGCACGAAGGCGGAAGCGCTCCATGACAAGGTCGCTCCAAGAGAGGCAACGGCAAAGAGAACCGCGCCCGAAAGCAGGACGGGACGCCGGCCGATGCGATCCGAAAGCGGACCGAACAGGACCTGCCCGAGACCGAGCATGATCATATAGAGGCTCAACGTCAGCTGGATCACCGCAGGCGTCGTGTCGAGAATGTCGGGCATCGACTGCACGACAGGAAGATAGATATCCATAGCCAGCGAGGCGAGAATATCGAAAGGCGCCATCAGCAAGAGCGCTGCCGGCAGCGTATAGGCCCAGGACGGGCGCATGTCAGACATGAGAAATTTCCGCTCGAAAGAGAGTTCGGGCGGCGCCTGCCAGTGGCTTCAATTGCAATGAGATCGACAGCACGCCGCAACAACAAAAGCTGTTGCGGCTTATCTATCTGCTGACTTGGAGTTCCCCATGCCAATTGCTCCACGACGAAATATGTAGTGACGGCCAGTCTGTAACAGAAGCCGGCAAGACGGGCAATAACATTGCAAGGCGCAAAAGGCTGCAACCTGACCATGTGAAGCTGCGACAATCTTGCCGCGAAAATCGGCTGAAAATCTAATAGATTCTTAACCATACCCATGCCCTAACTGCTTGTAATTTCTTTCTTGGAGCAGACTATGGTGCGCGCATCGAAAATGGACGAGTTGAACGATCGGCTCGACTTTGTTGGACTGGGGCAAGATGCCCGGCAAGCTCTCTCGGAGCTGCAGCCGACCATCGAAGCCGCCGTCAAGGGCTCTCTCGACACCTTCTACGAGAAGATCGCCAAACATCCGGCAATGTCGAAGTTTTTCTCGTCGCAGCAGCATGTGGCACATGCGAAATCCAAGCAGCAGGATCATTGGAAGACGATTGCCTCGGGCAAATACGGTCCCGATTATGTCGAGGCCGTCTCTGCCGTCGGCAGGACCCATGCCCGCCTCGGGCTCGAGCCGCGCTGGTATATCGGCGGCTACGCCCTGATTCTCGAAGGCATGGTCCGCTCGATCGTCGCGCAGCAGCTGTCAGGCTTCATGCATCGCAAGCACGAGCAGGCCCTGTCGCGCCGGCTGTCGGCTATCGTCAAGGCCGCACTCCTCGACATGGATTACGGCATTTCCGTCTATCTGCAGGTGCTTGCCGACGAACGCGATCGCGCCGAAGCCGAGCGGGCCGCAGCACAGCGCGAGCAGGAGCGCGCGCTCAATGCGCTCGGCTTGGCGCTGAACGGCCTTGCGAACGGCGACCTGACGGCTGACATCACCGACGCCCTTTCGACCGAATTCGAAGTTCTGAAAAGCAACTACAATGAGTCACTCGCCTCTCTCGGCACGGCGATGCAGCGCATAGAGGATTCGGTGACCCGCGTTCGCGACGAAGCCGGGTCCATTTCTTCCGCCGCTGACAACATGGCGCGGCGCACGGAGCAACAGGCGTCAGCGCTTGAGGAAAGTGCGGCGGCGATCGACCAGATCACCACGATCTCCGAGCAGACCGCAGAGCGAACGCGCGAAGTCCAAGCAATCGTCAAGGAATCCGCCTCCGAGGCAGAGCGCTCCCGCGAAGTCGTCCAGCAAGCCGTTTCGGCCATGGGCGATATTGAAACCTCCTCCCGCAAGATGACCGACATCATTTCCGTCATCGACGATATCGCCTTCCAGACCAACCTTCTGGCATTGAACGCTGGCGTCGAAGCGGCAAGAGCCGGCGAACAGGGCAAGGGCTTTGCCGTCGTCGCCCAGGAAGTCCGCGAACTGGCCCAGCGTTCGGCAACGGCCGCCAAGGAGATCAAGAATCTGATCGACAGGTCGTCGAACGACGTCCGTCGCGGCGTCGAGCTGGTCCACCGGACCGGCGAAGCGTTGTCCTTGATCGGCAATCAGGTCGCCTCCATCGACAGAAATGTCGGTGCCATCGCCCGCTCAACGCAGGAACAGGCCGTCGGCATCAGCGAGATCAACTCCGCCGTCCGCAACATGGACCAAATGACGCAACAGAACGTCGCGTTGATGGAGGAAACCAACGCCTCGACCCGGCACCTCGCCGATATCAGCAACGAACTTGCTGGTCTGGTTGGCCGGTTCAAGACGGTGCGCTCTGGCACGCGGACGGGCGCCGTGAGGTTGAAACTCGCAAGCTGAAGCCGCCGAGCTTAGCCGCCTTCACGGCCATAAAAGCCAATTCATTGCAAATAGCTCCGGACGCACGTCCGGGGCCGTTTTAGGTTGCGTGTCACCCAGGCATCTCCTCGATTTCCGCAAGCAGCCACTGCCGAAACGTTTTCATCGACGCCGTCTCTGCCCGCGATTTCAATCGCGTCAGCCAGTAGCTTCCGGTCGTCGCGGTCATTGTGAACGGTTGCATGATGCGCCCGGTCTCGATGTCGTGCGAGAACATCGCCACTGGCACGAGCGCGACGCCCACGCCGCGTGCCGCAGCTTCCACGAGTGTCAGTGAGGAATCGAACATCCAGCCCCGCAGATGAGGAGGCTGCAGACCCGCAGCCCTGAACCAGAGCGACCATTCGTCGAGCCGATAAGAGCGCAACAGCTCGACATCGGCGAGATCGGCAGGCGTGCGCAACCTTTCCCCAAGCGCCGGCGTGCAGACCGGAGAAAGCGGCGCATCCAAAAGGTGGATCGCCTCGGTCCCATGCCAGGCGCCGTCGCCGAAGCGCAGAAAGAAATCCAACCCGTCGAGCACCATATCGGCGCGATTGTTATTTGTTTTCAGGCGCAGATCGACATGCGGATGCAGCGCCTTGAAGCCCCCGAGGCGCGGCAGCAACCAGCCGATGGCAAAGGTGCCGACGACGCCGACCGTCAGGATTTCGGCAAAGTTCCCCTCCTCCAGCTGGCTGAGCGTGGCGCTCATGCGGCGAAAGGCATCGGTCAGCACCGGCAGCAGCGCGTGTCCCTCATCGGTCAGGGCAAGGCCGCGCGGCAGGCGCTTGAAGAGGGTCACGCCAAGCACGTCCTCCAGCGCCTTGACCTGATGGCTGATAGCCGTCTGGGTGACCCGGAGTTCCAGTCCGGCCCGCGTAAAGCTGCAATGGCGCGCCGATGCCTCGAAAACCCTAAGAGCATTCAACGGCAGCTGTGAGATGTCCATTTGTGTCCTAAGGCCAAGTTTTTCTCATGTCTAAGCGCAGAATTGATCGTTTGTCTAGGGCAGGAAGCGGAGCCATAGTCCGCCTCGCAGGGTGATTTGCCAGACCTCAATGACGTCCACGAGGGCCTGATAGGCGCACCTCTGCCCAACATAAATCGAAGTGGAAAAAAGATGACGATCTTACTGTCGCGCCGGCAAAGTCTTGCCGGCAGCTTGCTTGCGCTGCCTGTTCTGGCAGGGATCAGCGCGGTTGGACGCACTGCAGACGAGAATGCGGGTGAGGCACAGCTTGCCGCACTCGAAAGCAAGCATCCAGGCCGCATCTGCGTCAGCGTTCTCGACATGGCAAGCGGCAAGCGCATCGAACACCGGCCTGGCGAGCGCATCCTGATATGCAGCACCTTCAAGACGCTGGCGGCCGCCCTGGTGCTGGCACGCGTCGATAAGGGCGAAGAGAAGTTCGACCGGCGCGTTCATTATACGGAACGCGATCTTGTCGACAGCTCGCCAGCGACGAAGGCGAATGTAGGTAAGGGCGGCATGACCATCGCGGAACTCTGCGCGGCAATGATGACGCTTAGCGACAATACCGCCGGCAATCTATTGCTTGCAAGCTTCGGCGGGCCAGGAGCACTGACAACCTTCTGCCGCAGCCTTGGCGACGAAATTACCCACCTCGACCGCCTTGAGCCGGAACTGAACTATCACGATACGCCAGACGACCAGCGCGATACAACAACGGCGGCGGCCATGCTGGAAAACCTGCGACGGCTTCTGTTCACCGATGTGTTGTCGCCGGCTTCGCGATTGCAGCTGGCCGCCTGGCTGATGACCAACAGGACAGGCGATACCCGATTGCGTGCCGGTCTTCCGAAGAATTGGCTGGCCGGTGACAAGACCGGCACGAACGGCGACAAAGACGGCAATGCCAATGACATTGCAGTTCTGTGGCCATCAAACCGCGCGCCCATCATCGTCACGGCCTATTGCGAAATACCGGCGATCGCAGCCGACGAACGCAACGCCATCATCGCCGAAATTGGCCGCATCGCCGCGACGATATGAATTCCAGCCCCATCTCCCTTTCCACCGCACAATCCGGCACGGCCGATCATCATAATGAGGATATCATCTTGAATATACGTTCCAATTCGCTGCAGAAGCTCGGCATAATCGCGGGCTGCATCTTTTATGGGATCGGCGTCCATGCCGCCGAAGACAATGACCGGGATCAGCTGGAGCGTGCCGTCAACGAGACTATTCGCCCGCTCATGAAGGAAAACGACGTGCCGGGCATCGCAATCGCGATCACCGTCAAGGGCAAGCATTACATCTTCAACTATGGCCTCGCCTCGAAGGAGAACGGCCAGAAGGTCACGAACGACACGATCTTCGAGCTTGGCTCTATCAGCAAGACCTTCGCGGCCACACTCGGCACCTATGCCCAGATCAGCGGAAAGCTGTCTTTGTCCGACAAGGCGACGAAGTATATGCCTGAGCTCATGGGCACCAGTTTCGACAAGGTCAGCCTCCTCGATCTCGGCACATACGCGGCAGGCGGACTGCCCCTGCAATTTCCCGATAGCGTGACGGATCAGGACAAGATGGTTGCCTACTATCGCAACTGGCATCCTTCCTTCGCACCGGGCACGTACCGGCAGTATTCCAACCCCAGCATCGGCCTGTTCGGCTATCTGACCGGTCAGGCTATGGGCCAGCCGTTCGATGCGCTTATGCAGGAAAAGATCCTTAACGGCCTCGGCCTGACCCACACCTATGTCCGCGTTCCGCCGTCAGAGATGGGCAACTATGCCTATGGATATTCAAAGCAAGACAAGCCGATCCGCGTCAATCCCGGCGTGCTCGACACGCCGGCCTATGGCATCAAAACCACGGCCTCAGACATGCTTGCCTTTCTTGAAGCCAATATGGGCGACGCGAAGCTCGACGGCACGCTTCAGCAAGCGGTCGATGCGACGCATGTCGGCTATTACCGCGTCGACAACATGACGCAGGCGCTGGGCTGGGAAATCTATGCCTATCCGACGACGCTCGCGCGACTGCTCGCCGGCAATTCATCCGACATGGCACTTGAGCCGCACAAGGTCACCCGCCTCGAGCCGCCGCAACAGCCGCGCAAGGATGTCCTGCTGAATAAAACGGGTTCGACGAACGGCTTCGGCGCATACGTAGCCTTTTTTCCCGCCCGGCAAGTCGGCATCGCGCTGCTGGCGAACAGGAACTTTCCGATCCCTGCACGCGTCTCCGCCGTCTACAAGATCCTGACCGCCGTCGAAAATCTGCCGGGATCGAATGAGGCAAAATAGAAACCGGGCTTGAAGCTTTAGTCCGCCTCGACAAACGGCCGGCCCTCGCAAAAGCTGATGAGGCCGGCCAATATTATTTACGAATTATCGGACGTCCGGCGCGGGATCGCATCGGCTTGGGAGGCCTCTGTCCCGTTGAAGAATTCCTGCAGGAGCCGGGTTATGCGCTCTGGCGATGTACCCTTGGCATATTCTTCCTGCATCCGGCGTCTGACCAGCATTTCCAAGACTGACATGTCTTTCACCTCATAATTCCGGCGCAAGGGAAATGTCGCTCTCAATGGCGCGGGAGGCAAGTTACAGTTTTTTCATGGTCTTGGCGGTTTTGTGGCCAAGCGTTGCCGCGCCGTACCAAACACGGCGCTGACCGAAGCGTGATCGATCTTTCACTTGCCAAATAGCGGCGCATCGTAGAAGTGAAAGCGGCCAATCGGTCGGTTGTTTGCGCTTCGTTAACCTGAGTGCTTTAGCGGGCCACATCCCGACCTTTGGATGATGTCGCCTGCAAGGAATGAATAATGCCCATAAAGAAAAGCTCTGCCTCTGATGTTTTCCAGCGCAAGATTTCGGATTTTTGCGATATGCGGCTCCAGCCGCTACTTCAGCCGCGTAGCTTCGAGAATATCAAAGGCTTCATGATCGGCCTGATCGTTTTCCAATCGCGTCCCCCTCTTCGGGCAGGGCGCGTGGACTTCCAGGAAATTGCCTCGCTCTGCGGCATGGACGAGGAAATGAGCCCGGAATTCAAGCGGGCCGCCCAGCCCGGCTTCGACGCTATCCTTCGCTGGCTGGGAGCCACGAAGACCAATACGACCCATATTCCATCCGCCGCCTCTCGGGCTGCGGCGAAAACAACTTTGCGTGTTCCCGGCAAAGCCATGCCGGCACCGCTAGAGCGCCGCGCTCTAGCCTCCTGATACGAACTGCATACCGGTCCGCACTTGCGGACCGGTATGCCCTTTATCTGTCTCGACAGACCGTAAAAACCTGTACAGTATAATACCAGTATCGAACAGGACGATATTTTTCATCGTCGTGCCGTCAAAGGAAAGATTGCCTTGGCAACTGATATTGTCGAACTGGTCAGGAAAGAGCTCGCTTCCGGCGCTCAAGGAATGCCGCTCTACAAGCAGCTGAAGAGCGCCATCGAAGCCGCCATTCGTAGCCACGCCTTCAAATCCGGGTCGGTATTGCCGGGCGAGCGCTCGCTTGCCGAGAACCTTTCCCTTTCACGCGTAACGGTTCGAAAAGCGCTTGCCATGCTGGAAGAGGAAGGCATGTTGAGCCGGCGGCAAGGTGCGCGCAGCGAGATCGGCTCGCGTGTCGAAAAGTCGCTTTCCACCCTTACCAGCTTCTCCGAAGATCTGCGTGCTCGCGGCATGGAACCGGGCTGCATCTGGATTTCCAAGCAGTTAACCCGTCCGTCACCGGCCGAAATGATGGCGCTCGGTATATCGGCCAATGCGCAGGTCCTGCGTATGCGCCGCGTGCGCACCGCCGATGGCGCTCCGATCGCCGTCGAACACGCCGCCGTGCCGGTTCGCTTCCTCCCCTCGCCTTCGCTCGTCGGCGATTCCCTCTACGAAGCGCTTGCCGAACGCGGTTTCCTTCCGAAGCGCGCCGTTCAGCGCATGCGCGCGCGTGCCGCCTCGCCGGAGGATGCGCAGCATCTGCGCTGCGAGCCGGGTGCGCCGATCCTGACGACCGAGCGGCGCTGCTTTCTCGCCGACGGAGAGATCGTCGAGTTTTGCGAGACCCGCTACAAGGGCGAGGTCTACGATTTTGTCTTCGAGCTACAAAGATAATACCAGTTTAAAACCGGTTGCTTTCTGGTAATCATTGTCTATCGTAGCGCTCCGAAAAGGGGTGTCGAATGCGCAAAGAAGATCTCAATCTGAGCCTCATCGTATCATGCCAGCCCGTGCCGGGCGGAGCGATGGACGAGGCGATTTTCGTCAGCGGTTTTGCACGCGCGGCCCTGGCCGCCGGTGCCCGCGCGCTGCGCATCGAGTCGGCGGCCTATGTCGCCGCCGTCAGAGCCGCCGTCGACGCGCCAATCATCGGCATCGTCAAACGCGACCTTGATGATAGTCCGGTGCGCATTACCCCTTTCATCGCCGACGTCGAGGCCCTAGCCGATGCCGGCGCCGATATTATCGCCTTCGACGCCACCGATCGACCTCGTCCTGAAACCATCGAGGCGCTGCTTGCCGCCATCAAGGCACGGGGCCTGCTGTCCATGGCGGATTGCTCCTGTCTGAAGGATGCGGAACGTGCGCTTGAAGCCGGCGTCGACTTCGTCGGCACGACCATGTCGGGCTATGTCGGCGGCCCCGAGCCAGTCGAACCGGACATCGCGCTAATTGCCGCCATGCGGCAGCTGACCCCCTACGTGATCGCGGAAGGCCGTATCCGCACGCCTGAACAGGCCGCCGAGGCAGTGCGGGCGGGCGCCGGCGCCGTCGTGGTCGGCTCGGCGATCACGCGGACAGAGCATGTGACGTCCTGGTTCGACGCCGCCGTCTCGACTGCCTTTTCGCAGCGCGAAGGCGCCACGCTCGCAATCGACATCGGCGGAACCAAGACCCTGGCAGCGTTGGTCAGGGGCACGCAGGTGCTTGCGGAAAGGACGATCGCGACCAGCCGGCAGGTAGGGCCGGACGCGTGGCTGGCGGCCATCGCCGAACAGGCACAGTCCTGGAGCAGGCAGTACGACCGCGTCGGCATCGCCGCAACCGGCCTGATAGACGACGGGCGCTGGTCTGCACTCAATCCCGCGACGCTCGCAATTCCGGACGCCTATCCGTTGGCGGCGCAAGCTGAAAACTTGTTCGGCAAGCCGGCCTTCGCCGTCAACGATGCGCAGGCGGCAGCCTGGGGCGAACACAGGTTCGGTGCCGGTAATAACGAGGACACCGTGTTCCTGACCATATCCACAGGAATTGGCGGCGGTGTCGTGGTCAACGGGCAGCCATTGCTCGGCCTTGCCGGTCATTTCGGCCTCATCCGCGGACCCACGCACGGCCAAGCTCCGCTGGAAGATGTCGTTTCCGGCCGATGGATGGCAGCGGAAGCCGCCCGCACCGGGCATCCGGCCGAGGCGCCCGAGATCTTCCAAAAGGCACGCGAAGGCACTGACTGGGCCGAGGCGATCGTCGCACAGTCCGCAGCGCGCGTCGCACTTCTATGCCGCGACATACAGATGATGTTCGCGCCAAAACGCATCGTCATCGGTGGCGGTATCGGTCTGGCGCCCGGCTATCTCGAAGCTGTTCGTGCACAGCTCGCAGGGTTGGCTCCGCATCTCGCACCGCATCTGGTTGCGGCAAGCCTCGGCCCCCATGCCGGCATCATCGGCGCGGCGGACCTGGCCGGGCGCCAGCGATAGACACGCCTGCCGCATTCAACCAACAACGATAAGGAAAGGGAACGAGAATGAAATTCAAGCACATATCATCTGCAATGCTTGCCCTGATGCTGTCAGCAACAGCGCTGCCGGGCCTTGCCAACGCCAAGGTCGTCGTCCTCGGCTGGCCGGGAGGTTCCGAGGAAACGGCGCTGCGCGCCACCGCCGATCTTTACAACAAGACGGCGTCGGATGCCGACAAGGTCGAACTTCTGTTCTTCAACCGCGACGGCTTCTTCGACAAGCTGCAGGCCGATATGGCGGCCGGCTCCAATGCCTTCGACGTCAATCTGGTCGCAACCTATTCGATCGGTCGCTATGCGCCCTATATGGAGCCGATCGAGCTTAATGCCGACGCCTCGAAGGTGTTCGGCGATACCGTCCTGAAGACGATGCAGTTCGACGGCAAGCAATATGGCGTGCCGACCGATCTGTCGCTGCATTTCATGTACTACCGCAAGGATCTCGTCGACGCGTTGATCGCCGATCCCGACGCCAAGGCCAAGTATGCCGAGATCTCCAAGAAGTATCTCGGCAAGGAGCTTGCGCCCAAGCAGCCCGATGACTGGACATGGGACGATTGGGCGGCGACTTCGCTCTATTTCAGCAAGCAAGTCAACCGCCAGAGCCCGGTCCGCTATGGCACCGTGCTGCAGATGAAGAACCTTCTCTTCAACATGATGGTGTTCCAGTCCCTGCCGCGCTCCTATGGCGGCGACTGGATGGACGCCAGCGGCAACGTCACGATCGACTCGGATGCCTACAAGACGGCGCTGAAACTCTACAAGACGCTTTATGACGCCGGTGCGTCGCCGAAGGATTCGCTCAGCTACGAATATCCCGAAACCAATGCCGCCTTCAGCTCCGGGCAAACCGCGACTGCCCTGCAATGGAATGCGGCAGCGGCTGAGCTCACGGACCCGAAGAAATCGCCTGCCGTCGCTGACGTAACCGGCATCGTTGCACCACCGGCCGGGCCGAACGGACGCGCCGATCATATTCACGGTCTCGGCCTCGGGCTCAACAAGCACGCGCAGAACAAGGAAGGCGCGATCAAGTTCCTCAAATGGCTGTCTTCCGAGGATGCGGCCCTTGCCTATGCCCGCGCAGGCGGTTCGCCCGCGCTGACACCGGATGTCGTCGCCAAGGTGGCCAAGGAACGCCCCGATCTCGTGAAGCTCGGCGAATTCGCCAGCAAGTATGGCTACGTCATGACGGGTGCCACCTCCGCCAAGGCGCTTTCGGTTTACGAACTGCAAGCCAAGGAATTCACCGGTTACTGGTCCGGCCAGCAAAGTCTTGAGGATGCGCTTGCCCATACCAAGGCGGGCATGCAGGATCTCTTGAAGAAATAGGGACAAGGGCCGGATGCCGGCTCGACGGCATCCGGCCACAACGGCTGACACCCATGGCTCTCGTAAAACGCTCTGAAGGCAGACTCTACCTGGCACCCCTTGTCGGGTTTCTGCTGCTGTTCCTCGGCTTCCCGGCTCTCCTCAATCTCGTCTATTCCATCTCGACCGTCTCGTTCGAGACCTTGCGCAGCCCCCGGATCAGCGGCTTTGACAACTATGTCTTAGCGCTCACGGACGCGTCGTTCTGGCAATCGGTCTGGTTCTCCGTCCGCTTCGGCATCATCACCGCCGTTTCGGAGTGTCTGCTCGGCCTTTTCCTGGCGATCTTCCTCAAGCCGCTTCTGTCAGCACGGCCCGTGCTGATGGCGCCGCTGATGCTGCCGTTGATGGTTGCGCCGGCCATGGTCGGTCTGATGTATCGCCTCGTGCTGCACGAATTTGCCGGACCGGTGCCGTATTATCTCTTCGAGTGGTTCGGCGACAGCCCGGCCTTCCTCGACTTTCAGAATGCCTTCCGCACGCTCGTCGTCGTCGAAGTGCTGCAATGGACCCCCTTCGCCTTTCTGCTGTTCTATGTTGCCTATATCGCTATTCCCGAGGACGTGCGCGAAGCGGCGGCGCTAGACGGGGCGACCGGACTGCAGCGCCTGTGGCGTATCGAGCTGCCGCTGATGATGCCGACGCTGACCGTCGCCTTCTTCATCCGCTTCATCGACGGCTTCCGGGTGTTCGACAATGTCTATGCCCTGACCGGCAGCGGCGCTGGCGGATCGACGACATCTTTGTCGATCTACATCTACCAGGCCTTCTTCAAGGAAGGCGCCATCGGCAAGGCGGTTGCAGCCTCCGTCGTGCTGTTCATCACATCGCTGCTGGTTCTTTATGGCCTGAACTGGCTCGGCGCGCGAAGGAAGAGATGAGATGCTGAAACCCCTGCGCTGGATCGTCTACGGCATTGTGGTCTTTGCCATGAACTTTCCGATCCTCGTCACCCTCATCACCTCGTTCAAGACGACGCGCGAGATCTCCAGCAATGCCGGCCTATGGATCGAGCAACCGACCTTCGACAACTATCTGAAGGTACTGACGGACACCGAGCGCTTCAACATTTTCCTCTATCTCGCAAACAGCGCGGCGGCAGCGCTGATCGGCACGCTGCTGGCGATCGTGCTCGCCTTTCCGGCAGCTTACGTGATTGCCCGCAGCGAAACCGGGCAAAAGCTCCTGCTTCCGCTGGTCATCAACCTTCGCGCCGTGCCGCTGGTCGTCTTCGCGATCCCGCTTTACATGATGTATCAGTGGCTCGGCCTGCTCGACACGCGGATCGGCCTCGGGCTTATCTTGACGATCGTCAACATTCCGCTGGCGCTGGTCATGTTGGTCAATGCCATATCCGACATACCAATCGAACTCGATGAGGCCGCGACGGTCGATGGGGCAAGCGTTTTCCACATCATGATCAGGGTCATTCGTCCGGTGGTTCGTCCCACCCTCGTCACCACCTTCATCTTCGGCTTCATCACCGCGTGGAACGAATTCCTGTTCGGACTGATGCTAACGACCAATCAAGCCGTTCCCATGACGGTCGGAGCCTCGTTCTTCTTTGCGGCCAGTGGCGGCGGCGTGCAATGGGGCATGGCTTCGGCGGTCATGATCCTCGGCGCCCTGCCGCCGGCTTTGCTCGGCCTGGTGATGTATCGGCAGCTTTCCGGCTCGATGACGGCCGGCGCGGTCAAGGGCTAGGTTAGGCTCAAACGTTTCCGCGAAAACTGCGTGCTGCTTTCGGCACAGTCCAACTCTCCAGCGACGCCGAGGATGCAGCAAACCCCGGCGCCGTCCGGTCTGGTAGGATGTCGAGCGTCAGGCCGACCGAAGGATGACGTTAAACCCCTCAGTCTCCGATGGTGAGACAAAATAGCTGGAGATCTGCTCGAATTCGGCATCCGAGGCTGCGAAATCATGCGTACCAGCAGCGTTGCGGGCGCGAAGACGCGCCTTGCACACCTCGTCGGGCACATCGAGGAAATGCAGACGATGATCGGCACCGGCTGCCTCGAAGAGCGTCCTCATCCAGGCCCGCATAGCGACCGTGTTCGCAGGAAAATCCAGTACGACAGAGACCCCGAGACGCAGCAAATCCTGAACATGCGGACCGACGGCCTCGCGCAGTCGCCGTGAGCAACGGATGTAGTCCGCAACATCCTTCATTTCGGGGCCAAACAGGCGGCTCAGCCAAAAGTCCTCGCTGATAACTACGGTGGAGGGCATTCGGCCCAGCTCGGCGGTGAGGGTGGATTTTCCGGCAGCGATCTTTCCGCACAGCATGTGCAGCGTCGCGCGATGAGAGGCCTGAAGATCGCTGTTGAATTCCTGATCTGACATTTCCAACTCCGGGAGAGCCCACGAGACGGAAAAAGAAAACCCGCCTCTGGGCGGGTTTCTTTGCTTGGACAACAAATATCCGACCCACCATTCAGTGAATGGCGAGAATAATCTGCAAGTTGGTGCGGGAAACGTTGTCCATGCTTCTCAGTATCATGCCTTTCGTCGTCGTCAAAGATTGATCCATCGTCCGTTCGGGATTGCCGTCCTGAAGCGTCAGGAAGAGCTGGCTTCGTCCGTGGCAGGGGAGGATCGACGCGCAGCCGGACGCCGGCGAGGCATGTCCCCAAGAATCCCACCTGGGCGCACCAGCAGAATTATGCAGAGCATGACGCCGATTGCGACGATCTGCAGCGAGGCGGCACGAGCCTGCTGCTCCGGAGAGAAGAGTGCGCTTGTCAGCGCGCCTGAGCCAGCCCAGATTGCCCAGACAACAATGCTGCCGATGATAGCTCCCTTGTTGCTGCCGGAACCACCGACGATCAGCATGACCCAGACCTGAAACGTCAGGATCGGAAGATAGTTGTCAGGCGCGATAAAGCCGATGAAATGCGCCTGTATCGCGCCGGCGAGCCCCATGATCGCGCCGCCGACGGCAAATGCCTGAACGCGATAGAAACGTGCGCTCTTGCCGAGCGAAACTGCCGCGCGCTCATCCTCACGCAACGCTTTCAGCACGCGCCCCCAGGGACTGTGCGCCAAATGCTCCAGCGCAAAATACGCGACCAGCAGCACGGCGACCACAACGCCGAGATTGGCGAAGTTGAAGAGCAGCGGCGTCTCGGCAAGGCTCGAAAACGGCCGGGGTATGAAGCCGATGCCGAAGGGGCCGCCTGTCAGCTTTTGCGCATTCAGCGCGACAAGCTGGACGACCACTGCGACGCCGAAGGTGGTGATCGCCAGATAGTCCGATTTCAACCGGAGCGTCGCCACGCCGATGATCGCGGCGGCAACGCCGGCCACTATCATTGCGCCCAGCCAGCCGATAAGGATCGGCAAATCGAATCCGCCGAACCGCCCGGCCGTATCCGGCGTCGTCAACAGAGCCGAGGTGTAGGCGCCGATGGCGACGAAACCGGCAAGGCCGACGTTGAAAAGGCCCGTCAGTCCCCATTGCAGGTTCAATCCGAGCGTAATGAACGAAAAGATCAACGCCGTCGTCAGGAAGAAAGCGCCGTAGCCAATAATATCCATCATCGCTCTCTCACTCCGAAAAGCCCGATCGGCCGGACGAACAGCACCGCCATCAGGATGATGAAGGAGATGGCAGCGCGCCACTCCGCTCCGATCAGTTGAACCGCACCAGCTTCAGCAAGTCCGATGATCAGGCCGCCAAGAACAGCTCCGGGCACGCTGCCGATGCCGCCGAGAATGGCTGCGGCAAACATAGGCAGCAGCATGTCGAAGCCCATCAGCGGGCGGATCTGCACGAGGATGCCGATCATGACGCCGGCAACGCAGGCGAGCCCCCCACCGATCAGCCAGGTGATGCGCACGACCTTGGTGACATCGATGCCAACGACACGGGCAAGCGCCGGGTTCTGGCTGAGTGCCTGCATGGAGCGGCCTGTCTGCGTCCTCGTCATCAGCATATGCACGCCGAAAACCAGCAGTGCCGTGACGATCAAAAGCGCGATCTGATCGGGCGTGATGCGAATGCCGAAGCCGACGGGCATGGCGATCTGGATGGCACGACTGAAATAGGTCGGGCGTGAGGTGAAGAGGAATTCAAGCAGGCTGCGTAGCGCCATGGAGGCGCCGAAGCTTGCCATGACGACGATGATCGACTGGCCCTTGGCTCGCAGCCTGGCGAACAAGACCTTGTCGAGCGCAAGGGCAAGAACGCCGGTAAAGCCCATGGCGACAATCACCGCGACGATCAGCGGCCAGCCGAAGGAGAGCGGGCCGATCGGTGCGACCTTGCCGAAGATCGCTCCGATGGCGCTGACGACGGCAAGGGTCGCATAGGTGCCCCAAGCCATGAAGTCGCCATGGGCGAAATTCGAAAAGCGCAGGATCGAATAGGTCAGAGTCACCCCGATGGCGCCAAGACCGATCATGGAGCCCGTCAGCAATCCGTCGACGATAAATTGCAGGTTCATGCCGCACCTCCGTTGACTGACGGTGCCGGTCGCTGGCCGAGATAGAGCTCAGCCACGACGGGGTCGTTCCAAAGCTCCGATGCAATGCCTTCATGCCTGTCCTTGCCCTCGACTAGAACATAGGCGCGATCGCCAATGGCCAGCGCCGCCTTTGCATTTTGCTCGACCAGCAGAATGGTCACGCCCGACTTGCGGATCTCGGTCAGCATGTCGAAAACCATCGAGACGAACTTCGGCGAGAGGCCCGCCGAGGGTTCATCGAGAACGAGAAGCTTTGGATGAACGATGAGGGCACGCGCAACGGCCAGCATCTGCCGCTGTCCTCCGGAAAGATTGCCGGCCGCGATGCGACGATGGCGCGCGAGATCTGGAAAGGTCGCATACATTTCCTCGATGCGAACAGGCACTTCCTTCGGCTTCAGAATGCCGCCGGCAACCTTCAGATTGTCTTCGACGGACATCAGCGGGAAGACATTTTCCGTCTGCGGCACAAAGGCGAGGCCGAGCCGCACCATGTTATGTGCCGGCGCGCGGGTGATCTCGGTGCCGGCGAGTTTCACCGAACCGCTTTCAACTGGAACAAGGCCCGCAATCGCCTTGATAAAGCTCGATTTTCCGGCGCCGTTTGGACCAAGGACGACGACGATCTCTTTTTCCGCAACGGTGATCGAGGCACCGCGCACAATGGGCACGCCAGGCTCGTACCCGGCGACGAGATCTCGAACGATGAGCACGGGTTCGCTCATGCCGCGCCTCCCAAATAAGCTTCGATGACGCGCGGATCGCGAGCAACCTCTTCCGGCGTCCCCTCGCAAAGAAGCTGGCCGCTCGCCATGACGAGCACGCGATGACAGAGCCGCGTCACCATATCGATATTGTGCTCGATCAGCAGAAAGGTGACGCCGCGCTGGTTGATATCGCGGATGCGGTCGATAATCGTCTCCAGAAGCGTGGCATTGACGCCGGCAGCGGGTTCATCGAGCAGAATGAGGGCGGGATCGGCCATCATGACGCGAGCAAGCTCCAGAAGCTTGCGCTGTCCACCGGACAGAACGCGCGCGGGTTCATGCGCCAGACGTGTCAGGTGAACGAGATCCAGCAGTTCCATCGCCTTTGAATGAGCCGCCCTCTCCTGCTCCGCGACTTTCCACGGGCGCAGGAAATTCGACAGCAAGCGCTCGCCCGCCTGATCCTGTGCAGCCAGCATGACATTGTCGAGAAGTGTCAGATTGGGGAAGGGCCGCGGAATCTGAAATGTGCGTCCGAGACCGCGGCCGATCCGGCGGTGCGCCGCCTCACCGGCAACTGGCGTGCCATTCAACGTGATCTCGCCACTGGTGGGAGCAACGCTGCCGGCCAGCAGATCGAACATCGTCGTCTTGCCGGCTCCATTCGGGCCGATCAATCCCAGGATTTCGCCTTGCCGCACATCGAACGAAACATCGCCGACGGCAGTGATGCCGCCGAACCGGCGCACCACGTTCTTTGCGCTCAGAACCGGCCGAGCGTCCTCGCCATGTCGTTCAGTGGTCGTACTCATGAGATCCCTCTGGCCGGAAAGCGATCATTGCGCTTCCCTGATTATTTGATTTGTGATCACACTTGCATTGATCACGCTAATCAGCTTTAATCCACTCTGCAAGCCGAAAAAGGGATTTCGAATGCAAAAGGCCGCCGCAGAGAAGAGCGATCCGATTGCCGCACAGCTTGCGCCCGTTGGCCGTGAGACGGTTCAAGACCGGGTTTACTCCGAGCTGCGCCGCGCGCTGATCGGCGGCCTTTTCGAGCCGAGCCAGGTGCTGACGATCCGAGGCCTTGCCGACGCATTGATGACCAGCACCATGCCGGTGCGCGAGGCGCTCGGCCGGCTGATCACCGAAAAGGCGCTGGAAGCCCTCCCCAACCGATCCGTTCGCGTGCCGCCGATCACGCTCGAGCGCATGGACGACCTCTTGCGTGCCCGCATTCTGATCGAAGGCGAGGCGATCGCGCTTGCAGCGACCCGCATGACCGCGCGCCAGATTTCCACCATCGAAAGCATGCTTGGCGAATGGGACGAGATGCGCGCCCTCAAGCACAAGAAGGATGTCGACCGCGAGGTGACGCTCAATCAGGCTTTCCACTTCGAGATCTATCGCGCCTGCGGCTCGGCTGTGTTGATCCCGATGATCGAGAGCCTATGGCTGCAATCAGGTCCCTGTATCCGTGTCGCAATCTACGCCTTCTCCGACGCCGGCGAGGTCGACACTGCCCATTATCACCGCACCATCGTCAAGGCGATGGCCGCACAGGATGCCAAAGAAGCCCGCAATGCGCTGGTCGCAGATATCAGCCGGCCCTTCACCTTCCTGCGCAGCAAACTGGAAGCAGAAGCGAAGAAGGGCCTATCCATATGAGCCAGCGCGCCATCAAGATCTCCGAACCACGCTCCGGTCTCAACGTCCATGCGCCGCTGCTGGATGCCAAGTCGCCGGACAATGCAGCCTTTCTGTGGACATATCTCAGCGAGCCGCGTGTGGTCGGCGGCATTCATGCGATGTGGACCGGCCCGGAAATCTCCTGCCCTGTCCCGCCGGCGCATCTGATAGGCGCTTCCTATGCGAGCGCCCTGCCGGCGGAGAATGCAACGCTGACACCACAGCCCGGCGATATCATATTGAGCTATGTGCCTCCGCGCATGTGGGGCGGCAACCCCGACGCCATTTTCGATATCGGCCTGTTTTATGGACAAGGTGCTCGCCTGCTGTTCCCCATCGGCTGGCTTGCCGGCAGCGTCGTCGCCCAGGTCCGTCCCGACGAACGAGAAGATTTCGCCGCAGCCTGCGGCGTCATTCGCCGCAACGGCGCCTGCGAAGTCACCTTCGAGCGCGCGGAGATATGAGATGACCGCACCAGTCGACGACAGTTTCGAGCTGTTCGATCTCAGGGTCGAGGCCGTCATACCTGAGGGCAAGCCGATCTATTGCGGCGCCAAGCCGGGCGACTATTTCGAGCTCAAGGGCGAAATGCTGTCCCTGCCGCCGGGACAGGGCTTTTCGATCTATTCGATATCCGCCGTCCTGCCGTTGCTCGCGGCCAAACAGCGACCAACCCATAAGAACGACTGGATGACCTCGGATGCGGAAATCGCCTGCCCCGACCCCAACTGCGCGAGCCGGCTGCGGATCGTCAGAACGAGCAAGCGGCGGTTCAGCCATGCCGAAACGACGGCCGTGCCGTTGCCTGAAGGAGAATGAACCGCATGACCGCCAAGACTTTTGAGCTCAGCCCCGGATATAAGATCTCCCGCGTCATCCGCGGCGGCTGGCAGCTTGCCGGAGGACACGGCGCCATCGATCGCGTCCAGGCCGTCACCGACCTGATCGCCGCCTTCGACGTCGGCATCCGCACCTATGATTGCGCCGATATCTATACCGGGGTCGAGGAACTGATCGGCGAGGCACGGGAGCGGCTTCGCAATGAACGCGGCGCGGAAGCCGCAGGTGCCATGAAGGTGCACACGAAGCTGGTGCCCGATCTTGAGAAACTGGCAACGATCAGCCGCGATTATATTCGCGGCATCGTCGACAAATCGCTACGCAAGCTGAAAACCGAGCAGCTCGACCTGGTGCAGTTTCACTGGTGGGACTACGCCCTGCCCGGCTATCTCGAAGCGCTGAGCTGGCTGGACGAGATGCGCCGGGAAGGCAAGGTGCGCAATGTCGGCACAACCAACTTCGACACGCCGCATATTGCCGAGATCCTAGCTGCCGGCATTCCGCTTGTCAGTCAGCAGCTGCAATATTCGGTTCTGGATCAGCGGCCGTCGCACAGCCTCGCCAAGCTGGCGGCTGAAAACGACGTTAGATTCCTCTGCTACGGCTCGGTGGCAGGCGGCTTCCTTAGCGACAAATGGCTGGGGCAGCCCGAGCCCGAGATGCCGCTCGAGAATCGCTCTCTCGTAAAATACAAGCTGATCATCGACGATTTCGGCGACTGGGAGCTGTTCCAATCGCTGCTCGGTGCGCTGAAGGCCGTCGGTGATCGCCATGGCGTCGATATCGCCACGATCGCCAGCGCCTGGGTGCTGGAACAGCCGCAGGTGGCCGCCGTCATCGTCGGCGCGCGCAACCAGGCGCATGCGCTCGCCAATGCAAAGATTATGGATATCTCGCTCTCGGACGAAGACCGTGGGCAGATCTCGGACATTATCGCCCAGAGCCCGGGTCTTGAAGGTGATGTGTACACGCTAGAGCGTGACCGCGCCGGCAGGCACGGCTCGATCATGCACTACAACCTCAATGCAGGAAAAGTATGAGCCAGGAATCGTCTCTCTTCAGGAAAGCCAGCGCCGAGGTCATCGACTTTCATCGCTTCTTCGAAGCCTGGTATGATGCGGCAACCGCCGATGATACGGATTTCGGCCGCTGCGAACACACCTTCGGCCAAGCTTTTCATATGATCCCGCCGACAGGGCGCGTCTTCGACCGCCCGGAGACCATCGAGCTAATCCGGGCAAACCGGGCAAGCTTTCACGGCAATTTCAGCATCGAGATTTCCGATATCCGCGCGACCTTTGAGACGGAGGACATGATCGTTCTCACCTATGTCGAGGCGCAGATGCGCGCCGGCAAATATAGCCGGCGTCAGGCAAGCGCGCTTTTCACCGCAAGTTCATCGGCGCCCAACGGTGTCGAATGGCAGCATCTGCATGAAACCTGGCTGCAGATGCCGGACAACTGACAGGTTCCTAAAATCAAAATGAAAATCGTTGACCGAACAAGGGGAACAAAGATGAAGAAGACGATATTTCAAATCACGACGGCTCTGGCCCTTCTGGCCGCAGCCGGTGTTGCCAATGCCGCCGACTGCAAGGTGACTGTGGGTCTCGTGATGGAACTGACCGGTCCGGCCGGCGAATATGGCCAGGCCGGCGCGAAATCCGTCGAGATGGCCTTTCGTGACATCAATGCCGCCGGCGGCGTGCACGGCTGCGATCTGGTGACGGATACGCGCGACAGCCAGAGCCAGGGCAACGTCGCAGTCGACGCTGCCACGCAGCTCGTGCAGGTGAAGAAGGTTCCCGCTGTTATCGGCGGCATCATTTCTTCAGTCACGATCCCGATCCTGACCTCGGTCACTGCGCCCGCCAAGGTCGTGCAGATCTCGCCGGCCGCCTCTTCGCCGACGCTGACGGCGCTCGGCCGTGAAGGCAAGACCAACGGCATCTTCTTCCGCACGATCACCTCGGACTCGCTGCAGGGCATCGCTGCCGCCAAATACGCGATCGACAAGGGCTTCAAGAAGCTGGCGATCATTCACGTCAACAGCGACTTCGGCGTCAACATGGTCGCTGAGTTCTCGAAGGCCTACAAGGCGCTCGGCGGCACGATCGTCTCGACCACGCCCTACAATGAGAAGCAGTCTAGCTATGCGTCGGAAGTCACCGCCGGCATGGCAGGCAGCCCGGATGGTCTCTATCTCGTCAGCACACCGGTCGACGGCGCCACGATTGCCCGCACCTGGATCTCGCAGGGCGGCCCGCAGAAATTCCTGCTCAATGACGGCATGAACAGCCCTGACTTCATCGACTCCGTTGGAGCCGATTACCTCAAGGATGCCTATGGAACGTCGTCCGGCACGACGCCGACGCCGTCGACCGACTACTTCAACAAGAACTACAAGGATTTCTCTGGCATCGAGCCGACCAACCCGGCCGCGGACCGCGCCTACGACGCTGGCGCGATCGTTGGTCTGGCTCTTGCGATCGCCGGCGACGACACGTCCAAGCTGAAGGACGACATCTACAAGGTCGTCGACCCGAAGGGCACGCCGATCTATGCCGGCAAGGACGAGTTCGCCAAGGCGCTGGGCCTCATCAAGGAAGGCAAGCCGATCCGCTACGAAGGCGTCATCGGCCCGGTTTCCTTCGATCAGTATGGGGACATCACCGGCCCGTTCCGCCTGTGGAAGATCGCCGATGGCAAGGTCACGACCGATGGTGAGCTAAAGATGGAAGACGTCGCAGCTCTCAAGGACAAGATCAAGTAATCTGGCACAAGTCATTGAAAGCATGACGAGGCGCGTGAAACGGCGCCTCGTCTAAAAAACATGGACCAGAGATTCCTTTCAGCGGCCGGCATATCGAGACAGCGATCTGGCATAGGTTTTGGAAGATCACCCGCTCATGCCCAGCAGCATTGCCCGCCCCACCAATCCGACGCTCTGGACGCTGACGGCCAACCCGCCGCCGGAGCTTGTCCGCGAGCTGCCTTCACACTGCGATATGGTGGTGATCGGCGGCGGGTTTACAGGCCTCACGGCGGCACTTCATCTTGCCCGCGCCGGCCGTTCCGTCTGCGTTCTGGAGGCGGGCCGCTTGGGCGCCGGCGCAAGCGGCATGAATGCCGGCTTCGTCGTTCCGAATTTCGCAAAGGCGGATCCAGCGACCGTTCGCCAAAAGCTGCCTCGCGATAAAGCCGACGCCCTTCTATCTCTCGTCGGCGCGGGAGCCGATCGGGTCTATACGACCATCGCCGAAGAAGGGATTGCCTGCGATGCAGCCCAGACCGGCTGGCTGCAGCCTGCCTATGGCGAGGCTATGGCCGACGTTCTGCGCAAACGCGCCCGCGATTGGGCGGAGCTTGGCCGTCCCGTCGAATTCCTCGAGGCCCGGGAGATCCAGAGCGAAACGGGAATGGATATCTATTCTGGCGGGTTGATCGATCATTCCGGCGGAACCATCCATCCGTTGAACTATCTCTATGGTCTTGCGCATGCCGTAACGCGGCATGGTGGCAAAGTCAGCGAAAGCAGCCCGGTGGATCGGGTCGAGCGACATGGCAGCATCTGGCGGATTGCCTTTGCGGGCCGGGAGATCGAGGCGGACAGCGTGCTTCTGGCGACGAACGCCTTTACGAGCGGTGTTGCGACCCGCATGGGGCGCACCGGCGTGCCGCTCAGGGTCTATCAGGTGGCGACCAAGCCAATCGAGACGGAAACGGTTGCCCGTATCGCGCCGCACCGACGCCCGGTTGGCGATACGCGCTCCAATCTTTTTACCTATCGGCTAGACCGCGACAACAGGCTGATCAGCGGCGGCATGGCGATCAATCCGATCGGCGCCTTCGAGCGCGTCGGCTGCGCCGTCGTCGACCGGCTAGCATCCGAACTCCGCCTGCCGCGCCATCCAGGCGTGGAGATCGTCTGGACTGGGACGGCGATCATGACGCCGGATTTCCTGCCGCGTCTTTACCATTTTGGTGACGGCTTCTTTGGCGGGATCGGATGCAACGGCCGGGGTATCGCCATGACGGCGCAGCTCGGCCGGACGCTGGCGAGACTGGCCCTCGGCGAGACGGCGGATTCCCTGCCGATACCGCTTCAATCCAGCCGCCCCCTGCCATTCCACGGTTTCACGCCGGTCGTTGCTTCGCTTGCGCTGGCCCACGCACGCTTCGAAGACTGGCGAGCCGGTCGCCGCTAACCGGTGGTAACATCAATCTCTATCCGCATTGGCGTAGCCTTGGGCAGTAAATGACTATAAATTCTATAGAGAAAGGAATGAAGAGGCAGTCGCATTCCCAAAAACGAAATGCCTTTCCTCGAAGCCCCGCTTTGAATGCTGCATCGTGGCGCCGAATGAAATCGGAGCCTGCTCATGAACGCGCAATTGCACCATATCAACGCCACGCATCCCGAGGCGGCCTTGCTGGAAACCGAGCAACAGGCGCTGGCCGTCGCGCAGGAGCTTGCCGCGCACTTTGCCGCCACCGCCTCGCAGCGCGATAGCGAGAGATTGCTGCCCTTTGCCGAAATGGATGCATTGGCACTATCCGGCCTGCTGGCGATTACCGTGCCCGAGGACTATGGCGGGCTCGATGTCTCGAATGCGACGCTGGCCGAAATCACGGCAATCCTGGCACAGGCGGACGGCTCGTTAGGCCAGATACCGCAGAACCATTTCTACATTCTCGAAGCTTTGCGCATCGACGGTTCGGAAGATCAGAAACGCTATTTCTTCAGCCGGGCGCTCGCCGGAGATCGTTTCGGCAACGCCCTTTCGGAAAGGGGCACGAAGACGGTCGGGCATCACAATACCCGCATCACCCGCGATGGTCCGGGCTATCGCATCAACGGCCGCAAGTTCTATTCGACCGGCGTTCTTTTCGCCGATTGGGTCACTGTATTCGCGCTCGATGAAGCCGACAAGCTTGTCATGGCCTTTGTTCCAAAAGGTACGGAAGGCGTTGAGATCATCGATGATTGGGACGGCTTCGGACAGCGCACCACCGGCAGCGGCACCACGGTCCTCAACAATGTCTATGTGAATGCCGATCATGTCGTGCTCCACCATAAGGGCTTCGAACGGCCGACGACGATCGGCTCCGTCGGCCAGATCATCCATGCCGGCGTCGATCTCGGCATTGCCCGGGCTGCCTTTGCCGAAACACTCGACTTCGTGAAGACGAGATCCCGTCCCTGGATGGATAGCGGCGTCGAGCGTGCAAGCGACGATCCGCTCACGATCGCCAAGGTCGGCCAGATCGCTATCCGACTGGAAGCTGCAACTGCGACCGTCGAGCGCGCCGGGCGCAAGGTCGATGCCGCGCAGGTCGAGACAACCGAAAAGAGAGTGGTCGAGGCAACGCTCGCCGTAGCGGCCGCCAAGGTGCTGACGACGGAAATCGCCATCGAGGCGACGAACACCCTGTTCGAGCTTGCCGGTACGGCCTCGGTCAAGCTCGACCTCAACCTCGATAGGCACTGGCGCAATGCGCGCACGCATACGCTTCATGACCCTGTTCGCTGGAAATATCACGTCGTCGGCAATTATCACCTCAACGATGTGATTCCGCCGAAGAACGGCGCGCTTTGACGTATAGAAAAAGCCCCGTCGCAGGCGCCGGGGCTCTAATGCAATCGAAGGAATAAATCAGGACTACCAAGCCCAAGCCCGTCAGTACCGATCCATATTGATTTCCATGGGCTGACCAGCGGATGCCGAGAGACTTTCCAGACCCGTCGCTACGACCGATACCCTGAACACGCCGTCGAGATTCTTGTCGAAGATCGCACCGACGACGATATCGGCATCGGCAAAGACTTCATCGCGGATGCGACTGGCGGCCTCATCGACCTCGAATAGCGTCATGTCCGTTCCGCCGGAAATGGAGATCAGCACGCCCCGTGCGCCCTTCATGCTCATGTCGTCCAGAAGCGGGTTCGAAACGGCGGCATCTGCCGCTTTCAATGCGCGGCCCGGTCCTGAGGCCTCGCCCGTTCCCATCATTGCGCGCCCCATTCCCCGCATCACGGATTTAACATCGGCGAAGTCGAGGTTGATGAGACCCTCCTTGATGATCAGATCGGTGATGCAGCTGACGCCCGAATACAGGACCCGGTCCGCAGTCACGAATGCATTTGCGAAGGTGGTCGTAGCATCCGCAATGCGAAACAGGTTCTGATTGGGAATGACGATGACGGTGTCCGCGCTCTCACGGAGCCGCTCGATGCCAGCGTCGGCTGTGCGCATGCGCCGGTTGCCTTCGAACGTGAAGGGCTTGGTGACGACTCCGACCGTGAGGATGCCCGCCTGCCGCGCGACCTGGGCGATGATCGGGGCGGCGCCCGTGCCAGTGCCGCCGCCCATTCCGGCCGTCACGAAGCACATGTGCGTGCCCTGGAGGTGATCCATGATCTCGTCAATGGATTCCTCGGCAGCTGCTCGTCCGATGTCCGGCAAGGAGCCAGCGCCAAGACCTTCCGTCACCTGTGCGCCAAGCTGAATGCGCCGGGTGGCTTTGGACGTCGCGAGCGCCTGCGCATCCGTATTTGCCGCGATAAATTCGACGCCCTGAAGTTGTTGCGCGATCATATTGTTGATCGCGTTGCCGCCGCCACCGCCGACACCGACGACGGAAATCTTCGGTATCACCCCGGAAAGTGGTGCGCGGATGTCAGCCATGAAGGACTCCATTGGATCAATTTCGTTCTCAATCGCAATCGCCTGCCCTTGTGAAAACGGACGGTGCAGTGATTCGTGAGCGAAGAGATCCTAATGAATAACATGTGCGCATTGCGGCGTGCGCCGGTGCCCCTCCACAGAATAATGAGTTGAGCACAGGATTTGTGAGCCGGATATTAAAGCATCTATCGTCCAGCACTGTGTGGAGACCCCAACCGAACGAATGCTCAACGCTGTGGCGTATTCTAACCTCGGTCGACACCACATCAGACAGCAATGACGCTGACCGAGGTTAAATACGCGTAAAGTCACCGCCTGCGGGGATTGCGAGCCTATCTATTTTTTAGACTGCGCTACGTCCTCACTCTGGTGTTCAGCTGTAGAGGCAGCTGCAGTCTTGAGCAGTTTCTATACGCCCGTGTCACTCTGTTTCTGTGGCGTTCACCTACGGAATAAATTGTGAGACATGTTTTGTTCACGGTCAAAAGGATACCACCAATGAATATGATTGAGCGCGTGGCTAGGGCAATAGATCCCGATGTTTGGGAGAGTAATATCCCTATCCCGACAAGAGGAGATACGCTTGATTTTCATGAAAGACGCCAGAAATCATGCGCTCTCGCTAGAGCCTTCTTTGAGGCGGCGCGAGAGCCTACGTCAGAAATTCTTGACGCTCCCGCCATGAGGGATTGGATATGGAACGATGGAAACCCCGTCACCGATGGCGAACTCAAAGATGCATGGCAAGCCATGATCGACGCAGCCCTTCAGGAAAGCAAGGAGGCGGGAGAATGAGCGACGAGGCTTCCGTCACCATTAACGGCAAACAGCTTTCCAGTGCGCAAGCTATGACCCTTCGTGTGGCCGTGATGAATTTCTTTTCGGAAATGACCGGTGATCCCCATGTACTCGGGGACGACGAGCACGGAGTAACTATGACACGTCTCTATAAAGAGCACTGCGCAGAGATCATTGCCCTGATGGCGCGTTAGTCCTGGCACCTTCAAACGCTCTCGACACCTTCAGCCGGCTATCCCAATTTGCCAGATACTCGCGGGCCAACTCCCGGCTCTCAGTAAAGGTCACGTTCTCCGCATTCCGCTTCTGCGCCGCTGCGGTGTAATTGTAAGAGCCGCCGATCGTCAGGTGCTCGTCAACCACGATGATCTTGTTGTGGGCAATCGCTGGCTCGAAATCGATCCAGACCGGAATGCCGGCGGCGTCCAACAACGTGGCGCCCGAATATTTCCGCTCGTTCGTCTTGTCGAGGATAGCCAAGACTTCAACGCCCCTGCCCGCGGCCCGCTGTAGCGCATGGATGATCGGGAATGCCGTGAAGCCATACGCCTGGACCCGGATGGAGGATTGCGCCTTGTCGATCGCATCAACGATCTGGGCCTCGCACTGTTCGGCCGGCGTGAAGCAGACGGATATTCTCGCGGTCACAGGCTCCCCGGCATAAAGCGGGCTGGCAAACATCAGAGCAGCGATCGTGGCAACGGCGATTCTCATGTGGCACCCATAGCATTTTCAATGGTGCTTGACTCTCCCCAAAAATGAGAACATTTTGAGAACAAACGAGGCGTAGTAGCCTCAGTTTTCCAAAATTTCCTATGTGAGAACCGCCCTTAACGGCGGAACGGAGACGTGCGACCAATGACTGCCGAACAGATCGCCATTGAGGAACCAGAGATTGATCCGGTGGACGCGGCTCTTGCCCTTTATCACGGCGATGCCAGGGCAACGATCGCTGCGGCGCTGGAGATGCTGCAGTTCGTCCGTGGTCAGCTTGCGTTGACCGAGGCAGCAATGAGCCAGGGTTTTGGCCGCGGTTTTAGGCCTGCTTACGAGCCGGAATGACCCGATGTCGCACGTTAAGCTCGTAGAATCTCCACCGAACATGCTTGCAGACTATAAGGGCGAAACAATCGACTTCATCTGCGAGGATTGCGAGATCCTCAAACGGATCAAGCCAGCGGCTCTCATGGAAGAGCATGGCAATCTGTCGATGCCTTCGCTTCCAGCGCTCGTCGCAAAGTCGCTGGGATGCAAGCGCACCGAAAGCACGGTCTATAACCGCTGCAAGATGCACTATCACTTCTCGCCAGACGAGTGGGCGAAACGAATGGGATACATCAACCCGCAGGAGCACAGGAAGGATGCACTTCTCTTTTCCGACCTGAGGGAATGGCATAGGCTTTATGCGCATTGCTCGTGCGGGAGAAAGAGCGAGATTGACGCCGTCAAACTAAAGAAGGCTCTTGGGGAAGATGCACCGGTCTCGGGTGCCAGTAGCGTTCTAAGGTGCCGGAAATGCGGCCTCAAAGGCTTGGCGAATATTGTCGTCACATCGCTGGCGCGGGGATAGAGGAGTTTTGTATGTGCAATCTTTATAATATCTCGACCAACCAGGAAGCCATCCGTCAGATCACGAAGGCGTTGATCGACAGTATCGGCAACCTCGAACCGGAGCTTGACCTTTACCCCGATCAGATGGCGCCGATCGTTCGGAACACGCCAGCCGGCCGGGAGCTTGCCAAGGTTCGGTGGGGATTGCCATCCTCCCAGAAAGCCCAACTGGACGCCGCCACCAAGCGCGCCGACAAGCTCCGCGCCAAGGGCAAGCAGGTCGACTTTGACGAGCTTCTGAGGATGGAGCCCGACGGCGGAACGACAAACGTTCGCAACACCTCAAGCAAGCATTGGAAGAGGTGGCTCGGCGTAGAGAACCGCTGCGTGGTGCCCTTCAACCGTTTTGCCGAGCCGGATCCGGCCAGCAAGGTCGACGGAGGCAGAACGCCGAACGCTTGGTTCGCCCGCAGCCCGGACGAGCCGCTGATGTTCTTTGCGGGCCTATGGGTGCCGCAATGGCGATCGGTGAGGAAGGTGAAGGAGGGAGAGATTACGGTCGATCTCTTCGGCTTCCTAACGACTGAGCCGAACGGGGTCGTTGGGCCGATCCATCAGAAGGCCATGCCGGCAATCCTGAGAAATCAGGACGAGATCGAAACCTGGCTTACGGCGCAGTGGGAAGAAGCGAAGGCGCTTCAACGGCCACTACCAGACGATGAAATCATTCTTCTACCAAAGAAAGAAAAGTGAGGTCCGACATGGAAAACGAGCGTGCCGATCATCTGGAAAAGCTGATCACCGAACTCAAAGGCCGCTGCTTGATGCATGAGCTTCTGATGGCCCACATCTTAGCGAGCGTCGGCTCGGCATCCGGCAACATCGGCGCATACATCGACGATGTGCTGGCGCGCGTCGGCTCCAATCTGAAAGAATCAGGAGAGCGAACACCTGATGAAAGAGCCAAGGTGCAATTTGCCTATGCGCTGAAAAGCCTCGAGAACTTTTCGGGGAGTTTGGCATCCTCGATGCGGCACATGCGCGGCTCGGGTCTAAACTGATGAGCGATGAAGCCAACGCTATCCCGCGTCAGGCGCCCTCTGTCCTTTTCGAACACTGGTGCGAGCATCCCGGTTGCAAGGTGTGGGGCAGTCTTGGGTATAACATCGGCAAGGGCGAAACTCGCTGGTACTGCTTTGAGCACAGGTGGGAGGAGTACCCTCAGCCTAAGGGCGGCAGGAGGTTTTAGCGACCGATCAACACGGTTGCTATTCGTTTCAACACATCGGCGAATGATACCCCGAGCGCCATCCCTGCGACGCCGATCACGCCCAACGCGCCGATTCCCATTAACTTCCAACGCTTCACATCATCCGTGATCGGCTTCATTTCCTTGACATCTTCCTGAACCGAGATTGCCGAATTTTCCACCTTAGCAACCCGATCCACGATCTCATCCATACGTCGATGCATCGAGGCCCGGCTAACGTCGGATTTCTCCTCTGATCGCCGAGTGGCCTCTATCAACATGTCAATCTTGGCCGTGAGAGAGCCAATCTGTTGGTGAATGTGATTATCATCCGGAGGCGCCATCAGGGTCGGTCTTTCACGGCAGGAGAGAAAGCAATCGGCCAGCGATCATGGTGATGAGTGCGCCGGCGGTCAGGATGAACAAGGCAAGCGAGACGGCTCTAGGCATGAGCCGCCCTCACCAGCATTTTTGCTCATGGCCGAATCGGTTGTGAGCCGCGACTTGGTTGGCAAACGGACGATCCGTCTGCAGGACCGTTACTGACGTTCCCAGGCTTGGCGTTAGTTTCTGCCAGCCGTCGCACGCATTCTGCGGCGTCACTGTCTGACAGCCCGAAATCAGCGCACAGAGAGGCAGCGTCAGAAGAAGTGACCTGATCATTGACGACATTCCTATCGCGAAGGAGGGTTACGGATTTGGAGAGCGCGGCGGTTGCCGCCATCTGCTTGCCTTCGCCCTGGCCGATCCAGCGCGCCGGGTAAAAGACGAGCGATGCGCCGAGCGCTATGCCGGCGCCGATTTTGAGATAATCGAAGATGCCAAAACCGAACATGATCAGATCCCCGATACGCAAAGCTCGCCTTCGCCGATCCGGGAGGCATCCCCCATCTCGCGGCGCTTGGCGAGGCCGATGATCATACGACCGCCGGCCTTGTTGAAAGCAGTCGCTGCATTGCAGCTCGCCAGATAATCCGGCCGCCTGCTCTGGCGGGCAGCATCGTTGACGATCCGAGCCGCCGTCGAGCCACAGGCGCCCCCGGTCCCGATGTTCCACGACAGGGACAGCATCATACCGCGCCAGGCGAGCGGCTGCTTATCCCAGTCGGGAATGCAGGCAACGAGCGCCGGCCGATACCGCTTCTCCATCTTCATGGCGGTTCGCTGATCACAGCCGGCCGGCGTCTCGACCAGACCCGGGCGAACGTCATCCGTATCGCCGTCACAGATCGTCCAGACCGGCGGCTTGGCGATCCGGTCGAAATAGGCGACGAGCTGGCGGCCTTCCCACGGCATAGCCGTCTTGATGGCAAGCGCCACGTCATCGTGGACCTTCGGCTGCCCCGGAAAGATCGCGACATACCCGGCGACCGATGCGGCCACGATGGAAGCAATGAGGGCCTTGGCCCGCGGCGTGGAGCGGAGCTTACTGATCGGCATCGCGATCTCCTGAGATTTTGGATTGAAGGACGAACCGGAAGGCCCACGCCAACGAGCCGCAGACGGACGCAAGGGCGAGAAGCCAGACAGGATTGAAAGGAAGGTATGACGCTACGGCAGGCGCCAGCGACGCCGCCAAGTCGAGCAGCGTGATCGCGACAAACGCCTCGATCATCCGCAGACTGAGCGAACGCTTAAGCACCCGCCCCGCGTTCGGGACGAGTTTGGGCTTCATGGGGTTTTCCTAAAGGATACGGATTTTCTGGATCGCAACTATTGCGCTAAGGCGACTGATCGAATCGCGGCGAGGATAGTTGCGTTGAACATGAACGGCTCCAGTTGTGATCGGAACCGAGTTTAGGGCGGCGCGGATAGGGTCAAATGCATGCCGCCGCAACTTCCTTCGCTGTGGCGGCGAACCACACTTATCAAAACCGAGCGGAACCATAGAAAAGCAATCTGGACTTGCAATACAGCTTATGCTTTCTTCGCCCACTGGGGGCAGACATGACTTTGAATTCTTCAATAATATTTGGCGGCCGCTTCATCCGCGTGCATGCCGCAATTGCCGATATGGGCGATGTCGTTGTGTGTTTCGATGCATGGCACCACGCTCCGAGCCTCGATGGAGAGCCGTTTGGCCTGCAATACCTCACGTCCAACAATATCAATGTGGTTTCCGTAAAGTGCGCTCGCAACGACTGGTACCAAAATGACGAAATACTAAAGGCTATTGAGGTCATTGACGCACACTGCGGCTCCAGAGGTCGGATCGGGTACGGGTCGAGCATGGGCGCATATGCGGCGCTCAATTTCTCACGCCATCTTTCTTTTCGAAGAGTTGTGGCCTTCGCACCGCAATTTTCGATGGACCAGAAAAAGGCACCATGGGAAGACAGATGGCGCGAGGATATGAAAAACGTTCCTTTCACCTTCGACGAAGTAGAAACCAGCAGCACGCCTAGCGGCATCCTAATGCTCGATCCCATGAATGTGAGAGATCGATTGAATGCAGAGAAGATCCTCGAAACCCATAATTTGAGGCTTGTGTCCCTTCCGTTTGCTGGGCACATCGTACTGAGCTACCTTGGTCAAACGCCTATACTGGGAAAACATCTACCCGGTATGCTGCTCTCTGGCGCACCTGATATCCGGAGCTTTATTGAGGATATTCGAGATATTCGGTCGAGCCATTCCACTTATTGGAGCCAGATCGGCGCTGCTCATTTGAAGCGCCGCCGCTATGAGCTGGCGCTTGATGCCGTAGATAGGGCACGCAAGGCCACCTTTGGCGAGAAGGTTTATGCGGAAATACTCATGGATGATATTGCATCGCTTCTTAGAGAACGCGATCGCCGTGCCGCATTCAACAACTATAGCCTAGCGACAAAATGATAGGTTGAATTTGGGGCCAAGGTTCCCTTGATCTGAAATCCGCTGGCATTTTGATCGTCTGGATAATTTGTGTTGACTGGCAGAAGGTCTGCATTCGGCGCTCGCGTCATTTCACAAGACGCGCGCTTTCCACGCATCGGGATGATCTTGTGGGAAAGGTAGAATTGCGGATCAACGTCAGGGGCGGTCGCGCCGGTTGTTATGGAAAAATACACAACATCTTCGTACGCCTCAACGGTCGTGGTAGCGCCCGGGAAGGCAGAGATGAAGCTTACCTCCGCACCATTCTGGATGCTGCGATCAATCGTATCGGACACATTGTTGGAGCCACGCACTACCGAATTGGTGATGATATTCATGCCTCTATTCGTGGTTGTTGTGGATCTATAGTGATTACCCTCAACCACGCAGCCGACGGAGTCGGAGCCGCCAATAGTGCAGCCCGTGCTAAAATTGGCGTCTGCCGACAGGCCATTAAGGCCAAAATCGTCAACAAAGTTATTTCGCATCGTTACGAAAGTCGTTTTCGCCGATCCCTGCGATTGCACCGATAGACCGGCTGAGCCAATACTCCTGATTGTGTTTCGTTCGAAGATCGATCCGAAATCGGAGCCGATGCCATCACTCGATGTTGCTGAGCATCCCAAGGAAGCGCCACCAAGCGTTTCATTTCCTTCGAAAATGTTGTCGAGACCGCCGGCTGATGTAAGCAAATCTCCCGTGCCAAACGCCGCGAAGATACCTGCTGCGGAACTGGAGGTGTTTAATCGAATAGTGTTCGCATCGATGATCTCGGTAACGAGCGCCTCGTAGCCGCCGCTGTAAATTGCGTAGTGACCAGGTCGCACTTTTTCTAGCGTCGATCCTCCGGTTCTTGTGAATACGCCTGCCACAATATTTCCCGCGACCGCCAGAACGCTTTGAGCCGATATGTAGTTTCGCGCAACATAGCAGCCCTGGGATCGCCAGAGAGCGATGGCATGGTTGCCGATATAGCCGGTAAGACGGTTTCCAGCAATTCGGTGGCCAGCTCTGTCGCCGACGCTGACCGCATTCGCGAAGATCGCGATGACATTGCAATCGAAGATCTCGTTGTTTGTGATCTGCGCCCGCTTTCCCGAGCTTACAAAGATACCATAGCCCACAATGCCGCCGACCCTGCAGGCGTCTATCCTGACATCATCGGCACGACCAATCAGGCAAGCAAATCGGTCGATGTTTAACGACTGCGATCTCCCAGCCTGGTCGCCATCTATTTCGATCCCATTCAGATGCGCCGATCGAGCAAGATAGGTGTCCCAATCGACCAAAACCGTGAGATCCTTACCTGCCGCCTGCGTGATCCTTCCAGCTCCTGGCATTGACCAAATCGAGACGCCCGGGCGCATTCGAAGCGGTTGCGTTAGCGAAACCTCCCCCTGCAGGGAAATGGTCGGCAACCCAAGGAAATAAGACGCATCCACAGCTTTCTGCAGATCGCCACCAGCCATGGTGAGGGTGATCTGCTCCTCATCGATCTCGAAATAGCGGTCGCCGTTCAGGAACCACAGCGCATGGCTTGGCTGGGTTGCCGTTACCGCGAAATACGCTTTCCGGTCCTCGACATAAACCCGCTGAACGACATCCGGTATTTTGGCCTGTCCCGCCTTCGCGAATTCGCCGATCCAGTCGGCACGGAGCTGGGGGGTGATCCTGGTGGGTGCGTTCATCGCTATTCCGCCTTGAAGATGATGCCGTCGAGGGTGATGGTTTGATTGCCGCTGCAGGTCGGAACGATGTTGCCGTTCGAACTGTCGGCGATCAGAAAGGCGCTCTTGTTGTCGACTGCGCTAACCGTGGAGAACCGCGGATGGATGCCGGCGGGGATAGGGCGATAGCCGGCAGGAAGCGAAAACGCGGGGCTACCATTGGCGCCGACGACGAGCTCGCCCGTCAGGTGGACGAAGCCGCCTTGATCCTTGAAATAGGTGATCGGCCGCGCGCCGACGGACGAACCGTTGAGAAAGGCCGATATCGCCTGCGCAGGAAACGGCTGCATCGTCGAAGTGCCCGACAGGCGGTTGCCGCCGGTCTGCACATCCCGGCATGTCGAGTTCCAAAAGATATTCTGGTTGAAGAGCCGGTTGCGTTGAAAGGCGCCGCCGAACCACTTGGTAAATTCGAACGCGGCGCCGAAAGACAGCCAGTTATTTGACATGTCCAGGCCGTACACACCGGTCCCGAAACCGAAGGGATCAGTGACGCAGTACTCGGTATAGTTTCCAACAAAGCGGGCGGACGAGCCGCCATCCGCGAGGTTGAAGATCTGCCTGCAGCTTTCGAAATCCGAATTCTGGACGACGAGATTATCGGTATGTCCATCAATCCAGAGAAAGCATCCGGAGTTTGCAACGCCGGCATTGAACGCCTTGCAGCGATCGATGATGGTGTTGTGGGCGGGCGTGTTCGAATAAATCGAATAGCGGCCAACGTTGACCGTCTGAATGCCGACGAAGCTGACGGCATAGCTGTCCGTCATGTCGAAGCCGTCATTCATGGTATCGAGGAAGATGTTTTCGAATTGGGCGCCATTGGCGTTTTCCAGCCGGATCGCCGTCTTGCCGGTCTGACTTTGACCGACGAACTGCAGCTGCTCCGCCCGAAAATTCGTGCCGCCCGCCGCCAGAGCGCCGCCCACATACCAGGCATGATCAGCCACGCCGCTGACATCGATGACCGTACCGGCCCCTTCGCCGACAACGCGCAGCCATTTGCCTGCGGTCTTCGGAAAGGAAATGCTGCTGCCGGCGCCATAATGCCCTGCAGGGAGGTAGATCGTGCCGCCGTTGGGAAAGGACATGGCGTCATCGATGGCATCTGCCCATGCGGCGCTATTGTCGAAGGTGCCATTACCCTTGCCGCCGTAGTCGGCGAGGCTGCGGACTTCCCTGAATTTCTCGGAGACGCTTCGCTTCACATAGGGTGCGGCGAGGGCGGTGTAAGAAAGCTTCGTCGCCTCGATCGCCGCATCATCGGCAACCTGGACGTTCCGCACGCTCTGCATTAGCGGTACGGCAGCCGCAATGCTTATTGGCATGCCGATTCCGAGCTTGACTTGGAGCGTGACCTCGGGCCAATCGCCGTCAACCGGCGTGATCAAGCCTTCCGTCACATTGAAAGTATCCTCATTTTGCAGGACGCCATCCAATGCCATCCAGAGCACATGGTGCTTGGTGACCTCAGCATTCTCGACGTCAGCCGACTGCACATCACCGCCCACTTGGAAGGTGTAGACCATTGGCAATGCTGCGGAGATTTGATTGGTAATCGAGGCCAGCGCAGCAACTGCGCCATCTCGTGCCAATTCAGCTGCATCCCTCGCCGTGACAGCAGCGTCGCGCGCCGCATAGATGAGACTTGCGACGGCCGTGTCTGACAAAAGATAGAAGAGGGTTCCCAGCCTTATCCCAAGGAGGAAACCAGGCGTAAGGTCTCCATCCGCAATATCTTGGCCGCTCCGGGTCTTTACGATCAAAGGCGGCTGATTATTGAAGGTGACCGTTACTGGAGACGTTGCGTTCTGGACCGCAATTGGAACCGAAACCAACATACCATTGGTGACCGGAATTGAGGTTGTCGCTCTGATCGCTGAGGAGGTACCAGTCCCGGCGTTCGCCGCAACAATGAACGAATATGGCAATGGCAACGCAAATGACCACGCTCCAGAACCACTTGAGCCACTTTTACGATAGATGCCGTTCGACGTAGCATTTCCGTCCGCATACACCCACGCCATCGTATCTGCAGCATGCGCAAGATCGGCATTGAGTTGTGCTAGAGTTTGCTTGGCAATTGTCCCGGCGCCAGACGCGATGGCGTCTGCAGCAGCTTCGAGCTGGCTGCCCCAAGCGCGGACGTCTGGCTTGTACGGTTGCTTTGGCGCGCCGGTGGGACCATCAGCGAAGATGATTTCGGCATTTGGGCTAAAAGGCATAAGCTCCTCCGAGCTTCGCCACTCCGGCTTTGAGACCAGAAGAACGAGGCAAGTTTGCTGGATTGACTAGGAGACTGTGAATGCACCGGTTGCGACGGGAGTCCCTGCCACACCGGATCGATTGAGAGACACAATCCAGGCGTACTTGACGCCTGCAGTAAGTGTTATGGTGGCGGACGAGAACGCGTTCGGCGCGCCGCTCGTCGGCGGAGAAACCGCTGTCGCTGTCGCGAAGTTATTGGTCGTATTCCAATAGATCCGAGCAGCTGCATAGTTCCCGCTATTAGGAGCGGTCCAGTTGATAGTTGCGTTCCCGGTCCCCGGCGATACAGACGGGTTGATTACTGGGCCGGCCGGGGTGGGATCCGCCGTCGTATGAACAGTTTCGGTCGGCGACCGTGGTCCATATGATCCGTCAGAGCCGATGTAACCGGCTTGGACGTCGAGATCGACATCAACGGGAACTGGGCCGGTGTTCAGCTCTACATACCCGCCAGAGGCGCCCCATGTCGGGAACTGCTGTTCGATCCAAGCGCTGTTGGAACCGGAGACCCGATAGAAGATAACCGGTGTCCAACTGGTCGATTCCGGATCGAGCAAAAGCACCCGAAGGTAGACAGAGCCTCCATTGGCCTTTGCCTGAACAGTGTTGATGACGCCGGGCGGTATCTTGTCGGTACCGAGAGTATTCGGGACCGGCGGCTGCATCCCCTCGTCAACCACAGGGTTCCAATCGTCGATATTGTCCGGGTGCTGAATAAGGTCCATGCTGAACCCGCCACGCGTGATGGCGACGGTTGGACGTCGGTTCTCAAACACCTTACCATTGCACTTCGGCAGTCGGACCGGTGTGAGCAATCGCACCCACCGGCAATAGACAGCATTGAAACCAGACAAGCGGCTATCGATCGATCCCCTGACCTTCTGTCGCTCTCGAAGCCAGTCTCGTTTTCCAAGGCGTCGCGCTTGGCGCCATTGTTGGCAATAGCGATAGTCGCCTGTCTTCGCCAAGACGCGTCCAGCTTCCATTTGAGCCGTATTGTCTTCGAAATAGTCGGTATCGCATGTCGAATATCCTGTGTCGGGATAGGTAAACCTCGGCACGAGCCGGTTGCATTCGTCCTCGAAGAGGACGTCATATTGTATCTGATGGCCGATGATATCGGCATCAGTCAGCGTCTCTACTCGGCTCTCGCGGAACTTACCGACTGTGAGCAGGAGGGCGCCATCGCCACGCTCGATCGTCCATCCGTCGCAGCTCGCGAGTATGGCCTGTGTCCCGACCTTCGGGCCATTGTCTGTCGTGTCCCAGCCGTTTGTTTCGTAGCGCTTCTCAGTTCCGCCGGATGCCCGAGGGACATCTTCGTCGCAGATGTTCGCCTCTTCGATCCACATATCGAGAACTGGCAAGATCGCCTTTCGATAGTCTCGACGGTTTCCGAACTCGTTGAAGCATTCATGCCAGCAAAGAACCAAGGCGCTGTTACGGGTCCAGACCCAGGCGGCCGGGTTTCCGGGATCGGCACTGATGCGAAAATCCCAGCAGAACGCACCATCAACCTCTACAGAAACTTGTGGTGCGCCATACGGGAAGCGCTTGTTCTGGTTCTTCGCAGGCGCAGAGGTAGCGATCATGGCGACAGAGGCCTGACCATCTCCACGGTGGTTATAGGTCCAGATCCCGGAAGCAGAGAGTGGATCGGCAATCGGAGCGTAGGCCGTTTCGGTGGAAAGCCCCAACCGTGTCAGCAGCCTGACGTTATCTCCATACCTTCCATCATCATCGTTGGTGGTGACGCCATTGGCATCGATGAAAACCTCGTCGTCATGGAGCCAGTAGCGGTTGATCGACTTCACACGGTGAGCGACCAGAGCCTGGACGGCATAGAGATAGTTGCCGCTCGCTTCCCAGAGCATGTAGGCACCGGCAAGACGGTTGCGCCCGACAGCCCAGACGCGCGAGGGTGTGCTCTGTGTCTTCGGTACTCGCCCATCTTCGGGGTCCGGTGGTTTCGGCGCCAAGAGGGCCTGTATGCCGATAGCCAGCGCGGTTGTCGCGAGCGCCGAGGCGATTGAGGCGAAGGTGATCGTCTGCGCGCCGATCGTGATGCCGGCGGTACCGAACACAGCGGTGAAAATTGGCGTGAAAATCGGGTCATAGACCGGCGCCGGGCGAACTAGCGAGCTGCTAGCATATAGGGAATACTCCCAGCCCCGCCGAAGAGCCTCTTCAGACGACAGGTTTTCATACAAAGTGCGCAAGCTCATTGCGGCACTTCCCATGCCGCAATCCACTCGGCAGGCTTCCCGACGACGCCGGCAGGCCCAAGGCAAGCCCATAGCGGGCCGAACCGGATAGCGCCAATCTCTGTCATTTCGCCGTCAAGGCTGGATGGTGCACGGATGATCCCGATATCGCCGTTGCGGGGATCGCTGGTGCGCTTGATGCCTGCTCGCGCGGCGACGGTGTCGACCAGCGCAATGATCCCGCCATGCGAAGTGATCAGGGCAGTCGCCTCTTCTGCCGTCGAATAGGTGCCACGGAACTCGGCAACCGGATCCGTACCGGTAACATGAGCGACCCATGAGGCGCAGAACATCAGGCAATCGTCGCCGCCTTGGCCGCCCCAGCGGAACCGGTGCGCACCCTCAAGCCAATCTCTCAGTATCATGGATGCCTCAGTAATTCGGCCAAACCGGTGCAATGCCGCGCGCCAGGCGCTGCACTTGCTTGCAAAAGTCGTCAGTCGGCGATCGAGCCTTCTGTTGGGCGTCTGACCAGAGCGCCAGCGCCGGCCGGGATCGCGTCACGCTCCCAGCGACAACGGAAAGCATGAGGGTGATGCTGGTATCGCCATTGTCGCCGGCCTGCCCGACCTCAGAAGGATGCGAGGCCGTCCCGTTCCAAATCGGAATGACTGGTGCCAATGGCTGATAGTAATCGTCGAGCACCATCAGCCCGACTTGCACGGCGGCGCCCCGAACCGGCGGAATGCTGTCCATCGTCTTAGCGGCTAACCCGGGCGTGATGCCCGAGAGGGTGAAGTCGACGTTGTCGGCCGTGCCATTGATCAGCATTTCCAGCGTAGGGACGCCGATGAGGTAGCCACCACCAATATAGACCGTCCCTTCCGGGTCGATGCTGTCGAAACGGGCTGTCTTGTCCTCGACGCCAAACCAGACGTGCAGGGCCGGGTCTGTCGCGACACGAAGGAAGATGCCAAGCGCGTGGCTCTGGCGCATCGCTGCGATAATGTTGTCGGGCAGGTATCCCATCAGAACGCCTCAGTGAACTGAAGGGTCGGCCGGGACTGGTACCAAGCCTCGTAATCCCATGGCAGCGTGAAGCCCTTAGGCAGCTTCATAACACACATCGGCCTAGCCAGTTCGACACGAGTGCCGACAGTGATCGCTTCCCTCAATGCAGGCCCGATCGCCAGCCTGTAAATCGGATCCTCGTCAAAGCTGACTGACTGGACTTCCCAATAGCGATAGGCTCGCCAACCCTTGATGGGATGGTAGATCGAGAACCAATCAGACCAGCGAAGAGGCCGCGCGCCGCCAAGCACTTGCATTTCGATGATGCCAGCACCCGCGCCGGCGTTGGCCGTGACAACGGCATAAACCGACGCCTGCGAGTATCCGGAATCATCGGAAAAGAACGAGCCATCGGAATGCGGGATATGATCAACTATCGGGCGCTGTTTGCCTCCAATGATCGGAAATGGGCCGATCCCATCGTTGATGATCGGCACGTTGAAGAACCGGAATCCTCCATTTCCTCTAGCACCCAGCCAGTTGATGACTTCATGGCGCTCCATATCGTCGCCCTGAAGGACGCAACGCTCGTAGGTGGCTGTCACCCTGCCACCGCCGCCAATCTCGATCGAGATTTCCTCACCGAACGAGTTGGTGCCGCCGCTAATCCCAGATCCGACCACATCGAAGCTTGCCTTCGTCGGTCTGAGATACAGAATGGGGACGGTGGGCTGATTGATAAAGCTGCCCATCGTTACCCCTTCTGATTTCCATAGCGAGCTTGCAGGACACCAAAGCCGCCGCGGCGCTGTTGCGTATTGTATTCGCTCAGGGCAGCACCGACGCCCTGCTGAACGAGCGAGCGGATATGCTCGTCGCCGCTTGCGCCTTCGACATTGACCGTAAGCGCCTGGTTTTGCTGCGGCTGATTAGAATTGGCAGCCAGAGCGGACATCAGCTTGTGATTGCTGGTGACCTGAGAGCCTTGCGGCAAGTTCAGCAGCTCTGGACCGTTTTCACCAACGATTGCCGGGCCGCCGGGAGAATAGTTCGTGCCGGTGGCGAAGCCTTTGAAAGGCACCGCGTTCGACCCAATGTTGAAGCCGGATGAAGCGCTGGCGGCAGGCTTGAATAGGTTGCCCAGCCATCCGAAGAGACCACCGCCGCCAGAAGCCGCGCCTGCCGCACCGCTGCTGAGAGACGAGCCAAGCTGGCCGAGGCCATTGCCAAGCGACCCTAAACCCTGGGTCGCGTCAGTCGTCGTGCTTCCGAACTTCGACAATGCATCATTTGCCGCAGTGAGCCGTCCAGAGAAGTTGTCCGCGCCTTCGGGGTTGCCCCAAGAGAAGCCGCGAGGCCGCTCGAAGCCTGCAAAGGCCGCTGTGGCTCCCCGAACATCCGTGGACTTCATCAGAGCCTGGAATGCCTTGTTTTCCGGACCCTGTAGCTCTGACCACGCGTGTTCGAGCTGCCCGTTGGTACCGCTCGACAAGAGCCCACTTCCGCCGCCGCGTGCGGCGTGGTGCTGGAATAGCCCAAACGCCTTGCCAGCATCGCCGATCGCATTCGGATTGAAGCTGCTCTCGGCTTTCATGTTGCCGAGGACGCCAGCAATCTGATGAGGTGCAAGCCCCTTGCCCGCGAAGAAATTCCAAGCTTGAGCGTCAACTCCCGTTAGAGCAGTCGCCGACGCGGCAGCCTGTCCAGCACCGGAAGTGCCACCAAGAAGCTTGGCGCCGACGCTCGTTGCGGCACTCCCGACCGATCCAGCCTGCCCCTTAGAACCGGTGATCCAGTCAGCGAAGATATTGCCGATCCCGTCAAAAAACTTCTCCCAGAGCTTCGACGCCTCATTTTCGAGCGAGGTCTGAAAGCCCTTGAGGAAGGCTTTGCCGATATTGTGGCTGCCGGAAATCAGCTCGTTGCTGAATGCGTTGCCAAACTGCTTGGCTTGGTCTTTCGCATCCTGCCAATCGAGCTGCTTGCCGATGCGCTGACCGTTTGCGTCGTTCGGGTTTTCGGAGAGCCCATATTGCCGCTGGGTCTGGACGATCTGGCGATCTCGCGAGGAAAGCAGGGCGTCCGACATGTTCCGGTTCATATCGAAGTTGAATTGCACCTGGTTTCGCTGGGCAACAAGCTTCTCATATTCCGCGGTGGCGACCTTGATCTGTTCGATCTGCTTGGCGAAGACCTTCTGAAATTCGCTTTCGCTCGTGATTCCCTGCTGCGCTGCCTGTTGGCGAAGCTGGGCCAATAGCTGGATCTGCTCACGAGCCGCCGTAGCGGCAGCACCGGTCTTGCCGATGAGATCGATATCCTCTTGCTGCTGCTCAAGCAGCCGGCGAAGGTTCATTGACCGCTCGCGGTCGGCATCGGCTTGCTGTCGGTTGACCTGCGCGCGAGCAATCGCCTCGGCATCGTTGATGCGCTGCGCGCGCTCCGGATCGGTCTCACCATCATTGTGCTGTGCCTCAGCAGCCGCTCGAGCCGCAGCGATCTTCTCTGCCGGCGTGCGGGCATTGATACCAGCAACCTGAGCGTTGAAGCCCTCACGGGCATAGCCCATGCGCTGATCAGCCATTGCGGCGTTGGTCTTGGCGATTTCCGCTGCTTGCTTAGACAGAAGGTCGACTGGCAGTCCAGCGCCGCGAAGCTGATCGGCAATGCGGCGCTGTTCGGGCGAGCGGCCCAACTGGTCGCGCTGGAACGACAGATCGTTGCTTAGCTGGGCACGCGCCCGAGCCTCGACGAGCCGGCCATATTCAGCCGACAACGTCTTGATGCTCTCAAGTTCCTTGCCATAGATCTCGCTGAACTTGCCTTCGGCCTCGACGCCGTTCTTGATTGCCTCGAGGCGGATCTGCGACGTCAACTCATACTGCTTGCGCAGCGAGGCTTGTTCCGCGCCTGACTTGCCGACGAGGCTGATTTCCTGCTGCTGGTCGGATATCGCCGACTGAATGGCGGTCGACCGGCTGAGAGCGGCATCGCGCAATTCGCGAGCTTGACGGTTGCGCTCTGCCTCGACGGCGCGCGCGGCTCGACCGGCAACGCCGCCGCCTTCATCCATGTTGGTGGGGCGCTGCGCACGAGACACCCGATCGGCAGCAGCGAGCCGCTCCGAGAACGTGCGCGCGTTCTGCTGCTGCTGATCAGCGTCAAACTGTTCTGTCACCTGACGAAGGGTCGCGGCGCGGCGTGCAACGTATCCCGGGAGATTATCCCGATCTCGCATCCCCGGCCTGGTATCTTCGCGGTCGATCGCTTGCAGGGTACGACGCAGGGTCTCGGCTTGCTGGGCGAGCTTGACGATATCGCCGCCCTTCGAGATCAACTCGTCGGCAAGCTTCGAGATGCCCTTTTCTTCGCCGATACGGTGAACTTGATCGGTGAAGGCGGAAAGGCCATCGACACCGCGGACCTTCAAGATGTTGATGGCATCCTGGAAAGGCTTGAATTTTCCACCGACAGAGAAAGCCTTGTCGGCAAGGCCTTCGACCGCGTCCGCGGCGGCGCGAAGGGCCATCGGATCTTTCGACGTCAGAGCAAGGGTGTTGTAGAGATTTTCGACGTCCTCGTTGAACTTCTCCAATCCCGGCTGCCCGCTCTTCACGCGCGCCAGAAGGTCGCTCACTGCCGAGCCGAATTGCTTCTGATCTCCCTTGAGGTTCTGCAAGCTGTTGACGGCCGAGACGCCGGAGCTACCAAAAAGTGCACCAGATACGGCATTGTTGTTGGCCGCACCCAAGAAGCCGCCGAGCTGATCGCGCATGGTAGCCTGCATGGCGACCTGCTGGCTACGTGCCTCCGAAAGGACAAAGGCACTCCCACCGACGCTGCCGATGCTCGCCGAGACCTTCGCCAGTTCGCCATAGCTGTCTTTCAGGCGATCCAGCGTTTCGGCATTGGATTTCAGCACGTCGTCGAGCGACTTTGCCTTGCTCGTCCCGTTCATGAAGAACTGGATAGCAGCAGCGGACAGACCGGCTAGAGCAATGGATGCGAGCGAAATCGGGCTCAGGATGCCGGCAAATGCTCCACCCAACGCCGCAGCAGTCTGCTTCAGGGTTAGCCCCTGCACAGCGCCGGCAATCTGGGTGCCCTGCTGAAGTGCAATCGCCTTCGGGCTCATTCCGCCAACAGCGGTGACCGCAATGTCTTGAAACTGGAAACCAAGGTCACGGCCGATGAAGCGCTTATTGCCTTCCGACAGCTCATTGCTGTTGGCAGCAGCCGGTCCCCGACCCTGGGTCTTGCTGGCAGCAGCATTGAGGCGCTCGAAAGCGGCTCGCTCCTTGTCGAGCTCTGCCGTCATCTGCTGGGCGGAAATGATGTTGAGACGATGCGCGCTCTGAATGTCTGCTATGGCAGCCTGATACTTCTGGGCGGCGGACTGCACAGGAGCGAATTTGGTGGCGAGACGGTCGATCTCGTCGCGGAATGCCTTCACATGGGAAGCCTGATCGCCGAAGCTGCGGGCGCTTTCGCCGCTCTTGCGGATCTTGTCGCTGAGATTGTCGACGCCCTTGCCGGCATCGTTGGCAGCATCGCCCACGCCCTTGGCTGCCCGAGCGGCGCTGGTTGCCGACCGTGCCATGGCGTCGAGCTTCGAGCTGATCGAAGTGGAAGTCTGGTTAAGCTGCTCGATACCGGCAATGATGCGCTCAAGAGCGGGCGAGATGTCGCTGAAGCTTCGGCTAGCTTTGGTGGCCGCCAGGCTGACCTTGTTCGCCGCCTGCTCTGCCTTGCCAGAGGACGCAGTGAGCCTGTCGAGATCAGAGGCCGCGCCGACAGCCTGCGAGCTATCGACGCGGAAACCTAACACGGCCTCGGTCATACTTACTTCCTCTTGCCCTTTGGTGGAAACAGCGCGTCGAACAGAGCAGGCGTTAGCGGGCGCTCGGAGACGACCGGCTTGTCCTCTGTTTCGGCGGCTGTCTTTTCGTAGAGGAGCTGTAGCCGCTGCCCATCCATCGAGATCAGCGCATCAAGGTGCCAAGCCAGCAGCGATATTCGCCGTAGCCTCGTCCATGCGTCGATGTCGGAATAGGAGAGCGGGTTAAGCCCGTACCCGTTGGAAGCGCGGGCTCTGTCCAGTTCCCTGAACCAAGCCCACACATGCGCCCCGGCTGCCGGGACGCGAACCTTCTTGCCTTGATGCTGATCGCGGATGCAGCGGCAGAGCCGAGCGATCAGCCGGGCATAAAAGAACTGCGGCGCGAGGCCTTGACCTCGAGCTGATCGCGGACGAAGCGATACTTCGTCAGCAGCAGTTTGACATTCGCTTCGCTGAAAGCGAGAGGAACGCCATCAACGATCGGATCCTTTGGTCCCCAGGAAACCGAAGCCTTCGACAGGATGGCCGTGAGACGCTTGTCGCTTGCGTCGGCAGGCTCCTCGCCAAGATCATCGCGCTTAGCAGCTTCGGCAGCCGTTTCGGCTCCCACCTGTGCAATTGCCTTCTGCATCCGCTCGCTGTCGGGACCGCAAATGACAATCTGCAAACCGATTGGCTTGTTGTTCGGAGACAGGATGTCGACGGCGATGCCATCCTCCTGAGCCTTCAGGAATGCATCGAAGACGCCGAAGTCGGCGCCTTGCACTTCTTTTACCTTCTCAGCCATGAATGCTCCTGTTATGGGCCAGCCGTCGGAGCGACGGTGACGACGTTGGAATTGACCTCGATGTTGCCCTGCAGAAGGCGCGCTGTGTTCGCTCCGCCGCCCTGCTCGTTGGCAGACATCACGATCCCGTAGAAATATTTCGTGGTGCCGGTCGGAGCGGTACCGGTGGGCGGCGCGTCATCATGAACGATCTTGAACGGGTAATTGTGCTCGGTCGCTTCGGCAGCGATGAGAGCGATCTGGCCCGCGTCAGTCGGCAGAATGATGAAGTTGTTCTGCATCGAACCTGCGTTGCGCGTGCCCTTGGCCTTCAGATCGCGCTTCGCGGAGATGACCGCTTCCGTGATCAATGTCGCAGTGTCGCCGACGGCGCCCATGTTCTGCCAGCCCTTGATTTCGGTCCAAGTGACAGAGGTGAAGTCGGAGGCCTCGACATCGTCGTCCGGAACTACACCGGCCGGGCCGATATAGATCTTCGCACCTGCAACGGGATAAAGTTGCATGAGAGTTTCCTTTCATGTGTCTGATTGCGCTTGCCGAAGGCGCGGAGGGACGGCAGGCCAATCAGGCCGGAACTTGAGGCTGGCAATTCCAGCGGATCGTCACAGGGACTGTGACATGAGTATCGCCCGTCACGACGACGCCAACCTCTGGGGCCTCATCGATGCGGACTTGCGTGTCGGCGCGCAGTAGTTTCGTACCGCGTCTGAAGAAAGCGGCGATGCTGCCCGCCAGGTCAATGCCGTCAACGAGAGCAGCGCCCTTCGGCCACATCACATTGCAGCGCATGAAGCCTTGGCGGATCGGGTCCATGACAAGCGACAGATCCGTCTCAATCGACCGATTGAAATGCACCTCGACACTGATGAACTTTGTGGTAGCCGTCGGCGTGAAAGGCGCGTTCGGAAGCGCGACGTTCGCAGACTGCGTCATACCGGTGGGCAATGGCAGCGCCTGCACTTTTGTGAGCAACGCCTGATAGATTTTCTTTTCAACGCTATCAGCCATCTGCTACCTCTGGCCCATGGCCGAAAACCGCCCGCTGTCCGACGAAGAGGTCTATGACCTTCTGCATCAGTCGCTTGCCCTTCTTCTGAACAGGACAGTTCGGACGAAGCACGCTCAAGACGTGCTCTCCATGGCCATCCGCGACTTGTCGATTATCCAGACCGCGTTCTTGTCGCTTTCAGAGGGCGTCAAGCTTTCTCGAAACGACCCTGAACAGTAGTTTCGGCTTCGGCGACGATCTGAGGCCAACGCTGAGCGACTGCGTCTACAAAGCCGAACCCGGCCTGATTGTAGGCTCGCCCGAGGCTATCCTCTCCAACGAAGCCATAGTTCATGCGGGCCGCGTAAGCCGCCTGGAAGCCTAGATAGACCGTTCCGCCAAGCTCGGCGCCGGCAATGACCAGTTCCACCGGGTTGTCGGTGAACTCCTGCTTTCCTTCGATGATCGTTGGCATGGAAGCCGTCGAAGCCATCAGCGAGCGTCGCAGGTTGCCTGTCTTGATCGGCATCCGACCGCCCTCGGCGACTGGCGTCCGGACCTCATTGGCGACCGTCTGGGCTGCTGTCTGAAAGACCGCTTCTGCCCGTTCCATCTCCGCCGCTGCCCAAGCACCGACTTGCGCGCTGAAGGATTGGCCTTCGTTCGCCATCATCGACCTCGCGACCGGGCATACGCCTCGGCGAAGTTGAAATTGTATTCGCAGTCACACTCGCAGTTCACGATCTCGGACGCCGGTGCTCCCAGCGACGTATCCCCCGGATAGCGCAACATGGCGCCGGAGACGGAATGGAACGGCATATCCAGTCCCGTCACCTCTTGGGCGTTCAGGATCTGGTGGGTATGTCGAGACGTCCGTTTACCAGAATTCCGCCACCGACGGGTGATCAGGCTTTCGTCTCGGTTGGCCTTTGATGCTGCCTGCCTATAGCTCTCGTGCCGCGCCGACATGACGGATGTCAGCGTCTCGGTCCGGGCGATGGTGTTGCCACGCAGGCGAAGATTGTTATCCCTGAGGCGCATCAGCACCTTATCGAGCGTCGCCTTGTCCAGTGGCTTTTCCGCAGCCATTGCCTTGTTCACCGCGCCGTCGAGCCGCTTGTCTCGCGTCTGAAGAGCCAGATACTTCGCCATCAAGGTCGGATCGCCCGAGGCAAGATTGATCCGCGCCCGCTCGATAAGCTCCGCCTGTGGGGCATTGAGCCCGATCACGCCGCCTTCCCGCTTGCCGGTGACAGCGTTCTTCCGGCCAACCAAGTCGAGAGCGATCGTGTTCGGCCCCTGCCCGCGCGAGTAGCCTTCAACGATGGTCTGACGGGCCGCCGCGATCGTGCTTTCCGAGACGTTGGTGATCAGGGTCGCGGACAGGTCGCGGATGTGCGCCTCTGCACCTTGATTGCGGACGTCCCAGCGGAACACGACACGGCCGCCATTCGGATCGAATAGACGCGGCATATTCTCGGTAACGAGCGAGCCGCCGGCATTGTAGGCGTTGCGCAGCGCCTCAGAGAGCGGCTGAAATGCTTCCGGGTCGATATGCAGGGCAGCCAGCGCTCCGTTGATGTCGCGGCGTTCCAGGCGCTCGACTACCTCTTTCAGGACGATCTCATCCTTCAGATTGTCGACTGCAGCGTGGAAGGCCTTCTCCATGTCGGGGGACAGCTTTTCGATGAGGTCGTCGAGCTGCTGGCGAAGAGTGGGCATTCCCTACCTCAATGAAAAAGGCTCTCCGAAGAGAGCCTTATGAAATCGTGGCCGGTCGTCGCGGTATCTTGGTAGTTGGCTCCCAGTGCGGGCTTACCGGCCTGGCCGCCCTATGGTATTCCACCGCGCTTAGTCTACTGCTAAAATCATGGCCGTTAGCCGCTCATGGTTAGTGGGCGACCTTCATCGAGAGCCACGGCGAAAGACGTTGTCATCAAGGCAACTAGCGGAACCAACCGCCGCCCACGTTGATCGATCTCGATATATGACAGGCCCATCGAACGGGCGTTGATCACCCACACCGCTGATCAGCCTGAAAACCTAAGCATACATATTGACGCTTTAGGCGACAATCCTTCCCTGCACGATGAATACGACATTCGTCACGCCGTCGTAGTTGTTAGGATCGGCATTGATGACGCGATAATCCACGCCGCCGGCCGATACGATGTCACCGACCTGCGGCACGACGGCGAGCCCGACCGACGATACGTAGACCTGCCGGTCATTGGCGAGGATCGTCGTACCGTCGACGTAGCGCTGGTCGTACGACATCGGCACGAGCTTGGCCGGATATGAGATCGTCGACCCTTCGCCGCCTTCGATCGGATCGGGAGGTGAAATGCGCTTAATGGCGCCGGTCTGCCCGTATTTCTCGATCAGGCGCTTTGCGGTGGCCTGCAGGCGTGTGTAGAGAGCGTTTGCCATCAGACAGCCAAGATCCCCGGCAACACCGGCCGCAGAAAGAGAAAGAGCAGCCCCTCGATGATCGAGACGACAGGCGTAGCCAAGGCGATCAGTTCGTCTCGTGTCGCGCCTGTCGGGCTGTCTTGATACTCAACTTCGAGATGGCCGATCCGCTCGCGCTTCACGTCCTCTGAAAGCGTGATGACCGGCAATAGGCTGCCGGGATTCGTCAGTTCGAGGAATGCAGCTTCATAGCTCGCATTGACGATGGGCGCGGGAATGACATCCCCTGGGATCGGCTCACCATAGTAGGTGCAAGCCCCGGAGCGCGGCCATGCCCGATCCTGCATATAGCCGCCGCTTCGCGAGCCGCTGAACCGCATTTCGTACCGATCGATCACGATAGAGCCGCGCTGACGCGCAGCGGCGATATCGGCATCGCTCGTTTCATCGGGGATGACATAGCCGGCGGCGGCGGCATAGTCGCGGAATCCTTGATTGTCGCCGTATCCAGCCATGTCTATCTCCGATGAATTGAAGCCCGGCGGTTTCCCGCCGGGTTATTGATTATGCGCCCTGCTTGGCCTTGAGAGCGGCGATGATCTCGTCTTTGGTGCCGGGAGTGGCATCGCCCAGGATCTTCTTGGCCTCCGCCTCGAAGGTCTTGAAGTGCGTGCCGTCCTCGGCAAGGACCAGAACCTCGTCGATCGTCTTGGGCTGCTGGGCGCCGGTGCCTTCGAGCTCGGCTATGCGCTGGCGCAGAGCCTTGTTCTCCTGCCCAAGCTTCTCGAAGGATTCCCGCAAGCCGTTGAACTCGGCCGCCGGAATATAGACGCCTTCCTTGCCATCGGCCGAAACCGAAAGAGTTGGAGCGGGATCTTCGACCGGATCGCCTTCGAGTTCGATGAACGGAAGACGCTCGGCGCGCAGCGCGTGGCTCAACGTCAAGACCAGATCGCGGCTATCGCCCGGGTGGATATAGGCGACGCCGTGCAGGGTGTGGATGCCCTGCACGGCTTTGCTATTGTTCGTGACCTTCATGGGACGGTCTCCTTACGGTGCGGTGATTTCGTCGCCGTAGGCCATCGCGCCGGGGAGACGAACTTCGGTGCCGCCGGTACGGGCGATGATGCCGGTTTCAAAGCCCATGATGGACTTCTGACGCGGCTGCAGCACCCGGCGCGGCATCGGAAGGTGGAAGCGCAGGACTTCCGGATCCTTGCGGTAGACCACCATACGACCGCCACCGTCCTGGGAGGCGTTCGCCAACTCGCGCAGCGGCTGAATGTCGAGCGGCTGGCCCGTTTCAGCCGTGTAGACGTTATTGCGACGAAGGAACTCGAGGACGGTGATAAAGCCGTCGCCGTTGCCGATGCGGCGGGTAGCAGCATCGCGGAAGGCATCCGGCGGCAGGCGAAGGGTATCGACCCATTCGATTTCGAGCGTGTTCTTGCGGACGCTGGAAATCAGATCGTTGACGTCCCGAAGCATCTGATCGGGCGTCTTGTTCTTCCAGAAGGTAGAAGAGCCGGTACCGTCGGCAGCAACATCCACGCGGGAGACCTGCGGGCTGTTGGTGAACCCGGTCCAGTTCTTTTCCGACGAGCCCACCATAGCGATGGAGTTGAGCAGACGCTCGACCTTGTCGGCAGCCGAGAGGGCCTTCGTACCGTTCAGGTCGATGTTGTACAGGGCGGCCTGTTGGACCTCCTCGATGTTCCACTCCCAACCGGAGCCGATCATCGCGAAGTCATGGCTCGCCATATCCTTCGTTGCCTGGTTGAAGGGCATGTCGGTGCCGGAGCCGGAGAGGAACTTGGCCTCGCCTGCGGTATCGACGGTGAAGAACGTCGTCCCGATCGCCCATTCATTGCCTTCCGTCACTACGGGCACATGCAGGCCATAGTTGAAGGTCGGATAACGCCGCTGGTAGATGCGGGTTTCGATGTTGCGCCCTTGCGCGATCACGAAGGGCATTGCGGCCTGTGCATCTGCAAAGGCCTGACGAACGATAGTGTTCATGGTCTGGTGTCCTTTCGTGTTCGCTTACGCGGCCGGAGTGACGGGGCGCAGACGCAGGGAGATTTCGACGATGTCGCCGTTGGCTCCCGTTGTCTCGAAGAACGTCCCTGGCAGAGGGCCGATGATGTTGGTACCGGCTGCGCCGACGTATCGGCCCGTGACGGTGTTGTAGTAGACGTCGCCACCATCAGCGACAGCGCCGCCGGCCGTGACGTACATCGTGCCCATCGTCATGAAGGCGCCGGTGAAGTTCTGCGGATAGCCGTCGACCAGCGTCGAGCCGGGAGCGACAGGAGGAACGGCGGGGTTCAGCACGGCGATACCGAGGAACTTGCCAGCAGACATGGCAACGACGCCATGATCGCCGGCGCCACGCTGAACGGGAACGCCGAACTTGATACCGGCCACATCTTCGACGGTGCGGCTGATCTTGTTGCACTTCTCCTCAGAGGAGATCTGACCGTGCAGGCCCTTGGCAGGCGCTACGGTGTAGGAAGTCTGATAGGTCGACATTGCAGCGTCTCCTTAGTTGGCCGTGGCGGAGGTCTTGCCGGACTTCAGATCGGCGACCATCTGCGAATAGGCATCGTTGACCGTCTTGCTGGCGTCGGCATTGGGTGCCAGGCCGTCGCCGAGAGCCTGAGCGAGAGGATCAGCGCCAGCCGACTTCCGAGCATCTTCGACCAGGAGATCGAAGCGAGCGTCAATATAGGCTGCGGGCTTGCCGGCGATGGCAGCATCGCCAACCTTGGCGACGACGACAGCCTTACGGATATCGGCATCAGACAGGCCCTCGGTCTTGACGTCCTTGGCGATTGCCTTGGCGACAGTGACCAGATCGGCGCGTGCCTGGACGCGCTTATCGAGATCGGCGTCGGACAGGATCTTGCCCTTCAGCTCATCGATGAGAGCATCCTTCTTGGCGAGATCAGCATCCTTGGCACCGATGGCCTTGGTGTGTTCGCCAGCGCCGGCCATGAGGTCGGCGATTTGCTTGGTGAGACCGTCGATCGCGCGCTGCACGATTTGGGCATCCTTGTCGGTCAACTCGACCGAGAGGCCATCAACCATGAGGGTTCTGGTCGTCATGGACCGTTTTCCTTTCCCATCGTCTCCTATCCTGAGGTGAGAACCGCCCCTTGCCGCGGAGACGACGGCAAGATGGTTCATGCGAAGAGATGTTTGGATTGCGTCGTATTGCTCGCCTGCAGGCGTGACGCCGTCCTGAAACTTGAGTTGGGTGTCGTAGCCCATGGAAAGCTCGCGCTTGCCGCCTTCGACCTTTGCGATGACGGCGGCATCCATGAGAACCAGAGGGACGCGGACGAATTCGCCATCCCGGGCCACATCGCCGCCGGTCTGCCCGACCGAATACTGTTTCCAGTTGTCTGCGGTGACCTGTTCGGACGGGTGATCATCGGTCACAGGGCGGTGCGCATAGGAATGCATGGCATCCTGGGCGAAAACCTCGTCCTCGGGCCGAAAGACACGCACGACAGCCTTGTCACGAAGGCCATGTTCATTGTCCGGATCAACCTCGCGCCCCGTATAGAGTTGGATGCCGGTGCGAGCGACCTTCGCATTGGCAACGAGATAACCATCCTGGGTGCGGCGGATGCCGTCCAAGGTCACTGTGTCGAAGAGTTGCATGGCTTCCTCAATTGCGAGATTTCTACGGATTACCGTGCCGATCTCTGGCGCTTGGCATCCGAGAACTCCATCTATGGTAGGCGCCAAGGGATGGCGCGATCACACGATGGAGCCTCGAATGCCTTTCCAAATCACCCATGAACCGCTTACGCACATCAACGGCGCTAAACCGATCACTTATGAAAAGCCGACAGCAAAAGATGCTTGGCGCAGCGTCAACGCGGCGATGAACAGCGACGAGAAAGTGACCAGCATTATTCATCCCGATGGATACCGAATCGGCTGGCAAGAACTCAAACGCCTGGCCGAAGAAGAGTAGCCTTCACTCCTCTGTGATGCCTTCGGCCCAATCGCTCTTCACTTCTGCGAAGAGCTCCGGCCCAAACTCGATTGCGCCGCGGTACGGCTCGACATTGTCGATATCGACATCGCCGGGCTGATACGTGAACGTGATGTGCGGCGAGTACTGCGGATAGGTCGGCTGGGCACCGATGCGCTTCAGTTCCTCGTGGCGCCATGACAGCGCGGCAGAGGCGAACTCGATCACGATGGCGCCCTGCCCGAACTGCGAGACGACGCGCGGGCCGCCTGGCGGGATCATCAGCGTCCCGTCATCGTTCCAAGTATCCTGACCGGCCTGCATCCAATCGACGGCTGTCGGCGAATACATCACGGTCACATGCAGGTCGTCGGGTGGTAACGTGGTGGCGAAGCCCTGCCCCTTGGCCCATGCGATGATGTCGGCCGCGTTCGTAACCTTTCGGCTGACATAGAGCGACTTCGGCTCGGCATCTTGCGCCTGCTGGGGCTGTTTGCTGTTCCGCTGTTGGTTCTGACCCTGTTGCGCAGCAGCCGCGGCGGCAATCTCCTCCTCAGACGGCTGATTTTCTTCGAGCGTGCCGAATTGCTCGATCGCCGCCTCCAAGCCCGGAAGAGAGCCATCCTCGACGAAGGCGTTGACCAAAGCCTCGGACAAGGCATTGCGCGGGATGATCTCCTGGCCTGTGCCAGTGCCCACAAGTGTTCGGGCCGCCGTCGCCTTCGTATTGAAGATATCGGCCCGCTCCTTCTCGCTCATCTGCTCCAGGGGAGCCCACGTGTAATGCACGGCGTCATCCCGCTTGCCGGTGGCCGACCGGATGATGCATTCGTCGAGGCGTGACATGGCAGGAGCATAATCAAGCTCCTGCATGGACTGGATGCGATCATGGTAATTCTTCATGTCGCTGTCGCCGGTAGCGTTCATGCCGGCTGGCGATTGACCCAGAAGGCGCGTGACCGGGATATCGGCGGCTCCCGCGACGATCTGCATGAAGCCCATCAGGATATCGGTCAGACCGCCCAGCGATGCGCTCTTGCTGTCGTATTCCTCTTCGGAGTCGAGGATAAGCGTCCCGTTGACGCCCTTAATTGTGTTCGCCAGGCGATACCGGCGGAGAACCGCATCTTCATAGGCCTGATTGCCAATGTTCGCCGAGAACTGCGGAACCTTGATGATGTCGATCTTGGCCTCGAAGATCAGCGAAGCGATGTTGCCGGCGGTGCTGTCCGAATTCTTGATGGCATCGAGCGTGGCAGTCAGCACGCTTTCGCCCCATCCCCAGCCATTGCCCATGTCGAAGCTGAAATCGATGTCAGGCGCCATCGCTCCATTGAGGATGACGAGCCGCGAGGGATGGACATTGACCTGCGTTCCGTCAGCCATGTTGACCATGTAGTACTTCGGCTTGCCGTACCATTCGGACGAGACGTCTCGATCGATTTCGCCCGCGCCGAGATGGCGACGCGTCATGACCGTGAGGTACTGCAGGCCGTCTTTTCCGAGCTTCTCGGGCTCCAACGGGAGCGACGGGTTCGGATCGCCGGTACCGATCAGCAGTGCAGCGCCACCGAACAGACGCGCCTTCTTGGATGCCTCAAGGAGCTTGCCCTTGACATTCAGTCGGGTCTCTTCCGCCTCGATGGCTTCGATCTGCTTTTCGTCGGCCTGCCAGTTCCGCCACTTGCGGCAGCTGTCGAGCGCAGGGATATCGATGATCTTCCTCGGCAGCCAGGAGCCTCGATAGGCCGCGATGATCTGCTCATCGCTAAGAATCGGCTGCGAATAGAACGTGGTCGCGGCCTTATCCCGATCGGTGCCCATGCGAGACGCAAGGCTCATCAGCCCGTCACGAACAAACGTGATCACGTTTCCCATGGAAATCCTCAGAAGTTGCTAAACGTGAAGGTTGCGCCGCCACAAATGTCAACGACAGCATCAATGAACGGGTCGATTTGGTCGTCAAATGAACCGTCTGGAAATGCAGCATATTCGGTGATGAATTCTTGCCGCCATGTCGCCGCCTTCGGCAAGACAACCAGGCCCGTCGCAACGGACGGGACAGCATCGAGTGCTCGCGTGTACTTGTCCCTGTCGCGCTGCAAAGCAATGATCGGGATCGCTTTGCGTTTCACCGCCTGAATAAGTCCGGTGCCCGACACCTTGTCTTCAACGACCATTTTCCGCAGATGGCCGTATCGATCCGGGTCCATCTTCTTTGCCTTTTCCCAAAGCGAAAGGGCGGTCTTTTCAAGTTCGGGAGCCTCGAAACGTCCGCGGATCAATTCGATCAGGTAGGCTTTGCCGTCCAGACCTGCGCCCCAATGCTCAAAGACCGTATAGTCGTTCCGCTCCTTCGTCTTTTGGGCGGTATCGACGTAAATGGCTCGCCAAGCCAGGTTTGGCAGTTCATCGTAGCTCTGAAGCCATTCGGTTTTGAACAGATTGCCGCCTTCAACGACGGGGTTCTGCATATACTGGCCGGCGAATACCTGCGGCGACAGCTCAAGAACCTTGATCTGCTTCTCGTTATGCTTCTGCGTCCACAAAGGGCCATTGGGCAAACCGTGAGGCACCATAATGGCCTTGGCATGGATCGCTGGGCATTCGCCTTCGATCCGGATCGGAAGCTTCAATACATGCCATTCCTCACCCGATGTTTCCAGCAGGTGAGAAACGAAGTCGTCAACATGCAGGCGCTGCATGATCACGATGACAGGAACGTTTTCGTCACCAAGTCGACTCTTGAACGTGTTCTGCCAACGAGCGTTGATGAACTTCCGCGTCGTATCGCTAAGCGCGTCGTCAGGCTTTAGCGGGTCGTCGATGATCAGCGCGCCGGTGAACTTCCACGGCTCACCCACTTCCAACAACCTACCGGCACGAAAGCCAGTGATCGGCTCGCCCGATGCAGCGGCACGAACGTGGCCGCCATCTGTTGTGCGCCATAACCCTTTGGCTGCCGAATCGGCTTTGAGCGTCACGGGCCAAAGCTGCTGATATCCGGCAAGGTTGATAACGTCGCGCGCCTTGGCGGAATTGTCGAGCGCCAAGGTTTGGGCGTAGCTCGCATGGATGAACCGGGATGCCGGATTGATCGCAAACCCATGCGCCATGAAATTGATGACGCCAAGCTCCGTTTTGGAATAGCCAGGCGGGACATTGACAATCAGGCGCCGGATCTCGCCACGATAGACCTTATCCAGCGTCTCACACATCAAGCGATGATGCGGCCCGATCGAGAAAGACTGCCCTTGAGCTTCCTCAAAGAACTTGGTGACGAACGATAGGTGCGAGCGGCAGAGCCTGCGCCGCTCAAGCTCCCTTTCGATTTCGTTCAGCGGCGGCAGCGAGAGTTCGATACGCTTCAAGCTCTTCATCCGTCATGCTCGCCAGATCGAATGAGGCTGGTTTCGGCGTCATGCTTCCATCGCTGGACGTGTGATCGACCTTCTGGCGATTTGTGTAACTGTCACCCACCTCTTTGGCCGCCTGCTCGATCAGGCTCGACGCCAACACCATATTGCCCTGGTTCTCTGCCTTATCTGCCATGCGCTGCAGAGCGCGGAGACGAACGGCGCGATGGCTGATGCCGATCGAGGCAGTGTCTTCAAGGAAGGTCTTGCGGGTTTCCTCAAAAAGCGACTTCCACCTGAGCGATAGATTCCGTCCCGCCTTCTTCGTCGGGTCGTATGCTTCAACCGACTGAGGCGTCAGGGAGACGTTGAATTCCCTCCTGAGTGAAGCAGCGACAACCGACGGGGAATCGAAGCAAGCGAGAGCCTGCACGGCATAGGTTTGCTGCTCGCGATTGAGTTTGGCCATATCTCAGGGAACCATCAGGTTTTAGGCGACACGCAACTGGCATGTCCCGCATACATGGCCGATGCTGGCCTGGGATACTTCGGGTGGCCGATTGGCGGCGTCCACCATCGCGCGAACGCCTGCTGCATCCGCACCATAGCGCCGAACTACGCCCACGAACTCTTCCACGTCATGTCCTCGCAGGGTGAAGGCCGGAAGGCCGGACATCTTGCGGAACTTCGGTGCGCCGAATGCATCCCGCTCTTGGCCAGCGTGGTATAGCTCATGCTCTACCAACGCACAGAACTCGGCGTCCGAACAGGTGGATGCGTAATCCGCGTCGAAGGTCAGGAGGAAATCAGGGACGCCGCCGAACCATTGGGTGAGCTGAAGCTCAATCCTGGCACGAGACCATTTGCCGGCCGGCGGCAATCCCATTTCGCATTGACCGATGATACGGCGCCCATTCCTGCCATTGGGAACGTTCGTCCAAAGCATTCCGATGGTGGCAACGCGGAGGTGAGCATGATCCTCGTTGAGGAGGTCGGCATCATCATTGATGAAGGAAGAGCGCGCCCATTCCAAAAGGTCGGGCGCAGGCTCAAACCTGATGCCGGTATCCTCGATCATATCCACAGGCGGCGATGGTCGCATGATTTGGTCTTGCCTTATCACCGGTTGCGGGCCAGATTCCCATTCTGGGAATTTCATGATCGGATTTGACCAACATCGGGGGAGAAAATGGAGACTTACACCTATAGCTTCAGGCGTCTGATGCTTCCATATTGCATCGAGGATCTTGGCGAAGGCTGGTTCCTCTTCCTCAATCGGCGCTACAAACCAATTGGCCAGATGAGTGACGACTGGGTCGACTACACAAAGCATCCGTCGAGAGTGCGAATGCCGAATCTCACGCCGAAAAAGGCCGAAGCACTTCGCCTAAAGCGGCTCAATGAAAAATACTATCTCTATGACGACGTGACCAATCCAGAGGATAGCGATGCAAATTGGAAGCGATATTCTGACATTTTACAGAAACTGTCGCCGCTGAAGCTTACCGCCGACCGTTGACAGGTTAGCGTCGCCTCGTCCGCCGAGGTCTCCTCGGAATAGTGCCGGGCTACCCTCCCGGCTTGGCCGACGGGCTCGGCGTCGTGTCACCGTATCGGCAACCGTAACAACGCTTCGCTCGCTTGATTTCGGGGCGCGTCGGCTTCCCCTTGGTATTCGTCATGGAGGAAAAACCGCACGCGCCAAACACCGCTTCAAGCGGCTTAAGGGCGCGCCCCTCGGACGGCATTGAGAGCCCCGATGGAATAGGCGGCAAATCAGTTACTGGTAATGTTAGGCGACGGCCTCCAAGTTTTCAAGCGGGATGTCAAGTTCCAACATGCTATCAAGGGTTTCAATCACAGCTTTTACCTTACCGCGAGACGAAGGCCCGATGACCTTCGCTACGAGGCCGCTGAATGGGTTCTTGCCGCAGATCCGAGCAAGCGTGTCTTTCGGCATGATCTGCTCGCGATCTTTGCGGGTGGTTTGCTGAGAAGATCGGCGCTCCCTCGCCTCTCGTTCGGCTCGACGCTTCTGGATGAGATCTCGATTTTCATCCTCGACCGCCATGAGAGCTGCGATGTCTTGTGTAAGCATCTGGCACGGGCCGGACATCGATGAGCGCCGCAGGAAGCACATCACGCCCTCAACCCGGCGAACGTCTTGGAACTGGCAACCGAGCATGTCCACGAAGGCATAACCGACAAGAAGCGGATATCGGCGCTCGACCCACTTCTTCGTTCGCGCATGCCTTACCTCGAAATGAACCGTCGGCATGAAGACCTTGAAGCCTTCCATGCGAAGATTGCGCTCGATCACGCTTTCCATCGCTCCCGGCATTCCAGGATGGGCCTTCGCCGTGCGCTGAGCTCCTGGCATAGTTCGAATTGCATACCAATGTTCTGCCGCCATTCCATTTCCTCGTTTATCGAGCCGCCGCTCGGGACTAATGAATCCAGCCGCAACGAAGAGCCGTTGCGACAACTGCCGTGACCGTGTTGCCGAGATTTTCGCGGGAACGAGCTCGCTCAACGCGATTGTGGACGGCCGCTATCGAAATGCCGATCTCTGCCGCGATTTCCTTCATCATCTTTCCGTCCGCCAGGCGTTGAACGATGATGATCTCCGATTGCCTTAGAGGACATGTCATGCTGCCGTCCTCGCTGTATCTGGCTCCTGCGCGATCTGCCGAGGAGCCCAAACCTCATCAATTGCCCAAAGATGGATTGAACCGGAGGGATATTGCCCGTTCCGGCCGCCGCTCTTGAACTTGTCCAAGCTTTCGCAATTCGAGTGGAAGTGGTAGCCAGCGGTCTGCAGTTCGTCGGCACGATTGCGTTGCGTAATACGGATATCCTTGAAGGGCTGCTGGATAGTCGCCGGAGCTGGGAGCCGTGGGCGGTTGACCGCATCGACGCGCCGTTGCTCGAAGCGTACCATATTCGCCAATTCAGGAGGGCGCGGGCAGAATTTCACTTCCTCGTGCCAAGTCCCACGAACTAGATGCAGCACAACGCTTTTGAGTGTGCTGGGCAACAAGCCTTCCAAGGCAACCAGATAGCCCCGAAGCAGCTCGTCAGCATCAACGCCGCGTGGTAGAGGCAAGGAGGTGAACATTGGGCGAATAATCTCCGCCATCATGGTCGATCGTTGTTCCTGCTGAAAGTTCATGGGCGTATCTTCCGGTGAAATCGTCTATGGCGTCGAAGATGGTCCGTTCTCGGGGGGGCGCTTGCTGTCGAGGCACATGCGCCGGGTCATCCGTCCATCGGTCCTGATTGAGCCAGGTCGCCGGGTTGCACCACGGCCGGTCGTCTGTCTTGGCGACGTATCGGCGAAGGCCCGCGAGAATTTCCGGAAGGTTTGCTCGGGAAAGCGCCTTGGCGAACGACTTCTCGGCATCCCGTTTTCCGACCCTATTCGGGTAGATCGCCCAAAAATCTTCGAAGCCGGCGGGGGAAGAGCCCCCTTTAGGGGGCGAAGGGGGTATAGAAGATTGGGGTTTAGGAGAAGGGGGTGTGGGGGAAGAACCTTCAGGGGAAAGAAGGTCAGCACCACCGTCTGAAACGTCTTTATCGTCTGAATTAAGACGCTTTTCAGACGCTTTAAGACGATCATAGTACCGCTTGTTACGCGCTTGCCTCGCAGAAAGCACCGGCTGGGCCGGATTGGATTCGGCTTCGAACGCTTCAGCAGCCACAAGGGCCTGCTCAATTGTCAGTCCGGCTTCCAACATGCGACGGATAGCTGCGGATATGCTCATTTCACCACCTCGATCGTGACGCCATGGCAAGCGCGCATGAGCTTTTGCTTGAGGCGGAATACGGGCGTGGAGACACCCTTCACGTCGATGACGCGCCGACGGCGCGCGAGGTTGTCCCAAAAGACGAAATCGGCCCTGTAGGTGGCGACGAGAACGCCGTTGACGGTCAAAGCATACAGACGCTGGAGTTCGACGTCAGTCACTTCGCCGGCGCGCTCTCTGAGCTTCAGGTGGGCAAAATACGACGCCTCGGCTTTGCTATCGAAGCATATGCCGTCGAGGAGAGTGCGCTGGGCCTTGAACTTGTTGCCGCGCTTCGGCTTGGCTATTGCAGCCTGATATTCCTGCCGGGTCATAGTGACGGTCATGCCGACCTCCCGGCGCGGATTTCGCGTAGTTGATCGCGGGATCGAAGGTTGTAATCGCGGTGATATGACAAGCGATCGTGGCGCCGGCGCTCTTCATGCCGGCGGTTCATCTCTTCATTGATGAGCCGGTCGTCTTCCGGTGGAGTGATGCCAAGGTCGCGCGCTATGCGCTCAACATCAGGGCCGTGAAGGGTGTAGGCGTCGAGGAATGTCATGCTGCGCCTCCGAAAAGAGGACCGGCATCTTCCTCAGTTAGACCGCGCCGCTTGATGATCTCGCGCTTCTTCTCGTCGGGACCGGCGAGGCAAAGGCGCATGCGCTCGGCGATATCATGCTGATATTCAGGCTCACGCTCGATCAGGACGGCATTGAAGCCTTCGCGCCATGCCGCCTCGCCCGTCGTTCCGGTACCGGCAAAGCAGTCCAGCACCGTTCCGCCGGGAGGCGTGACGAGACGAACCAGATACCGCATCAGGTCGATCGGCTTCACCGTCGGGTGCTTCGAACCGATACGGTCATCAGCGTCGGCCTTAGCGGAGTAGAAGAATCTGGCAGCAGATCCACCCTCGTCTCGAGGCTGCACAGTAGGCCTTGGTCCGTAGTCTCCATAGACCGCCGTCCCCTGCTTTGGCTTGAAGGTATTGTTTACTTCACGCTGCTGGCCTGGTGCTTCTGGAAAAGCCTCGATGACTTCTGCACTTCCGTCGTGGATGACATTTGCAGGCCAGCGACCGTCTGGTGATCCGCCGCGCGGACCTGGCTTGGCAGCGAAGTTGGTGCTACCGTTGTTCTGGTACCGGCGCTCAGCGCTGGCCTCGCCTTCCCGATAGTGCGACCAAAGCTTTCCAGTGCCCGCGACGATCTCATCATCGGTGCCGACACGGCATCCATCGATATTGATGGCCCCAGTGCCATGTCGAAGGATGTTCAGCGTGCCATTGTCTTCGCTGAAGGGTTTTTGGCCCATATAGATCGGTTCGATCGCGGGCTTGAGCGCTTGGCCACCGTAGCGCCAGCCATCCACGTCAATACCCGCGAACGGCCCATCAACGGCGCAGGCTTTAATACGGGTGGCCTTCGGCATGCCGGCGGCGAAGATCCAAGCGATGAAAGGGTGATTGATGAAGCCAGCGTCTTCGATCGCAACCGACATTCGGCCAAAGCCTCGTGTGGATGCAAAAGCCAGAAGGTAGCCGCCCGGTTTCAGGACGCGCAGAACTTGCCGCCACGTCTCGACCTGAAAGGCGATATCACCGCCGTCCCACTGCTTTCCCATGAAGCCTGCAGACGCTCGCTTGAAAGCACCTGTCGCGCCGGCCTTCACTTCTGCCGCACCATCAGATCCGAAGCGCTCAACAATGCTGGTCAGATGGTATGGTGGGTCCATGACCGCACTATCGATGCTGTTCTCCGGAAGAGAGGCCAGCACTTCGAGGCAATCGCCGGAATAGAGCGTCACACACCCATCGAGGAACTGGATCATGCCGCTGCTCCTCTCTTTTCGAGCGCAGCCAAAGAGCGATGGCACCGGTCACGAAGGCGGGTGATTATCGCGAGCTTCGAAAGCTTCACGCCATTGTCGGCCTTGTTCATGCTGGCCTTTAGGCGGAAGATTTGAGCGTCGAGCTCGGCTATTTCTTCGCGGAGGAGATCGGCGTCTGTCATCGGCGCGTCCTCCAAACTTCGTCCGGGTCGATTCCTTCAGCGGCCATCTGCTCCAGCGCTGCAGCTTGTCGAGCGTCATAATTGGCCCAATGCTCGGCGTGCTTCTCTGGCCCCCATTGGGTCCAGATGTCGGCGCGATCGTATTTGTCGGCAAACTCCTTTGACTGACGCCACTGTAGGGCATACGTCGGCCAAGCCCGCGTCAGAGCGACTTTCTTATTGCCGCCCTCGGTCAACTGGCCGAGGCAGACGCGTTCAAGCCATGCCTTGCAATCCAGACCATTGGCAGCGATTACATGGTCATGCGGGCAGACCTGAAACGATCGGAATCCTGTTTCCGAGAAGAATGGTTTGTCCCACTCGATGACACGAGCATCGCCGTCACAAATGCCGAAGAGACCCGCATAGGAAAAATCCACGCGGCATCCGGCGATAGAAAGCTCAAGGTGTCCCTTCTGGCCGAAGAGCGGAATAGCGCCATCGTCAGCCGCCATAGCATCGAACAGCCACGTCCACGCCGAATGGAGGCAATCAAAACGCTCATTGCCCCGCGGGGGGCCGCTCCGCTCGTCTTCTGCTTTCGTCAAGCCGAACGCGTGTTCGCCAATGGCTCGCAGGCGGTTGGCAGCACCGACCATGCCGTCGTAGTCCGCGGCTCTCACTGCTCCGTCGTAGGATGTTAGCTCCGACCACGCGCGATTGAGGATGCCAGCATCATCCGTCGGCAGACCCGCACGGTAAGCGGTGCGGGCGAGACGATTGTCGCGCTGCTCAATTTCCCATGCGGAGAGCTTGACCTTGGTGCCGACAGGCGGCGCAGCAACCGGTGCCGGTGCTTCCATAAGGTCGAACATGGAAAGCTGCTGCATCTTCAGGACCCGTTGCCCTTCTGCAGGTTCGCCAGATTTTGCATGATTTCGGCAATACCGCCGCCTCCCGCACCGAACGCCTTTTGAAGCGCCTCCGCGCCAATCGCACCGCGGGCCGCGTCGATATCTTCGGGGAGCTTGAAAGTTGCGATCGGTTTCGGACCATCGGGGAACGCAGCCTTATAGGCCTTGTTCGCCTCGCCTTCGCATTGAAGGCAACCACGGCCACCGCACCAACGGCAGTCACGATAACGATGTCCGTCGAATCTCGGCTGCATCTCAGTCTCCCATGATCCATTCAGCCCTATCGGCCCATTTCTTGGCCTTGGCGCGCCATCGCTTGGCGATGCGCAGCCGCCTCAAAAGAGGCAATCTTTTGATCCAGCGAAGCCAGATGGGCGCGCAGTTCTCGTGCTTCAATTTTGCTCTCCTCGATCAGAGCCGCCCGCAAGGCGTCCATTTCATCGCTATCAATCCGACGCGCGGTGCCTTCCCAGATCGAGCGGGCGCGGCGGGCGGTAAATTTCTTGGTGACGCGCGGTGAAATGAACCGCACTGCTTCGTAGAAAACGTTATCGAGCTTGATGTATCGCCGAAGAGGCCACGCATCTCTCATCAAGTCCCTGGCTGTCAAAGTTGGACTCATTACCTTCTTCCTGTCAGCTTCATCCTTGGGGCGAGAACCCAAATTCTTGTTTTCGAAACCCGACACCTTGTCGTCTCCTTGTGCGATCTTCGTCTCGTTCAAAGGAGACTTCAGATGCACAGGACCGATGATCAAAAAGACGGCGGTAATCGCCTTGCAGGGCTTTCACCCGCCGTCTCCGGTCCGCCTGGGCCAACCGTCATTCCATTTCCGCAGGACCGTTCGCCGCCGGTCTTGCAACGGAGGGAGCCGACGCCGCATCGGCTCCCTCCCCCAGTTCCTCTCGGGATCGCGGTCGCAGCAGTAGTGATGAAGCTGCAAAGCGCTCGACCGAGGATTAAAGTGCTGAGCCAGACCACCCGGGAGGAGGAGAAGTAGTCTGGCTCAGGCTTGAGCATGACGCTGGGAGGAGGAGTGCATCACGCCCATTCGAATTCATTCGCGGTCAGGGAGGCGTCGGAAATGCCGGTCGTCACCCTCGGCCGCGCCCGCGTTCGTGGGGTCGAATTGCTGACCGATGATCAAGCGAGCGCCGCGCCGTGCCACCAGGCCAGCGCCTACAGCAAGAAGGCAAATGCCAAATGCCGCAGCGAGATACTCAAAACCGAGAAGCAACGAGTCCATCAGCGGTCGCCTCCAAATCCAAAGAGAAGAGTGTCTGCGTCATTGGTGGATCCGAAGATCGAAAAGGCATCCTGCATGTGGATGTTCGAGGCTCCCGACGCGCGAGCGACCATGATTTTCCGAACCGAGCCGCCGCGAGCGCCAGCCGCCTTACGAATTGGGCTTCCAGCACTCAATGCCGGAAATTTACGACCATGGGTGCGACCGAAGTAGGCAAGCTTGGCATGCGTCGTTCCGCAGTTCGCAGCGATCTGACGAATCGTCATGTTGCATTCGATGCCGCCGTCGATCTGGGCCAGCTTCTGTTCGTCGGTGGAATTTTCCCAAAAGCTCATTGTGCCCTCTCGAAATTGTTCATGGCCTCGCGAAACGTGCGGCCGGATGCCGATCTGCCCGTATCGAGATCAACAATGATGAAGGTGCCGTCTTGAGTGATGATCGTGCTCACGCTGCTGCCCCCTGCATGGCCTTCTTGCAGGTCCAGCAATGATCCTTCGTGCCGCTGCCGCATTTTTCAGGGCGCTGACAATTCGGGCGGAGCAAGCGCCGAGCGTTGGGGAGGTCGCGATCCTCCCCGTTGTTCAAGGGGGGATGGGATTGTCCCGCGCGCGACGCGCCGCTGGTTACATGATCGCCTCCTGTGTTGGCGCCGACGCTGCTCGTTTCGTTCTTCGGACTTACGCGCTCGACGCTAGGCGCTTCGGCTTCGCCTTGAGAGGCCAAAGCGATTTTGGAATGAGGTGCCGTCTCTCCGCCCGTCACGTCCATTGCCTCAGACGTTGCAGTCGGTGCTCGGTCGCCGACACCCCTACTCACCAGCTCCGCACCGTCGGGTGCATCAGCCGAAGCTTCTGCGCGGCCCAAAGCCTTACGACCTGCCTCGCATGCATCATCACTGGCTTTCGCGTGGAACTGAGTTGCGGTCTCTCCCGCCGTCACCGCTTCGCAGATGCCTTCGGCTGCGGTTTCGCCGGGGTCCGTATCTGCTCCGGACTTCGTTGCCGTTTCCGGCTGGTCTTCTTCCGCCTCTTCGCGGGCAATCATGATATCGACGGCGGTGATCAGCGTAGCGCGACCGGCTTCGGTCTGCATGCCGGTCGCGACTGTGGCGATGAGCTTGGCGCTGACGTTGTTGTCATCGAGGATTTCGCCGGATGTGACATCGTATTTGGTGCCGTCTGTGGCAAATTTCTCAACTGTTGCGCAGAGCAAGTCGATCTCAGGCCGGATGATGTTAGAGAACCATTCACCATGAACCCGGTGCTCTGCGAACCGCTCGTGAAGCTCAAGTTCCTTCTTGGCCCCCCCGTCAATGACACCGATCAGCGATACAGGAACGGGGCTTCCCCGACGAAGAGCGGATATGCGCCTATCGACGTTTTCGGTCGACCCGATCTTGATAAGGCTCGCGTCGTCGGCTGCGAGGAAATAAACCTTGATGGGGCTGTCGTCGGCGAACGTACGATGCGCAATCTCGTCGAAAACATCCGTTTTCCGAGGTCCGCGGTATTCGCTCTCGCGTGCGTACGTGGCGCGCGGTGCACGAGGCGACGTCGTGATCTCCTCGAAAATCTCATCGATCAGCGCATCTTTCTCTTCGACGGCCATCGGATCTTTCTTGGCGGCGCGACGACGCTTGATCGCCGCCTTGATGGCCTCGATCTCGGTCTTGATGTTTGCTTTGTCCATGCCGCTAGCGACGAGCTGTGCGCGGTAGGCATCAAAGCAATCCTTCTTGCCGGTGTTCATGTCGGCGATCTGCTGATCGTATTCGTCGATCTCATTGGCGAGAGAGGTACGGGAAATCATTCAAACCTCCCCCAGCCATTCGGAGGCGCCATGCTGGCATTTCCCAACGGGTGCCCAGCACGAGGCACATCCGCCAGCCGGAATAGATTCTCGCTCAAGGACGGCAATCCATTTCGACAAATTGCTCAACGCCGCCTGATACAGAGCCTTGCGGGCGGAAGACGGATTGCGGCATCCCAGTGGCTTAGCAATTTCCATCACGCGGAAATCGCCGATTTTCGACAGGATATCCTGGACGCGCTTCTTCTGGTCGCGAATCCGATGGAAAGATTCAGAATGTTCTTTCTGCTTAGCTTTGCGCTGTTCTGCGACGTACCTGTCAATCTGCGCGTCTATATTGCCCCGCTTGGCGAGCGGGATATTCAGAAGACCGTGATCGAGGCGTTCCGTCTGAAGGATGTCTTCTGTAATGGTCTGGGCTTCGGCGGTCATGCAGCGGTCTCCGAGATGGGAGCGAAATCCGAAGCACGAACATCAATACCGCGCTCTCGCGCAGCATTGAGGATGGCCTGAACATGCCAATGAGGCACAACTCCGCCGGTTCCGCCCTTCTCCCTTGGCATCCGCCAGCGCATGACCGTGTGAACGGTGACGCCAGAGACTTCAGCCAGGGGCTTGAGGCCTTTGAACTTTCTGATGATCGTATTTGCCGGTTCGCATCTCATGACACCGAATGTACGATAAGCATACATTCATGGCAAGAGGTATTGTACGATTTTCCTAAATGCGCCGAGTTTGGCCTTGTGCGAAAATCAAACAATGGCTGACGAGTTTACAAATCAATATCTTGACTGGATCCGCGAAGGGCTTGCGCAGCCTGGGAAGACGCAGATCGGCCTCGCGCGCCATCTTGGCATTGCTCACCCACAGATTACTCAGCTACTCAAAGGCAATAGAAATCTGAAGGTCCATGAGATCCCAAAGATTGCTGAATACCTCGATCGCCCCCTACCAGGTGCTGAGCTGAAGCAGGTCACATCGGCCATGACGGTGGGCCGCGTGGCCGGTCATGTCGAAGCCGGCGCTTTCCGCGAGGTCGACGAGTTCGACCAATCTGAGCCTGAAGAAGTAGCTCTGCCTCGGGACAACTTGTTCCCCAACGCCAGGCAGCTCGTCTTCGATGTCGCTGGCGATAGCATGAACGATCTGCGTCCGCTCCCGATCTTTCCCGGCAGCCGCCTTGTCTGCGTTGCCTATGAAGACGTGGAGCACTTGGTCGAATTGAAATCGGGAATGGTGGTTGTTGTTCAGCGGGAGCGTGACGGCGGCCATTTTCGCGAATGGTCGGTAAAGCAGCTCGAGCTCTTTACCGATCGCGCCGAATTTCATCCTCGATCGACCAATCCGAAGCATAAGCCGATCATCGTACGGCGAGACCACGAGGCCGACGAAGGCGTGACGGTCGCGGTTATTGCTCTGGTGCGGCGCGTAATGAATGAGATGCCCGGGTTTTGAATTCTCCCGACAAATTCAGGCCGCATTGCTTTTTTACTACTGCTTTTGTCCCAATTGCGGAATCGCCAAAAAAGCGGCATTCTTGCGGAAGGAAATTGATAAAAAATTCATATTTCCTACGGAAGAATTCCTTGCGCAAGTCCCGCGGCTTATCGATAATTAATTGCGGGCAGAACGGGAACGGTATGGCTATTGCGTCATTAGTTCCTATATGCGACGTATGAAAGAAAATAAGAAGTCAGTTCTGGAGAAAAATAAGATGTCGACAGTCAGGCTAGATCGCGATGCATTCCGTCGTGGCGTTGATGACGTTTTGACGTTAGCTCCATTGCGTGACGCAGTGCGTGTTGCGGCGGGTGCATTTGCGACAAAGAGCGAAAAACCCTCTGCAAAAACGACCTCGATCAAAACAACAGACGGGCAAAGAGATGGCTCCAAAAAGTCGTCCGCCCGCTAAATCCACCGACCAAGATGAAAATAATGAAAACGGCCACCAGTCCGGTGGCCATTTTCTTGCAATTAATAATCTCCACTATCACGCTAATGAATTGTCTGAGCTTCGAAAGCTTGCTGAGGTTAGCCCAGAACTCGCTGAAAAAGTCATTGAACAGCGTGACAAAGAAAGCGCGCGAATTACGGCTAGCTACAATTTCGGAATAGCCTGCTCAATTATATTGCTCGCGCTCATACTCGCTAGTTTCACAATTCTTTGCATTTACGTTGGAATAATTGCGACAATTGCAGCGACCGGTGGGATTTTAGCCGTCGCACTTATGATACGTGTTATTCTCACTGGCGAATGGTCCGAGACGAGTTGGGTAGGCAAAATTGTGGCAAGCATAATTAAGGGCTTGGGAGGCTCAACTTAATTCCATCTCGCTGCTTGCTACCTACCGCGCAATAAATTGAAGCAAATCACGCCGCGAAATGGCGACGGCCATTTAAATCAAATTCTCCGCAGGCATTCGCAATTTCCTGCAGCAGCCACCGCTTCGGCGGAACGCACATGTACGAATGCCCATCATCCCCGATGAAATTCATGAGCGGCAGCACGCAAAATTCCTCGTCATCCCCGACCGGTGCGAATGGCCCGACCTTAAAGGCGTAGCCGGGAAAGCGATGACTGAGATAGTTCTCTAGCCGATCCTTTGCCGCCGCGACCTCGGCACGCTTGTCAAACGGCGGCACGATGACGAATTCCAAAACCTCGCGCTCAATACCCACAGTCGTATCCTCCTTCGATACCGATTAGCCTTCCGATCACACCGCCGCATGGCTGGCACCTGAACGGAATTCGCTCCAAGAAGACGCTTTCGATCAACTCGTCGGCATCTCGCGGAGCGTCCTCACCGACCGGCAATTCCACGATCCTCTCGCTCTCCCGCAAGCAGTTGTCGCACCTGATCTGAAGGGTGAAGCAAGCTGCTGATTTCATAACCGCTAGGTGCATTTTGTTCTCCTTTCGTTCTTATGAAGCCAGAACGAAAGCCGAGAGTCGAGTCTGATTCGCGATTCGGCGTTAACTTTTTGTCGAAACACAAATGTACGATTAGCATACATTTTTTCGTTGACGCGAATGTATGATTTGCGTACATTCTTCTCATCAACACCGCACCGAATGACCCCGCCAGCCGGCGAAGCAGAGAAACGGGCGCAAGATGAGGGAAGCAAGAATGTCGACCAGACTGACGAAGGATATACGTGAGGCAATCGCCAAGGACTTGATCAAGCATCGCTTCGAGGATGCTGTGAAGAATGTGTATGCCCAGCGCGCCGCACTTGCCGATGCAGTCTATCGAGACATCTATACCAAAACGCAACGCGAGCAGATCGAAGCCCTTCCTGACGGCATGCTGCCCACCGTCGACGACCTGAGTGTCAACTTCGGCACATCATACACCCATGTCTATTTCAGCGGCTACTCTTACGGCGACCTGAACAAGGTTGTCTCTGCCGATCGCACCGGATCGTATCGCCGTGTTTATTACAAGCACAAGGGCGGTTCGGTGAAGGTGTATGACGCCACGCATAAGCTGGCCGTCGAATATGATCGCCTATCAGGCGTAGCCGCCGACCTCGTGAACGAAATCGATGTAGCCCGGCGATCCGCCATCGCCGCGATGGCCTCTGTCGGAACTATCAAGCGTTTGATCGAGGCATGGCCCGAGGTTGCTCCTTTTGCGCGTCGATTTGATGTCGAGCGCCCTCAACTCCCGATGGTTCAGACCGACAAGCTCAACAAGATTTTGGATCTCCCGGTCTCAGAAGCCGCCTGATCCAATTCGGCATCCGCTCTTCACTGCAGCGGATATCGAAAGTGATCAACGCGCGACGGCGCATGAGGAATGGGAAATGGGTAAGCGCATCGAAAATATCGACATCGAGGTTGGAGCCCGCATTCGGGATTTCCGCAAGATCCGTGGCGTCACGCAGACTGGGCTTGCAGCCGCCCTCGGCGTCACCTTTCAGCAGGTGCAGAAATACGAGAAGGGCACGAACCGTGTTTCCGTCGGCGCTCTCGTCGCAATATGCCGCACGCTGAATATCGAGCCCATGGATTTACTCGGCGTCTATTTCGGTGACAGCGAGAACGCTGCGACGCCGGCCCTTCTCGCGGAGGTCAAAAATCTCCGCACCAAGCTTTCCGACATTCAACAGCTTTGCGCCTGACGCGCGGGATTTGGAGGCTACGGCAATGACCACATGCCAATTCAACTTCGATGAAGTGAAGCTGCCAGGCTACGGCGAAGGCGTCCTTCTTTATGGAACTGCCACGCTCGAGGGCGATTGCGAAGACGACAGCTATTTCTACGTCGCATCCATCCAGATCGGCAATCGTGTTCTGACGCGCCCGAGCCGGATCAACAGCGCGCACGTCGTCGATGACTTCTTCTTTACCGAGATCGCCAATCAGATCGAGAGCGACAAGACGGCTGTCGGTCGCAATGCGGCAGATGCGTGGACCGATGCTGTCGCCGGCAATGTCGAACCGGTTCCTGTTCTTCGCCGCCGCGCCGGCATGCCGTTGGGCTTCGTCCCCGAAATCTCCCCGACGCGCTCCTATGCGATGGAGGCTGCGGAATGAGCAAGCACAAGATTTTCGATGATGGCGGCCCAGCATTTTCCCGCTCTGGATTTTACAGTGATGGCGGTCCTAGAGAAAGTGACTGCTGGCCGACTGATGGAATGAGCCTTCGCGACTGGTTCGCCGGTCAGGCTCTGGCTGGCTCGCTCGCCGGCGAACCGGGATCGCACCTCATCCCCGAGCGCCTTGCACCCGACTGCTACGCTCTTGCCGACGCCATGATCGCCGCCCGGAAAGGCGGTGTACAATGACGCGCTGCGATCTCCGCTCCCATCATGAATGCTCGTGCCGCCCTGGCGAATGCGCCGTCGCCCCGATGCTCGACCTTCGCGATACGCCGGTAATCCGGTTCAGCACGGCACAGCATTTCATCGTTGCCGCGCTCGTCACTGCATTCATGGCCGCAATCGGCTACGGCGCACTTTCCAGCGCGAACGAAGCCTACAGCAAGCAATTCAAAATCGAACAGGAGTCTTCCGTCCATGTCGCACGCCGCTGAATTCAATGTCGCGCGGCAGGCCGAAGCCGCAAAGCGTCTCATGGCGAACCTTCGCTCCCAGGGCGTCGACGACGACCAGGAACTCGTTGCCGACACGATCGAAGGTGAGACGACCCTTCTCGATGCGATACAGACTGCGCTCGACGAGATCGACGAATGCGAAATCCAGATTGTCGGGCTCAAGGCTAAGGAAGCCGAGTTCGCCGACCGGCGCCGGCGCATGGAAGAACGCGCCGAACGCATCCGCGCGACAATCGAGCAAGCGATGATCGCGACCGAGCAGGATAGCCTTCGGCTGCCGACCGCCACGCTGACGCTGACGAAGCGCGCCCCTGGCCTGATCGTCATCAACGAAGCCGACATTCCAACGAAATTCTGGGTCGAGCAAGAGCGTCCCGCTCCGAAACTCGACAAGAAAGCCCTCAGGGCCGCGCTCGACGAAGGCACCGTTCCAGGCGCCACCCTCGACAACGGCAGCCGCAGTCTTTCCGTACGGAGGAAGTGATCATGAACGCCATCACGAAATTCGACATGACCCCGCGCCAGATCGCACTTGTCAAATCGACCGTAGCCAGGGACACGAATGACGATGAATTCAACCTCTATATGGAGGTTGCCAAGGCTAAAGGGCTCGACCCATTTCTCGGTCAGATCATTCCCATGGTCTTCAATAAGACGCAGCCGGCGAAGCGAAAGATGACGATCATCATCAGCCGCGACGGCCAGCGCGTTATTGCGCAGCGCTGCGGTGACTACAGGCCCGCGAGCAAACCGCCCGTCTATGAAACAGACCCGTCGCTCAAGGGACCGCTCAACCCGCATGGCATTGTTTCTGCGACCGTCTACCTTTGGAAGCAGGACCCCAAAACCAGCGACTGGTATGAAGTCGCCGGTCAAGGTTTCTGGGAAGAATTTGCCCCGATCAAAGATGAGTGGAAACGCGGCGAAGACGGAAACAGCTACAAGACCGGCAAGCAGACCTTAGACGATTCCGGCAACTGGTGCCGGATGCCACGCCTGATGATTGCCAAGTGCGCAGAAATGCAGGCGTTGCGCGCCGGCTGGCCCGAGCAGTTCACCGGCCTGTACGACGAAGCCGAGATGGACCGCGCGAAGGTCTTGGACCTGACGGCCTCCGAAATTGTCATTCAAGAACAGCAGGACAACCGGCTCCGCGCGATCGGCGGCAAGGATGCGCTCACCATTTGGTGGGGCGATGGATTTGCTCTTGAGAATGTGCCGGACGGCAAATTCTTCGACGCTGTCGTCGAGCACATTGCCAATCTCGACCCTATTGCCGTGGCGAAATGGGAAGACGCTAACCGAGCCAGCCTGCAGATCTATTGGGCTCGTCACCCAGGCGACGCTCTGGAGCTGAAAAAGAGGCTCGAAGCCGCACGGCAGAAGCGTGCGACGAATGTCGATAAGGCTCTGCAGGGCCATCCATTGATGGCAGGCTGACCATGACCCAGCCCCTACCCTTCATTTGGACCGGAGAAGCTTTCCAGCCTGTCAATCGTCATTGGGCGAGGAAATGCGACGAGCGCTTTGTCGTCGGTCAAATCTATACCTTCGACGAGTTGCATGTCCGATCCAGCGCAACGCATGCCCATTATTTCGCTGCGCTACACGATATCTGGCAGAGCCTGCCGGAGCGCTATGCCGAGCAGTTCCCGACTGAAGAGCATATGCGGAAATATGCCCTAATCCGTACGGGATTCCACACGATGATGCAGCACGTCTGCAAATCGGAAGCCGAGGCGCAACGGCTCGCATCCGTCATCCGGCCTTACGACAGCTATCAGCTCGTCACGGTCAAGGAAAACATCGTCACAGTCTATCACGCCATCAGCCAGGATTACCGGTCGATGGACAAGCGGTCCTTTGCCGAAAGCAAAGAAAAGGTGCTCGATTGGTGCTCTGCGCTTGTCGGCGCGGAAAGGAGCGCCGCATGACGGACACCCGCTCAATCTTCTGCTGCGGCTGCCAGGCCGAAGTTCCGGCCCGGCTCACTGATGGCAGAGAAATCTATCCGCATCGCGCCGACCTAGCGCCTCTACCGTTCTGGAAATGTGACGCCTGCAAGAATTTCGTCGGCTGCCACCACAAGACCAAGAACCGGACGAACCCGCTCGGATGCATCCCGACACGCGAAATCAAGGCGGCTCGTCAGCATATCCATCAGATCCTTGATCCGATCTGGAAGTCAGGTCGATACGGCCGTCGCGAGCTTTATTCGATGATCGCTCACGTCCTTGGCGTCGCTGAATACCACACGGCTGAAATTCGCAGCGTCGACGAGGCACGGCGTGTCTATCGAATTGTCAAAGATATCGGGAGCGCCGCATGAACTCCGCCCAGCTTCACCGCCAGAAATTCCCGAGCGCTCGCCCGAGCACTATTGCCTACCTCGAAAAGCGAGATGAGACCACTGCACGCCTCAAGTCTGAAGTGGAAGCTCGTCGTCGGAAGCGTCTTTCCTGGCTGTATTGGATATGGAGGCGCGCGTGAAACAGATCTACGCCTGGATTCGCGACCCCAAGAATAATTTGTTCAAGGGCATCTCGAAGCGAAGCGCCCTCTTCCGGCTCTTCTGCGAAAACCCCGATAGCTGCGATCTGTATGTGAAGGAGAATTCGTGCCTTCACTGCACCGCGCTCTCACCATGCAAGTTTGGCCGGAAGATTGAAACCGAAGGCCCGACGCGCGCCGCCAGATCATTTTACTCGACAACCGATAAATGGCGGAAGGACAACGCCGATTATCTGTCGAAGCTTAAGCCCTTGACAGCATACAACCGCGTGTTCCGCACTCACGGCAATTTCTATCTTCCGTATGCCTTCATGACCGGCACGTTTGGAAACGGATACCCGCTTGAAAGCAAATGGGTTGCAGAAGCCGATATGACACCGGAGCTTCTGGCCAAGATATGCAATGCCCATCCGCGTGCGGCGTTCGGTGGCGAGCTAACAGACTACCAAAAGAAGGAATTGCCAAAGTTTATCGCGGACTTGCACATGCATTATCCGGAAATCTTCGCGCTATTGCCAGAAAACCGGAAGGGCAGCCTCGCAAACATAAGCTATGTGGGTCGGAAAGCTGACATCACGACGTGCGCATCTGGGGAATACATTTTCGGAAATTACCGCTGGAAATGGGATGGGACCGACCTCGTTGGAGGCTCGATGCTCTTTCAGCCCGTCAAAGGTGACATCGAAATTCGGATTAAGCCGCAGGCTGGCGAGCCGGTGACGATCACCGACAATCGCCAAGTCAGTTCTGAAACTCGCTTTCTGGATTGAGGTGCGCCATGGCCCGTCGCGAGTTCACCAACGCCGTCTATGCCCAGATCGTAAAGCGCGCGATGCTACCGAGCGGAGAGATCGTCTGCGAAGGCTGCGGCCTCGTTCTTGGCAAGAAGGCCTATCACATCGACCATACTATCCCTGACGGGCTGCAGGTCGACAAAAGCCGGAAGCTCACCGCCGCAGACGGCAAGCTGCTCGGCGTCGAGTGTTGCCATAAGCCCAAGACGGCCGAGGACGTGAAGATCATTTCCAAGGCCAAGCATGTCGAAGCCAACTATCTCGGCATTAAGGCACCGAAGCAGAAGCTTCGCGGTCCAGGCTTCCCCAAATCCCCGAAGGCAGAGCGCCGGCAGCCGAAGCCGATCCTTCCCGCGCGCCAGCTCTACAAGGAAATCGACGCATGATCACCAATGCTGAAGGCAAGACTAAGTCATTCCCTATCGACGCCGTCATGTCGACCATTACTGGGGTCCTGGTATCGGAAAACGGAATTGGCTGCATCTACGAGATGCTGAACTGGATGACGGGGGATAGCGTCTTTACACACCAGATCCCGCGCATCAGCCGTGAGGCCGTCCCGGTGATGCTTGCCATCTATCCAGAGATGCAAGCCGCCATTGATGAAGCCAAACAGGTCAACGGCGATAACTGGCGCGAGTGGCTGACGACATGGAGGCAGCGCTACGGCGACGAGATTGCTGTTCCTGTCATGAATATCGCCGAGCACGAACGGATCGATCCACTATCAGAACTCGCTGAGAAGGTTTCTCCTGATCGGATCATTACTTTGGGGGATATCAAGCCATGATCACGACACCCGAGATGATCGAAGCTGCGAAGGCTAAAGGCCGCGAAATAGCTGGAAATCAGCCCGGAGCACTTGTGGAAGCGTTTGCCGAAGTGGCCGAAGCTGGTGCCGTTGCCGCTCTTGCGCTCGTGCCCGGAGAGCCGGTGGCGATCTTGTCGAAGTTCGATATCAACGGCTTTGATGTCAACGGTGGCGAAATTCATCCGTCAACGTTGTTCCCGAAAGGCACGCTTCGCCCTGAAAATGAATTCCCTCTCTACGCCGCCCCACCCGCAGCGGTGCAAGAGCCGGTGGCCGTGAAGGCGATGGAGGATGCTCTTGCGTGGCTGGCAATTCAGCGAGTCGCAATTCGCGTCACCGGAGATGGCTATTACTCATGCACCGAAGTCGATGAGGACGGTGATTACGTCACATATGATGATGCCATTCAGGCAATTGGGATGATCCGCTCCGCTCTCTCCACCTCCCCAAGCGACCCCGCACCCGAGATAGCCGCGCTTAGGGCTGAGAACGAGCGGTTGCGGGGGGCGTTGATCGAAGTCCTACCCATGGCCGAAGACATGTGGTCAAATCCGGAAAACATTCCCGAGATCGTTAAGGCCCGCGCCGCCATCGCTCCTCAGCAAGAGGAGGCGTAGGGGATGGCAAAGCTCAATCCATATATCCGCATAATGCGCGCTGCAGATCGTGGCGGCGTTGTTCGGCTCACGGCCAAAGAGGTTTGGTATCTTTCTCAGGACAGCTCTATTGCAGCGGTCGCCACCCTAACGGAAGATCTTCAAATCGCTGATGCTGGTGGCTTTTTCGTCACGAAAACCGGCTTTATCGACAAGGACTCCTCCCAATGACCACACCACACGATAAGGCTCTGGCCCGATGCCCGTTCTGCGGTTCCAGTCGGACCGAGGGCATGTTTATCCGCGATGGATGGAGCGTCGAATGCCTAGATTGCAGCGCCCGCGTCTCGGCATACCATCCGGATGCCCACGGCAAAGCTGCCGAGAAATGGAACCGTCGCGCCCCTATCCCAGAAGCCGGAAACGGCGATGGGTGGAACCATGACATGGATGCGGCGCCAAAGGATCGGCAATTCCTCGCCTTCGGACACTATTTCTACCCGGGCGATAAGAACCCAACGATTTACACTATGATTGCTGAGATATCGCTCGGCGACCCAGAGTGGCCTTACCGTACCAGCGAAGGCACGCACCGCAGAGGATTTTTTTCGCATTGGCGTCCTCTTCCTCCCCCACCCTCTATCCGTTCTAGCGATACAGGGAGGGAGGGATGAGCGAATTCCTTTGCAGCATGCCGGAATGCCAAACAACGGCCGGATGCTCTTGCCGACGCAGTGGGATTATCTACACCCCGCAATTTGTTGTACCGCCATATGCTTTTGATCCAGATCCGCCTACACGCGCCTATGTCGATACCCTCAAGGCCGAAATAGAATCGTTGCGGTCTAAACTCTCCGAGCGCCAGCGCACAGACGACCTTATCGAGGAGGTGAAAAGGGTGCTGAGGCCGTTCAACCAAATGGCCGGCGAGTTATTCTCGCGGAATTGGAACGCTTCAGATCTAGTTCTGGCTCTAGACAATCCAGGTCAAGAAAATCGTCTCACCGCTGGCGATATATTTGCTGTCCGCGCCCTCCTGTCTAAACTGGAGGTGCGCTCGTGAAAAAGATCGATCGCGACATTTACGAATATGGTGAGGTCGAGCGCGACGCTGCTCGCTCTGCTCAGTTCGTTTCCCATGGCGGCTTACTATATCGTCTGTTCAAATGGATCGAGCGCCAATGCCGTGAGGAACGTGAGGAACTGATCAAGGAACGAGACGCCAGCCGCACCGCTCTAAACGAAGAGGTGCGGAAGTGACGAGCCTTGTTGAACGACTGCGCCAGCTTAGCGCTGATATGCTGCGCCTCGATCTTGATATGAAGCTTCCGGCTGGGAGTATCGATCCATCAGAAGCCGCGGACCGCATTGAAGAGCTTGAACGTCAGCTTGCCGAAACTCGCATTGGACGCCTCATCCTCGATAAGCGTATTCATAACCAACGGGCTCAGTTGCGCTATTGGGAAAAAATCTTCAGCCAACACGTCCACTCTCACAAGCGCCACACACTTCCGAACTATCTCGGAATGCTGAAATCTCTATACAGCAAGGGATACAGCCGTGGCATTGAAGACGCAGCCAAGGTTGCCGAATCCTGCTACAATCCTGGAGATTGGCTCGACAGGGATCACGCTGGAAAAGCAGTTGCTATCGCCATCCGCGCCCTCTCCGACTCCACCCCAACTCCATTGCAAGAACAAAATGCCAACATGGGAAAGGAGGGGGAACCGTGACCCGAGCCGCTTTCCGCCAGGCCGACATTGAGAGAATTATCAAGGCAGCCGATCGACAAGGCGCCGCCGTGCAAATTGATATCCGTTCGCTTGTTGTCACCGTTATCCCCGGTATCCACAAGCAGGATGCCGTTGACGGCGCGCCCAAAACGGCCGGCATGCTTCCATCGGGCAATCTCGCCCCCGATGGAGAGGAAAACTGGGATGAGGACTGATAGACCCGGTTATAAATACCGAGACAATAAAGATGGCTCCCGGGTACATTATTGGGACCCAAAGCGAGCCGTAAAAGGATCGCCTGACTACCTGTACGTCGTGCGTCTTGCGGATGGACTCACCGATGAGCAGATCGCAGAGGAGTGCCAGCGGCGCACAAGGGAACTGCAAAACGATCTCCGCGGCCTTGGTGCGTCTCCGGCTTATGATGGCACAATCAAATCTCTCATCGATTGCTATCGGCACGACAAGACAAGCACGCTGCATACCGTCAAATACTCAACCCGCGCTCGCGATTATGAACCGAGCCTTCGGATATTGGAAAAGAATGTTGGTGCCCGAAGAATTGATGTACTCAAGGCATCTGACTTCAAGGATTGGTTCGCTCAATGGCGTAAGAAAGGTCATAGAAGGGCGGCCGGCGCAATTAAGCTCTTGCGGCTCGTTATGAGCTATGGCGCTGGAGAACGCCTGCACGGTTGCGCTCAGGCTCGCCTAATCCTGCACGACATCCGCTTTGATCAACCTGCCCCTCGTGAAGTCGCAATGACATATGAGCAATGCCTAGCCATCGTCAAAAAAAGTGCTGAAATGGGATGGCCGTCAATTGGTTTTGTTGAAGCACTGAAGTTCGAAACGGCTTTGCGCCGGATCGATATTATTGGGGAATGGGTGCCATCGCCAGAAGGTGGGGATTTCCGATGGACCGGCCTGATGACGCAGTCTATCTCAAAAGATATGATCCTGACACTGAAGACCAGCAAAACAGGCGCGGCTGTAGCCCGTGATCTTAAGAGCTATCCTCTTGTGGCAGAAGCGCTAAAGGCATTTCGAATGCCTGACATTGGGCCTGTCGTTATTGATGAGGGGCGCGGGAAACCATATCGCGGAGATCGCTACAATGATAAATTCCGGAAAGTTCGCGATGCGGCAGGCGTGCCGTCGAATGTGTGGTCAATGGATTCACGCGCTGGTGCTGTGTCTGAGACGGTAGAAGCTACGGGATCCTTGGAAGATGCCCGCGACCTCGCAACTCATACCACAACAAAAACCACCCGCCTTTATAGCCGAGGCGATGGGCTGACTAGCAGCCGTAGGATAGCGGAAGCCAGAATTGAAAATCGTTCGAAAAAGACGAACTGACACGCCGTGACATGAGTGACATGGGCTTATCATAAGTGATTGATATAATTTATTAAACTTGTACGATATCGTCACGAGTGATCAGCTGTAGAGGCTGACCTCGGGAATCCTGTCGTTCAAAACGAACTCGCCGACTTCCTTGGCCTTGTAGTAGACCGGATCGTGCAGGGTATGCGTGCGCACATTGCGCCAGAAGCGATCGAAACGATATTTCTCCGCTGTCGAACGCGCGCCGGTCAGCTCGAAAATGCGCGAGGTTATATCGAGGGAAACGTGGGTCGCATGCACCTTCGCAGCATAAGCCTCCGCTGCCACCTCACCGCGTTCCCGCGCCGTCACCCTATGACCCCTGGCTAGCGCCTCTTGAATCCTTGCAGCAGCGCTATCCGCCAAGGCGGTGGATGCTTTCAGCGCCGCGGTGAACTCACCGACGCGCTCGAGAATATAAGGATCGTCCGACGCGTGCTCGACGCCGGAAGTAATCCAGGGCCGCGTCGTGGTGCGGACATAATCGACCGCCTCGCGCAATGCCCCCTCGGCGGTGCCGAGATAGAAGTTCACGAAAACAAGCTGAATGAGGGGCGTATTGAAGGTCGCGAGGACCGATGCTTCGCCGCCGGTCAATGCCGCCCTGTCCAGATCCTCCTCGTAGACGGGGAAATCATGGAACTCTACGCTGCCGCTGTCGGAAAGGCGCTGACCGAAATTGTCCCAATCGCCGTTCGCCTTGTAGCCCGCCCGATCGGTTGGAACTGCAAAACCGATGATCCGGTCGTCGAGTGCGGCATTGGCATTGATGTAATCGGAGACATGGGCGGCAGTGGAAAAGGACTTGCGGCCATTCAGAACATAGCCGTTGCCGCGGCGCGTCAGCACAAGGCCGGGATCGCGCGGATTGACGGCGGCGCCCCAGTAAAGGCTGTTGGCAACCGTCTTGCTACCGAATTCCTGCGCGCGCACCTCGTCGAAGGCCCAGTAGATATACTGGCTGTTGACGTAATGATAGCCAAGAAGCTGGCCCACGGAGCTTTCGCCGCGCGCAAGAATACGCACCAGTCGCAAGCCGTCGACCCAATCGAGACCGCCGCCGCCGATCTGCGGTTCGTGCAAGGCGTTCAGCAGCCCGGCATTTTTCAGCTTGACGATCTCACCGAGCGGCGGCCGGCCCTCGCGGTCAAGCTCCGCCGCGCGCCCGGAAAGATCCGCAGCGATCTCTTCGGCTCTGGCAAAGAGGTCCCCCCGCGTGGTGTTTCGATTGCTTGCAAAAACGACGTTGGACTGGCTCATGAAATGAACTCCGGTTCATGGACGTAACCCGGCGGGATCGGAAGGCCCCGCCGACAGATCGAAGACGATTCCTAGAAAAGCTTGTCCGGAATCCAGTTGGCGGTCACTGCGTCGCTGGTGTTGAAGGCCGGAACTTTCTTGGCGAGCTCCTCGATCGTCTGGACGTTGGCGGCGCGAAGTCCTTCCTGCGTCAGCAGCGTCGGCCTCACGGTGATCTGGTGCGGAACCTGCTGGCCTGCGATCTGCAATGCGGCAGCACGGATGGAAACGGCGCCGACGACGGCAGGATTGGTCGCAACCGTTGCGACCCATGGGCTACCCGGTTCGGTAATCTCTTGGATATCGGCCGTGGACACATCAGCCGAATAGATCTTCAGCTTGTTCGCGATCCCGAGATCCGTAGCGGCGAGCTTCACGCCGCGGGCAAATTCGTCATAGGGGGCGAAGATAACGGTGATATCGGGATTGGCCGCAAGCGCCGCCTTGGCCTGATCGGCCGTCGACGTCGCCGTGGTGTCGCTGACATTGCCGAAGCGGGCTTTTTCGACCACGCCGGCATTCTGCTTCTTGAACGTTTCCCAGACCTCGTTGCGGCGGTCGAGCGGCGCGAAACCGGCAACATAGACATAACCCGCCTTGAAGCTGTCGCCGTTTTCCTTGGCAATCTGTTTCAACGCAAGATCGGCGAGCTCGTGATCGCTCTGCTCGACCTGCGGGATCTTCGGATTGTTGAGATTGACGTCGAAAGCAACGACCTTGATGCCCTTATCGAGCGCCTGCTGGACGACATCGCCAAGCGATTCCGGCAGGCCATGGTCGATAACGATGGCGGAGACGCCGAGATTGATCGCCTGCAGGATCTGCTCGCGCTGAGCAGCGGCGTCCTGACGGCCGGGGAAAATGCGCAGATCGATGTCGAGCGCCTTGGCCTGCGCTTCGGCGCCTGCCTGATAGGCCTGGAAGAAGTCGCCCGCGGATATGTAGCTGACCAGAGCCACCTTCACGCCACCCTTGTCAAAGGGCGCTGGGGCGCCATTCACACCGCTGGCCAGCGCCGCCTGCGCAAGAAACAGCGGAGTAACGGCCGACAGCGCAAGCCGTGTGATAAGTCTCATCGTCGCGATCCTCACGATCCATCGCAAGCGTCGTCTGACGGGCAGACGGCCCTGCGACACATCTGACTATTAGATATAAACTCTATGCTTTTAGTAGATTAATTCGTCTGATTTTGGCTGGCTTCGGAGATTCTTTGTTCACCGGCCGAGCGGTTGACGGCAAGGACTTGCCGCGCGGGCTTCAGGCAAAAGGCTCTGCGAGCATTTCGTCCAGATCCGCCCTCGCCTGAGGCGAAAGATAGGGACGCAGCAAGCTCGCAACCTGGCTAAGCCCCCAATGGACATGCTGAGGCGTCAGTTCGCCTATCCCCTCCTGAAGGCCGAGATAGACAGCCCAGTAAGTTGAAACGATCCACATATTGGTCATCAGCGCTTTGCGGTCGCTCGCGGCGACGCTGATCAGGTCGCTATCCTCCATCCGCTGGAAGATGATATCGACTGATAGTCGCATGCCGGCACTGACCATCAGGATCGGCGCCCTCAACCCCGGTGCGATTGCCAGCAGACCGGGAATATCGCGAAACAGGAAGCGATGGGTCCAGACGAGCGCGAACCATCGCCTCAGAAATCCGGCATAGGCTTTCGAATCCGACCCCTGAACCGCATCGGCTTGCCTGACTAGCGCCAACGCACCGGTCTCGAAGCGCGAAAACAGAGCCAGGACAAGCGATTCCTTGGTGCGGAAATGATAATAGAGATTGCCCTGATTGATGCGCACGGACTTGGCGATTTCTGCCGTAGTCACCCCTTCCGGGCCCTTATGGTTGAAGAGCGACAATGTGGATGCGAGTATCCGTTCGCGCGTGTCGGGCCGTGATGCAGCTCCCGTCTTTTCGCTTTTGCCTGTCGGCATGCTCTTCCCCCTTGAAGCTCTAAGGTGTCCACCTTATTATTCTCTAAGGCAGATACCTTAATCCTGATCTACAGGCATCCGCGGAGATGAACAAGGAGACTGAAGGATGAATACACGTGTCAACGCGGCCGCCCTCTCGCAAACGACCTTTCCCCTTACCCCACGGTCGATGCCGCATGTCTTGCTATCGCTGATCCGCAATCCGCTCGACGCGCTACCGCCGGAAATCTTCACCGAACCCGCAGTTTTCACCCGGATGGGCGGCAAATTGCGGGTCTATCTTGCCGAGCCGGAACTCATCTATCAGGCGCTGGTCCGCAACTCCGATGCGCTCGACAAAGGCGAGGATGTGCGCCGCGTCTTGGGTCCGGCGCTCGGCAATGGCATACTGACCTCCAACGGCGCCGACTGGAAATGGCAGCGCCAATCCGTAGCAGGCGCCTTTCGCCACGAAAAGCTGCTGGAACTGCAACCGGCCATGATCACGGCTGCCCAGCGCCGGCGCGACCTCTGGCTCTCCCATGGGGACACTTCCCTCGATCTGTGCCAGGAAATGATGCGGACGACCTTCGATATTATCGTCGAGACGATGATGTCAGGCGGCGATGGCATCGATGTCGACAAGGTCGAGCGCAACATCACCAATTTTTTGAAGCCGACAGGCTGGAAATTCGCGCTTGGCCTGCTTGGCTTGCCCGGCTGGACGCCTCATCCCGGCAAAGAGAAGGCGCGATCGGCCGTCGCCTTCCTGCGGGCGACGCTTGGAGCCGTGATCGCCAGGCGGCGGCACGGCGGCGAGGAACGCAGCGATCTGGTTTCCATGCTGCTTGGCGCGGCCGACCCCGAGACCGGCCGGATGATGAGCGACGAGGAGATCATCGACAACCTGATGACTTTTATTACAGCCGGACATGAAACGACGGCGCTCGGCCTTGCCTGGACCTTCCATCTTCTTGCCCGCCATCCCGACTGTCAGGCGAGGCTTTTCGAAGAGATCGCCACCGTGACCGAGGGCGGCCCATTGGCGGCCGAGCATGTGAGCAAGCTCACCTATGCGAGGCAGGTTTTTTCCGAAGCCATGCGGCTCTATCCGCCGGCACCCATCATCTCGCGCGAGGTAACAAGCGAATTTACCGTCGGCTCCTATACGATCCCGGCCGGCACCGTCATCTACGTGCCGATCTACGCCGTCCATCACCACGCCGACATCTGGGAAGATCCACAGGTCTTCGACCCCGACCGCTTCGAGCATGAAGCAGCCAGGAGCCGGCATCGCTACGCCTTCATGCCCTTCGGCGCCGGCCCGCGTGTCTGCATCGGCAATGGCTTTGCGATGATGGAGGCAGTCGCGATCCTGGCCGTGCTGCTGCAAAAATTCCGCGTGACCGGTTCGAACGAGCCTTCACCCAAGCCCGTCATGAAGGTGACGTTGCGGCCCATGCATCCTTTGTCGATCAATCTCATCGAGCGCTAGGAGCCTGAGCCTCAGCTTACGGAAGGCAGTGACGAAGGACTGACCTGTCTCAGCCACCCCAGGTCTGTTCTAGGACGCGAATCCAGTTTTGATGGGCGATCTTTGCCACCGACCGGTCGTCGAATCCGTGCGCTCGCATGGCGTCGATCAGCTTTGGCAGACCGCCGGCATCTCCGAGCGACTGCGGAATGGTCGTGCCATCGAAATCGGAACCAAGCGCCACATGGTCGATGCCTATGCGCTCGGCGATGTAAGCAACGTGACGAACGAGGAGTTCGAGCGGCGTATCCGCGTTTCTGACGCCATCGTCACGCAGGAAGAGCACGCCGAAATTGATGCCGACCAGACCGCCGGTATCGCGGATCGCATCGAGCTGCTTGTCGGTCAGATTGCGGCTATGCGGAGAAAGCGCGTGCGCGTTTGAATGCGAAGCGACCAGCGGCGCATTCGACAGCTTCGCAATATCCCAGAACCCCTGCTCGTTCATATGCGAGAGGTCAATCATGACCTTCAGCTCGTTGCAGGCACGGATCAAATCCTTGCCCGCATCGGTCAGGCCGGGGCCGATATCGGGTGTAGAGGGAAACCTAAAAGGCACGCCGTGGGCAAAAACGTTGGAGCGGCTCCAGACCGGTCCAAGTGAGCGCAGGCCGGCTTGATGCAGGACGTAAAGGGCGTCGAGATCAGCCGCTACCGCTTCCGCGCCTTCGATGTGAAATACGGCTGCAAATTGCCCTTCGGCAATCGAGCGCTTGATATCGGAGGCCGAGCAGCAGACCTTCACCGCTCCCCCGGACTGGGCTTCGATCGCAAAGAGAAGCCGGGCCATCGCCAGGGTTTCGTTCAGTGCATCCGGCTGGCCAGGCGTGGCGAAATCGGCGTTCTCAGCCTTGGGCTGATCCGGCGACGGGATGAATATGGCGCAAAGCCCGCCGGCCAAACCACCGCGACGGGCACGGGGCAGATCGATATGCCCAGCAGCCTCGCCGTTCAGGAAGGCTTCGGCGGCATTCGGGCCGCCGCGGCGCAGCCGAAGCAGCGCGTCGTTGTGGCCATCAAAGACGGGGATTATCGAAGATTCGGTCATGTCTCATTCCAAATACTGCAGTTGATATCTGCGTAGGCAAGCTTGGCGCGATGGGCAAATGCAAACCACGCATAGGACCTGCGAAAAACGGTATCAGCCGCTCGCAAGACGCGCTGTTAAGAGCTTGGGGAACGTACGATAGCGGCAAAGCCGTGCCAAGCCGGACAAGACAAAAACGCAATAGTTTCGGATCGGCTCCGCAACGTCGCCGATATGGTGCGGAATTTTCTTGGTTGCTCTCGGAAGAAGGATGCGATCGTGGCGCCGCATTCGGCCTGTAAAATGTACCAGCACGGCACATCCTCGCCTCACTAATGATCACATTTTAGGACAATTGTAGCGGGAACAAGGGTTTGGCGGCCCGCAAGGCTTGCTTTTTCGAAAAGACGCAACAAATGAAGGTCTTAAATATGTGAAAAAGCTAGGGACACGGCGAGAATTGCGGCATATCGGCTCGCCGAAGAAATCAACACAGGATAAGTTTTCGACCCGACCCGATCGAAACAAGGGGCAGCCGCGCCTTGCTCACGGATGAAGGGCCGAGGCGATGCCCGTACTCTGTACTTGCGGTGTTCGAGGAGACCGGATTGTCTGATTTGCGGAGCGAGGAACGATCCGAATCTGCGTCAAGCGAGACGAAGGACGCGCAGTGGCGCAAGGACAGAAAAGCCTTGCACTCGGAGCGCCGCCGCTTTCCGCGACCGGAGAAGGCGGCAACAGCGGAAGTCTTGCCACCGGCCTTGCAGCCTTTGCGGTTCTCGACACGCGGCGTCGAACCGGCCGGGCAGTTTGCCGCCTGGCAGGCCTATGTTGCCCCCTTGGCCGACATCCGGCTGCCGGATAATGTCTCGCCTGAAGCCGGCTTTGCCGCCGACCATATTGCCTGGAATCTCGGAGGCATGCTTATCGTCCAACAGGACACCCCGCCCCACAGCTACATGCGCTCGCAAGCGAAGGTAAAAGCCAATCACATCGATCATTGGCACATTTCAGTGCTGAGCAGCGGCCGGACATGGACCGAGGTCGATGGCCACGTTCTGGAAGGCGAGCCGGGCAAGGTGGAACTACGATCGCTGGGACATCCCTTCCGGGGGCGCTCGACCGAAGCAAAAAACCTCTCGCTTTTTTTGCCGAGAGCATTGCTGTTCGACGTCCCCACGCCGGTCGAGATCGAGAACAACATCGCTCTCTGCGGCGTATTCACCAACATGCTAATCGAGTTCCTCGATAGCGTCGAGAGCAACCTCCCGCGCTTTGCAGCCACCGATCTACCGCATGTCGTCCAGACTCTGCGTAACATGATCGTCGCTTCCGTTTCCACTTCAGCGGCCCAATCGACCGGCACCGAGCAACACAGCACCGTCGCCCTGACCGAGCGGGTGCGCCGGTTCGTCGAAGGCAATCTGACCTCGGGCGACCTGTCGGTCGAGCGCATATGTCGCGAACTCGGCATATCCCGCACCAGGCTCTATCAGATATTCGAACAATATGGCGGCGTGCATCACTACATCCAGCGCCGCCGGCTTCTGTCGGCGCACGCCGCGCTCAGCGACCCAGCCAATCGCGAGCAGATCGTCGACATCGCCTTTGCCGTCGGATTTTCGTCCGCGGCGCATTTCAGCCGGGCATTCGGCAAAGAATTCGGTTACAGCCCCCGCGAAGCCCGAAATCTCACGATTCCGCGCTATCTCGGACAGATTGTATCGCCCGCGTCCTCCGACAGCAGCCACTCTTTCGACGAATGGCTGAAGACCCTCGGCTATTATCACTGAACGACAGACCTTGATTGCCCTTGAGCTGGAGCGCGGCCGAACGGTTCGCGCCTTCGATTCTATCGCTCCCCCCACCGCCCCATATTCCGACCGGAACATCGCACTTCAGCAAATGCGAAAATGGACGCTGCTGCAAGTTTCCGGATGCACGGCTAACGACATATGATGCGTAACCCATTAAAAATGAAGGGGAATAGTTGATCGGCATCAAAGCCTCAGTGTTTGGTGAATGTACCCTGCGTCCACCGGGGCAAGTCTTAGGGAAAACAGCAATGGTATCTACTCGCCAGACTATAGAGATCAGCAAGCCGCAGCATCCCGTCAATGACGCATATCGCGCAGTAGAGCGCGAAGAAGTCCTCGAAGTAGCCTTTCGCGATTTCGTTCAAATGGTACTTGCTGCCGGCTGGAATGAGCCGGAGATCGCTTTGACCTTGGCCGATATCGCCGACGACTATGTGATGGCCCTCGCTGGTAGAGTTGCAGAGAAATAGTGTTGCGTGTCCGTCCGCGCTCCGCAGGGGTGAGCACGAACGGTTAGAAGCAACTCTTCAGCATGCCGTCGGTGATACCGCTCAACAAGAAGCGGGTCATCGGCGGCATGAATTTTATTCGGCGAACGGCAAGCACGCCTCCTTCATGTCGCGCGCCATCCAGCTAAGATTTGTAGAAAGCGAGACATGATGAAGGTCAGGCAGCATCTTTGGTTTCGGCATGACATGGAAAGAGCGATCGAACTTTATGCGTCGCTTATCCCGGGTTCGTCCGCCGGCTGGGTCTCAAATATCTTGACCGAAAGTCCGAACGGGCCGGCTGGCAGCGTGAAATTCGCTGGCTTCACGCTCGGAAATTGTCCCTATATGGGTTTTGAAGCAGGTCCGTTCGATCGCTCGGATCACAGGTCGTCCATCACCATCGAATGTGCGACGGAAGACGAAGCGAGCCGTTTGCGTCACGCGCTCGGAAAAGAATGCCCGGATGATTGTGGCCGGGTGAGAGATCCCTGGGGCATATATTGGCAGTTCCGGGTCAAGCCACAGGATATCGCGACCGGAATAACTGCAGAACCTGGACAGGACGCCCGCGCCATCGCCGCACGACCAACGGTCGCTGCCGCCTGAAAGGCGAGCGCAAAAGCCATCTCAAAGTTCAACAGTAGCGGCACGCGCATGCCTTTCAGCCAGTCGAAAGCATGCGCTACCGTGAAGTAAGCGGAGGCCGATCCGCACTCGGCTTCCGCTTACGTGCCGTATCCAGCGTCATCCGATAACCGGGCAGCCACGCCGATTGCCAAAGACCATGCGGTCCGGGCCACCATCGTTCCAGCCACGAACGACGATGCGGCGCCCGTTGCTATCGATGGAGTCGATGCGACGGAAACCTTCCGCTCGCGCGGCCCGCATCAGTTCACGTCTGTCGCAGCCACGATCACGATCCCAGCCTCTGTCACGATCCCGGTCCCGTGGCGGGCCTCTCCAGTCCCGGCCCTGGTCACGCTGCCAGGGCGGCGGGGCATAACCGTCGTCGCCGCCATAATATTGAGCCGCCGCGACGGAGGTCATCAGTTGCAACGCGGCCAATCCGATCACGGCGACACGCGAAATCCGTACCAAACCTTCAAGCATTTCCTTACCCCCATTTCATGTCTTGTGGACGGGGATAGGGATACGCCGATTCGCATGAACTCCGCCTGAACACACCCGGAACCCGCTTACACCCGCCATCGCAAGCCAAGACGCGCCTCCGGGCAGGACGCCTCAGCTAAAGGGAAAGGCGCGAAACTCCGCACTCTCCTCGGCATGTACCGAAAGTGCATGAAGACGCGGGCAGGACCTGGTATCGAGGACATCGGGCAGCATCTCCCGCGTGAAGCGAAACGCGACGGCGCTGGTGATATCCGCCTGCAGAAGCCGCGACCCGAAGAGCCAGGAACCGGCCTGCGGCATTTCCGCCTCCAGCAGACGATATGCCGCGGCGAGTTGGCCGTGAACCCGATCGAGCCATGGCTGGTGCTGCTTCTCGGTGGGGCGCAGATTGTGCTCGTAGACGATCTGAACCGTCTTCTCGCAGGCCGCCAGCGCAAGACCGATGATACGCAGAGAGCGGGCATGAGCTTGCAGATCGGCAGGCATGAGGCTGCGTCCCGGCGCGGCTATGCGCTCGACATGCTCGAGTATCAGGCTCGATTCCATCAAGACGATCCCATCATCCGTGACGAGAGACGGCGCCTTTACGACGGGGTTGATATGCGCAAAGGCATCGAAGGCGCTGAAAACGGAAACCGGCTCGTGTAAGAAAGCAATATCGAGCGCCCGCAATGAAATCGCCACGCGCCTGACAAAAGGCGAATCCAGCATTCCAATCAGTCTCATATCCGAACCACCCTTCCTCTTTTTCAATCGCATAGCAGAGATCGCCAGCCGATCCGAAGAGCCATAGTGCCGCGCGAAGACGGTTATTGCCAGTGGCCGAAAAAGCCATTACCGCAAGGATCATGCCAAAAAACATCAATCCGCTCGTCGCCATTACCGTCTATGACCAGCTCTGCACGTTCGAATTCGGTTGCGCCTTCGAGGTGTTCGGATTGTCGCGGCCGGAAATGGGGCCGAACTGGTATCGCTGCGCGACGGCGGCAATAGAGCCGGGCGCCATTCGCGGAGCCGGCGGGCTCACCGTCAGTTCCGACGGTGGTCTCGAAATTCTCGATCGAGCCGACACGATCGTCATACCGGGTTGGCGCGGCCCGGATACTCAAGCACCAGCACCGTTCCTCGATGCGCTCAGAAAGGCGCATACGAGGGGCGCACGGCTGGTGTCGATTTGCGGAGGAGCCTTCGTGCTGGCTCAAACTGGCCTGCTGTCCGGCAAGCGCGCCACAACCCATTGGCATCATCTCGAAAGACTGGCCACGGCTTATCCGGACATCGATGTCGAACCGCATTCCCTCTATGTCGATGAAGACGACATATTGACATCAGCCGGCAGTGCCGCCGGGCTTGATCTTTGCATTCATGTCGTGCGCAAGGATTTTGGCGCAAAGGCCGCCAACAGCGTGGCGCGGCGGCTTGTCATTGCGGCCCATCGCGAAGGAGGTCAGACACAGTTCATCGAGCGGCCGGTTGCCGCCCGCAGCACCACGCGGCTGTCCGCGCTGCTGGATACGATCCGCGGCAGCCTAGCGCAACAATGGAGCGTTCAGCGCATGGCCGATGAGGCATGCATCAGTGTGCGAAGCCTGCAACGCCATATTCGTGAGGTGACGGGGAGCGCACCGGGGGAATGGCTTCAAAACGAGCGTCTCGCCCGCGCGCGCGAACTCCTGGAGGAGACAAGCCTGCCCGTTTCGGTGATTGCGACACAGATCGGCCTGGGAAGCGCCACGAACTTTCGTCACCACTTTCGCGCCGGCGTCGGCTTGCCCCCGGCAGCCTATCGATCGAGATTCCGCGTCGCCGATATCGACAAGCAATCCCGGACACTCGGCCAAATGAACTCAAAAGCAATTTGATCGCCAGCGGCGATCCAATGCACGGTTGATCGGCATCTATCGCGATTTTGGACGCTTTGAGAGGTAGGAACTGCCTTGGCGGCGAGGACGCGCGGCCGATTGCGGCAGCCGATCTGCGCCGTGCCAATCCGAGATTGCCGAATGGACTGACTGAGAAAGAAACATTGCCCCGGCCAGACAATAGAGCAGAACGATGATGGCTGTTTCAACGATCAGGGGCAGAAAGGCAAAACGCGCGCCCGGACTCTCTTCTTCTTCCGGCAACAGATCAGGTAAGCCGAGGATCATCGCCATCAGCGGCGAAGCGAGGATCGTGACGAAGGCAGCGCCATGAATCCAGAGGCGGAAGCGAGGCAATTTCCCCGCCACCCAAAAAGCCACGAGCGGCGCGCCGATATTGCATATCAAGCCAAGTGAAACAGCGATCTCTGTCGGCAGGATCGAATCGTCGTGCATGAATTACCAACCCTCAATGCTGTTCAGATTAGTATCATGCGTACGAAATGACAACTTTGTAACAGCCCGCCATGGTCCCTGATAACACGATCCGGTTTCGCCGCTCGACGGCCTCCATGCTTTTTACTTGATGGTGAAATCGGTCGTTTCCATCACCTTGCCATTCACAGAAAACTGGATTTCGTAGCTGCCGACGGGCCAGCCATTGTTCGGTTCGGTCATCGCGGATTTCACATGGTTGGTCAGCGAACCAATATGCAGATCGATGCTGTCGATCTTGTAATTCGGCGGCGCCACTCCGCCCGTGTCGACGGCAATCCATGCAATATTCACGTCACTGCCTGACGGCACCTCCTTCGTAAGATGGGCTGAAACAAAGATCTTCGGAGTATTGGGGGCAAAGTTGCTTTGAGCGGCATCCGAATCCTCCTTCGCCGAAACGACGATGTTTTGAAAGCCGGAGGCCCACACGCTCGAAGAAGGGGCAGCTATAGCACTGGCGACAAAGGCGAAAATCACAGGCTGGGGGAAACGCATCCTCGAAGTCCTTTTGCTTGAGGGGGAGTAGCAATGCCGAACAAAAGAAACGGTCACAGGGCGCCACCGTTCCCGGATTCAGTCAATCAACGAAAGGGATATTGGTCCCCATCGCCCGCCGGCAAGGTTTGGACTCTCATCGCGCACCCGCAAGGGCGGCATCGCGAAGGGATCAGGAAGTGCTCTCGGCGGCTTCGCAGCCTTCGATTCCCACGATTGTCGGCTTGAACGTGATGGTTTTCCGCGCCGCATCCTGGTCTGTCGTCACCGCCTGGCGCACCAGTTGCGCAGCGACCTCGCCGATAACGCGCCTCGGCGAGCGGGACGTGGCGATCGGCGCCGGCAGAGAGTTAACTAGATCCAACCCGTTGAAGCCGGCGATCAAGATCTTTTGGGGCACGGCAACACCCAACTGCATGCAGGCGAACAGCCCGCCGCTCGCCATGTCGTCGTTGGAATAATAGATGCAATCAAGATCCGGCACCGCCGCGAGCATCGCCATCGTCAGTTGCTTTCCAAGCGCGATCGAAGAAAACGCATCATCTGTCCGCTGTTCCGCAAATTCCAAACCATGGGCTCGCATCGCGCGTTCGAAGCCGGCTTTGCGCTTGCCTGCGCGCAAGTCCCTTTCAAGGGCACTGCCGACATAACCGAATCGCCTGCGCCCCGCTGTAATCAGCGCCTTGGCCATATCCTCCCCTGCCGCCCCATGCGATAAGCCGACATTGAAATCGATCGGCGTACCATCGAGATCCATAAGCTGGATAACCGGAATATTGGCACGGCGGAGCAAATCCACGGTCTCTTCCGGCTGATCGAGCCCGGTGACGATGATGGCGCATGGCTGCCAGGAGAGCATATCGCGAATGATCTCGCGTTCCTTTGCCACGTCATAATCGGAGATACCGAACACGGCCTGCATGCCGGAACCGTCGAGGCCGGCGGAAATGCCGGCGAGCACTTCGGGAAAAACGATGTTCGACATGCTGGGAACGACGACGGCGACCAGATTGGTGCGCTGGGAGGAGAGCGAAAGCGCCAGCCGGTTGCCGACGTAGTTCATCCGAGTCGCCGCCTCGACGACCCTGTCGCGCGTCTCGCTGGAGACATCGGCCACGCCGCGAAGCGCGCGCGATGCCGTCATCTTGCTGACACCAGCTTCAATCGCGACTTCTTCCAGAGTGGGTTTACGCATCCCCAGGCGACCCTCGATGAACCATGGCGGGCGACACATTGCCGCCCTTCTTCATAGAATGTTTCCCGCAAAAGGCAAACATCGACCTATTGACAATAGGCGGCAAATTGAGGCTTGTTATCGATACCGGTATCGGTAACATTTCTGAAATCACTGAGGTAACGCCGTGCAGCACACGAAGAAGGTCGCCGTCATCGGGCTGGGGTCCATGGGTTGGGGAGCTGCCCTTTCGCTCCTCAAGGCGGGCTTTGCCGTGCGCGGGTGTGATGTTCGGAGCGAGGTTCTGACACATTTTGCCGAGAACGGCGGCACACCCTGCACGACGCCGGCGTCTGCCGCTGAGGACGCCGAGGCAATCCTCGTCTATGTCGTCAACAGCAAACAGGTCGAGGACGTGCTGTTCGGGCAAAATGGCGCTCTGGAAACCGCGCGGCCCTCGACCACATTCCTGCTCTGCACCACCATGGCTCCGAGCGCCACGATTGCCATCGCCGAACGGCTGGAAGCATCCGGCATGCTTGTTATCGACGCTCCTGTTTCCGGCGGTCACGTCCGCGCGCTTGCAGGCGAGATCACCGTCATGGCCTCCGGAGCGCCCGAGGCATTTGACAAGGCATCCGCGGTGCTCGACGCCATCTCGACCAAAGTTTTTCGGCTCGGAGAGCGTGCCGGGGCCGGCTCACAGGTCAAGATGATCAACCAACTCCTTGCCGGCGTACACATCGCCGCGACGGCCGAGGCGATGACGCTTGCCGCCAAGGCCGGTATCGATCTGAAGACGCTCTATGACGTGATCTGTGTTTCCGCTGGCTCGTCCTGGATGTTCGAAAACCGCGGCGAGCACATCGTATCCGGCGATTATACGCCACGCTCGGCAGTCAACATCTTCGTCAAGGATCTCGGCATCGTGACTTCCGAGGCTGACCGAGCCGGAGCTGTCACGCCGCTTGCGACCGCCGCGCTCAATCTCTTCATGGAGGCATCGGAGGCAGGTCTTGGTCTCGAAGACGACGCTGCGGTCGCAAAAATCCTGGCGGGCAAGAGCGGCGCCAGCCTGCCGGGCGTGAAGGACTAGACCATGACGCTTGTGCTTGGCTGCATCGCCGATGACTTCACCGGGGCGACCGATCTTGCCGCGCTGCTTGCGCGCAGCGGATTACCCGTTTCGCTGCGGATCGGCATTCCGCAAGAAAGGCGCGATCGGAACGAGACCGCCGCCTTCGAAGTCATCGCTTTGAAATGCAGGACAGTCCCGGCCGAGATCGCCGTCGAACAGGCCCGGCAGGCGCTGGACTGGCTGCAGGAAGCAGGCGCAAGCCGCTTCTTCTGGAAGTATTGCTCGACGTTCGACAGCACGGCCGCAGGCAATATCGGCCCGATCGCCGACATGCTGATGGCGGAGACCGGCGCGACCCAGACAATCTATTGCCCCTCCTTTCCGGAAAACGGCCGTAGCGTTTTCATGGGCCATCTCTTCGTCGGCGAGCAGCTTCTGTCGGAAAGTCCGATGAAGAACCATCCGCTGACGCCGATGCGCGATTCGAGCCTCGTCCGGCTTCTGACGCCGCAGGTGAACGGCGCAGTCGGTCTTGCCAGCCACAATACCGTCTCGAAGGGCATGGCAGCGCTGAAGGCACGACTGGCGCAATTAAACAGCGATGGCATCCGGCATGTGATCGTCGATGCCGTTTGCGACGGCGATCTCCGCGCGATTGCCGCGGCATCCTTCGACATGCCTCTGCTGACGGGCGGCAGCGCGATCGCCGGCCAGCTTCCGCAATTCTACCTGGAACAAGGGCTGGTAAGCTTCTCCACACATCGCCAGACACCGCCAAAAGTTGGTGACGCCCCGATCGTCCTGTCCGGCAGTTGTTCCGCCATGACACGTCGGCAGGTGGCCAATTATGCCGGCAAAGTCGCCAGCCTACGGCTTGACCCGATCGCGCTCAGTCATCAAGGCGCCAGTGCCGCACTGGAATGGCTGCGTCAACAGCGCGCCGATGCGCCAAAGCTCATCTACGCCACCGCCGAGCCTGACGAGGTACGGCGAGCTCAGGAGTGCTTGGGCCGGGACAAGGCGGGTCAGGTCGTCGAGGACGCTCTTTCCGAGATCGCCCGTGTGGCTTTCGATCGCGGCACGCGCCGCTTCGTCATTGCCGGCGGCGAAACCTCCGGCGCGATCACACAGGCGCTCGGCGTTAAGCATCTGGCGATCGGGCCGGAAATAGCGCCTGGTGTGCCTTGGACCTTCGCGACTGTCGGGGGAGAAACGATCGCGCTCGCCCTGAAATCAGGCAATTTCGGTGGTGAGGCTTTCTTCACCGATGCCTTCGACCGGCTGGAGGCGGCATGAGCGAAGAAGCAGCAGTGCGCGAAGATATTTGCATGATGGCCAAGTCGCTCTACGATCGCGGCCTGACCGCCGGCTCCTCCGGCAATATTTCTGCACGCCTCAGCGATGGACGCCTGCTGGTGACGCCGACAGGCAGTTCCTTCGGACGCCTCGATCCCGCCCGCCTCTCGCTCTTCGATGGCGAAGGGCGCCTGATCGGCGGCGACAAGCCGACGAAGGAAATGCCGCTGCATGTCGCCTTCTACGAGACGCGGCCGAAAAAGACCGGCGCCGTGGTGCATCTCCACTCCTGCCATTCGGTTGCGCTCTCGGTTCTGCCCGGCGTCGATCCGGACAACATGCTGCCGCCCCTGACGGCCTATTCGATCATGAAGCTCGGCAAGGTGAAGCTGCTGCCCTATTTCATGCCGGGCGACCCGGCCATGGGTGATGCCATCCGCGGCCTTGCGGGCAAGCGCAGCGCCGTGATGCTGGCGGCACACGGACCTGTTGTCTCAGCAAAGGATCTCGAAGCGGCTGTTTATGCGATAGAAGAACTGGAGGAGACGGCAAAGCTTGCCATGCTGACCCGCGGGGCCAATCCCTCGCTGCTGACAGATGCGCAGATTGCCGATCTCGTTCGCACCTATGACGTGGAGTGGGACTGAACATGCCAACCTTTTCCGCCAACCTGGGATTCCTGTGGCAGGAGCTTTCCCTTCCCGATGCGATCCGCGCCGCAAAGGCCGCCGGATTCGATGCCGTGGAGTGCCACTACCCCTATGACACACCACCGGAGGCCGTGCGTCGGGCATTGGAGGAGACCGGCCTCCCCATGCTTGGCCTCAATACCGCCCGCGGTAATGTCACAGCCGGCGAAAACGGGCTTGCCGCGATTCCAGGACGAGAAGGTGAAGCACGCCGCCTCATCGATCAGGCGATCGACTATGCGGCCGCCATCGGCGCGCGCAACGTGCATGTGATGGCCGGCAAGGCTACCGGCGACGAAGCACGCGCCGCCTTCCTCGGCAATCTCCGCTATGCCTGCGAGCGCGCTGATCGTGTGGGCGCAACCGTGTTGATCGAACCGCTCAACCATCGCGACGCGCCGGACTACTTCCTGCGGACGGCGGATCAGGCGCTCGATATCATAACTGCTGTCGGTGCCGACAATCTCAAGCTGATGTTCGATTGCTATCACATCCAGATCATGCAGGGCGACCTGACGCACAGGCTGCGGGAACACCTTGCCGCCATCGGCCATATCCAGATCGCCGCCGTTCCGGATCGGCGCGAACCGGATCATGGGGAAATCGATTACCGCCATATTCTGCGCTTTCTGGGCATCCTCGGCTATGACAAGCCGATCGGTGCGGAATATCGGCCGGCAACCACGACGGACGCAGGTCTCACCTGGCTGCAGGCATACAGATGAAAGCCCGGCCGGCATTCCAAATGCCTGAAGGCCTTTGAAGAGATTCAATCGGGAATTTCCCGAACACTGATATCAGCCTATTGGAGGGAAAGCCGACATGCATGTTTTGATCCTGGGCGCTGCGGGCATGGTTGGCCGCAAGCTTGTCAACCGCATTGCCGCCGAGCCGAAAATTCTCGGGAGCGCCATCGATCGCCTGACGCTGGTCGATGCCTTCCAGCCGCCGGTGCCGGAGGCGCTTAACCCCGTATCCAAGGCTCTGACGATTGACCTTGCAACACCAGGCGTTGCGGGAAAGCTCATCGAAGACCGCCCGGACATGATCTTCCACCTCGCCGCCATCGTCTCCGGCGAGGCCGAGGCCGATTTCGACAAAGGCTATACGGTCAATCTCGACGGTACGCGGGCGCTCTTCGAAGCCATTCGCCAAGAAGGCCTGAAATCCACCTATACCCCGCGTGTCATTTTCGCCTCCTCCATCGCCGTGTTCGGCACGCCCTTCCCCGACATCATCGGCGACGAATTCCTGACGGCGCCGCTGACCAGCTACGGCACCCAGAAGGCGATCACGGAACTCCTGCTCGCCGATTATTCGCGACGCGGCATTTTCGATGGCATCGGCATCAGGTTGCCGACCATCTGCGTGAGGCCCGGCGCGCCGAACAAGGCGGCGTCCGGTTTCTTTTCTAACATCCTGCGCGAACCGCTTGCCGGCAAGCAAGCCATTCTGCCCGTCAGCGATACGGTGCGGCATTGGTTTGCGAGCCCACGCTCGGCCGTCGGCTTCTTCGTCCATGCCGCGACGCTCGACACCGCGAAGATCGGGCCGCGGCGCAATCTCACCATGCCCGGGCTTTCGGCACTCGTTTCCGATGAGATCGATGCGCTGCGTCGTGTCGGCGGCGACAAGGCGGTTGCACTCATCCGCCGCGAGCCTGACCCGGTGATCGAGCGGATCGTCGCCGGCTGGGCGACACAATTCGACGCCAAGCGCGCGAGCGACCTCGGCTTCAGGGCAGAACAGAGCTTTGACGAGATCCTGCAGGCGCATATCGAAGACGAGCTCGACGGGAGAGTTGCATGACGGAAGTAGCATCGAACACACAGAACGCAATCGCACTCGTGACCGGCGGCGGTACGGGCATCGGTCGCGCCATCGCAAGAGCGCTCGGCTCGGCCGGCTTCAAGGTCGTCATCTCTGGGCGCCGAGCCGATGTTCTCGAACGGGCGGCACGCGAGCTCAACGAAGAAACGGGGGCGGAATTTCTTGCGGTTACGGCCGATGTCAGCGATCCCAGCTCAGTCCGTAGCCTCTTCGACGCCATCTCGAGCCGCTATGGCCGTCTCGACCTTCTGGTCAACAATGCCGGCATGGGCCTGCCGGCCGTACCAATGGAGGAATTGAGCTTCGAGCAATGGAACGCCATTCTCGGCGCGAACCTCACGGGCGCCTTCCTCTGCACGCAGCAGGCCTTCCGCCTGATGAAGGCCCAGGTGCCGCAGGGCGGCCGGATCATCAACAACGGCTCGATCTCGGCAACGACGCCGCGACCGCATTCGGCACCCTATACAGCCACGAAGCATGCAATCACCGGGCTGACCAAATCGACGGCGCTCGACGGCCGTCCCTTCGATATCGCCTGCGGCCAGATCGATATCGGCAATGCCGCCACCGACATGACGGCAAGGATGAGTGCCGGCGTGCTGCAGGCAAACGGCGAGACGGCAGCCGAACCGACAATATCGGCAGAACATGTCGCCCGCGCCGTCGTTTATATGGCAACTCTGCCGCTCGACGCCAACGTTCTTTCGATGACTGTTATGGCAACGAAAATGCCGCTCGTCGGCAGGGGCTAACAAGCAATCGGCAGCGTCAAACTACATGCTACCGATACTATCGATCGACCTGGGCGTTAGATTGCCGGCCGCGTCGAAGGCTTCACCCGCCTGCGCTCGATCAAACCGCCGACGCTGAAGAGCAACACCTCGATCTCCGTGTCGATCTTGTCTCCATCGAGTAGCCGGACGACATCGTCTATCCCCGAGACCGGGTGACCCTCGATAGCAAGCAGGTAATCCCCCTCCTGCAAGCCGCCCTTTTCGGCAGGACTATCCTTCTCGACGCGGCGCAGGCGTACGGCTGTCGAATGCGTGACGCCGGCCTCCAGAGCGATGCGCCGATGCAGCTCGACTGTATCGGCGGCAATGCCGATATAGGCACGCCGGACATGGCCGAAACGCAGGATTTCGGACACCACATGCTTGGCCGTGTTCGACGCGACCGAGAATGCGATGCTCTGCGCACCCTGAATGACGGCGGTGTTGACGCCGATCACCTCGCCAGCAGATGAGACCAGCGGGCCGCCGGAATTGCCGGGGTTGAGAGCGGCATCCGTCTGGATGATGTCTTCCATCAGCCGCCCACTTGCGGCGCGCATCGATCTTCCGAGCGCCGAGACGATGCCGGCCGTCACGGTCCATTCGAAGCCAAGTGGGTTGCCGATGGCAATCGCGATATGACCGCGTTTCAGCGATTTGGAATCCCCAAGCTTCGCCCAATTGCCGGGCCAATCATTGGCGCGAATGAGCGCAAGGTCGGTATCCGGATCGCGCCCGAGCACCCGTCCTTCGACAATCGCTCCTTCGGGGGTCTTGATGCGCACCGTCTTGGCGTCGTCGACGACGTGATTGTTGGTCACCACGAGGCCATCGGGAGAAATAGCGAAACCGGAACCATGCCCGGCACGACCGCCCAAGCGCTCGATCCGGCTGACGGCCGGTCCGACGAGATCGACGGCACTCGATACCGATTGAGAATAGGCGTCCAGCAGCCCGGCATCGGATGACGGCTGGATGTCACGATCAATGAAGCCCATAAAAACTCCTCCGACGCGGACGCGTCGCATAGAGGAACGGCAGCGACTGTTGGAAAGCAGGAGGCTGTCGGTTCGACAGATTGTGGTGTGACTACTCAGATGAGGTGTCGCGCAGTCGAGTTCAAGATACCGCCCTCACGGTTCGGCGTGTCTGCTTCCGCGGCAGAAATCAGCCCTTGTCCTGCTGCAATAACCGCTCGAGCTCCCGCTCTTGCATCTCGATGGCCTGCCTAATGAAGCGCAGGACCACTTGCTTCTCCGCTTCGGAAAACTGCCGGAGCATCTGCATGCCGGCCTCCTGGATAGGGCCATACGCCTCCATCCCCACTTTGACGGCCATTTCGGACGGCGCCACCAGCACGCGACGCCGGTCACTCGGATCGGAAATGCGATGGACAAGGCCGCGGGCGGACAGACGATCGATCAGCGCCGTCACCGATGGCGGCGCAAGCCCGATGGCCTTGGCGACGGCATTCGCCGGCTGCGGCGCGCGCATGATTACGCTCAGACAACGGCGCTCGGCGCTGTTCAACCCATGCAGCTTGCCGAAGGTTTCATCGAAGCTCTCGGTCGCCTCCTGCCAGCGCATACAGGCAAATCCAATCGCTTCCGAGAGGCGTTCAGCCTCTTCATTTGACTTTTGTTCGATCATCGAATAATTCATTTATCAAACTATTTGAAGGAAGAACCAATGTGCCCTATTGAAGAACATACCGCAACCGGTAATCGAGCAACGAGCGTAGAGACGACGATCGGCATATGCGGTGCCGGCATCGGTGGGCTCGTGCTCGCCCTCCGACTCGCAAAGCTCGGCTTTCGCCCGATCGTCTTCGAAGCCCGCTCAAAGGAAGCCGCCTTGTCTGAAGGGGTGTTTCTGACGCTTGCCTCCAACGGCATGAACGGACTGCGGGCGGTTGACTGCCACGAGGCGGTATTGCGCGAGGGGTTGGAGACCCGCGCCATCGAGCTCCTCAACGCGCGTGGCAAAAGGCTCGCACTCATCGATCAGAGCGACCATTCGGCAACCTTTGGTATGCCGGCCGTCACGATCAAACGTGGCGCTCTGACCGCCATCTTGATCGAAAAATGCCAGGCTAACGGCATCCTCCTGCAATTCGGCCGGCGCGTGACGAAGGTTGATAGCCAGCCGCATGCGGTCATGCTCACCTTTTCAGAAGGTGCAGGTCTTGCCGTTGACCTGCTCGTTGCCGCCGATGGGTTGCGATCCACCGTCCGCACGCTCGTCTTTCCCGATTATCCCCTACCGCAGTTTACCGGCCTGATCGGCACGGGAGGCATCGTCGATACGGACATACCGGATACGGATGGCATCATGCGCATGACCTTCGGAGAGAAGGCGTTCTTCGGCTACATCAAGACAGCATCCCATCCTGTCTACTGGTTCGATTCCTTTCCTGCCGATACGCCCGATGCGATGCGCGTATTGGAGCCGACGGCGCTGGCGGCCCACGTTCGCCGGATGCACGTCGACAATCCCGAGCCCAACAAATCGATACTGAGCGCAGTCGATGAAATCGAGCGCAGCTATCCCCTCTTCGATATGCCGCAGCTTGCCGCCTGGTCGAAGGGGCGCGTGGCGCTGCTCGGAGACGCCGCGCATGCCATCGGTCCGCATGCCGGCCAGGGCGCCTCGATGGCCATAGAGGATGCCGTGGTCCTGTCATCCTGCCTCGCTGATACGCTCGACTTCGGCGCCGCCTTCGCTCGTTATGAAGCCCTGCGGCGCCCGCGTATCGCGCGAGTGGTGAAACTGACGCGGCAAAGCGCCTCGCGGAAACGGAAAAACAGTCGGCTCAGCCTGTTTATAAGGGATTTGCTTCTACCCCTGCTTATTCCGATGACCGTCAGAGCGAGCCGCAAGATGTTTGCCTATCGCGTCGACCTCGACCCGTTGGGCACCAAAGGCGGCACGGAGTACGTCAGGCAAAACCGGCAGGACGCGGCCTGAATAGCAATCTGGAGACCTTAACTGCTTGGGCCGTCGAACTGACAAGCCATTTGGGCCCAAGCGCGGCAAAACAGTGCGAAAGAGTACTTCATTCCCAAGACTCGCTCGGCGACGAGACACCTGCAGCATCCCGTCGCCAATGCGCAACAACCGTTGCCTTAGAGGCTTGTTATACAAAGTCCATACCAGCGCAGGACGCGACTAGCTTAAGCGACAGTATGGGATAAGGCCTTGCGCTAGCCGGGTGGTTCCATTTAGGCCGAGGGGAGCGCCCCACACCAAAGCCAACCATCGTTGCCCCGTCCCTGATGGAAGCAATAGAGCTGGCCATTAAACTCCACCAGTGCCGGAGAACCCGATATGCCATAGGCATTGTTGGAGCTCGGGATCAGCCGATCGTTCGTCCAGGATTGTCCGTCGAAAGTGGCGCACCAGATCCAGCCACTATTACCGCGGCCCTGACGGGCGCAGTAGAGTTTGTTCTGGAAGCTTGCCAGAGCCGGAGAATCGGAAACTCCATAGGCATTGCCCGGCGTTGGAATGAGCTTGTCATCCGACCAGCTGTTGCCGTCAAACGTCGAGCACCAAACCCAACCGCTGTCGTCCCTGCCCTGACGCGCGCAATAAAGCTTCCCATTATACACCGCGAGCGCTGGAGAGGCGGAAAGACCATAAGCGTTGTTGCTGTGCGGGATCAATTGATCCGCCGACCAGGAGTTTCCGTCGAAGGTGGCACACCATAGCCAACCGCTGTCACTGCGTCCTTGATGAACGCAATAGAGCTTATCATTGAAGACAGCCAGGGCCGGCGAGCCGGAAATCCCATAGGCATGGTCATTGTTCGGAATGAGCTGATCATCCGACCATGCATTGCCATCGAAAGTGGCACACCAGATCCAACCGCTGTTCCCGCGCCCCTGGCGGATGCAGTAAAGCTTGTCATTGAAGACAGCTAGGGCCGGCGAGCCGGAGATCCCATAGGCATGGTCGTCATTCTTGATGAGTTGATCCGACGACCACGAACTGCCATCGAAAGTGGCACACCACACCCAGCCACTGCCGCCTCGTCCCTGGCGCACACAATACAACTTATTCCTGTATACTGCCACTGCAGGCGAGGCCGAGAGGCAGAAAGCATTCGATGAGTCGGGGACTAGGGCATCGATGCCCCAGTTGTCTGAACCAATAGGCGCGTTCATGTTTACATCCTTTCAGGTTTACCGGATTTTTTCAGAATCTTCCTGAACGGCTCAAGCCAAGCTTGAGCCGCAATTGAATAATATCAGATGCTTATGTGCAATCTCGCTATAGTTCGAGATTGGCGATACACGATCACCGCGAAACCGGGCGAGATGGAGACTAGAGAAATTTCCTCGCTCAGTCTGCGTCCATTTTTGATGATACTAAAATTCAGCAGATTCGAGAAAAATGAACGCGAAAGTTGATTGCACCAAAAGATGAATTCTACCTATCTTGGCAACGCCCAACAACTGCACGGCAACGAGCTTCACGACTGCTTTAAAAACATGCCGGGCAGTAAACGGCATGGTTTGAGAGTGTATTGACGCCCCGCCGGCGCTGCCGCGGGAGTCATCTACGCGACCAAGCCAGTCCGCTCCAGTTCGCAATATAGAACAGAACGACGATGACATTCCCGCCCCGATGAGGTCCAGCCGATGGCGCCCGAAGAGGAAGAGACCGAGAAGGGTGAGCCCGATCAAGGACAGGATCAGGAAGACCGACGGGATGACGCTCGACATGCGCGTTGCCGAACAGTCGGCACTAGGAGGTCTCCTGCGAACTTCAAAGTGCCGGTGCGACATTTGTCGAATTTGGCAGCGGATGCCGGCATGGCCTTTACGAAGCGGCGACAAGGGATAGTTAGCCTGGATATCGGAGAATGGAGGCACCTCATGAGAGTTTCGAGATCCGTCTCGGCAATCGTCATCGCCGGCCTGTTTGCAGTTCCTGTCCACGCGGCAGGGATCGATTGTGCAAAACCTGGGTCCGCAAGCGACCATATGATCTGTCAGGACAAATCGCTGCTTGCCCGGGATGCAATGGTGAAAGATCTCTATGTCGCCGCCCTAAAGCGCGACGATGCGGGCAAGATCCGGGAGCGGCAACGGCGCTGGATTACCAAAGTGCAGTCCTGCAGCGACGCCACATGCGTCCGGCAGGCCTATGACGACCAGATCGGCTCACTGCTCAGAACCAAAGGCGGTCAAGGCATATCGGCAGATTTCCAGTCAAACGGCGCTGATGGCAACGAGGGGCATCTTGTGATCTATGGACCGGTCGACGGCTTCCTCGCGGTCTCGCTCAGTTCGACCTATGTCGGCTCTGGCGGCGCCGACGCAGGCGATGTCAATGCAGATGGCATCGACAGCGTAGTTGGGCTCACGAAGGAACATGCCGAACTTTCCAGAGACGAGTGCAAGGTCAGCCTCGATCGCCTCACCGCAACGACCTGGCGCGTGTCGCAGGCGGGCCAATGTAATTTCGCTGACGGAGTGACCATGCAAGGCACTTATCACAAGGATTGACGCCGGCTGGCGCACGGTTGATTGCTGGCATGAAAATGCGATGCAAGCGACATCTCGTGGCAACGAAATGTCGCTGCGCCTCCGATCAGCGCCGGCGACGATGATCACGTTACTGCCCGGCCGCCACAGACGGCCGGAGCGCCTCAAGAGAAAACGAAACCGGGCGATCAACTGCCGACGGCGTCGGAGGTGCACTTCTTGACGAAGCTCGTCTTGGCAGCGCCGGCAAGCTTCTTTGTCGCCGCCTGCGTATCACAGGCGCTCGCCGCATCCTTCTCACATTTCTTGGTAAAACTGGTCAAAGCGGCGCCCGCCAGCTTCTTGTCGGCGGCCTGGGCCTTGCATGTTGCATCTGCCGCCATCGCACCGCCTGCAATGCAGGTCGAAACAATAGCAATTCCGAGCAATTTGATCATCGAATTCCTCCACGCGATCCCCGGCAAAAGACCGGGGTCAGAAAACTCTAGTCGAATACCTGTCGTAGTAAAGATCTACTCCGATCATCTACAGAAAAGAAAAAGCTCCACGTATTACCCAGCAAACGACGTAAACCCGGTCGATCGCGCCTTGAACCGATCGACAAAAGGATGGAAACTACCCACATAGGGGGAACAACGGCATGCTTCCACCCTCACCTCGCTCGATGACAAAGCGCGAGGAGCAACAACACCAACCGAGTCCTTCCCTATCCTCTCATGAAGACTATTTCAGGCACGAATCTCGAACAGGCCAAATCGCACAACCGGCGTGTCGTGATCGAAGCCATCCGCACCAACGGGCCGATGTCGCGCGCGGCCATTGCCCGCATGACGGCGCTGACCACGCAGACGGTTTCCAATATCGTCGAAGAACTGGCGCGCTCGCACCTCCTGATCCCGATGGCAGCGCAAAAAATTGCCCGCGGTCAGCCGATAACCCCCTACATGATCAATCCGACCGGTGCCTACTCCATCGGCCTCGAACTCGGTCGCCAGCGCGCGGCGGGCGTGCTTACCGATCTGTCCGGCACGGTCTGCGCCCGCATCGAACGCCATGTCGACAGGCCGGGACCGATAGAGGCCATGCCCGTCTTTGCCGAGGTCGTCGGAGATCTGCAGCAGGCCTTCACCTTCGATCGCGACCGCCTGCTCGGTGTCGGCATCGCCCTGCCTGGGCGCTATGCCGATGGCGGCGTGACGTCGCTGAGCCCGCTGAACCTGCCGGGCTGGCAGGATTTCCCGGTTGCAAGCGAGCTCGAACGGCTCATCGACCTGCCCGTACTCGTCGAAAACGATGCCACCGCCGCCGCCATCGGCGAGCGCCTCTATGGCGTGGCGCGCGGCCTTGGCAGCTTTGTCTATCTCTTTCTGGCGGGAGACGGCGGCATTGGCGCCGGCATGTTCCTGGACGGCCATCTCTATAAAGGTAGCCGCGCCAATGCCGGTGAAATCGGCCACATCATCGTCGAGCCGCATGGCAGGCTCTGTACCTGCGGCAAGCGCGGTTGCCTCGACCGCTATGTCTCTCCATCCGTTGCCTATGAATGTCTCGGCATCGAAGACGCGCAGGAATTGAACCCGGACGAACTGGATGCGATGATCTCAGCCAACAGCCACGGCCTGCAGGTCTGGCTGGAACAGGCGGTGCAGCCGCTACGGCAGACGATCGATTTCCTCGAACTGGCCTTCGATCCACAGACGATCGTGCTTGGCGGCAGCGCACCCACATCCCTGATGATCGGGCTGGCCGAGCGCGTAGAGCCGCTGCACATACCGGTAAATCCGATGGAAAAGCGCACCATTCCCCGCTTAATGATCGGGGCGACCGGCAAGGATACTGCCATTCTCGGCGCGGCGGCCCTGCCGATCTTTTCGGAGACCAACCCGCAATTCGATGTCCTGCAGAAGCCGCTGACGCATCGCGCGGTCATGGGCTAGGTAAGCGGCTCGACCTGCATCCCCCCAATCTCGCTCAGGCGCGACCCGCATGGATCGCGCCTGAGGGCCATGCATCAAGCTGTCAAAATTGATGCAGGCCGTAGAGCAGCGGCATGGTGCCGGCGAGCGCCTTGAAGCGCTCCCAGGATTTTGCCGAGGGCTTGGTCCAGCCGGTTTCTGCCAGTGCCGAAAGGCGCGGGAAGACGAGCCGGTCGAATACGGCGCGGTCGGTCATCGGTTCCGACCAGATGCAGGCCTGGATGCCGCGCAGCTTTTCCTTCTGCACATCGGTCCAGCCGCCGACCGGATCGAAGGTGTAGATCTTCTCCGCATCGGAATAGCCTGCCCAGCTGCCACCCGGCTCGTCCCAGTCGGGGCGCATTGCCATGTCGAGATAGTAGACCTGGCCCGGGCAGACGACGATCTCATATCCGCGTCCGGCAAGCTCGGCTGCGACCTCGACATTGCGCCAGCTGCAGAGGTAACTCTTGTCCTTGTCGATCCTGTCGCCATGCGCCGCCTCTTCCCAGCCGCCGGTGACGCAGCCCTTCGAGGCGAGAAATGCCTGGATGCGCTCCAGAAATTCGGCCTGAAGGACAGCCGCGCCCGAACCGTGAATATCGTCGGCTCCATGCGTATTCGTGACGACATTCAGGCGTTTGGCATGCGCGTCCGCAATCTCGTCGCCGGCCAGCTCACGCAGATGGGCCAAGGCTTCCGGCGACCCAGACCACGCGCCGAGCGGCACCTCGTCGGCACCGATATGGATAGTCTTGAACGGAAAGAGTTCAATCAGTTCGGACAGGATTGTCTCGATGACCTCATAGGTCTTCTCGCGCGCCGGATTGATGCAATTGTCCGGAAAGCCCTGAACCGAATAGTAGCTGCCGACTTCGCTTGGATCGCGAAGTTCCGGGATCGCCTGCTGCATCGCATAGCAATGGCCGGGCATATCGATCTCTGGCAGGATCTCGATGCCGAAGCCCCTGGCGTAGCTGACGATCTCGCGCACGGCCGCCTTGGTGTAATAGCCGCCTGTGCGGGCCGGACTGGAGCCGAGAAGCGGCGGCAGCGGCAGGCCGTGGCCGCGCCATGCGCCGATCTCCGTCAGTGCCGGATAGGCGTCGATCTCGACACGCCAGGATTCGTCGTCCGACAGGTGCCAATGGAAGCGGTTCAGCTTGTTCCAGGCAAGTACCGCCATCAACTTCTTGATTTCGGCCGTGGCGTAGAACTGGCGAGAGACATCAAGATGCAGGCCACGCCAGCTCATGGATGGTTCGTCGACAATCTCGCCAGCCGCCGGGAAATGGAAGGCTTGCGGATGCAGACGCGCACCGCGCCAGATCTGGCCGATGGTCACGAGGCCATAGACGAAACCGGTCTCAGCACTTGCCTCGACAGTGACGATCTCGGGTGAAAACTCCAACCTGTAGGCCTCGGGACCAAGACCTTCCATCTGGCGCAGAACGACCGTTGTCGCCCCTTCGGCTTCCGGACGGACAAGACCTTCAGCCGAGAAGAGATGCTCGACAAGGGTCGTGAAGCTTGCGGCGGCTGCCTGTGCTGCCGGTGTATCGGCTTCGAGCGCAAAGCCTGCCGGCAGCGGACGGCGAGAGGAAACGGCAACGCGGTTCGGCCAGGGAATGATCGACAGCGGAACTGGCGGATTGGCCGGAACGGGATAGATTTCGGCGCCACGCTTCAACGGCGCATTGCTCGATGACGTCCGCGTCGGCTCGGCGGCAAGCGATACGGCAGTTCCATCCGGCAGCGCGAGATAGGCGCTGGTGGCGCCATCGGTCCAGTGACGGAACGGCCAGCTGAGGGCATGGACCGTGATGGTCCATGTATCGCCGGCTCCCAGCACGAAGCCCTCGGGCGGCTGGAACTCTGTAAAATTGGAAAGCCGTTTCGTCACAGTCGCACCTTCGACGACGCCGGCTGGGTCGACGCGGCCAGGACCGCTGACGCAGAGCGCGAAGCCCGAAAGCGGCTCCGAGGACAGGTTCTTCAGCCGCAGGACATAGGAAAACTCCTTGTCGTCGGTCGGCGGGTTCCAAGTTGTTTCAAGCCGCAGAGCCAGGGATCGCGGTGTGGACATGAGCATTCTCTCTTCTTGCAAGGTTCGTTCAAAGCTTGAGCATGCCGGCATAAATGCCGGGTTCTGAATTGGGAATCTGTATCGCACCGACCGTTTTCTCGTAGAATTCCGATGGGCCGACATCGCCGATGACGGTATAGGCGTAGCCCATGGCCTTCTGGTCGTTGAGGCAGGCGAAGAGCAGCGCGCGGCCGATGCCGAGGCCACGAACGCTTTCGTCGACGCCGGTTGGGCCGAAGAAGCCGCGCGCCGTCGCCTCGTGGCAGGCAAAGCCGACAAGCTCCTGATTACGCGTGGCGACGAAGCATGTCGGCGGCTGTCGCGTCATCGCTACCGTCGTCTCGCTCGCCCAGCCCTGGCTGAAATGTTCGGCCACCCAGCCGGTGATGAGCCTCAGCTCCGGCGGCAGCGCGCGCCGGATGGTGACGCCAGCCTTCGCCATGCGCTCAGCCGATTGCGTGTCGACCGGCAAGGTCGATAAATTGACCAGGTAATCCAAGGCAAAAATCCTTCTAATTCGATGCGACGAGCGCACGCATGAAATGATTGGGACCGATCTGTTCGACCTCGGTCGAGATCGGCCGGCTGAGCGCACGGATCTTCTCCGCCTGCTCCAGGAAGCGAGCGCTACCGCCAGTTACGAACCTGCGGCCACCATCCGGCACCGCTGAAAGCAGAAGCTGCGTATAGGGATGCTTCGGGTTAGCGAGCACGGCATTGCTCTCGCCCCACTCGACCATCTGCCCGGCAAACATAACCACGATCTCTTCGGCGACATGCGCCGCCGTTGCGATATCATGGGTGATGTAGAGCATGGCGAGATCGTTTTCCCGCTTCACTCGGGCCAGCAGATCGAGAATGTCCTTACGGATCGACACGTCGAGCATCGAAGTCGGCTCGTCTGCCACCAAGACGCTCGGCGCAACGGCCAGAGCGCGGGCGATATTGACGCGCTGGCGTTGGCCGCCAGACAGTTCGTGCGGGAACTTTTGGCGCGTCACGGACGCATCGAGACCGACGCTTTCGAGCAGCTTCGCTATATCCTCGTCCCGCTCGACCTTCGGCTTGTCTTCGCCATGCAACTGCAGCGGCCTTGCGATGTGATGATTAATCGTGAATGCGGGATTGAGCGACGAGAACGGGTCCTGGAAGACCATCTGGACGTCCTTCCGGTACATCCGCTCGTCCTTGCCCGACCCGCGTGCGGTAAGGTCCTGTCCGCGGAAGAGGAGTCTCCCCGCGGTTGGCTTGTCGAGCCGGGCGATGATGCGGGCACAGGTGGTCTTGCCGCAGCCGGATTCACCGACCAATGCCAGCGCCTTCCCCGCAAATAGCGAGAAAGAAACGCTCTTCAGCGCGTGCACCGAGCCGAAATGGCGCTGGATATCATCGAGCCGGATGACGGGTTCTGCAGTTACGGCCTGTATCTGCGGTTTCATGCGAAAACTCCGGAAGGGTGAACGCTGGCTGGAAGCTGCGGGATCGCATTCCAGAGCTTGCGCGTGTATTCATGGGCGGGCGACTGGCTGACCTGCGTGACATCGCCGACCTCGACCAGTTCTCCTTTCAGCATGACGCCGATACGGTGGCAAAGCTGCGCCATCAGATGCAGGTCGTGAGTGATGAAGAGCACCGAGAAACCATAGGTCTGCTGCAGATCGAGAACCTGTTCCAATATCTCGCGCTGTACGACGACATCCAGAGCCGTCGTCGGTTCGTCCATGATGATGAGTTCGGGACGTAGCGCCAGGCAGATGGCGATGACGATACGCTGGCGCATGCCGCCGGAAAACTGGTGCGGATAATCGCTGACGCGATCCGGGGCGATGCCCACCAGCTTGAACATTTCTTCGGCGCGAGCCCGAGACTCCTGCCGCGAGCATCCGGTATGACGATGTAGCACATCGTGGAACTGCGCTTCCACCCGCATCAGCGGATTGAGCGAATTCATGGCGCTCTGGAATACCATGCCGATGCGCTTCCAGCGAATCCTCTGCAGATCGCGCTCCGGCATCTTGAGCAGATCCTGCCCGTCGAGCCGGATGCTTCCGCCGCTGATCCAGGCCGGCGCCTTCGAGAGCCGCGTGATCGCATAGGCGATCGTACTCTTGCCGCAGCCGGATTCACCGGCAAGACCAAAGATCTCGCCGCGGCCGATATTGAAGGACACGTCCTTCACGGCACGGAAATCACCCTTGTCGACCAGATAGTCGATGTCGAGATGTTCGATCTCAAGCAGATTATCGCTCATTGGCCTGACCTCATCATGCGATTGCGGGCACGCGTCAGGCGGAACCAGCGGGTCAAGGCCGGACCGGAACGCAATTGCGGATTGGCGATTTCGTCGAAGGTGAAGTTGATCAGCGCGAGACCCAGCCCCGTCAACGCGATACCGATGGCCGGCACGCCGATATCCCACCAGGCGCCGACCATGATCGCCGAGGCATTCTGGGCGTTGTAGAGCATGGTGCCCCAAGTGACCTTCAGCGGATCGCCGAAGCCGAGATATTCAAGCGTGGTCTGGGCAACAATCGCGTAGATGATGCTGCCGACCAAATTGATCCCGATGAGCGGCGTCAGGTTCGGCAGGATTTCGACGAAAATGATGCGCCAAGCCGGCTCGCCGATCATCTTGGCAGCGGTGACGAATTCACGATTGCGCAGCGCCATCGTCTGCGACCGCGTCATGCGCGCGCCCCACGGCCAGGACGTCAATGCGATGATGATCATGATCGTCATCGGCCCGACCGTCCCCGCGAAGGAAGCGAGCAGGATAAGGAGCGGCATGTTGGGGATGACCAGCACGGCATTGGTAGCGAGATCGAGTGCTGCGTCCGTCTTACCGCCGGTATAACCGGCGATGAGACCGATCGCTGTGCCGAGCACGGTAATCGCGATGCCCGTGGCGAAGCCGACGGACAGCGAGCTTCTCGCGCCCCAGACGAATTGCTTATAGACGTCGCGGCCCATCTTCGTCGTGCCGAAAACATGTTCGACGGATGGCGGCTGATGCGACCGGCCGACGCGGGCGCCGGGTTCGCCGGGTGCGATGATCGGCGCGAAGATCGCCGTCAGGCATAGGGCGGCAACGATGATGAAACCGACAAGCGCTTTCTTCTGGCTGAAAATGGTTCGGAAGGAGAAGCTCATCGGCCGCCCTCCCTCAATCGTGGGTCGACAAGGCCATAGAGGATGTCGACGAGGAAATTGGCGCCGAGCGTCGCAAGCGTCATCAGCAGCAATTGCCCCTGGATGACCGGATAGTCGCGCGCCACGCTGGCGGTAAACAGCGTCAGGCCAAGGCCGGGATAATTGAAGACGATCTCGGTGACGATCGAGCCGCCGAACACGGCGCCGAGTATCAGCGCGAGATTGGTGAGGACAGGCAAGAGGGCGTTGCGAGCGCCATAGCCGAACATGACGGCGAGATTACTCAACCCCTTGGCACGGCCCATCGTCACATAGTCCTCGCCGAGCACGACGATCATGGCCGAACGCATGGTCGTCTGGAACTCGCCGATAAGGAATGGCGACAGCGTCAGGACCGGCAGGATGGCATGCATGAAGACGCTGCCAAAGAAGGTGAAATTAAAGCCCGGATCGAGATTGGGATCATAGGCATATCCGACGGGGAACCAGCGCAGCGACACGGCAAAGACGAACAGGGTCGTAAGTGCCACGATGACGGGCGGTATCGAGAACAGGATGACGGCGAAGGGCGATACGACCGTATCGAACCGCCCGCCGCGCCTCCAGGCCGCAATCGCGCCGAGGATGACGCCGACGCACAGCGAAAAGATGATCGCGGTTACCACCAGGAAGATGGTCCACAGCGTGGCCCGGCTCAACACCTGGACCACCGTCTGCGGATAGTATTTGACCGAAACGCCAAGATCGAAGGTGGCAAGGCCTTTAAGGTAGTCGAAAAACTGCATCATGATCGGCTGATCGATCTCGCCGAAGCGGGCCTTGATCGCCTCGACTGCCGCGGGCGTGGCCCGCGGCCCGAGCTGGGCAACCATGGCATCGACGGGGCTCCCCGGCATAAGCCGGGGAAGAATGAAGTTCACGACGATCGCGAAGGCCAAAGCCACCGCATAGACGCCAAGGCGCCGGCTTGAAACACGCATGTATGCTTCCTTCGCTGTGGTCTTATTGGACCGGCTTCAGACGCAGCAGATGCATGAGACGCATGCGGTTGTTGTCGTGGTTTTCCGGGTTCATGACCGGGTCCTTATCCGTGACCCAACCGGTGAAACGCTTGCTGGAATACTGATACCAGGTAGGACCGTTGAAGACGGGAACGACCGGGAAATCATCGGCAATCAGCACCTGAATGTCGTTGAAGATCTTCTTGTGATCGTCATCGGAAGACGATTTCAGATACTGATCGAAGAGCGCATCAAGCTTCGGGTTGGAGTAACGCGGCGCAGAAACCGTGAGCTTGCCGGCATAGTTGGTCGACAGGCTCTGATAATAGCCCTGGAACGGCGTGGCGCTATCGGCGCGCGAGTTCATGACGACATCGAAGCTGCCATCGAGAAGCTGCTTGCGCCACTGCTCGTATTCAGGCGTGGCAACTGAGGCATTGATGCCCGCCGCGCGCAGGCCTTCGACGGCGATCTGGACGGCATCGATCCAGTCGGTCCAGCCATTTGGCACAATGACCGCAAAGGTGATCGGCTTGCCGCTCGGCGTGGTGCGGAAGCCATCGGCACCCTTCTTGTAGCCGGCATCATCGAGGATCTTGTTTGCCTTGTCGGTGTCGAAGCCCATGAAGGCATCCTTGTCGCCTTCGGCAGCCTTGTTGCGCCAGCTGTCGAAGCGTGGCGGCAGGCCGCTGGCATGCAGGTTGACAACGGGATAACCGAAGCCGGCAATATCGACCATCGACTTGCGATCCATCGCCATACTGAAGGCGTGGCGGAAATTGAGATCCTTGAAAGCCTCGAGGTTACCGGCATTCGTCGACTTGAAGTTCATCTGGAAGGCGACGGTTTCTGCCGGCGGCTGCCAGTAGCCGTTATGTTGCGGATCGAGCGCGACGAAGGTCTTGTCGATCTGCGGCAGGAACGAGCCGATCCAGTCGACCGTGCCTTCCGGCAGCAGCGCCAGCATCTGGTCGTTGCCCGAGATCTGCGGCAGGCGCAGGCAATCGACATGAAGCGACGCGGCATCCCAATAGTTCGGATTGCGGCACTGCTCGTAAACCTGCGGCGTGAAGCGGCGAACTTCCGTCATCGGGCCAGAGCCGATGGGCTTTTCGTTCTTGAAAGCGACCGGATCGGCAACGTCCTTCCAGACATGCTCGGGCACGACGGCGAGATCGGCGAGCGATTCCGGGAATTCGGAATTTACGGTCTTGAGGTTGATCTTCACCTCCGTCGGCGACGGCGCTTCGACGGAGGCGACCGTCTGGCCAACACCGACGGTATCGACGGCCGGATTCTTGAGCATCAGGTCGATCGTGTATTTCACGTCGGCCGAGGTCAGTGGCTGACCGTCCGACCATTTCACGCCGGGACGCAGCTCATAGGTGATCGACATCAGATCATCGGAGAACTTGTAGCTCGTCGCCAGGCGCCAGACCGGCTTGCCGCCATCATTCGCGTTGAAGATGACCAGCGGCTCGTAAATGAAATCCATCGTGCTCTGGCGGCGACCGGCGAGATCGAAGGGGTTGAAGTTGCTGACCCAGCTGGTCTGCTCTTCGATGTGCATCGTCAGCACGGATTCGGCCGCGGAAGCAGCGCCCGCACCGAATGCCAGCGAAGCGCCAAGCGCCGCTGCCAATGATGTCCGTTGAAATAGATTGCGCAATGACCTTTTCCTCATTCCCATTTGCAGCTCCCTCTCGCTGTTTTGAGTAGTCAATCAAATTGATTTAATCGTGAGTTTTGGGAATCGTCAATCGCTGATTGGAAATCAACAGGCACTCATTTCGATGCTCGCGGGAATGACTCAGAGCGCGGCAACGATCGATTGCCGTTCGGGATCGATGGTGAAAATCGCGGGCTGCTCGCCTCTCCCGGCTCAAAGGCGGGGAACAAGGAGCGACGCATCGCGCGGAGGCGCAACAAAAACGGCTGCTGGAAAGAACGAGACATGCATCTCCGATGCCGGCCCTCCGGCGTTGAAGGCGTGACAATCAAATGTACCGGTAGATGTCCCAGAGATCAGCCATTCGCTCGGCGTCTACGCCCGGGGAAAACGGCTGATAGTTCGGATTGCGATGAGGCCACCCTCATCGCAATCCGAACGGCAAAGCCGCTTGCACTCAGTCGAGCGGCTTGTAGGCGATGACGTCCATCTCGACCTTTACGTCGACCATCATCGGCGACTGAACGGTCGAGCGCGCCGGCGGATGATCGATGAAATGCTTCTCGAATACGGCATTGAAGCTCGAGAAATCTCGCGCATCATCCAGCCAAACATTGACCTTCACCACATGCTCGAGCGTGCAATCGGCAAGGGCAAGCACATCCTTGATGTTGGCGATGACCTGCTCGGTCTGTTTGACGATATTGCCGGTAACGATTTCACCGTTGACGGTCGGGACCTGGCCCGAGACGTAAATGAAATCCCCTGCCCGAACTGCTTTGGCGAAGGGACGCCGCTGGCCGCCGGCCTGATTGTCGGCGACGTCAAAACGGATCAGCTTTTTCTTGCTCATGATATCTTCGATTTCTCCCTATTGCCGAAAGCCGCAGCCGCCATCGCCCCATCGTACAAGGCGCAAGCACCCAGCTCCTCTGCGTCCTCATTATCTGGCGCGGCATCGGCACGCCAGATCGTTTCACGTATTCAGCTGGCTGATTCTGACTATTCAAATCCAGCTCAACTGAAGCAAGAACGTTAGCTCTCCAATAAAGAGGCGCAAATTCAATAGGTTGCAAGAGCAATCTCAGTGAACTCCTCTCGCACCAAGCCTCACTTCCTCTGCTTTAGCCGGTCGGCAGGGAGCGTCGCCTGCTTTCGCAAACCCCGCCACGATTGCATTTCCGCCCTCGCCCCTGATAAGACATGACATGTTTCGTCATATGATTGATTGACGTTCAGGAGGAGTTGTCATGGCAGAACTCGCGCAATTGCTTGCGTCCATTCGCATTCCAGATCTTGCCGGCAAACGGGTGTTGATCACGGGCGCTTCGACCGGCATCGGCGCTGCGGTCGCGCGCGCCTTTGCCGCGCAGGGCATGAAGATCGGTCTACACTTCAATGCGAGCCGCGATCCGGCTGAAAAGCTGGCCGCCGAAATCAAGGCTGGCGGTGGAACAGTGCATCTCATCCAGGGCGATGTCTCGCAGGACGGCGAGACCGAACGCGTCGTCAAGGATGCAGCGGAAGCGCTTGGTGGCCTCGATGGTCTCGTCAACAATGCCGGCGGCATGCTGGGGCGACTTCCGACCGCCGAGATGACCGATGCGCATTATGAGCGGGTGATGAACCTCAATGCCCGCTCCGTGCTTGCGGCGACCCGCGCCGCCCATCCTTACCTCAAGCAGCAGGGCGGCTTCGTCATCAATACGACTTCCATCGCCGCGCGCAATGGCGGCGGCAACGGCGCCATTCTCTACGCGGCGTCGAAGGGCTTCGTCTCGACCATTACGCACGGTCACGCCAAGGAGTTCGTCAACGACAAGATCCGCGTCAATGCCGTCGCGCCCGGCGTCATCGCAACGCCGTTCCACGAGCGCTATACCAACGACGAGCAGATGGAATTGCAGCGCAAGACGATCCCCATGGGTTTTGTCGGCACGTCCGAGGATTGCGTCGGCGCCTACCTCTTCCTCGCCTCTCCGACGCTATCCGGCTACGTCACCGGTCAGATCATCGAGGTCAATGGCGGTCAGCTCATGCCGTGAAACCGGCTATTGGTCGCTTTGCGCGCCGGGCGATGCTAGTCTGGCCAGGCGCGACGGCCTTCACGTTGCAGAAGATGGAGCGGATGCGGATGGCAAGGACGCCCATTCAGGACGGCAGCAAGACCTCGGTGGAATTGACGCATCCGGAGCGGATCTATTGGCCCGATGACGGGGTCAGCAAGCAGGATCTTCTCGACTATTACGCCCTGGCTTGGCAGCGCATGATGCCTTTCATCGCCAATCGTCCGCTGGCTCTGCTGCGCTGTCCCGATGGCATTCAAGGGCCACGTTTTTTCCAGAAGCATGCCTGGAAGGGGATCAACCCGCATATCGAGGAAATCGCCGATCCCGAGGACAAGGACGCCACGAAGCTCCTGAAGATCACCGATTTCGACGGTCTCGCCGCCCTCGTCCAGTCGGCTGCGCTGGAAATTCATCCCTGGGGCACGACGACGGACCATTGGGAGAGGCCAGACATGATCATCATGGACCTGGACCCCGGCGAGGACGTCGCCTGGAGCAAGGTCGTGAATGCGGCGAAGGAAATCAAAGAGCGTTTCTCGGCTCTGGGGCTAACATCCTTCGTCAAAACCTCCGGCGGCAAGGGGCTGCATGTTGTCGCATCCGTCAAGTCGCAGGCGACCTGGCCTGATATCAAGGGCGCCGCCGAAGCGATCGCCCATACCATGAGCGCGGATAGTCCGGAGGCATATTTATCGATTGCAAGCAAGGCAAAGCGCACTGGCCACATCTTCATCGATTATCTACGCAACGGCCGCGGCAATACGGCAGTGGCGCCCTATTCGGCGCGGGCAAGAAAGGGCGCAGCGGTTTCTATGCCGGTCACTTGGGAGGAATTGGACGGCAAGATCGGGCCGGCTTCCTTTACCGTCAGCAACGCGGCCTCACGCCTCGGCCAATCGAGCAACGATCCCTGGGCCGATTTTTTCACGGCGGCAGCGCCACTCAAGGTCTGACCTCATACCAGAAACGGAATCAGCGCCGGCGTGCTGGCCTTGTAGTCGGCATAGGCCGGGCCGAAGGTCTCGCTCATCCAGCGCTCCTCGATCGATACGCGGCGGAGCACCGCATAGAGCATGGCGGCAACCGCAAACACGGCGGCGATATCGCCGCGCGCAATTGCCGAGCCGATGATGGCGAGCATCAGACCGGAATAGATCGGGTGCCTCACAAGCGCATAGGGGCCGGAACGGATGAGCGTGTGATCTTCCTTCAGTGTAATCACCCCGCTCCAGTTGCGCCCGATATGATAGCGGGCCCAGACGGCGAAAAGGAGACCTATGAAGGTCAGGGCAGCACCGATCGCGTAGGTTGCCGGGTCTTGCGGGATGATGCGATACTGCAGCGGACCCAGCCAGATCCGGTTGACCGCCAGAAGAAAGGCACCGATCCAGATCGGCACGGTATTGCCGAGCCTAGATAGCGGGTCCTCCTGCCGCACGCTCCTCTTGACGCTGAACGAGGCAAACAGCCAGATCAGCAGCCAGACGATCCAGCAGGCAGGAATGAATTGATAGAGGAGCATCGCTTACGCCATGTCTTTATCGAGCTCCGGATAATGCCGGAAAATGCCGTTCTCATTGAAGGGAATGCGGCGGTCGGAGTGAAGATAGCGAGCAATGTTGGGCCGTTTCATGACATCAGCGTGCAGTGCTGTCAGATGCTGATATCGCCGATCCAGATGCTTCGTCGCGCGGGGGAAAGCATAGCGCAGCCCCTCATAGACCTGAAACAGCGAGAGATCGACATAGGTCAATTCACCGCCGAAGATGTGGGTCGGTCCGTGCGTGTTCTGCTGCAGCACCCGCTCGAAATAGCCGAGAAATTTCGGGATGCGGTTTTCGATGAATTCCGCGGCGCGCGCCTTGGCTTCAGGCTTCTGGTCCTCGTAATATTTCGATGTGGCGATGGGATGGTGTGTGTCGTGCACCTCGGCGACAAGATCGGTGATCGTCAGTTGCAGGCCGTTCAAGACGTGACGCTGGCCCTCATCAGCGGGCGCCAGGCCAAGCTTCGGCCCAAGATACATCAGTATGTTCGCGACATGCGGGATAATCAGATCGCCGTCCTTCAAGAACGGTGGGGCAAACGGGATGTCGGGCTCGGCCTTGCCATCCATGATGGCAAACATCGCTGGCATTCCCTGCCCCTTGCTTGTCGGGCCGCGACAAATATCCACATAGTCGGCACCAGCTTCTTCCAGCGCGAGCCGCACGAATTCACCACGCCCCTGGATGCCGTCCCAATAATAGAGTTCATAGGCCACTGGTTTTCGCTCCCACGAATTGAAGACGGCTGGCGGCGGCTATCGCAACACCCGGCGCTGCACCGTCGCATCACGTTCAATGCCAAACGACGTTTCCGGCCGAGCCGACCATCGGCTCGTTCCAAGCTTACAATCTAGCGTCGGCATGGCGGAAGATAAGGGGCAATCGACGACGAGGGACGATACTCGTGCAAGGAGACTGCATGGCTTCGTCACCGTCTGCCCGAAGGAAAGGATCGCGCTGAGGGCGCCCTTCCCGTCCGTGATTAGGAATTCGGGCTTTGCTCGTGGCGCTTGCGCGTCGCGGCCGCCTTCTTTGCAGAGGCGGATCGCTCGCCGGCCGGCCGGCTTGCCGCAGCATGGCCACCGATCCTGCCGCCCCTTTCGGACGATTCATGATTTTCGGGATGCCCGCGGCCCGAACCCGACTTCTTGCCGCCGCCACTTTCCCTGTTCACCGTCGCCCATGCACGCCGTTCCGCCTCCTCATGGGAGACGCCGCGGCCCTCATAACTTTCTTCGATATGTTCAGCCTTGCGCTTCTGCTTGTCGGTATAGGCGGATTTATCTCCTCGGGGCATGATCTTTCTCCTTGGCTCAGGATGAAAGACCAATCCGTCGTCAGGGAAAAGGTTCCGAAATTTGGCCGGGCGAATTGCGATGCGCAGAGAACATCCGAAAGCGCCGATCATGCGGGGCCGGGACATGTTGCTTGGCCGACGCCGGAAAGAAGACGCCGACCGAGCGATCGATGATCAAAATGAGGACCAAAGCCGTGAGAAGATAGATCGCGGCGAGCACAAGGAGAGATGTCATCTCATCGTCTCCAAGCTGCCGGCAGGACACAAAAAACACCACGCTGCGACGATCGTCATAACAGTCATTTCCAGATCATCGATATAGCTTCCACACATTGCCGGACTCCCTTCGCAACCTGTAGCAGCGATGTGTGACAACTATTTCGCGGAATGGAGCCAAATCACCGAAATGATTGCGAATATTTCGCCCGCAGCCGTCTTCTGAAAGAGAGACGGCCCGATGTTGCCATCGAGCCGCTCTCATCTCCGCCACACCCCTAAAGCTGACAGGCCTAGGCCTTTGCGGCAGTAGCCTTCTTCGACGATTTCTTCGCTGGTTTGGCTACCTTCTCCTCGGTGACGGCGGCTGCGGCAGCCGGCGTCTTGCGCTTGGCCTTCGGCTTGACGTCGATCGTGCTGCCGTTTGCTGTGGTTTCTTCAAGCTCAATGCGCTCGCTGCTCGCCCGAGCCCAATGCTCGACGTCACGTCCCGAAGGATGACCTTCCTCTTCCCATATGGCGTATGCGCGCTTCTTGATCCATTCGTCCCGAGGTTCCAACATCTGCCGTTCTCCGTTCGCATCATTGAACAAGGTTTTGATGAACAATGCCCGTTCTTGAAATGCGGGCTTTCACGCCTCCCCCGAGCAGCCAACCAAGACGCCGTTGCTGGCATTCTTCCGGTTTCGACTCTCGAACCGCAGTGGCGCTTCAAACAAGAAACAGAAGTTACCGTGGGGGCGGTAGCGAAGCAGCCGAAGCACTCCGAGTATGCTGCTGGGAGCAACAGGGTTCAATTAAAAATATCTAGTGGGCTCAGGTTTCACACCGCTATCAATGGTGCGGTGATCACGAGTCGGCTCATTGCAGCTTTTGCGGGCAAGGATATACTCGTGGCATGATCGACCTCGTGGCTGCCCATTGGGGCCAAATTCTTGCCGTCCTATCGATATTGATGGGGGCCGCCGCTGCAATCCATGCAGCCATGACCAAAGAGGATGTCCGAGCCGCGATCGGGTGGGTCGGTGTCGTCATCCTGTCGCCGATCATCGGCGCCCTGCTCTATGCCGTCGCCGGTATCAATCGCATTCGCCGGGCCTCACTCGGCTCGCAGCGAGACGCGCTCTTTCGCAAGGATGCGAATGGCGAGCTCTCCAGCTTCGATGCCGATGACGAACAGGTGCGGCAGCTGTTCGGCGATCGTTTCGGCTCGATGAAGACACTCGGCGATCGCGTCGTGCGCTACACGATGAGTACCGGCAACACGATCGAGATGCTGACGAACGGCGATGTCGCCTATGCCGCGATGAAGGCCGCAATCGACGGTGCCGAACGCAGCATCCTGATGGAAACCTACATCTTCGATCGCGACCCGATCGGCCTTCGCATCGCCGATTCGCTGATTTCGGCCACCAAACGCGGCGTCAGCGTGCGCGTGCTGATCGATGCCGTCGGCGCACGTTATTCCGTGCCGAGCATCATGGGCTATCTGAGCGAGGGCGGCGTGAAGGTGGACGTCTTCAACGGTAACGTCATCATCGGCCTGCGATTGCCCTATGCCAATCTGCGCACGCACCGGAAGATCCTTACCATCGACGGGCGGATCGCCTTTACCGGCGGCATGAACATCCGTCAGGGTTTCACACGAGAATTCGCACATGAGCACAGCGCCCGTGACATGCATTTTTGCGTCACGGGTCCGGCAGTCGCCGATCTCTTCAATACGGCCGCCGAGGATTGGCGCTTCACCGCAGACGAAATCCTGAATGGCGAGGAATGGCGGATCGCGGCGCCCGCCAACGAACCTGGAGCGCCAGTCTTCATGCGCGTGGTCGCCTCCGGCCCGGACCGCAGCGTCGAGACCAATCACAAGATGCTGATTGGCGCGCTGTCGGTGGCGCATAAGTCCATCCGCATCATGTCGCCCTACTTCCTGCCGGATCGCGAACTGATCAGCGCGCTGGTGACGGCGGCCCGGCGTGGGGTTGAGGTCGATATCGTCGTGCCGACGGCCAACAATCTGGTGCTTGTCGACCGCGCCATGACGGCACAATTCGACCAGATGCTGAAGAACTATTGCCGCATCTGGCGCGCCGAAGGAGCGTTCAACCATTCGAAACTTTTGGCCATTGACGGCACATGGGCCTATGTCGGCTCTTCCAATCTCGATCCTCGCTCGCTGCGGCTCAACTTCGAAGTGGATCTCGAGGTGCTCGATCGGGGTTTTGCCGGCACGATCGACGCTCATATCGGCGCAATCCTGGAAACGGCGCACCCCGTCGATCTCGAAAAGCTCCGGGCACGGCCTTTCATCGTGAGACTTGTCGAAAAGGTCCTCTGGCTCGGCTCGCCCTATCTCTGACGGTGCCCCTGAGGGGCGATCCGCCATTGTCGCAGCCTTTTTACATGACAAGGCGAGCTATAGCTCCCTATACTCGCCTTGAGGTACCCGACATGGTCTGATCAAGGAACGGTCGACGGATAGATGCGAAAGAAGAAAGAAAGTCTCCGTGCGAGCATTCTGGAAAGCCTGAAGAATCGAAAAAAGGCGCGCCCGAGATCGGCAAGCGGGCTCGACCGCCCCGAGGGCACGCTGATCGCCTCCTACAACGTCCATAAATGCGTCGGCGCGGATCGCCGCTTCGATCCCGAACGGACCAGCCGCGTCATTCATGAAATCGATGCCGACGTCATCGGCCTGCAGGAGGCCGACACGCGTTTCGGGGAGCGCACCGGAATCCTTGATTTGCGCCGGCTGGAGCGCGAGACGGGGCTCATTCCGGTGCCGATCGCCGGCGTCACCAAGGCGCACGGCTGGCACGGTAATGTCGTTCTTTTCAAGCAGGGCACGGTGCGCGACGTCCATCAGATCAATCTGCCTGGGCTCGAACCGCGCGGTGCCCTGATCGCCGAACTGGAACTGGTTCGCGGCGGCAGCATCAGAATCATCGCCGCTCACCTTGGCCTGCTGCATCGCTCCCGCGCCCAGCAGACGCGCCTGATCGTCGAGCTCATGAACGATGGCAGCGAGACGCCAACCATCCTGCTTGGCGACCTCAACGAATGGCGCCTCGGTGACCGTTCGTCCCTCAATACCATCCAGAACGCATTCGGGCCGCTGCCGCCCGCCGTGCCGAGCTTTCCCTCGACGTTGCCGCTTCTGGCTCTCGACCGCATCATGGCAAACCGCCGCGGCATGATCTCAGCGGTCGAAGTGCATGACTCGCCGCTGGCCCGCGTTGCTTCCGATCACTTGCCCATCAAAGCCGTGGTCAGTCTGGAAACGCTCGATAGCGGCGCCGAAATGCATTCGCGGACTGCCTAGACATCATCGACATGCTTCATGTCGATTCCACCGATATATGTGATGACGGGCGCTGGACCATCTTATAGGCTGTCCGCCGAAATGACCGATCCGGGAGACAATCATGCTGAAAACTCTGTTGCTGACTGGTGCCGCCGGCGGTGTCGGCCAGGCACTCAGGCCGCTTCTATCGCAAATCGCCGAAAACGTCGTGCTCTCCGACCTGGCGCCGATCAGCGATCTCCGTCCGAACGAACGTTTTATTGCCTGCGACCTCGCCGACCGCGACGGCGTCGACGCGATGGTCAAGGGTGTCGACGGCATCATCCATCTCGGCGGCATCTCGGTGGAAAAGCCATTCGATCTCATCGTGCAGGGCAATGTCATCGGCCTCTACAATCTCTATGAGGCCGCGCGTGCGGCCGGCAAGCCGCGCATCGTCTTCGCAAGTTCCAACCACGCAATCGGCTTTTATCGCCGGGACGAGCGGATCGACAACAAGGTGCCGACAAGGCCGGATTCGCTCTATGGCGTGTCAAAGGTGTTCGGTGAGGCGGTCGCGAGCCTCTACTTCGACAAGTTCGGCCAGGAAACACTCTCGGTGCGCATCGGCTCGTGCTTTCCCGAACCACGCAACACGCGCATGCTCGCAACCTGGTTCAGCGTTCGCGATTTTCTTTCCCTTTGCGGCTGCGCATTCGACGCGCCCCGGCTTGGCCACACGATCGTCTACGGTGTCTCCGACAATGACGAGCAATGGTGGGATAATAGCAACGCCGCCTTCCTAGGCTGGAAGCCGCGTGACAGCGCGGCTCCGTGGCGGGCTGAAATTCTATCGAGAACGCAGCCGGAAGATCCCAGCGATCCGGCCGTCATCTATCAGGGCGGCGGCTTCGCCTCGGCCGGTCATCCGGAGGATTGACCGGTCACCCGCCGTTGCGAAACAGCTTCCAGCGGGTCGGCCTGAAGGCGATGCGATTGCGATCCAGCGCATCGGCCTTGTTCGGCGGTAGCTCGATTTCGATGCCGTCATGCCCGGCGCCGATATCGATTTCCAGATGGCGGGTGCCTGCGACGCGACGGCTGGCGACCAGCAAACCGGCGATCGCCCCGCCGTCGCCGTCGCGAAGTTCGATGTCGTGCGGTCGGAAATAGAGATGAGCCTCGCCATCCGGCTCATGCGGCGTGCTAAGCCCCAACGGCTTGTCGTCGAACCAGATCTCGCCGCTGGCGATGCGCACCTTGACCCGATTGGACTGGCCGATGAACCCATAAACGAAGGGAGAATTCGGCGTATCGTAGATCTCGTCCGGCGTACCGACCTGCTCAATCGCGCCCTTGTTGAGCACGACGACGCGGTCGGCAAGCTCAAGCGCCTCTTCCTGGTCGTGCGTGACGAAAACGGTGGTATGGCCGGTCCGATCGTGAATTTCGCGCAACCACCTGCGCAGATCCTTGCGCACCTGAGCATCGAGAGCGCCGAAGGGTTCGTCGAGGAGTAGAACATTCGGCTCCACCGCCATGGCGCGCGCCAATGCCACGCGCTGCCGCTGTCCACCTGAAAGCTGCGTCGGGTAGCGCTTCTCCAGGCCATTCAGTTGCACGAGTTCCAACAGTTCCATTGCGCGCCGGCGGATTTCATCACGCGGCGGGCGACGCGATGCCGAGCGGACTTTCAGGCCGAAGGAGATATTGTCGAGCACCGTCATGTGCCGGAACAGCGCGTAATGCTGAAACACGAAGCCGATGTTGCGCTGCTGCACGGTCTTCAGCGAAGCATCGTCCTCGCCGAAGAAGATCTTGCCTTCCGTTGGCGTTTCCAGGCCGGCAATCAGGCGCAACAGCGTCGTCTTGCCCGAACCGGATGGCCCGAGAAGCGCGATCAGCTCGCTTGAGCGAATATCCAGTGAAACGTCGTGCAAAGCGGGAAATCGACCGAATTCCTTGCGCAGATTTTGAACGCGAACTTCCATCAAGAATTCCTTCAGTGACGCCGGCTGGCTGCGATCTCTTCGCTATAGCGCATTTCCAGCAGCGTCTTCAGTATCAATGTGATGAGGGCAAGCAGAGCCAGAAGCGTGGCAACGGCAAAGGCCCCCGAGAAATTATATTCGTTATAGAGAATCTCGACCTGCAGCGGCATGGTGTTGGTTTCACCACGAATATGACCCGACACGACCGACACGGCACCGAACTCACCCATCGCGCGGGCGTTGCAGAGCAACACGCCATAGAGCAAGCCCCATTTGATGTTCGGCAACGTGACGTACCAAAAGGTCTGCCAGCCATTCGCCCCGAGGGAGAGTGCTGCCTCCTCGTCCGCACTGCCCTGCTCCTGCATCAGCGGGATCAATTCACGGGCGACGAAGGGAAAGGTAACGAACATCGTCGCCAGCACGAGCCCCGGAACCGCAAACAGGATCTGGATACCGTTGCTCTGCAACCAGGGGCCAAGCGCGCTGTTCGAACCGAACAGAAGCACGAAAACCAGACCCGAGATAACCGGGGAAACGGAGAACGGCAGATCGATCAGCGTCGTCAGGAAGGCCTTGCCCTTGAACTCGAACTTGGCGATCGCCCATGCCGCCGCGACACCGCAGACGAGGTTCAACGGCACGCTGATGCCCGCAACGATCAGCGTGAGGCGGATCGCAGCAAAGGTTTCTTCGTCAACCAAGGAATCGAAGAAGGTCCCAACCCCCTTGCGGAAAGCCTCGACAAAGACTGCTGCCAGCGGCAACAGCACCATGAGCGTCAGGAAAGTGAGCGAGATCAACACGAAGACGATGCGTGCGAACCGGCTTTCGGTAATGACAGACTGACCCGTGTCGGCGGCAGCGGAAAGATTATGCGCCATAGCCATATCTCCTTCTGCTCCATGACTGGATGAGATTGATGATCAAAAGCATGGTGAAGGAAATGAACAGCATCACCGTCGCGATCGCCGTTGCCGCGGCATAGTTATATTCCTCCAGCCGGATGACGATGAGCAGCGGCGCGATTTCCGAAACATAGGGCTTGTTGCCAGCGATGAAGATCACCGATCCGTACTCACCGGCGGCGCGCGCGAACGCCAGCGCAAACCCGGTGAGCGCTGCCGGTGCAAGGCCGGGAAGCAGCACCCGGGTTATCGTCTGGAAACGCGACGCACCAAGGGTCGCCGCCGCCTCTTCGACTTCGCGGTCGATCTCCTCCATGACAGGCTGCGCGGTACGCACCACGAAGGGCAAGCCGACGAAAATCAGCGCGATGACGATACCGATCGGGGTAAAGGCGATCTTGATGCCGAGCGGCGTCAGGAACTGACCGATCCAGCCGTTCGGCGCGTAGAGCGTCGTGAGCGCAATACCGGCCACAGCCGTCGGCAGCGCGAACGGCAGATCGACCATCGCATCGAGGATGCGCTTGCCCGGAAAGCGATAGCGCACCAGCACCCAGGCCAGGATAAGCCCGAGCACGGCATTGACGAGCGCGGCGATAAATGCGCCGCCGAAACTCATGCGCAGCGCATAGAGCGTACGCACGTCAAGCGCGAGAGCCCAGAATTTCTCCCAGCCGAGAGCGCTGCTTTTCCACAACAGTCCCGACAGAGGAATGAGAACGATAAAGATGAGCCAAGCCAAGGTAACGCCGAGCGCCAATCCGAATCCCGGAATGACGCTCGGCTGCCGTAACCGCCACCGTTTGCGGGTTATAGAATGCATCCAGCCTTATTGCCCCGGCTTGTAGACTTGGTCGAAGATCCCACCATCATCGAAGAATTTCGGCTGAGCTTGGGCCCATCCGCCGAAATCGTCAATCGTCGCAAGCTTCAGGGTCGGGAAACGGGCGATATCCTTGGGATCGGCCACTTCCGGCTTGATGGGCCGGTAGTAATGCTTGGCGGCGATCTTCTGGCCTTCATCCGAGTAGAGATAGTTCAAATAGGCTTCCGCGACCTTGCGCGTGCCTTTCTTGTCCACATTCCCGTCGACGACGGCAACCGGCGGATCGGCGCGGATCGAGAAGGACGGGGTCACGACTTCGAATTTGTCGGGGCCAAGCTCGTCGAGCGAGAGGTAGGCCTCGTTTTCCCAGGCGAGCAGGACGTCGCCGAGACCGCGCTGGACGAAGGTGGTCGTCGCGCCGCGCGCACCGGTGTCGAGAACCGGCACATGTTTCAGCAACTGCGTCAGATATTCCTGTGCCTTGGCATCATCGCCGCCATTGGCCTGCTTGGCCCAGGCCCAGGCTGCAAGGATGTTCCAGCGGGCGCCGCCAGAGGTCTTCGGGTTCGGCGTGATGACTTCCACGCCATCCTTGATAAGATCCGGCCAGTCCTTGATACCCTTGGGATTGCCCTTGCGCACCAGGAAGACGATGGTCGAGGTATAGGGAACGGAATTGTTCGGGAATTTGGTCTTCCAGTCGGCCGGGATCTTGTGCGTCGCCTTGGCGATCGCATCGATATCGCCTTCAAGAGCGAGCGTCACGACATCGGCATCGAGACCGTCGATGACGGAGCGCGCCTGCGCGCCGGAACCACCGTGCGAAGCCTTGATATTGACGGTTTCGCCCGTGTCCTTCTTCCATTTGGCGGCAAAGGCCGTGTTGAAGTCCTTATAGAGTTCACGGGTCGGATCGTAGGAAACATTGAGAAGCGTCTTGTCCGCCGCAAAGGTCGGCGCAACGGCCGCGATCGAGAAACTGCCGATCAGAACTGCGGTGGCGAGAAGCCGTGAAAGCTTAATCGTCTGCATGAATGCACCCCCTTCGTTTGTCCCTAAACCCTATCAACTTGGTCGTATAAAGTAACGAAGACAGTTCCCGTTTTGAGCAACTGCGGAGAACAGCATCCCATAGAATCCGGAAAAGTGAAATCACATTCCCGAATAACAATCAGCGCGCGATTGGCGCACTGTCAGAGGATGGTGTCGGACATGAACACGGAGTAGAGTTCGTCGGCCTTCTTCGTCTGCCGCATCGCCGCCAGGACGCCTTCAGTCCGCAAACGCCTCGCGATCGCCGCCAGCACGTTCAGATAATCGCTGCGACCACCTTCCCCGAACAGCAGGACGAATGCCCATTCGGTCGGCACGTCGTCGATCGCCTCGAAATCGATGGCATGGGCAAAATGCACCATCAGACCTCGCGGCCTCGTCATGCCGGCAAGGGCGGCATGCGGAACCGCAACGCCATTGCCAATCCCCGTCGTACCTAATTTTTCGCGCGTCTCCAACGCCCGCAGAACCATTCCCTCATCCAAGCCGAAGCAACTGGCCGCTTTCGACGACAGCATCTGCAATGCCCGCCATTTGGTCGGAGCGGAGACGCCGACGAAGACATGTTCGGGAAGAATGATCGTGGAAAGGTCCATGGTCGCACTCAAGGTCGGGCAATAAATTCTGAAATGGCATTGGTCGTCACACGATCGAGGCCAGATCGCCTCGATAATGGGTCTTTAAGTCCCTACCGCGTCAATCCGGTTCGCGTAGCCGATAGCCGACGCCTGTTTCGGTGGTGATATATTGCGGCTGATCGGGAATGTCCTCGATCTTCTGCCGGAGCTGGCGCACATAGACGCGCAGATACTGCACATCGGCTGCCGGACCCCAGATCTGCTTCAACAGGAACTGATGGGTCAGCACCTTGCCGGCGTGCTGCGCCAGCACCCGCAGGATGTCATACTCCTTCGGTGACAGCTTGATCTCCTTGCCGTCGACCTTGACGATGCGCTTGACCAGATCGATCGAGAGACCACCGGTCTGGAAGATTGCCTTCTCGCCTTGCTGCTGCAGGCGATGGCGCAGCGCCACACGGATGCGGGCTGCAAGCTCGTTGACGCCGAAAGGCTTGGTCACATAATCGTCGGCACCGCTTTCCAGCGCCTTGACGATACCCGCCTCGTCGGTGCGACTGGAGAGGATGACGACGGGGATCTGCACCCCGTCCTCCCGCCAGCCGAGCAGCAGATCCTGGCCCGACTTATCCGGTAGGCCGAGATCGAGCACGATCAGGTCGGGTTGGTCTTCGTCAACCGATGCCTGAGCCGACGCGGCGTTCTGCGCCTCGTTGACGACGTAGCCCTGAGCACCGAGGCCGACGCGCAACAGTTTGCGGATCGGCGGTTCATCATCGACGACGAGAATCTTGACGGCAGTTGTGTTCATTTCAGTTCATCCAGCTTAGGGACATCTGTTGGTTTCGGCAGGCGGATGGTGAAAACAGCTCCCTGCCGATCCGTTCTGTTGCCGGCAGCGATCGTTCCACCCATCGCTTCGATGAAGCCCCGGCAGATGGAAAGGCCAAGGCCGGTGCCAGCACGCACCTGATCGCCCTTGCGCACGCGGTAGAAGGTATCGAATACACGTTCAAGGTCGGCGGGCGGAATGCCCGGTCCTTCGTCCATCACCCGAAAGACGATATTGTCGATGTCGGCCCATGCTTCGAGGCGAATGGCCGAGTCCTCCGGCGCATATTTGGCGGCATTGTCGAGCAAGTTGAACAGCACCTGCTCGAACAGAACCGGATCGACCTTCACCATCGGCAGATCGACGGGCATCTGCACGTCGACACGATGATGGGTCAGGATCTTTCCCGCACGACGCAGGGCACTCCCGACGATATCGCCGGCGTAATGCAGCGCATAGTTCGGCTCCATGGCGCCGGACTCGATCTTGGTCATGTCGAGCAGGTTGGCAATGAAGCGATTGAGGCGTTCGGATTCGTCGATGACGGTCGACAGGAGATCGACCCGGTCCTCGTGCGGCAATGTCTCCAGATAGTCGCGCAGCGTTCCCGCCGCACCGAGGATGGCCGCAAGCGGTGTTTTCAAATCATGCGAGATGGAGGTGAGCAGCGCGGAGCGCAGCCGGTCGGCCTCCACGGCCAGCTTGGCGCGGTCGACATCGGCAACCAGTTGCACGCGCTCGATGGCGAGTGCCGCCTGGTCGGCAAGAGCATCGAGCAGCCGCTGCTGCTCCGGCGTCAAAAGCGGGCCGTCGCGGCGATCGCTGTCGAGGCCGATGACGCCGACAGCGGTCCGGCCGGTGCGCAGGGGAACATAAAGACGCTTGGCGCCGGGCAGCGTGTCCGCGCCGCGGCCGGCGGCATGATTGTGCTCCCAGGCCCAGCGCGCCGCAGCGATATCGGCGTCGTCGAGCGTATCGTCAGGCGGATAGCCCGCCTTGACCGCAATCGTGCCGTGTTCCGGCAGAAGCAGCACGACGCGCAGCTTCAGCATCGAGGCCAATTGAAACGCGGTTGCCCAAAGAACGTCGTCAAGCGTACCCGTGCCCGCGAGTTTCTTCGAGAAAAGGTAGAGGTCTTCGGTCGTTCGCGCGCGCTGGCGCGCCGCCGCCGCCTGCCTCTGCACGGTCGCCGTCAGATTGCTTGCAATCACCGCGACACCGAGGAAGAAGAAGAAGGCGAGCACGCTCTCCGGATCGCTGATCGTCAGCGTATAGCGCGGTGGCAGGAAGAAGAAATTGAAGGCAAGCGCGCCGAGAATACAGGAATACAGCGCTGGGCGCAGGCCCTGCGTTACAGCGCTCGCCAGAACCGCCATCAGGAAGACCAACGCCAGATTGCGCACATCCAATACCTGATCGAGGATGACGCAGAAGCCGAGCGCGATGGCCACGTAAAGCGTTGCCAGGACATAGCTGCGGAGCTGGAAGACCGGAGCCGGCGCTGCGACCTTGAGGCCGCGGCTTGCGGCCGGGCCATCGGCATCGCTGCCGGAGATGACATGGACGCTGATATCTCCAGCCTTACGGATGAGATCATAGGAAACCGAACGGCGCGACCAATCGCGCCACGACCCGATCTTCGGCGAACCGATGACAATATGCGTCACATTGTTGCTGGCAGAATGGCGAAGCAGCTCCTCCGCCACCTCGCGGCCCGGAAGGGTGATCGCTTCACCGCCGAGTTGTTCGGCGAGCCTGAGCGTTGCGGCAATCGTGTCGCGCTGCGCCTCGGTCAGGCTGATGGAGCGGTTGGTCTCGACATAAACGGCGGCCCAGGGCGCACGCAGGCGTGACGCCATGCGCGCCGCGTAGCGGACCAACGACGCCGACCGAGGATGATGGTCGATGGAAACGAGCACACGCTCGCCGGCTGCCCACGGTCCCTGGATCGCATGCGCCTGCATGTGTGTGAGGAGCTGGTCGTCGACGCGCTGGGCCGTACGCCTCAGCGCCAGTTCGCGCAGCGCCGTCAGATTGCCAGGCGTGAAATAGTTGGTCAGCGCCCTTTCGGCCGTCTTCGATACATAGACCTTGCCGTCGTGCAGTCGTTTGATGAGGTCGTCCGGCGTCAGGTCGATGATCTCGACGTCGTCTGCCATATCGATGATCGAATCCGGCACTGTCTCCCGCACGCGGATGCGCGTGATCTGCGAGACGACATCGTTCAGACTTTCCACATGCTGGATATTCAGCGTCGTGTAGACATCGATCCCGCGCTCCAGAAGCTCTTTGACGTCGAGATAGCGCTTCGGATGGCGACTGCCCTGTGCATTGGTGTGAGCCAGCTCGTCGACGAGCACGAGTTCGGGCCGGCGCTTCAGAATGGCATCGAGGTCCATTTCCTCGAGCGCCCTGCCCTTGTAATCGACATTGACGCGGGGGATGATCTCGAAACCGTCGAGCAATGCCTGCGTCTCGCGGCGACCATGCGTTTCGACGACGCCGACCACGACATCGACGCCATCGGCAATCTTCGCCCTGCCGGACATCAGCATTTCATAGGTCTTGCCGACGCCGGGGGCAGCACCCAGAAAGATTTTCAACCGACCGCGTGTCTCTGCCCGCGCCTTTTCCAAAAGTGCATCGGGCGAAGGCCTGCTTAGCGTGTCGCGGCTGTCATCTGCCATCAGAGTGCTTTGTCTTTCCTGACGAGATTGAGACGGCGTGAAGCCGTCTCAATCTGCTCAACTTACTGTTTCATAGAAGCATCGAGCGCCTGGTTCAATGCCAGCACGTTGACAACAGGCTCGCCGAGAACGCCAAGCTCCCTGGGTTCGACAGCTGCGTCGACAAGCGCCTTGACCTTGGCCTCATCCATGTTGCGAGCCTTGGCGACACGCGGCACCTGGAAATAGGCTGCTTCGGGCGAGATATCCGGATCGAGACCACTGCCGGAAGTGGTCAACAAATCCATGGGAACCGGCGTATTCGGATTCTGCGCCTGCAACGTCGCGGCGTCACCCTTGATCCGAGTGATCAGGCTCGAATTGGTGGGGCCCAGATTGGAGCCCATGGAATTGACGGCGTTATAGGGCGCAGAAACCGTTTTGGTCGAGTCGTTCGGGTCGGCAGCGGTTGTCGCCGACGGGCGACCGTGGAAATACCGGTCGCTCGTGAAGTTCTGGCCGATGAGGGTGGAGCCGATCACCTTGCCGTCCTTCTCCACCAGGCTGCCATTGGCCTGGTTTGGAAAGAGCGCCTGGGCGACACCCGTCATGGCTAGCGGGTAGGCAAGGCCGGTCAGGACGGTCGTGGCGACGATCATGACGATGGCGGGTCTGATTTGTTTAAGCATGATGGGAACTCCTTAGGCGAGGCCGATGGCGGTAATCACCAGGTCGATGGCCTTGATGCCGATGAAGGGGACGATGATGCCGCCGACGCCATAGATCAACAAGTTGCGGCTGAGCAGCGCACCTGCACCGATCGGACGGTAGCGGACACCCTTCAGCGACAACGGGATCAATGCGACGATGATGAGCGCATTGAAGATGATCGCCGAGAGGATGGCGCTTTGCGGCGTTGCCAGATCCATGATGTTCAGCATTTTCAATTGCGGATAGAAGGCGATGAACATTGCGGGGATGATGGCGAAGTACTTCGCGATGTCGTTGGCGATCGAGAAGGTGGTCAACGCGCCGCGGGTCATGAGCAACTGCTTGCCGATCTCGACGATTTCGATCAGCTTCGTCGGGTCGCTGTCGAGGTCAACCATGTTGCCGGCCTCGCGGGCGGCGACCGTGCCGGTGTTCATGGCGACGCCGACATCAGCCTGGGCGAGTGCCGGGGCGTCGTTCGTGCCGTCACCGCACATGGCGACCAGCTTACCCTGTGCCTGTTCCTGGCGCATCAGCGCCAGTTTCATCTCAGGCGTTGCCTGGGCAAGGAAGTCGTCGACGCCGGCTTCGGCAGCGATGGCGGCAGCCGTCAGCGGGTTGTCACCCGTGATCATGACAGTGCGGATACCCATGCGGCGCAGCTCGGCAAAACGCTCGCGGATACCGCCCTTGACGATGTCCTTGAGGTGAATGACGCCAAGCAGGCGGCCGTCGCGGGCAACGGCAAGCGGCGTGCCGCCGGCCTTGGCGATCTCGTCGGCAATCGCCTGCAGTTCGCGCAGCGTCTCGCTTGATGTGCGGGATATCACAGCCGTGCCTTCGGCCCCGCTGTTGGCGGCACCTTCGACATAGGCGACCACAGCATCGACAGCGCCCTTGCGGATCGAGGAGCCATCGAGGTCGACGCCGCTCATGCGCGTCTGGGCAGTGAAAGGCACGAAGGTCGCCTTCAAGCTCGTCATGTCGCGGCCGCGGATCGCATATTTCTCCTTGGCGAGCACGACGATGGAACGACCCTCCGGCGTTTCGTCGGCAAGCGAAGCAAGCTGAGCCGCGTCAGCCAGATCCTGTTCGCTGATGCCGCGGACAGGGCGGAACGCGGTTGCCTGGCGGTTGCCGAGGGTGATCGTGCCGGTCTTGTCGAGCAGCAGCGTGTCGACGTCACCGGCGGCTTCAACCGCACGACCGGACATGGCGAGCACGTTGAAACGGACGAGACGGTCCATGCCGGCGATACCAATCGCTGAAAGCAAGGCGCCGATAGTGGTCGGGATCAGGGTGACGAAGAGAGCAACCAGCACGACCGTCTGGATCGATCCGCCTGCATAGGCGGCAAAGCTCGGGATCGTCACCGTCGCCAGGACGAAGATCAGCGTCATGCCGGCCAGCAGGATGTTGAGCGCGATTTCGTTCGGCGTCTTCTGACGTTCGGCGCCTTCGACAAGTGCGATCATGCGATCGATGAAGGTCGATCCGGCGGCAGCCGTAATGCGCACACGGATTTCGTCCGACAGGACCTGAGTACCGCCTGTTACTGCCGAGCGGTCACCGCCCGATTCACGGATGACGGGGGCCGACTCGCCGGTGATCGCGGCTTCGTTGACGGAGGCGACGCCTTCGATGACTTCGCCATCCGACGGAATGATGTCGCCGGCTTCGACCAGAACGACATCGCCGACCTTCAGGCTGGTGCCGGGCACCATCTTGTAGTCGGTGCGGCTGTTGCCGACGAGAAGCTTCGCCTGGGTTTCGGTGCGCGACTTGCGCAGCGAATCCGCCTGTGCCTTGCCGCGGCCTTCGGCAACGGCCTCGGCGAAATTGGCGAACAGGACCGTGAACCACAGCCAGATGTTGATCTGCAGCGAGAAGGCGAGATTGCCGCCGCCGGTGATAAGGTCGCGCAGGAAGAGGATGGTCGTCAGCATCGAAACGACGGCGACCACGAACATGACGGGGTTTTTGGCAAGCGTGCGCGGGTTCAACTTCTTGAAAGCGGCGCCGATAGCCGGAACGAGGATGCGAGAATCCAGAAGACTCGCTGATTTTAACTGGCTCATAAGAGGCTCCAGCGTGAAGAGGAAAACGTCAGATCGGAACGCTGCCGATCAGCCGATTAAAAATCCGAAGACGACGAGGCCGAGAAACAGGGCCGCCATCGCCAGCAAAATGGCGTCGGAAGCACAGGTTATTCCGGCCGGGCCACGCCCCCTGTCTGAGGGGCGTGGATCGATGACTTTTCGAAGCCTGGCCAAAAGCGGTTGGCTCATGACATCATTCCTTAGAAGGTCTGACCAGCGATCATCGACAGATGTTCGACGATCGGTCCAAGCGCCAACGCCGGGAAGAAGGTCAGCCCACCGACGATCAGGATCGTGCCGACGAGAAGGCCGACGAAGAGCGGGCCGTCCGTCGGGAAAGTGCCGGCGGAAGCAGGGACCGTCTTCTTGCCGATCAAGGAGCCAGCGATAGCGAGGGCCGGTACGATGACCAGGAAGCGACCGATCAGCATGACGATACCGAGCGTGGTGTTATACCAGGGGGTATTACCGGATAGACCGCCGAAGGCAGAGCCGTTGTTCGCCGCCGCCGAGCTGTAGGCGTAGAGGATCTCCGAGAAGCCATGCGGGCCGGAATTGCCGACAGATGCGACGGCGGCAGGCAGCACCACGGAGATTGCGGTGAAGATCAGCATGCCGAAGGGCAAGCAAAGCACGGCAAGCATTGCCATCTTCACTTCTTTGGCTTCGATCTTCTTGCCGAGATATTCCGGCGTGCGGCCGACCATCAGGCCAGCAACGAAGATGGCGATGATGACGAACATCAGGATGCCGTAGAAACCGGCGCCGACACCGCCGACGATGACTTCGCCGAGCTGCAGGTTGATGAGCGGGATCATGCCGCCGATTGCGGTGAAGCTGTCGAGCATGCCGTTGACCGCGCCGCAGGACGCCGCAGTGGTGATGACAGCAAACAGCGAGGAGGCAGCAATGCCGAAGCGGACTTCCTTGCCTTCCATGTTGCCGCCCTGGATGCCGAGCGCGTGAACGAGCGGATTGCCGGCGGCCTCTGCCCAGTAAGTGACAAGCACGCCGACAATGAACAATACGCCCATGGCGGCAAGGATCGCCCAGCCCTGACGCTGGCTACCGACCATGCGACCGAAGACGTTGGTCAGCGCGGCACCGATGGCGAAGATCGACAACATCTGAATGAAGTTGGAGATCGCGTCCGGGTTTTCGAACGGATGAGCGGAATTGGCGTTGAAGAAGCCGCCACCGTTCGTACCGAGCATCTTGATGGCCAGCTGCGAGGCAACCGGTCCGACGGCTATCGTCTGCTGCGCGCCTTCGAGCGTCGTGGCGTTGACATAGGGTCCGAGCGTCTGCGGCACGCCAAGATAGACGTAGACCAGCGTCAGCACGATGCAGATCGGCAGCAGGACGTAGAGCGTCGCACGAGTCATGTCGACCCAGAAATTGCCGATCGCCTTACCCGAGGCACGCGCGAATGCGCGGATCAAGGCCACCGCAATGGCAATACCGGTTGCGGCGGACACGAAGTTCTGCACCGTGAGGCCCGCCATCTGCACGAGATAGGACATCGTGCTTTCGCCACCATAGTTCTGCCAGTTGGTATTGGTGACGAAACTGGTCGAGGTGTTGAAGGACAAATACGGGTCGAGGGACGTCATGCCGGCCGGATTATACGGCAGGCTGCCCTGCAATCGCTGAAGGAAATAGAGAACGATGAAGCCGGCAAGGCTGAATAGCAGCATGGAGACCGAATAGGTCGTCCAGTGCTGTTCTTCGCGTTCGTTCGTGCCGGACAAACGATAAAGCCCCCGCTCCACAGGACCGAGGACGAAAGAGAGAAGAGTGCGCTCGCCGGTAAAGACACGCGTCATATAACCGCCGAGCGGTTTGACGAGCAGGAGTAAGATCCCGATGTAAAGGAGGATCTGAAGCCATCCGTTGAAGGTCATGGAGGTAACTTTCCCTACCCAGCGCTGCTAGAAGCGCTCGGGGCGAATGAGAGCGTAAACCAGGTAGGCGGTAAGAAAAATCGTTACGCCGCCACCGAGAATGTAATCGAGAAGCATTGCCGTCTCTCCGACTAGAGGCTGTCGCAGGCCTTGGTGTAAGCGACACAGAGGAGGAAGAATAAAACGCCGATCCCGACAAGAATAATGTCCATCATCGATCGCGATTCCTTGATTGTTATTGTTGACTGCAGAAGCGATGAAAGGCGCGCTCCGACGAAGAGGCGCCTCTTTTCTCTCTGCCGAGGGGGAAGACCACTTCGTGTGTATCTTCGCCATACAATATGCGACTGAACTGCATTAACGTTCGAGACGGCCGGAATGTGGAAGATATAAAAATCTTATAAATGCCGATATGAGTGGCGGCGGCCCGAAACTATGCTCACACGCCAGCCCGCTGCCTGCCTCTGTTGCCAAATTCGTTGAAGAACCAGACGCAGTTCATAAACATGCGGCAGGTATTTCATTGAATTTTATGGACTATCTACGCGAGATACCGAAACCATCTCCGCAATGGCCACCACCCTCAATGATTGTATATTAGCATACACTACCAGCTTCACCTAGATGGAATTGCGAGACCGAATATAAAGCCATATGCATCGCGCTTGATGCCGCAACCCGACGGTGATTTAGTTCCAATCCATATGAGTCACACTGCGACACCCCTTCAGGACCAATCGACAGCAAGCGAAAGAAGCGCGACGAGCACGTGACGACCAGCATCCGACATATCGCCAGGCTAGCGGGGACCTCGGTCTCATCGGTCTCCCGGGTACTCAATAATAGCGGCTATGCGTCTCCTGAGCTTCGCGAGCGCGTGGAGGCCGCCATCCGCACGCTCAGCTACACGCCGAGCAAGGGCGCTCGCATGCTTCGCGGTGCGCCGAGCCGGATGATCGGGCTGATGTTGCCGTCGATCGACGTGCCATTCTTCGGCATCCTTGCCCACGCCATAGAGCAGGACCTGTTCAGCCGCGGCTACCAGACGCTGATCTGCAGCACGGCCGAAAACATCGATCACGAAGCACGCTACATCTCGATGCTCCTTTCTCAGCGCGTCGATGGCGTCATCGTGGCGAGCGCCTTTGGCAGCACGAAACATTTCGAGACGTTGCGCGATGCGCACATCCCGATCGTTGCCATAGACCGAGATTTACCCGGGATCGCCGATGATGCCGTCATGGCTGACCATGAGCAGGGAGGGCGCTTGATGGCTCGTCACCTGATCGAGCTCGGCCATCGCGCAATCGGCATTGTCGGCGCCCCCGCCCATAGTCAACCGGTTCAGCTTCGGCTTTGTGGCATAACAGCAGAGATGGCTACGAGCGGCATCGCGCCCATCGCCGTGACCATGGCCGAGGAGCATAGCTTCACTGCCGCCTATCCGCTTGCAAAGGCGCTGGTGGCTTCACGACCGGACATGACGGCGATCATCGGGACGACGGATATTTCGGCGATTGCCGCAATTCACGCCGTTCAGGATCGCGGTTTTTCCGTACCCCAGGACTACTCGGTGATCGGCTTCGACGATCTACCTGAGGCAGCCTATGTCTTTCCACGGCTGACGACCGTCGCCCAGCCGATCCGCGGTGTCGGCGAGCAGGCTGTGCGTCGATTGGAAGCTCTGATCGAGGAACAGCCGGCGGATCGAAAGCCTGCTGTTGGCGCAATCGCCAAAGTGCCCGTCAACTTGATCGAACGCGACTCCACCGGCCCCGTACGCGCATAAGGAGACCGGGCCCGAAGACCATGTTCATGGCCGGACGATAACCTTGATCTCGCCGGGCAACGGCACCCCACCAACCACCTCCGCAACCTCCTCGAGGCCGATCGCCTTCGTGACCAGCGAATCCAGTTCCAGAATCCCGCTCGCCACCATGGCGGCGGCTCGCGAATGGGTGAATGGATTAAGATAAGCAGGCCTGATGTCTACTTCGTTGACGAGCAGATCGAACGGCAAAACCGGCACCGCCAGACCCGCCGGCGTCACGCCGAACAGTATGAAAGCGCCGCCGCGCCGCACCATCTGCACACCGGTCTGAAGCGTCTCGGGAACGCCGGCGCATTCGATAACGACATCCACCCCGCCGTCGGTCAAATCCCGGACGGCGGCAACGACATCGGTCGCCGTTGGATCGATGGCCTGCGTCGCACCCAACCGCAAGGCCGCCTCGCGCCGCGACAGCTGCCTGGTGATCAGGATGATCTGGTCCGCGCCAGCTAGACGTGCCAGTTGCACCATCAGCAGCCCGATCACGCCGCCGCCCAGGATCGCAACGCTTTCGCCCGGACGGATCTTCGCCCTGTCGATGGCGTGGATACAACAGGCGAGCGGCTCGCAAAAGGCGCCATGAACTGGATCGAGGTCGGAGGGCAGTGTAAACGCCTGGCCGCAGGGAACCGCGACATATTCGGCAAAGCCGCCATCCCGCGTCACGCCGATGGCCTTCAGATTGGCGCAAAGGTTCGGTCGCCCACGCCGGCAGGCGGGGCAGGTGCCGCAAGCGATATTCGGGTCCACCGTCACGAGCTCTCCGCCGACAAACGACGAAACGCCCTCGCCCACTTCCTCAACCAGACCACAGAATTCATGACCGAGGGTCACCGGGATCGCCGTCGGATATTCGCCCTTGTACATGTGCCGGTCGGACCCGCAAATGCCCGCGGCCAGCACACGGACGACGACTTCTCCCGGCCCCGCATTCGGCTTCTCGACCATGTGGATGGCCATCGATCCGATCGATTCCAAACGGACTGCCCTCATTCTCCTCCTCCGAACTCAGGGACCGATTCGCCGATGCTACTGCGCTCGCCCGATGAGCGCCATAGCATCCAATTATCCGCACCGCGCTTTGCCCCGATCATGTTTGAGCGCATACCGGCGGTGTCCCCTTCACATCCTCGAGAAGCACAGCCATGTCGGGAATACCATCCGTCGCGGTCGCTCCACCAAGACAACGTGCGGCGGCGGCATGAGCAACGGCGCAGATACGCTCGATGGGCCAATCCTCATGCAGACCGTAGAGCACGGCGGCACAGAATGCGTCGCCCGCGCCCACGGTGCTGACGATCTCTGCCGGATCGACCGGTCGAGAACGGGAGACAACCGGTGTGCGCCCCGGCGCAAACCAGATGCAGATTTCCGGGGCATGGATGATCGCTCCCTTGACAACGCCCGCCACGAGCAGCCGCTCGCCGGCTGCCAGAAGCGCTGCCTCGTCCAACTCTCCCTCTACGCCGCGCACGGTAATGCCGGTTGCCCGCCCGGCTTCGATCTCATTGATGACGATGAAATCGCAATATGGCAGAGCCGCACCGACCTTGGCCGCAAACTCCGTGTCCTCGCTGGAAACGAAATCGACACAGGTGGTCAGGCCGGCATTGCGCGCGGCCTCCAGCAGCCGCGATGCTCCCGAACGACCATCGGCATCGAGCGCGTCGAGACCGGGCAGCAACATCAGATAGCCAAGATAGAACAACCGGTAGCCGGAGCCTGCAAAGGTCGCCGGCGTAACGAGCGCATCCGTCACCGCGTCATTGGCACCGCCATGATAGAAGAAGGTGCGGTTCTGACCCGGCACATTCATGACATGGGTGTGCGCTGTCGCGCGATCCGAAAGCGCCTGCAGACCACCGACATCGACGCCGGCGCCCTGAAGGCGCGTCTTGACGATCTCTCCGTCTATATCCGCGCCGATACAGCCGGCCGCGGCTAATCTTGCGGGAAAGCCCAGCGACGAGAGATCAGTGACGACATTGGCAGCGCCACCGCCAACGCCGACATCCTGGTGGACGATGTGAGCGAGATTACCCTGCTCGGGCCAATAGGACAGCGTATGGACGCGGTCGACAATGAAGTTTCCCGCGCAGACGATGCCTCCTCCACTTTTCCTTTCACTAGTGCGAACCTCCTCCCCGGTTCGCATCAGCCGCCCGCCTCATTCCACAGTGGCCTTAGTGGCGGCTCATCCTCCTCGATCGCGGCGAAGCGCCCGATCGGCTCCAGAAAGTAATTGTCGCTGTTGTCGTCGTTGACCTGGCTGACCTCGCCGACGAAGACAGGCCCGCCGCCCTTGCGACCGTAAAAGCGATGATAGAGCCCGGTGTGGATCGTGACGCTCTGGCCGGGCGAGAGAACCAACGGTTCCCACGCGGTGAGCTTCTTTGGCAGACCATCGACCGGAACCGTCACATCGTCGGGCAGAACATTGCCCTCGGCATCCGTCGCAGCGAATTCGATGACGAGATCGCCGCCGGCCCTGTTGATGATGTCTTCCATCTTGGCTTGATGGCGATGGGTCGGCGTCACCTGCCCTTCCTCGACGAAAAGCAGCTTTTCGGCATAGGTGCGTTCGCCTTCCACGCCGACGATGCCGTTGCGCAGGCAGAAGAGCACGAGGCCACATTCGGCAAACCGGCCTGAGCCGAAGTCCGTGACGTCCCAACCCAGCTGATGGCGACGCAGATAGCGCGCCGCTTCCCGATTGGCGGCGAAATCCGCCGCTGACCAGTAGCCCCATTCCGGCAGAGACCAGCGCCAATGTTCAAGGGTCTTGCTTGCGCGCGTGAGCGCTTCGTTGATCTCGGAACGCTTCATCGGACGGTCGCTCCTTCATAGTCGACCGGTACCACAATGTTCTCACGGCCGGATTTCAACGCCGCTGTTAGCACTGCATGATGAGCCTGCGCTTCTTCCGGCGTGGCGCAGGCAAAGCCGTTGGCATTTCCGCCTGCCAGCTCATCGACGAAAGCGGCCCACATCTGCTGGATGGCATCGGCAAAGCCGAACTCGAAGATCTTTCCGGTGATTGCCGGGAAGAGCGAACCGTATCCGAGGTCTTCGGTGCTCCAGGCCTGCGCGCCACCACTATAGTCCATCCACTGCCACTGACGCGGCGACTTGGTGGTGAAGAAGGCGCTCTTCTTCATGCCGAGGATGCGAATGTACCAGGTATTGGCCTCACCCGGCGCGATACGCCAGGTCTTCAGCACCATCGGAAAATCCTGATCGCCCGCGCTGACGCGCGTGCTGATCGTCGCATTGTCCCAGGTCGTGCACGGCACCATGCCGCCCTTGCCATCCGGCCGCTCAGTGATCTTCTTGACCAGTTGCGCATGCAGGGTCTGCGGACGCCAGCCGAGACGCAGGGGCACATGCAGGACATGCATGCCGAGATCGCCCATGCAGCCATACTCGCCGTTGATATCGGCCATACGCTTCCAGTTGATCGGCTTCTGCCTGTCGATGTCGGAGGAATGCAGGAAGCCCGCCTCGACCTCAAGGATATCGCCCATCTCGCCGCTTTCGGCGAGTGCGATGACTTTCTGCGCGCCGGGGAAGAACGGCATTTCCGACGAGCAGCGGACAAGAAGCTTGGGGTTCTCAGCAAGAACCGCCATGATCTCGCGGTTCTGAGCCGCGTCCATGCCGAAAGGCTTCTCCCCAAGCAGATGCTTTCCGGCCTTCAGGATATCGACATAGAACTGCTGGTGAATCACATGCGGCACGGCACAATAGACGGCGTCTACATCCGGATTGGCAAGCAGCTCCTTATAGTCGCCGGTGAATTGCCGAACCGACGGCACATTGTCCTTGAACCAATCCAGAAGTGCCGGATTGGTATCGCAGACGGCGACGATTTCCGGTCGCGCCCTCGTATCGGCAAGATGGAGCCAGCGCGCGGCAGCGCTTGCGAATTCGCGTCCCATCAAGCCGCAGCCGATAACGCCGAAGCGGAATACTTTTTTCATGTTTACTCCTCCCAGGATGCGTCAGGCGAGATGTCGCGCGGCATCGTCGACGGAAGCCCCCTCGTGGACGATCGCCATCAGGGCACGTGTCATGCCGGCCGGATTATTGTGCTGGATGACATTACGGCCATAGACGATGCCGCGGGCGCCCTGCTCCATCAACTGCTTGGTGCGGGTCAGGATCTCCTGATCCGATACGCGGCCACCGCCCCGCACCAGAACGGGAAGCCCCTGAGCGATCTCGATGACGCGATGGTACTCCTGCACGTTGTCGCAGGGGTCCGCCTTGATAATATCAGCGCCAAGTTCGGCGGCCTGACGCACCAGAGGCAAGATCTTGTCGATCGCGCCATCGACCATGTAGGCACCCTTGGAATTATCCTGCATGACCAGCGGCTCGACCATCAGCGGCATGCCATAGATTTCGCATTCGCGCTTGAGGCTGTTCACGTTGCGCACGCAGGCGCGGTAAACTTCCGGCTGATCCGGCAGCATCAGGAGATTGACGACAACGCAGGCGGCATCGAGCGCCACCGCCTGCTCCACACCCCTGTCGATCATCTCGGAAAACAGCGCCGAGGGCAGCGGATTACCGTAGATATTGGCAATATCCGTGCGCAAAACCAGCGCCGGACGATTTTTGCCGGGGATCGCCTGCAAAATGGGGGCAGTTCCAGGCGGAAGCTGGATGGCATCGGGCGCGGCATCCGCAATCACCCTGATCGCCGTCCGCATGTCCTCGATGCCGGCGAGAAAGGTCCGCTCATTGAACATGCCGTGATCGATTGCAACGTCGAAGCAATTTCCGGACACGCCAAACAGGCGGTTGAGCCGCGCGGATTTCATCTCTTTCCTCCCAATGTGGTAACGTTTCCACATACTCACAATAATGGCGGAACCCGATGAGTCAAGATCAATGCGGCATCGTCTCCACAGTGGGCAGCCGCTTCTACGGCAAGCCTCCCGCGCTGGGACACGAACAGTCGCAGGCCAAATAACCCCGGCGAACTGGCCGCCGGAGCCCGTCACGCTATATCGAGGGAAGTTCTGGTAGGCTCGATATGACTTGGGGCCAAGGCATATCACCGATCACGGCAGCGGAGGCGAAATGATGGACGAGCTATGGCAGCGTTGGCAGGCAGATTGGCGATGGATGGAGGAGATTGCGCGCAGGCGCGGCTGGAATCTTACGCCACTATCCATAAGTCCGCCCGCAAGCGAAGGTGCGCTACGCCGCATCGAGGATGCCATCGGCATGGCCATGCCCATGCAGTTGCGCCAGGTGCTGGCGCAATATTCCGCCAACGTCGAGTTTGAATGGCACATTCCTTCGCACCTCCATCCGATGGAGCAACGCCAGTTTCCGACATCAAGCCTTAATCGCGGCGCGATCTGGGACATCGATCAGATCGAAAGCCGCGCGATCCCCAACTTCCTCGGTTGGAAACGCGATCTGGCGACCGTCGAAGAAGCCGAGGCGCCCAACACACCGGAAATGTGGGAACGACAATTTCCGTTCTATGAGCTTATCAACGGCGACATGCTGACGATCGACATGCGCGCGGCGGACGGCCCGCATCCGGTGCGCTACTTCAGCCACGAGCTGGCAGTGCTGCACGGACAGGCCCTCGCACCGGATTTCTTCACCTTCATCACCGAAATGGCAAAACTCGGACAGGCCGGCACCGAATGGGCTTCCTGGGCTCGCTTCGGCACCTGGGATGAGGACCGCTGTTACCTGAGCGCCGACAGTGCTGGCGGGCGCGAATGGCGGCAGTGGCTGGAAAGCGACCCTGCCGCCGTAACCAGCGATGAACCGCCACCCGTGATCTTGGGAGAGACCGATTCCGAGCGGACACTTCTGGAAGCTGCCCAAAGCGGCGACACGGCAGCTGCACTCGCTGCGATGACGGCTGGGGCTCGGCCGGATGTGGTCTGGAATCCCAATTGGCCGCTCGAGTACCCCTCCTACAATGACGAGTTCCCGACCGCGCTGACCTATGCCATCCGTCAGAACAACATTGTCCTGGCTGAACGGCTCGTCGCAATGGGTGCGGGTTTGAATACGCGCCGCCTTGCTGTCGCCGAAGCGATCTCGAACGGCTCGCTCTCTACGCTGGAGTGGCTCATCGCAAACGGCGGGCGCGTCAACGGCTGGGAAAGCGAGCGGTATTGGCCGCTGCACCTCCTCATTACCCGACGCAGCAGATTTGTTGCAGCATCGCGTGAGCAACTGGAAAAAAGACTGCGTGAGGAAAATAAGGGATTTTGGGACGGTGAAGGAATGGATTCCGAGATCCGCGCAATTCTCGCCGAACAGACGGAAAAGACAATCGCAAGCGATCTTGCTGCCTATATCAGCCGGGAAGATTATCTGGCCATGCTGGAGAAGCTTCTTCACGCAGGCGCCGACCCGGACGCACGCTGGGATAACGGCACGACGATGTTGATGTGGGCCGATCCCGATGTAGCGCGTATCCTCATCCGTCACGGCGCAGATCCGAATGCACGAACACCGGGCGGTCAGACACCCCTCCATTATACAAGTTCGGCCGATACCGCCCGGGTGCTCGTGGACGCCGGAGCAGATATCGACGCCTTGGCCTCGCCCGACGGACGCAAAAGCGAAACCGACCCAGTCTACACTCCGCTTCAATCATCCCTGATGCTTGGCGACCTGCGAGGCATCAAACTCCCCCGAACGCTGCTGGAACTGGGAGCCGATCCGGCCAAACGGGATGGTGAGGGCTTTCCAACGCTCGCCTACGCAACAAGCGTCTCGTCCTTCAAGCTGATGGAACCTTATGGCCTTGATCCATTGGAGCGTATGCCGGACGGCGGCACGCTGTTGCATAGGCTATATAGACAACGAGGTGCCATCCGCGCCGGTTTCCCTAATGAAGTCGCCATACTGGATCTTTTGCTATCACAGGGCATCGACATCAATGCAGTCGACAATACCGGACAGACCGTTCTGCATGTTGCGGCGCCCGACGCGATAGACGCCGCTTCCATCGAGCTCCTGTTGGTAAGGGGATCGGACAGCTCCATCCGCGATCACGCGGGCAAACTCGCCATCGACCGGGTTCCCCGCTCGAAAAAGGATCTCCGCGCGGCATTGAAATAGCTTCGCTGACGATCGACATCAGAGGCTATCAAACCGATTGCCCCGGCTTTTGTGCGGGGCAATCTCATCAGCAAATATCAGTTCAGGCTTAATGCTCGCCCGTACCCTGGATCGCGGAAAGCGTCCAGTCTGTGCCGGGCTTGCGCACGAAGGTCCAGAGCTCCGTCGTTTCCGAAGGATTGCGATCATCGCCGTCGACGAGTTTTCCGGTCGCACGGTCGACCATCGCGTCGATGCTCGAGTAGCGCATGGCAAGCGTCGCATATTCGGCATTGTCCTCGCGCCAGGCTTCGGCGATATCGCCCTGCAGCAGGCGGACGTCCGAGACGCTGTTGCGGACGCCGTTCGTGGCATTCTCGCCCAGTTCCTCGGCAAGATAGGACATGGCTTCCGGCGTCGTCAGATGACGCAGCGTCGCATAATCTTCCTTCCCGTAAGCCGACTGGATTTCGGTGAGAAGATGCTCGAAGCGATCGAGATCGGCCTGTTGCAGTCCGATCTCGTCATTGGCCTCGCGTGCTTTCGGCGCGGCTGCCGCTCCACCGCCAATGGACGGGATGGAGAAGGATGGGCGCGGCGATGCATTCGCGTTGTTCATCGGATTCATGGCGTAGGGTGACGCCGAGCCCGGGCCGGCATATTGCGTACGCTGGCGGTTTGCGAAAAAGCGCATGGCAAAACTGATCAGCAGCACGATCAGGCCGATCTGCAGCAACATACCAAGGAAGCCGATGCCGCCACCGAACCCGTGGCCGAGCATCATGCCGAGCAGGCCGCCGGCGATCAAACCGCCGATCATCGACCCACCAAAGCCGCCAAAGAGACCCGGGCGCTGCGGCGCGCCGACCGGCGGCTGGGTCGCTGTTTGCTGCTGCGGCCGCTGCGTCATCGTCCGATCGACCGGAGCTGCCTGTGTGGGCGCGGTCCTCGTAACGGCCGGGGTATCGAAAGTGCGCGTCCCGCGACTTCCGAACCCGCTTGACCCTGCCCGACGCGCATCGGCAGCATCAAAGGTCGCTAAAGATGAAGCGGCGGCAAGGACGACGATGGCTGCGATCTTGGCAAAACGCGGTACTGCACTCAGCATTGGCTCTCCTGTCATTGGGCAGAAAAATCGTTTCCGCCGCTATATGGGGACGCCAGGTTGCGATTGTAAGTTGGCAACCCGTTAAATTTCAATCCTGGGCATGCCGACACCTCGGCCGAGCGACCTGATCCTTGCTTGCACTAACCGCAAGCCTCCTAAAATTCCGGCCTTTCCGGCCGATCAGAGCACTCTAGCGCTCATCGAGCTTTTTAAGCAGGCCGTCGTAAACCTCCATCAATGCATTGGTAATTGCCTGCCCAAGCGCATTGCCGGCGGCGCGGACATCGTCGTCCGTGCCATCACGCGCAGCCCTCGCAAGCTCGAAGCCCTGCTCGCCGATGATCTGCTTTGCGACCTCTATGGCCCAGAGACCAAAGTCGCCACGATTGTCTATTCTGATCTCGTCTTCCATGGCCTATTCCCACCTTTCGTCATGACCAGGCACTATACGCCCCGACCGCGAATGGCCAGTCTTGATTGCACAGGCCCAGATATCCGACCCGTCCGAAAGGCACGGCTGGGGCCTGAATATCAGCTCTCGCGGCAGATTCGGGCGGCGCAGCAGGAGGCGCGACCGGCGTCCTAATGCCGTGCTGCACGGCGACCGGCCCTCCGGATTCACCGACAAAAGTTGGGGGAAATGGCTCCAATACGTCGGAACCTGTGGAAATACAGGCATTCTGGGCCTTTCCGCACAGAACTCCAGGTGACAATGGACATCGGCAATGGAAATGATTCCGGTGTCATCAATGCGGGGGAAGCCTCATGACCACTACCAATGAAATCGCAGACAAGATTGCTGCCGACCACAAGCTTACCAAAGTCCAGAGCAAGGCGATTGTCGAAGCCGTCTTTGCAGCCATAACCGAAGCTGCAACATCCGGCGCAGAAACTTCGATCCCGGGCTTTGGCAAGTTCAAAGTCAAGGACACGCCGGCACGCGAAGCGCGCAATCCGGGAACGGGCGCAACCATTAAGGTCGCTGCCTCGAAGAAGCTCTCCTTCACGCCGGCCAAGGCGCTGAAGGATGCGCTCAACAAATAATCCCGCTTTAGGCCGGTAAGGTCTGACGGTTCAGTGGCCGGCTCTATCCGCTAGGGCCGGCCATTTGCATCTTCGAATAAAGGCTGGCAGCGCCACTCGAGCGCAAACGGCAGCAGCGACGCGAGCGGCTTGGCAAACATCACGTCGAAAGCTGCACCCGGCGCGTCTTCAGGTAGGTCTTCAGCGCCTCGGCCTCGTCCGTCTGGATGGCGGAAACACCTGCATCGATCAACCGGCCCCAGATCGCCGCGGGATTGTCCAGTGCGGCTGTATCCGTGAATCCAGCGCAGGATACGGAATCGAGCGTATTGACCCATAGTTTGATACCAGCCTTGTCGAACAGCGCTCTGCGCGCCGCAAGCTGATCCAGACTGTCGAAGTAGATTTCGCACAGAAGCGGGTTGAGCTCGGACAGAAGATCGAGCTGGCGCTCGGCATCAGGAGACCCCAGGCGTGTCTTTGCCATGAACAGAACCATCTCCGGCGATATGTTGTCGCGGACCCATGCAAGATCGTCCTGAGTTTTCAGGTCGCCCCAGAAATCGACTTCCCGATCAACACCCATGGCGCGGGCGCATGCGATCACGCCTGGAATCACGTCTCTGCGCTTGACGTCGAGATGCAGGAAAATGCGTCCGCGCGTGAGGTCGAAGACATCCTTCAGGCTTGGCAGCCTCTCTCCGGTCATCCGGTTCGTCTCTCCGCCGTCACGATCGCGCAGATGCAGGCTCGACAGCTGGTGGAGCGTCAACCCTTCTGCCTCCTGGGCAAGGTCCGCCGTCCGCGCCAGCGTATCGTCATGCAGGAGAAAGAACTCGCCGTCGCTGCTGCGTCGCACGTCGATCTCGACTGCATCGTAACCGGCTGAAATTGCCCGCTCGATCGCCAGCAAGCTGTTTTCCGGTGCAGCGCGCCAGACACCGCGATGAACAACGATCGCGCAGTCGCGCAAGGGATCGGCGATGTAGTCGGCATAGTCCATGATACGTCCTCACCTCACGGAGATGCGCGCGAATCGTCCGGGGGCCGAACGTCCTTAGCGAGGCGTATCATGAGATTTTGACGAATCTGCAAAGCGCAAAACAACTATTGCGAGCTGCGCTTCGCGACAACGATCGCAGCCGAATGACTGCGATCGGAAATGATAGAGGCTTATCCAAGTTACGGGAGACGCAATCTCAGAAGTTCCAGTCCTCGTCTTCGGTCGCGACAGCCTTGCCGATCACGTAGGAAGATCCGGAGCCCGAGAAGAAGTCGTGGTTCTCGTCCGCATTCGGCGATAGCGCCGAAAGGATAGCCGGATTGACCTTGCAGGCCTCGGCAGGGAAAAGCGCTTCGTAACCGAGGTTCATCAGCGCCTTGTTGGCGTTGTAATGCAGGAACTTCTTGACGTCCTCGGTCAGCCCCACGCCATCATAAAGCGCCTCGGTATATTTTGCTTCGTTGTCGTAGAGTTCGAGCAGCAGGTCAAAGGCGAAATCCTTGATTTCCTGCTTGCGCTCTTCCGAAAGCCGCTCGAGACCTCGCTGGAATTTGTAGCCGATATAATAGCCATGCACGGCTTCGTCGCGAATGATGAGACGGATCATGTCGGCCGTGTTGGTGAGCTTGGCGCGGCTCGACCAGAACATCGGCAGATAGAAGCCGGAATAGAACAGGAAGCTTTCGAGAAAGACGCTTGCGACCTTCTTCTTCAAAGGATCGCCCGAGGCATACTGCTCCATGATCAGCGTCGACTTGCGCTGCAGGAACTCGTTCTCTTCCGACCAGCGGTAGGCGTCGTCGACATCGGGCGTTAGGCAAAGCGTCGAGAAGATCGACGAATAGGAACGCGCGTGCACCGCTTCCATGAAAGAGATGTTCGAAAGAACGGCCTCTTCATGCGGCGTTGCGGCATCGGCCATCAGCTTGACCGAACCGACGCCGTTCTGGATCGTGTCGAGCAGCGTCAGGCCGGTGAATACACGGATGGTGAGCTGCTGTTCCTCCGGCTTCAACGTCGCCCAGGACTGGATGTCGTTCGACAGCGGCACCTTTTCCGGCAGCCAGAAATTGCCGGTCAAGCGATTCCAGACCTCGAGATCCTTGTCGTCTTCGATACGATTCCAGTTGATGGCGCGAACGCGGCTTGCCGGCTTGAATTGCATGTTCATGAGAATGTCCTTTTTCAAACCGGTCATCAAAGCGCGCAGGAAACGCAGCCCTGCACCTCGGTGCCGGACAGCGCCATCTGGCGAAGGCGGATGTAGTAGATCGTCTTGATACCCTTCTTCCAGGCGTAGATCTGCGCCTTGTTGATATCGCGGGTTGTCGCGGTATCGCGGAAGAACAGCGTCAGCGACAGGCCCTGATCGACGTGCTGCGTCGCTGCCGCATAGGTATCGATGATCTTTTCCGGTCCGATTTCGTAGGCATCCTGGTAGTAGTCGAGATTGTCGTTGGTCATGAAGGCGGCCGGATAATAGACGCGGCCGATCTTGCCTTCCTTGCGGATCTCGATCTTCGATACGATCGGATGGATCGAAGAGGTTGAATGGTTGATGTAAGAGATCGAGCCTGTGGGAGGCACGGCCTGCAGGTTCTGGTTATAGAGCCCGCCTTCCATCACAGCCTTCTTCAATGCCAGCCAATCTTCCTGCGTCGGGATGGCGATGCCGGCCTTCTCAAAGATTTCCGTGACATGCTCGGTCGCCGGCTTCCATTCCTGCTCCGTATATTTGTCGAAATATTCGCCGGAGGCATATTTCGAATTCTCGAAGCCCTTGAAGCTCTGGCCGCGCTCGACCGCAAGCCGGTTCGAAGCACGGATGGCGTGATAGGTGACCGTGTAGAAATAGATATTGGTGAAATCGACGCCTTCCTCAGAGCCGTAGAAGATGCGCTCGCGGGCGAGATAGCCGTGCAGGTTCATCTGGCCGAGACCAATGGCGTGGCTGTCGTCATTACCCTTTTCGATCGAAGGCACCGACGAAATGTGGCTCATGTCGGAGACGGCCGTCAGCGCGCGGATCGACATTTCGATCGTCTTGCCGAAATCCGGGCTGTCCATCGCGGCGGCAATGTTGAGCGAGCCGAGATTGCAGGAAATGTCCTTGCCCATGTGCTTGTAGGAAAGGTCGTCGCTGTATTCGCTGGCTTCGCTGACCTGCAGGATTTCCGAGCAAAGATTGCTCATGGTGATGCGGCCGGCAACCGGATTGGCGCGGTTCACCGTGTCTTCGAACATGATGTAGGGATAGCCGCTCTCGAACTGGATCTCGGCGATCACCTGGAAGAATTCGCGCGCCTTGATCTTCTTCTTGCGAATTCGGCTGTCGGCTACCATCTCGCGGTACTTCTCCGTCACCGAAACCTCGGTAAACGGCACGCCGTAGACGCGCTCCACATCGTAGGGCGAGAAGAGGTACATGTCCTCGTTATTCTTCGCGAGCTCGAAGGTGATGTCAGGGATGACGACGCCGAGCGACAGCGTCTTGATGCGGATCTTCTCATCGGCATTTTCGCGCTTGGTATCGAGGAAGCGCATGATGTCCGGGTGGTGGGCGTTCAGATAGACGGCGCCTGCACCCTGCCGCGCGCCAAGCTGGTTGGCGTAGGAGAAGGAGTCTTCCAGCAGCTTCATCACGGGAATGATGCCAGACGACTGGTTCTCGATGTGCTTGATCGGCGCACCGGCCTCGCGGATATTGGTGAGCGACAGAGCGACGCCGCCGCCGCGCTTCGACAGCTGCAGCGCGGAATTGATGGCGCGGCCAATCGATTCCATATTGTCTTCGACACGCAGCAGGAAGCAGGAAACCAGCTCGCCGCGTTGCTTCTTGCCGGCATTGAGGAAGGTCGGCGTCGCCGGCTGGAAGCGGCCGGAGATGATCTCGTCGACCAGATCGTGGGCAATCTGCTCACTGCCCTGCGCCAGCGTCATCGCCACCATGCAGACGCGATCCTCGTAGCGCTCAAGGTAGCGCTTTCCATCGAAGGTCTTCAGCGTGTAGCTGGTGTAATATTTGAAGGCGCCGAGGAAGGTCGGGAAGCGGAATTTCTTCGCATAGGCGTGATCGAAGAGATCGCGCACGAAATTGAAGGAATATTGGTCCAGCACCTCCTGCTCGTAATAGCCCTCCGTTACCAGATAATCGAGCTTCTCCCGAAGGTTATGGAAGAAAACCGTGTTCTGGTTGACGTGCTGGAGGAAATATTGCTTGGCCGCCATGCGGTCCTTGTCGAGCTGGATCTTTCCCTGCTCGTCATAGAGGTTCAACATGGCGTTGAGGGCGTGATAGTCCAATGCCGTTTCCGTGGCCTTCGCTGGCCGGTCAAGCGTTAGCGTGTCCAAAATCGTTCCAATCCGTGTCTGACATTGGCGACATCCTCATCCGTGCCCAGAAGTTCGAACCGATAGAGATACGGCACCTGGCATTTTGTGGAGATAATGTCGCCGGCGATCCCGTAGGTCGCGCCGAAGTTGCTGTTGCCCGCGGCGATCACCCCGCGGATGTTCGAACGGTTTCCCGCATCATTGAGGAAGCGGATCACCTGCTTGGGCACGGCCCCCTTTCCTCCTTCGCCGCAATAGGTCGGGACGATGAGGACATAGGGCGAGGTCGCACGAAACTCGTCTCCCGCAGCAAGCGGAATACGGGCGGCCGGCAATGCAAGCTTTGCAACAAAGCGATGGGTGTTTTCCGATCGGCTTGAGAAATAGACGATCTCGCCCATCGCACAGCTCCTCAGGCGAGCGCGCTGATCATGTCAGGACGGAAACCAGCCCAATGCAGTTCGCCGGCGACAACAACCGGGACCTGACGATAGCCGAGACCCTGCACCAGCTCATAGGCCGCCGAATCGGCAGATACGTCGATTATGGTGTAGTCGATACCCTGGCGATCGAGGGCGCGGGTCGTGGCTGTGCATTGAACGCAGGCGGGCTTGCTGTAAACGGTGATGCTCATTGGATATCCTCGTGTATGGTGTGGGCATGCAAATCGTTCGGGCACCGGATGATGCCCGTTGGTCGGGATGGAGATAGTGGCAAAAGCCTAGCCGGAGCCGGACGCTTAAGCGGCCGTCATTCGCGTGGGCGACTATGGATACTCAAGAACATGCACTTCACCCCGAAATCATTCATACGGGGCACTTCGGGAAGCGACGACGGCAATCATGCCGCGCAAACCATCGCTCGCCAACCGGACACCCCGCCCGTGGACGCTGTTATTCGAGGCAGGTCTCCTGGCTCGCGGGTCAAAACATTCGTCTCGCCTTCCCAAGGCACAGGGCCTCAGTGACTTTACCCAACGAATGCTCACCGCTCACAGTTGCGGGGGCAGCCCCGGCTTGACAAGCATCATATTTGCCGACCGGATTCCCATCTTAGCCTCCAATTCTTGCGAATCAGCGGAACCTCGAACACTATATATAGTATTCCAGGTTAAAATTACGTCAACTGCTTCGACGGCCTACGACCGATTTCCATACTGATACACACAGATAATTTGGCTTGAAGCCTGCACGCAAGGGCTGGACAAGCGCCACGTTACTCTATTACGTTGCATATGTAATGTTATTACATAAAGGATTCCGTATGCCTCGCACAAGTTCTGGTACCTTCCTGGCGGCTTCATCACTTGCCTGCGCCTTGCTCTTTCCATTTCCGTCCATCGCCGACGACGAAAACGAGACGGAAAGCTGGCGGCTGTTCGTCGCCGATCATAGCCTGCCAATCGTCCGCACGATCGACGCGGCCAGCGGCAAGGAAATTGGCCGATTCGATCTCGAAGGCTATGCCGCGCTATCGCTTAGCCAGTCGGGCCGGACGGTCTTTGCGGTTCAAGGCGAAAAGAATGTGGTCAACGCAATTGCCACCGGCATATCCCTTTCCGATCATGGAGAGCACCGCGACATCGAACTTTCCGACCCGAAGCTACTTTCAGTATCGATCAAAGGCGAAAAGCCTGGCCACGTGGTGACGCACGGCAATGATGTCGCGATCTTCTTCGACCGTGAGGACAAATTCGACCTTCTCTCCGAAAGCGACCTTGTCACAGGCAAAGCCGACATCCGCGCATTCAAGACGATGGCTGCCCACCACGGCGTTGCCGTTCCGATGGGCAATCATCTCCTTGTTTCGGCACCGAATGTCGAAGCACCCGTCAAGGAGGGCGAATTGCCGCCACGTCTGGGCCTGCGCGTCCTCGACCGAAAGGGTGAACAGGTCGGCGATATCAAGCCCTGCACAGGGCTCCACGGCGAAGCCACATCTGCCCGGTTGGTTGCCTTTGGCTGCGAGGAAGGCGTTCTCATCGCGCATCCCGGCGGCACGGACGGCCCGAAAATCCAGATGCTCGCCTATGGTTCATCGCTCCCCAAGGGCAAGGTATCGACATTGCTCGGCGGCACATCCATCCAATTCTTCCTCGGTAATTATGGCGAACAGAATGTCGTGCTGATCGATCCCGACAACGCGGCCGAGCCCTACAAGCTTATCGAACTGCCGACGCGACGTGTCGACTTCGTACTCGACCCGGCAAAGCCGCAGCATGCCTACATTCTGACCGAGGACGGCAAACTACATCTTCTCGATGTCGTCAAAGGCGCGATCGTCCAGTCCCAGACCGTTACCGAACCTTACAGCAAGGACGGACATTGGCGCGACCCGCGACCGCGCCTTGCCGTGGCCGGCGGCCTCATCGCCATCACCGACCCTCGCCACGGTCTCGTGCGCATGGTCGACAACCAGTCCCTGAAGGAAGTCCGCAGCATCCCAGTCGAAGGGCAACCCTTCGCGATCGTTGCGGTCGGCGGATCGGGTGCCGTACACTAACAGATCAGGGATAGAGGACGGCGGTGGGAGGGGTAACGACACGCACAAGCCTTCGACCTCTCACAGCCGGCACGGTTCATATCTTGCGCGGCGTCATCAGTCGTCGGATTTGGTGAAAGAAAACGGGGCCAGTTGCTCGGCTGGCCCCCGAGCATTGATGATCGACCGAGAAGCAGACCGCCCGCCCGTCAACCACATCAAGCGGCATGCGGGCGAAATATGGTTTTCGCGACAGTCTCGAGGCGAAGCTTCAACTCGTATGCCACAGCACATATCGCCAATGTGGCCAGAGCGATCGGAATGAAAGCTGAAGCGGACAGGAGCCCCATACGGTCCAGTTCATAGGCGATCAGCAGCATGATGGTCTGGTGGAGAACATAATAGGTAAGAACCGCCCTGTTGAGATAACGGATCACAGCGTTCTCAGATCGGCACAAAATTCTGGCATAGCCCAGAACGGCGACGATCGCGCACCACTGGAACGCGCCGCCGAGCATCCTCCCCGCCGACAGCCGCCACATTTCCGGATCGGTGGATGGTAAGACGGGAAACAGCAGCACCAAGGCGAGAGCGCAGGCGACAGTCAGGATCAACGCCGGTTTGCGCATATTGACCACGGCATCCCAGCAGTCGTCGCGCGTTGCCATCACGATGCCCATCAGAAACGCGGCCATGTAGGCGGCATGGCTGTACCAATCGGTCACAAAGTCCAGCGTCGGGGGAAAAACCGGCCTCAACACCAGCCGCAGCCCGACGAACAGCAAAACGGGCGCTATCAACACCCATTTGCCTCTCAGCCAGGGCGCCAACCGATCTCCCATAGCCGGCAACAGCGACGGCCATGCCGCCACGGCAAGCGTGACGATGACGGTATAACTCCAGAGATAAACCAAATACCAGAGATGCTGCATACCGATGAACAATGCTTGCCCGCCATCCGGCAAGGAAACCGGAGTCAAGGTCAAATAGTCCCAAAAGACCTTCGAAAGGCTGATGTCCATCCCCATCGCATTCAGACAGACATACAGCTGCGGCGGCAGGAGAAACAGCATCCCCGCCAGAAAGGGCATTAGCAACTGCCTCGTTCGAACGCTCCTCAACATGCCGGGGGAATGCTTCCCCAGCAGAATGCCGGTCACGGCACCGGAGATGAAAAACAGTAGCGTCATGCGCCAGGGATGCGTCCACAAATGGATAACGTCGAAAGCGGAAGAGCTGTCCGGAGCCTTCAGCAGGAATTCCCTGGAATTGTATATTAAGCTGACGTGATAGACGATCAGCAGCATGAATGCTGCCACCCTGACAAAATCCAGATCGTGCCGACGCGATGATTTCTCCATAGCCGGTATTTTAAATCTCAGTCATTAACTAATTATCTAATATTCCACATAGAATCTCGCGAAGATAGAATTTTTGATCGGCAAACTCAACCGTAGACCGAACATGCGCCCACCTCGAAGAGCCTTTCCAGAGGCACTTTGGCGCCTTCCCACAAACGACCGATAGCTCCTCCGCCTGATGCTTGACATCAGAAAAACCGCCTTCTATTGATACGTATCACTAATACGTATAAGTAAGCGATCAATGACGAACGGACGAGCTACACAAAAGGATGTCGCACGGGCAGCGGGGGTCTCGCAGGCCACCGTTTCCATGGTGCTGAGCGGCGGCGGAGCATCCATTCCCGAGGAGACATGGGCTCGTATTACCAAGGCGGCAAAAGACCTCGGCTATGTGCCGAACCGGTTTGCCCAGGCGCTCAAGACGAGCCGTTCGATGACCATCGCCTGCATCGTGCCCGACATTACCAATCCGTTCTATCCCTCGCTGATCCGCGGCATACAATCGGTTGCCGATGGCCTGAACTACGATGTCATCACGGTCAACACCGATGGCACGCCGGAGCGCGAACGCCATTTCCTTGATTGGGCACGGCAGGGTCGCGTCGACGGCGTGATCGGGGTCTTCTTCACGCTGAAGGCCAAGGATTTCAGCCCGCTGGTCGAGGCAGGCGTTCCCATAGTCCGGATTGAATCGTCAAAGAAGCGCGGCGGCGAGATTCCGATCGACGATATCTATGTCGACAGTCGCGCGGCAGCCCAGACGGTAACCGAATATCTTTTAGGCCTTGGTCACACGCGTATAGCACTTGTCGCGGGCCGCGGCGGGCCACAAGCCCACCGCATCGAGGGTTACCGCAAAGCCCTCGCAAAACAGGGCCATTCCGATCATGTCGTCATCGATGACGAATTTTCGGAGCTCGGCGGCATTCGTGCAGCCGAGGCCATCCTTGGCGGCGATTTTCGACCGACCGCCATTTTTGCCGCAAACGACCTGATGGCGATCGGGGTGATGCAGTCGCTTCGCGAGCGCAGCATCCGTATTCCGGAAGATATCGCCGTCGTCGGCTTCGACGATATTTCCGCCGCCAAGCTCGTCACACCGACGCTGACGACGGTCGCGCAGTTTCAATGGAAAATGGGAGAACGTGCCGCGCAGACACTGATGGACCGTCTGCGAGGGGAGAAGACCGGTGCAGGTACAGCCGTCGAAATGCCCTTTGATCTCATCGTCCGAGGCTCGACGCACAACGAATAAAACAAATCGGAGGAGTAACTATGCACAGACGTACAGTTTTGAAGGCCGGTCTCGGCCTTGCCGCCTTGCCGCTCATGTCCCGCCTCGCATTCGCGGCGGATCAGAAGCCGATATCCTTCTGGTATGAATCGGCATCGCCCGAGAACCAGGACAATCTGAAGAACATCCTGATCGACCCGTTCAATACAGCCCATCCCGACGAGCTCCTGAGCATCGACTTCCGCGGCTCCGATCTCGACAAGCAGTTGCGCGTTGCCATGCTCGCCGGCACCGGTCCCGATGTCGTCTTCACGGCAGGCCCAAGCTATGTCGCGGCGATGGCCCAAGCCGGCCAACTGCTACCACTCGACGACTACGCCAAGAAATATGGTTGGAACGAACGCCTGCTGCCGCTTTTCCTCGATCTCGGCCGTTACAACGGCAAGCTGTACGCATTGGCAAAGACATACGAGACACTTGGCCTCTTCTACAACAAGACACTGTTCGAACAGAACAAGTGGAAAGTACCGACGTCGCTTGCCGAATTCGACGCACTTGCGCAGGAGATGAAGGCCAAAGGTATCACGCCATTCGGTGCCGGTAATGCCGACTGGCGCCCCGCCAACGAACATTATGTCTCGATCGCCTTCAATTCGATCGCTGGACCTGAAAACGTCTACAAGGCGTTGACCGGCGCCATCCCGTGGACTGATCCGGCCTTCGTACACTCGATCGACAAGCTCGCGGAGTGGTGGGACAAGGGCTACTTCGGCGACAATTATTTCTCGCTGACGCTTGAGCAAGCTTTCGCGCAGATCGCCACTGGGCAAGCCGGCATGGCGCCGACCGGCACGTGGAATTTCAGCAACATCCCCACCTATTTCCCGCAGAACAACGCCGAACCCGGCTTTGTCGGCTTCCCGAGCGAGAAGGGCGATCCGATCTTCGCGCTCGGCATCGGCTCGACACTGTCGATCAACGCCAAGGCAGACAATGCCGACGGCGCCGCCGCCGTTCTCGACTACATGTTCACGGACGACTACTACAGCAAGATGAACTCGGTCTGGCAGGGAGAATGGAACCTGCCACTCGCCGATCTCTCCAAGGTTAAGCTCTCCGACAAGGTATTGCCTCTCTACGAAGATACCATGAAACAGCTCGCAAGCGCCGTCGCCGCCGGCAAATACGGCTACACGACCTGGACCTTCCTGCCCCCCGCCACGGACACTTATCTCGTCAGCGGCATGGAAGAGGTCTGGCTCAAGAAGGCGAAGCCTGCGGACTTCCTCAAGAAGCTGGACGATACCTTCAAGCAGGAACGCGATGCCGGCAAGGCGCCGGCGGTTCCGGCTCGTACCTGATCTGGCCGCAGGGCGACGCATAGGGCGTCGCCCTTCCCCGGAGGACAATATGCACCGACTTTATCTCGTTCCGACGATGCTCATCAACATCGTCATCGTTCTCGTGCCCGCCTTGCTGACAGTGGCTCTCGCCTTCTGCAATTGGGATGGCATCTCGTCGCCCACCTTTGCGGGCCTCGATAATTTTCGCGCGCTTGCTGCCGATCGCGTCTTCTGGCTGGCGCTCGGCAACAATATCCTCTGGACGCTGGTTTTCCTGATTGTACCGATCCTGATGGGGCTACTGGCTGCCTCGATGCTGCTCATCGTACGCCGCGGCAGCAATTTCTTTCAGGTGGTCTATTTCCTGCCCGTCGTCATCGCGACCGCGATCACAGCCCGTATCTGGCAAGGCATGATCTATAGCCCCGTGACCGGCGTATTCGCCGTTCTCAAGAAATACGGCCTGCCGATCCCCAATCCCCTGACGCAGCCGCCAATCGCTCTTTTCGGCGTCGCCACCGTGGATTTGTGGCATTGGTGGGGATTTCTCTGCGTCATCTTCTTTGCGGCACTTCGGCAGGTGCCGCAGGAACAGATCGAAGCCGCCCGCATCGAGGGCGCCACCTATTACCAGATGATGCGCTACGTGCTGCTGCCGGGCATCCGCCCGACCATCACGCTCATGATGATCATGACCGTCATCTGGTCGTTCCTCGCCTTCGATTTCGTCTACATCCTGACCCAGGGTGGCCCCGCTTTCTCCAGCGAACTACTTTCGACGCTCGCCTACCGCAAGGCATTTTACGACCTGAACGTCGGACAGGCTGCAGCCGCAGCGCTCGTCATCAGCCTCTTCGGGCTGGTCGGCACCTTCTTCTACGTACGTGTTCAGACCAGGGAGGGCGAACAATGAGGCTCGTGGAAAGCCGTCTGACCCTCTGGGTCTGTTATATACTTCTTGGAATCTTCGCCTTTCTCGCGCTGTTCCCGATCGTGCTTCTGGTGTTGAACTCACTGAAGCCGGCAGCCCAGATCGTGCAGAATCCACTCGGGCTGCCGCAGCCGATCCGCTGGCAGAATTTTGCCAATGCATGGAATCACGCGAAATTCTCGCAGACCTTCATCAACTCGCTGATCGTATCCGGCACGACCATCGCGCTCGTCTGCACGACATCGTCGCTGACGGCCTATGTGATCGCGCGTCGCAAGATCAAAAGCTGGAAGATCTTCACCTTCTACCTGCTGGCAACCACGACAGCGCCGATCCAGCTTTACATCTTCCCGCTCTATTTCGGCTTTGCGAAGCTCGGTCTCATCAACAACATCTTCGGCGTGGCGCTGATCTATACCGCGCTCTACAGCCCCTTCGCGGTCATGCTGCTCAGAACCTATTTCCTCGCGGTTCCCAAGGAGCTCGAGGAGGCGGCGATCGTCGACGGCGCCACGCATTGGCAGGTTTTCTGGCGGGTGATGCTGCCGATCGTCTCCCCGGGCATCCTGACCGTGGCGCTGATCATCGGTCTGAATTCGTGGAACGAGTTTCTGATCGCAACGACCTTCCTTCAGAAGCAGGAGAACATGACGGCCGTCATCGCCTTCTTTCTGCTCTCTGGCCAATACAGCTCGGACTGGGGCGAGATCATGGCCGCAGCCCTCATCATCGTCGTGCCCGTCGTGACGCTCTTCGTCTTCATGCAGAGGCGCTTCATCGAAGGCATGGCCGGCGGCTCGGTCAAGGGCTGAGCAATTTTTTCAAACAATCTATGGAGTGAGCAATGCGACTTCCGAACGATTATCTCGAACGTGTCTATGCTGGCGTCCTCGGCAAACTCATCGGCGTCTATCTCGGCCGCCCCTTCGAGGGATGGACTTACCAGAAGATCATGGATGAACTCGGCCCGATCGAATACTACGTGCATGAGCGTCTGAACCAGCCGCTCGTCGTCACCGATGACGACGTGGCCGGCACTTTTACCTTCATTCGTGCGCTTGAAGACTACGGTATCAAGCCGAACCTCTCGGCCGAGGAAATCGGCAAGGCCTGGCTCAACTATATCGTCGAGGAACGGTCGATCCTCTGGTGGGGCGGCAACGGTAACTCCACCGAGCACACGGCCTGGCTCAACCTCAAGAAGGGTGTGCCGGCTCCGCATTCAGGTTCCATCGCCACCAATGGCCAAGGGGTCGCCGAGCAGATCGGCGCGCAGATTTTCATCGACGGATGGGCGATGGTCGCCCCCGGTCAACCGGAGCTCGCGGCGAGGCTTGCCGAGCAGGCCGGCAAGGTCAGCCATGACGGCGAATCCGTCCATGCCGCCATGCTCTGGGCAGCAATGGAGGCCGAAGCTTTCGTCGCTTCCGACATCGATCATCTCATCGATACCGGGCTGAAAATGATCCCGAGCGACAGCCAGATCGCGAAAATGATCAAGGATGTACGAGCCTGGCACAAAGCTCATCCTGATTGGCGCGACACCCGCCAGAAGATCCAGGACAATTACGGTTACGACAGATATCCCGGCAACTGCCACATCATGCCCAACCACGCGCTGATGATCATGACCGTACTTTACGCGCCGCACGACTTCCAGAAGGCGCAGATGATCGTCAACACATCGGGCTGGGATACCGATTGCAATGCCGGCAATGTCGGTTGCCTGCTCGGCATCATGAATGGGCTGGAAAGCATTGCCGAGGGTCCGGATTTCCGGGGCCCGATCGCCGACCGCATGCTGATCTCGTCGGCCGATGGCGGCAACTCCATCAACGACGCCGTGCGCCAAGCCTATTTCCTGACCAATCTCGGCCTTAAGCTTGCCGGGCAGCAATCGCTTGCAGCCCCCAAGAATGGCGCGCAATTCCATTTTTCGCTGCCGGGAAGCCAGCAGGGTTTCCGTCCGCTAACAGGTCTCGATGCGGCAAGCGGCGTGCGCGTCGGCAATACCGAGTTCGAAGGCAGCCGAGCGCTGACCATAGAGTACGAAGCCCTCGGCCCCGCCCAGAGCGCCATCGTGACGACGCCGACCTTCTCGCCACGCGAAATGCTCGACATGCGCACCTACGACCTGATGGCGACGCCTCTGCTCTACTCCGGTCAGACGGTAAAGGCGCGGGTCAAGGGTGATGCGCAAAATCACGGTGCGATCGAAGCGCGCCTGCGCGTAAGGGTCTACGACGGGCGCGACCAGCTCAGTGACATAGACGGGCAGACGGTCGCGGTTCAGCCCGGCTCGGAAGCCGTCCTTGAATGGACCCTGCCGGACACAGGTGGCCAGCCCATCGCTGAAATCGGCATCGTCGTGACCGGCACCGGCAGGCACGCCGACGGCAAATTGCTCGTCGACTACCTGCGCTGGGACGGAACGCCGAAGCTGACGCTCAAGCGCCCGGCAGGCGACGGCGATTTCTGGCGTATGGCTTGGGTGAACGGCGCAAGCTTCTTCTCCAAGCGCTTCAAGGCCGCTTTCCGCATCGCGCAAAATCGCGGCGAAGGCATGATTATCCACGGCACGCGCCAGTGGACGGATTACCAGGCGTCCGGGGATGTGATGATCCACCTCGGCAACTACGGTGGCCTTGCCATCCGCGCACAGGGCCTGCGCCGCTATTACGGCGCTCGCGTCACCCGGGATGGCAAGATGCAGATCGTCAAAGTGCGTGATGAAGACACCAAGGTCCTTGCAGAAACCGCCTTCAAGATGGAATTCGACAAGCACATCGCCATGAAGGTTTCCGCGCAGGGTCCGCGTATTACCTTCGAAGCAGATGGCGTCTCGGTGACGGCGGAGGATACCTCCGCGGATGCCCTCCATGACGGCGGCGTCGGCCTGCTCATCCATGAAGGCGCCTTGTCGTCGAACGAGATCCGGATCGGAGGGGTATGATGGCAACAGTCACCATCGACAAGGTGCGCAAAGCCTATGGCGCCGTGGAAGTTCTCCACGGCGTCTCGGCCGACATAACGGACGGCGAATTCGTCGTTCTTGTCGGGCCGTCGGGCTGTGGCAAATCCACTCTCCTCAGGATGATAGCCGGGCTCGAAGACATTACCGGTGGTTCGATCGGCATCGGCGGTCGCGTCGTCAACGATCTGCCGCCCAAGCAGCGCGACATATCCATGGTCTTCCAGAACTATGCGCTCTACCCGCATATGACGGTTGCCGAAAACATGGCCTTTTCACTGACGCTTGCCGGCGCATCGAAGGAGGAAAAGCAGAAGCGCGTGGCGCATGCCGCACAAATTCTCGGCCTGACCGATCTCCTCGGACGTTATCCCCGCCAGCTCTCTGGCGGCCAGCGCCAGCGCGTCGCCATGGGTCGTTCGATCGTCCGCAATCCCCAAGTCTTTCTCTTCGACGAGCCTCTATCCAATCTCGATGCAAAGCTTCGGGTCGCCATGCGCGCCGAGATCAAAAGCCTTCACCGGCGTCTTGCGACAACGACCATCTACGTCACCCACGATCAGGTCGAGGCGATGACGATGGCCGATCGCATCGTGGTCATGAATGGCGGTCATATCGAGCAGATCGGCCGGCCGCTTGAACTTTACGACAATCCGCTGAGCACCTTCGTTGCCGCCTTCATCGGCTCTCCGGCCATGAACCTGCTGAACGGGCGCTTCGACAGTGACGGCGGCAAGCCCGTCTTCAGGACGAATGACGGCATCATACTGCCCCTGCCCGATAATGCACCGAAGCTCCCCGGCGTAGAGGGTGTCTACGGTATCCGACCGGAATATTTCACCCTGTCGCCGGCGAATATCGGCATTCCCGCGCGCGTGGTCGTGGTCGAACCTCTCGGCTCGGAAACACACGTGACGGCAACCGTCGGCAGCCAGACGATCGTGACCGTCTTCCACGACCGGCTCGATATCGAACCGGAGGAAACGATCTGGCTGCAGCCGAAGACGGAACGGATCTGCCTCTTCGATGCCGACGGAAAGCGATTGACCGGCAAGGCAGTGGAACGAAATCTGCAACTATCCTAAGACGAAAGCGTCGCCGCAAGGCGGCGCATTATTGTCTGCCACTTGTCGGGCTCATCCGGTCAGTTGATCGGGCCGGCGACACCCGTCCTGACCGCCATATCCGCCAGGCTGACGTCAAGCAGCGCCGGGTCCACCGACTGGCGCACCTTCAGGAGCATATCGCCCAGCTCTTCCATCATCTTGCGAATGAATATCTCGGTGCGGCCCCGATCTCCCGAAACGATGTGGCGCAGCAGTGAAATATGGCTCTCGATCGTCGTCTCCATCGGAGCGCCAGGACCGAGATAGGTATGATATATCCAGCCCGTGCGGCGATAGAGCGTCTGCAGAGGGATGAGGGTGTTTGCCAGCAGCGGCTCGCCGGATGCCGTGAGGATCGCCCTGTTCAGCAGCCGGTCAGTGACGTTGAAGCGCTCGAGGCTGAGATCCGCCTTGGAGGCTTCAAGATCGGTGATGAAGGTTCTGAGGATCTTGTGATCCTGCGGGGTCGCGCGCTCGCTCGCCAGCCCGCAGGCGATCGCCTCCATCTCCATGCGCAGGGGAAGCAATGTCCGCTCCTGCGCCAGATTGACCGGCGCGATGCGCAGGCCCGAGCGCGGGCTGACATGGATGAGCTGGTTTGCGGAGAGACGCTTGACCGCGTCATGCACCGGCGTTCGGCCGAGGCCGGACTGCTGCTGCAATTGCTGGATCGTATAGCGGGCACCCGGCAACAGCTCGGTGGAGACGATCATGCTTTCCAAGCGATCGTAGGCTTCCTCCGACAGGCTTCGAGGCTGCTTTTCCTTCTTCGTCATCACGCTGTCGATCTTTTCCCGCTCAAATTCATCACCCTTGTCGCCGCCCGACTTACATTGGTGGCATTGACTTTCGGCTGCATATATCAAAATTATTGCCTCATGTGAAATTTCAGATTAATTGACTGATATTTCATAAGGGAGGATTTATGACCATCGAACACACATCCCCAGCCGGCGCCATGCGTCGGCCATCCACCAATCGACGCTGGTGGATCGGAGCGCTTCTCGCGCTCGGCGTCCTTGTCAATTATTTCGACCGCGTAAACCTGACGGTCGCTTCGCCGCTCATTCAGGACGATTTCAAGATAGGCCCCGCAGAGATGGGCATTCTGTTCAGCGCCTTCGGCTGGACCTACGGCTTCCTGCAGATTCCCGTCGGCATGTTGCTCGACCGCTTCGGCGTGATGCGGGTCATGCGATGGAGCACCTTCTCCTGGGGCATCGCCTCCGTCATCACCGCCTTCTCGACCGGTATGCAGACGCTGTTTCTTTCTCGCATGCTGCTCGGTGTCGCGGAAACTCCGGGCTTCCCGGCTAATTCCAAAGCGACCGGCTACTGGTTCCCACGTCATGAGCGGGGTCTTGCAACCGCACTCTTTGATGCGGCCGCAAAATTCTCCAACGTCATCGCCATTCCGATGGTTGCCTTCCTCATGCTGCATTTCGGCTGGCGCGGCGGCTTTATCGCGACAGCGATCATCAGCTTCGTTTTCTTTGCGCTGTTCTGGCTGTTTTATCGCGACCCGAGTGCCGACAGGAACCTTTCGGACGAGGAGCGCGCCTATCTGAAAGCCGGTGGCGCCGCATTGGAGGGTGAAGCCTCCGCAAATGCGGTCGGAATGCTCGGTTATCTCCTGCGCAATCGCAAGGTCTGGGGACTTTCGATCGGCTTTGCCGCCTATGGCTATGCCTTCGCCCTCTTCATCTTCTGGCTGCCGGATTATCTGGTTAAAGAGATGCACATGGATATCTTGAAATCGGCGAGTTTCACGACGATCCCCTGGATCTTCGCCACGATTTCGGATCTCCTGATCGGCGGCTGGCTGATCGACCATCTGATCCGCAAGGGCCACGACGAATCCCGCGTGCGCAAAACGATCATCGTCCTCGGTATGCTGATGGGTCTAGCCGTCGTCGGCGCAGGGCTTACCGCCGACCCCTATTGGGCCATTCTCTGGATTACCATTTCGTTGAGTGGCCTTGCAGCTGCGGCACCGGCCGGATGGTCGATCCCCGCGCTGATCGCGCCGAAGGGTGGCGCGGCAACGGTCGGCGGCATCATGAACTTCCTCAACAGCGTCACCGGCATTGCCGCTCCGATCATTACCGGCTTCATCGTCGGCGCCACGCAGTCCTTCAGTCGCGCCTTCCTGCTGGCAGGCGCGATGCTGGCGATCGGCATTGTCTCCTATGTCTTCGTCCTCGGCCGCATCGAACCAATCGCCGATCCGAAGGCCTGATTTCGATCAAAGACCACGAAAGGGTTCCCATGAAAATCACCAACGCGAAGGTCATCGTTTGCTCGCCCGGACGCAACTTCGTCACGCTCAAGATCGAGACGGACGAAGGGATCTACGGTATCGGCGACGCCACGGTGAATGGCCGCGAACTGGCCGTCGCCTCCTACCTGCAGGATCATCTCGTTCCCTGCCTCATCGGCCGCGACGCGTCGCAGATCGAGGATATCTGGCAGTATTTCTACAAGGGCGCCTATTGGCGCCGCGGCCCGATCACCATGGCGGCGATCGCCGCCGTCGACGTGGCGCTCTGGGACATCAAGGCCAAGGCGGCCAACATGCCGCTCTACCAGCTGCTTGGTGGCGCAAGCCGCACGCATATGCTGACCTATACCCATGCAAACGGCGAGACGATCGAGGAGACAGCCGACAAGGTTGCCGCCTTCAAGGAACAGGGCTGGAAGGCGATCCGCGTGCAGAGCGCCGTCCCCGGCCTGCCGATTACCTACGGTGTCGAAAAAGTCGGTTCGCTTGCACAGGCGGAGGACAAACCGCGTGAGACGCTCTGGGACACGCCCACCTATCTACGTTTCCTGCCGAAGCTTCTCGATCATCTGCGCGATCGCTTCGGCTATGAGCTTCACCTCCTGCACGACGTCCACCATCGCCTGACGCCACAGGAGGCGGCAAGCCTAGCGAAGGAAGTAGAGCGCCACAGGCTCTTCTGGCTCGAAGACGCGGTTCCGGCCGAAAACCAGGAATCCTTCCGCCTCATCCGCCAGCATTCGACCACGCCGCTCGCGCTCGGCGAGGTTTTCAATTCGATCCATGATTGCCGGCAGCTGATCCAGGAGCAGCTGATCGACTATATCCGCACGACGCCGCTTCACGCGGGCGGTATCACGCATGTGCGACGCATCGCCGACCTTGCTGGTCTCTATCATATCCGCACCGCCTGCCATGGCGCCGCCGACATGTCGCCGATCACCATGGGCGCGGCGCTGCATTTCGATCGCTGGGTGCCGAATTTCGGCATTCAAGAATACGCCTTTCATCCGGATGAAGCCAAGAACGTCTTCCCGCACGAATGGCATCTGAAGGACGGCCAGCTCTATAGCGGCGAAAAGCCGGGCCACGGTGTCGACATCGACGAGAAGGCGGCGGAAAAATATCCCTATCGACGGGCCTATCTCGACGTCGCGCGGCTTTCCGACGGAACCATGTGGAGCTGGTGATTGTCGTGTAGACCGGCCGGCTCACCCGAGTCGGCCGGCTCCATCAATTGATTTCGCTTTCGCGGATGCGGTCGGCAAGATCGAGAAAGTTCTGCCGCATCCGGCGCAATGTAAAATCGAGGCCGAACAGACGGCCCGTTTCGTTGAAGCCCATCGATTGGGCGGCCTCCGAGTTCTGGAGATTGTTGAAGCCGGCTTCGAAAGCTTGGTCGCCGGCCGCGAGTATCTCGGGATCGATTTCCCCGCCGGTGCGAAGCGCCCGGCCACAGGCCTCGGCAAAACTGGCTTGTGCCTCGAGAACTCGCCCTGCCTGCGGCCCGATCGCCTCGACGATCGCCGGTGGGAAAGGCATTTCCACGATGTGGCTGACATAGGTCATATCGTTGCGAATTCGCCAGAGCGAGCGGGGAATAGCCTCCGAAATCCCATGCTTCGTCAACCAGAAGGCACGTTCGCGCTGCGCGTCTGTCAGAAGCGCCTCGGTTGCCATCAAGGACTGGCGCAGCGCGATATTGGCCTCCGAGGCGGAGACCGGCTCGCCCTTCTCGACCGCGGATGCAAGCGTGCGCAATATCTGCGCCATCACGTCGAGAGCCGATCCGAAACGATCAAGCACCACAGTCCGCGAGCGTGTCGGCAGGATGAAGAGACTGGCGAGCACGCCGACGACACCGCCAAGCGTGATCTCGGCGATGCGATCGATCACGAAGATCTCGACCGGAACTGCTGCGGAATGGGTCAACATGACGATCGCGGCGGTCAATCCGGCATTGCGCAAGCGAGGCACGCGTGCCGCCACAAAGCTCGAAAAGCCGACGACACAGATAAGCGCGATCCCGATGGCGAGCGGCTCGTGCGGCGTGATGAAAACCGCTATTCCTCCAAGCACGGCGCCCGCGACCGTCGCCACCAGACGATCGACAGCCATGCCGGCCGTGGCGCCAACCGACGCCTGCATGACGATCAGCACGGTGAACACCGCCCAATAGCCTTGCTGAAGATGCAGAAGCTGGGAGACTGCATAAGTGATCGTGCATGCGATCATCACCCGCAGTGCCTGCACCGCAGCGCGCTTGGTCTGAATCAGCGATGCTTTGGGTTTTGACGTAGGCTGGCTTTGACGAGATGCGGGCTCGCTCATCGCACAACTTTCCGTCTGGGAACGTATGCTGACAATGGCCGTTAGGGTCTTGCCCCTCCCTTGCTGCAATACTGCCGATCGTGGGATGGACCCGGTGCTTACAATGGCAGCATTCGGCCTAATATGGAAGGCGAGCGAAGACCACAACCGACGGACGGACCCGTCGTCTGCCGTGCTTCCTTTTCGGAAGCACGGCTCCTGGTCGATAGCCGCAGATCGGCTCTTACGCTCAAACCGTGGCGGACGCCTCAGCGGTTGGTGAGGTCTCATCAACGAGAACCTGACGCAGTCGCGCCTCCTGATCGGGCGAAAGCGAGGTGCGCAGAAGCCTTGCATGCTCACCCTTGAATTCGGCAAGCACCTTTTCGGGCTGGACCTTGCGGATCAGCAGGAAGAGCGCGGAACTGTTTGCCGGGATGGTTTCGGCTAGCTTCTCGATGAGGCCGTCATCGATGCCGTAATCGGCCATCGATCCGGCCAGCGCACCCGAGCCGGCGCCGATTGCGCCGCCGACCACCAGGCCCGCCAGCGGATTGAGGAACAGCAGGCCCACCAGCGAGCCCCACAGCGCGCCTGAAAGGCCGCCGCTTGCTGCACCGGCAGCGGTTAGATTGAAACTCTGCTTGAGACGGACCTTGCCGGCCTCGTCGCGGACGGCGACCACGGCATCTTCCAGATCGATCAGATATTCCTTCTCGAGCTGCACAAGACGGTTCAGCACAGTATCCGCCTTATCGGCATCGTCGAAACCAAGCACTATGAGTTCTGACATCGAAATCCTCCGGGTCGTATTATCGAGACAAGAAGTAGGGCATCAGGCCGGTTAGTGAACAGCCGTGCTGATCAACCGGTAGGGATGAGTAGCATTGAACTGCGAGATGATTGCGACAGCCTGCTGCAACAACTCTTCCGCCTGCTCGGGATCGTCGCGCGCGAGCTCGTCGGCGTTGACGCGAATTGCTTCGGCAATATTGGTGGAAAGCGCTGCAAATTGTTGATTGCCCTCGACAAGAGCCTCGCGTGCGTTGCCTTCCAGCGTTCGGGCGATATCGATGAGGATTTCCTCGCGCTCTTCGACGCTGAGGTCTTCGATGATTTTCGTTCTATCTTCCATTTTGGTCACTCCTGACAGACGTGAATGCAACCGATCTCATAAAGCCTCGGTTGCTACTCACGTAGGAAGACGCAAATTCAGGTTCAAGGTTCCCCTTCCCTTCGCACGACTGCAGCAAGATCGGGCTCTTATCGGCGGAAGCCGGACGAGCAGACTGCGGAGGACGCGAAGTCAACTCGCATAGCGCGCTTCCAGCAGATCCAGTTCCCGCACGAGCTTTGCCGCAATTTCCTTGCCGAGTTGCCTCGCCCGCAGCTTGCGAAAGATTTCTGTCCGCTCGGCACGAACACCCGCCAGCCGCAGCTCCATTTCAATGTGCATGGTGCGCCTGGACACGGCCGCTTCCTCGTCGGCGCCGGTCTGGTTGCGGATGCGTTCGCGATAGAGCTCCAGCACCCTTGAGGCCGCCTCCACATAAAGATCGGCATCCTCCTGCCCCTTGGAAAGCGAATGCTGGAGGCGGGCGATTTCCGTGATCGCAGCCTTTGCCGCATCGACCCGCGCGGCTGCTTCGTCCTCCTCGTGCTTGGTATCGTGCGGAAGTTCCAGATTTTTCAGCAGCGGCGGCAGGAAAAGCGTCGCCAGGATCAAAGACATGATGATGACGCCCATCGCCAGGCAGATCGCAAGATCGCGGGCGGGAAAGGGCGAACCGTCATTCAGGGCAAACGGCAGGGTCAGCACGCCTGCAAGCGTGATTGCACCGCGAACGCCGGCAAAGGAAAATGCCGCAAGAATACGCCAGGGCGGCGACGTCTGGTGCTGCCTCCTCTGGCGGAACAGTGTCAGGTGAAGCGACAGCCAGACCCAACTGAATCGCAATGCGACAAGACCGAAGGTGAGCCCGACGATATAGGCGGCAAGCCACCAGAACTCGTGATGTCCGGTGACTTCCACAGTTGCCGATGCCCGGCCGATGATCGACGGCAGTTGCTCGCCCAGAAGGACGAAGATCGTACCGTTGGCCGCGAACTGGATCATGTCCCAGACAGCGCTTCGGCGCACGCGCGTCGCCGCCAGCGCACGCCCCGAACTCTCGGCGACGCTCATCGTCGTTCCCGCCGATACCGCCGCGAGAATGCCGGAGCAGTGGAGGTGTTCCGCAATCAGATAGGCCGCAAAGGGGATCAGAATGCTGACCAGGATTTCCGAGCCGCTCTCCTCGCCATAACGCAGCGATACGCGCGTGCTCAGCCACGTAATGGTCCAGGTGACGCCGACACCGATTGCAAGGCCGCCGAATGCGGTCCACAGGAAGCTCAGCGTGGCGTCATAGAGGGAAAAGCTGCCCGTCAGCGCCGCGGCGATTGCAAATCGCAGGCAGACGAGGCCGGACGCATCGTTCAGCAGGGCCTCCCCCTCGAGGATGTGCATCATGCGCGGTGGGATGGGCACCCGCTGTGCAATCGCCGAGACTGCGATCGGATCGGTCGGCGAAATGACGGCGGCCAGCGCGAAGGCGACTGGGAGCGGCATTGCGGGGATCATCCAATGGACGAGCAGGCCGGCTCCGAGAACGGTGAAAACGACAAGTCCGAGAGCCAATTCCACGACGACATTCATATCCTGCTTGAGCTCGTCGGCGGCAATACGCCATCCGTCAAGAAAGAGCAGCGGCGGGAGGAACAGCAGAAAGAAAATCTCCGGATCAAGCCGCACGCTAAGGTCGGCCGACAGACCGATTACGGCGCCCAGCGCGATCTGAATCAACGGCAATGGCAGAATGACCGGTATGGCACGCGAAATGGCGCCACTGACGACGATCGCCAACAGGAGGACGAGTGTCGTCGTGATTATTTCCATTGTCCTGCCCTTCGCCTGGCATTCCTACACAGTCTCACGGTTCTCGACAGATGCCGCCGGCATGCATCGGACCCTAGCACTCCTTAAAACAAACCCGGCCGGAAATGAGAAGTGTGTAACTGCTCTGGCCGTGCCTGCACCCCAGCTTGAAGCGATCGGCGTCATACTCGGCGGCGCTGCTATTCTTCCCATTCCTCATCGTCAGCCGAAAGGAGATCCACCAGAGCTGCGACGGTTCCCGCAGGCAGATGGCGCCCTTCGCCGATCAGAGCCTCATCACTGTTGACCCAGGCCCAGGCTTCCGAAAGTTCTGTCGACGTAGCACCCGTCGCAACGATCTCTGCGATCAGCGTTTCGTCCACAGGGCCGAGTACGGAGGTGACGTCTTGCGAGGTCAATGTCATATCCTGCTCCTCTTCCTGTTCGTCAAACCATGAACATCTCCAGGATATAGAAAACGGGCAGCGGACTTCCACCGCCATGACGGAATGGGCGCCAACATCGGCCCGCATAGTGGATCGATATATTGCCCCAAGAATTCAACACGGCGAGGTGAATCACGTTTGGGATTTCAGGCCCGGAGCGAGCAAGGAGCAAAGGGCGGCCACCATCGTCAATGGCACCCGCCCTCAGCAAACATTGGTCAGGTAACGTTAAAAACGGACGACTATGGAGACATCATTCCGCCGCCACGGCAACGGTTTCCTTGGATTCTTCAAGGGCGCGGACCAGCGGAATGACATGCTTTCCGAAATACTCCACTTCCTCCTGAAAATGCAGGAAGCCCAGCAGGATCAGGTCCGCGCCGGCCTGCTTCAACCGGATGATGCGTTCGGCCACCTGCTGCGGCGTGCCGATCAGATTGGAACGGAAGCCGTCATTGTATTGCACGAGATCCTCGAAGCTGGATTTCGCCCAGTTGCCCTCGCCTTCAGGCGAAGCCTTGCCGGCATTCTTCACTTCGTGACCGAAAGCTTTGACCGCTTCGGGATTGGCCTTTTCGATGATCTCGGCAAGCACTGCCTTTGCCTCTTCCTCGGTATCGCGGACGATGGCAAAGGCGTTGACACCGACGCGTACATGATGGCCGTTGGCCGTTGCCTTGGACTGGATGTCATCCACCTGCCTGGCGATCTCTTCGGGCGTATTGCCATTGGTGAAATACCAGTCGGAAACCCGGGAGGCCATGTCACGCGCGGCGCGCGACGAGCCACCTTGGAAGATTTCCGGCTGAGGGTCGATCGGCTTTGGCTTCAGCGAATAATCGGTGAAGCGATAGAAATCGCCACGGAAGGTAAAGCTATCTTCGGTCCATATGCCGCGCAAGGCGCGGATAAACTCTTCAGAGCGGCGATAGCGTTCGTCGTGATCGAGCCAGGGTTCGCCGATGGCATGAAACTCGCCGCGGAACCAGCCGCTGACGATGTTGACGGCGACGCGGCCGTTGGTGAGATGGTTGATGGTAGCGATCTGTTTGGCCGCCAGCGCCGGCACCCACGGACCGGGCAGGATTGCCGCGATCACCTTCAGTTTCGTCGTCGCCTCCAGAAGCGAATGACTGAAGGCTACAGATTCATGCTGATACTCAGCGCCATATCCGGCCGTAAATCGGATTTGGCTTAGCGCATAATCGAAACCGCTGGCTTCGGCGATCTGGGCAAGCTTGCGATTGTATTCGATCGTCCAGCTCGTTCGTTGCTCGATATCCGAGATGACCAATCCACCTGATACGTTCGGTACCCAATAGGCGAATTTCAAAGTTTCCCTGCTTGCATCGCTCATCGATATCTCCCGGTTTGCCTTGTCCTCCGCCGAGCACAAGGATGAAGATTCCAACCCGGTGCAATTATATTCTATAGATTTTATAATCTATCGAACAAACCCATCCCAAGTTTCAGCTCCTTTACGAAAAAGATACATTGCAAACCGTGCTTAACGAGGTTCTGGGCTTGAGGGGGAAGATTAGACTCTAAAGCTGGGGATCGGCCATCGAAGGCCATAATGCGGCCGCAAAGCGGGCAAATCAAAACAGTCGCCGTCCCGAGATCTCGATCGGGTGACCAAGAAATCGGCTCATGATCTTAATCGATCAGGAGTGGTTCAGAGTGTCGGGCCGGCTGCGCCGCCTTTCAGCGTAAAGTAAGCAAAGGCTGCTAGGAAAAACGCGATCACGGCCAAGATCGCCAACAGACGCTTGAGCCAAGGAGGTGTTTGTCTCGGCGGCTTGGGTTTGGGACGACGTTCAAACTTGATGATGTTATCGGACATGACACTCGATTAGCGAAGAACAAACGATTTGCCAATCCGGTGCGGACGCCAGGGGCGCGGCGTTTCCGCAATCGGACGGGCAGAATGCCAGACTCACCTGATTTCTCAATCTCGTCCGCAACGCTTCGGGGGCTGTGGTGGCGGATATTCGATAGAAATCCACAAACCCCGAAGGTGCCTCTTGAATATCCTGAATAAGGTTCGCCCCTGGACGCCGCAGCAGCGCGCGTTGATTATCCCGTTTCCGGCAGAGCCGGACCTGATCGAACGCCGATCGAGGGCTGCAAACAGCAACGGCTCGATTGTCGCCTTTTTTACCAAGGACAGCATCTATGAGCATGAGAAGGATCGCATGGTTCTCTCTGCCGAACGCATCGGATTGAGCGTTCAGGCGACCGCGATGCCGAGTGCCGGCAGTTGGGTGCAGAATGCCGGGCTGAAGCCCGTCTTCCTGCTCAAGGAAAGAACAAGGCTTCGCGGGCCGCTGCTCTACGTCGATGTCGACGCCGTCTTTCATCGCGATCCCTGGCCGGCGCTGGGCGGATTCGATTGCGATATCGCCGCCTACTACGATGCCGATGATCGGCTGTTCAGCGGAACGATCCTGATTAATGACACGCCAGGCGCCGCGCGTCTGCTCGAACGTTGGCAGCAAGGATGCCGCGACAATCCTGAGATGTGGGATCAGATCGTTCTCGAAGAGATCATCATCGAAGACGCCAAAAGCGGCCACCCATCGTTCCGTATCGGCAAACTGCCAGTCTCCTTCTGCTGGGTTTTCGACCGCGTCGAGAACGAGGACGTCAAGCAGGTGTTCATCGAGCATCTCCAGGCGAGCCGCGAGGCGACCAGGCGCAAGCGCTGGTTCGGCCGCATCGGCAAGCGCCTCTCGCGCCGGCGCGACCGGGTCGAGGAAATAGAACGCATCTTGAACGATCACAGCTGAGACAAGCACCAGACAGAGCGCGCTGCCGAGATCGAACTCCAGTCACAGCATGTCGCCGAGCGTCCAGTGGTTGTTCCACCTGGCATCGATCTCGTCCTCGACATTCTGATAGCGAATGTCGGTGGATAGGCGCAAGCGTTGCTGCCTGTCCTGGTTGGTGGTCGACGCGTGGATCATGAAGGGCGAATGGAGCATGACGTCGCCGGCTTCATAGTCGGCGACCAGCCAGCGCGTATCGAAGCGTTCCGCCATATCGGGCAGATCCTTCGAAACCCAGCCGCCCTCGGTCATGTTGCGATTGAAAGCGCTGACACGCTCCTCGGGGCTGAGATCGGCATTCTTCTCGGCAAACTCTCGCTCCATTTGCCGGCCGATCGCATGCGATCCCTCCAGATAGGTGAGCCCGCCCATTTCGACGGGAATATCGCCGATCGGTATCCAAGCCGTTACGATCCGGCTGGTGCCGCCGCGAAGATAGACCAGATCGTAATGAGCCGGTGTCGCCGTCGTCGTTCCCGGGCGGATATGGCGCATGATCTTGCGCTTGTGCAGATAGGAAATGCCCGACAGGAATTCGTCCATGAAGCGAGACATGCGCGGCTGCGCGCAAAAGCCCTCGTAAGCGACCGATCGCACGAGCGACATCAAGCATCGATCAACTTGCCTGCCTTCGGGCACGGAGACCGATGATATCCCGTCCCTTGGGTCCGTTCCCTTCTTGATCAGCCCTGTTGCTGCCATGTGGCCGAAGACCCAACCCCTGAAATCGATGACGTCATTGCGCGGCAGGAACCCCTTGAGCCAGACATAGCCATTCTCCTCGTAGAGATGGCGGATCGCCTCGACACCAACTCCCGGATCGGTCGGGGTCAGAAAGCCGAGCCGGTTGGCCGCGCTCGAAAGAACCTTTCCATTGGCGACAAGGTTGAGCGCGCGCTCGCCGCTGGGCATTGCCTGCATGGGAATCGACATTTCACTCGCCTATAGTTTGATTTGATTGCCCATTGAATCTAACAGGAGGTGATGTTTCACTACATGGACGAAAACCATACTGGACTTTTCGCTCACCATGAAACCAACAGATGCCATCTACAGGTCACCGCTCGCCGCCGCCGGAGGACTGGCCGTCACCGGCAGCGGCAGGCAGCATTCCATGCATGCTGTCAAGACGCGGAAATTGCCTGGCTATGCGGTAGTTCTCGTCGAAAGCGGCCAGGGCTTCCTTGAAACAGATGCCGCCGGTCGCAGAAGCGTGAAGGGGCCGGCGCTTTTCTGGCTCTTCCCGAACCGCCCGCACTCATACGGCCCCGACAGCGAAGGCTGGAGCGAGCGATGGGCGCTGTTCGAAGGCTCGCTCTTGCGAGACTTCCTGCGTCTGCGCCTCATCAGCGAACAGACCCCCCTCGTCATCCTCCGTAATCCCGACAGCGTGCAGCGCCTCTTCAACAATATCCACGGCGACCTCATCGAGGATAGTAACCTGTCGAGAGCTTCCGCCGCCGCGGCTCTTCATCAGATCGTCATTCTCGCGGCGCGACAAGCAAGCCAAGCGGCCCCCTCCGCTCAAGGCGGAACGGATATCGCCGAAATCATCGAGGCTCTTCGTCAAAGAGCGATGCAATCCTTGGATATCGCGACCTTTGCCGCCGAATACGGGATGTCGCCCGCGACGCTGCGCCGAAAGATCGTAGCGGAAGTCGGGCTGCCGCCGAAGGGTTTTCAGCTTCGCGTACGGATGGACCATGCCAAGGAACTGCTGACGATGACGGATGACAAGATCGAAATCATCGCCTCGCGCGTCGGATTCGACGATCCGTTTTATTTCTCCCGACTGTTTCACGAGCGGGAAAACTGCACGCCACGCGAATTCCGCGCACGCTACCGAAGACGCTGACCGGCCGAGACATATCGAGCATGTGATTGCGACCGGCCTTTGTTACGCGGCGTCGCCACCCGAAGGCTCCCGCTCCAAATTCCGGCGCCGCCAGGCCGCTGGCGCTTCACCCACCCGCTTGCGGAAAAAGCGTGAGAAATAGGCAGGATCCTCAAAACCCACCTCACGGCCGATATCCTCGACCGAGCGGATGGTAAACATCAGCAGCCGCTTGGCTTCCAGCAGCCGCCGGTCCAGCAGCATTTCCTTGACGCTATGGCCGAACACCTCGCGCGCTGCTTTATCGAGCAGATGCGGCGTCGTGGCAAGCAGGTCGACATAGTTGCCGACAGGCCAATCGCTCTTGTAATGCCTGTCGACCGCGCTGCGCAGCGCCAGCGCAAGGGAGACAGTCGGCGAGGCCGACGGCAGCGCTGCACTGCCGCCGAGCCGGTGCATCAGCGACAGCACGACACCGATCAGTCCGAGCATGACCTTTTCGCTCTGGCCGCCACGCTCGCGATACTCCGCGCTCACCATATGCAGCAACGCGTCGACCTTCTGCCAGGAGGGGTCTTCCGGACGGTCAGTCAGAAAAGTCGGGACATCAAGGCTCAGATCCACCTGAGGCGCCAGCGCCTTCAGCGTATCGTCCGATACCGAGACAACAATGGCATCGGACTGATCGTCGACCTCGAATCCATGAATGATGTTGCTCGGCACGAAGCTGATCGTCGGAGCGGAAAAATTCCAAGTCCGATCCTCTATCCGATAGCGACCGCCACCCTTGTACCAATAGGTGATCTGCCCCATCAACGGATGTTTATGCGACGCGACATGCCCGAAATGCAATGTTTTGCGGTCCATGACCGTTTCCACATGCAGAAATCCGACATCGAGCGCTCGGCTCGGTACGCCATAGACAAAGAAATTCGGGATCTCGTTCTTCTGCGACATGCCCGAAAAAGTACCAGCGAATTGCCCCCTTTGTCCATGGCCGCGACAACGTGGCGGACGTAGCATTCATCATGGTCTCAAGGGAGGAATACGAGATGCGAGCCGAAGATCACCGTAGCGACAAGACCCGTCCGTTCACCGGCGCCGAATATCTGGAGAGCCTGCGCGACGGCCGCGAGGTCTACATCAACGGCGAGCGCATCGCCGATGTGACGGCGCATCCCGCGATGCGCAATTCCGCCCGCTCGCTGGCGCGGATGTATGACGCGCTGCATAACGAGAAGACCAAGGAGCGCCTGACCTCTCCGACCGACACCGGATCGGGCGGCTACACCCACAAATACTTCCGGGTCGCCAAATCCTCCGCCGAGCTTGTGGCACAGCAGGGCGCTATCGCCGATTGGGCGCGCATGTCCTATGGCTGGATGGGCCGCACCGCCGACTACAAGGCGGCCCTCATGAACACACTCGGCGCCAATGCCGAATGGTACGGCCCGTTCAAGGAGAACGCGCTTTCCTGGCACAAACGCGCGCAGGAATCCGTGCTCTTCATGAACCACGCAATCGTCAATCCGCCGATCGACCGTCACAAGCCGGCCGATACCGTCAAGGACGTGTTCGTTCACATCACCAAGGAAACAGATGCCGGCATCTATGTCTCCGGCGCCAAAGTGGTGGCAACGTCTTCGGCCCTCACTCACTATAATTTCCTTGCGCAGAGCTCGGCGACGGTTACCGAAGACCCGTCGCTGTCTGTTATGTTCATCGTTCCGATGAACGCGCCGGGGATCAAGATGTTCTGCCGCGTTTCTTATGAGCAGACGGCGAATACGGTAGGCCATCCCTTCGACTATCCGCTATCGTCGCGCTTCGACGAAAACGACGCGATCCTGGTGCTCGACAATGTCTTTGTGCCTTGGGAGGATGTACTGGTGCTGCGTGACGCAGCCAAGATCCTCTCCTTCCATCCGGCCTCTGGCTTCATGCACGGCTATTGCTTCCAGGGCTGCACGCGTTTTGCCGTCAAGCTCGACTTCATCGCCGGGCTGCTCGCCAAGGCATTGCGCGCGACCGGTGGCGATGCCTTCCGCGGCAATCAGGCAGCGCTCGGGGAAATCATCGCGCTTCGCCACATGTTCTGGTCCTTCTCCAATGCCATGGCCTACAACCCGCAGCCCTGGGCCAATGGCGCTGTATTGCCGAACATGGAAGCGGCGCTCTCTTACCGCACCTTCATGTCGGAGGCCTATCCGCGTGTCATCGAAACGGTGCGCAGGGTCATCGCTTCGGGCCTGATCTACCTGCCCTCTTCGGCCAAGGATTTCGGCAATCCGGAGATCGACCGCTATCTCGCCCAATATGTGCGCGGGTCTAACGACATGGGTCATATCGAGCGCATCAAGATCATGAAGCTGCTCTGGGATGCCACGGGTACCGAATTCGGCGGGCGCCACGCTCTTTATGAGCTCAACTACGCCGGCGCGCCGGAAGAGGTTCGTCTGCAGGTGCTGAAAGGCGCCGAGCGCGGCGGCCGGCTGAAGGAGATGGAAGCGTTGGTCGATCAGTGCATGAGCGACTACGACGAGAACGGCTGGACCGGAGACACCTGGCTTCCGCCGCTAGGCGATACCTCCCCCGTTCGCAATGCCGCCGAATGAGGCCATTGCCATGGAGGAGCAACTCTCAAAAACCGAATTCCGCAATGCCATGGCCAGGGTCTGCGCACCGGTCAACGTCATTACCACCAATGGCCCTGCCGGCCGCGGCGGCTTCACCGCGACGGCCATGTGCAGCGTCACCGACGAGCCGCCGACGCTGCTGGTCTGCATGAACAGCCGCTCGGCGCAAACAAGCCTCTTCCTCGATAACCGTCGCTTCTGCGTCAATGTCCTGACGCAGGAGCACAAGGAACTGGCCGGCTATTTCGCCGGTCAGCGCGCCGACATGGAGGAGCGCTACGCCGCGGCGGAATGGGTCAACTTCCGCTCCGGCAGCCAGGCGCTCTCCGATGCCATCGTCTCCTTCGACTGCCGGCTGACGGAAGCGCGCCTCGTCGGCACGCACCATATCTTCATCGGCGAGGTGATGGATATACGCAGTCGCAAGGACGGACACGCACTGCTCTATTTCGACCGCAACTACGTGCATGTGCCGACCCAGGCAGGCAGCTTCGGCGGCTGAACAGCAAAGCATCGAAGATGTTTCAAAGGAATGGGGGATGCGATCGCCAATCGCATCCCCTTTAAGATTTTGCCAAATACTCGTGTTTCGTCAGGCAGCGGCATCGCCGAGATAGAGGCGATGGAGCTGCGCGGGATCATCTGCGAGCGCAGTGCAATCGCCATCATAGACGATCGCGCCTCTGCGCAGCACATAGGCACGATCGCCGATCGCAAGCGCCAGAGCCGCAAACTGCTCGACCAGAATGACCGCCATGCCAGCGTCTGCCAATTGCCTCACCGCCCGCATCAGGCGGCTGACGATGACGGGCGCCAGACCCGACGACATTTCGTCGATCATAATCACCTTCGGCCGTGTCAGCAGCGAACGGGCGATGACGACCATCTGCTGCTCGCCGCCGGAGAGCATGCCTGCCTTGATATTGCGGCGCTGCAGCAGCTCGGGAAACAGATCGTAGGCCTCCTGGAGATCCGCCGCCGGATTGAGCGCCACCTTGAGATTTTCCTCGGTCGTCATTTCAGGAAAGACGGTACGGCCCTGCTCGACATGGCTGATACCGGCGCGGGCGCGCAGGCCCGCCCGCAGCTTCAAAAGCTCCGCGCCATCCAGTGAGACCGAGCCGGCCGCAGCTGAAATGATCCCCGAGAGGCTTTCGAGCAGCGTCGTCTTGCCCGCTCCGTTCGAACCGAGTAGCACGCTGATCTCACCGCTCGATACGCTAAGATCCACGCCACGAACGACTGGAATCCCGGATCGATTGACGACGAGGCCATTGATGGAAAGCGCAGTCATTCGGCCGCCTCCTCGAGTTCGATGCCCATATAGGCTTTCTGGACGATCGGCATGGCGAGAACGCTCTGCGGCGCGCCATTGGCGATCACGCGTCCGAAATCGAACACGGTGATCGCTGAGCAGGCCCGCCTTACGAGATCCATGTCATGCTCGATCAGAAGCACCGCGCTGCCGAAAGTCTCCGGGATTGCGGCGATGCGCTCGCCGAGCTTCACGGCATCGGCATAGGACTGGCCGGCGGCTGGCTCGTCGAGAAGGATGACTGGGGCGCGGGAAGCAACGACGCCGGCGACATCGAGCAGCCGGCGCGTACCTGCGTCGATTGAGGCGATCGGCGTGTGGGCAGGCGGGCAATCGAACCATTGCAGGATGGCGGAGAGTTCGTCGTCGCTGATCGCGCCGGCAGCGAGCCGCACATAGTTTCCGACACTCAGTTCCGGCGCGATGCGCGTGGTCTGCCAGGTACGGCGAATGCCAAGCCGAGCGCGATTGGTTGCCGAGAACCCCTCCAGTGCCTTTCCATTCAGCTTGATCGAACCGTCATACCGAGCGAGAAATCCAGCAATCGCATCGACCATGGTCGACTTGCCGGCGCCATTCGGCCCGACGAGGCCGACGACGGTACGGGCAGGCACCTGCAGATTGACCTTGTCGAGGGCAACGACAGCACCGTAGCGGACCGTCAGATTACCGATCTCCAACGCCAGTCCCTGTTCATGGATAGCAGCAGCCGGAAGGCGGCCCGGCTGGCTATGGGTAGCGGTCGCGCGGCGCTTGGGCAGCAATTTGCGCCCAAGCCGCGCCCAGGTCTCGCTGATCGTCTCGCCGGAAGAAAGGGCATGCACGGCACCGATGGCGAAGAAGACGTTGCCGACATCCTGCGGCAGGTTGAGTCGGCGCAGAAGTTCCGGAAACAGCGTGATCAATATGCCGCCGATGACGGCTCCAAGGGTGAAATGCGCGCCCACCATCGTCGCCACGGCAAAGAGCGAAAGCGACTGCATCATCGAGAAGTTTTCAGATACCAGCGTCCCGAGATAGCCGGCGAGCAAACCGCCCGACACACCGGAAATGAACGCACTGATGGCGAAGGCGCTGAGCTTGGCCCGCGGGATCGAAACCCCATGCGCCGCCGCTGCCCGCTCCGAATGCCGAACAGCGAGCCAGGACGCGCCGAGCCGCGAGCGGCTGACGAACTCGAGCGCCACGGCGATCACGCCGTAGGTGAGAAGCACGAAGATGAAAAAGCCGTAATCGCTCTCGAAGAGCGCGGGACGGACGACCTGCGTAAACGTCGTCTGCCCCGGAAAGGTGATCGTCGCGAGCACCGTATCGAAGGCCGCGGCGAAGCCGAGGGTGACGATCGCAAGGTTGATGCCGCGCAGTCGCAACGCCGGCAGACCGATGGCAATGCCGACAGGTACGGCCGCCAAACCGCCGATGATCATCCAGACGACAAGACCGCCCGGTGCCTCGATGACATTCAGATATCCCGTGACCCAGCCGCCGACGCCGGCGAAGGACATCTGGCAGAGCGAGATCATGCCGGTGCGTCCGGCGACGAGTCCGAGGCTCTGCAGCGCAATGCCCGTTATGAAAACCGCCGTCAGGAGGAACACCCAGTACTTCGGCAAAAGCAAAAGAACGAGTGCGCCGACGGCCACAAGCGATAGGGCCGTCACAATGGCGGCACGGAAACTAGCGTGCTTCATCCCAGCGGGCTCCTCTCTGCGACCATAGAAGGACGGCAAGAATGACGATGAAGGGAACGGTGCTGCGGTATTGGCTGACAAAATCGATGGCGCTGACCGCACCTTCTAATATGCCGATCGTCAAGCCGCCGAGAAGTGCCGCGCGGAAACTGGCGAAGGCGCCGATCAGGGCCGCGGCCAGCGCCGGCACGACGAGCAGGCTCAGCGAGGCGAAATCCGGCGAACGCAACGGCGCGATGATCATCAGCGCGAAGGAGGTCACAGCTCCGGTCACCGCCCAGACGCCAAGCGCCAGGAGCCGCACCCGAATGCCGATCAGCTCCGCCGCCATCGGCCGCTGCGACAGCGCCCGTAGTTGCAGGCCGATGCGGGTGCGGGCGAGGAACTGTTCCGTTACGATGGTGAAGACGACCGATAGAAGAAGCGTCGTCACGGCAGCCCACGTCACCTCCACACCCGCGAGGCGGAACGCCGAACCAGCGATAATTTCCGGGAAATTATGCGGATGCTGGCCGCCGGTCAGCCGCAGGCCGATCGCGATGATGCCGACGAGAAGCGCCGCAGTCACCGCCGCCTTCGTCGAGGCATTGGCGTTGGCAAACCATGTCGTCATCACAAGGCCGATCAAGATGCCGGCAACCGCACCGGCAGCGATGCCCAAGAGGACGGCCGGCAGCAGCGGTATGCCGGCTTCGTGCAGCGCAACCATGATGAAAGTGCCCGTGGCGCCGATCGCGGCGCCGGTGAAGTTCACCACCGCGACCAGGCGATAGGTGAAGATCGCGCAGACCCCGAGAATGGCATAGGCGCCACCTGCGGAAAGGCCAGCCACAGCGGCTGTAAAGAGAGCGTTCATTGCAGAACTCCGGAAGCGGGCAAAACTTGCCTCGCCAGATCAGATCGTCGTCGCGTCGAGCCAACGCCCGGCCCTGCCCTTCGAAGGCAGGACCGGCACGTGCGTCATTACTTGGCCTTGGCCAGCGTGTACCAATCCGGCGTCTTGACGGTCCATTTGCCATCGACGAGCTGCATGATCTTGGTCGACTTCATCGGCGAATGCGCACGGGCATCGCCGAAGACATAGGGGCTGCCGGCCAGCGAATAATGCAGTTCTTTGCCCTCCTTGAGCGCAGAGGTCACGGCATCACGGGTCACTTCGCCATCGATACCGGAGATCGTGTCGATCATGACCTTGGCCGCCAGGTAGCCGCCCTGAGAGAAGGCGGTCTTCGCGAGACCCGCCTTATCCATGGTCTTGATCCAGTCGGCATTCGCCTCGTTATTTTCGGTATAAGGCTCCCATTCGGTGCCGACATAGACCGGCTGCTTGCTGTCGGCGAGCGCCTTGGCGACACCCTCGGTGTAGCCGGGGGCCAGGAAGAGCCAGTTGATGCCGGAAATCTTCTGCGCGTCGGCGGTCTTCACCCATTGCACGACACCCGGCTCGACCTGGTTCGTGAGCACGGCATCACAGCCGGCATCGCGCGCCTTGATGACATAAGGCGTCAAGTCTCCCTGCGGCGGCAGGGTCATGTCGACCAGACCGATGGTGTTACCGCTCATCTTCTGCCAGGCGGCAACGGCGTTACCATAGGCCTCCTGCGTGCCGCCGAGGATCAGGAAGAAGGCACAGACCTTCTTCGCCCCGAGGTTCTTCGTCGCATAATCGAGCATGACCGTCGTCAGCGTGAAGGGGCCGACATTGACGGGGGAAATACTCGGAGCGTTGAAGCAAAGCGGATCGACGCCGACGCCCTGAACGGCAAGCACCTCGTTGCGGTTGTAAGTGCCGGCGTTGACCGCGCAGTCGAGCAGGCTCGCCCCGCCCGCAAGCGCCACGACGCCCTTGTTGTCGATCAGGTCGCGCGCAGCCTGCGCCGCAACCTGCGGATCGCCCTTATCATCAGCCAGCGAATATTCAATCTTGCAGCCGTTGATGCCGCCAGCCTCGTTCAGCTGCTCGAAAACGGCCTTGGTCGCCTTCGGCGCATCGGAAAAATCGACGACGCCGGTGACCGTGGAGACGGCGCCGATCCTGATCGGCCCATCCTTGCATGTCGGACCGGCCGCAAAGGCGGACGAACCGGTAAATGCCAGGCCGGCCGCGGCCAGACCCAGAACGATGAATGCGGATCTCAGTTTCATGTTGTTCCCTCTCTTTGTATGTGCGGCGTTTCCTCTTCGCCGCGCCAGCTATCGCTGGTAGACGGCTTGACCAGAGAAATAGGTGGTCAAGACCTTGGTGTCGGCGATGCGATCGGCCGGCACCTCGAAAACGTTCTGGTCGAGCACGATGATGTCGGCAGACTTGCCGACGGCGAGCGAGCCCGTCTCCTCGTCAATCCGCATCGCCTTGGCCGAATTAAGAGTGTAGATCTCGATCGCCGAGGCAAGATCTATCGCCTGCTCCGCCCAGAGCGAGACGCCCGGAAAGGCGCCGGACGGATTCTGCCGCGTCACCATCCCCTCGATGCCGTTCCACGGATCGGGGATCGGAATGACCGGCCAGTCGGAACCGCCGGCGAGCAGTGCGCCGGTCGCCTTCAGGCTCGCAATCGGCCAGAAGCGCGTGGCACGTTCTTCGCCCATCGCCTCCTTGTGACCCTCCAGAAAAGTCGTCGGATACCAGATCATCGGGCAGAGATCGGCGACGACGCCGAGCGGGCCGAAACGGCTGACATCCTCATCCCGGATATAGCTCGCATGGGCGATATGGTGCTTGATATCGGTCGGACCGTTGAAGTGCCTGATGGCCTCGACCGCATCAAGCATCTCGGTCACGGCGTAGTCGCCGGTGCAATGGATCTTCAGGCCCATGCCGAGCTTTTCGGACTTGTCGATATGGCGAACGAGATCGGGATAGCTCACCAAGACTTCGCCGCGATAGCCCTCCGGATGGGCCGCGTCGGCGACATAGGCATCATGGAAGGCGGCCGTGCGAGCACCGGGGACGCCATCCAGGAAGATCTTCGTGAAATTCGGCTTCACATGTGCGCTGCGATATTCATCGCGCAAAGCCAGAAGCGCATCACCCGAAAGGCCGAACATGAAGCTCGGCTCAATCAGCGGGAGCGAGGTCACGGCCCAGGCGGTCAACTTGCCCTTGGTATCAAGATGCTTCAGCGCCTTCATGATCGGCAAAACCGAAGCAGCGTCCTGGAAAGCGGTCACGCCGTAGGAATTGACGATTTCGATGGCGCGCGCCACGGCGGCCTCGCCCATCTCTTCGGTGAAAGCTTCCGCCGCCGTCCGCTCGACGATCCCGGCGGCAGATTCGATCAGCAAGCCAGTGAGCCTGCCGGTTGAGGGGTCACGGCCGAAGGAGCCCTGCGGCGGATCGGGCTGGTTGTCGGAAATGCCGGCAAGCCGCATCGCCTCGCTGTTGACCCAGCGATTGTGCATGGTTTCGTCGCGCAGCAGTACGGGATGGCCACAGCCGGCGTCATCGAGCTTCCTGAGCGAAGCCTCGCTATTCAGCGCCGTAATCATGTCGGCGCCCCATTGATTGGCGACGATCCATTGCCCTCGCGGCACGATCTCGGCCTGGGCGCGCACATGGGCGCAGATCGCATCGACCGAGGCACCGGCCGGGATCTGCGTTTCGAACAGATCCGCCTGCCCGCCCATCATGATGTGATTGTGGACATCGACGAAGCCAGGCATCGCCATTTTTCCCTCGAGATCGATGACCTGCGTCTCCGCGCCTTTCAGAGCCTCGATCTCGGCCCACCTCCCGACGGCCACGATGCGACCGTCCTTGATCGCAAGAGCTTCGGCCCATGGCTGGGCCGGTTCGACAGTATAGATTCGTCCATTCTCAAAAATGAGGTCGGCAAAGCCGAGCATAGCAGTCATTGATCTGTTCCCGTTTAGGTTCATTATTTGAACCAATTATTCAAATATTAAGGTTGATGCAGACCAGCACGTTTGTCAATATAGTTCACACGTTAATTACATTGATTGCGACGGTAATGGCGTTCGAGTGCGTGGGGTCTAAGGTCGCTGATGGTGCTGCGTTGACCTGAGCCGGAGGACGCAAGTTTTAATACAGATCCGCAATGGCTTCGCATCTGGCCTGACAATGCGGTTATCTGGGGCTTTCGTTCCCGCCACGCATGGCGGAAGCGCCGGTCCGCGCACAGACCTCAAATTGACATATAGCTTTCAGCAACGGCGATGTCATATCGCCGCCACAACCACCCGCGCATGAAATGGAGCCGAAAATCATGCCATCAAGCACGATCCGGACTTGTCATTGCGGCCACGAAGGGCACGGGCTCGGATCGAAATCCCTCGCTTCTGATCTCTCTTACGGTCCGTCGATCTCGAGGACGCGAAGATAGCCTTCCAGAAGCAATGTCCGGTCGCGGGTCAGATCGGTTTCGGCGTCTGCCTGCATGGGCGCATACATGGTTCCCTGCCGGGTTTCGAACAGCCCGCCCCGCGCCCGGGCCTCCAAATCACGATAGCTTATCCAGGCTCTTTGAGCAGCCTTCAGGTCTTGCCCAGCCTGGGCCGGCAGCGACTTGATCAGCTTGGAATAGGCCACGTTCATTCGCTTGTCATAGGATGCCAACGCCGCGGCCTCGCATTCATCCTGCCCTCCGGTCGATCCATGCTCTGGATCGTTCAGGCATGCGTTCAACGTCTGCTCAGTGGGGTCTTGCACGGCTGCCGCAAACGCAGGAAGCGCAAGACCGTGCAAGAACAAAAGGATGGCGATGCGACCGCCTCGAATTCTCATATCTGTACCGCGCCGCGCTAACGAGAGAGATAGAGGACCCCAAGCGGGGGCAATCCGAGCACCCAATGCGGTCTTGACCGCTGAAATGTCTTCATAAATCCCGCCATGTCAATCGGCACCGAAGATTGACCCGCTTTTTAAAATAGACCACTCATGCTGGATCACGGCGCGGCTAAACGAAGTCGCTCTCCGAGCCTTCAACAGATGAGGCTCGCGACATGCCGAAAGCTATACCGTCGACATTGGCCCCGGTTCGAACGCGGCGAACCGGGTGATGGCGAGATCGAGCCGGCGTTAGAGTTGTATCCATGCGGTCTTCAGATCGACGTACTTGTCGAGCGCGTGCAGCGACTTGTCATGTCCGTTGCCAGATTGCCTGACGCCGCCGAGCGGGACACTGTTATCGGCACCGCCATAAGTGTTGACATGCACCACGCCGGCGCGGATGCCGCGCACCATCCGGTGAGCGCGCGACAGGTTCGATGTCCAGACGGCCGAGGCAAGGCCATATTCCGTGGCATTGGCGATCTCCAGGGCTTCAGCTTCCGTCTCGAAGGGAATGATCGAAAGAACCGGACCGAAAACCTCTTCCCGCGCCAAAGTCATCGAGGGCGTTACGTCGAAGACAGCCGGCCGCATATAGTAACCACCTGTCTCCTCGAGAATCCGCGAGCCGCCGGCGCGCAGCGATGCGCCTTCCGACACCGCCTGCGAGACGTAGCCGAGGTCCTTCTTCAGCTGGATCTCACTGGAGATGGCTCCTGCTTCCGTCGCCAACTGCAAGGGATCGCCGACCTTCATGCTCTCGGCGATGCGTACGACTTTCTCCGAAAAGGCTTCATGAATCGACTTTTCGACCAGCAGCCGCGAACCGGCGACGCAAACCTGCCCGGAATTGCGGAAGATACCATAGGCCGACACCTTGGCCGCCTGATCGAGATCGGGCGCATCGGCAAAGATGACATTCGGCGACTTGCCGCCAAGCTCCAGATAGACCCGCTTCAGATTGGAGCGCGCCGAATATTCAAGAAGCCGCCGCCCGATAGGACCGGAACCGGTGAAGGCGAGCACATCGATATCCATATGCAGCCCCAACGCCTCGCCGCAAACCGCGCCGCGGCCGGTGACGACGTTGAAGACGCCTTCGGGCAATCCCGCTTCGGCACAGATTTCGGCAAGCTTCAGCAGCGTCAGCGACGCACCCTCGGCGGGCTTCAGCACCACGGAATTGCCAGCGGCAAGCGCTGGTGCGATCTTCCACGCGCCGATCATCATCGGGAAATTCCACGGCACGATGGCCGCGACGACACCGATGGCTTCGCGGTGGACGAGACCGAGAATATTCTCGGCTGTCGGAGCGATCTCGCCATAGACCTTGTCGATCGCCTCGGCATAATAGCGGAACGTGCCGGCCGCACTGCCGGGCTCGGCCTTCAGTGCCATCGAGATTTCGGTGCCGTTGTCACGCACGCCGAGCACTGCGAGTTCGAGCGTGTTCTTCTCGATCAGTTCGGCAATTTTCAGCAGCACCTTCTTGCGTTCGGCCGGTGCCGCCTTCGACCAGGTGCCCTTTTCGAAGGCCCGACGCGCTGCCTTGACGGCGAGATCGACATCTTCCGTACCGGCATCGGCAATCGTGGTGAGGAGCGTGCCGTCGATCGGCGAAATGACGTCCATGGCGGCACCGCTGGCCGGCTGGCGCCATGCACCGCCGATAAACAGAGTCTGTGGCGAAACGGATAATGTCCGGAGCTGATCGATCTTGTCCTGCATCTCATTTTCTCACAAAGAGGGTGGCGGGCTTCCCCGCCACCACGATTGGAACTGGTTCAGGCTTCCTGGCCGGCACCGAGGCGGGCATAGCCCGCCGCGTCTGACGATTTCAGACGTGCCGCTGCGATAAATCCGATGATCCCTGCGACCAGCACCAGACCCGGCAACAACACCGCCAACACGCCATTGGCACCGGCAATCGCGCCGAAGTTCGCCGAGATATAATAGACGAGTGCCAGAAGGATCAGTCCCGTCACGATCGGCAACACCTTGATCGCAAGGACATTGCGTTCAAGTCCCGGGTTGCGGGTGAAGAACATAACGATCGAGAAGGCCGTGAAAGCCATCAGCAGGATGATTGCGAGCGTCGCGACATTGGTAAGCCAGGAGAAGAGCGCCAGCACCGGATCCTGACCCGTGACCGCAAAAAGCGCGACGACGAGCACGGCGATGACAGTCTGGATAATCGAACCGACATGCGGGCTCTGGAAGATCGGATGCGTAACGCCAACAGACTTCGGCAGCAGCCCCTCGCGACCGGCAACATACATGTAGCGCGCCACGCCATTGTGGAAGGCGAGAATGCCGGCAAACAGGCTGGTGATGAAGAGAACGCTCATCACGACGGTAATCCAGTGGCCGACATAGCGCTCGGCAAGGCCGAAGAGGAAAGTCGTCGGATCGGCAAGCCCCTGCAGCGTCGGCACGAGCTTGTCGACGCCGGCGCCGGTCACCATCAGCCAGGATGTCAACATGTAGAAGAGGCCGATGATGAGAACGGAAATATAGGTGGCGCGCGGGACGGTCTTTTCCGGCTCACGAGCCTCTTCGCTATAGATGGTCGTGGCTTCGAAGCCGATGAAGGCTGCGAAGCAAAACAGGAGGCCGATCGCCGGCGTTCCGCTCCAGAAGGCGGTTGGCGTAAACGGTGCTGCAGAAAGGCCGGCATCGCCGCCCTTGACGAAGATCGCAGCGTCGATGACGAGCACGACGAGATATTCGAGAATAACGAGCACCGTCAGCACCTTCGCCGATAGATCGACGCGACGGTAGCCGAAAACGGCGACGAAGGCGATGCCGACAAAGCTCCAGACCCACCAGGGCAGGTCAAGGCCGAGCTGCTCGGCAAAGAAGCCCTTGGTCGCCGCCCCGAAAAGCCCGAGAACGCCCACCTGCATGGCATTGTAGGCAAGGATGGCGATGAGCGCCGCGGCACCACCCATGAGACCGCCAAGGCCCTGGGCCGTGTAGGCATAGAAGGCGCCCGCGTTGCGGATGTGACGGGCCATGGCGACATAGCCGACCGCAAACAACAACAGAATGCCTGTCACCAGCAGAAAGGTGAGCGGTATGCCCGGCCCATTGCCGAGCATCATTGAAAGCGGCACACCGCCGGCAACAGCCGTCAGCGGTGCTGCGGCCGACACCACGAGGAAGGTCACGGCACCGACGCCGAGACTGTTTTTGCGTAGCTGGTTTTCAGCCGCGCCTTGCGAATTTTGCGTGCTCATTTGCGTTCGTTCCCCTTGTTTAAGAACATCCGATCATCGCCGCGATTGCACGCGGGCGACCTCCACCAAAAACCGGACTGACGAGCGGGCTTATGCTTTTGTTGATTTTATCGCCGTCAGCGCTTATGGTTCAATATTTGAACCGTAGCTTCAAATATAGACTTGCAAACATTGCCGCCCTCTGTCAAGTTATTTCGCATGTTAAGTATCTTGGGTCGCTGCTATCGTGCCGCAGCGCAGGGTCAACAAGCTGATTTGACGAGAGCCACGGCTGGACGCACAAAATCGGAAACTGACCAACCCAAGAGGAGGAACGATGAGCACGATCGGAAAGGCGCTGGCATTGCTGGACACCCTGTCACGGCTGGACAAGGAGGCGGGTCTGACCGACATCGCCCGCCTGTGCGCGCTGGACAAGGCGACGGCACGACGCTTTCTGGTGGAGCTGGAAAAGCACGGTTTCGTGGAGCAGGATCCGGATAGCCGTCGCTACCGTATCGGCTCGGCGCCCGTTCGTCTCGCCCGCATCCGCGAGGCGCGCTTTCCCTTCCTGCGGGTTGCCATCCCTTTCATCAGGGCGCTCGCCGAATCATCGACCGAAACGGTGCATCTCTCGGAGTTTTCCGGCGGACAGCTTTCGACCATTCACGTCGAGGATTCGCCGCGCGCGCATCGCATCATCGTCGATGTCGGCAGTCTCTTGCCCCTCCATGCCACCGCGTCCGGCGGTGCATACCTTGCCTTCTGCGCTCGGGCGGAAATCGACGCGGCGCTCAAGAAGCCGCTCGAGAAATTTACCGATCACACCGTCACCGATCCGCAGTTGGTGCGCGCCATGCTCGATGAGACTGCTGCACGCGGCTTTTCCATCAGCCATCAGGGGCTTGAGGCAGGCGTCATCAGTACGGCGGCGCCGGTGCGGATGCCGAACGGCCATCCGATCGGCTGCGTGGCGATTGCCGCGCCGCTCTCACGCACGACCAAGGCTGCCATCCACGAATTCGGCGCCCAGGCCGTCGCTGCGGCCAACGCCATCTCAGAAAAATATTACGGGTCGGAAAGACCCATGGGAACCATTGCAAAAATCAGGAGGACAGATTGATGAGCCCCGCGGCTCCCCTGCCAAGGATACTCGTCATCGGAACCGGTGACACCAAATGCGACGAACTGCAATTCATGGCGTCCGTCATCAGGGAAGCTGGCGGCCAGCCTGTTATGATGGATGTCAGCATTCTCGGCAATCCGCCCTATAGCCCCGACTATTCCAAGCATGACATCGCAAAGGCCGCCGCTACAACGATCGAGGCGATTGCCGAAAGCGGCGATGAAAACAGCGCCATGGAAGCCATGGCAAAGGGCGCATCTGCACTGACCCGACAGCTCTATGGCGACGGCCTGGTTGATGGCGTCATCGCGCTCGGCGGGTCCATGGGCACGGATCTGGCGCTTGATGTCGCCGCCGTCCTGCCACTCGGCGTCCCGAAGTTCGTCGTTTCCACCATAGCTTACTCCCATCTCATTCCGCCGGAACGCATCGCGCCAGACCTGATGATGATCCTGTGGGCCGGCGGCCTCTACGGCCTCAACAGCATCTGCCGTTCGGTCCTTTCGCAGGCTTGCGGCGCGGTCGTCGGAGCCGCAAAGCACGGCACCAAGCCCGATCGCGAACGGCCGCTCGTCGGCATGACGTCTCTCGGCTCGTCCTGCCTGAAATATATGAAGTATCTGCGGCCCGAGCTGGAAAGGCGCGGCTATGACGTCGCCGTCTTCCACTCCACCGGCATGGGCGGCCGCGCTTATGAGGCGATCGCCGCGAAGGGCGACTTTGCCGCCGTCTTCGATTTCTGCATCCAGGAAGTCAGTAATCATCATTATAGCAGCGTCGTTACCTCCGGGCCGGACAGGCTCGAGAACGCCGGACGCGCCGGCATTCCGCAGCTCGTCGCCCCCGGCGCCGTCGACATGGTCGATCTGCAGGCATGGCAGGCACTGCCCGGGATTTTTGCCGATCGCCCCTATCATGCCCATAACCGGCTGATCGGATCGGTGACGACATCGCCAGAGGGACGGCGTGAAGTCGCGCGGCTGATCGGAGAAAAACTGAAACGCGCCGATGCGAAGGTCGCCTTCCTCCTGCCGACCGAGGGCTTGCAGGAATGGGACAAACCGGAAGAGCCGCTGCATGATCCGGAAGGTCTCGACGCCTTCGTCGACGAGATGCGCCGCGCCGTTCCGCCTTCCGTAACGTTGCAAGAGATCTCTGCCCATATCAACGAACCGGCCTTTTCGGCAGCAGCACTCGCCATCTTCGATCAATGGGTGGCCGAAGGCGTCATTCCGGAGGGAAGGCCATGACACAGGACTGCGCGCTTATCCTCGACTTCGGCGGCGTCGTCACTCGCACGCTGTTCGAGACGCATGACGTCACCGAGCGCGCCCTCGGCCTTCCCGAGGGTTCGCTGACCTGGCTCGGACCGTTCGACACGACGACGGACCCGCTCTGGGTTGCAATGCAGAATCGCGAGATCACCGAACGCGACTATTGGCTCAAGCGCACGAACGAAGTCGGCGAGCTGGTCGGTGAAAACTGGACCGATATGCAGACCTTCGTCCGCCGCGCGCGCGGCGCCGAGCCGGAACTGGTTCTGCGCCCGGAAGCCCGCGACGCCATTCTGCGCGCCAAGAAGGCCGGTCTCAAGCTGGCGATCCTGTCGAACGAACTCGACCTCTTCTACGGCGTCGAGTTCCGCCAACGTTTTCCGCTGATCGAACTTTTCGACGTCATCGTCGATGCAACCTATACGAAGATCCTGAAACCCGATCCCCGCGCTTACGAGCTCGTTCTTGCCGAGCTTAACTTGCCGCGCGAGGCCTGCGTCTTCGTTGACGACCAGAAGAAGAACATCGAGGGCGCCGAAGCCGTGAGCCTGCCTCACGTGCATTTCGACGTGACCCGCCCTGCAGAAAGCTATGCCCGCGCACTTGCCATGCTGGGGCTCTGAACCAAGAGGAATTTGACATGCGTGAGACCAATTTCATCATCGAAAACAATGCCCGCCACCTGTGGCATCCGATGGCTCATCCCGCGGAAATGCAGGCCAACCCGCCGCGCATCATCAATTCAGGCGAAGGCGTCGAAATCGTCGATATTCAGGGCAAGAAGGTGCTTGATGCCGTCGGCGGCCTCTGGAACGTCAATCTCGGCTATTCCTGCGAGCCGGTGAAGAAGGCGATCCGCGACCAGCTCGATGAGCTGCCCTACTACTCGACGTTTCGCGGCACGACCAACTCGCCGCTGATCGAACTCTCCTACGAACTTGCCGAATGGTTCAAGCCGGATGGCCTCAGCCGCTCCTTCTTCACCTCGGGCGGCTCGGATTCGGTCGAGACCTGCCTGCGGCTGGCGCGCCAGTTCCACAAGGTCAACGGCCAGCCGGAGCGCACCAAGTTCGTCGCACTAAAAAAGGGCTATCACGGCACGCATTTCGGCGGCGCTTCCGTCAACGGCAACCAGAACTTCCGTCGCAATTACGAGCCGCTGCTCCCGGGCGTCATCCACCTGCCCGCCCCCTTCACCTATCGCAACCCCTTCAACACCACCGACGATGCCGAGATCGCGGCGGCGATCGGCAGGCTCTTCGAGGATGAAATCGCCTTCCAGGGTGCCGACACCATCGCTGCCCTCATCGTCGAACCGGTGCTCGGCGCCGGCGGCGTGATCGTCCCGCACGAAACCTTCCTGCCGCTGATGCGCGAGATCTGCGACCGGCATGGCATTCTCTTGATCGCCGACGAGGTCATAACGGCGTTCGGCCGCACCGGCGCCTGGACCGGGTCGCGCCTCTGGGGCGTACAGCCGGACATGATGTCGACGGCAAAGGCGATCACCAACGGCTACTTCCCCTTCGGTGCCGTGATGATCTCCGACAAGGTGGCGCAGGTCTTCGAAAGCAACAAGGGCCCGCTCGGCAGCATCGGCCACGGCTACACCTATTCCGGCCATCCGGTCGGCGCGGCCGCAGCCCTTGCCACCTTGAAGGAAACCAAGCGCCTCAACGTCGCCGATAATGCGGCCGCTCGCGGCGAAGAGCTGCTCTCCGGCCTGAAGGAGCTGCAGGACAAGCATGAGCTGGTGGGCGACGTGCGCGGCAAGGGCCTGATGTGCGCCCTCGAACTCGTCAGCGACCGCACAAAGAAGAGCGGCGCTGCCAAGGACGTCATCCAGAAGGTGCAGGACGCCACCTATGATGCCGGCGTTCTGGTGCGCACCTCGGGTGCCAACGTCATCATGTCGCCGCCGCTGATCGTGACCGCGGAAAATGTCCAGACGATGCTGACCGCGCTCGACGCAGGTCTCACTGCAGCACGGGGCTGATCATGTCCGACAATGCAGCCCTTATCGCGCGTCGTGAACGGCTCTTAGGCCGCAACATGTCGCTCTTCTACGACGACCCCGTGCATCTCGTGCGCGGGGAAGGCGTCTGGCTCTGGGATGCCGACGGCCGCAAATATCTCGACTGCTACAACAACGTGCCGCATGTCGGCCATTGCCATCCTCACGTCGTCGAGGCGATCACCCGGCAGGCGTCGATGCTGAACACGCATACGCGCTACCTGCATGAAGGCATTCTCGACTATGTCGAGCGGCTGACTGCAACCTTCGACAAGAGCCTCAATGCCGCGATCCTGACCTGCACCGGCAGCGAGGCGAACGACGTGGCCCTGCGCATGGCGCAGGCGGTGACCGGAAAGACCGGCGTCATCGCCACGAACCACACCTATCATGGCAATACGACCGCGGTATCGCAGCTATCGACCCGCATGCCGCCGGTTGGCGGTTTCGGCGGCCATGTCCGCCATGTGCCGGCTCCCGACAGCTACCGTCCGCTCGGCGGCGAGGGCGGAGACGCTTTTGCGACGGCCTTCGCAGCCGAAGTCGAGAAGGCAATCGCCTCTCTTCAAGACACACCGCACGGCTTCTCGGCCATCATCATCGATCCGTTCTTTGCCAACGAAGGCTTTCCGGATCTGCCGCCGGGCTTCCTGGATAAGACGGTTGCTGCCGTGCGCAAGGCCGGCGGCCTCGTGATCACCGATGAGGTGCAGCCCGGTTTCGGCCGCACAGGCTCGCACATGTGGGGCCACCAGCACGCGGGCATCGTTCCCGATATCGTGACACTCGGTAAGCCGATGGCCAATGGGCATCCCGTCGGCGGCGTCATCGCCAATGTCGATACGATCAATGCCTTCCGCAAGGCATTCCGCTATTTCAATACCTTCGGCGGCAATCCGGTCTCCTGTGCGGCTGCCATGGCGGTGCTCGATGTCATCGAGAATGAAAAACTCGTCGAGAATGCCCGCAATGTCGGCGAATACACCCGCGATGCCTTCAAGCGGCTGGCGCAGAAGCATTCGATCATCGGCGATGTGCGCGGCAGCGGCCTGTTCATGGGCACGGAATTCGTTCTGGACAGGCAAACGAAGGAGCCGGCCACTGCCGAGGCGACACGCATCATCAACACCATGCGCGAACGCGGCGTGCTGATGGGCAAGATCGGCATTCACCAATGCGCTACGAAGATCCGCCCGCCCATGCCGTTCACCCGGGAAAATGCCGAATTCATGTTGTCGATCTTCGACGACGTCCTGTCCGGCCTGTGAGGCGATATGGCTGATCAGCTGCCGCAAAACATCCGCGACGCCTTGCAGAAGCGCGCGCTGGAGGCCCTCGACCATTGGCCGGTGCAGGCGCACGAGCCGGTCCTGATGAAATATCGGGAGAACGCCGTCTTCCGCATTACGCTGGAAGACGGGCAATTCGCCGCCCTCCGGTTGCACCGACCGGGTTACCATGACGAGACGAGCCTGCGTTCGGAACTACATTTCATGGCGGCGCTCAAGCTAGGCGGGCTCGACGTCCCGAGCCCGGTTCCAACGACAAGCAGGCAAAGCCTCGTTCGCCTGGGGGCCAACAGGCATTTTCCCGAACAGCATGCCGATGTGGTGAGCTGGATCGATGGCGTTCCGCTTGGCCAGAGCGGCACGCCGCTTTCGCAATCGACTGAAATGCAGGAGGCAATCTTCTTCCGCATCGGTCAAAACATGGCCGCCATGCACGCGCTTGCCGATGCCTGGGAACCGCCGGAACGCTTTCGTCGTCCGGCTTGGGACGTCGACGGCCTGGTCGGCGAAAAGCCACTCTGGGGCCGCTTCTGGGATTGTCGCGGCCTTTCGCCTGAGAGCATTATCGCGCTCTCGGCACTACGCCACGAGCTGCGCCGCGCCCTCGCTTATGCGGACAGTGAGAGCCTCGACTACGGACTGATCCATGCCGATCTCGTACGGGAAAACATCTTCCTGACAGGAACTGACGGCAATGTCGCCTTCATCGATTTCGACGACGCGGGGCACGGTTTCCGCCTGTTCGATCTGGCAACGACGCTGCTCAAGAACCGCAACGAACCCGCCTATCCGGCAATCGAGAGAGCGCTGATATCAGGCTACCGCAGCCGGCGAGCACTCTCCGACGCGGCTCTGGCGAGCCTGCCTCTATTCATGGTGCTGAGGAGCCTTACATATATCGGATGGCTCGCCGAACGCCCGGAAATTCCCGACAGCGCCGAGCGCCTGTCGCGCTACGTCAATGAAAGCCTGGAGATGGCAAGAAAGCTGACTCTGCCGCTTGACATCTTCAACATAATTGTTAACGTGTTAAGTAAATAGGAGATCGGGAGGACTTAATGCCACATCTCGCCATCGAATATTCGGCTAATCTAGAGGGCCGCGCCGATATCGGCGCGCTCTGCGAGCGGCTGCTGAAGACAGTTCTGGATACCGGTCTTTTCGAGGTCGGGGCCGTACGGGTGCGCGCCTTTCGCGCCGAGCATTACGCCATCGCCGACAAGCTGCCTGAAAACGCCTTCGTGGATCTGAACTTCCGCATCGGCAAGGGCCGTACGGACGACGAAAAGAAGCGCACAGGTGAGGCGATCTTTGCAGCGGCCATCGACGTCCTCGGCCCCCTCTTTGAGACGCCGCATTTCGCCCTCTCGCTGGAGATCCGCGAGATCGATGCGGAACTGAGTTGGAAGAAGAACGCCATTCACCCGCGTCTACGCGGCAAGTGACACCTCCCTTCGCGGGACGACGTAACACCAAAGGAATAGACGATGTCCAAACTGCAGGAAAACATCGCAAAGGCCGAAGGCTTTCTGGCCCGGTTCAAGGATAGCGGCGTACTCAACCGCATCAATGGCGAGGATGTGCGCGCCGATGATGGTTCCACCTTCGAGACCATCTCCCCCATCGACCTGAAGCCGCTCGCAACCGTTGCCCGCGGCAAGGCTGCCGATATCGATCGCGCCGCAAAGGCTGCAAAAGCCGCTTTCGCCGAATGGGCCGCCATGCCGGGCGACGCGCGCAAGAAGCTGCTGCACAGAATAGCCGATGCGATCGTGGCCCGCGCCGAAGAGATCGCCTTCGTCGAATGCATGGACACCGGGCAGTCGCTGAAGTTCATGGCGAAAGCCGCCCTGCGCGGCGCGGAAAACTTCCGCTTCTTCGCCGACCGCGCACCGGAAGCCCGTGACGGCAAGGCGATCCGCGCCGAGGGCCAGGTGAACCTGACGACCCGCGTGCCGATCGGCCCGGTCGGTATCATCACGCCCTGGAACACCCCTTTCATGCTGTCGACCTGGAAGATCGCGCCGGCGCTTGCCGCCGGATGCACCATCGTCCACAAGCCGGCCGAGTTCTCGCCGCTGACCGCGCGCCTTCTGATTGACATCGCCGAGGAAGCCGGCCTGCCGAAGGGGGTCTGGAACCTCGTCAACGGCTTCGGCGAGGATGCCGGCAAGGCTCTGACGGAACATCCCCTGATCAAGGCGATCGGCTTCGTCGGCGAAAGCCGCACCGGCTCGATGATCATGAAGCAGGGCGCTGATACGCTGAAGCGTGTGCATTTCGAGCTTGGCGGCAAGAACCCGGTCATCGTCTTTGCAGACGCCGATCTGGAGCGCGCCGCCGATGCGGCCGTCTTCATGATCTACTCTCTGAACGGCGAGCGCTGCACCTCGTCATCGCGCCTGCTGGTCGAGGAAAGCGTCTACGACAAATTCACCGCGATCGTCGCTGAGAAGGCCAAGCGTATCAAGGTCGGTCATCCGCTGGACCCGGAAACCGTGGTCGGCCCGCTCGTTCATCCCGTGCATGAAAAGAAGGTGCTGGAATATATCCAGATCGGCCGTTCGGAAGGTGCTACGCTTGCCGCCGGCGGTGAGAAGGTCAACGGCCCTGGCGGCGGTTGCTATGTCTCCCCCACCCTGTTCACCGGCGCCAACAACCAGATGCGCATCGCCCAGGAAGAGATCTTCGGGCCGGTGCTGACTGCCATCCCCTTCAAGGACGAAGCCGATGCGCTTGCCCTTGCCAATGACGTCCAATACGGCCTCACAGGCTATCTCTGGACGTCGGACGTCACCCGCGCTTTCCGGTTCACCGATCATCTCGAAGCCGGCATGATCTGGGTGAACTCAGAAAACGTCCGCCATTTGCCGACCCCCTTCGGTGGGGTCAAGAGCTCCGGCATCGGCCGCGACGGCGGCGACTGGTCTTTCGATTTCTACATGGAAACCAAGAACATCGCCTTCGCCACCAAGCCACACGCCATTCAGAAACTCGGCGGCTGAGCCGCCAACACATAAGTACGCATAAGAGGAGGAACAAATGCCCCTGCCGAAACCCAATCTCTACCCGCCCTTCAACATCGTCCGCCTCAGCCATGTCGAGTTCGGCGTCATCGATCTTGCCAAGTCCCGCGCCTTCTATGTCGATACGCTCGGCCTGCAGGTGACGGACGAAACGGCCGATACGATCTATCTCCGGGCGCTGGAAGAGCGCGGCCATCACTGCATCGTGCTCAAGAAGTCCGACAAGGCCGAGGCGCGTGATCTCGGCTTCAAGGTCTTCAGCGACGAGGATCTCGACAAGGCGGCGCATTTCTTCAAGGGCAAGGATCTGCCGGTGGAATGGGTCGAACGCCCCTATCAGGCGCGGACCTTCCGTACCCGCGACCCGCACGGCATACCCCTTGAATTCTATTCGAAGATGGATCGCCTGCCGCCGATCCACCAGAAATACGCGCTTTACAAGGGTGTGAAGCCGCTGCGCATCGACCACTTCAACTGCTTCTCGACCAATGTCGACGAGAGCGTCGCCTTCTATAACGAGCTCGGCTTCCGCGTGACCGAATATACCGAGGATGCGGAAACCGGTCGCCTCTGGGCGGCCTGGACGCATCGCAAGGGCGGCGTCCACGACATCGCCTTCACCAATGGCCGCGGCCCGCGCCTGCACCACACCGCCTTCTGGGTGCCGACGCCGCTCAACATCATCGACTTGCTCGACCTGATGGCGACGACCGGCTGGGTTGCCAATATCGAGCGCGGTCCGGGCCGCCACGGCATCTCGAACGCCTTCTTCCTCTATATTCTCGATCCGGACGGCCATCGCATCGAGATCTATTGCTCGGACTACCAGACCGTCGATCCTGACCTGGAGCCGATCAAATGGGATCTGAAAGATCCGCAGCGCCAGACTCTTTGGGGCGCACCCGCTCCCAAATCCTGGTTCGAACATGGTAGCCTGTTTGCCGGTGCGGAAGTGGCCGAGCCTGACCTGAAGGCACAGCCGATTATCGCGCCTTAAGCGTTACCCTTGAGAGCGGGTGAAAATGCCCGCTCTCATCAGCGTTCGAAAGCGCGAGGAGGCAGTCATGAATCTGAAAGACGCAACATTGTTCCGACAGGCGGCATTGGTCGGCGGCGAGTGGATCGAAGCCGATCCATCCAATGCGATCAAGGTCGACAATCCGGCCACGGGCGAGATCATCGGTCTCGTTCCCAATCTGGGCGCCGCCGAGACAAAGAAGGCGATTGCCGCAGCCGAAGCCGCGCAGAAGGAATGGGCCGGCCGCACCGCCAAGGAACGCTCCGGCATCCTCCGGCGCTGGTTCGAGCTGATGATGGAAAACCAGGATGATCTCGGACGCATCCTGACGGCCGAACAGGGCAAACCGCTGCCCGAAGCCAAGGGCGAGATCGCCTATGGCGCAAGCTTCGTCGAATGGTTTGCCGAAGAGGCCCGCCGCGTCTATGGCGACATCATTCCCGGCCACCAGAAGGACAAGCGCATTCTGGTCATGAAACAGCCGATCGGCGTGGTCGCGGCGATCACCCCCTGGAATTTCCCGAATGCGATGATCACCCGCAAGGCCGGGCCGGCCTTTGCCGCCGGCTGCGCCATGGTGCTGAAGCCCGCCTCGCAGACGCCGTTTTCGGCGATCGCGATTGCGATCCTGGCCGAACGCGCCGGCCTGCCCAAGGGTCTCTTCAGCGTTCTGACAGGCTCGGCCCGCGCCATCGGCGCCGAAATGACGGGTAGCCCTGTCGTGCGCAAGCTCACTTTCACCGGTTCGACCGAAGTCGGCGCCGAGCTCTACAAGCAGAGCGCGCCGACCATCAAGAAACTCGGCCTGGAACTCGGCGGCAATGCGCCTTTCATCGTCTTCGACGACGCTGATCTCGATGCCGCCGTCGAAGGTGCCATGATTGCCAAGTTCCGCAATAACGGCCAGACCTGCGTCTGCGCCAATCGTCTCTATGTGCAGGACGGCGTCTATGATGCCTTTGCGGAAAAGCTCTCCAAGGCCGTCAATTCGCTGAAGACCGGCAACGGTTTCGACGAGGGCATCAATCTCGGACCGCTGATCGACGAGGCAGCCCTTGCCAAGGTCGAGGAGCATGTCGCCGATGCCCTTTCCAAGGGAGGCCGCGTCGTTGCCGGCGGTCATCGCCATCAGCTCGGCGGACGCTTCTATGAGGCAACCGTGCTTGCCGACGTCACACCCGCCATGGCCGTTGCGAAGGAAGAGACCTTCGGGCCGGTGGCTCCCCTCTTCCGCTTCAAGGACGAGGCCGACGTCATCGCCCAGGCGAACGACACCGAATTCGGCCTCGCCTCCTATTTCTATGCCAAGGACCTCGCCCGCGTCTTCCGTGTCGCGGAAGCGCTGGAATACGGCATGGTCGGGGTCAATACCGGCCTGATCTCGACGGCCGAAGCGCCTTTCGGCGGCGTCAAACTCTCAGGCCTCGGCCGCGAGGGATCGCGCTACGGCATCGAGGAATTCACCGAAATCAAATATGTCTGCCTCGGCGGCGTCGTCTGAGGTCAAGAGAAGGCCATGAAAGCATGACCCATCCAAGATTCCTGTCTTTTTCGAGAAGCGGCCGTCACGGTTACGGGCTTGCGGTCGACGGCGGTGTCGTCGACCTCTCCGCCCGCCACGGCGCGACCTGGCCGACGCTGCGTGAGGTGATCCAGGCTGGCTGCCTCGCTCAGCTCGCGGAGGAAGCCAAATCGTTGAAGCCGGATTTCGCGCTTGACGACATCCGCTTCGAGATTCCCATCCCGTCGCCGGAAAAGATCATCTGCGTCGGGGTCAACTTCCCCGACCGCAACGAGGAATACAAGGATGGGCAGGCTGCCCCCTCCAACCCCTCGCTCTTCATCCGCTTTCCGCGGTCCTTCACCGGCCACGACCAACCGCTGATCCGGCCGCCGGAAAGCCCCCAACTCGACTACGAAGGCGAGATCGTCATCGTCATCGGCAAGGGCGGCCGGCGGATTGCCGAAGTCGATGCCTTCAGCCACATTGCGGCTCTCTCGCTTTGCAACGAAGGTACGATCCGCGACTGGGTTCGGCACGCGAAGTTCAACGTCACCCAGGGCAAGAATTTCGACAATACAGGCTCTATCGGCCCCTGGTTGATCCCCTTCACCGATGCGGCTCAGCTAGATGACATCGAGCTCAAGACCCGCGTCAACGGCGAGGTCCGCCAGAGCGACCGCACCAGCCGGATGATCTTCTCCTTCCGCAAAATCATCAACTACATCTCCACCTTCACCACGCTCGTCCCCGGCGACGTCATCGTAACAGGCACGCCGACCGGCGCCGGCGCCCGCTTCGACCCGCCGATCTGGCTGAAGCCCGGCGATGTCGTCGAAGTCGAGGCCGATGGCCTCGGCATCCTGAAAAACACCATCGCCGACGAGGTGCTCTGATGCTGTCGCAAGATGAAATCCAGGCCGCAGCTGAGAGCCTCGACCAGGCCGAGCGGACGCGCCTTCAGACCGGGCTCCTGTCGCTGAAGCACCCGCAGATGACCATGGACGACTCCTATGCCATCCAGAGTGCATGGGTGAAGAAGAAGATAGCAGCCGGCCGCAAGCCGATCGGCTGGAAGATCGGGCTGACATCGAAGGCGATGCAATATGCCCTCAATATCAACATTCCCGATTCCGGCGTGCTCTTCGACGACATGATCTTCGAAGACGGCGCGACCGTGCCGGCTGATCGCTTCATCCAGCCACGCATCGAGGCCGAAATCGCTTTCGTCATGAAGGCGCCGCTCAGGGGGCCGAATGTTTCGATCTTCGATGTGCTGAATGCCACCGACTATGTCACGCCGGCGCTTGAGATCCTCGACACCCGCATCCTCCGCGTCGATCCTGACACGAAGAAGGCCCGCACCATCGTCGATACCATCTCAGACAACGCCGCCAACGCCGGCATCGTCACCGGCGGCCGCGCGGTGCGGCCCGACCAGATCGACATGCGCTGGATGGGCGCGATCGTCAGCCGCAACGCCGAAGTCGAGGAAACCGGCCTTGGTGCTGGCGTTCTTAACCAGCCTGCACGCGGCATCGCCTGGCTTGCCAATCGCCTGTCGCAATATGGCGACGGCATCGAGGCCGGCCAGATCGTGCTTGCCGGTTCGTTTATCCGCCCGATCGAGGCGCGGCACGGCGATACGATCAATGCCGATTTCGGTCCCTACGGATCGGTCAGCCTGTTCTTTGCATGAAGGAGTGAACTCATGCCGGCGCCCAAGAACCACTTCAAGCAAGCCCTGAAGGAAGGGCGGGCGCAGATCGGCCTCTGGCAGGCGCTCGCCAATGCCTACACGGTCGAGATATCAGCTGGCGCCGGTTACGACTGGCTGCTGCTCGATGCCGAGCACGCGCCGAACGACGTGCCGCTTCTCGTCTCGCAACTGCAGGCGATGAAGGGCACATCAAGCCATGCGGTGATCCGTCCGCCGATTGGCGAGACCTGGATTATCAAGCAGCTGCTTGATATCGGCGCCCAGACACTGCTCATTCCCATGGTCGAAAGCAAGGAAATGGCCGAGGCCCTGGTCAGGGCGATCAGATATCCGCCGCACGGTGTGCGCGGCGTCGGCGCAGCTCTTGCCCGCGCTTCTGCTTTCAACCGCATTCCGGACTACCTTGCGACGGCCAATGACGAGATCTGCCTGCTCCTGCAGGTGGAAAGCCGAGCCGGGCTTGCAGCGCTCGACGACATCGCCTCGACGGAAGGCGTTGACGGCGTCTTCATCGGCCCCGCCGATCTTGCCGCCGACATGGGCTATCTCGGAAAACCCGGTGCGCCAGAGGTGCAGGCAGAGGTCGAGAAGGCTCTGGCAAAAATCCAGTCGCACGACAAGGCAGCCGGTATCCTGATCGGCGACCTCTCGCTGGCCAAACGCTATCTCGAACTTGGTGCGACATTCGTCGCGATCGGCAATGACGTCACCCTGCTTGCCAATGCCACGACCAAACTCCTCGACGACTTCAAGAAAGCCGACGCCGCCAAGCCGCCGGCGGACGCTAAGGTCTATTGATCGCCGACACCGCCCTCCCCGGCGTCGCATGACCTTGTCCCTCATCGCGCAAATTATCGGCCTTGAGGATGCATTGTGCACGCTCAGTCAAAACGGACTGCACAGCTAGACGCGACGCCTTCGCAAGCATCGGCCATGATGATCCAGAAAGCCAAGAGGAGGAAACATGCGTTTCAAGAACAAGACCGCCCTGATCACTGGCGGTGGTACGGGCATCGGCGCTGCAGTTGCGCGCCGCATTCGGCAGGAAGGCGGCAATGTCGCGCTCGTCGGCCGTCGTCCCGAGCCGCTGCGAGCGGTGGCCGAGGAGATCGGCGCAACCATCGTGGCAGCCGATGCGGCCGACGGAGCCGCGATGAAGGCTGCCGTAGAAAAAGTGGTCGAGACCCATGGCGGCCTCGATATTCTGATTGCCAATGCCGGCGGCCATGGCGTTGGACCGACGGTCAGCATGTCGGACGAGACCTGGGATCTTGCCGTGCGTCTCAACCTCAACACCGCCTTCGTCAGCGCCCGCGAATCCCTGCCTCATCTCATCAAGAACCAGGGCAATATCGTCGTTCTCGCCTCGATCGCCGGGCTGTTTGCCGGCCCGGATGCGGCCGGCTACGTCACGATGAAGCACGGCTGCATCGGGCTCGCGAAATCGCTGGCGCGCGACTACGGCCGCAAGGGCGTACGCACCAACACCGTCTGCCCGGGTTGGGTGACGACCGCCATGGCCGACGAGCAGATGGAGTTCATCGTCGAGAAATACAAGCTGAACAGCATCGAGGAAGCCTATGCGCTCGTCACCAAGGACGTGCCGCTTGGCCGGCCGGCAACCGCCGAAGATGTCGCCAATGCCGTCTGCTTCCTCGCCTCGGGCGAAGCATCGATGATCAATGGCGCGGTCCTGACTGTCGACGGCGGCGCGGGCACGGTCGACCTGCCGACACTTGCTTTTGTAGAATAATGGGGAGGAGATACCGATGAACCAGAATCCCAAGGACTGGAAAACCTACGACGAATTCGCCTATGGCATCGACACGAACCGCCTGCCGGCGACGGAGGCTCTTGCCGGCTCGTCTCACAAGATTTCGTTCGACGACGGCCGCACGCTGGAGCTTGCCTTCGCCAAGGGTGAAGTCAAATGGTCCGACGGCAAGGGCAGCGGCACCGATCTCTCGGAAGTGATCGAAGTCGCGCCCAAAACCTATTTCATCGAGATCATCTTTGCCGGCCGCCCCAAGGAAGCCGAGACGCTGATCCTCAATGTCGAAACGCGCCGCGTCCTTTCCATCTATTCGATCGTTCGCGATCTCAAGGAATCCGTTGGCGAACCGCAGGTCGCTCAGATCTTCCGCGCCGGTGTCATCGATGGTGGTACGGCGAGCGGGCCGGTGCCGCATGAGAGCCGCGATCTGATCGGGCTCAGGGCGCACTTCACCTACAGCCCCAACCACGTTTACGAGCACACCTATCTCTCGTCGCAGCGCTATGCCTGGCAATGCCTCGTCGGCGTGCAGCGCGGCCATGGCGATGTCGATCTCACGACGACCTTCAAGTTCGACGACAATCTCTACATCTTCACCTTCCGCGAATTCAAGATCGCGGTCGCATCCACCTTCTTCTACAATTTCAATGATATGCGTTCGACAGGCAAGTTCCTCGGCATCACCGGTGACGGCCGTATCCAGAACAGCCCGGCCGGCGCCTTCATCCGCAAGGCCTCGACGACCTATTACCTGCCCGGCCAGGAACCTGTGTGAGGACACAATGCGTAGAGCATTCGATATCGTAAAGGCGCATTACGACGCCAACGACCGCCGCGACATGGATGGCATGCTCGCCGACATCGCGCCCGATTGCCGCTGGACGGAGATGGATGGCTTTCCCTGCGCCGGCACCTATGTCGGACCGCAGGAGATCTTCAAGAACGTCTTCCAGGCACTCGGCCAAGCCTTCGACGGATACAGCTTCAAGCTCGAACGTCTCCTCGACGCCGGCGAAGAAGTTGTGGCCGTCGGTGACTACAGCGGCACGAACAAGCAGACCGGAAAGGCCTTCAAGGCTCGCGTCGTGCATGTCTGGGGCGTCGCCGGAGACAAAATCCGGCGTTTCGAGCAGTTCACCGATACGCTGAGAGTGGCCGAATCCATGCAATAAGAAACCTGGTGGCCCGGCTACGGCCGGGCTACCTCATCCGCTAGAACATGCTGGCCTTGCGCCATTGCGACGGCGAAACGCCATAGCGATGGCGGAATGCGCGCGAAAAATGCGCGCTGGAGGAAAAGCCGAGGGCGAAGGCAATTCCGGATATTTCTCCGGCATAGCCGTTAGCTTCCCGCAATTGCGCCGCAGCTTTCTGCACGCGCAGGTCCCAGATGTAGTCAGAAGGCGTCAGGCATTCGACTGCGAACGCGCGGTAGACGTAGCGCACCGAGCAGCCCATGCGGCGCGCAATCAACGCCACGGTCAGATCAGGCCGCTCCAGATTGATATCGATGAAATCCTTGATCCGCTGCAGCAGCACGCCAAGCGGATTGGCCATGGATTTTGCCTGCAGCAGATCGGCGCCGATCATGGTGCGCACAAGCTCAATCATGGTCTGGCCAACGCTTGTGCGCCTGGCCTCATCGAGATGATCAATCTCGTGGATGGTCGAGTCCATCAGCGATAGAAGTATCCGGCACATTCCGTCCTGCTCGGCGTGTGCCGTGAAGGGCTGTGTCAATCGGTCCACGGCCGTCGTCGGCAGTGCGTGACGCGGCAATTGCAGCAGCAGTTGGCGGACTTCTGTGCTGTTCGTCAGCATGTAGGGACGACTGGGATCGTAGATGACAAGTGCGTTCCGCGAGACGGGCGCATGCAACCCGCCCTGCGTGAGCGCAGCGCTGCCCTCGCTCTGCACAAGCAACTTGATCGCATCGGGATCATCAGGACCCGCCGTCACATGGTCGCCGAAGACGACATGCCGGTCAGCCTCCAGTCGCGTCAGCCGGCAAGCTCCCAATATGGCAGACGTCATGCGGCTCTTGTTTTCGTCTGCCGTGCCGAAATCGAGCCGGACATTGCCGAAGAGATTGCGCGCCAGCCCCGCGAACGCTCTGCCGCTGGCGCTGTGAACATGCCGTTGAAGTGCTGCGGCCATGGGTGCTGTCCTCAAGAGGTAAGATAACCGCCATCGACCGGCAGGCAGGCGCCGGTGATGTAGCGCGCCGCATCGGACGACAGAAAGACGGTCGCATCGGCGACCTCCTCGGAAGCGCCCCAGCGGCCGGCCGGAATGCGCCGCAGGATCGGAGTCGAGGCGCGCTCGTCGGCGAACAGTCCGCGGCTCAAGGGCGTGACGATCCAGCCGGGCGCCACCGCGTTCACGCGGATGTCGGCTTGGGCGTATTCCTGGGCCAGCGATTTCGTCAGTTGCACGATCGCGCCCTTGCTCGCGGCATAGGCAGGCCGATCGGCCGCGCCGAAGGTCGAGTACATTGATGCTATATTGACCATCGCCGACCCCGCCCGCATGCGCGGACGCGCCAGACGGCAGCAGTCCATCACCGATGTGAGATTGATCGCCATCACCTCGTCGAATGCAGCCTTTTCCCATTCGCCCCGATCGCGGCTGACGCCGGTGCAATTAACCAGCACATCGATCGTTTCGACCGAAGAGAAGAAAGCTTCGAGCGAGCCGGGCTTCAACACGTCCACCTCGAGATTGTCAATCCGACGGTTTGCCGGCGCCAACAAGGCGCCGAGTCCGAAACTCAACACGCGCGCGCCAAGATCGGCAAAGCGTTGGGCGGTCGCCGCCCCTATGCCCGATGTGCCGCCTGCAACCACGACGGTTCGCCCGGCAAAAAGGTCAGCAGAGAACGTCATGAAGGCTCCTTTGCTTCAGCTTGCCAGATAGGCGCCGTGCAGAATGTCTGGCTGCGCCTTGAGCGTTGTGGCGGAGCCTGAAAAGACCAGACGCCCCCGCTCCAAGACGAGAGCCTGATCGGCGAGATCGAGCGCGAGATTGGCGAACTGCTCGATCAGCAAGACGCCGATGCCGCGGGCTGCGGCTATCTTCAGCGCTTCGGCCAGACGCTTGACGACCGCCGGCGCCAGACCGAGCGACAGCTCGTCGACGATCATGAAACGCGGCTTGGCGATGAAGGCCTGCGCCATCGCCACCATCTGCTTCTGACCGCCGGAGAGATCCGATGCCGATTGGCGCCGCCTCTCCGAAAGCTCGGGAAAGATCTCATAGGCATGTGCCAGCCCCTCTCGCCGCGCAACAGCAGATCCCTCCAGCGCCGCCACGAGAATATTATCCTCGACGGAAAGCTGCCCGAGCACCCGATGCCCTTCGGGCACGAGCGCAAGACCTGCGCGGCGAATGCGGTCTGGTGAAAAGCCTTCGAGCGCCGCACCTCGGAGACGAACCGAACCACCGCGCGGCAGGACGCCTGCCATAGCCATGACAGTGCTCGACTTGCCGGCCCCGTTGGCGCCGAGCAACGTCGTGATCTTGCCCGCCGCGACCGAAAAGGAAACACCATGAATGACGCGTTTGCCTCCACGCTCGACATGGAGATTTTCGACGCTGATTTCGGATGCAGTATTCATGTCAAAACTCCCCCAGATAGGCCCGCCGCACATTGGGATCGGCCAGCACGGTCTGCGTCGGGCCAAGCGCCAGGAGCTTGCCGTAGTCGAGCACCATGGTTTCGCTGCACATGGAACGGATAAGATCGACATCATGGTCGATGATTAGAACCTGCGCCCGGAATTCCGCTGGGATGCGCAGCACCAACTCGCGAAAGGCCTTGCCTTCCTCGTCGGTCAGGCCTGCGGCTGGCTCATCGAGCAGAACGAGCTTCGGCTCGCCGACGACGCATTTTGCCAGCTCGACAAGACGGCGCTGGAAGAGATTGAGGGATTGGCCGAACCTCTCGGCAATATCGGCGAGGCCGACGAAGGCAAGAGCCGCTTCGACAGCACGGGCATGATGCCCGGTGCCGACGACATGATCGGCGATGGCGGCAATATTGCCGGCAACCGTCAGATCCTCCACGACCTGCTCCGTCTGGAACGAGCGGCGCAGGCCCGCACGCACCCGCTGCAGCGGCGACATCGGCAGCAGCGCCCGCTCGCCGAGCCAAACGGAACCCTGGATGGGCTTCACAAAACCGGAGAGCACGTTGAGCAATGTGGTCTTGCCCGCACCATTCGGGCCGATAAGGCCGGCGACCGGCGCCGTCAGCACGGCGCTGAGCTCATTAATCGGCCGCACGCCGCCGAACTGAACGATGAGATTGTCGATCTTGATCATCGCGCCCTCCCCCGGGAAAGAGCGGCATTCAGCCGGGCTAGCAGAGCCGATATCTGACCGGCAATGCCCGTCGGCGCGGTTGCCAAAGCGTGAAACAGGGCGACGCCGAAAATCCCGATCGTGACATAGCCGTCTATGCCGAGATCGGTAAGCAGGGCCGGCACGGCACGCAGCAGCAGGCCGGCGATGACGGCGCCGTACCAGTTGAAGACACCGCCGACGATGGCGAGCGCGAAGAGGTTCAGGCTTTCAAAAGCCCCGAAGGCACGCCCGTCGAGCTGGCCGACATTGCCCGCCAGCAATCCGCCGGCAAGACCGGCGAGAAAACCGCTCAGCGCAAATGCCCAGGCCTTGTAAATCAGCACGTTGACGCCGCTTGCAACGGCAACCGTCTCGCCCTTGCGGATCAGCGCCCAGGCCCGGCCGGGGCGTGCAAGCTTATGCCATTGCGCTATCAGAAGGCCGATTGCCGCGACAGCGCAGACATAGAGGAAATAGGAGACTTCCCCATCGGCGATAACGGGCCTTGCCAGCATCGCGCGACCGGAACCATCAGCCCGCCCGAGGAAGCCGGGACCACCATCGGGAAAACCCCAGGCGCTGATGACGATCTGGAAGCCACCGGCCAGCATCAGCGTCACGAGCGCGAGATAGAGGCCGCGCAGGCGCAATGCCGGCACGCCGAATGCCAGCCCAACAACCGAAGCAACAACGCCGCCGGCAAGCAGACTCAACTCGAACGGCGGATGGAAGGCGTGGCCAACACGAAGCGTCACCCAGCCACCAACGCCGACAAGTGCGAACTGGCAGAGGGAGACGAGACCAAGCTGGCCATAGAGAATGGCGAGCCCGGCAACCGATAGTGACAGGGCGACGGCCGATGTAGCTGCGGAAAGCCAGAAGGAATTGGCAAGGAGGGCAACGACGGCCGAGAAGATCAGCATCGTGACGGGCACATGAAGAAGCTGCTTGGGCAGACGCACCATTGATAGGCTTTCGGCTGTTGGGGCGATTGTTTGCTCCTGAACGGTCATCGATCCTTCAACGCGGCGCGCGCCGTGCCTCCCAGTATGGTGACCGCGACGAGCGCGATGATGAATGGCGCTGCCGCGCGATAGGGCGAGATCCAGGCAATCGGCGTCAGCACGGCTTCGACAATGCCGATCAGAATGCCGGCGACAGCCGTTTGCCACAGCGACTGCAACTGACCGAGGATGGCCGCTGCGATCGCAGGGATCACCAGCAAGGTCAGAAAGGTGCCCTGCAACCGGACGAGATCGGCCAGCAACAGGCCGGCAAAACCTGAGAAGATGCCAGTCATGATCCAGGCGGCGGTTTCCGTGTAGAGGATACGCACGCCGAGGACGGCGCTAAGATCGCGATCATTGGCAAGGGCGCGCATGTCCAGACCAAGACGCGTACGGGTCAGCAGCAGCGTGATGGCAACAACCATGACGACGGCAAGGATGATCGCGATGATGCGCGTGTAGGTGAGGCGCACGGCGAAGAGAGAGATGAACATCTGGTCGGTCGGGAACTGAAGGCGACGTGGCAGCTCGCCCCAGATGACGCCCATGATCGCGATCAGGATCAGCGCTGGCGCCAGTGTACCGACGGCGCGCACGACGATATCGCGATGCGACAGCAAGGGCGCGAAGATCCGACCATAGAGAAAACTGATCGCCGTCGAGACGGCAACGGCGGCGAGGATGGCGACAGCGAGCGGCATCTTCCACTCCAGCAGTTGCCAGGCGCAGTGCGCACCGATCGCGCCGAAGGCACCGAATGCGAAATTGAGAACGCCGGTCGCCCGAAACAGGACGACGAGGCCGACACCGGATAGCGCATAGACGGCGCCGATGCCCAAGCCGGAGATAATAAAGGGTAAAAAGTTCATGGATCTATCCTCTACGCCGCAGCACGCCTTTCAGACGCACAAAGGACACCGTCGCACTTTAGATCAACGCATCGAGCTTCCCGTAAAGCGATCCCGATTTTCGCACCAATGCGTGGGTCTTTCGGCTCCGCGGGACATTTGCCGCGGAGCCGATATCGAGCATCGGACCTCAGTTGATGCCGGCGGACTTTTCAAAGGCGCGGACGTCTTTCAGTTCCGGGTCTGGCGACGGTGTGCAGTCGGAAACGACCTTCCACTTCCCGCCCTCGGCAACCGCCATGCGGGTCGTCGAATTGGCATTGTGGCGCGATTGGCCGTCGCCGAAATACCAGGGAGCGCAGAAGATATCGCTCTTGAAATCCTTGATCCCTCGAACGGCGGCAGATGCGGTCTCGCGGTTAATCTTGGCCGGATCGAGCGTCATCAGCGCCTTCTCGGCAATCCGTGCGGCGAGATAACCGGCCTGGGCGAAGGTATCGCGCGGGTCGGACTTCTGGCCGTATTGGTCCATGACGGCGAGCCAGTTCTGATTGTCCGGGGTCTGCGCATTCAGATCGTTGAATTCCATGTTCACATAGAATTTTCCGTCCCAACCCGAACCGATGGTGGTGGGAACGGAGAGGTCATAGGCAGAGGCTGCGCTAAGGAAAGTGATCGTCTGGTTCAGGCCTTGCTCTTCGGCAGCCGTCATGAGCGGCACGGCCACGCCCTTGGACAGGCCGAGGACGATAACGTCAGGCTTGCTTGAAGCCGCCTGCAGAATAACTGATGTGGCGTCGGCTGAACCCGGGTCCATGAGGATAGTCTGTGCGGCAAAGCCCTTTTCCTTGGCGAGCAGCATGACGCCATCGCAGGACCATGTGCCGACATTCGGGATATTCGGAGCGATACAGACCACCGATTTGGCATTGAGCTTGTCGAGCGCATAGCCCATTGCGCCGAGCATGGAGACGCGCGGCCCGGCATTGGTGGGCGCGATATTGTCGGCAAAGAAGCATTCGCGCGGCACGCCGACGCCAGCTAGGACCAAGATGCCGGCCTTCTTGTAAAGCTCCGCATTCGCACCGCATTCGACGTAGCTGGAATTGCCGACCATTAGCACCGCCTTCTCGTCGTTGACGAGCTTGGCGGCCAACTGCGCGGCGATTTCCGGGTTCCACTGATCGTCTTCGACCAGATATTTGACAGGCCGGCCCTTGATACCGCCATTGGCGTTCAGGCAGTCGAAGTAGGCCTTGGCTGCCTTGGTGGAATTGGAAAAGTCATCCGGTCCGGTCTTGCCGGTGATGGCTCCAATGACGATCGGTTCGCCGGTTGCCGGCTTGCCGCTATTGTCGCCGCAGGATGCCGCTGCATGCGCGCTGAATGCTGATGCCAGCGTCAGCAAAAGGCCGATCGCCAGCCCTCTCAGAGTGATAGGCATAGTCTCCTCCCAGTTTGTTGTCCCGTTCCCCACGGGCTCATTGCTTCCTCGATTTCCAGTTCAACCGGAAATCGCCTTTCCAGTCATGAAGGCAGCAGCCTTTGCCGCGATCATCATCGTCGGTGCATTGGTGTTGCCCGACACCAGGGTCGGCATGACGGAGGCGTCGCAGACACGCAGCCCCTCGATCCCTCGCACCTTCAAATCCGGCCCGACGACTGCCATGCGATCGTCTGCTCGGCCCATGCGCGCCGTTCCCGCCGGATGGAACACGGTCTTGCAGGATTGTCGGATGTAATCGCGCAGGGCTTCGGGGTCCTTTTCGACACCGGGTTTCGGCAGCACCCGGCGCTTGACGAGTTTGGCAAGCGCCGGCGCATCGAGGATGCGGATCGCCGTTTCGACGCCGCGCACCAGAGTTTCGACGTCAGCCGGATCGGACAGCAGGTTGGCGTTAAAATCCGTCTGTTCGGTCGGATTGCTGCTCTTCAGCCGTATCCAGCCGCGCGAGCGTGGTCGCAGATAGCAGGGACCGATGCTGAGGCCGTGGCCAGGTTCCGGGTCGCGGTCGACGAAGCCGATCAGGACAGGCAGGACATGGAACTGGACATCCGGCTGCCCCGTGCCCGCCGTATCGATGAAGCCGCCGCACTCTACGACGTTGGACGACAGCAGCCCGCGATGCGACGCTAGATAGCGCAGCATGTGCCCGGCGGCCCGCAAGCCCTTGTCTTGACCGAGGATCGAGATCGGCTCGCGCGTTTCACCCTGCACCGGCACTTCCAGATGGTCCTGATAGTTGCTGCCGACACCCGGCAGATCGGCGACGACCTTGATGCCGAGCGAGGAAAGATGTTCGCCGTCACCGACACCCGAGAGCTGCAGGATCTTCGGCGTTGCGATGGCGCCGGCGGTAAGCGCGATCTCGCGCGATGCCTTGAAGATCGTTCCGTCGAGCAGCTCGACGCCAACGGCCTTCTGCCCTTCGAACAAGATGCGAGCGACCTTGCGCTCCGTCAGCACTGTCAAGTTGGGCCGCTTCTCCGCCTCGCGCAGGAAGGCCTGTGCCGAACTCCAACGGCGACCGCCATAGGTCGTGCTTTGATAAAAGCCGACGCCCGCCTGATCCGCACCATTGAAATCGTCGTTGTGCGGAATGCCGATTTCGGTCGCCGCCTTGATGAAAGCCTCGCTCAAGGGATGGCGATGGCGAGGATCGGAAACGCGTAGGCTGCCCCTGCTGCCGTGGAATTGCCCGTTCAACCGCTCATTATTTTCGAGCGAGCGGAAGGCCGGCAACACGTCGTCATAGGACCAGCCCTGGCAACCCATTTGCGACCAGGTGTCGTAGTCGTTGCGATGACCGCGAACATAGATCATCGCATTCACGGAGCTGCCGCCGCCAAGCACATTGCCCTGCGGCACGATGCTCGGGCGACCATTCAGCCCCTTGTCGGGATTTGAGGCATAGGGATGGATATCGATGCCCTTGCCGAGCACCTTGAAGAAGGTGGCAGGGATATGGATCCAGGGATCGGAATCCCGGCGACCGGACTCGATGAGCAGTACCTTATGAGCCGGATTCTCCGACAAGCGGTTTGCCAGCACGCAGCCCGAGGAGCCACCACCAACGATGATATAATCGTAAGTCGCCATGGCTCAGCTCAATACGGTCTGTATGGTCGTGAATTCCTTCAGCCCCTCTGTACCGAACTCGACGCCGATACCGGACTGCTTGACGCCGCCGAAAGGCGCATTCGGCTGGATCGTACCGTGCTTGTTGATCCAGACCGAGCCGCATTCGAGCTGAACCGCATAGCGCTTCGCCTTCTCCGCATCGGAGGACCAGACAGAGCCGCCAAGGCCAGCCGGATTCTGATTGGCGCGGGCAACCACCTCATCGATGTCGCTATAACGGATAATCGGCAGGGCCGGGCCGAACTGCTCCTCATCGACCAGCCGCACGCCATGATCGACGTCCGCAACCAGCGTGATCGGATAGAAATAGCCCGGGCGATCCATGGGAGCCCCGCCGGTCAGGATGCGGCCGCCATTGGCGCGCGCATCCTCGACGAGTTCGCGCACCTTGTTGAACTGCATTTCGTTCTGCACCGGACCAAGGATGCTAGCCTCGTTCAAGCCATCGCCGACGATGATCCTGGAAGCGTAATCCGCGAGACCGCGGCAGACCTCTTCATAGATGCTGTCGTGTACATAGAGACGCTTCAGCGCCGCGCAGGTCTGGCCGTTGTTGATGAAGGCGCCCCAGAAGAGACCCTCGACGATGGCCTTCGGATCGGCGTCGGGCAGGACAATGCCGGCATCGTTGCCGCCAAGCTCCAGCGTCAGCCGCTTCAGCGTCGCGACCGCGGACGCCATGACCTTCTTGCCGGTTTCCGTCGAACCGGTGAAGGTCATCTTGGCGATGGCAGGATGCGCCGAGAGCGCTGCGCCGATGCTGTTTTCGCCGGTGATGACATTGACGACACCGGGCGGCAAGACCTCGTTCATGATCTCGACGAGACGAATGGTCGACAGCGGCGTCAGGGGCGACGGCTTGATGACGACCGTGTTGCCGGCGCGGACAGCCGGCACGATATGCCAGCAGGCGATCATCACAGGCCAGTTCCAGGGCGTGATCGAACCGACGACACCAATCGGCTTGCGATGCAGCTCGACACGACCCTCATTGTCGTCCTGCAGGATTTCGACCGGCAAATCGAGTTCGGCGGTGTGGCGGGTCCAGGCGAGCGCGCCACCGATCTCGAAGCGCGAGCCGAGACCATTCAGCGGCTTGCCCTGCTCCCGGGTGAGGAGCTCGGCGAGCTCTTCGGCATGTTCGTTGATCTTTTCCGCAACGGCGCGGCAGGCCTTGGCTCGCTCTTGGCTCGAAGTCTGAGACCAGTTCTTGAAGGCTTCAGCGGCAGCGGCAACAGCACGGTCAAGATCGGCTTCGCTGGCGAGCGGCATGAAGCCGACCACGTCGCCATTCGAGGGATTGGCAACCGGTGCATGATGAGACGTGGCAACAGGCTCGCCACCGATAACCAGGGTATACTGCTTCACGACATTTTCCTCCCGTGACTGTCGGAAGGACTATGGTCTCTGCCGCAAAACCCGTCTTGGGGAGAAACGCGTCTCGTCTTGGACTGGAGCGCATTCTCGCGCTTCAGTCCAACTTCTGCGCCGGCTCCAAAGCGCGAAGCAATTCGCTCGGCGCGCAATCGAACAGCTCCTTGAAGCTGCGATTGAAATAGGAAATGTCGTTGAAGCCGGCCGAATAAGCGACTTCAGCTATCGTCGTCGGGTTGCGTTGCTCCTTGAGCTGCTCGATTTTTTCGCGGGCAAACCGCAGCCGCTTGTCGCGGATGACTGTCGTGCAGGTCATGCCCATACCCTGAAAATCCTGCTGCAGGGTGCGGATCGAAACACCCAGCCGCGTCGCCAGCCATTTGGCGCTGAGATCGCTGTCGGTCAAATGCTTGTCGATGAGGATATCGACCATCTGCATGCGCTTGTTAGCGCTTTCATGCAGCGAATTCAGGCTTGCAGTCTGAATGCCCGTCGATAGGAACGCTTGCCGGGTCGTGTCGAACATCAACTGACGAAGATAGGGCGAAGCCGCTTCATTATCCGGGGTGGTCATCATCTTGGCAATCAAGGCGCGCAGCATCATGGCCATCGGGTCGCTCGCCACGAGCTTGCGCGCAACATCGAAATCGATCTTGCTGTTCGAATACATCAGCTGGCGAGGCAAATGCAGCGACAGATGGTTGGAAAAGTGCCCGCGAAAATAGAAGGTCGTCGGGCGCGTCGAATCGACAAGAATGCATTCGCCGACATCGAGGATGTTCTGCTGGCCCGAATGTTCGACGCCGCAGACGCCTTCCAGCTGCAGGATCAGGAACAGATGCTCGTTGGCATCGCGGCGAATGTCATCCCAGTCGCGGTGAACGTAGTCGAGATCGTTGGAGACGTGAGCAAACTCCATGCCACAGACATCAATGCGGCTTGCTGTGCCCACGACCTTATCGCCGCGCTGCACCAGATGCGGATTGAAATTACCGCAGATGCTCTGGAGATCATCAACCCACTGGTCGTAGGGCGTTGGCGCCCAGGTCCGGTCAACTAGGCTGCGATTTTGCAACAGGTCCAACTCCGCCTCCCAACAGTGTCAGCACTGTGGAAGACTGCTACAGATCCCCTGACGCGTCAATCAAATACTTAACACATTAAGGAAATTCGAGCGATGTTCATTCCTCGCCGACCGCACCGTTTTCCAACTTCAGCGACGCCAACTCATCGAGCATATCGAGGAGCTTCTCGACGCGCTCCACCCCGAAGCGAGCGTCGATATCGGCATAGACTTTCAAGCTCTCCGGCATAACGTCCTCGACGATCGCCTGTCCTGCGGACGTGATCTGCAATAGCACCCTTCGTCCGTCGGCATCATCCTTGTGTTTGGTGATGAAGCCGCGCTCCTCGAGTGAGCGGATCATGCGCGTCAGGCTCGGGGCTAGGATCGAAGCCTTGTCCGCGAGTTCCGTGGCGTCGAGCTTGCCACCTTCGTAGAGGATACGAATGACGCGCCACTGCTGCTCGGTCACGTCATGCGCCGCGAGAATCGGCCGAAAATGGCTCATGACCGCTTCACGGGCGCGTAGAAGTCCGATTGCGAGAGAGCGGCGGCGATCGCGCAGCGGTCGCTTGGAATTTGTCTTCTCGGTATCGACACCCGATGGATGCTTCACGTCACTATCTGTTTTGTTTTGCATTTTTGATATTTTCACTCGGATCTCTATTCTCATTGATTAACATGAGAATCATACAGCGCAAGGCGATCACCGCCTTCCAGACGAGCGCCTGCCGCAAAGGCCGCCATATTGCGGCGATCTCTTTCGAAATACTGTGCTATGCGCTTGATCCGAGTTGAACTTAAAACGCCAGACCGTCTGGTCTGCCGTTTCGGTCCATTTGGAATCCGCGCAATGTCGGCCTTTATTGAAGATTTCGCATTCGGCGCGAGATTTTGCCCTTCCCGAAGGCCGAGCTATTTCCGGCCGGCCGGAACGCGATCGTCCGTTATATAATATGCTATGGGAGCATTGACGATTGCGTCTGTATTTTTCTTGATAAGACCATGTTTTATCGCGTCCTCATCTGCGAGGCGCTTCCTATTATCTTCACTTGATAAAATGGTCGAGATTTCAGCAGCGCTATAATTAGTACAGCTACTATAAATACTTGCAAACATCTGACGGTAACCATCGAGATTCTCCTGCACCTCCAGGAGTTCGTCAGGTTTAAGCCGAATATTGCCTTCAACAACGGCTGGAGGGTGAAGTATGAAGTAAGCGCCCTTGATTGACATCCTGTCATCCGACCCGCAGAACATCATTGTCGCAGCGGATGCCGTCACGGAAAGATTCACGGTGGATACCGGTATCTTGGAACTCTTGACAGCCCAATAAGATATGTAACCGCTGTTCATATCCCCGCCAGGGCTGTTGATATAAAGATATATATTTTTGAAATCTGCGTGATTTATATTTATTTCATCCAGAACCGCAGATAGGTCTTTTGCCTTATCTTGATTCATTTCACCAAAGAAATAAACTTTTGCTATCTTGTTATCGTCGCTAAATTTCCTATTCTCCGGCTCTATTCTTCTAATTTCTGCGTAGGCTGCGGAGTAAAACGTATTTATCAAGCACGCGAGCAAAGCAGGCGCCAGAAATTTACGCAGATATGTCTTTTGCATAAAATAATTTCCTTGTTTGCTTGATTGGATTTCAACGAGATCAGGTCAGGCCTTTGGGAGGAACTTAGTATTTGCATGTACAGTAGCTATACCAGCTACGGCACCTGCACCAGACGGCCGCTGCCTCTGATCTCGGAACGCCGCAGGACAGGATGCCCGTATAATTCGATATTGCCGCTGCCGCTGATCGAAATATCCGCATCCGCAGCGGCGGCCACTTCCGCATCGCCGCTGCCGCGAATCCTGATTTTGACGGATTGAGCGGCCAGATCCTTTAGCCGGGCGGCACCTGAACCGGAAACATCCAGATCGACCGTCTTTACACTCCCCGTGGCGGCAACGCTGCCGCTCCCCGATATGCCCAGACGCAGATCGGCCTGATCAAGCCCGGATAGGACAAGATCGCCGCTGCCGCGCACCTTCCAATCGGTAACGAGCGGGCCCGACAGACTGACGTTGAATTTGGAATTGGACCAACCGGGATCGCAATCGAGGCGCAATCTGCCGCGCTCCAGCCGCACGTGATCGAGGAGCGCGGGATCGCCGCTGATGACGGCTTCTGCCTTCCCACCGGGCTGATACTGAACGGAGGCGGGGATATCGATGGACAGGCTGCCGTCGGAACTGAAGGGCAGGATAACCTGCTGCCTGCCGGATGCCGCGGGTCCGCAATCGGATTGCACATCCCCCCACCAACGGCCCGCGCTCGCCCAATTCGGGCCGGATAGCCCGATACCGAGCGCAAGAAAGACGAATGCACAAATCAGTCCGGTCGTCGCGACAGTCGCCATTTTCCCGTTCATTGTCCATTTCCTCCAAATGAAGCTCAGTGCTCAAGCCCGGCGCTCGTCTGCCTGCGCCAAGCGGAAATGCAGGCGGGCATACTGTCCGAGCATGCGTATGCCCAAACTCAGGCCCATCAGCAGGAGTGCACCACCGCCAACGAAGCAGCTTACCAGCCCGGCGCCGACAAGCAGGCGGGCCAGCATGCCGACCGAGGGCAAGCCGATATGGAACAGCACGGTGGTGACGACGATCTTCAGACCGACCGCGCCGACGGCCACCAAAGCGATCGCGACACCGAGCGTGACGAACATCGCCGCAAACAACAGCGGCAGCAGGAAGAAGATGTCGACGATGGCAAGGCCCGCCAACGCCATCATGGCGGCCAACAGGTTCGGCACGCTCCAATGCGCCTCGAAGCGGCGCAATCCGACATCCGCGCGCAGCTCCCTCGCGATCCTGGCGGGATCACCGAGCGCGGCGGAAACCTCCTCCTCGCTCCGGCCCGACGCCTCGGACTCGGCAAAATGGGCCGCATAATCAGCAACGATATCGTCGATTTCGTGAGGCGGCAGGCCTGCAAGCCCCAGCCTCAGCGTGCGCAAGAAGACGTCCCTGGTCATGGCAAATCCTCAAGTAGCTTGTCGACGGCGCCAGCAAGAGAGCGCCAGTCGCGACGATGAGCCTCGAAAATCGAGCGCCCCAGCGGCGTGAGCCGGTAGTACTTACGCGGTGGCCCATTGCTCGACTCGACGATGCGGGTCGCAACGAGACCGTCATTCTGCATTCTGCGCATCAGCGGGTAGATCGTTCCCTCACCCATTCCGACCGCCGCAACCAGCGTGCTCGCAATTTCGTAGCCATAGCTCTCGCCCCGCGAGAGCACGGCAAGGACGCAGAGATCGAGCACGCCTTTTCGCAGTTGAACTTGGATCGAGTCAGTCATGAACGCCTCAACTTTACAAGACGAATATAACAAGCTATCTGTTTATGCAAGATAGTGGTGCGACATTTGAGCCGACTTCGCAATCGCAACGCGGCCATGACAGTCCGCGCGCTGACCTGCCGTGCCGCAACGATCCAAATAAGGCGTGGCGTAGATACTCTGAACACAGGAGAGTGTTATGATGATCCACCTTGCCCTTGCCGCTGCGCTTTGTTTTGCAGCACCACTCTGCCATGCGACCGGTTTCAAGTTCATTCGAATTCCAGCCGACACTCATGGTCCGGCAATCACGGCGGCGATGTGGACACCCTGCATGGAAGCGCCCACGGCAATAAAGGTCGAACAATTTACGTTGCAGGCAACCCCGGATTGCCCGATCATGGGTGAAAAGCTTCCGCTCATCATCATTTCGCACGGCTATGGCGGCGGCTCCCTCAGTCATCGAGACACCGCCCAGGCGCTCGCGGACAACGGCTTCGTTGTCGTTGCCATCAATCACCCACATGCCAACTACGCCGACATGAGCCAAGCAAACGGCATGGGCGTACTGATCGAGCGACCCATCGATATAAAGCGCACCATTGATTTTATGCTCGGCCCATCACCCGATGCGGAGAGCATCGATCCTCAGCATGTTGGCTTCTATGGATTCTCCCAGGGTGGCTATACCGGTCTCGTTGTTGCAGGCGCCAATCCGAACTTCAGCAAACTGCCGCCGCGCTGCGCGGACCCAAAAGTGACCGAGTGCACGCCGGCCGACCAAAGACGGCCTTTCCAGCGAGAACAACCGCCTCAGTCGTGGACACATGATCCCCGCGTCAAGGCGATGGTTATCGCCGACCCCTTGAGTACAGTCTTTCTGACGGCCGATAGCGTGAGGGATGTAAAAATTCCACTGCAGCTCTGGGGATCGCAGCTCGGAGGCGGTCAGGACGCCGAGCCGGAAAACGTCGCAAAGCTTGCGGTGCTGCTACCGAACAAACCCGATTTCGTGGTGGTCCCCAATGCTAGGCACTTGTCTTTCGGAGCGCCTTGTCCAAATACTGCGTCATCTTCGGATGCCTACTGCGCAGACGCGCCCGGCTTCGATCGCGTCGCATTCCACAAGCAGTTCAACGCCGCAATCGTCGCATTTTTCCGCAAGCATCTGATGCAGCCATAGCAGCGAACGCGCTGGCGTGAAACTATATGCAGCCATGCGACGGTTGAAACCGACCCGCGAATCCGATCAGATCGCGGCATGGCGAAAACGATACGCATAGCGGCGGCTCTGTTGCTGCGCTCGGATGGGAAAACATTGCTGGTGCGCAAGCGTGGCACTGCTGCCTTCATGCAACCCGGCGGCAAGGTGGAGCCAGGGGAAACAGCGGAAGAGGCTCTCCTCAGGGAGCTGTTCGAAGAGCTCGGCCTTGTAGCAGAGACAGGGGATCTGACTTTCCTCGGCCACTTTCAGGCACCTGCAGCGAACGAGCCGGACCATCTGGTCGTTGCGGATATATTCCGGCTGCATGTGGGCGATGCCGAGATTAAGGCAACGGCTGAGATCGAGGAGGTCCGCTGGGTATCGCCACAAGATCCGCAGGATATCATCATGGCTCCACTCACCGAGCATCACGTTCTACCGTTCCACCGGCAACGGGGCGCATCCGTGGACGATTGAATTCCAGCTTCCGCCGCTTCCGACATCATAGGGAGGCGAGCGTGAGCGCCAAAATCCGGCGCCGGCGCCAGCAAGCATACCGTGCGCGAGCAGCGATTGACCGGCAATCGACATCGAAGCGGCGCGTAATTCTGTCACGGTCTTGGCGAATGAATATTCGATCGCGCTTGCCGGCCGCGCAGCAAACCCGAGCGCAATCCGAATATTGTGGTAAAATGAGAAAATAACAGTTTTAAACTTCCCTCCCCCCATGTTTACTATGAAAATAAACCAAGGACATAGAATACCTAAAGTCGCGCCAATTTTTATTGAAAGCAAAAGCAACATTGGATACATAAGTAAAAAACACTACGTGAGGCCGAAAATGAAAAGAGAAAATACTGCCAGCCACGAAAGGTTTATTGAGCTCGCGAGCAAGATCGTTTCTGCCTACGTACTTCGCAATGCGACCGCGCCGGAAGATTTGCCGAGGCTCATCATGGAAACTTATTCGGCACTTGCAGGCTCTCAACAGCCGGCGACATCGTCGTCGTCGACAGAGAAACTGTTGAAGCCGGCCGTGCCGATCAAGAAATCCATAACCGATGACTATCTGATCTGCCTCGAAGATGGCGGAAAATATAAGTCGCTGAAGCGGCACCTGAATAGCAAATATGGGCTGACGCCTGAAGAATACCGAAGGAAGTGGGGCCTGCCTGCAGACTATCCGATGGTCTCCGCCTCTTATGCCGCCACACGGTCGACGCTGGCAAAGAAGGCTCTCCTAGGCCATGCAAAGGGTGTACCGGACATTCCTCCGGCCATCGAGCCGACGCGACGCCAACGGAAGGTTGGCTGATTCCAACCGCGTCGTCACTGACGATCATCATTCGGTTCATCTCTTGAGACTGTGCTGCCTTTGCATGATCAAAATCAGCACAGGCTCGGAGTGTCGGTTCGAGCCGCTCGTTTCGCAGGCGAGAGCCGGCTCGGAGTTGGGGCCACTGGCGTCACAACGCGAGCCGCCTGGCCTCCACGCCTGCCGACGGCGCGGCTATGAGGCCGTTTCGACCGTCCTGGCATTGACGACGATCGCACGACCCGCAAACCAGCCATTGATCGCGGCGCCGAGACCAAGCAAGACGAACAACACGGCGCTCCAGGCAAAGCTGCCCGTCCAGCCATGGATCATGCCGACGACAAGCGGACCGATCGCAGCAAGCAAATACCCCACGAATTGCGCCATGCCGGAGAGGTGCGCGGCCACATGCGCATCGGGCGAACGCAACACGATGACGGTCAGCGCCACCGCGATCAATCCACCCTGCCCGATACCCTGCAGTACGGCCCAGAACCAGATCGTCCATAGCGGCGCGAAAAGCAGGCCCAACAGCGCAACTACAGCGATCACGCAGAGAATGACGTTGATCGCGCGCTGGTCCTTGCCCTTGACGGCAATATGAGGAGCCACCAGGCACGCAGCCGCCTGCACCATGACCGAGACCGACACGATGACGCCGGCCGTCACCCCGTCGAGGCCGCGCTCGCGCAGGATGGGCACCAGCCAGCCGAAGACGCAATAGGCAAGCGCAGATTGGAGCCCCATGAAAAACGTGACCTGCCAGGCAACACGATCGCTCCAAAGACCGGTAACGCGAAAGCCGGTACGCCGCGCCTGACTGGGTGTTCCGATGACCTGCGGCAGCCAGAGAAGTCCGACGGCCAGCGCAGGCAGGGCCCAGACGGCGAGCGCGCCGCCGAGCGAGTCACCAAGCGCACGCTCGGCAGGAAGCGTGAATCCCGCCGCGCTCGCGGCGCCCGCACACAGCGCCATCGTATAGCAACCCGTCATCAGCGCTGCCTTATCGGGAAAATCGCGCTTGACCACCCCCGGCAGCAACACATTGCCGATTGCAATGCAGGCGCCGGCCAGTGCAGTGCCCAGGAAGAGCAGCGAAACCGACGAAAGGCCCCGCAACGCCGTCCCCAGCGCAAGAAGGAAAATCACGCCAAGCAGGACACGCTCGGTTCCCATGCGTTGCGCGAGCCGCGGCGCGAGCGGCGAAAACAGCCCCATGCAAACAACAGGCAGTGTCGTGAGGATGCTGGTGCCGAAGGCGGAAAGACCGAGTCCGGTCCGAATTTCCGGCAGAAGCGCCGATGCGCTCGAAAAGACGGGCCTCAAATTGAAGGCGATGAGTACAAGGCTCGCTCCCAGGAGAAACCTGCCAATCGGCGATTTGCCGCCATTTGGCAGCGGCGCCGGAATTTCATCGGCCTCCGCATCGATCAATTCAACGGACATAGGATTTTGCGAAGACATGGTCATGACATAAGCAACCGATCAAGAGCAGCAACAACGGGGGCCATGAAGCGGCGGACGGCCGCATCGGCCGCTTCGGGATCGCCAGCTTCGATGGCATCGACAATCGCGATATGCGCCTGCATATCCGGTTCGGGGATGTCTCTGTCGAGAGTCGCCTCGATGGTCTCGGCAATCGAAAGAGAGAAGAACTCGTAGATTTCGATCATGGCCCTGTTTTGCGAAGCCGCAACGACGGCCCTATGGAAGGCGAGGTCACGCTCGATAAAGGCAGCCTTGTCGCCCGCATAATTGCCGCGGGCAACGAGCAGGGCACGCAATTGCGTGACGACGGCCGGGGAATGGCGCAGCGCCGCGAGCCGGGCAGCCTCCACCTCCAGGGCAAGCCGAGCCTCGAACTGGTCCCTCAATCCCGCGCGGCGCGCCATGTCCAGGGGTCGGCTGACATCCGTGTTCGAGCGGACATAGGTGCCAGACCCCTGGCGCGTTTCGAGATAGCCCTGGGATACCAGCACTCTTACCGCCTCGCGGATCGTGCCGCGACTGACTGAAAGCATGGACGAAAGCGAGGCTTCGTTAGGCAATTTTTCGCCGACGAGCCAACGTCGGCCGGTGATTTCGCTGCGAATTGCCTCCACGGCCGTGTCCGCAAGCGTGGTCTTAGTCAGAGCGCGCATGATTGGATTTCATCAAGTCATCAGATGACTTTATCACTTAGCCAAGCGACGATCCTCAGTCAATCCTATTTTCGGAAAGACGAACGATCGATCAGAGCCATTCCGGGAAAAATGCGCAAAACCCTCTCAAGCTGCATGGAGCAAGAAGATCAAGCTTTGCCATGAGTTGAAGCCACTGAAAGGCTCTAACGGTGCCGCTTCGGCTTTCGAAAAAGAAGAGCTATCTTGCGCCATGCCCCTATTTGATGGCGCCCGAGCGGGCCATCGCAGCCAGACCGATCGCCGCAGCCAACGAGAATGCCGCAGGCAGATAAAAGACGTTCGGAAGCCCGAGATAGGCGACACCAACGCCTCCGACACCGCCGCCAAGTGCGCTTGCCAGCGCCGAAGAACTCATGAAGATCGCCGAGGCCGTTGCAACCGCATTCGGGAGAAGCCTTTGGGCAACGATTAGACCGAGAACCATATAGAGCCCCCAGACTCCGCCCATCAGGATCTGCCCGGCAAACATGCCGACCGCCGTCGGCCAGGCCGCAAAGCAGAGATTGGCCATCACGCCGCAGATCGCGGCGAGGCACATCATCCAGAGTATCCCGATCCGTCGCGCCAAAAGGACACTGAACGGCATGAGGATGAGTTCGATGAGTGGCTGCGTTCCGATCACCGAGCCCTGGATGGAGGGATCGAGTTTGAGCTGATCCTGCATATAAAGTAGCAGGAAGCCATATTTGATCGGCTCGCCGGCATAGACGAGGACATAGAGGCCGGTGAAGGCCAGCAACGGTAGTATTTCGCTCCAGCTCACGCCGCCGGCCGTATCGGTCTTCTTCTCCGCTCGCCGCCCGAGGCCCGACAAAGCGTGCTGGGTTCCAAGCGGAATGATCTGCGCAAGGAAACAGATCGCCGTTCCCCAGAGCATGGCACGAAGCCCGATTTCAACGGCAAACCACGCGCCCAGAAACGGCCCGATGACCCAGCCAGCCGTCAAAGCCATTCGGATGATGGCCACAACGCTCTCGTTTGCGCCGGTACCCTTCGTTTTGAGATCGTCATGAATGGCAGTGAAAAGCTGCGAAGTGGCAGATCCGGAGAAGCCCAGAATGACGGCGCCGATCACGAACGGCATCCAGACCTTGGTCGAAAGAGCAATCCCCGCCCAGCCGAGAGCACCGGCAATGGCGCAAAGCCGGAAAAGGCTGAGACGCCGGCCGGTTTTATCGGAATAGCTTCCGACAAGATAACCGGCAACCGGCGCTGTAAGGCCTGTCAGATAATAGAGGCCAGCCACCGGCAAGGATGCCCCGAGCTCCTTCACGAGGAAAAGAACGATCTGCGGCAAGGAAGCCGAGGTCGCCAGCCCCGAGAGAAAGAGCGCGAGCGTCGCGCCGCGATAAAGCGGCGAAGCCCAAACCTGCTGGATTGCCGTAGCCCTGCTGGAGGTCGTCAAGGATTGCGCGTCCATAACCTCATCATCCGTCATAACCGGTTGCCGACATGCCTTTCCCGGTTGAGCGGCACAGGATCGTCCTGATCGGTTGCAGCCAAACCAGGGTTTGCTGCCCGATGGAAACCACGCCTTCGTCCGGGGTGCTACCTATCCTTCTGTCAAAGCCGCTCAAGACGCAAATGGTTGTATCGAGCTTTGACCCGTCTGGCACAGATTGTCCACATCATTCATCGTACCAATCAACCCGGTCTGATCTCAGCCGGGCATGGCTCTCGAATAGGCCGCGAGAATGAAGCGCTCGGCCTGAAAGAGATATTTCTCCAGCGCGTCGGCGGCACCGGCCGGAGAACCGTCCTCCAGATGCGAAAGAATGGTCGCATTCTGGCCGACATAGGGAGCATGAAGATATTCCGGATCGCGGATCAGGCCGAAGACAAGGCGCAGCTCCAGGGAAATCTGCCCATAGAAGGCGGAGAGCCGGGGACTATCGGCCAGTTCCACGATGGCCGCATGAAAGGCGATATCGGCGCTGCCGACCTCCAGCCACTCGCCGCGATCGCGGTGCTGGACGGCGGCATTGATGGCCGCTCGCATCTTGTCGACGCTCGGATGACGGTGATGCGCATTGGCAAGCGCCGAACATTCGATCAGGCGGCGAATATGGAAGATATCCATGATCGTCGAGATGCTCGGCGTGGAAACGAAGACGCCGCGATTGGCCTCGTGGCGCAGCACGCCCTCTTTCGTCAGCAGCCGGAAAACCTCGCGCAGCGTATTGCGCGAAACCTGCAACTCCTCGCAAAGAGCCGCTTCCGAGAGATGGCTGCCCGGCGACAGCGTGCCGTTGATCACACGCTCGCGAATGCGGGCTGCGGTCAGTTCCGCAACCGTCTGTCCGGTCTCCGCCACGGCCGTCGGCTCGATGCTCGCAAGATTCGTCTGCTTCATTTGTTCTCCGGACGCCGGCAAAATCGCCTGCCGAAATCAGCTTATGCCCGGAATTGCCTGGAATTCAGGTCGGCAATCCCATGGCTGGCTGCAGGCTTTGGATATCTCAACGGAGCAATCCGTTGGACGATCTTGCGCGAACGCCTCCCCTTTTTTGATTGGCAACATGAAAATTGTTCAACAATATAGACCAGATTGTTGTTTGATGCTATCTCATGCTCCAACAAATATAAATGGGAACGAGATACAGATGTTCGCGAGACGCTTGTTTTGGAGAAAAACGTCGCCCGACCGCGTCAGGATTGAGTGGCTGCGGGCGTGAGCATGCTAACATCCGATCTCAACGGCGACCTTGCGAGGGCCTTTGCAGTGTCTCATGCAAAGAGCGATCGGCGCGCGCTCCCGGATGCAACGAACGACTTACCCAATACCGAGGTAAACGCATGACGAATGCTGAAGGCGACAACAAACCGCTTTTGTCTGTCGCGGATCTGACCGTGCGGTTCGGCGAAAACCGCGTGGTGGAAGGGCTATCCTTTTCGGTCAATCCCGGCAGAACACTCGCGGTTGTCGGCGAATCCGGCTCCGGCAAGTCGGTGACCTCGCTTTCGGTCATGCGCCTTGCCGACATGATGGGCGCACGCTTCGAGGCCGGCCGCATCCTCTTCAACGGCAAAGACCTGCTCAAGCTCTCGCAGAAGGACATGCGCTCCGTCCGCGGCAAGGAGATCGCCATGATCTTCCAGGAGCCGATGACGTCCCTCAATCCCGTCTTCACCATCGGCGACCAGATCTGCGAAGTCCTTCTGTTGCACGAGAAGGTCGGCAAATCCGCCGCGATGGCTGAGGCCCGACGCCTGCTCGAAATGGTGCGCCTGCCAGATGCGGCGGCGTTGTTGACGCGCTACCCGCATCAGCTGTCCGGCGGCATGCGCCAGCGCGTCATGATCGCCATGGCGCTCGCCTGCCGCCCGAAGCTCTTGATTGCCGACGAGCCGACCACGGCGCTCGACGTGACCATCCAGGCGCAGATCCTAAACATCATGCGGGACCTGCAGAAGGATCTCGGCATGGGCATGATCTTCATCACCCATGACATGGGCGTTGTTGCCGAAATGGCCGATGACGTTGTGGTTATGTGGAAAGGCAAGAAGGTCGAGGAAGGCCCGGTTCGTCAGATATTCGCCGATCCGAAACACCCCTATACGAAGGCGCTCCTGGCAGCCGTGCCGAAGCTCGGCAGCATGACCGGCCAGGATTTTCCAAAGCGCATGCCGCTGACCGTTCTCGACGGCGGCGAGCCGAAAGTCGTCGGTGAGGAACGGGTGCAGAATACCGCCCGCTACGATCAGCCACCGCTATTGTCCGTGCGCGATCTCTTTGTGCGCTTCGATATCAGAAAGAATATTTTCGGCCAGGTCACACATCGCTGCAGCGCCGTCCAGAAGGTCGCTTTCGACATTCACCCAGGCGAGACGCTGGCCCTCGTCGGCGAATCCGGCTCGGGGAAATCGACCATCGGTCGCACCATCCAGCAATTGCAGAAGGCGCGCTCGGGCGAAATCACGTTCAATGGCAAAAGCTTCGCAGCGATGTCAGCGCTGGAGCGCTTCCGCCTGCGGCGCGACGTGCAGTATATATTCCAGGACCCCTTCGCTTCGCTCGACCCGCGCAAGACTGTGGGATTCTCGATTGCGGAGCCGATCAACACGCATGGCATCATCTCCGGATCTAAAGAAGTGCGTCGCAGGGTCGATGAGCTTCTGGAACGCGTCGGCCTGACATCCGTCCATGCCGATCGCTATCCGCATGAGTTTTCCGGCGGCCAGCGCCAGCGTGTCTGCATTGCCCGCGCGCTTGCCTCCAATCCGAAGCTCATCATCGCCGACGAGGCGCTTTCCGCCCTCGATGTATCGATCCAGGCGCAGATCATCAATCTGCTGATGGATCTGCAGGCAGAGCGCGAACTCGCCTATCTGTTCATCAGCCACGACATGGCCGTGGTGGAGAAGATCAGCCACCGCGTCGCCGTCCTCTACCTCGGCCAGATCATGGAAATTGGCAGCCGGCGGCAGGTCTTCGAGACGCCGATGCACGCCTATACCCAACGGCTGATCTCGGCCGTGCCGATCGCCGATCCGACACAGGAGCGCAGAACCGCACTCATCGAGGGCGAGATCCCCAATCCCGTTCGCCGCGTCGGCGACGAGCCGCCGATTCTGGCTCATGAAGAAATCACGTCAGGCCACTTCATCGCCAAGAGCGCCTGAACGACCGTCAACCATCGCATCGATCTGAAGAGGAAACAGGTTCAATGAAAACAATGAAATGGGGATTGAAGACCGCTCTGACCGCACTCGTCATGTCGAGCGTCGCCATCAGTGCCGCTCCGGCATTCGCGGCAGGAAAGCTGACCGTGTCGTCGTCGCAGGACCCAGGCAGTTGGGACCCGATCGACACGTTCCTCGTGGCATGGGCTGCCGTCTCGACCAATATCTTCGACGGCCTCACCTATCGCGGCCCCGATCTCAAGCTGGTACCGGGTCTTGCCGAATCCTGGGAAGAGTTGGATCAAGGCAAGCGCATCCGTTTCAAGCTTCGCCACAACGTCAAATTCCATGACGGCGAGCCCTTCAACGCCGAGGCGGTGAAGTTCACCTTCGATCGCCTGCTCGGCGAACAAGGCGCCAAGGGACCACAGCGTTCGAACTACACCGCGATCGAAAGCGTTGATATCATCGACGACTACACGGTCGACATGAAGCTGAAGACGCCCGATCCGGTGCTTCTGACGAAGCTTGCCGGCTATGGTGCCATGATCGTTCCGCCGAAATACATCAAGGAAAAGGGCGAGGATTACTTCAACCTCAACCCGGTCGGCACCGGCGCGTTCAAGTTCGTATCCTATACGCCGAAGGTGAACATCAAGCTGGAAGCCAATCCGGATTACTGGGGCGGCGCTCCGAAGATTTCCGAGCTGGAATATCGCTTCATCAGCGAGCCGGCGACCGCAGTTGCCGAGCTTCAGGCCGGCCGCGTCGATATCGTCATTCCGCCGACCATTCCGATCGGCATGCTCCCGGTCATCCAGGGCGACTCCAAGCTCGAAATCGCGAGCGTTCCCGGCCCGACCGTCGACTCGCTGCGCTTCAACACCCGCGATGGCATCACGGCCGATCCGCGCGTTCGCAAGGCGATCATCATGGCCGTCGACCGCGACACGATCGTCAAGTCGATCCTGGCCGGCCAGGGAACCGAGATCGTCAGCTTCCAGAATTCGCTGTCCTTCGGTTACGATCCCGACCTGAAACCCATTCCCTTTGATCCGGCAGGCGCCAAGAAGCTGCTTGCTGAAGCCGGCGTAAAGCCCGGCGCCGCCGTTCAGATCGATATTCGCGGCAACGACGCGACGATGAACGAAGTGGCACAGGTCGTCGCGAGCTACCTGCAGATGGTCGGTCTCACCGCCACCATCAAGCCATACGAAACCAACGTTCTGCTGAACGACATCATCCCCCAGGGCAAGACCGGCGCGATGTTCCAGCAGAAGTGGGGCGGCTGGACCTTCGATTACGACAACACCGCCTATTCGATGTACCACTCCGGCGAAAAGTGGAACCCGTACGAGAAGGACGCGACGCTGGACAAGCTACTGGAATCGCAGCGGCCGCTCACAGATCGCGCCGAACGCGAGAAGGTACTCAAGGAGATCGGCAAGTATGTCGCCGACAAGGCGCTCGAACTGCCGCTCTACAACAGCAATGCGATCTACGGCGTCAGCAAGCGGGTCAAGGGCTTCGTGCCCGCTCCCGATACCCGCATCAAGCTGAACGAAGTCACCGTCGACTAATCATCCAGCAAGACGCCGCCGGCTCGGTCGGCGGCGTCGTCTGAAAGCTATCGGGGTAAGAACGTGGCCGGTTTTCTCATCAAGCGATTGCTGCAGGCGATTTTCGTCATTATCGCAATCACGCTTCTCGTCTCATTCGCCATCCGCCTGACGGGTGATCCTGCCTTGATGATGTTTCAGGGTGGCGGCAGCATGACGGAAGACGATCTCGCGCGCATTCGCACCGCGCTTGGCACGGATCAGCCCTTTTTCGTCCAATATTTCACCTTCCTGAAGGGGCTGCTGACGCTCGATTTCGGCCGCAGCTTCACCGGTGGCACGCCTGTTTCCCAGTTGATTGCCAACGCCCTGCCCGCGACGCTTCTGCTCGCCTTCATCTCCATGGTCGTGTCGATCGCGCTCTCCATCCCGCTCGGGATCAAGGCCGCGACGGCACGCGGCAAGACGGCGGACCAGATCATCCGCGTTCTCTCGCTGCTTGGCCTCTCCTTCCCGAATTTCTGGCTGGCGCTGATGATGGTGCTGTTGTTCTCCATCACGCTCGGCTGGTTGCCGCCGAGCGGCATGGTTGGCATTTCGAGCTACGTCATGCCGGCCGTGACGATGGGCGTGATCCTGACGGCGACGAACGTCCGCCTGGTGCGCACCGCGATGCTGGAGACGCTGCAGTCGCAATATATCATGGTCGCGCGGGCCAAGGGGCTCAGCGAAAGCAAGGTGCTCTACAAGCACGCGCTGCGCAATTGCGCGATACCGCTCATCACCTATTTCGGCATCCAGTTCGGCGGCCTGCTCGGCGGCATCGTCGTCATCGAGCGCGTCTTCAACTGGCCCGGTCTCGGCACGCTGGCATTCGATGCCGTCGGCGCCCGCGATTATCCGGTGCTGCAGGGCGTGATCACCGTGCTGGCGCTGTTCATCGTCGGCGTAAACCTTCTCGTCGATATCGCCTATGGCCTCATCGACCCACGTATCCGCACGGAGTAACGCCCATGGCCGCCACGATCTCACGCCGTTCGCGTTTCTACAGCTTCGAATTCATCGTCGGAGCCTCGATCACCGTCGTCATCTGCCTTGCCGTGCTTCTCTCCGATGTGCTCTTCCCCGGCGGCGCCGAAAAGATCGACCTGATGGCACGCCTTGCCAGACCCTTCGTCAGCCTCGCTCACCCCTTCGGTACCGATCCGCTCGGGCGCGATGTGCTGGCCCGTGTCGTTGCAGGTGGCAAGATATCGTTGACCGTCGGCCTCATTTCCGTGGCTGGCGGCGTAGTGCTCGGCGTTTTGGTGGGCCTTGCCGCGGGTTATTATCGCGGCATCTGGGACATGCTGCTGATGCGTTTCGCCGACATCCAGCTCGCCATGCCTTTCATTCTTCTGGCAATAACCTTCATCGCCATCGTTGGCGGCAGCCTCACCAACACCATCATCCTGCTCATCGTCTCGCAATGGGTGCAATATGCGCGTCTTGTGCGCGGCTCGGTGCTCAGCCTGCGCGAGCGTGAGTTCATCCTGTCGGCGCGCGCCATCGGCGTCAAAGACTGGCGCATTATCTTCCAGCATCTGCTGCCGAACCTCGTCGGCCCGGTGATCGTGCTGATGACGCTGAACATCGCCAACAACATCCTGCTGGAAAGCAGCCTCACCTTCCTCGGATTGGGCGTCGACCCGACCATCCCGAGCTGGGGCGGCATGTTAGCCGATGGCCGCACCTATCTGCAGACGGCATGGTGGGTGAGCCTTTTCCCAGGCCTCGCGATCCTTTTGACCGTGCTCGGCCTCAATCTCCTGGGTGACTGGCTGCGCGACAGCCTCGACCCGACTGGCCGAACGACAAGGTAAGACATCATGACCCTGATTTTCGAAAGAAGCTTTGAGCGAACGTTGTCGCGCCTCGTTGCCGATGCCAAGGCCGGCCAGAATTTCGAGGCCTGGACCTTTGATGACAGGAAAAGCCGCCAGCAGGCGGAACGCGCGCTCAAGGAAAAAGGCGTAAACGCGCGCATTCGCAGCGCGTACAAGCCGCTGGTGAATGCCTTCGTCGAGGAGATCGATCTGCAGGATGTGGCTGCGATCGAGATCCATTATCCGGTTCATCCGAAGGCGCCGGATAATCGCTTCCGGCTGGAAGCCTATCCGCTAGCCGCGATGGTCGAAAATCGCAAAATCACCTTTGCTGCGAGAACCGACAGCGACTTTCATTATGATGTCGTGTTGCACACCAATGCCGGCAGTGCGCACCGATTGAAGGTGTTGGTGCCCAATCGCGTTCACATTGACGCAGCAGGCGAAACGAGCGTCTCGCCGACCGGTTGGCTCGTGCGGAATGGTGGCGTGATTGGCGAACCGCTGCGCACCGATTACGAAGATCTCTTCGAAGAAACGATCGCCGCAATAACCCATTTCGACTGGGGTTCGACCGAACCCTATTTCGAGGAATTGAATATCCGCGTCGCCCTGCCGGCAGCGGATGAGGCCCTGCCAGTCGCCGATGAGGTCATGAGTCTGCGCGAGGCGCTGCATGAAGACTTCTATTTCTCCCTGCTTGAGTTCTTCCAGAAGAAGTCCGGCCGCCCGCTAGGCGACCGCGGATTGAAGCCCGGGCAGATCGTTCCGCAGATTCTGCAATCTTCCGGTGACGTCTCGGTAAAAGTGCAGACGCAACCGCTCAGCTCCCGCTACTGGGATGGGCCGGAACAGCAGATCGAGACGGCCACGGAACCTCTGGCGGCGCGGCAGATCGAGGCTGTGCTTAACACTATCGGTGGCGAGGCGTTCGAAACTGTCACTCGCTCTGGACGCTCTGTTCGCGCACGCTATGTCAAGGGCCGCGATGCCGCCGTAATGATCAGCGGTGGCCAGCACGCCAATGAGACGACCGGCGGCGTGGGTGCGCTGCGTGCCGCACAGCGCCTGGTCAAGGTCGAAGGCGCTCATTTCACCATTTCGCCGCTCGAAAATCCCGATGGCTACGCGCTGCATCAGCGCCTGCGTCAGGACAGCCCGCGCCACATGTATCACGCCGCCCGCTATACCGCGCTCGGCGACGACCTCGAATACCGCACCGAAGAGAATGCCGGTCCTTATCTCTACGAGAAGAAAATCCGCTTTCAGGCGGAAAAACTGAGCGGCGCGCAGCTTCACGTCAACCTGCATGGTTACCCGGCGCATGAATGGACCCGCCCGCTTTCAGGCTATGTCCCGCGCAATTTCGCCATGTGGACACTGCCGAAAGGCTTTTTCCTGATTGCCCGCTATCATTCCGGCTGGGCGGCTCAGGCCGAGCGGCTGCTGGACAAGGTCACCAGGCACCTCGGAACCATCCCCGGCCTGTTGGATTATAACGACCGACAGATCGCGCTCTACGAAACCCATGCCGGCGAAACCGGATTCCGTATCATCAACGGCTTCCCCTGCCTCGCCAATATCGACGATCGCCATACGGTGCCCATCACATTGATCACCGAATACCCCGATGAAACGATCTATGGCGAAGCCTTCGTCGACGGCCACACCGCGCAGATGGAAACCGTGCTTTCGGCCTATAGCTCCTGGCAGGACATCATGGCTTCGAGCTAGGCCTTGCCGGCCGATCGAGCCATATCGAGCAGCGCGGTCATGGCACTGGACGTATAAGCGTCCGAGCGACGCACGAAAAGCGTATCTACCAGCGACCGCTCCGGCGGAAGCTGATGAATTGCGACCCTGCCATCTTGATGAGCGGCTGCCACGGCGCCCTTTGGCAGAAGGGTGATGCCGACGCCGGCGGACACGCAGCTTATGATCGTATCGAGAGAACCGAATTCCAGCGGTTTCGAAGTGACGATGCCCAAATCTGCCAGAAGCGCCTCCAGCCGCTGCCGATAGGAACAACCGATCTGAAAGACGATGGTCTTCAGATCAGCAATACCGACCAAATCCTCCAGCGTGGCGATGACGGGCGAGGTGACGAGAACGAGTTCCTCCTGAAAGATCGCCTCGTGCTCGAGATCGGGATGGCTGACCGGGCCTGCCACGAACGCGCCCTCTACCCGGCAAGCGACGACATCGTCGATGAGCCTGCGGGTCGTGCCCGTCGTGACGACAAGGCGAACCTGAGGATAGGCCTTGGCAAATCGTCCCAGGAGCGGCGACAGGCGCAGCGCCGTGGTTGTCTCCAGACTGCCGATTGCGAGCGTCCCGCCCGGCTCGCCATCATCCTTGGCCGCGGTGCGGGCATCAGCCAGAAGCTTGGTGATGCGGCCGACAAAAGGCAGAATGCGCTGCCCGGCGGGTGTGGTCGACACGCCCCTTGCGTGCCGGTGAAACAGGCTGACACCCAGCTCCTCTTCCAGTGCCCGGACACGCGCCGTCACATTCGATTGGACCGTATGCAGTTCCTGCGCCGCCCGGTTCATGCTGCCGTGCCGCGATACCGCCTCGAAAATTCTGAGATCGGATATGTCCATGCCCTACCTATCTCAATCAAAGATAACTCTTCTCATAATAAATCAATTTTTATGATATAGCTTGCAGCGTATTCTCTCAAGCACCGATCGTTGAGAGAGTTCCCATGACCGACGCCGCAGCCCATGAAATCGACCGGAACCACAAGACACAGGCGGCATGGCGCGCCATCCTGTCGGGATTCTGCGCCTGCCTTATCGGCATCGGGCTCGCCCGCTTCGCCTACACCCCGCTTCTACCCGCTATCGTCGATGCGCATTGGTTCGAAGCCGCCGCCGCGGCCTATTTGGGCGCCGCCAATCTTTCCGGTTATCTGGCCGGCGCATTACTCGGCCGGCCGGTCGCGACGCGGTTCTCCACCATTTTCACACTCCGGATCATGATGCTGGCCGCGACGGCTGCTTTCTTCGCCTGCGCCTTTCCTTTGAGCTTCCTATGGTTCTTTATCTGGCGCTTTGCCGCCGGGTTTGCGGGCGGCGCCCTGATGGTGCTGGCGGCGCCGGCCGTCCTGCCGCTGATAGCCTCGGCGCGCCGAGGCCTTGCCGGCGGCGTGATCTTCATGGGCATCGGCGCCGGCGTTGCGCTATCGGGCACGCTCGTCCCCCTGCTGCTGCAGCAGGGCCTGCGCGAAACGTGGTTCGGCCTCGGAGCCCTGTCGCTGCTGTTGACCATCATCGCCTGGAGCGGATGGCCGCGTGATGTCGTCGCATCGCCCGCCCCGACCCATCATTCCCTCCACATCCCGGCGCCCGGCACGCTGCGTGCCGTTTATGTAGAATATGCGCTCAACGCGGCCGGTTGGGTGCCGCACATGATCTTCCTCGTCGATTTCGTCGCACGGGGGATGGGCCAGGGCCTGCAGGTCGGGGCGGAATATTGGGTTCTTTTCGGTATTGGCGCGACGATAGGCCCGCTTCTTGCCGGCCATCTCGCGGATCGAACGGGTTTTGCGGCGGCACTGCGGCTCGCCTTCCTGCTGGAAGCCTTCGCTGTCGTCATTCCCGCTCTTGGCCTCGGACAGGCATGGCTCATCGCCTCGAGCCTGATCGTCGGCGCCTTCGTCACCGGAACCGCTCCCCTGGTGCTCGGCCGGATCGCGGAACTGCTGCCACATCATCCGGCCCAACAAAAGGCAGCCTGGAGCCTGGCGACGGTGTTCTTCGCATTATTCCAGGCGGTGGCAGCTTATGGACTTTCCTTCCTCTTCGGACGAACCGGCGGAAATTATCATCTGCTCTTCTTGATCGGCGCCAGCGCCATGGTGCTGGCTCTGGCGATCGATCTGGCCGTTCCTGTCTTCACCCACACCACCCGGCAGGGATCGGAAGACTAATTACCCGTCAAAAGACCGGCGCAGATAGCGAAAACGACCATGTCGTCAGCAATAAATAAGGCTCTGATGGTTGTCGCGAACCCGTCTCGCAATACTTTACCCTGACAAAACCACGCTGCGCCCACATGGCGCCAAAGTTTCAGGCAAGTTGAGATTCATGAGGCATTTTCTGCTGTTACTCGCTGGCCTGTCTGTTGCTTGTCTGGGATCATTCGCGCCGTCGGCGCATGCAGACGGATTTGTTCGCGCCGATCATCAGCGGATCGTCGATGAGAAGGGCAATGCGCTCATCCTGCGCGGCCTTGGCCTTGGAGGCTGGATGGTGCAGGAAGGCTACATGATGGGCCTTGCCAATCTCAAGGCGCAGCACATCATTCGCCACCGCATCTCGGAAGTCGTCGGCAAGCAAAAGACCGAGCAGTTCTATCGGTCCTGGCGCGACAATGCCGTGACCAGGGCGGATATCGATGCGATGGCCAAGTGGGGCTTCAACAGCGTGCGTCTGCCGATGCATTGGCAACTGTTCATCAAGGACGGAAGCGGCAAGGATGCACCACGGGATATCGTATGGAACGAAGAAGGTTTTCGACGGGTCGATGCACTGATCGGCTGGCTGAAAGCCAATCACATGTATCTGATCCTCGATCTGCATGCCGCACCTGGCGGCCAGGGTCACGACATCGCCATTTCCGACCGCAATCCGAGCAGGCCTTCGCTCTGGAATAGCGACAGGAACCAGGCAATGATGATCGCGCTCTGGAGCGAAATCGCGCGGCGCTACAAGAGCGAGGCGACAATCGCCGGCTACGATCTCCTCAACGAGCCGAATTGGGGTTTCCAGGACGAGAAAGACAAGGGGGGCTGCCGCGAAACCGAAAACCGGCCGCTGCGCGATATCTATCAGCGCACCATCCGCGCAATCCGCGCGATCGACACCAACCACATGTTGATCATCGAAGGCAATTGCTGGGGCAACAACTACGCCGGCATATTGCCGATTGCCGATCGCAATACGGCGCTCAGCTTTCACAAATACTGGACACCGACGACGCAGGAATCAATCGAGCCATTCCTGAAGCTGCGCGAACAATATGACATGCCGCTTTGGAACGGCGAATCCGGCGAAAACAACAACGACTGGTATGCCCGCGCCGTCGCTTTGCAGGAGAAAAACGGCATCGGCTGGTCGTGGTGGCCCCTGAAGAAAATGGGCGCGGGCAATCCGCTGGAGATCAAGGCGAATGACAATTATAATCGATTGACTGCCTATCTTCGCGGGGAGGGAAAGAAGCCCACGGCCAAGGATGCTTTTGCAGGCCTGATGCAACTTGCAACCGATAGCCGTTACGACAGGAACGTCCATCATCAAGGCGTGGTCGACACATTGATGGGCCCCTCTCGCAAATCGGACGCCACCGATTAGGAGCGCACCATCGATTAGCACATGCGCCCCTTGAATTCCCGACTCGATCTACCCGATCGCATGTCTGATGGTTTTCGAAAGACGCAAGAGCAACCGAGGCCTCGACGAGGCGACAAGCTTCCAGGACAGAATAGTCCTTGCCATGTTTCGAGGAAGCACGCCGATTGAAAGAAACCATCCGGCCAGCACCAGGCGACGTTTTCGCGATGCTTTCATTTTGAGGCTCGCAACGGCGCCAGCCGCAGCCAGCGAGAGCCTGGAATCATCCGCAACCGGATGCTGACTCCTATCGATGCAAAGCGATGCCAAACGCTCCTCCAAATGCACGGGATCGCGCAGACCGGCATTGTCGGGCACATCCAATCCAATGTCCGCCGCCTGATCCGACAATGCTTTCAATCGGCGAAAATCATGCGCAATACGCCACCGTGCACGCTGGCCGAGTTTTTCGGCAAAGACGGAGTGATTGGCGCCATGAATGCGGTAAGCGCCAAGGCAATCCTCGATCGACGTCACCTCGCCGTGGAGCGGTGCCACCGTTGCAAGATATCCATCCGCACCCTGCCGGAACTCCGGCTCCGGGACTGGCATCACCCTGTCCAGCACCGAGCGCTTGAACGCCAGACCGCTTGTAACGGTCGTTTGATAGCGACCCTTGCGCAACAGTTCCGGGATGACATCGCCGGAATCGAACGGCAATTCCATCGGCGGAAATATATCCTTCACATGCATCTCCTCATCAACGATATGCAGCCGGAACTGAACCTGCGCCGTCTTCTCTTCCCATGCTTCGACAACCTCCGACACCGCATTCGGATAGAGATAATCATCCGCATCGAGAAACAGTACGATCTCGCCGTGACTGGACGCAAAGCCTGTATTGAATGCTGCAGCATGTCCGCCATTCACTTCGCGCAGACACGTTCTTATTCTAGAGCCATAGGAGGCAATGACATTCGCCGTCGCATCGCTCGACGCATCGTCGACGACGATGACTTCGGCGTCGGCGTAATCCTGCTCCAATGCGCTGTCGATGCTACGCTTCAGAAAGTGGGCGTAGTTGTAATTTGCGATAACGATTGAAACGGGCGTGCGATCTTGGATGGAATACATCGCATTGAACCTCGCAGATCTGCTTTGGTCGCGGCGAACCTTCTCATTCAGGTCCCTATAGATAAAGCGATTCCCACCGCGATATACCTCGGTGTATGGGTCGCATCTCATGAGTATATCAGGCGCGAGATGTCTGGATCGTATCGATCCACCTTGCTCTTTCGAGCCTCGTCAGTTTTATGGCTTTTGAATGACCGGCCCTCATATGTGAATGCCGGTCGTTCCATTCAGTCGATCAACTTCTATTTCACCTGATAGCGTCGAGCTGCAGCCGATCGCGACAGATTGGGCTTCAGCGCCTCTCGTGCAGCTTCATAGGCCTGCTGCAATCCGACATCTTCGAGAGCCGGGATCGTCGCGAGCTCTCCCTGATCAAACCCCACCAGAGCGGCATCGACCATGTCCTCAGTCGACATGACGATTTCCGACGGCAGATGCTCGACGGAGATGCCGGCAACCGACCAGAATTCCGTGGCGGTCGCGCCGGGCAGAACCGCCTGTATGCGAATGTTCTTTTCCGCCAACTCGTGCTTCAGCGATTGGCTGAAGGCCAGCACGAAGGCTTTCGTGCCACCATAAACGCCGTTCAGCAATTCCGGTGCGATTGCCACGATCGACGCGATATTGATGATGGAACCGCCCCCGCGCGCCACGAAGCCCGGCACGGCGGCATAGGTGAGCCGCATCAGTGCCGTAACGTTCAGATCGATCATCTGCTGCATCCTGTCGACATCCGCCTCCAGCAAGGGGGCCGCCCCGCCGAAGCCGGCATTGTTGACGAGAAGCGTGATCGCCTCGTCCGTCTTCAAGACATGCTCGATGCGGCGAAGATCGCCCGAAGCGCCGAGATCCGCCGCGATGACGTCGACCTTGCGCCCCGTCTCCTTGCGCAGCCTATCTGCGATCGCCGAAAGCCGTTCTTCATTGCGCGCCACCAGAATGAGGTCGAAGCCGCGATTGGCAAGCCGATGCGCGTAAACAGCGCCAATGCCCGATGAAGCGCCTGTGACCAATGCCTTGCCTAGTGAATTTGTCATTGTTTCCATTCCTTGTGCTGCGGCGTTGTCATCCCGCGTGCAGAAACAATACGCGTGAATGCTGATGACCGAAATGTCATATTCACAGCGTTTTAAGACATGATCTCCTGAGTGCTCGCCATAACCATGAAGAAATCACTGCTTCTGGTGGCGGAGAAGTGCTATAAGCACCTTTTCCAGCCGCGAGTTTTGCCATGCATTCCATTGGATTTATCATCTTCCCCGGCTTTCAGGTCATGGGATTTACAGCAGTGACCGCCTTTGAGATCGCAAACCTGGCAAGCGGGCGGGAACTCTACCGCGTGACGCTTCTTTCGGAGGCAGGAGGACTTGTGCGCTCGTCTGCGGGCTTCAGTGTCGAAACGGAAGCCTTTGGCGATGCTATTTTCGATTCCGTTTTTATCGGCGCGGCCACGGAGATCTCGCCCACGTCTTCCACAATCCTCGACTATATCCGTCAGGCGGCAAAATTCGCCCGGCGTGTCGCGGCGCCTTGCACAGGCGCCTTTGCTTTGGCGGAAGCCGGTCTGCTCGACGGTCGCCGCGCAACGACACATTGGATCTTCGCACGGGAACTCCGGGATCGCTTCCCAGCTCTCAAAGTCGATGACGACAAGATTTTCATCATCGACGGGTCCATCTGGACATCGGCCGGCATGACCGCCACCATCGACCTCGCTCTTGCCATGATCGAGAAGGATCACGGAGAAGAGCTGGCGCGAACCGTGGCTCGAAAGCTTGTCGTCTATCATCGCCGTGCCGGCGGCCAGTCGCAATTTTCGACCCTTCTGGAACTGGAGCCAAAATCCGACCGTGTTCAACGCGCGCTCGACTTTGCGGGAAGAAACCTGCGCAAGATCGTGTCGGTCGAGGAACTGGCCGAGGCGGCAAGCCTCAGCCCCCGCCAGTTCAACCGGGTCTTCCGCAGCGAAACCGGCCAGTCGCCCGCCAAGGCGATCGAGAACCTGCGTGTGGAGGCAGCAAGGCTGATGATCGAAGACGGCCGTCATTCAATGGATGAAATCGCTACCGAAGTCGGCTTTGCCGATCGCGAACGCATGCGCCGCGCCTTCCTGCGCGTCCTCGGCCAGCCGCCGCAGACGATCCGCCGCAATGTGCGCGCATTCGGATAGATGCAGCAGCAAAGGCCGGACATAGGCACTTAGCTGTGCATTCAGCAGTTCATGTCACAAGCCCGTAACAACCCCTGATTAGGTCGACTACGTTCAACCTTAACGCGGGGGCGTATTATGAAAAAGCTTATCTCCGTCATTGCAATGACGGTTCTTTCCAGCAGCATTGCTTCGGCAACCGATTACGTATCCTACATCGATTATCCTCAGCCGAAGGATGAAAGCCGGGAATTCTACACCGCGATCGAGATTCCGGCCGGCAGCTTCACCAAGTATGAAATCGACGCCAAGACCGGTCACATCGTCGTCGATCGCTTCCAGTCCATGCCTGTCGCCTATCCGGCCAACTACGGCTCCATCACCAGTTCGCTCGGTGGCGACGGCGATCCGCTCGACGCTATCGTCTATACGCGCGAACCCATCGTTCCCGGCGCCATCGTTCGCGTGCGCGCAATCGGCGTGCTGAAGATGATCGACGGCGGCGAAGTCGACAACAAGATCGTTGCCGTGCCGACGACGAAGATCGACCCGACCTACGACAGCATCAAGGAAATCTCCGATCTTCCCAAGGTCGAGCAGGATCGCCTGCAGGCGTTCTTCCGCGTCTACAAGCAGCTTCCCGATGCCCGCAAGGTCGTCGAGGTCGGTGGCTTCGACAATGCGGAAGCGGCCAAGAATGAAGTCGCCGCCGCCCTCAAGGCATACAGCGAGAAAAAGTGAAATCGACCGGAAGGGGCGGCAGGCGCCGCTCCTTCCGGATTGCCGCAGAGCGCGGAGCAAACTTTCTCAAGGCCGAGCGCATCGCGCCCCCTCGATCAGCCGGCCAAGGAAGAAGCTTCGCTCAACGCATTGACCTGCCGCAACCTCCTGCCGTCCTCTGCGGAAGGAGAGCCGAACCGGCGGCGATATTCGCGGCTGAACTGCGATGGGCTGTCATAGCCGACGGCAAAGACGACTTCGGCGCGAAAGTCGTAACCTCATGGATGACGAGTGAGGCATACATGGCTGCGTGCAAGCTAAAGGAGGTTTTCTGGATCGACGCTGCCGATCATGTCGATCCCTACGACAAAAGACGAATATGTCTCGCCTGCGATCACCAAGCTCGCCTCCTTCTTTGAATCGAGCCTCGCATAGAAGCGACTTATGCAATGGTGCTGCCTGAGTCTGCCTTGATCGAAATCCAGCTGCTCATCCTTGATCATTGAGTTGTATCAAACAACTCCGAATATGATCGCGATGCATCAACCGCTTCAATACGCAGCCACCTGATCAAGAGCTTCGAGCGGTTTGCTCCTGACCGCTCGGACTTGCCGACACTCGCGATCAGCCATAGACAAACGTGCGAGCCTGCAACAGCTCGCACGTTCGCCTCTATCAGAACGATAGTAAAGCAAAGCCCACATGAAGCAGGCTTCTTAAGTCTTATTCGGCTGCGCCAGCAGCCTTCGGCTTGCGAGTGCGCTTCGGCTTTGCTGCCTCTGCAGCGGCCGGTGCCGCTACTGGGGCAGCCTTTGCTGCGCGAGTAGCCTTCGGTGCAGCCTTGGCAGCTGCGGGCTTGACGGCGGCCGACTTTGCGGCTGCTGCTGGCTTGGCGGCCTTCGCCTTGGTCTTCGACGCCGCTGCCTTGCCTCCGGTCTTTGCCGCATTCAGAAGTGCGACACGACGCTGACGGTTCTGTTCGAGAGCCTGCCGGAAGCCGGTATCATGTTCTGCGTGATGGGCCAGATCATCGAGAAAATCTGCCACGTCCTTGACGCCATCAACAACGACATAGCTCAATCCACGACCGGCATTGACGGAATCGCGACCGACCGTCACACCGAAGCCGCCGGGAACACGCTGGAACCAAGTGGAGCGCCACTTCTTGAAGCCGGCCGCGTCACGCTCGTACTCCTCCAGATATGCCTTCTGTTCCGCCACTCGAGCACGAAATGTATCGACGACATTCCGCGTGCCAGCCTTCGGCTTATCAGCCTTTTTTGAAGTCCATTTCTCAAGAAAGTTTGCCATTGGTTCGATCTCTTCAGGTTAGCGTTCCTTGTCAAGCCGCCGTTGCTTAGGAAGCGATGACGAAGCTCCTCCGCATGGATGCCCGCATATATGTAAAGGATAGATGTATAATGGCAACATAATCCGACATTTATTGTCGATAATTAGCCACCAAAGTCGCCTCGCTGCCGCTTTTTGAGCCCGACAGGCGCGAATTTGCCGCTATCTCTCGCTGCGATCACTCGCGTCCAGCCAAGACTGGAGGCTTAGACGGGCCTTGCTGCAGCGCATATTTGCTTGAATTATCCTTTGGCGGCGCACAAGCCGGCAACTGCACGAATGGATCGGTTGATGCCGTCGCCGGTTCTTGCCGCCATTTCGTTGTTCGGCAAACTCCTATGCGTTGACCGATATGACATCGGGGGCGGAGATAGCAGCCTCCGCCCCCGTTCATATTCGCCTCGGGATCGACATGTGATCCCGATGAGCCTTTCTTCTTCAGGCCGCCCTTGTCAGCTCGCCATGCGGATCGAGCACGAACTTCGTTGCAGCGCCTTGATCGAAGCTCTCATATCCTTGTGCTGCATCTTCGAGCGAGATGATCTTGGCGTTGACGATGTCGGCAATCGGCAATCTGTCGTGCAGGATCGCCTGCATGAGTTGGCGATTATATTTAAGCACCGGCGTCTGACCCGTATGGAAGGATTGTGCCTTGGCCCAACCGAGCCCGAAGCGCAGAGACAGGCTGCCTTGCTTGGCAGCACTGTCTACGGCACCTGGGTCTTCCGTCACATACAACCCAGGAATACCGATCGAACCAGCCGCCCGAGTGATCTCCATCATCTGATTGAGCACGATTGCCGGCTGCTCGCCTCCCGAATGTCCGCGCGCTTCGAAGCCAACTGCATCGATCGCGCTATCTACCTCGTTGATGCCGACGACTTCCGCGATCATATCGCCGAGACGATCGCTCTTGGAAAGATCTATCGGCTCGAAGCCAACCTTGGCGGCATGCGCAAGTCTATCCTTGTTGAAATCACCGACCATGACGACAGCGGCACCCAGGATGCGGGCTGAAGCGGCAGCCGCCATGCCGACCGGACCTGCGCCTGCGACATAGACAGTAGAGCCGACACCGACGCCGGCACGAACGGCGCCATGAAAGCCGGTCGGCAAGATGTCCGACAGCATGGTGAGGTCACGGATTTTCGCCAGGGCCTTGTCACGGTCCGGGAATTTCAGCAGGTTGAAGTCCGCATAGGGTATCATGACATAGCGTGCCTGGCCGCCTATCCAGCCGCCCATATCGACGTAGCCGTAGGCACCGCCGGCACGCGATGGATTAACCGTCAGGCAGACGCCGGTATCCTGCGACTTGCAACAACGGCAGCGGCCGCAGGCAACATTGAACGGCACCGAGACGATATCGCCGACGTCGAGCATCTCGACATCGCTACCCTTTTCGATGATCTGTCCGGTGATCTCATGCCCGAGCACGAGGCCGGGCATCGCCGTCGTGCGTCCACGCACCATGTGCTGATCGGAGCCGCAAATATTCGTGGAGATCACCTTCAGGATCACACCATGCTCGATGCGCCGACCGTCCGGCGCCTCCAGTTTCGGATCGTCGATATCGCGAACCTCGACCTTGCCGGGCCGTAAATAGACGACGCCTCTGTTCCCAGTCATGCCATCTCCTCCTTGATTGAACGCTGGATCATGATTGCCCGAGATTTCGGGCCCTTTCGGATCGGCCCGCTCCTCAACGGGCTGAACAGCAGCAAAATCGGTCGCGGCAACCGCAAGCTTCTGCGGCGTCCGGCCGGCGCGTGCGCGACTGATATGGTGTTGCGAGATCGGAACGAAGTGAAGTCAAAACACCCGTATCCGCCTCTCGATCGCCCACCGCGATCAGTCGAGCCTGCATTCAAGGCTGGTTTCCGGGCTCGGACCTGTCCGCTCGGACACCTCGATACCTTCCCGGCTGTTCCGCCAGTGGCATCAATCGAGGCATTCGGTCCGCCACCGTTGCGGGGGCAGCACCGGCTTAAGACCGGTTTCCCAATTATCCGCCGGGGAAATCCCGACGGCACCTTGAACATGTCCAGAAGATCACGGGAGAAGGCGAGGCGCGCATAGGAAAACGACATCGGTGCCCTGTAAGACGACATCTGGCGTTTTCATGAAATCGACGCAGGAAGCGCCGCGACGCAAATGGCCGGCACGCGCGTCGGCCATTTGCGTCTTGTTGCTCGAGTGACGACGCTTAGCCGCCGTCGAGCCAAATCGCCACATCGACAGGCGCAAGCGTTCGATTGCCGACAAGGAATGTTGCACTCTGCCCTGCCGGTACTGTTGCCGCGACGCTTCCGTAATTGAAGGCGAAGTGCAGCCTTCCGCGCCGGGCAAGGCGCAGATCGCCAAGATCCGGCAAGCTGCCCACGCCGGCCCAAGCAAGCGTGTCACCCATCAACTTCAACAGGAACTCGTCACGCGGCAGCGTGGCGCAGTAGCGTGCGACATCATTGCCGATCACCGCCGGGGAATCCGAGCGATACTCTCCCTGGAATGTCGCAAGCACGGTTTCCGATGTCCGGATCGTTTCGCGCCAGACGGAGGTCTGGTGACTCGCATTGCCGTAAAGGACGGTCTCGGACTGAAAGGCCGGCAAGGATTCGACACGCGTGACGCGGAAATCGAGGAGGTCGCCCAGTATGCCCGGCGGCAGATCAGCGGGGATGTGCATGTCGCGCGTCTTGCTGCCGCTGCGAGGCCCGAACAGCACCTTGGCGCCGGAGGTCTTGAGCCGTGCAATGAAGTCCGGATCGGGAATGACGAGATCGGGTGCGAGCACCAGCCTATATTCCTCGAGATCGGAATGCTGTCCGATGAAATCGACATCGACACCGAGGCGAGAGACAGCCGAATACCAGTCGAGCGCAAGGGCGGAAGCAGCGTAGTCGCGCCCCTGCGGCAAGGCACGGGTCGCGAAACGCGAGTCGTAATCGAGCAGCAGTGCCACCGAAGCCTTGCCGCGCATCTCGCCCTTCGGCAGCCGTTTCATCTCGGCGACGACCTCGGCCACTTCCCCATAGCCCTGATCCTCTTCGCTGTTTGGCAGGAGAAGACCAGCATGGAACTGCTCCTGCGCAAACGGCGCCTGCCGCCAGCGGAAGTAGGAGACCATGTCGACGCCATGCGCATAGGCAAGCCACGTCCACAGCCTCACCATGCCGTCCGCCGGCGACTGATTGTGCGAAGCCCAGTTCACCGGTCCCGGCTGCTGTTCCATCACCCACACACGGCCGCGACCGACTGCGCGGTAGAGATCGTGGTTGAAGGCGGTTTGATCGGGATCGCCGGTGCGCAGATAGCGTCGCTTCTCTTCGTTGCTCAGCCGACCATTGATAAGCCCGCCCATCGGATAGACGTCCCATGAGGCGATATCGATGTCTTCGCCGACCTTGTAGTGATCGAAGTCGGTGTTCTGCGACATGAAGTTATGGGTCACCGGCCGGCCCGGTGAATGACGGCGAATAATATCGACCTGTGTCTTGTTGAAGGTCTGCACCTGATCCGAGGAGAAGCGGAAGTAATCGACGAGATGCGTCGGTGTCGGTTCCTCCACGAGATTGTTGGGCAGATCCACCTCTTCGAAGCTGTTGTAGTGCATGCTCCAGAATGTGGTGCCCCAAGCGCGGTTCAACTCCTCGACGGTGCCATATCGCGCGACGAGCCATTCGCGAAAGGCGTGAAGAGCCGCTCTCGAATAACTGTGAATCGTGTCGTGATCGCCATACTCGTTGTCGGTCTGCCAGGCGTGGACGAAAGGATGGGCGCCATAGCGCCGCGCGACCGCTTCGGTGATGCGGGCAGCCTCAAGCCGATAGCGTTGACTAGAGAAGCAATAGTGCCGGCGCGCGCCGAACTTGCGCACGACGCCGCGCACATCGACGGGAAGGATATCGGGGTAGCGATCAACAAGCCACTTCGGAGGCGCGGCCGTCGGCGTGCCGATGATCACCTTCAATCCCGCCTTGCCGAGCACATCGACCGCCTCATCGAACCACTCCCATTGGAAGACGCCGGATTGCGGCTCGATGCGCGACCAGGCGAATTCGCCGATGCGCACCCAGGCGAGCCCTAGCTCCGCCATGCGAGCGGCATCCTCTTCCCATTTTTCCCGCGGCCATTGTTCCGGATAGTAGCAGACGCCAAGTTCGAGCATACCGGCATCCGGCCGGCTTGCATCGAAATTGTTCTGTCTGGCGAGCGGCTTGTGCACTGTCTTGTCCTTCATCATTCAAGTCGCCGACGTCGGGCTTCGCCCTTTGTCGCAGTCGAAATTTAAACGTTTATATTGCCGCTCAAAAATGGTTGTGGCGCCATCGCGGCTATGGGTTCGAATTTTATCGGGGCGGTAGGCGAGACAAGGTCTCCTCCAGCGCGATCAAGAACCGGTCGCAGTCGTCCACACTGAACGGCGCCGGCGGCTTCACTTTCAGCACGTTATGGTGCGGCCCTTCGCTACTGAGCAGGATACGGTGCTTTCGCTTCATTTCCGCGATCACAAAGTCCAACTCCGCGGCTGCGGGCTCCAGCGTCTCACGATCACGCACAAGCTCGACGCCGTTGAACAAGCCATGGCCTCGCACATCGCCGATGATCTCGTAACGCGGCGCAAGCGCGCGCACGCCGTCCATCAACCGGTCTCCGACGACACGGCAATGATGCATCAGCCGCTCGTCGCGAATGACGTCAAGGACCGCAAGGCCGATCTCGGCGGAGACGGGATTGCCGCCGAAGGTGTTGAAATACTCCATGCCGTTGGCAAACGCGGCGGCAATGGCTTCCGTCGTTACGACGGCTGCCATCGGGTGACCGTTGCCGATCGGCTTGCCCATGGTGACGATGTCGGGCACCACGTCCTGCAATTCATGCGCCCACATGTGGCTGCCGACACGACCAAAACCGACCTGAACTTCATCGGCGAGGCAAAGACCGCCCGCCGCCCGCACATGGCCATAGGCCTCTTTTAGGTAGCTGTCCGGAAGTGTCAGCTGGCCACCCGTGCCGAGAATGCCCTCGCTGAAGAAGAGCGCCGGCCGGCGCCCTTCCGCCCCCAAATCCGCAAGCTGGTTGCGCACGTCCTCGGCATATTTGCGACCCGCCTCTGCGTCGCCATAGCGGAACCGCCCGCGATAGAGATCGGGCATCTCGGCGACGCGCACGTGCTGCGGGCGCCCCTCTCCGCCCTTGCCGGCGAATTTGTAGGGGCTCACATCGATCAGGCTCGACAGATGCCCGTGATAGGCATGATCGACCGTGATGATATCGTGATTACGGGTGTAGGCGCGGGCAAGTCGGATCGCGAGATCGTTCGCTTCGCTGCCAGAGTTGACGAAGAAGCAGACGTTGAGCGGATCGGGAAACAGGCTCGCCAGGCGGCGGGAATATTCCACCAGAGAATCATGCAGGTAGCGCGAGTTGGTGTTGAGCTTGCCGATCTGCGTCTGCGCCGCCTTGACGACGCGCGGATGGCAATGGCCGACATGGCAGACGTTGTTGACCATGTCGAGCCAACGGGTGCCTTCCTCGTCGATCAGATAGGCTCCCTCGCCGCCGACGATCTTTAACGGCGTCGCGGAATAGGCGATGCTGAGCGAACGGCCGATACGCCGGTGGCGCTCGCGCACCAGAAACTCCTTGTCCCGGGCAACGGTGACGGACGCCGGTGTCGAAAAGCCGAAAACAACGCTCGGATCGGGGCTGATGGCACGCCAGATCTGCCACTGCTCGCGCACGCCGACGCCGTGCATGCCTCCGCCAAGACCGAGATGGTCCGTGACGATCTGGAAATGCAGATGCGGCGACCAGCTGCGGTTTTCCGAAGCGGCCCCGAGGGTACTGAAAGCCTCGCCCTTGGCAATTGCCTGCCCAACGATAAGCTTGGCAACACTTTCCCGCGAAAGATGACCATAAAGGGTCCAGAAGGCATCGCCCTCCTGCGTGCGATGCTCCAGCAGCACCGTCGGGCCGAAGCCGAAATCGACCGCGTCATCGTGGATGAAGGCAACGACACCGGCGAAGGGCGCATGCACCGGTTCATGCGCCGGCAGGAAGATATCGATACCAAGATGTATCGTACGACGCTGGCCCACAGTCGGCGTTTCGAAGGCGTCGCCCTTGTAGACACTGCGATCTTCACCGTAGAGGCCGATGGCAAAAGCGGCCCCGGCCTGTGCGACACGCTCGTCAATCAGGCGTTCGGCGCCGGCGGCATCGAGCCTTGCCCAAAGTTCGGCGTCCGGTCCGTTTGCCGTCAGATCAAGCGCAAGCACCTGCGGCGTTGCAAGCGACGGCCTGAGAATCCTCGCGAAATCATGAGCATTCCGTTCCAGCCAACGCTCGACGCGGGCGCTATGCGCGATCGGCTCAAAGCCGCAGGCGTCGCGGATACGGGCAATCGCCAGAGACCGGTTTTCGCGCTGCAGGCGCTGCAATTCGCGCCAAACATCGTCCTGGCTCACCAGAAGATAGGTGTTTTCCGGATTGTCACGGATCTGCTTCGCCGCCATGCACATACTGACGGCATAGCGCGTGCAGGTGAGATCGAAGATGAGCTCCGTCTCGGTCTCGCTGATCGGATTGACCGCATTATAGGCGCCAGCAAGGCGCGCAATCACATCCACCGGATCATCTGTGCCGATTAGCGCATAGGCGCCAGCGACTGCAATTTCGATGACGCGCCAGGTCTCGACCATATCGCCGAAATCGAGCAGGCCGCTGACGGCACCAGCCGCATCGAGCAGGACGTTGTAATCGTTAGCATCATTGTGAATGACCTGTCGCGGGCATTGCTTCAGCCTCGGCAGCACCTCGCTGACGAAGCGGTCGAGGATCGACCTTACCGTCTCCTGCTTCTCTGCGTCCCCGATGAAGACGAGGCTCTGCAGATGCATGTCCGCGCGGCCGATATCCCACGCATAGGTGCGCCGGGCGCCCGGATGGCTGAAGCCTTCGAGACTGCGATCCATCTCGCCCAGCAACCGGCCGAGGGTGACGATGCTTTGTCTGTCGCGTGCTCGCGATTTCGACCAGACATCGCCCGCCAGCCACGTCAACAGTCTCGCAGTGCGCCTGCCGCGCAGCTCCAAAGCGATTGCCGTCGCACCGCTTCTGTCCGGGAGCGCGCGCGAGATCGGAAGGTCCGGCGCTGTCCGAGCAAGATGATCGAGCACTGAGATCTGCATGCCAAGATCATCCGCATCGCCTGGAGCATGAAGCTTGAGGAGAAAGCGCGTTCCGTCGGCCGCCTCGACGCAATAGTTGAGGTCATGTTCGCCGGGCAGAGCGGTGATCTCACCCGAAATGCCGTAGCCGTTACGCAGAAGCGCGCCGATCGCCTCGATCTCGCTGCCATGTTGTCCGTTTGCGTCGGTCATTGCCCCACCTCTTTCCCTAGCAAGATACAGTTTTGCCGTCATGGACACTGAAACATCCAACCACGGCCTCTGCCACCGGAATCATTTTGACAACCGCTTTCGGCCTTGCGCCATTTTCAGCGATGCTTGACGTCATATTTCTTCTCGATAAGGCTCACGAGGCTGGCCGCCGCGAGCGTCAGCAGAATGTAGAGAACCGCCGCGGAATTATAGGGCGCAAAGGGCAGGAAGCTTGCCGACTGGAATTCGCGCATGCGCTGCGTGATGTCGCGGATCGACAGGATCGACAGCAACGATGTGTCCTTCAAGATGGCGATCAGCTCGTTGCCGAGCGGCGGGATGATGATGCGGAACGCTTGCGGCAGGATGACCAGCCGCGCCGTCTGCCAGCGATTGAGCCCGATGCTGGCGGCGGCTTCGATCTGGCCAACAGGGATGGCGTTGATGCCTGAACGGAAGATCTCGGCGAGATAGGCTGAATAGGCGAGCGCCATCGCGACGATGCCGCGCATCAGATTCGGTGGATCGAATACACCTTGCGTCGCATCCTTCAGGGCGCCGCTCAGCGGCAGGCCGACATAGAGCACAATGACGAGCATCGGAATGCCTCGGATGGTGTCGACAATAAATTCGGAACCGATCGACAGGGGATGGCGGCTATGGAGAAAGCCGCCGAGGGTCAGTAGGCCGATAACGATCGCAACAACCGAGAAAGTGATGCCCGCCGCACGATCACGATCATTCAGCGCCTCCGTACGCCAGATGATGGGCCAATCGGAAGGAACGGATGCGGCCGGCAGCAACGCGCCGCTGACATCCTGCTTCTTGCCGACCGTCTCGATGGCCTGCTGGGGAGCAACGAAGGTTCTGACCGGTATTTCCGCCTTGGGAGCACCGTCAAACTGGCCGAAGCGTACCGCACCGATCAGACCAGACGGCGTGTTGGTAACAATGCCGATCTTGCCTTCGAGCGTGCCTGCAAGAACATAGTCGTCGCGCGGTTGCAGCAGGAACCAGGCCGAGAGAATGGCAAGACCGATGGTCAGGAGAATGAAGGCCACCAGGCTCGAGCGCGTATAACGCAGCTTCTGCAGCCCGACCCAGACAAGACCAAGAGCGGCAGCCAATAGATAGGCCGCGATAGCCGCACGGATCGTGGTGGCAAGACCCGAGGCAAAGGCGATGTAGGCAAACAGAAACACAAAGGCGAGACCCGCGCCATTGGTCACGGCAAGAATCCAGACGCCAGTACGACGCATGCGGCTCTCGGTCTGGACAGCAGCACGGTTGCCCGTAGCAAGCAATCCAAGGCCGACGACAAGCAAAAACGCGTAGATCGGCCAGAGCCACGTCTCCACCTGCCGCACCATGATATCGGCATCAGGCGTGAGTTGACGCGGCGTCACGCCCTTGACAACTAGGCTTGATTTGAACGGATCGACGCTATTGGCCACCACTGATGCGATGAAGGGGTGAACCATATCGCCAGCAAGAATGGCTGCCGTCGCGATCAGAGCCAGAAGCGCCGCAGCCAGCGTCAGACGTGGCCGCGCGATCTTCATCTTGGATAAGACGAGAACGGAAATACCCGATACAAATGCAGTAGAAAGCAGCAGAAATCCGGGTACGAAAGCCGAAGATCCCGGCTCGACGCCGAGGATCGCCTGCAGCGAACGCTGATAGTCCGAAGACGATGCGAACAGATAGACAATAAAGGGCAGCGCCGCAAGAATGATCAGGTTGCTGGGCCGCACGCTTTTGATGAACAACATTCCGGCCTCCAGCGCCAGATCGAGCAGATGATGCCGGAAGTGCAGCAATGCGCTTCCGGCAAAAACTTACTTGAGACCCCAATATTTGGCGATGAGCTTATCCAGCGTGCCGTCCTTCTTGATCTCCTGCAGGCCTTCGTTGAAGGCGCCGACATTCTCATCGCCCTTACGGAAGACGAGACCGATCGGATCGGACTGCAGGCCCTTGATGGCCGCGACTAGCTGACCGGCAAATTCGCGTTCATAGGCAGCCGCATTGGCGCCATTGATGACGACGCCGTCGACATCCTTATTTTTGAGCGCGATGATAGCAGCGCTGAAGGTGTCGTAGGCGACCACATTTTCCTTGCCGACGAGGCTTTCCGCCACTTGCGCATCCGTCGTGTTGGCCTGTGCCGACAGCTTGCGGCCTTGCGCCTTGAACTGCTCGATAGTGATGCCCTGATCTTCCGCCCGGGTCAGCACCACCTGGCTATTGACGATATAGGGGTCGGAGAAGTCCATCGCCTTCTTGCGCTCGTCGGTGATCGACACGCCTGAGGCGACGAGATCGAAGCTAGCCTGATCGAGCGCTGCGAAAATGCCGTCCCAGCCCGTTGTCACGAATTCGGCCTGACAATGGATCTTGGCGCAGATGGCATTGACGACATCGACGTCGAAACCGACGATCTGGCCGCTCGCAGGATCGACGCTTTCCATCGGCGGCGACGTGGTGTCCGAGCCGACCTTGAGCAGCTTGCCGCCGAGATCGGCAGCGTGAACAACGCCAGCAGCCATCATGGCAAATGCAAGCGTCACGACAAATTTCTTCATTTCTTCCTCCTCAACCGTCGGCACCGCCACCTCGACAGTGCGCGACAAGACCCTTCGAAAGATCGGTCCCCCTCGACGCCCTTACTCCGATCTTCGTTTGTGCGTAAGTTTCCTAACAAGGAATATAAACGTTTTCAATACAGATATAAACGTTTTTATTTTCAAATCTGTGAGCAAACCGGAGAAGATGCATGACATCATGAGACAAAGAGAAAAAGCTCCGGGACAATGGGAAAATGACCCGAGTGGCGATAACAGGGCGCTGAAAACGACTTCTCAGCTCTTCGGCATCACACGATCATCCGAACGCTCGATCAACTTCGGCATAATGAGCGCCTGAAGCACCTCCGGCGCCTCGCCTTCCATGCGGCGCAGGATGAAGTTGCCCAGCAACTCGCTCGGCTCGTTGATCGGCAGGAAATAGGTGGTGATCGGCGGCGCGAAGTACTGGCTGACATTGAGATCGTCGGTCGCATTGATGACAGCATCTCGCCCATGCACCAGACCGCGCTCGTGGAAGCCGGAGAAGGCGCCGAGCGCGGAGGCTTCATTGGCGCAGATATAGGCCGTGGGTGGATTTGGCAGGCGAGACATCGTCAGCACGCTTTCGCGACCGAAGGCAGGTGTCAGCCTGTCGTGAACGATAAGAGCCGGATCGAACGGCAGGCCCGCAATCTCCAGCGCAAGGCGATAGGCCTCAAGCCGGGTGATTGCATAGCTCAGATCGGCCATCGGATTGATCAGGGCGATGCGCCGATGACCGCGCTCGACCAGCCGCGCGACGGAGCGGCGGATCATCTGCTCGTTATCGGCATCGACAAAAGCATGCGGATCGTTCTGGATCGTCGTGCCGTAGGTGACGAAGGGGAAATCTGCCTCCTGCATGATGCGGATACGCGGGTCGTCAGCGCGCGTGCCGGAGACGATGATGCCATCGGCCTTCTTGAGCGAGACGATCTGCCGGATCGTCGCTAGACTCTCCTCGAAATTGCGCACGGCATAGAGCGAGACGCGGTAGGGGCTTTCCTCCAGCGCCCAGGAAATGCCGCTCAAGAGCTGGGCATATTCGACGCCTTCCCATTCCTGCTGCTTCGGGCCCGGCGCCGTCATGATAGCTGCAACCTGATAGGTCTTACCGGTGCGCAACTGCACGCCGTGCATGTTGAGCTCGTAGCCGACGCGCTCGGCGGCCGCGACCACGATCGCGCGCGTTTCCGGCCGGACCTGCGGCGAACTCTTGAGAGCTTTCGATACGGTTGCGATCGAAAGCCCCGTTTCCTGCGCGATAGTCTTGATCGTCGGTCTTTGCATGCAGTTCGGCTCGCTACGGCTGATTCGTGCTGAGGGAGGCAGTCAACAGGATATAGACGGCGGATGTCCAAGCGAAGGCCCGGTCGCGCAATCCTCTCCCCGACCGAGCATCGAAGTTCTCGGCCATACCGCTTTTACAGACAAGCGAACAGAACTTTTCCGCAATTGTCCGTGCCATTTCCATTTCTCCTTGCTTGCGCAGACCATCCCAGATGAGCAGCGTGGTCGGCGCCCAGATCGGACCGCGCCAGTAGCCATCGTCCTCGTAGAACGGGCTGTCGACGCTTTCTGTCGCCGGCCCCCACTGCGTGATGAAGCCTCCATCGGCCAGCCGCGCCACGAGCTTCTCTGCCATATCGCGCGGCAATCTCTCGCCGAGGAGCAACGGCATGAACTGGATCAAGTTTTGATCGGGCAGATTGCGGTCCGGGTCTTCCATCAGGCGAGCACGAAAAGTCTCGCCGGTCCAGAGATCCCGGAAGAGCATCGCCTGCAACCGATCCGCCTTTCCTCGCCACTCTTGAGCACGTGCCTCGTCATCCTCCAGAAGGGCGGCAAGCGTATCGCAAGCGAGGATCAGGAAAACAGGCAGATCCGGCGTGATGACCGGCCCTCCCTCGGCGAAGAAGGTCGAATTGTCCCAGCCGCTATCATTGCCATGAAAATAGCATGGGAGCGCGTCGTCGCCGGCCCGGGCATGGGTCAGCCAGTAGTCGATCTGGCGAGCGATCGCAGCGCTGAGATAGGCCTTGCGCTTCGGTGTCAAGAATCCCGGCTGCATCGCCTCGATCATCGAAACGGCCCAGCCATGCACCGGCGGTTTCGTGAAGGCGAAAAGCACGTCGCGATCGTTGACATAGTCCGGCAACAGCCCCGAGGCATCCTGATGATCGAAGATAACGGCGAACTGGTCGAATGCCAGATCAGGATCAACGCCGGCAACGCCGAGAGCCGAGAAAGCATTGTCCCAGCTCCAGATGTTGATCATATGGTTCTTGGACATATAGATCGCCGGACGGGTCAGCGCACCGCCGGAGGGGACTGTATTGGCCCAGAGCAGATAGCTTGCCAGGCGATGCGTTTCCGCCTGATCCACATGGCCTTGCGGCATCCGCTCATGCCACGCGACAAACTCCGAGCTTACGCCGGCAAGAGCTTCCTCGAAGGAGCCGGGACGATCGGCTGGCGGCACCGTGCGGAAGAAATCAATATTGCCCTCGAATGAGCGCGCTCCGGAGAAGGTAAAACTGACCTTCTCCGAATGATCACGCTGCCAGGAGCCGGTAACCTCGAGTGAACCAAGATCGGCCCGCGGGATGAACTTCACATTCTCGACGGCTGCAACGAGACAAGGCTCTCCCCGTGGCGTGCGATAGAGGTAATCATAACGCGATCCCTCAAGATGAAACCGCACGCCACCGGTGCCACGAAGATGCAACCGCTCACCTTGGCCCATGACAAGTTCGATCTCGCCGCCATCGATGCGGGCAGTGAGCCGCTCGGGCGCAAGTTCGAAAGCCGGCTTCGTCGGATTGCCCGAAGCGTCAAGGAAATCCACACGGCAAAGCCGCCCGAGCGACGGACGCTCATCACCACCGGCGACAAAGCGCAGGTAAAGCGCCTGTTCGCCATCGGCTCCCGGCACCGGCATGATCGACAGAGTGAGGAAGCAACCGCGGCGGCTAAAAGGAATATGAGCGATATCGAACGGCATGGCTACCCCTTGACCGACGAGCTGACGGCGCCGTCCATGATGTAGCGCTGCGCCAAAAAGAAGAGCACAAGTGGCGGCAGGCAGAGTATCACGGTGATTGCGGCAATTGATGTCACATCCACCTCATGCAATCCCTTGAACATCGAAAGGCCGAGCGTCAGCGTGTATTTTGACTGGTCATTAAGGAAGATCAGCGGTCCGAGATAGTCGTTCCAGGCATTCATGAAGTGGAAAGTCCCGACCAACACGAGCGCCGGCATCATCAGCGGCAGGTGAATACGCCAGTAGATATCGAAAGAATTGGCGCCATCCATGCGAGCCGCTTCGTCGATCTCTATCGGAACGGTCATGATGTACTGCCGCAGCAGGAAAACGAAGAAGGCATCGGCGAAATAGGCCGGCACGATCAGCGGCTTCAGCGTGTTGATCCAGCCAAGCAGGTTGAACTCCATATAGAGCGGGATCATCTTGACGTCCCATGGGATCATCATGGTGGCGAGCAGCAGGATGAACAGCGGATCGCGGCCGGGAAACTTGAAGCGCGCGAAGCCATAAGCGACCAGAGAGCTGGAAATCAGCTGACCGATGGTCGATGACACAACGACAACGAGCGAGTTCTGGAAATATGTGCCGAACGGCTGCTTGTTCCAGGCAGTGGTAAAATTTTCCCAATGCCATTCCGATGGCCAGAACACCGGCGGGAACCGATAGAGATCAGCCTGACCCTTTATGGCAGTCATGAAGGTCCAGTAGAACGGCGCGATGAAGAGCGCTGAAAGCAGGATCAGAGCGGAATAGAGCAACGTCTTACGCATGATCGCCTCCCTTTTCCCGAACCTCACCCTCGTAATAGACCCACGCGGCGGACCAGCGCATGACAAGCAGGCTGAGCGCGAGCACGATGAGGAACATCACCCATGAGCCTGCAGCCGCGTAACCCATGTCGAAATATTTGAACGCATTGTCGTAGATATACATGGCGAAGAAGTAGGTGGAGCCCAACGGGCCGCCCTTGGTCAGAAGTAGCGCGATCGTCAATTGCTGGAAAGCCGCGATGATCGAGGTGATGAAGGTGAAAAGAAGCATCGGCCCAAGCATCGGCAGGGTGATGAACAGCATTTGTGCCCAACCCGGCACGCCCGAAACCGTCGCGGCTTCATAAAGCTCCTTCGGGATCGCCTTCAGACCGGTCAGAAGGATCAGCATCGTGCCGCCGAAACCCCAGAGGCTGGCGATAAGGATCGCAATGATCGCAAGGCCGGGATCTCCGAGCCAGTTCGGCCCGTCGATACCGACAAGCGACAGCATGAAGTTCAAGAGACCGTATTGCCGGCTGTAGATCCAGCTCCAGATCGTCACAAGGGCAACACCGGAGATGACACTCGGCAGGTAGAAAGCCGTACGGAAAAAGCCGCTTCCCACGGTCGCATGATGCAACATCAATGCGACCAGAAACGAAATGACGATGTTGAACGGCACATAGATCGCCGCGAACTTCACCGTGATCCAGAGACTGTCCCAGAACTGGGGATCGTCAAACAGCATCGTCTGGTAATTCTTGAGGCCGACGAATGTGCGCGCACCCACGACGGGCCAATCGTAAAAGCTCATCGTCAGCGAGAAGAGCAGCGGGCCGAGCGTGAAGAACAGGAATCCCAGTATCCACGGGGAGATGAAGAGATAGGCCGGCAGGTGATCGAAAAATGCCGATCGTCGCTTCGGCACTGCCGGCGTCAGGACGTCCGATTGGGTCATATCCATCTCCCGGCCCCGCCTTACTTCAGGAACCGTTGCGAACGCTTCACGGCATCGTCGAGATGCTGTTTGGCATTGCCCTGGTCGATCATCGTCGCCTCGATGGCACGGGCGAGATTGTCCTGGATCTTGCCCCAATTCTGGTTCTTCAGGAACGCGTGCGTCTGTTCACCCGAAACCGCGAGAATATCGAAGAACGGCTTGTAGATCGGGTCCTTCGTCATGCCCTTTGCCTCGGCGACGCTGGTGCGCACCGGAAGATCGTTGGTGCGCATGGCGATCGCTTCCGGCGAGGAGAAGAACTTGACGAATTCCCAGGCGAGGTCCGGATGGGCAGCATCCTTGGCGATCGAAATCGCCGATACGCCAACGGCCGAGTGCGCAACCTTGTCGCCGAACTTCGGCAGCGGCGCCACGCCATAGTGGAAGCCGGCCGCGTCTATTCCGGCCTTAGACCACATGGCGCTCTGGAACATGGCGATCTTGCCGTCCTTGAACAGAGTCAGGCCGGTGGTATCGTCGCCGACATTCAAGGTGACGGCCTCTTCCTTCTTCGCCATGTCGGCGAACATGTCGAGCACTTCGGCGGCAGCATCGCTGTTCATGTATCCGTCGATCGTCTTGCCGTCGTCGGAGATGTATTTGGTGCCGTTCGACCAGAGAAACTGCTCGAAATCATAGGGGTCCGGCTTAGCATCGACGGCAAAGCCGTAGATCTTCCTGTCCTTGTCGCGGAATTTGGCCGCCTTGGCACGCAGATCGTTCCACGTCCAGCCGTCCTTCGGCTCCTCGACACCGGCGGCCTTGAACATGTCCTTGTTGTAGAACACGACCTGCGTCGTAAAACCGGCCGGCATGCCGTAGGTCTTGCCGTCGACCCGCGTCGTATTCATCAAGCCCTTCGGAAAATCGTCCGGCTTGATCTCGGCGGCATCACGGGCGATGAGCTCGTCGAGCGACAACAGCGACGTGTAGTACTGCGGAAAGTTCCACATATACATGACATCCGGCGGATTGCCGGCACCGAAAGCCGCGACCAGTTTCTGGTCGAAGCCATCGGCATAGGGTTCCACCTGCACCTTCACGCCGGGATGCGCCTCTTCAAACTTGTTGGCGATCTTCTGCTCGATCGATAGGCTCTCTCCCGAATCCCAGGTCGCAAATCGCAGAACCTGATCGGCCCGCGCCGCCGAGCCGCCGGCAAGCACTAGGGCGATCAGCGAATTGACAAAGATCTTCGCACTCTTCTTCATTCCTCTACTCCCACTCCTCTTTTCTACTGCGGATCAGGCGACCCGCTTCCCCTTTTCATGATGGATAAGAGCCTGCGTCTCGGCATCGAGATGGCGGCGAACCGCCTTGCCGTCCGCGTCGAACAGATAGCAATGCTGCGGCGGCAGCCGCAGATGGACCGCCTCGCCGTTGACGACCGGATGCGTACCGCGAACAACCGCGGTTATGGCGCGGCCGTCATCGAGGCTGATATGCACGTGGCTCTCCGTGCCGAGACGCTCGACGAGGCGGACGCTGCCGGCGACCTCTCCCTCGCCGGCAGGAACGATCTCGATCTTGTCCGGCCGGATACCAAGCGTGAATTTGCCACTCATACGGATTACGGGCGGATCGGCTTCGAAATTCACCGACCGCATCAGGCCACCACCTGAGAGGGCAGTGCCGGAGCCATTGATCGACACGCCTTCCACCTCGAAGAAATTCATGCGCGGCGAGCCGATGAACCCGGCGACGAAGAGATTGGCCGGCTGGTAAAACAACTCGAGCGGCGTGCCGAACTGGCTGACCTTGCCCTTATCAAGCACGACGACACGGTTTGAGAGCGTCATTGCCTCGACCTGATCATGCGTCACGTAAATCATGGTCGTGCCAAGACGGGCATGCAGCGCGGCAAGCTCAACGCGCATCGTCACGCGAAGACCTGCATCGAGATTGGACAGCGGCTCATCGAGCAGAAAGAGCTTCGGCTCGCGCACGATGGCGCGGCCGATGGCCACGCGTTGGCGCTGGCCGCCGGAGAGTTGACGCGGCTTGCGACCGAGCAACTCCTTGATGCGCAGGATGTCGGCGACATTCTCGACGCGGCGATCGATCTCGCCACGCTTCATGCCGTTGAGCGCCAATCCAAAGGACAGGTTCTTGCGCACGTTCATGTGCGGATAGAGCGCGTAGTTCTGGAAAACCATCGCAATGTCGCGCCTCGCCGAAGGCTCATGCGTGATGTCGCGCTCACCAAGACGAATAACGCCGCCATCCAGCTTTTCAAGGCCGGCGATCGAGCGTAACAACGTGCTCTTGCCGCAGCCCGAAGGACCAAGAAAGCAGACGAATTCGCCATCTGCTATATCGAGGTCGATGCCCTTGAGCACCTCCAGTGCGCCAAAACCCTTGCGGAGATTATCGATACGAATGGGTGCCAACGGCTTCCTCCCTGTCGGCGATGCGAGCGCTTGTTAAACGTTTATATCAAAATAAAAACGTTTAACTTCTTTGTAAAGAGGCTTCGCCGACGTTTTTGCGATGAGTGTGGACGAAGGGTGGGATAGTCGCTGCTGTCGAGATTTATGTGGGACGAGTTTTTCTCGCTTGAGCCGGACCTAAGGTCATACCTTATGGAAGATTCCCGAAGGAGCTTTCGATGTCAGGACACGCCCGCGACGAAGTTTTGGTCACTGCCTTGGAATGCGCCGAGCGCACGGGAATAACCATTCGGGCATTGCGGCTCTACGAGCAGCACGGCTTGATTGCCCCGCGCCGCACCTCGAAACAATGGCGTCTTTATGGGCGTGACGAGATTGCGCGCCTGAACGAAATTCTCGCCCTAAAAACACTCGGCCTCAGCCTCCGCGATATCGCAAGGCTCCTTCGAAACCACCCGACGGACCTGACCCATACACTGACACTTCAACGCGGCGCCCTGGAGGAAACCCGAAAGCGCGCCGAGCATGGCTTGCAGGTGATAGCCGCACTGCAGTCGAAAATCGGCTCGGGAGCCACCGTCTCAGTCGACGATCTCATTCATTTGGCAAGAGAGACCAACATGACCGAAACATCAAAGGATACGCGCGCCTGGCGCAGCTATGAACAGATGCGCCCGAGAATCGAAACTGTAATCAATCCCAACTTGCTTGGCGATTACGCAGGCGCCTACTCCACCGAGGACGGGACGATTTCGATCGTTTCCGAGCGAAACGGCAGGCTCTTCTATCGTATCGTTGGACAGCATGACATCGAGATCCTACCGGAGGGTGAAAGCCAGTTCTTCATGAAGGAACTGCCGGTGCAGATCACGTTCGAGCGAGACAATGGCGAAGTCAGAAATCTGATTCATCACCAGAACGGTTTTGAGGATCATGCCGAAAAGATGAATCCGGAGCAGGCGCTGTCCATCGAAGACGAGGTGAGACAGCGCATGGAACATCAAACGCCCATGCCTGATGGCGAACACATTTTGCGACGTGTGATCGAGGAGCATGCACGCGGAAAGCCGGATATCACCGGCATGTCTCCCGGGCTGGCGGTACTTGCCAGTGAGCAGAAGAATCACATTCAAAGCGAGCTCGAAAAGGCGGGGCCCGTGAAGGAGCTGTCGTTCAAAGGCGTTTCGCATGGCCTCGACATTTACGACGTCAAATTTGAAAACGCCAAGATGGAATGGGGCTTTGCCCGAACCTTCAAGGGAAAGATCAGCCATCTCTATCTGAGGCCCACCTTTTAAGGCGGCCTTTTAGAGGTTACCTGGCCGGCGCCATCGACGCCGGCCAGTCCTAGACATTATCAGGCTGCCCGCTTCAGCGCATCGCCGAGCACGGAGACGATCGTCTCGATCTCGGCGCGCTCGATGATGAGCGGCGGAGAGAGGGCGATGATATCGCCCGTGACGCGGATCAGCAGGCCCTTTTGGAAGCAGTCGACGAAGACGTCGTAGGCGCGCGCGCCGGGAGCGCCATCGCGCGGTGCAAGTTCGACGGCGCCGACGAGGCCGAGATTGCGGATGTCGACCACATGCGGCAGGCCCTTCAGCGAATGCAGCGCCGTCTGCCAATCATCCGCCAATTCGGCTGCGCGGGTGAGCAGGCCCTCTTCCTCGTAGATTTCCATGGTCGCAAGGCCGGCAGCGCAGGCGACCGGATGCCCCGAATAGGTATAGCCGTGGAAAAGTTCGATCTGGTTTTCCGGGCCGGTCATCAGCCCATCATAAACCTTGCGGCTGGCAAAGACGGCACCCATCGGTATCGTGCCGTTGGTGATGCCCTTGGCGGTCGTGATGAGATCGGGAACGACGCCGAAATAATCGGTCGCGAACGGCGTGCCCAAGCGGCCGAAGCCGGTGATCACTTCGTCGAAGATCAACAGGATACCGTATTTATCAGCGATGGCGCGAAGCCGCTCCAGATATCCTTTCGGCGGCAGAATGACGCCGGCCGAACCAGACATCGGCTCGACGATGACGGCGGCGATCGTTTCAGCACCGTGCAGCGCGACAAGGCGCTCCAGATCCTCGGCAAGTTCGATACCATGAGCGGGCAGGCCCTTGCTGAACGCGTTGCGCTCAATGTCTAGCGTGTGGCGCATGTGGTCGGCGGGGATTTGCGGGAAGACGCGGCGGTTGTTGACCAGGCCGCCGACGGAAATGCCGCCGAAGCCGACGCCATGATAGCCTTTCTCGCGGCCGATGATGCGGGTGCGCGTGCCCTGCCCGATCGCGCGTTGATAGGCGATGGCAATCTTGAGTGCTGTATCGACGGATTCGGAACCCGAGCCGGTGAAGAACACGCGGTCAAGCCCGGCCTCGGGCCCGCCCGGCGCATGCGCGGCAAGCTTTGCCGCAAAATCGAAAGCGATCGGATGGCCCATCTGGAAAGTCGGAGCAAAATCCATCGTCGCCAGCTGGCGCTCAACCGCCTGCGCGATCTTCTTGCGGCCATGGCCGGCGTTGACGCACCAGAGGCCCGCCGTTCCGTCGAGCACCTTGCTGCCGTCGACGTCGGTGTAATACATGCCATCAGCGGCGGCGAGCAGCCGAGGTGCTGCCTTGAACTGCCGGTTTGCGGTAAACGGCATCCAGAAATTGTCGAGAACCGGGGTGTTGGGATGGGTAATCTTGTCCATTGTCGCCTCCAATACGCTTTCCCTGACATCAGCGATTTTCGTGTCCCGAACAAGTCCTTTTCTTGTCAACTTTAAGCCATTGATTTTGCTTCGCCAGCATGTGATGTTTTCGATATTTCGAACATCTGAAACTCGAGGCCACGATGTCCGTCGATATCGGCAATCGCCTGCGTCATCTGCGCCTGGCGCGCAATCTTTCCCAACGCGAGCTGGCGAAGCGCGCAGGCGTCACCAATTCGACAATTTCACTGATCGAATCCAATTCGGCCAATCCGTCCGTCGGCGCGCTGAAGCGGATTCTCGATGGCATCCCCATCGGCCTTGCCGAGTTCTTCGCCTTTGAACCGGAAGCGCCGAAGAAGGCCTTCTATGCGGCGGAGGAATTGATCGAAATCGGCAAGGGCCCGATTTCCTATCGCCAGATCGGCGAAAGCCTCTTCGGCCGCAGCCTGCAGATTCTGAAGGAGTGCTATCAACCCGGCGCCGATACCGGCAAGGTGCCGCTGGTGCATGAGGGGGAGGAAGGCGGCATCGTGCTGTCCGGCCGCCTGGAGGTGACCGTCGATGACGAACGCCGCATTCTCGGCCCCGGCGATGCTTATTATTTCGAAAGCCGCCGCCCGCATCGCTTCCGCTGTGTCGGCCCGGTGCCCTGCGAGGTCATCAGCGCCTGCACGCCGCCGAGCTTTTAGTGGCCGTGATCGTCACGCCTCCCAGACACCGTGAAAAACCGATTGGACAGGTCCCTTGAGCGATACGCCGCCGGCACCATTCCATGTAACCGTCAAGGAGCCGCCGTCGCATTCGACCGCCACGGTATCTTGCAACAGGCCGCGACGAATGCCGTTGACCACGGCGCCGCAGGCACAGGATCCAGAGCCGGACGAAATGCCACCGCCGCGCTCCCATATTCGCAGCCGAATCCGCTCAGGATTGATCACCTGCACGAAATGCACGTTGGTTCCCATTGGAAAGAGAGAATGCCTTTCGATTTCCGGTCCTCGCGCCTCGATTTGAACGGCTTCCGCGTCCTCGACAAAATGGGTGCAATGCGGATTTCCCATGCTGCAAGCGGCCGGGCTGCCATCCAGTGGCAGTCTCAAAGTGTCCGCCTCACGAGCAAGCGGGACGTCAGCCCAGTGAAGAAGGGGGTCGCCCATATCAACCGCTATCAGGCCATCCTCCGCCTGTTTGCAGGTCAGAAGTCCGCGTTCGGTTCTTACGGTCACGCACGAAGACTGCATTTCTCGCATTAGCTTCCATGCCACCCCGCGCGTGGCGCTGCCGCAGGCATCCAGCGTCGAGCCGTCGGGATTCCAGAACATGAGACGAGCGTCCGCATCCTCGCAATCGGTCATGACGGCGAGCTGATTGAACCCGACCCCGCGATTGCGATCGCCCAAGCGCCTGACGATCCCGGCATTGATGAATGGCTGCTCTCCACGGCAATCGACAATGACGAAGTCGTCTCCGTTGGCATGCATTTTCTCAAAGCCAAATGACATTTGGTCGTCCGATTTCCATCCCGCTCCGCAACTTGCAACTTGAGGCCTAGCCTACCCCTCAAGTCGATCGGCGTCACGCCGTCGGCGAAAGATGCCGCAGCGCTCGGCGATCCTCCAACGGCTCGGGCAGGCCGAGGTTAGCGCGCAGGGTCGCGCCGACATACTCCCGGCGATAGACACCACGCTCCTGCAGGAGCGGCACGATCTTCTCGACGAATTCGTCGAATCCGCCCGGCGTCAGATGCGGGGCGAAGACGAAACCGTCCGCCGCGTCGGCCTGTACGTAACGATTGATCTCGTCAGCAATGCTTTCAGGCGTTCCGACGAACTGCTTTCTGCCGGTGACGCGGATTGCCAGCTCTCGGATGCTGAGACGATCCCGCTCGGCAATTTCGCGCCACTGCCGCGCCGTCTCCAATCGCCCCTTGGTATCCTTGTTGGTGGTGCGTCCGTGAGACAGGCGCTCGGCGGAAACATCAGGCTCGACCTCCGGCAGCGGCCCTTCCGGGTCGTAGCTCGAAAGATCTTTGTTCCAGACCTGCTCGAGAAACGCGATCGCGCCTTTGGGACTGACCTGCTGCCGTCGTATCGCCTTCAGCTTCTCGTCGGCATCTGCCTGTGTATCTCCGATGACGAAATTGGCCCCCGGGAGGATTTTCAAGGCATCCGGACTGCGACCGTATTTTGCCAGACGCTTCTTCACGTCCTGGTAAAAAGCCTGCCCCGCTTCAAGCGAGCCGTGACGGGAATAGATCAAGTCCGCATGGCTTGCAGCAAATTCTCTTCCCTGATCGGAATCTCCGGCCTGAGCTATCACAGGAGCACCTTGCGGCAACGGCCCGAGGTCGGATCGGCCGTCAATATCGAAGTATCTGGACCGGATCGAAAACTCCCTGCCACTCCAGATGCTTTGTGCCGCGTCGACGAAGCCGCGAGCACGTTCATAGCGCTCTTCGTAGGGGAGATGATCTCCACGGCGAAAATTCGCGCCCGTAAAAGCGTCAGGCGACGTCACGACATTCCAGCCGGCGCGCCCAGCGGAAAGTATATCCAGCGTCGCCAATTGCCGGGCCAATGCATAGGGTTCGTTGAATGTGGTCGTCAGCGTGCCGATCAAACCGACATGTTCGGTGATCGCGGCAAGCGCCGTCAGAATTGCAAGCGTGTTCGGGCGACCGGCGACATCCAGTTCGTAAAAACGCCCCTTCTGCTCGCGAATGCGCAAGCCCTCGGCCAGAAACATGAAATCGAATTTTCCTTGCTCCACCGTCTCGACAAAGTGACGGAAGGACGAAAACTCGATCTGGCTTCCGGCCGCCGGATCGCTCCAGACGGTGAAATTGTTGACCCCTGGAAATTGTGCGCCAAGAATGACCTGTTTCTTCTTCGTCATGCGAGAGCTCCTTGGAAATTCAGGCTGCATTGCTGTAGCGGTTACCGGCCGCCGGCAAACCAAATCGGCTTCTCAGTGTACCGCTCGCGACCGGACCAACAGAGGCCCGAGCCCTCAACGCCGGAATGAGCTCGTCGACCACATGTGCCGCCTGCGTCGCGGGATCGCTGAGAAGCAGGCGAATAGCGCGGACACCGAGCCTCCCGAGCTCCCCAAGCTGCGCCGCATAGTCGTCCACCGATTTCGACGCGGCATCGATCACGATATCCGCAATGAACGCACGCGCCCTATTCTCGTCCGCGCCACGGATAGTCTCTATGGCCGCCGCGATGTCCTTGCCCTCGTTATGGAGAAAGACGACATCGGCAGCCGAGGCCAAGGACGTGTTCTCGCCATGACGATAGGTCGTCGCGATCACCGGCTGCCCCTGCGGCGGACGCGGGGTGATCGAAGGGCCGAGAACCTGGAATGCACTGCCCTGGAAATTGATGTAGTGCAGTTTCGAACCATCCAGAAAGCGCTGGCTTTCCCGGTCTCGAATGATTGCACCTTCCTCCCAGCTGTCCCATAGCCGTCGAACGACTTCGACCGCATCCACCGCGTCATGCCGTAAAGCGGAGGGTTCGGTCGCAGGAAATCCGTTAAGTCTACCGGTGGCTTGCCGCGCATGCGAAGCCCTGGTCCCACCATATTGTTGGACCAGCAAACCTGCCCTGCCCTCGCTTACGAAATCCAGCGTTGCGACGGCCGTCGAAATGTGAAACGGCTCCAGAAAATTGATGGCCGCGCCGGCGATGATTCCTGTGCTGGAACTGCGCGCCGCGATCCAGTTTGCAAGCAGCAGCGCATCCAGTCCATCGCCATCGGAACGGGCAAAGCCATCGTCCAACGTTACGAAATCGACCACGGTGTCGACGCGCGCAATAAGTGCCCGCCAGGAGTTTTTCTGGGCATCACGCAGATTACGTGAATGCGCCGCGACGTCGAAGCCGATGCCAACCCTGAGACCATATGGATGCGTCATGTGAAGTCCTGTTTCGTCATGATTGTGAGCCGGGGGGCAGATCCCGGTATTCTCCGGGATTTACTGAGGTCATTGGCGGTGCCACGATTGTCAGGCCGCAGAGGTTTCGTGAGCGGCAAGGCGGGCGACGATCAGTTGCTCCTGCGCAGCCTTCAATGCAGTCACGCGCTGCGTGGCCTCCTCGAAGGAAGCCGCAGGTGGGTAGATTGGCGTTACCCCGGGCTCTCCAGCCTTCTCGCCGATATGCTTTTCGAAAGGCAGAGAACGATAGAGGCTTGGGTCGACAGTCGGGTCGAAAAGCGGGCGATAGCCGAGCGACAGATAGAATGCGAGGGCTTCCGGCTGGCGGAAGCCGGTGCTGAGATAGGCGCGGGTGTAACCGAGTTGGCCAGCGCTCTCCTCGATCGCGGCCATGATGCGGCGCGCCAGCCCCTGCCGCCGCAGATCCGGATGAGTCCAAATCCGCTTGAATTCGGCAGTCTCATCGTCATGGCTCATGAAAGCGCCGCCGGCAATGGTTTGCCCATCGCGCCGCAGCAGAAGAAAATCACCAAGCGGCGGCGAGAAAAGCGCGCTTGGATAGCGCATGATTTCCGCTCGTGCACCGCCTGGGCGGCTCGCAGCGCCATATCTGGCATTGTACTCGCTAGCGAGGCCGTCGATCAACGGCTCCGCCGCCGGGTCCAGCAGGGACGACCGGATAATGATATCGCTCATGCTATGTCTCCAAACAATGCTCAGAAGGTTGCCGGCGGCGGTCGTTAGGGCCCCGCACCCGGCGGCGGCCCTCCAAACTCCGTGGAGCGCTTCGTAAGCTGAGCATGCACGATCGACGGGTCGTTTCGCACGGCACGATCTTTCATTGTGCGGTCGATGATTGAAACATCATTGCCTGATTCAATTACCTATTAAAATTATAGATTATATCGGCAAACTTGCACGATTGGCGAAGAGCTGGCCCTTATGTCCTGCAGCCTCCCCGCAAAGCCAAATCACCGGTCTGCTCCTTTCATTCGGCGCCCCGCTCGATCCTCGAGAGCGGGCAGTCACGCATGGTGAGAATATGCGCGCATCGGGCTGAAATCCGCGGAGCCTTGCGCGGGTCTGCAACGCACGACATGATTATTCGCTGGATATGCGAACAGACAATAAGGAGTGATCGAAGTCGTCATCCCTGTTGATTTCATTGGTGTCTTTAAGCATCCATGAGTCGATTGACTATCGCGACAATGCGAATCCGCGCGCAAACCGGCATCCAAGGAGCCAGAAGCACATGGTCGAATTCCGAAGAGCGAGGCACGACGACCTCCCTGCAATCGTGATGCTGCTTGCCGAGGACGATCTCGGCGCGGGCAGAGAAGACCCAAGCCTCCCGATTCAGGAAGCCTATGAAACGGCCTTCGCCGCCATCGCTGCCGATCCAAACCAATTTCTGGCGGTCGCGACCGACAATGGCACCATCATAGGCACGCTGCAGATCACGATCATACCCAACATATCGCGAATGGGCGCACTGCGCGGGCAGATCGAGGGCGTCAGGATCGCTGCTTCCCACCAGGGAAAGGGACTTGGCGGCCAGGCATTTGAATGGGCATTCGAGTATTGCCGTTCCAGAGGCTGTGTTCTGATCCAATTGACCAGCGACAAGTCACGTTCTGACGCTCATCATTTCTACGAAAAGCTCGGATTTGTCGCCAGCCACACGGGCTTCAAGAAAATCATTTGAGGAAAATCTGAAGACGTAGCGGCAGCTTCGCGGACTTATCCTGCTGCACGCCATTCCGACACAACAAGTTAGCGGCCAGAGCCGCCTGTTTCCGCTGGAGCAATCCCAACGGAAACGCATAGCAATTTTCCATGCGGTATCGCGTAAGGACGAGGGTTTGGATGCCTTTCTCATCTCGAAGAAGAACGGAAAGATCCTAGTCTTCCCCCTCAGTTCGGCAGTAGGGCGGATGGGCGAACCGGCTGGCCACGCCAAAGTCGAGCAATCCTACCTTGGCCAGGGCTCGGTCAATTTCAGCTTCCAGGAGTTCCATCACCTCCACGACGCCATCCTCCACGTTGACAGGCAGACCGAAGAGTACGGCTCAGCGGATGACATCAGGGGCTTTATTCCCTAATCGGGCCGGGGCAGCCGCGCAGACATCTCCATGGCTGTTTCGCCGTGGCCCTCGCGAATTGCCGGGCCACGGCGCGCATTTGCTGAGATCGGCTTCGCGCCGTCATGTTCTCCTGATCAGGTTTTCGGGAAGAGGCGATGCTCCTTTGCGTGTGATGGAATATTGCACGACCAGCACCAGCAGCGCCGTGATCGCAAGGCAGAATGCCAGGAAGAACATCGGCGCCGTGGCGCTGCCGGTGGCATCGCGAATCCAGGGAACGACATTCTGGGCGATGAACCCGCCGAGATTGCCCACGGAATTGATCGCTGCCAATCCTGCTGCGGCACCGGCGCCCTTCAGGAACTTCGACGGCAGGTTCCAGAAGACCGGCTGTCCTGCAAAGATCCCGGCGGCGGCAACGCACAGAAACGCGAATTGCAGCGTATGGTTGGTCAGGATGGCGGATGCGACGAGGCAGACGATGCCGACCAGAGCGGGACCGACGATATACGGCGTCTGAGATCTCGATCGGGCAGCCGCAGTGGGCACGACATAAAGACCGATCGCAACCAGAACCCATGGAATGATGTTGAGAAATCCATTCGACAGGTTATCGAAGCCAAAGCTTTTCACGATCGTCGGCAGCCAGTAGCTCAATCCATAGGCGGACAGCGGAAAGCCTATGAAGCAGACGGACATCAGCAGTACTCGGGCATCCAGTAGCGCCGCCAGCGGATTGCCGCTATGGCTGTCGATCCCGACATCCTCGGATGCCAGTCGCTGCGCCAGCCAGGCCTTTTCCGTGTTGTCGAGAAAAGCCGCCTGTTCCGGCCTGTCCGGAAGCAGGAAAAGCGTGGCAATTCCGGCAAGCACGGCCGGAACGCCGGTTGCAAGGAAGACCCATTCCCATCCGGCAAAACCAAGTATGCCATCGAGGTTGAGGAGTGTCCCGCCGAGCGGCGCGCCGACCGCGTTTGCAACTGCGCTGAAGATCATGAACAATCCGACCATCTTGCCGCGATGTTCGGACGGATACCAGAGCGTCAGAAGATAGAGCACACCGGGGAAGAAACCTGCCTCGCACGCACCGAGCAGAAAGCGCAGAATGTAAAACATCGTCGCGTTGGCTGTGAATGCGAGCGCGATGGTTACGATACCCCATGACACCAGGATGCGCGCAAACCATTTGCTCGCGCCGAACCGGGTCAGCAAAAGATTGCTCGGCACCTCGAAAATGAAATAACCGATGAAGAACAGCGATGCTCCCAGCCCATAGGCATATTCGCTGAGGCCGAGCGCATCGACCATTTGCAATTTTGCGAAACTGACATTCTGACGGTCGATGTAGGCGATCAAGTAAAGCAAGCCCAGCCAGGGCATCAGTCGCCAAGTGATCTTGGCAACCAGGTCTTTTTCGGAAACCATCGATCTCCTCCTTTTATGGTTCTGAATGATTATGGATTAATGGCTCTCGCGCGGTACTTTTGCGCCGCGTCCTCCGACGAGGAAATCGAGATCAGCGCCGGTATCGGCCTGCATGACCGTTCGTACATAGAGCCCTTGATATCCGGTGGTCATTGGCGGTACCGGCTCCTTCCAGGCCGCCCGACGTCTCGCAAGCTCCTCGTCCGGCACGTCCAGCACCAATGTGCGGGCTTCGACATCGAGCGCGATGAAATCCCCTTGCTCGACAAGCGCCAGCGGGCCGCCGGCTGCAGCTTCCGGCGATACGTGCAGGACCACAGTTCCGTAGGCGGTGCCGCTCATACGGCCATCGGAAACGCGCACCATGTCGCGTACGCCCTTCTCCAGCAGTTTGCTCGGCAAAGCCATATTGCCGACCTCGGCCATGCCGGGATAACCGCGCGGACCGGCGCCCTTCAGGACGAGAACGGAATTCTCGTCGACATCGAGGTTCGGATCATCGATCCTCGCATGGAAATCCTCGATGTTCTCGAAGACGACGGCGCGGCCGCGATGGCGCATCAGATGCGGCGATGCCGCCGATGGCTTGAGCACCGCGCCATCAGGCGCGAGATTGCCCTTGAGGACGGCAATTCCGCCGCTGTCGACGAGCGGATTTGCGCGGCGGCGGATCACGTCGCGATTGTGATTGACGACATCGGCAATGTTCTCGCCGACGCTTCCCCCCGAAACGGTCAGCGCATCGAGGTGGAGAAGATCTGCGATTTCCTTCATGACTGCCGGGATGCCGCCGGCATAACAGAAGTCCTCCATGAGATACTTTCCCGACGGCATCAGGTCGACGATCGTCGGCACGTCGCGGCCAAGCCTGTCCCAGTCCGCCAGCGACAGGTCGACCCCGATACGCCCGGCGATAGCAAGCAGATGAACGACAGCATTGGTCGACCCACCGACCGCGCCATTGATCTTGATGGCATTTTCGAAGGCCTGCCGCGTGAGGATCTTCGAAAGCCGCATGTCTTCCTTGACCATCGCAACCGCGCGACGCCCGGTCATGCGGGCGAGACGCGCGCGCCGGGCATCGACGGCTGGCCACGCCGCGTTGGTCGGCAGGGCAACGCCCAAAGCCTCCACCATCGACGCCATGGTCGAAGCCGTCCCCATGGTCATACAGTGGCCGGGCGAGCGTGACATGGCGCTTTCCGCATCCATGAATTCCTGTCGGCTCATGGTGCCCGCCCTCACCTCTTCGGAGAACTTCCAGACATCCGTGCCGGAGCCGATCGGCTTGCCGCGGAAATTGCCGTTCAGCATCGGGCCACCGGAAATGACGATCGTCGGCAGATCGCAGCTTGCCGCACCCATCAGCAGAGACGGCGTGGTCTTGTCGCAGCCGGCCATCAAGATGACGCCGTCCATGGGATTGCCGCGGATCGCCTCTTCGACATCCATGGACGCGAGGTTCCTGAAGAGCATCGCCGTCGGGCGCAGATTGGACTCGCCGCAAGAGAAGACCGGAAACTCGAGCGGCAATCCGCCAGCTTCCAGAACGCCCGCCTTTATATGCGTGACGAGCTCGCGGAAATGAGCATTGCAGGGCGTAAATTCCGAAAACGTGTTGCAGATACCGATGACGGGACGGCCGTCGAATACGTCGTCGGGCAGACCGCCATTCTTCATCCACGAGCGATGGATGAAACCATCCTTGTCCACGCCGCCGAACCACGCCTGCGACCTTCGCTTTGCATCCTTCGTCATGATTGCCTCATTTTGTATTATGATTTATATTTTTGTTATACAAATTGACGCGTGCGGTCAAGCGCAACTGCGCTTGTGACCACAAGCCGAAGACGCTAGAAATGTCTCGATTTTGGGAAAAGCATATGGCCGGGATGACTTCGGATGCCGACGACGCGAGCGTCGGCACGAACAAGAGATACCACGATGCAATCGTGCAGACTTTAGGCGAACGAATCGTCGGCGGCGCGCTTGCAGCCGGCGCGTCCATCGGAACGGAGCAGGAGCTTTGCGATTATTTCGGGACGTCGCGCACCGTCATCCGGGAGGCTATCAAGATCCTGTCGGCCAAGGGCCTTCTCGAAAGCCGCCCGAGAAGCGGTACCAGGGTGACCGATCACGCCGAATGGCTTCTGCTTGATCCGCAGGTTCTCGCATGGCGGCTCGGAGCGGAGAGCGGCAGCGAGCGGGCACGTATCGACCTCTATGAACTCAGGCAATCCTTCGAACCGGCAGCAGCGGAGCTTGCCGCCGCGCGCGCGACGCCACAGACGCTACAGAAGATGAAACATGCCCTGCTCGGCATGACCCTCGCCTCGACGGCGGACGAAAAGATCGAACACGATCTTGCGTTTCACACCGCGATTTTGGCAGCAACCGGCAACGCCTTCTATCTGGCATTGGGATCGTTGATTTCTGCAGGTCTGAAACATGTCTTCAAGGTAGGGCTGCAGCGTACGGCGAAGGAAGACGAACGCTGGATACGCCGTCACCAGAATGTCTACGAAGCCATCGCCGGCGCCGATGGCCCCGGAGCGGCCGAGCAGATGAGGAACCTGCTGCGCGAAGCGCTGGAGGTCCAGAAGCTCGAACTGCCGCAATCCGAAGGCTAGAAGCAAATCGGCGTCAGAAAGATCCGAGCCTCGTCGCATGCGAGGCTACGAGCGCTTCGCCGAATGGCGTCGGACGCATGGCGGGCGCGCGATCCCGAACCGAGAGCTCTGCCCGCTCCGCAAACAGCCGCTTGCCGTAGCACATCAGATGCTCAATCCCCTGCATGACGGCAACGGCGGATGGAAGCATGGCTCGATAGATCTCCTCGGCGCGGGCCTCGTCTCCATCGCGAAAGGCGCTGTATGCCTTGACCGCGTAATCGATGAGATCGGGTGCGAGAATATAGCCAACGCAACCGGCCCGCAGCCCATCAAGCAGTTCCAGACCGCCTCGGCCGTTGAAGACCGGCACGCCCTTGCCGATCGCCTGCATCAGCGCCTCGACCTCGACAGCCGACCCTTCCGCCTTGAGCACCCTCACATTGGGATGGGCGGCGCGCAGTGCCGCGAGATCCGGCCCCGTCAGCCCCCGGCCGAGAAAGGCGGGCGCGTTCTGGATCGCAACCGGCAGCCTCGTCGCATCCGCGACGCGGCCGAAAAAGTCGATATATTCCTTTGCCCCGAATGAACCGACCGGCGGCGGCTGGAGTATCACCCAGTCGGCGCCAACCTTCTCCGCATGCCGGACCTGCTCGATCTGCTCGGCAACCGAGGTGCCGAAGATCGTGAAGGCGAGCGGCAGACGGCCGGCATTGTCCTCGGCAAGCCAGTCCATCACCGTGCGCCGTTCAGCGGCCGTCAATTTGGAAACCTCGGTGGCAAGGCCAAGCGCGGCAAGACCATGGACACCTGCCGCCACGCAGATTTCCGTCTGCCGCTTCATCGCCGCCCTGTCGAGCTTCTCATCGCTATCGAAGAGGGCATAGAGGATCGCGTGAATGCCGTGCAGTTTCTCAGGTTCGAATGTCATCTTGAATGCCTTGCTGTTTTGAAAGTTGAAGGGCCGGCGCACCCGTGCGGACGATTGCGATGCCGAGAAGACCGCCTGCGATGAGCGCCGCCGCCACCAGCGTCAGCGCGATATCATAACTCCCGGTCGAGTCCTTGATCCAGCCGATGACAGGCGGCAGGGCGAGACCTGCAACATTTGCCAGCGCATTGATGAGCGCGATCGACACGGCAGCGGCGATACCTGAGACGAACTCGGTCGTCACGGCCCAGAAGATCGGAATAACCGCCCAGTTGAGCGCGACTGAAAGGACGAGCAGCAGATAGGCCAGATGCGGGTCACCAGCATAGGTGGCACCGAGAAGGCAGATGCCGGCAAGGGTGAGCGGAAGCCCGAGATGAAAGGCCCGCTCGCCGGTTCGATCGGAGTGCCTGCCGTTGAAGAACATGAAGATGCAGGCGGCAAGAAACGGCACCGCCGAAAGCAGGCTGACGGCCAGATTTCCACCGCCGGACAGGTTCTTGACGATCAGCGGCATGAAAAGCGTAATGCCGATCGTCCCGAATGCCTGAAGCAACCAGAAGAAGGCGAGCATCCAGACGCGAGCGTTGGAGAACGCGGCACTCCAACCCGCATGATGTGAGACAGGTGTTTTCTCCTCTTCGGCCGCGATGGTTCGCTCGAGGCCGTCCTGCTGCTCGACACTGAGCCAGGTCGCATCTCGCGGACGATCGGGCAGAAACTTCAATACGACGAAGCCCAAAACGATGGCGGGGATGCCCTCGATCAAAAACACCCAACGCCATCCCGACAGGCCGAGAATACCGTGCGCATTGAGCAGGAGACCGGAGAGCGGCAAACCGATCACTGAGGCGAGCGCCGCGCCGATATAGAAGAAGGACATGGCGTTCGCCCTGTCGCGTGACGGATACCATTTCGCGAGATAGAAGATGATACCCGGCGTGAAGCCGGCTTCGGCCGCGCCGAGAAGCAGGCGCATTCCATAGAGCTGATAGGCGCTGGAAATGAACGCCATGCCGGCCGCAATGATACCCCAGCTGATCATGATGCGCGCAATCCAGCGGCGCGCGCCGAACCGGGCGAGCAGCATGTTGCTCGGTATTTCAAAGACGATGTAGGTCGCGAAGAATATGCCGGCCGCCAGCCCATACATCCGGCTTGTCAGGCCTAGCTCCTCGTTCATTCCGAGCGCGGCGACCGAGATGTTGGACCGGTCGATATAGGCGACCAGATAAAGCAGCATCAGGAAGGGCAAGATGCGCAGATTGATGTGCCGGATCGCCTCCCCATTGGTGTCGAAATTCATTTCCCCCTCCATGGCACTCATCGGCGCCTTACAAACATCATACCTTTAACATATGATGTTTGTAAGGCAACAAGCTATTTGCTTTTATCGCTGCATTCTGATTGGTCTCGTTGGCGATGGAGGCGAAGGACCGACGCATGACGAAGACAAAGCCGAACAGGACAACGGCCCTCGTGGAGACCCTCGGCATCCGCATCGCGTCCGGACAGATCGCGCCCGGAGCCTATCTTCCTTCGGAAGGCGAACTGGAACAGGAATTCGGCGTCAGCCGCACGGTCGTGCGCGAGGCGGCAAAGATATTGTCCGCCAAGGGTCTCGTGACCGTCAGGCAACGCACCGGCACACGCATCGAACCGCGCGAGCGATGGCAATGGCTCGACGGGGAATTGATCGCATGGCTGTCGCGCGGGCGGATCTCGCATGGCGAGTTAATGGCCTTTGCCGAAGCCCGCCAGATCATCGAGCCGGGGGCTGCCGCGCTGGCGGCGTTGCGAGCAACCGATCCGGAACGACAGGCAATCCTCGACAACTATCGCCGAATGGAGCAGGATCAGAGCGACCCGGCGGCGGCCGTCGCCGCCGACAAGGCCTTTCACATGTCGATCCTCGCCGCGACGCATAATCCCGTGCTGCAAAGCCTGCGTCAGGCAATCGAATCCATTCTCGATGCTGTCTTCCCACATACAGTCGGGGCATTCGCGGCCAATCTCGAAAACCATGCCGCGGTCGCCAAGGCGATCACAGCAGGTGACAGTATCGCCGCCAGGCTCGCCATGGAGGCCGTTCTCGACCAGACCGCAGGCTTCCTTGGACACGCGCGGACGCAATCAGCATCATAGCCGTCACGGCCTGCCTGCCGGAAAAGCGAATATCGACGAAGCGATTGACGGGAAAGGACCGGACCGCGAAAGGGGGTTCGCCCCTCGTAAACGGAACGCTCTCACGGCCGGTCCCACATTCCTGCGGGCCAGGCCCGCAAGAGGCGGCGCTTTTGCGCGCGCATTGCGGCAATATATTGTCTGTCGCTAAAAAATAGGCGGCGAAGAAAATCGCGCAATGCTAGCTTTCATTGCCGCCTCGCGCCTAGATAGTCGTATCAGGTTTATTCTCTCGACACATCTGTCGGCATTTTTCAATCCGCAGGGCGCCCTATGATGACCGCAACGCCGATCCCCCGCTCCTCCATCGCAACAGCGCGCCTCCGCCTGCGCCCGACTTCGGCGGCCGACGCGGAACGCGCATTCGAAATCCAGAACGACTGGACCGTGACGCGAATGCTGAGCAACGCCGCCTATCCCCCTCACCAGAAGGATGTCGAGGACTGGTTTTCCGATCACGCGCACGAATGGGCCGATGGCACCGCATATCGCTTCGCCATCGAGCAAGGGGAAAGAATGATCGGTGTCGTCGATGTCGACGGTATTGCCGGCGGCGCAGGCAGCCTTGGCTATTGGCTGGAGCGACCGGCTTGGGGCAAGGGCTACGCCTTCGAGGCGGCACAAGCACTGGTTAGCTTCGCCTTCCACGAAATCGGCCTCTCCAGCCTCGAATCCGGTCACGCCTCCGACAACCCGGCTTCCGGACGGGTGTTGACGAAACTGGGATTCACGCCAATCGGCAACAGGGAACTTGTCTCGAAAGCGCGCCGCGAAACCATCGTCCAGTGCTGCTATTTGCTGCGGCGCTAGGCGAGCCGCATGCGCAGCATAATCCGAGGCCGGGCCGTCCCGTGACTTCGTTCCCGTTACAGCTCGATTTCGTAGACCTGCTCATGGGTCGCGACGAAAGCCATTCCTTCCGGCGTCACCCAGCCGCGAAACATTCCCGGCGTGTTATAGGGCGCCACGGCGACACCCTGGGCATCTATGGCTACCAGCCCGGCGCCGATCTCGTGAGGCGCAAGGTCATGGTGGATAAGCCCATCGGTCGCGGTCGCGATATCCTGCCTCAGATAGGCCATGCGAGATGCGATCTCGTGCCCGACGACATAGCGAATGAAAAACTCGCCCTTGCCCGTTCCCGAAACCGCGCAGACGCCATCGCGCGCATAGGTGCCCGCACCAATGACCGGGCTGTCGCCCACACGCCCGTCAGGCTTGTTGGTGTAGCCCCCCGTCGAGGTGGCAGCAGCGAGATGACCGGCGGCATCGAGTGCTACGGCCCCGACCGTACCGTGTTTTTCGTTCTCTGTTCCCTCGGTGCCGGCAGCGGCATGACGCTTCATCGCTTCCAGCGCGTCAACGCGCTTCTGTGTGGTAAAATAGGATTGTGGCTCGACCGGCAGGCCTTTGGCTTCAGCAAACCGATCGGCTGCAGGACCGGTCATGTAGACGGCGCGGCCATCCTCCATCAATGCACGCGCGGCCTTGATCGGATTGCGGATCGCGCGAGAGGCGCTGATCGCCCCCGCTTCCAAGGTTGCCCCGTCCATGATCGACGCATCCAGCTCATGAATGCCGTTCTCGTTCAGCGCTGCGCCATGGCCAGCGTTGAAATGTGGGCTGTTTTCCATGACCATTACAGCAGCCTCGACCGCGTCGATCGCGCTGTGGCCGGCCTTCAAGCGCGTATAGCCTGCACGCAAAGCGGCAGCCAGATCATGGCGCGCGCCCTCCCACTCTTCCGGTGTCATGCTGTCTTCGGGCATGACACCGCAACCGCCATGAATTGCCAGTGCAATTTTCATCATTTTCCACTCCGACCAGGTGACGGCATATCCTGTTTACCGATCACCGCTCCGATGAATTGCGCCCGATCCTGGAGATCGGGCATCGCGATTCAGTTGAAGGCGATATCGCCGATGACCCTTACCCTTACACGGCGCGCACCGCCAGGAAGATAAGCGATCGGAATGTCCTCGACTTCAAGCGTCTTCAGGCTTTCACGGCTCGCGCCGGAAGCGACGGCTGCGTTCTGAGCCTCCGCCTCCGCCTTGGCGAGAGCCTCGTCACGGCTCAACCCTGAAAACACCTGGTCAACTTCGCCCGACACCTGCGCCATCGCAGCACCGAGCGCATTGGCCACGCCGGCATTCTCGACGCGAAGAACCTCCGAGGCGCCCGCGATCTTGTCGGGAATCAGGAAAGCGCCGCCGCCGACGGCGATCAGCGGCACATCCTCCGCCGACGTCTTCATCTGGTCGAAACTGTCAGTCACCATGTCGCGGATACGTTCGAGGCTCGCCTTGACGAAGGCCGGATCGAGATCGCGAACACGATCCCTGTCCCCGATCTCGATCAGACCGGCGGCGACGGCGACGTCCGAGGTCGTCAGCGTATTGCCGCCAAAGACGCGCGCCTCCGTCAGGATGCGGTAGCCGACCGAGCGCGGCCCGATCTTGCCCGTTTCCGGATCGATGATCGTCCCACCCCCAAGCGCGATCGGCAGGAGATCGGGCATACGGAACAGCGTGCGCACGCCGCCGATATGGACGATGTTGTTGGCCTCGCGCGGGAAGCCACCGACGAGGCAACCGATATCCGACGTCGTACCACCGACATCGATGACCATGGCGTCGCTCAAACCCGTAAGGAAGGCCGCACCGCGCATCGAATTCGTCGGGCCGGAGGCAAAGCTGTGGACCGGATTGGCCGCGGCGACATCCGCCAGCGCCACCGTACCGTCGTTCTGCGTCAGGTAGAAGGGTGCTGTAACGCCTGCTTCGCGCAGCGCGTCTGAAAATGCCTTAACTGTGGTCTTGCCGAGCGCCTGCAGCGCCGCATTGAGAAGCGCGACATTCTCGCGTTCCAGCAGCCCGATCCGCCCGAGCGTGTGCGACAGCGTAATCCTTGCATCGGGGATCACCGAGCGAACGATCTCTGCGGCCTTGACCTCGCATTCGGTCGTCAGCGGCGAGAAGGTCGCCGATATCGCGATCGACGTGATGCCGGCATCGCGGATCTTCATGGCCGCTTCACGGATTTCGTCCGGGATCATGGGCACGAGTGGGCTGCCGTCATACTCGTGGCCGCCGTGGACCATGAAGATCAGCGGATCGACGGCCGCGCGCAGATCGTCAGGCCAATCGCACATCGGCGGCAGGGACGCGCCGGTCGGCAGCGCAATACGGATCGCCGCCACCCGCTCCAGCCGCGCCCGCTCGACGACGGCGTTGGTGAAATGCGTAGTGCCGATCATCACCGCATCGATCGGCCGTCCCGCGCCGACGTGACCCGCCACATGGCTCAAAGCTGCCTTCACGCCCGACATCACGTCCTGTGTCGTGGGAACCTTGATGGAGGCGATGATCTTCTCACCGTCGATCAGAACGGCATCCGTATTGGTGCCGCCAACGTCAATACCGATGCGTTTCATGAAAATACCGATCTGAAATCAATGTCATAGCCGAAGGCACGCGGGCCGACAGCAGCGATCCCCGCAGGCGTCGTCAGGAGTTCCGGAGCCGGCAGGGCGACAACGGTTACGCGCTGGCCATAGCGCACGGATTCCGTGCCGATCGCGCTGCCGGAAATCGTGTCCAGAAGGCATAGAAGATCCGGCGTCATCGCCACCGGCTCGCCATCGCGGAAGGCAACAGCCCATTCGTTCTGGAAGGCAAGCTCCATGCGCGAACCCCTGTCGGCATCGATGCCTTCGATGACGGTCCGCCCGCGCAGGAAGCCGCCGGTCGTTTCGCGCGCCACATCGATCACCTTGCCGCGGAACAATTGCTTGCCGCCCTCGTGATCGAGAACCGCCTTCACCGGATCGTCGTGACGGGCGCGCGCCTCGATGACGGTGCGTCCGAGTTCCGTCGCCTTGGTGATGGTGTAGTGAATGCCCCAATCCTTCACCTCACGACCCGTGCGTGGAGCCTTGCAGGTGGCGGCGGTCGAACCGACTTCGGTGCAAACCTTGCGGGAGATCCGCTCCATCCACTTCCAGGACGCCGCCCTGGTGACGATGACCTCGTTGTCGCGCACGTCGACGAGGGAAAGCGGGTACATCGGCAGGTTGCCGATGGCAAAGGAGGTCATCTGCGCCTCGGGATAGGCGCGCCCCATAGCATCGGCGTTGACAACAGGCCGGCCGAGCATTGCGGCTGCGAGGAAGGAGGAGAGTGCATTCGAGCCGCCGATCTCGACGCTCATGATCGCGCGGAACGGCTTGCCGAGATAATCCTCCATGACCTCGACCGCACGCGCCAGATGCACGGGATCGCTGAGGCGTTCCTGCCCAACCAGCGGCGCACCCATCTTCGAGACGACGGCAACCATGTCGTCATCATCGAGCGCCATCGGGTCCATCACCTGCACGCGACGGCCCTCGGCGTAGAGCCTTCGGAGATTGAGCGTAGAGATATAGGGGTTACCACCGCCTCCGGTACCCAGAATCCAGGCTCCCGTTGCGAGCGGCTCGATATTTTCTTCGGAAAATTCCTGAAGCATGTTTCACCTTTGGCAGTAGAGCAATTCCAGGAAAAGTGCGCAGCGGTTTTCCGTCCGGGATTGCCTAAAATAAGGAGATAGAGCGGTTCGGAGATTCCATGAAAAGCTGAACCGCTCTAGCTTTCCCGACCCCGAATGGGGCCGGGCCTATTCTTGTGCAGGCGAAGATCAGTTCGCCTTGCAGTCCCAATGGAAGTTCGAGAAGTTGAGGTCCCAGCTCTGCATCGGAATGAACTCATAGCCTTGCAGGCACTTGTTCGCCGCATAGCGCCGGTTCGGTGATACCGCCCAAACATCGGGCTGCAGCTCAGCAAGCTTTGCCTGCAACTCCTTGTAGGTCGCATTCTGACCCTTGATATCAGTGGTCGCCCGCGCCTTGTCGATCAGGGCATCGACCTCGGGGTTTTGCAGCCATTCCATCGACATCCAGGTGCCTGATGCCTTGGAGTGATACTGATTGTAGAAGATCGCATCGGGCGACGGGTAGTTGGGCGAGATGTTGACCTGTGTCGATGCCGGAGTGGTTTCCGGCTTCGACGAGAGTTCGACGATACGGTTCCAGGGCTCCGGCTTGATGTCGAGCGTGATGCCGATCTGTTCGAGATTGGCCTGCATCAGCAGCGCCACTTCCGACTCGAAGGCTAACGAGGCGACATAGCTGTTGACCAGTGTGATCTTCTGACCGGCATATTTCGACTTGGCGAGCTCTTCCTTTGCCTTCTCGAGATCGAAAACCCCGGGCGGGATGTCATCGTTGTGAGCATCCTTGAAGACGGTCGAAAGCGGGCCGGTCATGTCGAAACCGGGATAGATCGCTTCCTGAATGGTCTTGTAGTCAGTGGCATAGGCTATCGCGCGCCGAACATGCACGTCGTCGGTCGGATAGACCTTGCTGTTCAACTTGATGACGAAGCCGCCTGCTGTCGTCGACTGAAGCAGTTTGTAGCCCGGCATCTTGCCGATGGTTTCATAGGTATCGTTGCCGAGGCCGTGCGAGGAGAGACCGAGATCACCCTTTTCGGCCAGCGCCTTGACGGTCGCGTCGTCGCTTGTCTGGATGAAGCGCACTTCGTCGATCGGCGTTCCCTTCGTCCAGCCGAGGAAATAATCCGGATTGCGCGCGATCACCATATCGGCGGAGCGATTATAGCTGACGAGCTTGTAGGGGCCGGAGCCGGCGGAGTGCTCGCCGACATAGGCTTCACCCCATTTGTCGTCGGGCTTGGAGTTGGCTTCGATTAGCTTTTCGTTCAGTGCCATCATCAGCGGCGTCACAGCCATGAACGGCGAGAACTGGCGATCGAGCTTGACGACGACGGTCTTGTCATCCGGCGCGGTCACATTGTCAGGTTGCACGAGGCCGACGACAAGGTTCGAGGGACCCTTGTTGATGCCGATCAGGCGGCGGATCGACCAGACGAAGTCGGATGCCTTGACCGGCGTGCCGTCCTGAAACTTGGCGTCATCGCGAAGATGGAAGGTATAGGAGAGGCCGTCCGCGGAGATGTCCCAGGATTTTGCCAGATGGGGCACGATCTCGCCTGAAGGGCTGACCGTCGTCAACGCGTCATACATGTTCACGATGGCCATATAGCCCGTATAGTCGGTGACCTTCGCCGGATCGAGCGAACTGAAGATCTGCATCGTGTTGACGGCGATCGACACCTTGTCAGCCGCCATTGCCGCAGCCGAGGTCAGCGGCAACGCCATGGCGCTGGCGAGCAGAAGCGTCGTCAGACGCAGACCATTAAAACCCATCTTCATGCAAGTTCTCCTCTTATATGCGGGAACCATCCCGCTTATGGTTATGCTGCCTTTCGTTCGGGCGCAGGCAGCGGCGAATAGGTGATGTCCGGATAACCGAAGGCCGCGGGGCCAACGACTTCGAGCGCGCGCGCGCTGCGCAGCAGCTCGTGGCAGGGAATGGCGACGATCGCGACGCGCTGGCCGTAGCGCAGCATTTCCGTGGTGATCGGGTAGCCGGTATCGACATCGAGCAGCACGATCAGGTCCGGCACGCAGACCTCGATCACACCATCGCGACGGAAGACCAGAAACTCGTTCTGGATCGCCACGTTCGCCGTCTGGCCGTTGCAGTCGTCGAAGCCGGCAAGCTCCATATCGCCGATGACGAAACCGCCGCGCAGATGACGCTTCAGGTCAATGATCTTGCCATTGAAGACCCGCCGGCCGCCTTCCAGCGCGCAAACAGCGGCAATCGGATCTTCTTGTGCCTTGCGCGCGCGGATCACCGCTTCGCCGAGCGCAATCGCCTTGGTGAAGCTCTTCGGGATGCCGTATTGGTGAACATAATGGGCCTGCATCGGCGCCGTTGCCAGCATAGCGGCACCGCCCTGGGCAACCACGCAGGCGCGTGCCATGCGCTCGTGCCAGACTTCCGACACGGCGTGGCTGAAGATCACGGCATTGCCGTGCAGGTCGCACATGACCGAAGGCGTCGAGCTGTGACCATAGATCGAGAAAGTCGTCATCTGCATTTCGGGGAAGGCCCGGCCCATCCCATCGCAATCGAGGATCGGCAGGCCGCCGAGGGCTGCTGTTACAAGCGGGTTCATCGCATTCGCGCCGCCGATCTCCTCGCAGACGATGGCATCGACCGGCGTGCGAATAAGCTCTTCCATGGCGCGCAGGCAGCGCAGGCCTTCACGTCCCTCGCGGATGCGCTCGACGCCGACAACCGGTGCGCCGATGCCGCCGATCGACATGCACAGGGCATCCGGCTCGATGGCGTCGGTCGCCAGAACCTTCATCTCGTAGCCCGCCTTCATGGCTTCGAGAGCAAGCAGCTTGCCCTGATAGGGGTTGCCGCCGCCGCCGGTGCCGAAGATGCCGGCACCGATTTCAAGGGCGTCAAGATCTTCGGGGGTCAGCCGGCGCAGTGCCGCGTCATCGTATTTCTGCTTGCGCGTCTCAGGCATGATGGCCTCCCATTTCACCGACGACTTTGACGTGAATGCGCGTGGCGTTGCCTGGCAGATAGGCAAGCGGCGTGTCCTCACGCTCGATAACTTCAAGGGTTTCGGCAAGCGCTCCGGCGGCGATCGCCTTTTCGCGGGCTTCCGCTTCGGCCTCGGCAAGTGCGCTCTCGCGGGTCCGGCCATCGACGAGCGAGAAGACGCGATCCGTCTCGCCGCTGATCTGGGCAATGGCAGCGCCGACGGCGTTTGCGACGGCAAAATTCTCAGGCATGATCACCTCGAGATCGCCGATGCGATCAGGCATCAGGATCGAACCGCCACCAACGGCGATGACCGGCACAGGCGTCGAAGAAATCCGGCTGCGTTCGACGCAGGCCTCCAGCATGGCGTTGATTTTCGCCACAGCCGCATCGACCAGACCCTTGTCGAGATTGGCGACCAACGCAGCATCGCCGACATCAGCCTTGCCGGCGGCAACGGCGATATCGGTGGCGGTCAAAGTCGATCCGCCAAAGCAGAGCGCTTCCTTGCGGACACGATAACCCACCGACTTCGGCCCGACAGTGATCCCCGCCTCCCCCTTAACGACGAGCGAGCCGCCGCCGAGCCCGATCGAGAAGACATCGGGCATGCGAAAGTTGGTGCGAACCCCGCCGATATCGACGGTCGTGGAGGCCTGGCGCGGGAAACCGTGCGAGAGGGAGCCGACATCCGAGGTCGTGCCGCCGACATCGACGACGACCGCGTCCTTCAACCCGGTCAGAAATGCCGCGCCGCGCATCGAATTGGTCGGGCCGGAGGCAAAGGTCAGCACCGGAAAGGCACGCACGACATCGGCTGCCATGAGCGTGCCGTCGTTCTGCGTGATATAGAATGGGCATGGGATACCGGCTGCCGCAAGCGCCTTGCCGAAGGCAGCGACGGTGCGATCCGCGAGAGACAGCAGGCTCGCATTCATGATGGCCGCACTTTCGCGAGCCAAGAGGCCATGACGGCCGATATCCTTCGACATGACGACAGGCAGGCCGGGGCAATGCTGCTGCAGGATTTCCTTGGCCCGCAGCTCCATGGCATCGTTGATGCCGCTGAAAACGCAGGTCACGGCCGCGGCCTTCAGCCCTTTCGCCCGGATTTCACCGGCGATGCGTACGATGGCATCCTCATCGAGCGGCGAAAGCTCGCGTCCGTCAAATTCGTAGCCACCCTTGACCTGGTAACCGTGATTTCCGACGATCTCGCGCAGCTCATCTGGCCAATCGACCATCGGCGGCAGGCCGGCGCCCGACGGCAGGCTCAAGCGGATGGCTGCGACCTCGTCCATATGCCGGCGCTCGATGACAGCATTGGTGAAATGCGTGGTGCCGATCATGACGGCCGCAATACGGGTCCGGTCGATGCCGGAGGCCTCGATGACCTTCTCCAGTGCTTCGATCACGCCCGAAGTCACATCCTCGGTGGTCGAGGCCTTGACCCCGGCCAGAACGGTCTTTCCCTCCAGGACGACAGCATCCGTATTGGTGCCGCCGACGTCAATTCCAACGCGATACACGTCAGGCTCCTCTTCGATCAATCTGTGGTTTTGACGAGGAAGCGCGTGCGCTCTTCCTCGCTCACGGCGGGTTTCAGACGCTCCTCCTCGTCGGTGACGACGGGAATCGCGGCTATCAGCGCGCGTGTGTAGGGGTGATTGGGTTCGGCAAAGACCTTTGGCGTCGGTCCTTCCTCGACGATCTCGCCGCGCAACATGATGGCGATGCGCGAGCAGAAATTGCGCATCAGCGATAGATCATGCGAGATCATCAGATAGGTGAGACCAAGTTCCTCGCGCAACTGCAACAGCAACTCGATCACGGTCTTCTGCACCGAAACGTCAAGCGCCGCGGTCGGCTCGTCCAGGATCAGGATCTTCGGCTCGGCGGCAAGCGCGCGGGCAATCGCGACGCGCTGCTTCTGGCCGCCGGAAAGCTCATGCGGATATTTCGCCAGGTAGGATTGCGGCAGGCGCACGAGATCCATGAGCTGCTTCATCCGCGCCTCACGGGCCGGCCCATCCATGCCGATGGATTTCAAGGGCAAGGCCAGAGTTTGCTGAACGTTGCGCTTGGGATTGAGCGAGGTGCCGGGGTTTTGATAGACGATTTGCGTCAGCCGCTTGCCGCGCCCGGGGGCCGGCGCGTCGATGGTGACGCTGCCTGACGTCGGACGCGACAGTTCCATGATGATGCGCGCGACAGAGGTTTTGCCGGAACCGGACTCGCCGGCCAGCCCGAAGATTTCTCCCTGGCGCAACGACAAGTTCACGTCACGGACGGCGTGGAAACCAGGTTTCCTGCCATAGACCTTATTCAGGCCCTCGACCTTGACGATGGGAGCCCTATCGCTCTGCGGCAGATCGGTGACGCGCTCGCCATATAGCGGCGGCACGGCTTCCAGTAGCGCTTTAGTATAAGCCTCACGCGGCTTGGTCAGAATCTCACGGCACGGGCCGGCCTCGACGATGTCGCCGTGATGCATGACCACCACCCGGTCTGCGACCTTGCGCACGACGCCGAGATTGTGGGTGATCATCAGGAGCGCCATGTTCTCCTCGATCACCAGTTGGTTGATCAAATTGAGAATCTCATCCTGCGTCGTCACGTCGAGCGCCGTGCCGGGTTCATCGGCGATCAGCAGCTTCGGCTGGTGCAGCAGTGCAAGCCCGATCAGCACACGCTGGCGCATACCGCCCGAAAGCTCGGAGGGATAGGCGTTCATCACGCGCTCAGCATCGGCAAGCTGCACGCGCCGCAAGACGGCGGCAATCCGCGTCCGACGCTCGGCCTTCGACGAGCGGACGCCGTCGCGCTTGTCTGCGAACCGCATGACATCGTCGAGATGTGTGCCGATCTTGAAGACCGGATTAAAGGAGGAAAGTGGGTCCTGCATGATCAGGGAAAAGGCCGTGCCTTTCAGCGCTTCGCGCTCTCTTCTCTGCATTTTCAGGACGTCACGCCCTGCCACCGAAATCACGCCCGAGGCAATGGAGGCATTTTTCGGCAAAGTGCCGATAATCGCCTTTGCGGTTACGGATTTGCCCGACCCCGTCTCGCCGATGAGAGCGACCCGCTCTCCAGCGGCGACAGTGAGGGAAATATCACGCAGCACCTGCCGAGTGCGGCCGTAGGTCGTGAACGAGACGTTCAGCGCCTCGATCTTTAGAAGCGGCTCGGTCATGGCTTAGCTCTCCACATCAAACATGTCGCGCAAGCCATCGCCCAACAGATTGAAGCCGAGCGTCACGTAGAAGACCGCAGCACCGGGGCACACGACTTCCCACCAGTAATCGGGCATGAACTGGCGACCATCGGCGACCATGGAGCCGAGGTCCGGAATGGGCGGCTTCACGCCGAAGCCGAGGAAGCTGAGAGTGGCGCCAAACAGGATGACGAAGGCTGCATCCAGCGTCGTCTTGACGGAAATCACCGCGACACAATTGGGCAGGATCTCGCGGAAGAGGATGTGCATCGGCCCGGCGCCGGCAAGGCGGGCCGCCTCGATATAATCTTCGGACGCGATCGACTTCGAAACGGAGTAGATCAGCCGCGCATGCCACGTCCACCATAGCAGCGTGATGGCGATCATCGCGTTCATCAGGTTCGGCTCTAGCAGGTTCGACACGGCAAGCGCCATAACGAGCGGCGGCATTGCCAGCATGACGTTCGTCAGACCGGTGATGATCTTTTCGACCCAGCCGCCGAAGTAGCCGGCGATGAGGCCGAGCACGGTGCCGATCGGCACGGAAATGCCGAGCACGCCGATGACGAGAAGCAGGGAGACGCGCATGCCGAAAACGGTGCGGGAAAAGATATCCCGGCCCACCTTGTCGGTGCCGAACCAATGGGTGGCATCCGGCGCAACGTGCCGTGCACGAAAATCGACGACGGCGCCCACATGCTTCGGATAGGGCGTGAGCCACGGCGCAAAAACCGCGAGCACGACAACGGAAATCAGGATCAGCGTACCGATCACCGCAGCTGGATTGCGGCTGAAGCGGTACCACATCATGTAGCCGGTGCTCAGGGCGCGGTCGGAGGCATCAAGCATCTTCATATCGGCCATCAACGTGCCTCCTTGCGGCGCTGGCGCGGGTCGATGATCGAGATCAGGACATCCACGACCAGGTTCGCAACGATGAAAAACAGCCCGGCGACCAGCACCACTGCGGTCACGGCGTTGAGATCCTTTTGCAGGATGGCGTTCAGCCCGTAGGAGGCGAAGCCACCCCAGGCAAACACCATCTCGATGACGAAGGCGTTGCCGATGAGCGACGCGAATTCGAGCCCCATGATCGTCAACGGCGCGATCGACGACAGCTTGAGGAGATAGCGGAAAATGATGACCCGCTCGGGTACGCCGAAGCTCTGCAGGGTCAGGACATGGTCCTTGCGCTGGTTCTCGAGCATGGAGGAGCGGGTGATGCGGGTAATCTGTCCAATGCCGGCCATGGAGAGCGCGAAAGCCGGCAGCAAAAGATGCTGCAGTGCGTCCACGAAGACATCGAGACGTCCAGCCAGCAGGCCATCGATCAGCAGAAAGCCGGTCGGCCCGGGCTGAAAGCCAAGGGAATGATCGAGACGACCGATGATCGGCCAGTTCGGCAGACAGCGCGCTGCGAGCAATTGCAGGCTGATCGCGAACAGGAAACTCGGAATGGTCACTCCGGTCAGCGACAGGATGCGGCCGATATGATCCAGCGCGCGATCCCGGAAATGGGCGGTGATGACACCAAGCGGGATGGCCACCACGAACATGAAGATCACGGAGACGAGCACCAATTCCACCGTGGCCGGCACGGTCTGCTCCAGATCCGTGGTGACCGGGCGCTGGGAAACCAGAGACATGCCGAGATCGCCATGCAGCGCCTTGCCGACATACTCGGCATATTGCACCGGCAGCGGCTTATCCAAACCCATCTGCACGCGCAACGCATCGACCTGTTCCTGCGTTGCCGCAGGACCGAGGGCCATGCGCGCCGGATCTCCCGGCACGACGCGCGCAAGCGCAAAAATCATGATGGAGAGCGCGATCATGACCAGCACGAACGTGCCGAGCCTGGTCAGAATCGCGACCAACGGATGTTGCTGCATCGACGGGAGGTTCCTTGTTCGCCAGCTAACTCACGAACAACAATCCTGATCTTCGGACGACGAACAACTGCGTCAAGGTATAGTTTTTCAGCTTTATGGTATAGGTTATTTTTCGATTTGCGCTTACAAACCCGGCATGAACAGACTGCTCCCCCGCCCCCGCCTGTGTGATCGCATCGCTGCAGAGCAAGCCGGCGTGATTTTTCTGCGTGCGCCCGCCGGCGCCGGAAAGACTGCAGTTCTGTCCATGGCGGCGCAGGCGATGGGCAAAAAAACCTGCTGCCTCCAGCAGCCGCGCATGAGCGACGTCGAGGAGGGATGGCTCTTCTGGGACGTACCGGTTTCGGCGCGGTCCGCCCGCCTTTCCGCACAGCTCCTCGAAATCATCCGTGTCGTGGTGATCGCCTGCCGTCCCGATCAGCGCATCAGTGGGCTGGCGCGGCTTATCCTGCATCGCGGATCGGTCACGCTCGATGCCGGAGACTTCACATTTTCAGCCGAGGAACTGCATGGTCTTCCCGCCGAGGACGCAGCCCGGCTCGCCAAGGATTATGCCGGCTGGCCCGCATTTCTGTCGCTGACACGCCTGCGAGACCCGCGCCTTGGCATCGACTACCTGCGCGAAAATTTCCTCGCTCACCTCTCACCGGGACAGACGGCTTCGCTATCGATCTGGCTCGAAGCGCCCGCATCGCTCCCCGCAGAAGAATGGGCGGGCCTTTTGCCGCCCCTTCTCGCAAAGGCTCCGGATGAGCATCCGGCACTGTTGAAGCTCCTCACCATCGCCGTCAACGAGCGACTGGCGACCTTCGAGACAACGGTCGCTGTGATCGAGGTTGCCGCCGCCTTCGAACGGGCGGGACGAGCGCTTGCCGCCATGGCCCTGCTCCTCGATCACGGCCACGAGGCCCACGCAGCGCAAATTCTCGAGCGCGCACGCGGACTGGAGTTGATCTACCGCAACAGCCTCGGGACCTTTCGCGACATCATCATGCGCTTTTCCCATGAGATGATCGCGACCAACGAGGTCGTGCTTTTCGCCCTCGCCCGCACGCTGCTGAAGCTAGGAGAGCTGCAGCGCGTGCGCCATCTGGTCGGCAAGCATTTGGGTTCGGACTATCTCGATCCGCTCAAGGTCTTGCTGCGCGGATCGCGCTTTTCCTTCGCGGCACGCACCTTTCGGCTGAACCTCATGATCTCCGAGGATCTGATGCCGACCGACGCCATGATAACCCGCCTCGGCGAGTTCATGGCGGATTATCCAATGGGCGACTACGGCAAGTGGGCAGCCTATTACAATGCACTGCTCGAATTCGAGATTCGCCGCCGGAACTTCCGCGAGGCGGAGGCTGCCGCAGCCAGAGCCCTAATCTACCTCGGCCATATGGGCGGCCAGCCGCTATTGGAATTCTTTATCCATCTTCACCAAACGGTGCTGCGCCTGATGAGCGGTGATGCCCTCTTTGCCCGTCGCGCGGCACAGGAGGCACGGCAGAAACTGGAACAGGTGCCGCATGCGGCGGAAGCCGAATTCCGCATGCTGCGGCTTGCGGAAGCCTGCATCGTCTATGAGGCCGGCCAACCCCGCGATCTCCTGCAATTCGTTCAAAACGAGTTCGATAGTTTCGCAGCCGTGGAAATCTGGCCGAGCCTGATGCAGTTCGCACTTCACTATGCGTCACAGGTGCTGGCGGACCACTTTCCGATGGTGATCCGGCCAGGCTTTCTCGACGGGCTCTGGATACATCTGTCGGAAGGCTTGCAGTTTCACGCCATGATGGAGGTCCGCACCGCTATCGCTTATCAGAACGCCAATCGCTGGAGCGATGCTGCAACAACGCTTTCCGCTATCCGCATGCGGATCGGCCGCAACTGGGTCGAAAGCGCCAACGAGGAACTGACGCGCCTGACCAGACGTGACGAGATTTCCTATGCCATGGCTTGGCTGCGCGATTCCGTGCGCCTTTCGACACCGCGTCCCTATCTGTCGCGGCAGATCGATGCGCTGATCGCCAATCCGAAAGTCACCAACCGTGAGAAAGTCGCCCTGCAGCTCTGGCAGAGCTACGCCGCCTATCAGCGTCGGGACAATGCCGCTACGCGAGCGCATCTGCTATCCGCGCTTGAAGGTGCGACCCGCCTCGGCTGCAACGGCGTCCTCTCCGAGGAGCGGATATTCCTTTCACCGCTTCTCAAGAACCAGCGCATCCGCAGCTTCATCGAAACCTCGTCCGATGTCCGCACCGCGCTTTCGCTCTTTGCGAGCTCCGTGAATTCGCCACAGGCCAAAGCCTTGCAGGGCGGCCTCTCGCAACGCGAGGTGCAGATGATCCAGTTGATCGCCAGCGGCATGTCGAACAAGCGCATTGCCCACACGCTCAGTGTCTCCGAGGTGACGGTGAAGTTTCACCTCGGAAATCTGTTTCGCAAACTTGGCTGTCATCGCCGCGCCGAAGCGATCCGGGCAGCAACCGCGCTCGGCTGGCTGTAACCGCGACAACTGCCGGGTCAGACCAGGCTTGCCTTGTCGGCATCCTCCTGTAGGGCGCGGCTGGCGCCGCTGTCTTCCGCTCCCAGCACCGCATAGCCGATGCTGGCGAAGTGAGAGTTGACGAGCTTAAGATCGCGCAACGTTGCCAGGAACAAGCTGCTTGAGCCGAGCAGGGCCGGATTGGCACCGCCAAGGCGCACCAGATGGTCCCTTGCTGCGGCTCGCTCGGCTTCGTTGAGCTGCCGTTTTGCATCCACCAATTCCTGGGCGGAGCGCCGGTCTTCGGTCGTCAAGGTCGACAGCGCCAGCCGCAGATCGGCAGCGACCTCTGCCTGGATCGTCTGCAGGGCAGCATGATCGGCCGCATTGAGCGTCCCTTCCGCCCGCCGCGTGATCTGTTCCAGGCAACGCTCGAGAATATCCCCGGCATGTCCGAGATTGACGGCAAACTCGATGACATCGGAGAGGCGGCTGGCATCGCGATCGGTCAGCTCCGACGGCTCCAGACGGGCGAGATAGGCTTTGACAGCCTCATGCAGCATGTCAAGCTCCCTGCCGAGGCGGACGGCCTGCGCTGTCGCCTGCTTGTCCGGGCGGGAGAGATCGGCCGGAACCAGACGCAGCAGCGCTTCGACCAGGTCGCCCATGCGCAGAATCTCGCGTGCCGCGCTTGTCAGAGCGAGATAGGGCGTTTCCAGCACCGATTTGTCGAGGAAGAGCGGGCGTGTCGCTTCGCCGACAGGCTTGATCTTTTCAGGAAACAATTTGACCAACAGGGTCTGGGTCGGGCCGAGCAGACCGACGCAAGCGATGGCCAATAGGGCATTGAAGGCCAGATGGAAGTTTGTCAGCACCGAAGCCGGATCTGCCATGTGCTTCTGGAGCATATCCGCAAGAGGGTGCAGAAACGGCAGCACGACGATGCAGCCGATGGCGCGGAACAGAAGGTTGCCCATCGGCACGCGGCGGTTGGCGGGATTGGCCGCATTCGTTTCGAAGACCGGAGGCAGTGCGCCACCGAGATTGGCCCCAAGAACCAATGCAAGGCCAGCGGTCGGCGTCACGACATCGCCGGCGGCAAGCCCCACCAGCAGCAACATCACGGCGACGCTGGAATGCGCCGCAAAGGTAAGCGCCGCCGCCAGCAATATGTCGAGCACGGGATCACCGGTGATGGCATCAAGTATGCTGCGCAGCACGGGCGCGGTGCTGACCGGCTGGATCGTCTGCACGAGGTCATGCAGGGCAAGCAGCATCAGGCCGAGCCCGATACCGACGCGTCCGAGCTGCCGGATGCGCCCCTTCGGGCCGCGCTTGAAGGCGACGTAGCCGGCAAGAAGCAGCAACGGTGAAATGAAGGAAACGTCGAAGGAGAGTGCCTTGACGATCAGGGCGGTACCGACGTTGGCGCCCAGCATGACGGCGAGAGCCGGCACGAGCGCGACTGCGCCACGCGCCGCAAATGAGGTGACCATCATGACTGTCGCGGTACTGCTCTGAAGCAGCATCGTTACACCAGCGCCGGCCGCGACTGCGACCAGCCGATTGCGTAGCGCGCGGCCGAGAACACGCCTCAGGTCGGAGCCGAAGGCTTTTTCTATGCCGCCCTGCACCATGCGCATCCCCCAAAGGAGGAGTGCGACATGCCCCATGAGTTCCAAAATGACGAGACTACCGGTCATCACACATTATCCGGTTGAGAATGAAAAAGGATTGGCAGCGGAACACTGGCGGCCGCAAAGCCGCCGAGCATCGTCATCTTCGACACGACACATTTCCGTCATGGCCAGAATCACCCCCCGCCCTTTGCAAGCGACCACACGCAGAAGTATCACGCCAATTGCGACAACGAGATAACCACGTCGTGCGGTCGTTCGCTGGCACTGTTGCGCATTGTATGCCGCTCTTCGTGACGGCGAGTTCAAAGGTGGTGGTCATGATACTGACCTCCTGGTTCGATGGTTGTTCGAACCCGGGAGGCCAGACCGCGGATCAACGCCGGCAGCGCTGACCCTTGCGGTCACATGGTCTTCCCGGGCGGTGGGTCAGCACGACGAACGCATTCGACGAACGTCGACTGTCGCATTCCGTGTGCTGGCGACTAGATCGCGGGTTCATGTGGTCCTCTGTGATAGTCCGAGCCTGATCAGAATCAGGCATCCTGAGATGCGGAGCCTCAGGATAAGTTGCTGTATACGCCACCGCGAAACAGGATCAATCGATACCATAGTATAATCGGCTAGGCCCGTATCGGCACGTGCCGGTGCAACCATTGCTCTATGGCGAGGACTGCTCGGCCTCCGGCTGGCTTGGGGCTTGTTTGGGCGGCACGTTGCCGTTCTGCTCGGCGCGGTCGCGATGCAGTGCTGCGCGGGCCAGCAGCATGAAGGTGACCGGCGTCGTGACGGTGACGAAAACACCGATCAACAGTTCATGAATAACGAGCGTTTGCGTCGAGATCGAAAAGAAGATCAGCGAAGCGATCATGATCGCTCCGATGCCTCCGCTCGTTCCCAATGTCGGCGCGTGGATGCGCTCGTAAAATGTCCCAAGCCTCAGAAATCCGATCGCTCCGACGAGCGTCAGGAAGGCGCCGACCACGAGAAGCCCGCCAACCGGGATCGCAGCCCAGAGAGGAATGCTTTCAAGCGGCGCACTCATTCGATCACCTCCCCGCGCATCAGGAATTTTGCGAGCGCGACGGTTGCGACGAAGCCCAGCATGCCGATGACAAGCGCCGCCTCGAAATAGACGACGCGACCGGTGCCGATGCCGAAGGTCAACAACAGCAGCATGGCATTCACATAGAGCGTGTCGAGCGCGATGATGCGATCCTGCGCGCGCGGCCCGCGGAACATGCGAATGGAAGCGATCGCCATCGCCGCCACGATCATCAGCTGGGCAGCCGCGACGGATATATGGATGATCATGGCGCTCATGCGAATATCTCCAGCAACAGGCTTTCGTAACGATTGGCGATCGTATCGCGCCATTGCGCCTCGTTTTCGAGATCGAGGACATGCAGCAGTACGGTATTGTCGTTGGAATCATATTCCAGCCATGCGGACCCAGGCGTACTGGTCAGGATAACCGCAAGCAGCGCCAGCGGGATCTGATCCCGCACCCTGAGCTCAAGGACCACGAATCCAGGCGTCGCCCTGCGCGAGCGTCCCCTCAGGATGATCCACGCCACCTCTACATTCGATTTCAGAACATCGAAAACGACCCGGAAGAAAAGCTTGGGCAGCAAATACCATTTCCGCAGCCCCGGCTTTTCGGGCCGCAGCGAAGCCATGCCCCAGGAGGCGAAGACTGCGACCACGATACCGAGAATAAGCTGGCCGAGCGTGAAGCCGTTCAACAGCAACCACATCAGGATCAGGCTCAATGCCAGAAGCGGATAAGGCAACATCAGAGACCTCCCGCCTTTACCGGCGCGACCACCGCATTGCGGACAGCATCGACATAGACATTCGGATCGCTGAGCGTGCGAATGGTCGCGTCCATGTACTGCATGACCGGCCCCGCCCAGATGGTCAATGCCAGTGTCAATGCCAGCAGACCCATCACAGGGACGATCTCGATGACGAGCACTCGCGGGACCGTACCCTCGATCGAGCTCCAGAACGTGCGGATGCCGGCGCGCGTCATGGCGATCAGGGCAGCAATACCCGAGAGGATGACGAGCAGGATCAGGGTCCAGACGGCAGCGCTCGGCGGAATGCCGATCGCACCGGTTCCCATCATGGCGGAGAGCATGGCAAATTTGGCGACAAAGCCCGAAAGAGGCGGCAAGCCGGCCAGCAGGATACCGCAGGCAGCAAAGCAGATGCCGAGCATCGCCATGGTGCCGGGCATGGTCACGCCGTCACCCTCCACCGGCTCCTTCTCCTCGGCATCGCCATATGCCTCCATGGTGACGGCAAGAACGCTCGCACCGGCGTCCTGTCCGCGCTCGACGAGCTCGATCAGCATGAAGAAGGCGCTGATCGTCAGCGTCGAGCTGACGAGATACATCAGTGCTCCGGACGAAATGGAACCGTCATTGATGCCGATCACCATCAGCAGGGTGCCGGATGATACAAGCACCGAAAAGCCGGCAAGCCGACCAAGCGCCTGCGACGCGAGCACGCCGACGGTTCCGAATATCAGCGTTGCCATGCCGCCATAAAGCAGCACGGTCGCGCCGAAGCCGGCCGAAGGGCCAACGCTGAAGAGAAGCATGGTCAGCCGCAGGATGACATAGATGCCAAGCTTGCTGAGGATGGCGAATATGCCGGCAACCGGCGCCGAAGCGGCACTATAGGCCGTCGGTAGCCAGAAGCAGAGCGGCCACATGCCGGCCTTGATGAGGAACGCAATGCCGAGCACGCCGGCGCCGGCCTGCATGAGCATGCGCCGATCCGCCGACATTTCCGGGATGCGCATGGCGAGATCGGCCATGTTCAGCGTTCCCGCCGTCCCATAGATCAGGCTGACGCCGATGAGGAAGAGCAGTGCCGCTGCCAGATTGACGGCGATATAATGCAACCCCGCCTTGACCCTCAACGGCCCGGAACCGTGTAACAGTAGGCCGTAGGAGGCGGCAAGCATGACCTCGAAGAAGACGAAGAGATTGAAGAGGTCGCCGGTCAGGAACGCGCCGTTGACCCCCATCAGCAGCAATTGGAACATGGTATGAAAATGGGCGCCGACGGCGTGCCAGCGCGCCAGCGAGAATATCAGCGCGGCAACGGCGACGATGGATGTCAGGAGCAGCATGAGCGCCGACAGCCCGTCGAGCACGAGCACGATGCCGAAGGGGGCACTCCAGTTTCCGAGCAGATAGGCGCGTTCCTGACCGGGCGACCCGCCTTCCGCACGGAAGAGCACAAGCGCAATCCCCACCAGCAGCAGTGTCGCCGCCAGGCTGATGAGCGCCTTCAAGGTGCGAGAGCGCTCATCGATGAAGACAAGCAGAGCGCCCGCGATGAGGGGAACGAGGATCGGCGCGATGATGAGATGGTGCGACCAGCCTGTCATTTCCGGTCGCTCCTTCCATCGACATGGTCCGTGCCTGTCAGTCCGCGCGAGGCCAGCAGCACGACCAGGAACAGGGCCGTCGTTGCAAAGCCGATGACGATCGCCGTCAGCACCAGGGCCTGCGGCACCGGGTCAGCCAAGGCACGCGTTACCGTGCCATCGCCAAGCAGCGGCGGCACATTCGTCTTCACGCCGCCGACGCCGAAGATGAAGAGATTGACGGCATAGGAGAGCAGTGACAGCCCGATGATGACCTGATAGGTGCGCGGGCGCAGGATCAGCCAGACACCGCAGGCCGTCATCACGCCGATCGCAATGGACAAGATGAGTTCCATCAATCCCCCCTTGCCTTCTCGGCATCGAGTGCGCGCAAGCGGTTGATACGGATCGACTGGTGCGCGAGCGCAACAAGGATCAGAACCGTCGAGCCCACAACGAGCAGGAAGACGCCAAGATCGAAGAGCAACGCGCTTGCCGCCGGCACCTTGCCGATCAGCGGCACATCCAGATACTGGAAATGCGAGGTGAGGAACGGATAGCCGAAGAACCACGCACCGATGCCCGTCGCCGTCGCGATCAGAAGCCCGGCGCCCATCCATCGCAGCGGCAAGATGCGGATGCGATCCTCCGCCCAACGCGTGCCGCCGGCGAGATATTGCAGCAGGAAGGCGATAGACAGTGTCAGGCCGGCCGCAAAGCCGCCGCCCGGCGCGTCATGCCCTCGCATGAAGATGTAGACCGACAAGGCGATGACGAAGGGGAACATCCACTGCATGATCACGGACGGGATCAGCATATAGTCGCGGACCGTATCGCCGGCCGAACGCTCTGGCCTCTCTTCGTCGAACCGGTTCTGGATCTGCTGCTGCTCCGGCATCTCCATGCTGTCGGGTGCAGGGCGAAAACGACGCAGCAGCGCATAGACGGTCAAGGCAACGACGCCGAGAACGGCGATTTCGCCCAAGGTATCGAAGCCGCGGAAATCCACCAGGATGACGTTAACGACGTTGCGGCCGCCGCCTTTCGAATAGGCGTTCTCGAGGAAGTAATTCGCGATCGCGTCGGGCACCGGCATGGTCATGACGGCATAGGAGACGAACATCATGCCGACGCCGCAGATGACGGCGAGCGCAAGATCACGGAAGCGGCGGAAGCGAGCGCGCAGGCTGACCGTGTCGTCGATGCCTTCGGTCCGCTTCGGCAGCCAGCGCAACCCCAGCAGGATCAGAACTGTCGTGACGATCTCCACCAGAAGCTGGGTGATCGCGAGATCCGGCGCAGACAGCCAGATGAAGGTCAGGCAGACGATCAACCCGACGCCACCCAGCATCACCAGGGCGGCAAGCCGTTGATACTTCGCAAAGAAGGCGGTGCCGATGGCCAGGCAGATGCCGATCGCCCAGACGGAAGCGAAAACCGGGTCAGCGCCCAAAAAGGAGAAATGCTTTGCCTCGAACCCGGACAAGTAAAGCGGCAGCAGACCGGCGGCAAAACCCGTCACGACAACCCAGCGAAGCTGCGGCTGCAGCTTGCGCGTGCCGATCCGCTTTTCGGCTATTCTCGCCCAGTGCCAGGAGACTTCGACCAGCACCCGCTCGAAGATGCGCTGCCCCTTCAGCCGGCGGAAAATGGGCGGACCGTCATCGCATCGCGACAGATAATCCTTGAAGACGAAATAAAAGACCGTCCCGCCGATCAGGGCAATGATACTCATGACGAGCGGCAGATTGAAACCATGCCAAAGTGAGAGGCTATATTGCGGCGTATCCGCATGGAGAACGCTGACCACGGCAGCCTGCAGGAAGGGCGCGACCGAAAGCGTCGGAACGATACCGACGACCAGGCACACCACGACCAGTAGCTCGATCGGGAAGCGCATCCAGCGGGGCGGCTCATGCGGCTTGGCAATCGGCAGATCGGTCGGGGCCGGTCCGAAGAAAACCGTCTGAATGAAGCGCAGCGAATAGGCAACGCTGAAAGCGCTTGCGAGCGTCGCCACATAGGGAAGTATGCGATCGAGAATGGAATCTGCATGGGTTTCGATCGCTTCGGCAAAGAACATTTCCTTCGACAGGAAGCCATTGAGCAGCGGAACGCCGGCCATGGCCGCACTTGCAACGATCGCGAGCGCTCCCGTGAATGGCATATAGCGAAACAGACCGCTCAACTTGCGCATGTCGCGCGTGCCCGTCTCGTGATCGATAATACCGGCCGCCATGAACAGCGACGCCTTGAAGGTCGCGTGGTTCACCATGTGGAAGATGGCGGCAACCGTCGCAAGCGGACTGCCAAGGCTAAGCAAAGTCGTGATAAGGCCGAGATGACTGATCGTCGAATAGGCGAGCAGGCCCTTGAGGTCCTGCTGGAACATTGCAAAATAGGCGCCGAGCAGCAGCGTGATGATCCCGGCTGCTCCGACGATGTAGAACCACTCATTCGTGCCGGCGAGAGCCGGCCAGAAACGAGCCAGCAGGAAGACGCCGGCCTTCACCAGCGTTGCGGAATGCAGATAGGCCGAGACGGGCGTCGGCGCCGCCATCGCATTCGGAAGCCAGAAATGGAAGGGAAATTGCGCGCTCTTCGTCAGCGCGCCAAGCAGGATCAGAATCAGCGCCGGCAAATAGAGCGGATGGCTGCGGATGATGTCGCCCGACGCCAGGATCTTGTCGAGATCGTAGCTGCCGGCGATATGGCCGAGCAGGATCAGCCCGATCAGGAGGCAGAACCCGCCGATCCCCGTGATCGTCAGCGCCATGCGGGCGCCATCGCGCGCTGCCGCGGTATTGTGCCAATAGCTGATCAGCAGGAAGGAAAAGATGCTGGTCAGCTCCCAGAATATCGAGAGCAGAATGACATTGCCCGACAGCACGATGCCCAGCATCGCCCCCATGAAGGCAAGCAGGAAGGAGAAGAAGCGCGGAACCGGGTCCTCCTCCGACATGTAATAGCGGGCATAGACGATGACGAGGAAGCCGATCGCGGTGATGACGACCGAAAACAGCCAGGCAAAGCCATCCATCCTGAGACTGAAATTGAGCCCCAGTTGCGGCAGCCACTCTATGCTGTAGCGGACGACGCCACCGTCCATGACGGCGGGATAGAGGCTTGCGGAGATGAGGAGTGCCAGGAATGTGACGGCGCCGGCGATCCAGGCAGGACCGCGCCGAGACTGCGTGCGCAACAAGCATACGGAAAGAAGACTTCCGATAAACGGCAGAGCCAAAAGTGCTAGAATGAAAACAGGCTCGCCAGTTATCCCAAAACGTCGTTCCTTCGTTCTTCCGGATCGTCTCGGACTGCCATGGCGGCAAAACCCCTAGAAATCCGGTATATTATGTCCTATATGATAGATATCGCCCAATATGGGCAGCTTCGAACCCGACGTCAAGGTAAGATGGCGATGATTTTGACACCAGCGCTCTGCCGAGCAGCCCGTGGCTTCCTGGATTGGACGCAGACGGACCTTGCCGACCGCTCGGGCGTGTCGCGCAGTACGATCCGCGACTATGAGGGCGATCGGCACAGCTTGCATCGGGCAACCGAGGCGCAGTTGCGGCTGGCCCTGGAGACAGGAGGCATCGCTTTCTTCCGCATCGAAGGGCATGAGATCGGCATCTGCGCCAAAATCGTTACCGCTGATGCTGAGATTCCCACACATATTGAGAGTTGCGAGATCATATCGGCTTCTGGTGAACGGAACCAGACGTTTCCTCGCAAGGGCGGGCAATAGGGCTCGAACAGACGATTACCGAGATCCTGACGCTCATGAAAGAGCGCAGGGTTTCCGTGCCGAAACTATGCCTGCATTCCGCGCAGGCGAGTTGCATCCATGCGCGCGCCACGACCTAAGCCAGCAGCGCAAAGGCTGAAAGATGGATTGTGATGCCTGCTCGCGAGAAGGTGAACGAAAGAGCCCTCAATTCAGCCATATTGCGACCGACTACCGCATCCGCGTTGTGCCCCAAGACGACCGGAGAGACCAATGTCCGACACCACCGCAACTGCAGCAGATATGCCCAGGACTCGATATCGGCCATCGCAGCGGCTCCTGCATTGGCTTATGGCCATCGTCATCATTTCGGCGCTGATCATCGGCCTCTACTGCTCCTATCTCACGCCGGGCACACCGCTGCGGCGGGCCCTTCTCGACGTGCACAAATCGCTCGGCATGACGGCGCTCTTCCTCATCGCCATCCGCCTGCCGCTGCGGCTCTCACTCGGTGAACCCGCCTTCCGGAGGCCACTTGACGTGTTCAATCACTATGCAGCTCGCGGCGCGCATATCCTGCTCTATTTGCTGATGATCGTGATGCCGCTTGCCGGCTACACGACATCCGCCACCGGCGGCCACGATCTGCCGTGGTTCGGCCTGTTCGAGTGGCCCAATCTGCTGCCGCTCGACAAGAGGCTGGAAAGAATTTCTGCCGAAATCCACCAATATGCCGGCTATTGCCTGATTGCGATCGTCAGCCTGCATATCCTGGCAGCCCTCTGGCACCATTTCATCCGCAAGGACGAGGTGCTGAAGAGAATGGCTTTCTAATACTATTCTTTATCATGTTAATTCAATAATTTATCAGAATATCTGAGCACGACGAATTTACTATTTTTGCTCAGGATCCCGTCGGGATAGCACCGAAAGCCAGCGATGCGTGCGCCATCCGTCCGCCGGAGCTATCTCGATTTCTCGTCAGTTTCTCGAATCTTTGCGACCGACCTCATCCGATCATAAGAAGAATAGGTGAGCCTGATTTCGCCGGGCGAAAGGACGTTGTAACCAGGAAATGACGCGCAGCGTACCTGCATATAAGCCGCGCACGGTTTCGGGGTGGCAGGCGTGCCTCACCTCAACCTCCATATGATATTTCCCTTCGACATCGGCAGTCGTCATGATGCGGGACTCACTCCTATCGATCGCTCGGCTTCCGCAATCGCACGTTTGCCGAGGCCCGATTTGACGATGCGGATCAGTTCCTCCTCGCTCGTCTCGGTGGTTGCCGCATCGAGTACGATCTCCCCTGCATGCAGAAAATTAATGCGGTCGCAGACCTCGAAGATCTGATTGTAGTTGTGAACAATGAGGACGACCGAAACCTCGCGCTGCCGCCGTAGATTCTGGATAAGACCGAGCACCTGGGCGCTCTCGCGGACACCGAGCGCGGCAAGAGGCTCGTCCAGGATCAGCACCGTCGGCGAGGAATAGATCGAGCGCGCAACGGCGATGCACTGCCGCTGACCGCCGGAGAGCATGTCGACCGTACTGTTTATGCTGGGAATGGAGATGCCGAGCGTATCCAGATAGGTGCGAGACAGCTGGCGCATCCGTTTGTTGTCAAGCAGGTTCAAGCCGAGGACCCGCCGGCGCTGCTCCCGCCCGAGAAACATGTTGTGATAGACGCTGAGATCGCCGATGAGCGCAAGATCCTGATAGACGGTCTCGATGCCACGCGCGCGCGCATCACGCGGTGAATTGAACCGCACCTCCTCGCCGTCGAAGAACATCTTGCCTCGGTCCGGAGCGTGAAAACCGGACATCGTCTTGATAAGCGTCGATTTGCCGGCACCATTGTCGCCGACGAGAGCCAGAACCTCGCCTTTGTGAAGCTTGAGGCTGACATCGACGAGAGCGGTCACAGCGCCGAAACTCTTGCTGATATGCTGCATCTCCAGAATGACAGGCGCATCCTGCGGCAGAGCTGGAATGGTTTCGCTCGTCATTTGCGCCTCCGTATGCGCAGGCTGTCGACCTGCACGTTGATGATCATGGCTGCGACGATCGCCGCGCCGAGATAGATGTCGGATGTCGTTGCCTGCGCGCCGACCATGACGAGGCCGTTGTTCAGCGAAGCGACGACGAAGGCCCCGATCAACGAACCGATCGCCGTGCCCGATCCGCCGAGCAGCGACGTGCCGCCGATGACGGCCGCCGCGATCGCCTGCAATGTCAGGAAGGGGCTGCCGGCCGTCGGATCCGCGGAGGAAAATTCAGCCGTGTTGATGATGCCCGCGAAAGCGGCAATGCCGCCGGCGATCATGAAATTGTAGATTTTCATCCAGTCGGTGCGGATGCCGATCTCCCGGGCTCCGGTGATATTGCTGCCGGTCGCAATCGTATGAAGGCCAAAGCGGGTCTTGGTCAGCACCAGGGCAAGCGCAAGCACCACCAGCAACGCCCATAGGAATGGAGAAAAAGCCGTGAGCCCGTGCAGAGAGAAGAGGGAATCGCCGGGGCCGTAGAGGCTCTCGCCGAATATCGCATTGAAGGGCTCCTCTACAGGCGCGACGATCGGCTGGCTGTCATAGATCGAAACGGTGATACCCTGCAGCAGAAACAGCGTACCGACGGTCGTGATAAGCGATGGCACCCGTAGCCGCACGGTAATGAACCCGTTGACGAAACCGACGGCAATACCGAGAAGTATCCCGATGATGGCTCCAACGAAGAGCGGCACACCCCAGGTGATCGACATCAGCACCATGAGATAGGGGGCCAGCGAAAACGTACTGCTCAGCGACAGATCGATCTCGCCGGTAATCATCAGCATGACCTCGGCGACGGAGATCATGCCGAGCCGGCCGGTATCCCTGAGCACGACACTCATCAACTGCGTCGTCAGAAAGCCGCCATTGCTGCCGATCTGGAAGTAGATGACAAGCAGCACCGCAACCACGGCAATGCTTGCCTCTCTGTAACGGGACAACATCGTTGCGAGCCGGCTACCCAGTGAGACATGTCCGGCTGACGTCGGTGAAATCGACCGATTGATATTCTCCATCCTATTGGGTTCGACGTTCATCTGTCATTGGCCTCGTCATTCGTGATGCGGCTTGCGGTCGGCGGAGAAGTGCACAGCCTGACTTGCCGTGCACTCCAATCGTTGCTGCCGGTCTATTTCGGCTCGTCGGCCGTCCGGCCCTCGAAGCGCGTCTGGCCGAGATAGTTGTCGACATTGTCCTTAGTCACATAGGCCTGGCTGGTATCGCTGTTTGCCGGACCGACCAGACCGCCGGATACCTTGTAGAGGAACATCTGCTGCACCGGCAGGAACCCTTGCAGGTAGGCCTGCTGATCGGTCGTAAACGTCACATCGCCGCTCTTGATGAAGGTCAGGGTCTGGGGGAACAGGTCGAAGCCGGCAACGACGCCGCCCTTTTTGGCCAAGCCATATTTGTTCGAAACAAAACCGCAGGCATAGGTATCTGATCCACCAGTACCGAAAAGTCCAGCCACGTTCTGATGGCTGAGATAATAGGATTCGACGCGGGAGATTTCCGTCTGCGGATCCGGGCCGGAATTGACGACATCATAGGTGATGCCATTGCCGAAATCCTTGATTGCCTGGATGTATCCGTCGAGGCGCGGCTGCGTGTTGAGCGAACCGGGCACGCCGATCGTCAGCATGACATGGGCCTTTGCCGGCAGGAGTTTCAGCCATTTCATCGCCACATTGTAGCCGGCCTGATAGAGCGGCTGACCGACATAGGACAACCGCTTGTTCGGGCTGCCAGTCGGGACGTCGGCATTGAAGGCGATGACGGGGATACCGGCGGCCGCCGCCATGTCCGTTGCCGCATCGAAGGCCTTGGGATCGACCAGACAAACGGCAATGCCGTCTGCCTTCTGGGCAATCGCTGTCTGCATGGCGCTGACCATTTCCGAGACGACGTTCTTCTGCGAGCCCGTCCATTGATAGGACGCGCCGAAGGCCGCGCAGGCATCCTGGATGCCGTAGATGCAAGGCGTGAAAAACTGGTCCAGTGTCACATGGCAGACGAAGTAAAACTTGTAGGGCTTCCTAGGCAGGCCGCCGCTCGCGCTAGCGGCTGCCTGGGCCATCGCGAATTGCGGATTTGACATCAGGCCGGCGGCGCCGCTTGCAAGTGCAGCAGCCCCGAGACCGGCCTTGGCCGCGAAGCCGAAGGCTTCCCGTCTGCTCAAAAATTTCTGTGCGCGGTGTTCTTCATTCGCATCATCGTCATTCTTCGACACGGGGCTTCCTCCCTTATGCGATGGGAGCCACACCTCCCGTGTGCTTTCCATCGTACGGTTACATTGTTGTACGACAAGTTTTATGTCAATATGAATCGGCGCGCGGCGGTTGGCAAGCCAGTCTCCAGCCATGTCACGAATTGGTGAAACCTAGAAATCGTCAGGAAAATCTATGCCGATACTGGAAAAGAGAAGCGTAACAGCGGGTGGGTTGACCGTCACCACGATGGGATTGGGAGGAACCGGTCTCGGCAATATGTATCGCGCAACGGATCCCAAGGTGGCGCTCGATACGGTCCAGGCCGCTTACGACAGCGGGTTGCGTTATTTCGATACCGCCCCGGTCTACGGTTTCGGTCTCGCCGAGACGCGGCTGGGCGAGGCGATCAAAACCCTGCCGCGCCGGGACATCGTCATCTCGTCGAAAGTCGGATACGATCTGGTGCCGATCCCTAAGAGCGAGGTAAAGCCTGTCCTGTGGGACGAAGCGCCGCCATTCCGGGCGGAATTCGACTATTCGCGCGACGCGGTGCTTCGTTCGATCGAAAGCTCCCTGAAGCGGCTCGGCACCGATTATATAGACATGCTGGCGATCCACGATCCCGACGAGGCCATCCATTTCGCCAGGGGAGAAGATCCCTATGCGCGCAGCCGGTTCAAGGAGGCGATGGAGGGGGCCTATCCGGCGCTGGACGAATTGCGCTCACAGGGCGTCATCAAGGCTGTTGGCGTCGGCATTAACCAATGGCAGATGCTGTCCGATTTCGTAGAGGCGGGACAATTCGATTATTTCCTGCTGGCGGGACGTTACACGCTGTTAGAACAGGAACCGCTGGCCACGCTCTTTCCGGCCTGCGAGCGGAAGGGGACCAAGATCGTCATCGGCGGCCCCTATAATTCCGGTATCCTGGCGACCGGCGCCGTCAAGGGCGCTACCTTCAATACCCGGAATGCGCCGGCAGACGTCCTTGAGCGAGTGGCGCGTCTGAACGCCGTCTGCGAAAGCCACGGCGTTCCCCTGGCCGCGGCCGCGCTGCAATTTCCCTTCGCCCATAGACTTGTCGTCAGCGTGATCCCGGGCGCGCGTTCAGTCGAGGAACTGAAACAAAATCTCGACTATCTCAGCTGGCCGATCCCGGCTTCGCTCTGGTCCGATCTCAGACATGAGAAACTCATCGATGCCGCAGCACCGCTGCCGGCCGGTGCGGTCTAGGTAAATCTTCGCGCGTCCCCGACGGAGATCGAGGATCGTCGTCGGAAAACGCAGGCTCGGCAAGAGGGCTTCCCGCCTGAAGAAGCCCTGTTGTCGTCATCGGCTCACCCGCGGCTCATATGGAACGACCAACTAGACCAAGGATCACGAAGAGTGCCTGCGTGGCGTCTCAATCCCTCGACATCATCCCAAGCAGGAGCGTATTGCCCACGGAATTCCCGCACCCATGGCACACCAGCTTTTGCGCCAATCGGCCTACTTTCATATCGCCTCCAAAGCGCCTGGCCATGACGTAGCGATCCACAGGAGCAGTTCTTCCACAAACCGAGCAAGCGGCGCGAAGCTCGTACCATTGAGGTAGGCTCGCGAGCGTATGCTGATATTCGTCATGTGCCAGCGGCAGCAGTGCTATGCCTTTTCGGTGTCTCATTGGGCCTCATCCCCATGCGCCATATCGCAGCTTGTTGACTTCCCTGCCCATCAGAACATAAAGGGAACAACACGGAGTAACAAGCCAATGATTCGATATGCACCCGCCGCGACCCCGACGAGCGCCATCCCTCCCACCAAAGCGACAGCTCGCACGCCCGCCTCTTCGAAGGCGAGCATGGAGACGCCGGCGATCGAGACCCTGGACGTCATCGAGGAGCGCAAACCGGCCGGCGAAGGTGACTTGCTGCTTGCGGAGCTTCCGGAGGTTTCCGCTCCAGCCAAGAAGGCGACCAAAGCTCGCGCTCCAAGAAAGTCGAAGGCGGAACTGGTGGGCGCCACCGCTGCCCAGCTCGACCTGAGCGCATAGTGCGCATTTCAGCAAGCAACCGATTCTACTTCGTCGCGTAGCGACCGCCGGGCTTGGATAGATCAGGCAATCCGATCGGCTGGCTGTGGCTGCGTGAAGAGTTCGTCGATTTCGAGCCAGAGATCCGCGGGGATCGCCAGGCGCGACCAAGCAAGATTTTCCGCTATGCGTTCCGGCCGGCTCATTCCGAGAACCGCAGCAGCGACTAGAGGGTTGCGAAACGGAAACTGGATCGCGGCCGCCTGCAGCGGCAAGGCATGGCGGCGACAGATTTCCTCGATCTTCCTGGCTCTGGCGATGATTTCCTGCGGAGGCGCACCGTAGTCGAAGGTTGCGCCGGAGCTGCCGGTGCCGGTTGCCAGAATGCCGGAGTTGAACACACCGGCGACGACCACCTCGACACCCCGCCGCTCTGCCTCCGGTAGAAAGTCCGCCTCGGCACTACGATCGAGCAGCGTGTAACGGCCCGCCATCATCACCGCATCGAGAGAGCAGGCCTTGATGAAGCGCGTCGCGACATCGCTTTCGTTGACGCCGACACCGATCGCTTTCACGTGGTCTGCCTTGCGCAGATCATCGAGTGCCCGATAGCAGCCTTCGATCGCCTCGTTGAACCGCCGCTCATAGCCGTCCCCATGCGTGAAGCGATCGACATCATGGATGTAGACGAGGTCGAAATCGGCAATTCCAAGCCGGTTCGCCGACTGCTCCAGCGACCGCATCGTTCCGGCATAACTGTAATCGAACACCGGTTTCAGCCGCAGTGGCGAGGCCCATAGGCCGTAGTCGACGTTTTCGCCATAGGGAGGCACCATATAGCGCCCCGCCTTGGTGGAAACGGTGACTGTGTTCCGATCGATGGTCCGCAGAAAACTGCCAAGACGCAGCTCGCTGAGGCCATGACCGTAAAGGGGCGCGCTATCGAAATAGCGCATTCCCCCTTCATACGCTTTGCTCAGCACCTCGGCCGCCTGCACTTCCGTGACATCGCGGTAAAGCGTGCCGATACCGCTTGCACCGAAACCAAGCCGCGACTTGAAACCAATACGACTTGCGGATGGACTCTTAGTCATGCATTCCGCTCCCAAAACTCGGGCAGCCGATAGACCTCGATGGCGTTGAGGCCAAAGATTTTTTCGCGCTCGGAATCGGAGAGGTCCTTCAGGCATTCCTGAAGCGCATCGACGACCCGGTCGTAGCTTGCAGCAACCAGGCAGACCGGCCAATCCGTGCCGAACAGGCAGCGATCGCTCCCGAACACCTCGAGCGCCTCATGGACATAAGGCTTCAAGTCGCCCGGCGTCCAACTCTGCCAATCGGCTTCGGTGACCATGCCAGAGAGCTTGCACCAGACGTGATCGCGCTGGCTGCGGAACTCACGGATCAAGGTTGCCCATTCGTCGAAACCACGATTGCGGATCTCCGGCTTCGAGATATGGTCGAGCACGAAACGCGTGTTCGGAAACCCCTGCACGGTCTTGATGCAGGACGGCAGCTGCGGCAGGTTCGGCACGAGATCGTAGACGAGCCCTGCGGCTTCGATCGCTTTCAGGCCCCGTTTGACGTCTTCGCGCAAGAGCCAGTTCGGGTCGGTTTCCGTCTGGATCAGATGGCGCACGCCCACCAGCCACTTTCCCTGCGGCGATGTTTGGAGTTGGGCCAGTGTTTCAGGAAGCTTCGGATCGGTCAGATCGACCCATCCGACCACGCCGGCAACGAAGTCCGTCGCCTCCGCAGTCCTGATGAAGTCCCATGTCTCGCCGAGATCGTTCCAGGTCTGGACGAGTACCGTGCCGGTCACGCCGTTCTTTTCAAGGCTCGGCCTGAGGTCGGCGGGCGCGAATATCCTGTTGATCGGCTCGAAGGGTCCGCTCAGCCAGCCGTAGTCTCCGCCGCTGGTCGGATCCCAGAAGTGATGATGGGAGTCGATGATTGGGCTCGTCATGGCGTCGGCTCCTTACCAGCGCTGGTGAACATATTGCCTGATGTAGGTATCGTAGATCGATCTGATCTCCTGCATCGCGGCTTGCGATATCGCCGGCAGTCCTGCCGCTTCGGCATTCGAACGGGCCTGCGCCGGATTGCGAGCGCCCGGAATGGCGACGGTGACAGCGTCGAACATCAGAATCCAGCGCAGCGCAAACTTCGCCATGGTGGTATCGCCCGACACCAGTGGCCGCACCTTCTCGACAGCGTCGAGGCCGACCTCATAGGGCACGCCAGAGAAGGTTTCGCCAACGTCGAATGCCTCGCCGTTGCGATTGAACAATCGATGGTCGTTCGTTTCGAACCTGGTATCTTTCTTGAACTTGCCCGACAGCAGACCGCTTGCCAGCGGCACGCGCGCTATGATCGCAACTTTCTTGTCCTGCGCCTGCTTGAAGAAATGTTCGATCGGACGCTGGCGAAAGGCATTGAAGATGATCTGGATGCTGACGATACCGGGATATTCGATCGCTTTCAGGGCTTCCTCGACACGCTCGACGCTGACGCCGTAATTGCGGATCTTGCCCTGCTCGACCAGCCGATCGAGACGTTCGAACACTTCCGGATGGTAATAGAGATCCGTCGGCGGGCAATGCAGTTGGACCAGATCCAGGCAGTCGGTCTCCAGGTTCTTGAGGCTTCGGTCGATCCAGCCGTTCAGGTTTTCTGCGCTATACCCCTCGACGGACTGCTGAGGCAGGCGGCGACCCGCCTTGCTGGCGATAAATGGACGCTGCCCGCCCCGTTCCTTCATCACTTTCGCAATGAGGCGTTCGGAATGGCCGTCGCCATAGACATCGGCGGTGTCGATAAAGGTGACGCCCGTGTCGAGCGCGGCATGGAGGGCCGCAAGCGCCTCTTCGTCATTCACCTCACCCCATGCTGCGCCGATCGCCCATGCGCCGAAGCCGATCTCACTGACCTTGCGGCCGGTTTGGCCGAACTCTCTCGTTTGCATATCTCACTCCCTCGCTAGGGTTGCCGGAGGCCCAGCTTCCCAGGTTTGACTTGCTTGACATTCTCCACCAAGCCAATTATCAGAAAACAGGGTTGTACGACAACCCGGTAAGTACGCAAAATCTGCACTGGGAGGATGGGATCGTGCGATCACTGGTATTGGGAGGCGTTTCGCTTGCGCTCGGCCTCGGCGCGTCAGCCTATTCGGCGTCAGCAGAAGACACCATCAAGATCGGTGTCGTCGCCGCCGAATCCGGCGCCTTCGTTTCAGCCGGACACACACTGCCGGCCGGCGTCGGCCTGGCCGTCAAGGAAATCAACGATGCTGGCGGCGTCAAAGTCGGTGACAAAACCTACAAGATCGAGCTCCTTAAGCGCGACGACCGCACCGATATTTCAACCGCGATCGCCGCAACGCAGGAGCTTGTCCGCGACCAGAAAGTCGCTGCGATCTTCGGCTCGGAGACGCATGATTTCACCCTGGCGATGACGAAGATTACCCAGCCGGCAAAGGTGATCCAGATCGCCGGCAACAGCACGCTTGCGAAAATCCTCAATCCGAAGTCGGTCGCGCCGGGCGGAGAAGACCACTACCTGTTCCAGTCCGAGCCGCAGGAATTTCAGCGCTCCGGTTCGACCGCCCGTGGCGTGCTGAGCCTGCTGACGCCGCTCGTCGGCCATCCCTTGAAGAAGTCCGTCGTCATCGTCGGCAACGACGCGACCGGCCAGTTCCTGACCTCCTATTACGTCAAGGCACTGAAGGCAGAGGGACAGGAGGTGCCGGAGGTTATTTCCTATCCGCCCGATACCACCGATTTCTCGCCCTTCCTGACGCGCGCCAAGAGCCTGAACCCCGACGTCGTGCACTTCTGGTACAATGGGGATTCAACGCTGACGGCCCTGCCGCAGGCGCTCGAACTCGGCGTGGCGCCGAGCTACTTCCTGTTTGGTGTCGATCCCGGCATCTGGAAGGAGCGCGGTCTCAGCGCCGACGTTCCGGTTGCCATGAGCTGCGTGCCGATCTGCTGGGGAGAGTCCTCCAACGCCAATGCAAAAACCTACTTCAAGAACTACTTTGCGGCCGGCGCCCCGAAGGGCGTGACGTCCTCCGTGTCCCTCCTTTACTACGATTATGTCCACATGCTCGCCGAAGCTTGGGAGAAGGCGGGTTCGCTCGATCCGGACAAGACGGTCGCTGCGATGGAAACGCTGCATCACAAGGGTGTCGTGTCCGACGACCTGTCCTTCAACAGCAGTCACCAGGTTACCCACGCCACCGAAGTCTGCGCCGCAGCGCCGGGTGGCAACATCTCGTGCGCCATGCAGCAGCCGCCTGCCGAAGCTCCGGCGGAATAGGGCTCCGCGACGCCGTCCCGCCGGCAACAGCCGGCGGTTCTCCATCGGACGTAAACGGGCCTGATGACCAGAGGCCTAGGCAATGGCGGAAAGAAGCCGTGGATATTTTCATTCAACAGCTCCTCAACGGTTTGTCGATCGCAAGCGTCATTACGCTGATCGCCGTCGGTGTCACCTTGATCTTCGGACTAACTGGCATCATCAACTTCGCCCATGGCGAGTTCCTGATGGTCGGCAGCATCGTCACCTGGCTTGCAGTCCGAGCGGGATTGGGCTTTCCCATTGCGCTGGTGCTCGCAGTTCTTGCCGTCGGCGTGATGGGCTTCGTCCTGGAGCGAAGCTTGTTCCGATTCACGCTGACGCGACCGACCAACGGTTTCATCGTTTCGCTCGGCCTCATCGTCGTTCTGCAGCACATCGTCATCTTCTTTTACGATCCGAACCAGAAAAGCATTCCGCGCCCGCTTTCAGGCATCTGGGATGTCGGCGGCGTCCGCATCGCCTCCGTCCGCATCATGGTCATTCTCGTTACCATTGCCGTCGTGGCGATGACCTTCGCCGTGGTCACCCGCAGCCGCTACGGCCGTGCACTGCGCGCCGCAGTCGACGACCGCGATACCGCCGCACTGATGGGGATTCCGGTCCGACGCTACATTACCGGCGTCTTCGTGCTCGGCAGCGCGCTCGCAGGTCTCGGTGGAGCGCTGCTGATCGCCCTCTTCCCCATCACGCCGTTTACCGGAGGCACAATGGTGATGAAGGGGTTCGCTGTGGCGCTGATCGGCGGCCTTGGAAACCTGACAGGCGCCGTGGTGGCAGGTCTCATCCTCGGGATCGTCGAAGGCTTCAGCGCTGGATATGGTTTCTCCGAATGGACCGATGCCTATTCCTTCGCATTGATGATCCTTGTCCTGCTCTTTCGCCCGAACGGCCTCTTCGGCGGTACGAGCGGCCCGAAGATGGCCTGAGACGGGAGTGAACCATGAACACCACACTTTCCTCTCTGCGCTCGCTGGTTCCGGCCCTCGCCGTCCTGATCGTGCTTGCCGCCATGCCGGCGCTTGGACCGAGCAACCGCCTGCTGTCGCTGGCGATCTCGGCCGGCATCAATATCGTTGCGCTTTATGGCTTGTCCGTCCTGTTCGGCCAGACCGGCATCCTGTCGATGGGTCATGCAGCTCTCGTCGGGGTCGGCGCCTATGCCGCCGCGGTGCTGGCGCGCGACGCCGGCCTTGGCTTCTGGATTGCTCTGCCGCTGGGCGGCATCTTTGCGGCAATCGCCGCCGTTATCATCGGTGTGCCGTCGCTGCGGGTTTCGGGCCATCATTTCGTGATCATGACCTTCGCCTTCGGTCAGTTGCTGACTATCGTTCTGACCAATGGCGGCGACTATACGGGTGCGGCAACCGGCCTCGACCTGCAGCTGCCGGTCAGTTTTCTCGGCGTACAGGCCGATGATCTGATGCCCTATTATTATATCGTCCTGGCATTCGTGACGCTCAGCGCTATCGCTAGCTGGGCCATCATCAACTCCCCGTATGGCCGCACATTACGGGCCATTCGCGAAAACGAAAAACTCGCGGCCTCCCTCGGCATCAATGTCGGCAGGCATAAAATCGGCGCCTTCGTGGTCAGCGGCGTGTTCGCCGGTGTCTCCGGCGTCCTGCTCGCCTATTTCCTGCGCCACATCTCGCCCAGCCAATTTGCATCCTTCCCAAGCATCTACCTGGCCCTCATGGTGATGATCGGCGGTGCCCGTCTCCTGCTCGGTCCGATTGCCGGCGGCATCCTCGTGTCCTTCCTGCCTGAAGTCCTGAACCTCGACCCGGTTGAATCCCGCATTCTGTACGGTGTCTGCCTGATCGCCGTCATCCTGCTTCTGCCGAATGGTCTGATTGCCGGCCTGATGGATGGCTGGCAGCGCCTCCTGCGCGGCAATGGTCCGAAGGACGCGGCACATCACGCGGGCGGCAAGCGCGCGTCGGAGGCCAGCCGATGAGCGCGATCCTCGACATCAAGGGACTGAAGAAGCAGTTCGGCGGGCTGACGGCACTGTCAGGGATCGATGTCTCGATCGAGGAAGGCGAAATCCTCGGGATCGTCGGGCCGAACGGCTCCGGCAAGACGACCCTCTTCAACGTCATCACCGGCGTGCACAAGCCGACGGAAGGCAAGGTCAGCTGGCGCGGCCGCGATATTACCAGTCTTGCCGCCTATGAGATTTCCGGTGCCGGCATCGGCTACACTTTCCAGCAAGCAATGGCCTTTCCGGGCCTGTCCGTCTGGGAAAACGTGCAGATCGCCTGCGAGCACGCACGTCGTAGCGCCCGCCCCTATCCCTGGGCGACACCATCTGCCCTACTCGATTTTGTCGGCCTTTTGCCGCTTGCCGGCGAGACGGCCGGCGTATTGCCGTTCGGCAGCCTGCGGCTTTTGGGCATCGCGCTCGCACTTGCGACACGGCCGTCGCTTATCCTTCTGGACGAACCAGCGGCCGGTCTCAACGACAAGGAAACGGCAACCCTTGTCGGGCTTGTCCAGCAATTCCCGACTCATGGCATCAGCGTCTGCGTCATCGATCACGACATGAAACTGATGCAGATGCTCTGCAAGCGGCTGATCGTGCTCGACTTCGGATCGAAGATCGCGGACGGGCCGACCGAGGCTGTGCTCGCCGATCCGAAGGTGCTCGAAGTCTATCTGGGAGGCGCGCTGTGAGCCTTTTGACCGTATCGAATGTCACCACAGGCTATGGCGCGACCGTCGTCAACCGCGATGTCTCCCTGACGCTTGAGGACAATGAGGTGATTACCATCCTCGGGCCGAACGGTGCAGGCAAGTCGACGCTGCTTCGCACCATCGTCGGACTCGTCAGGCCGCGCGCAGGACGCATCAGCTTTGCAGGCGAGGACCTGACGAGCCGAACGCCCGATATCATGGCCAAGCGCGGCGTGGTTCTGGTGCCTGAAGGACGGCGCATCTTCGCCGAGATGACCGTTGAGGAAAACCTCCGTCTCGGTGCCTACGCAAGACGCGACGGCGATGCCATCGAGACCGACGTCAAGACGATGGAGAGCTTCTTTCCGATCCTTGCAACGAAACGCCAGCAGAAAGGCGGGTCGCTTAGCGGCGGTCAGCAACAGATGCTGGCGATTGCCCGCGGCCTGATGGCAAGGCCCAAGGTTCTCCTGCTCGATGAGCCCTCGCTCGGGCTTTCGCCGCTGCTCGTCAAGGAGATCCAGGCGATCATCCTCGATATCGGCAAGACCTTCGGCGCGTCGGTGCTGCTTGTCGAACAGAATGCCGGACTGGCACTTTCGGTCGCCACGCGCGGCTATCTCATGCAGAACGGCCGTATCGCCACATCCGGTCCCATCGCGCAATTGAAGGACATGTCGCTCATGCGCGAACTCTATCTCGGCGGCGTTGCGGAGAAGGCATGATGGACGCGGTCTCGATTTCCTACGGTCGCGGACACCTGGAATTTGCTATGCCCGCGCATGCCAAGCCGACGCTCGTTCGCAAGAAAGTCCTGCCGAAACTACCGGATGCCCGTGCCGCCATCGCCGCAGCACTTGCAGCACCTATCGGTTCGGCGCCGCTTGCCGGATTGTCGAAGGGTCGCTCGAGTGCCTGCATCCTGATCTGCGATATCACCCGACCGGTTCCGAACCGACTGTTCCTGCGGCCGATGATCGAGATCATGGCGACGTCGGGCATTCCACTGGACAGAATATCAATCCTCGTTGCAACCGGACTGCATCGCCCCAATCTCGGCGAAGAACTCGCCGAACTCATCGGCGACCCCTGGGTCCTGGAGAATGTTCGCGTCGAAAACCACTATGCCCGCGACGAGGCGGCCCATGTCGATCTCGGTTTCACCTCAATACGACAGACGCCGGTCAAGCTCGATCGCCTGTTCGTCGAGGCGGATCTACGTATCGCGACCGGCCTTGTCGAACCGCATTTCATGGCCGGCTGGTCCGGCGGCCGCAAGGTGATCTCGCCCGGCGTCGCGCATCACGAAACGATCCGCACCTTTCACTCCGCCCGTTTCATGGAAGATCCGCTGGCCGTCCAATGCAATCTCGTCGGCAATCCGCTGCATGAGGAGCAGCTTGAGATCGTACGAATGCTGGGCGAGGTCCATGCGCTCAACACTGTTCTCGATGAGGACCGCGATCTTGTCTGTATCACCTTCGGCGAGATCATCGCGAGCCATCAGGCCGCCGTGAACTTCGTCAGCAATGCCACGCATGTGCCGATAGATCGAAAGTTCTCCACCGTGGTCACCTCTTCCGCCGGCTATCCGCTGGACAAGACCTATTACCAGACGATCAAGGGTATGGTGACGCCACTCGATATCCTGAAGCCTGGCGGCACGCTGATCATCGCTTCAGAGTGTTCCGAGGGCTTCGGCTCTGGCGAGTTCCGCGAGGCGCAAGCCAAACTCGTTGAACTCGGACAGGAGCGTTTCCTTGCGACGCTGACGGCGAAAAGCCTGGCAGAAATCGACGAATGGCAGACAGAGATGCAGCTGAAACCGATGCGGCTCGGCAGGGTCGAGCTTTATACGACCGGCCTTACCGGAAATGATCGCAGGCTGACGGGCGTCGAGATGATCGACGATATCACCCAAGCGATCGAGCGCAGCATTGTACGAAGCGGAGATCCCAATGTCGCAATCATCCCCGAAGGTCCCTATGTCGTGCCTCGCTATGCCGTTTGAGCGATCAGTGCTGCAGGCTGGCGTCACGGAGTTCTTCGAAGCGAGCCGTGCTCTTCGACAGATGATTGCGCAACGCCTTGCGTGCCGCGGCCTCATTGCCATCGCGGATCGCGTTGAAGATCGCGTGATGCTCCTTGCGCATGCCGGCCGCGTGGCGGATGCGCTCAGCGGCCGTCATCCTGTCGAGCCGCGCCCATTGCCGCGGCACCATCGCCGTCCCGAAAGTATCGAAAAGACGACTGTAATAGGAATTCTGCGTCGCGACGAGAATGGTGCGGTGAAAGGCGAAATCCTCTTCTGCACCATACCCGCCCTCATCGATCGCGCGGTCCAGCGCGTCGAGGCGATCCTGCATGCGGACGATATCTTCCGGCGTCCGGCGAAGTGCTGCAAGCCCGGCCGCCTCGTACTCTATGCCGATACGAAGCTCGAGGACACGAAGCACTTCGTCGATCGATTCCAGATCGTTCGGAATGATCGAGAAGGAGCGCGGCTTCGGGTCGTTGGAAACGAAGGCGCCAAGGCCCTGCCGCGTCACGATAAGCCCTTTCGCACGCAAGGTAGCGAGCGCCTCTCGGACGATGGTCCGGCTGACACCCGTCGCCTCCATGATCGCCTGCTCGGTCGGGAGCCTCTGACCCGGCTTGAGATCACCCGATTCGATCTGGGCAATCAGGCTGTCGGCAAGACCGCTACGCAGGTTAGGCATCTGCTGGATGGTGCTGAAGACGGCGTTATCCCTGTCCTTCATACTGTCTCGAAGTCCGTTTCCGCTGTCCGCCGCGAGGCCATTTCCATCGTAGCTACCTCATATGACTCAAAAAAGCAAAAGCTCGGACGATCACTGACTTCAATTTAACGGGGAGGGAAAAATGAAAGAGAAAATCGGCTTTATCGGGCTTGGCGCCATGGGCTCGGGCATGGCGGCGAACCTGCTGTCAAAGGGGTGGCCGCTGACCGTCCTCGCTCACAGGAAGCGCGAGGCCGTCGACCGGCTCAAGGCGCTTGGCGCGAGCGAAGCGGCGACGCCGAAAGAACTTGCCGAAGCGAGCGACGTCATCCTGCTCTGCGTGACGGGTTCGGATCAGGTTCAAGAGGTCGTTTCCGGCCGCAACGGCATTGTCGCGGCAGGAAAGCCGCTCCTGTTGATCGACTGCTCGACCTCCAATCCTGCCGTAACGGTCAAGCTTGCCGAAGGGCTCGCAGCCTCCGACATCACATTCGTCGACGCTCCCCTTGCGCGGACGCCAAAGGAAGCGGCCGAAGGCAAGCTCGACGTGATGGTGGGCGGAAACGAAGATGCAGTCGCGCGTGCCCGCCCGATCCTCGAAGCCTTCGCCGCGCGCATCGTTCCAACCGGCGGCGTCGGAACGGCCCACACCATGAAGCTTCTCAACAATTTCGTGTCGATGGGCTATTCCGCAATCTATTCCGAAGCCTTGATGCTCGCGGCAAAGGCCGGCCTGACACCTGAAGTCTTCGATAGTGTCCTGCGCGGCAGCCGCATGGACTGCGGCTTCTATCAGGCCTTCTTCGAATTCGTGCTGAACCGCAACGAGAATGCTCAGCGCTTTGCGATGGTGAATGCGCTGAAGGACATGTCGTATCTCGCATCCTTTGCCCAGTCCGTTCAAGCGGCCAACCCGGTCGGTGCTGCGGTGCGCAACAGCTTTGCGGCGGCCGTCGCTTCCGGACATGGGGAAGCATTCGTCCCGGCCTTGTCCGATGTCATCGCGTCGATGAACGGAGTCTCCTTGCAACCAGCAAAACCCGAATAGGCGCACGGCCCAATGCTTGAACTTCATCTCGACCCGATCGGTGGAATTGCCGGCGACATGTTCGTGGCGGCGCTTCTGGATTTTCGGCCAGACCTTGAAAAGGATCTTTTGACGACCCTGTCGCTCTGCCCGATGATCCCGGATGTCACGTTCGAGCCGCTCCATCACGATGACGGCATTCTGGTCGGGCGTCGATTTCTCGTGCAACGACATCAACAGCCGGCGGAGATGCAGACCAATGAAGCGCCGGCGCATCATCCCACCTCCGAGGACCACCCCCATCATGATCATGTTAATTGGTCGATGATCCGTCAGGCGTTCCTTGGCTCGGCGCTAGACGCCGAAACCTTAAGGCACGCAATCGGCATCTTCACGCATCTGGCCGAGGCCGAAGCGAGAGTGCATGGCACTGATCCGGAGCATGTCCAGTTCCATGAAGTCGGCGCATGGGATTCGATCGCGGATATCGTCGCTGCGGCCTGGCTCATCTCGAGGCTTGGCGTCGCCAAATGGACTGTCGGGCCGCTGCCGCTCGGCTCCGGACGTGTGCGGACCGCGCATGGTCTGCTCGCCGTGCCGGCACCGGCGACTGCCCTCTTGATGGAAGGCTTCACGACCATCGACGACGGAATTGCCGGCGAGCGAGTGACGCCGACGGGCGCGGCGATCCTGCGTCACCTCTGCGATCCCTTCGAAACATCCCATGCTCCACGCCGATTGCTGGCATCGGCTCACGGTTTCGGAACGAAGCGCCTACCGGGGCTGAGCAATTGCCTGCGCCTACTTGCTTTCGAGCCGCTTGCAGTTTCCACGCCGCGGGATGAGGTCGCCATTCTCGAATGCGAGATCGACGACCAGACGAGCGAGGACATTGCGCAGGCAATTGACAATCTGCGCAGCAGGGCCGGCGTCCTCGACGTCATACAGATGCCTGTCTTCGGCAAGAAGGGCAGGATGATGACGCATCTGCGTGTCCTGACCGAGCCGGCCGGCCGTGACGATGTCATCGCCGCCATCTTCGACGAGACCACGACAATCGGGGTTCGCCACAGCCTGACGCAGCGCACCGTCCTGCCGCGCCAGACAGCGACGGTCGATGCGGATGGTCGGCGGCTGCGCGTGAAGCTCGTCGAGCGCCCTTCGGGCCTCACCGCCAAGCTCGAGGCGGACGATCTTTCTGCTGTCGGCACCGCTGTCGAACGCGCGCGGCTTCGCCGTCACGCGGAAGCAAAATCCCGGGAGGAAGAACGATGAGGCGGAGACTGGAAGCTATGTTGTCGTCGCTGGAGACATGCGCGGTCGCCATCAGCGGCGGCGTCGATTCCATGACGCTCGCCGTCATCGCGAATCGTCTTCTCGGCACGGCGCACGTCACGATGATGCATGCCGTCTCGCCCGCCGTGCCGCCGGAGGCGACCGAGAGGGTACGGAGGCTTGCGGAGAGCGAGAGTTGGAATCTTCGCATCCTTGATGCCGGTGAATTCGCCGACGAGAACTACATCGCCAATCCCATAAACCGCTGCTTCTTCTGCAAGGGCAGCCTCTATGGCGCGATCGGCAGGATCTCGGACAGGCAGCTGTTGTCCGGCACCAATAAGGACGATCTCGGCGAATACCGCCCAGGGCTGGATGCTGCGCGTCAACATAAGGTCCGTCATCCCTATCTCGAAGCAGCGATCGACAAAAAAGGCGTGCGGGAACTCGCCCGCAGTCTCGGCCTCGGCACGCTTGCCGAACTGCCCGCTTCGCCCTGTCTTTCGAGCCGCGTGGAAACCGCGATCGCCATCGATCCCGAAACGCTGCGGGCCATTCATGCCGTGGAACGCCTTGTCGGCGAGACACTGGAACCAAGCACCGTCCGGTGCCGCGTGCGCAGAAACGGCATCGTCATCGAGCTCGATCAGGAGAGCGTTGCCGGATTGGCAAGGGTCGGTACTGCGGACCTGTCAAACAAAATCACGTCATTGCTGCCCCTGGCGCTTGCCAGCCAGCCGATCAGCTTTGCGGCGTATCGCAATGGCAGTGCTTTCGTCGGAGCAAAACCATGAGTGAAGCGGACGTCGTCTTCGATTTCGATCGCGCCAGCCGCATCGGCCTCAACGAAGCCGTGTTCTGCGAAGGTAAAAGCGCAGAACAGATCGCAGCGATCCTCAAGGATGCTAAGACACGTGGCGTTGGCCTGCTGCTGACCCGGCTTGATGCCGGTAAGCTCGCCGCACTCCCGGAGGAATTGGTCGCCGATATCGATTACTGCCTGCTTTCGCGCACGGCATTCTGCGGACCTTTGCAGCCGGCACGCATCAACGGCAAGATAACGATCGTCGCGGCCGGCACCTCGGATTCGGGGGTTGCAAGGGAAGCTGCGCGCACTCTTCGTCACGCAGGCGTTCAGGCAACGCTAATAACCGATGTGGGCGTTGCCGGTCTCTGGCGGTTGATGGAGCGCATCGACGAGATCCGGCGGCATCCCATCGTCATCGCGGTGGCCGGCATGGATGCGGCCCTTGCCAGCGTGCTTGGCGGGCTCGTGGACGGCGCGTTGATCGCCGTGCCGACTTCCGTTGGATATGGCGCGTCGGAAGGCGGGCGAACGGCGCTGAATGCGATGCTTGCAAGCTGCGCGCCAGGTATCACCGTCTGCAATATCGACAATGGCTACGGCGCGGCCTGCGCCGCCCTGCGTATTTTGACGATTCTTGGAGCCCGCTGATCACCGAATTATCGATGAGAGGAGACGCGCCACGCGCGCCTCCCATTTCGTTATCAAGCCGCGTTGACGGTGAGTTGGGTCTGTTCGCCAAGGCCCTCGATACCGAGCTTGATCGTCTGTCCGGCGGTGAGGAAAAGCGGCGGCTTCATGCCAAGACCAACGCCCGGCGGCGTGCCGGTTGAAATGATGTCGCCCGGCTGCAGACTCATGAATTGCGAGATGTAGTGCACGAGGAAGGCGACACCGAAGATCATCGTCTTCGTCGAGCCGTTCTGGCGCATCGTGCCATCGACCGACAGCCACATCTTCAGGTTCTGCGGATCGGCAACCTCATCCCGCGTCACCATCCACGGTCCGATCGGGCCGAAACTGTCGGCCGACTTGCCCTTGGTCCACTGCCCGCCGCGCTCGGCCTGGAATTCGCGTTCCGAAACGTCGTTGATGAGGCAATAGCCGGCGACATGCTTCATGGCATCGGCTTGCGGAACGTAACGCGCCTCATCGCCGATGACGACGCCGAGTTCGACCTCCCAATCGGTTTTCTTCGAATTGCGGGGAATGATAACATTGTCGTTGGGGCCGGTAATCGCGCTTGTCGCCTTCATGAACAGGATCGGCTCCGCGGGGATTGCGGCGCCGGTCTCCGCTGCGTGGTCGGCATAGTTGAGACCAACGCAGATGAACTTGCCGACCCGAGCGACACAGGGTCCATAGCGGCCGGGATCGGTAACCAGCGGCAGGCTGGCGGGATCGACAGCCGCAAGTCTGGCAAGGCCGGCAGACGTCAGCGTCTCAGCGCCGATGTCGTCCACCTTGCCGCTGAGATCGCGCACTGCGCCAGTGCCATCGAGCATGCCGGGCTTTTCCGCGCCGCGTGCTCCGTATCGTATGAGCTTCATTCCAGGCTCCTTCTTGAAAACAAAGTGACGATCAGGCGTTTGCCCAGCCGCCATCGATGACGATGGCGTTACCGGTCATGAAGGCGGATTCGTTGCTGGCGAGATAAACCACGAGATCGGCCACCTCCTCAGCGGTTCCGAGCCGTCCCATCGGCTGGCGTGCGATGAAACTCGCACGCGCCTGGTCATAGTCGCCGAGCGCCCGCATACGATCCTGCAGGGAAGGACTTTCGACCGTTCCGGGACAAATCGCATTGGCCCGAATGCCCTTCGTCACATAGTCGAGTGCTACGGATTTCGTGAGACCGATGACGGCAGCCTTGGTGGTGCCATAGATGAAGCGATTGGGTGCGGCGATCACGGTCGAGGCGACAGACGCCATGTTGACGATTGAACCGCCGCCGCGTTCGATCATGCCTGGCAGGAAGGCACGGATCATCCGATACATGGCGCGAATGTTGAGGTTGACCGAGAAATCGAAAGCGTCCTCGTCGCAATCGAGAATGGCGCCGTTATGGACGAAGCCGGCGCAATTGAAGAGAATGTCCGGCGCTTCGATGCTCTTGGAGAATGCCTGGATGTCCTCTGTGTTCAGCACGTCCAGCTTGCGCACGGAAACGCCGGCATGATCGCGCAACGTTTCCAGCTTGGCTTCATCGAGGTCGGTTGCCCAGACCTTTGCTCCTTCCCTCAGAAAGGCAAGTACCGTGGCGCGCCCCATCCCTTGCCCCGCCGCTGTGACGACGGCGGTCTTGCCCTCAAGTCTTCCTGTCATTTGAAACCCTCGATCGGTGTTTAGTCGGATTGCTCCTCAGCGAGGCCGACACGGCTTGCGGCACCGTGGAGATGCGCACGCATCGCCTCCTGAGCCTCGGCTTCATTCCTTGTCTCGATGGCATCGAGAATGCGCTGATGTTCGCCAAGCGTGACGGCGGCGAGATCCTCGGACCCTCGCTGATTACCGGAGGCCAGAATGCTCTCTCGCACTTTTTCGGAGACGAAAGTCAAAAACTGAAGCATGTAGACATTACCGGTCGCAGCCGCGACGGTCTTGTGGAACTGAAGATCGGTTTTCAGCCACATGACGCTGCCATAAGGTGCTGCCTGCATCGTTGCGAGCGCATCCTTCATGGCCTGCAAATCCTCGTCGCTGCGGCGACGCGCGGCAAGGGCTGCCGCCTGCACTTCAAGAATGCCGCGCAGCTCGAACAGGGACTGGAAGGCATTGGCCTGCTGCAAAGCGTCGAAATCGATGGTCAGCACCGTGGTATTCGGCTGGTCCGCCACGAAAGCGCCTCGGCCCTGTTGCGACCAGATCCGACCCTCCGAACGCAGACGGGCAATCGCTTCGCGAACGACATTGCGGCTGACACCGAACGTCTGCGCCAGTTGCTGTTCCGTCGGCAGTTGGTCGCCGGGCCGCAAACGTCCCTGCGCGATTTCGCGTGAAATCGAGCTTGCTACCAATGTCGACAAATGCGGGCCTCGATTGACCTTGTCCAATTTCAGCGTCATGTCCTAGCCCCCTGCTTTCCCTTGCGCGCTTGCCAGAATCCGGCCTTCGCTCAGCAAATGCTCCGGATCGAATGCGTCCTTGATCCGGCGTGCCAGCTCCAACGTCAAGGGATCGGCCCGCTTCAGAAAAGCGGCCTGCTTGATCTTGCCAATCCCATGTTCGGCGCTGATTGAACCGCCATGCCGGTCGACGACATCGAAGATCACCTCTTCGGTCGCGTGGAACAAGCTATCGTATTCCTCTGCGGGCATATCCTCCGGCGGCACGATGTTCAGATGGATATTGCCGTCGCCGACATGGCCGTAGGTCACGGCGATCGCTTCCGGGTACTTGTCCGCAAGTGCGGCCAGGGTTTCGGAAACGAAGGCAGCGATGCTCGATATCGAAACGGACACATCCGTGCGCAGATACCGTCCACCGCGGCCCTGGGCCTCCACCATCATTTCCCTGAGCAGCCAAAGCCGCTCACCCTGCGCCTTGCTGCTCGCGATGACACCATCGAGCACGAGGTCGGACGCATCGGCGAAGAAGCCTTCAAGCAGCGCCTTCAGATCGACGCGACCGGCGGCAGACGCCTCGATCAGCACATAGACCGGATAGGACTGGCTCAGCGGATCGTTGAGATCCTCCCTGGCGTTGATGGCGATCTCGATACCGCCCCGCAAGATGAGCTCGAAAGCGGTCAGTAGATCGCTGCATTGCCGCCGCGCCCGCGCATAAAGCTGCATTGCTGCCTCGACGGACTCAAGGCCGACCAGCGCCGTCTCAACCTGTTCAGGCTTCGGAAACACTTTGAGGGCAGCGGCCGCGACGATGCCGAGCGTCCCTTCCGCTCCGATGAAGAGCTGCTTCAGATCGTAACCGCGATTGTCCTTGCGCAGGGTTCTGAGCCCGTTCCAGATGCGCCCGTCAGCCAAGACAACCTCCAGTCCGAGCACCAGATCTCGGGTCATGCCGTAGCGCAGCACATTGAAACCGCCCGCGTTGGTGGAGACGTTTCCGCCGATGCGGCAACTGCCCTGCGCGCCGAACGTGATCGGCAAGATACAGTCGGCAGCTTCCGCGTGGCGCTTGGCATCCTCCAGAATGCATCCGGCCTCCACCACCATCGCAAAATCGATCGGATTGACCGAGCGCACCTTGTTCATGCGCTCGAGCGAGACGACGACTTCCCCTTCCGGAAAGCTCGCAACCGCCGCACCGACGAGACCAGTCAAGCCGCCCTGTGGCACGACATGCATGCCGAGTTCGTGGCAGCAGGCCATGAAATAGCTGAGCTCCTCGGTCGATCGCGGCCGAGCGACCGCAAGCGGCCTGCCATAGTGATCGCCCGACCAATCGCGGCTGTAACGTTCTAATGCTTCCGCATCCGTTAGAAGCAGATCCGTCGGCATCGCGGCAGAAAGGGCTGCAAGCGCTCTTTCCTTGAGGGGCGACTGGGCGTTCATCTTTTGCTCCGACTCAATCTCTGAAAACGGCTGGACAATTAGGTCACTTACATGGTTATCATACAACACTGGTTTCCAACATCAAGTGCATGGACCAGTTCCATCGCCCCGCTCTCGCTAAAAACCAGTGTAAAAACGATAACTTGCAGGAGGATTCGCATTATGACCGCAACGTCCGGCCAATTTCGCATGATGCATACGATGATCCGTGTTTTCGATCTTGATCGATCGATCAAGTTCTACACCGAGCTGCTCGGAATGAAGCTGCTTCGCAAGGACGACTATCCGGGCGGAAAGTTTACCAACGCCTTTGTCGGCTACGGCCCGGAGGAGACGGATACAGTTGTCGAACTGACCTACAACTGGGGCCGGGAAGAGCCCTATGAACTCGGCACCGGCTTCGGCCACCTGGCCCTTGGCGTCAACGACATTTACGCCGTCTGCGCCGCACTGGAAAAGCAGGGTGCAAAGATCCCGCGTCCGCCGGGTCCTATGCTGCATGGAACGACACACATCGCCTTCATCGAAGACCCGGATGGCTACAAGATCGAGCTGATCGGCCTCGACACGATGTAACCATCCTTCTTGCACTTGGAGGCCGCATCGCAGCATGCGGCCTTTTTCTTTGTGAGCCGTCATCATCGCCACCCGATCATTTGATGATGGCGATCTTGCTGCGGTCGATCGTGATCGCGACCGCAAGAATGAGAACGGCGCCAAAGACGACGTTTTCCGCGAAGATGTTGATCCCGACGAATGTCATGCCGATGCGGACGATCGAAATGATCAGCGCGCCGACGGCGGTTCGCGCCACGCCGCCGAGGCCACCGGTAATCGCCGTACCGCCGACGATGACAGCCGCTATGGCGGGCAGGAGCAGTTGGTTCGCAAGGTTGGGTGAGCCGCTCGACAGGCGCGCGGCCAATATGGTCCCGGCGATGGCCGCGAGCATGCCTGAGATCGCAAAGGCGGCAATCTTCGTGCGCTCGACATTGATGCCGGCGGCGATCGCTGCCGGTTCGCCCGCGCCGATCGCCAGACTATGCCGCCCGAATCGCGTGTAGCGCAGTCCGACATAGGCGAGAACGCCGATGACAGCGGCAATCCAGATCACCGTGGGCAAACCGGCAAAGGTGCCATTGATCCAGGCCGTATTCTGGCGGCCCCCTTCCTCGATGGTAATTGCCCGTCCAGCCGCGGCCCAGAGCGCAATGCCGGCAACGACACCGCCGGTGGCAAGCGTCGCCACAAAGGATGGCACCTTCAACCGGACATGCACGTAGCCGCTTAGAATGCCGAAGGCGAGACCGGACAATATCGCTACGGGAAAGGCCAGCGCTCCGATCTGCGGCAGCAACTGAGCAAGAATGACGCTCGCAAGCGACGCTACCGCCTGGATCGACAGATCAATGCCGCCGATGAGAATGACGAAGGTCACGCCCGCGGCGAGAATGAAGAGCACGGCCGTATTCGAAAGAAGCAGGATGAGCGTATCGCCAGTCAGGAAGCCCGGCGCGGCAACCTCGACAATGAGCACCAGAACCACGAGCAAGGCGGGCGGTATCGCGCCTTGCATCCAACCGGTGGCGAGAAGCGATTTGATATCCTTCATGCGTTCCATCATCTCCTCCTCATACCATTGCCCGCACCAGATCGACCTGATCCGGCTTGTTGCCCGGTGTCGCGTCGAAATGAGCCGTCACCGCACCGTCGCGCATCACAAGCACCCGGTGGGAGAGCCCGATCGTCTCCTCCAGCGTGTCGGAGATCAAAAGGATCGCGACGCCCTGCGCAGACAATTCGCGGACAAGCTCGTAGACTTCCTCCTTGGCGCCGACATCGAGCCCGCGGGTCGGATGATCGAGAACAAGAATCCGCGAGCCGGCGGTCATCCATCGCGCCAGCACGACTTTCTGCTGGTTGCCGCCGGAGAGCTTGCGGCAAGCGATGTCCGGGCCTGGCGCCTTGATACGCAGCCGCTTGATCCAGTCGCTGGCAAGCCGGCGTTCGCGGCCGTAGCTGATGGCACCGTTTCGCATGACGCAGGAGAGATCAGCCAGGCTAATGTTCTCGGCGATAGAGAGAAACATCACGAGACCTTCGAGGCGGCGCTCGCGCGGGATATAGCCGACGCGCTTGCGGACGGCCTGCTCGGGCGAGCGAAACTGGACTGGCTCGCCGTTGATTTTAAGGATCCCGCCAGTGTGGGTAAGAAAGCCGCCAATGGCGCGGGTCACTTCCTCACGACCGGAGCCGACGACACCGGCAATGCCGACGATCTCGCCGGCCCTGATCTGCAGATCGACATCGCGGAATGCGCCTTCGATCGACAAACGGCTGGCATCGACGACAATCTCGCTGCGCGGCGGAAGCTGCTTGTCTTCCTTGTAATAGGTGGCCTGCAGACCGCGACCCACCATGATTTCGTGCAACTCAGGTCCCGTCACATCCGCAGCCTGATGTTCAGCGACGACCTGACCATCCTTCATGGTATAGACGCGATCGGAAATGCGCAGGACTTCGTCCAGCCGGTGCGACACGAAAACAAAGCTCGCTCGCGACTTCAGCGATCGTACGCGCCTGAACAGAACGTCGATATCGCTGCCGCTGAGCACGGATGTCGGTTCGTCGAGAAGGATAATCAGCGGGCGGGAGACCGTCTCCTCGAGCGTCAGCGCCTTGGCAAGCTCGACCATTTGGCGAGCGGCAAATGTCAGCTCGGAGGTTCGCGCGGTAACGTCGATGTCAACGCCGATCTTGGCGAGCTGCCGCCTGGCGGCTTCTCGCATTGCCCTCCAGTTCATGATCCCGAGGCGGACGAACTGATCCTCCTGTCCGAGATAGATGTTCTCGGCAACGGAAAGATTCAGCAGCAGCGATTGCTCCTGAAACACCATGCCGATGCCATGGACGGCGCCATCGCGCGCATTATGCAGCTTCAGCGGCTTGCCATCGAGCATAAGCGTGCCGCCGTCCGGCTGGTGTGTCCCGGCAAGGATGCGCATGAGGGTCGATTTGCCGGCGCCGTTTTCGCCGATCAATCCGACGACCTCGTTCGGCCTGATGTCCAGGGAGACATCCTTCAATGCGGGAACGCCTGCGAAGGATTTACTGATCCGGTTGGTTGAGAGCATGGCGGTCACTTCACGATCTGGAGACGCAGGCGGTCGAGCGACAGCGCAACAGCGGCAATGATCATCAGCCCCTGAACCGTCTGCTGCACATAAGGAGAGATGCCGAGCAGGATCATGCCGTTGCTGAGCACCGTGACGATCAGCACCCCAATCAGCGTATTGACGACGCCACCCTCGCCGCCCGTCAGCGCGGTCCCGCCGACGACAACGGCCGTGACCGCGGCGAAGAGACGACCATCGGCGATAACGGCATCCGAGCGGCCAAGCTGGGCGGCGGCCAACACACCGGCGACACCGAAGAAGAAGCCGGCGAGCCCGAACGCCATGATGCGTACGCGGCGAAGGTTGATGCCTGAGAGTTCGGCGACATCCTCGCCGCCGCCGATCGCCATGATGTGGCGCCCGAGCCTGGTATAATACTGGACCGTACAGGCAAGCAGGAATGCGCCAAGTGCCACCCACACCGCAAACGGCAGGCCAAGCAGGCGAGCAAGCGCGAGATCCCGGATCGACGGGTCCATCAGTCGCACGGCTGAGCCGCCGAGCATATACACCGAAATGCCGAGGCCGATGAACCAGACGCCGAGCGTCGCCATGAAGGATGGAATCCTGAGGAATGTCTGGATGATGCCGGTCGTAAGGCCCATGACTGTACTTGCAGCAATCGCGGCGATGACGGCCAGCCAGCCATAGGAGTTCGCGTTCGCATCATTGGTGGCCAGCAGCACGGTCACCATGGCGGCAATCGAAAGCGATCCTTCGACGGAAAGATCGATGCTGCCGAGCAGGATAATGAAGGTCAATCCCATCGCAAGCGTCAATGGCACGGCGGCGGAGTTAGCGATGCGAACCAGATTCCGCGGCTCGATAAAATTGGGATTGGCGAGGCTGATCAGGATGCAAAGCGCGATCAGTACGAGGACCGGAGCGTAGGCGCGCAGGCGTTTGGCATTCGCCTGGCTGAAAAGGCGGCTTCCAATCGTTGGCATGGCGTTCGCCCGCTCGCTTTCCTGATTGGGTTTGATGTGTTCGGCATTGACGGTCAACAGATTATACCTCGCTGCGGCATCAGGGGAACTGGCGGACGCAATAGCGCCCGCCAGCGATGATGCGACCACGGGAGGAGCCGCGGCCGCCGGCAGGGGGTAATCAAGTCCGGATGACACCTGTCACGCGACCCCACAGATCGGTCCAGTCCAGGTTCGGATGGGAGTCGATATTCGTCTTGTAGTAGTCCTCGACATTGTCCTTCGCGATGAGGACGGCCTTGCCGTAGAACTCCCGATGTTCCGGCGGCTCCTTGGCCGGATCGAACTTCTTTTGCAGAGCAGCCAGGCCGATGGCGAGACCCATGCCGCCCTGCCAGAAGGGATCGGAGGTGACCGTGCAGGCAAATTCACCCTTGCGCACGGCGTCAACCGCCGCCTTGATGCCGTCGACACCGACGACCGGCACCTTGCCGGCAAGGTTTTCGGCGCGCAGCGCCTCAAGGGCGCCGGTGCCCATATCGTCATTGGCCGCCCATACGCCCTTCACATCGTCGCCGAAACGCGTGAGCAAATTGCCCGTCAGATCGTAGGCTTCCGATGATTTCCAGTTGGCAACCTGGAAATCGAGAAGCTTGATGTTGGGATTGGCGGCCAGTGCTTCCTCGAGCCCCTTCTTGCGCTCGATCGCCGCAGTATTCGAGATCTGTCCACCAAGCGCGATGATGCCGCCGGAACCGCCCATAGCCTTGAACAGAATCTCGGCGATCTGCTTGCCGCTTGAAATGCCGTCGAACTCGATATGCGAGACGTAGAAGGGGTTGAAGTCCTTCGGATGCAGATCATCCGGCTTGTTCCATTGCGTCACCACATGGGCGCCGGCCTTGGCGCATGCCTCGACGATCGGGCGGGCATCGGGCGTATCGTTCGGATCGGAGTTCAGCACCATGTTGCCGCCGGTCTTGGCAAGCATCGCCTTGATGTCGGCGATGCCCTTTTCACTGTTCCCCTCCGAGACGAGGGTCACGTGATCGAGGCCGACCGATTGGGCGAAAGCTTCGGCTCCGGTTTTCCAGACGGCATGATAGGGATTGGACAGCGAACGGATCGACGTGACGAGCGTCGGCTTGTCGGCGGCAAAGAGTTGCCTCGGCAATGCCGCAACGGTAGCGCCCGCTGCAACCGTCGCCAGAAAAGAACGGCGACTTATGGCGCCGAAAGGGGAATTCAACCTTGTTGTCATTCGAAAACCTCCCTTTGAATGACGTAAATCGGATGCCGTCCTTTTTCCCGCGACACCCAGATCTGAAGCAGTTCTTGCGTATCATTTGTACGACAACCCTTCAAGACTATAACCGTACCCTTTCTCTTGACGAGGAGCAAGAGACTTGAGAATGTGATGACAAAGTGGTGCGGGGCGATGAGGAAATCCCAGCATCTGCAGATTCTTCGGAGGATAAGGATGCCCGACTATATCATCGTAGGAGGTGGCTCGGCAGGCTGCGTGCTCGCGGCGCGTCTGAGCGAGGACGCCGATGTTTCGGTGACTTTGCTGGAAGCAGGCCCGCAGGACAAGAACATCTACATCCATCTGCCAGTGGGCTTCTTCAAGATGACGTCTGGTCCATTGATTTGGGGATATGAAACCGTCGCCGGACGTGAAATCGCCGGTCGTACGATGGTCTATCCGCAAGCGCGCGTTCTCGGCGGCGGCAGCTCGATCAATGCGCAGGTTTTCACGCGCGGATGCCCGGAAGATTACGACGGCTGGCGTGACCTCGAAGGTTGCTCTGGCTGGGGCTATGAAGATGTCCGCCCCTATTTTCGCAAATCCGAAGGCAACGATACCTACGGCGGCCCCCATCATGGGACGGAGGGGCCGCTCGGCGTCAGTTCGCAGACGCCACACGCGCTGACCCGTGTCTTCGCTCGCGCGGCTCAGGAAGCGGGACTGCCATTCAATCCCGACTTCAATGCCGGCTCGCAGGCGGGCGCCGGGTTTTATCAAACGACGACGCGCAAGGGCCGGCGCAGCAGCACGGCCGTCGGCTATCTGAGACCGGCCATGACCCGCAGGAACCTGACCGTTCGCACGGACGCCGCCGTCCACCGTATCGTCATCGAGAACGGCTGTGCCGTCGGCGTCGAACTGATCGAGAACGGGCGGCCCGTGCTGTTGAGAGCTGAGCGGGAAGTCATTCTGACGGCAGGGGCGATCGGCTCGCCGAAAATGCTGATGCTATCGGGTCTCGGACCGGCAAACGAATTGCGCGCACTCGACATCGACGTCGTTCGCGACCTGCCGCAGGTTGGCAAGAATCTACAGGACCATATGGACGTCGACGTGCTTGCCGAACTGAGCGGCCCCTATGGTATCGACCGATACAAGAAACGGCGCTGGCAGATTGCCGCCGGCATGGAATATGCGTTGTTCGGCAAAGGGCCGGTCGCTTCGAATATCGTCGAAGGTGGCGGCTTCTGGTGGGGAGACCGCAACGAGAAGACGCCGGACATCCAGTTTCATTTTCTTCCCGGCGCAGGCGTAGAGGCAGGCATAGACGGCGTGCCCGGCGGCAACGGCTGCACGCTGAACTCCTATCATGTCCGCCCGAGATCGCGCGGAACCGTCACGCTCCGTTCCAAGGATCTGCGCGTCGCGCCGTTGATCGATCCCAACGCCTTTGCCGAACCCTATGATCTCGAACGGGCCGTCGATGGCATCAAGATCAGCCAGGAAATTCTTTCCCAGGCCGCCTTCAAGCCGTTCGTGAGAAGGCTGCATCTACCCGACGGAAATATTCGCACCCAGGCGGAGTACCGCGAATTTGCCCGGCAATATGCGCGCTCCGCCTACCATCCGGTCGGAACATGCCGGATGGGCAGCGCAGATGACGCCGTGGTCGATCCCGAACTCAAGGTTCGCGGCATAGATGGGCTAAGGGTGTGCGACAGCTCGGTCATGCCGAGACTGATTTCATCGAATACCAATGCGGCAACGGTAATGATCGCCGAGAAAGCGGCTGACATCCTGAAAGGCGTGACTCAAGTCAGCACGCAACACGAATATGCCTAAACGTTCCCGCGACGCACCGGATCTATCGGCCTGCCCCTCGCTCACACGCTCTCGGCAAATTATGATGCCCTATCCGCCTCGGACCGTCTCGCGCCAGATCAGATCAGATCGCAATGTCAGCGACTTGCCTTCGGCAATGCCGCTTTCCGACAACCAGGTTACAGCCTCCCGTGCAATTGCCGCGACCGGTTGCGAAAACGTGGTCAGCCGATAGGAAGACCAGGACGCCTGCTCGATGTCGTCGAAGCCGACGACGCAGAGTTGGTGCGGGATGGACAGCGAAAACTGATGGCGAGCGGCATCCATGAAACCACACGCCAGCAGATCCGTTGCGCAGAAGACGGCATCCGGCCTCTCCTTCCTGGTCAGAAGGCGTTGAGCCACGATCCGTCCAGCCTCGTATCCCGTCCAGCCATGCCGCTCGACGGCAACCTCGAGCCCATGATCCCGGGCGGCAGCGATGAAGCCTCCCTCTCTCGCCACCAGGCTTGGCGTACCAGCCTCGGAATTCGCAAAGGCAAGGCGAGTGCAGCCGGCACGCACAAACGCCGTGACCACGCGCGCTGCCGCTTCCCGCTCGTCGAGATTGATGTGCAGTGGGCCTGACTGATCCTCATCGCGATTGATCAGCACGAGCCGTTGCCCGCTGCGCAGACAGAGCTCCGTGATCGACTTGTCCGGCAGGCCGGAAAGGATCACGGACGCATCGGCACGGTAGCGGATCGCCTGCTGCAAGGCCGCGTTGACGCTACCATCGGAGCGATCGGTATTAATCAGCATCGCCACTTTCCCCGCCAACTGCAGTTGCAGTGTTAGCTCCCGCAAAAGAGCGGAACGATACGGTGTCGCGACATCGGAAACGATGAGGCAAACAATGCCACTTTCGTTACGCATCAGCCCGCGGGCGAGATGGTTGACCTGATAGCCGAGCTCCTCCGCCGCCCGAAGGACCTTCCGCTTCGTGGCTTCCGAAACACTGGCGCCGGGCGTGAACGCGCGGGAAACGGCCGAGCGCGAAACGCCAGCACGCTGCGCCACTTCCTCAGCGCTGACGAAATCTCTCTGTGACACGGCGCCTCTCCTGTTACCGACGCGGAGTCCATCACAGTTTGCAATCGCGTGCAATATGCGCACTATGTCAGTTTTGTGAAACTTTTATGACAATATAGGTTGACAGCGTGAGCCAAGCAATGCAGCATTTGCACACGCTTGCAAAAGCGCCCAGCGTGGAGGCGCTGCAAAGCAGGGAGGACATCATGCGATTGGTTAACATGGCCGCGGCGGCCCTTGCCGCGGGAGTATCTCTTATTGCCTGGTCGGCACATGCCGCAGGCGACCTGAACATGATCTGCTCGGCAGATCCCGAAGTCTGCGACATGATGAAGGGGCTCTTCGAGAAGCAGAGCGACATCAAGGTCAATATGGTCCGCCTGTCCGCCGGCGAAACCTATGCCAAGATCCGCGCCGAGGCCCGCAACCCGAAAACCGACATATGGTGGGCGGGAACCGGCGATCCTCACCTGCAGGCGGCAGCCGAGGGCCTGACGCTCGAATACAAATCTCCGCTTTTCGACCAATTACAGGACTGGGCAAAGAAGCAGGCCGAAAGCGCCAACTTCCGCACGGTCGGCGTTTACGCCGGAGCGCTTGGCTGGGGATACAACGCTGACATTCTCAAGAAGAAGGGCTTGAAGGAGCCGAAATGCTGGGCCGATCTGCTCGATCCCTCCTACAAGGGCGAGATCCAGATCGCCAATCCGAACTCGTCGGGCACGTCCTACAATACGCTCGCGACGCTCGTGCAGATGATGGGCGAGGACAAGGCTTTCGATTATCTCTCGAAGCTCAATGCGAATATCTCGCAATATACGAAATCCGGCTCCGCCCCGGTGAAAGCGGCCGCCCGCGGGGAAGCGACTATCGGCATCGTCTTCATGCACGACGCCGTCGCCCAGACGGTCGAAGGCTTCCCCATCAAGGCAGTCGCACCCTGCGAGGGCACCGGGTACGAGATCGGCTCCATGTCGATCATCAAGGGCGCCAGGAACCTCGAGAACGCCAAGAAGTGGTATGACTGGGCGCTCAGCGCCGAGGCGCAATCGCACATGAAGGACGCGAAGTCCTATCAGCTTCCTTCGAACAGGTCGGCCGAGGTCCCGAAGGAGGCGCCGAAGTTCGAAGAGATCAAGCTGATCGACTACGACTTCAAGAAATATGGCGATCCGACGGTGCGCAAGGCCCTGCTTGCCCGGTGGGACAAGGAAATCGGGGCGAAAGCCAACTGATCGACCTTCCCGATTGCCAACGCGGGCCGGCTCCCATGTGTCCGGCCTGCGTAGCCCCTGAATATTGCTGAACGGGATGCGAATCCGACCATGACCAATAGCAAACGCCGGCTGGATGTCGCGCTTATTCTCGGCATCGCTGCCCTGATACTACTCCCATGGTATCGCATCGAGGGCGGCTTCTTCAGCCTCGGCTGGCTGAGCAGCTTTCCCTTCGCCCCCTCCACAGCGCCGGGAATACTGGAAATCGTCAGCTACGGCCGATGGTGGCTCGCGATCGCCGTCGGGCTCTTCTTGCTCGGCGGCATCGCGCGCTTCCTTTCCAATCCGAAGCAACGCGGCGCGCTCATGGCCTGTGCCGGTGCGTTGGGCTTTGTCTTCTTATCCCTGCAGGGTCTTGCCATAACGTCGTCGGGCTGGAGCTGGGCGATCAGCGAAAGCCTGTTCGGCCCGCTGACGGATGGCCAACCTGCCATGGGCGCCGGCGCCATCACGCTCGGCATCGTCTATGTTCTGCTCTTTTCCTTCGGCCTTGCCGAACGCGGCGTGATGAAGGGTGATGCCTTCGTCGTCAGCGCGATCACCATGCTGATCGTACTGGTCGCAATATTCGTCTTCTATCCCGTCGGCAGCATGTTCGTCGGAGCATTCCAATCGTTTGACGGATCGTTCGATCCAAGCGGCTTCGTCAACAACATCCAAGATCCGTCCATCTGGAGCCTCAGCTGCGTGGTCGGCGGCGACCGTTGCGGCGTCGCCTGGCGCACGCTCTGGCTCGCCATCCTGACGGCAGGCACATCGACGCTGCTGGGGCTCTGCTTTGCCCTCGTCGCCACCCGCACGCGCTTTCCCTTCAAGAAGGGTCTCAGGCTCCTGACGATCCTGCCGATCATCACGCCGCCTTTCGTGGTCGGTCTGGCGTTGACCTTGCTGTTTGGTCGGTCGGGCGTCATCACACAGACGGCCGCCTCGCTCTTCGGAATGGAACCTGGTCGCTGGCTCTATGGCCTGACCGGCATATGGATCGCGCAGGTTCTCTCCTTCACCCCGATTTCCTTTCTCGTCCTCATCGGCGTCGTCGAAGGCGTCAGCCCGTCGATGGAGGAGGCGTCACAGACCCTGCGCGCCGATCGCTGGCGCACATTCTGGCGGGTATCCCTGCCGCTGATGAAGCCCGGCCTGGCAAATGCCTTCCTGATCGGCTTCATCGAGAGCATGGCCGACTTCGGCAACCCGATGGTGCTCGGCGGCAGTCACGGCGTTCTGTCGACGGAAATCTTCTTCAGTGTCGTCGGCGCGCAGAACGACCCCTCGCGCGCTGCCGTCCTTGCGATGATCCTGCTGTTCTTCACCCTGAGCGCCTTTCTTGCGCAACGCCTCTGGCTACAAGGCAAAAGTTTCGCGACCGTCACAGGCAAGGGCGATTCTGGTGCTCACGCCGCCTTGCCCCGCGGCCTTTCGATCGCGGTTCATGCGGTTGTCATTCCCTGGATGATCTTTACCGTCGTCGTCTATCTCATGATCCTCTTCGGCGGCTTCGTGCGCACCTGGGGTCTAGACAACACGCTGACGGTCGAACACTACATCAAGGCCTTCTCGATCGGCCTGCGCGACGACGGCGGTCTTGCCTGGAGCGGCGTTGCCTGGAACTCCTTCTGGACGACGATGGAAATCGCCCTGATCTCCGCGCCACTAACGGCCGCTGTCGGCCTGCTGACGGCCTATCTGATCGTGCGCCAGAAATTCGTCGGTCGCGGCCTGTTCGAATTCGCGCTGATGATGAGCTTCGCCATCCCCGGCACCGTGATCGGTATCAGCTACATCATGGCCTTCAACCTGCCGCCGCTGGAAATGACAGGAACGGCGCTGATCCTGGTCGCCTGCTTCGTCTTCCGCAATATGCCGGTCGGTGTTCGCGGCGGCGTGGCCGCCATGAGCCAGCTCGACAGAAGCCTCGACGAGGCCTCGCTAACGCTGCGGGCCGACAGCCTGCGCACCATCCGCAAGGTGATCCTGCCGCTGCTGCGGCCGGCGGTTACCGCAGCGCTCGTCTACTCCTTCGTGCGAGCCATCACCTCCATCAGCGCGGTCATCTTTCTTGTCAGCGCCCAATACAACATGTCCACCGCCTATATCGTGGGCCTGGTCGAGAATGGCGAATATGGTGTGGCGATCGCTTATTCTTCCGCGCTCATCGTCGTCATGATCACCATCATCGCCAGCTTTCAGCTGCTCGTCGGAGAAAGGCGGCTCCGACGCGTAAACCGCGTCGCGATGGCGCCGGCGCCGGCAGCACCCGCATCCCTTGCTCAGGAGAAAACCGCATGAATCCGAAGGCTCCCGGTTCCGTCGTCTTCGAGAATGTCCGAAAGACCTTCGGCGCATTTACCGCCATTCCCGATCTCTCGCTCACCATCGAACCCGGAACGCTCGTGACGCTGCTCGGCCCTTCCGGTTGCGGCAAGACGACGACGCTTCGCATGCTGGCGGGGCTCGAACACCCCTCCTCGGGCCGTATCCTGATCGGCGGCAAGGATGTCACCATGCTTCCGGCCAACGAGCGTGACGTCTCGATGGTCTTCCAGAGCTATGCTCTGTTTCCGCACATGACAGCTCTCGACAATGTCGCCTATGGGCTGGAGTCCTCAGGCATGAAACGCAGGCAGGCGCGCGAGAAGGCCGAAGGCGCGCTCGACCTCGTAGGCCTGACGGGCATGGGCGCGCGCCTACCGGCGGAACTCTCCGGCGGTCAGCAGCAGCGCGTCGCCGTTGCGCGTGCGCTCGTCGTCGAGCCTCAGGTCTTGTTACTCGACGAGCCGCTTTCCAATCTTGACGCGCGGCTGCGCCGTCGCGTCAGGACCGACATTCGCGAATTGCAGCAGCGGCTAGGCTTTACCGCAGTCTATGTTACCCATGACCAGGACGAGGCGCTCGCCGTGTCCGATCGCATCATCGTCATGAAGGACGGCGGCATCGCACAGCAGGGCGCACCGCGCGAACTCTACGATGCCCCGGTCTCCGCCTTCATCGCCGATTTCATGGGCGAGGCCAACGTCATGACATGCGATGTCATCGAGACTGACGGCGACAGCGCCACGATTGCGATCGAAGGACTTCTTCACCGGATCAGCGGTCGTTCGGTCACACGAGGTCCCGCCCAACTCGCGGTGCGACCGAACGCGATCATGCTGACGCCAAGAACGAGTAACGGCTCCTTTAACGGCCTGATCACCCACTCGGCCTATCTCGGCGATCATGTCGAATATGAGGTAAAGACCGACCGCGGCTCCCTCTTCGTCATCGACGCGACCGTCGATTCCGCGCTTCCTCCCGACACGGATGTCACGATCGCTTTCAAGGATCGTGGCGTTGCCGTCATCGGCGGCTAAACGCCGTCAAACATTAGCTATTTAAGGACATCTGCATGACATCCGCACCCCTCGTCGATCTTGAAACACGTCTCTCCCTTGCGCAGGCCATGGCCCGCGAGGCCGGGGCGCTCGCGCTCGACTATTTCAAGCGGCGTGAGACCCTGATCATCGAAACCAAGCGCGACCTGCAGGATGTCGTGTCCATTGCCGACCGGGAGGTCGAAAATCTCATTCGCGGCCGCATCCACCAGGCGCATCCTGGGGACAGCATTCTTGGCGAAGAATATGGACTGGAAACAGGCACCTCCGGCTATACGTGGGTTGTCGACCCGATCGACGGGACAAGTCCCTTCGTCAATGGCATGCCGAATTGGTGCGTTTCCATCGCTGTGCTGCATGACGGCATTCCTGTAATCGGTGTGATTTCGGCGCCGTGCCATGATGAACTCTATGTGGCCGCGCAGGACAAGGGCGCCACCTTGAACGGCAAAAGCCTCAGGCTGGATGCCACTCGCAACATCCGTAACGCCGTGACCGGTATCGGCGCCAACAATCACGTATCGCCTGCTTTCGTCGCCAGGATGGTCGAGCAAGTGCTCGAGGCGGGGGGCAACTTCGTTCGCAATGGGTCGGGTGCCCTGATGCTCGCTTATGTCGCGGCCGGCCGCCTGGTCGGCTATTACGAACCCTACATGCACGCCTGGGATTGCCTGGCAGGCTATTGCCTCGTCAAGGAAGCCGGCGGCTGGTACCACCCGTTTCCGACTGAAGGCGAACGTCTCACCAAGGGGTCGGTTGTTCTGGGCGCGGCACCAGGCGCGATCGACGACCTCAAAAAGATAGCTGGCTTATAAAATTCACGGTAGACAAGAGCCGGGTAGACACTAATTTAAATGAACGCGCTTGCAAACCGCTCACCAGATCCGGCGGATACCTAGCGCAAAGCGGGCTTGTGATCGAGGAGAGTAAGCCAGTCCGTTTCACAGAAGAGATAACAATGGGAGGAATGATGCCTAATCGCTTCACTTGGAGCTGCCTTGGGGTGGCCGCAATTTCATTTGCCGGGGCATCGCACGCGTTTGCAGCAACCGAGCTGCAATGGTGGCACGCCATGTCGGGCGCCAACAACGAAGTTGTCGAACAGCTGGCCAAGGAATTCAACGACAGCCAGAAGGACTATAAGATCCTACCCGTGTTCAAGGGTACCTATCCAGAAGCGCTGAACGCCGGTATCGCCGCTTTTCGTGCCAAGCAGGCACCGGCTATCCTGCAGGTCTTCGATGCAGGCAGCGGCGTGATGATGGGTGCCGAAGGCGCGATCATGCCGGCAGCCGAAGTCCTGAAGAAGGGCGGCTATACATTCGACAAGTCGCTCTATCTGCCCGGCATCGTTTCCTACTATTCGAAGCCGGACGGTACGATGCTGTCCTTCCCCTACAATTCGTCTTCCCCGATCCTCTATTACAACAAGGATACCTTCAAGAAGGCCGGGCTCGACCCCGAAAGCCCGCCGAAAACATGGCCTGAGGTTTTTGATGCCGCCAAGAAGATCAAGTCGAGCGGCGCATCGGCCTGCGGCTTCACCTCCACCTGGCTCACCTGGATTCAGACCGAGAACTTCGCCGCCTGGAACAATGTCAGCTACGGCTCCAATGAAAACGGCCTCGGCGGCACCGATGTCAAGCTGGCGTTCAATACACCGCTCTTCGTCCAGCATTTCCAGGCGATCGCCGACCTCGCCAAGGACGGCACCTTCCGTTATGGCGGCCGCACCTCGGAAGCCAAGCAACTTTTCACTTCGGGGGAGTGCGGCATCCTGACGGAATCATCCGGCGGCCTCGGCGACATCATCAAGAGCGGCATGAATTACGGCATCGGACAGCTCCCCTACTACGATGGCGAGGGCAGGCCGCAAAACACCATCCCCGGCGGCGCCAGCCTCTGGGTTTTCGCGGGCAAGAGCGACGCGGAATATAAGGGTATCGCCGAATTCTTCCACTTCCTGTCGCAGACGAAGATCCAGGCCCGCCTGCACCAGGTATCCGGCTATCTGCCTGTGACGATGGCTGCCTATGAGGAAACCAAGAAATCCGGCTTCTATGACAAGAACCCTGGCCGTGAAACACCGATCCTGCAGATGTTGGGCAAGGCTCCCACTGCCAATTCCAAAGGCGTGCGCCTCGTCAACCTGCCGCAGGTGCGCGACATCATGAACGAAGAATTCGAAGCAATGCTGGCGGGCAAGGAAGATGCCAAGACGGCGCTCGACAAGGCCGTGCAACGCGGCAATGCCGCCATCCAGCAGGCCATCGGCAATTGATGGGTTGATGCGGTCTGGCCCGCAGCCCTCAGGCTGCGGGCAGTGTCCCATCCTAGGAGATCGCCATGCCGCGTGTCGTCTTTCCGAACAAGATCCTTCCGTATTTCCTTGTCGCTCCGCAGATCGTCCTGACGGTGGTCTTCTTTTTCTGGCCGGCAAGCCAGGCGCTTTATCAGTCGATGCAACGCGAGGACCCCTTCGGACTGAAAAGCGGTTTCGTGGGCCTTGCCAATTTCCGCGCTATTTTGTCCGACGAGACCTACCTGCATTCCCTCCAGGTGACGGTGATTTTCAGTGTTGCTACGGCACTCCTGCCGATGATCGTCGCGCTTGCGCTAGCGGCTGCCGCCGACAAGGTGGTGCGCGGTCAGGGTCTTTATCGGACGCTGCTGATCTGGCCCTACGCGGTCGCACCCGCCGTCGCCGGCATGCTATGGCTCTTCATGTTCAATCCGGCCATGGGCACACTGGCCTATATTCTGCGTCGCAACGGATTTGCCTGGGACCCGCTGTTGAATGGCAATCAAGCCATGGTGCTGGTCATCATCGCCGCCGCCTGGAAGCAAATCAGTTACAATTTCCTGTTCTTTGTTGCCGGCCTACAGGCAATCCCCAAATCGTTGCTTGAAGCGGCCTCGATCGACGGCGCTCGAGGCGCCCGGCGCTTCTGGACGATCGTCTTTCCGTTGCTGGCGCCGACCACCTTCTTCCTTCTCGTGGTCAACACAGTCTACGCCTTCTTCGACACGTTCGGCATTATCCATGCCGTCACCGGCGGCGGACCAGCAAAAGCGACGGAGACACTTGTCTACAAGGTCTACAATGACGGTTTCGTCAATCTCAATCTCGGCTCCTCAGCGGCTCAGTCCGTCGTCCTGATGGTGATTGTCATTGCGCTTACGGCCTTCCAATTCCGCTTCGTCGAGAAGCGTGTGCATTACGGGTGAGGCAAGCCGATGATCGAAAAACGTCCCGTCGCCAATCTGATCGGCCATCTCATGCTGATCCTGGGCATCATCATCGTTGCCTTCCCGATCTATTACACTTTCGTTGCCTCGACGATGACATCTGCCGAGATACTGCGGCCGCCTATCTCGCTACTGCCGGGTGGCCATTTTAGCGAAAACTATGGCGAGGCCCTGAACGGCGGCGTCGAGCGTGTCGTTGGTGTCAGCCTCGAGCGGATGCTCTGGAATACATTTATCGTCGCGGTCGTCATCGCCGTCGGCAAGATTGCGATTTCTTTCCTGTCGGCCTTCGCCATCGTCTTCTTTCGCTTTCCGCTGCGGATGGTCTTCTTCTGGATGATCTTCGTCACGCTGATGCTGCCGGTGGAGGTGCGCATCCTGCCGACCTACAAGGTCATCGTCGATCTTGGCATGATCGATACCTATGCGGGACTGACGCTTCCGCTCATGGCTTCGGCAACGGCGACGTTCTTATTCCGACAGTTCTTCCTGACGGTGCCGAGCGAATTGCTTGAGGCGGCCCGCATCGACAATGCCGGTCCTTTCCGCTTCATGCGCGATATCCTGTTGCCGCTGTCGAAGACCAATATAGCCGCGCTATTCGTGATCCTCTTCATCTATGGCTGGACGCAATATCTGTGGCCGCTCCTCGTCACCAATGACGCGAAGATGTCGACGATCATCATCGGGCTCAGGAAAATGGTGGATTTCGCCGATGCGGCGACGCCTTGGAATTTCGTGATGGTGACGGCGATCCTGGCGATCATCCCGCCCATCCTCGTCGTCGTACTGATGCAGCGCTGGTTCGTCAAAGGTCTGGTGGAAACGGAGAAATAATGGCTGGGATCACCCTCAAAAATGTCCGCAAGACCTATGGCGGCAATGTCGATGCGATCAAGGGCGTGTCGCTCGAGATTGCCGATGGCGAACTTGTGGTGCTAGTCGGCCCCTCCGGCTGCGGTAAATCCACTCTGCTGCGTATGATCGCAGGCCTCGAAGCCATCACCTCCGGCGAAATCAGCATCGGCGACCGCGTCGTCAATCGTCTGGAACCTTCCGAGCGCGACATCGCCATGGTCTTCCAGAACTATGCGCTTTATCCGCATATGACCGTACGCCAGAATCTCGCCTATGGTCTCAAGAACAGGAATGTTCCAAAAACCGAGATAGACCAGCGTATCCAATCAGCAGCGCGATCGCTCGAGATTGAGCCTTTTCTCGAGCGCAAACCACGTCAACTCTCCGGCGGCCAACGGCAACGTGTGGCGATGGGCCGCGCCATTGTGCGCGAACCGGCTGCATTTTTGTTTGACGAACCACTCTCAAATCTCGATGCGAAGTTGCGCGTGCAAATGCGCATCGAGATCAAGCGCCTGCAGCGTTCACTCGCGACCACGAGCGTGTATGTCACCCATGATCAGATGGAAGCGATGACGCTAGCCGACAAGCTCGTTGTTCTCAATGGCGGCAAGATCGAACAAGTGGGCAGCCCGATCGAACTCTATGAGACGCCGGCGACAACCTTCGTCGCCGCATTTATCGGCTCGCCCTCCATGAATCTGATCAAGATCAATGAAAGCTCCGGCATCACGCTGCCGGCAAATATAGGAACTGCGGCTGCCTTCCCGACGATCGGAATTCGCCCGGAAGACCTTCATCTCTCGGAAACCGGGCAAGATGGATGGTTTCACGCCAAGGTTCGCGTGCAAGCCGTCGAGCTGGTAGGAGCAGAAAGCTATGTGCATGGGACGTTGCCTGATGCTCAAGCCATCATCTTCCGCGTCCCAGGCCGATCTAATATTGCTATCGACCAGGAATGCTATATCCAGGCAGATCCCAAAAGGCTGCATATGTTTTCGCAGGACGGCACACGGCTTAGATGAAGACGTATAACTGCCGGTAGGAAGAGGATCGGACATCCCGTGATGAATGACCGGCTTCTTGATGATATCCGAGCCATCGGCCACGTCTGATGGGCAAGGTAGTTAGCATATTTGCATGCTGTGGAGCCACGTTATGCCTCGGTTGCCGTCCGTAGATCACGTCAAAGCAAAGTTTCGAATTCATATAGGATGAAAGAAAGCTACATAGGCATCGGCGGTCTAAGGATGGACTTATCCACACAGTAACATCTGATTGAACCAAGCATGTCTTACAAACATCACCGAGATTCCTTTGAACGATCGGAACTAAATAAGATAAAGATGAGAGCAAATATCACGAAGATAGTGATCTTAAACCACTGCCATCACTTATGATGAAATAGCTATCTATGTGTTCAGCGAAGCCCAACGGCGTTCACTCAGGGATCACAGTCAGGCAGGCCCCAGCATGATGAATGTTTCGCTCTTCGACACACCTTCCGTCGCCCTCACGGTTGAAATCAGCTCGTTCAGTTGAGACATGGTCGATACTTCGATCTCGGCGATCATGTCCCAGTGCCCGTTCGTGTTGGAGAGCGATGCAACCCCCGGCAGACGTTTGATGGCGGATATCGGATTTCGCGGAGACCCGGAGATTTCGACGAGGATGAAGGCTCTGATGAGGTCCTTGCTTGCATCGTCCTTCAGCCGGACCGTGAAGCCCTTTATGTCCCCCGTTGCGATTAACCGGTCCAGGCGCTTTTGAGCCGTCGCCCGTGCAACCCCTAAAATCTGCGCGAGCTGCGGAACCGACGCTCTTCCATTGATCCGCAGTTCGGCGATCAGCTGTCGATCGAGGTCATCCATAAATCTATCATTTCGTCAAAATTATTACTATTTCGGCATTTTATCGTGATTTCGATCACTTTGCATTCTTTTTTGTTCGCTGATCCGGGACTACGACTGATCTCGCGTTGACGGGACAGCGGCTGGATAAAAGAGGGCGAACCAAATAACCAGCAGCCGATCCGGCCATCGCTCGGACCATACCTGAGCGCCATCCAAGGTCCATGCGCGACCTATTTGGGAGAGGATCTACAATGAAGTTGAACCATATTCTTTCCGCGATTTTCATCGCGGCAGCGGCATGCCTTCCTGTTACGGCCGTCCACGCCGACGATCTTCAGAAGGTCGAAAAGTCAGGCCAGCTTTCCGTTGCCCTTTCGGGCGTGTTTCCGCCATTCAGCTTCGTCGACGAGAGCAACAAGGTTGTCGGCTTCGATGTCGATATCGGCACGGAGATCGCAAAGCGCCTCAAAGTCGAGCCGAAGATTGTCACGACCGCCTGGGACGGCATCATCGCTGGTCTGGTTACGGGCCGCTACGACACGATCATCGGCTCGATGAGCATCACGGAAGAGCGCAAGAAGGCGGTGGATTTCGTCGGGCCGTACTACCGTTCCGGGCTTGCCGCCTTCGTCAAGAAGGGCGCGAACGTCCAGAGCGTCGACGCACTCAAGGGAAAAGCCGTCGGCGTCACGCTCGGAGAAGCGGCCGAAAAATGGGCGCGCGAGCAGAACGCCTTCGAGATCCGGACCTACAAGGGGTTGCCGGAGATGCTCCTCGATTTGCAGGCCGGTCGCGTGGACGCCGTTATCGCTGACGATGTTCCCGTCTTCGTCGCGATCGCCAAAAGCAATGCGCCCATCGAGCAGGTCAAGGATGACAAGATGCCGAAGTACGACATCGGCATCGCTGTTCGCAAGAACAATCCCGAACTGGCAGCCGCCATGCAAAAGGCGCTCGACGACATGATGGCCGACGGGACCTACCAAGCCATCTCCAAGAAGTGGATCGGTCAGGACATTCGCTGATTATGCGGGCCGGGTCCAAACGCGGCCTGGCCAATATTCCACTTTTTCGGAACCCGGTCGGCTGCGAGATCGCCCCGTCGACCGATTCCACATCGCTTCAACGGTGGCTCGTTGTGCTGCCGCAAATAAGGAGCGCTGGCCCGGGAGGCCGGAATGGACTTTCAACTTATCGGACGAATAGCCCCGTTTCTGGTGGACGCGTCTATGGTGACAATAGAGCTGACCGTCTGCTCGCTGCTTGTCGGTCTCGTCGTTGCCACCATAGTCGTCATCGGCCGCTTTTCGAAGCTGCGGACGATACGGCTGCTTGCGACCGCCTATGTCAGCATCATGCGCGGCACGCCTGTTCTGGTGCAGCTCTTCCTGGTCTTTTTCGGCGGACCTCAGCTCGGCTTTGAGCTTACGCCATTCGTGGCGGGAGTGGTGACGATGGGGTTCAATATCGGCGCATACATGTCCGAGGGGGTCAAGGGAGCGATCATCGCCGTCGACAAAGGGCAGACGGAAGCATCGCGGTCGCTCGGGTTTGGGCGCTTCGATACGATGCGCCTCTTCATACTGCCGCAGGCTGCTCCACTCATTATCAAGTCGCTCGGGGTGAACACAGTCATCTTGTCTAAGAGCACCGCCTTGGTGTCGACCATCGGCGTCGTCGAGCTTACCTATGCGGCGCAACGGTTCGTCACCTCGACTTACAAGCCCTTCGAAGTCTTCACCGTCGCCGGGGCGGCCTATATCGCCATCGTCGCCGCGATCTCCCTGATTGTGCGTGGCATCGAGCATCTCTTTGATGTCACGCGGAGGGCGCAGGCATGAGCTTCGATTTCAGCGTCGTCCCCTCCTATGCGCAGATACTCTGGACAGGCGTTCTTTGGACCATTCTGATAACCGTTCTCGCAGGCGCCATCAGCGTCGCCTTTGGCATCGGGATCGCGGTCACCTCAATGTACGGCTCCAAGATCGCAAGCGTGCCTCTAAGAGGCGTCGCCTTCCTCTTCATGGGAACGCCGCTCCTGCTGCAGCTCTATCTTTTCTATTACGGGCTGTCGCAAGTGGGGATCATGCTGCCGGCATTCTGGACCGGCGTTCTGGGGTTGGGACTGCACTACGCGGCCTATAATGCCGACATCTTCCGGGCCTGCCTGAAAGGCGTCGATACCGGTCAGACAGAAGCAGCCAGATCGCTCGGCTTCGGTCGCGGCGCGACGCTGCGGCATTTCATCATACCCCAGGCCCTGCTTACCGCCCTGCCTCAGGTCGGAAACAACAGCATCATCCTTCTCAAAGATACTGCCGTGCTCTCGGTGCTTGGCATTACGGAGCTGGTTTTGAGTGCCCAAAGGGCAATCAGCGAAACCTACCGCCCCTTTGAGTTCTATTTCACCGCCGCATTGCTCTACTACCTCGTCAACCTGGCGATGGAGTATCTGTTGAGCATCGCCGCACGGAAAGTGGAAGCCATCCGATGACATCACAGCTCCCCATGATCGAACTGCGACAAATCCGCAAATCATACGGAAATCACGAGGTACTCAAAGGTATCGACCTGAGCGTCGAGCGAGGCAAGATCGTGTCGATCATTGGCCCGAGCGGCTCCGGCAAGAGCACCCTGCTGCGATCCATCAACATGCTCGAGGCGCTGTCGTCCGGAGAGATTTGGCTCGAGGGCCAGCAGGTGAACCGCCCGCTCAAGGGGCGCGCATTCGAAAACCACATCAACCATATCCGCCAGGAAATGGGCATGGTGTTCCAGCAGTTCAATCTATTTCCCCATCTGACGGTCCTGCAGAACATCATGATAGGACCTATGAAGCTGAAGGGCCTGACAAAGCCGGCCGCTTTGGAGCGAGCTAACGCCCTTCTTGCGAAGGTCGGACTGACGGACAAGGGGGATGCCTATCCAGCCCGGCTATCGGGCGGGCAAAAGCAGCGCGTCGCGATCGCTCGCGCCCTGGCCATGCAGCCCAAGGTCATGCTTTTCGACGAGGCGACCTCCGCTCTCGATCCTGAGCTTGTCGAGGAAGTCAACCAGGTCATGAAGCAACTGGCGGCCGAACATATGACCATGCTGATCGTTACGCACGAAATGCGGTTCGCCGCCGAGGTGTCGGATCACGTCCTGTTCATGGACGGCGGCGGCGTCGTTGAGCAGGGCAAGCCTGACATCGTCCTATCAAATCCTACCGAAGAGCGTACCCGCGCCTTCCTTCGAAAGCACCTGGCGAACTGAAGCCCAATGACAAACCTATTGGAAACAAGCAAAATCGACCGAAAGCATGTCCGCGATCTGGCGCTGCGCCTCACATCCTGGTCAAGCGAGACGGGAACGCCCGGCGAGGCTTCCTTTGCCGACCGGTTCCACGATCTTCTGATGGAAATTCCCTATTTCCGCGAGCATCCGGAACACATCCGGCTGGTGGCAAGCCATGGAGAGCCCCTCACCCACAACGTCGTCGCTCTTGTACGGGGAACCGGGAAACGGACCATAGCGATGGCGGGCCATTTCGACACGGTCTCCACCGATAATTATCATGAGCTTCAAAACCTTGCCTGCGATACTCCGGCACTGCATCAGGCTCTTATCGAGACGATCTCGGCGCGGACCAGCCGATCCGAACAGGAGGAGCGGGCTCTGGCCGATCTGCTGAGCGGCGATTTCCTTCCAGGACGCGGCCTTCTCGATATGAAGAGCGGCCTCGCCGTCGCGGTCGCTTGCCTGGAACAGTTCGCCGCCGATCCGGATCGTCAGGGAAATCTCGTGCTGGTCGCCACGCCGGATGAGGAGCGAGAGAGCCGCGGGATGCGGTCGCTGCGCGACGCACTGCCCTCGATCGTCAAGGACCTCGATATCGATATCGCCGCAGGCATCAATCTCGACGTGACATCCGACCAAGGCGACGGAAGCGAAGGCCGCGCGGTCTATGCGGGCACGATCGGCAAGCTCCTGCCCTTCGCACTGGTCGTCGGCTGCAGCTCTCATGCAAGCTATCCGTTCGAAGGCGTGAGTGCACAGGCCATGGGAGCGGCCATCCTATCCCGGCTCGAGGGCAAGGCTGCTCTGGCCGACCGGGACAACAACGACATTTCGCCTCCGCCCATTTGCCTGGAAGCAAAGGATTTGCGCGATGGCTATGAAGTCACGACGCCAGAACGCTTCTGGGTCGCGTTCAATTGGCTATACCACACGATGTCGGCCGACGAACTCTTCTTACGCTTCAAGGAACAGGTCACCGCTGGCGCCGAGGAGGCGGTGGACACGTTCGCGGAACAGGCGCTTCAGTTCGGGACCCTCGCCGGAAAAAGTGCGGGGGCGATCCCGGCCAAACCCCGAATTCTGAGTTTCGATGAACTCAAGACGATTGCCGGACAAGTGGCGGGCGAAGACTTCCCCTCGATATATGCGGAAGAGGAGCGCTCACTTTCCGGCATCGACAATCCCTTGGTGGTTACGCGCAGACTGACTGCGTGGCTTGTCGGCATCGCTCGCGTTTCCGGTCCGGCCGTCATCATAGGTTTTGCCGGGCTGCACTACCCGCCTTCCCATCTCAACCACGATGTCGAAAACGACCGGGCTCTCCACGAGGCGATCGAGCAAGCCCGATCACGTCTTGCGAGCGATCAGGAAAAGAGCGTCAGTTGGAAGCCGCATTTTCAGGGCATCTCGGACATGAGCTTCCTTGGCCTTGCCGCCGGCAACAGCAAGGTCGTATCGGACAACACGCCGATCTCGCGCTTGATTGACAATCCGCCAGGCGATGCGTTGCAGTTCCCCGTGGTCAACCTCGGCCCATGGGGGAGAGAATTCCACCAGAAGTTCGAGCGCGTGCATGAGCCCTACGCCTTTGCAGTTTTGCCCGACCTCGTGCTCGAAATTGCCACCACCTTTCTCACCAAAGGCAATCGCTAAATAACCCTGCGCCTCCAGGTGTGCGTTTCCCGCGCGCCCTCCAGGCATGCTAAAAAGGACCGATGGAATGTCCGCGAATCCAAACCTGAATATCGTCCCCTTCGTGAGCGTAGATCACATGATGCGCCTGGTTCTCAGGATCGGCGTGGAGACATTCCTGACCGAGCTTGCCGCAGTTATCGAAGAGGACTTCGCGCGGTGGGAGCAGTTCGACAAGACGCCCCGCGTTGCCTCCCATTCGGACGAAGGCGTCATCGAACTCATGCCGACGAGCGACGGCACGCTTTATGGGTTCAAGTATGTCAACGGTCATCCGAAAAACACGAAGGAGGGCCGCCAGACCGTGACCGCCTTCGGCGTACTGTCGGATGTTGGCAACGGCTATCCGATGCTGCTTTCGGAAATGACGATCCTGACGGCGTTGCGCACAGCCGCCATGTCGGCTGTTGCCGCAAGACATCTGGCCAGATCAAATTCCAGAGTGATGGCGATCATCGGCAATGGAGCGCAAAGCGAGTTTCAAGCCCTAGCTTTCAATGCAATCGTCGGCGTCACCGACCTGAGGCTCTACGACATCGATCCGTCAGCAACACAACGCTGTGCTGCGAACCTTTTAGGGACGGGCCTTAGCGTCAAGATCTGCGGTTCCTCGCAGGAAGCCGTCGAAGGTGCGGATATCATCACGACCGTAACCGCCGACAAGCAGTCCGCGACGATCCTCTCCGACAACATGGTTGGACCCGGTGTCCATATCAACGCGGTCGGCGGCGATTGCCCGGGAAAGACGGAGCTTCACAAGGATATCCTCCTGCGCTCGGAAATCTTCGTCGAGTATCCGCCACAAACCCGTATCGAGGGCGAGATACAGCAACTGGATGCCGATTACCCCGTCAACGAGCTCTGGGAAGTGATTGCCGGACGGCGCGAAGGGCGAGCATCCGAACGCTCGATAACGCTGTTTGACAGTGTCGGATTTGCCATCGAGGACTTCTCTGCCCTGAGATATGTGCGCAGCAAGCTCAAGGAAACCGGGCTCTATGCCGAATTGGACCTTCTGGCCGACCCCGACGAGCCACGCGATCTCTATGGAATGCTTTTGAGGTGCAAGGCGCAGATCGCCGCCTAGGCTTTTCGACAGCCATCGGAGGATCAGGCCAATCGCGCAGGCTAGGGCCAATCCAAGCACGCGGCGCAGCAATCCGGGTGGCGGACGGGCCTTGTTCCAAACGGATCAGGTGTTTCAGTCAATGCTGTCCTACCGAAACATGGCTGCTGACGAGCCGACCATGCCTCAGATCATGGATCATCACCGCAGGAGGGTCTGCTGCTTGCGGCATGCGAGATGCATCGAGCATGAGGGGATTGGCGGGACATATGGAGCCGCATATGTAGGCCGGAATACCGGCAAACAGGCTCGACATTCCCCGATGAACATGGCCACTGCAAATGGCGACTGGCTGTCGAACGCCGCTTGACAGCAGGCCCGCCAGGGCCTCCGTACCCCTACACATGGCAGCATCCAGCAAAGAGATGCCACAGGGAAAAACATGATGGTGGGTAAAGAGCAGTGGGGTGCTTGCCGAATTATCCGTCAGCACCTGCCGCAACCAGGAGAGATGTTGCGCGACATCACCATAGGCTGCACCGTCGACACTTGTATCGAGCCCGATTAGCGGAATCCCACCGTGAGACTCGATAAAATGCATTGCGGATTGCTCGTGCCAGTAATCCACCTGCGGCATGGCTGCCCGCATAATGGTGCGATCGTCCGAGTTGCCGGGCAAGATCAGCGAACGACAGGAAAGACGATCAAGCGAAGCCGTTATGACGCCGTAGCCCTCTGGCCAACTCCCGTCGACCAGATCGCCGGATACAACCAATATGTCGGGTTCCAGGGCCGTCAACCAGGACACGGCACGCTCGAGTCGGGCAATGCCATCATTCGTCGGGCTGGCATGAATGTCGCTAATCTGGGCGATAAGCATGAAGTCCATTTCACATTGGTGCGATATATCGAATGATGATCGTTATAACATAGTCCGTTCATCGTTCTGCCGCGAAATCGCAAGTACGATCGCACATCGGCAAAGGCGATCATCGCATATTGAGGCGAGACAGAGTGAGGCGTGATTGCTCGCACAACGCCTCGTTTTTTCCGCCGCGATAATAGCTCAATGCGATCACGGCCGCATAAAGCGCCCAGCCCTCCGCCCGAAGCCAATCAGCATCTTCGATCCCACAAGCGGAACGAAAGGCATCACGAGCGGACTGATCGACCCATGTCCATGCCGCGGCATAATCCGCCGCGGGATCGCCGACGGCACAGAGACCCCAGTCGATGACACCCGCCAGCTTCCCATCTCTGGCGATCAGATTATCCGCCTTCAGATCGCCATGCAGCCAGACCGGCGGTCCTTGACGGCGGGTCTGGCTGGCCCGCTTCCAAAGTTGCATCGCCGCCTTCGTGTCGATCTCGTCAGCGAGAATTTCGATGGCGGCAAGCGTAACCGGCGACAAGACCTCCAGGGCTACGCCTCGGCGATGGTTGCTTTCTCCGGCGGGCGGCGCCCCCTCCGTATCCACACGGTGCAGAGCGTTGAGGAAACTCGCAAGCGCAAGCGCTGCCGCAAGCGGGTCCGCAATGTTCTGCGGCGCGGCAATATCACCCTCCATCCATTCGAAGATCCCGAATTCGCCTTTCAAGCCGAAATCAATCCTCCCTCTGAAGTACAATTTCGGGACGTCAAGCAGGAGATCGCCGAAACGAGGCAGCCAGTCGAGCTCCTTGGTGATGAGATTGGCGGCCGCCTCCCGGCGGGGAAGCCGCAGCAACAGCTTTTCACCCACCCGATAGATGGCATTGTCGGTTCCCGAAGAGGCAAGACGGCGCACGGGAAGATCTGCCCATTGCGGTGTCGTTCTCGACAGCAAACGCCGAACCATGGACTCGTCCACTACAATATCGTCATGCATCATATAAACCAGCCAGCTATTCCTGTTGCCTTATCAACCCGACCACCTCGTCTGCCGAACGCACATCGCCAAAGCTGCGATAGATATTGTGCAGCGACGCATTGTGATCCTGATCGCGCCGTGCCGCGGTGGCGTCTGCTACGAAAATGACCCGGAAACCGGATGCAAAGGCATCTCTTGCCGAAGACTCGCAGCATATGTTCGTCAGCGTACCCGTGATGATCACCGTGTCTATACCACGCTCCCGCAGAATGCCTGGCAAGTCGCAGGCACCGGGAAAGAACGCGCTGTAGGCGAATTTTTCGAGAAACAGATCATCCACAGCGCGATGAAGACCTTGCCAGATTCGCTGCGCGACCGGTCCCTCCCCTCCCGACATCCTGAACAGCTCCGCGACGTCTTTTCCATAGAATTCCTCGGCCAAGCCTGGATGAGGCTGTACTGCGCCGGGCACGACCCAGGATATGAGCCCGCCAGCATCTCGAAGTGGGTCGGCAATGCGCTCGATATTCGCAACGATCCCGCGGCAATAGCCGCTTTCCGCGACAAAGAACGGGATCATGTCGATGACGACAAGTGCAGTTTGCCGTGGAATTAGGCATTCAAAGGCAAATCGCCGCCCACGCCTTTGCTCCTGCCGCTCATATTCGCGCGGCTCGATAAGCCAATGGTGCAATTTCGCCAAAGGACTTTGAGGGGGCGGCGTTACGGCGGCATCCTGTTTCAAAGTCATCTCGAAATCCGTTCGATCTGAAGCATTTGCGACTCGCGGCAGCAATGGTCGAGCCGTTCGAACCCACTGTCAATCCGCCTAGGCATCTGCGCCGAACGCCGCGGTCGGCCGTCATATCCCGAAAATCTTGCATCACGCCGGCGGCCACTTGACCTCAACTATAGTTGAGGTTGCAGAGTGACCCGCCAGAAGGAGATTTATCGAAATGAAGATACTGAAGGACGAAGACTTGACCAGCACGGCAATGATGCCAGTTGCAATCGCTGCCTTGGAAAGAGCTTTCCTCGCCAAAGCAACGGGTCTGTTCGTCTCCCCGCCCCGGCATCACGTCTCATTTCCCGGCAGCGGCGATCTGGTGTTTACGGTCGGCGGCATACTCGGCGAAAGACCACTTGCCGGCTTTCGTATCTATGAAACATTCGATGGGCCGGAACATTCACAGATCGTTGCCGTCTGGTCGGCAAACAATGCGAAACTGAAGGGTGTCGTTCTGGGCGAGCGCCTCGGCCAAATCAGGACGGGAGCGATCGGGGGCATCGCCATACGCCATCTAAGCGCTCCAAATGCCAAAACCGTCGGCGTCATAGGCACTGGCGCCCAGGCGCGAACCCAACTGATCGCCGCTGCCACGGTTCGCGAAATAGAGGTTGCTCACGTCTTCAGCCGAGACGAGAAGGGGCGCAAGGCTTTCGCCAAGGAAATGCAGCGCGCATTGAACATATCGATAAAACCCGTCGAGAGCGCAAGCGAGGCCGTCGCGGATGCCGATATCGTACTTTGCGCCACCAGCAGCGATCTGCCTGTTATCCGCGCATCCCAGTTGAAGCCGGGTGCGCATATCAACACTGTTGGCCCGAAGACAGCAAATGGACATGAACTCGGTCTTGACATAGCGGATGCGGCCGACTTGATCGTGACGGATTCCCTTGCACAAACACAGACCTACGCCTCGCCTTTCTTCCTGGCGGGATCACGTCACGAACATCGCATGCAGGAGCTTGCTGATGTCGTTGCAAACAAGGTTCCGGGCCGGGCATCGCCGATCGACACGACGCTTTTCTGTTCGGTCGGGCTGGCGGGAACCGAAGTCGTCGTGGCCTCGGCGATATTCGACGCCTTGAGAGACTGATCGCCTTCCGCTTTACTGTGGCTCGCCGATCTCCACCGCATGACCGTCCGGATCGTAGAAACGGAACACCCGCTGCCCCCATTCCTGCTCTTCGACGGGGTGGATAAGGTCCACATGCGGCGCTATCGCCGCATAGGCAGCGTCCACATCCTCATGTTCGAAATAGAGGAGCACGTTTCGTCGCCCATATGACGCGGATGTTTCGCTGCTTTTACCCCAGATCGTTTGCTCCAGCGATTTTCCCTCATGAATAGCAAAACCGGTATCAAACAGCACAAAGTTGCCAAAATCATTCAGGATCTTGAGGCCCAGCAGGTCGCGGTAGAATACCTTCGAGCGGGCGATGTCGCTGACGAAAGGGATTGGATTTACGAAACGCATCGCCAAGACCTCCCCGATCGGGAAAAGAACCGTTGGAAAGCAACCTTTAAACTGCTTCGCTAGATTTCGTAACCGGAAGTCGATATTCGGAACGTCATTTCAATCCTGTCTCGCAATCGGAGAGCCATCCATGACGGAAGCCACCCGAACCATGATCGTCATGGATTCTGAAAATTCCCGCTTTCAATTCCGGGCGGGCGCAATGATCCGCCATGGCGATCATATCCTGATCCACCGTGCGGTCGCAGATCCCTTCTGGTCCCTGCCCGGCGGCCGGATCGAGTTTCATGAAGCAGGCGCCGAAACGCTGGCCCGCGAGATCGAAGAGGAAATCGGCTGCAAAGCGACTGTCGGTCCGCTACGCTTCATTATCGAGAATTTCTTCGAATTTGCCGGACGACGCGTTCATGAGCTCGGCCTCTACTATGAAGCCGAGCTGCTGCACCCGCTTCCATTTCACGAAACGGAAATCGTGCATCGAGCGCAAGACGGTAGCGCGGAACTTGAATTTCGTTGGGCGCCTTCCACTGAAGTGGGGCTCGACCGCTTCGACCTGGTGCCGGCCCCCATACGCAACCTTATTGCCACCAATCCCGCCGGCATTCAGCATTTTGTGCGCCGTGGAACTGCGTAAGCACCGGCCGTCGGTGTTGATTGCGATGACAACGTAATCACTTCATGGGCGCGCAGACGCCCTTACGGGCTGGCTCCGAATTTTGAGGTCTCCATTCGATGTCGCGTGTCGTTATCCTAGGAAATGCAGGCGGTGGAAAATCCACGCTCGCCCGTAAATTGGACGAAAGACATGCCATTCCCCATGTCGAGATCGACGCGCTTCTTTGGCAAGAGGGTTGGGACCCACACCAATCGAGACCTACGTCGAGCAGCATGATCGGATGATATCCGGTGAGAATTGGGTCATCGACGGCTTAGGCCATCGAAATTCGATCCCGGCGCGGATAGACCGCGCAACCCAGATCATCCTCATCGACATGCCTCTATGGATGCACTTCTGGCTTGCGGCCGAGCGGCAGATCGCCTGGCAGGCAGGCAAGCTCGCGCATACACCCGGCGGCCTGTCAGCCATGCCGCCGACACGGGATCTGTTTCGCACCATGTGGGAGATTGAGCAGCAATGGATGCCCGGCATCCGTCGCCTGTGCGCTGAAGCGCATGATGCCGGCAAGATGCTGACACAGATTAGCAGCGTCGACGAATTGAATGCATTCGCGGAAGATTTGGGGAAATCATGAATCCCGAAGACCACATGAGGCTTTATGCCGAGAAGATAAATCTTCATCGTTTCGACGCGGTCGCGCCGCTTATTTCGGCGGATGCAGTTTTCTGGTTTACCGATGGCACTTACAAGGGCACCGACGCGATCAGGGCCGCGTTCGAAGATACGTGGAAAAAGCTTAACAACGATATCTATTGGCTCGAGGACATCCAATGGATCGCTACCGGCGAGAGTACCGCCAGCTGCATATATCGCTTTCGCTGGCGTACAAGCATCAATGACAAGATCCTTGAGGGGTACGGTCGCGGAACCACCGTGCTGCGCAAGGAGGCCGGCGACTGGAAGATCATTCATGAACATCTCAGTCGGCCGCCAGTGTCGAGCGCTTCTCCGTCGCTTTCTTCCTAGGCTTGCAACTGGACGCCACGATTCCGGCCATCGCGCTGCCGACGAGCTGAAGCTTGCCGATCTCCTGGCATCGGAACGGTCGGCTTAGGCTTCGACAAGGCCGTTCATATCCACCACCTTGTCTGCTTTAGCGATCACCGAACGCCTGTGGGTAATCGCGAGCACCGTGACATCACGGGAAAGCGCGCGAATATGCTCCATAATATCCCGCTCCGTTGCCTCATCCAGCGCCGAACTCGCCTCGTCCAGGAAGAGGATGGCAGGATTGCCGTAGAGGGCGCGGGCAATCGCGATGCGCTGGCGTTCGCCGCCGGAAAGCTTCAGGCCGCGCTCGCCGACGGTGGTTTCGAAACCCTCGGGCAAGGCATCGATGAAGGGAAGAATTGCCGCCTTCTCGGCGGCCAGGCGCAACCGCGCCTCATTCTTTGGTCGGCCGAGGAGAATGTTCTCGGCAAGACTCTCGTTCAGCAGAATGGCATCCTGCGGCACGACGGCAATGGCCGAATACCAGTCGGCCCGATCGATTGAGGCGAGATCGACCCCGTCGATCAGGATGCGGCCGGAATCCGGTTCGATCGACTTCAGCGCCAGCTTGAAGATCGTCGACTTACCCGAGCCTGTCTCGCCGACGAGAAATGTTATTGCGCCGCGCTCGGCTTCAAAACTGACATCCGTTACCCCACGGCCATTATCGTAGGCATGGCTGACACGAGCGAAGGTAAGCCGGCCGTCGGCCGTTGCAAAGGACGTGGCCTGCGACACCTGACGTTCTTCCGGCGCCTGCCACATGCTTGCCATCGGTGTCAGCGTTGCGCGCGAACGGGCTAAATCATCGATCGCATGGGCCATCATCTCGAAAGGCATGTTGAGCTGCAGCAGCAAGGTATTGAACAGGACGATGTCGCCGATCGTTACCTCGCCGGCGTTGTAGCGCGGCATAAGCAGCAGAAACGTTACGGTGAACTGGATGGAAAGCCCCAGTCCAAGCACAGCGATATAGCCGACGCGCTGCAATACATAGCCGCGCCAGGCGTCTCGCACTTCCGCCGCCTTGGCGGTAAAACGCCGCCTCATCCAGTCATGGCTGCCGAAGTGACGAAGCGTCTCCATCGCGTTCATGGCGTTTCCGACGAAGCGCGCGTTTTCCTGACCGGCCTCGATCGCTTTATCCAGAAAGATACGCGCGCGACGAACGGAGATTAAGGTGAGCACAATCGTCGCCGCGCCATAGATTGCGACGATCAGGGTCACCTGCAGATTGATGAGCGCGCCGAGCGTCAGAAGCGTAAGCAGGATCTGGATGAAGCCCGGAATGAAGACGATGAGACCGAGCTGGACAAGCATCGTGAGAGCGCTGCTGCCGCCTGCGCTCGCGGTTTGTATCTCGCTTGGATTATGCGCGATGAAGAAGGCGGTGGTCTTCTTCAGAATGCGTTCGAAGAAGCGCGTTCTCGCTATAAAGCCCAGATTCTGCGAGCTCATCAGCGAAAGATATTGCACCATCTGCTGGAGGGCGGAAGACGCACCCAGCAGCAGCGCATAGATCGCCAGGCCTATCATCACGCCACGAACGGTGTCGCCCTGTGGCAGACGGTCGATAAATCGGGAAAAGATATAGGGAGCGGCGACGCCGCTGACACTGGAAAGCAGGACAACGACGACGCAGATCAGCAAGGTCCTGCGATCGGATTTCCAATAAGCACGCAGGATCTCGCTGATAGGTTCAAGAATGCTTGGTTTTTCAGCCATCGAAACAACCTGACCTTAGGGCGACAAGGCTTGGTCCACGCCGATATGCGGCGCGGTCGACTCGGAAAGACGAGAAGCCATTTGAAATCGCGGGGGCACAACCTATAAGCGTCAAAAATCTATACGGCAATACTCATGAATAATATATCAGAGGTCATGAGCGCCTGAGACACGGCTGCGAAAAGAGCCGCTCTGGCTGAAGGAGCGGCTCAAACCCGATAATCACCTTTGTGCGTCGGGAACCAAGGGCGCCTATCTGCGGACCCTCTCACCCGCAATCGGCGTGCGGTCTCTAGTGCTGGCTGTCCGGCACGACCACCCGCATGCCGTCGACGACGCCGCTTGCGAGGATCTGACAGCTGAGACGGCTGTTCGGTGCCGGTTCCATCACGAATTCGATCATCGTTGCCTCCTCTTCCGAAGGTGGCGGCAGAAGATCGAAATGCGGCTGCTCAATGTAGCAATGACAGGTGCCGCAGGCCAAGGCACCGCCGCATTGCGCCACGATCCCATCGATCCCGTTCCGGATGGCGACGGCCATCAAGGTTTCGCCCTCCTCTGCCCGCACGCGCGTCTCGCGGCCGGCGGAATCGATAAACACGATTTCACACATCATATTCTCCATGCTTTCGGCAAATCCGCTCAAGCGGCAACGAGGCGGATGTCGAGACGTTTCGGACCGCGCACCGACAGCCCTCGCTTGTAGGCGGGCCTATCCTCCAGCAGCTCTATCGAGCGGGTACGCTGCAGGAGCGTCGAGAAAATGATCTCCATGTCCAGCCGGGCCAGATGATTGCCAAGACAGAAATGCGCGCCGCCACCAAATGCCACATGGCGATTGGGCGTGCGATCGACCTTTAACACATCAGGCGCCTCGAATTGCTCGGGATCGCGATTGGCAGCACCGTAAAGCAGCCCGATCTTCGTGCCCTTTGGCAGTTGCTTGCCGGCGATCACTTTCTCCTCCGTCAGATAACGATGGAAAAATGGCAATGGCGACTCGAAGCGGAACATTTCCTGGATGGCGGTCGGCATGACGGCCGAGGTTTCGCGCAACCTGTTCAGAGCATCGGGATATTGCAACAAGGCATGCATGCCGCTGCCCAGCACGTCGATCGTCGAGCCGTGCCCGGCCATCAGGATCAGCATGCAGGTGGAAACAAGCTCGTCTTCGGTCAGCTCGCCGGCGACATGCGCCTCGCTCAGCCGACAGAGGAGATCGTCGCGCGGGGTGCGCACGCGCTCCGCGATAAGTTCCTTGAGGAGCTCGTAGAACTCCGTCGTCGCGCGCTCGGCGATCGCCTTGCGTTCCGCGCTGCGGTCAACGTCGAAATACTGCACGACTTCTTCCGACCACTTGCGCAGCTGCCCGGCATATTCGTCCGGCACGCCGAGAACCGAACCGATGATATGCCCTGGAACCTGCGAGGCGAGGTCTTCAACAAAGTCGATCGTACCCGCCTGAAGGAGGCGATCGAGCAGCTTGTCGACGAAGTCCTGGATCATGCCGCGCTGGCGCGCGACGAGCGCCGGGGTAAACTCACGAAAAACCTTGCGGCGCAGCCGGTCGTGGGTTTCGCCATCGGAATCCAGCAGGCTGAATTGCACGAAACGCGAATGGTTCGGCATGTCGTGCCAGTTCTGCCGCACCTTCTGCTCCTCTATCTCCTCGGGCGAAAGAAAGAATTCGAGCGAGCGCACGAGTGTCTTGTCGGCGGCGGCAGCAGCCACGTCCTGATAGCGCGATAGCAGCCATATGTCGAAATGCTCGTAATAGACCGGACCGGGACAGTCGCGCAGCGCGCGGTAAGCGGCATAGGGATCGTCCGTGAACGCCTGCGAAAGCGGATCAAATGCTGGGGTCGCCGTCGACATGGTGGGGGCCTCGTCCAATCTGGTTCATCGGCCGCAGAATACAGCGTCGACCCATGAAAAGACATGGATGCGAACCGCAGCCATATGGATAAAACTCTCATACTTTATTAGGGTGGCGCTACCATGACCGACGACATGACTTCATCCGAAACCCGCCCTCTCGACGATGTCTTCTTTCAGACTCCAGGCCGGTTGTCCCGCGCCTTTCCCTACTCGCTTCTTGCCGCCGGCCGTCGTGTCTGCACCCCAGCGGAACCGCCGATCGCCCATCGTTTCAACCAGCAGACACTGATCCTGACCCTCGGCGGAAAGGGCCTGCTGGAGGTCAACGGGCTGTCGAGCCTCCTGCGGGAAGGAACGATCGCCTGGCTGGATTCCTCGATGCTCTATTCTCATCGCTGCGAGCCGCGCCATTCGCACTGGTCCTATCTCTGGTTGGGGTTCGTGGGATATGGGCTCGACACCCTGTTCGACAGTCTCGGCGTCATTGCAAATCCGATCTTCGACACGGCAAATCCGCGCGATCAGCAGGCTCTGTTTGAAGGCATCCTGGCCGAGGTCGAGACGGGCAGCTTCCTCGCGGACAACAGATGCTTTGCCCTGTTGGCCCAGCTGATTTCATCGCTCGTATCCGAGCGCGCCGAGAACGGCGAGCCGAGCGGCGCCCTCCAGCGGTTGCAGCGGGTCATGGAACTCGTGCGCGCCGACCTGACACGCCCCTGGACGGTCGGAGAGTTCGCCGCCGCCGCCAATCTGAGCCAGGCGCAACTATTTCGTCGCTTCCGCCAGAGAATGGGGACGACACCTCTCGACTGGCTGCGCCACGAGCGCGTCAATGCCGCAAAGCCAATGCTTGTGGTAACAGATGAGCAGGTCGGCCGGATAGCCGCCAGATGCGGTTATCCCGACCCCTTTCATTTTGCCCGTGACTTCAAGAAACTGGTCGGCGCCACGCCGAGCGAATTCAGGCGGCAGGGACAGAATGCGAGGCCGCGTGGGGACTGACGGATGATAGGCCCGATGCCTTGCAACTTCCGCGCAAAGCACGGGCCATCGCCGGCTTTTGCTCGCGCCGATTGGCTCGGTCTCGGCGACACGCTAAGAATTGTGATACCTGAAACGGGACCATCCGAAGCGCGCGCCGCGCTTCCAGTCGGGGATTGAAAAGTGACGACCGAACAAAGCGTTCTGCGCATCTCCATCATCGTGACGTTCATTCTGGCCGTCGCCGGCATAGCCTTTGGCCTTCTCTCCGGCTCCTATGCGATCGTCTTCGATGGCGTTTACGCGCTCACCGACGCAAGCATGACCATCGTCGCGCTAATCGTTTCCAATCTGATCGTGTCCTCCGCAACGAACACGACGCCGGCCGGCAAATTCGCCAAGCATTTTACCATGGGTTTCTGGCACCTCGAACCCATGGTGCTTGGCCTCAATGGCGTGCTCCTGACGGGTGCCGCAGTCTATGCCCTGATCAACGCCATCGGCAGCATCATGGCCGGCGGCCGGCATCTTTCCTTCGATCAGGCCATCATCTATGCGGTGCTGACCATGATCATCGCCTTCCTGATGGCGGCCTATGGCAACCGCACGAACAAGACGCTCAGATCCAATTTCATCGCACTGGACGCCAAGGCATGGATCATGACAGGCTGCTTGAGCGGCGCGCTGCTGCTCGCCTTCATCTTCGGCTTCTTCATCCAGGGAACGAACCTGCAATGGCTGTCCCCCTATGTCGACCCGGTCGCTTTGGCTTTGGTCTGCCTCGTCGTCATTCCCATGCCGATCGGAACGATCAGGCAGGCATTCGCCGATATCCTGCTCGTCACGCCTGCGGACCTGCGGGAACAGGTCGATCGCGTCGCCGGTGACATCGTTCGTCGTTACAACTTCCTGTCCTATCGCTCCTATGTCGCGCGCGTCGGCCGCGGCAAGCAAATCGAGCTTTACTTCATTGTTCCGCCTGATGGGCCGGCGAAGAAACTGGAGGAATGGGACCATATCCGCGACGAGATCGGCGAAGCGATCGGTGACGAGGGTCCGGACCGCTGGTTAACCATCGCATTCACGACCGACCCCGAATGGGCCGAGTGAGCGGATGCGAAGACACGCCCCTACCCTCGCCAGTCACTGAAGACATCGGCGAGGAAATTGACAAAGCTGCGCACCTTCCGATCCGACGTGGCTCGCCTCGGGAAGAGTGCGTTGAGCTCGATATCGTCGGCGCGCTGCCATTGCGGAAGAACGGCCTCGAGCTCACCGCGCGCAAAATGCTGTAAAGCGAGCTGCGGCGATATCAGCGCTATGCCCGCACCGGCAACGGCCTGGCGGATGATGGTCGTCACCTCGTTGGACATCAGGATTGGCTTGACGGCGACCTCGACCACGTTGCTGGCCTCGTCGAGCAAGCGCACCGTCGCCAAGGAGGTACCCGCGCCCATGATCATGATCGCATGCTCTCTTAGATCCTGCGGGCGTTCCGGCCGGCCGAACCGGTCGAGATAAACGGGGCTTGCGGCGAGATGGGCTCGGGATCGTCCGAGCAAACGCGCGGAATAGCCGGAATCGGAAAGCGGGCCGGTGCGCAACGCCACGTCGAAACCATGCTCGATCAGGTCGAGAGGGTAGTTGTCGTAGGTCAGCGCGAGCTGCACCTTCTGATAGTGCTGCCGGAACTCGCCAAGCCTCGGCTCCACGACGCTCAGACCAAGCGTATAGGGCATGAGGACACGCAACATCCCCTGCGGCTCGATGCGCACGGCACGGGCGGTCTGGTCGGCCTCCTCCAGGATTTCCTCGGCCCGGATGCAGCGCTCATAGTAGTCACGCCCGGCATCCGTGACCCATACGCGCCGCGTCGTGCGGTAGAGCAATTGAACGCCGAGATCGTCCTCAAGCTGCTTCACCCGCCGGCTGACACTGGTCAGGGGCAACCTGAGTTGCGTTGCCGCCGCCGTGAAACTACCGCGCTCGACGACCCGCAGAAAAATCCGAATGCTTTCGAGATCCATGACCATATTCTACCATTTTCAGCAATAATATGTCCCAAATTTACGCTATTATCTTTATCCGTCCATACCGTTATCACTGCGCGCATGACGGTGGCATGTTTCAACTCGACAAGATTATTCGGCGTGGTGGCGCGTGGGCTTGCGCCCCCGGCATGGCTAACGTGGCCAGTGGTCGGTTTCGCGCTGCGAACGACGGCGGCATCGCTTGTCGCGCTCTATATTGCCTTCCTGCTCAATCTCGACGATCCGAAATGGGCGCCGATGACGGTCTGGATCGTGGCGCAGTCAAATCGCGGCATGAGCCTCTCGAAGGGCCAATATAGAATATTGGGCACGATCATCGGGGCCATCGCCGCGGTAACGATGGTCGCGCTGTTCGCGCAGGTGACGGAACTGTTCATCCTGACACTTGCGGTATGGCTGGGGCTCTGCACGGCACTTGCCACCGGCTTGCGCAATTTTCGCGCCTATGGCGCCGTGCTTGCCGGATATACGGCAGCCATCATCGCTTTCGATTCCATCAGTTCGCCGCTAGAGGTCTTCGACATCGCGATCGCACGGGTGATCTATATCGGCCTCGGGATCGTGACGGAAGCCGTCTTCACCACCATCTTCGCACCCGGCTCGCCGTTGCAGGAGATCCAGGTGCGGCTCGCGACATATCTGCGCGAGGTGGCCGATCTCTGTGCGCGGGCATTGCGCGGCCAGGCCAACACTTCCGGCTTCCAGCGGCTGCTGACGGGAGCGCTCGAACTGGATGTCGCCGCGGAATATGCCGCGGCAAGCTCGGGCTCCGTGCGCAGCCGTTTCGGCCATCTGCGCGGCGCGGCGGTCGCAGTGCTGACCCAGATGGCGATTGCGCAATCTCTTCGCGAGCATCTCGCCGGGCGACCGGATCTTGACGAACCTCTCGTCGGCAAAACGACCATGGCGCTCGACGCCATCGGCGTGGCATCCCCAGCCGACCCCGATACCATTGCCGCATTGCGGGCCGATGTCCGGGCTGCGCTCTCCGAAACGGCTGATGACTCAGGTCGTGCGATATCGCCCCGACTTGCGATTCTCGACCATCTCGACAGGCTGCTCGAAGCCGCGCACGATGCATTGACGCGCCAAGCCCTGTTCTCAAACGAGAAGGCGCCACCTTCGCGGCTCAATCTCTCCTTCCATGTCGATCACCTCCTCGCCGTTCAGAACGGCATTCGTACCTTTGTCGCCATCGTCATAGGATCGTGGTTCTGGATTGCAACCGCCTGGCCGTCCGGCCCGAGCTTCATCGTCATCCTGGGTGTCATCTGCGCGCTGTTTGCCACCCGACCGAACCCGGTGGTCGGGGGCGTGGGGTTCCTCAAGGGCGGGCTGATCGCAGTGCTCGCGGCAGCGATCTGCAATTTCGCCATCCTGCCGATGCTGTCGGACTTTACCGAACTCGCCGTCATCCTCGGCATCATCATGTTCGCAACAGGCCTTGCCATGCGCAATGCCCGCACCGCGGCCCTGGCAACGAGTTTTGCCTTCCTGTTTCTGGATCTGGTGAGCCCGGACAATGTCAGCCGCGCCGACGCCGCCTCATTTCTGAACGGCGCATTGGCGCTGGTGCTCGGCGTCGGCGCGGGCGTTCTTGTCTTCACCCTGCTCTTTCCCTTCAATCCCGAGGCTAGGAGACTGCGCCTGCAGCGCGCCGCGCGGCGCGATCTGGCCGATATCGGCTTGACACCTGCCCGCTGGACACGAGAGCGCTGGCTTAGCAGAACGGTCGATCGGCTGAGCAGCCAAGCCGCAACAAATGCCGGCGTCCCCGAAAAGCAGGCAGAGGACGATCTCAGAGGAATGCTTGCCGCGCTTACGATCGGCGAGGCGGCGATTACACTATCCGAATTGGCAAGGGAGCACACGGGCCTTTCCAAACCATTGGCCGTCGTCCTGCGTCAGCTTGGTCGCGGCGATCCACTACACCTCGCCAAGGTCTCTCGCGGCGTCATCAACCATCTCTCCTATCGGATCAACAAGCCCGACGCTCCGGCACGTCACACGCTGATCCGCGCGGCAACTCAGCTCGACGCCGTCGCTTCGGCGGCGGCAAATCATGCCGATTATCTCCGCGGAAAACGAGCTGCCTGATGGCGTCGGGCGCCTCAGCTGTCCGTTGCCGGAAGTGAGCCGCCCGGCACCCTCCTCGATCCTGAGGAGCCCACTACCAACCTCTGAACCCGGCTTGTTATCGGTTTCTCGATACCCCTGAAGAGCGCCAGGGCGAACAGGGCAGCAACAAGCGACGCAAAGAAGACGAACAGACCGAGAGGAAGAGCGCCGCCGATCACTTTTACCCATATGGCCCGCATCGGCCGCAGGATAAAGGGATGGGCGAGATAGAGGCTATAGGAGGCATCCCCCAGGGCGACACCCCATAGGACTATCTTGTTACGGGGCAAGACGGGACCGATTGCGGCGGCGAGAACAAAAAGAGCCGCAGGCAAGCCGCTTCGCAGAAACTGCGGCAAGGCCGCATCGTTCCAGGGCATAGAAATGCGCACGAAACCGAGGAGGCCAATGGCCATGAGCCCGAGCGCCGGCGCGGCACCGATCCTCACACCACTGCGGAAGATCAAGGCGACATAGACGCCGAACAGAAACTCCAGAATGATCGGGCTTGTCCAGAAAGCTATCTGAACATGGCTTAGATCGACCAGATTCCCGACCAGCGCCATCCCGATCATGAGCACCGACAGCCAGACGATCCCCAGCCTGATCGGCAACAAGAGCGCCAGTGCAAAAAACACGTAGAACAGCATCTCGTAGTTCAGGGTCCAGCCCAATGCGAGCACCGGCCTGATCTCATCCACGCCGCGCCCCGAAGGGATGAATAGGTAGGACGCGAGGACATGCGGTGCGGAGCCGATCGGAACAGAAAGCAGCGAAGGCGCCACGAGGGCGCCGAGAAGCAATGTACTGGTCAACAACCAGTAGAGCGGGACCACGCGTGCGCAGCGCCTCAGGAAGAAGCGCAGCGGAGCGCCGCCCTTGCCGAAATCGGAAGCGGCCGTGTGGGTCATGATGAAACCGGAAAGGACAAAGAATATGTCCACCCCGAAACCGAGATTCCAAGCGGAGCCATCGACAGCCGCACGTCCGGTCGCGACGGCGAGTGTCTCCGTCTCGTGCAAGGCGTGCGCCACAACGACGGAAGAGGCTGCGAGCGCGCGCAGCACCTGAAGGTTCAGCAGCCGCGCGGAACTGTTTGACGGCGTAGGAGATGGGATTTCGGCGGACTGCGTCTCTCGCATTTCCTTCAAACTCCACAGCGATACGAAGCAAGACTGCCAGTTTGCGGGCCCGGGCACGACAGGGAGCGCCGCAGATGCGCATTCAGCCTCGCCGCAGGGATAGTTACATTTCGACTGCGGCACGGGGCGGATCGGCGGTGGGCACCGACACCGGCAGCAGAGCTCTCAAGTATTATTCGACAAAACGTCACCGGAAATCCCAGAAACACTTCCTTGGATCTTCAGTCACTAGGAGAAATAATATAACAACTCGTCGCCACGTGCTTAAAACGTGGGCTTTGCTTCATCATATAGTTATCATCCTGTTAATCATCGTCCGGCGTGGCACATGCAACCCGCTCGCAGCCGCCATACCTCGGGCGCCCCTCTGGTTTCGGACACGCCCAACATAATCTTGATAATCTTGTCACGCGACGGGACAAGCAAGGCTTTTTCAGCCGGCTTCACCGCGCGTCAGCACATCCAACAGTTGACTTGTATTGTCGATGGAGAACTGCACGCGCTCACCCGGCCAGACGGATTCAGAATAGGAAATCGGCGTACCCTTGAGATCGACGTCCACCTTTCTGAGCGCGACCACCGGCTGAGACATGGGCTGGCAAAGCTGCTTTGCCTCCTCGCTCGTGGGTAGACGAACGATAATGTCGGTCCGCAGGCGAATATAGTCAGGGATGCCGTACTCGGCGAGAATAAGGGTGACGCTTCGTCCGCCGCGCCGCGCCTCGTCGAAGCCCGGAAAGCGGCGCACGGGATAATAGGCATGCGAGTAGTTGATCGGCTCCTCATCTGCAAAGCCGCGCCTGACGATGTGGTAGACCGGCTCGCCATGCGGGAGTCGCAACGCCTCGGCAATCATCTCCGAGGCCGGAACCACTTCTTCATGGATGGCCTGCCCAAGCGGCTCCCTGCCCTGATCCAACAGGTTTTGGGAAAAGCGCGTGCGTTCGGACAGCCGATAGTCGAGGCGGCTATCTCGAACGAAGGTTCCACGGCCCTGTTCGACGAGCACGAGCCCCCGGCTTTCAAGGCGGGAAATGGCGCGCCGTATCGTATGCCGCCCGACACCGAACCGCTCCATCAGGTCGGTCTCGGTCGGAAGCTGAGCCTTGGGCGAAAGCCGGCCGGTCATGATATCCTCGGCAATATCGCTCTCAACCTGTTGCCATTGCCCGTGCAGCGACCTTTTCTCCATGCCTGCCTTCCGAATCCGATCATGTCATTCGAATGTCATATATCGGCTGCAGCGTCGTTTTTCAATCTCCGTTCGATAGCCGGGACCTTACGAACAACTGCCGAAGCCGATTCTGTGATTACACTTTGGCATTTAGCCATATTTCTCTTCATATGAATGTCATTGGCGGCGGATAGATAAATATTCGAATGTTTTATTAGTCATTCGGATATTGGGGATATTATGGTAGGGTTTAATCGTCGTCAATTTATCGCGGGCACGACCGCACTCATCGGCACATCGATCGTAACGGCCGGCAAAGCCCGGTCTGCCGATGCAACTATCGAGATTTCGAGCACCTGGGGCCCCGACAAGCCTTTCCAGAAGGTTGTCGATGCCTTCAACGCCAAGCAGCTCGGCGTGACGTTCAGCAACCGCTTCGACGGCGATTATGAAGCCGTCACCGCAAAGGCCGTTGCGAGCATTGCCGCGGGGCGGCCGCCGGCCATGATGATCACCGGCTGGAAATTCGGCTATTTCGCCAAGCGCACGCTCGGTGCCCGCGACCTGCGCGAGATCAATGCCGCAAAGGCCGAAGCGATCCTCGCGAATTTCCGCTCGTCGGTGCTGCCGCTGGTCACGATCGACGGCGCCGTCATCGGCCTTCCCTGGGCGATGTCGACCCCGATCACCTATGTCAACAGCGACATGTGGAAGGCTGCCGGCCTCGATCCCAACCTGCCGGAAACGCCGGATACGAAATGGCTCTACGAGAGTGCCCGTAAGCTCGATGCGGCCCTCAAGGGCAAGCACCCGACCTATCGCTCGCCGATCTCGCTTTCCAATAACGAATGGACGAGCCAGTCCTTCATCCAGAATGCCGGCGGCTACATCATCGATCCCGATGGCAAGCTGGCGCTCAACAGCCCGGAAGCGATCGCCGGCATGAGCGAATATTGCGCCCCCGCCCACGAAGGCCTCTGGCTGCCCGTCAGCGACAAGGAGCAGACGGCTGCCTTCCAGTCCGGCGCGCTTGCGATCTGCACGACCAGCTCGACCTCCGCCGTCACCTTCCCCTTCGGCGCGGCAAAGGCTGTCACGACTAAGTTCCCCGGCCTTGCGGGACATCCGCGCAAGATGAACAGCGGCGGCAATTTCCTCGCCGTCTACACGCGCAACAAGGAACAGGCGGAAGCCTCCCTTACCTTCCTCGAATTCTGCGCCTCGAAGGAAGGCCAGGCACTCTGGTCTCAGACCGGCTACCTCAACACCTCGAAGCACGATATTCCGCTCATCAACGAGTTCATGAAGCCGGCGGCCGCACAGCTGGCGGATGGCCTGACCGCTGAGACGATCTGGCCCGGCAAACGCGGCCTCGAGGGTCAAGCAGTCTGGCGCAAGTGGGTTTCGCGCATGCTGCTCAAGGAAACAACGGTTGCCGACGGCATCAAGGGCGCTCATGACGAGCTTGCCGGGCTGATTTCGGCATAGGCTTTCGATCATGCCATTCCGTTTTCGATCGCTGGCCCCCTATCTCTTCGTGGGGCCAGCCGTGCTTGCCGTGGCGATCTTTCTGTACGGTCCGCTGATAGCCTCGATGTTGCTGTCGGTGGTCGACTGGAATCTACTGTCGGCGGACATTCGCTTTGTCGGTGTCGAGAACTACGCATCGATTTTCGACAATCCCGACTTCCGCATGGCAGCCTGGAATACCCTGCTCTATTGCGCCGTCCTCATCCCGGCCGAGATCGTGATACCGTTGATCTTTGCCGTCATGCTGCATTCAGTACGCAAGAATCCCCTGCAAGGCCTTTATCGCGGCAGCCTGTTCCTGCCGACGATCGTTGCCTATTCGGTTGCGGGCGTCGCCTGGTCCTGGTTGTTCAATCCGGTCAACGGCCTGCTCAACGAGATCCTTGGCTATTTCGGCTTTCCGCCGTCGCGCTGGCATACCGATCCGAGCCTTGCGCTCCTCTGCGTCAGCCTCGTCACCTTCTGGAAGACCTTCGGCCTCAACATGCTGCTGTGGCTGGCGGCACTTGCTAACCTGCCGCATCAGCTGCGTGAGGCGTCGCAGCTCGACGGTGCGGGCTCGACGCGACATTTCTTCAACATCAGCCTGCCGCTGATGACGCCAACAGCCTTCTTCATCAGCGTCACGACCTTCTTCCATGTGCTCGACGATATCGTCGGCATCATCGACGTGCTGACCCATGGCGGACCCGCCGGCAGAAGCTCGAGCCTCCTCTATTTCCTGTGGCAACAGGGTCTGCTGTTCTTCCAGTTCGGGCCGGCCAGCGCCGTTGCGGTGATTATCATCGTGATCATCCTCGCCGTTACATGGCTGGAATTCCGCGTCGGCGAGAAGCGGGTGCATTACAAATGAGTGGCATCGGCCGTAGCCTTCACAGATTGCTGCTTCATATCCTGTTGCTGGCAATCTGCATCGTCACCGTATTTCCGCTCGTCTGGATGGTATCCGCAGCCTTCACGCCGAACGACATGATCATGGCCAAGGCCGTGCGCCTCTGGCCCGAAAGCCCGACCCTGTCGAATTTCACCATCGCTGCGAGCCGTCATCCGATCTGGATGTGGCTGTGGAATTCCATCCTCACCTCGTCCCTCATCACGGCCGGAAAGCTTGTTCTCTCAATCCCCGCGGGCTTTGCTTTCGGGCGGCTGGAGTTCAAGGGCAAACAGGCGCTGTTCTGGTTCGTCATCGCCACCATGTCCTTCCCGAACGTGCTCGCGATCATTCCGACCTATATCGCGGTCGTAAAGCTCCAGGCTGTCGACACCTACGGTGCGATGATCATCCCGTCGATCCCCTATATCGGCTTCTATGTCTTCTACATGCGCCAGGCGTTTAGATCGCTTCCGGCATCGATATTCGAGGCCGCGCGTATGGACGGAAGCGGGCTGTGGCGGCAGTTCATCGAGATCGGTGTTCCGAACATCATCCCGGCAATCGCTGCTCTTTCGGTGATTTCCTTCATGGGCGCCTGGAACATCTATCTCTGGGGCCAGCTCGTGCTGGACGACGCCTTCAAGAAGACGCTGACGACAGGCATTGCCGTTTTTGCCGATCTCGAAGGCGCCGATCGGGCTTGGGGTCCGCTGATGGCAACAAGTCTGTTGTCGATCGTCCCCGTTCTCTTGATATTCCTGCTGGCCCAGCGTTTCATCGTGGATGCGCTCGCACCAGGCATTGACGACAGATAGGCAAGGCATGCCCCGAATAATCGTAATCGGATCGGTCAACCACGATCGTATATGGCAACTGGATGCTCCGCTGGTGCCGGGCGCGCGCATACAATTCTCGTCCCAGACAACCCGGCTCGGCGGCGGCGCCTATTACACCGGTCGGCAACTCCTGGAGCTTGGCGCGGATGTGGCGCTCGTCTCGCGGCTGATGCTGGATGCGCAGGGACAAGCAGCACTCCAATCACTCGTCGCAGCCGGCTTCGATACGAAGCATATCGCGATGGCGCCGGGAGAAACCGCACCGCTGGAAATTCTGCTGGAGCCGAATGGGGAGCGCACGATCATAGCGCCGGCCGGCCGATCCCAACCGCTGAAGACGGCAGCGCAATTGTCAGGCGCCGGCGTCTATATCAATGCTCTCGCTCTCGACGCAGGCCTGGTCGAACAGATCGACGCCCAGCCGCTCGTCGTTTCGCAATTCCCGCTCAGGCCCGCGACGCCGCGGCCGGCTGACTATGTCATCTCCTCGCGCGACGACGTTCCCGACGATCTCACGCTCGCATGGCAGCGCGCCGGCCAGATTGCCGGCTCGAGATTGAAGATGCTGATCCTGACCGACGGCACGCGGCCGATCACGCTATTCGATGGCCTGAAAAGCGTGGAAATCGAGCCGGCCGCCAAGGTCGATACGGCCAATACGATCGGTGCCGGCGACCGTTTTGCCGGCTCCTTCCTCTTTGCCCTGGTGGAAGGGCGGACGCCGGCGGCAGCCGCGCGGGAAGCAAGCCGGATCACAGCGGAATGGCTGCGCCGGCGCGGCGACTAAGGGCGTCACGCCGCCTCAGAAATCTGATCCCGCAGGGCAAAACGTCGTGGACAATTCATTCGAATGAATATAGAAATCATTCGAACATTCGAAAGCCCCGCTCCCCTAACGAATCCTAATGCCCAAGGAAAAGATGATGACTGAGGAGAAGACTGGCAATCCGGTCAGCGCATCCTATAACCATGCGCAGGCACTGGAAATTCTCGCCGCAAGCCGCCCCGCGAACATAAAGGCGTCAGCCGAAAGAGTGCTCGATACGCTTGGCGAGGTCGATGTTGTCGCAAACCGCACCGGCCTCGCAATGCTGCCGCTCATCGACACGGTCAAGAATACCGCTTTCCACCTTGGCGAAGTCCTGGTGTCGGAAGCGCATATCCGCGTGCCGGATCGCGCCGTCGAGGGTTATGGCGCGGTGGTCGGCCGGGATCTCGAACATGCCATGGCAATGGCGGTCATCGATGCGGCAATCGCCGCCAATCATCAAGCCGACATCATTCTCGAACTGCTGGAAGCCGAACGGCTGCACCAGCAGGCGGAAGACCGGCTGCTGCTGCAAAAAGTAGAAGCCACCCGCGTGCAGATGGAGACGTTCTGACCATGGCGCACAATCTCCTGCCAACCCTCGACGATACCCGCACAAACGCCACGTTCGAGGAACTCATGTGGGCACTGAGCCGGCCCGGACAAGTCCGGGAACTGCCCACAGCAGGCTTTTGGCCGCTTGCCGAAAGCCTGCTTGACCGCGAATGTAGCTTCCATGCGGCGGACGATCCGACCCTGGATGCGCAAATGGCCGCAACAGGCGCAAGACGTCTTCCGCTCGCCAGCGCCGACTATGTCTTCGCCACCATCAATTCCGCGGAAAAGCTCGCGGCCTTGTCGACGTTGCGCATCGGTAGCCTGCTCTATCCGGATGACGCCGCGACGCTGTTTGCTCCGGCACGCTTTGGCTCCGGACAGCGGCTGCGCCTGACCGGCCCCGGCATCAAGGACAGCGTCACGATCGATATCGACGGCATCGATCCCGCCTTCTGGCAGATGCGCGCCAGGGCAATCCGCTATCCGCTCGGCTGGGATCTCTATCTGGTCGATGGCAAGCGCCTGCTCGGCATTCCCCGTTCCACGAAAATCGAGGTGCTCTGATGGCCTATGTAGCAACCCGCGGTGGCGAATACGCCATCGAACAGGCAGAGCGGCTGTTTCGCGCCGATCTCGGCCCAATCACGCGAGAGCGCGTCGAGGCCGTGCGAACCGGTCTTCCCTATCTCATCGACCGGCTGATGGGCGAGGCATCGCTTTACGAACCCGATCTCGCCGCTCTGGCGCTCGCCCAAGCCGGCGGCGATCTCTACGAGGCGATCCTTCTGTTGCGCGCCTACCGCACCACCCAGCCCCGCATTGCCGTCGCGGAGCCGGTCGACCAGCCGGATCTTTTCACCGTCCGCCGCATCTCCGCCGCTTTCAAGGACATTCCCGGCGGTCAGATACTGGGCCCGACGCTGGATTATTCCCATCGCCTGCTCCAGGTCGATGTGCTGCAAGGTGAGGACTACGTGCCCGAGCCGGTGATCCCGGCCGTCGCACCCGCGCCGGCGACCCAGCCGTCACTGACCAGTTGGCAGAAGGCGCAAGGGCTCGTTCCGGATCACCCTGTGGAAACGGTGGCGCCGGAAGAAATCCCCGACCTGACGCGCGAGCCACTGCTCTTTCCGCCGGCACGCGCCCACAAACTGCAGAGCCTGGCGCGCGCCGACACAGGCGGCACGCTTGCGCTCGGGTATGCGACAATGCGCGGCTACAGTTCGGTGCATCCCACGGTCAACGAACTGCGCCTGGCTTACGCCCCGGTTCGCCTGCGTCATCCCACCGGCACGATCTTCAGCGCCGGCCGCGTCCGCGTCAGCCAGACCGAAGTCATCTCCAAGGCCAAGGAATTGCAACTGGGCTTCTCGGCGACCTTCGGCTGGAACGAGGTGAAGGTGATCGCGGCCGCGACGCTCGATCTCGCCTCCAGCCAGCCCAATCCGCATCCGGCCGCCAACGAGGAATTCGTTCTCTATCATACCGAGCCGGTCGAAAGCTCCGGCTTCTGCATCCACTTCAAGCTTCCGCATTACGTTACGTTCCAGTCGAGCCTCGACGCGCTGCGCCGCGTCAAGGCGGACAAGAGCGAGGCTGCTGCAAAACCCGTTGATGCCGAGAAGCTTGCCTCGAAACAGGAAGAGGTCGCGCTATGAAACTGCAGGAATTGACCAAGCCCTGGATGGCTTTCAACTACGGCTTTCTCGATGAATCCGCCAAGCGCGAAATGCGCCGCCGCATTCTGAAGGCAATTGCCGTCCCCGGTTATCAGGTGCCCTATGCCAGCCGCGAAGTGCCAATCGCCCGCGGCTGGGGAACGGGTGGCCTGCAGGTCACGCTGACGCTGCTCAAGCCAACCTCCGTCGTGAAGGTCATCGATCAAGGAGCTGACGATTCCGTCAACGCCAGCAGCATCCGCAAATTCGTCGGCCGTGTCGGAGGCGCGGTGGAGACGGAAGACACGATGGCCGCGACCATCATCCAGTCCCGACACCGCATTCCGGAGGAGAAGCTGCGCGAGGACCAGATCCTGGTGCTGCAGGTTCCGAACCCGGAACCGCTGCGACCTGTCCAGCCTGACATGTCGGTCGCGCGCGAAATGCATGGCGATGCCGATTATGGCCAACTCTGGTTGATACTCTACGAGCAGCTCGTCAAATCGGGCCGGATCATGCAGGGGTCGAGCTATCCGAGCATGGTCAACGGTCGCCATGTAATGACGCCATCGCCCATTCCGCGCTGGGATGTGCCCAAGCTCAATCAGGCGGATCACCTGACGATCCTGTCTGCCGGCCGCGAGAAGCGCATCTTCGCCGTGCCGCCTTATACACGCGTCGAGCCGCTTGTCTTCGACGACGTGCCCTACCGCGTCGAGGATCACCAGGACAAGACCTGCTATCGCAGCAACGTCGCCGGCTTTTTCATGAACGAGCTGCCGCAGGAAGATGGCTCCTCGCAATACGAGCTGTCCGACAGCCATTTTGGCGTAAAGCACATCCGCAAATCGGAAGCGGAAACCGTCGAGATCGGCGAAACCTGGTACAACAACGGAAGGATGGACTGATGGCCACGCTCGATCCCATTCAATCGGCGGCACTCACTCGCCAGCCGCCACGGCTGATGATGGCCGACCCCATCCTCACCATGCGTGGCATTGCCCGCAATTATGGCGACGTCACTGCGCTTGGCGGCGTCGACGTAACAGTCTATCCGGGCGAAGTCCTCGGCATCGTCGGCGAATCCGGTTCGGGCAAGTCTACGCTTCTTCGGATGATGAACCTCGAGGATACGCCCGACACCGGCACCTATAGTCTTGCGCTTCCCGGCCACGAGGGCCGCAACCTTTTCACACTCGACCGCTTCGAGCGGCGTATGCTGCGCGCGCATCATATCGGCATCGTCTACCAAAACCCGCATCTCGGCCTGCTGATGAACCACACCAGCAGCGGCAACGTCGCCGAGCGCCTGCTGATTGCCGGCAACCGCAATTTCGCCGAGCTGCGCGAGCGGGCACGCCAGTCGCTTGATGCGTCGGAATTTCCGATCGAACGCATGGATGCCCGACCGAACGAGCTTTCCGGCGGCATGCAGCAGCGCGTGCAGCTCGCAAAGGCGATCGCGCTTGAACCTGCAGTCCTCTTGCTCGACGAACCGACCACGGGTCTCGACGTCAGCGTTCAGGCGTTGGTGCTCGACACGCTGAAGCGGCTGCAGCGCGAACGTTCCATCACGATGGTTCTGGTTTCGCACGATCTCGGCGTCATCCGCACGATGGCAGACCGGGTTATGGTCATGCGGCGCGGCAAGGTCGTGGAACAGGGTCTTGCCGACCAGATCTTCCAGGACCCGCAACACGCCTACACCCAGCAGCTCGTTCACGCCAAGCTTTGAAGGAAACAGAAGAGATGAACATTCAGGTTTCCGCCCGGCAGAACACCGCTCCGGTCTTGCGTGTCCAGGGCCTTTCGAAGCAATTCGAAATGCATCACCTCAAGCGCACGCTGTTTGCCTTCGAGAATATCGAGTTCGAGCTGAGCGCCGGCGAATTCATCCTGCTCAAGGGCGAGAACGGCGCGGGCAAGTCCACCCTGCTGCGCACGCTCTACCGCTCTTACCTGCCGCGCGCCGGCCACATCTACTATCACACGCAGGAAGGGATCATCGATCTCGCAACGGCGGCGGATGTCGACATCGCCGTACTGCGCCGCCGGGAAATCGGCTTCGTCACCCAGTTCCTCAACGCCCGTCCGCGTGTCGCGGCCGAAGAGATCGTGGCTGAGCCACTGAGGCTTGCGGGAACGTCGCATTCCGAAGCTCTCGCCGAAGCGCGGCGCTGGCTCGATGCCTTCGGCGTGAAGAAGCAGCTCTGGTCGGCCTACCCTTCCACCTTCTCCGGCGGCGAGCAGCAGAAGGTCAATCTGGCCCGTGCGCTCATCCTGCCACAACGCCTTTTGCTGCTCGACGAACCAACGGCCTCGCTCGATCATTCCGCCCGCCGCGCGCTGGTCGAACGATTGGCTCAGCTCAAGGCATCAGGCGTTGCGATGATCGGTGTTTTTCATCATCCAGACGATGTAAAGGCATTGATCGACCGGGAATTGCATCTGGAAGCCATCAAGATCGAGGACGAGCAGGACGATGTGGCTGAGTAATTTTGAAATCGTATTACAGGATCGCGTGATCGAGCGCGGCGCCGTCAGGATCGAGGATGGGTTGATCGCGGATATCAGCGAAAGACCGGTCGAAGGCGCCGAGATAGACGGCCATGGCCGGTTTCTCCTGCCCGGTTTCGTCGACATGCATGGCGACATGATCGAGAAATGCGTGGAGCCTCGTGTCAACGTCCGCATGCCGCTCGAACTCGGCGTCTACGACCTCGACAAGATGCTTGCCGCCAACGGCGTGACAACGGCATATGCAGCCGTCGCCTTCACGCCCGCCACCTATGGTCATGTGCGCTCGATCGAGCATACTCACGCGATGATCGAGAAGCTCGCATCGATGCGAGACGAGCTTTTGATCGACCACCGCGTCCACGGCCGCTTCGAGGTAACCTTCCTGCCCGCGATCGAGGAAGCAAAGGTCCTGATAAACGCCGGCGCACTTCATCTGATCTCGCTGATGGACCACACGCCTGGCCAGGGACAATATCGCGATATCGAACTGCACATCGCCAACACGGCGAAGGTCAAGAAGATCAGCGAGACCCAGGCGGCGGAAATGGTCAGGCAGCGCATGGCCGCCCGCAGCGAACACGGCGACAGCATGGACATCATCAACGGGTTGGCGGAATTGGCACGCGAGCACGGTGTCGTGCTGGCATCCCACGACGACGACACGGTCGAGAAGGCAGCGCTGCTGCATAGCCTCGGCGCCGCGATCAGCGAATTTCCGATCAACATTGCAACGGCGACCGAAGCGAGGCGGTTGGGATTGGCAACGGCCATGGGCGCACCGAATGCGCTGCGCGGCCTTTCCTACTCCGGCAATCTTTCCGCACGCGAAGCCTATGAGGCCGGCGTGCTGGATATCCTCGCGAGCGATTATCACCCATCGGCTATTCTGCCTGCGGTGATCGCGCTTGCGGAAATCGGCAAGGGCGGTCTTCCCGCTTCGGTCGCATTGGCAAGCGCCAACCCGGCCAAGGCACTCGGCTTGCATGATCGCGGTCGGATCTGCGAGGGGCTGCGTGCCGATTTCGTGATTGCGGAACGCGGCAAAGTACCGCGCGTACGCGGCACCATCCGCAGCGGCAAGATGATCTGGTCGGACGGCTCCATCAAGGGCTTTTGATCCGCGAGGCTTTACTGTCTCACACTCCGAGCCAGCAAGTGGCGCCGGTCATCAGCGGGAGGGTGCGTCCCTCCCGCTGATTTGCACAGCTCACATCGCCTTTTCCGGATGCGGTGAGCCCTCATAAGCACCCCAGATCGACTGATCGAAATTGATCGTGGCGCCGGTCATCAGGCCGGACTCTTCAGACGACAGGAAGGCGACGGCGCGGGCGACCTCGGCCGGATCGACCAGCCGGCCGAAAGGCTGCTCCGCGGCCGCCTTTGCCAACCAATCTTCCGCGGCCCCGTGATATTCGCGCTGGATGCGATCCTCGCCGTCGCTCGACATCCAACCGATATTGAGGGCGTTGACCCTGATCCGGTTCTTAAGCAGTGAGAAAGCTGTATTCCGGGTCAAGGTATCGAGCGCTCCCTTGGAAGAGCAATAGGCGCTAATGAAGGGCTGGCCGGCCAACGACGACATCGAGGAGATGTTGACGATCGTCCCTTCGATGCCGTTGGCGATCATGTTCTTGATCACGTCCTGCATCAGGAAGAAGGGCGCACGCACATTGACGGCGAACATTCGGTCGAACAGGTCCGGGTCGGTGTCGAGAATGGTGCCTCGATCGGTGATGGCGGCGACATTGACGAGCGCATCGATGCGGCCGAATTTCTCGACCGCTGTCGCGATGACCTTGCGGCAGTCCTCGACCTCGCCGAGATCAGCAGGGACGAAAACAACCGGTATCTTATAGCGATCGCCAATCTCGCGTGCCTTGGCTTCACCCTTGGCGGTGCTGCGGCCGCAGATTGTCAATCCGGTGGCCCCGCGTTCGGCAAAGAGCCGGGCGACTTCCGCGCCCAGCCCCTGCGTGCCGCCGGTGATGACGGCAAATTTTCCATCCAGTCGGCCCATCGGATCCTCAAGCCTCCCTGCGCGCAGCATGGGCGGCGATCAGTCCGGCAAACTGCCCGGCATCCGTTGCAGCATCAATTGCCTCAGCCATGATCTGCGCCTGGGTCTTCGGGGCGAGGCCGCCGACTGGAGGATCGCTGTCGAGGTTGGTGGGGAAGGCATAGCCCTCGGCCGTCGACGCGATGACGTTGGCAACCTCTGCCCGGCTCAGTGTCCCGGCACCGAATGCAGTGAGAAGTGCGGGATAGACAGTCACCGACATGCGGCTGCGGTTGACGCTCTCCATCGCCCGCCCGAAGGCCGAGGAAACCTGCAGGAGATTGGCCATGCGATAGATGTCTTTCGAGACATTGTTGCCGGCGCCGTGCATGACCGCCGGATTGAAGAAGACGGCATCGCCCTTCTCAAGCGGCAATTGCACATGATGCTCGGCAAAATAGGCCTGGAATTCCGGTCGGCCGAAAGCGATATAGCCCTCGAAGAAGGTCTGCGAATAGGGCAGGAACAACGTCGGCCCGCTTTCAAGCGGCATGTCGCAATGCGCGACTGCACCCTGCAGCGTCAATAGCGGCGAAACCGCGTGGATATGGCCGGGATAGGCCTGCATCTGCTGCGGCGACATGAAGCCGAGGTGGTAATCACGATGCGGCTTCTGCGCTGTGCCGCCGGGATTGACCCGGTTCATCTGCGCCGTCATCTGGTAGCCGACGCCGAGCCAGGCCTCCGACACAAGCGCGACCGCAGTCGAAGCATAATAGCGGGCAAAATTCTCCGGGTCCGCCAGGCAGTGTTTCTCGAGCGCATTCCAGATGCGGTCATTGGCGCCGGGCTTGGCAAAGTGATCACCCCCGCCCTTGCCCTTTTCTTTCTCTTCGCGAACGATAGCTTCGAACACAGAGGTCGCGCTATCAACAACCGCGTTATCCGGCATGGCGTTCTTGATAACGATGATGCCTGGGCCTGTGGTAAAGACTTCGACCCACTCGGCCATCAAAGCGCGGCGGTCGTCTTCATTCGCGGCGGCGGCGCGAACCTTGCCGCCATCATAGATGAGGATGTTCTTCTCGATTCCTGCCGCCAACGGCCAGTCCGCAGGATTGGCTGTCTTTTCGACCAGGGCTTTAAAGGTGTCGAAATTGCCGCAGTCGGCCGAAAGCCAAACCTTCTGGCTGCGCCGGCTGGCGAGCGTCTGAGCGTCCATGGTGATCTCCTCCCAAAGTGACGTTGGACTTATGGGATTGATCCTAGCCTCGGCCCGACCTATGAAAAAGATAGGAAACACCTCAAAAACACCTCAGAAAGAGTCACCTTGAAGTCACGTTTCCCCTTGAAAGACATCGCGCTGCAAGCCGGGCTCAGCCTTGCGACCGTCGATCGGGTGATGCATGAGCGCACCGGCGTTCGCACCGTTACCCGCTCGCGGGTCTCAGCGGCGATTGCCGAACTGGAACGACAGTATGTGCAGTCCGGCCTTGTCGGAAAGCGGCTCGTGATCGACGTCGTCATGGATACGCCACAGCGCTTTTCGGCGGCCGTCCGCGAAGCCTTCGAAGCGGAACTGCCCGGCATGCGGCCTGCATCGTTTTCCGCACGTTTTCATGTGGCCGAGACGATGAGCGAGGCAGAACTTCTGGCCATACTGCGCGCCATACGTCGCCGCGGCAGCCATGGCGTCGTGCTCAAGGCTCCGTCGACGCCCGCCATTGCCGATATCGCCGCCCAACTTATGGCGGCGAAAATCCCGGTCGTTACTTTGGTGACCGACCTGCCCGAAAACTCTCGTATCGGCTATGTCGGCATGGACAACCGCGTGGCGGGAGCAACGGCAGCCTATCTGCTCGGTCGCATGGCCGGAGAGCAGAAGGGCAAGGTGCTGGTGACGCTGTCGAGCAGCCTTTTTGCTGGCGAGGACGAGCGTGAACGGGGATTTCGTGACGTACTGTCAGGGCGATTCCCCCATCTTTCGGTCGTGCGAATTTCCGAAGGCTTCGGCGTCGACCGCACAACCGAGCTGCTTGTCCGCGATGCGCTGGAACGTGAGCCGGAAATCCATGCGGTCTATTCGGCCGGCGGCGCCAATCGCGCCATATTGAAGGCCTTTGCCGAAGCCCGGCGCGCGTGCACTGTCTTCGCCGCTCATGATCTCGATCAGGATAATGTCCGGCTACTGTCAACTGGCGAGATCACCTTCGTCATTCACCACGATCTGCGCCACGATGCCCGCAGTGCCTGCCAGCTCATGCTCGCCTATCACCGGATGCTGCCGGCCGACTTTCAGGTAGCGCCGTCGCGGGTTGCGATCGCAACCCCATTCGACCCAGTGCATTGATCGATGGCTCCGTGCGCAGTCGGCGAGCAGGCTATACGATTACTGCGACAGCGTGCCATCGACCATGATCTGGATTCGCCCGAGGCTGCAGCGCTCGACCCGCACTTCAATTCCATAAACCTCAGCCAACAGCTCTGGCGTGATGATCTCGTCGGCCGCCCCATGAACCTTGAGGTCTCCGTCTTTCAGCACCGCCACGGAATTCGCATAGCGAAGCGCCAACGGGACATCGTGAAGCACGGCGACCACGATCGTTCCCGATTCGCGGGCGAGCGCGGCTGCACATTCCATGACGTGAATCTGATGCTTGAGATCGAGTGCACTTGTCGGTTCGTCGAGCAGCAGGACTTCGGGACGGCGGACGATGGCCTGGGCCAACGCGACCATCTGCCTTTGACCTCCCGATAGCTCCGCAAGCGGCGACATGGCGAGATCGACGGCGCTTAGCCGCGCGAGAGCATCATAGGCTTCCTTCATGGCGGTCTCGCGACCGAGCATGCCGCTGCAGGCGCTCATGACAGCTTCGATGACGGGCAGGCCGATAGCCGGCGGCTGCGATTGCGGCATATAGGCAATCCTCTTGGCTCGCTCCGCCCGCGAAAGGCGGGCGAGATCCGTACCGTCGAGAAGAATTTTGCCGGAAGCCGAACCAAGGCCGGCAATCCCGCGCAATAATGTGGACTTGCCGGCCGCGTTCGGCCCGAGGAGCGCCAGAACCTCGCCGCGCGGCAGCGGGCCGAGCGAAATGGAATGCACAACCCTTTTTCGACCGTAGGCGACGGTGAGATCGCGAATGACGAGACCGGCCCCCTCATCCGTCATCGGCTCGGTCTCCCGTTGAAGATCAGGATGACGAAGAGTGGCACGCCGACGAGCGCCGTGACGATGCCGACAGGAACGACGAGCCCCGGCAGCACGATTTTGCTGGTAATCGAGGCAAGCGATAGCAGCAGGGCGCCGACCAGCGCACTGGCAGGAAGCGTAAAACGCTGATCCTCGCCCACTAAAAGTCGCGCGATATGCGGCCCGACAAGACCGATGAAGCCGATCGTGCCGACGAAGGCGACCGCGATGGCCGAGAGGAGGCTTACCCGCAGCAGGGAGAGATAGCGCAGCCGCACGACATCGATGCCGAAGCTGATCGCCCGTTCCTCCCCCATACGCAGTGCCGTCATTTGACCGGCGGCGCCGAAAGATAAGGGCATGACCACGGTAAGGGTAATTGCCAGCACGGCGACCTTGTCCCAATTGGCCCGTGCGAGACTGCCGACCGACCAGAAGACGAGCTGCTGCAGCACATCCTCCGTCGCCATCAACTGAAACAGCAGGATGACCGCGTTACAGCTGAAGACGAGCGCAATTCCGAGCAGCACCATCGTCTCCATATTTCCGGCCCGCAGCCTTGAAAGGGCATCGAGCAACAGTACCGAACCGAAGGCGAAGACGAAAGCGGCAAGCGAGACCAGCCAGTTATAAGGCAGCCAGGAAAGCGCGAGATGGAAGACGATGACCGTCGAAGCGCCCAATGCCGCCGCCGAGGCGACGCCCAGCGTGAAGGGGCTGGCGAGCGGATTGTTGAGGATGACCTGCATCTCCGCTCCGGCGAGCGAGAGCGAAGCGCCAACAAGTACGGCCATGAGCGCAAAAGGCAGGCGAACGTTCCAGATGATGACGCGATCGGTGGGTGACAGATCCCCCGCATGGAAAATCCCGTTAAGGAGATCCGCCGCACTCATGCCAGATGAGCCCGTGACAACGTCATAGCCGAACGATACCAGAAGAAGCACAAACAGCAGAGCTATGATGACGAGACGCCGCAGCACGAGGCCGCGATAGGCGATCTGCGTGTTCGCAAAACCCGAGATCGTACCGGCATCGTGCTTGTGCCCCGAGGTCACAGGAGCGTCCATCCACCGTTTCCCGTCAATTCGCGACGCCGGACTCGACCCAATAGGTGCCGGCGGTGTCGATCGCGAGCAGCGATTTGGCCATCTCCTGCTCTGTCTTGGCCGGATCTATGTCCTGAAACAGCTCCGGATGAATCCATTTTGCCAGAGCTTCGATGGCAAGGATATTGTAGGGCGAATTATAGAAGTCATGCCAAAGGCCGTAGGCCTTGCGATCGCGGATCGCTCGCAATTCCTTGAATTCCGGACGGGCAAGAACGGCGCCGAGGCTCTTTTGCGCAGCCTCTTCGTCAACTCCTGCCCCCAGCAACAGGCCGGGAGAGCGATTGCCAGTGGCAATGTAGATATCGGGATCAGCGTGGAGAACATATTCGACCGCGACGTCGCCGATAGCGCCGGGCACGACGCTGGCCGCGATATTACGACCCCCGACCGTAGCGACGAACTGTCCGAGGCCGCCATTACCCGTCGTGTGGCCGGGCGCCTGCCAAACGCCCGCGAGAAGTTCGAGAAAGACGCTCGGCTTCTGCTCGTCCTTCAAGGCGGCGACGCGCGATGTGATCAAGCCAAGATGTCGGGCATAGAAATCGGTGAACTCCTTTGCCTCCGCTTGGCGGCCGATAGCTTCACCGATGACAGTGATGCTCTTCGGCGTGTTCTCGATGGGAGAAACACGAAAATCGACATAGAGCACGGCGATGCCTGCCTGTGCCAAGGTTTCCGCGATCGGGCTATGCGCTTTCGGTCCCTCGCCGGCGACGCTGAAGATCACCAGATCCGGCTTCAACGAAAGAATGGTCTCGACGCTCACGCTCACTTCGGAGGTCTCACCGATTACGGCGATATCGGCAACGGCCGGAAACTTCTTCTTGTAGGTTTCGAACGTATGCGGATCGAGCTTGCGCAGATCATTCTGCCAACCGACGACGCGCTGAAACGGATTGTCGCGGTCGAGCAGCGCCAGAGCATAGCTGAGCCGGCTTTCGCCCAGCACGATGCGCGAGACATGGTCGGGCACGTGGACCTTACGGCCAAGGACATCGGTCACATCTGCTCCATGCGCGATCGCAGGCAGAACCAGGCCGATCGAGAGGAAAGCGAGAATACGCAGAGCCCTTAACAGCGAGCCGGCAATCGTCATCAAGAACTCCTTGGCGATTATTCGAAAATATCAAAGTGGCCGTGCGGTTGGAGCAGCCGCCGGGACCCCGTCGGATCGAGGATCTCTTGCATCAATCCTTGCAGACGGGGAACTGAAACCTCGTCATATCGATATGCATAATATGAATTTCTATCTCCACTTTTTCTCGTAAATGTGCATTTTCCTAAAGCGAAGCACTAGGAATGGTCGACGAGCATGCAATCCCCCAACATAAACAGTATCGATCTCAACCTGTTGCGCGTGTTCGATGCCGTCTTTCGGGAGCGCAACATCCTGCGTGCGGCGCAACGCCTCGGAATGAGCCAGCCTGCGGCCAGCCACGCTCTGGCACGCCTGCGCCATGCGCTCGGTGACGATCTTTTCGTGCGCTCGGCTCAGGGCATGCTGCCGACATCGCGGGCCGAGCAGCTTGCCGAACCCATTAGGCAGGCGCTCAGCTATCTTGAACTTGGCCTGCAATCCGGGTCGTTCGAGGCTTCGACCGCGCGCCAGCAGTTCAGGCTTGCGCTCGACAACAGTTCGGCAATCGCGCTGACATCGAGGATCGTTTCCATGGTCGGCGCCGCGGCGCCCGGCATCTCACTCAATCTGCGGCCGAGCGGCACCATCGATATAGACCCGATGCTCGATGCGTCCGAGCTCGACCTCTTCATCGGCCGTCCCGGCGAGGATCGCGAACGCTTCGCGTCGCAACAGCTGAGCAGCGACGATTTCGTCATTGTGCATCGGGCACAAATCCGCGCGACGCAAAGCCCGATGACCTTGGAGGAACTGATCGGAAGACCGCATCTCAATCTCTCCTCAGCTGGCGACGACACCGGCTTTCTTGACCGCTGGCTTGCCGAACGACAAGCCCATCGCGACGTCAAGCACTCTGTGCCGCTGCTTGGATGCACCGCCGTCCTGCAGGAGCACGATATGTACATACCCATGAGAAGGCCTATTGCCGAAGCTATCTGCAACGGCTCCGGCCTGACGATCAGCGAGCTACCCTTCGCCTCGCCGCGGATAACGACCTGCATGCGATGGCATCGACGACTGGATTCTCAGCCGGCCCATATCTGGCTGCGCGAAGCGATCGCAAAAGCGGGCGGATCAGGCGGGAAGCCGGTTATTCGATCTCAGTGATTTCCAGCTCTTCCTTACCGAGGGTCACGACATCGCCGACTGCCTTGCCCATGAGAAGCCTGGCAACGGGTGATACATAGGAAATCGAGCCCGTCTTCGGATCGGCCTCATCCTCTCCGACAATGCGGTATTTCTGCACGCGCCCATCTTCACGACAGTAGGTCACCATGCTTCCGAAAGCGACGACGTCCGATGAAACGGGCGCCGGTACCACTTCGGCAGTGCGAACCCTTTCCGCGAAATAGCGCGCATCGCGCAGCGGTATCGACGTCTGCCGGCGGCGCTCGTTGATATCCTCGATTGCGCTTGCTGCTTCATAGGCCTTGCGCGCGTCCTGAAGCTGCAGTTCCAGAGCTTTCAATCCCGGCTCGGTCACGCGGTTCGGATGCGGAGAAATCGGCCGATCCGGCAGCACGGTTTCCGCCGCCGTTTCAGCACTTTCTTCCTTCATGAACGCAGTGCTCAATTTCAAACTCCATTCCTACGAACAAATCAGCCTTGAACTATAGACCAGATAGCAAGCTGGGAGAAACACGGATGGTCGACCGCTGGGATACGACCCGCCGAATATGTGTGCGGAGATTTCTTGGCATTCCGCACGCCATTGCGTAGCATCGCGCCAAACCGGGACACGCCCTAAGGGCAGTTCTGGCCCGCGCCAAAGTTAAAACAAGGGATCACCATGCGTCTGGATAAGGAGTTGTTCCGCTCCCTCTCTCTTCTCGGCATGGTCTTGGGCCTGATCTTCTTTGCAGCTTCGCTCACCCCCAGCCTCATGCCACGCTCCTATCTCGTGCAGGGCCTACTCTCCGGCATCAGCGCCGGTGTCGGCTACATGATAGGCACGGCACTGACCTGGCTCTGGATCTATCTGCAGCTGCCGGTTCCCAAGCGGTCGCTGAAACTAGCCCGTTGGTCGATCGGCATCGCCTGCCTGCTTCTCTGCCTGGCAGCCCTCTGGCATGCGACCTTCTGGCAGAATTCGATTCGCATTCTGTGGAAGATGCCGCCGATCGCCAGCGCCGATCCCTATTGGCTTGCCGCCGTGGCCGCAGTGACCTTTTTGATCGCGCTCATCGTCGGACGTCTTTTCCGCGTCGCCAGCCTGCTGTTTTCGCAATGGCTTGCACGCGTGGTCCCGCGCCGGCTTTCAAAGGTGATCGGCGCCCTCATCGCCGTCGCATTGTTCTGGTCGATCGGCCAGGGCATATTGCTTCGTTTCGCGCTGGACACCGCGGATGCATCCTTCAAGCAGGCCGACGCGCTGATCGAAGACGACCAGCCGATGCCGCAAGCCGACATGAAGACCGGCAGCTCTGCCTCGCTGGTCGCCTGGCAAGGGCTGGGACGACAGGGCCGGTATTTCGTGGCCTCAGGCCCCGGCGCCGGCAATATCTCAAGCTTCTGGAACGGGCCGGCAAAGCAGCCGCTTCGTATCTATGTCGGTTTGAACAACGCTGAAACCAGCAAGGAGCGCGCTGCCCTCGCCCTGAAGGAGATGATCCGGCAGGGCGCCTTCGATCGCTCCATGCTGGTCGTGATTGTGCCGACCGGAACGGGTTGGATCGACCCGGCCGCGGTCGACACGCTCGAATATGTGCAGCATGGTGATGTCGCCAGCGTCGCCGTCCAATATTCCTATCTGACAAGCTGGATGTCGCTGCTCTTCGAGCCGCAGCAGGGCGAGGAAACGGCAACCGACCTGTTCGACACCGTTTACGGCTATTGGTCGAAACTGCCGCGAGACAAGCGGCCAAAACTCTACCTGCACGGCCTGAGCCTCGGCGCGATGAACTCGCAGCTGTCGCTCGATATCTACAACGTCATCGGCGATCCCGTGAATGGCGCACTCTGGAGCGGTCCTCCGTTCCGCAGCGTCAGATGGAAGGCGGCAACTGCGGCGCGCAGCCCCGGCACGCCGGAATGGCTGCCGAGATTCCGCGACGGTTCCGTGATCCGCTTTGCAAACCAGGAGCATGCGCCGGACCAGTTCGCCGCTCCCTGGGGGCCGCTCCGGGTCATCTATCTGCAATATGCGAGCGATCCCGTGGTATTCTTCGATGCCGCTTCCGCCTTTCGCGAGCCGGATTGGATGAAAGCGCCTCGCGGGCCTGATGTCTCGCCGGAACTCACCTGGATACCGGTCGTGACCATGCTCCAGTTGCTCTTCGACATGATGATCGCAACGACGTCTCCGATCGGCTACGGACACATCTACGCGCCCCAGCACTATATAGACTGCTGGGTATCGCTGACCGATGCGCAAATCTCGCCGGAGGATCTCACACGCCTGAAATCGCTCTTCGCCGCCCGCTTCGGAATGACAAACTAGAGCCGGAACAAGCGGCCACCCGCCATGCCAAGGATCATGCCGGACCGGGGAAATCCCCAAGCGTGACATGAACGCTTTTCAGCTCGGAATATTCATCGAATCCGTGCCGTCCGAGCTCCCGTCCGACGCCGCTCTGCTTGTAGCCGCCGATCGCCAGCTGCGGCGCGCCATCGCCCATGCCATTGATCCAGGTGCGGCCCGCCTTGATGCGGCGAATGGCCTGGAAGGCCGTCGAAAGATTCGTCGACCAGACGCAGGCGGACAGCCCGTAGGGAGTGTCATTCGCCATGCGGACCGCCTCCTCCGCCGTCTTGAAACGGAAGGTCGTCAGGACCGGGCCGAAGATTTCGTCCTGCGCAATGGTCATTTTCTGACTGACATCGGTGAAGATCGTCGGCGCGTAGAATGCCCCGGCTTCGCCGAGCCTGTCGCCGCCCATCAACAGCTTCGCGCCATCTGCCCTTCCCTGCGCCACATAGCCAGCGACCTTGTCGAGATGCGGCGGATGGATCAGCGCGCCGACATCGACACGATCATCCAAAGGATCGCCGGTGACGATCTTTGCCGCAACCTTCCGAACCTTTTCCAGAAGCGCATCGGCGATGCTCTCATGCACGATCAGCCGGCTGCCGGAGATGCAGACCTGACCCGAGCAGTGGAAGACCCCGCCCGATATTTTTGCCGAAGCGGCATCGAGATCGGCATCGGCGAAAACCACCTGCGGCCCCTTGCCGCCGAGTTCCAGCCCTACCCTCTTGATGTTCTGGCCGGCAAGCGCGCCGATCACGCGTCCGACGCGCTGCGAGCCGGTGAAATTGATGACGTCGACACCGGGATGTTCCGCCAGGATCTGGCCGACATCGGCACCATATCCGGTCACCACGTTCAAAACGCCTTCGGGCAAACCGGCCTCGAGCGCTAGCTTCGCCATGCGGATCGTCGATCCCGAGGTGAATTCACTCGGCTTGATGACGACGGTGCAACCGGCGCCGATCGCCCACGGAATGCGCTCCGAGCCGATCAGCAACGGAAAGTTCCAGGGGGTGATCAGGCCGACGACGCCGACAGGCTCGCGCAGGATGAGGCCGATCGTGTTCCCGCCGAGATCATTGTGCGCCTCACCTTCCAGCCCCTGCGCATGCCCCGCCGCATAGCGCCAGAGGCTCACGGAAAAGCTCATCTCTCCCCGCGCTTGATTGATGGCCTTGCCGACTTCGAGCGCCTCGATCGTCGCTAGTTCCTCGACATTCGCCTCGATCAGGTCGGCGATGCGGTTCATGATGCGGGCACGCTCCCCGCCGGTCATTTTCGGCCAGGGACCGTCGTCGAAAGCACGGCGGGCAGCAGCAATTGCCGCTTCGGCATCCGCGCGACTTCCCTTAGGGATGATACTGACGACATGACCGGGATGGGCCGGGCTTTCGCGTGCAATCGTTTCTCCTGAAAGAGCTGGAACTGATTTGCCGGCGATGACCATGCCGTAACGGCGCTGCTGCAAAAGTCGCGGATCGTCCAAACGCGGTGCGATGAAGGGGAATGCCGTCATGTTGCTGTCCTCACTCTCAAAATTTCAGGGTCTCGATGACAATCCGGCGGCTCAAGCCTGATGCTGCAGGCTCTCCAAGGTCAGGCTGTGTTGCAGCGGCTTACCGGCGACGAAGCGTTCGATCTCGTCGACAACAAGCCGGCCGAGACGCTGTCGCTCATTGCCGATCGCGCCGGCAATATGCGGCGTCAGCACGACATTCGGAAGGTCATAGAGCGGTGAATTCTCCGGCAAAGCCTCAGGCTCGGTCACGTCGAGGAAAGCAAAGAGCCGGCCGGTCACCAGCTCGGCCTCCAATGCGGTCTGATCTACCAGACCACCTCGGGCAGTATTGATCAGCGTTGCGCCGTCGCGCATATGCGCAAGCATGCCGGCATCGATCATGTGTCGTGTTGAAGGCAGCAGCGGTGCATGCAGCGATATCGTCTGGCATTCGCTCATCAGTTCCGGCAGCGAAACCAGCTCCACGCCGAGTTGTTCTGCTTCTCCGGCACCGACCAACGGGTCAAAAAGCAGAATGTCCATAGCGTGCGGGCGCAGCAGTTCAAGGACGCGGCGGCCAATGCGCGAGGCGCCGACGATCCCGACCTTCTTATACCAGCCGCCACTATCACCATCGAAGGACTGATGCAGTTCCAAGGAACGCCGTTGCTGCGCATAAAGCTGCCGGAAGCGGAGGACGTCCTTGTTTGCGAACAGGATGGCGGCAAGTGCAAACTCCGCGACCGGAACGGCGTTAGCGGCGGCCGCGTTCGTCACCGTGATCCCGCATTCGAAGACTGCCGGGCCGATGAGATGCTTGACCGATCCCGCGGCATGCGCGATGAACGTCAGGGATGACGCCCTTTTCAATACCGAGGCATCGATGGGCGGGCAGCCCCAGCCGGTGATCAATATATCTGTATCCGCAAGCTGGGCACGCGCAGCACCGCTTTCAAATTCCAGCAACGGCGCCCGGGAAACGATGTTGCAGTGCTTTTCCAACCGCTCCTGGTCGGATGCGGAAAATAGCTTGTCCATGCCGAGCGGGCCGAAAGCAAAGCTGAGCCTTGGCGGCGGGATGACTGATGGCGGCGACAACGACGAACTCCCGGCGGCGCACTGTCCGCAAATGCTTGATGGCATTCACGCCACTGGCGCGAGAGATCGCATAGAAACGCAAACGACGCAATAGATTCGCGCACATTCCGTCGATTTACGCAATTTGCGCGACCGTCGCACCGGACTGCAGGGTAACGGCGCATTCAAGCTGGAGGGGCATCGCGTCGGGTTCGGAAATGCGGCGCTGCGCAAGTAGAATGGCCTGATGGGCCATCTCGAAACAGTTGACCCGCATTGTCGTCAATCGCGGATGCATCATCGCAGCATAAGGCAGATCGTCAAAGCCGATCACCGAAATCTCGCCGGGTACACTGAGACCCGCAGCTTCCAAGGCATTCATCAGCCGGAATGCGGCCATGTCATTGGCGCAGAACACACTCGTCCAATCCGCCTCGCCCTTCGCACGGCGCTCCACTTCGGCGAGCAAGGCCGTATCGACCCCGTTGGCAACGCCGATCGCTGCAGCAGATGCATCGGGATAGTCTTCCAGTGCAGCATAGAAACCACGGCGGCGCTGTGTGGTCGTCCATCGCGTATGGTCATGAATATAAAGCAGTTTTCTGTGACCGGCCCGAAGGAGGGCACGTCCGGCCATGCGCGCTCCATAGAAATTGTTGGGCGCCACGCAGTCAAACCGCATATCCGGATCATAGCCATTGACGAGAATAGCGCGCTGGCTACCGCCTAGGAAATAGCTGGCCAGACCATCGGTCAGATCAATGCCGATGAAGATCGTCGCATTTGCCTCTTCCTGCTCCTGATCGCGCGCCATGCGCTCCGGCCCAAGCGACGTCTCGTCCACCATGCGGATCGACAGGCTGAAGCCGCTGTCGCGGGCATTGTCGCGCAAGCCTCCGATGACCGCTTCGTAGAACGGAGCCAGACCGCCGGTGGCAAGACTTCCTGTCACATAGGCCCGCAAATGCTTGGTCGGCTCGGCAGCGCTCCGGGCGCGACCGTAATAGCCGGCATCCTCCGCAATCTTGCGAATTTGCATGCGCCGCTCATCACTGATCCCCCGCGCATCAGACAACGCGCGCGAGACGGTGCTGACCGAAACGCCCGCTGCCTTGGCAATTTCAAGCTGATTTGCGTTGGATTTCGGTGAACGAGTCAAATTCCCTACCCTTCAGATTTTCCAGATAATCATGGGATTCCCGCGAGAAATCCATCCCTCGGCGCCAATATCAACGCCTCAGTCATGATCAAGTACACGAAAATCGCAATAGATTTTGCACAATCTCGCAAATTGCGCAATTGACAATGCAAATTGCGCGTGATGAATTGCCGATTGTCGCGAAAGGATCGGCCTTTGGGAGAGCGCTTTCGCCGGATGTGGGAGGACATGTAATGACCAACGACATAAAGAGAGACCTTGGCCAGATCGCGTTGAACCGACGCCAATTGCTGCAAGCCGCCGGCGCAGGCGCTGCCGCCGCAGCATTTTCGGGCATTGGCGCGCCAGCTATGGCACAGGAAAAAGTCGAGCTGACGATGTGGGCCTGGACGCCGAACACGCAGGCCGAGATCGACCTTTTCACCAAGGCCTTTCCGCATATCAGCGTCAAGCTCGAGAACGCCGGCCAGGGGCCGGATGAATATGTAAAGTTGCGCAATGCCATTCAGGCGGGTACAGGCTTGCCCGATGTCGGCCAGGTCGAGTTCACCAATATTCCCGGCTTCCGACAGCTGGAAGCGCTGCTCGACATGGGCCAATACGGCGCCAACGACGTCAAGGACAAGTTCATCGACTGGACCTGGGCATCTGCCTCCGATGGCAATGCCGTTTATGGTATCCCCTGGGATTCAGGCCCGATGGGCATTCTCTACCGCGCCGACGTGCTGGACGCGCACAAGATCGAGGTGCCGAAAACCTGGGCAGCCTTTGCCGAAAGCTCGAAGGCTCTCAGCAAGGCATCGCCGGATACATACCTTACCAATTTCGGCGGCACGGCCGATGGTGGCTGGGTGATCGCACTTCTGGCGCAGGCCGGCTGGAAGCCGTTCGAGCTCAACGGCACCGATCTCAAGCTCAACCTTAACGATGCCATTGCAAAGAAATGGGCCGCCTATTGGCAGGATCTCATCGACGCCAAGGCCGTTGGCGTCAAGACGCCCGTCTGGACCACCGACTGGTTCACCGGTCTCGACGAGGGCACCTATGCCTCGTGGATGACCGGTGCCTGGGGCGCGGTGTTCATTCCGCAATTCGCCAAGAAGAGCAATGGTCACTGGCGCGCGGCTCCGCTGCCGCAATGGGACGAAGGAAAATACGTCTCCGCCAATCTCGGCGGCTCCACATTCGCGGTGTTCAAGACCTCGAAACATCCGAAGGAAGCAACGCAGCTTGCAATGTTCCTGGGTGCAGATCCCCAGGCGGCGCGTCTGTGGAACACCAAGCAGTTCCTCTTCCCCGTGCTGAAGGAACTCGTCGCCGACCCCGAGCTCATCAATCACAAATACGATCTCTACGGCGGCCAGGCGGTCAACTCGGTGTTTGTTGAAGCCGCCAAGCACGTCGACTCCTCATTCCAGTATGCGCCGTTTCAGGATTATCTTGCCGGCCAGGTGCAGCAGGAGCTTTCCGCCTCCATCGGCGGCAAAGGCTCTCTCGGTGATGCTTTCGATCGACTGCAGGAAGGCGTCAGCGCCTACTGCGCCGATCAGGGCTATACCGTTTCCAAGGGGTGATCATCGGCATGCGGGTTGCAGGCCGCCCGCATGCTTTTCGCATGACCCGCGCTTCGGCGCGGGCATATTTTTGCAGGCGGAGACAATGTAGATGGCCGGTCCTAATCAGCGCAAACGTCGCCGCCGCGTGGGCAAGAGACTGGCACCTCTTCTCTTCCTCACTCCCTTTGCACTGCTCTTCATCGCCTTTCTGATTGCACCGATGCTCTATGCGCTTAACCTGGCGGTCTACAAGACGACAGTGGTTGCAGGCACCAAATTTGTCGGTGCCGACAATTTTGTACGTGCGCTCGGCGATCCGAAATTCTGGCAGGGCGTCTTGGTGCTCTTGAAATTCGCGGTGATCCAGATCCCCGGCATGGTCGCGATCGCATTGCTGATCGCCCTAATCCTCGACAGCGGCACCGTTTATGCCAAGAGCTTCTTCCGGGTGAGCCTATTTCTGCCCTATGCCGTGCCCGCTGTTATCGCCACCCTGATCTGGGGCTATCTCTATGGTCCAGCCTTCGGTCCTTTTACGCAGCTCGCCAACGCGCTTGGTCTTCCAGCACCCAATTTCCTCGGGGCGAATACCATCCTCCCGTCGATCGCCAATATCGCCAACTGGGAATATACCGGCTATCAGATGATCATCTATTACGCCGCGCTTCAGGCCATCCCGACGGATCTGGAAGAGGCAGCCTCGATGGATGGAGCCAGCAGTTTCATCTATGCCGTGCGCGTGAAACTTCCACTGATTGCTCCGATGATTGTCGTCACCATCATCTTCTCGATCATCGGCTCGTTGCAGCTCTTCTCCGAGCCTTATCTCCTGCGTAATCTTGCTCCACTCAGTATCACCAACTCCTACACGCCGAACTATTATGCCTACACACTTGCTTTCGCCAACCAGCAATATAATTATTCTGCTGCCATATCCTTCTTGCTCGGTGCAGTCACAGCCGTGATTTCCTATGCCTTCATGCTGATCGTCAATCGCGGTGGCCGCGCATGACCATCGTCGGCAAGTCGAAGCGCTCACCCTCCTTCCGGCGCAATCGCTGGATGTTGACGGCAATCCTGCTGGTGATATGGCTTTATACCGCATTGCCGCTCTTCTATGTCCTCGTCTCGGCATCGAAATCGAACAATGATCTGTTCACGAGCTTCGGCCTCTGGTTTGCGAGCGACTTCAAGCTTGTCGAGAACATCGGCCAGGTCTTCAGCTTCCAGGGCGGTATCTTTGCCCGCTGGCTGTTCAACACCATCATCTATGCGACAACCGCCGGCATCGGCGCCGCCCTTTTTTCCACCATGGCCGGATATGCGCTTGCAAAGTACCAGTTCTTCGGCAAGAGGCTGATCTTTGCGATCATTCTCGGGGCCGTCATGATCCCGCAAACGGCGCTCGTCGTGCCGCTGTTCCTGCTGATGTCGAAGGTTGGTATCGTCAATACGCCTTGGGCCGTGATCCTGCCGTCTCTCGTCTATCCGCCCGGCGTCTTCCTGATGCGCGTCTATGCCGACGATGCCATACCGAATGAGCTGATCGATGCAGGCCGGGTCGATGGCGCCGGCGAGCTGCACATCTTCTTCTCTCTGGCGCTGCGCCTGTTGATGCCGGGCTTTGCGACCGTGCTCATCCTCTCCTTCGTGGCGACCTGGAACAATTACTTCCTGCCCCTCGTCGTCCTGAGCTCAGCCGAATATTTCCCCGTCACCGTCGGCCTTGCGCAATGGTATGCGACGGCGACCGTCGGCTCCGGCGGAGGGGCCGCGCTCTTTACCCTGGTGCTGGCCGGCGCGCTGATCAGCATCGTTCCCGTCATCATCGCCTTCATCGTCATGCAGCGTTTCTGGCAAGGCGGCCTCGGCGCCGGCGGCGTCAAGGCATAGGGCTGCGGAGAAACAGACATGGCCGTTATAGAACTGAAAAGCATTCGGAAATCGTTCGGCGCACTGGACATCATCCGCGGCCTCGACCTGCGGATCGAGGATGGCGAATTCGTCGTCTTCGTCGGCCCCTCCGGCAGCGGGAAATCAACGCTGCTGCGCCTCGTCGCCGGTCTGGAGGAGGTCACCTCCGGCCAAATCCTGATCGGCGGCGAGGATGTCACCGATCTCGGGCCGGCGGATCGGGCCTTGTCGATGGTCTTCCAGTCCTACGCGCTCTACCCGCACAAGACCGTGCGCGGCAACATGGCGTTCGGCCTCGAAGTTGCCCGCACGCCCCGGGCCGAAATCAATCGTCGTGTTCAGGCTGCCGCCGCATCCCTACGGCTCGAAAACTATCTCGACCGCAAGCCGAAGGAACTGTCCGGCGGTCAGCGCCAGCGCGTTGCGATCGGCCGCGCCATCGTCCGCGATCCCGTGGCGTTTCTCTTCGACGAGCCGCTGTCCAACCTCGATGCCGCCCTGCGTGCGGAGATGCGCATCGAGATCGCCAGGCTGCACCAACGCCTCGGCGCAACGATGATCTATGTCACCCATGACCAGGTCGAGGCGATGACGCTCGCCGACAAGATCGTCGTCCTCAAGGACGGAGAGATCCAGCAAATCGGCTCGCCGATCGAGCTCTACGAAAAGCCCGCCAATCTCTTCGTCGCCCAGTTCCTCGGCTCGCCGAAGATGAATGTCTACGATGTCGAGCAGACCTCCGGGGGACTGAAAATCGCCGGCGGCGGCGTGCTTGCGCTGCCTTCGACGCCTTTGAGCGCGGCAAAGCTCGGCGCTCGCCCGGAACATATCGCCGTCCAGGAACCGGGGCTCGGCCATCTCGAAGGCAGGATCGATGTCGTCGAACGACTTGGGTCGGACACCTACGCCTATGTCGTCCACGATGGTGGTCAGCTGACGACAGTCCGCCTGCCCGGCAATGTCCATCTCAGCGTCGGCCAGCCGGTGAGCCTTGCCGTTGATCGGGAGCAACTGCATCTTTTCGACAGGGACGCCAAGTCTATCGCATAGGCCTGCCTGAACAATGATCCGGCCTAAGGACATGAACGGCACTCATGGGCGGCCCAACCGGAGGCATCCTCACATCCATGTTGCAACGATCTCCAAATCGATTAATCTGCGAGCCAGCTGATCAATGACGCACGCAAGAGTTCCGGCATTGCCGGAACCGTGCCAAAGCCCCCAGCTTCAGAGAGATCGATGATAAGCACTGGTGTATTGACGACTTATATATTGGTGGTGATCGGTCTGATGGTCATTCCCGGGCCTGCCACATTGCTCACGCTTGCCAGGGCCGTCAGCGGCGGCAAGCGCGTCGGGCTTGCGACAGGCGCCGGCATCGCCGCCGGCGATCTCCTCCATACGACGATGGCGACCTTCGGACTGTCGGCGCTGCTCGCCACATCCGCGCTGGCTTTCGAAATCGTCAAATATGCCGGCGTCATCTATCTGATCTATCTCGGCTTCAAGGCCTTCATCGAAAAGAGCGGCAGCATCGACATGCCGTCCGCGCAGGCGATCACGCCCATGCGTGCATTCCGGCAAGGTTTTTTCACGGAGATACTCAATCCAAAGACGGCACTTTTCTTCCTGGCCTTCCTGCCACAGTTCATCCATCCGGAAAGCGGCTCGGTCATCGTGCAATTCGCGCTGCTCGGCGCCATCTTCGTGACTTTAAGCATCGGCGTCACCTCGCTTCTGGCAATCGGCGCCGGATCGATCGGCGGCTGGCTGCGCCGCAACCGCACCATTGGCCGTTGGCAAGGAAAGGTCATCGGCACGATCTACATGGCCCTCGGCCTGCGGCTTGCCCTGCAACAGCAGTAATCTTGCCTCACGCCAGCCGGCTTGCAGATCAGGCCGGCTGCCGCTTGACGACGCAGAAGTTCATCTCCGAGCGGATGCGAAACCCCATCGCTTCGTAAAGTGCGACGGCCGGAGCGTTCGTGACGTAGGCGTGCAGATAGGCGGTTTCATCCCGCGCTGCGATCTCGCCCGCGACAAAGCGGAAGAGCAAGGTGCCAAGACCCCGTCCCTGAAAATCCGGATGGGTACAGAGGCCACTGAGCTCGGCAAATCCGGTCTGGCGCATGCGTTGACCGGCCATGGCGACGAGAATCCCATCGATCTTCACGCCCCAGAACGAGCCGAGGCTTTGGGCGCGCAGCGTGAAGGGGCCAGGCTTCGTGAGCGTGGCAAGATCAAGCATAGCTGCGGCGTCGGCCTCGGTCAGCAGCTCGATCCTGCTATCCGAGACCCGCTCGGAAGGCCGCTCCGCCATCATCTGCACGAGCCGGGCATTGGAAAGAACAGTCAATCCCTGCGGAACGATAATCGGTTCGGCTTCGACGATCGCCATCACTTCGTCGCCTGTCGGCAGCTTTTCCAGAGCACCGAGGCTCTCGTTCGAATTGTCGGCTGCTGCTGCGAATGGCACGATGGAAGGCGGGTAGCGCCGCGCACGCGCATTGCCCTCAGCCAGCGAAGCATGCGCGGTTTCGAGGGCACTCCAGATCGGTCTGTCGAGAATATGGCCCATCATTTCTGCTCCCTGCCGAGATTGCCGCGCCGTTTCAACGGAGCTTCCGCAAGTCCGTCCTCGATCGCGCCCAGTTGTTGCAATATCGGCCCGGAAAGGTCGCCGCAAAGTTCGTGCACCGCCTGCTCGACGCGAGGCCATACTGATTGCTTCGAATAGTCAATGAGTTCCTGCCCTCTCAATGTCAGCGAGACCAGGCGACGACGCTGGTCCTCGGCCGAGGCCTGCATGTCGACATAACCCAATTCCAGAAGCTGTGAGACGGTGCGCGTCGCGCCCGGTTGTGTAATGCCGACGGCCTGGGCAAGTTCACCGATCGTCAACGGGCCGGCACGGTCAATGGCGGCGAGGAAGGGATACTGGGCAGATTGCAACGAGACGCCCTGTTCTTCCATGATCTGCTGCGTATCAGCCTGTAGGCGTTCGCCGATCCGACGGAATCTGCTGCCAAGGCAGAGGAAACCCAGCGACCTCACAACATCTTCAACCAAGCAAGCCTCCATCATTTATATAAGCTATTATATAACTCGTTATGTAACTGTAGTCAACTGATGATCCAGTCTCACAATCGCAGCAGCCTTGACATCGAATAAGGAATAATGAATTCTCTATTCATCATCATGGAGCAAAAGCGATGCGTGAGAGCACAGACCATACCGAGGTTTACGAACCCGATGAATTCACGCTACGGGATGCGACCGTCCAGGCCGAACTGGTTCGCCGCAAGGAGGTGACCCCGCTGGAACTCGTGGACGCCGCTATCAAACGTATCGAGCGCATAAACCCTGAAATCAATGCAATCGCGTCCACGGATTTCAATCTTGCGCGCGAACGCGCCGCAACCATCGCTCCCGAAGGTCTCTTCGCCGGTGTACCCACGCTGCTCAAGGACCTAATGTCCTATCCAGGCCATGCCGTGGCATTCGGGACAAGGATGTTTGCCGGCCAGCGAGCGGTGGCGGGCTCCGATTACACAGAGGCTCTCGACGCGGCCGGCTTGATCGTCCTCGGCAAAAGCGCGACATCGGAGTTCGGGTTGCTTGGCACTACGAAAACGTTCGCGAACGGGGCAACGCGCAACCCCTGGGATACGTCGCGATCGTCCGGCGGATCATCCGGAGGAGCAGCGGCGGCAGTCGCAGCCGGGCTTGTGCCCATTGCCCATGCATCCGACGGCGGCGGCTCGATCAGAGGACCGGCCTCCTTTACTGGACTTTTCGGCTTCAAGCCTACGCGCGGCCGCACGGTATCGAACGGCATGCCAGCCGAGATGCCGACGGCGGGGCTCATCGCCGAGCATTGTGTCAGCCGCTCCGTTCGCGACAGCTATCACTGGTTGGTCGCGACCGAGCGGCGGGACCGCGCGCATCTTTTGCCCTCTCTGGAAGTACTTAGAGCCTCCTCGCAAAAACGGTTGAGGATCGGCGCCTATCGCTCTGATTGCTTCGGTTCACCGGCTTCGCTCGATGCGGCGGCCGCACTCGAAACTGGCATTAACCTCTGCCGCCTGCTTGGCCATGACGTTATTGATGTTGCCGGTCCCGTGATCGACACCAAAGCAACGCGCGAGGCCTTCTTCACGCTCACCGGTTTCAGCATCGGTCAATTATTGAGCCAGGTGCGGCAGATGCTGGGGGATCGCTTCGACCCGAACCTGTTCGAGCCCTATACGCTGGATCTGGTTCGAAGGGCCGAAGGCGTGTCTCCGGAAACGCTTGCGACGTTGGCTAAAGCATTTCCTATTGCCGAGCGCGCAGCGGATGACGCCCTTGCTGATATCGATGTGCTGCTATCGCCCACCGTATCCATGCAAGCGTTTCCGCTCGACATTCACGGTCCGAACCAACCACCCGCCGAAGCCGACGATTTTATCGCAAGACTCGCCGGCTATACGGTGGTCGCGTCGCTTGCCGGCTGGCCGGCCATGTCGGTTCCGCTGCATCGAACTGCAGACGGTCTGCCGATCGGCTGCCACTTCACGGCGGCGAGGGGACGCGACGACATGCTGTTTTCTCTTGCGTTCCAGCTCGAAGAGGCTTCCCACTGGTCTTCAGATCTGATCTCTCTTCCACGAGTAACCGCATGCCGCAGAAACTGAAGGACGACGTACGCGACCGCATCGTCGCCGCAGCCGGCGCCGTTTTTGCCGAAAAGGGCTTTGCCGCCGCGAGACTTGCCGATGTTGCCGAGCGTGCCGACATCAGCACCGGGAATATCTACAAGTATTTCCGTGACAAGGAAGCACTCTTCAACACCGTCGTCACGCCACCGGTTGCCGCGGAATTGCTGCGAAAATTGCGCGCTCGCCTGAAGGAATTTCCGAAAATCAAGGATTGGGAGGGTGCGACGGCAGCCGGATCAGGCGCCGCAGGGGCGCTGTTGTCCTTCTGGATCGATCACCGTGTCGCGGTTTTAATTTTGCTGCGCGGCAGCCAAGGCACTCGGTTCGAGCATGTGCGAGGGCTCATGATCAATGAGATGGAACGCCTCGCCTCCTCCTATGTGGAGCGCAGGGCAGGTGGCAGCGCTTTATCGCCAGCGTCCAGGTTCGTGCTCCATAAAGTGTTCGCGCGGACCGTCGACATGATCGCCGACATACTCGACGCCCATCAAGATCCTCAATCCATCCAGCAAGCAGTCACAGCCTTCTGGCGCTACCAACTTGCAGGGCTGCAAGCCTTGCTCAACGTGTAACGTACGCCCTTCCCCACGCTTCCCGTTATGACGTTCCTAGGTTGCATCGGCCTCTGATGCGAGCGAGCGCATACGAAAGCTTGATGACTGAGGACTAGCGTTAAGGTCGTATGTTGTTCGAAACTAGGACGATCCCTAATTCGAACGGTACGGGCGCGAGCCAGTGCGATGGCTCTTGGATGCATCGTAGCTGATACGAACACCTCGCACTTTACTCAATGACGCCGGAAGCCAGCGCGAGAACATCATATTGAAATTACTTCATAATATCACTTTTTAAGTAGAGGTGCGTCAGACGCGAGTCCTTAAGTCTGTGCGTATATTATTTCTTTAGAAATTTACATATTAACTGAATACTAATAAACGACTTAACTTTCCAATTCATATTAGCTAACCATTACGCAAGCGGAGGTAATGGTCGTGCATGATATTGGTACAGAACCCCGAAGACATTTACGAAGAGCTTATTCAATCCGAGATGGCATTCAGACGCACGACCTCGACGGGTCGGACGCCGCTGGCCGACATCTCGCCTCCGAAGGACAGGTTTCAAATCAGGAGAGCCAAATGCAGCCGGTGGACGCGCCCGAACGAGGAACCGCCATTCCGACTCAAGACTATCCGCCAACACTTCCAAGCGTATTGATCGGCGGCTTGCCCATCACCGTCGTCAATCGGCGCAATGCCGCCTCCTTCATGATTGCAGTCGCGCGAAAGCGCCGCCGCGACAGTCGGCCCTACTACTTTACATCCGCCAATGGTGAGGTTGTCGCGCGCGTTCATGCCGACGCCAACATCGCCAAACTTTTCCACGAAGCCGATCAGATCCTCGCCGATGGCCAGCCGCTCGTCATGGCGTCGCGCCTGCTCTGCAGGGTGCGGCTTCCCGAGCGCGTCGCAACGACGGACCTCTTCCACGATGTAGCGGAACTGGCCGAAAAGGAGGGCATAAGCTTCTACCTCCTGGGCGCAACGGAGGCGGCAAGCCAAAAAGCCGTCTCGGCCGTACGAACGCGCTATCCCGGCTTGCGCATCTCCGGTCATTGCCACGGCTATCTTGCCGGGGAGGCTCTGGAGCGCAAGCTTGACGAAATCAACGCGCTTGCGCCCGACATATTGTGGATCGGCCTCGGGGTCCCGCGCGAGCAGATCTTCGTGCATGATTTTGCCGCACGACTTGCCAATGTCGGCATCATCAAGACGTCGGGCGGGCTCTTTGACCATCTCGCTGAAAGAACAAAGAGAGCGCCGATTTGGGTCCAGAAACTGGGTTTCGAATGGTTCTGGCGGATGCTGATGGAGCCTCGCCGCCTGTTCTGGCGCTACCTGACGACCAATCCCTATGCCATCTACGCAATCCTGAGGTATTCGAAATGACGAACCGGCGTTATTTAGAGCTGTCGACCGGCGAAACGGACACGGACATAGCCATCGTTGGTGGTGGGCTTTCCGGCACGTTGACCGCTTGCCTGCTCGGACGAGCAGGGTATCGGGTAACGCTCATCGATCGCCATCGCATCTTTCCGCAGGAGTTTCGGGTCGAAAAAGTCGGCGGCGAGGAAATCGAAAAACTTCAACGGCTGCAGTTGCTCGCACCTCTGTCGGCCGCCTCCCTGCCCTTCGACGAGATCGTCAACATGCACAGGGGACGAGTATTGGACCGGACATACGGTCGCAACTACGGATTTTTCTACAACAGGCTGATCGCTGCGATGCGCGCGGCATTGCCGGAAACGGTAAACTTCGTCGTCGGGCAGGTCTGCGGCTTGCGGACAGGCGCGACGCAACAGCGGATCTCGATCCTCGGCCAGAACGAGATGACGGCGCGACTGCTGGTGCTCGCCGGCGGAATGGGCGATATATTGCGTCGGGATATCGGCATCACTCATCGGTCGATCGGCGCACGGCGCCCCCTTGCATTCGGCTTCAACCTCCGTCCGCTACGGTCGAACAGATTTCGGCATCCGGCGCTGACTTATTATGGCGACGGCGATGGCATCGACCATCTCAGCTTATTTCCGGTTCCCGGCGCGACACGCGCCAATCTTTTCCTGTTTCGAGATCCGCGCGATCCCTGGGTGAAGTCACTCTATGACGAACCGAAGCAGGCGCTTGTCGCCGCCTTCCCGTCCCTAGTCGAGACCTTCGGTGATTTTGAAATCGCCAGCCGTATCGACAGCTGGATCACCGACATCACCTTTGCCGAAAATTGTCGGCAAGCCGGCGTCGTCCTGATCGGGGACGCCTATATGACCTCCTGTCCGGCAATCGGCCTTGGCGTCAGCCGGCTTCTGACCGACGTCGAGCGCCTCTGCACCGTCCATGTTCCGCAATGGATGGAGGAGACCTCGATCGACAGCACCAGGATCGCAGCCTTCTACGGAGATCCGGAAAAGCTTGCGATGGACACCAACGTCCTGCGGACGGCCGATCATCATTTCAATATGGGGGGCGGAACCGATCTGAGCTGGCGTCTGCGCCGCCAATTCCATTTCATGCAGCGCCGCATACTGTCCGGCATCGACAGCCTGAGCCCCGCTCTCGCAGCAAAGCTTCAGCATCTCAAGACGATACGCGCCAGATCCGTCGTTCGCTCACCGTCGCTGAACCTGAAGTCGACGCCATAGCATGACCAGAGCAATTCCAGGAGAAATGCGCAGCAGTCTTCTATCCAGAACGGCCGGATAACAATGAGATAGGGCGGTTCAGAAATTTCGTGAAATGATGAACCGCTCTAGAAACCGAAGATGACAAGCTCGGTAAATGTCAAGTCGCCAAGCGCGGGCGGCTTCGGACCTTTGAAATACTTTGTCCCGCTTCCGGCAAAATAACGCCCCACGAGACCAGGCACCGGCCCGTTCGCATCGACGACACAGAGGAATACGCCTTTGCGCAGGAGATAGCGCCCAAGTACGCCGGCGCATTGACTAAGCTCTTCGGGCGAGCGGCAATAAACCACCTGAGAACTCGGAATCATGCCGCGCAGGATGCGGCGCGTCTTGAAGACGAAGGGCAATGCCCTGCCCTCGCCGACACAAATCAGCGAAAAGCAGTCGAGCGCCGCATGCTGGAGAAGGATCCCCCTGTCACCTTCGGAAAGCAGTGACATCTCCGGAAGATCAGCGCGGGCTTCGAGCACACGATAAGGCCGCCTCGCCGCACTCAGTATGGGAAAGAAGGCGAGTTGTCCGTCGGCATAGCGGCGGAAGCCGAACGCCTCGTTGAGCTTTATCGTCCCGGGAGCCGGCGAAACATTGATATAGGTCACGTTCTTTCGTCTGAGCGCAGCGATCACCATCTTGCCGGCGAAGGCGCGATATTCCGGATCGACAGACCAGCTCGACAGATTGCAGCGCAACTCTTCGCCTTCCAGTCCGTCATGTCGAAAATATAGCGCCAGCAGGACACCGACGATATGTCCGGACATATCCAGCACAAAGCCGTATTTCGGCAGATCGGGCACGAAGGGACGCTTCTCCATGCGCGTGACGGCGCGCTTCCAATAGCTTCGATCGCGCTCCGGGAAATTTCTGCGCAGACAATCGATAATCCCGTCCCAATCATTGTCCTCAATCGGTCGACAAGTAAGTCCGAGAGGAAATGCACCTAAAACCGACATGAACAACTCCACAATATTATCAATACGACTTTGCGTGCTTCACATGTTAGAAACATACTATATTTCTATTAATGAATATTTTCACAGGTTCGCTCGCAAGCCTTTTGAGCGACCCGAACAATTCCAGCGCACGAGGCATGCCATAAGTGCGCCAGGGCAGATCAGTCACGAAGTGGCGCTCGCTCTTGTACATGTTCGCCCAATTGATTGAGTAATCCCCTCGAAACGCCGAGCGAACGCCATCGCGTTCCGAAGGAAACACCGACGAGCAGAAGGCCGAAGCCGAGGGCAAGAGGCGAAAAGAACGCCTCTTCCTGCAAGACGGCATTGGAGGTGATCGTGACGACGGCGACGAAAGCGAAGAGGAAATCCGGATCGCCGGTGACAATCAGCTGCTTGCGGGCAGACAGGGCAAGCGCGATCAGAAAGCCGAAGAAGACGAAGCTGCCCACGCCCATTTGATAGAGCATGACGCCGACGGCACTTTCCACGGGAACCGAGGCAACCCCCTCATCCTGGGCGCGGTCCCAATCCAGATTGAGACTTGTGCTCGACAGGTTGCCGCCAATCCCCAGGCCCTGGCCGAGCGGATTGTGCATGAATTCGCGAACACCGGCGATCAGCCCGAGAACATGGTAGTCGCCATGCGTCACGCCGAACAGGATGGCCGCAACCGTCCAGGAGACGGAAAGCGCAATGACGGCAAGCAGAGTGAACTCCGCACGCGAGGGGCGATAGATCAGCCGCGCGCCCAGCGCCACAAGCAGCATAAAGGTCGCGCCCTTCGAGCCGATGACAAGCAGCAACGGCAGCGCGGCAATGGGCAGCAGCCAACGTCCCCTGAAGAGAAGCCAGGTCGACATGATGCTCAGCCCATACGCATAGCTGATGGGGTGAAAATTCGGACCGCCATTGCGGAAGATCGGCGGGACCAAATCACTGAGTAGCTTAATGTTGAAGAAGGTCGTCATCATCGTATCTTCGATGCCGCGGAGCACGAAGCCGGTTTCCCGCAGCTTCTTTTCCCAGACACCCGCCTCGATCTGCGCCTTCAGACCGCGGTGAATATAAAGATCGCCATGAAAGAGGCTCAGGAAATCCATCCGGAAGATCTGCTCCAGATATCCATAGAGAATGGCGGCGGCGCATAGCCAAAAAATGCCTTTGCGCAGGTCGATGGGATAGAGACTGGCGGCAAGGATGGCGATGTGGAAGCATGCAAGCGGCGTGATGGTATTGCGGAAGTAGATGACGGCATCCTTCGGTCCGCCATGCACGGCACCGAGCGCAAGATAGAAGCTAACTGTACCGCAAAGCAGGAAGCTGAAGATCAACCACGGCCGCAATTCGGTCAGCGCCCGCACGCGATATTGGAACGAGGCCATGGCGAAGGCCAGAAAGGCAGTCATCAGGATAACGAAATTGGCGCCACGCAGCGCATCGAATGTATTGTGATCGGGCACGAAGGGGGTGAACCAGGCAACCACGAGATTCTGGTAGAGAAAGGAACAAGCGATGACGATCGGGATGCAGCCGGGTTGAGCGATCGACAGGACGAGCGTCAAGGCGAATGTCGCAGCAACCCCAAATGGGGTCCAGACGGCAAATGCCGAAACAGAAGCGATGACTGCGAGAATGGCGATGCAGAGATGGAACGTCGCATCCGAGCGCAGTCCGCTCGGACCTCCCGCCCCGAAGCCGGCTCGACTTGCCGTGATGCTCATCGTCGATCTCCATCCATCCGCATCAGTTGCCGCTCCGCAATGCCATATTCCCTCGGATTTCAGCCGCCGTCAGGGCCATCCATCAGTGCGGCGATCATGGCATTGTCGAAGCCCTCGATACTGCGCCGGCTCTGGATAATGCCGAACCCTTGATCAAGCTCCCAATAGGCCCAGCCGACCTGATTGGCCTCCGCCGCTTGCCGCACGGCCCGAACCCAGAACCTGCGGCTTTCGGCGTCGACGCAGAAGTTGAGCACGCCGAACTCATTCATCATCACCGGGCAATCATGCGTCTCCGACCACCGCCTCAGCCGCACGAACTCAGAGGCAATCGCCTCTTCGGTCCAGGGTGTCGTCAACTGTTCCTCAATGAGGCTTGCGGCCTGCTCGTCCCCGTCGGCGCGTAGTGTGTCGATACTCTCCTGTACGAGGGGAGTTTCAATGGTGGCTGGAAAAGGCAAATTTGAAATTCGCGCCAACGGAGAAGCATCCCAGGTCTCGCATTGATGCGTGAAGGCCGTGGGCGAATAAAAATGAATGGCGGCGATCTGGTTGTCGTCGGCAAGAGGCGGCGTCTCGCCAATTTCCCAGATGCCTTGCGAGGGCGAAGGCCCCCAGATCAGCGTGTGGTTCGGGCATTTGGATCGCACGATCTCGGCAAGCCTGTCCCGCAATTGAAGCCAGGCGTCGCTCCCCATAGGCGGCTCGTTCAAGAGTTCGGGATAGACGCTTTCACTCGGCAGGTTCGCGACGACGACGCCTAACGCGGTCCAGGCCTCTGCCACCCTTCGAGAGCCGGCTTCGAAATCTTGGCGAAGTGCCGTGTGAAGACTTTCGGAGGGATGCATGTCCAGGAGCACAGAAAAACCCAGCCGATTGAGGTCGATCACCCCGGCCTCGATGCGGTGGAGCGCCGACGTGTCGCCAGTCGACAGGAGATCGCCGTTGATCGGCAACCGGATCGTTTGGAACCCCGATCCGCGAAGCTTTTCGAGCACCGCTTCACTCGGCGCCACTCCATCGTTTCGATCGAACCACCCCGGCAGGTTGATGCCACGGGAGGGCACGATGGGCTTGACCGCCGCGCGCGTCGTGGCGGCAGCGGGAAGAGCCGCCAAAATGGAGCCGCCTGCCAGCTTGAGAGCGCTGCGGCGAGACATCATCGTCGATCGCAAGCCGCGTTCCATGCTCATCCTCTCGCTGAGATTCGATCGCCCTGCTCTCCGTCGCCGGCCGGTCGGATCGACCGCACCACCCGACCCTGACGCGCATCGACATGCTCCGCTGCAATTGTCAGCGTGGCGCTGCGTTCGATCTGATCGACATCAAGGCGTTGGCGAAGCATCTTGGCAGCTTCCGCCACCTCCTCCGCAGGACTGAGCGCAAAGAGCATGAGATCCGCTTCGCCAAATAGCGCCGGGTCCCAGTTGCCATCAGCGACGGAGGGTCCCATCAGCAACACGAAATCGAAGGAGCCGGCTTTGGCCAAGATATCGTCGAGACCAAGGCGCGCCGACGACGACGTATCCTCGGCTGCGGGCCTGTTGTACACGACAGTGCGCAGGCCGCTCGCCCCGCTGACGAAGACGCCGTTACCATCACGCACCGACGCCTGCAGGCCAGGCTGGTTGTCGAACTCGACCACGAGCACATTCTGCTCGGCCTGCTCGAGCCCTAAGCCGACCATTGCCCCTGCCAGCCTCGCCGCCAGCGGCGTATGGAGCGGCGAGATCAGCAGCACATATGGCTTCGGATGTTCGGTCAGATGAAGGATGATGCGCCGCATGAGCTGCAGCACATCCCGCGAGAAAACCTCGTTTCCGGCCTGGAAGAAACGCCGCCGCATCGCACGAATACTCAAATATGCACCGGCACCCGCCACGCCCGGGAGTCGATATTCGCCGAGATTAACGGGCGTGGGCTGCGACTGCGCGATCTCCGCGACCGTCGCCGTAAGAGGTTCCACATGAAGGAGACTGCTGCGTATCGGGGGTGTCGGGTCCTTTTCCGGTCGATGCTTCGGCCCGCGCACCAGCGCAAGACCGCAGCCGATGATAAGGCCGAGCGCCGCACTGACCGGCAGCAGCAGCAGCGGCTTCGGCCAGGTCGGCTGCACCGGGGGCGCTGCGGCGCTGATTACCCTGGCCTCTTGCAGTTGCAGACCCTGCATCTGCGAGGTCTCCTCGGCGCGCTTCAGGAAATCATCGAGCACAGTGCGCGCGGCTTTCGCCTTCGCCTCCAGTTGCCGCAACTGCACCTGCGCGGCGTCCGAGCTTGCGAGCCTTTGACGGAGATCGTCGAGCTTTGCCTGCAGCGCCGCGACATTCTGCGTGGCGAGATCGGATTTCGCCTTCAATTCGCGGGTAATCCGCTGTGCCTCGACAGCCATGAGGCTCTGCATGCCCTCCAATTCGGATCGCAGCCTTTTGATGATCGGATGACGCGGCTGATACATAGCTTCGTAATTGGCGAGATCGGCCGCCCGCTGATTATAATTCTCGCGAAGTTTAACCGTCGCTTCGGAGGAGAGGATTTCCGAAAGCTTGGCGAGCCCGGCCGGCGAGGTGCCTGCGGCAAGCGCCTGAGCATATTTATCCTTGGCCTGGTCCGCATCGCTTCGCGCAGCGATCAACTGATCGGTAAGTTTGTCGATCTGCGACTGCAGCGTGCCGCCGGCGGAAGCATCCAGGATCTGATGCGAGACCTTAAAGTCCCCGACCTCCTGCTCCGCATCGCTGACGTTCTTCTGAAGGCTGCCGATCCGGCTTGAAAGCAGGGAATTCACGTCGCTGTTTGCTGTCTCCCGCTCACCCGAAAGACCGGCCCTGTAGCGGTCCACAATGGCGTTGGCGATCCGCGCTGCCTTGTCGGCATAGCGAGATACGAAATTGACATCGATGACATAGGTGAGGCCGGCCCGCTCGACGGTAACGGCGCGCTGAAAGTTCTTAAAGATCGAATCCTTCGTCGGATGGGGCGCCAGACCGAAACGTGATAGGAGACCGCCGCCGGCGAATTCCGGGTCGTTCTCGATATCTTCGCTTTCGAAGACCTTCATCAGCAGATCGCGCGATTCGATGACGAACACCTGACTCGCAATAGCCGCACTGTCACTGCCAATACCGGGCAGGACATTGTTGAGATTCGTCGCACGGGGATCACGCGGATCGATCATGACGGAGGCCGTCGCCGTATAACTCGGCTTTGCCACGGCAAGATAGGCCAACGTCAATAGAAGGACGATACAGGTGCTCGCCAGCACCGTCAGCCAGCGTTGCCGCAAGATCGTCCAGACGGCGCCGACATCGAATAGCGGCGGAAGCGAGCGCTCGTCAATGTTAAACGGCTTCATCCTATTCCTCTCCGCCGCCGCGGATCTCCGGCTCATCGCACATCACTAAATTCAGTATTAGTGAATAATGTTAATCATCCGTTGAATTTACACCGGAGCGTGTGATCAACCTCAGACATCGCAAGTAACCATGTTGAGACTTCGATATGGCGCGCCCATGAGTACTTACGATATTAGAGATACATTCTATTTCAGGTGTTGTCGGCCATTCCGCCGACGGCAATCAGCACAGGATCAGGGCGTTGGGTGATAAAGCTGACAGCTATGATAACATATCGGCCGAAATGCCCCCGCCCCAGAGCAACCTGCGCTTGTCGATCGGCGCCCTTGCCCGGAGCGGCGCCGTTGCCGGCGCCATCAAGCTAGCCAGCGCCGGCCTGTCGTTCCTGATGTTCGTCGCGGTCGCCATGACGACCGATGGGCGGCAATTCGGTCTTTACAGCGCCGCCTATGCCGGAGCGAGCCTGGTCTCCTTCTTCGCGGTGGTCGGCCAGCAAAGCGCGGTGCTCAGGTTCTGGCCGCAATATGCCGGCAACAATGATCTGAATTCCGCAAACGGCATGATGACCCGTTCCATCCTCGTTGCGCTTGCCGGGCTTGCCAGCTTCAGCCTGCTCATCCTCATCATCGGCATCTTGCCACTCGCGGGCACGCAGACACCAGAGTGGTTCCCGATCTGTGTGGCGACCATGGTCCTGGCCTTCGCGCTCGGCTGGTCGGAATTCGTGGCTTGCGCCCTTCGCGCCAAGAATGCACTGATATTCGCGCTGCTGCCACGCGATGTCCTATGGCGAGCGGTGGCAATCCCGGTCTTTGTGCTTGCCCATTTCATGCAAGTGAAGTTGAGCGCGGTTACCGCAACCTACCTGACGGCCGGCTTGCTGCTTGTCATGATCGCCCCGCAAACATTCGTGCTTTTCCGCGACACGGTCCGCGCCCAGCGCGGCCCGCTTACCATCGCGCAGAAAGCCGAATTCAAAACGGTGACGTTCGGGCTCTGGGGCGTCACGGCGCTGCCGCCGGCGCTTAGCCAGGCAAGCACCTTGCTCGTCGCGGCCATCCTCGGTCCCGAAGCCGCCGGCGCGATCTTCGTGGCGGACCGGACGATGCGACTGGTCGTCCTGGCCTTAAACGGCATCAACCAGGCGCTCGCGCCGCAGATCTCGGCTGCCTTCTACACCGGAGACAGGGCGCATGTGCAACGCATCACCAGCCTCGCGGCGCTCGGCGGCTTTGTCATCGCCTTGTGCGTGCTGATATCGTTCCTGATCTTCGGCGACCTGATCCTGTCGATCTTCAATCATGCCTATGCCACCCCGACCATGCAGGTAACCCTCATCATCTTCGGCATCGGCGCGACCGTCGGCACCGCCTGTGGGCCGACTGAAATCCTCATGCAACTGACAGGCCTTCAGCACGCGCTTTTCAAGCTGCTTGTCATCGTCAACACGTTCGGGCTGTGTGCGACGGCGGTACTCACCTATTGGCTCGGCCCAATCGGGGCTGCGCTCAGCATTGCCGGCACGATCATCATATGGTGCATCACCGCCGTATTCATCGCGCGCCGCACCATCGGCATCAACCCATCGATCCTTGGCTTCTTTGCCGGCGAAGACGCCCTTGCCGCCCGCTCCTTCCTGAAAGGCCGCTCATGAAAATCGTCCAGGTACAGACCCAGGCGGAAGCAGCCGGGGCACAGCGGATTTCGGACATGATCGGCGAGGGCCTGCGCGCCCGCGGCCATGAGGTGCGCACCGTCTTCATGTACAGGAAGACCGATGTCTACGACCGCGATTCCCATGCGGACTTCATCCTTGCCGAGCCGCCGCGCGGTTTGCTCGGCCAGATGCGTGCGGCTATCGGGCTTGCGGGCTATTTGCGCGAAACCCGAGCCGATGCGGTCATTACCTTCCAGCATTACGGCAATATTTTCGGCACCATCGGCGCGCGGCTCGCCGGCGCGAACCTCATCATCGCAAACCAAAGCGGCGCGCCGCAAACGCGCGGTATCAGGGGAATCCTCACGCAGATCGACAAGCTGATGGGCACCTTTGGCGCCTATCATGCCAATGTCGTCAATTCGAAATGGACCGAAGCGCAATTCCACACATTTCCGAAAGCCTACCAGCGCCGGATGTCGCGCATCGATCACGGCGTGCCAGCACCGACATTCACCTTTGACAAGCAGGCCATGCGTGCTGCCTTCGGCCTTCCTCCTGGGGCATGGCTTGCCGTCTCTTCCGGCCGCATGGCTCCATCCAAAAACCAGCTTGCGCTCGCCGGCGCCCTTGTCCATCTGCCCGACATTCACATTGCCATCGCCGGCACCGGCCCAGAGCAGGATGCGATCCTCGCCTTTGCCAGGGACAATGGCGTCATCGACAGGCTACATCTCGTCGGCGAGGTTCCCCCCTCCCGCATCTTCGAGTTCCTCGCAGCCGGAGACGCCTATGCCTTTTCGTCATTGACGGAAACCTTTGGCCTCGCGGCGGTCGAAGCAGCCATTTCCGGCCTGCCGGTCGTTGCGAACAAACTGGACGTCCTGCGGGAAGTGCTGACGATGGATGACGGCCGGGCTGCGGCACTCTTCGTCGATGCCGATGCCAAGAGCATGGCCGAGGGGCTTGCTGAACTCATTGCCAGGCCGGAGCTTGCAGCCCGGCTGGCTGCAGCCGGACGGCATTTGAAGGAACAATATTCACCAGCGCGCATGTGTGCCGGCTACGAAGCGCTGCTCCTGTCGCGCTCACTTCCGCACGGCTGCAATCCCGTCGATAACCTCCAGTCGGCCTGAGCGGTTGAGCGTATGGATTTTCGGATAAGGCCAGTCGCCACGGGCGGCGATCGGCCGGGGCGCTGACAGCCGGACCGTATTTTCATCCAGCTCCAGCAATTGCGAGATGCCGAGCCCGCCGCCATAGCCGAGCGTCCCGTCCTGAACCGGCAGAGAGATGCGGCCATCCGCTGCGCGGATGAAAGCCCCGCCGGGGCGCGCCATGCGGCGATCGATGAGTATGGGATTGAGCGCATGCGGCGTCCAAGGCCCAGCCAGCCGCAACGCATGGAAAACCACGAGCGTATCAGACGTGCTGCCATAGCCATCGCGATTGGTCGCAAACAGCCAAAGCTTGCCACCGTGATCGAGCAGGGTCGCGTCGGAGATCTCGCCCTCGACAAGCACGGCTTCGGGCTCCCAGCGATCGGGAAATTCCGTGGAGCGATAGAGAACCAGCTTTCCGCCAGAGCTGGCTTCGGGAAGCATCCAGATGGCGCCATCGCGCTCGAAGACCTGCGGATAGGAAAGATGGTATGGCTCCTCCAGCACGCATCGCGGCTCCTCGGGCACGCCGGCCGCATCGAAGGGCACGACGGAGATAACGGCCTTGCCGGTGGCGTGCGGATAATCCTCCACGAACAGGAAGGAGCGGCCCTGCCATTCGAACGGAAAGGGATCGGCATAAAAGCGATCCCCCAGATCGGGCAGAGCCGACCAGCCACCACCGAGCTCGCAGGTGCTCGCCACGCCCGGCCCTTCCAGAAAGCGATAGCCGACGCGCCAATGCGCGTGACGAAAGCGTGCGCGACGCATCGCCTCCCGGCCGAGACGCGGCATGGCGCTGGCCAAGTAGGTGGATGCAAAAGCAAGCGTTCCACTGGCGCGATTTTCCGGCGTCGTCGATACGTGTTCGCTCATTTCAAGCCGATTTTCAGCAAAGGAACGAACCGAGGCAACAGCAAGCGTGATCGCACGCGCCAACACATCCTCGACGCCGAGTGACGCGGCCTCTCGCCGATCGATCATCGGCCAGGCCCGACCTATCACCGTCCACCCATCCAGAACCGCCTCGATGACAGGCAAATTGCCGGCTGCGACCGCCACCACGACCGACAGGTCCGATTGTGAACCATCAAACCGCAAGCCAATGGTCGGAACGTCAGAAGGCACGGCGTTGCCTGCGAGATCCAGCCGAAGCGCTGAAGTTCTGCTGCGAGTGCTGGCGGGGATTTCCGATAATGGGGCGGCAAGCGCCTGATCACGTCGGCGGAAAACTTGCCGTTCGAAGGCCAAGCTAGCGTTGACTGCCGCCGGCCATGCGGCCGACAAAGGCTGATGCAAGACAGCGGTATCATATCCGTCCGCTTGCAGACGCCGGATCACGATCTCCTGCCAGCGACGGGGAGCGGATTTCGGAACGATGATATCGATCGAAGGCATGGCGCTTCCCATTCGCGGCAGCATCACTCGGGCGTCCAATGGCGTCGCGATCTATATTCTGCCGAGAAAGCTTACCTTCACGTTACTCTTGGGTTGCATTGACAATATTAACCTGCATTACCACTCAGTATTTCCCTTTCCGAAGAAATGCCGGGAAATTCGGCGAAGACAAGCTTAGCGAGCCTGGCCCGATGGCGAGAGACCTTCCTTGCACATAGCTCCACGGTCCTAGGACGCGTCCGCACCTAACATTTGCGGGAGGCGTTCGGCTATCAGCCGCAGAAACTGCTCGGCCGCAACAGTCAACGCTCTCCGGCTTGGATAGACGGCATAGATGTTGGCAGGCTGTGGCTTCCATTCGCTCAACAGATGTATGAGCTGACCGCTGCGCAGGTCCGGCCCGCAAAGCGTGGCCGGCACGGCGGCAATCCCTATGCCTTGCCGCACCGCGGTCATCAGCGCACTCAATTGCGTGGTTGAAAAGCGCGGCTCGAATTCGGCGCGAAACGTCTCCCTCCCCTTGCTGAGCCGCCATGCCCACGGCGTCGATTTCGGCCCGAAGCCGATGCCGTCGAAAGCGGCAAGATCGGCTGGCCCGACGGGCAACTCCCGCCCGGCAAAGAGCGATGGATGCCCGACCAGCACATAGGGGGTCGTCGCCACGCGCCGGGCGATGACATCAAGGTCCGGAAGTGGGTCGAAGCCGGCGTGAATGACGAGATCGGCCGAAACAAGACGCGGATCGAGGAGCCATGCCATCTCCTCCAGATGCAGCCTGACCTTCGGTGCAAGCTCGACGAACTCCGCAGCCAGTTGCTCGATGATGATCGCCCCGAGCAGCGGCGGGCAGACGACATGCAGGAACCCGGCCGGCACATGAGCGGCGCGATCCGCCATTTCGAAGACCTTGTCCGTCTCCCGCACCACCCGGCTGCATTGGCCGTAGCATTCCCGCCCAAAGCCGGTGAGCAAGAACTGCCTCGGCCCGCGATGGAAGAGCGGCACGCCGAGGCGCATCTCCAGATCGTTCAGCCGCCGCGAAAGCGTCGACTTGGGGATATTCAGTTGACGGCTGGCCTGCGATATGCCGCCGCAATCGACCACCATCTTGAAGATATAAAGCTCGTCCAAGCCTTTCATTGTCGTTCCAGATTTGGATCTTGATCGTCCCGAAATTAGAACGAAATCCTGTCCATTCCAATGCTAGGCTCATCCGATTGGTTTTCAGCGGAGGAGAAAGCATGACCGAGCAGAGGCCGACGGATCGCAACATCATCGAAACCCCTTATGGCGCGCTGATCGGCGCGCGATCGGAAGGTGTCGTGAGATTAACGAGCGTTCCCTATGCCATGCCGCCGATCGGACATCGGCGGCTGCGCCTGCCCGAGCCCATACGCGCCTGGACAGAGCCGCTGGACTGCACCGGCGAGGGTTCCATCCCGCCGCAATTGCCGTCGCGGCTCGCCAAGGTCATGGGCGACTATCCGGTTCGGCAGGACGAAGATTGCCTGCATCTCGACATCTGGATGCCCGAGGTGCGCGAGGCGGCGACCCCGATCTTCGTCTTCCTGCATGGCGGCGCCTTCATGACCGGGGGCGGCTCGCTCCCCTGCTACGATGGCGCCCTGCTTGCCAAAAACACGTCGATGATCGTCGTCAACGTCAGCTATCGCCTCGGTGCTCTGGGCTTCCTGCCGATTGAAGGGATTGCACCCGGCAATCTCGGCCTTCACGACCAGATCATGGCCCTTCGCTTCATCCGTGACATCGCCGCGTCGCTTGGAGGCGACAGCGCGAACATCACTACTTCAGGCCAGTCGGCGGGAGCCTTTTCCATCGCCGTGCTGCTGGCATCGCCCACGCACAGCTCGCTGTTCAACCGCTCGATCATGATGAGCGCGCCTCTGGGCCTGGAGCTGCAGAACCGAGACGCGACAGAGCGTCTCGGGCTGAAGTACATGACTGCGCTCGGGCTCAGGCCAGGCGATCGTGCTGGCGTGGAGGCGCTTCCGATCGGGCATCTGATGTCGGCCCAGCTTGAGGTGGCGCGAGCCCATGCTCCGGCGCCCGGTCAGGTAACGCCGCCCTTCATGCCCGTGATCGATGGCGAACTCATTCTTGCCGATCCGTTGGAAACGCTGACCAACGGGACGGCGTCTGCGCACGAATTCATGATCGGCACGACCCGCGAAGAAATGGCCGGCTTTTATTATCGCGACGATGGCCTTGCTGCCATCGAGGACAAGCTCGCGGCGGCAGCCTTTGATCGCCGCTATGGCGAAGAGGCCGCAAAGGCGATGAGCGAGGCACGGGCAAGACGTGTCCCCGGCTCCGGGCTTGCGCTTCTTGGCGACCTCGTCACGGATATGGTTTTTACCGAACCGAGCCTTGCCGTGGCTCGCGCGCAGGCCAAAAAGGGAGCCGCACCCTATGTCTATAGGTTCGACTGGCAGTCGCCGATGCCGGGCATCCAGGCTTGCCATTGCATCGAGCTTCCTTTCCTCTTCGGCAATCTCGAAACCTGGCAGGCCGCACCAATGCTCTCAGGCGCGGATATGCGTGAAGTTGCCGATCTCAGCCGGATTTTTCAGGGCGCGCTTGCGGCCTTCACCAGAAGCGGCAGGCCCGAAGGGCCGGACCTGCCGCTTTGGCCGGACCACGTCACCCCGTACGTCGTCCAGTATTTCGACAAAGTCATTCGGGCATCCAGCTGACGGCGGTACACCGCTTTTGGGGGCGGCGGCCGGACTAGGATCTGGGCGCCGTCTTCTCATGCAGCGGCTCCTTGCGGTGCCAGTTTTCCAAAATCCTGCCATCCCTGTGCTTCTGCTTAGCCCACCGGATGCCGTTGGAGATGACCTTCAGGACATATTCGTTGTGATAGACGGGATAGCTCTCATGACCCGGGCTGAAGAAGAAGATCCGGCCGCGGCCGCGCTGAAAGGTGCAGCCGCTGCGGAACACTTCGCCGCCGGAGTACCAGGATATGAAAATGAGCTCGTCCGGCTGCGGAATGTCGAAGGGCTCTCCGTACATCTCTGAGGCTTCAACTTCGAAATAGGGTGGCAGCCCCTCCGCGATGGGATGCGAGGGATTGATGACCCAGACGCGCTCGAGATCACCTTCCGGAAGCTCGCGCCAGGAGAGATTGGCATTGGTCCCCATCAGCCTGCGGAACAGCTTGGAATGATGGCCGGAATGGAGGATCAGCAGGCCCATGCCCTTCAAAACCCGCTGCTGGACGCGGTCGATCAAGGCATCGCTGACGTCCTCATGCGCCACATGGCCCCACCAGAGCAGCACGTCGGTATCCTCGAGCAGGGAATCCGGCAACCCCTCCTCCGGATCGTCCATGGTCACTCGCCGGATCTCGAAATCCGGATTTTCGATGCCGCTGGCAATCGCGCCATCCATCCTGTCCGGATAGAGCCTCCGCACGATCTCGTCGGTTTGCTCATGCCGGCCCTCGTTCCAGATGGTGACCTTGATCGTCATTGCACCGCCTTCTCCTGTTTGCTGAAGCCCGATGCTCACACGTATGCGCTATATTTTCAATAACGCCGATATGAGATTTCCATATCTATTCTTCTTATTTGTTTTTAATTGAAAATTTTTCGCACTCTGGCTAAGTCAATTTATGCAAACGTATGCGCAATGGGAGGATTTCATGTCGAAACCAGTTCGCCTGGCCGTTATCGGAACCGGGCTGAAAGCTGCGGAATACGCCCGCAGCTGGGCGCGGATGCCCGAGGTTGAATTCATTGCCGTTACGGATGTCAGCTCAGCCTCACGCGGCCGGTTCAGCGAGATTTGCACCGCTGCCGGACGGATGGCTCCTCTGGAGTTTGACGACTTCCGAACGATGCTTGTGCAATGCAAGGGTAATCTCGACGCGGTCTACATATCGACGCCGCACGCCTTTCATGCCGAGCAGGCATTGGCGGTGATACACGCCGGTCTCGACCTCTTCCTAGAGAAGCCGATGGTGACAACCGTGGCGGAGGCAAAGGCTCTCATCGACGCCCGCTCGAAAACCGGCAATACCGTCGTCATTGCCTTCAACGGCGCGCTGTCGCCGCTGGTGCGCGACACGCACAGCCGCGCAGCTGGAGGCGAATTCGGCGAGCTGATCAGCGTCTCGGCAACCATCTGGGAAGGCTGGTCCTCGAAATATGACGGCCAGTGGAAACAGAAGCCGGAACTGTCGGGCGGCGGCTTCATGTTCGATACCGGCGCGCACATGATGAACACGGTCTGCCTTCTCGTACGCTCGGAATTCGAACGCGTCTCCGCCTACATGAACGATTACGGCAAACCCATCGATATCACCTGCGCTGTGGCAGCCCGCCTTCAGAACGGCGCACTCGTCACCTTTAACGCAGCAGGCGAAGGCCCTCCGGGTTGCGCCTCCCACATGACCTTCTTCTACAAAAAGGCGATCGTCAGGATCGACGCCTGGGGTGCGTGGCGCGAAATCGAGATGGACGGCAAACCTGCTATCCGCGAGGTCGCGGAAGCCGCCCATCAGGAAAATCCGCTGAAATCCTTCCTCAGCGTCAGGTGCGGCGAAGAGGAAAATCCATCCACGGTCGAGAATGGGCTTCGCTTTGCCCGCCTATGGGATGCTATCAAGGCCTCTGCGGCACGAGACGGGGAATCGATCAAGATCTCCGAGATGGGCTGATCAACAGGACGCGGGAATGAACAAGCGCATCACCTCGAAGCAAATCGCAAAGCTCGCCGGCGTCTCCTCGTCGACGATCTCGAGGGCCTTTTCGGGCGATACACGCATCAGCGAGCCGACGCGAAAGCGTATCATGTCCCTCGCCGACGAACATGATTACCGACCGAACGCGATCGCCCGCTCGCTAAACAGCCAGAGATCGCGGCTCGTTGCCCTCGTTGTCAATTCGATCGAAAACCCCTGCGAGGGACAGCAGCTGCAATATCTGGTGCAGCGACTGCAGGAGCGCGAACTGTTGCCGATCCTGCTGTGCTGTGCCGGCTACGACGATCGCGCGCATCTGATGCGCATGGCATCGGCCTACCAGGTCGATCACGCCGTCATCTTCTCCGACATGGTCTCCATGGCCGACGCCACTCAGATTTTCCGAACGGCGCGCCCGATCATGGTTTCCTTCGAGCCGATTTCCGATCCTGACATCGCGCAGCTCATCGTCGATGGATCGAAGGCAGCCGAGCAAGTCGTGGCAAAGGCAGTCTCGGCCGGGCGCAGCCGCTTCGCCTATCTGACCGGCCGTAACTCCAGCTGGATCGACAAGCAGCGCAAGCGCTGGTTTGCCGATGCGCTTGCCAGGCATGGCCTCAGCTTCGTGGCGGAAAGCCATGGCGACTATTCCTATGATTCCGGTTTCAAGGAGGCCGTTGTGCTTCTGCGCCGATCGCCTGTCGACGCCGTCGTCTGCGGCAATGATGTCATGGCGATCGGCGTTCGTGACGCGGCAACGCGAGTGCTCGGACGAAAAGTGCCAGAGGATCTCGCCATCATCGGCCAGGACGGCGTCAATCTTGCCATGTGGGAGTGCAACGACCTGACCACCCTTGCGCTCGATTTCACCGCCTATATGGACACGATCATCGGCTTCATCGAGGATCAGGCCGAAAACAGGGAAGGAACGGTGTCCGTGACACACGAATATTTCGTTCGCTGGGGATCGACCTGCTGAGATCCTCGATCCGGCGCTGCGGCATTCACAATGGAATGCCGCAGTAATCCAATGGCCCTGTTTACCCTCGTTCGGGCGCCAGTACGAAATCGTGCTCGACCTGCCAGAACTTGTCAGCGAAGCCAAGCTCTCTGGCGCGGGCGGCATCTTCGGTGAGCTTGAACTCCGCAAGCAGGCTCTCCTTGACGCCGAACACCGCATCGGAATGGATGTAAGGGTCGTCGGGATCGAAGATATGGGTCGTCAACGTCTCGAAACCCTCCGCCTTGATGATGTAATGCAGATGGGCCGGCCGGTACGGATGGCGGCCGAGCGCATCGAGCAATTTTCCGACGGGGCCATCGTCCGGGATCGGATAGTATTTCGGCTTCACCGCGCGAAACCAGTAGTGCCCATTCTTGCCGGTGCGGAAGACACCACGCAGATTGAAATCCGGCTGGATACCCTTCTGCTGGACATCGTAGAAGCCTTCATCATTCGCCTGCCAGACATCGAGCACGGCGTTCTCGATCGACCTGCCGTCAGTATCGAGAATGCGGCCGCTGATCACCATATCCTCGCCCTTCTGGTCAAGGCAGATATTGGCCCCCATCGGCAGCTCCGGCGCGTCCGCGACGTGGAAGGGGCCGAGAACCGTACTTTCCGAAGCGCCCGACGGCTTGCGGTTGTTGATCGCGTCGACCAGCATCGACACGCCGAGCACGTCCGACAGCAAGATGAACTCCTGCCGCCAGTCGGTGCAGGTATGGCCGGTACGGGTAAGGAAGAAGATCGCCTCCATCCACTCGTCCTGCGTCGGCTCCAACTCCTTCACCGCCTCATGCAGCTTGCGGGTGATGACCTCCATCACCTGTTTCAGCCGCTCATCCCTGGCTTTCGCGTTGCGGCCCGTGACGACCTCGACGGAGTTTTCCTCGGTGAAATAGCCCTTTTCTTGCACGCTCATGATTGCCTCACAGATCCAGAATTGTCTTCAACACGCGGCGAAGTTCGCGTTCCGGCTCGTCAACCGCCGTATCAGAACGCCAGGCGACGTGATGGTCCGGGCGCACCAGCAACACGCCGGCGTCTCGAATTTCGCGGGCGCGCGCCCAGTCTCCTGTCAGGTCCTGCCACTCCTGTCGCGGACCAACCTTGTGGACGGCAATCGGCAACCTCAACTCCTTCGACAGAACCTTCGCCGCAGCTATCCAGCCGTCGCCGCCAATGCCGGTCAAAACCGTGAAGACGCCATGACCGGTCAGATCGAGGCTCGATACTTTCTTGCCGCTGTCGTTGAACAGCCAGGCATGCGGCAGCCGCGCGCCCGGCCAAGTCGTCGGCTGGAAATGCAGTTCCGCATCTTTCTCATAGGCCGGTTCCGGCTGCCCGTCCTTGACCACGGCATTCGAGGCGTAGCGATGGTTCATTTCCACGCCATGGGCGTCGAACTCGTAAACCTTATGGGCAATTGCCTCGCGGATTGCCGTGCGCTGGCGTTCGGCATCGGCAGTATCATCGCAGCGCTCATCCATGTTCTGCTGCATCTTCACCGGATCGACGGAATCGAGCAGACCGAGCGACTTGAAGATCGGGCCGAATTCCTCGATCGACTTGTTGGCGCGTGTAACGATCTGCTTGGCGACCGGCGCGCGTTCAGCCTGATAGCTGTCGAGCAGACCCATGCCAGCCTGACCTCCTAGGACCAAGGCCAGCTTCCAGGCGAGATTGAACCCGTCCTGGATGGAGGTGTTGGAGCCGAGACCATTCGAAGGCGGATGGCGATGGACGGCATCGCCCATGCAGAAGACGCGGCCGTTCGACATGGTGGTCGCGTACATGTTGTTCACAGTCCAGGTCGAGACGGATTTGATCTTCGGCTTGAGATCTGCAACGCCGACGAGTTCGCGCACGACCTTGGTAGCGAAGGCATCGTCGACCTGAGGTGCCGGCTGGTTGATGTCATAGCCCCAGACGATCAGCCACTCGTTCCATGGCCGCACCATGCGCACCAAGCCCATGCCGATGCCGCCGACATCAGCACCGGGCTGCAGCACCCAGTAGAGCACCGACGGGCGATGTGCGACATAACGCGATAGATCGGCCTCGAAGAGAATGTTCATCGAACCAGCGACGCCCATCTTGCCTTCGAAGGTCAGGCCGGCATGTTCCGCAACCTTGGAATTGCCGCCGTCGGCGCCGATCAGGAACTTCGAGCGGATGGCCAGCTCCCTGCCGGTCAGACGGTCGAGACAGGTCGTCGTGACCCCTTCGGCATCCTGCACGTGGCTCACATACTCCGTCGACATGCGGGCTTGCGCGCCACGCGAACAAGCCGTCTTGAAAAGGAGTGGTTCCATATAAGTCTGCGGCAGGTCGTTCATGTGGGCTGGCGAAGAAAGCAGGTGCTCGGCACGCGACAGCGGATGGTTGCCCCAGCTTTGCATGCGGCCAATCTCCTCGCCGGCGACCGCCGTGCAGAAGACATTCTGCCCCATCAGATCCTGTTCGACCGCAAAGAGATAGGCCTCCTCCTCTACGTCGCGGCCGAGATCGCGCAGCACCTCCATCGTGCGCTGGTTGGTGATGTGCGCGCGCGGCGTGCTTGCCAACCAGCGATAGCGATTGATCACCATCGGCTCGAGCCCGTAGGTCGCAAGCAGCGCTGCGGTCGCCGAGCCGGCGGGTCCCGTACCGATGATTAGAACGTCGGTGGTGATGTCAGCCATTTGGCCCTCCCTTTTGATCACGTAGAACTGGTTCGCCTCTCAGCAGGCGGCGGACCGGAAAAAGTTCCCAACCTGTGCGGCTGGATATGAGCCCCCAGAGGCCCCGTGGCGCAAAGAGCATCGTGATGATCGCCAAGGCACCAAGGGCCAGCAAATACCAGGAGCCGTAGCTCGAAAAGGCGTTCTGCAGCAGGAAGAAGACAAGCACGCCGACAAGTGGCCCCTCGATCGTGCCAATACCGCCGATGACAACAATGAACACGACATAGGCGGTCCAGTCGGTGAGCGAGAAGGCAGCGTCCGGCGATATGCGCGCCTTCTGCAGATAGATCAGCGCACCGACCATGCCGGTCACGAAGGCAGTCGCCAGATAGACAATGATCTTCAGCCGGTGCGCATCGACGCCGAGCGCACGGGCCGCCGTCTCATTGTCGCGCACGGCGGCAAGGCCAAGGCCCTGCTTGCTGCGCAGCAGCCGGTAAATGAAACCGATCGTAAGCGCCGTCAGCGCCAGTGCCAGCCAATAGGTGAGTGCATCGGCCGCGGCCGCGGAGCGCATGCCGAACAAGTTCTGCAGCAGGGAAATGCCCAGCATATCCTTCGTAGCTTCGCGCGGCAGCGAGGTTCCCGTTCCGCCGCCGAGCATCTTCCACTGGGCAAAGAGCAGCCGCCCGACTTCGGCGATGACCCAGGTGCCGATCGCGAAATAGGGGCCGTAAAGCCGGAAGGAGAAGAAGGCGGCCGGCGCGGCGATCAGCATCGCGAACAACCCGGCGAGCGGAATGGCAAGGATCGGGTCGACCCCGGCAAGGATGACGAAACCGAACAGCGCATAGGCGCCGCAACCTACGAAGAGCTGCTGGCCCACAGAGATCAGCCCGGCATAGCCGGCAAGCAGGTTCCAGCTTTGCGCCAGCGCCAGCATGGTCAGGATGAAGAACAGATCCTGCACCACCCCACGCGACATCACGAACGGGACCGCCGCCAGCACGATCACCACGATGAACGACAGGATGGCGAAGATGCTGGAAAGCCGCGTCCGCGTCTCCACCCGCCAGCCCGGCGGCGCTGCGATTTCGGTCGGCATTGTTTCAAAACCTGTGGTCATGGTCGCCTCAATCCACTGCCCGAGGGAAAAGACCGCGCGGCCGGAAGAGCAGCACGAGCAGGAAGGCGATATGCCCGGCCAGGATCTGCCATTCGGGATTGATCGCGGCGCCGAACGTTTGCGCAATTCCCAGGATAACGCCACCGGCGAGCGTGCCCCAGAGCGAGCCGAGACCGCCGATGATGACGGCTTCGAAGGCGTAGATCAGCCGCGCCGGCCCGGCCGTCGGATCGAAGTTCGCCCGCATGCCGAGATAAAGCGCCGCGACCGTCACGATCATCATCGCAAGCCCGGTCGCGATGGCGAAGATGGAGTTCGGCCGGATACCCATCAGGCTCGCCGTCACCACGTCATCCGAGGTCGCGCGGAAGGCGCGGCCAAGCTCGGTGCGGTAGATGAGCTGGTTCAGACCGACGATCACGAGGACGGCCGAGGCAAAGGTCAGCAGCGGCATCAGCCCGGCATTGACGCCGCCGAGTTGCAGCGAGGCCGTCTCCAGAGCACCGGCGGAGATCCGCCGGCTGTCGGCCGTGAAGCCTTCGAGCAGGCCGTTCTGAATGACGATCGACAGGCCGAAGGTGACGAGCAGCGGCGGCAAGATGTCCTTGCCGAGGGTACGGTTCAGCAAATGATATTGCAGCAGCCAACCGACGGCGAACATCAAAGGCGCAGCGATCGACGCAGCCAGGAACGGATTGAGTCCAAGCAGCGAAACAAGCGTCAGGATCAGGAAAGCGGCCAGCACGATGAGATCGCCATGGGCGAGGTTGACGAGGCGCATGATGCCGAAGACGAGGCTGAGGCCTGCGGCAAACAGTGCATAGAGCCCACCGAGAAGCACACCCTGCAGAAGGGTATCAAGCCAGTTCATGGGTGTCCGCTCCGAAATAGGCCGCATGGATATCGGCTCGGTCGAGTTCCGCCGGCCGCCCGGTCAGGGTGATGCGGCCCTCCATCATGCAATAGACACGGTCGGCGACTTTCAGCGCCTGGGCGATATCCTGCTCGACGATGACGATGGCCGCGCCCGCAGCGCGGATATGCGAAAAGGCGGCATAGATATCCTTGATGATTACGGGCGCGAGACCAAGGCTCAGCTCGTCGCAGAGAAGGACTTCCGGATTGGACATCAGCGCTCTTCCGATCGCGACCATTTGCTGCTGCCCGCCCGAAAGCGCCGTCGCCGGATTGCGGCGTCTTTCCCTCAAGACGGGGAACAGCGAGTAGATGCTGTCGAGCGTCCATGGGCCAGCGACCCGGCGGCCATAGCGACCGATCTGCAGATTTTCCTCTACCGTCAGCGACGGGAAAAGCTTGCGCCCCTCAGGCACCAGCGCGATGCCGCGGCGCACCACATCGGAAGCGGCCATCGCCCCGATCGGCTCGCCGCGATGCAGGACCATATCGGGCTTGTTGGCGATGACACCGGCAATCGAGCGCATCAGCGTCGATTTGCCGGCACCGTTCGCGCCGATGACGGCGATGGTCTCGCCGGCCTCCAGATGTAGATCGACGCCGAGCACCGCCTGGAAATCGCGATAGGCGGCCATGAGGCCGCAGGTTTCGATGAGGCTCGCCATCAGACTTCCATCCCCAGATAGATTTCACGCACCTCGCTCGAGGCCATGATCGCGTCGGGCTTGCCGATACCGATCACCCGGCCGAAATTGAGCACGAGAATGCGCTCGGCCACCGCCGTCAAGGCATGCAGCACATGCTCGATCCAGATAATGGCAACGCCGCGCTGATGGACCCTTTTGATCGTCGCGACCAGCTGACGGCATTCGCCTTCCGTCAAGCCGCCGGCAATCTCGTCGAGAAGCAGCAGCTTCGGTTGGGTTGCAAGCGCGCGGGCAAGTTCCAACCGCTTACGTTCGAGCAGGGTCAGCGATCCGGCCGGCACGTTGGCCTTGGCGATCAAACCGGTTTCCACAAGGATGTCTGCGCAAAGGGCCGAGACATCGCTTTCCCTTGCACGTGCGCCGAAGGCGCCTGCGACGAGCAGGTTTTCGTAAGTCGTCAGGCGCTCGAACGGCTGCGGGATCTGGAAAGTTCGGCCCATGCCGGCAAGGCATCGCTGCATCGGCGGTATATGCGTGACGTCATGACCATCGAACCGGATCGATCCCCGCGCGACGGAGAGATTGCCGTTGATCAGGTTGAACAGCGTCGATTTGCCGGCGCCGTTCGGCCCGATCACGCCGAGCGCCTCACCGGGTTCGACGGCGAATCCGACATCCTCAGCGACGACGAGCGCGCCGAAGGATTTCGAAACTCCGTTCAGTTCAAGCATGGGCATTGATCGTTCTCCTCCGGAAGCTGCCCGACTGAGTGCGGGCAGCCCTCTTCCTCACGCCAAGGCTTCGAGCTTGCCGCCAAGCGGCACGCTCGGCGCCAGCCCGTTTTCGACAACGACGAGATCGTAGCCGCCGCCCGATTTCAGCCGCCACTGCCCGCCGACGAGCGGCGTCTTGGCGACATTCTTCTGGGCGAATGGCGGCAGCTTCTCGTTGCCCCAGGCAATCGGCCCGACAAGCGTATCGAGCTTTGTTTCGCCGATCGCCTTTGCAACCGCCTCGGCTTCGCCTGCATCCTCGGTCCGCTTCATCACATCGACGGCGAGTTCGAAGAGTGCGTGGGCAAAGCCGATTGGCTGCGTCCACGGACGTCCCGTCGCCTTGGTAAAGGCATCCGCGACAGCGGACGCGCTCTCCCCGGTCAGCGACGACTTGAAAGGATGCGTCGGGGTCCACCAGACCTCGGTTGAAAGATTATGGCCGGCATTACCAAGCGCCTCGACGGCCTGCGGGAAGAGCAACGCCTTGCCGATCGAAGCGACCTTCGGCTTCAAACCCTGCTGCTTGGCCTGGTTCCAGAAGGTGGTGAGATCGGGCGGGATCATCACTCCGGTCAGAATATCGGTGCTTGCCTGCTTGAAGGCGTTGATTTGAGCGGAAAAATCATCCGTCAGGTTCTGGTAGCGGCCGGTGTCCGTCAGCCCGTAGCCGAGCTTGTCCAGAACCGGCGGGAAGCCGACGACCTTGTCGCCCCAGGCATTGCCGTCGCCGTCGTTCGGAAACAGCCCGCCCACCTTTTTGTTGGTCTCGATCTGGCTCCACATCCCAGTATAAACGGCGATAATGTCCTCAAGGCCCCAGAAGAAATGATAGGAATAGCTGAACGGCTTCCAGGAGGCGGGGTCGCCGGGATTGCCTTGCTGCCCAATGAACCAGGGCTGCCACGGCGCGACGGTGGAAATGCAGGGCATCTCCTCGCCCTCGCATGTCGTGGAAACCGGATTGGTTGTTTCCGGCGTCGAGGACACCAGCATCAGATTGATCTGATCGTCGACGATCAGCTGCTTTGCCACTTCCGCGGCCCGGTTCGGATTCGACTGGCTGTCCTTGACCACGACCTCGTAGTTCAGACCCTTGGCCTTGGTCGTTGCCAGGAAGGCGTCAATGACGAATTTGTCGGCTTCGCCGAAGCCCGCAAGCGGCCCCGTCTGCGGGCTGACATAGCCAAGCTTGATCGCCGCATTCTTGGCAATCGCCGGCATGGCCAGGCCCGAGGTTGCGAGCAGCGCGCCGCCGGCAGCCGTCGTCTTTAGAAAGTCGCGTCTCGTAAACATGTTTCCTCCCCTCATCGTCTCTCCTCCCAAAGAGCGCGCCAACAGGCGCTGATGTCTCAGTCTTTCGGCCGCCGGCCCTCCCAAGCGTCCTGCAGCAGTTGGCGGATCGAATCCCGATCGATCGGCCTCGGATTCCAGTATGGGTTCTCGACGGCGATCGATGCGGCGCGATCGAGATCGGCTTCCGTCAGGCCGAATTCCTTGAGCGACAGCGGCGAGCCGATCGCCTTGGCGAAATCCCAGAGCCCGCCGCCGATCGAGCCGCCGAACATGCCGGCTGCTTCCGCCAGTTTCGGCGCTGCCGCCGTTGCGTTGAAGGCGGCCGTATGCGGCAGCATCACCGCATGGGTTTCGGCGTGCGGCGTATCGAAGGAACCGCCGAGCGTGTGGCAGATCTTGTGATGCAGCGCCATGCCGACGGTGCCGAGCACCGAACCGCAGAGCCAGGCACCATAAAGCGCATCGCTGCGCGCCTCGGTATTCTTCGGATCGTTGACGATAACGGGCAGGCTCCGCTCGAAGGCGCGAAGGCCTTCGAGCGCCATCAGGCTCGAAATCGGATTGCGGTCTTGTGCATAGAGTCCCTCAACGGCATGGGCCATGGCGTTGAGGCCGCTCGTCACGCTCATGGCGACAGGCAACCCGAGTGTCAACGAGGGGTCGTAAATCACGATCTCCGGCAGGATCTTTGCATCGCGCACCGTCGTCTTGCGGCCGCCTTCGGTCTGGCCGAGAATCGGCGTCACCTCCGATCCGGCATAGGTCGTGGGAATGACGATCTGGAGAAGATCGGTACGATAGGCGATCGCCTTGCCGAGCCCCGTCGTCGATCCGCCGCCGAGGGAAACGACGCAATCGGCCTCCGTCTCCGCCACGACTTTCATCGCCGCCTCCGTCACCTCGACGGGCGTGTGCATCGTTGCGCCTGTAAACACGCCGCAAGCAAACGATCCGATCTCCTGCACCAGCATCTCGGCATCCGACTTCTGATGTGGCGTCGACAGAACCAGAGCCCGCCTGCGGCCAGCTTTCGCGATCCATTCCACCACCTTGCTGCGGCTACCCGCACCGAAGACAATCCGGGCTGGGCTGCCCGCATAGGAAAAATCTCGGCTCATCCTGCTCTCCCCGGCTTTGTACGCACCATGACGAAGGTAAGGCTGACCGCCCTGCCAGGCTTTCCATCGATCTCCGCCGGCTCAAAACAGGCGACGAGTTCTGGCCGCACGCCGAAGAGGACGTCCTCGGCAAGATGTGGATCGCTCGCGTCGTAGATATGGGTTGTGATCGTTTCGAAACCCTTGGCTCGGATAACGAAATGCAGGTTCGCCGGACGGCGCAGCGGATAGCCGGCCCCGGCGAGCAGACGTCCTACCGGCCCGTCATCCGGCACGCCATAGCCCGACGGCATCACCGAACGATAATGGAAGCGCCCGTCGTCATCCGTGCGGAAAAGGCCGCGCAGATTGTGCTCCGGCTGGAGGTCCGGCTGCTGGTTTTCATAAAAGCCTTCGCCATTGGCCTGCCAGGTGATGACTTCGGCGCCGGCAATCGGCAGGCCGTCGAGATCCTGCACTCGCGCGGCAACGAATAACGGCTCACCGAATCCATCGAGCGAGATCGAGGAACCGGAGGCCCGCTCCGGCGCATCATGGCGGTAGAACGGCCCCCGAATGGTGTTCGGAGTTGCGGCCTGCGGCCGCCGGGAATTGATTTCTTCCACCAGCGCCGAAGCGCCGACGAGATCGGACAGGAGCACCCATTCCTGCCGCCGTTCGTCCGAGGCGTGGCCAACCTCCGTCAAAAACGCAATGACCTTGCGCCATTCCTCCTGCGTTGGGCGAAACTGCTTGATGAGGTCGTGAACTTGAGTGACCGCGGCAGCGATCAATCGCGGCAGATTGCCATCACCATTGGCCGAGAAGCGCTCGGAGAAAGCCTCCGCCGATGTCGCCTCGCTGAATGTGAGCGCCTTAGCACGCTCCACCATGCTCATCCTCCAAGATCTGCCGTGCATGTAAGGGAACACTAGCAGTTGAGCGCACATGGATTGATGATTTTGTTGCCATTCAATATAACGGATTGTTATGAAGATAGATGAACGCCACCTCATTCAGCTTGCGGCCGTGGTCAAGACGGGCGGTGTCACCGAGGGTGCGGCCCTGCTTGGCCTGGCGCAACCGGCCGTCTCGCGCACATTATCGATGCTGGAAAAGCGTGTCGGCGAGCCGCTCTTCATCAAAGGACGTCGGCCGCTGCAGCCGACACCGCTTGGCCTGTCGCTCGCCGAGCACGGCCTGGTGATGCTCGCAGCCTCGCGAAAGGCGTCCGATCTGGTCGAAAGCTTCCGCGTCGGCAAAAGCGGGGTGGTGCGGATCGGCGGCACGCCCTTCTTCATGGATGCATTGATTGCCCGGCTCTGCGCCGAGTTTCAGGCCAGCCACCCGGACGTGCGTATCGACCAGAGCTATGGTTATTTTCCCGACCTGCGCGCAGCGCTCAAAGCCGACCAGATCGATCTTGCCATATGTCCGATCGACATACTCGACGAAGGGTCCGGGCTCGAATTCCAGCAGATCCTGCCGGGACGCAACGTCGTCGCCTGCCGGGTAACGCATCCGCTGCTTCTGAAACGCCGGCCGCAACCCGGCCATCTGCTTGATTACCCCTGGATCGCGCCACCGCCGGGAAGCCCACTTTTGGCCGACCTGCGCGCCTTGCTGCTCTCCTTCGGCGCAACGGAGATCAAGATCCGTTATACCGGTGGCTCGCTGATGAGCGTGATCAACTACCTGAAATCGGCCGACGCGCTGACCGTCATGCCGCATAGCGTCGTCTTCGCCCAGCGCAAGGAAAAGACCATCACCGCGTTGCCGATCACCATTCCGCATCCGGAGCGCGCCCTTGCGATCCTCAAGCGCATCGACGCCCCACGCGCTCCCGCCGTCGACCAATTCGCCGAATTCGTGCGCGCCGGCTTCCAGGATCTTCGCCACCTGATCAAGCGTCACGAGGAATCGGTGATCTGGGGGCTTTGACGATGCCGCGTCGCCGTCAGCCGTCAACCGTTGCGATCGACTTTTCGCTAGGCGTCAGAACGGGAGATGCTTCAGCAAAGGCTTGATCGAGGATGAGCAGCTTGCGGGCATGTGCGTGTGCATATTCTTCATAGAAGCCGTGCGAAATCCATAGCCGCGAGCGGCCGCGCCGGCCGCTCCAGCCGACACCGCCGATCGATTCCGCGGCGGCCAGCTTGCGACTGGTATGGGCTCGCGACAGGCCGAAGGATTGGGCGAGATAGGAAATCGAGCTTACATCGGTCAGAAGCCTGCCTTGTTTCGCCAGCACCTCCGGCTCTATTCCGGCGATGAGCCGATCCATCAGGAGTCCGCCGGCATCGGCCCAGGTGAAGATCGTATAGAGCGGGCCGGGGCTGCGTATCTCGGGATCAGACAGCAACGTGTGTGCAGCGATCGGCTGAATTAATGCGAGCAGCTTTTCCGGCTCTGCGTGGAACCGGACCGTCCTGTCGCCACCATCCATGAGATCGAGAGCCTGAAAATGGACGCTGTACCAGTGGATCAGCATCGACAGCGTGAATGGCGCGGGTGCAACCTGCTCCGATTGATGCCCCGCTGGATCGGCAATCGGGCGGATGACATCATATTGCAGGGCTTCATCGAAAAATGCGTAGGCGGTATTGCGGCTGGCAATGGCGTATTGCAGGGCGAGATTTCCGAAGCCCCGCCGGGTCAATCCCGCGCCGGATTTGCGAAATGTGCGAAAGTAGTCGCCAAGCGCGGCGTGGCAAAGAAGCCAACGCTGTTGGGTGGCAAACAGCGCTGCGGTTCGCGGCGAGACCTCGTGGACGGCCACGAAGTTGCGCGCCAGAAGCAAGACCGCGCGGGCAAACACCACCGGCTCGAACAGGCCATCTAACCTGCCGGCGGGCAATGACCGGTCCACACGCGGAACGTCCGCCGACCGATGCATCCGAAAATCAAGCACCTTTCCCATGAACCGCTCTCTCAAGATTGACGGCTGTGTGCACCCGGATCGTTGCCATGCCGTTCCGGGACAATCATGAGTGTCGGGAAAGTCGAATTCGAAGAAGCACAGGCGGCAGCTAAAAATATGCCCGCCCATTCCTCATGTTTTCAAGTACATCCCTCAACTCACGAGCAACCGCCATGAGTTTCCTTATCCGCCCAAACATAATCCGACCGGTACAACGACGTCCTGATAAGGCGCTGGCGAGGTTCTGATATTTTCTGATATTTTTCTGAAATCGATGATTTCTCGAGGGAAATATACAGTTGGCAAATCGCGCTAGGAGCTTGCCCTTACGGCAACGCGGACGGCCGTGCGGCTTTCCGAGGACAACATCGGTACGTTGACTGCCGAGCCTAGCTCTCTTTATATTGTGCCATATTTTAAATGACACAGTTGGGGATCATTGGGAGCAGGTGTTTTGTTTTGCTGGGTTCGTTCTTGATCCAGATCGTGCCGAGCTTCACGGACCCGATGGTTCCGCGATCCGGCTACGCCCAAAAGCTTTTGAATTGCTGAGCCTACTCGTCACCAACAACAGGCGGGTCGTCGGCAAGCAGGAATTGATGGAAGCTATCTGGCCCGGGATACATGTCGGTGAAGATAGCCTCTTTCAATGTATCCGAGAAATACGCACCGCGCTCGGCGACACCGAACGACACATGATCAAGCTTGTCTCCGGTCGCGGCTACCTTTTTACCGCCGACGTAACCGTGAGACAGGAGGCCTCGGAACTCCCCCACGCAGCGCGCGATATACCGGCTTCCGGCGCAGGCGCCACAGTGGATGAAGGCAGAGCGCCAGCTCGGCTTTTTGGCTCCCGTAAGATTTTGGCTTTCGGCACATTGGCAATTCTCTGCGTGATCGCGGTCATCGTCGGTGCCTCGATTTTTTCCGCTCGTGTCAGCAACGTTCTTGGATCAAGCCAGCCAATCATCGAAGTTCTGCCTATTGTCGATACGGTCGGCGACTCCGAGAGCGCCGCTCTGGCGCAAGGCATCGCGGCGGAGATGATCGGCGGGCTCTCCAAGATCGGCGGCATCCGCCTGATAGCCTCGAAGGAACAGGGGCTGGCGGCAACCGCCAAGCCGACCGCCGATCCTGGCGGCAATGCCGATTTCATCCTGCGCGGCGAACTGCAAAGAAGCCCGCAATCCTGGACCTTTCAAACACGGCTGATCAACATGGGCAACCGCGAGATCGAATCGGTCGCCGAGGTGACGCTGGATGCCAATGAGCCCGACCGACAGCGTCTTGCCTCCCGGCTTGCCGCAGGAGTCGGCTACGAACTCGCCAACCGCATCAACAAGATCGGAGAGGCCAACAACCCGGCATCTCAGGATACTGCCGCCAGCATCGCTATTCAGCAAGCGACAGCGTCGATCAACCAGACGACGAAGGAACGCTTCGCGACAGCGCGATCGATCCTTGAAAAATATCTGAGCGACCAGCCGAACAATGCCGATCTGCAGATCGCGCTTGCCACTTTGCATCTGCGCGGAATTCAGCTTGCCTGGTACGATCCGGCCGAGATCAAGGCCGCGGAGAGCGAGGCAAGATCCCAGCTCGAACACGCGCTGCGGACCAGACCGAATTCCCTTCCGGTGCTCGGCATCTATTGCCGTTTCCTGACCGCCACCAATCAGTTCTCCGAAAGCCTTGTAGCCTGCGCACGTGCGCTCAGCGGCAATCCATGGGACGGCGCGGCGTTGTTCCAACTTGGCCTGACGCAGATTCAACTCGGCCGTTTCGAAGATGCCCTTGCGACATTCGAGCTGGCTGATCGTTTCGACACGCCGGCCGTCTCACGCTGGACCTGGCTGTTGGGCGCCGGTTGGGCCGATATATTCTTGGATCATAATGAAGATGCCGTCGAATGGCTGCAGCGTTCCATCGCGATTACGCCCGGCACCGGGCGAGCGTACATGCTGTTGGCGACCGCCTATCAGCGATTGGGTCGCACGGAAGAAGCCAAACAGGCATTGGCGAAAGGGCTGGAACTAAGGCCAGGCTCGACAACCGCAAACATTTCCCTGCCTTCCCGCAACGCAAGCCCGATCTATCTTGAAGGTCGGCAGGCAATAAGCCGAACGTTGATCGAGCTGGGGTTGCCCGCCGGCGGCGAAGCGCAAAAGTCTGGCGATCAGAACTGAGGAAGAAGCATCGCCGATGCGACTACCTATGATTGCGCCGTTGTACAGTATTTATCGTAGATCAGTATATAAAAGCGCCAAGCAATAATGAAGCGTTTGCATTTTATGATTTACTGAAATATAGAATAATAAATACTCGACATCGCTAGAACTTGAACCCCCTTCTAAACCACACGTTTATATCTTCTGCCCATTGTCTCTCCAAAGTTTAATTCTATTTCTGGTAGGAATAATGGACACCCACTTTTTCCGGCATATACGCCGCTTGGCAAGAGATCGTGGCGGCAATTTCGCGACACTGACGGCGCTGATCGCCGTGCCGCTGGCCGCTGCTGGCGGGATGGCGGTCGACTACGCGTCGGCGATACATCAGCGGACGAACTTGCAGGAAATAGCCGATGGAGCCGCGCTGGCCGGCGGCAAGATTTTCGATGGCACCAATCTGGCCGCCGCACAGGCGGAGGCGACGCGTTTCATCACCGCCTACGCAGACACGACGCCTGCAAATCTGAGCTACACCATCACGGCAAGCGGGCGCACTCTTTCGGTCAATTTGACGGGAGCCGTGCCCACGAACCTGATGCGTGTCGTCAACATCAACAGCGTCAACATCGGCGTAAACTCCCAGGCCACGGCACCGGCCAAGCCGGACATCGTGACACTGACCCCGACACAGGCACAAGGATGGTATTATAAAGTCATCACCATCCGCGTCGTCAGACCCAATTCAACGGCCGAAACCGTGGTCGGTACCGTAACCTATCAGCCGACGACCCATAACAATAGCGGTCAGGGCACCATGACGTCCGTCCCGTCCGGACCGATTACCCTCGGCCAATATACCAAGCTGGTGCTGCAGATGGACGTCAAGAACGATGGCTGCCCAATCGGCAAGTCCGCATCAATCGGCAATGACAATGGTGTCAACTGCAACAGCAAGGCATCCGCCGGTACGAAATACGATCTCATGCTACGGACAGACGACCCAAGCACATCGAACTATCTGTTCGTCGACGGCAGCGAGCTTCCGAAGGGCGTGACCTTGCCGATCGAGAATTATTTCGGTTGTCAGGCGGCGCAACAGCACGCTTGGGAAGATGGCGGCGGCTGGGATCGACAGGATTTCTTCTACACGATCTCGTCGCAATGCTCTTCGGTCGACGGCGATGCCGTGCGCCTTACCAATTGAGAGTGTGGTAATCGGGCGGCCGCTTGGCCGAACAAAGTGACCGGCGCCACAGATGACGCCGGGCTCTTCTCAAAGCAATCCGATTTAGCGGCGCGAGCCGAAGGGACGTAGCGCCATGTGGCGGTTTACGTCCTTATAGAGCAGGTAGCGGAACGGGCCAGGCCCCCCGGCATAGCAGGCCTGCGGGCAGAAGGCGCGCAGCCACATGAAATCGCCGGCCTCTACTTCGACCCAATCCTGGTTCAGGCGATAGACGGCCTTGCCTTCCAAGACATAGAGACCGTGTTCCATGACGTGAGTTTCCGCGAACGGAATGACAGCCCCTGGCTGCAGGGTGACGATCGTCACATGCATGTCGTGCCGCAGGTCGGACGGATCGACGAAGCGGGTCGTCGCCCAGCGCCCTTCGGTGCCCGGCATGGCGGACGGCGTGATATCCTTCTCGTTCAGGATAAGCGGTTCCGGATGGGCCAGTCCCTCGACGGCTTCATATGCCTTGCGAACCCAATGGAAGCGGGAATGCGCACCCGAACGATTGTGCAGCGACCATTTCAGACCCGGCGGCAGGAAGGCGTAGCCGCCCGGCTGAAGGACGTGCTTGCCGGATGGCAGGGTAAGTTCGACCTCGCCATCGACGACGAACAATACGCCTTCGGCCTCGGCATCCTGCTCCGGCCGGTCGCTGCCACCGCCGGGCGCCACTTCCATGACATATTGCGAGAAGGTTTCGGCAAAACCCGAAAGCGGCCGGGCGATTACCCAGCAGCGCGTATCGTTCCAGAAGGGCAAATAGCTGGTGACGATATCCTGCATCACTCCTTTCGGGATGACCGCATAAGCCTCCGTGAATACCGCGCGCCCCGTCAGCAGGTCGCTCTGCGGCGGATGGCCGCCAAGAGAGGAGTAGTATTTTCTTTCCATTGTCTAAGCCCTTCATTCTTATCGTTTCGGGAGGCTAAGGCATTTGCCTCCCAGTCGTATTGCATAACGTCGGAAGTTGAAATGTCCCGCTAGGTCGCCCCGGCCTCCTCCAGTAATTTCAAGATCGCGGTAAAACCACGGCTGCGGGCATGCTGCAGCGGCGTCACGCCATCATTGTCTGCCAGATTGACGTCGGCACCGGCATCTACCAACTGCTTGACGATCTGGACGTGGCGCGGGCCGCCATCGCTGAGAATCACAGCCTCGATCAGGGCCGTCCATCCCAACCGGTTGACGTGATCGACAGCGACACCCGCCTTGATCAGGATCGCGACGGTTTCGACATGCCCGCGCTCCGAAGCGGGAATGAGCGCCGTGCCGCCATAGCGATTGGTGCTTTTGAGATCCGCTCCATGGGCGAGCGTCAGCTTCAGGATATCCAGATGACCACGGGCGCCGGCATAAAGGTAAGGACTGTCCTGAATATCGTCCTTTGCATTGACGTCGGCGCCGGCCTCGATCAACACCCGGGCAGCCTCCACCTTGTTGCCGTGCGTTGCGATCAGCAGCGGCGTCGCGCCACTTGCATCCCGCGCCTCGACAGCTGCACCGTTGTCCAGCAATTGGTGAATGGCCGCGGCGTCGCCTGCGGCCGCCGCCTTGTGTAATCGAAGATCCATTGTATCGCCGAAGGCAAGAAAAGGGGTGCAGACAGCCGCCAGGAAAAGGAAGGTCGACAGCAGAAGTTTCAACATGCCTTATCCAGTTGGTGTGTCTTTCCCGAACCTAGCAGGGAACCCGGCTTCGGAAAATCAAATATCCAAGCGCCGACCGCTAAGAAAACGAAAACACTTTCAGGATTTTGTACGGCAATATCCGCTACACATGATTTCGGTTCCGGCACCTATGGCTTTTGCCGCCAGCCCATGTCCGCGACCACGACCGAGGGCGGAATGGAGCCGATCTGCAGCCTTACGCAAAATCCATGGCTAGTATACAGAAATGAAATCCGTCCGCCGTGAAGCTCCGCGGCCTTCTTGACCAGATTCAATCCCAGACCCGCGCCGGACGAGCTGGCATTGATGCGGCGAAACGGCTCGAAGACGCGATCCCGCTCCTCCGGCGGTATGCCCGGCCCCTCGTCGCAGACATCGATCGTACCGGCAGCGCCGACGCGAACGACGATCGAACCTTTTCCCCCGGCGTGGTCGATGGCATTTCGGATCAGGTTGACCACCGCCATTTCGATCGTGGAGGCCTGGATGACGAAGATTGCCTCCTCCTTGCTCGGTTCGAAATCGAAATCGTAACCGGCATCCATTGCAATCGGCGCGAGATCGGCGGCGATGTTTTCAACCAGCATATTCAGATCCATCTTCTCCGCGCGCAGTTCGACCACGCCGATGGCCTGCATCTCCAGGAGCTGATGGGCGACGCGAGACAAACGGTCGATATCGTCGCGCAATTGATGGCTGACTTCGGCTTCGGGCAGCAGATCGGCCCGCGTCCGGGCGATTGCGATCGGTGTCCTCAGCTCATGTGCGGCATCGGCAAGAAAGCGATTGTGCCTGTTATACCCTTCATCCAGCTTCGAGAGGGCATGGTTGAACGCATCGACCAGCGGGATGATCTCGGTCGGCACCTTCGAGCGATCGAGACGGGCTGAGCGTGTGTCGAAATCGATCGCTTGCGCCTGCGTTGCCGTTTCCACCAGCCCGGTGAGCGACCGCCCGACGGCGCGCGGCGTGACGAGCAGCGTCGCGACGCCGGTCAGCGCTAGTATCGGGGCGACGCCGATGAAGATGACGAATGCCATGGCCGGCAAGACGTCGAGCCAATGGATTTCGCCATGCGGTCCCTTGGGAACCTCGACGCGCATGTTGATCCATACATTCAGGCCGTCATTGTCAAAGCCGCGTTCGGTGGCTGCCATGATCTGCAGCTTGCCAACGGATGTCTCGCGGTTCTCGACCGTCGCATGCGCCCCGTTGCCGGCCTCCACTCTCGCCCGGTCGATGGTCCACGGAAAACTTTCCGTGAGCGCGGCCGTCGGTATCTCTCCATATTGAAAGAGTATCCCCTTATGATCGCGGATCATGAACCAGAGTTCCGGATAACGCTGCTTCAGCTCCACGACCTCATGCGTCTCTGCCACCTGCAGCTGCCCGTCATCATCCCGCGTTATCTGTTGTGCGACGACGCGAACGGCTTCTTCATTGGCATCTTCCAGCTCCGGATTGATGATCCAGATCCAACCGACGAGCAGGACGAAAAAGAGAACGAGAAGAAAGGCCTGCAGGGCGATCAGGCGTTTTATCAGCCCCCAGCGTAGAGATCGGCTGCGCTCCGGGGTCATGCCTTCGCCCGGATCAGGTAGCCGATGTTTCGCACGGCCCTTATCTCGACCGTGGCCTCGGCCAGAAGCAGCTTCTTTCGAATACGCGAGATATGCGCATCAAGGGCGTTCGACCCGATCTCGTCCTCAAGCGCATAAACGGCCTCGATCAGGCTCGGCCGCGTCACGATGCGGTTCGGTCGGCGCATCAGCGTCTCCAGCACCAGATATTCACGGCGGGGAAAGTCTATGAGCGCGTCGCCAACAAAGATTTCATTGGTCCTGGGATCGACGCTTAGATTGCCGAAATTCAGATACCGGTCGGAAACCGTCGGCCCCCGCCTCTGGAGCGCCCTCAATCGAGCGAGTAGCTCCTCGATCGCGAATGGCTTGGCAAGATAATCGTCGGCACCGCTGTCGAGCCCGTCGACACGGTGGTCGACGCTGCCGAGCGCGGTCAGCACGAGGATCGGCACGGGATGTTTGCGTTGACGCAGCGCCGCCACCAGATCCAGCCCCTCGCCATCAGGCAGGCGGCGATCCAGGACAAGGACATCATAGGTCCCGACGCGGGCCATCGCATCGGCATCCGCAATCGTGCGGACGTGGTCGGCAAGCACGTCACGGCGGCGCAGCGCTTCAAGTAGCGCGCGGGCCATTTCGGGTTCATCCTCAAGCAGCAGAATTCGCAACGACTTTCCCCCAAAGGACGGCGCTTGCCATCCTTCGCCCCACTGACAGCCAAAGATTGCGGCTACATTACACGCGGATTGCCGAAGTGGCACCAGAACAATGCGAATGAACAGCGGCCAGAAAGGTGACGGTTCCGTTTCGAACTGAAACCATCTCAGGGCGGAAAGGCAATCGGAATATTGTCACTGCAGCATGCGTGCCAGCATTCGCCTGATGTGATCTTGACCGCCAAAGAAAATCGCCGCGACGACAATCGTCCGGCGCTCGGCGACCGGCAGAAACCAGACGGCAGCCTTGTCGCGCCGCAGGAAACGGATACCGGGATAGATATCCGGCCGCAACGTTCCGATGTAGGGCGTCCCGACCAATCGATCGATTTCCAGGCGGAGTTCGCGAATACGGTTGGCCGCCCGCTCCAGAGCTTCCTCGGGCGCGTCTCCAAGATCGAGGTAGGCCGCAAACAGATGATCGAAGGTCAGTTCGAAATCGAGATCCGCATCCCTGGAATATTCAAGGGTCCACACGGAGCGCTCGCCGTTTACGCTCGATCATGCTCTCGATGCTTTCCTCCATCTCCGGAGCCGAAATCATCGGCCCGTCGACGCGGCGCTGGATGAGCCTGCGCAGCCCTTCCGTCTCGGCCGCTTCCGCTTCCGTTTTCTGCCGCAGCAGTTCCAGACCCTGCTGGAGAACCGAACTGAGGCTGGAATAGCGCCCCGTGTCGACAAGCGAGCGAGCAAACGCATCCTGCTGATCGGTCAATGATATCGACGATTTGACGCTCACGGAACAATCTCCTTCATGCGCCCAAAATGCTACTCAGTCGCATAGATGTCAAGACTTCGAGGCGGGACGATGGAGGGTTACGAAGGTTTATTGCCGTCGCTTTGCCACATCGTTGACCCCATCAAGATCCGGTGCCTGTCCGTAGCTCATATTCTTCATCTGCTGGATAACACGTGCCATTTCCTCGTCATCGAGAATAGGCGGCTCGCCGAGCGTCAAGGCCTGCACATAGAGGCGCGACAGTGTCTCGACTTCGATCGCAAGCGCAAGGGCTGCGGCCGGCGTTTTCCCAAGCGAGATCTGCCCGTGCTGACCGAGCAGGCAGGCAAGCCTGTCCTGCAAGGCTTCGATCGCAGCATCCGAAAGGGCCTGCGTGCCGAAGGTGGCGTAACGTGCGCAGCGGATCGTCGTACCGCCAGCGACGCCGGTCATATAGTGAAAGCTCGGGATGGTCTTGTGATGCACGGCAAGCGTGGTCGCATAGACCGAATGGCAATGAAGCACGCATTCGATATCTTGGCGGGATGCCAGAATATCGCGATGAAAGCGCCATTCGGACGATGGCCGGCGTTCCCCCTCGTAGCTGCCGTCGAGAAACATCTGAACAAGATCCTTCGGCTGCATCACGTCATAGGGAAGCGACGTCGGCGTGACCAGAAATCCCCTTGGATTTCGCACGGACATATTGCCTGCCGTCCCCTGGTTGATGCCGGAGGCGTTCATCCGGCGGCAGATTGCCACCATTTCCGTGCGCAAGGCACTGTCGTCATAGGTCGTCACGATGTTTGCTCCATTGTCTTGGCCAACGCCTGCCAGCGGCGCTGATGCGATGAAAGGTCGGGCAGATCGGAAATATCCGGCGCCTCGGCGGCGAGCGGCACGGGCGATATGCGTTCTTCATGGGCCGCAAGCATGGCCGCACCTGTCGCCGTTCCTGTCGTGCTGCGGCTGACCAGCACGCGGCGGTCGGGTAGGAGGGCGGTAACGATGGCGCCATAAAGGGGGTCGACCACGAAATTGCCGTCGAGCACCACCGTTCCCGCCGGCGGTAGATCCCGGATACAGGCCGCACTCAGCAGCGCGGAATAAAGTACAGCGAGCGTGAAGCGGACGTCCTCATCGTCTGCAAGCGGCCCTTCCAGGCGGCCACGGCGCGCAGTGCCGGGAAAGAGCCCGTCGTCCGAGCCGAACGTCGGCAGCGCGAAAGTGCCTGAAGCGATGATCCTCCGAAGCGCGGACAATGAGGCAGGGCCGGACGCCTTTGACGCGACCGCGGCAAATTCCCGACCTCCCATGGTCAGCATGCCGGGCGTTGGATTGCCGAAGACATCGGCATTGCAGGAATGGCCGGGTTGTTCGTCGCTGAAATCGACGCCGTTACGGTCGGTCAGCGCAACGATCCAGGTCCCCGTCGACACGACGGTAAAATCGGAGAGATCGGCTGCCTGATAGCGATAGAGATTGGCCGAAGAGTCGTGCACGCCGCACAGAATACGTGTCGTCGTCTTCAGGCCGCATTGCCTGGCAAGCTCAGGCTTCAACGGGCCAAGCGTTTCCCATGCGCGCCGCATCGGCGGCATGAGACGCTGCCACCCGCGATTTGCGACGAGCGCGGCGGGCCGGCCGTCGGCTGATGCCCATAGATGCGACTGTGCCGCAAGGCTCGTCACCTCGCTTGCCAGAACGCCGGAGAGGCGGAAAGCCCAATATTGCGGCGTGGCAAGATAGGCGTGAGCTGACGCAAACGTCTCCGGCCAATGCATTTCCTGCCATAGCATCTGCCGCGCGAGATGGGCCGCACCCAGCATGATGGCGCTTGCCCGCTCGCGATAGGAGCCAACAACTGATCGATAGCGCGCATCGACGTCGCTGGGGATCGGCTGTTCGTAGTCGATCATCGGCATTGCCGCACCCCGTCCATCGACCAGCACGCCGCCGGACCCATGCGCGCAGCTGACGATCGCGCCTATGTCGTGTCGCTTGCCCAGCTCCGTCAGGCTATCGATGAGCCACGCCTCCAGCTCGACAAGATCATGATGACGATAGGGCGGACCATCCTTGACGATATTCGGCGTCGACAGCGTTTCGAGTACATGGCCATCATCGCTTGCCGCCGACAGCTTCACATTGGTCTTGCCGATATCGAAAACCGCAACGATGCTCATTTTGGACCGGATAAACGCGCTGGCAGCAGCCACATCAGATAGGGCCGTGCCGTCTGTATCGCAGCAACGAAGATGAGAATGCCGCCCCATATCGCGACCGTCAGATAATTGCTGAGGCCGAACTGGTTGAAGCCCGAGGAGATGACCTGCAGGATCGCCAGCGCCAGCATCAACCCGCCGGCCGTACCGAAGCCGCCGAAGGGATCGACACCGCCGAGAACAGCCGCAAGGATCGTCACCAGCAGATAGGATTGCGCGTAATCCGCGCTCGCCGAGTTGAAGGTTGCCAGCATGACCAGCGCTGCGAAGAAGCAGATCAGGCTGGACATGACATAGACGCCGACCAGTACCCTGCGGGTATCGATCGCGGAATAGCGCGCCGCCTCGATATTCGAGCCGATCATGGCACAGGCGACGCCGAAGGCGGTGCGCCGCAATATGAGGCTGACGATGACGGCGACGACGATCAGCAGCAGGAAGATCAGCGGCACCCCGACAATGGTGGTCGTCCCAATGCGGCTGAAGCCGTCCGGTATGCCTGAGAGCGCCATGCCGCGGGTCAGATAAATGCTGATGCCGTCGATCAGAGATTTCGTGCCGAGCGTGATGAGGATCGGATGGACGCCGGTATAGGCGATGAGCGAGCCGGTGATGAGGCCGATCAATAGGCAGAGCGCGAGGCCGGCGACGAGCGCCAGGATGATCACGGCAACCGCCGTTCCCGTGCTGCTATCGGGCGTAATCAGGCTCTGCATGATAAAGGCCATCAGCAGCGCACACTGGTTCGTCGTTGCGATGATCGCAAGATTGAGGCCGCCCGTTATCAGCGGTGCCATCATCGCCAGAGACAGAAGGCCGAGCAGCGGCAGCTGGTACATGAAGGATTGCAGCGTGCCGAGCGAGGCAAAATTCGGAATGAACAGGGAGAAGCCGGCAACCAGAAGGATCAGCAGGACGACAAGCCCGGCATGTGCGCCGGGAATACTCATCCGCACACGCGCCACCAAGTCCGCCAGGCTGTTGTTGATATTGTAGAGAACTGGAGGCTCAGCCATTGGACGGCGCTCCGGCGATGATGCGGTGACGACGGCCCGGGCGCGAGCTGATGACGGTGATCGAGGTCGAGACCAGAATGGTGATGCCGATGACGATCTGGAAGAAATAAGAGGAAACACCAAGCAGGTTGAGTCCGTTCTGCAGCACGGCCAGAAGCACGATGCCGAGCAATACGCCTGGCACGGTGCCGATACCGCCTGTCAGGCTTGCGCCGCCGAGGACGGCAGCGGACAGCACGGCAAGTTCGGTATTGTACATAGCATTAGGCACGCTCTCGCCGACCCGGTGCGCCTGCAGCAGCCCGGCGATCGCAGCCATGAGGCCGAGATACCCATAAGCAACGAATTGCAGCCGGCCGATGTTCATGCCGATGCGCCGCGCCGCCTCCGCATTGCCGCCCATCGCATAAAGCTGCCGTCCGACGGAAGACCGTGTCATCCATGTCCAGGTAAACAACGTCACGATAACCATGGCGACGATCGGCAGCGTGATGCGGACGATGTCGCCCGACGCCGTCTCCATCCGCCAGAAGACGATCCGGTTCGTCCACCAGTCCGGCAAAGTGTAGATCGATTTGCCGCCGGAAAAATACATCAGCAGCGAGAAGCTGACGCTCATCATGGCGATCGTCGCGATGATCGAGGTGATGCGCACATAATGAACCAGCAGCGCATTGAGACAGCCGAGACCGGCACCGATCGAAAGGCCGCAAATAATGACAACCGGTGCGGAAAGGCCGAGCTGCGTTGCAAGCAGCGCCGCGCAATATTGCGCGACGGAAGCGGTTGCCGCAAAGGATATGTCGATGCCGCCCGAGACCAGAACAACAAAAAGGCCCATCGCCATGATCGCCTGCACGGAATAGGTTTCAAGCAGGTCGATGATGTTGCCAAGCGTCAGGAAATCGCGTGCCGTCAGTGAAAAGACGATCACGACGGCGACGATGACAGCCAGAAGCCAGGCTTCGGGGCGCCGTTTCAATTGCGCGACAAAGGATGGTCCGTCCGGTTGGCTGTGCTCACGCATAGATGCGCTCCTTCATATTGGCCTCGCTGACTTCACCCGGCACCGCCTCGCCGACGATGCGGCCGGCGCGCATGTGCAGAATGCGGTCGCAGGTCGCAAAGAGCTCCGACACCTCGTCGGAGATGAGAATGATGGCGACGCCTTGGCGCGCCAGATCGGCAACCACATCGTAAATGCCCTGCTTGTTCTTGATGTCGACGCCGACGGTCGGGGAATCGAGGATCAGCACCTTCGGCCGTGTCGCGAGCCATTTGGCCAGCACGACGCGCTGCTGATTGCCGCCCGAAAGCGTCTGCACGGCGCGATCGGCCGAGGGAACCTTGATGGCGAGCCGCTTGATCCAGTCATCCGCAAGCTCTGCGCGCGTCTTGCCGGGAATGAGCCCGAGACGGTTTGCCATGCCCTTCATGACGGCGAGCATGATGTTGTCGCCGATCGACTGCTGCAGGATGACGCCGAGGCTAAGCCGATCCTCGGAAACATAGGCGATGCCGGCGCGCACGGCATCGCGATTGGAACGCAGTGCGAGCTCCTTGCCCTCCAGGCGGATGCTGCCGCTCTCGGCGCGGTGCATGCCGAACAGCGTCAGGGCAAGTTCGGTACGGCCGGAACCAAGCAATCCGGAAATGCCAAGAACCTCGCCGCGATGCAGCGTGAAATCGATGTCGGCAAACTCACCGCGACGCGACAGGCCGCGGACTTCCAAAACAGGTGCCGCCTCCGCCATATCGCGCGCGACGATCGAATGATCGATATCCAATCCGGTCATCAGATGCGCGATCCTCTTTTCGTTCATCTGATCGGCAGGCCAGGTGCCGACCTTGCGGCCGTCGCGCATGACAGTGACCCGCTCGGCGATCTCGACCACCTCGTCGAGCCGGTGGGAGACGAAGACGACGGCAATGCCGTCGGCCTTGAGCCGCCCGACGATCCCCAAGAGGCGGTCAACCTCCGTCCGCGTCAGCGATGCCGTCGGCTCGTCCATGAAAATCAGCCGCGCCTGGGCTGCCAGGCCGCGGGCGATCGCCACAATCTGGCGTTCGGCGACGGAGAGGTCGGAAACCGCGAGATCGAGATCGAGCGCAAATCCGAGCCTTGCAAGGACAGCGCTAGCCTTCTCGCGCATCTTCTTCCACTTGACCGGTTTTACGAGCCGGTCGAGATGGTTTTCGATGGCAATATTTTCGGCGACGGATAGGTTCGGAAACAGCGACAGGTCCTGAAAGATGACCTGAATTCCAAGTGCTTTCGCGCGGGCGGGATCAAGCGGAAGAACCGGCTTGCCCTCGATTTCGATAATACCGGCCGAAGGCGGGTGCACCCCCGCCACGGTCTTGATCAGGGTCGACTTGCCGCAGCCGTTCTCACCGACGAGACAATGGATTTCGCCGGGCCTCACATCCCAGTCGATCTCCTCCAATGCACGTACGCCGCCGAACCGCTTGGACAGCCCAGTCAAACGCAGAAACGGAATTTCATCGCTCATCGATCCACTCCGATTGCCACGGGTCGGCCGGCGGCGGCACATAAGCCTGCCGCCGGCCCTCGGGAGGAACGCCTAGAGGCCGAGCGCCACAAGCCGATCGATATTTTCCTTATCGAGCGACTCCAGTTTCTGGGCCTGAATGAGCTTCTTGTCCGGATAGACGCGAACCTTGCCGACGCCGGTCAGCTCCATGTTGTCGGTCGGCTCCTTGCCGGCCGCCAGGATGGAGGCAAGCTGCACGAAGATCTCGCCCGCCGTCATCGGATTCCAGATGAAGCCGCCGCGGATCGTGCCCGATTTGACATACTTGACGCCCTGCCCCGGCGAGAAGCCGCCGACGAGCGCGATCGATTTCGCCTTTTCGCGATCGTCAAGAACGCGCGCCGCGCCGATGGGACCTTGCGAGCCGAATGTCAGAATACCCTTGAGGTCCGGATGGGCACGCAACTGGTCCTGCGTGGTCTTGATGCTTTCATCCAGACTTTCGGCTACGCCGAAGCGATCGCCGAGCATTTCCATCTTGGGATATTTCTGCTTCTGATAGGCGATTGCGGCGTCCGCCCAGGCATTGTGCAGCGGAACCGTAAGCGAGCCGACATAGACAATGTATTTGCCCTCCTCGCCCATCTGCTTGGCGAGCAAGTCCATATGCGCCTGTCCGTAACCTTCGATGGTCGTGAGCTCGAAGTCCCAATCGGCCTCCTTCTGGTTCGGGCCTTCATGGGCCAGCACCTTGATGCCTGCGGCACGCGCACGGCCAAGAACAGGATCAAGCGCAGCCGAATCATTCGGCACGATGCCGATGACAGCGACCTTACGGGCAATCAGATCTTCGATGGCGCGCACCTGCTGGGCGGCGTCGGCCTGCGTCGGCCCGACCATCCAGGCATTCGTCTTGTATTCCGGCGCCGCCTTCTTGATGCCGACTTCCATGGCATTGAACCACGGAATGCCGCCGATTTTGACCACGACACCGACCTGCGGCTCGGCCGCCTGCGCCACACCAATTGTGCCGCCGAGAGTTCCGACGACGACGGCGCCGCCTATTCCGGCGAGTATGGTTCGTCTTGTAACTTCCATTTTTCTCCTCCCAGTTTCGTTTTACCCGCCTCCTCAAGCGGGCTCCGCGGCGTCGAACCGCGGATCTCGACGGCGCAGCGCAGGCGTCGCGTAACCGGCTTTCCTCCAGAGCCGGTCATGCGTCGCAACAGCAGCGCCCAGGCCTGCTCGGCCATTTCCTCGACAGGCTGACGCACGGCCGTGATGCCGGGAGCGACCAGCCGCATCCATTCCATCTCGTCGAAGCTCGCAAAGGCGAGATCGCCCGGCACGGAAAGTCCGATCTCCGCCATGGTGCGGTAGGTCAGGAGCGTCGTGCCGTGGTCGAGTGAGAATAGCGCGCCTGGCAACGGCTGTCGGCGTAGCCGCTCTTCGAGGCGTTGCGCGCCATTATCATCGTCGATGCCGATCTCCAGCATCTCGACGTGCATGCGCCCGGCCGCGGTACGCACGCCCTCCCAGCGTTCGCGCACATTGGTGATCGACAGGCTGCTACCGAGGACCACGCAATCGCGATAGCCCTGCTCATCGAGATGCGCGGCGATCGCACCGGCCGCGGCCCCGTTGTCGACCGCGATCAGATCGAAACCGGCCGCATCCGGTATACGGTCGGCCAGCACGACCGGCGCGAAGAAACCATTCGGCAAGCGCTCGGCAATGGCGCCATCGCAGGGAATGACGATCAGGCCGGCCGGCCGCCAGGAGCGGATCTTGCGCAGCCGGTCGGCCTCCTCTTCGGCATTGTTGCGCGCGGAGACGACCACGAGGTCATAATCGTCGAGGCGCGCCAGATGCTCCAGCGTGGAAACGAAGGAGGCGAACATCGGATTGGTCAAATCCGGCACGACGACACCGGCGAGCTGCGCCTTGCGTGAACGCAATCGCGACGCGCCGAGATCAACGACGTAGCCCAGTTCGCGAACCGCGTCATTCACGCGCCTGGCGAAATCCGGAGAAACCGTCGGCTTGCCATTGAGAACATTCGAGACGGTCGCCACCGAAACGCCTGCCCTATCGGCTACCATCTTGATGGAGGGAGTTCGCGATTTCGACACTTTGCCCTCCCCCATCAACAATCTCCGATTGATACTACGAAAATTCTGGTGAAACGTTTTATTGTAAGCTATACCAGCATACATGCGGTGTCAACGTGAGTGCTTTCAAGTATAAAACGATTCACGTCTTTCGCATTGCAGCAATTGTTTTGCATCCACGAAACCGGGAGGACGATCATGAACAAGCTGGGAGTTCACGCGCTGGTCTGGGAGGCTGGCTGGAGCCGCGACGAATGCGCCCGCGCAATCGCGAGCAGCGCCGAGGTCGGCTACGACTTCATCGAGGCGCCGGCGCTGGACCCGAGCCTGATCGATCCCGAGTTCACCCGCCGCCAGCTCGAAAAAAGCGGCATCGGCATCAACTTCTCGCTCGGCCTCGATTTCGACACCGACATCTCAAGCGGCGACAAGGAGAAAGGTCGACGCGGCAAGGCGAAGCTGGAACAGGCAATTGCCGTCTGCCGCGATTGCGGCGGCGACTATATCGGCGGCATCCTGCATTCAGCCTTCGGAAAATATACCGAGCCGACAACGGCGGCGGGCGTCGCGCAATCGGTCGACATCCTGCGCCAGGTGGCCGAGACGGCGGCGAAAAGCAACATCACGCTCGTGCTCGAGGTGGTCAACCGCTACGAATCCAACGTTCTCAACACGGCCGCCCAGGCCGTTGAAATGTGCAAGCGCATCGGCATGCCGAACGTGAAGGTGCATCTCGACGTCTATCACATGAATATCGAGGAATCCGATATTCAGGCCGCCATTCTCGAAACCGGCGATTATCTCGGCTATTTCCATACCGGCGATTCCCATCGCGGCTACATGGGTTCGGGCACGATCGATCTTGCCGGCGTCTTCCGGGTTCTCGTCCGTTCCGGCTATCAGGGACCGATCACCTTCGAATCCTTTTCCTCGCGCGTCGTGGGACAGCCGCTCGAAGGCATTCTCGGCATCTGGCGCAACCTCTGGGACGACGGACGCGACCTGGCCGAGCACGCTTTGATGTACACGAAGGCGCAGCTCAAGGCCGCTCAGGAGGCCCAGCGGCAAAGCCAGCAGCGCAGCCGTCTGCCCTGATCGCCGATTGGCGCAGACTTGCCAATCAGCCTTCCGCAAGCTGCAGCACCGGCTCCCCTTTGAAAGGGAGCCGCTCACTCAGGCAGAGATCGCCTTGCTTTGAAGCGGAGTCTGATGAACGACGATGCGCGCGTGGTAGGGAACGCGTTCATAGAGGTCGATGACGTCCTGATTGACCAAGCGGACACAGCCCGACGACGTCGCCTTGCCGATCGAGTACCATTCCGGCGAGCCGTGGAGACGGTAAAGCGTATCCTTGCCGTTCTGGAAGATATAGAGCGCGCGCGCACCAAGCGGGTTCTTGATGCCCGGGTCCATGCCGCCATTGGCGACGGAATATTTCGCAAGCTCCGGCTTGCGGGCGATCATGTCGTTCGGCGGCTTCCAGCGCGGCCAATGCTGCCGCCAATGAATGATCCCCTCGCCTTCCCACGCAAAGCCGTCGCGGCCGATGCCGACGCCATAGCGCATGGCGGTACCGCCCCGCTCCACGACATAGAGAAATCTAGACACCGTATCGACGACAACCGTGCCCGGCGTTTCGCCGGTCGGATCGGGAACGCGCTGCCGATAAAATTTCGGGTCCAGCTTTCGATAAGGCACCGCCGGAATGACATGGCCGCCATCGACCACGGAGGCATAGCGTGCTTCGAGTTCGGGATCAGGTGTGATGACGCTTTGAGGTTCCGACGCAACGGGAACGACAGGCGGTGTACGAACAGGAGCTGCAATTGGGGTTGGAACGGGGGCCGTGGTGGCACAGCCCGCAAGCGCTGCGGTCGCAGAGATCGACCCGAGCATGAAAGCCCGCCGGGAGAGAGTCTTTTCGTTCTTCGTTGAGCGCATTCCTGTCCTAACAAACCTCGCACATTGATATCGCGTCCTCGACCGATGAGGCCAAAAGAGGCGACATGTCTAATCATTAAGTGGTGATGACCTCATAGTCAGTCCGGACCTATAATGGCAAGTTCGCCGATATCATGACCATGCAAACTCAATTGCCGAGTGTGGGCTAGAAGCCACAGGTATTACGCATTTCCGCAAGTGTAGTGAGCGCTGGAGGCTATCCCGATGCTTAAATGCCCCGGCTGCGGCCCGCAATATCTGTTCGCCAAACCGTCTCGCCACGCACCGCCTAGTCGCCGAATGAGCGGCCGGGCAGGACATTATGCTCCATGTCCAGCCAGGGCGGATTTTCCGCGTACATTTCCTCGATCAGCCGTTTGATCAGGTCGATATGAACAGAATTGTCGCCAACGCGATGGTTGAGAATCACCGGAGACGTCATCGCCTCTTCCTCGATCAGCCGATAATGGACATCGGACCGCATCTGCCGCGCCGATGACGGGATCACGCACACGCCGGCATCGGCGGCCACCAGCCCCAGAGCCGTCTGAATTTCCCGCACCTCGTGCACTTCCGCCGGGCGAACGTCGCGGCTCTGCAGCAATCCCAGCACCTGGTCGGCATAGCTCGGCCGCGGCTCCTTCGGATAGACGATCAGCTTCTGCCCGTGAAGTTTCTTCACCGGCAAGGGAGCGGAATCCCCTGCAAGCGCCGTACCCATGGGCACCGCAGCCACGAGGCGCTCTTCGCGCAAGACGGTGCCGACGACATTGGGATCGCTGTGACGCAATCGGCCGAAGCCGACATCGATGCGTCCCTCCTTGAGCGCGGGGATCTGCTGGACCGACACCAGTTCCAACAGCTGGATATCCAGTTCGGGCGCATGTCTGCGCATCTTGCGGACCAGCGAAGGGAGGCCGCCATAGAGCGTTGAGGCGACGAAACCGATGGAAAAGACGCTGTTCTGATTGAGGCCGATGCGGCGCGTCGCATCCCGCATCTGCTCGACGCGGCCGAGAACCTGCAGCGCCTGCTCGTAGAACAACCGGCCGGCATCGGTCAGACGCACGGGACGGCTCTTGCGGATGAGCAGCGAAACTCCCAGTTCCTCTTCCAGAAGCTGGATCTGCCGGCTGAGAGGCGGCTGGGCGATATGCAGCAATTCCGCCGCGCGCGTAAAATTGCGCTCCTGCGCGACAGCCACGAAGTAACGAAGTTGCCGAAGATCCATTTCCCACCTCCAAATATGGCAGCCGCTTGATATAGCCATCTGATATGTTGCGATGCAGTAAGTATATAGATATTAGCATTTTTCTCGTCATCATACCATAAAGGTATCGTTTGAGATGCAAATGGTGTTGGACGTTTGCCGCCTCCCCGCGCAGACTTCTGGCATGAACACGACCTTCACACCCATTGCGCCGAACGCGGCAACCTCCCCCGTCATTGACCGGGTAGAAACTTTGCTGATCGACCTGCCGACCATCCGGCCGCACAAGCTCTCCGTCGCGACGATGAACGGCCAGACCCTGATGCTGGTCAAGGTTCACTGCAGCGACGGCATTGTGGGCATCGGTGAGGGAACGACGATCGGTGGGCTCTCCTATGGCGGCGAAAGCCCAGAAGGCATGAAGCTCGCCATAGATACCTATTTCCAGCCGGCACTGCTGGGGCAAGATGCCACCCGCATCCAGATCCTGATGGCGCGCATCGGCAAGCAGATCAAGGAAAACCGCTTCGCCAAATGTGCGATCGAGACGGCGCTGCTCGATGCGCATGGCAAGCGGCTCGGCCTGCCCGTCAGCGAACTCTTGGGAGGGCGCATGCGCAGCCGGTTACCGGTCGCGTGGACGCTCGCCTCGGGCGATACTGCGACCGACATAGCCGAAGCCGAGAAGATGCTCGACCTTCGCCGCCACAGGATCTTCAAATTGAAGATCGGTGCCGGGACGCCGCGCGAGGACGTTGCCCATGTCGCCGCGATCAAGCGCGCGCTCGGCGATCGCGGCGCAGTTCGCGTCGACGTCAATATGGCCTGGAGCGAAACCGAGGCTGCCTACGCGATGGCCGCTCTTGCCGAGGCCGGATGCGAGCTGGTGGAACAGCCTGTCGCCTCCGCTGCTGCGCTGGCGCGGCTCGTGCGTCGCTTCCCCATCGCCTTGATGGCCGACGAATCCCTGCAAGGTCCGGAGACGGCCTTCGAGCTTGCCAAGATCAGCGGCGCAGATGTCTTCGCCATCAAGATCGAGCAGAGCGGTGGCCTCTTCAATGCGCAGCGCGTCGCGGCGATCGCCGATGCGGCCGGGATCGAACTTTATGGCGGCACCATGCTCGAGGGCGCGGTCGGCACCGCCGCATCGGCCCATGCCTTTTCCACCTTCGCCAATCTGCAATGGGGAACGGAGCTCTTCGGCCCGCTGCTGCTGACGGAGGAAATTCTGGCGACCCCGCTGGACTATCGCGATTTCGAACTGACCGTCCCCGATGGGCCTGGTCTGGGCATCGCGCTGGACGAAGACCGAGTGAAATTCTTCCTGCGCGGCGGATCACGCAAGACGGTCAGTGTCATCGGGTAGAGGATCAAGATCATGCTTTTTCATGTGCGAATGGACGTGAACATCCCGAGGGACCTGCCGCAGGCGGAAGCGGGCGAAATCATCGCCAGGGAGAAAGCCTATTCGCAGGAGCTGCAGCGCAGCGGAAAATGGCGGCATATCTGGCGCATTGCCGGTGAATACGCGAACTACAGCATTTTCGACGTGAAGGACAATGAGGAGCTGCACACGATCCTGATGGGCCTGCCGCTGTTCAAGTTCATGACCATCAAAGTCACGCCGCTCTTGCGGCACCCGTCGTCGGTCCGCGACGACGACACCTGAGGCGACGGCACGGGAGAGGCCCCTGCCGCAGGCCGGGTCTTAGAAGCGGCTTTCGCAACGACCGGAAAAGAGGAGGAGTAATATCATGAGTGTTAAGATTTTTGACAGGCCAGACGTACAGGATTTCCTGAAGGTTTTGAGCGGCCTCGCCAACGACAGCGGCAATCCGCGCGTCAAGCAGATCATCCATCGGTTGATGTCCGATCTGTTCAAGGCGATTGACGATCTCGACATCACGCCCGACGAATACTGGACCGCGATCGCCTGGGTAAACGAGATCGGCGCCGCCGGCCAGGCGGGCCTCATCTCGCCCGGCCTTGGGCTCGACCATTTTCTCGACGAACGTCTCGACGCCATCGACGATGCGCTCGGCATCAAGAACGAGACACCGCGCACCATCGAGGGGCCGCTTTACGTTGCCGGCGCGCCAGTGTCACAAGGATTCGCCCGCCTCGACGACGGCACCGATGCCAATGGCCATACGCTCATTATGCAAGGCACTGTCTATGGGGCCGATGGCAAGCCGCTGCCCGGCGCATCCGTCGAGGTCTGGCACTGCGACACGCGTGGCTTCTATTCCCACTTCGACCCCACCGGAAAGCAGGCGCCCTTCAACATGCGCCGCACGATCATTGCCGATGTCAACGGCTGTTACAAGTTCCGGAGCATCGTGCCGCACGGCTACGGCGTGCCTCCGGGCAGCCCGACCGAAAAGCTGCTGTCGGCGCTCGGCCGCCACGGCCAGCGCCCCGCGCATATCCACTTCTTCATCAGCGCCGACGACCATCGCAAGCTGACGACCCAGATCAATATCGCCGGCGATCCGCTGGTGAACGACGATTTCGCCTATGCGACCCGGGATGGCCTCGTGCCTGAGGTAACGGAGCGTACCGACGAAGCCAGTATCCGGGCCAATGATCTCAGCGGCCCGTTTGCGGAGATCGAATTCGACTTCCGCCTGACCGCCCTCGTCAATGGCGTCGACAATCAGGTCAACGAGCAGCGCAAGCGCGCAGCCGCGTAACCGATCGATGCGGTGGCCCGAAGGGCCGCCGCCCCTCTTCATCATCGATATTGTTGCTGTGCCGCACCCATGCGCCGCGAGCTGGAGAGACATCATGTCCGCGATCATAGACAAGGCCCGAGATCTCGATCATCTGCTGAGCACTGCCGTGCAAGATGACAAGGACGCCGGCATATTCCGTTGCCGCCGCGACATCTTCACCAACGAAGACCTGTTCGAGCTCGAGATGAAGCACATCTTCGAAAGCAACTGGGTGTATCTGGCTCATGAAAGCCAGATCCCTGATAACAACGACTATTACACGACCTATATTGGCCGCCAGCCCATCGTCATCACCCGTGACAAGACGGGAGAACTGCACGCCGTCATCAATGCCTGCGCGCACCGCGGCGCCATGATCTGCCGGCGCAAGCACGGCAACAAGGGCAGCTTCACCTGCCCCTTCCATGGCTGGACCTTTTCCAACACCGGCAAGCTGCTCAAGGTCAAGGACGAGAAGACGACGCAATATCCCGAGCAATTTGCCCAGAACGGCTCGCACGATCTCAGACGTGTAGCGCGTTTCCAGAGCTATCGCGGCTTTCTGTTCGGCAGCCTGAACGAAGACGTCGCCACGCTGGAGGATTATCTCGGCGCGGCCAAGGTCATCATCGACCAGATCGTCGACCAGGCCCCCGAAGGGCTGGAAGTGCTGCGGGGTAATTCGTCCTACATCTATGACGGAAACTGGAAGCTGCAGATGGAAAACGGCTGTGACGGCTATCACGTCAGCTCCGTTCATTGGAACTACGCCGCAACCATGGGCCGCCGCAATGAGGAAGGTACCAAAGCGGTCGACGCCAATGGCTGGAGCAAATCCATCGCCGGCGTCTACGGTTTCGAAAATGGCCACATCCTTTTGTGGACACGAGCGATGAACCCGGAGGTCAGGCCGGTCTACAATCGCCGCGGCGAGATCGAGGCTCGTGTCGGCTCGGACAAGGCGGATTTCATCATCAACCAGACCCGCAATCTCTGCCTCTATCCGAACGTGTTTCTGATGGACCAGTTCAGCACGCAGATCCGCGTGACACGCCCCATCAGTGTCGACAAGACGGAAATCAGCATCTTCTGCTTCGCGCCGAAGGGCGAAAGCGAGGCCGATCGCACGCTTCGTATCCGGCAGTACGAGGATTTCTTCAATGTGTCGGGCATGGGAACCGCCGATGATCTGGAAGAATTCCGCGCCTGCCAGGCCGGCTATGCCGGAACGGCAGCCCTCTGGAACGATCTTTCGCGCGGCGCGCCTCTCTGGATCGACGGCCCGGACGAGAATGCCAGGAGGATGGGTCTGGAGCCGCTGCTGTCAGGCGAGCGCAGCGAAGACGAGGGCCTGTTCGTCCGCCAGCATGAATATTGGGCGAAGGTGATGCGCGAAGCTCTTGCCGCCGAAAAGGAAGGAGCTCTCCCATGAACATCTCCCACGATGAGATCTGCGCCTTCCTCTATCGCGAGGCACGCCTGCTTGATGATCGCGAATGGGATGAATGGCTAACCTGCTATGCGCCCGATGTCGAATACTGGATGCCGGCCTGGGACGACGACGACCAGTTGACCGAAGATCCACATAGCCAGATATCCCTGATCTTCTATCCGAGCCGTGATGGCCTGGAAGACCGGGTGTTCCGCATCAAGACCGAGCGCTCCGGCGCATCGACGCCGGAGCCGCGCACCAGCCACAATGTCAACAACGTCGAGCTGCTGGCCCGCCGCGATGCGGAAGTCGACATTCGCTACAACTTTCACACGCTCAACCATCGCTACAAGGTCACGGATCAATTCTTCGGAACCATGTTCGTCACCCTTCGCAGGAGCGGCGATCAACTGCTGATCTCGGCCAAGAAAATCGTGCTGAAGAACGACTACATCCGCCAGGTCATCGACGTCTATCACATCTGAGAGACGTCTCCTGACGGCACAGGAACCGATGAGGAGAGTTCCATGACCAGCTATAACATCGCTTTGAATTTCGAAGACGGCGTCACCCGTTTCGTCGAATGCAAGGAAGGCGAAAAGGTTCTCGACGCGGCCTTTCGCAACAAGATCAACCTCCCGATGGACTGTTCGGACGGCGTATGCGGCACCTGCAAATGCCGCGCCGAGTGCGGCAACTACGATCTCGGCGACGACTATATCGATGACGCATTGACCGCCGATGAGGCAAAGAGCGGGCTCGTCCTCACCTGCCAGATGAAGCCGTCCTCCGACTGCGTCATCGCGGTCCCGACGACCTCGACGGCATGCAAGACCAGTCAACAGAAGTTCGTTGCGACCGTGGCACAGGTTACACCGCACAATGATGCAGCCATCGTACTGGAGCTGGAAGTCGATGCGAGCGCTCCCGTCTTTCTTCCCGGACAATATGTCAATATCGATGTCCCCGGCAGCGGCCAGCACCGCTCTTATTCCTTCAGCAGCGCTCCCGGCGAGCGTCGCATCGGCTTCTTGATCAAGAGGATCAACGGCGGCGTGATGAGCAGCTGGCTCGCAAGGGCGCAGACCGGCGAGAAGCTCGACATCACAGGCCCGATGGGCAGCTTCTATTTACGCGACATGCAGCGCCCCGTGCTCATGCTCGCCGGCGGGACCGGTCTCGCCCCATTCCTGTCGATGCTGGAAGTCCTGGCATGCGAAAACTCGCAGCAGCAGATCCATCTGATCTATGGCGTGACCCGGGATCTGGACCTGGTTCTCGTCGATCAGATCGAAGCCTACAGGAAGCGGCTGCCGAATTTCACATACAACACGGTCGTCGCGGAAGAAGCTTCCGCCCATCCGCGTAAGGGCTGGGTCACGCAACACATGCCGGCCGAGGCCCTCCATGGCGGGGATGTCGACGTCTATCTGTGTGGCCCACCGCCAATGGTCGATGCCGTGCGCAAATATTTCGACGACAACGGCATTACGCCCAACAGTTTCCATTATGAAAAATTCACGCCGAACGTCGCGGCGAAGGAGGCCGCATGAGCGGCTCCTATTTCCCAGGTCGCTTCTCCGGCAAGGCTGTTGTCGTCACCGGTGCCGCGCAAGGTATAGGCCGGGCTGTGGCAACGCGCGCAGCCGAAGAAGGCGGCGCCGTACTCTTCGTCGATCGCGCCGAATTCGTGGAAGAGGTGGCGGAAGGTGTGAAAGCCAGTGCCTTCAATGCCGATCTCGAAACCTATGAAGGTGCTGCAGCAGCCATGCGATTTGCCGCCGAGACTTTCGGCGGCATCGATATCCTGATCAACAATGTCGGCGGCGCGATACGCATGCGACCCTATGTCGAATTCGAAGCAGGCCAGATCGATGCGGAAATCCGCCGTTCGCTGATGCCAACCCTTTACTGCTGTCACGCCGTGCTGCCGCATCTGTTTGCGCGCGGTGGCGGCACGATCGTGAACGTATCGTCCAACGCGACGCGCGGCATCCATCGCGTGCCTTATTCGGCCGCCAAGGGAGGCGTCAACGCCATCACGCAATCGCTGGCAATGGAGCTTGGCGAACGGAATATCCGCGTGGTCGCGACGGCGCCCGGCGGCACGGATGCTCCGCCGCGCCGGATACCGCGCAATGTCAGCGGGGACAGCGCCGCCGAGAAGCGCTGGATGAGCGAGGTCGTGCAGCAGGTAACGGAATCGAGCTTCATGAAGCGCTACGCGACGATTGACGAGCAGGTCGCGCCGATCCTGTTTCTGGCTTCAGATGAGGCCTCCTACATCACAGGCAGCGTATTGCCCGTCGCCGGCGGCGATCTCGGCTGATTTCGAGGAACACTCCGGCGCCAACCGACGTCAGTCCGGGCTGGATAATGACGTCCGTTGCGCGCCAAATGTCGCCTTCACAGGTTGCAGGAGGATTCGGCGCCAGATTGGTTTTGCTGGCGGGATTTACGCTCCTCATGCACAGCCAGATCCCGTCTTGCCCGCGCACTCGCGGCCTCGATCGGCTCCGCCCTTCCCTGTTCGGCAATGGCAGCCCGCGCTCGCTCGATGTCGACCATGTAGTCGCGTGCCAGCGGCAGGGCCGAAACATTCTTTGTCAGCTGCAATTGCCAGTTCATGTGACCCATGCGGCGGAAGGCCAGCTCAGATCCGACGAGGTAGAATTCGAACATCCGACAAAACCGCTCGTCGTAAAGCTTGGCCAGGGTTTCCCTGTTCTTCATGAAGCGATCCCGCCACTGCGCGAGCGTCTTGGCGTAATGGAGGCGCAGGATTTCGACATCCGTCGTCCATAGACCAGATTTTTCAACCACGGATAGAACTTCGGAGGTCGCCGGCGAATAGCCGCCGGGGAAGATGTATTTGGCAATCCACGGATTGGTGCTGCCCGGCCCGTCGGCGCGGCCGATCGCATGGATCAGCGCAACACCGTCCTCCTTCAGCACCGAGCGGATCTTGTCGAAGAAGGTCTTGTAGTGGTTGATGCCGACATGCTCGAACATGCCGACCGAGACGATACGATCGACCGGGCGCGTCCAGGAACGATAATCCAAGAGCTCGAACGTCACCATGTGATCGAGGCCGGCATCTTTTGCACGCGCCCTTGCCGCCAGCAATTGCTCCTCGGAAAGGGTGAGACCCGTGACCCGGGCGCCGAACTCCCTGGCAAGATAAAGCGCCATCCCGCCCCAGCCGCAACCGATGTCCAGAACTTCGAGGCCCGGGCGATCGAGCATCAGCTTCGATGCGATATGCCGCTTCTTCTTGAGCTGCGCCTCCTCGAGCGTCTCGTCACCGACGGGGAAATAGGCGCAGGAATACTGCCTGTCGTCGTCCAGCATCAGCGAATAGAGGCGTGCGTCGAGATCGTAGTGATGCGCGACATTGCGCTTCGAGCGCCCGGCAAAGTTCAGCTGATCCAGGTTCCGGCGCAGCCAGCGAACCTTCTCCATCAGCTTTTCGAAAGGATGGCTCCCGCCTTCCATCATGTTGAGGGCGAGCAGGTCCACCATCTCGAAGAGATTGCCATCGACCGGCTCGACTTCGCCGTCCATATAGGCTTCCCCCAGCGCCAGCGCCGGATTGAGGAGCAAGCGGCGTTTTGCGCGGGCGGTCTTTATGTTCATCGCGGCGCGCGGTTCAGATCCCGTACCGAAACTGCGCGTGGAACCATCCGGAAAAGTGACCGTAAGGGTTCCGATCTTGATCAAGCGGGAAAGAGCTGCTTCTAGGAACATGACAACTACCTGTTTATCGTTTCCTTGACGGGTGATCCCCTAGCTCGGGAGCAGAGAAGAATCCCGTACCGGTATTGGTTTGTAAAGCGTACTACTTAATCTGGTAGAATATCCAGATCATTTGCGACATCAAGGTTGCGTTCGCGCGCCGATGCCCGAGGCGGCTGCATCGTTACCGACGAAATCGCTCGCGATATTCACTCGGCCCGGTGCCGATGCGCCGCAGAAAGGCCCGTCGCATCGTATCGGGGTTTGCAAAGCCGCAGCTTGAAGCCACTCTCTGCAATGGTGTTTCGGTATCTTCCAGCAGCCTGCGGGCGGAATCCACCCGGGCCATCTCGACGAAATCGGCCGGCGTAATGCCGGTTTCCTGCTGAAAGACGCGGGAGAAATTGCGAACGCTCATGGCTGCGCGTGACGCAAGTGTGTGAACGGTAAGCTCAAGCGACAAATGGTCAAGTACCCAATGCTGGATCGCCTGGATACGTCCCTCGGTCGCGATTTGTGCGGCAAGATGGACGCTGAATTGCGATTGTCCGCCCGGGCGCTTCAGGAAAACGACCAGCCGCCTCGCGACAGTCAGCGCAAGCTCGCGGCCGTGATCGTCCTCCACCAGCTTCAGGGCAAGATCGATGCCGGCCGTCACGCCGGCAGATGTCCATAGCGGCCCATCCTCCACATAGATCTGATCGGGAACGACGTTGACGGCCGGAAAGCGCTCGGCCAGCTCGACGGCATGCTGCCAATGCGTGGTCGCACTGTGGCCGTCGAGCAGACCCGCAGCCCCCAGGAAGAAGGCTCCCGTGCAAACCGAGCCGTGCCGGCGCGTCGAGGGCGCACGCAGCCTCAACCAATCGTGTAGCTCGATGCTCTCATAGGCCTGTCCGTAATTGGGCGTGCCTGCAACGAGCAACGTGTCGATGGCGCCATCGTCGTCATGGATCGATCCATCCGCGAGCAGCGACATGCCTCCGGCCCGTATCGTTCGTTCACGGCATGCCGACAGCGTCCGGATTTCATAATTTGCGATGCCCGGCGCCTGGCGGTTGGCTTCCAGGAATACGTCGAAAGGCCCGGAGACATCGAGGGACTGGGCATTGTCGGGCACGACGATGACAACCGGCTTCGCCTTAGCGGTCATTTCCTACTTCCCCACCCCACATCCCACGCCAAACCTTGCGTCAACGGCGGTGAAACGCTCCGCCCGAAAGTCGGACATTGGAATACAAACCTACAACCAGCCGCTCAGTTCCCGCCGAACGATCGACCCGATCACGCGCATTCCCGCTTCACTGTCGTTCAAACAGTCGATTCGCGCAAATTTTTCGCCGCCGCCAGCGAAGAAATACTCGGCATTCTCGGCCCCGATTTCCTCGATAGTTTCAAGACAGTCGGCGGAAAAACCGGGGGTTACGACCGCCAGCCGCTTTACCCCACTTGCCGCAAGGGCCTTGATCGTCTCATCGGTATAGGGCTTTAGCCATTCCGCCTTGCCGAAGCGCGACTGGAAGGTCACCATCAACCGGCTGACCGGCAAGCTCAGTCGCAGCCGCAGGAGATGAACCGTCCGCTGACATTGGTCGTAATAGGGGTCGCCGTTGAGGAGGGTGTCGAGCGGCATGCCATGGAACGACGCCAGGATGATCTCCGGCTCGAAATCGAGGCGCCTGAGCTGATCGGCCATCGAAACCGCGATCTGCTCGATATAATCGGGATCGTCGAAATAGGGAGCTGCGACCCTCAACGCCGGCTGATGGCGAAGCGCTGCCAGGGCCTCGAAGGTCTTGTCGCAGGCTGTCGCGGTCGTCGCCGCGGAATATTGCGGATAGAGCGGCAGCAGAAGAATACGGTCGCAGCCATTCGCCACCAGATGCTCTATTGCCGATTTCAGCGAGGGGTTGCCATACCGCATTCCCCAGGCGACGGCGATCTCCGCATCCGTGCGACCGAGCAAACCGGCCGCAATCGCAGCCTTGAGCTTTTCCGCCTGCTCCCTGCTGATCGTCTTTAGCGGGCTTTCGTCACGCTCAAGATTCCAGATCGTCGCATAATCCCTCCCCTTCCTTGCTGGCCGCGTCGTGAGAATAAGGCCGTTGAGGATGAAGAACCACGCAAGTCGGGACACCTCTATCACGCGACGGTCGGAGAGAAATTCCTTGAGATAGCGTCGGACCGACCAGTAGTCGGTGCCATCAGGCGTTCCGAGGTTGCTGAGCAGGATGCCGATCTTGCGGTTGCTGCTCCAGTGCAACGAACGGCGGCGGTCCATGCTCCTGGAAAGATCCAGCTTGACGATATTCATGTCGGCCTCCAAATCCTCGCGCCGCTTCGGACCGCTCGAAACGGAACGGTGTTGCGGTCAGGCACCCGCGACCCCGAGCGGCGGCGGGGGCGCGAACTATCTTGAAGAAAGATCGGGACGCGTTGCGGAAAAGGCCTGGCGCACCGCTTTCCGCAACGCTTGCAGGCGGCAGGGTGGATAGGGCCGCCTGCAAAACTGCATCAGAGTTCGCCGGCGGTCAATTTCGCCAGCGCGTCGGCAACACCCTTGCCATAGGCCGGGTCGGCCTTCGTGCAGTTGTCAATATGCCTCTGCTTGACTTCGGCCCTGGCATCTCCCATGGCGCGAGCGGTATTGTCGAACAGAGCCTGCCTCTGCGCAGGCGTCATCTTGCGGAAGAGATCGCCTGGCTGCTGGTAGTAATCGTCGTCGACACGATGATCCCAATGCGCTGCCGCTCCGGTGATTTCGAGCGGCGGCTCGTTGAGATGCGGCTGGTCCGTCCACTCGCCCCTGCTGTTTGGCCAGTAGGTCGGGGTGCCGCCAAGATTGCCGTCGGTCCGCATGGCGCCATCGCGGTGATAGCTATGGAACGGACATTTCGGCGCGTTGACCGGGATCTGGTGGTGATTGACGCCGACCCGGTAGCGCTGCGCATCGCCATAGGAGAACAGGCGCGCCTGCAGCATCTTGTCGGGCGAGTAGCCGATGCCGGGCACGATATTGGCTGGCGTGAACGCAGCCTGCTCGGTTTCGGCAAAGACGTTGTCGGGGTTGCGGTTGAGCTCGAAATACCCGACCTCGATGAGCGGATATTCACCCTTCGGCCAGACCTTGGTGAGGTCGAACGGGTTGAACGGAAAGGCCTGCGCCTGCTCGTCGGTCATCACCTGGATGAACAGCGTCCAGCGCGGGAAATCGCCCGCCTCGATACTGTCGAACAGGTCGCGGCCGTGACTTTCGCGATCCTTGCCGGCAAGTGCTTCGGCGTCCGCATCGGTAAGGTTCTGAATGCCCTGCTGCGTGCGGAAGTGGAACTTGACCCAGATGCGTTCATTGGCGGCGTTCAGCAGACTGTAGGTATGGCTGCCGAAGCCATGCATATGCCGCAGGCTCTTTGGAATACCCCGCTCCGACATGACGATCGTCACCTGATGCAGCGCTTCGGGAAGCAAGGACCAGAAGTCCCAATTCGCGTCGGCCGAGCGCATTCCGGTGCGCGGATCGCGCTTGATGGCGTGATTCAGATCGGGAAAGCGCAAGGGATCGCGGAAGAAGAAGACCGGCGTATTGTTGCCGACCAGATCCCAATTGCCTTCCTCGGTATAGAATTTCAGCGCGAAGCCGCGGATATCGCGTTCGGCATCGGCGGCGCCGCGCTCGCCGGCAACCGTTGAGAACCGGGCAAACATCGGCGTCTGCTTGCCGATCTCGGAGAATATCTTCGCCTTGGTGTAGCGCGAGATATCGTGCGTCACGGTAAAGGTGCCGTGCGCACCCCAGCCCTTGGCATGCATGCGGCGCTCGGGAATGACCTCGCGGGCGAAATGCGCAAGCTTCTCGATCAGCCAGACGTCCTGCAGCAATGCCGGACCGCGCGGGCCGGCCGTCTGGATATTGACGTTATCCGAGACCGGAGCCCCGGACGCGTGTGTCAGGAATGGCCTGTTGGTTTGGTCGTTCATCGGTTTCTCCTCGTTCATGGAAGCGACTGATGCGACCTTGTCATCCATGCTTATATAGATGAATGACAAGGATACTATATGATTAAGAGGCTTTGGCTCTCAATCGGTCTTCAGCGTGATCCATGACGCCTGGCGCGCTCGTGAAAGATCGAGCCGATGAAATCGAGGCTGGTGCGAGCCGCCAGAAGCGAGGTGATGCCTGAGGGATCATAGGGCGGCGAGACTTCGACGAAATCGACGCCGACCACTTCGAAGCGGCGGGCAACCTCGCGCAACAGGTCCTTGGCCTCATAATAGGTGAAGCCGCCATGGCTGATGGTTGCCGTGCCCGGCGCGATCGACGGATCGAAGCTGTCGATGTCGATCGAGACATAGACGCGCTCGCCGTCCGGAATATGGGCGAGAGCTGCAGCCGCGCCGATGGTCCTGAACCTGCGCAGCGACACGACATTGGTGCCATAGGCTTTGGCTGCCTCGTAATCCTTCCTGCTGACCGAGGCCATATTGTGCGGGCCGAGCGTGGTGATGCCCTTCACATGCGCCATCTCCGAAGCACGACGCATCGGACTGCCATGGCCCCAGGTGATGCCGTTGCGGCCGTCGATGAAGTCGAAATGGGCATCGAGATGGACGATATGGATCGGCTTCTCGTTCGAATAGGCCGCAATCGTCGCCATGGTGATCGCATGGTCGCCGCCGAGAATATAGGGCATGGTCTTGGCGTCGAGCAAAGCGCGCACGGCAAGCTCGGCATTGGCGAGACTGCGCTTCGTGTCGGCATAGATGACATCGCTATCGCCGGCATCGACGATCTTGACCTCTTCCGCCGTCAGATATGTCACTTCGTCTTCGAAATCGAAGACGCCCTCCGGGCCGAAGCCATGGAACATCGACATCTCGCGAATGGCCCGCGGGCCGAAACGGGTGCCGACGCGATAGCTGGAAGCGGTGTCGATCGGCACGCCCAGCACGGCGACGTCGGCACCATCGAGCTTGTCCCAATCGGTGCAGGCGGGCTGCGTTGCGAAGGTCGCAAGACCGACGAAGGGAAGGTCCATGCGCTCGGGCATGTTGCGGCTGTGGAACTCGGTTGTCATGGCAAAATCCTTTCTTGGATCGCGTCGCGAACCGGGCGCGCGGATAGGCGCCCGGCAGGCAGGCGTTGATGGCGTTCAGCAGATGCCGTCGGTGATGCCTTCGCCCTCATAGGCGCGGCGGACGGAGGGAAGGGCCGTCACCTTGTCGAGCAACTTGGCGATCGCCGGCCGGCTGCGCGGCGGCTTCGTCATCGGCCGAGCCCAGCGCGAAAGCATGACGAGATAGAAGTCGGCCGCGCTCAGCTTGTCTCCGAGGAAAAGCGGGCCGTTTGTCTTCAGATGCTGCTCGATGACATCGAGATAATTGCTGGCGCGCGCTTCGGCGCCGCGCTTGACGACTTCGACGGCGGCCTTGTCGTCTCCAGCCAGACGATCCGGGTACTGCCAGATCATCAGCTCTTCCTGAAGCGAGTTCGTCAGGAACGTGAGCCACTGGTAGAACTTGGCGCGCTCTGCCGTGCCGACGGCCGGAGCAAGGCCTGCCTGCGGATGCTTGTCTACGAGATACAGGACAATAGCGGCGGCCTCGAACAGGACGAGATTGCCATCAACCAAGGTAGGGATACGGCCATTCGGGTTGATCTTCATGTATTCCGAAGACTTTTGAGCGTTCTTTGCGCGATCTACGATAACAATTTCGTAGTTCGCGCCAATTTCCTCAAGAACCATATGCGGTGCTGCATTGGCATTCGCTGGGAAATAGTGAAGCTGATACATTTTATGTTTCCTTGGCTGCGTTTCTACCAGTCAAGAATAGATTTCCACCAATTTGTCCGCAATGAAGGATATCCGTCTATTTCGGCCAAAGACCCGTCAATCCAGGCCGTTTCCAGCGCCTTGCCGAATGACCTTGCTTGCCGGAGTATCCGCGACATATTGATAGATGGAAGACAATTAACTAACGATATAAATAGACAATAGCTATCACCAAGGTAGACTCTGATGAACCTCAGCGGACTGTCTCTGCGAGATCTGGAATATGTGGTGGCGATCGCCGACCATTTGAGCTTTGTCCGCGCCGCCGAACAATGCCGCGTTGCCCAGCCCTCACTGTCGGCGCAGGTCCGCAAGCTGGAAACCTGGATGGGGCTTATGATTTTCGAGCGCACGACCCGTCGCGTGTTGATTACGCCCGAAGGCCGGCAATTCGTCGATCAGGCGCGCAAGGTATTGCAGGAGGCACGTCAGCTTTTCATGGTCGCCAGAAATACGGCGCTTCCGTTTGGAGGCTCATTGCGCCTTGCCGCGATATCGACGCTCGGTCCTTATCTCTTCCCCCGGATATTGCCGCACCTGCGCACCGACTACCCCGAATTGACGATGGTGCTCGGCGAGGGCCTGACGGACGATCTTGCCGCTAAATTGAGTGAAGGCGACCTCGACGCAGTCCTGTTATCACTGCCGCAACCGGACCTGTCGCTCTCGACCGCTGCCATCTTCGACGAACCCTTCTTCCTGGCCTGTCCGCATGGGCACGCGGCGATGAGCAAGGGCGGCCCCAACTGGGACGGGCTAAGGCCGGAGGAGCGCTTGCTCCTGGAAGAAGGACATTGTCTGCGCGAGCAGGCTCTTGCCGCCTGTTCGGTGGTCGATCGGAGCAACCGGCATGGAACCAGCCTCGAGACGTTGAAATACATGGTCGCGGCCGGCGAAGGATGCACTCTCGTTCCGGCGCTTGCGATCGCCGACAAGGACGCGGTCGCCTATAGCCCTCAGCCCGCGGCCGGCTTCGTTCGAAGGATCGCATTGGCATGGCGCCGCAGCGATCCGCGCGACGAAGAATTCAAGATCCTGGCGTCGCACTTGCGAAGCATCATCGCGACTCTGGATCTGGGCGTTTCATTGCCGTCCAACAATACGAAAGACATGGGCTGAACCGACGGCCGCCGAAGTGCTGGAAACGAGCCATTCAAGCCGCCGCGCCGAAAGACAGCAATGGGGAGCGGGCCGTTTTGCGACGTCCCGCAACGAGATGGATCTACCAGCAGGTAAAGCCGCCATCCACGTTCACGATAGTGCCGGTCATCAGGCTCGCAGCACCTGATGCGAGAAAGAGAACTGCGCTCGCGACCTCCTCGGGCGTCCCCATACGCCCCATCGGCGTCTCGATATAGGTCGGGGCGACGGCATTCACCCGGACACCATACTCAGCCCATTCGGCCGCCATCGACCGCGTGAGATGATGGACGGCCGCCTTGGACACGTTGTATGGCGTCTGCGGCTGCGGCCGATTGCAGATGATACCGGACATCGAGCCGAGATTGACGATGGCTCCACGCCTCGCGGCAACCATATGACGGCCGAAAGCACGCGAGCACCAGAACACGCCATTGATGTTGACATCCATCATTCGCAGCCAATCGGCATCGGTGACATCCTGCGAGGGAATGCCGCTCTGGCCGATCCCGGCATTGTTCACCAGGATCGTCGCGGGGCGACCGTCATCGGCAAGCTCGGTCGCGATCGCTTCCATGCGTGCGGAGTCGGTGACATCCCCGATCCGCAATTCGATCTCGTACCCCCTGTTTCGCAGGGCAAGTGCCTCCTGCGCATCGGCCTCGCCACGCTCGATAACGACGATCGCGGCACCCGCTTCCGCCAGCGCCTCTACGCAGCAAAGGCCGATGGCGCGACCGCCGCCGGTAACCACGGCGCGCTCGCCGTGGAGCCGGAATTTTTCCTGATAGCTCATCAACATGCTCCTTAGATGTCGAAAGCACTTGGCAGAACGACGACGTCGCGGATCGTCACGTTGCGGGGACGCGTCAGCATGAACATAATGGCATCGGCGACCTCCTTGGGCTCGATCAGGGCACCGGCTTCCTTGGCCTTGCGCAGGTTTTCCTCGGGCCAATCCGCCAGCAAGGCGCTGATGACCGGGCCTGGAGAAACCGAACCGACGCGGATACCGCTCTTCAGGAGCTGACGCCGCATGGTCTGGACGAAGCAGGTCATCGCCCATTTCGAAGGCGAATAAACGGGCTCCCAGGGAACCGGAGAATGCCCGGCGACCGAGCTTGTGACAATGATGTCGCCGGTCCCACGTTCGATCATATGCGGAGCGACCGTTCTGACATTCTTGATGACGACATTGACGTTGAGATTGAGCATCCGGTCTATGGCGTCGAGATTGGCCTCCACGAGGTCGCCGCCGATATAGGTGCCGGCGTTTGCATGGAGGATGTCGAGGTGATCGACCTTGGCGAGAATGCCGTCCAAGAGCGAAGCGCATTGCTCCGCATTCAGCAGGTCGACGGCAAGCGGAATGGCCCGGTCGCCAAGGCGTTCGCACACCGATCGCAACGCTCTCTCATCCCGGTCGACAAGAACGACCGTCGCTCCCGCCGCGATCATCGCTTCCGTCGACGCCAGCCCGATCCCCGACGCGGCGCCCGTCACCGCGGCTACCTTTCCCTTCAATTCGTCCATCTGCTCCTCCTTCAGTTAGCTAGCGATTGTTTCCCAGCGCCACACGCCGCTTGATAGTCCGCAAGACTGCGAAGGCTCGTCGTCTTCCAGCGAAAAGAAGCGGCTGCGAAACATATATGCTGCCTCGAATGGCCGGCTAGAACCCCGGCCTCCTTTCGAAGACGATTTCAACATTCGCGTTGAGTTCAAGCACGATTCCCCGTGGCTTGCCCATGCGGACCTTTGACACGCCCGCTGCAAATCCTGAGGGAGGACACCACCGGAACTAGGTAGTTTATATCCCCGTCGATCGCTTCCCCCCTTTGACGAAATCCGGTTCGTTTCCGACAGGTCATCGCATTTTCGTGTTGACTCTCGCTGCATTGGTAACTTCGATCGAGAGACAGGCAGGAGACGGCGAGAGGAAGTTCCGATGAGTTTCGAAGGCAAGAGGGTGATCGTCACCGGCGCAGGCAAGGGCATAGGCCGGGCGACGACGGAACTGCTCATAAGACGCGGCGCACAAGTCGTGGCATTGACCAGAAGCGCCGACGACGTCGCTTCCCTGCGTGGTGAGTTGGGTTGCCAAGCCATTCAGGTCGATCTCGCCGACGCCGACAAGACGCGAGAGGCTGCAATTGCCGCGCTTCCGGCGGATTATCTCGTCAACTGTGCAGGCACCACCGAACTGCAGTCGTTTCTCGACACGACGGTCGAAGCCTTCGATCGCCTGCACGCGGTCAACACGCGCGCTCCGATGATCGTGGCCCAGGAATTTGCACGGACCTTGATCGACAGGGGTCTTCCCGGCGCAATTGTCAACGTCTCCTCCATTGCCGCCTTTATCGGCGTACCGGATCACGCAGCCTATTGCGCCTCGAAAGGAGGCCTCGACGGCCTGACGCGCGTCATGGCCAGGGAACTGGCCCCGAAGGGCATTCGCGTCAACAGCGTAAATCCGGCGGTGACGATGACGCCGATGGCGGTCAAGGCCTGGAGCGACCCCGAAAAGGCCGGCCCGATGCGCGAACGTATCCCCGTCGGCCGGTTTGTAGAGCCGACGGAGGTTGCCGAGGTCATCCTGTTCCTGCTCTCCGACGCCGCCGCCATGGTGAACGGCATCTCCATGCCGGTCGACGGTGGCTATATGATTGCCTGAGATCACGCCGCGCCGATAGAGGAGCGCGATCTCGCCTATTTCGCTGCCGTATGGATTTCAGCGACATAACCGCCTGGAAATTCGACCATCGCCGCCTGACGCTTGTCGGAGGTGTAGGGGTCGGCGAAAACGGTCGCGCCATTGGCCTTGGCCTTGTCGAGCGTCGCCTTAAGGTCCGGAACCTCATAGCCCGTCGTTTCATGGCCATAAGGGAAAGGCAGATGTCCGTCCGTAACGAGTACCGTCATGTTGCCATAGACGGACTCGACGCGAATACGGCGAAATGTGTCGTTCGGACGGCCGATCTCGACGCCCGAGGCCTTCCTGTCGTCCGAGACCACCTTGCCCTTGGAGAAGGCGATAAAGGCCTTGACGAACTTGTCCGCGACGTCAGGCGAAACATAGATGCGGTTCTCCGGAACGGCCTCCAAAGGAGCATAGTTCGGCTTGGTCGTGTGCCAATAGAGCTGCATGTTGACGCCACCCGGCCATTGAATGACCGCATCACGGCCGATCGGATCCGGAAAGACGTCGACGACGACAGCGGCGCCTGCTGATCTGGCCGCGGCAACCGCTTGATCCATATCGGTGACCAGATAGCCAGTACGCTCGGCGCCGAACGGATAGGGGATCGGCGTCTTGAAGCCGAAGAGCGACACGGTTCCGACCGGCGTCTGCAGCAGCTGCGACGTTGTACTGCTCGGCGTCGGCGTGACGGTGGCGACCACCTGCTTCGTGCTGGTCCCGCCGAACGTACCCAGGAAACTGGCGGCGAAGGCGTCGACCTTGTCCGGATCGATATAGACGTGCGAGGTATCGTATTGCGCCCCGACGCCGACCTGCGGCTGGGCGGCGCGGGCAAATGCCGTGCCGGCAGGCGCCAGGCCAAGGGCGATGAGCAGTCCGATCGTGTAAGCGTTGCAAGATCGCATATACCGAGCCTCCATTGTTCTCGGCACATCCTGATCGAGAACAGGCCCGACCGCCAGACGGAAGTCACCTAGGAGACCAAGATATTCGGAAAAGATTTACCCTCTCGAAGCGTCCGGGCCTCACCGATCGCTTCTACTGGCTCCGCACTAGGCGGCCTCCTCGTAGATCAGGTTCGGCGCGACAATCCACTCCCCGTGTCTGAGCGACAGGACATCGAGCCTGCCTTCGCGGTCCCGGCGGGCGAGGCCGACGAAACGGTAGCGGCTACCGTTTCCATCGACCACTGCACTCGCAATCGGCCTGTCGTTGACATAGCCGATCACGGGACCTTCTTCGCGTGTCGCCGACAGGACGAAATATTCCTGCGGAATGTTTCTGCTCACCATCAGCCGCGGTCCTCGCGCTGCAAGGTCAGCCCGACGCTCGCCTCGATACCTTTCCGTGCGCTCGGGGCCTCGCGGCCCGCTTGCGCGGGAGAAGATTTCGAGCGGGGTCGTCTGCTCTTCTTGATCTCGACCACGAATGGCTTTCGCTGCGGCCGCATTATCGGTCCTTTCAACTTTTGATTTTTTTCAATTGAATATGCATTCGACCTGGCCGAGCGGCCCGAAATCCGCAGCCAGATGCTGGCCGGCGCAAACCTGAAGAATCGTGGTGCAGGAGCCCGTCGCAACGACATCGTTAGGCTCCAGCTGCCGGCCGTTTGCGGCGAGTGCCGCGGCGAGCCAAGCAACCGCATTCAACGGATTGCCCATGACCGACGATGAATTGCCGGAAAGCACGGTCTGCCGGAAGAGAAATGCCGTCACATCGATCCCGGCGAGATCATCGGCCTCGATATCTCCGGCATGCTCACCGCACAGCGTCGCGACGTGCAGACCGAAATCCGCAATCGCCGCATTCGCGCTGGCAGGCGCTTGCCGTATCCTGCGCCCGACGATGCCGATTGCCGGGCGGCAACTCATCACGGCATCGGCCACGCTGTGAAGCGTGATCTGCTCACCCTCGTCCGGAAACGACCTCAGCATGGTGAAGACCAGCTCGCATTGCGCACCGATGGTTCCAGGCGGCAGGCGGAAATTCTGAGCCCTTTTTTGCAGGGCAATGGCGGGGATCTCGGAATAGATCGGCTCCCGGAGACCTAGCATATGACGCGACGCCTCGCTCGTGCCCACAACCGCATAGCCCTTGCGTTCGAAGCCGAGCGCGTCCTGCGCCGTTGCCTGGATGTCATATGCCTCACGCTCCGAGGCGATCAGATCGAGCGGTAGATCACACAGCTCTTCCCGCCGGCGACACTTCGCCAGAAGTTCGGCTGTGGTATCCTTCAATTCGAAATACATCGTCGCGCTCCAATTTCGCCCGCTGGCTATCAAGCGAAGATGGCCCGACACGCATAACCATTCCATTCGGCGCAATGCTCGAAGAAATTAAAATCTTATAGTGATCGCTTTTTCGACGGGACGGACGGGGCTGCTGCCGCGTGACCCGAAAGGTGGGGTCCGGTGGGCGGCAAAGCGGCGCATGAGGGAGAGATCCTGGCACGGATCGTAGCGGCGCAGCTATTAAGCGTTCGGGCGTCATGAAATCAGTCGCCGGACAGATCGCCCGGCGCCGCCACGCCGAGCCGATCGTCGTCCCCCTTGACACGTGGCCGCTGTCGGTTTTCACCCCCATGCAAGAGGCCGCGCGCTCAAGGGATCGCGCATTCGCTCTCGAACCCGATAAAGGTTGACGCTAAGAAAAATCGGACAACCTGTCTGCGTCCATTTTTGAAAGTGGCAAAAATTGAACGGCCCGGAGACCCAAAGGCTGTTGATAGCGCACCAGGTCTTTTGCACGGCTTTCGCCTATGAAACGGCACCGGGGCCGGCGTCCTGCACCGCGCGAACCCTTGATGAAACATGATCGACGATGAGCAGCTTGTGCGCCTGAGCCATGGCATATTCCTGATAGAACCCAAGCGAGATCCATAGCGGCGAACGACCCCTGTGTCCGCTCCAGCCGATGCCGCCGACCACTTCGGCCGCCGACAGTTTAAAGAGCGATGTAGGCGAGGACGAGCCGTGTCAGCTCGGGTTCGCCGGTGTGAACCGACCAGAAATGATGGGCGAGAGCCGCCTGATAGAGCAACCAGCGCTGCTGCGTGGCAAGCAATGCCGCCAGTATCGGCGAGGCTTCGTGAACCGCTATGAAACTGCGCGCCAGTTGCTGCAACGCATCGGGAAACGCCTCCATCGAGATCAGGCAATCGACGTCGCGCCGCAAGGCAACCCCGTCACCGTGCATGGCGAAGGGCGACGCTGCTATTGAGAAGTCACACAGCCTGCACATCAGCGTCACTCTCGATACCACAACCGATTTTCGCCGCGTCCTCGCCCAACCGAATTGACGGACAGACCGATCCCCCAGTCTGCTGTCTACAGCTGGCGCAGAAGGCTACCGATGGTTCGACCGATCGTCTGCGTCCATCTTCGAACGGATCTAGGCCGCCTCGCCCGTCTGCTCAGCAGGCGCGCAGCGTCGAGAAAGGGAGGTCATGGCGTTTGGCGCAAGCAAGCGAAGCGGATAGGATGGTGGGAGTAATCGAATCATAAATTGGCGGTGTCGAGCAATGCGCGTTACTATTCTGGACGATTGGCACGATACGCTGCGCGGCCTCCCCTGCTTTGCCAAGCTGGACGGCCATGATGTTACGATCCACACCGACCATCTGCATGACACGGCCGCCCTTGCAGAGCGGCTGAGCGAAACCGAAGCCCTCGTCCTCTTCCGCGAGCGGACCGCAATCCGCCGCCCCCTGATCGAACGCCTGCCCAAATTGAAGCTGATCAGCCAACGCAGCGTCTATCCGCATATCGATGTCGATGCCTGTACCGAGCACGGCATCGTAGTCTCGTCCAATCAGCATGCAGACACGCCTTCCTATGCCGCAGCGGAGCTGACCTTTGCCCTCATGCTCGCCTCTGCACGCGCCATTCCGCAGCAAATGGCATCGATGCAGAGAGGCGGCTGGCAAATCGGGGTCGGAACGACGCTGCGTGGCAAAACGCTCGGCATCTACGGCTACGGCCGCATCAGCAGGGCCATGGCCGGCTATGCGACGGCATTCGGCATGAACGTGCTGGTCTGGTCACGCGAAACCTCGCGGGCGCAAGCGGCTGCCGATGGCTATGCAACCGCGCCCGACAAGGAAACGCTTTTCCGTGAAAGCGATTTCCTGACGCTGCACATGCGCCTCGTGCCGGCGACGCGCAATATCGTCACCGCCGCCGATCTCGCCTTGATGAAGCCGTCCGCGACGCTCATCAACACCAGCCGGGCGGGGCTGATCGAGCCTGGCGCGCTTGAGGCGGCCCTGCGCTCGGGAAGGCCGGGCTATGCGGCTGTCGATGTCTACGAGATCGAGCCGCTTCCGGATGGCAAGCACCCGCTGCTCGATATGCCGAATGTCGTCTGCACACCGCATATCGGCTATGTCACGCGAGAAGAATACGATCTTCAGTTCAGCGATATCTTCGACCAGATCACGTCGTTTGCCGCGGGACTTCCGATCAACGTCGTCAATCCGGGCGTATTGCCGAATACGACCAAGCCTTAACCCCCATGCAGCCGAGGCTGACGACACCGGCCGGCGCCGCCACCCAGCATTTCGACGACCTGAAACACGATTAAGGTCGCCGTGCCGGTAATCTTTAGGCATGATCGGCTGGAGATATCGCCGCCAATCCCTCACGACCCGATCTATGCTCTTCATTCCATTTCCGTTCGTCGTCACCATTTTACTTGTCGTTCTGTTTGCGACCGTCAGGACCCGCGACGATGAGGCACCGCCCAATCTTCCTTTTCAGGCGCTGATCCTTCTCAGCGCATTGCAGTCCGCGATGTCGGGGTTGCGATGGGGCTATGCCATTCAGCCTATCATGTACGTCATGCCGGTCGCGGCTGCGATGGCCCCGCCGCTTGCCTATCTCGGCGTTTCCAGGCTGGTGCGCAAAAGTTCGCTTTCTCCGATCCGGCAGATCTGCCTGCATGCGCTCCCGGCCGGGCTCATTATCGTGCTGGTCGCGGTGCGGCGCGACGCGATCGATCTCGCCATCATCCTCATCGATATCGGCTATGCCGCGGCAATTCTGCGTCTCATGCGGTCCGGCACGGACGCGCTTCGTCTCGCGCCGTTCGAAAATGCCGACACGACCTATCGGGCCATCCTCTTTGCCGCCGGCGCACTTCTTCTGTCGGCGGCGATGGATACTTTCATCTGGTTCGCCTTTGCCTGGGCCGGCGTTCAATATGCGTTGAAAATCATTACCTTCGGGAACCTCGCAGCCCTGGCCATCCTCGCCACCGCCGCCGCTGCGGCGAGCCGCAGCCATGCGCCGGCCGACAAGGTGGATGCCGTCCAGCCATTGGACACCCTTCAGGACGCACAGACGCTTGCTGCCGTGCAAGCACTGATGAAGGACAAGCATGCCTATCGCGATGTCGATCTCAATCTCGATCGGCTCGCGCGCAAGCTTGCTATTCCCGCCCGGCAGATTTCCGCCGCCATCAACCGAGCAACCGGCAAAAACGTCTCGCAATATGTCAACGAGTACCGGATCGCGGAAGCCTGTACGCTGCTGGCGGAAACGGAAAAGCCGGTAACCGAAATCATGTTCGATGTCGGCTTTCAGACCAAATCGAACTTCAATCGCGAATTCCGGCGTATCACGGATACGACGCCGCTCGAATGGCGCGACAGGTCGCGCAGGCTCTCAAGGCCCGCAGGCAGGTCGACGGCTGACTGAATCGCGATAAAGCACGATCCGGAACATGTTTGAGGTCTCCCCGTGCCGGCCGGATGGCAATGCTCCCAGACATGAGCACCATCACCGATCACGACCACAGACTTGCCGCAACGCTCACCTCCCTCTCGCTTGAGCGACAGCACGAAACACAGGCCCCGCCGCGCAAATCGGCGCGGCAGCCACTCCTTCCCATCATCTTGACGATGCTCGCCACCGCGGCCGCCTTGACCGCCGTTATTTATCGGCCAAGCATACTTCAGCCGTGGGAAACGGCTGCTCGCACGATGCCTGCCTCGCGGAATGAACCGCGCACGATGGAAGCCTCACAGTCGGGTGAAGGTACCAACGCGCAGGACGCCAGGAAAAACGCGCCCCGCAGGCAGTCAATGGCGGCCGGTGAGATAACCGGTTCCGGCACGGTCGTTGCGCCACGAACCACGACGGTCTTCTCCAAATACGAGGCCAGAATCACCGGCGTCACGGTCGAATTGGGCGATCGCGTCGCCGCGGGTGAGGTTCTGGTGACGCTCGACGACGCCGTCACCCACATCGCCCTGGAACAGGCCAAGGCGGCGAGAGCAGCAGCCGAGCTTGCGCTTACAGCTCGCGACATTGATCTCAAGCAGGCGCGAGCCTCGCTGGATCGCCTTGAAAGCCTCGCGAGCCGCGACGCTGCCTCTAGGCAGCAGCTGGAAGAATCGAGAACGGCCTTTGCCCGCGCATCCAATGCCGTCTCGCAGGCCCGGCAGGATCTTGCGACGGCCGAACTCGGCATTCGCTCTGCCGAAGAGCCCCTGGCGGAACTGACGATCCGCGCGCCCTTCGCCGGCACGGTGACGCAGATCAACGCCCATGTCGGCGACACGGTCCTCGCCCGTGCCGACAGCGTGCGCGAAAACCAGAGCCTGCTTGTCATAACCGATACAGCCAACCTGGTGATCGACGCCGACGTGGCGGAAACCAACATCGCATCCCTCAGACCGGGCTTGCGAGGCGAGGCCGTACTGGACGGATTTCCAAACCGCGCCTTTGCCGTCGAAGTGGTGCGGCTCGCGCCCATAGCCTCGATCGAAAAAGGCACGATCACGGTCCGCCTTGCCCTCATCGATCCGCCCGAAGGCATTCGACCAAACATGGCCGCACGCATCCGTATCCCCCTTGCCGACATGATCAGCCAGAACGGAGACAGCACGCCATGACCCATGCCGCCCATATCGAACTCAAAGAGGTGAGAAAGGCCTACCGTATCGGCAGTGAGGCCATCTCCATCTTCTCGGATCTGGATCTCACCATTCCACAAGGCGACTTCGTCGCAATCATGGGGCCGTCAGGATCGGGGAAATCGACGCTCCTCAACATGCTGGCCGGCATCGACCGGCCGGATGCCGGCAGTCTCACCATTGGCGATCATCGCCTGGACTGGATGGGTGAGGCGGCGCTTGCCTCATGGCGAGCTCACAATGTCGGCATCGTCTTCCAATTCTACAATCTTCTGCCGATGCTGACCGCGGCCGAGAATGTCGAGCTGCCACTTCTCCTGAAGCCGCTCAGCAAGAAGGAGCGACGTGAACGGGTCGACAAGGTTCTCGATCTCGTCGGGCTTGCCGGCAGGGAAAGGCAATATCCCTCGTCCATGTCCGGTGGACAGCAGCAACGCATCGGCATCGCTCGTGCCATCGTCTCCGATCCCAGCCTGCTGCTTTGCGACGAGCCGACCGGCGATCTCGACAGGGCATCCGCCGACGATGTGCTGCAGATGCTCACCTTCCTCAACCGCGAACTGGGAAAGACCATCGTCATGGTGACCCACGATCCACGGGCAGCAGGCTCGGCCCGCAGGACGCTTTATCTCGACAAGGGCCAGTTCATCGAAGCGGAGAAGGCAGCCTGATGACCTTCCTCGACCTAGCCCGAAAGAATGCCTGGCGAAAGCCGCTGCGCGCGGTTCTCCTTATCGTCTGTATCGCCGTCGCCTTTCTGATCTATGGGCTGACGGCCAGTTTCCTTGCAGGTTCGCAGGGCGCGTCGGCCGCCAGCGACAGTATTCTCGGCGTCATGAGTGCGGGCGGCCGCGGACAGGCATTGCCGATGGCCTACCGTGCTCGCCTGGAGGCCGATCCCAATATCGCGGCGGTCGGCTACATGGCGCGCCTACGCGGCTTCATGAATGTCGAAAAGAATGTCGTCCCCATCAGCGCCGGCGATCCGGCAGCGCTTATGGAAACGAGTGGCCAGGAGCTCGGCCTTACCGCCGATCTGCTTGCCGCCATTAATCAGGGTCGTGATCGGGTGCTGGTCGGACGGGCGCTGGCCGAGGCGCAAGGCTGGTCCGTCGGCCAGCACATCGCCGTCACCGCCTTCCAGATGGCAAAGCAGGACGGCAGCCGCGACTGGCGCTTCGAGGTCGCCGGAATCTTCGACGGCGAAAACGCAAGCACGGACACCTACTTCGCCATAGCACGCTACGATTACGTCAATGCGGCGCGCGCAAGGGACAGAGATACAGTCGATGTATTCATCGTCCGGCCGCGTGAAGGCGTTTCACCGGGAGTCTTGGCAGCCCACATCGACGCACTGTTCGCCAACTCCGCAGCGCCGACCCGCACGCAATCAGAAAAGCAGTTTCTCGAAGCCTTCCTGCGCCAATATGCCGATATCGGCCTCATCGTCGATCTGGTCACGGGCGCTGCCTTCGTCACATTGCTGATGATCGTCGTCAACACCATGGTCTTTGCCGTGCGCGAGCGGACCTTTGAAATCGCCGTGCTGAAAACGCTCGGCCTCTCGCGCATGACGATCATGACCCTCGTCCTCGGCGAGACGTTGCTAATCTTCACGATTGGCGGAACCGTCGGCCTGTCCTTGGCGAAGGCAGGAACGATACTTGCCGGCCCGTCGCTCGGGCTCGTCTTCTCACCGACCGTGCTGATCCACGCAACGGCCATTGTACTTGCCCTTGGTCTTGCGACAGGCATCCTGCCGGCGCTGAATGCCATGCGAACTCCCATTATGACAGCTTTCCGAACGAGGTGACCGACATGTCCATCCAAATCAGGCAGATCATCGTCGCAACCAGAACCACGCTCGGCAGTATAAAGCGGCGCAAGGCTATTTCGGTCTCGATGGCACTCTCGGTATCGCTCGTCGTCATGGTGCTTACAGGTTTCCTTGCCATGGCGGACGGTTTCGAGAAGGCCTTGAGCGGGACCGGTTCGCCGCTGGTCGCCGTCATCCTCGGAGGTGGCACGAACCGGGAAACCGGCTCGGATGTCCCCGCCGATGCGATCCGCAGCCTCAAGGCAAGCGCTGACAATATCGGTGCGCTTCGCAATGTGTCAGGAGACCTTGTCGCATCCCGCGAGCTGGTGGTCCCGGTCGATGTCTTCGGCACAGGGGACAAGACTTCCAGGACTTTGGCCCTGCGCGGCATGGACGCAAGCGGCCTCTCGATCCGGGACGGCATTACCCTCTTCGAGGGAAGGCTGTTTGCGCCCGGCGCCAGAGAAATCGTCGTCGGCGCGAGCATTGTCCGCGACTATCCCGGCTTCGGTATCGGCGCCAAGGTGCGGTTGGGCGCTGTCGACTGGACGGTCGTCGGACATTTCGCCGCCAATGGCAGCGCGTTCGAGTCCGAAATCTGGAGCGACATCGACGCGGTGCGTGCCGCCTTCGACCGACAGGGAGAGGTGCAAAGCCTGCGGTTGCGGCTCATCGAGCAACCTTCCCTTGCCACGTTGAACGCGAAGCTGGCGACGATGACCGGGATACCGCTGACCGCCGTATCCGAGGCCACGCTCTATGCGGCACAGGCCGGACGCACCTCCGATCTCATCCGCCTGTTCGGATGGCCGATCGCCTTGCTGATGGCGATCGGAGCAACCGCCGGCGCGCTCAATACGATGATGAGTTCGATTTCGGACAGAACGGTCGAGATCGCGACCTTGCGGGCACTGGGCTTCAGCCGCCTGTCCGCCTTTCTGGCAACCTGGCTCGAAGCAAGCTTGTTGGCTGCAGCCGGCACCGGCATCGGCGTATTGGCGTCGCGGCTCGTCTTCGACGGATGGCAAGCCAGCACCATCGGGGCCAATGATACCAGCATGGCCTTTCAGCTTACTCTGAGCTTCGATGCCATGCTGACCGGTGGCCTGCTCGGCCTTGCAATCGGGCTTGTCGGCGGCGCGCTTCCCGCCTTGGCCGCTAGCCGGCTGCCGTTGATTGCTGCACTGAGAGCCCGTGGATAGGCTGACGACCCGGCACTGCGACCGTCTCCAAACTGTCGCCTGCACTCCAGCTGCTCATGCCTTTAACCAGTTTTTAATCATCAAGTTGAAGCGCCAGCCATCCTCGGATAAAGGAGGGATATCGCCCCCTCCGTCATCCCGTGGATAGCAAATTGACAATGGAAAATTTGCTTCAACTGCTGAGATTGATGGAGGAGTATACCGATCGCATCTTTCCCGTCGCAGCGCTGTTGCTCGCCGCAGAGATCTTCTTTCCGAAGTCTCGGTATAGCTACATATCGAAGCTTCGCGGCGCTATCTTCTGCGTGGCGAACATCCTGATAACCAAGGCAAGCCTGACGCTCTTCTACTGGCTTTGGGCCGGTATCGGCATCAAACCGCTGTTCGAGATCGACCTGACGTTCCTCACGAGGTTCTCGAATGCCTGGCCACTGCACGCGCTGGGTGCCATCGCTGCTTCCTTTCTCGTTTTGCAGGTCAGCGAGTTCTTCTACTATTGGTTTCACAGACTGCAGCATAGCAGCAGGTTCTTCTGGCGCTTCCATGCCGAGCATCATTCGCTCGAGGAAATGAGCGCCTTCAACAGCAACCACCATTTCAGCGAAGAGATCTTCAGGATTCCCTTCCTGATCATTCCTGTCTCGCTGCTCTTCGATTTCAAGCAAGATTATGTTCCCTGGATCTGGGTGTTCTTCGTTCGCTGGCAAGGCTATTTCGAGCATAGCTCGACGCGCCTCAACCTGGGCTGGGTAAGGTATATCTTTCCCGACAATCGTTTTCACCGCATTCACCATTCGATCGAGCGACGGCACTTCAACAAGAACTTCGGCAGTGGCTCGGCGATCTGGGACATTCTCTTCGGAACCGCCTATTATCCGGGGGCGAAGGAGTGGCCCGATGTCGGTCTGCCGAATATTCGCGAACCCCGGAATTTGACCGAATTTCTCGTTCGGCCTTTCCGGCGCGGCAAGCCTGGCTAGAGGGCCGATCATTCCAGCTGTCGGCTGCATTCATAGTCTCCGTCCCGGGACCAAATAAAAGCGGGGCTTCGTTAGAATTTTAGCTAAACCTAAAAGCGGTCATCAAGACCACAACTCTACTATGGGTGTGTCTGGCCGAACCGACGTTCGGCGGCACTATGACAGTGCCAAGGCACCCTCACCCGGTTTCAGCCTCCAGACGGCTGCACTTTTGAACAGGGAGCCCCTCGAAGGGGACGAAGTGCTCAATGCCTCTGTCAGCTTTTCTTCGCCGCCGCGCGGCGATGGCAGTCCGCGTGCATGACACGCTATGCACATTCATCGACGGGACGATCGTCGCGAGGGCGGACAACTGGCGCCCGCTCAGCAACAGCGATGACAAGCGCCGCACGCTGGGCCATACGTCATACCGGGGTGAACTGGTGCCGGTTTATGATCTGGCGGTAAGAATGGGCGACAAGCCCTCGACGAGCTGTGAGATCGCAATCGTCAAGATGGCCGGCGGCTACGTCGCATTTCTGATCGATGAATTCATCGGCAGCACGTCGGCCGCGAGCGAGGCCATCCGCCTCTCGCAACTCGACATTTTTGGCCGCGAGCGCGTGGCTGCCTAACGTCGCTCTTCCGACGCCAATGGAAAGTAGCCGATCAACCGCCCACGGCGCCCGAGCGATCCATCTAGCCGGCCTTGGATAGGCCAGCGCGATCCAATATCTGCGTGATGACGCCGCCTCCCATGATGGCGGCGCGATCGCACATATGGCCGACGACGCCCGGATCATGGCTGACGAGCACGAAGGTCATCCCGTGCGCCGCCTTCAGATCGTTGAGGAGATTGAGAATTCCTGCCTGAACCGAGACATCGAGCGCCGAGGTCGGTTCGTCGAGCAGCAACAGGTTCGGGCGCAACAGCAGCGCCCGCGCGATCGCCACACGCTGGCGCTGGCCGCCGGACAGCTGATGCGGATAGCGCTGGCTCGCCGCCGCAGGCAGGCCGACCTGATCGAGAGCTGTCCGCACCTGTGCCGCGATATCCCCGGCACCTCGCAACGCCAGGGGCTCGCCGAGAATCCGCGCGATCGTGTGACGCGGATGCAGAGAGGAATAGGGGTCCTGGAACACCATCTGAATATTGTCGCGCAAGGGGCCTGAAATCTTCTTGCCCGGCTGCAGCGGATCGTTGAAGACGGAGATCGCTCCTTGCCAATGGATATTCAGCCCGGCGATGGCACGCAGAACCGTCGTCTTGCCGCAACCGGATGGCCCGATGAGACCAAAGGTTTCGCCGCGCGCCACATCGAAGCTGACACCACGCACGGCCGTAAACGCCTTCCTCGCACCGGAAAAGGTGATGGAAAGATCGGATATCGAGAGCGCGTTCATGCTCCGGCTCCATAGACAGGCAGTCGGGTGCCATAGGTTTCAGCCGACGGCCGCGCCGCCCACAACGCGCGCGTATAGGCGGATTGGGCGTTAGCAAGATCGGCAGACGCCAGCTCTTCGTCGATCCGGCCGCCGCGCATGACGATCACGCGATCGGCAAATTGCGACACCTGCTGCAGATCGTGGCTGATCAGCAGCAGGCCCATGCCGAACTCCTCGGTCAGCGAGCGCAACAACGTCAAAATCTGGTTCTGAAGCTCACGGTCGAGCGCGGAGGTCGGCTCGTCGGCAATCAGCAGCTTCGGCCGGTTGATCAGCATCGCCGCGATCATCACGCGCTGCCCCATGCCACCAGACAATGCTGCCGGATAGCTCGAATAGATCCGCTTCGGATCGGGAAGGCCGACCGTATGAAGCATGTCGAGCGCCCGCTCGCGCCGCTCCGCCGCCGAAAGACGCGTGTGGAGCACCAAGGTCTCCTCGACCTGCCGTCCGACCTTATGCGCGGGATTGAGCGAATATTTCGGGTCCTGAAGGACGAGGCCGATCCCCTTGCCACGCAGAGCATTCCAGCCGGAAGGCGCCAAGGAGAGCAGATCCTGTCCCTCGAAAGACAGCCGCGTGGCTCGAACCTCGGCGTGGCGCGGCAGCAGCCCCATGATCGCTCGTCCCGTCATCGATTTTCCGAAGCCGGATTCACCGACGAGCGCGACAATCTCGCGACCGACCGAAAACCCGATGCCGTCGACGACGGGCACTATGCCAGCATCGGTGGGAAAGGAAACCGATAGATCCTGAACGGAAAGCAACGGTTCAGCCATGACGCGGGTCCAGTATATCGCGCAAGCCGTCCGCCAGGAGGTTGAAGGCAAGCGAGGTGACGAGAATGGCAAGACCGGGCACGGCCGCCACCCACCATTGGTCGAAGATGACCTGTGTGCCTTCCGAAACCATCGCCCCCCATTCGGCGGTCGGCGGACGAACGCCAAGGCCGAGGAAGCCAAGCCCTGCGGCCGCCAGGATGATGCCGGAGAGATCGAGAGCCAGCCTTATGATTGCCGATGGCAATACCAGGGGGAGCACATGCCCGTAAAGCAGCCGGATACCCCTGATGCCGACCATTTCGGCGGCGGCCAGATAGTCGCTCCGGCGAAGCGCTGCTGTTTCCACGCGCGCCTGCCGCGCATAGGCAGGCCAGCTCGTGAGAGACAGCGCCAGCGCACCATTGACCAGTCCCGGCCCCATGATCGCGACGAAGGCGAAGGCAAGCAAAAGCCGCGGAAAGGACATGACCACGTCGGTAATGCGCATCAGGATGCGCTCGACGATGCCGCCGAAGAAACCGGCGAGAATGCCGACGACGATACCGAGCGGCGCCATGAGGAGAACAACGAACAGCAACAACAGCAGGGTCGGGCGGGCGCCGTAGATCATGCGGGACAGAAGATCGCGCCCAAACCCGTCGGTACCGAGCCAGTGAGCCGCACTCGGCGGCATCAGCCGATTGGCTGTCTCCTGCAGATTGGGATCATAGGGCGCGATCCACGGCGCGAGCAGCGCCACGGCAAGAATGAAGAGGACAATGATGCCGCCGGCGGCTGCAGAGGGAGAACGCAGGAGACGTCGCAGGAACGACGGCCCGTCGAGCGGATGCTGGACAATCGTACTCACCGCTTCCTCCCTGCCTCAAGCCGCGCAACACCGAGATCGGTCAGCGCATTCAGGAGAACGAAGGACGCGCCGACGACGAGGGTCGCGCCGAGGATCGCCGGCATGTCGCCGGCAAACATTGCCGTCGTCAGATAGCGGCCGATGCCGGGCCAGGCGAACACGGTTTCGGTCAGCACAGCGCCTTCCAGCAGGCTGGCATAGGAAAGAGCAATTACGATCAGAAGCGTCCCGGAGATATTCGGCATGACATGCTTAAAGACGATACGGAAAAGACCCGCCCCCTTGGCACGTGCAGTCGTCACATATTCCTGACCGAGCTCCGTCAGGATCGCCGCTCGTGTGAGCCGCGAAATTGCGGCAAGCGCGTGAAAGGCGAGCAATGTTGCCGGCAGCGCCAGATGCGCCAGCGCGTCGCGAAAAGCGCCCGGTTTTCCGGAGAGCCATGTATCGATCAGCGCAAAACCGGTCACAGGCTTCACCGTATATTGGAAGACGACATCGGCGCGGCCCGGCCCTGGAGCCCAGTGCAGCCGAGCGTAGAAGAAAAGCAGCATCAGCAGTCCGAGCCAGAAGATCGGCACGGAATAGCCAAAGAGCGAGATTATCCGCGCCAGGGCGTCAATCCAGGTTCCCTGCCGCATGGCCGCGACTATGCCGAGCGCCACGCCGATGACGGCACCCAGGATGATCGCCGCTGTCGCAAGCTCGATCGTCGCCGGAAAGGTCCGAGCAATGTCCCTGGCGACCGGTTGGCCGGTCGAGGTCGATTGACCAAAATTTCCTGATGCGGCGGTCTCGATGTAGCGGATAAATTGTATCGGCAGCGGTTGATCGAGCCCCAGTTCGGCTCGTGCCTGGTCATAGGTCGACTGGCTGGCATGGTCGCCGACCATCTGCAAAGCCGGATCGATCGGCGACAGCCGCGTCAGCGCAAACGTCACCAGCGCAAGGCCGAAGAGCGTCAGCACGAAGGACCAGGCCCATGAAAGGAAAGACCGTACGAAAGACAACTCCCGCCAGGTTTTCATCTGGCGGGAGTTGGTCATGTCGGCATCGGATTGGGTTGCCGCTTGCGGCACTTACTTTTCCACCCTGTCGTAATAGACCTGGTCTGCGTTCAGGCCTTGAACATAGTTCTTCACCTTGTCGCCTAGCACGACCTGATCGTTGCCTTGAAGCATAAAGATGAAGGGAGAGCTTGCCTGGATCTTCTTCTGCAGATCCTGGTAGAACGCGACACGCTTGGCGGCATCCTGCTCCTTGACGGCGGAAAGCGTCTCGTCCGTCAATTCGGGGATTACCCAGCCAGCATATTTCGCAGCCGTGTTGGTCGAATTGTCCTTGTTGATGGCAAAGGCGCTGGCATTGGAGTGCGGATCGAAATAATCCGGAATCCAGTAACGCAGCGTCATCTCGAACTTGCCGGAACGGCCACGGGCATAGATGTCGCTCGCGACACCCGGCTGGATATCGAGCGTGATGCCGGCCTGCGCGAAGGTCGACTGCAGCGACTGCGCGATCGACAGGAACGGCTGGTCGTTGAAGACGATGAATTCGACCTTGAAGGGCGTCTTGATGCCGGCATCGGCCAGGACCTTCTTCGCCTTCTCGACATCGAGCTTAAACGGCGTATCCGTCAATGCGCCGGGGAAGCCGACGGGCAGAAACGCCTGATGCACCGTGCTCTGGCCGCGAAGCAGGTTCTTGGCGATGCCGTCGTAATCGACGAGGTAGCGAGCAGCTTCCCAGAAGGCGGGATTGCCGAGCGTCGGATTTGCCTTGGTGTTGAGGAGAATATAGTCGGTGCGCGCTGACGGCACAGAAAGAACCTTGACGCCGCTCTTGGTCTTAAGCGCCTCGATCTGGTCGGCGGAAAGGCCGCGAGCGATGTCCGCATCCCCCTGCTCGACCAGCAGACGGCGCGCGCCGACATCCGGGACGTTGCGGATGATGACACTGTCGAGCTTCGGCTTGTCGGTGGAGTTGGCGTTCGCCTGCAGCACCAGCGCCTCGTGCGGCGTGTAGGTCGCGATCGTGTAGGAGCCGCTGCCGGCAGAATTCGTCTTCAGCCAGGCATTGCCGAAATCGCCATCCTTTGTCTGTGGCCCGACCGTCCTTTCATCGACGATCGAGGCGATCGGCGCCGTCAGCAGGGACAGGGCGAAACCCGAGCCGACATCGGCGGGCCAGGTCAGCTTCACATGCTTGTCGTCCACCTTGGTAATGGCGGCATCGACATTGTCAGCCTTCCAGCCCAGTTCGTTGAGAATGAACGCAGGCGACTTGTTCAGCTTGACGGCGCGGGTCAGCGAAAAGATCACGTCTTCGGGGCGAACCGGATTGCCGGAGGAAAACTTGGCATCGGCAAGTTCGAAGGTCAGGCTGCGGCCATCGCCGCCGGCCGCCCAGGACGCGGCAAGCGCCGGCTCGATCTTGGTGCCGTCTTCGCGGTTCGACTGGACTAGGCGCTGATAGAGATTGTTGAAGGACTGGACCGTCGTCAGCTCGAAGCCTTCGGCCGGATCGAAGCTGACGGCATCGTCGATCGACTGGGCAACAACGAGCACGTTCGGCGGCGTTTCTGCCTGCGCAGCCGATGTGCCCAACAGGAGCGCCAGGCCAAGGGCCGTTCCGAGCAGCTTCGTACGGGAAGCAATAATTGACATGGGGTGAACTCCCTTAAATATTTTTGCTTTATAGCATTCTATCTATTCGCCGTGCCCATTCGGGTCCAACTACCGGCAAGCATTTAGCAAGCTCTCTCGGAGCATGCAGGCAAAATCGAACCAGCTTTTCGTCTTTTTCGCGAAAAAATTTCCTCGTCATATTCCGGCATTGGCGCCGATCGTCGCACTCGGCCGTTTATTCGGTCTTCATCGACCAATTCGTTCGGATTCCATTCATGTGGAGCGGGTATAGTCACATCAGACAGCTTAGCGATCCGTAAGGAAGGCCGACACCCAGGATAGATCAGCCTTCCATTCGTCAGACGCGGCTCTGGCGAAGGAGATGATGATGGAACATGATGAAAGCTTGAAAGTTGAACGGCGGCAATATGCTCGAAAGGCGCTTCTGACCGTTGCCGTTTGTGCCGCTCTTGCAGCCTTCGCTGCATGGCTGATCCAGCCGGAAGCAGCCTCTGCCAAACTGCATGAGCATTCCACGCAGCCGGCGGCATCCACTCTTTCGCTTTAGTCAAACATGACGCGGAATGAAGTTTCCCTCGATTAGACAAGCGCATAGTTTTCCCTGATCGCTAGCGAAACGCCGGGAAACGTGGCCGGGATCTTGCCCGACATCCCTTGATCACCATCCGGCCCATAGCCATGCAGCCGCTCCCCATCATCGCGGCCATTGCAGTCTATTGACATCCAGCACATTCATTGGCCGGCGAAGTCTGCTCCTGAAATGATATTTCAGGAGCGCCTATAATTACTGCGCCTAGCCTCTTGCGTCGCTGCGGATGCAGCATTTTATAGAAATATTTTCTCCGAAATCCCCTTAGATTGGTAAACGAGCGATCGCCTGCCGCCCCGTTACCAGATATTGTCGATCAAGGTACTAGACAATCGGGATTCGACGGACGTACACTTGATAGATGAACGCGCACCACAGCAAGAAGGCGATTACGGTCTTGATCTCAACCGGAACGGCCACTCCACTGATGGCTCTCTCTTGGATATGGAGCTGACGAATGCTGTATGATCCGAAGGTGTCCCAATCGCGCTGGCCATTGCCGTTTCGTCGGCAATCATGGGAAACGATAATTGGTCTTGTCTCTGTGATCCTCCTGGTCGGGATTATATGCTCATACCTGCCCAGCGCAGGCATCGTCGAGCGGAACGTAGCGGTAGCCTCTTCGAATCATTCCGAACATTAATGGGCTGACGCTGCCCACCCGCAGCGAATCGGAAGCCTCCAGCGGATGGTATCTCGTATCCATCTGAGCTTGCACTTAGTTGATACAGCAACGAGCGCGAGTATTGACTGGCAGTGCAACGGCAACCCGTTGCGACGGATGCACCAGCAGTTTTTCCTCGACGAAATAGGCAGCGATGCCCTCATATCTCCGCTGCGAAATGGCTACTGAACGGGGTGATCTCCGGTATTTCCGATCAGAGCCCGCACACATCGGACTTTGGTCCGAATAGCTGTGCGACCCTCGCCCCAACTCACCCGACTGAAGTCCAAGGAAAGGAACAGATAGGGAGGAAGCTCTGTTTTACCGACAGCTCCGTCATTGACGGATCAATAGAAGGTGAAAGGAGATTCTGATGAAAACGAAAGTACTTAGTGTTGCAGCACTCGCGCTCGGCCTCACCGCCGGATGTGCTTTTGCCCAATCGTCGACCGTCACCGGCGCTGCAGGTGGCGCAGTCACGGGGGCCGTCGTTGGCGGTCCGGTCGGAGCCGCCGTGGGCGGCGTGGCCGGCGCCATCGTCGGTACTGCCATCGATCCGCCGCCGCAGAAGGTGGTAACCTATGTCCGCGAACAGCCTCTGCCTGATGATGGTACGGTTGTCCAGGAGCGCGTGGTCGTCGGCCGGTCATTGCCGGACACGATCGTTGTTCAAGCCGTTCCGGAGAATCCGCGATATGCCTATGCAATCGTCAACCACGAGCGCGTGATTGTCGAACCTTCGTCGCGCAAGGTTGTCCAGATTCTGAACTAACTGTCCTGGAGAGCGGAAAGCCGCTCTCCAGCCCTCCCACCGCTCACAATTGTTGTTTGCCTATCGCCGGGTCGAACAGCGTCTGGGGCGGAAGGCTCGACCCGGCGATAGAGCCGGCGGGCGGACCGGCTAGGGTATGGCGTTCGCTGACGCCAAACTTGTGAACGATGAGCGTTTAAACCTCACCACTAAAGTCACCCGTGACCGCCACGCTCACTCCAATTCATTGAAAAACGCAGCGTCTTCAGTTGACAATCGCCGTAACGGTCTGTGACGGGGCTGAGATTTTTGATCTCCTCTCCAGCGCATCACGGACTTCCTCGATTTTTCCGCTTTTGGTTCCAACGCCGAGAATGCTCTTTGCCTCCGCAAGCGTCTGGTCCGTCACCGGTTTGTTCGACAGTTGCGCCAGCGCCGAACGCAAAGCATCGTCACTGAGGGCCGGGTCCGTCGGAACAGCCGCCGTCCCGTACTGCATTTCGAACTCTGCATATGCCTTCACATAGGCCGAAAGCGCCGCGATCTTGGGATCTTTCGAGTTCAAATAGGCATGGTAGTTTCTCCTCAGCGAGGCGAGCCGACCTTCATCGAGCCTTGCGGCTTGCGTCTTCGAGCTCTTGCCATGTGCTTCGGAGCGTTTGTCATGACGCGTTGCCAGCAAGGTCGATGCCGCAACTTGCGTCGTCGTCGCGTTTACGGATGTGGCAGCTGCATCGTTGCTCTCCGACTTTTCATGACCGGAGTTTGCCTCACCATGACCGCCGCCATTGCCGTTACCGCCACCGTTTCCACCCTTGGCAAATGCCGTCTGCGTGAAGCCGACGGCAGCTCCTCCCATGGGAATAACTGTCAGCACCAGGCCGATGCCTGCGGCGCCAATAACGGAACGGATTTTCATGCACCCCTCTTTCACAAGACATCCGTCGCCTGCGACGGCCGTATCCAGCAAATCATTGCGCACTTACAATATTGCTCAAATCCTGTGTTTCTACACCGGTCGGACCTATGCCTTGGGTATTAGGACCATAGTCTGATTGATCACTCCCGATGGTCTCCTGGATTGCCTGGGCCACGAAGCGATGCCATCTTTGCGAGACAAGGCGACCGCCGTCAGTGTCGCAAGAGTTGACACTTCACTTCGCTGGGATAGCTATAGGGGGTTGGGAGATCTGTGCTGACGATGCCGGTTTCGCGAGCTAACGATAAATACAAGTTATCTCTGGCAAGTCGTATCGAACGCTGGAATTCTCAATCCTTGGCCAGGCAGTTCCTGCTTGCCGGCGGCGTGCTGGCGATCTGTGCCATGCTCGTTGTCGGGTCCTTCGTCGCCAGCCTGATCGAAAATGCCGTGACACGCAATTCCGCGGCAACGACGGCCCTCTATGTCGATAGCGTCATCGCCCCGCTTCTGCCGGACATGCAAACCACCCGGGTACTCGACGACACGGTAACGCGGGCTCTTGACGAGACGCTCGGCCAGGGTGCGCTTGGCACACGGCTGTTCTCCTTCCGGCTATGGCGCAGCGACGGAACGATCCTCTATTCCAACAACAAGGATCTTTCCGGCAAACGGTTTCCACTCTCGGACAGCCTCAGGTTGGCGTTTTCCGGACGAATGGTCGCCAAATTCAACTGGATCGATGATGTCGAAAGCACGGCCGAGCGCAATAGCGGCAAGCCGCTGCTGGAAATCTACAATCCGGTGCTGCAGCCCTGGTCGGGCAAGGTCGTCGCCGTCTCCGAGTTTTACGAGGTCGCCAACGATTTCGAATGGAGCCTTACTCAGGCCCGCCTGCTGAGCTGGCTCGTCGTTGCCCTGTTTACGCTGACGTTCTTCGCACTTCTGTCGATCATCGTCCTGCGTGGCAGCCGCACTATCGACAATCAGCGCAAGGCGCTCAACGGTCGCATCGGCGAATTGTCGACGCTTCTCCTGCAGAATGAAGCATTGCGCGCCCGCGTTCAGCGCGCGACGCAACGCGCAGCCGCGCTGAACGAGAGCTATCTGCGCCGTATCGGCGCCGACCTGCATGACGGCCCCGCCCAATTGGTCGCCTATGCTTCATTGCGCCTGGATAGTCAGACCCTCATCAATCCCGCAGCCACGTCGAGCGAACGTGAGGCATCACTGCGCGCCATCAAGTCAAGCCTCGACGACGCCATGACCGAAATCAGGAGCGTCTGCAGCGGATTGATGCTGCCCCACATCGAAACCGACAACCTGACCGATCTCCTCAGACGCGCAATCCGCGCCCATGAGCAGCGCACCGGCGTCACCGTCAAACTTCATGCGACCACGACCCCGCTAGATCTTTCCACTTCCGCAAAGATATGCGTCTATCGCTTTGTCCAGGAAGCGCTGAACAACGGCTATCGTCATGCCGGCGGGGTCGGACAAAACGTCGTGCAATCCCTGGAAGACGGCCAGATCGTGATCGAGGTTGCCGATGAGGGGCCCGGCTTCGAGGCGAAGGATGTCGGTCCACAGAAGCTCGGCCTTGCCGGTCTCAGAGATCGGGTCGAAAGCCTCGGCGGGACGTTCCAGCTTTTATCATCGCACCAGGGAACAACTGTTCGCATGTCCCTGAACATCGAGGAAATGGAGCAGGCATGACAGCTGTAATCAGCTTGGCGGTCGTGGACGACCACCCCCTTTTCAGGGAGGGCGTCATTCGAAGCCTGACCGAGATGGATGGGTTCAGCATTGTCGGTGAAGGCAGCAGTAAGGAAGACGCCCTGCGCATCGCAGCGGAACACCGCCCGGACGTTCTTTTGCTCGACATCTCCATGCCTGGAGGAGGACTGGATGCCGTCTCTCAGATCATGCACCGGTTGCCCGATCAGAAGATCGTGATGCTGACGGTCTCAGAAGCAAGTGACGACGTGATGGCGGCACTCAAGAGCGGTGCAAAAGGTTATGTCCTGAAAGGCGTTGGGGCCCGGACACTTGCCGATATCATCCGCAGCATCGCCACCGGCGACAGCTATGTTGCGCCAACCCTCTCGGCGCGTCTGATTTCGGAAAGCGGATCGGCGAGCGAGATCAATCCGTTCAATGCGCTGACGGATCGGGAACGGGAAGTGCTGGAACTCGCGTCTGCCGGATTGAGCAACAAGCATATCGGCTTGAAGCTCGACCTGCATGAGAAGACCATCAAGCACCATATGACCCAGATCTTTGCCAAGCTTGCCGTCAGCAACAGAACGGAAGCCGCAATGGCGTTTCGTGACGAGCTAGAGAAACGGCGTCAGTGAAGGAATGATTTGAGCCTCTGCTCGTCCGCCATCGTCGCATTGCGATTGACGATTGTCCGCCCCCTCGAATCCCTCATCACATAACGTCCGCCCCGTATGTCCTCGCTCATGCCATCCTTGTGGCGAACTGTGAGGGAGCCGGTACCGTTGCCGACATTAGCGGGCTGGTCGGAATCGACTTGGCTTTGCGTCACGCTCTTAGTGCTGGATGATTGGCCGTTGGCAGCGCCGTTTCCATTGCCGTTATTGTTGGCATTACCATTACCATTGCCGTTTCCGTTATTATTTCCATTGCCGTTGCCACTGTTACCGCCTCCGTTGCCACTGTTACCGCCGCCGTTCCCGTTGCCTCCGCCATTGTCATTTCCACCACCGTTGCCGTTGCCGCCGCCATTCCCGTTCCCCCCTTTTGCCTCTACGACTTGCAGCGCAAATCTTGCGGAAACGCCGTGAATTTTGAGCGTGTAGGGGAGCGTTGTAGCGACCAAAGCCAACAGCAGGTATGGTAAACCGGCAATAAGCTTTCGACGGAATAACATCTGTAGCCTCCTGAGGCTTCCGATTGGCTCCGGTGCCGAACACCCATCGCGCTCGGGCTCCGAGCGTCCGCGCCAATTGAAGGTTCCGATCCCATATCAAATCGCCGCAACATGGCGAGGGGTCAAGTCCAATCAAACGGAAAGCCCACTCCTTGGACTTCAGCGATCACGGCCAAGACCTTGCGCCGACGGACCATCAGACCAACGTCTGAGAACAAGATGGACCGAAGCCCAATTGCATGATCGCGTCATTGAAAGCAGTGTCGCCTGGTCGATATCACCTCGGTACACACTGTAGCGGGGCCCACGCAATCGAGCTGACGGAAGGAATACAGCGATGACCCAGCACTGGAGGACATTTCTGGCCCGCTCCGCTCCGCCGGGCGCAATATCGGATTTCTCCGCAACCGAATTCACTCTCGGTGTTGCAATCAACTTGCGGTACTGCCTGAACCTCGTCCGGCCGACGCCAGAATGTATTGATCTCGCGGAACTTGTTCTGCTACGTGCCGCAAATTATGGCGAGGCCAGAATGGGCCTCAAGCCGCAATTGTTTGCAGAGGCCGAAAACGCGCTTGCCCAGGCAACGCGGCTACTCGAGATCGAACTTGAATATTGCTGGGTGCAAGCTGCGAAAGAGTGCCGCATTCGGGCTGCCTGAAATTTTCGCGAGGTTTTTTCTGCGATGAGAGAGGAAAACCACTGAGCGGGCCGTCCGCATGGATACCTTCTACATGCGGCCCCGCGGTCGCTGCCATTTCCGCGTGATCTGTCAGGAGCATGTGCTCGGCTCGAAAACCGAGCGGTCATCTTCGATGGGAGAGGCTGGCCCGACCACGGCGATGCTTAGCGCAAAATAGCGCTTCAATCGGCTGCTGCCTCTGGGAAAAGGCGTCGATGGTTGCCGCCCCTTGAACCCTTTGCGGCGGCGCATACCGGAAGGTATGCGCGCGAAAATGAAAACTCAGTTGCCGCGGGCGCCGCTGACGGCGTAGGGGATATGCGCGCGCGAAATGCCCAGATCGCGAAGGACATGATCGTCGAGGGCGGAAAGTTCGCGTATTGCTCTGCGCTCTTCGCTGAAGCGTTTAATCTTCTGAAATATTCTCATTTTAGCGTCTCCTTTGTTTGCTGCGCAGGAGATAAGCATTTACCCGCCTAAATAAAATGCACATGCCTGCAAGATAGCCATGCCGCTTTTGCAAAGCTCAAAGCGGCGCCACTCTTTACCGGCTGGCTGTAGCCTGTCGTGCCAGCGATTGGTCTCCTCGATCTCACGCCAATCATGGCCGTTGGGCGTAACTGCACCCTGAGGCTTGAATTTGGGGCCAACTGATATTGAAATAGCTCTATGACCCATTACCGTGACCCCGACCTCACTGATCGCGCCTACATCGGCGCGACGACCTACCACGCGATCAAGCGCTACTTTGCTCATGCGGAAGGATTGCCGGCCGGGTATGACTTCGAGGCACGTTACCGTGCCTATCTCGGTGAAGCATTGGAAGCACGAGATCGGAAAGCTTTTTCTCGGGCTACGATGCGCCTTTTCGCAAGCCTGAGAAATGGCCATACCTCCTTTTGGGACGAAGAATTGGCGCAGCAGACAGGACCGATGCCGTTCAGGATAAGACGGATCGACAGTCGATGGACGGTCGTGCGATCAAGGATGGCTGAGCTATCCCCTGGTGACGTGGTGACCATAGTCGACGGTAGACCTGTCGATGAATGGCTTGAGAGTGCGCGCGAACATATTGGTCAATCCAGCATCGCGGCATTGGATTGGATGACATGGCTCCGCCCATATCTGCTGCCACAACGTTTTACGGTCGGCACGGATGATGGCAGGCAAGTGCCGATCGATTTGACCGAACCCCTAGCCGGACCTGAACGCGGACCACCGCTTGCAACCGACGTTGAAACCGTCCAACGCAAAGACGGCGTGGTGGTGATCCGCATTCCAGGCTTTGATGACCCGAAATATGAGGAAGCCGCCATTACGGCCATTCGAGGCGTGGAAAATACTCGCCCCATCCTCCTCGATCTGCGCGACAACAGCGGCGGCAGTTCGCCAGGCAAGCTGCTGTCGGCGATTATGACCAATCCCTATCGCGGTACGTTGGTATCTACCCCTATGACAATTGCCAAGTCCGATGCTTCGAACTCCTTCAACGGCAGCATCCCGGCATTGCCCATAACGATGATGCGAAGCGGCCCGGATATAACGCTGCCTTTCACAGACGCCTGGAAGGGGAAGATGGCGCTACTCATCAACGGCGGCAGTGCTTCGGCATGCGAAGATTTCGCCTTACGCTTCAAGGATGGCAAGCGTGGCCTCGTGTTCGGCGAGCCTAGCTTCGGATCGACGGGACAGCCATACTTTGTGCGGTTTCCCGAGTTTGGTATGTCGTTCAGGGTATCCACCAAGCGCGAATATTTTCCCGACGGTCGCCAGTTCGAAGGCGTCGGCGTAGAGCCCGACGTGTCTATTCCTCTGACGCGCGACGAATTGAGGAATGGGATCGATATTCAGCTCGAGCTTGCCGCCAAAGCTGTGTTGGCCGAATGACGGGCCGGCGGACGGAAGTTCAGCCGTGGCAAGGACCGGCTGCCGGAGCTCTGGCAGACAGGCTGGTGGCTTTGTGCCTTACACCGGACATCGCACCCATCTGTGTATCGGTTGGAAAATGCTCGAAATAGCGAAATAGCGGGAAGTACTTATACGATTTCCACCCTGCGCATCTTTAAACCTATGAGCGCAATGCCTACGTGGTCTACCGTTATGTCTATCAAGGCAACACCGATGTGAGACCGCATCAAGACCACGCCCTTCCTCAGTGGGGACTGAGGGCAGGCGGTCATTTTTCCATGTAGTGAGCAACCCAAACCTTCGACACACCCTTGGTGCGTCGACCGCATAGGCGCGCAATCTCCCCGTCTTATCAACCAATACCAACCGGGCGGCTGTCGGGTGGACGAACCCGTGCGCCCTAGGAGAGAAGAGATGGAAGCCCTCACCAATCTCAGTCCGATGGAATGGCTCGCGATCGAAATCGCCGTTCCCGTTATCGTGTTGGCAATATTCTTTCGATGGAGCGGCGTGGTCCGCTATATTCCCAATGACAGGCTCGGCATTCTTGAAAAGCTGTGGAGTTTTCGTGGCTCGGTCAAGAATGGCTTCATTGCACTCAACGGCGAGGCCGGCTTCCAGCCGGATGTCGTGCGCGGCGGCCTGCATTTCTTCATGCCGTTCCAATATTCGATGCATCGCGCCAATCTCGTGACCATCCCGCAGGGCCAGATCGGCTATGTCTTCGCCCGTGACGGCAAGCCGTTGCCGCCGACCCAGACGCTTGCCTCGAACATAGAGGCCGATGATTTCCAGGATGTGCGCGGCTTTCTCATCAAAGACGGACACAAAGGCCCACAGCGCAAGATCCTGCGCGAAGGCACCTATGCCATCAACCTCGCGCAGTTCATCGTGCTGACGGCCCAATCGATCTACGCCGTCAATCTCAGTTCATCGGAACAGACGCTGTTTGCTGACATGTCGACGCTGATCACCCAGCGTGACGGTTTCGAACCAGTCGTCATCCATGACGCCGAGGACATGATCGGCATCGTGACCATCCACGACGGTCCGGCACTGCCCGACGGCGAGATTATTGCGCCTACGGTCGCCAACGATCCGAAAGATCTGAATTTCCATAACAATTTTCAAGATCCTGAGAAGTTTCTCAATGCCGGCGGTTATCGCGGCCGACAGCTGCAGGTGCTTGCCGATGGCAGCTATTTCCTCAACCGTATCTTCGCGACCGTCGAACTGGTCGACAAGACGATCATCGGCGTCGGTACGGTCGGCGTCGTGGTTTCCTATACCGGTCGCCGGGGCGACGATATTTCTGGCCAGGCCTATCGCCATGGCGAGCTTGTTGAAACGGGTGCACGCGGTGTGTGGTCGACGCCGCTTCTGCCGGGCAAGTACGCCTTCAACACTTACGCCGGGAACATCGTCATCGTACCGACCACCAACTTCGTGCTCAAATGGACCAAGGAACAATACGGCGAGCACCGTCTGGACGAAAACCTGTCCGAAGTATCCCTCATCACCAAGGATGCGTTCGAACCTATGCTGCCGCTCTCCGTCGTCGTCCACATCGACTACATGAAGGCTCCGCTCGTCGTGCAGCGCTTCGGCGATATCAAGCGCCTGGTCGAACAGACGCTCGATCCGATGGTCTCGGCCTATTTCAAGAATATCGCCCAGACGAAAACCTTGATCGAACTGTTGCAGGAGCGCAGCGAGATCCAGCGCAAGTCCGGTGACGAAATGCGCGAAAAATTTTCCTCCTACAGCCTCGAACTGCAAGAAGTGCTGATCGGCACGCCGCGCGCCAGCAACGGCCAGAACAGCATAGAGCAGATTCTCATCCAGCTGCGCGAGCGCCAGATCGCCGTTGAGAAGGTCGAGACCTACAAATTGCAGGAGGCAGCTGCAATCCAGGAACGTACGTTGCGCGAGAAGGAGGCGCTTGCCGAACAACAGGCCAAGATCACGACATCCGCGCTCACCATCGAGATCAGCGAGAATGAGGGCAAGGCGCAGCTTGCCCGTACCCGCCAGCAGGCGGAAACCATTCAGGTCACGGCCAAGGCAGAGGCCGAGAAAGTGCGCCTCGCAGGTCTCGGCGAAGCCGACCGGATCAAAGCCATTGCGCTTGCAGATGCAGAGCGTATCAGGGCAACCGGCCTTGCGGATGCAGAGAAAGTGCGCGCCGTTGGCCTGGCGGAAGCGGAAGCCACCGAGAAGAAAGTCGCGGCTTTCGGCGGCCCGGACTATCAGCTCAACTCGCAGGTTCTCATGCGATTTGCCGAGGCGATCGAGAACGGCAGGCTCCCACTCGTGCCGCAGATCCAGGTCGGCGGTGGTGTCGGAGAAAAGGGCGCTCCCAACGGTCTTGTGGAAATGATGCTGTCGATGCTGGTCGCCGACCGGCTTGGGCAGCAGGGTTCGCCAACCGTTGTGCCCGCGCCGATTAAGCAGGATTAATCGCAGACGGGCCGGCGATGCCGGCCCGTCTTGCGTCATGAGATGAGCATGAGGCGGCAGGCCCGATGGCTAGATCCGTGAAATCACAAGAAGTCGCGCGGACAATGTCCGCGCGACACTTAATTCGACTTCAATCTCGCGAATACCGATTTTCGCCGCTATCCGCCATGGGGAAAGGTTAGCAAAACGGTCAACCCTCCCCCTGGCGTTTCTCCAAGTACGACCGATCCGCCATGGGCATGGATGACCTGTGCGACGATTGCGAGCCCCATCCCCGTGCCCTCGGCTTCCGCACTGGCCCCTCGAACAAAGGGGCGCAACACCGCTTCGCGCTCTGAGGTCGGAATTCCGGGACCGTGATCAATGACCTTCAGCTGATGAGCTTCGAGCACTTCAACGACAATTATATCAGCACTTGGAGCATGCCGGAGAGAATTGGCAATCAAGTTATCCAGTGCAACACGAATTGCCGCTTCCGAACCGGAAATAGCGACTTTAGCCTTGGGAGCGCGCAACTCAATCTCGAGCCCCTGCTTGATTGCCCTGGGCACATGTTCGGTGATGACCGAGCGCGCGATCGCAGTGAGGTCGACGGACGTGAAGGCAAAAGACTGTCCAGAGAGGCGGGCAAGCTGCAACGACGTTGTGACGATGGAAGCAAGACGTGTCGCGTCGCGGATCAGCGGCTCTCTGACTTGCGGATCTTTCACCAAATCCAGCTTGATACGCAGCTTGGTCAAGGGCGTCCTTAACTCGTGGGATGCGCTTGCAAGGAAATTACGCTGCGCCTCGAAGGCGGCATCGATCCGCGTCAAAGCGGTATTGAATGCCGCGACCATCGGCCTGAGCTCGGCTGGAGTATCAGCGTCAGGAATTCTGCGACCGTTGGGAAGGCCATCGATCTGTGCGGCGGCATCGACGACGCGTCGGACAGGGGTCGCAATGGTGTGCCTGATGGCGATTGCCGCAATCGTCACCGTCGTCACCAATACGAGACCGAGAAGATGGTAAAGGCCCTGCGGCCACACCGCCCAAAGCGTCGCGAAGATCGTCTGAAAATTCGAAAAGGATATGCCACCCAAGGCAATGACGACACGCGGATCACTGTCATCCACCAGTCTAAGGGCGAGAAATCGCTCTTCACCGGCGGTATAGTAGAATTCGGACGCGAAGATTTCCGAAGGGGCAGCCTTGATGATCTGATCGACCGAGGAAGGTATGGTTCCATGAGAGACAGTTTGGCTTCCATCGCTCACCAGATACCAAAAAGACGGTTCCGCATTGGCGAATCCCATGATGGTTGCGGGGATACCCTTCTGCTCCAAGACGAGCCTGCCGTTGCTATCGTACGCCCTTCCAGATTGCAGGAGCTTGCCCACGACATCGGCATTCATGCGCTGCTTGGTCTTCACATTCGTGCTGAGGAAAACGCCCAATGTCAAAACGGTGCTCAGCACCATGACGCATGCCATGCCAACGATGAGCAGGCCCGCCACCGGAAGTGCGATCGAACGCTTCGGCCACTTCATTCTTGCACCAGCATATAACCGATCCCGCGAATGGTACGGATGTTGACGTCGCAATTGGCTTCGCGCAGCCTGCGACGCAGACGAGAAACATGCGACTCGATCACATTCGATTCTATTTCGTCATCGACGCTGTAGGCTGATGCCTCCAGCGTACTGCGCTCGACCACCCTGCCTGCCCTGCGTATCAGCGCTTCAAGAATGCCGAGCTCCCGCCGCGGAATATTGAGGACGACTTCGCCGATCATGGCCGAGCGATGGTTGAGGTCGAAGATCAGGTTTCCAAACTGGGTGCACCCCGTTTCGTCGAGATTGTAGCGGCGCAAGACGGCCCTCGCCCGTGCCACCAGCTCCATGGGTTCGAATGGCTTACCGATATACTCGTCCGCCCCCTTGTCCAGCGCCGCGACGATATCGATGGGATCATCCAAGGCCGTCAGGATCAAGGTTGCGGGTCGCGGCCGCAACTGACGCAACACGGGGAGCAAGGAAAGCCCGTCACCGTCTGGAAGATGACGATCGATGATGACGAGATCGAATTTGAAAGCAAGAAGCGCGGCCTCCGCATCACCAACCGTCGCAAACGTATCAGTCACCCCGATCGAGGTTTCCATCATAGCCTTTAGAGACGCGGCGAGTTCGAGATCATCTTCAACGATCAGAATATGCATGTTTTGCCTAAGTAAAGTTCAGATATGGGCCAAACGCCGATTGGCTCCCACACATAGTGGAAGGGATGCGGCATTCTAGCTCTTGCGCCGCGATCCAGCCAAGGTGCGAGAGGGAGGGCTTCCGCATCCATTGCAGATCACTTTCAATAATCGTAGTTTGGCGCGTCGATCGATCTGTCCATGCGACGCTCGCGCATCATGTCGATGCGCTGCTTGCAAACGGCAAAAGCCGTTGTCCCGCGTTCAAAACCGTACTCCTTACAGCGGTCACCATCTTCGACGGACTGGCAGCCGGAAAGATACACGGATAGGGCGACTGCTAACCAATAACGCATAGGGAAACCTCACGATCTTCTATTGAATTCAATGCACCACACATGCGATGCGAACATTACGATACTCTTACGGGTCGGAAACGATCGCTCCCGAGCAGTTCCGTCAATTCAAAGGCTTAGCCGGATTGGGCGTGGAGAGATCTGATGCCAGGGGTTCGCGGACTCGCGCGCCGTGGTCTGCCCATGATGGGGGTGCGCCGAAGGACGCGGCGATCGAGCCAGCGATGCCTGGCGCGCGACCAAAGGTTTCGCACAAGGGGGAGCCCGGCTTGCCGCCAAGCGCAGTGCGAATCTCATATACCGAGGGGAGACGAATATTCAGCCCCTTGGGCTCCTTGCCTGTGATGATCATTCTGGAGAATTCGCTTCCGAACGCGGCCGCCAAATCGTAGGCGTCTCCAACCCTTGAGACGCGAGCCTCGCTCGTAAAGGAATTCGCGCCACGAGACCAAACTATAGCGGCACGCTGAACGCCGGCACTGTCTAACGCCTCCGCTTCCATCGCCAGTCCGCCAAGCCCCAAGGGAAGACGCGGAATTTGCACGGGCAAAGCAATCGAGCTGCCGATCGAAATCGCCTTTGCTGCTCCGGCTACCGCAGGCTGCGTGGGCACGATGTCGGTAATCACCGCCTTTATCGTGAGATCGGGCGATCCGCCGATTGGAACGATTTTATATTTTTCGCTCATCGTAAAGCAAATGGCGCGATCAATCGCGTTCGAGACCAGCAGCCTATCGTTTGAATTCTGAATTCTTCGTCCGGCAGAAAACGTCAGGGTTGTCGGCCAGATGGCAACCGTTTTGATTTCCTTCAGCCGATTGCCATCCAGGTAGGTTCGCGATTTGGAAAATCGCCCCTTGGCTGCACCGAGATTGCCATAGGAGGACAGTGTCCCTCCTTCCTTCAATGGCACCGAGCTGCAGCCGCTGGTGATCGTCAGAATTGAGGCGGTCGCCAAGGTAAGTGTACGAGCAGACATTGATCGCACAACAGCTGCTTTCTTTGAATAGCCAGCTACTGTAATCGGGCGCATATAATGCAACTCCTTTGTTAAAGTTGCATCCCTTGTCCTGTTCCATCCTTGTGAAAACCTTACGGATTCGGCCCGTCCCGTTTATTGTCTTGCAACGGTCCTTCACTTGAAGATCAATATGGCAATCGGCCCTCCTAACAGGGCACCTACTATGACCGATGATAGAAGGTAGCGTGCGATAATACGAAGAAGGCACCTGATATAGTACATTTGATGATATCCAGCCGCGTTGCGATCCACTTGCGCGCACGAGATCGCGCGAAGTGTCGATCGAGGCGAAGTCGAAGCATTGAATGCCTTTGCACGGGAGCTCGAAATATCCGAGTTATCTGTCTTTCCCGTTTGGCGCACACGGTTGGTAGGTATCCAATATTACCGCAATCTTACCGCACCCTGTAACGCGAACGGCGTCGCAATTGGCGATCATTGCGTCCTGGGAATGCGCACCGTGGTGCTAACCCTGGACGAGCCAGCCACTTACCGGGACGCCGCGAGTGAAGCACATGTGCTGACGGCTCTCGACAAGCTTGTCATCTCGTCGATTTTATTCTGTGCTCTCGGCTTTCTCGTTCGCCTCGAAAATAGGGCTGCGATATGAGATCCGGAGAGCTGCCGGTTACCGGTCATTTCCCTGAGATCATGCTGCAGGCAGTCGAGGCGGTCTCGATAGCAAAATGCAGAGCCGGGGGCGCCAGCTTCAAATATGTATAAGCTGACTTCGATGCAGAAGGCTTGTCAGCTTAAAGTTCAAGTGCCATTGGTCTGAGAACGACGGGTGACGATAAGCAGCTTTCACATGAAACTCGACGCAATCGATCTGCGCATACTGGATGCCATTCAACGCGATGGCCGCATTACCAAGCTCGCGCTTGCCGACAAGGTCGGATTATCCCCTACCCCGTGCTGGCTGCGCCTTCGAAAGCTGGAAAAGGCCGGGATCATCACAGGCTATCATGCGCATCTGTCGCTGCGGCGCCTCGCCCCGATCGCCAACGTCATGGTGGAACTCACCCTCGCCAACCATCGCCAGGCCGATTTCGAGCGGTTCGAACGCGCGGTTGCCTCGACCCCGGAAATCGTTGCCTGCTGGGCCGTCGGCGGCGGCGTCGATTATATTTTGAAGATCATGGCGGCCAATATCGACGCTTACCAGCGTTTGATCGACGAGCTCCTCGATCGCGACCTCGGGATCGAGCGCTATTTCACCTATATCGTAACCAAGACGGTGAAAGAGGAGACGGTGCTGCCCGTCATCGATCTGCTTTCTCCCGATGTGCTCGGCGACGAATAGAGAAACTCTCTACTAACACCTCGCTCTTTAGGGCCTTTCTCTCTTCTGCCTGCCAGCAATGGACAATCTCTCGCGGTGTTCCGTGCCAGCATTGGAGCATCTGGAACGAGAGACCCGACCATGACCGCGCTCCACGCCCGCGCCACCTATCATGAAGCCCTTTCGCGGTTGAACGACCGTCATCTCCTGCGAGACCTCTCCTATGTCGCTGGCCGTTGGGTCGCGGGCAAGGCCAATCAAAGCTTCGAAGTGACCGACCCGGCATCTTCCGCGACGCTCGCCTGGGTTTCCAGTCTCGACAAGCAAGAGACCATCAACGCCGTCGACGCCGCAGCGGAGGCTTTTGTCGCCTGGCGCTCGCTGCTGCCGCAGCAGCGGTCAGCGATCCTGCGCAGATGGCATGACCTCATGCTGGAGGCACGCGAGGATCTGGCGCTCATCATGACGCTGGAACAGGGCAAACCCTTGGCCGAATCGCGTGGTGAGATCGATTATGCCGCGGGCTTCATCGAGTGGTATGCCGAGGAAGCCAAGCGCATCAACGTCGAGAGCGTCAGCAGTCATCTGCCCGACGCCGAAATGTTCGTTCGCAGGGAGGCCCTGGGTGTCGTCGGCATCGTCACGCCCTGGAATTTTCCCGCGGCGATGATTACCCGCAAGGCGGCCGCGGCCCTTGCGGCCGGCTGCACCGTCGTTGCCCACCCGTCCTCCGAAACGCCGCTGTCGGCGCTGGCGCTCGCCGAACTTAGCGAACGCGCCGGCCTTCCCGCCGGCGTGTTCAACGTTGTGACCGGCGATGCGGCAACCATCGTCGGGGCCTTCTGCGACGATCCGCGGGTCAGAGCATTGAGCTTTACCGGCTCGACGGGCATCGGCAAATTGATCGCCGGCCAGTGCGCCGCAAGCATGAAACGGCTTGTCATGGAACTCGGCGGCCATGCCCCCCTGATCGTTTTCGACGACGCCGACCTCGATCGCGCCGTCGATATCGCCGTCAACGCCAAATTCGCGACTTCCGGCCAGGATTGCCTCGCGGCCAACCGCATTTTCGTTCAGCGCTCGATCATGGACGCTTTCGTTTCTGCCTTCGCCAAGCGCATCGAAGCCCTTAAGGTCGGAAACGGATTGGATCGTAGCGTCGAGATCGGCCCGCTCATGCACGAACGCGCCGTTGCCAAGGTCGAGGAACAAGTTGCAGACGCCTTAAAGCGTGGCGCACGGCTGGTCACCGGCGGCAAACGCCACGCCGCCGGCCCACTCTTCTTCCAGCCGACATTGCTCGCCGATCCCGCGCCGGATGCCCTGATCATGCATGAGGAAACGTTCGGACCTGTCGCCGCCGTAACCTCCTTCGATACCGAAGACGAGGTCGTCACACGGGCGAACGACACCGAATACGGCCTGGTTGCCTATGTCGTCACGGCGAACGGCGCTCGCCAGATGCGGCTTGGACGGGCACTCGAATACGGCATGGTGGCCATCAACCGCGTGAAGATTACCGGCGGCCCGATCCCATTTGGCGGCTGGAAACAATCCGGCCTCGGCCGCGAAGGCTCCCGCCACGGCATCGAGGCCTTCACCGAGCTCAAGTATCTCTGCGTCGACACGACAGCCTGACGCTCCCAATAGAAAAGAAGGAACCATAACATGTTGGACAAGCGCAACGAACTCAACGCCTGGGACCGGGACCACTTCTTCCATCCCTCGACCCACATGGGAATGCACGCGCGCGGCGAAACGCCGACCCGCGTCATCTCCGGCGCTGAGGGCGTTTACATTACCGATACCAACGGCCGGAAGAGCCTCGATGCCTTTGCCGGCCTTTACTGCGTCAATGTCGGCTATGGCCGCCAGAAGATCGCCGACGCGATCGCCGAGCAGGCAAAGAACCTGGCCTATTACCACGCCTATGTCGGCCACAGCACGGAAGCCTCGATCACGCTTTCGAAGATGATCATCGACCGCGCGCCCGAAGGCATGAGCCGCGTCTACTTCGGCCTTTCCGGCTCCGATGCCAACGAGACCAACATCAAGCTCATCTGGTACTACAACAATATTCTCGGTCGCCCGGAAAAGAAGAAAATCATTTCCCGTTGGCGCGGCTATCATGGCTCCGGCGTCATGACGGGTAGCCTCACAGGCCTCGAACTCTTCCATAAGGCTTTCGACCTGCCGCGCGCGCCGATCCTGCATACCGAAGCGCCCTACTACTTCCGCCGCGCAGATCGCTCGATGAGTGAGGAACAGTTTGCGCAGCATTGTGCTGACAAACTCGAGGAAATGATCCTCGCCGAAGGTCCGGAAACGGTCGCAGCCTTCATCGGCGAACCAATCCTCGGCACCGGCGGCATCGTTCCGCCGCCGAAGACCTACTGGCAGAAGATCCAGGCCGTCCTCGACAAATACGATGTCCTCCTCGTGGCCGACGAAGTCGTCACCGGCTTTGGGCGTCTCGGCTCGATGTTCGGCTCCGATCACTACGGGATGAAGCCGGACCTGATCACCATTGCCAAGGGCCTGACCTCGGCCTATGCGCCACTTTCGGGCAGTATCGTCTCCGACAAGATGTGGCAGGTGCTCGTGCAAGGGTCGGATCAGCTTGGCGCGATCGGCCATGGCTGGACCTATTCCGCCCATCCGATCTGCGCAGCCGCTGGCATCGCCAATCTTGAACTGGTCGATGAACTCGGCATTGTCGAAAACGCGGGCTCGACCGGCGCATACTTCCGCTCCGAGCTTGCCAAGGCCGTCGGCGGCCACAACCACGTCGGCGAGGTCCGCGGCGATGGGTTGATGGCAGCCATCGAGTTTGTCGAGGACAAGGACGACCGCAAGTTCTTCGACCCTGCGCAGAAGATCGGCCCGCAGGTGGCGGCAGCGCTGCTCGAGCGCGGCGTCATCGGCCGTGCCATGCCGCAGGGAGACATCCTCGGTTTTGCGCCGCCGCTCTGCCTGACCCGCGAGGAAGCCGATACCGTCGTCAAGGCGGCGGCTGGCGCCATCGACAGCGTGCTTTCGAAGCGCTGATCCGATCCTTGCCGGTATAGCTCCAGGCAATCTATGCGGCGATGACGCGGCCCGTTGTTGACAAGGAGCCGCGTCATCGCATTCGGTCGTCGCCATCCCGCGGCGAATGGTGTACATGGATTCCTGTAATTGTACCGGATCAATCCATGTATCGTCATGATTCAAAAGACCAGGACAATGGTGCCTGGAAACCCGTCCTTCAGCATCGCAAGGGCGTCACCAAGCACAAGCTGCTTACCGACAAGATCATCGCGGACATCGATGATGGCATCCTGCCGGTGCACACGCAGATGCCGACGCATCGCGATCTCGCCCATTCGCTCGGAATCTCGGTCCAGACCGTGAGCCTGAGTTACAAGGAAGCGGAGCGCCGCGGCTATCTGCGCGGCGAGGTCGGACGCGGCACTTTCGTGCGCAGCCGCGTCACGGAACGCGCCGACAGCTTCATGCTCGATCGCGATCCGAGCGGCAGCGCCGATCTCTCCATCATCCGGGCCGTCTACACCGAGGCGCATGAGCGATCGGCCAGGGAACTCATGCAGGCGCTTGCCGAAAGCGACAATAGCAGCTTCATGCGGCCTTGCCGGCCAATCGCCGGCCTCGATGCCCATCGCGCCGCAGCACAGGTCTGGCTCTCGGGCCTGTCGGTCAAGGCGGATGCCGATCGGATCTTGATCACGAACGGCGCGGCGCACGGCCTCTTTCTTGCCGTCGCCTCGGTCGTGCGGCCGGGCGAGGTGGTGCTGACCGAAAACCTGACCGATCACGGCATCATCGGCCTTGCCAATGTTCTAGGCTTCACCCTGCGCGGCCTTCCGACAGATCATGAGGGTATCTTGCCGGATGCCTTCGAGGCCGCCTGCGCCATCGGCGACGTATCGGCGCTTGTCATCGTCTCCTCGCTCGGCAACCCAACAAGCCATGTCATGGGGGCCGAGCGCCGGCGCGCGATCGCCGACATCGCCCGCCGGCACGGTGTCTTCGTCATCGAGGACGAAGTTTACAAACCGATGCTGCGGGAAGCGCTTCCCTCCATGCCCGATCTCATTCCCGAGCTCGGCTTCTTCGTAACCAGCTTTACGAAGTCCGTGATGACGGGATTGCGCATCGGCTATCTCGTCGTGCCGGCCCATTACTCGATCCGCGCCGCGTCGATCCTGCGCGTTACCGGCTGGAGCGCCACCAATGTCGTTGCGGAAATGGCATCGCGCTGGGTGCTGGATGGGACGGCGCAAGCACTGCTTGCCGTCCAGCGAGGCGAGGCCGAGGCCCGACAGATGATCGTCTCCGAGGTGCTGGCCCCATTCGTTGCCGGCAGTCATCCGCTGTCGCTTTGCGCGTGGCTTTCGCTTCCGGAGCGCTGGACGGAGGAGGGTCTGGTACGGGCACTGGCCCGCAAGGGCGTCGCGGTGACGCCGTCCGATCCCTTCGTCGCCGGCGCAGAGCGACCGGGCGGCGGCATCCGTATCTGTCTGGGCGGACGCCTGTCTCACTCCGCCCTTCGCTCGGCGCTGGAAACCGTTCGCGGCACCTTCGAACAATTACCGCCCGTCTTCGACGTCGGCTCGATCGTCTAGAGCACGTCCATTTTACTCGGGGTCATATCCGCATGCCATGAAGTAGTTGGCGCATTCTTGGGGTTTGAAGAGCGCAACGATCTCGCCGACAGTGTCCCATAGTGCTTCGACGGTGCGCTTTGCTCTGGCTCGCAGGAGCGCTTTGAACTTGGAGAAAGCCTTCTCGATGGGGTTGAAGTCCGGGCTATAGGGTGGGAGGTAGAGTAGCTGGCAACCGGCCACTTCAATAGTCTGCCGCACGCCTTCGGCTTTATGCGCAGGCAGGTTGTCCATTACAATAATGTCGCCGGATATCAGTGTTGGTACGAGAACCTGTTCGACATAGGCTCGGAACGCTATTCCATTCATTGCGCCGTCGAGCACCATAGGCGCAGTCATCCCCGACAGCCTCAACGCACCGGTAAAGGTCGTCGTCTTCCAATGGCCATGCGGGATCGCAGCACGACAACGTTCTGCGCAAAGAGACCGTCCGCGAATCCGGGACATTTTGGTGCTCAAGCCGG
>JUHI01000004.1 GCA_000799755.1 Martinezella tropici
GCGACGATGACGGACAGCACCATCGCCGAGACGATCGTCACCGAGAACTGCCGGTAGATGACACCGACCGAACCGGAGAAGAAGGCCATCGGGATGAACACGGCCGACAGCACGGTGGCGATGCCGATCAGGGCGCCGGTGATTTCCTGCATCGACTTGATTGTCGCCTCGCGCGGCGACAATCCCTCCTCCTCCATCACGCGCTCGACGTTTTCGACGACGACGATGGCGTCGTCGACCAGAAGACCGATCGCCAGCACCATGCCGAACATGGTCAAGGTGTTGATGGAATAGCCGAACATCGCCAGCACGCCGAAGGTGCCGAGCAGCACGACCGGGACCGCAAGCGTCGGGATCAGCGTGGCTCGGATGTTCTGCAGGAAGACGAACATGACGATGAAGACGAGCACGATGGCTTCGAATAGCGTCTTGACCACGTCCTCGATCGACAGCTTCACGAACGGCGTCGTGTCATAGGGATAGACGATCTCGACGTTCGGCGGCAGGGTCTGGCTCATATTGCCGATGGCTGCGCGCACCGCTTCGGCCGTATTGATGGCGTTGGCGCCGGAGGCGAGCATCACGGCGAGACCGGCGGAGGGATGGCCGTTATAGGTGGTCGACGTCGTATAGCTGTCTGCGCCGAGTTCCACGGTGGCGACATCGTTGATGCGTACCAGCGAGCCGTTGGACTGGCTTTTCAGGATGATGTTTTCGAACTGCTCCGGCGTCTGCATGCGGCTCTTGGCCGTAACAGTCGCATTGAGCTGCTGGCCTTTGCGCTGCGGCAAGGCGCCGAGCTGGCCGGCCGAGACCTGCGAGTTCTGAGCCTGGATTGCATTCGTTACGTCGCTCACCATCAATTGATATTTGGCAAGCTTGTCCGGATCGACCCAGATACGCATCGCGTAGCCGGCACCGAAGATCTGCGTATTGCCGACGCCTTCGATGCGCTTCAGCGTATCGTTCAGCGTGCTGGAGACATAGTCGGCAAGATCGTTCGAGTTGAGCTTGCCGTCCGTCGACACGAAGCCGACGACCATCAGAAAGTTCGATGTCGATTTGGAAACGACGATACCCGTAGATTGCACCGTCTGCGGCAGCTGGGCGGTGACGAGCTGCAGCTTGTTCTGCACCTGCATCTGCGCGACGTCAGGATCGGCCTTGTTGGTGAAGGTCAGCGAGATCGAGGCCTGTCCGGTCGAGGTCGATGTCGACGTCATATAGTCGAGATTGTCGATGCCGGTCATGCCCTGCTCGATGACCTTGGTCACCGAGTTTTCGACCGTTGCCGCGTCGGCGCCGGAATAGGTGGCGCTGATGCTGACCGTTGTCGGCGCAATCTGCGGATATTGCGAGATCGACAGGGTCAGGATCGAAAGTGCGCCCGCCAGCATGATGACGATGGCGATCACCCAGGCGAAGATCGGCCTGTCGATGAAGAAACGAGACATCGTCTAACCTCACTTCTGGACGCCGGAAGCGGCCTTCATATCGGTCTTTTCCAGACCGGCCTGCTCCGTGGACGGCTTGCTGTCGGCGGCAGCCTGTTTCACTTCGCCGGTCGCATCGTCGATGACGACGGGAGAAACAGTGACTTCCTGGCCGTCACGGACGCGCTGGACGCCTTCGACGATCACGCGATCGCCATCGGCGATCCCCTGATTGACGAGCCAGCTGTTGCCGATGCTGCGCTCGACCTTCAAGACCCGCTGCTGCACCTTGCCGTCGGCGGTCACGAACATGGCGATCGGTTCGCCCTTGGTATTGCGCGTCACGGCGCGCTGCGGCACGACGAAGCTGTTTTCGGCAACGCCTTCCTGGATGGTGGCGCGCACATACATGCCCGGCAGCAGGATGCGATCCGGATTTGGGAAGACGGCGCGAACGGTGATGGTGCCGACCGTTTCCGCAACGGAGGATTCGGCAAATTCAAGCTTGCCGGTTTCCTTGTACTGACTGCCGTCTTCGAGCGTCAGATGCACGGAGACGTTGTCGCCACTGGTCTTTAGCCGGCCGTCGGCAACGGCGCGACGGAATTCGAGCAAATTGGTGCTCGACTGGGTGACGTCGACATTGATCGGATCAAGCTGGCGGATAGTGGTGAGCGCCGTCGTCTGATCGGCCGTGACCAGTGCGCCGACCGTGACAGTCGATGCGTCGACGCGGCCGGAGATCGGGGCGCGCATCTTGGTATAGTCGAGATTGATGCGCGCGGTCTCGAGCGCTGCCTTGGCGGAGGCGACATCGGCCTGCGCTTGCACCAGCGTCGATTGCGCATCATCGAAGTCCTGCTTGCTGACCGCGTTCTGTGCGCTCAAACCCTTGTAGCGGTCGAGCTTCGCCTGGGCGCTGGGCACAGCACCTTCGGCCTTTTGCAAGGCGGCAGCGGCGCTGTCATAAGATGCCTGGTAGGAGGCCGGATCGATCTCGTAGAGCACTTCGCCCTCTCGGACCTCGCTACCCTCCTTGAAATTGCGGCTGCGGATGATGCCGCCGACCTGCGGTCGCACTTCGGCAACAAGGTAGGCGCTGGTGCGGCCAGGCAGCTCGGCTGTTATGGCAACGGATTGCGGATGCAGGGACATCGCGCTGACTTCCGCCTTGACGACGGGAGCATTGCTTTGAGCGGCATTCTGCTGGTTGCAGCCTGCCAGCAACATTGCGGCGACAATTCCGGCGGCGGTCATCGAGCCGCGGCCAACCGAAAGGCGAGTGGATGTCACCGGATATGCGGGTGCATAAGTAGGAGGGGCGGGCTTTCGCACGTTGCTATTTCCTGTTGCCTTATTTATAGTACCAAGTCGTACAGAAAATATTTGTACTACGCCAAATGTCAATCGCATTCGGCTGTCGAGGTCAAGGCGGAAGTGCTGATAGAGGAACGAGCAGCAAAGGTCGATCAGGTCGGCAAACGCCGGCCGCGCGGCCGGCCGAAAACCATCGATGATGACGCTCGTCGGGCTGAGATCGTTGGGGAGGCGCGGGCGACCTTCTACGAACTCGGCTATGCCGGCACGACGATGGATCTTGTGGCCGCCCGATGCCGGATTTCGAAGCAGACGCTCTACAGGCTGTTTCCGAGCAAGACCGAGCTTTTCACGGCGATCATCGCGGAGCATCGGGCTTCCATGTTTGCCCTGCCGCGCCCCGCGGATGAAAACCTGCCGTTCGACAAGGCGCTCGAGCGGATATTCATGATCGATATGAACGAAGCCCAGGAGCGCGAGCGCGACGCCTTCATCCACCTCGCCATCAGCGAATCGCAACAATTTCCGGAGATCGCGACGCTGCTGCACACGCATGGGGCCAAGCCGTCGCAGCAGATGTTGGCTGACTGGCTCACCGAGCAGCAGGCGCAAGGCCTGATCGAAATTGGCGATGCCTTGAGCGGCGCGCGCATGTTGATGGACATGATTTTCGGCGCGATGGTCTCGAAACCGGGCCATCCGAACGACTGGCCGGACCGCGAAACGCGGCTGCGTCATCTGCGTCACTGCATCGCGATTTTTACCGCCGGCGTCCGGCCGCACAAAGGCGGCTCCTAGGGCATTTCGGCTCCTCGCCCATCCGCGAGCTGCCTCTGCCCCCTGTTTTCGGAGCATTCCGAGGATCAAAGAAAAATGCCGATATGACCTGTTCAGCCATATCGGCATTATCCCGTATCCGGCAAAAGCCGGGATACTTCAATTTAGTGTGCCACCACGTTTGCTATGTCCGTTCCCTCTTCGAACAAGGGATTCGGCACGCCATTTTCATACATTTCCTGCAGAACGGCACCAAGTGCCAAATCCAGGCACCAGACCGGGAATTCCGCATTCAGGTTTTTGGCGCTCTGCCGTGCATAGGTGATCAGTCGAGCGATGGATGCCAGTTCCTTGAGTGAATCAGGGTCCTGGTATGCTGCTCCGACCGGAAGTACTGCTGTCATTTCGTGCCCTCTATTGCCCCCGTTCCCGGCAGACGAATCGTGTCTAGCCGAGAACATGAGCAAACCGTAACGAATGTTTTGCAGCTTGGCGCGTGACATGCAGCGTGACACGATGCGTGATTGTCGCGAAATCTTGCTTTTACAATTTCCAGGCGCGAACTGCGGGATGGAAGAGCAAGCAGTCATCGCGGCGCAGGAGATTTCCCGACCGAAGTCAGCTCGTGTTTCCGTTCTTGCCAGGATTTTCGTGCCAGTCGAGGCTTCAGCCCTGCCTTTGGATTGGCGCCTGGCATATTCGCCAGGCGCTCAGGCCTTAGTTGCGCAGGCCGACCGATACGTTCGCCGCGTGCGGAACATGATCCGGCAGAACGTCGGAGGCATTTGCCAGCGACTTGATCAGCGTCAGCACGGACTGGCGAATGCCGGGATCGTTGATCTTCATGAACGCTTTGTTGAGGCTCAGGCCTTCCTTGGACGTCAGGAAATCCGACAGATCCTCAAGGCCGTTGATCGCGCCGAGACCGTCGGTGTTCAGTGGCTGCGAGTTGTCCTGCTGGAAAAAGAAGGCAACCGGTACGGCCAATACGCCGGCAATGGCCTGCAGTCGGCTAGCGCCGATGCGATTGGTGCCCTTTTCGTATTTCTGTACCTGTTGAAACGTCACGCCGATCTGTTCGGCCAGGCGCTCCTGGCTCATGCCAAGCATAAGACGACGCGTGCGCACGCGAGAGCCCACATAGGCATCAATCGGGTTCGGTACTTTTGCACTCACTGCGCAATCTCCTTGTCAAATAGGGGCTGGTGGACAACACCATGCTCGTGACCCTTCACGGGAAGGGACGCGCGCTCTATCTGCCCGCAAAATGTGCGTTAAATATGGGTAGAACTCAACTAAAAGTCTTTTTATGTAAAGTTTTATAACTCCGCCGCACGCATAAACCGCAGAAAAGCTGATTCGCGTCAATGTGGATTGAAGACGGATGACGGCTTGCAATTATAGACCGGGCAAAGCGGGTTATCCTTCGTCGGCACGAAACTGCGGGCGGCATAGTCCGACATGTCGCATTGCCCGCCGTCGGCCACGTAGCGGTCGTAGAGGACCGGGCCGCCGCGGGGCGCGGGATAACGCAGTATCACCGCGCGTTCGGAAGCAATGAGTTGCTGCACCGATGCGCAGGTTTTGCTGAGCGACTCGTAGCGGGAAATTGCCGAGGCCGGCCCGGCTATCGCAATTGCAGTCACAATCAGGGCTGCGGCAACGATCCTCATGCTGGTTCCTCCCTGCGAAAGCGCTGGATCTAAGATAGTCGCCATGCGGGAAATGCCAAGATGCGATGATCCCTCTCGTTGTATGGCAATCCCATCCTGCCTCGATCGGCCGCATGCCGATGCGTATTGCGGATAAGGCGAGCGATCTGCTTTCAGCTCAATGAAAGGTTGGGCGTGCATGTCTCTTGCGCTTCAGGAGGAAGCGAGTGCCGTGCCGCCACCGAGCGGCACCGGTACACAAATGGAGAGGAGGACTTCATGCGTGCATCCAGCATTCTCAGATATTCGACGGCTCTATCCCTTGCGATAGCCGCAGCCGGGTTTGCGGCAACGGCGGCACAGGCGGCGAACAAGATTTCCATCATGGTCGGCGGTTACGAAAAGCAGATCTATCTGCCGGCGAAGCTTGCAGAGGCGCTCGGTTACTTCAAGGAGGAGGGGCTGAACGTCGAGCTCTTGAACGAGCCGGCCGGCGTTGATGCGGAAAACGAGATGCTGGCGGGCGCCGTCCAGGGTGTCGTCGGCTTCTATGACCATTGCATCGATCTGCAGGGCAAGGGCAAGTTCGTCGAATCCGTCGTGCAGTTCAGCCAGGCGCCCGGCGAGGTCGAACTGGTGTCGGCCAAGCATCCGGAAATCAAGTCGCCCGCGGATTTCAAGGGCAAGAGCCTGGGCGTCACCGGCCTTGGGTCCTCGACCAATTTCCTGACACAGTATCTGGCCGTCAAGGCCGGCCTGAAGCTTGGGGAGTTTACCTCGGTTCCGGTCGGCGCCGGCCAGACCTTCATCGCCGCCATGCAGCAGGACGCCATCCAGGCGGGCATGACCACGGAGCCGACGATCTCGCGGATGCTGAAGACCGGCGAGGCCAAGGTTCTGATCGATATGCGTACGATGGCTGGAACCAAGGCGGTTCCGGGCGGCACCTATCCTGCCGCATCCCTCTACATGCAGGAATCGTGGATCAAGGACCACAAGGAGGAAACGCAGAAGCTTGCAAATGCCTTCGTCAAGACGCTGCATTTCATCAACACCCATTCGGCCGCCGAGATCGCGGACAAGATGCCTAGAGATTTCTATGTCGGTGATAAGGAAGGCTATGTGAAGGCGCTCGAAAACGGCAAGGCGATGTTCACGCCCGATGGCGTGATGCCGGAAGACGGTCCGAAAACCGTTCTCGCCGTGCTGTCCGAATTCTCCAAGAACGTCCAGGGCAAATCGATCGACCTGTCGAAAACCTATACGACCGAGTTCGTCAGGAACGCCAAGTAGCGCTCAGTATCGTTTTCTGGGTTGACCGGACGCCTCAGGTTTCCCGTTCGTGTCCGGAAGTAGAAGAGCAGCGCCGGCGGCCATATTTGCGCCGCCGGCGTACATGAAATAAAATTGCAATGTCGCCCGACAGGGATCGCGCGCTGAAAGCTGACTGAAAGGTTGCCCACGCTAGGTTCGCCGAGCTTCGTGGAGGAAGCATATTTTCTGCAGCGTCGAATGGCGCAACGATTCAAACAGGAGGAGACATTGATGCGTCCATCGCGCACCTTTTTTCATACCGTAGCCCTTTCCCTCGTCATATCAGCTGCCTCGCTTGCAGCCACGGCCGCCAATGCAGCCGACAAGATTTCCATCATGGTGGGCGGCTACGAAAAGCAGATCTATCTGCCGGCCAAGCTCGCCGAATCCCTCGGCTACTTCAAGGATGAAGGCCTCGACGTCGAGCTTCTCAATGAATCTGCCGGTGTCGATGCTGAAAACCAGCTGCTGGCCGGCGCCGTTCAGGGTGTCGTCGGCTTCTACGACCACTGTGTCGATCTGCAGGCCAAGGGCAAGTTCATCAAGTCCGTCGTACAGTTCAGCCAGGCGCCGGGCGAAGTCGAATTGGTGTCATCCAAGTATCCTGACATCAAGTCCTTTGCCGACCTGAAGGGCAAGCGCGCTGGCGTTACCGGTCTCGGCTCGTCCACCAACTTCCTGACGCTCTACATGGCGTCGAAAGCTGGCCTGTCCCCGGCTGACATCACGCCCGTTCCGGTCGGCGCCGGCCAGACCTTCATCGCCGCCATGCAGCAGGATGCGATCCAGGTCGGCATGACCACCGAGCCGACGATCTCGCGACTGCTCAAGACCGGCGAAGCCAAGATCCTCGTCGATCTCCGTACACTGAAGGGCACCGAAGCAGCGCTCGGCGGTACCTATCCGGCCGCTTCGCTCTATATGGATGCCGCATGGGTCGACGCCCATAAGGACGAAGTGCAGAAGCTTGCGAATGCTTTCGTCAAGACGATGCGCTTCATCCATACCCATTCCGCCGCCGAGATTGCCGACAAGATGCCGAAGGATTTCTACGTCGGCGACAAGGACGGCTACATCAAGGCTCTCGACGCCGGCAAGGAAATGTTCACGGCCGACGGCGTGATGCCGGAAGACGGTCCGAAGACGGTTCTCGCCGTGCTCTCGCAGTTCTCCAAGAACGTCAAGGGCAAGACGATCGACCTGTCGAAGACCTACACGACGGAATTCGTCAAGAACGTCAAGTAAGCAGCCATGACGCCGCTTCCGGCGAATTCCGGAAGCGGCGGTTCAAGGGACTTTGCAGTTCACTGGGCTTTGCGTGCACGCCCTGAAGGCACGCGTCAGGATCAGCACCATGCAACAGGATGAACGCCGCACACCGGCGATCGAGCTCATCAATGTCAGCCGCCGTTTCGTATCGCCGACCGGCAAGTCGTTGACCGCGCTGCGCGATTTCAACATGACGGTCGAGCGCGGCGAATTCGTCGCCGTCGTCGGACCGACGGGCTGCGGCAAGTCGACGACGCTCAATCTCGTAACCGGCCTTGCCAAGCCGAGCGCCGGCGAAGTCCGCCTGATGGGCGGCCCGGTCAGCGGCATCGATCCGCGCGTCGGCTTCGCCTTCCAGACGGATGCGCTGTTTCCCTGGAAGAACGTCATCGAAAACGTCATGGCCGGTCCGCTGTTTCGCGGCAAATCGAAGGCCGAGGCCGAAAAGATGGCCAAGGACTGGCTCGCCCGCGTCGGGCTTTCGAAGTTTCTGCATCACTATCCGCATCAGCTTTCCGGCGGCATGCGCAAGCGCGTGTCGTTGGCGCAGACCTTCATCAACGAGCCGGAAATCCTGCTGATGGACGAGCCCTTCTCGGCGCTTGACGTGCAGACCCGCACGGTCATGCACGAAGAACTTCTGAAGCTCTGGGCCGAACGCCAGGCCTCTGTCGTCTTCGTGACGCACGATCTCGAAGAAGCCGTTGCCCTTGCCGACAAGGTCTATGTGCTGACGGCCGGTCCCGCGACGGTCAAATCGGTCTACACAATCGACCTGCCGCGTCCGCGCGTCGTCTCGGAGATCCGCTACGAGCAGAACTTCATCGATTATTGCAAGACGATCTGGGACGACCTGCGCGAAGAGGTCGAAACCAGCTATCGCCGTGCCGCGGAAGCGGCATAAGGGAGGATTGATCATGGCAAACACAGCTCTCGAAGCAGGCAATGCCCCGATCTTCCGCGCCGGCACCTCGGACGCGGAAATCGAAGCTGCAGCACTGAAGGCGCTCGCTCGCCGCAAATACGTCGTGCTGGCATGGCAGATCGGCATTCTGCTCGCCATTATCGGCCTCTGGCAGCTCGCCTCAGACCTGCACTGGATTGACCCGTTCTTCTATTCGAGCCCCTATGGCATCGCCTGGCGCCTCTGGGAATGGGTTGTTGATGGCACGGAAAGCGGTTCGCTCTGGTACCATCTCGGCGTTACCATGGAAGAAGCGCTGATCGGCTTCATCATCGGCTCGGTCACCGGCGTCCTCGTCGGCGTCGCCCTTGGCCGCAACAAGCTCGCTTCCGATATCCTGTCGATCTACATCAAGGCGATCAACTCGATCCCGCGCGTCGTTCTCGCGCCGATCTTCGTGATGATCATGGGCCTCGGCCTGCCGTCCAAGGTGGCACTCGCCTTCATCATGGTGTTCTTCGTCGTGTTCGCCAACGCCTTCCAGGGCGTTCGCGAAGCCGACCGCAACATGATCGCCAATGCCCGCATCCTCGGCGCCTCCAACTGGCAGGTGACGCGCAATGTCATCCTGCCGTCGGCGATGAGCTGGATTTTTGCAAGCCTACACATCTCCTTCTCCTTCGCCATCATCGGCGCCATCGTCGGCGAGTTCGTGGGATCGCTTGCCGGTATCGGCTACCTGATCTCGATCGCCAAGGGCACCTATGACGCAGCCGGCCTCTATGCTGCGATCATCCTCGTGATGGTCGTCACGCTCGGCGCCGAATATGTGATGACGCTCATCGAGAACCGCATCACCCGCTGGCGTCCGCAGCAGAGCCTCGACACGCACTAGGCGGTCAATTTACTGGCACCTCCCAAGGCCAGGGCCGGGCGTCTTGCCCGGCCTTCTTTGATTTTGCACGCGGGGCCCCCCTCTCCCCGCGGGCGGGAAGAGGGGACTATATCGCCCAGCTCGCTTGCTGTTGCTTTTCCGCTGCCTGCGCTGTTCAAACAGCCGGCAGCCGCACGCTGACCAACAGGCCGCCGCCGGCCGCATCGCCAAGCGTCACCGAGCCGCCGGCGCCGTCGACCACTTCGCGGACGATGGCGAGGCCGAGGCCGCTGCCTTCGGGCTCGGTGCCCATGATGCGATAGAAGCGTTCGAAGACCTGGGTGCGTTCTTCCTCGGGAATGCCGGGGCCGTTGTCCTCGACCCATAGCAATGCCGTATCGCCTTCCTGACCGACGCCGACTGTTACGCGGCCGCCCGTCTGGGTGTAGCGCAAGGCATTGTCGACGAGATTAACAAGCATTTCGCGCAGCATGGTGCCATCGCCCTCGACATGGACCGGCGACTCGCCAGCCTCCAGCCCGAGATCGATATTGCGGCGCAGGGCCTCCTCGGCAAGCGTTTCCAGGACCCGCCGGGCCGTTTCCGCAAGATCGATCGTGTCGTTGCGCGGCCGCCGGCTGCCGGGTTCGGCGCGCGACAGCGTCAAGAGCTGGCTGGCAAGCCGGGTCACCTGCCGCGTGCTGGAGCGCAAGGCCGTCAGCGCCTCGTCGCGCCTGATATTGTCCGTTTCGCGCGCGGCAAAGCTTGCCTGGGTCGAGATCAGAGCGAGCGGCGTGCGCAGCTGATGGGCGGCGTTCGAGACGAAGCGGCGCTGCGCCGCCATCTGGTACTGCACCCGTTCCATATGATCGTTGAGGGCGTGGACGAGCGGCCGAAGCTCGTTCTGTACCATATGAGGGTCGAGCGGATCGAGGCGCTGGCGGCCGCGCTCGCGCACCGCGTCGCGCAGGCGCAGCACGGGCGCGAGGCCACGTTGCAGGCCGATGATCGTGACCAGGCCCGCAAGGAGGACAAGCGCGAGCTGCTTGGTGAAATCCGAAAGCCACAGCCTGCGGCGCATGGCATCCTGGCTGTTATGCGTGACGGCGACGGCGACGGAAATCGTGCCGTCCTGATCGAGGCCGACGACTGGATGGCTCAGCATGAGCACGCGGACGTCATCGGTCCGGAACATCTTGTCCTCGCCGACCCGGTCGCGCCCCGGCCGAGGCAGATCAGGAAAGCCGGCGACCAAGTTCCCCCATGCAGTCACGACTTGATAGAAGACCCGGTCGCCATAGCCGGTATCGAACATTTCCAATGCAGCGGGCGGGATGTCGATCTGCACCGTGCCGCTGGCATCGACGCGCACGGCCTCCGCGATCACGCGTGCCGAGGCAAGCAGAGTATGATCGGTGACGAGCTTTGACGTTGCGTCAGCCGAACGGAAGCTCAGATAGAGGTTGATGCAGATTGCGCCGATCAGGGTCAGCACGACCCAGGCGAAAAGTTGCGCCCGAAGGCTTGTCGCCAGCGCGCCGATGGCTCGGCTCAACATTCCCTGGCGTGGCGGCGTGTCATCATTGTGCATGGCGAAGGAGATAGCCGAGGCCGCGCAGCGTCGCGATCTGCACGGTGCTGCCCTCGAGCTTCTTGCGCACGCGGTGCACGTAGATCTCGATGGCGCTGGTGTCGGCGAGATCGTCGAATCCGAAGACGCTTTCCGACAGCGTCGTCTTGGTGACGGTCGTGCCTGCCTTCATCATCAGATGTTCGAGGACTGCATGTTCGCGCGGGGTCAGCGCCAGGGCTTCGCCGGCCAGATAGAACTGCCGCGTCCCGCCATCGAAGAGCAGATCGCCGACGGCGATCTCGGGCGCGGCGTGGTCGTGGCCGCGGCGCACGGCAGCGCGGATGCGGGCTTCGAGTTCGGCGATCTCGAAGGGCTTGGCGAGATAATCGTCGGCGCCGCTGTCGAGGCCGGCGACCCGGCCGTCGAGGCTGGCATTGGCCGTCAGGATGATAACAGGCACCTTGTTGCCACTCTGGCGCAGGCGCTTCAGCAGCGTCAGTCCATCCATTTTCGGCAGCGACAGATCGAGAATGACGATGGAATAGGCGGCGACTTTCAGCATGTGTTCGGCATCTTCGCCGTCATAGGCGATGTCGACGACATATTGCGCCTGACGCAGCGCCTTGCCGAGCCAGGACGCCAGTTCGCGGTTGTCTTCGACGATCAGGAGCCTCATGAAGCAACTATACAGCAAGTATCGGATGTAGCGAACATTTCCGGCGGTTTTCCAGTCAAGACGTCATCGACTGCCGAGCCGCAAACCCATCTCCCTGACCTCCTTCAGATACACCTTGCGCGCATAGGGCGGGGTCAGATTGTGATCGGCTTCGGGAATGATGGTGAGGCGTATATCCGGAAAATGCTTCAGGCCCGCGCCGTTGTCGCCGAACTGGTCATGCAGGTGATCGAGGCCGATGTCGTGGGCGCTGTAGATCAAGGACATGTCGACGCCGCGTCTGGTGAGCGTACGGAAGCCGCCCAGCACGGGTCCTTGTGCCGCGGCAAAGAAAGGAAAGGCGCCGAGCACCTGGCGGCTTGCTCGCACCGCGCGTCGGCCGAGCCCGGTCGCCATGTTGCACAGGGCGCTTTTCGCATCGATCTGGCCGCCGAAGAGCCTCTTCAATGTTTCCAATTGCAGGAGTTTTCGCCCGTAGGTTTCCAGCGACCTGGGGGCGAAGCGCAGGGCTTCATCGACAGATTGGCTCTCATCCCAATGGAAGCTGTAGGGATTGACCGTGATGAGGCCGCCGCAGCGCGTGTCGCGTAACGCCGCCTGGAAGGCGAGGTAACCGCCGCTGCAGCGTCCCACGACATAGGCGGGCAGGAGATCCTGCTTCTCCAGAAGATCCAGCGCCTCGGCGACATCCCGATGCTGTTCGCCGGAATAGAGCACCTGCTCCGGCGCGCCGGAAAGCGGCGGACTGTCGCCGACATTGGCCGTATCGAAACGCAGCGACGCTATGCCGTCGCGGGCAAGCGCGCGCGCCATGGTGACGGACATCCGGCCCCAGCCGGCGCTTCTGTCATAGGCCGTGGTCAGAAGCAGCGCGGTTGCGCCCGTGCGGGCGCCTTCGGGTTCGCAGAGAATGCCGAACATGCGGTTCCCCGCGCCGAAACGCAGCGGCGTCTCGCGAAAGCCTTCGCCGATAAGAGGCGCGGCGACCGGCGGCGCAAGATCGGTCGATGCGATCTCACCGGTTTCGGCGGCGACCGACTGCACCCATTCGACCAGTTTTCGGCCAGCTGCCGTCGGCATGGTCGCGACGGTGGGGTTCGAGACCAGATCGTCATAACCTTCGTAAGAGGCCTGCGTGACGTGGGGACCGAGCGTTTCGAGATGATGCGCAAAATCGGCGTCTCCCGGCCGGCCGGGGCGCGTCAGCACGAGGCAGTTCGCCGTGCCGAGCCCTTCTAGCGTCATGAGATTCAGCTTCTTCACCGCATCGGCGGTGCTATCGGGCATGCGCAGGCTGGCGACGGTGACGCCGTCGGTCTGACGTTGCGCCTCGGCAAGCCCCATGCCCTCATCGATCATCTTCGACCAGACGGTCAGTTCGCGCAGATAGGCGCGGCCGGAAATGACGGGCGCAAGAAAGGCGATGCCGTCAACGCCGGCAATATATTCGACAAGCGTTGCGGCGATAGTCCCGCCAAGACCCTGGCTGACAAGAATCAGGCGATCGCAGCCGGAAAGCGCCTTGAGCTTTGCCGCGGCGGCAAGCGCGGTATCCTGCCATGGTTTCAGGCCTTCGCCGTCATCGGCCAGGTCAAGTGCGTCGCCGGTGCCGGCATAGTCGAAACGCAGGCTGGCGACGCCGATGTGGGCAAGATCCTCCGCCAGAATCCGCCAGAACTTGCGCACACACATTTCCTCAAAGCCCCAGGGGCTGAGAAACAGCACGGCGGAGCCACGCGAAGGGGTAGCAGCCGATGTGAACAAGCCGATCGTTCCGGCGAAGGTCACCGGTGTCGCTGCGGATCTTGACTGTCTTTCCTTGTTCTGTTTTTCGGCGGCTCCCCAACCAGCCATGCTAGTCTCCTCACATTCGGCGCGGCGCCAATAGGGCCAGAGCCTGAGTGGCAATCGGATTGATACGTGCAGGCAATCGCGTCGCGATTTTCTGCATGACGTCGATATCTTCGGCTGGAACGGCTTTCAGCACTCTGAGCGCGACACCATAGGCGAGGACACCGCCGATGATGGCGCCGACGAGACCTGCGACACCGGTCAGCGCCTGAACAAAACCATAGGCTGCAGCCGCGCACAGAATGGCAGCAACCGTGACTTTTGCAAGGTTGATGAGCATGCCGCGTGTCGATCCTTCGAATTCCATGCGGCGCACCGTCAGCAGGCACAGGGCGGTAAAGGCGAGGAGACGGACCAGCGCCGCACCCTCGCCTCCGAAAAAGGGCACCGCGACCGCGCAGCCGATGACCATGATGACGCTGGCGATGACGCCTAGGACGGTGCGCTCGCGCACGCGGTCGAGCGAATAGAGATATTGCGTGCATATCTGCATGAAGACATAGGGTATCGCCGTCAGCGACAGCAGCGCGACCATGCTTCCGCTTGGCGCAAAGGCCGGGCCGAAGATCGTCACCACAAGCTCCGGCGAGATGGCGGCAAGCCCGAAACTCATCGGCAGGGTGATATAGGCGATACTGCGCGCCACGCCGGCAAAGACCTCGACCGGCAGCTTGTCGGAATCACGCGCGTGCATCTGCTCGGAGTAATAGGGCAGCAGACTGCCGCTCAATTGCACGGGGAGTTGCAGCGCCAGATTGGCGAGCGACAGGCCGACGGCATAGAAGCCGACCGCTTCGATGCCCCAGTAGCGTTGCAGGAAGATGAGCTCGATGCGATTGAGGAAAATCGAACTGTTGATGAGCTCGATCGAGAGGATGAGCGATGAGCCGACGAGGGTGGATAGTCCGACGCCGCAGCTGTTCTTGCGCGCGATGGCTATCCGCAGGGTCGCGATGAACATCGGCAGCTGGCCGATCGCATAGCCGGCAAGCGCACCGCTGACGCCAAAGAAGATGGCACCCAGCAATACGGTCACGAGCTGCAGCGCCGAGCTTGTCACCGTGATGCGCAGGAACGCGCCGACCTGCTGTTCGCCGATCAGATAGTTCTTGCTGTAGGCGCCAAGAGACTGAAGAACGAAGAATACGCCGGTTATGACAATGACTTCGGACGCGTCGCCGGCCCAATGTAGCCGCTCCGTATCCCAATAATAGGCGACGTAACCCGCGAGCAGTATGATGGTTGCGATGATCGTCGGCTGCAGAAGATAGGCGGCAAAGCCAAGGCGTTCTTCTGTCGAATAGCCGTTTCCCTTCAATTGCGGCAGGATGCGCAGCAGGGTGACGCCGGCGCCGAGCTCGGCGATCAGCGCGCCCGTCGTCGTCAGCCACAGGGAAAAGGCGATGATGCCGTTGGCCTCGGGGCCGAGCAGACGTGCCGCGATGATCGAACAGACAAAGCCGGTCGCAAGCAGGGTCAATCCCGCCGCGGCGTTCAGAACCGAATTTGCCATTATGCTCTTCGTCATGAAGACTGACCGTTCCTCAAATTGCCGGAACCTATTGCACATGTCCGGCTCTTCGTGGGGATAGCGTCAGCTCTATTTCATATGCCTTAATATTTAGGGTTTAATGCTGCGGTAAGTTCATTTTTTACTTCGGCTAATATTCTTTCTCTCTGATATTGGCCGCCTCGGGGCTTGTGCGGAGGATTTTAGTGTTCAGCCTCATCGTCTGCACCGTCGATCGGTTCGACCAGCTGGAGCGGCTTTTCCGCTCGCTGGCCGGGCAGAGCCACAAGGATTTCGAGGTCATCGTCGTCGATCAGAACGTCGACGACCGCCTGCGCGCGCTGATCGACGGCTTTTCCTCTTCCTTCCTCATTCGCCACATCCGCTCGCCGAAGGGGCTTTCGCGGGCACGCAACAACGGCATGGCGGTCGCGGAAGGCGATTATGTCTGCTTTCCCGATGACGACTGCTGGTATGAGGCCGATACGCTTTCGACGGCAGCGACGCTGTTCTCGGCCCATCCGGATCTCTCGATCGTCACCGGCCGCACGCTCGACGCCGAAGGTCTCGCTTCCGTCAGCCCGACGGGCGAGACGCGGCTTTCGCTGACGCGCTGGAATTATCTGAAGTGCGGCAACTCCAATGGCATCTTCGTCCGCCGAGCAGCGCTTTCCGATATTGGCGGTTTCGACGAGGATCTCGGCGTCGGTTCGGAATCGCCTTTCCAGAGCGGCGAAGAAGCGGATTTCCTGCTGCGGGCGCTTGCTGCCGGCAAACATGCGATGTTCTTTCCCGAGCTTATCGTCCATCACGATCAGGTCACCAGTGAGTATGGGCCACGACAGGTGGAGCGGGCGCGCAAATACGGGCGCGGCTTCGGCGCGCTGATGCGAAAGCAGGCATTTCCCTTGTATTACGTCGGCTACCGACTGTTCCGACCGGCTGTCAGCTGGCTGGCGGCGCTCGTGCGTTTCAACCTCGATGCAGCGCGCTACAAGCGCGCCTGGCTCGTGGGCATTGTGGAAGGTTACGCAGCCTGGCCGCGCTGGCGCAGAAGCTGAGGCGACTTGCCCTTCGGCGTCAGGGTTTCCGCGTAGACATCCATGTAGCGTTGGGCGACTTCGTCCCAGGCATAGGCGCGGGCATCGCGCAGAAGTTCCTGCCGCAGGCTGAGGTCGTCGGCCTCAAGGCGCTCGAAGGCCGCGGTCAGCGTGTCGGCGGCGGCTTCGGGATTGGAAAAATCCGACAGCATCAGCGCAGGGTGGGTTTCCGCCATTGCCTTATAGGCTTCGTTGGTGTTCAGCACCGGTAGCAGGCCCGCGCTCATGGCCTCGATCGCCACCAGGCCGAAGCCTTCATACTCGGAGGCCGAGGCGAAGAGCGAGGCGCGAGCGATGATGTTGCGGATCGCTCCGTCGTCGATCGACACGTGCAGCGCGACGTTGTGCTCCAGGCCGCGCGTCGCGATTTCCTTCTCCAACATCGGCCGATCGAGATCCGACGCGGCGCCGATGATGTCGAGATGCCAATCCTCGTGACGGGCCGCCAGCACCTTCATGGCATCGAGCAGGTGGTCGAGCCGCTTGTTGACCGAGAAGCGGCCGATGGTGACGATGCGGCGGCGGGCTTCGAGCGCGGCACAATTGGAAAATTTGCCGACATCGGCGCCGTTTTCGATCAAGCGCACGCGGCTGTCGGCGATCCTGGAAAAGAGCCGTGCGTCGGACTGGCTGCAGCAGATGAGCGAGTGATAGCCGAATGCTGAAAGCCGCGTTGCGGTATTGAACCAGATCTTCTTGATGGCGGCATATTTCTGCGTGTGGAAGAAGCCGCCATGGGTGGTGGCGACCATTGGCCGGCCATGCATCAGCTTGCCCCAGGCCAGCGCATCGAAGAAGAAATCGACGGCGTGGACATGAACGAGGTCGGCATCGGCCAGATGGCGGAAGACCTTTGGGGCCAGCGGATAGCGGCTGGAGCCGGACCAGGGAATGCGGACGATCTCGATGCCGTCGATGGTTTCACTTTCTGGGAGTTCACGGCCGGGATCGGAAAACAGGCTGTTGCAGGTGACGACGCGTACCCGATAGCCGCGGGAAACCAGCTGGCGGCAGAGATTGGCAACGACGTCTTCCAGGCCGCCCTTGTTCGGCAGAAACTGGCGCACGACATGCAGGATCAGCGGTCCGGCCAGCTTGTTTGCCTGATTATCCGCAACAGCCGATGTCATATCCACCCTCGACCCCTATGCCGTGCCGCACGACAGCAATCCGGCGCTGCAGCGCGCCGTCCGTTGATCAGTCGGCAAAGCAGATCATCGGGGCGGTTAAAAAGGGCTTAATCGCGGGCGGAAAGGCGAGTTGTTTCGGGCAAGAGGGTTAATAGCGGGGCGATATACGGCAGGAAGGTCAAGCTTGTCAGGTGAATGTGACGATGCTGGACCATTGTGTCTGGCCGTCGCTCTTGGACCATGCCCCTCACCCTAGCCCTCTCCCCGCTTGCGGGAAAAGGGGACAGCTTCGGTGTTCGTCGCACACCTTTTGTCTCGCCCACAGAACTCAATCGACTCTCACTCCGCGTGAAAACGGGGAGAGGGTTGGGGTGAGGGGCAATTTCGAATGAGACGGTGTTCAGACCCGAAGTCCGAACCTCTCAAAACGCTCGGAAGGTCAGTGTCGTCAGCGAGCGGATGATACCCGGGATGTTGGCGATGTGGTCGTTGATGAATTTGCCGATATCCTGCTCCTCGGCGATGTAGACCTTCATCAGCAGGTCGTAGTCGCCGCTGGTGGAATACAGCTCCGAAACCAGCTCCGTCTGGTAGATCGCGTCGGCGACCTCGTAGGTCTTGCCGGGAGAGCATTGGAGCTGAACGAAAATGGGCTTCATGAGGGTGTCCTGCTTTTGGCTGCGACCGCGATGGCGATCGGCTTTTTCTCTATAATGGTCGAAAGCGCCGTCGCCATGCAAGTTTTTCTCCAGAGCGGATAATTTTAGGTGTGTTCGACGTAGAATCTGAATCCGCCCTGGAATCAAAGAGGTGGAGCATGATGTCGTCCGAAAGCCCCCACACTTTTTCGGCATCATGCTCTGTCCACCGGATGTCGCTCTTGCCGCTTCCGCAATTTCGCGCATAGCGCTAGATTGCCGCGATTATCTCTGTTGATTGGACTGATTTCATGCTGAATGACCCGCGCTCCCATGGTCTCTGGGAAAAGACCGCCCCCTCGCCGCCGGCGACGACGCCGCTTTCCGGGGAGGTGTCTGCCGATGTCGTGGTGGTCGGCGGCGGCTATACCGGTCTTTCGACGGCGCTGCATCTGGCGGAAGCCGGCACGAATGTCGTGCTGCTGGAGGCCAATGAAATCGGCTTTGGTGGCGCCGGTCGTAATGTCGGTCTCATCAATGCCGGCATGTGGGTGATGCCGGACGATCTTCCCGGTGAACTCGGCGCCATCCATGGCGAGCGGTTGCTCGATCTGCTCGGCAATGGGCCGAAGCTGGTCATGGAGCTGATCGATAAGCATGGTATCGCCTGCGAGCTCGAGCGCAACGGCACGCTGCATTGCGCCGTCGGGCCGGAGGGATTGAAGGAAATCGAGGAGCGTGCCCGGCAATGGGGCAAGCGCGGTGCGCCGGTTACCGTCCTCGATGCGCGGGAGACAGAGCGCCGGGTCGGCAGCTCGGCTTATGCGGGAGCGCTGCTCGACATGCGCGCTGGCACGCTGCAGCCGCTTGCTTATGCCCGAGGCCTTGCCCATGCCGTGGTGAAATCAGGCGTCGCCATCCATACCGGCAGTCGTGTGACGTCGACGGAAAGAAGCGGCGCGAAATGGGTGGTTTCGACCGATAGCGGCAAGGTCAGCGCCGACTGGATCGTCGTCGCCACCGACGCCTACAGCACCGGTCCGTGGGAGGCGATCAGGAACGAACAGGTGCATCTGCCCTATTTCAATTTCGCGACCGTGCCGCTGGGCGACAACCTGCGCAAGTCCGTGCTGCCGGGGCGCGAGGGTGCTTGGGACACCAAGGAAGTGCTCTCGTCCTTCCGCATGGACCAGGCCGGCCGGCTCGTCTTCGGCAGCGTCGGCGCTCTGCGCAATACCGGTCTTGCCATTCACAAGAACTGGGCGCGGCGGTCGATCAGGAAGCTCTTTCCGCAGCTTGGCGACATCCCCTTCGAATGCGAATGGCATGGCAAGATCGGCATGACCGACAATGCCCTACCGCGCTTCCATAAGCTCGCCCAGAATGTCGTCGGTTTCTCGGGCTATAATGGTCGCGGCATCGCGCCGGGCACCGTGTTCGGCAAGGTACTTGCCGGCCATATTCTTGGGCAGATTTCCGAGGCGGATCTGCCGCTGCCGGTGACCGATATCGTCGAGCCGAGCTTCAGGGCAGCGAAGGAAATGTGGTACGAGGCCGGCGCCCAGGCCGCGCATTTTGTCGGCGCCAGGGTCTGAAGCAATTCCAGGAAAAGTGCGCAGCGGTTTTCCGTCCGGAATTGCGAGACAATAGATAGAACAGTCAACGAAACAGCATTACGGGAAGAGGAAACAAGATGACCGCGACATCAGATCTTGCTGCCGAAACCAAGGCAATATTGACGGAGCTTGGCGTATCGGCCGATCGCTACACCGGCGGGACGCTTGCCGTCACCTCTCCGGTGACGGGCGGCGAGATCGGCCGGCTCAAGGAGCATTCGGCTGAGGACGCGAAGGGCGCGATCGCGGCGGCGCACGAGGCGTTTCTCGCATGGCGCAATGTGCCGGCGCCGAAGCGCGGCGAGCTGATCCGCCTGCTCGGCGAGGAGCTGCGTGCCGGCAAGGCGGCGCTCGGCCGACTCGTCTCCATCGAAGTGGGAAAGATCACCTCCGAAGGCCTCGGCGAAGTGCAGGAGATGATCGATATCTGCGATTTCGCCGTGGGGCTGTCGCGCCAGCTTTACGGCCTGACCATCGCCACCGAACGCTCGGAGCATCGGATGATGGAAAGCTGGCATCCGCTGGGCGCGATCGGCATCATCTCCGCCTTCAATTTCCCCGTTGCCGTCTGGTCGTGGAATGCGGCGCTCGCCATCGTCTGCGGCAATTCCACCATCTGGAAGCCGTCGGAAAAGACGCCGCTGACCGCGCTTGCCGTGCAAGCCTTGTTTGAAAGGGCGCTGAAGCGCTACGTCGCTGAGGGCGGCGAGGCGCCGGCCAATCTGTCGACGCTGTTGATCGGCGGCCGCGATCTCGGCGAGTTGCTGGTCGATCACCCGCAGGTGCCGCTGGTTTCGGCGACCGGCTCGACGGCGATGGGCCGTGCGGTCGGCCCGCGCCTTGCCGGCCGTTTCGCCCGGGCCATCCTCGAACTTGGCGGCAACAATGCCGCCATCGTCTGCCCGACGGCCGACCTCGATCTCACCCTGCGCGGTGTCGCCTTTTCCGCGATGGGCACGGCCGGCCAGCGCTGCACGACTCTGCGCCGCCTCTTCGTCCATGACAGCGTCTACGATCAGCTCGTTCCGCGTCTGCAGAAGGCCTATGGTTCGGTGACAATAGGCAATCCGCTTGAAGCAGGAACCCTCGTCGGTCCGCTGATCGACGGACAGGCCTTTGACCGCATGCAGTCGGCTCTTGCCGCAGCGAAGTCAGCGGGCGGCACGATCACCGGCGGCGAGCGCGTCGAAAACGGTTCGGCCGATGCCTTTTACGTTCGCCCGGCCCTGGTCGAAATGCCAGAGCAGACCGGCCCGGTCGAGCAGGAAACCTTCGCGCCGATCCTCTATGTGATGAAATACAGCGATTTCGACAAGGTTCTGGCGTTGCACAATGCCGTGCCGCAGGGCCTGTCGTCCTCGATCTTCACCAACGACATGCGCGAGGCAGAGACCTTCGTCTCGGCACGCGGTTCGGATTGCGGTATCGCCAACGTCAATCTCGGCCCCTCAGGCGCCGAGATCGGCGGCGCATTCGGCGGTGAAAAGGAAACCGGCGGCGGACGCGAGTCCGGCTCCGATGCCTGGAAAGCCTATATGCGCCGGGCGACCAATACGATCAACTACGGTCGCACGCTGCCTCTGGCTCAGGGCGTCAAGTTCGACGTGGCCTAGCGCAGGAGCATTTCCAGGAAAAGTGCGTAGCGGTTTTCCGTCCGGAATGCGTAAGGGAACAATAAGATAGAGTTTTTGCTGCGTTGCGATGAGGCGGATGAGGGCGTAGAAAGCCTTTATCCGCCTCATTTGTTTTCAAGGTCTTGCCTCATGCATCTGTCGCTCGCCGAAGCCGAAACATTGGTCGTGGAGGCGTTGCAGCGAAGCAAGGTGAGCGACGGGAATGCCCGCTCCGTGGCGGTCGCGCTCGTGGCGGCCGAAGCGGCGGGGCAGGGTGGTCATGGGTTGCGCCGTGTTCCCGCCTATGCCGGGCAGGCCAAGGTCGGCAAGACCGATGGTTTCGCAACGCCGCAGGTGAGCCGGCCCTTTCCGGCCGTGCTGCGCATCGATGCCGGCAACGGCTATGCCTATCCCGCTCTCGATCTCGCCGTTGACGCGCTTCCAAACATAGCCCGCGAGCAGGGGATCGCGCTTGCCGCCATCAGCCGATCGCACCATGCCGGCGTCATGGGCCTGACGGTGGAGCGCTTTGCCGATCAGGGACTGGTGGCGCTGATGGTCGCCAATGCACCGGCGGCGATGGCGCCCTGGGGCGGCAAGACGCCGGTTTTCGGCACCAATCCCATCGCCTTTGCTGCGCCGCTTCCCGGCGACGAGCCTGTTGTCATCGATCTCGCGCTTTCGAAAGTGGCGCGGGGCAAGGTGATGGCGGCGCGCCAGCAGGGCGCTCCGATCCCCGCCGACTGGGCTTTCGACCGCGAGGGGAGGCCGACCACCGATGCCGAAGAAGCCTTGGCCGGCACCATGATCCCGGCCGGGGATTCGAAGGGTGCGGCACTCGCTCTCATGGTGGAGATCCTCGCAGCCGGCCTAACCGGCGCCAATTACGCCTTCGAATCCTCCTCGCTCTTCGACGACAAGGGTGGGCCGCCGGCGCTTGGCCACACCATCATCGCCATCAATCCGGCGGCGACAAGTGGCGCGGATACGGCGCAGCGGCTGGCCTTGCTGGCAGGCGAGATCACCCGCGATCCCAATGTCCGCCTGCCGGGCCGGCGCGGGCAGAGTTCGCGGCGGCTTGCGCTGATGGAGGGGATCTCCGTCGAGGATGAGGTGATTGCGGCGATAGAGAGGCTTTGAAGGCTGTTTAAGGTGATGGTCGGGTGAGTGTGTCTTTGTCGTGCTTTCACACACGGCCCCTCACCCCAGCCCTCTTCCCGCAAGCGGGGCGAGGGAGTTATCGCGCTAAGCTAATGTGTCGATGTGCGAAGATGGGAGCTCTTTGACTCGGTCATCCCCTCGCCCCGCTTGCGGGGAGAGGGCTAGGGTGAGGGGCCAGGCATGTTGTTGTTGCATTAAATTAGACGCCTGACGGCCACCCGCAGCCCACCAATCAAGCGACCGCCGGCTTCTCGTCCAGCCAGCCGCCGGTGAAGCCGGCGCGTTCGAGACCGGTTCGGAGGATCGGGGATTGCCGCATCAGATTCCAGATCATGCCGGTGCGGGCGTTTTCGATCATCATGACCAGCAGACCCTGGTCAAGCGCGACGGAGCGATCGTCCACCCAGCCTTCCGGACCGGGACCCTTGACGCTCGGATTGAAGCCGCCGGGGAAGCGGCCGTCGAGCAGCAGGTTGGGATAGGTCGAAAGCAGCGCCCGCGTGCCGTCGAGTGCGGCCTGGCGGTCGAAAGGTAGGCAAGAGAGCGGGCCCCAGGGGGCGATGGTGCCGTCGTCTGGGCCGAGCGGAGCGCCGCGGGCGGCATAGCCGAACAGTTTCGGGGCGTAGCGCAGGCTGTGCTTGGTGCCGGTGGGGTTCGGGCCGTCGCAGGCGGAAAGACCCCATATATCCTTGGTGTAGCCGGCGAAATGGCTGGGATTGCGCTCGGTGTAATCACGCTGCACTGATATCGCCGTCTGCGTATTGCGGAAGTAATCGGTGTCCTTGTCGGCGACATGCTTGTCGCGGATGCCGCGGAAATCGATCCAGGCATGCGAGAAGAGATGGATGAACAGCGGCCCTGCATAGAGGAAGGGCGTGTCCTTGAACATCATCCAGGTATAGGTCGAGGCGAAGGCGTCGTAGCTGGATGGTGGAATAGGATGCGTGGGCGAGCCGAGCGCCAGCACATAGAGGAAGATCGCCTCGTCATAGCCCTGGTAGCGCCAGCGCAGGAAGCCGCTGGCCGGCTTCCAGCCCATGCTGATCGTCTGGCCCTTGTTCAGCGCCCAATGCCAGTCGCAGCGTTCGTAGAGGAATTTCGCCTGCTTGCGGAGATCGCGCTCGACCTGACTGTTTCCGGTGAAATAGGCGGCCGCCGTCAGGACGCCGATCAGCAGCAGACCGGTATCGATGGTCGAAAGCTCGCTGTTCCAGGCGCGGTTGCCCGTCTCCATATAGAGGAAGTGATAGTAGAAGCCGCGATGGCCAGTGGCCCCGCGCTCGGTGCCCTGATCGCTGTTGGCGAAGAAATCGAGGGCGGCCAGCACCCGTTTGGCCGCATCGGCGCGGCTGATCCAGCCGCGCTCGACGGCGACCGGATAGCTCGAAAGCGCAAAGCCGACCGCGGCGATGCTGCAATGGCTTGTTTTGATGGAGGTATCCGCCACCAGTCCGTTTTCCGGATTGGTATGGAGCATGAAATATTCGAACGCAGAGCGTTGCAATTGGTCGATCAGCGCGTCGTCGGTTTCATTTACCTGCTGCAGCATCGTCTATCCGTCTCCTCGGCGCTCCCGTTCCCTGCTGAACATGGGAGCTTGGATAGTTGCAAATCAAACATGATTAACGATGACATACTTTTGTGGAGGATTCTTTAATATCAGTGGGTTGTTGAGGTGGTCATCCCCAACCCTGAGGGCTGAAGATGCGCTCTATGGGAGATTTCAATCAATGAAACCCGCAAAAGTAGAATAACGGCGGCTGCACCAACCCATTCGGCAAGGGGCGATATATCGGCCGTGTAGTGATTCGCGTCGATGAAATGGCTTTAGCCGAGCGCGGTTTCCAGCCGTCGTTTCAGCCGCGCCAACGTTCTGCCAAACACCGCCTCATCTTCGAGGGCTCTGGCAAGCGTCAATGCGCCCTGGATGCCGATCACAGCCTCTTCGGCGAGCGGCTTCGCTTCTGCGCCCGGCGCGCCGGCTTTGAGCAGCGCGCCGGCAAGCGCTTCGATCCAGCGATGAAAGTAGCCGCGGATGGCTGCCGAAAAGTGATCGCGGGTTTCGTCCAAGGCAAAGGCGCCGATCAGGCAGACACGGCGGCCGGAACGGAAATAACTGTCCGTCGTCTCCCACATGCGCGCGATGGCGGCACGCGGCTCGCCCTCTTCGAGCGGCCTGAACATTTCCGTCACGAACCAGGCGTCGATATGGGCGATAATCTCGGCCGCCATCTCTTCCTTGCCGCCCGGAAAAAAGTGATAGAGGCTGCCCTTCGAAAGCTTCGTGCGGGCGGTGATGTGGCTCATCGATGCCCCCTCGTAGCCGAGCTCGCGGAAGACTTCAGCAACGAGGGCGATGGCGTCGGGCTTTTCGAAGACGGTTCGCACCATCTCAAAGGCCAAGATCGGAAAGGCCGGGGTGATCGTCAGGCCGGCGGCCGAGCGGCCAGTGGAATTTCCGGTCTTCCTGCCTGATCGGCATGTCGTTGATGGAGGCGAAGCGGCGCTGCATGAGGCCGTCGGCATCGAATTCCCAGTTCTCGTTGCCATAGGAGCGGAACCAGTGGCCGCTGTCGTCATGCCATTCATAGGCAAAACGCACAGCGATGCGATTGCCCTCGAAGGTCCAAAGTTCCTTGATCAGCCGGTAATCCAGCTCCCTTGCCCATTTGCGCGTCAGGAATTCGACAATCTCCTTGCGGCCGCGCGGGAATTCGGCGCGGTTTCGCCATTGGCTGTCTTCCGTGTAGACCTTGGAAACGCGCTCGGGATCACGGCTATTCCAGCCATCTTCGGCCATGCGGACCTTGGCGATTGCAGTTTCGCGGGTGAAAGGCGGGACGAGTGGGGTCGGCATGATGATCTCCTTGTAGACCGATCGGTTATTAATAAACCGATCGGTCTACAAGATCAAGAGGCGATCTTTACGTGGGGCGTGGGGCTCAACGGGCGAATTTTCGCGCCCCGGCGACGCAGGCGACGACGCCGATGGTCACAACGAGCATCGACCAGCTGACGCTTTCCTTGAGGAGTGCTGCGGCAAGCGCGAAGCCGAAGAAGGGCTGCAGGAATTGCAGCTGGCCGACGGCGGCAATGCCGCCCTGTGCCAGTCCGCGATACCAGAAGACGAAGCCGATCAACATGCTGAAGAGCGAGACATAGGTGAGACCGAGCCAGGCGGGGCGGCCGATACCGTCGATCGTGTGCGGCATGGTCACGACGCAGAGCGCGATCATAACGGGCAGGGAGAGGACCAGCGCCCAGCAAATGACCTGCCAGCCGCCGAGCCGGCGCGAAAGCACGGCGCCTTCGGCATAGCCAAGTCCGCAGACGATGATGGCCGCCAGCATCAGGAGATCGCCGACCGGCGAGGCCGATATGCCCTGGGTCAGAGCATAGCCGCTGACGAGTGCACTGCCGATGGCGGAAAAGATCCAGAAGGCCGCACGTGGCCGTTCGCCGCCGCGCAGTACCCCGAAGATGGCAGTCGCCAATGGTAGCAGGCCGATGAAGACGATCGAATGAGCCGAGGTGACGTGCTTCAGCGCCAGCGCCGTCAGCAGCGGAAAGCCGACGACGCAGCCGAGCGCGACGATCGCAAGCGAGACGATGTCGCCGCGGGCGGGGCGCTTTTCGCGAAAGGCAAGCAGCAGGCAAAGGCCCAGCATGCCGGCGATCACCGCGCGAGCAACGGTCAGGAACAGCGGGTCGAAATCCATCACGGCCACGCGGGTCGCCGGCAGCGAGCCGCTGAAGATCACCACACCCGTCAAACCGTAGATCCATCCTGTCGTCGTCTTGTCCATTGCACATGCTCCTTTTGATCACAGCGGTATCGGAAAGTTCGGCTGGTCAAGCCAGAGACAGTGCAGTACAATTTTCGAGAACTGTTATGGTTTGAAAGGCAGTACAGATGGATGATCTATCGTCACGGAGCGCAGGTGGGAGCACCCGCATCGAGGGGGTGATGACGGCGATTTCCGATCGCATCGCCAGTCGCAGCCTGATGCCGGGGGCGCGACTTCCTTCCGTGCGCGGCTTTGCCAAGGCGATGCAGGTGTCGGTTTCCACCGTCGTGGAGGCTTATGAGCGGCTTGCCGCCGAAGGCACGATCCGCTCGCGCCCGGGCTCGGGATTCTATGTATGCGGTTCGCTGCCACCGCTGTCACTGTCGGAAAGCGGTACGGCATCCGATCCCAATGTCGATCCGCTGTGGATCGCGCGGCAATCGCTCGAGATGGGCGATGACGTCCTTAAGCCCGGCTGCGGCTGGCTTCCGCCCTCCTGGCTACCGCAGCCGGGATTGCGGCGCGCGCTGCGAACGCTGGCGCGAGGGGATATGGGCGTGCTTGCCAATTACGGAACGCCGCTCGGCCTGCCGCCACTGCGGCAGCTGCTGGCAAGACGCCTCGGCGATCATGGCATCACAGTGCGGCCGGACCAGATCATGCTGACGGAATCCGGAACGCATGCGATCGATCTTCTCTGCCGTTTCCTCGTCGAGCCCGGCGATACCGTGCTGGTCGACGATCCCTGCTATTTCAATTTCCATGCGCTCCTGCGTGCGCATCGCGTCAACGTCATCGGCGTGCCCTTCACGCCGACGGGGCCGGATATAGAGCTGTTCGGTGAGGCTCTCGAGCGGCACAAGCCGCGGCTCTACATCACCAATTCGGCGATCCACAATCCCACAGGCGCCGTGCTCTCGCCTGTCACGGCGCATCGCCTGCTGAAATTGGCCGAGGCTTCCGGCCTGATCATCATCGAGGACGATATCTTCGCCGATTTCGAGCATGTGCCGGCGCCGCGTCTTGCCGCCTTTGATGGGCTCGACCGGGTGATCCATATCGGCAGTTTTTCCAAGACGCTATCGGCTTCGGTGCGCTGCGGCTTCATCGCTGCGAGACGAGACTGGATCGACGGGCTTGTCGATCTCAAGGTCGCAAGCAGTTTCAGCTCCGGGCAGTTGTCCGCCGAACTGGTCTATCTCACCTTGAAGGATGGCAGTTACCGCAAGCATGTCGAGGCGCTGCGGCTGCGGCTCGCCAAGACCATGTCGGAGGTATCGGCGCGGCTGGAGGCGATCGGCATCGTGCCCTGGCTGAAGCCGCAGGCCGGGATGTTTCTCTGGTGCCGGCTACCGGAGGGGCTCAATGCCGCCGATGTCGCACGCGCCTGCGTCGCCGAGGGCATCGTCCTCGCACCAGGCAATGTGTTCAGCCTTTCGGATGGCGCCGGACGCTTCATGCGGTTCAACGTTGCGCAATCGACCGATCCTCGCATCTTCGATGTGCTGGAAGCGTCCATGCGACGCCTGAAATAGCCGCTTTCATCGGTGGATTGCGTTCGGTTTTCGCCGTATTCGGAAGGGGCGGAAGGCCACCGCTCTTGCCAGATGGAAATGATCCGTCATAGCTTTGCCACATCGCCGCGCCAATTGCGGCCCACATCGGCTCAGAAATATTCGACTAAATGAGGTCGGTCGTGCGCGTTCTGCTTGTTGAAGACGACAATATCCTCGGATCATCGCTGAAAAAGGCGCTGGAAAAGCATGCCTATGGCGTCGACTGGATGCGCGATGGCGAATCCGGCCTCGAGGCTGCGGCGCATTCGCATTTCGCCGCGATCATCCTCGACATCAACCTGCCGCTGCTGAGCGGCATGGAGGTGCTGCGGCGCATCCGACAGCGCGGCAATTCCGTGCCGGTGCTTTTGCTGACGGCGATGGATTCCGTTCGGCAGAAGGTCGAAGGTCTCGATGAGGGTGCCGACGACTATCTGGTCAAGCCCTTCGATCTCGACGAATTGCTGGCGCGGCTGCGCGCACTCATCCGACGGCGCGACGGGCGAACCGAAAGCGTCATCCGCTGCGGCGAGGTGGAGGTCGACCCCTCCGCCATGGTGGCGCGCAAGGGCAGTGTGCAGGTGCATACCACGGCGAAGGAGTTCCATCTCTTGAAGCTGCTGATGGAGCGCAGCGGTCGATACGTGACGAAGAACGATATCGAATATGCGCTCTACGATGCTGAAAACACCGTAGAGAGCAACACGATCGAAGTGACGATCTACAATCTGCGCAAGAAGCTCGGCACCGATTTCATCAAGTCGATCCGCGGCGTCGGCTACATGATCGAGCGATGAACAATTCCACGCTTACCAGGAAGCTATTTCTCCGTATTGCGCCAGTCGTCGTGGTGACCATCGTCGTGATCGCCGCCTTCGCCTTCAACAGCGCGACGCGGGAGATCAACAATATCTACGATGCCCAGCTCATCGACGATGCCAATGTCATCTGGAGCCTGCTGCGCCGCCCACTGGAGAGGAATCCGGACCATGCGGCCAAGCAGATCGACGACATCGACTTCAATATGGACAATCAGCTGGCCTTCAATGAAGACGCCGATGATTATGCCGACGCCCATATGTTTCGCGCCTGGGTCGATGGCAAGATCCGCTTCTACAGCAGCACGGCGTTCCTCTCCGATGTGCCGCAGCAGAGGGTCGGTTTCACCACCCTGACCTATGGCGGGGAGGAATGGCGCATCTATTCGCTGCCGATCCCGAGCACGAGCATCGTGATCGAGCTCGGCGAGAAGATCGCGCTTCGCGAAACGCTCGTTTCCAACATTCTCCTCAATCTCTTCTTCCCGCTGCTGATGCTGGTGCCCGTCATCGGCTTTCTGATCTGGCTCGGTATCAACAGCGGCCTGCGCACCATTCACGGGCTGGTGCGGCAGATCCGCACGCGATCGCCCGACGATCTCTCGGCCATTCCCGTCGAGGAGCTGCCGCGCGATCTGCTGCCGCTTGGCCGGTCGATCAACCAGCTGCTGGAAAAGCTCGCCCAGTCGCTGACGCTGGAGCGGCGCTTCTCAGACCTTGCGGCCCATCAGCTGCGCACGCCGCAGGCGAGCGTGAAGCTGCTTTTGCGGATGCTCGAACACAGCGACAGCGATCACGAGCGGCAGGCGATCATTTCCGATCTTGTCGCCAGCAACAACCGCACCATTCATCTGATCGAGCAGCTGCTGCGGCTCGCCAGGGTCAGCCACCACCCCCTCAATCTGACATCGGTGCCTCTCTATCACTGGATGGCCTCGCTCATTGCCGAATTCGGCAACATCATCACCAGTCGGGAGCTTGACGTCGTGCTGGAAGGGGACGAGCCGATCGAGGTTACGACCGACGAGTCGCTGTTGCGCATGCTGGTCACCAACCTGCTCGACAATGCCATCAAATACACGCCAGCGGGCGGGGAGATCAAAATTTCCATCACCTCCGAGGATGGTTTTGGTTGCATTTCGATCAGCGACAGCGGCCCCGGCATTCCGCCGCATGAGCGGGAGGCGGTGTTCCAACGCTTCTATCGTCTCAATACGCTTCACACCGAAGGCGCAGGCCTCGGCCTCGCCATCGTCGCGGATACGGCGGACCGTCTCTCGGCGTCGGTCGACCTTTCGACCTCGCGCCTGGGTAGTGGTCTTCAAGTCGATCTAAGATTGCCTTTGAGCTAAAAATCAACGCCTCGTCGTTTTTCATTTTCAGATCATTTTCCGCTCATACCCGGCTCATCTGAGGTTGTTAGACGCAACTTAGGATAAGGCGAAAGGGTATTTCATGCAGGTGTTTTGCGATTTTGATGGAACCATATCCATCGAAGACGCGACGGATATGGTGTTATCCCGTTTCGCTGGCTCAGAGTGGGAAAATATCGAGCAGCTGTGGAAGCAGGGGCTGATCGGCTCCGGCGAATGCATGCGCCGGCAGATCGCCCTCATCGAGGCAAACAGAGGCGAGCTTGACCGCTTTCTCGACACGCTGGCGATCGATCCCGGCTTCGAGGCTTTTCTGTCATTTTGCCGCCGTGGCGAATTGCCTGTCACGATCGTCAGCGATGGTGTGGACTATTTCATCCGCCGCATCCTTGCGCGCCATGGCATCGAGGGCCTGCCGATCGTCGCCAATGTGCTCACCTGCAGCGTCTCTCAGGGCCGCGAGTCCTATTCGCTGTTCCCACCCTTCACGGCAACCGGCTGCGTGTCCGGTGCCGGCGTCTGCAAATGCCGTGTCGTCGATAGCAATGACCTGCAGGTCTATGTCGGCGACGGGCGAAGCGACTTCTGCGTTTCCGACAAGGTCGACCTCGTTTTCGCGAAGGCCAAGCTCGTCGATTACTGCGAGGAAAACGGCATTCCCTATGTCGGTTTCGAAGACTTTTCCGATCTGCTTCCAAAGATGGAAGCCGTTCTCCCGAGCGTCGAGCGACGCTCCCGTACGCTGCCGCATTTCAAGACGGCGTAAACCAGACCGAGAGGCATTGAATGAAAACGAATGCAGCCGAAGCCTTCAGCGGCGAGACCGAGTCCGTCCGCTCCGAAGAAGAATTGCGCGCGCTTGAGGAGATCTATTGCTCCCACGGCGATACGGTTCACTATACGGACAAGCCGAAGTTCTTCGAAGGATGCGAAGGCTCCTTCGTTTATGACAGCACCGGCACGCCGTTCCTCGATCTGCAGATGTGGTACTCCGCCGTCAATTTCGGCTACCGCAACGAGCGCCTGAACGCGGCCGCCCATCGCCAGCTCGACCAGCTGCCGCAGGTCGCTTCGCAATATCTGCATCGCGAGAAGGTCGAACTTGCGACGCTCATCGCCCAGGATGCCGAGCGCAAGTTCGGTCACAAGGGCCGCGTACACTTCAACGTCGGCGGTTCGCAGGCGGTCGAGGATTCGCTGAAGCTCGTACGCAACTATACCGGCGGCAAGAGCCTGATGTTCGCCTTCGAGGGTGGCTACCACGGCCGCACGCTCGGCGCCTCGGCCATCACCTCGAGCTACCGCTATCGCCGCCGCTATGGCCATTTCGGCGATCGCGCTCAGTTTGTCGAGTTCCCCTATTACTTCCGCGGCCCGAAGGGCATGTCGAAGGAAGAATACGGTCATTATTGCGTCCAGAAGTTCGCCCGCCTGTTCGAGAGCGAATATAACGGCGTCTGGGACCCGAAGGCCGGCAAGTCCGAATATGCCGCCTTCTACATCGAGCCGATCCAGGGCACGGGCGGCTACGTCATCCCGCCGATGAACTTCTTCGTCGAACTGAAGAAGGTGCTCGACGATCACGGTATCCTGCTCGTCGTCGACGAAATCCAGATGGGCGTCTATCGTACCGGGAAGCTCTGGTCGATCGAGCACTTCGGCGTTTCGCCTGATGCGCTCGTCTTCGGCAAGGCGATCACCAACGGCCTCAACCCGCTTTCCGGCGTCTGGGCCCGCGAAGAGATGATCAACCCGACCATCTTCCCGCCCGGCTCCACGCACTCGACCTTCGCCAGCAACCCGATGGGCACCGCTGTCGCGCTCGAAACGATGAAGATGCTGGAAGAGGAAGATTTCGGCGCCGCCGTCATGGAAAAGGGCGCACACTTCCTCGACGGGTTGAAGCAGCTGCAGAAGCGCCACGTCATCGTCGGCGAAGTCGACGGTCTCGGCCTCGCCCTGCGCATGGAAATCTGCAAGGATGACAGCTACACGCCGGACAAGGCGACGCTGGACTGGATGTGCGACGAAGGCATGAAGGGCGACCTTCAGGTGGGCGGAAAGACCTATGGTCTCGTGCTCGATGTCGGCGGCTACCACAAGAACGTCATCACCTTCGCACCGAACCTGCTCATCACCCGAGAAGAGATCGACCTGGCGCTCGCCCTGCTCGATCAGCTTCTGACGCGCGCTGCCCGGAGATAAGGCCGTGCAACTGCTGCTTCTTCATCTTGATGATGCGTTGGAGTTGCAGCCCGACTTCGTGCGCGCGTGCAAATTTGCAGGCGCGCACCAGTATTTCGGCAAGAATGCCGGGCAGCAGGTTCGATTGTGGAGCAAACAGAGCGCCCTTGACGACCTCAGCCGCGAGATCGTCAAGAACAGGCCGACGACGGGCAAGTCCCCGCAACTGTGTTTCATGGGGTCGGGCGATTTCCACCACATCACCGCCCTCCTGCTTGATGACGCGCTTGAACGCCAGTCCGGTGCGGCGACGCTGATCCATTTCGACAATCATCCGGATTGGGTCAAATTCGACGGCGGCATGCATTGCGGATCCTGGGTCAATCGCGCCCTTGCCAACCCCAACATCCAGCGGGTCATTACCATCGGCGTCTGCAGCCATGATCTTCGCAGCCCGGAGCGCAAGGGCGCCAATCTGCACTGGCTCGGCGACGGCAAGCTGGAACTCTACCCTTACGAACATCCGCCGAGCCGCGTACTGGCCGATTACGGCACTGGCGCCAGCTACCGGCAGGAAAAGGGTGCGCTGCACTGGAAGTCGATCGCCGAGATCGGCGAGGAAAATTTCATCGACCACATGCTGAGCCGCATTCGCACCGAGGCGGTCTATGTCACGATCGACAAGGATGTGCTGGCCGCCGACGATGCCGTGACCAACTGGGATCAGGGCCGCATGCGGCTGCCTTATCTTCTGGCTCTGATCAGCGAAATCGGCAGCCGTCACCGCATCATCGGTGCGGATGTCATAGGAGATTATTCAACTCCGAGTTATGCTGGCAGCCTTCGGACGCAGTTCATGAAGCGTGCGGAGATCTTCATCGATCAACCGCGCATGCGACAGGGCGTCGAAACGATGAGGAACATCAACAGCGCGGCCAATCACGCCCTGCTGGAGGTGTTGGCGGAGTATATGGAATGACCGGCAGCCTGACACTTCCCATGCTTGGGCTCATATTGTTCTGTGTGGTCGCGGAAACCGCCCGCGAGGTCTGCTTCAAGCAATCGGCCAGCCAGAACGCGCCGCTTTCGGCGCTGGCAAAACCGATCACCTGGCTCGGCATTCTGCTCTGGGCCGTTGAACTCTTTTCGTGGACGGCCGTTCTGGAGCACGTCCCACTGACCATCGCCTTCCCGCTGATGGCGCTCAGCTACGTTGTCATCGTGTTTGCCGGCGCCGTCATCTTCAAGGAAAACATCAACCTGCGCCATGCGACGGGCGTCTTTCTCGTTACCGCCGGTGTGGTTTGCGTGGGAGTTACGGGATTATGAAAATCTTTGCGCACACCCGATGGGATCTGGCACCGGTTCTGGCTGCCGTCGCCCATCTTGCTTTCGACGTCTATCTGATCGTCGGCTTCGAAAGCCGGCCGCTGTGGCTCTCGGCCATTCTCGGCTGCCTTTACGCGGTATCGATCTCCTGGAACATCAACAGCATATCGCACAATTTCATCCACACGCCCTATTTCAAGCCGCGCTGGATGAACTACGGCTTCAGCCTGCTGGAGTCGGTCGCGATCGGCTTCTCGCAGACCTATTATCACTGGGTGCATATGCGCCATCATTCCGGCAACAGCGACCGCCCCGACGAAAAGGGCGATACCATCGACCTGCTGTCGATCTATCGCCATGGCCGCGACGGCAAGCCGGAAAACGTCTGGTCCTATACGCTGCTGAGCTTCTTCCGCGACAGCATCGGCGACATCCACAAGGCGATTGCCCGCAACCGTCCGTTCGATGCGGCCTGGGGGCGGTTCGAGCTCTATTTCTTCCTGGGTCTTGCGGCGCTCGCGCTGATCTACGACTGGAAGGCCGTGCTGTTCTTCGTGCCGTTCTATTATATCGGCAATTGCCTGTCGTCGCTGAACGGCTACTACGAGCATCTGAACGGCGATCCGGACGAACCGATCGCCTGGGGCGTTTCGAGCCATCAGCCCTTCTACAACTGGCTCTGGTTCGGCAACGGTTATCACGCGGAGCATCATTATCGTCCCCGCACCCACTGGACGAAGCTGCCGGCGCTGCACGAGCAGATCAAGGACGAGCAGGAAAAGAACGGTACGCATGTGATCAGCACCTGCCATGCGCTTGGCTTTATGGCCAAGGAAAACCGGCAGTCGGAGCTATCTCATGAGAGCTGATGAATTGAGCTTCTTCATGGAGGGCTCAAACGGCAAAGGCGTCCTTCTGATCCACGGTCTGACGGGCGCCCCTGCCGAAATGAAGCTGGTGGCTCGGCATCTCAATCGCAAGGGCTATAGCGTCTATGCGCCGCTGCTGGCCGGTCACGGCGTCGATGCCAGGACGCTGCGCGGGACGCGCTGGGAAGACTGGCTCGCTTCCGTCGTGGAAGCATCGGAGCTATTGGCGTCCAGAACGCAGGAAGTCTTCGCCGCCGGCATCTGCGTCGGTGGCAAGCTCGCCATGCTGGCTGCGGAACAACAGAAGAAGACCATCAGCGCGGTGGCGATCTATTCACCCTGCTTCAGCTATGACGGCTGGGACGTTCCCTTCTACTATCCGCTGCTGGCTTCGCAGATCGGCTGGTTGTCGCGGGTTCCCTTCCTTGATCGCCTGAGCTTCAGCGAGACGACCTCGCTGGGGATCAAGGACGAACGAATGCGCCGGCTGATCGAAGGCATGGCGAGCGAAGGGGTTCTGGAAAAGTTTCCCGGAAAGGGCCTGGTGGAGATGCACCGGCTGGGCAAGGCGCTTCGCGGCATGCTGCCGCAGATGCGCACGCCGACGCTGATCCTGCATGCCGAGGACGACGATCTCGCCAGCCCGAAGCATGCCCGCTACATTTCCGAGCATATCGGCGCGCCGCATGAACTCAAATGGATCACGGACAGCTATCACATGATCCATGTCGATCGGCAGCACCGTCAGGTGGCGGATTTTACGGCCGATTTCTTCGAGGCGCGTCATGTCGCAGCCGCTGCTTAAAATGGCACCCCAGCCGATCGGCGATCCCGTGGCTGAGGTTCATTTCAGTATTCGTGCCATCGGCCGCGATGCGTGGAACGCGTGCTTCCCGAACGAGGTCGAGGACTATGATTGCCTGCTGGCGATCGAGGAAGCCGGCCTCGAAGGGTTCGAATGGCGCTATATCACCATCACGGAGGGCGGGCGCGTCAGCGCCGCCATGCCGGCCTTTCTCTGCCTCTATGCGCTCGATACGACGCTGGACGAGGGCTTTCTGCGCCGGTCCGTGCGCCGCCTGCAGCGTCGTTTTCCGGGCTTTCTGAAGCTGCGCCTTGCATGCGTCGGATCGCCCTGCACCGAAACCGGCGCGATCGGCTTTCATCCCGAGCTGTCCGGCGAGCATCGCCGCCGGCTGCTGACGGAGATGCTGTCCTTTTTCGATCAGGTTGCCGCGACGGAGCGTTGTGGGCTGATCGGCCTCAAGGATATTCCGGAGCAGGTTTCGGCGGAGTTCGGCGATCTGCTTGCCGCGCGTGGCTATGCGGCGATCGGCGGTCTTCCGACCGCATGGCTCGATATCGATTTCAAGACGATCGATGAATATCTCTGCCGGCTTTCGTCTGGTACGCGCAAGGACATGCGCCGCAAGATGAAAGCCGCCGGGCAGGTGAGGGTGGAAATCCGGACCGATTTCGGCGAGTTCCTGCCCGAGGTCATGGCGCTCTACCGTGACACGCGCAACCGCAGCGAACTGCAGTTCGAGGAACTGACATCAGCCTATTTCCAGGGCGTTCTCGACCGCATGTCCGGCCGTTCCTTTTGCGCCTTCTATTTCGTCGGGAGCAAGCTGCTTGCCGCCAATCTGATCCTGCATGACGAGCGCGTGGCCATCGACAAGTTCTTTTGCATGGATGGCGACAAGGGGCGGCCCTACAATCTCTATTTCCTGAGCTGGTTCACCAATTTGCGCTATTGCCTAGACAACGGCCTCAGCCGCTATCAGAGCGGTCAGGCCAATTATGAAAACAAGCTGCGTCTCGGCAGCAAGCTGACCGCGAATGCGATGTATTTCCGCCATCGCAATCCCCTGCTCCAGGGATTGCTGCGGCTGGTCTCGCCACTGTTTGCGGCTGACGAGGCGGGTGCGTGATGCCTATGCGTTTTTACTGGCTTGCCGTGCCGGTGATGAGCACGCTGTTCCAATTCCTCATCAAGCTCGGTGCGGATGATCTGCACGATGCGAGTATGCAGGCCTGGCTGTGGCAAGCGCTCTCCTCCTATTGGATATTGGCGGCGATCGCCGTGGAGATTGTTGCTTTCTTTGTCTGGATGAATGTGCTTGCCGAGCTAGAACTCAGCCGCGCCTTTCCGCTGACCGGTATAAGCTACGTGCTGATCATCGCGACCGGCTGGTTCGTCTTCGGCGAGCGGGTCGTCGCCTTGCAGTTGATCGGCAGCGGCCTGATCCTGACGGGCGTCTGGCTGATTGCAGGCGCCAGCGTCGAGACGAAGGCGGATCATAGCGAATGGGACGCGAAGCGCGATGACCAATTGCGCACGGGTACCGGCAAGGATAGGTGATACCCAACATGCAAGCTGACAACCGCCCCAAGGGCAAGAGCAGTACCCTTTTCTCCAGCCTGGCGGACTGGTGCGTGAAGCGTGCGCTGTCGTCGATCGTGACGCGAGGCGCGCTGACCGTGACGACGGCAAGCGGCCGCGTGCTGACCTTCGGGGACGGCAGCGGCGAACCCGTTCATGTCCGTTTTACCGACGACCGTGCCGAATGGGCGCTTCTGATCGATGCCGACAAGCGGCTCGGCGAGCTCTTCATGGATGGCCGCTTCATCGTCGAGCGCGGCACGCTTTACGATTTCGTGGCGATGATGCTGAGGGAGGGGCAGAACAGCACTCATCCCCTTATCGCCCGCATAATCGATCACGCGCGAACGAAGCTGCGGATCTTTCGCCACCGCAATCTGCCGGGGCGCTCGAAGGCCAATGTCGCGCATCACTACGATCTCGATGGTCGGCTCTACGAGCTTTTCCTCGATCCCGACCGGCAATATTCCTGCGCCTATTTCGAACATGCCGACCAGTCGCTCGATGACGCGCAGCTTGCCAAGAAACGGCACCTCGCCGCCAAGCTGCTGATCGAGCCAAACAACAGCATCCTCGATATCGGCTGCGGCTGGGGCGGGCTGGCCCTGCATATGGCGGAGCAGGCGCCGGGTGGCTCCGTGCTCGGCGTTACGCTTTCGGAAGAGCAGCACGAATATGCTTCGAAGCGCGTCGCCGACAAGATTGGCGGAACGCCGGCGGAGGTCCAGTTTGCGCTGCGGGACTATCGCAGCCTGACCGGCCATTTCGACAGGATCGTTTCCGTCGGCATGTTCGAGCATGTCGGGCTGGCATCCTATCGCACCTTCTTCCGCAAATGCGCTGAATTGCTGGAGGATGACGGCGTCATGGTGCTGCACACCATCGGCTGTTCGGCAACGCCTGGCTTCACGACGCCATGGCTCGACAAATACATCTTTCCAGGCGGCTATATTCCGGCACTTTCCGAAATCGTGCCCGAGATCGAGGCGGCCGGACTTGCCATAACAGATGTTGAAGTGCTCCGGTTGCATTATGCCAAAACGCTCGAGGCGTGGCGGGAGCGTTTCATGGCGCGCTGGGATGACGCCGCCAAGCTCTACGACGAACGCTTCTGCCGCATGTGGGAGTATTATCTCTCGACGGCGGAGGCCGCGTTCCGTTACGAGGATCTCGTCGTCTTCCAGATTCAGATGGCCAAGCGAAATGACCTCATTCCGCTGACGCGCAACTATATCGCCGACAACGAAGCGAAGAGCGCCTCAAAAGCTGACGTTGAAGGTCCTGTTGAGCGTGAAGCCAATAATGTTCTGGTTGGGTGAGCCGAAGCGCGAGGTGATCGGGCTGTCGGCGGCATCGCCGACCAGCCGGTTATATTTGTCGTAGACCTGCACGCTCCATTCCGGGGAGATCGTGTAGGTCGCAGCTACGGTGAAGCCGGCCGATTTCACACCGGCGCCGGCATTGAACGCATTGATATGGCCGTGTCTCGCAGCTTCGCTCTCCGAGATGCCAAAGTTGGTGCGCATATACACCGAATTTGCCATCGACAGGCGAGGCCCTGCGGAGAAGAGCCACTTGTCTCCGAGTGGCTGGAACCAGTCGACGGCGAAATCACCGACCAGGCCATCGCCACCCCATAGCGATTGACGTATTTCCGTGCGGAACCGGAGCTGATTTTCCATCAGCCAATACTGGGCAAAGCCGCCGGCATCGAAATCCCAGCGCACCCTGCGCTGGCTCTGCAGATGCAGATCGTTGAGATCGAAGCGATTGTCCCTCAAGCCGACGACGGGACCGATTTCGAGGCCGCCGAGATCGAAGAGCTGATAGTCGAAATTATCGTCCGGGGTGCTGTATTCCTTGGCCTCGCCGAGGCGATGGATGTCGAAAGAGGGCAATGCGCCGAATGTATAGTGCTTTGAGCCCTCGTAGCTGGGGCCATACTCAACGGTCGCCCCAAGCGTCACGACCCAGGTGCTCTTCGAGGAATTCGGAGCGTCGTCCGCCCGGGAAGTGCCGGGAGACAAGCCGATTACAGATGCTGCCAGCAGCCCCGTTCCGGCCAGCGCAGACAGCCGGGCGGAGAAAGATGTCCCAACATTTATCACTCTGACAACACCCGACTTCTGATCGCCCCTGCGGCACTATTAGCACAGCCGGAGGTTCTGAAAACAGCTAAAACTTTATGCGCCGACATGGGGCCTGACCTGTCGTCCGAATATCCCGCAGCAGTCGCAAAGGCCCGGCGCGGCACTCCCCCTGTTCATCGCTAGCAACCTCATGAACGTCTCTTTACCAGGAAACAGCGCCGACCGCATCGCCCGCGCCACCGCCTCCGGTGTCGAAAAAATACGCCTGACGATAGAGCTATTATATTTCACGAACCTGAAGGGACGGCTGTAGCAAACATGCCGCACTTGCCTTTATCGCGGTTGGAACGCATGTGTTTCATTCCTAAATAGGGTCCGTCCGCTATCCGGCTTTGGCGGCGGACGAAGTGACGTATTAGCAGACAAGGCAGGTTTGAGCGCATGAAGGATCGGCCATTCGGCACATCGGATATCCCAGGATGGTTGAACCGCTACGAACCGCTGCTGCTCGTCATGTTCGCGCTGGTTTCGGGCGGAATTCTTCTGTTCATCTATCTCACAGGCGAGGTCCTTGAAGGCAGTACCAAGGGGTTCGACGAGGCGATATTGTTGGCGCTCCGCCAGCCCGGCGATCTCTCCGTTCCGATCGGGCCGGCTTGGCTGACCCATGCCGTCAAGGACATCACGAGCCTCGGCGGGACGACCGTGCTGGCGCTGATGACGACGCTGGTGACGATCTACCTGCTGTTCGACCGGCAGCGCGCCATCGCCATCTTCGTCCTTGCCTCGGTGCTCGGCGGCTGGGCGCTGAGCGCGGCCCTGAAGGTTAGCGTCGCGCGACCGCGGCCGGATATCGTGCCGCATCTGGTCGAGGTCAACGATCTCAGCTTTCCGAGCGGTCACGCGATGGTCTCAGCCGTGACCTATCTGACCCTTGCCGCGCTGATCTCGGGCACGCGCACCTATCGCTCGACGCGTGTCTTCACCGTTGCGGCAGGTATCCTGCTGACGCTGATGATCGGAGCGAGCCGGATCTATCTCGGCGTGCATTACCCGACCGATGTCCTCGGCGGCTGGTGTGCGGGCGCGACCTGGGCGCTTGCCTGCTGGATCATCGCTCGCCGCTACATATCGCTTGCGCCGAACGGCGAGGATGCGGCAGGGAGCGATGTCTCGCCTTTCAAATGAATGAGGGTATTTCCGGGCGTGGGATCAGCACTGGACTTCCAGCCGCGTCGCCACGAGCAGCGAATAGTCGGTGCCCTTCGGATCGCTGAAGAACATGCTCGTCAGCGCAGCCTGGTTTTCCGCCATGACTTCCTTGGGATTGGGCCTGATGACTTTCCGCTTGCAGCGGCCGGAGGCGGGTCCCGACATGCTCATGTCGTTGTCGGTGGCGAAATCGACAGCCGTGTAGAGCGTCTTGTCGTAGATCCCGAAGATCGTCGTCCCTTTGAGGAAGGTCTTCTCAACGGGTTTCAGCGAGAAGGTCAGGGTCAGCGAACCGTCCTTGTAGTCCGCCTGGATCGCATCCGGCTTGGCCATCGGCACGGCTTTGCCGTTGCTGGTGACGTTCGTATAGTAGTCATACTGCGCCAGCGAATCCCGGACCGTCTTGCCGACCGCCTTCAGCTCGCTCGCGCTCAGCGCATCGTCGCCGGCCTTGCCGAAATCCATGAGAACCGAAGAGGTAAATACCTCATCGAAGCTCCAGACGTTGCGCAGCTCGCTGATCGAGCCGTCAGGGGCGGCGACGACCTGGAATTTGGCGTCGATGAAGATGTGCGGATGAGCAAATGCGGGCATGGGCACGAGCGACAGCATTGCGACCAGCAGGGAAATCGTTCTCTTCATGCTTTTCATGCAAGCAATACCGCGTTGCGCCCATTCTTGTGATGCAGCAGACCTGAACGTCAATTGAGACTGATTTGAGACCCTGCGCGTGTCGGGAAGGCCATAGAGGCCAGGGGAAGAAACGGGAATATGAAAACTTGGCTTTTCAGCCAATAACCAGCCCTCGGCGTGAGCCGTAGCTTCTTCTTCAAGAGAAAGACTGGAAAACTGGAGCGGGCGAAGGGATTCGAACCCTCGACCCCAACCTTGGCAAGGTTGTGCTCTACCCCTGAGCTACACCCGCTCATTCCCGTCGCGATCCGGGGTAGTGTGTTGGACCGCTGGGCGTCGTCTTGCGGCGACGGGCGGTATATGGCCTAACCGATTTTCAAATGCAACAGGGAAATGACGAGTTCTCGAAGAAAAATTGCATGTTCTTTCTGCGAGCCGTCGCAAAGCCCGGAAACGCCGGGGTTTGTCGTGTGAAAGATTGCAATGAAATTGTGGGCGACGTATCAGGGGGCGGTCCATTTTCGATTGCGAGACGCCATGACAGAGACCAGCCCGAAAAACCGCGACGATCTTTTCCGATTCCTGGACGGGCTCGGCATCAGCCACACGACCAAGGATCATGCCCCGGTCTTCACGGTTGCCGAATCCGTGTCGCTGCGCGACGAAATTCCGGGCGGGCATACGAAGAACCTGTTCGTGAAAGACAAGAAGGATAACTTCTTCCTGTTGACCGTCGAGGAAAACGCGGTGGTCGATCTGAAGACCGTTCACACGCTGATCGGTGCCGCGAGCAAGGTCTCCTTCGGCAAGCCGGAAAAGCTGATGGAGTATCTCGGCGTCATTCCCGGTTCGGTAACGGCATTCGGCGCGATAAACGATGCGGGCAAGAATGTCACCTTCGTTCTCGATGCGGAGCTGATGGCGCATGACGTCGTCAATTGCCACCCTTTGTCGAACGATGCGACGACGTCGATCGCCAGTGGCGATCTCCTGCGCTTCATGGAGGCGACCGGTCATACGCCGCTAGTCTTGAAAGTGACGAGCTAACGTACGATTTTAGCGCTAAGATTATGGCGGTCGGCTTTTTCTCGGATTGTCCGGCCGCATTGGCCATTTCATTGAGCGTGCTGCCGGGCGAACCGCAAAGGTTTGCTTGAAAGCGCGCTTCCAACAAAATCAAGGATGCCGGCAGGCGGGAGACACTCATGAGCGGTTCCAACAATCCCTATAACGCTTCCTTCGGCGGACAGATGTCGGCGACGGCATCCTTCGGTGCCGCGCCTGCGGCATCAGGCGCTTCGCCGATCAAGGACACGACGACCGCCAACTTCGCCAAGGACGTTATCGAGGAATCGCGCAACCAGCCGGTGCTGGTCGATTTCTGGGCGCCCTGGTGTGGCCCGTGCAAGCAATTGACTCCGGTTCTCGAAAAGGTGGTCACCGAGGCCCAGGGCCGTGTCAAGCTAGTGAAGATGAACATCGACGATCATCCGTCGATCGCCGGCCAGCTCGGCATCCAGTCGATTCCGGCCGTCATCGCCTTCGTCAACGGCCGTCCGGCCGATGGCTTCATGGGGGCGGTTCCGGAAAGCCAGGTTCGCCAGTTCATCGATCGCCTCGGCGGTCCGGCCGGTGGTGCTGATGATCAGGCGGCCGAGATTGCAGCCGTCCTGGAAGAGGCAAGCGGCCTGCTCGCCGGCGGCGACGTCAATGGCGCGGCCGAGCTCTTCGGTGCGGTGCTGCAGGCAGATCCTGAAAACGCCAAGGCGCTTGCCGGCATGGCTGAATGCATGATTGCCGCCGGCCAGAGCCAGCGTGCCCGCGAGGCACTGGCCGATCTGCCGGAGACGCTTGCCAACGATGCCGGCATTCAGGCCGTGGTCAAGAAGCTCGACCAGATCGACGAAGCCCGCAAGCTCGGCGATCCCGTGGCGATCGAGCATGAACTCGCGTCCAATCCCGACAATCACGAGCAGCGCATCAAGCTTGCCAAGATCCGCAATGTCGAAGGCAAGCGCGAAGAGGCGGCCGAGCATCTTCTGACCGTGATGCGCAAGGATCGCAGCTTCGACGACGACGGCGCGCGCCGCCAGTTGCTGGAATTCTTCGAGGTCTGGGGGCCGAAGGACCCCGCCACGATTGCGGCACGGCGCAGGCTTTCCTCGATCCTGTTTTCGTAAAGGGCCCGTTTTCCTGACGGGTATGGCGATCGCGCCGAACTTTCCGCGCGATCGCTTGTTGGTCTTCGGTATCCGGCAAGCGTATCGGCGTTTTCATTGAAAATGCTCTTGTGTTTTCGGCAGACGGGGCCACATTGTCGATGACGCGGCGCGAGAAGGGGCGATGACCGCGATGTGTGTCGTTCCTGCGCGGCCCACGCGGCGCGTGGCGCGGCGATCCAGCGGGATGGAAGAGATGCAAGTCGGTAATGCCAGATATCTGAAGCCGGGCGACCTGCCCGAATCGGTCGTCGTTTTTCCGCTGTCCGGCGCGCTATTGTTGCCCGGAGCGCAACTCCCCCTCAATATTTTCGAGCCGCGCTATCTCGCCATGTTCGATGCGGCCATTGCCGGCAACCGGTTGATCGGCATGGTGCAGCCGGCGCTGGGCGAGCCGGCGGAATCGCCCAATCTGGCGCATGTCGGCTGCCTGGGGCGCATCACGTCCATCTCCGAAACCGGCGATGGACGCTACATTACCGCACTGACAGGCATATGCCGTTTCCGGCTGATGGAGGAAGTGACCGCTCATCAGCCCTATCGCACCTTCCGCATCACGCCGTTCATCTCCGATCTCAAATCCCATCACGAGGAGGGCACGGTCGATCGCCCGGCGCTGCTATCGGCCTTCCGTAGTTATCTCGAGGCCAACAAGCTCGAGGCGGACTGGGAAAGCGTCGAACGGGCCGACAACATGATGCTCGTCAATTCGCTGTCGATCATGGCGCCCTTCGAGCCGGCCGAGAAACAGGCCCTGCTGGAGGCGCCTGACCTGAAGACCCGCGCCGAAACCTTCATCGCCATCGTCAAGATCGTGCTTGCCGGCTCCGGCGACACCGATTCGCTGCTGCAGTAGGAACTTCCCATGGATGTCACGGTCAGCAAGGTGGACCCGAAACTGCTCGACTTGCTCGTCTGCCCGCTCACCAAGGGGCGGCTGAGCTACGACCGGGAAAAGAACGAACTGATCTCGGAAAAGGCGCGCCTTGCCTATCCGATCCGCGACGGCATTCCGATCATGCTGATCTCGGAAGCAAGACGTATCGAGGATTGAGGTTGGTTCAGCTCTGTTGCGATGCGTGCTTCACTTGGCGATGCAGCAGCCAAAGACCAAGAAGCGTGCCATACGCAAAGATCGAGATCGCCAGGGCCAGCCACAGGGCAGCGTGTGGACCGGCATAGGTCATGACGGCGGTAAATAATGGCGGCGCGGCGGCGTAGGAGAGATTGAGCGGCACGGCCAGTTGTGCCGATGCGCGGGCATAGATGCTAGCAGGGAAGATCTGCAGCGGCAGCGTGGCGCGGGTGACGGCGGTGATGCCGCTGGCGATGCCATAGAGCGTCGCGAAAAGCATGGCGGCGGTGAAACTGCTGCTCAACAGAAGGACGGCGAAGCTCAGGGGAAACAAGGCAGAGCCGGCAAGACCGGTTGCAAAGCCCGACCAGCGCCGGCCACCGACAAAATCGACGGTTCGTCCCGCCCATCGCGCAACGCCTATGAACGCTGCTGCCGCCAGCGCACTGGCGTGATCGAGTCCCGCAGTTTCGAACAGGATGATGATCGTTAGGGCAAATCCCCAGGTTACGAAGCCATTGGCGGCAAAGCTCGCGGCCAGAAGTGTAAAGCTCGGTCTGTCGATGGCAGCAGGTTCTGCCATCGCCTTCATATCGGATTTTTCCTTGGGCTGGCGAGCAAGTATCCCCCAATGCAAAGGCGCGCAGACAAGCAGCATGAGGGTCGCAAAGACGAGTGTCGTCGTGCGCCAGCCCCATTGTGCCTGCAGAAGCTCCGTCAATGGCCAGATGATGGTCGATGTCAGCCCGCCGGCCAGGATCAGCACGCCGAGCGCCCGATGCGTTTTCTCGCCGGCGATCTCGCTGACAGCGATCTGCGCGGGCGTCGTCAACATGCCGGCGCCGGCAAGGCCGAGAATGGTCCATGACAGTATGTAGGGCGCCGGACCATTGGCCAGGCCCATGACCAGCAGGCCGGCTGCGCCAAGGAATGATCCCAAAACCATCATCGGGCGGGCGCCGTGGCGCTCGAACACATCACTCAACGGCCAGGACACCATCGCCATGACGACAAGCATGACCGTCGGCCCGGCCATTATCATGGGCAGAGCCATGCCCAGCTCATCGGCCATGGCGGGGCCGGTCACCGCCGGCAGGTAGAAGGTTGCGCCCCAACCGATGAGCTGGGTCAGGGACAGGGCGGCAACGGCAAGAGCCGTGGACGAGCGGAATGGCATCCGGGCAACCGGCGCAAAAGGCGTGATCGGGCTGCGATAGCGATGTCCAGGGGGAGGCATCAAAGACCTTTTGAGAGGGAGAAGTTTTTCGTTTCTGGCGGAACAAAGAAAGGGGCGCGCTCGACCGGACGAGGAATAAAAATAATGCTACGCTCGGCAAATACTCATGCTACGGCTCGATTTTCCAAACGAGTCTGTTTAAGTATATGACCTGTGTTGAAGCGCTTTCCGTGTTTGCTTGTGCTTGATTTTTGCCCGCTGCTCAAACGAGGAATTTCAAGGGAGGTTGAGGAAAATTCATGCAGGGAAAGCATCGTGTTTCTCTCAACGCCATCAGGGTTTTTTCGATCGTGGCCCGCACCGGGAGCCTGACGGCGGCCGGCGCCGAGCTCGGTGTGACCTCCGGCGCGGTCAGCCACCAGCTCAAAAAGCTTGAGGACGAGCTTGGGGTTAGCTTCTTCCATCGCGGCAACAACACCGTTTCGCTCAGCGATGTCGGGCGGCGCTTCTATCAGGAGGTGGCGCCGGCGATCGGGCTCATCGAACGCTCGGCCGATGCGCTTTATCGCGACGAGAACGAAATCAGTGTCCATGCAACGACGTCGCTGGCGCTGCGCTGGCTCATCCCGTCGCTGGATCGTTTCCGCTCTCTATGTCCGCAGGTGCGTGTTCGCGTGGAAACGAGTTCCGCGCGCGGCTTCCCTGTTGTTCCCGACTCCGATGTCAGCATCCGTCATTTCCGGATAGGAGAGGCGGCCGACGGATGGGAATTTCTTGCGCGCGATCTGCGTCGCCCGGTTATCTCTCCGAGCCTGCTGACAAAAGATGGCAGCGCTCATGAGATCGCCGTTGCCAATATACCCGCGCTTCAGTGCAGCGTGGGTAACTGGGACTGGCAGCTCTGGTGCGAGACGTTCGATATCTCGCTGGCGGACCTTTCTCTCGCCCATGCTTTCGATACGGACGACGCTGCTCTTCATGCCTGTGTTGCCGGTCTCGGCATGGTGCTCGCACCAACCATCCTCACCGGTAGAGAAGTGAAGTCGGGCGCCCTGGTGATCTTGCCCGGTTACGTGCCGGTTGAGACCGGGACCTATCGCTATCAACGTCGCTCGGAATCGCGAGCGGTCCGTCAATTCTGCCGCTGGATGGATGGTGAAATGCGGAACCTCGAATAGAGCTTCTGTCTCGGAGATTGGCGATGCAAGCAGCCGCGACGAAATCAGAGCGACAATAGATGCGACCGGCGTGTGGGACTCTCCTTCGATCCCGCCCTTCAAATCGCCTCGCCGGCAAGCAGGCGCGGATTGTGCTTCGCCGTCGTGCCGGCGGCCTGGCCGATGAAGAAGGATTTGAGGCTTGGCAGGCGGTCGACGATCCCTAGCCCGAAGTCGCGGGCGATGCGCAGCGGCGTGTTGTCGTTGGAGAAGAGCCGGTTTAGCACGTCGGTCGTCGCGCCCATGCGGAAGGTGTCGAAGCGGCGCCAGGTCTGGTAGCGCTCGAGCGTATTGATCGAGCCGATATCGAGGCCGAGGCGGTCGGCTTCGACGATGGTTTCGGCCAATGCCGCCACGTCCTTGAAGCCGAGATTGAGGCCTTGGCCCGAGATCGGGTGGATGCCGTGGGCGGCGTCGCCGGCGAGTGCAAAGCGCGGGGCAACGAAGTCGCGGGCGATCGTCAGGCCGAGCGGAAAGGCGCGGCGCTCGCCGATGGTGGTGAGCGCGCCGAGCTTGTGGCCGAAGCGGCGCTCCAATTCCTCTTCGAAGAGGAGATCGTCGGAGGCGACCAGCCGTTCGGCGTTGGACGTGCGCTCCGTCCAGACGAGGGAGGAGCGATTGTTCTTCAAGGGCAGGATGGCGAAGGGGCCGGAGGGCAGGAAATGCTCCTCGGCGCAGCCGCCATGCGGCCGCTCATGCTCGACTGTCACGACGATGCCGGATTGGCCGTAGTCCCAGTTGACGGTCTTGATGCCCGCCATGTCGCGCAGCTTCGAGCGCACGCCGTCGCAGGCGACGAGAAGCCGCGTTTCCAGCGTGCTGCCATCCGAAAGGGTGAGGGTTGTCTTATTGTCGTCGGTGACGAAGCCGGTGGCGCTGAGGCCATGCTTGATCGTGATGCCGAGGCGCTCGCAGGCACCGCGCAACGCGCCGACCATCGCGAGATTCGGCACCATATGCGCAAAAGGCTGGCCTTCGGCCACTTCGCCGTCGAAAGTCAGGAAGACGGGGCGCACGGGATCGCCGGTGCGCGAATCGGTGACGACCATGCGGGTGATCGGCTGAGCCTCCGGCGCGATCTCGTCCCATACGCCCAGGACTTCAAGCATCTTCGAGGCGGCCGCGATGATTGCCGATGCTCGCATGTCCTTCTTCCATACGGATTCCGGCGCGGCTTCGACGATCATGACGTCGAGATGCGGCGCTGCCTGCTTGACTGCGACCGCTGCGGCAAGACCCACATACCCGCCACCCACTACCAGCATGTCCAACATAGCGCTTCCCTGTGTCTTACTGTCACTTCCTGTTCTATATAGAGCATCCTGTTCGTGGTTCCTACCATTGGAGTTCAAGCAAAATGTCGCGAGAGACCGAGAAACTCACCCCGATGGAAACCGTGCTTGCGACGCTTGATCTCGAAACCATTGAGATGAACCTGTTTCGCGGCAACAGCCCGCAGGTCGGTTGGCAGCGCGTCTTCGGCGGGCAGGTCATCGGCCAGGCGCTGATGGCGGCGCAGAGGACCGTCGACGGCGATCGTTTCGCGCATTCGCTGCATGCCTATTTCATGCTGCCGGGCGATCCTTCCGTGCCGATCCTCTATCAGGTCGACCGTCTGCGCGATGGTTCGAGTTTCAATACGCGGCGCGTGCTTGCGGTCCAGCATGGCAAGGCGATCTTTGCGCTGACGGCTTCCTTCCAGATCGACGAGCCCGGTTTCGATCATCAGAGTGATATGCCTGCCGTGCCGATGCCGGAGGAATTGATGGACGAGGAGCAGGTCAAACAGCGCTATCTCGCCCACGCGCCGGAAAACGTGCGCCGCTATTGGGAGCGCAAACGGGCGATCGAAATCAGGCCGGTCTCGATCGAGAGCTATTTCTCCCGCGCGCAGCCGAGCCAGCGGCAAAATATCTGGGTCCGCGTGACGGGACCGGTGCCGGATAGCAGGCTCTACCAGAATGCGGTGCTCGCCTATCTCTCCGACATGACGCTGCTCGATGTTTCCTTGAATGCGCACAGTACATCGGTTCTCGACCCCACCGTCCAGGTGGCGAGCCTCGACCATGCCATGTGGTTCCATCGCCCGTTCAAGCTCGATGACTGGCTGCTCTACAGCCAGGAAAGCCCCAGTGCTTCGGGGGCGCGTGGGTTTACCCGCGGCAGCCTGTTTACGCGATCCGGTGTCCTGATTGCGTCGGTGGCGCAGGAGGGGCTGATTCGTAAAAAGGCAAATGATTAAATAAATGGCAAACTTATAAATTTGCACTTTATTTGTGCGGCTCTCGCGACGAGAAATGCCGCTTTATTGGGTCTACTCAATAAATCTGTTTTATTTCAATACGTTAAAAATGTGTCACGAATCTGGCACGTCCTTTGAATGTGTATAGCCAGTCGCTGCAGAAACACTCGTCGGCGGCAAGGAGAGTCGGCTCCGTGCCGAGGCTAACAAAGGATGGGAAACCAGATGAAAATTGTGATGGCCATTATCAAGCCGTTCAAGCTCGATGAGGTCCGTGAAGCCCTCACGGCTGTCGGCATCCAGGGCCTGACTGTGACCGAAGTGAAGGGCTACGGGCGCCAGAAGGGGCATACCGAGATCTATCGCGGCACCGAATATGCCGTCAGCTTCCTGCCGAAGCTGAAGATCGAGGTCGCAGTCGCATCCGAAACCGTCGACAAGGCCGTCGAGGCCATCGCGTCGGCCGCCAAGACCGGCCAGATCGGCGACGGCAAGATCTTCGTCTATTCCATTGACCATGCCGTGCGCATCCGTACGGGCGAAACCGATTCAGACGCGCTGTAAGACACGGCCGATCAGGGAGTTACTTGCATGTCATTTTCCAAGCTTTCCTCCACCGTGACACGGGTGGGCGCGCTTTCCGCGGCCCTGCTTGCGCCGGCGATCGCTTTCGCCCAGGACGCCGCCCCGGCTGCCGCCGCCGCGACCGCCGCTGCTCCGGTGCCGGACAAGGGCGATACCGCGTTCATGTTCATCTCCACCATTCTCGTGCTGTTCATGCTCGTGCCGGGCCTTGCGCTGTTCTACGGCGGTCTCGTCCGCTCGAAGAACATGCTCTCCGTGCTGATGCAGTGCACGATGATCGGCGCGGTCGTGATGCTGCTCTGGGTCATCTACGGCTATTCCTTCGCCTTCGGCGGCGGCACCAGCCCCTATTGGGGCGGCACGGCGAAGATGTTCCTGTCGGGCGTCTCGACCTCGACGACGGCGGCAACCTTCTCCAAGGGTGTGGTCATTCCTGAATTCATCTTCATGCTGTTCCAGATGACCTTTGCCGCCATCACGCCGGCACTCATCATCGGCGCCTTTGCAGAACGCATCAAGTTCGGCGCCGCCATCCTCTTCTGCGCGCTGTGGGCGACCTTCGTCTACTTCCCGATCGCGCACATGGTCTGGGATTCCAACGGCATGCTCTTCAAGATGGGCGCCCTCGACTTTGCGGGCGGCACCGTCGTTCACATCAATGCCGGTATCGCCGGCTTCGTCGGCGCCCTGCTCGTCGGCAAGCGCGTCGGCTTCGGCAAGGACATGATGGCTCCGCACTCCATGACGCTGACCATGGTCGGCGCGTCCATGCTCTGGGTCGGCTGGTTCGGCTTCAATGCCGGCTCGAACCTCGAAGCTTCCGGCGGCGCGATGCTCGCAACCGTGAACACCTTCGTCGCAACGGCTGCCGCCATCATCTCCTGGTCGCTCGTTGAGACCTTCACCCGCGGCAAGGCCTCCATGCTCGGCGGCGCTTCGGGCATGGTTGCCGGTCTGGTCGCCATCACGCCTGCCGCCGGTATCGCCGGTCCTATGGGCGCGATCGTCATGGGCCTCATCGTCTCCCCGCTCTGCTACTTCTTCGTCTCGGTCGTGAAGAACAAGTTCGGCTACGACGATACGGCCGACGTCTTCGGCGTCCACTGCATCGGCGGCATCTTTGGCGCCATCGCAACCGGCATCTTCGCCAGCGCTTCGCTCGGCGGCGTCGGCTATGCCGATGGCGTCACCATGAGCAGCCAGGTCGTGGTGCAGCTCACCGCCGTCGTCACGACAATCCTGTGGTGCGGCATCGGCTCGGCGATCCTCTACAAGATCGTTGACGTCATCATCGGCCTGCGCGTCGCTCCGGAAGCAGAGCGCGAAGGTCTCGACCTCGCCTCGCACGGCGAAGCCGCCTACCACAATTCCTGATCGGAGCTTGCGATGCCGGCGCAAAATGCCCGGCATCGCTCAACATCCCGTCGCGTCCTGTTTCATCGCAAACAGGACGCCCTTGGCCCGGACTTCGGTTCGGGCCCTTTTCTTTTGTGCAACGATATCCCGCTTCCAAAGCCTGCAATCCCTGGGCTTGGCATGGATGGTTAACATGCCATTAACCCTCCTCTGATTAGGTAGGTCTAACCTGCCGGCGAGTGGGCATAGACCGATTCGCTTGCGCTTTGGACAGGAACGGGGCTGGATATCATGGGCAGAAGCAATTCGGCGGCGTTGAGCGGTCGCCCCGACCGTTTATCGCTTTCGAGCGTGGTTTGGCGTCAGGTCAAGGGCCTGGCGGGCTTTGCGATACTGTTCCTGCTGGCGCTCGCCGTAGCGGCGCTGGCGACCTGGAACGTCATGGACCCCAGCTACTCCTACGCAACCGCCAATGCGCCCACCAACCTGCTCGGCTTTCCGGGCGCCGCCTTTGCCGACATCCTGATGCAGTCGCTCGGCCTTGCCTCGGTTCTGGCGATGCTGCCCATTGCCGCCTGGGCCCTGGCGTTCATCACCAATCGAAAGCTTCATCGGGTGCCATCGCGCCTCGGCGCCTGGATCGGCGGCTGTATCGTTGCGGCCGGTTCCATCGCCTGCTTCCCGGCGCCGCCGACCTGGCCGATCCCGAACGGCATCGGCGGCGTTGTCGGCGATCTCCTCCTGCGCCTTCCGGCCCTCTTCATCGGCACCTATCCGAGCGGCGTGGTTGCTATTGTCATCGGTTCGATCCTCGCCGTTCCGGCCGCCTGGCTCATGCTTTTTGCCTCCGGCGTCATCGGCGAAAACCTCGTTGACGACGAAGAGGATGAGGACGACTACGAGGAAACCCGCAGCCGTGCCCGCCGGGTGGGCGATGTGGACGAGGATGACGACCGGGGCAGCTTCCTCGGCAATTTCATGGCCTTCGGTGCCGTCATGCATGCCTGGTACAACACGCAGGCACGTCTTCGCCGGCTGTTCGGCATGGGTCCGCGCAAGCGCCGCGACCATGCCTTTGACGCGCCCTATGATTTCAACGACGACGAATTCGGTACCCTGAACGAGCCGGTGCGTGCAAAGGCACCCATGGCTCGTGGCGACCGCCTCGATCCATCCATGGATGGCCCGGCTGCGCGCCGCGTCGTGTCCGCGCCCTCGATCAGCCTCGGAGACGACGAGGATGAGGACGAAGACGCGCTCTATGATCGCGATCCGCGCCGCCCGGCCGATATCTTGCCCGACGACGAGGACGAGGATTGGCCGCTCGCCCCGGCTACGCCGAAGGGTGCGGCCGCCGGCCATCGCGTCACTCCCGCCGCACCGCGCCCGAAGCCGGGTGCGCGGGCGGAACGCGAGGCACAGACCTCCTTCATCCGTCCCTATGGCTTCCAGCTTCCCGCCGTCCACCTGCTTGCAGAACCCAAGACCATTACCCGCGATGCGACGCTCTCGGCCGATGCGCTGGAGCAGAATGCCCGCATGCTCGAAGGCGTGCTCGAGGATTTCGGCGTCAAGGGCGAGATCATCCATGTCCGCCCCGGCCCGGTCGTCACGCTTTACGAGCTTGAGCCGGCGCCCGGCATCAAATCGTCCCGCGTCATCGGTCTTGCCGATGATATCGCCCGCTCGATGAGCGCGATCGCCGCCCGCGTCGCGGTCGTGCCCGGCCGCAACGCCATCGGCATCGAACTGCCGAATTCGACGCGCGAAACGGTCTATCTGCGCGAGCTCATCGCCAGCCGCGATTTCGAGACGTCCAAGGCCAAGCTCGCCATGTCGCTCGGCAAGACGATCGGCGGCGAGCCCGTCATCGCCGATCTCGCCAAGATGCCGCATCTGCTCGTCGCAGGTACGACTGGTTCGGGTAAGTCCGTCGCCATCAACACGATGATCCTGTCGCTGCTCTATCGCATGACGCCGGAACAGTGCCGCCTGATCATGATCGATCCGAAGATGCTGGAACTCTCCGTCTATGACGGTATCCCGCATCTCCTGTCGCCTGTCGTTACCGATCCGAAGAAGGCTGTGGTCGCGCTCAAATGGACCGTCCGCGAGATGGAAGAGCGCTACAAGAAGATGTCGAAGATCGGTGTGCGCAACATCGACGGCTTCAATACCCGCGTTGAACAGGCCGTCGCCAAGGGCGAAGCGATCAGCCGTACCGTGCAGACCGGTTTCGACCGACACACCGGCGAGGCGATCTACGAGACGGAAGAGTTCGACCTAAAGCCGATGCCCTATATCGTTGTCATCATCGACGAAATGGCCGACCTGATGATGGTCGCCGGCAAGGATATCGAGGGCGCGGTGCAGCGTCTGGCACAGATGGCACGCGCGGCCGGCATCCACGTCATCATGGCGACGCAGCGTCCCTCGGTCGACGTCATTACCGGCACGATCAAGGCGAACTTCCCGACGCGCATCTCCTTCCAGGTGACGTCGAAGATCGACAGCCGCACCATCCTCGGCGAGCAGGGTGCCGAACAGCTTCTCGGCATGGGCGACATGCTCTACATGGCCGGCGGCGGGCGCATCCAGCGCGTTCATGGTCCCTTCGTCTCCGACGGCGAAGTCGAGGATATCGTCGCCTATCTGAAGACGCAGGGCGCGCCGCAATATCTCGATGCGATCACCGCCGACGATGAGGATGACGAAGACGGCCATGGTCCGGCGGGCACCGCCAATCTTTCCGATTCAGAAGATCCTTACGACCAGGCGGTTGCGATCGTCCTGCGCGACGGCAAGGCCTCGACTTCCTACATCCAGCGCCGGCTCGGCATCGGCTACAACCGCGCGGCCTCGCTGATCGAGCGCATGGAGCAGGAAGGGCTGATCGGCCCGGCCAACCATGCCGGCAAGCGCGAAATCCTCGTTCCCACCGAAGCCGATATACTGGATCGCTGAGGCAGCCCGCCTTCTGTGTCGCATAGTCGGTCTATGTTCAGGGAAATTTGATCGCAGCCCCTTACCGGCCCCGGGCCGTTGCGCCATGAAGACGCCGATTTTGCGCGCCATGGACGAAGCATGAAGGAGAATTCGATGACAAAGTTTGATGCGCAGCCGTCCAGCCGACTTTCCCTGAGCCGCCGGCATTTCCTCGGCGCCGTGGTCGCGGTCGGCGCGGCAGGGGTTCTGCCGGTTTCGGCCCTTGCGCAGGCCCAAGGGCAGGCACAGACACAGGCAGCTGCAGCCACCCTCAATCCCAATATCGCCCAGGCCATCGCCGATCACTTCTCGTCCATCAAGTCGATGAAGGGCGGCTTCCTGCAAATCGGGCCGCGCGGCGATCAGATGAGCGGTGCATTCTTCATTCAGCGTCCCGGCAAGATGCGCTTCAACTACGATCCGCCGTCGCGCATGCGCGTCATCTGCGACGGCAACAACGTGCAGGTCATCAACGACCAGACGCAGACAAGAAACATGTATCAGTTGTCGAAGACGCCGCTCAGCCTGCTGCTCGCCAACAAGATCGACCTCTCGGCCGACATGGTGCGCAATGTCGATTCGCAGCCGGATCTGACCAAGATCACGCTCGGCAACCGCACCGTCTTCGGCGATTCCACCATCACGATGATCTTCGATTCGAAGACCTACGACCTGCGGCAATGGACTGTGATCGATCCGCAGGGCAAGACGACCGATGTCATCATCAATAATGTGAAGACCAATGTCGCCTTCGACGACAGCGTCTTCCGCATCGACTATACGCGCTGATCGCCTCTCCACCGCGGACATAAGGTAAGCGCCGAATGGCGCTTTCTTTTCCTTGGTTCCCGGTCTAAAGCCTTAGCCTGGCTAGAGCGGTCAAGCGTTTCATCGAATCGCCGAACCGCTCCACGTGTCTGTTTTGATGCAATTCCGGACGGAAAACCGCTGCGCACTTTTCCTGGAACTGCTCTCAAGGGGAAGGTTTGGGCATGGGATTTTCGATTGCGACCTGGAACATCAACTCGGTGCGGCTGCGCATGCCCATCGTCGAGCAGTTCGTCATGCAGGCCCGGCCTGACGTCCTCTGCCTGCAGGAAACCAAGGTTCCGAACGAGCTTTTCCCCTATGCGCCGCTGAGGGCGCTTGGCTATGAGCACATCATCATCCATGGGCAGAAGGGCTATCATGGGGTGGCCATCGCTTCGCGTTTCCCGCTAACCGAGGATCATCGCCAGGATTATTGCAATGTCGGCGACAGCAGGCACATTTCGGCGATCTTCGAGCGTGGCGGGCGGCGCATCCGTCTGCACAATTTCTATGTACCGGCCGGCGGCGACGAGCCGGATCGGGATATCAATCCGAAGTTCGGCCACAAGCTGGATTTCATCGAGGAGATGAAGAAGCTGCACGCCAATGCCGAGCAGAACACGTCGGCTATCCTCGTCGGCGATCTCAATATCGCGCCGCTCGAGCACGACGTCTGGTCGCACAAGCAGCTCCTGAAGATCGTCAGCCATACGCCGGTCGAGACCGACGGGCTGATCGACGTGATGAAGCGCGGCGCCTGGCTCGACCTGATGCGACAGCAGGTGCCTGAAAACGAGAAGCTCTATACATGGTGGAGCTATCGCGCCAAGGACTGGGAAGCCGCCGACCGTGGCCGTCGCCTCGACCATATCTGGTCGTCCTCCGATCTCGGCCCGCATCTGCAGCGCATCGAGATCCTGAAGGCGGCGCGCGGCTGGGATCGTCCATCCGACCACGTGCCCGTTACGGCGCATTTCGATCTCTAGTGATGGAACGGTTGATGTCTTCCGCTCGGTGATCGATCTGCATGACTGCCGTCAAACGAGGGCATCAAATGCTGGATTCGATCCGCCAGCAGGTCTATCCTGCCATCATGAGTAGAGATAGAGATCCCATCCTTCGGGCAGCGCGACGGGAGGATACGGCCAACCTGTGCGCCGTTCTTCACGATACCTTCGACAACACTTGGCGACCCAACATCACGGAGGCCGCCGTGCAGGCATTTCTTCAGGAAGAAAAGCCTGCCGCCTATGTGGATATGCGCGGGCTTCTATTCTGGGTGGCCGAGGTTGCAGGTCAGGTCGTCGGCTTTGTCGATTGGGATGACGACTTCGTGCACGCGCTTCACGTGCATTCGGCGCATGCTCGGCAGGGAATCGGACGACGTCTGATGGACCATGCAGAGAAGCAGATTGCTGCTGCCGGCTTTGCCGTGGCACGACTGGAAACCGATACGTTCAATCATCCCAGTCAGGCCTTTTATGCAGCCCGAGGCTATCGCGAGGTTGACCGCTATCCGGATGAGGATTGGGAGAGCGGACTGACGACGGTCTTGCTTGTAAAGCCGCTGTCGTGAGACCGGTCGTCGGTGAAGGTCAGGAAAAGCGGCCGAGAAGGGCTGCCGCCTGTCTCGCCAGCGTGGCAAAGTTTTCCCGGATGCGGTTCTGGATCAGTAGGCCGGCATCGGGATATTCTTCGATGAGGCGGTGGAAGAGGGCGCGCGTGATGCGGATCACGTCGGCTTCTTCCGCGGCGACTGCCGTATATTTGCGCTCCACCAGCGTCACCATAGCGAGTTCAGAAAGCATGGTGCCGGCCTGGACGACCGCCTCCACCTGCTTCTGGCCGCTGGCGTCGATGGTGCTGAGCTCGAAGCTGCCCCGCGTGATGACATAGGCGCATTCTGCGGGCGATTTCTCCCGGAACAGCGTCTGGCCGTCGTTCACATGGCGGCGATCGGCGCCGAAAGCGATCAGCCGCAGCGGCTCATCGCCCATGCCGTGAAAGAGCGGCAGTTGCGACAGCAGTCGGATATCGTCGTTCAGCGCCATCGATCGCCTACGGGATGATCTTGTAGCCGCCGTTTTCCGTCACCAGGATTTCGGCGTTGGAGGGATCGCGCTCGATCTTCTGGCGAAGGCGGTAGACATGGGTTTCGAGCGTGTGGGTGGTCACGCCGGAATTGTAGCCCCAGACCTCTTCCAGCAGGATATCGCGGGTGACGACCTTCTGATCGGCGCGATAGAGATAGCGGATGATGGCCGCTTCCTTTTCCGTCAGGCGGATCTTCTGGCCGTCATCGGTGGTGAGCAGCTTCTGGCTCGGCTTGAAGAGGTAGCGGCCGACGGTGAAGGTCGCATCTTCGCTCTGCTCGTGCTGGCGCAGCTGCGCGCGGATGCGGGCGAGCAGGACGGCGAAGCGGAAGGGCTTCGTCACATAGTCGTTGGCGCCGGCTTCCAGGCCGAGAATAGTGTCGGAGTCCGTGTCGTGACCCGTCAGCATGATGATCGGCGATTTGAAACCGTTCTTGCGCAGCAGCTTGACGGCTTCGCGGCCGTCCATGTCTGGCAGGCCGACATCCATGATCAGGAGATCGACGGGCACGGTGCGCGCCGTCTGCACGCCCTTTCCAGCGGTCGCCTCCTGCAGGACATTGAATTCCTCATAGAGCGATAATTGCTCGACCAACATCTCGCGCAGGTCGTTGTCATCGTCCACCAGGAGAATGGTGCGTGCGGTCATGCCGTTCGGGTCCTCGTTCTATTCCCTCCTAAGTCCTACGCCAAATTGCATTTTTAGCAAGTCGCGACGCGGCTCAGGCTTGGTCGTTTGGATGAAACTGCTATGATTTCAAATGAAATCACGCGCAAAGCAAAAACATGTGAGGAAAATGCAAAAGACAAGGGCGGGGGCCAGACGCAGCGCATCGACGATCGTCGTGCGTGCTGCGCCGGGCAGAAAGACGCGGGCGCTGGTGCAGGTGGGAGGCCTCACCGTGCCGGCCGCGATCGGCAGATCCGGACGCAGCATCCTGAAGCGGGAAGGGGACGGCGCAACACCGATTGCCGAGATGAAGCTGCTCTATGGTTTCACGCGTGGCGATCGCCTGCGCTCCCTGAAGACGGCTCTGCCGATGCGGCGTATTCGCGAGGATATGCTCTGGTGCGATGAGCCCGGCGATCCCAATTACAACAGGCTGGTGAAGGCTCCGTTCCAGCCCAGTCATGAGGAATTGCTGCGGGGCGACGGCCTCTACGATGTCTGCCTGGTGCTGGATTGGAATGTGAGGTCGCGCCGGCGTCATCGCGGCTCGGCGATCTTCTTTCATCTGATCCGGCCGGGATATGAGCCGACTGCCGGATGCGTCGCGGTCAGCCTTCCCGACATGCGCCGCATCCTGCCGCTGTTGCGCAAGGGGACCGCCATTCGGGTTGTCTGATCGGGTCATCGGGGTTAAAGTCGCGGCATTCTCCACTATATAGGTTTTCGACCGGCGCGCCCGCGCGGGCCAGGCCGCGACCTTTTCTTTCCGAATTTAAATCACGCCTTCACTCCACCCATTTCTCATCCTTTGGAGACTTATCGTGACCACGCAACCGACAATCACGTTCAATGACGGCAACTCCATTCCGCAGGTCGGCCTCGGCGTCTGGCAAACCCCGGAAAACGTCGCGCCTATGGCTGTCAGTACGGCTTTGAAGGCCGGCTATCGCCATGTCGATACCGCCGCCATCTATGCCAACGAGGACGGCGTCGGCGAGGGCATGCGCCAGTCCGGCGTCGCCCGCAAGGACATCTATCTGACCACGAAGCTCTGGAATGAGGCGCAGGGCTTCGATTCCACGCTGAGGGCCTTTGACGAAAGCCTCAAGCGCCTCGGCACCGATTATATCGATCTCTATCTGATCCACTGGCCGTCGCCGCACCGCAACCGCTATCTCGACACGTGGAAAGCCTTCGTGCGGATCAAGGAAGAAGGCCGTGCCCGTTCGATCGGCGTTTCCAACTTTGCCGAGGCGCATCTCGAGCGCATCATCGGCGAAACCGGCGTGACGCCCGTACTCAACCAGATCGAGCTGCATCCGACCTTCCAGCAGAAGGAACTGCGCGCGGTTCACGACAAGCTGGGCATCAAGACCGAATCCTGGAGCCCGCTCGGCCAGGGCAAGCTTCTCGCCAATGCTGTTATCGGCAAGGTCGCCGCCAAGCACGGCCGCACGCCGGCGCAGGTCATCATCCGCTGGCATATCGACAATGGCCTGATCGTCATCCCGAAATCGGTGACGCCGAGCCGTATCGAGGAAAACCTCAGGGTTTTCGACTTCAAGCTCGATGCCGACGATCTGGCTGAGATGGCCAAGCTCGATTCGGCCGGTGGCCGCATCGGCCCCGATCCGCTGAAGGCCAGCTTCTGACCGGCGGGTTGCCGATCACATAAACAGAGAGGCCCGGAGCGAAAGCTCCGGGCCTTTTTGTGTCGATGCGGTGTCGACTGCGTTCAGATCTGAACCCAGGCGGGCGCCACCGAGGGGCCTTTGCCGAGGAAGAAGCCGAAATGAATGTTCATCTCGCCGATGGGCTCGATGAAGCGGGCGTTGGCAAGCGGACCGGCATCGACCGGCTCGAAGCCGGCGGATGCGGCGAGACGGGAAACGGCATCCTTGGCCCTTTCGTCGTCGCTCGCAATGAAAACCTGCAGCGCCTTGCCCTTGCGCGCCTCGACCGGCAGCAACTGCGCGAAGATGGTGTTGAAGGCCTTCACCACCTTTGCCCCCGGCGCTAGAGCCTGGATCTCCTCGGCCGCCGAAGTCGAGTGCCCGACGACGAGGCCACGGAAGTCCGGCGTGACCGGATTGCTGATGTCGACAAGAACCTTGCCTTTGAGGTCGCCGGCTTCCTTCAGCACGTCGGCCACTGCTCCATAGGGCAGAGCCAGGATCACGATATCCGCAAGCTTGACGGCGGCGGCTACGCCTCCTGCTTCCACGTTCGCTCCCAATTCCGCGGCGAGGGCCGCAGCCTTTGCGGGATCATGATGACCAATCACCACGTCAGAGCCTGCTTCTGCCAGCATTCGCGCCAGGCCCGCACCCATATTTCCGGTGCCAATCACAGCAATCGTCATGTCCGTTCACTCCTTGTTGCGGATGAGGAATAGATACGATTATCCTGATATCGGGATAAATGGGCTCATAAGATCAACACTGGAAATGGATTGTTTCTAATGGATCGCTTGTCGAGCATGAGCATCTTCGTCAAAGCCGTCGAGTTCGGCTCGTTCAGTGCGGCCGCCGATGCGCTGAACATGTCACCCCAGCTGGTGGGCAAGCATGTGCAGTTCCTCGAGCAGCACCTCGGCATCCGGCTTCTCAACCGCACCACGCGCAGGCAGCATCTCACGGAAGTCGGAAGCCAGTTCTACGAGCGCTGCCGCAACATTCTGGCCGAGGTCGAATCCGCCGAGGCATTGGCGGCGGAAACGCGCGCGGTCCCCCGCGGAAAGCTGAAGGTCAACGCTCCCGTCTCCTTCGGAATTCATGCGCTCACGCCGAAGCTTTCAAAGTATCTCGGCGCTCATCCGGAGGTTTCGATAGAGCTGTCGCTTTCGAACCGCTTGGTCGATTTGATCGATGAAGGCTACGACGCGGTCTTTCGCGTCGGCGAACTTGTCGACAGCGGCCTGATTGCCCGGCGCCTGGACCCCTACCGACTGGTGATCTGCGCAGCGCCAAGCTATCTTCGCTCCCGTGGCCTGCCTTCGAAGCCGGATGATCTCAAGGGGCATGACTGCCTCATCTTCTCGCATACCATGTTGCGGAGATATTGGGACTTCGAGGGGCCGGAGGGAAGCGTGAATATTCCCATTTCCGGCCGGCTGATGATCGACAGCGGCGAGGCACTGCTGCAGGCGGCGCTTGCCGGGCTCGGCATCATCCTGCAGCCGTACGAACTCGTTAGATCCGGTCTCGAAACCGGATCGCTGGTTTCCATCCTGCCCGAATACAGAGTGCCGGTGCGCTCGCTTCACATCCTCCACGCGCCCGATCGGCGCATCACGCCGAAGCTCCGGAGTTTCCTCGATTTCGTTTCATCCGAATTCGGCGGCCGTGGATCTGCCTGAGGGGATGGCGGACCCGTCGGCCGCCATCCTGTGTCTGTTCGGGTCTCATGGTGTCTCCTCCGATAGGACGGTGCGCTTTGCAAAGGCTTGGCCCGTCAATGCGACGGCGAGCGTTGCGACGATCAGAAGGGCGCCCACGACGTAGGTGATCTGCATTCCGGTTCCGACGGCTTCAGGGCGCGCCGTTATCATGTCGGTCGTCCCCGATGCGAGCGCAAAGATCGCGCCCATGACGGATGCACCGGTGACCAGGCCGAGATTTCGCGACAGGCTCAACATGCCGGAAATCACGCCGCGCTGCTCCGCGCGAATACCCTTCATGATCGAGGTGTTGTTGGACGCCTGGAACAGAGCGTAATTCGCCGTGGTGATGACGAGCGGTCCGATATAGCCGGCGGCGCCGAACCTCCCCTGCAACGCCGCTATCAGCGACAGGCCGACGATCATGCCGACAAGACCTACCATGCTCATGCGATGTGCGCCGAATCGATCGACGATGTGGCCGGCCGGCACGCCGGTCAGCGCCGACACCAGCGGGCCAGCGGACATGATGGCGCCAACATGGGCGGCATCGAAACCAAGGGCGAGAGAAAGATAGAACGGGCCGACCACCAGCGTCGCCATGATCACCGTGGAAACGAGGGTGCTCATGGCAAGGCCCATGCTGAGCTTGCGATTGCGGAACATCGAAAGGTGCAGCAGCGGCGACTTCACCTTCGTCTCGGCGAATACAAACAGGGCAATGCCGAAGGCCGCCGCCAGCAGCAGGCCGATATTCACCACGCCGAAGCTTCCATGTCCCATGGTCATCGCCAGCGCATAGGCGGCCAGCGTCAGGGCCAGCAGCAGAGTGCCGATCCCATCCAGGCGGCCCCGGGCTGCGTTCCGATCCTGACGATCCGCCGGCAGGAAGCGAGCGGCGAGCAGGAAATTCACGATCCCAAGGGGAACGTTGACCAGGAAAATGGTTTCCCAGCCGAGGCTGGCGATCAGGATGCCCCCGAGCGATGGTCCGAGGGTGGTGCCGATCGCGGACATGGTGCCCAGCAGGCCCATGGCGCTGCCGGTCCTTTCCTTCGGCACGGCTTCGCCAACCATGGCGACGGTCAGCGCCATCATCATGGCGGCACCAAGGCCCTGCAGGGCTCTGGCGGCAATCAGCAGCGGCAGCGTCGGCGCTAAGCCGCAGAACAGCGAGGCGAGGGTAAAGAGGGCTATTCCGGTCAGCAGCAGGCGACGCCGGCCAAAAATATCGCCCAGCCGACCGACGCTGACGATCAGCGTGGTGATGGAAAGCAGATAGGCAAGCACGATCCATTGCACCTGCTGGAAGGAGGCGCCGAAGGCTTGCGCAAGCGTCGGCAGACCGACATTGGCGATGCTGGTGTCGAGCGACGGCATCAGCATCGATAGTGAGAGGCTGGCGAGCGCCCAGCGCGCGGAGGTGGCTGTCTGCATGTGCGCGGCTTCGCCGGGCTTTTCAGGGATTGGTTTCAATATGAGCTCCGATTCTGACAAGATCTGAAAATCCCGCAGACGCTAGCGGTTTGGCAGATGTGGCGGAACGCGCAGCATTTGCACTTCATTCGTGCGTTTGACGCCATATATCGGCAAAACCATGCTATGATCGCATCATGCCCACGCCCGATCTGAATCTGCTCGTCACCCTCAATGTCCTGCTCGCGGAAGGCAGCGTCGCCCGCGCAGCCCGGCGATTGCGATTGAGCCCTTCCGCCATGAGCCGGGCGCTGGCGCGTCTGCGGGAGACGACCGGCGATCCGCTGCTGGTGAGAGCCGGGCGCGGGCTTGTGCCGACACCGCGCGCCCTGGAATTGCGCGAGCGCGTCGGCCAACTGGTGGAGGAGGCGGAAGCGGCCTTGCGGCCCGCCGAGGCCCTGGATTTGAAGCAGCTTATTCGGATTTTCACGTTGCGCACCCGCGAGGGCTTCGTGGAGAATTTCGGCGCCCAACTGATCGCGCGCATCGCCGAGCAGGCGCCTGGCGTTCGCCTCTATTTCACGCAGAAACTGGACAAGGACAGCACGCCGTTACGCGAAGGCACGATCGATTTCGAGACCGGAGTTGTGGGGGACGATACCGGCCCGGAGTTGCGAGCCCAGGCGCTGTTTCATGATCGCTTCGTCGGCGTCGTCCGAAACGGGCATCCGCTGAGCGATGGGGCGATGACGCCGGAGCGCTATGCCGCCGGCCAACACATTCTGGTTTCACGGCGCGGTCTTCAGAAAGGGCAGATCGACGAGTTGCTGGAGGGGCTGGGCCTGAAGCGGCAGATCGCAACCATCGTCGGCAGTTTTTCGGCGGCGCTGGCCCTGGCGCGCGCCTCCGACCTGATCGTCAGCGTGCCGGAGCGCTATACCGGCAACCTGCGAACCGACATGCATAGTTTCGTCCTGCCGGTGCCGACCTCCAATGTGACGATCTCGCTGCTCTGGCATCCCAGGCTCGATGCCGATCCGGCACATCGCTGGCTGCGCGGCTGTATTCGCGACGTCTGTGCGGAGCGGCGTGCAGGTTCAGCCGCGAGATTCGAAGTCGGCTAAATAATTGCGTAGCAGACGGTCAAGACCCTTTCGTTCGCCTTCCGAAAGGGTTGAAATCAAACGTGTCTGCGTTTCGACATGCGCCGTCACCGCTGCGTCGATCAGGTCGAAACCCTTTGGAGTCAGAGAGATCAGGAAGCCGCGGCCGTCTTTCGGGTTCTGGCTGCGAGCGACGAGGCCGGCTCTCTCCAGCTGATCGATGCGATTGGTCATCGTACCCGATGACACCATCATCGTTTCCATCAGGTCGCTGGGGGAGAGGGTATAGGGTTCGCCCGAGCGGCGCAGGGTCGCCAGCATGTCGAAGTTCGCCGAGTTCAGGTTGAAGCGGCCGAAGGTCTTCTCCATTTCGCGCGAGAGATGAAGGGTGAGATTGCGCATACGCCCGAGGAGACCCATGGCCGTGGTGTCGAGGTCAGGCCGTTCGCGGCGCCATTGCTCAAGAATTCTGTCGATGCGATCCATGCCTGCATCTCGCCACGATTTTATCTTGACGTCAAGGTATTTCAGTTTATCTTGAGGTCAAGATAAAATCGAGGCCAGACCCATGAATCGCAATTTCGACCTGCTGCTGACCGCCATCGCGCCGGCGATATGGGGCAGCACCTATCTGGTGACGACGCAGCTGCTACCGGCCGGCTACCCTCTTACGGTCGCCATGCTGCGGGCCCTGCCTGCCGGGCTGCTGCTGCTTGCCATCGTGCGCCGGCTGCCGCATGGCGTCTGGTGGCTGAAGTCGCTGGTTCTCGGCGCGCTGAACTTTTCCATCTTCTGGTGGCTGCTGTTCATTTCGGCCTATCGGCTGCCCGGCGGCGTTGCCGCGACCGTCGGTGCCGTCCAGCCGCTGATCGTCATCGTGCTGGCGCGATTGCTGCTGGGATCGCCGATCCGCAGCCTTTCGATCGTGGCGGCCATCGCCGGTATCGGCGGCGTCGCGCTGCTTATCCTGACGCCGAATGCGACGCTCGACCCGGTCGGCATTGTCGCCGGCATTGCCGGGGCCTTCTCCATGGCGGCGGGAACCGTGCTCAGTCGCCGCTGGCGGCCCGATGTCTCGCCGCTGACCTTCACGGCATGGCAGCTGACGGCAGGCGGCTTGCTATTGTTGCCGGTGGCGCTGCTGCTCGAGCCGCCGCTGCCGCATCTGACCGGCGCCAACATTCTCGGCTTTACCTATCTCGGACTGATCGGCGCGGCGCTCACCTATATCCTTTGGTTCCGCGGTCTGTCGCGGCTCGAGCCTTCGGTCGTCTCTCCGCTCGGCTTCCTCAGCCCGACGACGGCCGTGATCCTCGGTTGGGCCGTACTCGGCCAACAACTGAATGCGATGCAGATGTTCGGCATCGTCATCGTGCTGGGTAGCGTTTGGCTCAGCCAGCGGGCGCAGCAGGCGCCTGCGACGGAAAGCTCCGCAACAGCCGGAAGCCAGCCGGCCGTATCGAAGCAATAGGGGGCGAGTTCACATCCATAAGCAAAAAGGGCGGCCATCGAGCCGCCCTTTGTCATTCAAGCTTTCCGAGCGGATCAGTTCCACTCGCGGATATCGACGAAGTGGCCGGCGATCGCGGCGGCTGCGGCCATGGCCGGCGAAACCAGATGCGTGCGGCCCTTGAAGCCCTGGCGGCCTTCGAAGTTGCGGTTCGAGGTCGAAGCGCAGCGCTCGCCCGGCTTCAGGCGGTCGTCGTTCATGGCGAGGCACATGGAACAGCCCGGCTCGCGCCAGTCGAAGCCGGCAGCCTTGAAGATCTTGTCGAGGCCTTCTGCTTCTGCCTGTTCCTTCACCAGGCCGGAGCCGGGAACGATCATGGCGTCGACCGTGGAAGCGACGGTCTTGCCTTCGACGACCTTGGCAACGGCGCGCAGGTCTTCGATGCGGCCGTTGGTGCAGGAGCCGATGAAGACGCGGTCGATGTTGATCTCGGTCATCGGCGTGCCCGGCTTCAGGCCCATATAGTCGAGGGCGCGCCACTTGGAGGTGCGCTTCGTCTCGTCCTGAATGTCGTCCGGGTTGGGAACGATACCCTGGATGGAGACGACGTCCTCCGGCGAGGAACCCCAGGAAACGATGGGCGGCAGGCTTGCGGCGTCGAGCTTGACGACGCGGTCGTAGTGCGCGCCTTCGTCCGACGTCAGGGTCTTCCAGTAGGCGATCGCCTGTTCCAGCGCTTCACCCTTCGGCGAGCGCGGCTTGCCCTTGATATATTCGAAGGTGATCTCATCCGGAGCGATCAGGCCGGCGCGGGCGCCGCCTTCGATCGACATGTTGCAGATGGTCATGCGGCCTTCCATCGACAGCGAGCGAATGGCTTCGCCTGCGTATTCGATGACGTAGCCGGTGCCGCCGGCGGTGCCGATTTCGCCGATGATGGCGAGGATGATGTCCTTAGCGGTGACGCCCGGCGGCAGCTGGCCGTCGACCTGCACCAGCATGTTCTTGGCCTTCTTCTGGATCAGCGTCTGCGTGGCGAGCACATGCTCGACCTCGGACGTGCCGATACCGTGCGCCAGAGAACCGAAGGCGCCGTGGGTCGAGGTGTGGCTGTCGCCGCAGACGATGGTCATGCCGGGCAGGGTGAAGCCTTGCTCGGGGCCGATGATGTGAACGATGCCCTGACGCTTGTCGCTCTCGGAGTAATACTCCACGCCGAATTCAGCCGCATTCTTGGCGAGCTGTTCGACCTGGATGCGGCTTTCCTCGTTCTTGATGCCGAGGTGGCGATCGGTCGAGGTCGGGACGTTATGGTCGACGACCGCAAGCGTCTTCTGCGGCGCGTGAACCTTGCGACCGCTCATGCGCAGGCCTTCGAAGGCCTGCGGCGAGGTCACCTCATGAACGAGGTGGCGGTCGATATAGAGAAGACAGGTGCCGTCGTCCTGGGCGTCGACCAGATGGTCATCCCAGATTTTATCATACAGTGTGCGTGGAGCGCTCATGGCTACAGATCCATATTGGCGGTGTCGAAGATGGGGGTGACGGATCAGGACCGCCGGCCTCGGGTGTGATCAGCGAAGTCGGCTGTTGAGCGCGCCCGAAATCATCGCAAAGAAACGTGCCGGCAGGCGCTTGTGGTCCTGCAGCACGAAAGCCGTGACGTAACGCCCGTCTTTGCTCATGATCCTAGTCATGGCCATGCTCATATCAATTTTCAAAACCTTCGGCAATGCCGACGATGGGGTGTATCGGTACGGTCGGCGCAGTTGCGCTTTTAATCATGCAGTGGGCCGCACGAACCGATACTCATGTCTCGATCACACTTGCGCACCCGGCGGCTGGCCCGCCGCCAAGCGGGGAAAGGCGGAGCGATCGCTGCCCGAGCGTCGGCGCATCCAGGCCTCGAGCTGCCTGAGCAGCAGCGACAGGCCGATTGTCAAAAGCAGGTAGATGAAGGCGAGGATCGACAGCGTTTCGAAGTAGCGGAAATTGGCCGAATAATAGAGCTTGGCGAGCTGGCTGATATCGGCAACCCCGAGGACGGACACCAGCGAACTGTCTTTGACCATCGCGATGAAATCGTTGGACAGCGGCGGCAGGATGACCCGGATCGCCTGCGGGAAGACGACGAGGCGGAAGCGCTGGAAGCGGCTGAGGCCGAGCGCCTTTGCCGCTTCGATCTGGCCCTGGTCGACCGCCTGGATGCCGGCGCGGAAGATCTCGGCGATGAAGGACGAGTAGCCGATGGTCAGCGCGATGATCGTGCGCCAGACGAAGGGCACGTCGCGGGTGACGAGCGCGCTCATCCAGCCCGCGGAGATCAACGGTGAGACGATGACATTATAGACCGCCACAAAGGCCGGCGTGCCGACGAAGGCGACGTAGGACAGCAGCACCAGCATCGGGATGCCGCGCACGATCTCGATATAGAAACGCGCGACCTGCCTGAGCACCAGGAAATCCGACAAGCCGAGTAGCGCAAGCCCAAGGCCGAACAGCATGGCAAGCGTAAACGCCACCAGCGTCACGAAGACCGTGACGCCGATGCCGTTCAGTAGAAGGGAGAAGATCTGGGCGTAGAGGCCGTTTGCCGCGATAGCGACGGAGGCGACGACGCCAAGGATGGCAAGGGCAACCAACCACCAGGGAAAGTCATCCTTGCCGCGGTGCCCGCCCGGGCCTGCCAAAGGTGCCATCAGAGCGGGCTTCCACTATGTCGATCTGCAGGGTTCATTGGCCCATCTTGTAGTCGAGGAACCACTTCTTGTTCAGCGCCTCGAAAGTGCCGTCGGCCTTGAGGCTGGCGATGGCGGCATTGACGGGGGCGACGAGATCGGAGCCCTTCTGGAAGATGAAGCCGAAATCCTCGGAGCCGAGCGGGCCGCCGACGAGCTTCAGGCCGCCGTTGGAGGCATCGACATAGCCCTTGCCGGCCGTGCCGTCGGTCAGCACCATATCGACATCGCCGGTTTTCAGTGCCTGCACGGTGGCGCCGAAGGTCTCGAAGGTCTTGATGCGCGGGTTCTGCTCGTTGCCGTCGAGAACCGAGTAGACGGCGGTGTAGAAGGGGGTCGTGCCCGGCTGCGCGCCGATCAGGGCGTCCTTGACGGCAGCGAAGCTCTTGGCATCGGTGAACCGCTTCTCGTCGCCGCGCACCAGCATGAACTGTTCGGAGCGCATGTAGGGGTCGGAGAAATCGACCTTCTGCTTGCGGTCGTCCTTGATGGTGATGCCGGTCATGCCGATGTTGTACTGACCTTCGGAAACAGCCTGGATCATCGCGTCCCAGCTGGTGTTCTGGTACTCGACCTTGAAGTTCAGGCGCTTGGCGATCTCGTTCATCGCGTCATATTCCCAGCCGATCGCCTTGTTCGTCTTCGGATCGATGAACTGCAGCGGCGGATAGGCATTCTCTGTGACGACGACGACGGTCTTGCCATTGAGGTTCGGAAGGTCGGCGGCGAAGGAAGCGAAAGGTGCAAGCACGAGGGCGCTCAGGCCCAGAAGGAACGAACGGCGCAATGCCATGGAAATCTCCCCGATTAAAGCATGATGCCAAAAGCGTCAGCGGCTTTCGGACGACATCATGCTCTCCCTATTTGATTCCGGCGCGGATTCAGATTTCAGCTCGATTCGACCTGAAATCATCCGACGCCAGAGTGGCGGAAAACTGTCATATTTAGAAAGCCCATGGCAAGATCATTGCCATGGCTGCGATCATAAAAATAGAAAAGCAACTCTAAGCGGGTAGTCGGCAGAGAAAATTTCTTTCCGACGGCGCGAGGCCGGGCAGTAAAAAAGGCGACCCGAAGGCCGCCTTCAATCGTCGCGATCCGTAGGGATCGAAGCTTATTCTGCTGCCGGCTCGGCTGCAGCAGCTGCTGCTGCTGCTGCAGCATCGGCGGCTGCCTTTGCTTCGGCGGCTTCGGCTGCTGCCTTCTCGGCTGCGAGAGCCTGAGCGGCTGCAACCTTCTCGGCTTCGATGCGTGCCTTTTCGTCGGCCAGAGCCTGGCGCTCGGCATCGTTGAGCTTGCGGGCGCGGGTGCCGGTGTTCTCAACGATACGGGCAGCCTTACCGCGCAGGTCGCGGAGGTAGTAGAGCTTGGCGCGACGGACCTTACCGCGACGAACGACGTCGACGCTTTCGATCATCGGGGAGTAAACCGGGAATACGCGCTCGACGCCTTCGCCGTAGGAGATCTTGCGAACCGTGAAGTTTTCCTGCAGACCGCCGCCGGAGCGAGCGATGCAAACGCCTTCATAGGCCTGAACGCGGGTACGGTTGCCTTCCGTGACCTTCACGTTGACGCGAACGGTGTCGCCGGCGGAAAATTCGGGAAGCGTGCGCTTGGCTTCGATCTTGGCAGCCTGTTCGGCTTCCAACTGCTGAATGATGTTCATAGTATCAACCTCGTTGTTGCTTCAACAGCCAGAGCGCCCTGAACGATCTCTATCCCTGGTCGGACCTTCAAGGTCTCGCCTCGGATATATGCCTGTTACGGCAGGGGCGGATACGTCTGCTTTTCTTTGGTGGTTGATGGGAAATTTCCCATGCCGGGCGCGCACATATCCTATTGTCACGCCTTTGTCACCCCTTGCGGCCGAATTATGTGGCGTTTATTGCCGGTTTGGCCGACATTGAAGGTGATTTCGGCCCACCGGCGGTGGCTCGGAGCTTGCGCTCCCTAGCCGGGGTGGCGCAGCTTCAAAAGCTTCGATAGTTTTCGACCTTGCGGACGCAGCTTTGCAGTTCGCTGAGCTGATCGTCCGTGAAAATACGCGTCGGTATGAGCCTATAGAGGCGGCTGGACTCATAGAGCATGATGCAATGCCGATCCTGACGGGCCATCAGAAAATCGCTCCATTGCAGACGTGCCTCGCCAAAATCGCTTTTGAAATGCACGCCGTCTTCGCTCCATGAGAGATGGGCTGGCTTATGCAGCGTCTTTTGTTCGCGATAGGCTCTTCGGGCCGATCTCCAGCCTAACACGTAGACCATCAGAAAGGGGATGACGAAGATCGCGAAGAGCACGATAACCGCAAAGAACAGGGTGGAGGCGATAGCGTCGTTGATATCTGTGGTGCTCGCAAAGATAAGCCCAAAGACGATCACCGCCAGCGCCCACAGCACGACAAGACGAATGATGGCTGCTCTGCTCCTGATGTGCTGCCGAAAATGCAGACGAAGAGCATGAAGCAGATCCTGGGGCGTCAGCTCATAAACGAGTTCTGTCCGCTGCTGGTCGTCTTGCCTGGGTTCAGACATGAAGCCTCCTCAATCGCGATGCGTCCGACAGCCTTGCATTTTGAGATGCCGCTGGCGCGGTGGTGGGAGCCGATAGGGCGATCGCGACGAAGTCGGCTGGGATCGGTCGCGAGACCGGATTGTGCAACTTCGATGTCATCTCCCCCTCGGTTGACACGTCGCCGCCTATCGACCTGGATCGAGCAAGGATATGCACGACAATCCGTACGCGAACGGCTCGCGTTAAGACTGTAGGGGAAAATAGAGCGGAATTTTAAAAAGCGTATAGGTCCGCAAGCCTCAAGCGGGAGAGGTGGTCGGTCTTGAACCTTGAATGCGGTCTCTCTTCAGGAGAGTCCAAGGAAACAGCTATCTATCCGGGCTTATCGCGCTTGCGAAATATGTGGAAGCATTCCGGATCAGCTCAGCCGCCGCCGGGCTGGTCGAAGCCGCTTCCCTCCAGGCAAGCTCGATCCGTGCGAAAGACGTTGAATCCGAAATCGTCAATGCATGCAGTTCCTCCGCGCGCATCTTGACATATGAGGCTGGAAGGAAGGCAACGCCCAGCCCGCGCGCCGTAAGCCTGGCGAGCATGCTGAAATTGCTGACTTCAAAAGCGATCCGCAGATCGACGGCCTTGGCATGACATGCTTCGTCAAGTGCCGCTCGCGTACCGCTGCCACGAGGCGGGCTGATAATGTCAAATTGCTGCAAGTCGCCAAGCTCGATCCCATCCCGACTGGCAAGCGGATGATCGTGTGCGACAACGGCGACAAGCGTTTCGCTTTCGACAATCTGGGTCGAGAGCCCCCTCGGTGATGGGCCGCTCAGGCCCAGCAGGGCGATATCCAATTGGCCATTGTGTAACGCATGAATCAGGTCGTCGGAGTTTCCCTCCTTCAAGGTGATTTCGATGTTGGGGTGGCTGCGGTGAAAATCAGCGAGCCAACCGGATATATCGATGCCTTCATAAGAATTTGGCATTCCGATCGCAACGCTGCCGCGTATCAGACCGGTGAGGGCATCCGCAGCCTCGCGCGCATCGGCAAGTGCTGCAATGGCTCGTCTGAGATGCGGTAGCACCGCTTCACCTACCTGAGACAGGCGAACCTTGCGTGCAGAACGATCAAGAAGCGGCTGGCCGAATTCGGCTTCGAGTTGGCGGATTTGCGCGCTGACGCCCGGCTGGGTGACGAACAGACGTTCAGCAGCGCGGGTGAAATTGGCCTCTTCCACCACGGCTATCAGATATTCCAGCTGCCTGATTTCCATAACCAATCCTTCTAGTAACAAGAATAACTATTACTTAGACTTTTTGAATAGCCAAACTGATAATGCGTTCAGGCATGGCCACCGACACTCGGCTCTCCGCAATTAGATCAATTTGGAGTCAAGATGAGCAACGATCTTCAATCTTTTCAAAAGTTTATGGCATTGCGCAATGATATCGCCGTGGCGTTCGTCAATGGCGATGCGGGTCCGGTGCTTGAGATCACGACCAATACCCCGCCTTTTTCCTTCTTTGGTCCGAAGGGCGGGCAGGAACTGGACTTGGCAAGAGCCACCGCGTCTTTCAGCATCGATGCCGCGCAATTTGGGCAAGGAGAAAGCCAGTTCGATATCGCGCAATTGTCGGCGTGCGACGGTCTGGCATTCTGGTCAGGCGTGCAGAGGGTTGAAGCAAAACTCGTTGGAAAGACGGAGACAATGCAATTCAACCTCCGGGTGACCGAAGTGTTCAAGAAGAGCGATGAGGGTTGGAAAATGATCCATCGTCACGCCGACGCCCTCGGGCATTGAGCAACAGGCTGGGGAAGATATGCCGCCGTCACAAGACCGAGCAAATCGGACTGGCGCGGGATCGGCATGTACCACGCAGCGTATATTCAGGACGGCACAGTCGGCCAGGTTGACGTCGATGGCGTGATAAGGCCGCAACGACTTATGTGGGAAGGGTATTTTCGCGCAAAAGTGGAAGGCGGCAGGGCAATCGGCTGTCCGATGCGCGTACCGGTTCGAGGAGCCGGGTTTACGTCGGATGACGGTGAAACGAAGTTTACGTTCACTATGCCAATCGAGGTCGTCGGTTAGAGCCGAATGATTTTAGGTCTGTTCGACCTAAAATCTGAATCCGCTCTACAATCAAATAGGTAGAGCGTGATGTCGCCCGAAAACCGCTTACGCTTTCGGCATCACGCTCTAGTCACCTGGTCTTCATTGAACGGCTGACATCGCAAATTTCGGCTATTTGTCCAGCAGATCCGGCCGGCGCTCTCGCGTCAGCTGTTCAGCCTGCTCACGCTGCCATTTGGCGATGGCAGCATGGTTGCCGGACGTCAAGATCGGAGGGATTTCGCGGTCTTCCCAGATCTGCGGGCGGGTATAGTGCGGATGTTCCAGCATGCCGCCTTCGAAGCTCTCGTGCAGGCCGGAGAGGTCGTTGCCCATGACGCCCGGCAGGATGCGGACGATGGCGTCGAGCAGAATGAGGGCGGCCGGCTCGCCGCCCGAGAGGATATAATCGCCGATCGAGACCTCCTCGAGGTCGCGGCCGTCGATGACGCGCTGGTCGACGCCCTCGAAGCGGCCGCAGACGATGATGACGCCGTCACCATCGGCAAGTTCGCGCACACGCTTCTGCGTCAGCGGCTTGCCGCGCGGGCTCATCAGCAGGCGCGGGCGGCTGTCGTTTTCGCTGGCGTGATCGATGGCGCGGGCGAGTACATCGGGCTTCAGCACCATGCCAGCGCCGCCGCCGGCCGGTGTATCGTCGACGGTGCGGTGCTTGTCGGTGGCGAAATCGCGGATCTGCACTGTGTCCAACGACCATTGCCCGCGTTCCATCGCCTTGCCGGCAAGTGACGTGCCGAGATGGCCGGGAAACATCTCGGGGTAAAGCGTCAGGATGGTCGCCCGGAAACTCATGGCGTGGTCACTTCCCAATGAGGGTCACTTCTTCGGCTTGTCTTGCGGTTTTTCCGGCTTGGCGGGCTTGCCGATCAGGTCGTCGGGGTCGTCGATCAGGCCGGCGGCCAGCGGGTCGATTAAAATCTTGCCGCCTTCGAGATCGATTTCGAGCACGGCTGCTTCGGAAAAAGGGATCAGCACGGGACGCTTGCCCGGTCCCTTCAGTTCGAGAAGATCGCCGGCGCCGAAATCATAGATGCCGCTGACCGTGCCGTAGCCCGTGCCCTCATCGTCTACGGCTTCCAGCCCTTCGAGATCGGTATAGAAAAACTCGTCGTCGTCGAGTTCGTCGTCCGGCAGGTTATCGCGTTCGACATAGAGTTCCAGCCCGTTCAATGCTTCGGCGGCATTGCGGTCGTTGACGCCGCGGAAGCGCACGATAACGACGTTCTTGGCTTCGCGGATTTCCAGAACTTCGAAGCTGCGGCCGTCCATGCTGTGCAGGTGGCCGTAGTCGCCGAGTGCGGTCGGGTCCGATGTATAGGCGCGAGCGCGCACCTCGCCCCTGAGGCCCTGTGCCGCGCCGATGGTGGCCATCAATACCGGGTTTTGCAGTGTCGTCATGGTCTCTTCGCCGATTGCCGGAATATGCAGCAGATCTAAAGTGCTACAGCGCCCCTTGCGCGTCACATGTGACGAGCGGCGCTGTCGTTGCGTTCTCTCATAGGCTGAACGCCAGCCGATGGGAAACAAAAAACGGGCGGCATGTCGCCATGCCGCCCGCTTTCGATCAATGCGAGGTCCGATTACTCGGAAGCAGCAGCGGCGTCAGCAGCCTTCTGTGCCTTTTCGGCAGCGCGCTCCTGAGCCTTCTTGCCCGGCTTTGCCTTTTCCGGGTTGTTCTTGGCTTCGCGCGTTGCGATGCCGGCTTCGTTGAGGAAGCGCAGAACGCGGTCGGTCGGCTGCGCGCCGTGGTCGAGCCAATGCTTGATGCGCTCGGCCTTGAGTTCAACGCGCTTGGCGTCGTCCTTGGCAAGCATCGGGTTCCAGGAGCCGAGGGTTTCCAGGAAACGGCCGTCGCGCGGCGAGCGAGCGTCGGCTACGACAACGTGGTAGTACGGGCGCTTCTTGGAGCCACCGCGGGCGAGACGAATTTTCAGTGCCATGTTAATTCTCCTTAGGCTTTACTTGACCGCTTCGTTGTGCGGTATGGTTACGTCGCGCTGCTTTTCTCTTGCCCGCCTGATCCCTGTCTAAAACGCCCTGCGTCTTTCGGGATCATGCGGCCGGGGGTTACCCCTTGAGATCGGCAGCGATCTGTTCATGATGCCGGATGACTTCCTTGATGACGAAGTTCAGGAACTTCTCGGCGAAATCCGGGTCCAGATTGGCGTCCTTTGCCAGGCGGCGCAGACGTTCGATCTGGTATTCTTCGCGCGCCGGGTCGGCCGGCGGCAGTTCGTACTTGGCCTTCAGCACGCCCACTTCCTTCGTGCAGCGGAAGCGCTCGGCCAGCATGTGCACCAGTGCGGCATCGATATTGTCGATCGACTGGCGATAGTTGCCCAATTGGGCCTTTACGTCTGGATCAATCATGGGGGTCAACGATCCTATAGCTTATACGGTTGATAGAAGTTGCCGCCCCATATGCGGATCTCCGGGAAGAGTTCCTGGGCCTTGGTTTCGGCGGCCTTTACGGACTTGAACTTAGCTTCGTCCGCGATGGCGTTGAAAAGCTCGTCATTCAGATCGGCGCCATCCGGCAGCTTGCCTTTCAGCTCCACGGCGTTCTTGATCGCCTCCAGCGAACAGGTAGCTGCCCCGACGGCATCCTTTTCATTGAGCTCCAGGCATTTGTCCAGCAATGGCTGAGCCTTGGGACCGAATTCCTTCGCGATCGCATCCATGGCGACGAATGCTACCTGTACCTTCGGCAGGCAATCGTTGATCTGTACGAAGCTACCGCCCTTGGCCTTGCAGAAATCGAATGTTCGCTGGTCGACCTTGACGGCAGACTTTTCCTTGCCGGCAGCGAACACGCTCAATGGAGCTGCGGCCGAAGCCGCACAGATCGCGCTGAGCAGAATAACAGGGAGCCTCATTTCTTTCCGCCTTTCGGCAAACCGGGCAGCCCCGGGAAACCACCGCCGAGGCCTGGCAGCTTGGCGCCACCGAGACCCGGCAATCCACCGCCGCCGCCGAGGCCCGGCAGGCCGCCGGGACGGCCGAGGCCGGCGGCTTCGGCCTGCTTCTGCAGGGCTTCGAGCTGCTTGGGGTCCATGTTCGACAGGTCGGGCATGCCGCCCATGCCGCCGCCGAGGCCCATCTTGCCGGCAAGGCCGCCCATCAGCTGCTTCATCATGCCGCCTTTGCCCTTGCCGCCCATCATCTTCATCATATCAGCCATCTGGCGGTGCATCTTCAGAAGCTTGTTGATGTCGGAGGCGTCGGTGCCGGAGCCGGCGGCGATGCGCTTCTTGCGGGAATGCTTGAGGAGATCCGGATTGGCGCGCTCTGCCTTGGTCATCGAGGAGATGATGGCGAGCTGACGGCCGAAAAGCTTGTCGTTGAGGCCGGCGGCGGCCATCTTGTCCTTCATGCCGGCCATGCCGGGCATCATTCCCATGATGCCGCCCATGCCGCCCATCTTCTGCATCTGGCCGAGCTGGTCGGCGAGGTCGTTCAGATCGAACTTGCCCTTGGCCATCTTGGCGGCCATGGCGGCGGCCTTCTCGGCGTCGATATTCTCGGCTGCCTTTTCGACGAGCGAGACGATGTCGCCCATGCCGAGGATACGGTCGGCGATACGGCGGGGATGGAATTCCTCCAGCTCGCCCATCTTTTCGCCGACACCGATCAGCTTGATCGGCTTGCCGGTCACGGCGCGCATCGAAAGGGCCGCACCGCCGCGGCCGTCGCCATCCATGCGGGTCAGCACGAGGCCGGTAATGCCGACACGTTCGTCGAAGTTGCGGGCGAGATTGACGGCGTCCTGACCGGTCAAGCTGTCGGCGACCAGCAGGATTTCGTGCGGATTGGACTTCTTTTTGATATCCGCCATCTCGACCATGAGCGGCTCGTCGATATGCGTACGGCCGGCGGTGTCGAGGATGACGACGTCATGGCCGCCGAGCTTGGCGGCCTGCACGGCGCGTGCGGCAATATCGGTTGGCGACTGGCCAGCGATAACAGGCAAAGTGTCGATGCCCGTCTGCACGCCGAGCTGGCGCAACTGCTCCTGCGCGGCCGGACGGCGCGTGTCGAGCGAGGCCATCAGGACCTTCTTGCGGTCGCGGCTCGTCAGGCGGTTGGCGATCTTGGCCGATGTGGTGGTCTTACCCGAGCCCTGCAGACCGACCATCATGACGACGACCGGGGCCGGCGCATTGAGATCGATGCCCACACCTTCGCCGCCGAGCATCTCGATCAGCTCGTCATGGACGATCTTGACGACCATCTGGCCGGGCTTGATCGACTTCAGGATTTCGGCGCCGACAGCCTTTTCGCGGACGCGATCGGTAAAGGAGCGCACGACATCCAGTGCCACGTCGGCTTCGAGAAGCGCGCGGCGAACCTCGCGAAGGGCTGCGGAAACATCAGCTTCCGAAAGCGCGCCGCGGCCTGTCAGTCCATTCAGAATGGAACCAAGACGGTCCTGGAGGTTTTCAAACATCGGTTCTTCCTTATCGATCGTCCGGGATTTGGACCTGGCGTGATTTGCGCGGTTCCTCGCCCGAAAACGTCGTGCTTTTCCATGACGAAAACAAGACGCAAAGCCAAAAAGCACCCGAGGGCGCATCGCGCTGTCGGGTGTTGACCTCCGGGATCTCTTTATACCTTATGGGTCCCGGTCGGTGGCTCGGAGGCTTGTGCTCGTCGCAGATTGCGGGCGATAAACAGGAAAAGGCCGGTAAAGTCAACCCAAGGCGGCGGAAATGCCGCAATTGCACTGGCGATATTGCTGGATCAATGTCGTTTTGACCGTACCATCGTCTTCCAATTGTTGTATCGATCCCCCGCCGTCAAGTGATTCCCCGAGACCGTTCCGAATGAATGATGCAGCCCTGACCGATCTTCTTGCTGCCTGTCGTACCTACACCGGCGGCCGGGTCGACACCCGTTTCAACGAGGCGGCGCAAGCCTTCTACGCCAGCGCCAAGACGCAGCCGAAGATCGCAGCGCGAGCGGCGCGTGAGCTCAGCCGCCTGCCGCCGCCGGGGGCGGCCGTTCTCGCCAATATGCTCGGCACCATCGTCGAAAAGGGCGGCGCGGTGGAGCGCAGCGGTCCGGCCGTGTGGGAGCTTTATCTGGCATGGCTGCCGCAGATCCATCGCGGCTTTGCCGGCCGCAAGGAACTGAGCCCGCGGCAAAGGCAGCTACTCGATGCCTTCCAGTTGCTCAGCCAGTCGGCGGTTTCGCATCTCTCCGCTATGCCGCGGGAGCGCGCACTTGCTGCCGGCAACAAGGCGCTGATGGCGCAGCTTGCGGAATTGCAGGATTATACGCCGGGGGCTGCCTGGGTCCGCCAGGTGCTGCTAAGCCGCAGCGACGACCTGCTGGTGCTGCATTTGCCGAGCCGCCAGGGCTTTCGCCTTCGCTATGAGAATATCGTCAACGGCTTTCATCTGTTCACGCTCATCCAGGCAGCCTTCGGCGAGCGGCTTCCCGGCGGTCGCGCGCCCAACCGGTTCATCGTCGACATGGCGCGCTGCGTGACCGTGGCCGAAGAGGGCAATGACGAGCCGTGGTGGCGTTATCAGACGGTGCAGCCGGATGCGCCACGCCTTGTCGAGATTTCCGGCGAGGCATCTGTCGAGACCATTTCCCGTATCGATGGCCGGCAGATCATCCTGCTTTCGCCTGCCGTCGAAGGCGCGGCGCTGTGGGATACAAGCTTTTTCACGCCGCAGCTCTTCGCCATGCCGGCGAATGTCTTGCTTGAAGGGACATTGACGGTGCAAGAGGCCGCGGAATGGTTCGCCAAGGCCGGCTTGCCAGCCGGCGAAGTGACGGATGCTGATGGGGCGGACAAGGCATGACCAGCACATCCGGCTCGGCCAAGAAGAATCCCTATTATCAGGGTCCGGTTTCAGATCACTTCGACGGCCAACGCTTTTTCAATCCCGGCGGCGTCGAGCCGGGCGGCGCCTTCGATCTCCTGCGCTGGCAGCTCGGCGGCGGCCGGGTGCGCTGGCCTAATCCCGTCATCAGCGCCTTTCCTCCAGCGAGACCTGACCGGCATGTCTTCGGCGAGCAGATGCGGGTGACGATGGTTGGCCATGCCTCGATGCTGGTGCAGATTGCCGGGCTGAACATCCTGACCGATCCGGTCTGGTCGGAACGGGTCAGCCCCTTCCGGTCCCTGGGGCCGAAGCGCGTGGTGCCGCCCGGCATCCGCTTCGAGGATCTGCCGCATATTGACCTCGTGCTGGTGACGCATAATCACTACGACCACCTCGACATCGCTACACTTGCGCGCCTACAGCAGACGCATCGGCCTGACATCGTCACGCCGCTTGGCAACGACACGATCATCCGCCGCGCTGTTCCCGACGCCGATATTACCCTGGTCGACTGGGGTGACCGCATCGCGTTCAGGGCCGGCGTGACCATCGATGTCGAGCCCTGCCATCACTGGTCGGCGCGCGGCATGGGCGACCGGCGCATGGCGCTCTGGGCGGCATTCGTACTGACAACGCCAGCGGGCAAGATCTATCATGTCGGCGACACTGGCTTTCACGGCGGCATCAATTATGAAGCGGCCGCTCGCAAGCATGGCGGTTTCCGCCTCGCGATCCTGCCCTTCGGCGCCTACGAGCCTCGCTGGTTCATGAAGGGCCAGCACCAGAATCCGGAAGAGGCGGTGAAGGGCATGAAGCTCTGCAATGCCGCCTACGTCGCCGGGCATCACTTCGCGACCTTCCAGCTGACGGACGAAGGCATCGACGAGCCCGTCCACGCGCTTGATGCGGCGCTGAAGGCAGAGGGCGTGGAGCCGGATCGCTTTCGCCCGCTCAGGGCAGGCGAAGTCTTCGACGTGCCGGTTATCTGAACGCCGTTGCGCAGGTAGAAAACCCCTTCTCCCCGAGGGGAGAGGGGTGTCCGGAAGCCTTGTGCGGGTCGTCGCAGCTTACTGCTTGATGTCAGGCTCGATGAGTTTCGCCAGATTGACCAGGGATTCCTGCCAGCCGAGATAGCAGGCCTCACGCGGAATGACGTCGGGCACGCCGGCCTGGGTGATGTTGACTTCGGTTCCGACGAGAACCTTCTTCAACGTCACGGTCACTTCCATTTCGCCCGGCAGGTTCGGATCGTCGAACTTGTCGGTGTAGCGCACCAGCTCGCCCGGGATCAGCTCGCGGAAATCGCCGCCGAAGGAATGGCTCTCGCCGGTCGTGAAGTTGCGGAACGACATCCTGAACGTGCCGCCAACGCTCGGCTCCAGATGATGCACGGTGCAGGCAAAGCCGTTCGGCGGCAGCCACTTGGCAAGCGCATCCGCTTCGATGAATGCGCGATAGACCTTTTCCGGGCTGGTGGCCAGGACGCGGTGCAGGCGTATGGTATTCGGCATTGTCAAAATCCTTCTGGTTTGACGGAGTGGACGAGCCTAGGACGCGGTAGCTTTCGGCAATCCGACATCGGGAATGATTTTTTCTCAAAATGGATTGCGTCAAGGCTTCTCGGCCAGATTTGTCCCGAGATCATATAAGGTGATTCAATAGCAAGACGAGCCATCCGCCCTCGTGGTTCGAGACGGCCCTGCAGGCCTCCTCACCATGAGGGCTGCCGCCCTTACCGGCGCGCAACTCGCTCCGCCCTCATCCTGAGCCTGTCGAAGGATCAGGGTGGCCCGGATGGCCCGGCCAGTCCAGTCCTTAATAGTTCGTCCTTCACGTTCCACTGGTAATTCCCCCGCAATTCCGCCATATACAGCTCGAAAACACTGACGGACATGGCATCATGAGCAATACGGTCGAATTCGCGAGGATGAACGGGCTTGGCAACAAGATCCTGGTTGTCGACATGCGCGGCCGCAAGGATGTGGTGACGCCTGCTGCAGCGATCGCGCTCAATGCCGATCCGGCGACCCAGTTCGATCAGATCATGGCGATCCACGATCCGAAGATCGAGGGCACCGATGCCTGGATCGATATTCTGAACTGCGATGGCACGAAGGCGCAGGCCTGCGGCAATGGCACGCGCTGTGTCGTGCAGGCGCTGGCGGCGGAAACGGGCAAGAAGGTTTTCACCTTCCAGACCGTTGCGGGCATCCTGAATGCCAGGGAGCATGAGGACGGCACGATTTCCGTCGACATGGGCAAGCCGGTCTTTGCCTGGGACAAGATCCCGCTTGCCGAGGAATTTGCCGATACCAGCCGCATCGAGCTGCAGATCGGGCCGATCGACAATCCGATCCTCCATTCGCCTTCGGTCGCCTCGATGGGCAATCCGCATGCGATCTTCTGGGTGGACAAGGACCCGATGTCCTTCGATCTCGATCGCTTCGGCCCGCTGCTTGAGAACCATCCGATGTTTCCCGAGCGCGCCAATATCACGCTGGCGCAGGTGCTGTCGCCTTCGTCGCTGCGCACCCGCACCTGGGAGCGCGGCGCCGGCCTGACGCTTGCCTGCGGTTCGGCCGCCTGTGCCGCCGCCGTCAGCGCCGCCCGCACCGGCCGCACCGGGCGCAAGGTGACGATCGAGGTTGCCTCCGCGCCTGCGCCTGGCAAGCTCACCATCGAATGGGTTGAAAGCAATGACCATGTCGTCATGACAGGGCCTGCCGAATGGGAATGGTCCGGCATGGTCGATCCGGTGACGGGCAGCTTCTCGCGCGATGAAGAGCAGGGGGCTCAGGCGCTGTGAGCGGGGTCGAGGTCATTACCTTCGGCTGTCGCCTCAATACCTATGAATCCGAAGTGATGAGGGCCGAGGCTGAGAAGGCCGGGCTCAACAACGCTATTCTCGTCAATACCTGCGCCGTGACGGGCGAGGCCGTGCGTCAGGCGCGCCAGGCGATCCGCCGCGCACGCCGCGACAATCCGCATGCGCGTATTATCGTGACGGGTTGCGCCGCGCAGACCGAGAAACAGACCTTTGCCGAGATGGCCGAAGTGGATGCCGTGCTCGGCAACGAGGAGAAGCTGAAGAGCTCCTCGTATCGCGCCTTGCCGGATTTTGGCGTTTCGGCGGAAGAAAAGCTGCGCGTCAACGACATCATGAGCGTGCGGGCGACCGCGCCGCAGATGATCCGCCATATCGATGGCCATGTGCGCGCCTTCATTCAGGTGCAGAACGGCTGCGACCATCGCTGCACCTTCTGTATCATTCCCTATGGCCGCGGCAATTCGCGCTCAGTACCGATGGGCGCTGTCGTCGATCAAGCCCGCAATCTGGTCGAGAGCGGTTATCGCGAAATCGTTCTCACCGGCGTCGACGCGACCAGCTATGGCGCCGACCTGCCGGGCGCGCCGACGCTCGGCCTGCTTGCCAAGACGCTTTTGAAGCAGATCCCGGAGATCCGCCGGCTGCGGCTGTCCTCCATCGACAGCATCGAGGCCGATCGGCATCTGATGGATCTCATCGCCGACGAGCCGCGCTTCATGCCGCATCTGCATCTCTCCCTGCAGCATGGCGACGACATGATCCTCAAGCGCATGAAGCGGCGGCACTCGCGCGCCGATGCTTTTCGCTTTATCGAGGATGTGCGCCGCTTGCGCCCCGAGACCAGCTTCGGCGCCGATATGATTGCCGGCTTTCCGACGGAAACGGAAGAGATGTTTGCCAATGCGGTTGGTCTGGCGGAAGAAGCCGGCATCGCGCATCTGCATGTCTTCCCGTATAGCCCGCGCCCCGGCACGCCTGCGGCCCGCATGCCGCAGCTCGACCGCGGCCTGATCAAGGAACGCGCCGCCCGCCTGCGCGAGGCCGGACAAAGATTGCACCAGGCCCATCTGGACAAGATGGTCGGCACGCGGCAATGGCTGCTTGTGGAGAATGGCGGGCTGGCGCATACGGAAAACTTCACGCTTGTCGCCGCCCCCGGCCTCCGGCCGCGCGACCTTGTGCAGGTCGCAATCACTGGCCACAATGGCAAGCACCTCGACATGCAACTTCTGGCCGCCGACGCGGCCTAATGCTTCAACGGACACTTCATGGCGCTCGGTTTCATCAAAAAAGTCTTCACCTTCGGCCGTGAAAAGCCGGCCGAGGAGCAGGCGCCTGCGGAGGATTTGACGAAGGTTGAAACGTCTGCTGTGGAGCAGGAAGCGCCGCCCGTTGTAGATATTTCGCCGGCTTCCGAGTTTGTTGAGCCTGCGTTACCCCCCTCTGTCCCTGCGGGACATCTCCCCCACAAGGGGGGAGATCGTTTGGAGGATGCCGCGCCGGTTGAGCAAGAGAAGCAGGCTGAAAGCGGGGCGGATGCTTTCGCTGCAAAAGAGATTGAGGCCGCTGAGGCTCCCGGTTCCCTCGAATCCGGGTCGCAGCAGCATGAAGACCTTCAGGCGATTGAACCGGAGCAACCTGCAGATACCGAAGCCAATCTAGTTTCGGAAGAGCACCCCATCGCACCAATCTCCCCCCTTGTGGGGGAGATGTCCGACAGGACAGAGGGGGGTGAAGAAGCTTCAGCAAATTCGAAATCTTCGTCGGAAAGCGCGGAAACCTCAACGACCTCCGAACCTACTTCTGAGGCCACCGAGCCCCCAGCCGCAACCCCCATTCTCCCCAAAGGCTTCTCCACCGCTGCCTCGGCCCCTGCGCCTGTTCCGGAGGCCCCAAAGCAGAAACTCTCCTGGTTCCAGCGCCTGCGCGCCGGGCTTGCGCGCACCTCGTCGCAGCTGACCGGCCAGATCGCGGCGCTCTTTACCAAGCGCAAGCTCGACGACCAGACGCTGCAGGATCTGGAGGATTTGCTGATCCAGGCCGATCTCGGCGTCGAAACCGCGATGCGCGTCACGGATACGCTGGCTTCCGAGCGCTACGGCAAGGATGTGACCAGCGAGGACGTCGGCCGTATCATGGCGCAGGAAATCGCCAAGGTGCTGAAGCCTGTGGCAAAGCCTCTGCAGCTCGATCTCAGCCACAAGCCGCATGTCATCCTCGTCGTCGGCGTGAATGGCACCGGCAAGACGACAACGATCGGCAAGCTGGCGGCCAAGCTTTCCGGCGCAGGTTTGAAAGTCATGGTTGCCGCCGGCGATACGTTCCGCGCCGCCGCCATCGAGCAATTGAAGATCTGGGCCGATCGCACCAAGTCGGAATTCATCGGGACGAAGCTCGGCGCAGATGCCGCAGGCCTCGCCTTCGATGCTTTCCAGCAGGCCAAGGCCAACAAGAGTGACGTGTTGATCATCGATACGGCCGGCCGCCTGCAGAACAAGGCGGAGCTGATGGCCGAGCTCGAAAAGATCGTGCGCGTGCTCGGCAAGCTCGATCCGGATGCGCCGCATACGGTGTTGCAGACGCTCGATGCCACTACGGGCCAGAATGCGCTGAACCAGGTGGAAATCTTCCGCAATGTCGCCGGCGTCAACGGGCTGATCATGACCAAGCTTGACGGCACGGCGCGAGGTGGCATCCTTGTGGCCATCTCGGCCAAGCACAAGCTGCCGGTCTATTTCATCGGCGTCGGCGAGGGTGTAGACGATCTTGAGCCGTTCGAGGCCGAGGATTTCGCCAATGCCATCGCGGGCACGGGGGCTGGAAACGGCCAATGAACGACAACAACAAGTTCGATGACAGGGAAAATGCTGCAATGACGACCAGTGACCGCGATCTCACTCCGAGCGCCGCCGACAAGCATCACCCCATGCTCAAGCTGGTGCTGGAACTCGGGCCTTTGCTGGTATTCTTCTTCGGCAATCTGCGCGGCGAATGGCTGGTGCAGCATTTTCCGCAGCTCGCAACGCTCGGCGGCCCGCTTTTCGTCGCCACCGGCCTGTTCATGGCCGCAACGGTGATCTCGCTTGTCGTCTCGAAGGTCATGCTCGGCCATCTGCCGCTGATGCCCTTCGTCTCCGGCATCGTGGTCGTCGTCTTCGGCGCGCTCGGCATCTACCTGCAGAACGAAACCTTCATCAAGATGAAGCCGACCATCGTCAACGCGCTCTTTGGCGTCGTGCTGCTCGGCGGCCTTGCCTTCGGCAAGTCGTTGCTCGGCTATGTCTTCAACGCCGCGTTCCAGCTCGATGCAGAAGGCTGGCGCAAGCTGACGCTGCGCTGGGGCATCTTCTTCTTCGTTCTCGCCGTGCTGAATGAAGTTGTCTGGCGCGGCTCGAACTGGCTTTATCTCCCTGATGTCCATGCTGCCGACAATCTCTGGGTCAACTTCAAGGTCTGGGGAACGATGCCGATCACCATTATTTTCACCCTGTCGCAGATGCCGCTGATCATGAAGCACACGGTCGAACCGCCGGTAGGCGGCGATAAATGAACGCGAGCCTCGACGGCCAAGATCGCCACCGGCAGCAGAGCTTCTGGTTCATCGCCTGCGCCGTCGTTCTGCTCGTACAGATCGTCGCGGAACACATGATGGGCCGCGTGTGGATCTGCACATGCGGCTACGTGAAGCTCTTCGAGCCGGTTGTGAAATCGAGTGGCAATTCGCAGCATATCGCCGACTGGTACACGCCCTCGCACATCATCCACGGTTTCCTCTTCTTCGGGCTCACGCATCTGATCATGCGCCGTAAGCCGCTGTCGATGCGGCTCTTCGTTGCGATGCTGATCGAATCCGGCTGGGAGTTGCTGGAAAATTCCCCGATCATCATCAACCGCTATCGCGCGGCGACGATCTCGCTCGATTATGTCGGCGATAGTATCCTCAACTCGGCGATGGATGCGGTGTTCATGGTGGTTGGCTTCCTCTTCGCCTGGCGCGCGCCGGTGCTGGTGACGGTTGCCATCGCCATCTTCTTCGAGCTGCTCACCGGCTGGCTGATCCGCGACAATCTCACGCTCAACGTGTTGATGCTGGTCTGGCCGGTCGATGCAATCAAGACCTGGCAGGGCGGGATTTAAGAGAGTTTTGAAGCTGGCCCTGTGGCCACCTCGTGGTTCGAGGCTCCATTGCCTGCGCTATGCTTCGGCAATCGGGCACCTCACCATGAGGTGGAGTGGCTTTTGCGGCGATTGAACGGTAGCTCAGCGTCAGACGAAGCAGGGCAGATCAGCCCTCATGGTGAGGTGCGGAGGCTCGTGAGCCTGTCGAAGGGGCCGGAGCCTCGAACCACGAGGGCGGGTGGTTGCTCTTCGATGAAGCGAGGAACCTAGGACGCAGGCTTCCCCTGCGCCTTCGCTATCGCCGGATAGAGCCCTTCCTTGAGGCTGGTCGGCGTGAAGGGGCCGACCTGCTTGTAGAGGATCGTGCCGTCGGGCGAGACGAGATAGGATTCAGGAATGCCGTAGACACCCCAGTCGATGGCGGCCGAGCCGTTGGGGTCGATGCCGATGGCGTTATAGGGATTGCCGAGTTCGCCGAGGAAGCGCAGCGCGTTCTCGCTCGTGTCCTTGTAATTGATCGCCACGATATTGAGCTGGCCGCCCTTGGCGAGTTCCTTCAGCACCGGGTGCTCGTCGCGGCAGGGGATGCACCAGGAGGCGAAGACGTTGACCAGCGTCAGTTTGCCCTTGATGGCATCATCGGTCAGCGCTGGCAGGTTGGAGCCTGCAAGCGGCGGCAGCGCGAGTTTGGGCGCCTTGGTGCCGATCAACGCCGAAGGAATGGCTGCGATATCGGTCCCGTGGACTTCCTGGTCGTACATGACCTTGCCGACAGCAAAGGCTATGCAGGCAAAGACGATGAGCGGGATCAGCGCCAGCAGATAGCGCGCGGTGCCGCCTGATTTCGGCTGATCCTTGTTGTCGGTATCGGCAGTCATTTCGTCTCGCCCTCGGGCGCGCGCTGCGAGCGGCGGCGAATGCCGGAGGCTTCGAGGGCCGCGAGTTCGCGGCGGCGCAGGCGTCCGTCGATCCATGTCCAGGCGATGATGGCGAGGATCATGAAGGCGGCAAAGCCATAGGAGCCGAAGACGTAGAAGGGATGCGACATGCTATTCCTCCCGGCTTGCCATGCGCGCGGCGATGCGTCGCTGGGCGGCGATGCGGCGGCGCCAGATTTCGTTGCGGATCGCCATCAGGTGCAGCGTGAAGAACAACAGCGTGAAGGCCAGCGCCATGGTGAAGAGCGGCCAGAGGAATTCCGCGTCGATGGCCGGGCCATCCATGCGCATGATGCTTTCCGACTGATGTAGCGTGTTCCACCAGTCCACGGAGAACTTGATGATCGGGATATTGATGAAGCCGACCAGCGTCAGGATCGAGGCGACGCGGGCGGCCTTGGATGGATCATCCATGGCGCGGTTGAGCGCGATCAGGCCGAGATACATCAGGAAGAGGATGAAGACCGAGGTCAGGCGCGCATCCCAGACCCAATAGGTGCCCCACATCGGCTTGCCCCAGAGTGAGCCGGTGACGAGCGCGATCAGCGTGAAGGCGGCGCCGAGCGGGGCCGCCGTCTTGCCGGCGACATCGGCGAGCGGATGGCGCCAGACGAGCGTGCCGATCGCCGACATGCTCATGATCGTGTAGCACATCATCGACAGCCAGGCCGAGGGCACGTGAATATACATGATGCGGACGGTATCGCCCTGCTGGTAGTCGCCCTCCGTCGTAAAGGAGAGATAGAGGCCGATTGCGAAAAGCGCGGCCGAGATGACCGCCAGCCATGGAATGAGACGCGCCGAAAAGGCCAGAAACCGCGTGGGGTTGGCGAGGTCGGAAAAACGGCTGATCGCAGGGCTGATATCGCTCATGCGGCTTGTTTAACCCGATATGGCTTTTCCGGCAATCGACCGCATTGTCTCAGACTGGCGAAACAGTATCTCATCAAGATCAATCTGTCGTGTTGCGCAGCGCAAGGGCGGCGGCGGCCGGGCCGAGAGCGGCGAAGAATAAAGTGAGCGCGATCAGGATCAGGAACGGCGGCAGGAAGGGTTGCGGCCCTTCGACCGCGGCATAGGTAGCGCTGACGCCGAAGATCAGCACGGGGATGGTCAGTGGCAGCACGAGGATGGAGACCAGCAGCCCGCCGCGCGGGAGCGCCACGGCGACGGCGGCACCGACCGCGCCGATGAAGGTAATCGCCGGCGAGCCGACGAGCAGGGTGAGCGCCGTCGCGCCGATCGCCGTCTCGTTCATATTCATGAAGAGGCCGAGCAGCGGCGAGGCGATGACGAGCGGCAGGCCGGTTGCCACCCAATGCGCGGTGCATTTGATGAAGACCGTCAGCACCAGCGGTGTTTCCTGCATGATGAGCAGATCGAGCGAGCCGTCGTCGCGTTCGGCCTGGAACAGCCGGTCGAGGCCGAGCAGGCTTGCGAGCAGCGCGCCGATCCAGACGATAGCCGGACCGATACGCGAGAGGAGCTTCAGATCAGGCCCGACACCGAAGGGAATGACGGCGACGACGGTGAGGAAAAAGAGAATGCCGATCAACGCCCCGCCGCCGGCGCGCACCGAAAGCCTGAGGTCGCGGAGGAAGAGGGCGGTCATGGGCAGACTCTTTCATGCTGAGAGATACCCGGGATACCCCCCTCTGTCGCTCTCGCGACATCTCCCCCACAAGGGGGGGGATTGGTAACTTGTGGCGTACACACGCCCTCATCCAACATCGAATCCGCAGAGACAGAGCTCGTTGGTTTTATAAGCAGGTGCAGCGAACTCCCAACAATCTCCCCCCTTGTGGGGGAGATGTCCCGAAGGGACAGAGGGGGGTATCGAAGGTGCGGCATAGGTAAAAGCATCGAACTCATCCCCACACCCCCTCGCTCACCCCGGCAAACCCCGTCATCCGCATCTCCTGCACATTCTCCAAACCCAGCGGCTGGTGCGTTGCAGCAAGAATAATGCCGCCATTCTTCTGATGCGCGGTAATGAGATCAGCGAAGAGCCGGTCGGCGGAGCTGTCGAGCGCCGCCGTCGGTTCGTCGAGGATCCAGATCGGGCGATGGGCGACCAGAAGCTTGGCGAAAGCGATTCGCCGCTGCTGGCCGGCGGAGAGGTAGCCGAAGGGCAGATGCGTGATGCCGGCAAGGCCGACCGCGTCGATGGCTTCATCGACATCAAGGCCACGGCCGCCTGCCATGTCGCCAAAAAAGGTTTTCCAGAAGGTCAGATTTTCGGCGACCGTCAGCTCGGATTTCATCGCGTTGCGGTGGCCGAGATAGTGGCTGGCCTCGCCTGCCGGCCGTCCCGATTCTCCGTCATTTCCGGTGAATGTGACAGCACCTTTCTCCTGCCTGAGAAGGCCCGCCACAACGCGCAGAAGTGTCGATTTTCCCGACCCGTTGCGCCCCGTTAGAACGAGTGCGTCGCCATCTGCCAAGTTGAAGGAAACATTCAAGAAAATCAGGTCTTCGCCCCGCCTTGCCGCCAGATTTTCAGCGCTTAGATGCATTCGCTCAGGCTTCCCCTATTGTCTTTGCCGCAGTGCGCAAAAAATTGTCCAAATTTGCATCTTGTCACTCTGGCAAGTCTTTACGAAATTATCTATAAGACCTGCAACCACGCCAGCGGTCGGCGTGAATTTCATCCTTGCGCCGAACTTAAGGTATTTTGCCTTACGTGCGGACAGCGGAAATGGCCGTACCCGCATCCTGATGTGCATAAAGTGCATAGGCGTTCGCACGACTGTGTTGGCTATCAGAAACGGGGTATCTCGTGTCTAAATCTCTTGACAGTTTCAATTGTCGTTCCACGCTGACCGTGGGCGGGAAAGACTATGTGTATTTCAGCCTGCCCAAGGCTGAAGCCAATGGTCTGCCCGGCGTTTCCAAGCTGCCTTATTCCATGAAGGTGCTTCTGGAAAACCTGCTGCGTTTTGAAGACGGGCAGTCGGTCACGAAGGAACATATCCTTGCCGTCGCCGAATGGCTGACCAACAAGGGCACCGTCGAGAACGAAATCGCTTACCGCCCGGCACGCGTGCTGATGCAGGACTTCACCGGCGTTCCCGCCGTTGTCGACCTTGCTGCCATGCGCGACGCGATGGTTTCGCTCGGCGGCGATCCGGAAAAGATCAACCCGCTCGTTCCCGTCGATCTCGTCATCGACCACTCCGTCATCGTCGACGAATTCGGCACGCCGCAGGCCTTCGCCCGCAACGTCGAGCTGGAATACCAGCGCAACGGCGAGCGCTACCGCTTCCTGAAGTGGGGCCAGCAGGCATTCAAGAACTTCCGCGTCGTTCCTCCCGGCACCGGCATCTGTCATCAGGTCAATCTCGAATATCTCGGCCAGACCGTCTGGACGAAGGAAGAAGACGGCGAAACGATCGCTTATCCCGACACCTGCGTCGGCACCGATTCGCACACGACCATGATCAACGGTCTCGGCGTTCTGGGCTGGGGTGTCGGCGGTATCGAAGCTGAGGCTGCCATGCTCGGCCAGCCGGTCTCCATGCTGCTGCCTGAAGTCATCGGCTTCAAGCTCACCGGCAAGCTCAAGGAAGGCGTCACCGCGACCGACCTCGTGCTGACTGTCGTGCAGATGCTGCGCAAGAAGGGCGTCGTTTCCAAGTTCGTCGAATTCTTCGGCCCCGGCCTCGACAACATGCCGCTCGCCGACCGTGCCACCATCGGCAACATGGGTCCGGAATACGGCGCGACCTGCGGCTTCTTCCCGGTCGACAAGGAAACGCTGAACTACCTCAACATGTCCGGCCGCGCCAAGGATCGCATCGCGCTCGTCGAAGCCTATTCCAAGGCTCAGGGGATGTGGCGCGACAATGACGGTTCCGACCTCGTCTTCACCGACACGCTGGAACTCGACCTCGGCGACGTCGTGCCGTCGATGGCTGGTCCGAAGCGTCCGGAAGGCCGTATCGCGCTGGAAAACATCGCTTCCGGTTTCGCCACTTCGCTGGAAACCGAATACAAGAAGCCCGGCCAGCTTTCCAACCGCTACGCGGTTGAAGGCACGGATTTCGATATCGGCCATGGCGACGTCGCCATTGCCGCCATCACCTCGTGCACCAACACCTCCAACCCGTCGGTGCTGATCGCTGCCGGCCTTCTTGCCCGCAACGCCGTTGCCAAGGGCCTGAAGACCAAGCCGTGGGTCAAGACCTCGCTGGCACCGGGAAGCCAAGTCGTCGGCGAATACCTCGCCAAGTCCGGTCTGCAGGCTGATCTCGACAAGCTCGGCTTCAATCTCGTCGGCTTCGGCTGCACCACCTGCATCGGCAACTCCGGCCCGCTGCCGGCGCCGATTTCGAAGACGATCAACGACAAGGGTCTGATCGTATCGGGCGTTCTCTCCGGTAACCGCAACTTCGAAGGCCGTATTTCGCCTGACGTCCAGGCAAACTACCTGGCTTCGCCGCCGCTCGTCGTCGCCTACGCGCTCGCCGGCACGGTGCAGCTCGACCTGACGAAGGAGCCGATCGGCGAAGACCAGAATGGCAAGCCGGTCTATCTCAAGGACATCTGGCCGACCTCGCATGAGGTTCAGGAATTCATCCAGAAATACGTCACCCGCGAGCTCTACGAGAGCAAGTATGCCGACGTCTTCAAGGGCGATGCCAACTGGCAGGCGGTTCAGGTTCCGCCGGGCCAGACCTATGCCTGGGACGACAACTCGACCTACGTTCAGAATCCGCCTTACTTCGTGGGCATGGGCAAGAAGGGTGCCGGCGTTTCCGACATCAAGGGCGCTCGCGTTCTCGGCCTCTTCGGCGACAAGATCACCACCGACCACATTTCTCCGGCCGGTTCGATCAAGGCTGCCTCGCCGGCCGGTGCCTACCTCATCGGTCATGGCGTCGGCGTTGCCGACTTCAACCAGTACGGCACGCGCCGCGGCAATCATGAAGTCATGATGCGCGGCACCTTCGCCAACATCCGCATCCGCAACCATATGCTCGGCCCGAACGGCAAGGAAGGTGGCTACACCATCCACTATCCGTCCAAGGAGGAGACTTCGATCTACGATGCGGCCATGCAGTACAAGGCCGAAGGCGTTCCGCTCGTCATCTTCGCCGGTGTCGAATATGGCAACGGCTCGTCGCGCGACTGGGCTGCCAAGGGCACGAACCTGCTCGGCGTACGCGCCGTGATCGCCCAGTCCTTCGAGCGTATCCACCGTTCGAACCTGGTTGGCATGGGCGTCATTCCCTTCGTCTTCGAGGACGGCACGACTTGGGCCAGCTTGGAGCTGAAGGGCGACGAACTCGTCACGATCGAAGGCCTGGCAGACATCAAGCCGCGCGAGCGCAAGATCGCCAAGGTTACCTATGGTGACGGCACGGTTCGCGATATCCCGATCATCTGCCGTATCGATACGCTGGATGAGGTCGTCTACGTCAACAATGGCGGCATCCTGCAGACCGTTCTGCGCGATCTCGCTGCCTGATAGGCATTCAATGCCATTCCTGTGGGCCGCCGGAAAACTCTTCCGGCGGCCTCCTGTTTTTCACGGTGATGTGTACGGCGAGCCCTCGGGCTCACCACGGCCTCACCCCATCGTGACTTTGCGTCATCGCGCGAAACTATTATCTCTTGTTTCAGATTTTTCGGGCTTGATATGGCCTGATCGCCCCAAGAAGCGCGAGTGTTTCGGAGCCCGTGTAGGCAGACGGTGCTTATGATTGGATGCAGAGGTAAGATAGAAATGCGCCTTCGATTTTTGGTTCCACTTCTGGCAGGCATTGCGCTCGCAAGTTCGCTGCATGCGCAGGAAGCCCCGAAGATCAAAGGCGTTGTCGAGCTTTTCACCGCACAGGGATGCGCCTCCTGCCCTCCGGCCGATGCGGCTTTCCGCAAGCTGATTCGCCAGGGCAATGTCGTGGCGCTTGCCTATCACGTCGATTATTGGAACTACCTTGGCTGGAACGACACCATGGCGTCCAAGGACAACACGGCTCGCCAATATGCCTATGCCCGTACGATGGGACGCAGCGGGGTCTATACGCCGCAGGCTGTTGTCAACGGCCGGGACCATATGAACGGCGCCGATCTCAATGCCATCAACGTCAAGCTCGATGACTTCCAGCGCCAGGGTGAAGGGCTGACCGTTCCGGTCAATGCCGCGATGAAGGGCGATGAGCTCGAGATCAAGATCGGGGCCGGGCAGGGCAGGGCCAATGTGGTTGCCGTCTATTTCGACAAGGAGCAGATGGTGGCGCCGAAGGGCGGCGAGAACAACGGCCAGCAGATCGCCTATATGCACGCGGTGTCGGATGTCGAAACGGTTGGCATGTGGGACGGCAAGGCGATGAGCCTCGTATTGCCCTCCACCGTGCTCGACAAGGCCGGACGGCGGGGTCTTGCAATTCTCCTGCAGTCGTCGACGCCTGCGGGCGATCCCGCCGCCATTCTCGGCGCAACCGTTCTGACTGTCGGCTCGGACGGCTGAACGGCCTTTCAAGCTTTGCCGGCGCATTCCAGTTTCGGTCTAGGCCGAAAGGGTCCCTGTTTTGGCCTGTGCCAAAAAGGGGAGGTGCCCGGCGAGGACGCATTCGGGGCTGGGGTTTAATCGATGCGCCCCGGCCGGGCCGTTTGACGCGGCGGCGTCAAACGGCTCCCTATACTTCCTGTAAATTGGGCGTCGTTTTGGCTGAAATGCGGCACTGACGAGGTGCTTTCCATCTTGGGAAAGAAATTGTGAGCCCCTAGCCGTCTTGCAATTTGATGCGGCTGAGGCAAACTGTCATTCTCCTGTCATGAGATAACCCCTGGGGGATTGATGACTGATCAGCCGGATTTGCGACACGGCGAAAGCCGCTCCACCGATACCAGTTCCTCCGTTGTCGTCGATCTCAGGGAATACAGACAGAGCAAGGACCCGCTGCCGGTGACCTTCCATCGCCGGGAGCTGGATGCGATTCTCTGGATTTACGGCCGCATGGTCGGTGAGGGCGAGTGGCGTGACTATGCCATCGACCATTTGAAGGACAAGGCGGTCTTTTCCGTCTTCAAGCGCTCCGGCGAGATGCCGCTCTTCCGCATCGAAAAGAACCCCAAACTGGCCGCCAAGCAGGGCGCTTTTTCGGTCGTCAATACCAATGGCATGATCCTGAAGCGGGGACACGAGCTGAGCCAGGTGCTGAAGGTTTTCGACAAGCAGCTGAAGCTGGTGGAGAAGTAGCTTTCCGTCATCGGGCGGAAAATGCGGGATCTATTCCCCAAACAATGTACCAGGATAAACCGAGGGATCGGGATCGGTGCCAGTTCCCTCGCCGAGTGTCTTCTGCATCAGCATTGTATCCAGCCAGCGGCCGTGCTTGTAGCCCGTACCTTTCAGCAGACCGGTTTCGGTAAATCCCGCGGCACGATGCACGGCGATGGAGGCCGGATGGGCGCCGCCGATGACGGCGATCATTTGGCGGAAGCCAAGCGTCTGGCAGCTTTCGACCAGGGCGTCCAGCAACAGCCTGCCGACGCCGCGTCCACGCGCCTCCGGTGCCAGGTAGATCGAATCCTCCACGATCCAGCGATAGGCCGGCCGGGTGCGAAATGCGGAGGCATAGGCATAGCCTAGGAAGGTGCCGGTTTCGTCTTCGGCGGCGAGATAGGGATAGCCCTTGTCACGGATTGCTTCGAACCGAGCCGCCATTTCCTCCCGGGTTGGCGGCGTGATCTCATAGCTTGCCGTGCCGTTCAAAACGGAGTCGCGATAGATTGCCGTGATGTGGGAAAGATCGTCTTTGGTGGCGCTGCGAAGGCTGACGGACATCTGCTTGTGATTGCCTGATCTGTGATTGTGACGGCGGTCATCAAATCGCAGCGCTGATGACCAGGCAAATAAAAAAGGCGGCCGAAGCCGCCTTTCCGTTCATTGTTCAAGCCGTTCGATTAGTTTCTGTTGCCCATGAAGCGCAGCAGGAACAGGAACAGGTTGATGAAGTCCAGGTAGAGCGACAGGGCGCCCATAATGGCCTTGCGGCCAGCCACGGTCGCATCGTCGGCACCATAGTACATTTCCTTGATCCGCTGCGTATCGTAGGCGGTGAGGCCTGCGAAGATGAGCACGCCGATCACGGAGATGGCGAACTGCATGGCGGACGAAGCCAGGAAGATGTTGACCAGCGACGCGATGATCAGGCCGAACAGACCCATCATCAGGAACGAGCCCATCGCGGAGAGATCACGCTTGGTCGTGTAGCCGTAGAGCGACAGCGCGCCGAACGAGGCGGCGGTCACGAAGAAGGTCTGCACGACGCTCTGGCCGGTGTAGATGATGAAGATCGACGACAGCGACAGGCCCACCAGCGCGGCGTAGACCCAGAAGGTCGTCGTCGCGGCGGCCACGCTCATGCGGTTGATCCTGAAGCTCAGGAAGAAGACCATCGCCAGCGGGGCGAAAATGACAACCCACTTCAGCGGGCTGAGATAGATCGCCTGGCCGAAAGCCGTGATCTGTCCGTTTGCGAAAGCCAGAGAGAAAGCGAGATAAGCGGCTACACCCGTGATCGCCAGACCCAGCGCCATCAGGTTATAGACCTTGAGCATGTAGGCTCGAAGGCCCTCGTCTATCATCGCACCGGATTGCGCACCGCTCTGCGCCCGGTTTTGGTAATTGCGAAAGTCAGCCATGTTTTCCTCTTTCAAGCTCCGATTTGGGTACGGTGTCGGGCCTTTCAGGTCCAGGCGCCGCTGCGGAGCTCCAGCATGCCTGCACAGAATATGAGGCTTTCCGGCCTTGTAGACAAGGGTCAAGCGGTCTGACCCATGTTAAATCGATGTAACATCGGGCCATCCGGACGGCGCAGCAATCGTCTCGGAGCGGATCAGAGCTCGCGCAGGACGGGTGCCGCCTTCTGGCCGAGGATGCGCCAGGTGCCGATCAAGCCGATCCCGACGGTCAAAACCAGGGCGATGATCAGTGTGGAGAAGGCGACGTCGGGCAGGAAGGCCGAAGGCAGGTGCATGATACGGCTGACGATATACCATGCGGATGCCGAGCCGGCGATCAGTGCGAAGACGGCGGTCGCTGCACCGAGGATCAGATATTCATAGCTGAAAGCACGGATCAGCGTCGCCCGCGTCGCGCCGAGCGTCTTGAGGATCACGGCGTCGTGTGTGCGGGCGCGGTTGCCGGCGGCGAGCGCGCCGGCCAGAACCAGCACCGAGGCGATCAGCGCCACCGATGCGGCGGAGCGGATAGCCGTCGCCAGCTGTCCCACCAGCGTATTGACGACATCGAGCGCGTCCTTGACGCGGACGCTTGTGATGGTCGGATAGGTATTGGTGACTTTCCGCAGGATCGCGGCCTCCTGTTCCGAGGTGGCGGATGTGTCCGTCAGGGTCGCCAGCCAGGCATGCGGCGCGCCCCTGAAGGTATTGGGCGAGAAGATCATCACGAAATTGATCGACAGCGACTGCCATTGCACCTTGCGGAAGCTGGCGATCTTGGCGGTGACGTTGCGGCCGAGCACGTTGACCGAGACTTTGTCGCCGAGCTTCAGGCCGAGCGCCTTGCCTTCCTCTTCGGAGAAGGAGACCAGCGGCTCGCCGCTATAATCCTTGTCCCACCATTTACCTTCCGTGACCGAGGCGTTTTCCGGCACCGTATCGGCATAGGTGATGCCGCGATCGCCGCGCAGCACCCATTGGCCGGCGGCCGGCACTTTCATCTTGGTGACATCCTCGCCGTTGAAGGCGACGATCCGGCCGCGCAGCATCGGTGCCTCGATGAGTTTGCCCTTGGGATCGATATCGAGGACGATCTTGCGGAAGCCTTCCAGCTCCGGTCCCTGGATATCGACGAAGAAGAAATTCGGTGCCTGTTCGCTCATGCGCCCCATCAGCTCGCGACGCATATTGCCGTCGATCAAGGTCAGCGTCACGAGCAGTGCCAGGCCGAGCCCGAGCGACAGCACGACGGACGAGGTGAGCGCGCCCGGTCGATGGATGTTGCCGATCGCCAAGCGAAGGGCCGGCGAGCGCACCCGCGGACTGCGGCGGGCAAGCCATGAAAGCGCGGCGGCAACGACGCGCAGCACGACGAAAGCGCCTGCGATCGAGACGACGAAGACGATGGCGATGAAACGGTCATAGGCTGTTACGATCGCCAGGGCCGCAAGGGCCGCCATCAGTAGGCCGGCGGCCAGCAGATAGGGCCAGCCGGGCAGCCGGCGGGCTTCGAAGCCCTGTTCGCGGAACAGCGCCGTCGCCGGCACCTCGCGGGCATGGCCGAGCGGCGGGATTGCGAAGGCCAGCGTCGTCAGCAGGCCAAAGAGGGCAGCCAGCGTCAGCGCGCCGGGATAGAGCCGCGGCGCGGTCGAAATCGGCAGGAATTCCGCCATGAACCGCGACGCGATCATCGGCGCGATGGCGCCGAGAACGAGACCGACCGCTATGCCGGCCAATGCAATGACGGCAATCTGGATGAGATAGATCAGCACGACGACGAAGGCGGGCGCGCCCAGGCACTTGAAGGTGGCGATGGTCGTGCGCTTCGAATCGAGGAAGGCGCGGACCGCGTTGGCGACGCCGACGCCGCCGACGATGAGCGCCGCCAGGCCGACGAGCGTCAGGAACTGCGAGAAGCGGGTGACATTGTCTGCAAGCTGTGGAGCGGCACGGTCGCTGCTGCGGATCGACCAGCCCGCCTGCGGGAAGGCGGCATTGGCACGGTCGCCGAGATTGCGAAGGCCGGTTGCGGGATCGGCCATGCGGATCTTGTAGGACTGCTCGACGAGGCTGCCCGTCGTGATCAGGCCGGAGGCGATCAGGGCGTCGCGGCTGGTGAGCAGGCGGGGCGCGAAGCCAAAACCTTCGGAGACAGCGTCGGGCTCGGTCGTGATCGTTCCCGTGATGCGCAGCCTGGCGTTGCCCAGCAGCAGATCGCCGCCAACCTTGAGATTCAGGCGTTCGAGCAGCAGTGGAGCCACGACAGCGCCATAGGTGCCGTCCTTGGCGGCCAGCAGCGTTGGGAGCGGCTGATTGGGGTCGGCCTCGAAGGTGCCGTAGAGGGGATAGGCGTCGTCGACGGCCTTGACCTCGACCAGCGCCTGGTCCGAGCCGTCGGGCAGGCGTGCCATGGAGCGCAGGCCGGTGGAGCGGGAGACCTTCCCCAAGCTTTGGAGATAGGCAAACTCTTCCGGCGTCGCCTCGCGATTGCGCAGCTCGAAACGGGCGTCGCCTGATAGCAGCGATTGCCCCTGCGTCGAGATCGCGTCGGTGATCGAGCGGGAAACGGAATTGACGGCGGCGATCGCGCCGGTGCCGAGCGCGATGCAAGCGAGGAAGATGTAGAAGCCGCCAAGGCCGCCGCGCAGTTCGCGCATGGCAAGGCGGAAAGCGAGCGGCAGGCGCGATCCCGCCGCGCTCATGCAATCGCCGCCTGGCTGGCGCGCGTGCGGGTGCTGTCGTTCTCGATTTCGCCGGAGCGGACGCGGATCTGGCGCGAGCAGCGTGCGGCAAGGGCGGGATCGTGAGTGACGAGCAGCATGGTCGTGCCGCGTTCCGCCTGCTGGGCAAAGAGCAGGTCGGCGATCTGCCGGCCGGTGTCAGTGTCGAGATTGCCGGTGGGTTCGTCGGCGATCAGCACTGCAGGAGAGGGCGCCAGCGCACGAGCGATCGCCACGCGCTGCTGTTCGCCACCGGAAAGCTGGCCTGGATAATGGCTAAGCCGCTCGCCCAAGCCCACCGCTTCCAGCTCGCGCCGGGCGATGTCGAAGGCGTCGCGGACATTGGCAAGTTCCAGCGGCACGGCGACGTTTTCCAGCGCCGTCATATTGGCGATCAAATGGAAGGACTGGAAGACGATGCCGATATTGCGGCCGCGGAAATCGGCGATACGGTCTTCGCTGAGGCTATGCAGCGGCGTGTCGCGGATCAGAAGTTCGCCGCTGTCGAGCTTTTCGAGGCCGGCTAGCACCATCAGCAAGGTGGACTTGCCGGAGCCGGACGGGCCGACGATGCCGACGGCCTCACCTTCCATGATCGTGAGGTCGATGCCCTTCAACACGTGGACAGAAGCGGCGGCGTTGCCAAGCGTCAAATCCGCCTTCTTCAGCTCGATGATGGTTTTTGCCAATGCGAACGCCCTATATACCAGAGAACATCAGAGGTCATGGCGGGCGCAATCCGGCCCGAGCAGCGAATTTAGGGAATGGATCATGGGTTTTAAAGTTGCCGCACTTCAATTCGCTGTCATCACTTTCGGTCTTTTGTTTGGCATGGTCGGCGCTGCAAACGCCAGGACCATCCAGCTGGTCGGCCTCGGCGACAGTCTGATGGCCGGCTACCAGTTGCCACCAGGCGACGGATTTCCGGCCAAGCTTGAGGCGGCGCTGAAGGCGAAGGGGCTGGATGTGGCGGTTGCCGATGCCGGCGTTTCCGGCGACACGACCTCTGGTGGGCTTTCCCGGATCGACTGGTCCGTGCCTGACGGCACGGATGGCGTGATCCTGGAACTCGGCGCCAACGATGCGTTGCGTGGCATTCCGCCGGAGCAGACGGAAAAGAATCTCGAGACGATGATCGAGCGGTTGAAGGACAGAAAGATCCCGATCCTCCTCGCCGGCATGCTGGCGCCTCCAAATATGGGAGCCGACTATGCCGATAAATTCAATCCGATCTACAAGCGTCTGGCCGATAAATACCAGCTTGCGCTCTATCCGTTCTTCCTCGACGGCGTCGCCGCGCATGCCGATCTGCAACTCTCGGATGGCATGCATCCCAATCCGAAAGGGGTCGATGTCATGGTCGAGCGTATGTTGGCTGATGTTATGAGTTTTGTAGGGATGATTGACGCAGGTGCGAAATAGATGCTTGCACCGACTGCAAATGCGTGATTCCCTGCTAGTACCTGCAAGAGATTCGGGGAGTGCTCGTCATGCCGAGACTTTTTACCGCCCTCGAAATTCCGCGCAATGCGGCCATGAGCCTGTCATTGTTGCGCGGTGGTCTCCCGGGAGCCAGGTGGATCGACGTTGAAAATTATCACATCACCTTGCGCTTCATCGGCGATGTCGATGGCCGCACGGCCGATGAGATCGTCGACCGGCTGGACCGGATAGATCGACCTGAATTCCAGCTCCGGCTGGAGGGCATCGGTTCCTTCGGCTCCAAAAAGCCGCACTCGGTCTGGGCCGGGGTCTCGCAAACGCCTGACATGTTCGCCCTGCAAGGCGAGATCGAGCGGATCTGCCAACGCATCGGTCTTCAGCCGGACCCCCGCAAGTTCACGCCGCATGTGACGCTCGCCAGGCTGAAATCCTCGCGGGTCGATGATGTCGTGCATTATCTCTCCGGCCGCGGCAATTTCTATACTGCGCCGTTCACTGTCGGGCGCTTCGTGCTTCTGTCCTCGCGCGAATCGGTCGGCGGCGGTCCCTACCTCACCGAAGAGATCTTCCCGCTTCACGAGCCCCGCAGCACGTTCCCGTCCTTGGGCAACAGTTCGCTGCAGCCGGCTAAGAGCATGGTATAGACAGCCTCGAAATCCTTGCGCTCGCCGTAATAGGGATCGGGGATGTCCTTGCTGCTGCCAAGCGCAAGGGTGTTGAAGAGATGCAGCTTGCCGAGAGCATCGGCGGGCGCCGTCTTCCGCAAGTTCTTCAAATTGTCTTGATCCATTGCCAGGATCAAATCGAACCGGCTGAAATCTGATGGTTCGATGCGGCGGGCGCGCTGGGCTGAAATATCGATTCCATGATCGGCCGCAACCGCGATCGAGCGGCGATCCGGCGGCTCGCCCTGATGCCAACCGCCGATGCCGGCCGAATCAATCTCGAATTCGTGGCCGCGGCCGGCTTCGCTCGCCAGATGCCTGAATATGCCTTCGGCGAGGGGCGACCGGCAGATATTGCCGGCGCAGACGAAAAGAACCCTGTGACGAACCATGCTATCGTTTCACCGCTAGAGAGGAGTGACCTGCCATGAAATACGAGAAGCTGGACCGCGCGGCAATCGATGAAAATCTTGCGGAACTCGGAGGCTGGGCGCTTGCCGCCGACGGGCTTTCGATGTCGAAGACCTTCAAGTTCCGCAATTTCGTCGAGGCTTTCGGCTTCATGACGGAAGCCGCCCTTGCCGCGGAAAAACTCAACCATCATCCGGAATGGTTCAACGTCTATTCCCGCGTCGAGGTGAAGCTGACGACGCACGATGTCGGCGGCCTGACCGACCATGACGTCAAGCTGGCCAAGGCGATGGAGAAGGCGGCGGCGCGCCGGCTCGATTGAATCGCGCCATGCGATCACCATATGTTTACACGGCCCGCGGGACGGGTGCGAACAGAGGCGAATGGAATGGATGACATCAAGTACGGGGAAATCCTGATGCCTGGTGATGACGAGACCCAAAAAGAGCAGGAGAAATCGGTGCGCAGAAAATTCTGGCCGACCTTGCGAAAGGCGGCTCGCCATATTCCCTTTTCCCGCGACGTCGTTGCCGCCTTTTATTGCGCGCTCGACCCGCCGACGCCGACTCGCGTTCGCGGCATATTGCTGGCGGCGCTCGGCTATTTCGTCATGCCTGTCGATATCATCCCCGATTTCTTTGCCGTCATCGGCTATACGGACGATGTCGCGGTGCTGACGCTCGCCTTCAGCATGATCCGGGGCCATATCCGCCAGGAACATTACGATGCGGCTGATCGGGCTCTGGAGAGCGAGCCGGAGGCCATGAAGACGGCCTGATGCCCACTTTGCGATGGTTGACCTGAATCCTCTCGGGTTTCCATGGATTTATGAGACCTCCCTGATTTTAGCGAGGTCAAATTCTTGCCTGAATCTTTCTGTCTTAAATCGAATCCGTTGGGTGGTACTCCACCATCCAGGTTTTCCAATTCCTTCTGGTGCTTTTCAAGCTTTGTGCGATATCTGGGTTGAAATGGCACGGAGCCAATGGCGGGCAGCGCTCCGTTGACGGTTTGGTAACCTGAATAAAGTCAAAATAAGGCAGCTCACGAGCATCGGCGTGCGTCAATCGAATCGCCATGAGCTCTGGACCGCAAAAAATCGGCAGGAAACCATGTTTGTAAAAAGCTTCGCAATCGCCCTCTCGCTCGTTCTGGCCGGAACCGGCATAGCGTCCGCGCAGACCAAGAAGCAGACGCAGGCAGCGGCAGCAGCAGCGCCGGCGGCTCCGACGCGTATTCAGCAGTTCGACGCCTGGGGCGCCTACTCCTACCAGTCCGCCGGCGGCAAGGTCTGCTACGTTCTCTCCGTGCCGACCACGAAGACGCCGGCAACCGGCATCGACCATGGCGACAATTTCTTCATCGTCTCGCAGCGCCCGGGCCAGAACATTTCCTATGAGCCGCAGGCGATGATGGGCTATTCCCTCAAGGACAATTCCAAGGTCAACGTCGTCATCGACAACAAGACCTTCGTGATGTTCACCAAGGACAAGGCTGCCTGGGTCGAGAACGCAGCGCAGGAGCCGGCACTGGTTGCCGCGCTGAAGTCCGGGCATTCACTGAAGGTTTCGGCGACCTCCAAGAAGGGCACGGCCACCTCCTACACCTATTCCCTGAAGGGTGTGACCGCCGCGCTGAAGCAGATCGAAAACTGCAAATAAGATCGAGGACCGAGAGATCACGACAATGTGATCCCGCCGTCGCCGCGACCGCAATGATGAGGCCGGTCAGACTGACCGGCCTTTCGCTTTTGAGGGCCGATCTTCGCTTTTAAGGGAAAGGGATGACGCGAGCGGAAATTAATGCTAAAGGCCGCGCCAACGATAGGTGTGCGGCAGATAGCTTGAAGATAGCTGGTCCGGCCACCGCATGAATCTTCAGATTTCCGTGCCTTGCCCGCATCCGCAGCTTTCGCCAGCTTTTGCGGCATCGCCGATGTGAACCGTTGGAACGATCCTATGTCCGCCACTGATGTCATAACTCCCTCCAGGCTCAAGCCGATGCCGGTATCGCAGCCGGTCGAGCTTGCGCCGAAGCCGTCGCTGATTGGCCTGACGCGCGAGGAAATGGCGGCCGCGCTCAAGGAAAAGGGCGTTGCCGACAAGCAGATCAAGATGCGCGTCAGCCAGCTCTGGAACTGGATCTACGTGCGCGGCGTCTCTAATTTCGATGACATGGCGAACGTGTCGAAGGACATGCGCGAGATGCTGAAGACGCATTTCACCATCGCGCGCCCCGAGATCGTCGAGGAGCAGGTCTCCAACGACGGCACCCGCAAATGGCTGCTGCGCTTCCCGCCGCGCGGCGCTGGCCGTCCCGTTGAGATCGAAGCCGTCTACATCCCGGAAGAAGGGCGCGGCACGCTCTGCATTTCCAGCCAGGTCGGCTGTTCGCTCACCTGTTCCTTCTGTCACACCGGTACGCAGCGCCTGGTGCGCAATCTGACGGCGGAGGAAATCCTGTCGCAGTTGCTGCTGGCGCGTGACCGGCTTGGCGATTTTCCGGATCGCGAAGCGCCGCAGGGGACGATCATGCCGGCCGAGGGTCGCAAGGTCAGCAACATCGTCATGATGGGCATGGGCGAGCCGCTCTATAATTTCGACAGCGTCAAGACGGCGCTGCTGATCGCCTCCGATGGCGACGGCCTATCTCTTTCGAAGCGGCGCATCACGCTTTCGACCTCGGGTGTCGTGCCGGAAATTTATCGCACCGGCGACGAGATCGGCGTCATGCTGGCGATCTCGCTGCATGCCGTGCGCGACGATCTGCGCGACATGCTGGTGCCGATCAACAAGAAATATCCGCTGAAGGAACTGATGGACGCCTGCCGCGCCTATCCCGGCCTTTCCAACGCGCGCCGCATCACCTTCGAATATGTCATGCTGAAGGGCGTCAACGACAGCCTTGAGGACGCGAAGGGGCTGATCCAGCTCCTGAAGGGCATTCCGGCCAAGATCAACCTCATCCCCTTCAACCCATGGCCCGGCACGAACTACCAGTGTTCGGACTGGGAGCAGATCGAGAAGTTCGCTGATTTCATCAATTCGGCCGGCTATGCCTCGCCGATCCGCACGCCGCGCGGCCGCGATATTCTTGCCGCCTGCGGCCAGCTGAAGTCGGAATCCGAGCGCATGCGCAAGACGGAGCGATTGGCATTCGAAGCGATGATGATCGCCAATCACGGCGAGGATTGAGATCGATGCTCCTTGGACTGCGCAAGCCGATACGCCTCGTCTGGGGCTATGTTGCCGCTTGCGCTCTGATGGGCTTCGTGCTGGCCTGCGTTGCCGCATGGACGGTGCCGGAGACGGCGGCGCCCGAGCTTTTCGTCCTGACCATCGCTCTGACGAAGGTGGCGATGATCGTCAGCATCCTGCCGTCGTTGGTGGTCATCCCCATTCTCGAATGGCGCGGCATGCGCCGATGGTATGGTTATGCGATCTTCGGGGCGATCCTGTCGGCGGTCGCGTCCATCCTGATTTCGGGCGGCATAGAACGGCCGCAGACACTCAATCTGATCACCGTTGCCGTCTGCTTCGCCTTCCTGGGTGCTGCAAGCGCCACCGTCTATTGGTGGATCGCCGGCCGGTTTGCGGGGCGATGGTCCATACTCAGCGAGCCTGAGTGAAGAAGATTTTCACCGCGAAGATCGAGAAGACGCTGGCGAAGGTGTAATCCAGCCCGCGCATCACGCTGCGGTTTTTCTGCAGCCAGGACGACAGGCCATCGGCGGCGAGAATGACCAGCACGTTGATCGGGATGCCGATGACGATGAAGAAGAAGCCCAGGAAGAGCAGCTTGTGCGTGACGGCGGGATCGCCGGCGGTCACGAACTGCGGCAGGAAGGTCATGAAGAAGATGATGACCTTGGGGTTCAGCAGGTTGACCCAGAAGCCATTCGAGATGTTGGCGAAAGGCGTCTTGCCGACGGTATCGACTTTCTTGACCGACAGATTTGAGCCGAAGCGGATCGCCTGGATCGCCAGCCAGAGCAGATAGGCGGCGCCGCCAGTCTTCAGCACGGTGAAGGCGACGGGCGAGGCCGTGATCAGCGCGGAAATGCCGAAGGCCACCAGGCAGGTATGGACGACGACGCCAAGGGTGGTGCCGAGCACGACGAAGAGCGCTGCCTTCTTGCCCTGTGCGAGCGCGCGGCTGATCGACAGCGTCATGTCAGGCCCGGGCGTCATCGCCAGCAGGAGGCTTGCCGCCGAAAAGGCAAGGAGGGTCGGCAGGCTGGGTATGAAGTCCATTAGATGCTCCGAAAGCCGGATAGGGGATGCATTTGCTCTTATCCGGCTTTCGGGGGATTGCAAATCAATCCTTCTTTTCAAGGAAAGCCTTGAATTGATCGGCGTAGTCGGGATGCCAGCGCGACAGCGGCGGCCGGTTCTCGACGATATCGCCGGCGGCCCAGAGCATGCGGCGTTCGTCGACGGGACGGGCGACGTCATTGTCGGGGCAAAGGATGTAGAAATCGCCGCGCTTCAGGCTTTCCACCATGAACTCGACCGTCTGCTCCGGTGTCCAGGCGCCGGCCGGCTTTTCCTTCCGCTCGCCCTTGGTCAGGCCGGTGAAGACGAAGCCAGGGATGAGAAGGTGGGCCGAAATCTTCGCGCCGTCCGTATTGCGGAGCTCATGCTGCAGCGCTTCGGTGAAAACCTTCACGCCGGCCTTCGAAACGTTATAGGCGGGATTGCCCGGAGGCGTGGTGATGCCCTGCTTCGAGCCGGTATTGATGATGACACCCGGCTCGCCATGCGCCAACATGCCGGGTCCGAAGACGCGCGTGCCGTTGATGACGCCCAGCAGGTTGACGCCGAGGATGGCGTCCCAGCCGGCCTGGGCGCTGAAGATCGAGGTTTCCGGGCCGATACCGGCGTTGTTCATCAGCACATGCACGCGGCCGAAACGCTGCAGGACGGTGCGCTCCAGAGCTTCCAGTGCGTCCTTGCTTGAGACATCGGTCTCGACGGCCAGGACGTGTTCTTCGCCAGCGATCACCTTGAGTTCGCTCGCCGCTTGCGCCAGCCGGTCGCCACCGAGGTCGGCGATCACGACGCTCATGCCGAGCGAGGCGAAGTATTTTGCTGCGGCAAAGCCGATGCCGGATGCGCCTCCGGTGATGACGGCAACATTGGTTTTTTTGAAAATAGCTTGAATATCGGTCAAAGGCGTGCCCTCCAGGCATTGCTTGCTCGCCGGCGAATATGGCGCTTTCCGAAAGCGTGTCAAACCCGTCGGAGGTAGCGTTACAGGGCCTCCCCTTGCGCCTCACGATAATCTCGCTAAAAGTTTCGCGACGCAGATTTGCGGGCCTCTCCCCTGGCTCGCCTTGAAATGGAACTCATCATGGCATCACATAAAGACGTGAAGAAAGTCGTTCTCGCCTATTCCGGCGGCCTCGACACCTCGATTATCCTGAAGTGGCTGCAGACGGAGCTGGGCGCCGAAGTCGTAACCTTCACCGCCGATCTCGGGCAGGGCGAAGAGCTGGAGCCGGCGCGCAAGAAGGCCGAGTTGCTAGGCATCAAGGAAATCTACATCGAGGACGTGCGCGAAGAGTTCGTGCGCGATTTCGTCTTCCCGATGTTCCGCGCCAATGCCGTCTACGAAGGCGTCTACCTGCTCGGCACCTCGATCGCTCGCCCGCTGATCTCCAAGCATCTCATCGAGATCGCCAAGAAGACCGGCGCTGACGCCATCGCGCATGGCGCGACCGGCAAGGGCAACGACCAGGTCCGCTTCGAACTTTCGGCCTATGCTTTGAATCCGGACATCAAGATCATCGCTCCGTGGCGCGACTGGTCGTTCAAGAGCCGTACCGACCTGCTCGAATTCGCCGAGAAGCACCAGATCCCGGTTGCCAAGGACAAGAAGGGCGAAGCGCCGTTCTCCGTCGACGCCAACCTGCTGCACTCCTCCTCCGAAGGCAAAGTTCTGGAAGATCCGGCTCACGAAGCACCGGAATACGTGCACATGCGCACGATTTCTCCGGAGGCTGCTCCCGACAAGGCCACGATCATCAAGGTCGGTTTCGAAAAGGGCGATGCCGTTTCGATCAACGGTCAGCGCCTGAGCCCGGCAACCCTGCTTGCCAAGCTGAACGAATACGGCCGCGACAACGGCATCGGCCGTCTCGATCTCGTCGAAAACCGTTTCGTCGGCATGAAGTCGCGCGGCGTTTACGAAACCCCCGGCGGTACGATCCTGCTTGCAGCCCATCGCGCCATCGAATCCATCACGCTCGACCGCGGTGCCGCGCACCTCAAGGACGAGCTGATGCCGCGCTATGCCGAGCTGATCTACTACGGGTTCTGGTTCTCGCCGGAGCGCGAGATGCTGCAGGCCCTGATCGACAAGAGCCAGGAGCATGTCGAAGGCGAAGTGACGCTGAAGCTCTACAAGGGCAACGTCATGACCATCGGCCGCGAAAGCCCGAAGTCGCTCTATTCCGACAAGCTCGTTACCTTCGAAGACGACCAGGGCGCCTACGACCAGAAGGACGCGGCCGGCTTCATCAAGCTCAACGCCCTGCGCCTGCGTACCCTCGGCAAGCGCAACCTGTCGAAGTAATTCGCGACATACAAAAAGCCCGCTTCCGGTCGCCGGAGGCGGGCTTGTCTTTTACGGCGACCTGGAATTAATCCACCGGTCTCAGTTCGCGTTCGATTTCCGCAGGCGCCTCGGCCTTCTGCAGATTGCTGCGGAAAGAGCAAAGCGCATCGTGCAATTGCACCTGCAAATCCTTGTCGAAGCCCTGCGTTGCATTGCGTTCGACTTCGCAGACTTCGCGATCTATCTGCCTCAGCTTCGCATCGGCGGCTTCCGACAATACGATCCGCTTGGCGCGGCGGTCGAGCGGGTCTGGCTGGCGCTCGATCAAGCCGCGTGCCTGCAATTTGTCCAGAAAAGCGCTGACCGTCATCGGTTCCAACCCCATGCGGGAGGCGATGTCGAGCTGACGGCTGCCATTAATAGCGGCGACCTGCATCAGCGTCCGTGCTTCGCCCGCCGTCAGCCCTAGCCCGGCGACAAGAATCCGTCGCTCGAAGGCCGCCCTGATCAGTCGGGCACAATCGCTTACTAGAAAAGCGAGTGAGTCCGTATTAATCCTGCTGTTCATAAGCGTTTCCCTACCTACGCTCTTTGATTTTTGGGGCCCCACAACGTTCTTATTGATTTAGTCTCGTGAACACAACGACTTCTTCAGACCTAAAACGAACACATGCTTGACCGATTTTGGCAGATTGCTACTCTCGCGCGATTACCAGCCGGAACATCCATCATGACACAATCCCTTGTTGTTGGCGCTTTTCTCGCAGCACTATTCTATGTGCTCATTCCTGGTCCCGCTTTTCTGGCTTTGCTCGGCATCGGCGCCGGTCAGGGGCGCAAAGCGGGCGCATTCTTCGTCAGCGGCCATCTGCTCGGCGATCTCGTCTGGTCCACGCTTGCGCTGGTTGCGATCGTCGGTGCCAAGACCATCGGCACGTTCGTCTTCGATCTGCTCGGATTGCTGTGCGGCTTCTATCTTGCCTGGATCGGCTGGAAGGCGGTGACAGCCAAGCCGAAGGGTGACGGCAAGGCGCTCGTCAATGTCGAGCGCCCGTTCCGTCGCGGTCTGATCTTCGGCATCACCAATCCGAAGGGATATCCCGTGGCGCTTGCGACCTTTACGGCGCTTGTCGCCGGCTCCGCCAGCGCATTAACCTTCAGCGCGTTGCCGCTGCTGCTCGTCGTCTCCTTCGTCGGCTTCATAACGGCTGATCTCATCCTCATCAGCATCATTGGAGCGGGTGCCGTGCGGCGTTTCTATCGCGCGCATGAGCGGCTGATCGTGCGTTGCTCCGGTGTGCTTTTCATGGGTTTTGCGGCACAGGCGCTCTGGCATGCCACGCCGGGCCTGCTCGGCTGGCGCAGGGCCTGATCCAGCCACATCAATTTGTTCGGCCCCGCCATACCAATCCGGCGGAGCTAGCCTTATATCGTGCTTCGATCAGATGTCTGTCGAAAGGATGCCCCGCATGTCTTCTCCTACTGCCGTCAATCCCGCGCTCACCGAATGGACCGGACATCAGGGGCTGCCACGTTTCGATGCGGTGAAGGATACGGATTTCGCACCTGCCTTCGATGCCGCGCTTGTTTTGCATGAGGCCGAGATCGATAAGATTGCCGGCAACAGCGAGCCATCGACCTTCGCCAATACCGTCACCGCGCTCGAAATCGCCGGCGACGAGCTGTCGCGCATCTCGGCGCTCTTCTGGAACAAGGCGGGTGCCCACACCAACGAGACGATCCAGGCGCTGGAGCGCGAGATCGCGCCGAAGATGGCGCGTCACTATTCTAAGATCGGTACGAATGCCGCGCTCTTTGCACGCATCGATACCCTTTGGGACAGCCGTGACACGCTCGGTCTGACGTTGGAAGAGACCCGCGTGCTGGAGCGACACTGGAAGGGCTTCGTCAAGGCGGGTGCGAAGCTGCCGAAGGCCGAGCAGGATCGGCTTTCCGCGATCAACGAGAAGCTTGCCGGCCTTGGCGCGCAGTTCGGTCAGAACGTGCTGGCGGATGAAAAGAGCTGGGCGCTGCTGCTGTCGGAAGAGGCCGATCTTGCCGGGCTTCCCGACTATCTGCGCGATGCGATGGCCGCTGCCGCGCGCGAACGCGGCGAAGAGGGCAAATATGCCGTCACCCTGTCGCGCTCGATCATCGAGCCTTTCCTGACTTCGTCCGAACGGCGCGATCTGCGCGAACAGGCATTCAATGCCTGGGTGGCGCGCGGCGCCAATGGCGGCAAGACCGACAATCGCGAGATCATCCGCGAGACGCTGGCGCTGCGGGCAGAGAAGGCCAAGCTGCTCGGCTATGCCAACTTCGCGGAGCTGAAGCTCGACAACACCATGGCGAAGACGCCGGCAGCGGTCAATGAACTGCTGATGGCGGTATGGGCCAAGGCGGCGGCGCGTGCCGGCGAGGAAGAAAGGGATATTGCCGCGCTGATAACAGAGGAAGGCCGCAATCACGAGGTCATGCCCTGGGACTGGCGGCACTATGCCGAGAAGATCCGCACGCGGAAGTTCGATTTCTCCGAAACGGAGCTGAAGCCCTATCTGCAGCTCGAAAAGATCATCGCCGCCTGCTTCGACGTTGCCGGACGCCTCTTCGGCATCAAGGCCGTCGAGCAGAAGGGCGTTCCCGGCTACCATCCCGATGTGCGCGTCTTCGAGATCCGCGACCGGTCCGACAAGCTCGTCGCCTTGTTCCTCGGTGATTACTTCGCCCGCTCATCGAAGCGTTCCGGCGCCTGGATGAGCTCGTTCCAGTCGCAGCACAAGCTGTCGCTGAAGAACGGCCATGTCGGCGAGTTGCCGATCATCTATAATGTCTGCAATTTCGCCAAACCGGCCGAAGGTAAGCCGGCGCTGCTGTCGCTCGACGATGCCCGCACGCTGTTCCACGAATTCGGCCATGCGCTCCACGGAATGCTGTCCAACGTCACCTATCCCTCGGTTTCGGGCACCGGCGTCTCCCGCGATTTCGTCGAACTGCCGTCGCAGCTCTACGAACACTGGCTGACCGTGCCGGCCATCCTCAAGGAATATGCCGTTCACTACGAGACCGGCGCGCCGATCCCGCAGGCGCTGCTCGACAAGGTGCTGGCGGCGCGCACCTTCAATGCCGGCTTCAACACGGTCGAGTTCACCTCCTCGGCACTGGTCGACATGGCCTTTCATACCCGCGGCGCGGTCGAGGACCCGATGGCGGTGCAGGCCGAGGTGTTGGCCGAGATCGGTATGCCGAAGTCGATCGTCATGCGCCATGCGACGCCGCACTTCCAGCACGTGTTTTCCGGCGACGGCTATTCGGCCGGCTATTATTCCTACATGTGGTCGGAGGTGCTCGACGCCGATGCCTTCGCCGCCTTCGAGGAAACCGGCGATGCCTTCAATGCGGATATGGCCGCGAGACTGAAGGCCAACATCTATTCCGTCGGCGGTTCGATCGACCCGGAAGAAACCTACAAGGCCTTCCGCGGCAAGCTGCCGAGCCCGGATGCGATGCTGAAGAAGAAGGGGCTGGCGGCCTGATCGGGCTGTTCACAAGTGTCCGGATGGCGCGATTGCCTATATCGTAGAGCAATTGCCATCCGTGACGACCGTTCTCTTTCAGCTGAGCTTCAAATGAAGGCGAGCCCTATTCCCGCGAGCGCCATCAAGACAACGACGACCCAAGGCGGGGCCTTCCAGGCGACGAGCAAAACGAAGCCCACCAAGGCGGCGGCGAAGTCATAGGGCCGCAGGATCGCGCTCGTCCAGACCGGGTTATAGAGCGCCGTGGCAAGAATGCCGACGACTGCCGCGCTCGCGCCGCGCATGGCGGCTTGGGCCAGAGGATAGCGGCGAAAGTCATCCCAGAATGGCAATGTGCCGACCAGGAGCAGCAGGCCGGGAAGGAAAATTGCGACGAGCGCGATGGCCGCTCCGGCAAGGCCGTGCGGCGCCGGCCCCATGACTGCGCCGAGATAGGCCGCGAAGGTGAAGAGCGGCCCGGGGACTGCCTGCGCGGCGCCATAGCCGGCCAGGAACGCATCGGCACTGACCCAACCGGTATTGACCACCTCGGTCTGCAGCAGCGGCAGCACGACATGGCCGCCGCCAAAAACAAGCGAACCGGAACGATAGAAGGCGCTGAACAATGCCACGCCTTGCGACCCGCTGACGGCGGATAGGATCGGCGACAGGCCGAGCAGCGCAACGAAGCACACCAGGCATAGAAGCCCGATCCATCTGGGAACGCGGAATGAGACGCGGTGGGCGGTGGACGCCACCTCGCTGCGGCAAACCAGCAGTCCGGCGAAGGCGCCGGCTGCGATCGCCACGATCTGGCCGATCGCGCTCGGCACAAAGACGACGATCAGCACGGCACCCAGAGCAATGCTTGCCCGCTCCCTATCCGGCGTCAAAGTGCGCGCCATGCCCCAGACTGCCTGTGCGACCACGGCGACGGCGACGATCTTGAGGCCGTGCAGCAAGCCACCGCCGACCGACCCGCCAAACGCGGTTGCCGCCATCGCAAAGGCGACGAGCAGGATCGCGGAGGGAAGCGTGAAAGCCGTCCATGCGGCAAACGCGCCGCCGAAGCCGCCGCGCAGCAGGCCGAGAGCAAAGCCGACCTGGCTCGAAGCAGGACCCGGCAGAAACTGGCAGAGAGCGACCAGATCCGCATAGCCTTCCTCGCTTATCCATTTCCGGCGCATGACCAGCTCATTGCGGAAATACCCGAGGTGAGCGATCGGACCGCCAAACGAGGTGAGGCCAAGTTTGAGGAAGGCAAGGAAAACTTCGCCAGCCGTACCGTGGGGCTGGCTGGTAGCAGTCTCTGGAGTTGCTGCTGCCGACGATTTCACCAATCAACTCCTTGGTTTTGGCTGGCTTGGACGCCGAGATTCCCGCAAAATAGGATGCTCTCCTATACAGGAGAGCATCCATGTCGCTCTAAGCCGGCGACCCAAATTTTCATCTGTTAGGCGCTCTATAAGAGCCTCCTGCAAAGCCGGTGTGGCAATAACGCGTGCCAGACGGCAATAATTACGGAACTCCTCGGTGTTTCTTTCATCGACAATTTTAAGCAAGACGCTTTCCAGCCGACGAACCCGCTGCTTCGATAAGGGGACACGCTTCAGAAATCTTGCAAGATTCGCCTTGATGTAGCCTGATCGAAAGAACCAGGGGTCGGCTTCGAGGAATTCGATGGCCATTTCCACACCGCGCGCGTCGCCGCCCTTGAGCCGGTCATAATGCTCCCAAAAGTCTGGTGGATAAGCTGCCTCGACGGCACTATGAAAACGTTCAACCAACTCATGCGTTCGTGGAGAAGCATTGATGGCTTTTCGCGCTTCCTCGACATCCCTCGCTCGTACAGCCCATGGAAATTTGCTCAATATGTGCCACCCAAGCAAAACAAATTACGGAAATCCTGCAATCTGCGGCACATTTTGCAACCGGATCCCGCGGCGCAAGAAGCCTTGGATTTCTGACGGCGAGCTATTTGTCGGCCCATGATTTCAACACGCGCACGGTTTCCGATTCCGTTCCGGGCCAAAGCTCGAAAACATACTGGTCATCTCCCTCAAGCCCATCTTCGCTGAGAGTATCGAGACCGGACATGGTCACTCGGACGCCGAGCGGCCCGGCTTGCACCGGAAGACGTGGAGCGGTCGGATCGTAGTCCGTCAAGCCGGCCAGAACGAGTTCGCCTGAAGGGCAGTCAAAACGAGTTTCAACCACATGCTGGAAGGCGTCGAGGTCGAGCGCCGGGCGTTCGTCGTGCCACTCGACGCGCACCGGTACAGTCATATTGCGCGCCGTGTGGAGAATGATCGCATGAGGGCTGACTGCTATGCGGCGCGTGACTACCTCATCGGTATAATCGTCAGGCAGGTCGGGATGGGCCGCGTCACGCAGATATATTTGGAAGTAGTCGGCAAAGAGATTGCCCTCATACAGGGTGTTAGACATATGTGCCTCGATAGGTTGGCAATTTCTGTCGATCAGCCTGAAATTAACATATCAGAGAGGTGGGATGGCAGCCATGCGGCTGCTTTCTTGCCTCCCCCCTTTCGCATTCGCGAAAAAAAGGGTATGAGCGCGCCAAATGCAATTGGCGTGTTTACCAAAACACCGCGCCCCAGCCTCAGAGATTAAGACATATGGCACTTCGCAACATCGCGATCATCGCGCACGTTGACCATGGGAAAACCACCCTCGTCGACGAGCTTTTGAAGCAGTCCGGCTCCTTCCGCGAGAACCAGCGCGTTGCAGAACGCGTCATGGACTCCAACGATCTCGAAAAGGAACGCGGCATCACCATTCTTGCCAAGGCGACCTCCGTCGTCTGGAAGGATACACGCATCAACATCGTCGACACACCCGGCCACGCCGACTTCGGCGGTGAAGTCGAGCGCATCCTGTCGATGGTGGACGGTGCGATCGTTCTCGTCGATGCCGCCGAAGGCCCGATGCCGCAGACCAAGTTCGTTGTCGGCAAGGCGCTGAAGGTCGGTCTTCGCCCGATCGTAGCGATCAACAAGATCGACCGCCCGGACGCTCGCCACGAAGAAGTCATCAACGAAGTGTTCGACCTCTTCGCCAATCTCGACGCCACCGATGAGCAGCTCGACTTCCCGATCCTCTACGGTTCCGGCCGTAACGGCTGGATGAACTATTCGCCGGAAGGCCCGAAGGACGAAGGTCTCGGCCCGCTTCTCGATCTCGTCGTCAAGCACGTTCCGGAGCCGACCGTCGGCGAAGGCCCGTTCCGCATGATCGGCACCATTCTGGAAGCCAACCCCTTCCTTGGCCGCATCATCACCGGCCGCATCCATTCCGGTTCGATCAAGCCGAACCAGGCCGTCAAGGTTCTCGGTGCTGACGGCAACCTCATCGAAACCGGCCGTATCTCGAAGATCCTCGCCTTCCGCGGCATCGAGCGTCAGCCGATCGAAGAAGCGCAGGCAGGCGACATCGTCGCCATCGCCGGCCTGTCCAAGGGCACGGTTGCCGATACCTTCTGCGATCCGCAGGTCACCGAACCGCTGATCGCGCAGCCGATCGACCCGCCGACGGTCACCATGTCCTTCATCGTCAACGACAGCCCCTATGCAGGCACCGAGGGCGACAAGGTCACCTCGCGCGTCATCCGCGACCGCCTCTTCAAGGAAGCCGAAGGCAACGTCGCGCTGAAGATCGAAGAAGCCGAAGGCAAGGATTCGTTCTACGTTTCCGGCCGCGGCGAATTGCAGCTCGCAGTTCTGATCGAAACCATGCGTCGCGAAGGCTTTGAGCTTGCCGTGTCGCGTCCGCGCGTCGTCATGCACAAGGACGAGAGCGGCCAGGTTCTCGAGCCGATCGAAGAAGTCGTCATTGACGTCGATGAAGAGCATTCCGGCATCGTCGTGCAGAAGATGTCCGAGCGTAAGGCTGAAATGGTCGAGCTGCGTCCCTCGGGTGGCAACCGCGTCCGTCTCGTCTTCTGGGCGCCGACCCGCGGCCTCATCGGCTATCAGTCGGAACTTCTGACAGATACGCGCGGCACGGCCGTCATGAACCGCCTGTTCCATGACTACCAGCCTTACAAGGGCGAAATCGGTGGCCGCGTCAACGGCGTTCTGCTGGCCAACGAAGCCGGCGAAGCCGTGGCCTACGCCCTGTTCAACCTGGAAGACCGCGGCCCGATGATCATCGACGCCGGCGAGAAGGTTTATGCCGGCATGATCATCGGCATCCACTCGCGCGACAACGACCTGGAAGTCAACGTGCTGAAGGGCAAGAAGCTCACCAACATCCGCGCCGCCGGCAAGGATGAAGCCGTGAAGCTGACCCCGCCGATCCGCATGACGCTCGACCGCGCGCTGTCCTGGATTCAGGACGACGAGCTGGTGGAAGTGACGCCGAAGTCGATCCGCCTGCGCAAGATGTATCTCGATCCGAACGAGCGCAAGCGTTACGAGAAGGCCCGTCTGGCCTGATCGCCTACCGCTTCGATGCATTCGACCCCGGCCATCGTGCCGGGGTTTTTATTTGCATGTTCGGTTTTTGAGCCCTTGTCCTAAAGGTTAAAAAGTCGTTAATTTTTGTTAATGATCCACGGATAAAGCCTGTGGGCAAGTCTGCCATCTTTATGAATGAGGATGGTTAATTCGCGTTGGTAAGACCAGAGTAGACGTTATGAAGACGTTGTCGATTGATGTTCGGCGGGCAGAACCCCATGATGCCCGAGCCATTTCGGAGGTGCACCGCCAGGCGTGGCAGTATACCTATGCCGGCATCATTCCGCATCGCGCTCTCGGCCAGATGATCGAGCGCCGCGGCGAAGCGTGGTGGCGCAAGGCGACCAGCGGTCCGGCCACGCTGCTGGTTCTAGATGTCGCCGGCGAGATCGCAGGCTATGCCACGCTCGGGCTTAATCGCGCCCGTGCTCTGCCGCAGGAAGGCGAAATCTACGAACTCTATCTGCGCCCGCAGTACCAGGGCCTCGGCCTCGGGCGCATGCTTTTCGGCGAGGCGCGCCGGCTTCTGAAATCTCTCGGCTGCAAGGGGCTGGTCGTCTGGTGCCTCGAGGAGAACGAGAACGCCTATCGTTTCTATCGCGGTCAGGGTGGCGCGGATTTCTGTGAGGGCATCGAGACTTTCGATCACCGGCAGCTCCGCAAGATCGGCTTCGTCTGGCCCTGAGCGGCGCTGTAGCACTTCAAACCTGCCGCATAATTTTCCTGAACTCGATTCCGATCTATGGAATTATGCAGTAAATCCGCCTGTTTCCCGATGCGTTGTTGCGTTGCGGGATGAATCCTATTATTTGGCTGGCGGCAACCATCCTTATTTAGGGGACAAGCATGCGTATCGACGCGATTTCCATTGGCAAGAACCCGCCCGAAGACGTCAACGTCATCGTTGAAGTACCGGTCGGCGGTCATCCCATCAAGTATGAAATGGACAAGGACGCCGGCACGCTGGTCGTCGACCGTTTCCTCTATACGCCGATGACCTATCCGGGCAATTACGGCTTCGTTCCGCACACGCTCTCCGACGACGGCGACCCGATCGACGTTCTGATCGCCAACACCCGTCCGTTGATCCCGGGCTGTGTCATCAACGTCCGCCCGATCGGCGTGCTGATGATGGAAGACAATTCCGGCAAGGACGAAAAGATCATCGCCGTTCCCTCGCCGAAGCTGACGCTGCGCTATGAAAAGGTGAAGGAATATACCGACCTGCCCGAGATCACGCTGAAGCAGATCGAGCACTTCTTCGAGCACTACAAGGATCTGGAGCCCGGCAAGTGGGTCAAGATCTTCGGCTGGAAGGGTTCGAAGGAAGCTGGCGAACTCATTCTCGAAGCCATCGAGCGCGCCAAGAACACCAAGGGCTGATCAGCCGCCATCGATGACGGCGCCAAGCCTTTTAATCAAATCCTCCGGTTCGCCCTCGATCCGGAGGATTTTTTTGCGCGCGGTGTCGCCGCTGACGAAAGCAAGCGTGGATTTGGGGATGCCGAGGCTCTTTGAAAGCAGCGCAATCAGCGCCTTGTTGGCCTTGCCCTTTTCGGGCGCTGCCGAAACACGCGCCTTCAGATAGCATTCGCCGTCGCTGGCGGCTTCCAGCCCGTCGATTGCGTCACGCCCGCCATTGGGCGTGAGCCGCACGGAAAGCCGGAGATGATCCGGAAAGGCCCGCCAGGCCGTATTCACCGCAGAAATAGCGGGACGATCGAATTCCACATCAGCGAGCGGATGAAGAAGATAATGAGCAGCAGGATGACTGGCGAGATGTCGATGCCGCCGAGATTCGGCAGGATACGGCGGATCGGTCGCAGGGCCGGCTCGGTGACCGCATAAAGGAAGTTGCCGACGGAATTGACGAACTGATTGCTCGAATTGATGACGTTGAATGCATAAAGCCAGGAAAATATGGCGCTGGCGATCAAGATCCAGGTATAAAGATTCAAAGCCAGATCAATGGTTTGAAATAAGGCGAGCATGTCCGTCTCCAATTCGCGGTTGACAGACATGTAGACATTGGCGACTAAACGGGCAAGTCCCATGCTCCGAAGCGTGTTGAATCATGTTTAAAAGGCCGATGTTTGCGTTAGCGGCCGCGTCGGAAAGTCTCGTCCCATGTCGTTCGCTGCCAGCGGAGACCGGTTTGCCGCCTTCAGGCACATTGCCTATACTTATTTCTTCTTCGCGCGGTTCTTGACAGCCTTTGCCACACAGGTCGTCAGCGTCTCGGTCGGCTGGCAGATGTATGAGCACACCGGGCAACCGATCTATCTCGGTCTGATCGGCCTGGTGCAGTTCCTGCCGTCGCTGTTGCTGATCCTGGTGACGGGCACGGCTGCAGACCGCTACAACAGACGGCTGATTTCCGCGATCTGCATTTTCGTCGGCACCCTCTGCGCGGCCGCTCTGCTGTTCCTGACGGTATCGGGCACCTTCGCGCCGCTGCCGGTGTTTCTAATCCTCACGGTCTTCGGCATCGAACGCGCCTTCATGACGCCGGCCATGCAGTCGCTGGCGCCCAATCTGATCCCGCCCGCGGATCTGACGAATGCCATTACCTGGAACTCGATGTCCTGGGATGCCGCTGCCATCCTTGGTCCCGTCGCCGGCGGTCTGCTCTACGGTGTCGGCGCCAATGTCGCCTATATCGTGGCCGTTCTTTTCTTTGCGGCTGGTTCGGTGCTGACCTTCCTGATCCCGAAGCCGCAGCAGCGTGTTGCGCATGAACGGCGCAGCCTGAACGAGATGCTTGCCGGCTTCCGTTTCATCTGGTCGGAAAAGGTGGTGCTCGGCGCGGTCTCGCTCGATCTCTTCGCCGTGCTGCTCGGCGGCGCTGTCGCGCTGATGCCGATCTATGCGCGCGATATCCTGACGCTCGGACCCTGGGGGCTTGGCATGCTGCGTGCCGCGCCGAGCTTCGGTGCGATCGCCATGGGCCTGTTTCTGGCGACCTATCCCATCCGCAATCGCGCCGGCATCTGCATGTTCGTCGGCGTTGCCATGTTCGGCGTGGGCACGCTGGTTTTCGGCATCTCGCATACGCCGTGGCTATCGATCGCAGCTCTCGCGGTCATGGGCGCATCCGACCTGATCTCCGTCTATGTCCGCGAAACGCTGATCACGCTCTGGACGCCGGATCATGTGCGCGGCCGCGTCAATGCCGTCAACATGGTCTTCGTTGGCGCTTCGAACGAGCTTGGCGAATTCCGCGCCGGCACCATGGCGCACTATTTCGGCGCGATCCCTGCCGTCGTCATAGGCGGGCTCGGCACGCTCACCGTCGCGATTCTCTGGGCTACAGGTTTCCCGCAGCTCCGCCAGATCGATAGTCTTAATGCGCCGGACCGTGACGGCGAGCCGCAGCCGGCCTGAGGCGTGCGGAATGACGAGGCCGGCGGATCGATACACTTCGTTTTCAGCGCTCCGCGAGCATGAGACCGAGGGCGTCGACTATCGTATCCGTATCGAGGATCGATCGTCGCGTGTCGCTGTCATCGCTCCCCATGGTGGCTTCATCGAGCCCGCCACCTCCGAGATCGCCATGGAAATCGCGGCGGAGAGCTTTTCTTTCTACTGCTTCGAAGGGCTCAGCGCGGACAGGCTGCATCATGAGCTGCACCTGACTTCTGGGCATTTCGACGAGCCGATTGGCCTTAGCCTTGTTTCCCAATCGCTGATCGTCATCGCCGTTCATGGCCGGTTGGACAGGGGTGATCCGGAAACAAGCTGGGTTGGCGGCCTCGATACCTCGCTTGGCGATCGGATCGTTCAAGCATTGCGCCAGAATGATTTCGCGGCGGTTGCGAGGGCGAAGGGGGAAGCTCTGGCGGGGGCAGGCGTCGGCAACATATGCAATCGCGGCAGGCGCGGTGCCGGCGTTCAGCTGGAGATTCCAAGGCACATCAGGGATATGCTCTTGGCGGATGCAGGGCGGCTACGACGATATGCCTGGTCGGTGCGCGGGGCGATCGAGCAATATGATCGAATTCTAGCAGCGGGCTAAGACATCGGCCGGCATTGCCTGCTTGCCTGCGAAAATCATGTCGAGAAATTCGGAAAGCCATGCCTTGAGCGCGGCGTCGAAGATCATGCGGCCTTCCAGGTGCTCGCGGCCCTGCTGGGCGTTCGGCATGCAGAAGCGGTGTTCGCCATGAACGACCCAGCGCTGCATCATGGCGCGGGTGAGTTCGGCATGGAATTGCAGGCCCCAGGCATTGGCACCGTAGCGATAGGCCTGGTTGGGATAGGTCTCGGCCGTTGCCAGCAAATCGGCGCCATGCGGCAGCTCGAAGCCCTCGCGATGGAAGTGATAGACCATCTGCGGCCAGCGCATCAGCAGCCGGCCCTTTTCCGTCGGCTGCAGCGCGTACCAGCCGATTTCGGTCTTGCCGTCGTCGCGCGCTTTCACCTTGGCGCCGAGATGGCGGGCAAGCAGCTGCGCGCCGAGGCAGATACCGAGATAGGGGCGGTTTTCCTTGAGAGGAACCTTCAGCCAGTCGGTCTCGGCCTTGATGAAGTCGTCCGGGTCGTTGGCGCTCATCGGGCCGCCGAAAATGACTGCGCCCGCGTGCCCTTCCAGCGTTGATGGCAGGCGGTCGCCGAGCACAGGGCGACGGATGTCGAGATCGAAGCCCTTTTCCAGCAGCATCTGGCCGACGCGGCCCGGGCTGGAGCGCTCCTGGTGAAGTACGATCAATATCGGTCTGCCAGCGCTCTTCGGCGCTTCAATCATCATTGCCTGTCTCCACCCTCAGACCGGGCGCGCGTGCGGCTGCTTCCTGACGCTTCATGATGCGCTCGCGGTCGGAAATGCCCATTAGGTCGGCGATGCGCCAGATCGCATGGTCTTCCATCTCGCTGCGCTCGCCATCGGCATAGACGATGTCCCAGAGGATACCGAGCAGTTCCAGCCGCTGGGCGCTGTCGAGATGGCGCTTCAGGTCGGATGTGAAGCGATAGTAGTCGACTGCTTCGCTTTCGGCTTCCTCGCCGGCGGCGATCAGCGCGTCGAGCTGGCGTCCATCCAGACCATATTGGTCCTTCAGCAGCTTGCGCAGGCGCTTCTTTTCGCTGTTCTCGATCTTGCCGTCCGCCTCCATGACCTGGATACAGAGCGCCGCAACGGCGACGCGCGGGTCATCGGGTGCAAAGCCGGATTTTGGATGGTCCTGGGTCAGGTTATGAAGGAATTCCTGAAAGCGTTCGAACATTCGTTTCCATTCTTAAAGCGGGCTGAGCAGGGTTCTTGGGGCACCGTGCTCCATCTTCTTGTTCTCACGCAATTCCGGACGCAAAGCTGCGACGCGCTTTTGCCGGAATTGCTCTAAAACAACTTGAGCCGTGTCTTGGGGTCCGGTTCAAGCTTGTGATCCTTCACGCCGGGGTCATCAGGCGCACCGCCGAAGAAGGGCCGGGGCTCGGCATCCTGCGGCGCCGGCTTTGGCGCTGTGGCGGGTGTGCCTGACGCCGGTTTTGCCACGGCGGGCTCCAATTCCTTGACATAGGTATCGGCGACCGGCGGTGCAACTTTCGGTGAAGTCACCTTCTCGTGCACGGGGGCGGAAACGGCTGTACTCACCGGCGGCAGCGACTTCAGCGCCGCATCGACCGATACTGCCGAACCTTCCTCCACCGGACCGTCGATCTGGCCGAAGGGCGCCTTCCATTCGAAGGCGTCGAGACGGCCGGTGACCGGTGACAGCGGCAGCCATTTTTCTGAAACGAAGCCATCGGCAACCCAGGCCGGATCGCGCGGTGCGCGCAGTGCCTGCGCCATCCAGTGGCGGACGCGGCCCTGATCGCCGGTTTCAGCTTCCTCGATGTCGGCGAGCAGCAGGAAGGCGCCTTCCCGCGCGTCGATCCGTGCGGCGGCTTCCGCCTTGGCGCGGGCCTTGGCAAAATCGCCGGCATCCATCGCGGCCTTTGCCGTCAGCAGCAGCGCTTCGACATTGTTCGGGCGAATGGCCTCCAGCCGCTCGGCCCGCTTCAGGCGGTCGGTGACGGAATCGCCGCTGCGTGCCCGCACATAGGCCTTGCCGATCTCCGGATGGGGCTGCGCCTTCCATACCTGTTCGAGGACGGCGGCGGCCTTGCGCACCTTGTCCTCGCGGAAGAGCGCCTTGGCGGCGATCAGCGCTGCCGGCACGAAATCGGCCGCAAGCTTCAGCGCCGCCTGCGCATCGTCGCGGGCGGCGGCGGGATCGCTTTCCAGTTTCTCGGTGGCGCGCGCCGTCAGCAGCACGGCGCGCTGGCGGTTGGCTGTGGCCTTGTCTACGACATGGGCGACCTTCTGCTGGTCGAGAAGCTTGATCGCGTCGTCCCAGCGGCCGGACTGACTGCGATATTCCAGCGTCGCCTGCGCCGCCCAGGGCAGGTAAGGGGCATGGTCGGCGGCCTTTTCGGCATACTGCCGGGCGGCTTCATGGGCGCCCAGGCGCTTGGCTTCCAGATAGAGCCCACGCAAGCCGAGCTCGCGCGTTTCCGGATCGTTGGCCATCAGTTCGAATTTCTGGCGCGCCTCGTCATGCTTGCCTTCGATCAATGCCGCCTGCGCCTCAAGGAGATTGATGAGCGGCTCCTGATCGGCGCGGATGAGGCCGCGCGTGCGCGCCGCCATCTTGCGGGCCAGCAGCGAATTGCCGGCGCCGGCGGCGATCAGGCCGGTGGACAGCGCCTGATAGCCGCGGTCGCGCTTGCGGGCGCGGAAATAGCGGGTAACGGAATGCGGCGAGGTCCAGATCAGTCGCACGAACCACCAGACGATCATCACGGCGGCCACGATCGCAATCAGGATCGCGGCGGCGACGATCAACTTGGTCTGGTATAACTGGCCCTCCCACACGAGCGAGAGATCGCCGGGGCGATCCGCCAGCCAGGAAAAGCCATAGCCGAGAGCCAGGACAAGAATGGCGAAGATAAGCAGTCTGATCATTGCTGCGCTCCGTCATTAGAGCCGGATGATTTTAGATCGTAACGATCTAAAATCTGAATCCGCTCTAAAATCAAATAGGTAGAGCATGATGTCGTCCGAAAACCGCTCACACTTTTCAGCATCATGCTCTAGTTCTGTTTCCCGGTATTGGCGATTGCCTTCGACAAGGCGTCGCTTACCAGATCCTCGACGCGGATACGCGCTTCCAGCGATTGCTTGAAGGCGGCCGAGGCCGATTTGGCTTCATCGGGTAGGCTGTTCCATTCCGTCACGGCGCCCGGCAGATCGCCGTTCCTCACCTTGTCTTCGAAGCGGGCAGCAATGGCATCGACGCTGTCGCCGGGAACATTGCCGACAGGGCGGACCTGGACCAGCGATTCGGCGCTCGATAGCAGGCGGCTGCTCCAGCTCTGGTTCGGATCGTCCTTATGTGCGGTTGCGGCGATTGCCGTCGCGACATCGGAAACCTGGCGGATCAGGTCGGCGCGGGAGGGAACGCCGGTCTGGGCGAAGTTCTTGAGCGCGGCAACGGCCGGATCGTCCGGCGCGACATTGGCGAAGGTTTCGAGTTCAGGCTGGAAAGGGCCGCCACGATCGATCGCGGCCTTCAATGCCGCAGCCGCGATGGCGCGGGCAACCGCGCTTTCCTGGCTCGGTCCGCTCAGTTTCTTTTCGGCGTCGTCGAGACGCTTGCTCACTTCGGCGTCGGCGGTGGCCTGGCTCTGCGTCGTCTTGCTGAGATCGGCCTTCAACTGCTCGACTTCGGTGGTCAGCGACGCGATCTTCTGATCGGAAGCGGCGCTTGTTGTCCCACCCGAGCCACTTGCCGAAGCGCCGTTGGCCACGCTCGCCTCAAGCGCTGAGATGCGGGCGGCAAGGGTTTCGTCCGGCTTGGCCGCCGGTGCGGCGGCGAGATTGGCGACGCTCTGCTTGAGGCCGTCGATCTCCGCATTCAATGCGGCAACCTCGGCAGAACTGTCCTTGGCGGCTCGGCCGCCGGGCAAGAAACCCGCATATTGCAGGGCGCCGGCGCAGATGAGCGCGATCAAACCGCCAGTGATGCCGGCTGCGATAAGACCGGAGGTTGAACCTTGGTGCGACTGCGGGCGCTCGGCATGAGAAGGCGTGGCGTCGGCCGCCTGACGCGCCGGTGCAGCTTCCGGCTCGTCGGCGGCAGCCGAGGTGGACGGTCCCTGAACCTCGTCGCGAAGCGGCTCCTTGTCCGCTTCGAGCGGCATTTCCACTTCGGCAACCGGGGAGCTGCCTGGCTCGCCATGGCCGCGTTCGGTCAAATCTTCGGGAGCTGCGTCCTGCGCAGTTTTTTCGGCTTCCAGATCGATCGTGACCGGTTCGTCGTTGGGCTTCGAATGGTTAGGCGTTTTTCGCGATACCATGAGGTCCTCTTTATCATGCGCTGCAACGAAGTTAGACAGACAAGGCGATTATGGAAAGGCCTTACATCAAAATTGCGGCCTTACTCATGGATCAGACGCGCCATGAGCTTGTCTTCATTCGGCATGTCGGCGATTGCCACATGGGATCGCAGCGGCTCCGGCACGGCTGCGGCGACGGCTTCACTCAGACAAAGAAATCGCGTTTCGGCAAAGATGCCCGGGTTGTGCCGGACGAAAGGCAGGCTGAAAAAGCGCCTGACCGTTTCGTGAGAATAAAACAGCACGGCATCTGCGCTCACATCGGCGAAAAGCCGGCGAAGAACATCATCGTCGGGGACGATATCCCGCATCCGGTAGCATTCGACCGTCAGGAAGGGCAGGCGGCGCTCCGCCAATCCGGCTTCGAAGCCGGCCGCGCGGGGAGACCCGGCAAGATAGAGGAGCGGGGCGGTATCCAAGCCGGGGGATCGGCTGGAAATCAGGGCAGCCAGTTCGGTGCCGCCGCCTTCCGAGACGGCAATATTGCTGAATCCGAGGTCTTCGGCCTCTTTCGCCGTTGCCTTGCCGACCGCAAAGAGTGGCCGGGCGAAATGCGGCTCAAGATCGGAAGCCAGGGGCGCAAGTGCCCGGATCGCCTCTGCGCTGGTGATGGCGATGGCGCCCTGTGTCGCCAACAGCGCCCGTCCTGCTTCCTCGACGTGATGGACGGGTTCGGCGAGCGGCAGCAGCAGGGGTTCGTGTCCCATCTGTGCCAGCCGCCGCATGGTGCGTTCACCCGAATGCTGTGGGCGGGTGACGACGACGCGCATCTTTCGTCAGGTCCAGTCTTCGAAGAAGGTGCTGCCGGCCTCGGCGCGGATTGCCTGGCCGGCATTGACGCCCAGCGCCTCGGCATCGCGGCGATGACCTTCGATGGTAGTCGTATGCACCTGCGTGCCATCCGGCGTGAGAATCATGCCGAAGAAGCGCAGATGATCGCCTTCGCAAATTGCGTAGCCGGCTATCGGTGTACGACAGGAGCCGTCGAGTGCGGCCAGGAATGCGCGTTCGCAGGACACGGCGTCGAAGGTCGGCGGGTCATTGATGGCGGCAAGCAGGTCGTTCATTCTGCTGTCGTCGATACGGCTTTCGATGGCGATTGCGCCTTGCGCCGGAGCGGGCGGGAACTCGTCGGGATCGAGAATATCGGTGATGACTTCGACATTGCCGAGACGCTTCAGGCCGGCGACGGCAAGAAGCGTCGCATCCGCCTGACCCTCTTCCAACTTGCGCAGTCGGGTCTGGACCGAGCCGCGGAAGGTGATGACATTGATATCGGGGCGCAGGCGGCGGATCAGCGCCTGGCGACGCAGCGATGCCGAGCCGACAGTGGCGCCATGCGGAAGCTCGATCAATTTCGGCGCCGTGCGGCCGATGACGGAATCGCGGATATCCTCGCGGGGCAGATAGGCGTTCAACGCCAGGCCTTGCGGCAACTTCGTTGCCATGTCCTTGGCGGAATGCACGGCGAAGTCGAGCTCGCCCGAAGTCAGCTTCTCTTCCAGCTCTTCCGTGAACAGGCCCTTGCCGCCGATTGCCGCGAGCGACCGGTCGGTTATGCGGTCGCCCTTGGTGGTGAGAACGACGATTTCGAACATCTCCTCCGGAAGGCCATGTGCCGCCATCAGACGGTCGCGTGCCTCATGTGCCTGGGCGAGCGCCAGCGGGCTGCCGCGCGTGCCGATCCGGAAAGGTTTTGTTTGCATCCGCTTTGATCCGTTGTTACCGACAGTTCCCGTAACCATATTTCCGCTTTACCGCAATCGACCTGTAGGCAACGAACTTTCTCCATGGCATCCGTTCTTCGTATTCTGGGCATCGAAACAAGCTGCGACGAAACCGCTGCAGCCATTGTCGAGCGCCGGGATGACGGTACGCCCACGGTCTGTTCCGACGTCGTCCTCAGTCAGTTGGACGAGCATAGCGCCTATGGCGGCGTCGTGCCGGAAATTGCCGCGCGGGCACACGTCGAGGCGCTCGATACGCTGATCGACGAGGCATTGAAACGTGCCAATGTGTCGCTCTCAGACGTCGATGCCATTGCCGCCACATCCGGTCCAGGCCTCATCGGCGGGCTGCTCGTGGGGCTGATGACCGGCAAGGCGATCTCGCGCGCCACCGGCAAGCCATTATACGCCATCAACCATCTGGAAGGCCATGCGCTTACGGCGCGGCTGACCGACGGACTTGCCTTTCCCTACCTGATGCTGCTCGTTTCCGGCGGCCACACGCAGCTGATCCTGGTGCGCGGGGTCGGCGAATACGAGCGCTGGGGCACGACCATCGATGATGCACTCGGCGAAGCCTTCGACAAGACGGCCAAGCTTTTAGGGTTGCCCTATCCCGGCGGCCCTGCCGTGGAAGCCGCCGCGAAAAACGGCAATCCGGACCGTTTTGATCTTCCTCGGCCGTTGGTCGGCGAAACGCGCCTCGATTTTTCCTTCTCCGGCCTGAAGACGGCGGTGCGGCAGGCGGCGACGGCGATCGCGCCCGTTACAGAGCAGGATATTGCCGATATCTGCGCCTCCTTCCAGAAGGCGGTCTCGCGCACCCTGAAGGACCGCATCGGTCGCGGCTTACAGCGCTTCAAGGCGGAATTCCCGAAGACGGCGGAAATGCCGGCACTCGTCGTGGCCGGCGGCGTTGCGGCCAATCTCGAGCTGCGCCGAACGCTGCAGGAGCTTTGCGATGCCAACGGCTTCCGCTTCATCGCGCCGCCATTGAGACTATGCACGGATAACGCCGTGATGATCGCCTGGGCCGGACTGGAGCGCATGGCGACGGGTGCGGCACCTGACGATCTCGATGTGCAGCCGCGTTCGCGCTGGCCGCTGGATCAGAAGGCCGAAACTCTCCTGGGTCACGGCAAACGAGGAGCGAAGGCATGAGCGGCAACGAACGGATCGCAGTCATTGGCGCCGGTGCTTTCGGCACCGCGCTCGCCGCCGTCATTGCGCTCACCGGCCGCAGTGATGTGATCCTCGTCGGCCGCAAGGCGGGGTTGATGACCGATCTTGCCGCCGATCGCATGCATGATTCGGTATTGCCCGGGATCGCACTGCCGGATTCGCTGCAGTTCTCGGCTGCACCGGATGCTGTTTCCAATGCCGGCATTGTCCTTTTCGCCATGCCCTCGCAGGCGCAGGCCGACGCCGCCAGGCACTACGGGCCTTATCTTGGCAAGGATGCGATCGTCGTCACCTGCGCCAAGGGCATCGACAAGGTCTCCGGCGATCTCCTGACCAATATGCTGGAGCGGGAGTTGCCGCAGCACGCCATCGCCGTGCTCTCCGGACCGGGTTTTGCCGCCGACATCGCCAAGGGGCTGCCGACGGCCATGGCGATCGCCGCTGCCGATATGGCTGTCGCCGAACGACTTGCGCAGGCGATTTCCGGCCCGACCTTCCGTCTTTACGCATCGGATGACCGCATCGGCGTGCAGCTCGGCGGTGCGCTGAAGAATGTCCTCGCCATTGCCTGCGGCATCGTCGAGGGCCGGGGCATCGGCGATTCCGCCCGGGCGGCGTTGATCAGTCGCGGCCTCGCAGAGATGTCGCGCTTCGTTGCGGCCAAGGGCGGCAAGGCGGAGACCGTGCGCGGGCTCTCCGGTCTCGGCGATCTCGTGCTGACGGCCACCAGCCATCAATCCCGCAACTTGCGCTTCGGCATCGCCCTCGGTCAGGGTGAGACCGTCGATCCGGCGCACGGCACGCTGGTCGAAGGCGCCTATGCCGCCTCCATCGCCGCGCGGCTGGCCCACGAGCTCGGCGTCGACATGCCGATAACCGACGCGGTTTCCGCCATTATCGACGGCAAGCTCGACATTCCCACAGCCATCGGTCAATTGATGACACGGCCGATCACGACGGAATAATTTCTGGATATCCAAAGGAGCCCTATCATGCTGTTCGCCTTTGTCTGCAAGGACAAGCCCGGTTACCTCAATGTCCGCATGGAGACGCGCCCGGCGCATGTGGAGCATCTGAACAAACTCAATGCGGAGGGAACGCTGAAGATGGCCGGCCCCTTCCTGGATGCCGAGGGCAAGCCGAACGGCAGTCTCGTGATTGTCGAGGCCGAAAATGTCGAGGCGGCGGTCGCGATTGCCGATGCCGATCCCTATACGAAGGCCGGTCTGTTCGAGAGCGTCGAGATCAAGCCGTTCAACTGGGTCTTCAACAAGCCGGAGGCATGAGAAATGGCGCACTGGCTTTATAAATCCGAGCCGGCCTCATGGTCGTGGCAGCAGCAGAAGGATGCCGGCGACAAGGGGACCGAATGGACCGGCGTGCGCAACTATCTCGCCCGCAACAACATGCGGGCCATGCAGATCGGCGACAAGGGTTTCTTCTATCACTCCAATGACGGGCTCGAAGTCGTCGGCATCGTCGAGGTCTGCGCGCTGGCGCATCCCGATTCGACGGCCAAGGACGATCTTCGCTGGGAGTGCGTCGATATCCGCGCCGTTCGCGACATGCCGAATCCCGTGACCCTCAAGGACGTCAAGGCCAATCCGAAGCTCTCGCAGATGGCGCTTGTCACCTCCATGCGGCTTTCCGTGCAGCCGGTGACGGATGACGAATGGCTCGAAGTCTGCCGTATGGGCGGTCTGGACAACCCTCCGGCCTGATTCGGTGGGTGGAGTTCATTGAAAACCGATCCGGAAAGCTTCATCCGCGCCAATACCAGCCTGATGGCGGCGCCGCATGTGCCGGAAATCCGGCTGCATCTGGCAAGCGAGGCGCATGAGCTTTGGCTGAAGACGGAAGAGGAGCTGGAGGAGATCGGTCTGCCGCCGCCCTTCTGGGCCTTCGCCTGGGCGGGCGGCCAGGGGCTGGCGCGCTATATTCTCGATCATCCCGAGACCGTTGCCGGCAAGACCGTGCTGGATTTTGCCAGCGGCTCCGGGCTTGTCGCCATTGCGGCCAGACTGGCGGGTGCAAGCCATGTGCTGGCCATCGATATCGATCCGTGGGCGGGTAGCGCCATCCGGTTAAATGCCGTTGAAAACAGCGTTGATCTGGACTTTGCCGGAGACGATATCATCGGCCGGGTCGTCGATGCGGATGTCGTCCTTGCCGGCGATGTCTTCTACGATCGCGATTTTGCAGAGAAGCTCGTTCCCTGGTTCAGACGTTTGGCGGGGGAGGGGAAGACCGTTCTGGTCGGCGATCCCGGCAGGGCCTACCTTCCGAAGGATCGCCTGGAAGCGCAGGCGACCTATCAGGTGCCGGTGACGCGGGCGCTGGAGGATAGCGAGGTCAAGAAAACGACGGTTTGGCGTTTTCTCGCCGATTGATAACCCGTCAGTGACGGATGATGCAGACGCCGGCTTCATAAGAGCAGGGATTGCCGGCATAGCGAACGTCGATCACCTTGGCTTTCGGTCTTGGTTGCGCTGCAACAGACCGAGCGTAGGGATTGTAGCCGCCATAGCCGATAACGTAGGTGCCGCCATCGGCTCGATAGACATCGGCCGAACCGGCATAGCTGCCGGCGCTTGCAGCGTCGCGGCGCTCCATCATCAGGATTCTCGTCGGTTGCTGCCGGCCGCCAGCCTGCGGTTGATATATCTGGTGCAGCCGCACGATGCCGGAACGGTCGTGGTGATGCCAGTGGCGATAGTCGCCTGCCGAGGCCGGCGTGAAGGAAAGGGTGGCTGCTGCCGCTAAAACGAGCGCTGCTGCCTTTAAAAGGTGCGGTGTCATGATTCGTCTCCGCTTCGATCCGTTAATGAAATCTTAACGGCAGATTGCCTCAAGAGCGGCGCCAAGTCCACGTCAGGGTTGCCGAAATGGTAAACAGCCCGGAATGGGAAGCTTGTCGTTGCATGCTCGCTAAAGTGCAGAGCGACCCGAATCGATTAAATTCGATGCAGGCATCAATTGTGCTTGTCGATGGGCGTCTGTGTGATTAATGGTCGCAATGATGCAACGCACACTGCACGTCTCTGCGCGCGCGTTGCCCCGGATATCCGGGTTCTAAGCGTATCGTAACGCCGCGAGGTTCTGATGGCGAACGTCACACAAAACCGGCCTCTGTCGCCGCATCTGCAAATTTACAAACCCATTCCCACCATGGTCATGTCGATCGTCCACCGCATCACCGGCGGCGCGCTCTACTTCGGCACGGTGCTGGTTGCCTGGTGGCTGATCGCCGCGGCGACGGGGCAGGCCTATTTCGAACTGGTCAACTGGATCATGGGCACGATCATCGGCCGCATCATCCTGCTCGGCTACACCTGGGCGCTGCTGCACCACATGATCGGCGGCCTGCGCCACTTCGTCTGGGACCTCGGTCACGGGTTCGATCCCGCCGTTTCGACGAAGATGGCCAAGTACACGCTCATCGCGTCGATCTGTCTGACCGCGCTGGTCTGGATTATCGGCATCGTCATCCGGCTGGGTTGATTGGCATGATCGTTCCCGGAAGCGCTAGCGGCCTCTCGGGATCATGCTTTAAAGGATAGTTCTCATGGATATGCGCACTCCTCTGGGCAAAGTCCGCGGTCTCGGTTCCGCCAAGGAAGGCACCGATCATTTCTGGCGTCAGCGCCTGACCGCCGTTGCCAACGTTCCCCTCTTTCTCTTCTTCGTCATCTTCCTGATCATCTATGCCGGCGCGCCCTATGCGGAAGTCGTGCATGCGATCTCGAACCCGATCGTGGCCGTCATCTTCGGCCTGATGGTGATCTCCGGCGTCATTCACATGAAGCTCGGCATGCAGGTCATCATCGAGGACTATGTCCACGGCGAATTCGGCAAGATCGTCCTTCTCATGCTCAACACGTTCTTTGCGATCATCATGGCCGGGCTCTGTCTTTTCGCCATTCTGAAGATCGCGTTCGTAGGATAATTGCATCATGGCACCGAACTCATCCGCTCAGAATGGGGCTGCCCAGAACGGGAAAGCCTACAAGTATATCGATCACTCCTATGACGTGATCGTCGTCGGCGCCGGCGGCGCCGGCCTGCGCGCCACGCTCGGCATGGCCGAGCAGGGTTTCCGCACCGCCTGCATCACCAAGGTCTTCCCGACGCGCTCGCACACCGTCGCGGCGCAGGGCGGCATCGCCGCCTCGCTGCAGAACATGACGCCGGACAGCTGGCAGTGGCACCTCTACGACACCGTCAAGGGTTCCGACTGGCTCGGCGACGTCGACGCCATGCAGTACATGGTCATGGAAGCGCCGAAGGCTGTCTACGAACTCGAGCACTATGGTGTGCCCTTCTCGCGTAACGAAGAAGGCAAGATCTACCAGCGCCCGTTCGGCGGCCACATGCAGAATTTCGGCGAGGGACCGCCGGTGCAGCGCACCTGCGCCGCCGCCGACCGTACCGGCCACGCCATCCTGCACACGCTCTATGGCCAGTCGCTGCGCAACAACGCGGAATTCTTCATCGAGTATTTCGCGCTCGACCTCATCATGTCGGATGACGGCAGCCGCTGCACCGGCGTCGTTGCCTGGTGCCTCGATGACGGCACGATCCATCGCTTCGCCGCCAAGATGGTGGTGCTGGCGACCGGCGGCTACGGCCGCGCCTATTTCTCTGCCACTTCGGCCCATACCTGCACCGGCGACGGCGGCGGCATGGTGGCCCGCGCCGGCCTGCCGCTGCAGGACATGGAATTCGTTCAGTTCCACCCGACCGGCATCTACGGTTCGGGATGTCTCATCACCGAAGGCGCGCGCGGCGAAGGCGGGTATCTCGTCAATTCCGAGGGCGAGCGCTTCATGGAGCGTTACGCTCCTTCGGCAAAGGACCTTGCCTCGCGCGACGTCGTTTCGCGCTGCATGACGCTTGAGATCCGCGAGGGACGCGGCGTCGGCAAGAACAAGGATCACATCTTCCTGCATCTCGACCATCTCGATCCGGCCGTGCTGCATGAGCGTCTGCCGGGTATTTCCGAGAGCGCCCGCATCTTCGCCGGCGTCGACGTGACGCGCGACCCGATCCCGGTGCTGCCGACCGTTCACTACAACATGGGCGGCATTCCCACCAACTACTGGGGCGAAGTGCTCAACGCCGACAGCAACAATCCCGAGCGCGTGCTGCCGGGTCTGATGGCCGTCGGCGAAGCCGGTTGCGCTTCGGTGCACGGCGCCAACCGCCTCGGCTCGAACTCGCTGATCGACCTCGTGGTCTTCGGCCGCGCCGCTGCCATCCGCGCCGGCCAGGTCATCGACCGTGACAGCCCGGTTCCGCCCGTGAATGTCGCTGCCTGCGACAAGATCATGGATCGCTTCGATCGCCTGCGTCATGCCAGCGGCTCGACGCCGACGGCGGTGCTGCGCGAGAAGATGCAGCGCGCCATGCAGGAAGACGCCGCCGTGTTCCGCACCCAGGAATCGCTGGAATCCGGTGTCCGCCGCCTTTCGGAGATCTGGAAGGAAATGGCCGATATCAAGGTCACCGACCGCTCGCTGATCTGGAATTCCGACCTCGTCGAGACGCTGGAGCTGCACAATCTGATGGCCAATGCCATCACGACGATCTACGGCGCCGAGGCCCGCAAGGAAAGCCGTGGCTCGCATGCCCGCGAAGACTATACCGAGGGCAAGTTCGCCGGCCGCGACGACGAAAACTGGCGCAAGCACACGCTTGCCTGGGTCAACGAGGCAGGCGACGTGAAGCTCGACTATCGTCCGGTTCACACCGACCTGATCGCCGAAGGCATCGATCCGCACAAGATCGAGCCGAAGGCGCGCGTGTACTGATCTGAGAGGAACTGACCATGGTTGAACTCGCTCTCCCCAAGAACTCTCAGATGCGCGAAGGCAAGGTCTGGCCGAAGCCGGTCGGCGCCAAGAACACGCGCGAATTCCGCGTCTATCGCTGGAGCCCGGATGACGGCCAGAACCCGAGCATCGATACCTACTATATCGATATCGACGATTGCGGCCCGATGGTGCTCGACGGCCTGCTCTACATCAAGAACAAGATCGACCCGACGCTGACGCTGCGCCGCTCCTGTCGCGAAGGCATTTGCGGTTCCTGCGCGATGAACATCGACGGCACCAACACGCTCGCCTGCACCAAGGGTCTGGACGAGATCAAGGGCACGGTGAAGATCTACCCGCTGCCGCACATGCCTGTCGTCAAGGACCTCGTGCCTGATCTGACGAACTTCTACGCCCAGCACCGCTCGATCGAACCCTGGCTGAAGACGGTATCGCCGCCGCCCGCCAAGGAATGGAAGCAGAGCCATGAAGACCGTCTAAAGCTCGACGGCCTCTACGAGTGCATTCTCTGCGCCTGCTGCTCGACGTCCTGTCCGAGCTACTGGTGGAACGGCGACCGTTACCTTGGTCCGGCCGTGCTGCTGCAGGCCTATCGCTGGCTGATCGACTCCAGAGACGAAGCCAAGGGCGAGCGCCTCGATAATCTCGAGGACCCTTTCCGCCTCTATCGTTGCCACACGATCATGAACTGCGCCCAGACCTGCCCGAAGGGTCTGAATCCGGCCAAGGCGATCGCTGAAATCAAGAAGATGATGGTTGAGCGGCGGGTTTGACCCGCCGTTCCAATTCCTTCGACGCGTCCTCGATGCTCAGGGCGCGTCGAAATCAGCCGCTTACATCTATTTTACATCTGGTTCGGTGGACTGAGCCTTGAAACCACCTGATTCTTGTCCAGCTATGGCCTTCGGCGATTTGTGACGGTATCGACTTGATTAACCAAAGTGAAATACGATAATTCCGACATCATTAAACATAACTTTGCAGATGTCAGCGGTGGACAATCAATCAGGAGTGTGATGATGCAGTTTAGATATGCAGTGACGGCTGCGGCGATTGGTCTGTCGCTTGCCGGTTGCCAGCGCACGGCATACAACAACGACAGTTATTCGTCTCCACCACCCCTGCAGGCCCAGCCTGTTCCTTCCGTACAATCCAGCCAGCTTCCGCCCCCCGGCGCGGGTAACGGTTCGCAGTTCCCGGCAGCACCCGCGGGCGCGCCGAATGCGGCCAATCCGGCGCAGCAGCAGGCAATGGCGGCTTCCGCCATGGATGTCACGAAGGAATCGATGGTCGGCAGCTGGAAGGTCAGCAACGGCGGATCGAGCTGCGACATGTTCCTGACGCTGACGAACCTCGGCAGCGGCTCGCGCGGCGGCACACGCGGTTGCGCCGGCGAATTGACCTCGATGGGGGCTTGGGAAGTTTCCGGCAAGCAGGTCCTCCTCAAGAATCGTGACGGCGCGACGATCGGTACGCTCTACAAGACGGCCGATTCACGCTTTGACGGCTCGACCGCTTCCGGCCAGCCGCTCAGCCTCAGCCGCTAAGCTCAAAGCCCTCAGCCGTTTCGTCGAGACGGTTGAAGGCTTTGAAATGTCGTTCCACGCAATTTCGGACGGAAAACCGTTGCGCACTTTTCCGGGAATTGCTCTAGTTGACGGGGTGGCGTCCTTTGGATGTGCCTCATTTGCACAGGCGGATATTTCCCCATGCAGCCCATGCCAGATTATTCGATCAGCGTCTGCGAACAGCTGAAGGCGCTGACGGCGTCCGGGTCCCTCCAGGTGGATTCGGCGCAGATGGATGTGGCGAAAATGCTGGACCGCGTGCTTGCCGATCTCAAGCGAAGGAAGCCGGCCGCGAAATCCAGCGCGCTCGGCTGGATGTTCGCCGCGCGTAAGAAGCCCGCCGAGACGACAAAGGGCCTCTATATTCACGGCAGCGTTGGTCGCGGCAAGACCATGTTGATGGACATGTTCTTCTCCATGGCGCCTTGCCAGAAGAAGCGCCGGGCGCATTTCTTCGAGTTCATGACCGATGTGCACAATCGCATTGCGGCGCAGCGGCTGAAATTCAAGAACGGTGAAACCAAGCAGGCCGACCCGATACCGCCTGTCGCCGCCGATCTCTATGCCGAGGCCGAGTTGCTGTGCTTCGACGAATTCACCGTCACCGATATCGCCGATGCGATGATCCTGTCGCGGCTGTTTTCCGAGTTGTTCTCGCTCGGTTGCGTGCTGATCGCCACGTCGAATGTCGAGCCGGACAATCTCTATCGCGACGGGCTCAATCGCGGCCTCTTCCTGCCTTTCATCGATCTCCTGAAGAAGCATGTCGATGTGGTGACGCTGGATTCGCCGACCGACTACCGCATGGAGAAGCTGAACAGCCAGCCCGTCTATCTCTCGCCGCTCGACCAGCGTGCCGAGATGGCGATGGACGCCTCCTGGATGCAGGCGCTGCACGGGCGCAAGGCGCAGCCGATGGAGATCCCGATGAAGGGACGCTCCATCCATGTGCCGCTGGCCGTCGATCGCATGGCGCGTTTTTCCTTCGCCGATCTTTGCGAGGCTCCGCTCGGGCCCGCCGATTTCCTCGCGATTGCCGAACGCTTCGATACGATCTTCCTCGATCGTGTGCCGAAGCTCGGTCCGGACAAGCGCAACCCCACGAAGCGTTTCATCATTCTCATCGACACGCTCTACGATCATAACATCCGTCTTTACGTGTCCGCCGCCGCCATGCCGGAGGATCTTCTGGAGGAGCGGCGCGGGACGGAGGGCTTCGAATTCGACCGCACGGCATCGCGGCTCTTCGAGATGCGCAGCGCCGAATATCTCGCCCAGACTCCGGCCAGGCGCGCTGCCGAGTAACAATTCGGTGACAGACTATCTTACGTTTACGTAAGAGTTTTTCGATCTAACCGATTGAAATTCCTGATCCAAAAATAATCAATTGCCAATTTCGGCCTTTGGGTCTATGCGATTGGCGGCTATTGTGGATACCCTTCACGGTGTCCCGCCACGGATTTTGATCGCAAAGGATACACCGAAATGGCGCGTAACAAGATCGCACTTATTGGTTCTGGCATGATTGGTGGCACGCTGGCGCATCTCGCCGGCCTGAAGGAACTGGGCGACATCGTCCTGTTCGACATCGCGGACGGCATTCCTCAGGGCAAGGGTCTCGACATCGCCCAGTCCTCTCCCGTCGAAGGCTTCGACGCCAACCTCACCGGCGCCAGCGACTATTCCGCGATCGAAGGCGCTGACGTCTGCATCGTCACCGCCGGCGTTCCCCGCAAGCCGGGCATGAGCCGCGACGATCTTCTCGGTATCAACCTCAAGGTCATGGAGCAGGTCGGCGCCGGCATCAAGAAGTATGCCCCGAACGCTTTCGTGATCTGCATCACCAACCCGCTCGACGCGATGGTCTGGGCGCTGCAGAAGTTCTCCGGCCTTCCGACCAACAAGGTCGTCGGCATGGCCGGCGTGCTCGACAGCTCGCGCTTCCGCCTCTTCCTCGCCAAGGAATTCAACGTATCGGTCGAAGACGTTACGGCTTTCGTTCTCGGCGGCCACGGCGACTCGATGGTTCCGCTCGCTCGCTACTCGACGGTTGCCGGCATTCCGCTGACCGACCTCGTCACCATGGGCTGGCTCACCGCCGAGCGTCTCGAAGAAATCATCCAGCGCACCCGTGATGGCGGCGCCGAAATCGTCGGCCTGCTCAAGACCGGTTCGGCCTATTACGCTCCGGCCGCTTCCGCCATCGCGATGGCTGAATCCTACCTCAAGGACAAGAAGCGCGTTCTGCCTTGCGCCGCGCACCTCGATGGTCAGTATGGCGTCAAGGATATGTATGTCGGCGTTCCCACCGTCATCGGTGCCGGCGGCATCGAGCGCGTCATCGAAATCGACCTGAACAAGGCCGAAAAGGAAGCTTTCGACAAGTCGGTCGCAGCCGTTGCCGGTCTTTGCGAAGCTTGCGCCACCATCGCGCCGTCGCTGAAATAATCTAGCCGTTATAACAGGGATAGACCCATGAACATCCATGAATACCAGGCCAAGGCGCTGCTGAAGTCCTATGGCGCACCCGTCGCGGACGGCGTTGCCATCTTCTCCGCCGATGAAGCCGCCGCCGCTGCCAAGCAGCTTCCAGGCCCGCTTTACGTCGTCAAGAGCCAGATCCACGCTGGCGGCCGCGGCAAGGGCAAGTTCAAGGAACTCGGCCCGGACGCCAAGGGTGGCGTTCGCCTCGCCAAGTCGGTTGACGACGTCGTCGCCAACGCCAAGGACATGCTCGGCAACACGCTGGTGACGAAGCAGACCGGCCCGGCCGGCAAGCAGGTCAACCGTCTCTATATCGAAGACGGCGCCGACATCGACCGCGAACTCTATCTCTCGATCCTGGTCGACCGTTCCGTCGGTCAGGTTGCCTTCGTCGTTTCGACCGAAGGCGGCATGGACATCGAGACCGTCGCGCACGATACGCCGGAAAAGATCATCACCGTTGCCATCGACCCGTCAACGGGCGTCACGGCTGAGAACTCGGCGACCATTTCCGACGCGCTGAAGCTCGAAGGGGCTGCCCGCGAAGACGGCGCCAAGCTCTTCCCGATCCTCTACAAGGCCTTCGTCGAGAAGGACATGGCGCTGCTCGAAGTCAACCCGCTGATCGTCATGACCAATGGCCGTCTGCGCGTTCTCGACGCCAAGGTTTCCTTCGACGGCAACGCTCTCTTCCGTCATGAAGACGTCCGCGCGCTGCGCGACACGTCGGAAGAAGACGAGAAGGAAATCCAGGCGCACGAATATGACCTGGCCTACGTCGCGCTCGACGGCAACATCGGCTGCATGGTCAACGGCGCCGGTCTTGCCATGGCAACCATGGACATTATCAAGCTCTACGGCGCCGAGCCGGCGAACTTCCTCGATGTCGGCGGTGGCGCCACCAAGGAAAAGGTTACGGCCGCCTTCAAGATCATCACCGCCGATCCGGCTGTCCAGGGCATTCTGGTCAACATCTTCGGCGGCATCATGAAGTGCGACGTCATTGCCGAAGGCGTGCTCGCAGCCGTCAAGGAAGTGGGTCTGAAGGTTCCGCTCGTCGTTCGCCTCGAAGGCACCAACGTCGAGCTCGGCAAGAAGATCATCAACGAATCCGGTCTCAACGTCATCTCCGCAGATGACCTGGACGATGCCGCCCAGAAGATCGTCAAGGCAGTCAAGGGCTGATCGGGATGGCTGCTTCCTTCGCTCCAACGGCTGATCATCTTCGCCTCGGTGCCTTTGCTGGCACCTGGGAAGGGGAAGAGCATGTCGCGGCTTCGGCCTGGACGAAGGAAGGCACGGCAACCGCGCGCCTCACGGCCGAGTGTCTGTTCGGCGGATTTTTCGTCGAACAGCGCTACGTGCAGACGCGGGACGGCAGCACGTCGTTCGAAGCCAGGAACATTCTCGGTTTCGACGCCGCTGACCAGTCTTACAAGCTCTATCAGTTCGATACGGTCGGTTTCGTGCCCGCCGCGCCGGCCTCCGGTGAATGGATCGACGGCAAGCTTGTCCTGACCAAGGTTTCGCCGCGCGGCGCGCAGCGCACTCTCTTTCAGTTCGAAAATGAAGACTGCTACTGCATGGGCGTCACTTTTGCGCCCGCCGGCAGCGATACATGGCAGGAGGTCGTCAGCGGCTTATATCGTCGCGTCGCCTCCGCGTCTTCCAACCTCTCGTAACAAAGGCCTCGCATGTCTATTCTCATCAACAAAGACACCAAGGTTCTGGTTCAGGGCCTGACCGGCAAGACCGGTACCTTCCACACCGAACAGGCGCTTGCCTATCACGGCACGAAGATGGTCGGCGGTATCCACCCCTCCAAGGGCGGTGAAACCTGGACCGGCAAGGACGGCGAAAAGCTGCCGATCTTCAAGTCCGTCGCCGAAGGCAAGGACGCAACCGGCGCCAATGCTTCGGTCATCTACGTACCGCCGGCAGGTGCCGCGGCTGCAATCCTCGAAGCGATCGACGCCGAGATCCCGCTGATCGTCTGCATCACGGAAGGCATTCCGGTTGCCGACATGGTCAAGGTCAAGGACCGTCTGATCAAGTCTAAGTCGCGCCTGATCGGACCGAACTGCCCGGGCGTTCTGACCCCGAACGAATGCAAGATCGGCATCATGCCGGGCTCCATCTTCAAGAAGGGCTCCGTCGGCGTTCTCTCGCGTTCCGGCACGCTGACCTATGAAGCCGTGTTCCAGACCACCAACGAAGGTCTCGGCCAGACCACGGCTGTCGGCATCGGCGGCGACCCGGTCAAGGGCACCGAGTTCATCGACATCCTGGAAATGTTCCTCGCGGACGACGAAACCAAGTCGATCATCATGATCGGCGAAATCGGCGGTTCGGCTGAAGAAGACGCCGCACAGTTCCTCAAGGACGAAGCCAAGAAGGGCCGCAAGAAGCCGATGGTCGGCTTCATCGCCGGCCGCACGGCACCTCCCGGCCGCACCATGGGCCATGCCGGCGCCGTGATTTCCGGTGGCAAGGGCGGCGCGGAAGACAAGATTGCAGCGATGGAATCGGCAGGCATTCGCGTGTCGCCGTCGCCGGCGCGTCTCGGCAAGACGCTGGTGGAAGTCCTGAAGGGCTGAGCCTACCTATAGCAAGGCCGGACGGGGCGGCATCAGCCTTGTCCCGTCCGGTTTCGACATTCGCAAGTGCATGCATGCGGCCTTGACGGCTGCGAACGAAATACGGTCGCCGGGGACCCGAAAACCGGCAATGCAAACAAGTTGGGAGACGGGCGAGAGCGCCCGCAGATTCACCATGGCAAGGCAAGAAGCCAACGAGCAATTTCAGATCACCTCGTTCCTGGATGGCGCCAACGCTGCCTATATCGAGCAGCTCTACGCCCGCTACGAGGACGATCCTTCATCGGTTTCCGACGAATGGCGGTCTTTCTTCAAGGCGCTCGAGGATAGCCCCGACGATGTGAAGAGGGCGGCCAAGGGCGCCTCCTGGCAGCGCAAGAACTGGCCGATCCCGGCAAAGGGCGACCTCGTCTCGGCGCTCGACGGCGACTGGGGCGTTGTCGAAAAGGTCATCGAAACCAAGCTGAAGGCCAAGGCCGAAACCACCGGCGCGCCGGCCGACACGACCGACGTCCTGCGGGCGACGCGCGACAGCGTTCGCGCCATCATGATGATCCGCGCCTATCGCATGCGCGGCCACCTGCATGCCAAGCTCGATCCGCTCGGCATCGCCGCTCCGGTCGAAGACTACAAGGAACTGTCGCCGGAAGCCTACGGCTTCACCGAGGCCGACCTCGACCGCAAGATCTTCATCGACAACGTGCTCGGCCTCGAATACGCGACTGTTCGCGAGATGATCGAGATTCTCGAGCGCACCTACTGCTCCACCCTCGGCGTCGAATTCATGCACATCTCCAACCCGGAGGAAAAGGCATGGATTCAGGAACGCATCGAAGGTCCGGACAAGGGCATCGCCTTCAATCCGGAGCGGAAGAAGGCCATCCTCCAGAAGGTTATCGAAGCCGAAGGCTATGAGCAGTTCCTTGACGTCAAGTTCAAGGGCACCAAGCGTTTCGGCCTCGACGGTGGTGAATCGCTGATCCCTGCGCTCGAACAGATCCTGAAGAGCGGCAGCCAGCTCGGTCTTCGCGAAGCCGTGTTCGGCATGGCCCATCGCGGCCGTCTGAACGTGCTTTCGCAGGTCATGGGCAAGCCGCATCGCGCCATCTTCCACGAGTTCAAGGGCGGCTCCTATGCGCCTGACGAAGTCGAAGGTTCGGGCGACGTGAAGTACCATCTCGGCGCCTCTTCGGACCGCGATTTCGACGGCTCCAAGGTGCACGTTTCGCTGACGGCAAATCCGTCGCATCTGGAAATCGTCAACCCGGTCGTCATGGGCAAGGTCCGCGCCAAGCAGGACATGGGCGCCACGCAGTGGGACGGCGATATCATCCCGCTGTCCGAACGCGCCAAGGTCGTGCCGCTGCTCATCCATGGCGACGCGGCTTTCGCAGGCCAGGGCGTCGTTGCCGAAATCCTCGGCCTCTCCGGTCTGCGCGGCCACCGCGTTGCCGGCACGATGCACGTCATCATCAACAACCAGATCGGTTTCACCACCAATCCGGCCTTCTCGCGTTCGTCGCCCTATCCGTCCGACGTCGCCAAGATGATTGAAGCGCCGATCTTTCACGTCAACGGCGACGATCCGGAAGCGGTCGTCTATGCGGCGAAGATCGCGACTGAATTCCGCATGAAGTTCCACAAGCCTGTGGTCCTCGACATGTTCTGCTACCGTCGTTACGGTCACAATGAAGGCGATGAACCGTCCTTCACGCAGCCGAACATGTACAAGGTCATCCGCGCGCACAGCACAGTCCTGCAGATCTACTCGCAGCGGCTGGTTAGCGAAGGCGTGCTGACCGAAGGCGAAGTCGAGAAGATGAAGGCCGACTGGCGCGCGCATCTCGAGCAGGAGTTCGAGGCCGGCCAACACTACAAGCCGAACAAGGCCGACTGGCTTGACGGCGAATGGTCCGGCCTGCACACGGCCGACAATGCCGACGAGCAGCGCCGCGGCAAGACCGCGGTGCCGATGAAGTCGCTGAAGGAAATCGGCCGCAAGCTGTCGGAAATTCCTGCCGGCTTCCACGCGCACCGCACCATTCAGCGCTTCATGGAAAACCGCGCCAACATGGTGCAGACGGGCGAGGGCATCGACTGGGCCATGGCGGAAGCCCTGGCATTCGGTTCGCTGGTTCTCGACGGCCACAAGATCCGCCTGTCCGGTCAGGATTGCGAGCGCGGCACCTTCTCGCAGCGTCATTCGGTTCTCTACGATCAGGAGACCGAAGAGCGCTACATCCCGCTTGCGAACCTCTCGCCGACCCAGGCACGTTACGAAGTCATCAATTCGATGCTCTCGGAAGAAGCGGTTCTCGGCTTCGAATACGGTTATTCGCTGGCCCGTCCGAACGCGCTGACCCTCTGGGAAGCCCAGTTCGGCGACTTCGCCAACGGTGCGCAGGTCGTCTTCGACCAGTTCATCTCGTCGGGCGAACGCAAGTGGCTGCGCATGTCCGGCCTCGTCTGCCTGCTGCCGCATGGCTACGAAGGTCAGGGTCCGGAGCACTCCTCCGCCCGCCTCGAACGCTATCTGCAGCTCTGCGCTGAAGACAACATGCAGGTCGCCAACGTCACGACGCCGGCGAACTATTTCCACATCTTGCGCCGTCAGCTGAAGCGTGACTTCCGCAAGCCGCTGATCCTGATGACGCCGAAGTCGCTGCTGCGCCACAAGCGCGCTGTGTCGACGTTGGCGGAGATGGCGGGCGAAAGCTCGTTCCATCGCCTGCTGTGGGACGACGCCGAACTGCTCAAGGACAGCCCGATCAAGCTGCAGAAGGACAACAAGATCCGTCGCGTCGTCATCTGCTCGGGCAAGGTCTATTACGATCTTCTGGAAGAGCGCGAGAAGCGCGGCATCGACGATATCTACCTGCTGCGCATCGAACAGCTCTATCCGTTCCCGGCCAAGGCGCTCATCAACGAGCTCAGCCGCTTCCGCAATGCGGAGATGGTCTGGTGCCAGGAAGAGCCGAAGAACATGGGCGCATGGTCCTTCATCGATCCGTACCTGGAATGGGTGCTTGCCCATATCGATGCCAAGTACCAGCGCGTTCGCTACACCGGCCGTCCGGCCGCCGCCTCTCCGGCGACGGGCCTGATGTCCAAGCATCTGTCGCAGCTTGCGGCGTTCCTCGAGGACGCGCTCGGCGGTTGAGGGGTTGCGCGATGACGCGTTTTCGTTTGAAAATCGCGGCGTCGCGCCCCAGCCTTCCGCATGATGCGACGGGGGAGAACATGGCCGCCATGCAGCAACATGCCGCCTATCGCCGCAATCAGGCAAATGCCCGGTCGACCGCCATGGTCGTTCGGGCGCTTGCGCCGCGGCGCATCACCCGTCCCCCGGCCGTCTGTCGCCGGAATTCCATCCAACTCATAAAGACGAAAAATCAGGATTTGAACAATGGCCACTGAAATCCGCGTTCCTACCCTCGGCGAATCCGTCAGCGAAGCGACCGTCGGTACATGGTTCAAGAAGGTCGGCGACGCCATCAAGGCCGATGAGCCGCTTCTCGAACTTGAAACCGACAAGGTGACGATCGAAGTTCCGGCGCCGAGCGCCGGCACGCTTTCCGAAATCGTTGCCCAGGCCGGCGAAACCGTAGGCCTCGGTGCGCTGCTCGGCCAGATTTCTGCTGGCAACGGCGCTGCCGCCGCTCCGGCACAGGCTGCCGCACCTGCTGCTGCTCCGGCCCCTGCCGCTGCTGCACCGGTTGCCGCCCCCGCCGTTTCCGCTCCGGCTTCCTCGATGCCGCCAGCACCGGCTGCCGGTAAGCTGCTTGCCGAAAACAATCTCTCTGCCGATCAGGTCGAAGGCAGCGGCAAGCGCGGCCAGGTTCTGAAGGGCGATGTGATCGCCGCCGTCGCCAAGGCTGCTTCGGCTCCTGCCGCCGTACCTGCCGCCCCCGTTGCTGCTCGCGCCCCGACCGCCGTCGAGGACGTCAGCCGCGAAGAGCGCGTGAAGATGACGCGTCTGCGCCAGACGATTGCCCGCCGCCTCAAGGATGCGCAGAACACCGCCGCCATGCTTACCACCTATAACGAGGTGGACATGAAGGCCGTCATGGACCTGCGCAACAAGTACAAGGACGTCTTCGAGAAGAAGCATGGCGTGAAGCTCGGCTTCATGGGCTTCTTCACCAAGGCCGTCACCCACGCGCTGAAGGAACTCCCGGCCGTCAACGCCGAGATCGACGGCACCGACATCGTCTACAAGAACTACTGCCACATCGGCATGGCCGTCGGCACCGACAAGGGCCTCGTCGTTCCGGTGATCCGCGATGCCGACCAGATGTCGATCGCCGAAGTCGAGAAGGAGCTTGGCCGTCTGGCGAAGGCTGCTCGCGACGGCACGCTGTCGATGGCCGACATGCAGGGCGGCACCTTCACCATCACCAATGGTGGTGTCTACGGTTCGCTGATGTCCTCGCCGATCCTGAACGCGCCGCAGTCGGGCATTCTCGGCATGCACAAGATCCAGGAGCGTCCGGTCGCCATCGGCGGTCAGGTCGTCATCCGTCCGATGATGTATCTGGCGCTCTCCTACGACCACCGTATGGTCGACGGCAAGGAAGCCGTTACCTTCCTCGTCCGCGTCAAGGAAAGCCTGGAAGATCCGGAACGTCTCGTTCTCGATCTCTAAGGGGAGCGTTGGATCATGTCGACATGGCCCATGCGGACGCTGCGCGGATTGTTGTGCGCCGTCGCCGCATGGGTGCCATCGTCCGCCGGCGCGGCCGAGCTCGACATTTCCAAACTCAGCAGCAATCTCGATCTGGCGTCGCTCGGCGACGCCGATCTCGCCTCCCGCTCGATCAATGTTCTTCGCATCGGCAAGGTCGAGCTGACCTCGGGGCGCATCGTCGCCAGCGATCCGCTCGTCGGGCCTGACCGGGCGGCATTTACCCGCATCGTTTCTCCCGGCGATTATCCCGTCACGCTCTATCAAGCCTTTGGCCGCATCGCCGCGGCCAGCATGCGTTTTGCCGAGGGCAAGCCCGCGCGCTGGGAGCTGGCCGTGGTCCCCGGCCAGGATATCAATTCGCTGAAAAATGATGAGTTCTTCGGCTATCCGGTCGACGCTGGTCTTGGCTGTTACATGGACGCCGAAACCTATGCGCTGATCCAGGAACGCGAAAAGCAGGTTCAGGCGGATAAGGCGACGTCGGATATCAATTATTACGATGATGTTCTGGCGTCCGAACTGCAGCCCAACAATGACGACTACGCCATGCACAGGCCGATATCGGGCAAGCGCGGCAATGTCGCGGTTTTCTCAAGCGGCTGGGGCGATGGCTTCTATCCGGTGTTCTGGGGGCTCGATGCGGGTGGACGGCCGCTCGTTCTGTTCACCGATTTCGGCGTCATGGAAAATGCCGACGGCCGGCGCGAGCCGGGAGGGCAATGACGATGCCGGCGATCAATACGAGGACACGGTTGGCGTCGATGCCCTGGGTGGTGCTGGCCTTTGCCGTTAATCCCTTGCCTGCATTTGCCGAAGAATGCGTGCAGGAAAAGGCTGTCTACGTTGATATGGACAATGCCTATGAGCTGCGCTTCGAGCCCATGGGTTCGGAATCATCCGTCAGCAACAAGTTCAAGCTTGCAGTGCGCAATACCGCCATCGTGGCAGAAGGCATCGTCATGCACGGTGACGATCAGCCGGGCGCCGATGGCCGGATCATGTTCGAATGCCCGGAGGGCGATGTGACGGGCGCAGATCTCAGAGCCTGCACCGTCTGGCAAGGCATGATCTATGCCTCCGATCTCAAGGGCCATATCCGCGCCTTGCCGGGGGAAGGCCAGAGCGCGGCCGACCGGCTGTTTCTTCCGGCGCTCGGCCCTTCGATCCAGAAGTCGTCGCTATGGGGCAAGGGCAAAGCGACGGTCGCCCCCTGGGATGTCCTTAGTCTGAAAGGATGCAATCAATGATCGATGAGACACCGGTTCTTCTCGTGACCGGCGGCAGCCGCGGCATTGGTGCGGCTGTTTGCCTGGCGGCCGCCCAGCATGGCTGGGCCGTGGCGGTCAACTACGCGTCCAACAAGGATGCGGCCGAGGCCGTGGTGGGGACGATCGTTGACGCCGGCGGCAAAGCGATTGCGATCGCCGGCGATGTCGGCAAAGCCAAGGATATCACCGCCATGTTCGCCAAGGTCGATGCGCATTTCGGCCGCATCGACGGGCTCGTCAACAATGCCGGCATCGTCGATACCATCCAGCGGTTGGACCAGATGACGCCCGAGCGCATCGAGCGTATGTTCCGCATCAACGTCACCGGTTCGATGCTCGCCGCGGCGGAAGCCGTGCGGCGGATGTCGACGCGGCATGGCGGCAAGGGCGGGGTGATCGTCAATGTCTCCTCCATGGCTGCCGTGCTCGGCGGCGGCGGACAATATGTCGATTATGCCGCGTCCAAGGCCGCCATCGATACGTTCACAGTCGGCCTTGCGCGCGAGGTGGCGGCGGAGGGCATCCGCGTCAATGCTGTGCGGCCCGGCATCATCGACACAGATATTCATGCCGCTGCCGGCCTGCCGGATCGTGCCCGTGATATCGCGCCGCAATTGCCGATGAAGCGAGCGGGAACCTCCGACGAGGTCGCGGATGCCATCCTCTACCTGCTAAGCCCGCACGCATCCTATATAACGGGTGCCCTGCTCGACGTGAGCGGCGGACGTTGATCGGAAAGGGTCGATAGATGCAGTATATTCTCGAATTCCTCGGCCTGATGGCAGTGTTTTCCATCTTCATCGTCGTTCCCGGCGCCGACTTTGCCGTCATCCTCCGGCAGAGCATCGTACATGGCCGCCGCGCCGCCATGATGACCGGGCTCGGCATGGGCTTCTCGCTGCTCTTCCACATCAGCTACACCATCCTTGGCCTTGGCCTCATCGTCTCGCAGTCGCTTGTCCTGTTCAGTGTGGTGAAGTGGGCCGGCGTTCTCTACCTCGTCTATCTCGGCATCAAGTCCTTCCGCGAGCCGGGCTTCAAGGTGAAGGATGTCGAGATCACCGAAGAAGACCGCAAGCCGGTTTCCGTCTGGCGCTGCCTCGCGACAGGCTTCGTCACCAATGCGCTGAATCCGAAGCCGGTGCTCTTCTTCCTGTCGCTGTTTTCGACGCTCGTTCATCACGATACGCCGGCGCTCATCCAGTTCAGCTACGGCATCGGCATGGCAACGGCGCTTGTCGCCTGGTTTGCCGGCGTTTCTACTTTCTTCACCGTCAAGCCGGTGCGCGATCGTTTCATCGCGTCGGGCAAATGGTTCAACCGCATCACCGGAGCGGCGCTTGTCGGCTTCGGCATCCGCCTCGCCTTGGCACGGGCGACCGACTAACAAAAGATAGTAAACAAGGAAATTAAGACATGTCCTACGATGTGATCATTATCGGAACCGGCCCCGGCGGCTATGTTTGCGCAGTCAAGGCAGCGCAGCTCGGCCTGAAGGTCGCGGTCGTCGAAAAGCGTGCGACCTATGGCGGCACCTGCCTCAACGTCGGCTGCATTCCGTCGAAGGCGCTGCTGCACGCTTCCGAAGTGTTCCATCATGCCGGCCATGGCATGGATGCGCTCGGCGTCGAAGTCGCCGCACCGAAGCTGAACCTCGGCAAGATGCTGGCCCACAAGGATGCGACCGTGAAGTCCAACGTCGACGGCGTCGCGTTCCTGTTCAAGAAGAACAAGATCGATGCCTTCCAGGGCACCGGCAAGATCGTTTCGGCCGGCAAGGTTTCCGTCACGGCCGATGACGGCAAGGTGACCGAGATCGAAGGCAAGAACATCGTCATCGCCACCGGCTCCGACGTTGCCGGCATTCCGGGCGTGCCGCTCGAGATCGACGAAAAGGTCATCATCTCCTCGACCGGCGGCATCGCGCTCGACAAGGTACCGGGCAAGATGATCGTGGTCGGCGGCGGCGTCATCGGCCTCGAGCTCGGCTCGGTCTGGTCGCGCCTCGGCGCCAAGGTTACCGTCGTCGAATATCTCGACACCATTCTCGGCGGTATGGACGGCGAAGTCTCCAAGCAGTTCCAGCGTATGTTGGCCAAGCAGGGCATCGAGTTCCATCTCGGCGCCAAGGTTGTCGGCGTTGAAAAGTCCGGTAATGGCGCCAAGGTTACCTTCGAACCGGTCAAGGGTGGCGACAAGGTCGTGCTTGATGCGGATGTCGTTCTGGTCGCCACCGGCCGCAAGCCGTACACGGCCGGTCTCGGCCTCGAAGAAGCCGGCGTTGCCCTCGACAATCGCGGTCGCGTCGAGATCGACGGTCACTTCAAGACCAATGTTGCCGGCATCTACGCCATCGGCGACGTCGTGAAGGGCCCGATGCTGGCGCACAAGGCGGAAGACGAGGGTGTTGCCCTTGCCGAAATCCTTGCAGGCCAGGCCGGTCATGTGAATTACGACGTCATTCCGAGCGTCGTCTACACCCAGCCGGAAGTCGCTTCCGTCGGCAAGACCGAGGAAGAGCTGAAGGCCGCAGGCATCGCCTACAAGGTCGGCAAGTTCCCATTCTCGGCTAATGGCCGCGCCCGCGCCATGCTGGCGACGGACGGTTTCGTCAAGATCCTGGCCGACAAGGAAACCGATCGCGTTCTCGGCGGCCATATCGTCGGCTTCGGCGCCGGCGAAATGATCCACGAGATTGCCGTGTTGATGGAATTCGGCGGCTCGTCGGAAGATCTCGGCCGCACCTGCCATGCGCATCCGACGATGTCGGAGGCCGTCAAGGAAGCCGCGCTCGCGACCTTCTTCAAGCCGATCCACATGTAAGAACCCGTGATCCCGGCGGAACAGGCGCCGGGATTGCAATGCTTGCCTGATGATGCGATGTACGGCGCTCCCGTGCATCGCATCATCCATTCGTTCTCACCACCAGAGCAAGCATGTCACGTCAGATCCTATCCGTTCGCACATCCCTGAAACTCTTCATTGCAGTGACGTTCGCAGTCCTCGCGGCCGTTGTAGCGCCCGCCATGGCCGAAGCGCCGGTCGTGAATTGGCCGCAGTCAGTCAGCGATCTGCCAGTGGAGCAGGGCATCCGCTTCGGCACCTTGCCGAACGGCATGCGCTATGCCGTCATGCATAATGCGACGCCGGCCGGTCAGGTGGCGATCCGCTTCCGCATCGGTGCGGGCTCGCTGCAGGAGCGTGACGATCAGCAGGGTCTTGCGCATTTCCTCGAGCACATGGCCTTCAAGGGATCGACCCATGTTCCCGAAGGCGAAATGATACGCACGCTTCAGCGCCTGGGTCTTGCTTTCGGCGCGGACACAAATGCCTCCACGAGCTACGGCGAAACGGTCTATGCGCTGGATCTGCCCGAAGCCAATCCGGAGACGGTTTCGACCGGCCTGATGCTGATGCGCGAGACGGCGAGCGAGCTGACGCTCGATGCCGGCGCCTTCGACCGCGAACGCGGCGTCATCCTTTCGGAAGAGAAATTGCGCGATACGCCGCAATATCGCGGCGGAACGGGACTGCTTGCCCAACTGCTGCCGGGGCAGCGCGTGCCGCAGCGCTCGCCCATCGGCAAGACAGACATCATCAGCAACGCCCCGGTCGATCTGCTCAGAGAGTTTTACCACACCTATTATCGCCCGGATCGGGCCACCCTGATCGTCGTCGGCGATATCGATGCCGCCGCCATCGAAGCCGATATCCGCTCCCGGTTCGGCAATTGGGCGGCCACCGGCCCAGCGCCGGCCGATCCTGATCTCGGCACCCTCCAAAGCCATGGAGAGCGCGTCGGCACGGTTGTCGTGCCGGGTGCCGCGACCCGGGTGCAGCTTGCCTGGACACGGCCCTACGACAGCTCGCCGGATACCGTTGCCACGCGCCGCGCGCAGCTCGTCGAAGATATCGGCCTTGCCGTTCTCAACCGACGCCTGTCCCTTCTGGCGCAGCAGCCCAATCCGCCGTTCGTCAGCGCGCAGGCCGGTGCGCAGGATCTCCTGAAGTCAGCCCATGTCGCGATGATCTCCGCCGACAGCGATCCGGCAAATTGGCAGACTGCCCTGGCGGCCATCGATCAGGAACAGCGCCGCATTGCGCAGTTCGGCGCAGACCAGAGCGAGATCGACCGCGAAATTGCCGAAACGCGCTCGACGCTGCAGGCGGGCGCAGGCGGAGCCGCGACACGCACGAGCCCTGATATTGCCGGCGCGCTCAGCTGGAGCGTCGGCGAGAGCATGGTTTTCACCTCGCCCGCGGAAGACCTGGCGCTGTTTGATGCCGCGACGAAGGATCTGAGCGCGGATGAGGTCAACCAGGTTCTTCAGCGTGTTTTTGCCGGCAACGGTCCGCAGCTGGTGTTGCAGATCCCGCAAATGCCTGATGGCGGGGATGCCGCTGTCGAGAAAGCCTATGCCGATTCGCGTGCCGTGGCGGTGACGGCGCCGGAACATGCGGCTGCGGTCGCATGGCCCTATACCGACTTCGGCAAGCCGGGCGATGTCGTCGAGCGCCGTACGGTCGATGATCTCGGCGTCACGATGGTACGCTTTGCCAACGGTGTCCGTCTGACCATTAAGCCGACCAAGTACCGTCAGGATGAGGTGCAGGTCCGCGCCGAGGTGGGACATGGCCGTATGGACCTGCCGAGTGACCGCTCGCTGCCGCTCTGGGCTGCGCCGGCACTGCAGCTGTCCGGCCTGAAAGCCATCAGCTATGACGACATGCAGAAGGCATTCGCGGCGAAGACCGTCGGCATCGATTTCGCCATTCAGGATGCCGCCTTCAAATTCGAGGGCACGACGCGGCCGCGCGACCTGCAGACGCAGCTGCAGCTGCTGACGGCCTATGTCTTCGATCCGGCCTATCGCCCTGATGTCTTCAAGCGGGTTCAGCAAGCCTATCTCAACACGCTTCCCCAGCTTCAGGCGACGCCGGGCAGCGTTGTCGGGCGCGATCTGTCCGGCCTTCTGCATTCCGGCGATCCGCGCTGGTCATTCCCGGACCGGACGCAGCTGCTCGACGCCAAGCCGGAGGATTTCGAAGGCCTCCTGCGTCCCTCGCTTGCAAAGGGGCCGATCGAGGTCATCATTGCCGGCGATGTCGAAGTTGACGACGCCATTCGCCTGACGGCAGAGACCTTCGGCGCCTTGCCTGCTCGCAGCGACGAGAATGGGGTCGACGGCTCCAGCGTGCATTTCCCGGCGCCGACGGCCGATCCGGTCGTTCGCCTCCACGATGGCCGCAGCGATAGCGCCGGCGCCGCCGTTGCGATCCCGATCGGGGATTTCCTCTCCGATCTGCCGCGGGCTGCCGCCGCGAACGTCGCGGGCGCGATCCTGCGGAACCGTCTAATCGATCAGTTCCGCATTGCCGAGGGGTCAACCTACAGCCCTCAGGGCGAGGTCGATCTGTCGAGATCAATCCCCGGCTACGGCTTTGCCTATCTCTACGTCGAAACTACGCCCGCGAAGGTGGAGCATTTCTTCGAGCTGGTGGACAAGATCACCGCCGATCTTGGCAATGGCGACGTGTCGTCCGACGAGCTGACGCGGGCCAAGGTTCCGATCATCGAAGCGGTAAAGCGTTCGCAGCAAGCCAACGGCTACTGGGTCCAGAACCTTCGCGATGCCCAGACGGACCCGAGGCGTCTTGACCGCATTCGCAAGGGCATCAGCGGCTACGAAGCCGTGACCGCTGACGATGTCCGCGCGATAGCATCGACCTATCTGAAGCCGGACAGGTTCTGGCGGCTCAAGATATTGCCGGCCAATGGGTCGGCGGTGCGCTGACCTGCCATCAGCCGGCCAAATTGCCGCAGCCGGCTTTTGCCGGTCGGGCTCGCCTGCAGCTTATGCTAGTTTGCTGTGGTTGCAGGTTGATGGATGAGGCGATGTCAGCAAGACCGTCGATGGTAAAGCCGCATGTGCCGCATCCCGCGCTACCCGGCGCGGATTGGGCGGATTGCTACGAGCTGCGGATTCCGAAATCGGATGTTACGGCGATGGCTGCGGCGCGCGCCATGCTCGGCCGCTTTCCGCTGTGGGTGCGGCTTCTGTTGCGATTGCGCGATGCCGTGGCCGGCCGGTTCGGATTGAGAACCACCCGGAGCGATCAAGCTGATGGCCTGGAAAGGATCGGCTTCTTTCCCGTCGTCAGCCAGTCCGACCGTCAGGTCGTGCTCGGCTTCGACGACCGGCATCTCGATTTTCGCGTCGTCATCGACGTGCGGGACGATGACGCGGGGCATAGGCTGGTCGATACGACCACGCTGGTCAGGCGAAAGATATTGCTTGGCCGGATCTACATCGCGCTGATTGCGCCATTTCACCGCCTGATCGTCACGACGATGCTTGCCGATTTCGGCAAGCGGATGCGCGCGATCAGTTCCCCGACGTTACCGTAAAGCCCTGCTTGCGGAAGAGAGCCACGAGGCCCTGATCGCCGACGAGATGCAGCGCGCCGACGGCGATGAAGGCGTTGCCCTTGTCAAGAACCGGTGCTGCGCGCTCGGCCATGACCTTGTTGCGGTCGAGGATAATGCGCTGCTCGAAGGCGGCGGTGTCGTCGTCGGTGATCTTCTGGTCGGGTTCGATCACCTTCAGCATCGGGATCATCGCACCGATATTGCCGGCGAGATAGAGGCCGGTCATGGTTTCGTTGACATCGTTGATCTTGTCACCCAGTTCGAGCGTCTGCATCAGCGATTTAAGATGCAGGGCGATCGGCAGGTCGCTCATGGCCTTGGCCTGCTCGGCCAACGTCTCCAGTCCGACCACCTTCTTGCCCTCGGCGGCGGCATCGGTCGCCAGTTTCTGGTCGAGGAACTTTGCGCCTGCGGTCTTGCGGCGAACCTCGCAGCCGGTCATTTCGAATGAGCTCGAGATCAGCCATGGCTGCATGCGGGAAACGGCGGCGAGTGCTATGCCACGCGCTTTCAGCCCCGCTTCCAGCTGGGCATTGTCCTCGGGCGAGAGATGTTGGCTGATGGTCGAGCCGTCGGTGAGCATCGTCAGGGACGGATTGGCGAAGAGGGCGGCCGCTGCCTTCTTGTCATCGAGGATTTCGTCGGATTCGACAACGATCGCATCGGCCGCCGCAGCGGCTTCCGCCGCACCTTTCGGCATGGTGAGCACGCGCGAATCCGAGACATGCATGGTGCCGAGCAGCCAGGACGGCTTCAGGCCGGGCTTTTCGATCTTCCAGAAGGTGCCCTTGCCGTTTTCGACCTTGTCGCCGGCGGCGATGATCGAGGCGTATTTTGCCGGGTCGGTCTTCTGAAGTTCGGCCATGAGATCCTTGCCGCCGCAGCTGTCGGATACTCCACCTTCGGCATGCGCCGGTTGCAGCGTCAGCATGGTCGCGACCAGCAGGATGGCGAGCATCAGCGGAAAGGCCGTGGCAAGCCACAGCATGATATCGCCGAGCGCCGGCTTCATCGATCGCATCGTCTTGGACCCGAGGGCAGAAATCATCAAAACCGTCCGTTCGCAGAGAGCATGATCCCTAGCGCCCGAAAGCGGCTTTCGGGAGGCATGCCGGGAGATTGCTCTGCTTTACGCGAACGAGACGGAGATTCCCTTAACGCGAGCGGTTAATCTTTCCTTATGCACGCGGATGGGCGCGGTCGTAGACTTCGAGCAGGCGCGAGGAATCGACGCCGGTATAGACCTGCGTCGTCGAAAGGCTGGCGTGGCCGAGCAGTTCCTGGATGGTGCGCAGGTCGCCGCCACCGGCGAGCAGATGAGTGGCGAAGGAATGCCGAAGCGCATGCGGCGTGGCGGTATCAGGCAGTCCGAAGGCGCCGCGCAGCTTCTGCATGCCGTGCTGGATGATGCCCGGCTGCAGCTTGCCGCCGCGCGCGCCGCGAAAGAGGGCGCCATCGGCCTCGAGATGATAGGGGCAGAGCTTGCGGTATTGCTCGACCGCTTCGGTAACGATCGGCAACAGCGGCACCAGTCTCGTCTTGTTGCCCTTGCCGGTGATGCGCAGCGAGGTCGCTCCCTGCGGAAAATCCTGCGGCTTCAGATCGAGAGCCTCGGAGATACGCAGGCCGCAGCCGTAGAGCAGCGTCAGCACGGCTGCGTCGCGTGCGGCGATCCAAGGTTCCTCGTGTAGCTGCGCTTCGTCGCTGACGACGGTGATCGCCTGTCTGTCGGAGAGCGGCTTCGGCAGTGATTTCGGCTGTTTCGGCGAACGCACGGCGGCAGCACCCGCAGCATTCACCAGGCCCTTCTTTTCGAGATAGCGCAACAGGGAGCGTAGGCCTGCGAGATTGCGTCCAAGCGAGCGCGCTCCCGCGCCATCCTTGCGGCGGGCGGCCAGAAATGCGCGAAAATCGGCGGGGCGAAGCGCATGGATATCTTCGATCGTCGCCGGGCCGCCGAGGTGGCCGGTGAGGAAAGTCAGGAACTGCCGGGTGTCGCGCTCATAGGCATTGAGCGTATGCGCGGCAAGCCGCCGTTCCCGGCCAAGCGCATCGAGCCAGCGGCTGCGTTCCGCCATCAACCCTGAGTCGGCGATGATCAACAATTCGTTCAGTGGAAAACCCCTTGAAATTCGGATCGCATCTGCCACTTTGAAGGAAGGAAGGTTATGGAATCGCTAACTTTCCCGCTGCTTCCGGCACGTTTCTCCCCCGTGCTGCGAACTCGGCTAGACTTCAATGAAACTGCATATGGCCCGATGCCGGATCTCGGATGGTTCGGCCTCCATATGCGAGGCGCTTGTCATGCTTCGATCATATTCGATTGCGATAGAATATATCCCAACCATTCAGGACCCTTCATGGCTCGCCGCGGCTCGATAACTGCACTGGGACAGCTTGCAGAGGCGATTGCTTTGGTGTCTCAGGGGCAGCCGGGACATATCGTCGACACTTTGATCGCCGAACGCGGTCAGAAGATCGTGCGCAATCCGCTCTGGCCGGTCATGCGCCCGTTTCTCTACACGCTGCTGCGCTACAACAAGGCGATAGAATTCGCCGATGATGTCGCCAAGCTTTCCGGCTTCCAGTGCTTCGAATATATGAGTGATCTGCTGCGGCTCGACATCGGCGTCACCCATGCCGACCGCATTCCGGCCTCCGGCGGCTTCATTCTCGTCAGCAACCACCCGACTGGCATTGCCGATGGCGTTGCGGTCTTCGATCTTCTGAAGTCGCACCGTCCCGACATGATGATCTTTGCCAATCGCGATGCGGTGCGTGTCAATCCGCGGTTTGCCGAGATGATTATCCCGGTGGAATGGCGCGAGGAGTACAAGAGCAAGCCGAAGACGCGTGAGACGCTGCAGCTGACCAACCGCGCCGTCGCGGAAGGCAAGGTGACCGTGCTGTTTCCCTCCGGCCGCATCGCCTATTGGGCGAACGGCAAGTTGAACGAGCGCCCCTGGAAAACCTCGGCGGTCGGGCTGGCGCGCAAATACAATCTGCCGATCCTGCCCGTGCATCTGACGGCGCGCAATTCCGGCCTGTTCTACTGGTTCGCCAAATGGTCGACCGAGCTGCGCGACATGACTGTCTTCCACGAGCTGCTCAACAAGCGCGGCGATCGGTTCGATTTCCTGGTCGGCAACCTCATTCCCGTCGAACATCTGGACGGCGACGTAAACGAGGTGACGAAAGCGCTGGAGAAGCACACGGTCTTCGATCTTGCTGCCGACGGCGACGCAAGCTTCTCGCCGCTTGTTCCCCCGAAGCAGGATGAGTCCCTGGTTTCGCATTCTCTTTGAGGGGGGAATCGGCTAAACCGCGTGGCATGCAGCTACGCTCCATGTTTGCCCGCAATTACCGCTCCCTGCGCTCGATCCGCATGGATCTTGCCGATGTCAACCTGTTCATCGGCGAGAACGGTGTCGGCAAGTCCAATCTCTATCGCTCGTTGCAGCTGGTGCAGGCGGCGGTTCGCGGCCGGCTCGCGCATGAAATCTCCAGCGAAGGCGGCATGTTCTCGGCCATGTGGTCTGGCAAGCGGCGTTCTCACGAGTCGCCTCGCATCCGCTTCGATGTCGAGCTGCTCGATATGGAGCGGGCGGCGACCTTCCGCTACTGGATCGAGGCCGGCATGCGGCCGCCAGGTGCTGCCGGTTTCTCGCTCGAGCCCGAAATCAAGGCCGAGGAGCTTTCGTTCGAGGGCGGGCGTCGGCCGGTGACGATGATGAAGCGCGAAGGGGCCGGCATTTCGGTGCGCGGGGAGACCGGCCGCATGGAGGCCTATCGCGAGCAGGCTTTGCCTTCGGAAACCGCGATCGCGCTGCTCGGCGATGCCGGACATTATCCGGAAATCGGCACCTTCCGCCGCGCCGTCGACGCCTGGCGGTTCTTTCATGGTTTTCGCACCGATCGCGGTTCGCCGCTGCGCGCGCCGTGTCTGGCGGTGACGTCGCCGATGCTGGATGAGGATGGCGCCAATATTGCCGCCGTTTTCGCCACGCTTGCGCATATTCGCGGAGATACGGTCGAGCTCGACCGGGTGATTGCCACTGCCCTCGGCGGGGCGCGGCTCGTCGTGCCAGCGCCGGAGGAAACGGCAGATTTCGGGCTGATGTTGCCCGAGTTTCCCAACCGCGTTTTCCAGCCGCGCGAATTATCGGACGGCCAGATCCGCTTCCTTGGCCTTGCCGCCGCCCTGATGTCCTATCGACTACCGCCGCTGATCGCGCTCAACGAGCCGGAGGCGAGCTTGCATCCCGATATGCTGCGGCCGCTTGCCGATATGATCGCGCAGGCGGCAAAGACGAGCCAGATCTGGATCGTCACCCATTCCGAGGTTCTTGCTCAGGCCGTGCGTGAACGCTGCGGGGCAAAACCGCGCCGTGTCATCCGCGAGGACGGTTCCACTTGGATCGACGGCATGCGGCTGACCGGTGTGATCGACGATGAGGACGAATAGCGGCCATCCGGCGGCACTCTCATTTTTTAGACATGGAAGCATCCCAAAAGGAATTTTTGAAATGACCTCTTTGAGCAGAGCCGCCGTGCTGACCGACCTAGCTGCCATGATCGCGAGCGTTGACTTGGCGCGGCCGATTCGTGTCGCTGTCGACGGCCGTACGGCGTCGGGCAAGACGACGCTGGCGAACGAACTGGCCGAATGTCTGAAGTCCAGCGGACGAGATATCATCCGCACGTCGATCGATGGTTTTCATCGGTCGAAGGTTGAGCGCTATGCGCGCGGTCGACATTCCGCCGAGGGTTATTACCACGATGCGCGCGATCTTCCAGCGATTAATGCCCTGCTTCTGAAGCCCCTGGGGCCGGGCGGCGATCGATGGTATCGCACGGCCTCCTTCGATCTGCACAATGACGTGCCGATTAAACAGGACCCGCAATTGGCGCCAGCCAACGCGATCCTCATCGTCGACGGGACCTTCCTTCAGCGGCCGGAGCTGCGCGAAGGCTGGGACCTCGCCATCTTCGCCGAAACCTCGGAGCATGTATCCGAGCAGCGCGGCATTGCGCGCGACACCCAGCTTCTGGGCGGAACGGAGACGACCCGCCAACTCTACGCCGACCGATACCGGCCGGCCTTTGCGCTTTATGAAAGCCTAGCCGCACCGGCTCTCGCTGCCGATGCGATTATCAATAATGACGATTTTGACCGGCCCAAGCTCCGGATTCGCGAAGGTGGCAGGCTGTCTGCGGTATAGCGAAATCTCTGAAATTCACGCAATCCGGTAGCAGATGCCACGTTCGGCATAGAGGTAATCACGGCAACTTTGCGCCACAAGCGGTCATCTACCCGGTTCGGATGTTTCGCCGGCAACTTTAGGGCCATGGTTACGCGTTATCAGCTCTTCTACAGGTTGAATGCGGAGCGGATGCCGTCAACTACGAACTGGATCGAAAGCGCCGCCAAGAGAACGCCGAGCAAACGAGTAAGCAGTACACGACCGCTGGCCCCGAGCACTCGGTCGACCTTCTGTGCCAGGAAAAGCGCAGCGACGACGAATCCCATCACGACAGCAATAACGGCTATCAACTCAAGTTTTCCGGCTATTCCGTCCAGTGTTCCCGCAATCAGCACTGTCGCGGACAAAGCACCCGGCCCGGCGACGAGCGGGATCGCGATTGGAAACACCGCAAGGTGATGCAGGTGTTCCTTGGTAATGGCAGCGTCACTGCTGCGCGATCTACGTTGCTGGCGGAATTCGAAGATCATTTCAAAAGCGATCGTCAGCAGCATCAGGCCGCCTGCAATACGAAACGCGCCCATCGATATGCCGAGCGTTTGAAGGATGCTCGCACCGAAGAGGGCAAATGTAGTCAAGATGCCGAAAGCGATGACCACGCCGCGGGTTGCAACCAGCTTACGTTGCTGGCGCGTCATGCCGTGCGTTACGCCGAGGAAAAGCGGCGCAAGGCCTGGCGGATCGACAGCCACCAACAAAGTGGTAAAGGCGTGAAGGATTGAACTAAAGCTTGTCACGCGTGCCTCCTTCACGTCGGCGTAGAAAGTCTGTCGATGCTCCGCAACCCCAGACCTCGGGAGACCAGAGGCTTCTATCGGTCACGGCTTGGTTCTGCCATTTGGGATTCTTAACCAAGCATCACGCCAAGAAGGCCGATTGTGTCGAAACGGGCCCATCACGCTAGGCAAGCAGAGGTATGGCGCCCGTTCGTTGCGCGAGTGACGGTGATCAACCGTCCTGAATTCTCGGTCTGCCAACTTGGCGTCGGTATGTTTCAAGAGGTACCGTGCTCTTGGTTGGCCATACATAGCGTCATTTCCTTCGGGCATTCGTGCGCTGTCGATGGACATGAGGTTCCATTTCGCGGTGCCGCGCCCAGCCTAACGACGACCTCATAGTTTTTCGATTGGGAACGGCTCTTGCAGAAATAGGAAAAGGATAAAGCCATCAGCCGACCTGAGCTCCCCGTAAAGGATGCCTGTCAGGCGGCTTGAGGGGCGTCCAATCCGGCGAAAGCCATTGTTTCGGCGCGATAGTGGTCGCTGGTGGTGCTGCTAGATGGGGCCGGATATTCAGGGCGGCTTCTAAATTGTCGGCATTTGCGAGCGTCCCTCGCTCACTCCCGGGTTTCCTTTTGTTCCCGTCCGGGGCATGGTCTGGCGCAATGAGCAAAGATTCTTCCGATCTGTTCGGTGCGCTTTTCGAGGCGGCGCCCGCAAAGCCTGTGATGAGCCGTACGGTTCCCGTTCTCGTGCCGATGCCGGCGCCGAGGGCCTATTCCTATGCCGTGCCCGAGGGCATGGCGGTCGAGCCGGGGTCGGTCGTGCAGGTGCCGCTCGGGCCGCGGCAGGTCATCGGCGTCGTCTGGGATGGCGACGATGATGGCGGGGTCGATCCGAAGAAGCTTCGGCCGATCAGCCATGTGTTCGATTGCCCGCCGCTCGGCAAGCATATGCGCGATTTCGTCGACTGGGTTGCCACCTACACGCTGTCGCCTCCCGGGCTTGTGGCGCGCATGGCGCTTCGGGCGCCGGCTGCTTTCGATCCCGAACCGATGGTGGAGGGCCTGCGCTTTATTGGCGGCCAGCCCGAGCGTCTGACGCCGGCTCGCACCAAGGTGATGGAGATTGCCGCCGATGGGCTTTCCTGGACGCGGATCGGCTTGGCGCATGCGGCCGGCGTTTCCACCAGCGTCGTCGACGGGCTGATCTCGCAGGGCATCTTCGAGACCATCTTCCTGCCGCCGCCGCCCGTGGTCGCCAGGCCCGATCCGGAATTTACCGCCTCGCGGCTGCAGGGGCCGCAAAAGGATGCGGCTGACGAGATCCTGGCCGATGTACGCAAGGGCGAGTTTGCGGTTTCGCTGATCGACGGCGTCACCGGTTCCGGCAAGACCGAGGTCTATTTCGAGGCCATCGCTGAAACGCTAAGACGTGGCAAGCAGGTGCTGATCCTGTTGCCGGAGATCGCGCTGACGGCAAGCTTTCTCGAGCGTTTTCAGGATCGCTTCGGCGCCAAGCCGGCCGAATGGCATTCCGACCTCGCACCGAAAATGCGCGAAAAGGTCTGGCGACAGGCTGTGACGGGTGAAGTGCGCGTGGTTGCCGGTGCGCGGTCCGCTCTCTTCCTGCCTTTCGAGGATCTCGGGCTGATCATCGTCGACGAAGAGCATGATCCTGCCTACAAGCAGGAGGATCGCGTCTATTATAATGCGCGTGATATGGCCGTGGTGCGCGGCCGCATCGGCGATTTTCCGGTCGTGCTGGTGTCGGCGACGCCTTCGGTCGAAAGCCAGGTCAACGGTCAAAGCGGGCGCTACACGACAATCCATCTGCCGACGCGCTTTGGCGATGCGGCACTTCCGGATCTGCATCTGATCGACATGCGCCGGCACGCGCCGGAGCGCGGCGGCTTCCTGTCGCCTGTCATGATCCGCGCGATCGGCAAGACGGTCGCCAAGGGCGAACAGGCACTGCTGTTCCTCAACAGGCGCGGCTATGCGCCGCTGACGCTTTGCCGGGTCTGCGGCCACCGCTTTCAGTGCCCGCAATGTTCGAGCTGGCTGGTGGAGCACCGGTTCCGCGGCCAGATCCAGTGCCATCAATGCGGCTATGCCGAGCGCACGCCGGAGGCCTGCCCCGAATGCGGCACGTTCGATCATCTCGTTGCCTGCGGGCCGGGCGTCGAGCGCATCGCCGAGGAGGTGGAGCGGCACTTCCCCGAGGCGCGGACGATCGTGCTCTCCTCCGACATCATGGGTGGCGTCAAGCGGTTGCGGCTGGAGCTCGATGCGATCGCCAAGGGCGAGGCCGATATCGTCATCGGCACACAGCTCGTCGCCAAGGGGCACAATTTCCCGCTGATGACGCTGGTCGGCATTGTCGATGCGGATCTTGGCCTGGCGAATGGCGACCCGCGCGCCGCCGAACGCACATTCCAGCTGCTGTCGCAGGTGACGGGACGCGCCGGGCGGACCGGTCTGAAAAGCCACGGATTGCTGCAGACCTACCAGCCGCAGCATCCCGTCATGCAGGCGATCGTTTCGGGCGATGCCAGCGCCTTTTACGAGCGCGAGATTTCCGAGCGGGAGAGGGCCATATTGCCTCCCTTCGGCCGGCTCGCCTCGATCATCGTCTCGGCCGATACCAGGCAGGATGCCGAGACCCATGCACGCGGCATGCGCAATGCGGCGCCGCAAGTCACCGGCATTTCGGTGCTCGGCCCGGCCGAAGCGCCGATCGCGCTGGTGCGCGGCCGCCACCGCTTCCGCCTGCTCGTGCACGGCCGGCGCAATTCCGACATGCAAGGTTTTCTGCGGGCCATGCTGGCGCAGTCGCCGAAGGAGCGCGGTTCGGTGCAGGTCCAGCTCGATATCGATCCGCAAAGCTTTCTGTGATTGACGCGGCAGATAGCTTGACTGCGCCTTCCCCTTGCAACGCGGATCATGCCATAAGTCGGCCGTCTAAATTGCGCGATTTGCGCGCCGGCTGATTTTGAAGGCGACCGATGGAGCTTTATTTTCCAACCGAATTCGGCGAGCGGCTTGCCTACTGTTCGGCCGCGGTCACGGCGCTGATCGGCCTCTTCCTGATGTTTGCGCCGGGTTACACCTACCGATTCCTCAAGCTGCAGGTGAAGGAAGGGCGCTCCGAGGCCTATGCCGAGGCACGTTCGGCCGGCGGTTTCATGCTGGGCTTCGGGCTGATGGCGATCCTGCTCGCGCAGCCGATGATCTATCTCGCGCTCGGGGCCTCCTTCGGGGTCGCGGCGTTCGGTCGCATCCTCTCGCTCATGTCCGATCGTGGCAGCATATTTTTGAGTCTTCTTCTTCTGGTTGTGCAGGCTATACTGGCTGCGCTACCTTTTCTGTATGGGCTCGGCTATATTTAAGCCGAAAACAGCTCCGGTAAGGGCATTTTCGCCCGCGCTATCCCCATGGTTTTTGAATTTTGACATCATAAATTTGCCCGAATGGCGTATTCGTCGAATACGCGTGTTGCGAGTCTCAATATCCTATGTTAGACGAACCCCGAATTTCGGATGAGGCGGGAGAGCACTCCTGCTGATTTCTGGGGGAAATCAAAACGAATTCAAGGACATATCGCTTCCGTCACCCGGAAGTCTGGTTCTTGGGTTGAAATCAGGGAATTTTGTGCCCGTGGCAGACACATCCCAGCATGTTTCTGGCGTTGCAGAACGATATGCCTCGTCGCTGTTCGAATTGGCCCTTGAAGAGGGTGCCGTACCGGCAGTGACCGCCGATCTCGATCGGTTCCAAGCCATGCTTGACGAAAGCGAAGATCTGAAGCGATTCGTCCTCAGCCCGGTCTTTTCGGCTGAAGAGCAGGTCGGTGCGATTGAAGCGCTGGCGAAGAAAGCCGGCTTTGGCGCCTATGTCACCAATTTTCTGAAGCTTGTGGCCAGCAACCGGCGCCTTTTTGCGCTGCCGGGCATGATCAAGGCTTTCCGCATCATCGCCGCCCAGCATCGCGGCGAGATTTCCGCCGAGGTAACCTCGGCCCATGCGCTCACTCAGGCGCAGGAAGATGAATTGAAGGCGGCGCTGAAGGGCGTCACCGGCAAGGACGTGGCAATTGCCGTCACGGTCGATCCGTCGATCCTTGGCGGCCTGATCGTCAAGGTCGGTTCGCGTCAGATCGATACGTCCCTTCGCACCAAACTCTCCACCCTTAAGCTTGCATTGAAAGAGGTCGGCTGATGGATATCCGCGCAGCGGAAATTTCCGCAATTCTGAAAGATCAGATCAAAAACTTCGGCAAGGAAGCTGAAGTCTCCGAAGTCGGCCAGGTTCTCTCCGTCGGTGACGGTATCGCCCGCGTCTACGGTCTGGACAATGTTCAGGCCGGCGAAATGGTCGAATTCCCCGGCGGCATCCGCGGCATGGCGCTGAACCTCGAATCAGACAACGTCGGTGTCGTTATTTTCGGATCCGACCGTGACATCAAGGAAGGCGACACCGTCAAGCGCACCGGCGCGATCGTGGACGTTCCGGTCGGTCCGGAACTGCTCGGCCGCGTTGTTGACGCGCTCGGCAACCCGATCGACGGCAAGGGCCCGATCAACGCGACCCGCCGTTCGCGCGTCGACGTGAAGGCTCCGGGCATCATTCCGCGCAAGTCGGTTCATGAGCCGATGTCGACCGGTCTCAAGGCCATCGACGCTCTGATCCCGGTTGGCCGCGGCCAGCGCGAGCTCGTCATCGGCGACCGCCAGACCGGCAAGACCGCCATCATTCTCGACACGATCCTGAACCAGAAGGCCATCCACGATGCCGGTCCGGACAGCGAAAAGCTGTACTGCGTCTACGTCGCCGTCGGCCAGAAGCGTTCGACCGTTGCCCAGTTCGTCAAGGTGCTCGAAGAGCGCGGTGCACTGAAGTACTCGATCATCGTTGCCGCGACCGCTTCCGATCCGGCTCCGATGCAGTTCCTGGCTCCGTTCGCCGGTTGCGCCATGGGCGAATACTTCCGTGACAACGCTCAGCACGCCCTGATCGGCTATGACGACCTTTCCAAGCAGGCCGTTGCCTACCGTCAGATGTCGCTGCTGCTGCGCCGCCCGCCGGGCCGCGAAGCTTATCCGGGCGACGTTTTCTACCTGCATTCGCGCCTCCTCGAGCGCGCCGCCAAGATGAACGACGAGCTGGGCGCCGGTTCGCTCACCGCTCTGCCTGTTATCGAAACGCAGGGCAACGACGTTTCGGCCTTCATTCCGACCAACGTGATCTCGATCACCGACGGCCAGATCTTCCTCGAAACCGACCTGTTCTACCAGGGTATCCGCCCGGCCGTTAACGTCGGTCTCTCGGTTTCGCGCGTCGGTTCGTCGGCTCAGATCAAGGCGATGAAGCAGGTTGCAGGCTCGATCAAGGGCGAACTCGCCCAGTATCGTGAAATGGCCGCCTTCGCCCAGTTTGGTTCCGACCTCGATGCCGCAACGCAGCGCCTGCTGAACCGCGGTTCTCGCCTGACCGAACTCCTGAAGCAGCCGCAGTTCTCGCCGCTGAAGACGGAAGAGCAGGTTGCGGTGATCTTCGCCGGCGTCAACGGCTACCTCGACAAGCTGCCTGTCAACCAGGTCGGCAAGTTCGAGCAGGGCCTGCTGTCCTACCTCCGCTCGGAAGGCAAGGAAATCCTCGACACCATCCGCACCGAAAAGGCCATCAGCGACGCGACGAAGGGCAAGCTCACCGCTGCTCTCGACAGCTTCGCCAAGTCTTTCGCGTAATCGGGCCCAAGCTCTAGGACGGACCAAGGATGCCTTCACTCAAGGATCTGAAAAACCGGATCGCCTCCGTCAAGGCGACGCAGAAGATCACCAAGGCGATGAAAATGGTCGCCGCGGCGAAGCTTCGGCGTGCGCAGGAGGCGGCCGAGGCCGCCCGGCCTTACTCGCAGCGCATGGCCTCTGTTCTGGCTAACATCTCGGCAGCCGTCACCGATGCTGACGGCGCGCCGCTGCTGATGACCGGAACCGGCAAGAGCGATGTGCATCTGCTCGTCGTCTGCACGGCCGAACGCGGCCTTTGCGGCGGCTTCAATTCGCAGATCTCGCGTTTCGCCCGCGACCATGCCCGCAAGCTGCTGGCCGAAGGCAAGACGGTGAAGATCTTCACCGTCGGCAAGAAGGGCTATGACGTGCTTCGCCGTGAATACGCTTCGCTGATCGTCGAGCGCAAGGAATTGCGCGACGTCAAGCGCATCGGCTTCGAAAATGCCGACGCCATCGGCAAGCGCATAATCGAAATGTTCGAAGAAGGCGAATTCGACGTCTGCACGCTGTTCTATTCCGAATTCAAGTCGGTGATCAGCCAGATCCCGACGGCGCAGCAGCTCATCCCGGCGTCGGCTCCGGCCGTCGTCGAGGAAGATGCAGCCCACAAGGGCGCCGTCTACGAATACGAGCCGGATGCGGCTTCGATCCTCGCGGACCTGATCCCGCGCAACATCTCCGTCCAGATCTTCCGCGCGTTGCTCGAAAACGTCGCCGGCGAGATGGGCGCTAAGATGAGTGCGATGGACAATGCGACGCGCAATGCTGGTGAGATGATCAACAAGCTGACGCTGAACTACAACCGTCAGCGCCAGGCACAGATCACCAAGGAATTGATTGAAATCATTTCGGGCGCGGAAGCGCTCTGAGGTTAGGAAAAAGAGGGTAAGAATATGGCTGACGCAGCTACCCCCGCAGGTTCTCACGGTAAGGTTACGCAGGTTATCGGCGCCGTTGTGGACGTTTCTTTCGAAGGCGATCTGCCGAAGATCCTGAATGCTCTCGAAACCAGCAACAACGGCAACCGCCTTGTTCTGGAAGTCGCGCAGCACCTCGGCGAAAACTCGGTCCGCACGATCGCCATGGACTCGACCGAAGGTCTGGTTCGCGGGCAGCCCGTTTCCGATACAGGCGCGCCGATCTCGGTTCCGGTCGGACACGAGACGCTCGGCCGTATCATGAACGTCATCGGCGAGCCGGTCGACGAAGCAGGTCCGCTGAACACGTCGAAGAAGCGCGCCATCCACCAGGATGCTCCGTCCTACGTCGAGCAGTCCACGGAAGCGCAGATCCTCGTCACCGGCATCAAGGTCGTCGACCTCTTGGCTCCTTACGCCAAGGGCGGCAAGATCGGCCTGTTCGGCGGCGCCGGCGTCGGCAAGACCGTTCTCATCATGGAACTGATCAACAACGTCGCCAAGGCGCACGGTGGTTACTCGGTGTTCGCAGGCGTGGGTGAACGCACCCGCGAAGGCAACGACCTTTACCACGAAATGATCGAATCGGGCGTCAACAAGCATGGCGGCGGCGAAGGCTCCAAGGCCGCGCTCGTTTACGGCCAGATGAACGAGCCGCCGGGCGCCCGCGCCCGCGTCGCTCTGACCGGTCTGACCGTTGCTGAAAACTTCCGCGACGAAGGCCAGGACGTTCTGTTCTTCGTCGACAACATCTTCCGCTTCACCCAGGCAGGTTCGGAAGTGTCGGCTCTGCTCGGCCGTATTCCTTCGGCCGTGGGCTATCAGCCGACGCTCGCCACCGACATGGGCCAGATGCAGGAACGCATCACCACGACGACGACGGGCTCGATCACCTCGGTTCAGGCCATTTACGTTCCGGCCGACGACTTGACCGACCCGGCGCCGGCAACTTCGTTCGCTCACCTGGACGCAACGACGGTTCTGTCGCGCTCGATCGCCGAAAAGGGTATTTACCCGGCTGTCGACCCGCTCGACTCCACCTCGCGCATGCTCGACCCGATGGTCGTCGGCGAAGAGCACTACGAGATCGCTCGTAAGGTTCAGTCGACGCTGCAGCGCTACAAGGCCCTGCAGGACATCATCGCCATCCTGGGCATGGACGAACTGTCGGAAGACGACAAGCTGGCTGTTGCCCGCGCCCGCAAGATCGAGCGCTTCCTGTCGCAGCCGTTCTTCGTCGCCGAAGTCTTCACCGGTTCGCCGGGCAAGCTGGTTGCGCTCGAAGACACGATCAAGGGCTTCAAGGGCCTCGTCAACGGCGAATACGACCATCTGCCGGAAGCTGCCTTCTACATGGTTGGCTCGATCGAAGAAGCGATCGAAAAGGCCAAGAAGCTGGCTGCCTAATCAGGCCAATCCATCGGCGCGCGGCATTGCCCGCGCGCCCTTGCCTTGCGAATAAGACAATCGAGAAGTGACGGGCCATGGCTGACAATTTCAATTTCGAACTGGTGTCTCCGGAGCGTCTGCTCCTGTCGGAGCAGGTCATCGATGTCGTCATTCCCGCCAGCGAAGGCGAGATGACCGTGATGGCTCATCACGCGCCGACCATGACCACCATCAAGCCTGGTGTCGTCAAGGTGCATTCGGCTTCGGGCAAGAAGCAGGATTACGTCGTTTTCGGCGGCTTCGCCGATATCCTGCCGACGGGCTGCACGCTGCTTGCCGAATCCGCCGTTCCCGTCGAGGACATGAGCCGCGACGAACTGGAGCGCCGCATCAATGCCGCAAAGGCCGAACTCGAAGATGCCGAGCATCACGAGCACAAGTCGCGCCTCGAGCACTTCATCATGGAACTCTCGCATCTGCGCGGCGCGATTCCGCAGGATTGATGCCATCCTGGCTCCGATGAATGAGACGAAAGCGGTCCTATGGGCCGCTTTTTTTGTTTGACGGCCCGGGCCATCCTCGCCCTTCGAGGCTTCGCCTCCTTCGGCAGGCTCAGGAGTCCTAGCACCTCAGGGTGAGGATGGCACTGATCCGGCCTCGATACGGCTTGCCACCTTTTAGCGGTGGCGCGAGAAGACCAGCCCTCATGGTGAGGTGGTGCGTAGGCGCCCTCGAACCACGAGGGCGGGTGGCGAGCGACTGCAACTCATACTTCTCAAAGCGGGAGCGGAGAGGCGGTTCCTCCCAAAATCGCGCCAGGCCTATTGCCCCTCCAGCAGAAACCTATGCAGTTGTGCCGCCTCGGGCGACAGCGAGCGGAAGCGCGGCGCACCGAGAAAATATCCGAAGCCGCTCTCGAAGCGATCGTTGCCGACAGTGACGAGCATGCCGGATTGCAGATATTCTTCGATGAGGCCGATGCTGCCGAGCGCGATGCCTTCGCCCCGAAGCGCTGCTTCTACTGCCATGATGTAGGTCGAGAAAGACAGGCGCGGTCGCGGCAGCTTGCCTTTCAGGGGGTCGCCGATGCGGCCGAACCATTGGCGGAAGCTGATCCAGTGGGCGTTCGCGCGCTCGTAGTCGATGAGATCGAGCCCGGCGATATCGACCGCCGTCAGCGCCCGTGGGTCGAGGCCGCGGACCGCCAGATAATCCGGCGAGGCGATCGGCACCAGCACTTCCTTCAGGAGCGGCGTCAGGCTCCAGCGCGGATGTTCGCCGGTGGAATAGATGATGATGAGGTCGTTGTTCTCCGAGGCGAGCTCGGAATGGATGTCCGTCGTCAGCAGGCGCACGGAGATGCCCGGGTTCTCCTTGCCGAAATCCCGCAGCCGCTGCCCGAGCCAGAGGTGCGAGGTCGAGCCGCTTGCCGCAATGGAAATGATTTGGCCCGTGCCGGCGCGAAAAGGCTCCAGGCTTTCCTCCAGATATTCCAGCGTCGCGCGTACACGCTGGAACAGCCGTTCGCCATCCGGCGTCAGAGCCAGATTTCGCCCCCGCCGGGTGAAGAGTGTGGCGCCGAGGTGATCCTCAAGTCCCTTGATGCGGCGGCTGACGGCGGCCTGGGTGATGTTCAGCTCGCGGCCGGCGCGGGAAAAATTCATGGCGCGCGCGGCCGCGTCGAACACGCGGAAGGCCTCCAGCGGTATTTTCTCTAGCATCAGCTCTCCATGACTTCAAATCATCAATATTCCTGATAATTGCCCGGATTTGAAGATCTGAAATTGTGATGCAGGATTGTGACATCATCTTCAGTCGCTTTTCCAAGGGGATCTCGCGTGTCCTTTTCCATTTCCGCCATTCCAGACATTCGCTTCGGTGAGGGTACGCTTTCCGAGCTTCCCGCAGCGGTCAAATCTTTCGATGGCGTCCATGTCGTTCTGCTCGTGATCGATGCCTTCCTGGCTCAGTCGGGCCTCGCTGCCCAGATCAGCGGCTCGCTTGCCGAAGCGGGCGTCAAGACGCAGGTCTTTTCCGACTTTGCCGGCGAGCCGAAGCTTGCTCATCTGCATGCGGCGATTGCTGTCGGGCAAGGCGCCGACATGGTGATCGGCGTAGGCGGCGGTTCGGCCCTCGATATCGGCAAGATCGTCGCATGCTGCCTCGCCTCCGGTGAGGACCCGATGCACTACGCGCTTGCCGCCAATCCACTGCCGAAGAATCCGCTGAAGAAGATCATGGTCCCGACCACGGCCGGCACGGGTTCGGAAACGTCGGCCACGAATATCTTCGCTGGCCCCGAAGGCAAGAAGCTGTGGATCTGGGGACCGGAAACGAAGGCGGATCTCGTCATTCTCGATCCGGCGCTGACGAAGACCCTGCCCGCCAGCCTGACGGCATGGTGCGGTCTCGATGCCTTCATCCATGCTTTCGAAGCGGCGACGAACCGCAACACGCATCGCGGCGCGCAGTTCTATGCGCATCAGGCGCTGCGGCTGCTGACGGCTTCGCTGGAGACGGCAGTAAAACATCCCGACGATATGGCGGCGCGCGGCGACGTGTTGCTCGGCTCCTGCTTCGGCGGTATTGCCATCGACAATTGCGGCACGGCGATCGCTCACAATATCAGCCATGCGCTGGCAGGTCTTGGACCCGTTCATCATGGCCTGGCAACCGCGCTCGGCTTCGAACTGACGCTTCCGTGGCTCGTCGAAGCGGATACGGCGGATCTCAATGCCGCAGCTGAGGCCTGTGGTGTCGGCAGTGCCGCCGAGCTTCCAGCTTTCGTCTCCGGCTGGATGGATCGCTGCGGGATCGTGCGCTCGCTGCCGGCGGCCTTCAAGCCGTTCGATGAAGCCGATCTCGCCCGTGAAATGCACGCACCGGAAAACCAGCCCATGCGGCGCTCGACGATCCGCGATGTGACGGATGCCGACATAGACCGCTTTGCCGCCGCCGTCATGGCGCTGCCGAAAGGAATTTGAAATGACCAAGAACTATACGCGCGACTATTGGGAAGGCGTTCTCTCCAGCCTCAAGCCGGAGGGCCGTCATTTCATCGGCGGCGTCCACAGAGCCGCCGCATCGGGAGAAACCTTCACCCGCATCCGGCCGATGGATGGCAAGCCCGGCGCTCAGCTCGCACGCGGCAATGCCGCCGATATCGACGCTGCTGTTGCCTCCGCCCGCGCCGCTTTTGAAAGCGGTGTCTGGCGCAAGAAGGAGCCGCTGGAAAAGAAGAAGATCATGCTGAAATGGGCCGATCTCATTCGTGCCCATGGTGACGAGCTGGCCATGCTCGAGACGATCGACGTCGGCAAGCCGGTTATGGCGTCGCTTGGTGTCGACGTACGCCTCTGCGCCGAGGGCATCCAGTTCTACGGCGAAATGATCGACAAGATGTATGACGAGATCGCACCGACCGGCCCGAATGCCCGCGCGTTGGTCCGCAAGGTGCCGCTCGGTGTCATCGGCGCGATCACGCCCTGGAACTATCCGATGATCATCGACGCCTGGAAGCTTGGTCCGGCGATTGCGGCTGGCAATTCCGTGGTGCTGAAGCCGGCCGAGCAGTCCTCGCTTTCGGCGATCCGCCTAGCCGAACTCGCGATCGAAGCCGGTCTGCCCGCCGGCGTCTTCAATGTGGTGACAGGTTACGGCGAAGAGACCGGCAAGCCGCTGGCGCTGCACATGGATGTCGACATGATCGCCTTCACGGGCTCGACCGAGGTCGGCAAGCTGATCATGGGCTATGCGGCGCAATCGAACGTCAAGCGCGTGGCGCTGGAACTCGGCGGCAAATCGCCGCTCGTCGTGTTCGAAGATGCCGATCTCGATGCCGCCGCCGTCGCGGCGGCCTGGGGCTGCTTCTACAATTCCGGCGAGACCTGCCATGCCTCGACGCGTCTGATCGTGCAGCGCTCCGTACAGGACAAGCTTATCGAGAAGATCGAAGCGGTGACCCGCTCCGATATCGCGCTCAAGCATCCCCTTGATCCCTCCGCGCAGATCGGCGCACTGATCGAGGAAGAGCACATGAACAAGGTGCTGGCGATGATCGCGGCCGGGGAGAAGGAGGGCGCGCGCCGTGCCTTCGGTGCCGAGCGTGTCTTGAGCGAAACCGGCGGCTACTATGTGTCGCCGGGCGTGTTCGTCGACATGACCAACGATATGAGCTTGGCGCGGCAGGAAATCTTCGGCCCTGTGCTGGCCGCCATTCCCTTCGATACCGAAGAGGAGGCGCTCAAGATCGCCAACGACACGATCTACGGGTTGGCGGGCGCCGTCTTCACCAGAGATATGAATCGCGCCCACCGCTTTTCCGAAGAGATCCATGCGGGTACGGTGTGGATCAACACTTACGACATGTCGAACTTCGCAACGCCGTTCGGCGGCTTCAAGCAGTCCGGCTTCGGCCGTGACCGTTCGGTGCATGCGATCGACAAGTACTGCGATTACAAGACGATCTGGCAGCAGTTCGGCTGAGGATTGAAATCAGCATGATCCCGTTCAAAGTGGCGACGCTTGCGGGATCATGTCCGGAGGATAAAGGGGAGCCATAATGAGCAAGATCGTTTCCATCGAAATCACCCATCACCGCCTGCCGCTTGATCCCGCCTTCAAGGCGAGCTGGGACGGCCGCCCGCGTCGGCATTTCGATGCGACCATCGTTCGCGTCCGGGATGATGAAGGCCGTGAGGGCATTGGCTCCGGCGACCTGATGAAGGGTTTCGAAGGGCACGAGGACCTGTTCATAGGACAGGACCCTCGACACCTCGAGCGGCACTATGAAGTCCTGTCGCATATCAACTTCCATTATGGCCGCTGCTGGCCGATGGACCTGGCGCTGTGGGACCTTTCCGGCAAGATCACCGGCGAGCCGGTCTGGCGGATGCTCGGCGGCCGTGCCGGCCGCGTGCGGCTTTATGCCTCCTCCGGCGTGCTGCGCGAGCCCACGGCCATGGCCGACCAGGCCCAGCGTTACATCGACGAAGGCTTCCCAGCCATGAAGGTGCGCTTCTCCTCGTCTTCTGGCGGTCGCGGCGGTTGGCGCGAAGACGTCAAGGCGCTGGAAGCGATCCGCGCCCGCGTCGGCGATCGGCTGGAACTGATGGTCGACTGCAATCAGGGCTGGCGTATGCCCTGGGATACGACCTTGCCCTGGACCTTCAAGGATGCGCTAACCGTTGCCAAAGAGCTGGAACGGCTCGGCGTCTACTGGATGGAAGAGCCGCTTCACCGTTCCGACCGCAAGGGCATGAAGGAATTGAAGCACGCAACCTCGGTGCGCATCGTCGGCGGCGAGATGACGCGCGAACTCTATGAATTCCGAGATATCATCGAGGAACGCGCCTTCGACGTCGTGCAGCCCGATGTCGCGCTGGTCGGCGGTATCACCGGCTGCCGGCGGCTGGCCTATCAGGCGCGCGAGGCCGGCGTGCAGTTCACGCCGCATTCCTGGACGAACGGCATCGGCGTGCTGGCCAATGCGCACCTGACGGCCGGCGTTGCCGATGCTGCCTGGCTCGAATATCCTTATGATAATCCGGAGTGGAGCGAAGCCCGCCGCGATTATCCGATGGCCTCGCCGCTCAAGCACGATGCCGGCTGGCTCGACCTCGGCGTCGCGCCGGGGCTCGGTATCGTTCTCGACGAGGAGCGGCTGAAGGCGACGCGCATCTAGGAACGCATTCAAAAACTTTCGCTACCAGCCATTTCATTTACGGCCCGTCACGCAGTGGCGGGTCGCATTGCTTTGCCTTCCCGTGTTCGCGCCCACTGGATGACAGGGCGTTCGAGCAGCACATAGCTCAGCGTGCCGATGGCGAAGATGATGGCGGTTGCGATGAGGCTTGAGACGATCCAGCCGCCCAGCACGTTGTCCGAGCCCGCGCCGAAGGACGATGGGAAGAGCTGCGGCATCAGGGTCAGCACGATATCCTGCCAGATGTAGATGCCGAAGGAGACGGTGGCGACATAGCGGCTCGCGGGATTGTCCAGTAGTCTAGCCAGCAGCAGCGATTGCGGAAGCGTGCAAAGCGCTGTTGCGACCGCCAGCGGCAGCAGCGGGAATTGATAGGGAATGCCGAGCCAGGCATAGCCTTCTCCCGCGCCGCCGATCGACTGCGGCAGCTGCCATGCGCCCATGACGATCGCGAGCGCGCCGATAATGTCATAGAGTACCGAGCGACGGGCCGGGAGGATGGTCTGGATACCGGCGGCCAGCGCGCCGATCGCGAATATCGCGAAGAAGCCGATGGGATTGTAGCGCGGCATCCATTCCTTGGCGCCGCCCTGGAAACCATATTGCCATCCGCGCCCGACGCTGTCGGTCGGCAGATAGGTGACGACAAGCCAGTGGCCGACCAATGATACCGCGATGATGCCGATCCAGAGCAGGCGGCTGACGATGGCGGAGCGCGATCTCAATTTGGCATTGAACAGCAGCAGGAAGCCGATCGGCATCAGGACATAGCAGGTCGTCTCGAAGGGGATCGACCACAAGGGTCCGTCACCCTGCACCGGGAAAAAGGTGCGCCAATGCCATTGGCTCATGAGGAAAAAGCCGGCGATGTAGCGGCCAATCAGCTCTGCATCCAGTGGAAAGCCGTAGATGGTGAAGCTGATCAGGAAACCAACCGTCAGGGCAAACCAGAAGCCCGGCAGGATGCGCGCGGCGCGGCGCATGGCGTAAATCTTCAGCGATGGCATGGGCTGGGCTCTATCCAGCGCCAGCCAGAAGGGGCGCGCGAGAAGAAAGCCGCTGAGGACGAAGAAGACCGAGACGCCGTGGTTGCCGAAGCGCGCCAGTATAAAGGTCATATCCAGGTTCGGCGGGATCTTGTAGAAATTCATCCGGAGAACGAGATGATGAACGAGCACCATCAGGCATGCGACGGCGCGCATGAAATCCGCTCCTCCCAGCCGCTTGCCGTTCTGCATTTCCTTGTCCGTCAAAACTCCCTGTTCGTTGGGTTAGGGGATCGCGACGGTTTCGGCAAGGCCCTTTCCTGGCGGCAGGACGCCCGGATCTGAGGTGCCAGACCCGAGCGTCGAACCGATCTTCCGCACCTGCCAGAAACGGGAGATCGGATTCGCAATGTTTCGGGATGGCTCAGGCGGCGGCGGAACGATAGGGCCGCATGGAGCGCGCCGGCTTTAGCGCATTGCTCCACCAGTTCAGCCGCGCGATCATCAGTACCAGCGATTTTCTGGCTTCGAGCGGATCTTCCAGCGTGCCGTCTTCGGCGAATCGGCCCCACGGATTGGCGAAGCTCACGGTGTCGCGCACCGTCACCGTATGCAGTTCCGCAAGCACCACCCGCAATTGTTCGACGGCGCGCAAGCCGCCGGAAATGCCGCCATAGGAAACGAAGGCGACGGGTTTGCCGTGCCATGGTTCATAGACGAGATCGAGCACGAATTTCAGCGATGCCGTGAAGCTGTGATTGTATTCGGGCGTGACGATAATGAAGGCGTCCGCCTCCGAAAGCCGGTCGGAAAGGGCGTTGACGCCGGCGTGCGCCCGGTCGTGCTGGAACGGCAGATCAAATTCGAGGGGATTGATCAGGTCGATATCGATGAGGGGGTAGTGTGCCAGCTCGCGGGCTACCCAATTGACCACTCGATCACACAAACGACCCGGGCGGGTGCTGCCGTAGATAATCGCCAGCCGGGTTCTTTCGGTCATGTCATGCTCCTGCTTTACGCGGTTTGGAGCTGGAGTTATAAAACCTCAAGCAAAGTTGAGGTCAATAGGCAAAATGGCAAGAATCGATCCCGCGCAATTTTCGAGACTCCTGACGGTCGGCGAGGTGGCGGCGCGCAGCGGTGTAGCGGTATCCGCGCTGCATTTCTATGAGGCGAAAGGGCTGATTGAGAGCCATCGCAGCCGCGGCAACCAGCGGCGTTATCCTCGCGAAGTGCTGCGACGCGTCGCGATCATCAAGGTGGCGCAACGGGTCGGCATTCCGCTCGCTGAGGTGCAGGCGGCGCTCGGTGCCCTGCCGCAGGGGCGCACGCCCACGGCATCCGATTGGAAAGTGCTTTCGGAACTATGGAAAGACGATCTCGACGCCAGGATCAGGCGCCTGCAGGGGCTTCGCAATCAATTGGACAGCTGCATCGGTTGCGGCTGCCTGTCGCTCGAAGGCTGTCCGCTGAGAAATCCATGGGACCAGCTTTCGGAGGAAGGAGCGGGGCCGAGACTGCTCGATCCCGAATGATGCGCCGAGATCAGGCGTGGACGCGGCTGTCGGCCATGTAGCTGTCGAGGGCTGCGGCTTCATCCTTCGAGAGGTAGAGACCTTTCTTGGAGCGGCGCCAGAGGATGTCCGTGGCATTGTGAGCCCATTCCTGATCTATCAGGTACCGCACTTCCGCCTCGTAGAGATCGCTTCCGAAACAGCGGCCGAGATCGGCGATGGTCTTTGCGTCACCAAGGATCATCGCCGACCGCGTGCCGTAGCGGCGAACGAGGCGGCGGGCATGTTGATCGGCAAGGAAAGGGTAGCGCGACTTGAGCTTGGAGACTTCCGCGTCATAGCCGCGTGCCGGAAAGTCGCCGCCGGGCAGCGAGCTCTTGGCGGTCCAGGGCGTGCCCTTGAGGCCGATCGCCTCGCCGATTTTTTCCAGCGCATGTTCGCCGAGCCGGCGATAGGTGGTGAGCTTGCCGCCGAAAACGTTCAAGAGCGGCGCCTGACCCTCTTCGCCTTCGACCTTCAGCACGTAATCGCGGGTCGCTTCCTGCGCCTTGGACGCGCCGTCGTCATAAAGCGGGCGCACGGCCGAATAGGTCCAGACGATATCCTCGGGCCTTACCGGTTCCTTGAAATATTCGCTGGCGGCATTGCACAGATAGAGGGTTTCCTCCTCGCTGATCTTCACGTCCTTCGGATCGTCCTTGTAGTCGCGATCCGTGGTGCCGATCAGCGTGAAATCCTGCTCATAGGGAATGGCGAAGATGATGCGGTTGTCCGGGTTCTGGAAGAAATAGGCGCGGGGACCGTCGAACTTCTTGCGCACGATGATATGGCTGCCCTGAACGAGGCGAACGTTGTGCACCTGGTTCTTGCCGAAGGCATCCGACAGGACATGGTCGACCCAGGGGCCGGCGGCATTGACCAGCATGCGCGAGCGGAACTGCCGCTTCTCGCCATTGGCCGTGTTTTCCGTTTCGATGGCCCACACGGCACCTTCGCGCCGGGCGGAGATCACCTTCGTTCGCGGCATGATCGTTGCGCCGCGATCGGCCGCGTCGCGCGCGTTCAGAACCACCATGCGGGCATCGTCGACCCAGCCGTCGGAATATTCGAAGGCTTTGGTGAAAAGCGCCTTCAGCGGCTTGCCGGCAGGGTCGGTTTTCATGTCCAGCGTCGCCGTCGGCGGCAAGAGCTTTCGCCCGCCGAGGTGATCGTAGAGGAAAAGGCCGAGACGAATGAGCCAGGCGGGCCGGATGCCGCCCTTGTGATAGGGCAGCACGAAGCGCATCGGCCAGATGATGTGCGGCGCCATGGCCCAGAGCACTTCGCGCTCCATCAGCGATTCGCGCACCAGGCGGAATTCATAATGTTCGAGGTAGCGCAGCCCGCCATGGATGAGCTTGGTGGCGCCTGACGATGTGCCGGAGGCGAAGTCGTTCATTTCGGCGAGTGCGACCTTGTAGCCGCGGCCCGCGGCATCGCGGGCGATGCCGCAGCCATTGATGCCGCCGCCGATAACGAAGATGTCGTAGACCTGCTCGCTCACCCGTCACCCCACAAAGATCAATTCATTCCGCGAAAGCGAAAAACGAAATTAATTCATCTAAAGCGAAACAAATATGAATGTCAAACGAACGTTTCTTGACAGAAAACGAGCCAATCAGGCCGATCTGCGAGAGGTTTCAACGAGATGCACGTCATGTTCCGCAGCGATGGATCGCACGGATTCGATACTACATTCGTCTGTTACGAACGTATGAACCTGCGAGAGATGGCCGATGCGAACCGGGGCGGTTCGTTCGAACTTGGTGCTGTCGGCGACGAGGATGACATGCCGGGCATTGGCGATGATGGCCTGCGCAACTTTCACTTCGCGAAAATCGAAATCCAGAAGCGCGCCGTCAGGATCGATCGCGGAGGCGCCGATGACGGCATAGTCAACCTTGAACTGCTTGATGAAATCGACGGCTGCCTCGCCGACGATGCCGCCGTCCGAGCCGCGCACCACACCGCCGGAAATGACGACCTCGATGGATGGGAAAATACGCAACTTATTGGCGACATTGATGTTATTCGTGATGACCATCAATTCCTGATGACCGAGAAGCGCCTCGCCGACGGCCTCGGTCGTGGTGCCGATGTTGATGAAAAGCGAGCTGTTGTTGGGGATCAGGCTGGCGGCGGCTCGGCCGATTGCATGTTTCTCGGATGCGGCGATAGAGCGTCTCGCTTCGTATTTCACGTTCTCGGTTCCGCCGGGAAAGATCGCGCCGCCATGCACGCGCGACAGCACGCGCCCGTCGCAGAGGTCGTTCAGATCCTTGCGGATGGTTTGCGGCGTCACCGAGAAACGCAGCGCCAGTTCCTCCACCAGCACGCGCCCCTCCGCCTTGGCGATGTCGAGAATCTCCGTCTGGCGCCCGGACAGGAACATGGTTTTCGCTCCCTTTCTTTCGTTTTTTCGTCATCATATGATAAAGTGAAAATTCCGCAATTACCGGCGCGCGAATAGTGCGATTGGGGAGGTCATGGTGTTTCATCCGAAGCTATTCGAAAATCGCAACGTCGTGGTCACCGGCGCCGGCCGGGGTATCGGGCTGGAGGTCGCGCGGCAGTTTCTCGATTGCGGCGCCCACGTTCTCGCGCATATCGGCCGTGATGCCGCGCGCCAGTTGCCTGACTTTCTGATGGAGGCGGAGGCCGACCGCCGCGCCTTCCTGATTGCCGGCGATTTTGCTACCAGCAACGGCACGCGCGATTTCGTCAGCGCCGCCGGCGAGCGTTTCGACCGCGTGGACGTGCTGGTCAACAATGCCGGAACGATGGTCGGCCGCTTCCCCGCCGGCGAATTGACGGACGAGCAATATGCGGGGATCGTTCAGCTCAATCAGACCTCCGTCATGGAAGTGACGAGGGGGCTGTTGCCGCTGCTGCGGGCCGCCGGGCAGGCTGCGATCGTCAATACGGTTTCGATTTCCGCGCTGACGGGCGGCAGTCCGGGATCGGCGATCTATTCCGCGTCGAAGGCCTTCGTCTCGACCTATTCGAAAGCATTGGCGCGCGAGCTGGCGCCCGATGGCATTCGAGTGAACTGTGTCTCACCGGGCACGATAGCGACCGATTTCCATGAGCGCTATTCATCCAGAGAGAAGCTGGAGCAGACACGCAAGGCGATCCCGCTTCAACGCCTCGGCACACCGGAAGATTGCGCGCCCGCCTATCTCTTCCTCGCGTCACCTTCGCTTTCCGGCTACATCACCGGGCAGGTGGTCGAGATCAATGGCGGCCAGCTTATCTGCTGATAAAACGGACCTTTTTTGGTTTTCCATGTCTTTTTTGAATCAGCGTGTGGTTTGATAATATTATAAGCATACCTCTAGGGGTTCTCACTAGAGGCTGTGATATGTCGTCGTCTCTACCGCAGGGTGGTGCAGCAGAGCATAATGTCGAGGAAATGACCGATAGGGCGCGAAAGGCGAGCGCCCTGTTAAAAGCGCTGTCCCATGAGACCCGTCTGGCAATTCTTTTCATGCTTGCCAAGCACGAGAAAACGGTGATGGAACTCGAGGCTCTTCTCGATCTGCCGCAGGCCGTCGTCTCGCAACATCTGGCACGCCTTCGCCTGGACAAGCTGGTCGATACGCGTCGCGAAGGGCGGCTTATCCACTACGCCGTTGCGCGGTCGGAAATCTGCGCCGTCGTCGATTCCCTGCAGAAAGCCTTTTGCCCGGGCGATCGCTGAGATCTGAAGCCTCCTTGCGTGTTGCGCTTGCCGGGCGGCCGGTCTAACTCTTTTCCTGCGGGAGAGTGGGATGATCGAAAAGCTGGAATTCTTCATCGCGTTGGCGAATCAGAAGCATTTTGGTCGCGCAGCCGAAGAATGCGGCGTGACGCAGCCGACATTGTCGGCTGCGATCCGGCAATTGGAAGATCAACTTGGCGTGATACTCGTCAGCCGCGGCTCACGCTTTCAAGGGTTGACGCCGGAGGGACAGCGCGTGCTCGAATGGGCCCGCCGCATCGTCGGCGACAGCCGCACCATGCGCGAGGAGATGCGCGCGGCGCGCAAGGGTCTTGCCGGTCACATCCGGATCGCGGCGATTCCGACGGCGCTGGCGATGGTGCAGAAAATCACCACGCCCTTTCAGGAAAGGCATCCGGACGTCACCTTTTCCATCCTATCGCGCAACTCGCTGCAGGTTCTGAGCCTGCTCGAAAATCTCGAGATCGATGCCGGCATTACTTATTTGGAAAACGAGCCGCTCGGCCGGGTCACGAGCGTACCGCTCTATGCCGAGCGCTATCATCTCATCACGGCGGCCGGCAGCCCGTTTTCCGAGCGAAAAACAGTCACCTGGAAGGAGGTCGGCGATCTTCGGCTTTGTCTATTGACTGCAGACATGCAAAACCGCCGCATCATCAACCGGCATCTCACGGAGGCGGGAGTCCCAGCCAAGCCGACGCTTGAATCCAATTCGATGATCGTGCTGTTTTCGCATGTGCAGACCGGGCGATGGGCGAGCATCATGCCGAAGAATATCGCCGATTCCTTCGGATTTCCTTCCGATATTCGCAAGATCCCGATCACGGAGCCCGACGCGGAGCATCTCGTCGGCCTGGTTGCCACACACCGCGAGCCCTTTACGCCCCTCGTCTCCGCCTTGTTGCATGAAGCAAGATTGCTCGCAGAAGGTGATAAGGTTTGATAGAAATTTTCTATCAAGCAACGGGACTGCATTATTGATCCTTTGCCGCCTCCCTGCGACTTTATTTTTGGGGCGTAGTGATCGTACGTCCGAGGAGGAAATGCCGCACAAGCGTTTCCGAGAGCCGCTCGACGGCTTTCGGGGTTGTGCGCAGGAGGCTGCTGATGAGTTTGAATCAAGGCGCGGGCGATATCGCAAACCGTGCCGGCACCATCATCGATAACATGAAATCGATGGAGGGGCCGCTTTTGCCGATCCTTCATGGAATTCAAGAGGAGTTCGGCTATGTGCCGCAGGATGCGCTGCCGCTGATTGCCAAGGCACTGAACCTCTCGCGCGCCGAAGTACATGGCGTCATGACCTTCTATCATGATTATCGCGATCACCCCACGGGTCGCCATGTCCTCAAGCTCTGTCGCGCCGAGGCCTGTCAGTCGATGGGCGGCGATGCGCTGGCGGAGCGCGTCAAGCGGCTGCTCGGCATCGATTTCCATCAGACCACGCTCGATGGCAGCGTCACGCTGGAGCCGGTCTACTGTCTCGGGCTCTGCGCCTGCGCGCCGGCGGCGATGCTGGATGGCGAACTCTATGGCCGGCTCGACGACGAAAGCGCTGACGACCTCGTTAAGGAGGCGCGCCAATGACGCTCACCATCTATATCCCCCGTGACGCGGCTGCCCTTTCTCTCGGTGCGGAGAAGGTGGCGACATCGGTTGCGCAGGAAATTGACAAACGTGGCCTGGATGCGCGCATCGTGCGCAACGGTTCGCGCGGCATGTTCTGGCTCGAGCCGCTGGTCGAGGTCGAGATTAGCGGCAAGCGCATCGGCTATGGGCCGGTAAAGGCAAAGGACGTAGCGGCACTCTTCGATGCCGGGCTCGCTGAAGGCGGCGAGCATCCGCTCTGTCTTGGGGAGGTCGAAAGCCTCCCATTCCTCAAGGAACAGACCCGCCTGACCTTTGCCCGCTGCGGCATTACCGATCCGCTCTCGCTGTCGGATTATGAAGCTCATGGCGGCCTGAAGGGGTTGCGTCGCGCGATCGGCATGGCGGCTGGCGATATCGTCAAGGACGTCACCGATTCCGGCCTGCGCGGCCGCGGCGGGGCTGGCTTCCCGACCGGCATCAAGTGGAAGACGGTGCTCGATGCGCCGGGTGACCGCAAATACATCGTCTGCAATGCAGACGAGGGCGATAGCGGTACATTTGCCGACCGGATGATCATGGAAGGCGATCCCTTCGTGCTGATCGAGGGCATGGCGATCGCAGGTCTCGCGACGGGCGCGACCAAGGGCTTCGTCTATACGCGTTCGGAATATCCGCATGCGATTGCTGCGATGACGGAAGCGGTGGAAATCGCCCGCAAGGCCGGCATTCTCGGCGCTTCGGTGCTCGGTTCCGGCAAGGCGTTCGACATGGAAATCCGCACCGGCGCTGGCGCTTACGTCTGCGGCGAGGAAACGGCGCTGCTGAACAGCCTCGAGGGCAAGCGCGGCATCGTGCGCGCCAAGCCGCCGCTGCCGGCGCATAAGGGCCTGTTCAACTGCCCTACAGTCATCAACAACGTAATCTCGCTCGCCTCTGTCCCCATCATCATGGACAAGGGCGCAGCGTTCTATCGTGACTTCGGCATGGGCCGCTCGCGCGGCACGATCCCGCTGCAGATCGCCGGCAACGTCAAGCATGGCGGTCTTTATGAGACAGCCTTCGGCCTTTCGCTCGGCGATATCGTCGACAGGATTGGTGGCGGCACGATAACCGGGCGGCCGGTCAAGGCGGTGCAGGTGGGTGGTCCGCTCGGAGCGTATTTCCCGCGTGGCTTGTTCGACACCCCGTTCGACTATGAGGCCTTCGCGGCCAAGGATGGCCTGATCGGCCATGCCGGCATCGTCGTCTTCGACGATACCGCCGACATGCTGAAGCAGGCGCGGTTCGCGATGGAATTCTGCGCGGTCGAAAGCTGCGGCAAGTGCACGCCCTGCCGCATCGGCTCGACGCGCGGCGTCGAGACGGCCGACAAGATCGCCCAAGGAATCGAGCCTGAGAAGAACAGAGTTCTGCTTGCCGATCTCTGCAACACGATGAAGTTCGGCTCGCTCTGCGCGCTCGGTGGTTTCACACCCTATCCCGTCATGAGCGCGATGACCCATTTTCCGGAGGACTTTTCTCCGGCACCCTTGATTGAAGCGGCGGAGTAAGATCCATGTCCCTCGTTCCAGAAATCGACTACGGCACGCCCGCCTCCACCTCCGAAACCATGGTGACGCTGACCATCGATGGCCGTCAGATCAGCGTGCCTGAGGGCACGTCGATCATGCGGGCCTCGATGGAAGCCGGCATCCAGGTGCCGAAGCTCTGCGCCACCGACATGGTCGACGCTTTCGGTTCCTGCCGCCTCTGTCTCGTCGAGATCGAAGGCCGCAACGGCACGCCGGCCTCGTGCACCACGCCGGTCGCACCTGGCCTCGTCGTGCACACGCAGACCGGCCGGCTGAAGGACATCCGCCGCGGCGTGATGGAACTCTATATCTCCGACCACCCGCTCGACTGTCTGACCTGCGCTGCCAATGGCGATTGCGAGTTGCAGGACATGGCAGGCGCCGTCGGCCTGCGCGATGTGCGCTATGGCTACGAGGGTGACAACCACGTCAAGGCACGCAACAACGGCGACATCAATCTGAAATGGATGCCGAAGGACGAGTCGAACCCCTATTTCACCTATGATCCCTCCAAGTGCATCGTCTGCTCGCGCTGTGTTCGCGCCTGCGAGGAAGTGCAGGGCACCTTTGCACTGACCATTGAGGGGCGTGGCTTCGGCTCGCGCGTCTCGCCCGGCATGCACGAGCATTTCATCGATTCGGAATGCGTCTCCTGCGGCGCCTGCGTGCAGGCCTGTCCAACGGCGACGCTGACCGAAAAGTCTGTGATCTCGATCGGCCAGCCCGAACATTCAGTCGTCACCACCTGCGCCTATTGCGGCGTCGGCTGCTCGTTCAAGGCGGAGATGCGCGGCGAGGAGCTGGTGCGCATGGTGCCCTGGAAGGATGGCCAGGCCAATCGCGGCCATTCCTGCGTCAAGGGTCGCTTCGCCTATGGCTATTCGACCCACAAGGATCGCATCCTCAACCCGATGGTGCGCGAGAAGGTCACAGACCCATGGCGCGAAGTAACCTGGGACGAGGCCTTTGCCCATGTCGCCACCGAGTTCAAGCGCTTGCAATATCAATATGGCCGCGATTCCATCGGCGGCATCACGTCCTCACGCTGCACGAATGAGGAGACGTATCTGGTGCAGAAGCTGGTGCGCGCCGGCTTCGGCAACAACAATGTCGATACCTGCGCCCGCGTTTGCCATTCGCCGACAGGCTATGGCCTCGGCCAGGCTTTCGGCACTTCGGCCGGCACGCAGAATTTCGATAGCGTCGAGCATTCCGATGTCGTCATCGTCATCGGCGCCAACCCCACGGATGGCCATCCGGTCTTCGGCTCGCGCCTGAAGAAGCGGCTGCGTCAGGGCGCCAAGCTCATCGTCATCGATCCCCGCCGTATCGATCTGGTTCGCACGCCGCATGTGGAAGCCAGCTATCATCTGCCGCTGAAGCCGGGCACCAATGTTGCGATGATGACGGCGCTTGCCCACGTCATCGTCACCGAAGGCCTGTTCGACGAGAAGTTCATCCGCGAGCGCTGCGACTGGTCCGAATTCGAGGACTGGGCAGCCTTCGTTTCCGAGCCGCAGCACAGCCCGGAGGAAACCGAAAAATATACCGGCGTTTCTCCCGAACTCGTTCGCGGTGCCGCTCGCCTATTTGCCAAGGGCGGCAATGGCGCGATCTATTACGGCCTCGGTGTCACCGAGCACAGCCAGGGCTCGACCACGGTCATGGCGATCGCCAACCTCGCGATGGTGACTGGCAATATCGGCCGTCCGGGCGTCGGCGTGAACCCGCTGCGCGGCCAGAACAATGTTCAGGGCTCCTGCGACATGGGCTCCTTCCCGCATGAACTGCCGGGCTATCGCCACATCTCCGACGATGCCACCCGCGACATCTTCGAAAAGCTCTGGGGCGTGAAGCTCAACAACGAGCCCGGCTTGCGCATCCCGAACATGCTGGATGCCGCCGTCGAAGGCACCTTCAAGGGCATCTACATCCAGGGTGAAGATATCCTCCAGTCCGATCCGGATACCAAGCATGTGGCAGCCGGCCTTGCCGCGATGGAATGCGTCGTCGTCCACGACCTCTTCCTCAACGAGACGGCCAACTACGCGCATGTCTTCCTGCCCGGCTCGACGTTCCTGGAAAAGGACGGCACCTTCACCAATGCCGAGCGCCGCATCAATCGCGTGCGCAAGGTGATGACGCCACGCAACGGCTACGCCGACTGGGAAGTGACGCAGAAGATGGCGCAGGCCATGGACCTCGGCTGGAACTACGCGCACCCATCCGAGATTATGGACGAGATCGCAGCGACGACGCCGAGCTTCGCTCTGGTCTCCTACGACTATCTGGAGAAGATGGGTTCGGTGCAGTGGCCCTGCAACGAGAAGACGCCGCTCGGCTCGCCGATCATGCACATCGACGGTTTCGTGCGCGGCAAGGGCAAGTTCATCCGCACGGAATATGTTCCCACAGACGAGCGCACCGGGCCGCGCTTCCCGCTGCTGCTGACCACCGGGCGCATTCTCAGCCAGTACAATGTCGGCGCACAGACGCGACGCACCGAGAACGTCATGTGGCATGCGGAAGATCGGCTGGAAATCCATCCGCACGATGCGGAACAGCGCGGTATCCGCGAGGGTGATTGGGTCAGGCTCAGCAGCCGCTCCGGCGACACGACGCTTCGCGCCTTGATTACCGACCGCGTGGCGCCCGGCGTCGTCTACACGACCTTCCACCATCCGGATACGCAGGCGAATGTCATTACGACTGACTACACCGACTGGGCGACGAATTGCCCGGAATATAAGGTGACGGCCGTGCAGGTCTCGCCGTCGAATGGTCCGTCGCAGTGGCAGGTTGACTATGACGAGCAGGCCAAGCAGTCCCGCCGCATCGCCGGGAAGATGGAGGCTGCGGAGTGAGCCGAAGTGCGAGAAGTGATACCCCCCTCTGTCACTTTCGTGACATCTCCCCCACAAGGGGGGAGATTGTTAATGGGTGGTGCTCTCCTCGCAAGATAATGGACACCATCCCCTTGGAAACACCCTCTGTGGGTATCACAGGAGCGCGCGTTTGCGTCCTGCTGATCTCCCCCCTTGTGGGGGAGATGTCACGGAGTGACAGAGGGGGGTATTCGCTTTCCACGAACACCAAAGTTTGTGGTGCTGTTAAAGAATATGCCGGTATCGCAGCCATATGACCAAGTTCACCCCAACCACCACCGTTCCCGAAACCGCCCGCCGCAATGGCCTGGTTCGTTCGGGTTCTCGCATCGTCCCCGAGGAGGTGCCGATCGCCTTTTCCTATGGCGGCACGTCGCATGCCGTCATGATGGGAACGCCTGCCGATATCGAGGATTTTGCCGTCGGCTTCAGCCTGACCGAGGGGATCATCACCGACATCGATCAGATCGCGGCGATCGAGCCGATCGAGGACGAGCAGGGGATCGATGTACAGATCAGCCTGGTCGACGATGTCGCGGATGCCCTGCGGCTGCGTCGGCGCCATATGGCAGGCCCCGTCGGCTGTGGCCTCTGCGGCATCGAATCGATCGAGCAGGCGGTGCGCAAGGTGCCCGACGTTTCCAAGGTCGGGCTTTCGCTGACACAGAAAGATATCGTTCGCGCGATTGCGCTTCTCAACGACGCGCAGCCGCTGCATCGCGAGACGCGCGCCGTACACGGGGCGGGCTTCTATATCCCATCCGAGGGGCTGCTGGCCGTGCGCGAGGATGTCGGCCGGCACAATGCGTTGGACAAGCTCTGCGGCGCCGTCATCAGCTCCGGCCGCAAGGGGGGCGATGGCGTGGTCGCCGTCACTAGCCGCCTGTCCGTCGAAATGGTGCAGAAGGCGGCGATATTGGGCAGCTCGGTCCTTGTCGCGATCTCCGCGCCGACAGCGCTTGCCATCCGTACGGCCGAGGAGGCCGGCATGACGTTGGTGGCGCTGGTGCGCGGCGACGATTTCGAGATTTTCACCCATCCGCATCGCATCATCACTGGGAGCATCGCCGATGTCGCCTGACGAAACGCCGCACGGCAAGACCGAGACGAAGCTCATCTACATGGCGAACCAGATCGCCACCTTCTTCAAGACGCAGCCGGCGGGCGAAGCGGTTCAGGGAGTTGCGACGCACATCAACAAATTCTGGGAGCCGCGTATGCGGCGCCAGCTTTTTGCGATCATCGATCATGGAGATAGCGGGCTGAATCCTCTGGTTCTGGAGGCGGCCGTGCTGATCCACAGGCCGGCTCCGATAGGCGAAAGTAAGTCGGCTTAGTATTCAGGGACATGCGAGGGTGAGGGGATGGAGAGTGGAGGCTCCGTCCACGAATGCGATTCCCGATCAGGGAAGGGGTGCCGGTCTTTGAAACAAGGAGGAGTTGTTCATGACGGCTGCGGATACGAATATTTCCCGAGGTACGGCGCCGGCGGGGCTGCTTGATCGCGAGCGCATCATTGCCAAGCCCGGATTTAACCGGTGGCTCGTGCCGCCGGCTGCGCTGGCAATCCATCTCTGCATCGGCATGGCCTATGGCTTCAGCGTCTTCTGGCTGCCGCTCTCCAAGGCGCTCGGCACCGCGGCGCCACCTCCGGCCGAATGCGCCAGCCTCAATCTGCTGACGGCCCTGTTCACGACGAGCTGCGACTGGCGCGTCAGCGACCTCGGCTGGATCTATACGCTGTTCTTCGTGCTGCTCGGCTCCTCCGCAGCCATCTGGGGTGGCTGGCTGGAACGGGCCGGGCCACGCAAGGCCGGCGTCGTTGCCGCCTGCTGCTGGTGCGGCGGCATTGTGATCGCGGCGATCGGCGTCATCTTCCACCAGCTCTGGATCATGTGGATCGGGGCGGGTGTCATTGGCGGTATCGGGCTCGGCCTCGGCTACATCTCGCCGGTGTCGACACTGATCAAATGGTTTCCCGACCGGCGCGGCATGGCGACCGGTATGGCGATCATGGGTTTCGGCGGCGGCGCGATGATCGGTGCGCCGCTCGCAAGCCTGCTGATGAACCACTTCCGCGTCGACGGTTCGGTCGGCGTCTGGCAGACTTTTATCGTCATGGCGGTGATCTACTTCATCTTCATGATGGGTGGTGCCTTCGGCTATCGCCTGCCGCCGGCGGGCTGGCGTCCTGAAGGCTGGACGCCGCCCGCTGCCAAAAGCACGATGATCACGACGAAGCACGTGCACCTGCATAACGCACATAGGACCCCGCAGTTCTGGCTGATCTGGGCCGTGCTGTGCCTCAACGTCTCGGCCGGTATCGGCGTCATCGGCATGGCCTCACCGATGCTGCAGGAAATCTTCGGCGGTGCCCTGATCGGCTTGCCGGATCTGAAGTTCACCGATCTCAGCAAGGATCAGGTGGCGACGGTCGCGGCCATTGCGGCGGGCTTTGCCGGACTGATCTCGCTTTTCAACATCGGCGGCCGCTTTTTCTGGGCGTCGCTGTCCGACAAGATCGGCCGCAAGAATACCTATTATTGCTTCTTCGTCATCGGCATCGCGCTTTACATCCTGGCTCCGTGGGCCGCGGGCATTCACAGCAAGGTGCTGTTCGTCGGCGCGATCTGCATTATCCTGTCGATGTATGGCGGCGGTTTCGCGACCGTTCCCGCCTATCTCGCCGATATCTTCGGAACCCAGTTCGTCGGCGCGATCCATGGCCGGCTGCTGACGGCCTGGGCGACGGCAGGGATTATCGGGCCGGTCGTGGTCAATTATATCCGCGAGGCGCAAAAGGCGGCAGGCGTGGAAGGCGCGCAGCTCTATACCTTCACCATGTATATCCTCGCAGCCATGCTGGCATTGGGGTTGATTGCCAATTCGCTGGTCAGGCCGCTTGCCGACAAGTGGTTCATGTCGGACGAGGAAGTGGCCGCGCTACAGGCAAAGACCGCTGCCGCCAATGCCGGCCCCACCGGCTCCTTCGGCATCGGCAAGGGCGGGTTCGACGGCAAGGCGCTGATTGCCTGGGCGCTGGTCGGGATTCCGCTGCTCTGGGGTGTCTGGGTGACGATCAAGAGCACCTATGCGCTGTTCGGATAACCGTCCTTGAACATGAGAAAGCCGCTCCGATCTCTCGGGGCGGCTTGTTCTGGATGGAAAGATGCGAGGTGCTATGCCGCGCGCCGCATCACCATGTCGCGGATCATCGAGTCGGCCAGGCGGAACTGGGCGAGCAGCGTGTGCAGCGCATCGGCCTCGTTGGCGAGCCGGAGGCTTGCGGCCGTGCTTTCCTCGACCATGGCGGCATTTTGCTGGGTGGTCTGGTCCAACGAATTGATCGCCGAATTGATTTCCCTGAGACCGATCGTCTGTTCCTTCGAAGCTTTCACGATGGCAGCGACGTTGGTGTTGATGTCGCCGACCTGGGTGACGATCTCTTCCAGTGCCTTGCCGGTCTGGCCGACCAGGCCGACGCCGTTCTTGACGTGCTCGCTTGAGGCGGTGATCAGCGCCTTGATCTCCTTGGCGGCGCTGGCGGAGCGCTGCGCCAGCTCCCGCACCTCCTGCGCGACGACCGCGAAGCCCTTGCCCGCCTCGCCGGCACGCGCCGCCTCGACGCCGGCATTCAGCGCCAGAAGGTTGGTCTGGAAAGCAATGTCGTCGATGACGCCGATGATGTTGGTGATTTCGCGCGAGGACTTCTCGATCTGGTCCATGGCGGCGACGGCGCTGCGCACCACCGTGCCGGATTGCTCGGCGCCTCGCTTGGTTTCGGCCACGAGACGTCCGGCCTCTTCGGCACGCTGGCTGGAATCGGCGACCGTCGTGGTGATCTCTTCGAGAGCCGCCGCCGTTTCCTCAACGGAAGCGGCCTGCTGTTCGGTGCGTCTCGAGAAAGCTTCTGCCGAATCACCGAGCTCCCGCGAGCCGGCGGCAATGGCGCTGGCATTGTGGCCGACGGTGGTCAGCGTCTCGGAAAGCTTCTCGATCGTCGCGTTGAAATCGTGGCGAAGCTGCTCCATGGACGGCACGAAGGGCCGTTCGACCTTTTTCGTCAGATCGCCTTCCGAGAGGTTGCGCAGCGCGCCGGCGAGTTCGCTGATGGCGCTCATGCGCGACGTGACATCCGTCGCGAATTTCACGACCTTGTAGACCTTGCCGTCGGCATCGACGATCGGATTATAGGCGGCTTGAATCCAGATTTCCTTGCCGCCCTTGCCGTAGCGGACGAATTCGTTGGCGATGAACTCGCCTTGCGCCAGACGTTGCCAGAAGCGCTTGTATTCCTCCGTGCGGGCATAGGTCGGATCGCAGAAGAGGCTGTGATGCTTGCCGACGATCTCGCCGAGCGCATACCCCATGGCGTTGCAGAAGTTCTCGTTCGCCGTCAGGATCTCGCCGGTCGGCAGGAATTCGATGACGGCCTGCGAATGGGAAATCGCCTCGAGCTTGCCGGCGTCGTCGATTGCCTTCCTCTTGGTTTCGGTGACGTCGGCCGCGAATTTTACAACCTTCACCGGCTTACCGTTGCGGAAGACGGGGTTGTAGGAGGCCTGTATCCAGATCTCGCGATTGCCCTTGGCGAGCCGCTTGTAGGTGCCGGCATCATATTCGCCGCGGCCGAGACGCGCCCAGAAATCGTGATAGGCAGGGGTCGTGATATAGGCGGGGTCGCAGAACATCCGGTGGTGGTTGCCGACGATCTCCTTGAGGTCATAGCCGAGCGCGCGGCAGAAATTCTCGTTTGCGGTCAGGACCTTGCCCTGAAGGTCGAACTCGATGATGGCCTGCGATTTGGAAACGGCGGAAAGAATGCGGCTGGCATCCGATGATAGACTGAACATTCCTATTCCCTCTCATAAAGCTCGCGCCTGCCCGGGCGTCGATTGATGGCATCGAAGCGGGCGGCCGCGCTCGTCGGCGCGCCAGAAACGGCGTTCCGCTCGGGATGGTCGGAATGTTGAGATTGTATTTTCTTTCCTCGCTTCACAATCGATGATGGATCTTTCTCCCTTAATATTGAGTAAAAATTAGCGCATTAGAAATTATAATTTAAATAAAACATAATTAACTAAAATAACTAGGAAACAAAAACCGCCGCGGAAGGGCGACGGTTCTTAAAAGCGGAATATGCTGCGAAGTTATGCAGCGAGTTCGTCTGTCTCGTTTTCCTTGAACATCTTGGCAAGGTTCAGGAAGCAGATCATGCCGTTCTCCGTTGCGATGATGCCTTCGCAATAGGCGCGATCGAAGGAGGCGGTTACTTCCGGAACGGGCTGAACCTGTTCGGAGGCGATCGTGAGAATATCCGAGACACGGTCAACGAGCATGCCGATGACCATGTTGTGTACTTCGGCAACAACGATGGCGCTGCGCTCGTTGGCGACCGTGCTCTGCATGCCGAGCTTGTAGGCGAGGTCGATGATCGGGATTACCGAGCCGCGCAGGTTCATGACGCCGATGACATCGGCCGGTGCGTGCGGGATCGGCGTCGACGGCGCCCAGCCGCGAATTTCGCGGATCGTGGTGGTCTTGACGCAGAATTCCTGATCATGCAGCCGGAAAGCAATGATCTCCAAAGTTTCGCCGCTGAAGCTGGTGGAATTGATCGTGGCCATGAACGTTCTTCCCATTGAACCGTGACGCCAAATCCGGCGTGTTGTTGGCACGATAGAGCAAGAACATTGCTCAAACCTAAATCTATACACACGGTTTCGGCAGTATAAGCACGTAGAGCACGATGCTGGAAGTATGGAGGTTGTAAAGGGAGGCCAGCCACCCGCCCTCGTGGTTCGAGACGGGCCTTTGGGCCTCCTCACCATGAGGGCTGATCTTCCGTGTTGTTGAAAAATCATGCGCCGTATCGAGGGCCGGCTTCGCTCCATCCTCACCCTGAGCTTGTCGAAGGGCGAGGATGGTCTCGAGGGAAGAATGGACAGCCTCAGGCGGCCCGGGTCGGGCGATCGAAGATGCGGCGGCCGAAGAGGCTTGCAGCCATCTCCACGAGAACGCGGGCGCTCTTGCCACGATCGTCGAGGAAGGGGTTGAGTTCGACGAGATCGAGCGACGAGACGAGGTTGCTGTCGGACAGCATCTCCATGATCAGATGCGCCTCTCGATAGGTGGCGCCGCCCGGCACCGTGGTTCCGACGCCCGGTGCTATGTCCGGATCGAGAAAATCAACGTCGAAGCTGACATGCAGCAGGCCGTTGGCGGCGCTGACGGTATCGAGCACCTTGCGCATGATAGCCGCGACACCCTGCTCGTCGAGCGAGCGCATGTCGAAGACGTTCACGCCGTGCTCGCGGATTTCCTCACGCTCGCGCGCGTCGACGGAGCGGATGCCGACCTGGAACACCTTCGTCGGGTCGACCAGCGGCCGGCCGGCCGGCAGCACGCCCTCGATCTCGGCCTCGCCGCAATAATAGGCGACAGGCATGCCATGAATATTGCCTGACGGCGAGGTGGCCGGCGAATTGAAATCGGAATGGGCGTCGAGCCAGAGCACGAACAGCGGACGGCCGACTTCGGCTGCATGGCGGGCCATGCCGGAAACGCTGCCCATGGACAGGCTATGGTCGCCGCCAAGGATCAGCGGGAAACCGCCTGACGATACGACATCGAAAACCTTTGCTTCCAGCGCGCGCGTGAAGGCGCCGACGATCTTCAGATTATGCGCCTGCGGATGCTCCGGCAGGTCTGCCGCCGGCGCCGGATGCAGGTCGCCGCTGTCCGTGACGCGATGGCCGAGTTCGATCAGCGTGGTTTCGATGCCGGCGATGCGGAGCGCCGTCGGGCCCATGCCGGCGCCGCGGCGGCCGGAGCCTTCCTCCAGGGGAACGCCGATCAGGGTAACGGGAGTGGATTGGGTATTCATCGGCATTGCTCCGAGGGTTAGAGGCTGTTGCCCACATTATCGATTTTCCGCATGACAGCAAAAAGATGGAAAATTGTCCAAAATTGGCTGGCTTTTGGCGAATTGATCAATTCGATTTGGCAAAAATGACAAGCATATTGGCGGCCGGGCAGCATCCTCTTCGGCTTGCCGGGAAACAGCGTCCGAATGAGGCAGTCTACGAGGGGCGCGGAGATTTGTCCCTCAATACTCATGCTCGTAGACGATGCCGGCTTCGCCGGCGCCATCCGAGCCTGCCGCGCCGCGCAGCTTCACGCCGCGCCCGACATCGAGATTGATGATCGCCTTGGTGTTGTTGTCGGCGCCCTGCTGCACTTCGATATAGGTGCGCTTGTTAAGGTATTTGCCGGCGCCGACCTGCGCCTGGCCGTTCGCATCCGTGGAAATGTCGAGATCATCAACACCGAGATGGCTGCGAAGACCCTCGAACAACGAGGTGGAGCGTCCGCCCGCGAGCTGGCTTGCCGCATCGGCGAGCTGGGCGATCTGCATGGCGGATAGTTTCGACATGGACTGGCCGAAGATCAGCTGCGCCAGCACTTCGTCCTGCGGCAAGGTCGGCGAGGAGGAGAAGCCGATCTGCGGATCGGTCGCAAGGCCGGTCACGTCGACCGTGATGGTCGTGGAGCCTGCCGTCGACGTTGCTTCCATGTTGAGGGCCGGCGTCAGATCGCCGCCGAAGGTGATTTTGCTCGTATCGGTGAAGTCGAGCCGGCGGCTGAGAATCGTCAGGCGCCCGCGCCGCATGGTGAAACCACCGGATACGATGGGTTGCGCGGCTGTTCCGCGCACCGTGATGCTGCCGCCGAGTTCGGCGTCGATACCGCGACCGCGCACGAAGATCTGCGAGGGCGCGTCGAGCTGCAGGTCGATGCCGAGAGTGGTCGACTTGCTGCGCGGCCCTTCAGGCTGCTGGTCCTTGAACTGAGCCGTGACGGCAGCTGGCGCATTCTTGTGCTTGATGTTGATTTCCGACAGCGAGGCCGGAAGCTTTTCAGGCACGGTGATCGACGCCTTGTTGATCCTGAGATTACCTGTGAGCATCGGCGCGGTCATCAGCGGACCCTTGACGCCGAGCGTGCCGTTGACGGTCGCAGCCACCAGCGTCCCATCAACATAGGTGGCATTGTTGAACTTCACCTGGATGTCGGCCGGGAAGCCGCTGTCCGGCGTAATGCCGACCGTGCCGCTGCCCGATATGCTGCCGCCGCTGGCGAGATTGCCGCTGAGCCGCGAGATGACCGCCTGCTTGCCGTCGAGCGTGACCGTGGCGGCAAGGCCGTTCAGGGTCAGATTGCGGCGGACATCGACGAGCTTGGCGCCGTCGGTGGTGATCGTGCCTGATATGGCGGGTGCTGCGGTGGTGCCGCCGATCTGCATGTCGATCTTGGCTGCGCCCGTCACGACCAGCGCCTGAGCCGCAAGCTGGCCGGCAAGCGCATCGAAGGGCAGATTGCCCGAAAATTTAAGCGCCATCGCCTTGTTGCCGGCAATGGCGACGGTGCCGCCGCCGTTCAATGCGAGACCGCTCTGGCCGGTCAGGTTGGTGTTGATGGTCACGACATTGTCGGCGAACTTGCCGTCGGCCTTGATCCCAAGCGGTGCGAGGCCGGCGGACTTCGTCTGGCTTGTCGCGGCGCCCGTCCAATTGGTCTGAAACACGACGGTTGGCGAAGTGGCCTTGCCGCTCACCGCCACCGTGCCGGAGATGGCGCCTTCGGCTGCCAGTGTCGGGGCGAAGACATTGGCAAGGCTCGCCGGCAGATTGGCGATCTTGGCATTGATGTTCAGGCTTTGGCCGGCGGTTCCGTCGACGGTGACCGAGCCGCCGCCCGTCTGGAGGGTCAAGCCGTTCAATGAGGCGACGCCATTCTTGATGACGATCTTCGTCGGTGCCGCGAGCTTTACCGGTACTGTCCGTGGTGCGCCGGCGAAGGCGTCGAGGTTTACGACCGTCTGGCCGTCCGCAGTCTCGACGCTGCCGCGTGTCGTCAGCGGAGCGTTGTCATAGGTCGATTTCAGATCGAAATCCGTGCGGCTGCCTTGCTGGGTGAAGGTCAGGCCGAGATTGGCGATGCGATTGGCGCCCGATGCAATGGCGTCGGCGCGGATGCTGCCATTCGCCGAGAAGGCCTTCAGGTCGTCGACGGTCAGCGCGACGGCCGGCTTGCTGATGACGAGATCGTCGCGACGGATGCCGTTACCGTTGGCGTTCACCTTCAGGCCGATCTTGCCGTTGGCACTGGCGATATCGAGCGAGCCCTTGAGGTCACCCTCGGCCTTCTGTCCGGCCAGCGCCGCAAGCAGGCTGAGGTCGGGCAGATCAAAGGTCAGTGCGCCTGTCGGCTCGAAACTCGGCGACAGCTCCATCTTGCCTTGCAGCTTGTTGGTGCCGATTTCGGCGGCCAGCGACGGAATGCTGGTACGGCCGTCCTTGGAAACCGCGTCGGCGGTGATGCGGATCGGCTTGCCGTCGATCGAGCCGTTTGCCTGCATATTTGCCTGTGGCGCCTTGGGGTCTGCGGTTCCCGTCACGCCGATGTCGAGCGTATCCAGCAGCCGTCCGGCCAGCTTGACATTGACAGCCTTGACCGTCGCATCGATGCCGAGTGCTGAAAGCGGGCCTTTGGCCTTGAGGCCGATATCGGCCTGCCCCTGTGCATTCGGGACGAGCTTTGAGAGATCGAGCACCTTGCCCGACAGATCCGACGTCAATGACTGGCCGTTGAGGGCGACATTGCCGTTGATCTCGGCGACATTGGATTTCACCGCCAGATTGGACAGCGTCATCTTGGCCGGCACGGTGCCCGCGACCTGGCCTTCCAGCGAAATCGTGCCTTCGAACTTGTTGGAGACGCCGTCAGGCAGGACGCCGGGGAGCGCGAAGAGCTTGAAGTTGCCCGTCAGTGCCTTCGAGGACAGCGTGTACTTGCCGTTGACGGTGCCGCCGATGCTGGCGCTTTCGAGCGTCGTATTGTTGAAGCCGATCGTGTCGGGCGAGAGCTGCAAGGGGGCGGTCAGCGAGATCGGCGCCCGGACGAGGCGGTTGAGATCGGCGCTGACGAAAGCCGTCTGGCCGACGACGAGGCGAAGCTGCAGCGGACCGGACATGCCGGCAAGATTGAAGGCGTCGCTGCGGGCGCTGAGATTGATTTGCCCGATATTGCCCTGTGGCGTGCTGGCGCTGTCGAGCGCCGCCTTGGCATCAATCTTCACCGATTGGGCAGCACCCGTCAGCGCGATGTCGACGCGCGAAATCAAGGCACGGACCTCGCCGTCTTCCATCGGCCAGCGGAAGTCGACGGGGCCGGAAGTGCCGATCAGATTGGCATTGAGGCTGTTGTTGCCGGCGGGATCGAGCGTGCCGGACGCGGCAAGCACGGCGCTGCCGGTGGCAAGGTTGCCGGTCTGGATATCGATCTTGCCCTTGCCGTCGAAGGTTGCCGAGACATCGATGGTCGTCTGCCCGGCAAAGAGCGGCCGCATGGTCGGCGGCAGGAGAGAATCGACGTCGCCGCCGCCCTTGACGTCGATATGGTGCAACCCGTCGGTGGAGAGGCTGTGGTGGCCGGTGATGGCGACGGTCGGTTTGCCGTCGAGCGCTGCCTGCAGCTTACCGGCCCAATTCGAGAGGGGGCCGTCGCCGGAAAGATCGATATTGACGGCCGGACCGCCAGGCAGATGCAAGAGCCCGGCTAGCATGCCGTCGCGCGGCTCGGAGATCTGCGTCTTCAGCTTCAGCTGGTTTTCGGCCGGCGCGAAGGCGATGTCGGCGGAGAGTTTGGCATCGGGCACATCTTGACGGCTGGCATTCAGCGTCAGGCCCATGCTGCTGCTGTTTGCCTTGACGCTGCCGTTGGCCGCCAGAACGAAGTCCTGTCCGGCGACAGCCTGCCCGACGCGGAGATCGGGCAGCGCGATGGTGCCGATATCGATGGCGATGGGTAACGAGAAGCCGCTGCCGCCCGTCGACGAGGTTTCCGGCGCGGGTGTGGCCGTCGATACGGGCAGCCGCTCGAAATCGACGACATCAGCCGCGACGCGATCGGCGTGGAAGGTGCCGGTCAGCAAGGACAGCGGAGACCAGTCGACGGCAAGGTTCTGCACCTTGGCATAGGTGCCCTTCGTATCCGCTACGGTGATCGAACCGACCCTCAGGCTGCCGTTCAGCAATCCGGAGGGTGCGGCAATGGCAATGGTGCGATCCGGCGTCGAGGCGAGCTTTGCCACCTGGTCGACGGCATAGCCGGTTGCAGAGGGCACCAAGCCGACGACGAGCACAGCCGCGATCACGAGCACAAGGATGGCCACGACCGCGTATGCGATCCAGCGCACCAATCTGCCGAGGATTCGAATCAATATGCTCATGAAAGCGACAGTAACCTCAATTTTGTAACCGTGTGCTGAACCGTACGCGACAACTAGACGGTTTGTCAGAAGGCCTGACCGATGCCGGCGTAGATGCCATAAGATGTGCCATCGTCATATTTCTTCAACGGCACGGCGACATCAAGCCTGATCGGGCCGAAGGGCGTAGCGTAGCGCAGGCCGACGCCCGCGCCAATGCGCACATCGGTAAACTCCGGGAAGACGGTGTCGGTGACGCTGCCCATGTCGACGAAGGGCACGACACCGATCGTATCGGTTATCTTGACGCGAGCTTCGAAGGAGGCGGTCACATAGGAGCGCCCGCCGGTTTCGTCACCGTTGGAGTTGTAGGGCGAAATCTCCTGATAGCTGTAGCCGCGTACCGAGCCGCCGCCGCCGGCATAGAAGCGCCGGGTGGCGGGAATGTCCGCGATGCTGTTTGCGCCTATCAGCGAGCCCGCGGCGAGCTTGCCGGCAAAAATGACGTTGTCGTTGGCGCCGATGCCCTTGTAGCCGGTGATCGAGCCCTCGAAGGAGCTGAAGACCGAGCCGCCTATGGCATCGTAGCTCGGCTTGGCGCTGATCGAAGCGCGGTAGCCCTCCGTCGGGTCCAGCTTGTTGTCGCGCGTGTCGCGGACATATTCGAGTGGGATCGCGATCGTCAGATAGTTCTGCTTGCCGAAGGCGGCGGTGGTGTCGGATTCATAGGATACTTCGCCGCCGGCCGAGACTGTATCCTGATCGTTGATCTCATAGGCCAGAGCGCCGCTTGCCGTCACGAGATTGGCGTCATAGGCGTCGGGATGCAGGGTCTGCATCTTAAAGGCGGCGGTAAAGGTCGCCGATGGATAGAAGGTCGCGGGCCGGACATAGGTGATGCCCGCACTGTAGTCGAGCTGACTGACATCCGTGGTTTCGCCGAGACGAGAGACAGATCCCTCGATGCGCAGCGAGTCGGCGCGGCCCGTCAGGTTGCGATGCCCCCAATAGCCTTGCAGGCCGAAACCGTCGATGGTGGAATATTGCGCGCCGACGCCGAAGAAGCGCTGCTTGCCTTCCGATACCTCGATGGTTGTGGGAATGCTGCCGTCCGGTGCCAACTTGTCGGCCTCGCGGATGGTGACGCTGGAGAAGACGCCGAGTTTCCGCAGGCGATCCGAGGCCTTCTTCAATTCCTCCGGCGAATAGGGCCTGCCTTCGTTGATGCGGGCGTAGCGCTTGATAAAGTCAGGATCGACCGATTTCTGGCCAGTGACGCCGACATTGCCGAAGGGGGCGACGGGGCCGCTATAGATTTGCAGCGAAACGTCGACCGTGTTGCTTGCGTGGTCGGCGACAACCTCGCGCTTGTCGAGTTTGGCGAGCGGATGGCCCTCGTTCTTGAAGTCGGCGACCATTTTGTCGCCTGCCTTCAGAATGGTGAGGGAGCCGGCATTGCCGCCCGGCACGAGGCCGTATTTGACCGGGTCCAGCCTTGCGGCATCGCCGAGCAGGTTGATCTTGCCGAGCTTGAAAACAGGGCCGGGATTGACGCTGATGGTGACGGCAACGGGCTTGGCGCGGCTAAAGGTCGGCGTCGGCGGCAAGGCGTCGAGAGGCGTACCATTGATGGTAATGGTGACGACGCCGCCGTAACGCGCCTTCTCATAAAGCGCTGCGATCAGCCGGTCGCGATCGTCACGCGCCTTTACGACGACGCCGAGGTCACCGGATACGGGCTTCTTCTCGTCGGAGATCAGCATCGAGGTATCGCTCAACGCGTCCTTGAGATCCTTGTCGAGATTGCCTGACTTGAAATCGACCGTGTAGTGGACGGGATCGGAAACCTGATCCGTTGTTTCGTCCTCACCCCAGAGCTTTATGCCGAAGAGCTTGAATGCAAAGGCGTTTCCAGCGCACACCGGACCGAGCGCAAGGGCTGCCGCAACCGCTGCCACGGTTCCTGCCTGCCGATACGCAATACTCTTTCTCGGTTCAGTTCTTTTATGCATACGCCGCTTTACGGTTACATGAGAACTTACTCAGTTTGACGTTTCCCGGGAGTTAACGCGCGGCCACCATAGAGGCAAAAGTCTCTCAGGTGTACCGTTTTGGAGTCAAAAACCTTGAAAATGTGCCCGATAAAGGTCGAAATGCCGGCGCTTGCGGCGCGTTTCCGCGTGTTCAGGCAGCCCGAAAGCCGACCCGTTTGAGTTGTCCGGAGAGTGCCAGGACTGATGCGGCTGGCCGTGGGGTGCGTCACGTATAGGAATCAAAAAGTCCCGGATCTTGCGATCCGGGACTTTCGAAATCTCGATCGAGGATCGATCAGTAACCGCGATAGCCGCCACGCGGGCAATCGTCGATGTAGCGACGGCCGTAACGGTCGCGGTAGTAGCACTGGCCCGGCTGTTCCTGGACGCTGCCGATGACGGCGCCTGAAAGACCACCGATCGCGGCGCCGACGGCAGCGCCGCGGACGTTGCCGGTCACTGCGCCGCCGATGATGGCGCCACCCGCCGCGCCGATGCCGGCGCCTTGTTCAGTCGGCGTGCAGCTTGCGATAGACAAGCCGACCAGTGCGAGCATAAGAACTTTTTTCATTTACTCTCTCCAACGTTAGTTAAGCCGAACCCCGGCCAACGTCGTCCCAATTCTTCAGCTCCACCACGATGGGCTGTCTTTCAGTCCTGCAATGATAGAAAATATCGTGCAAAATATGATTGTCTATTGGTGGACGTCAGTTTTTTTATTGCTGAACAAGGGCAAGTTCCCGTCCGGAGAATAAAACAGTCCAAGCGGGCACAAAATCCGCCTCCTTTCTAAAGTAGAGGTTGATTGGACTGCGAAAAAGTCAAATGATGTTCCTTGCCTCTGGAGGAGAGGCGAGGAGGAAAATATGGCAAAAGTGACTTTGACGGTGAACGGCCGTTCGGTCAGTGGCGAGTGCGAGGATCGCACGCTGCTTGTCCATTTCATCAGGGAAAAACTCGGGCTGACCGGAACGCATGTCGGCTGCGACACCAGCCAGTGCGGCGCCTGCGTCATCCATATGGATGGCAAGTCGGTGAAGAGCTGTTCCATCCTGGCCGTTCAGGCTTCCGGCTCCAAGATCACAACCATCGAGGGTCTGGCCGCCAATGGCGAGCTGCATCCGGTCCAGGCGGCCTTCAAGGAGCATCACGGCCTGCAATGCGGCTTCTGCACGCCGGGCATGGTGATGACGTCGGTCGACATGATCAACCGCCACGGCGGCAAGCTGGACGAGAAGACGGTGCGCAGCGAGCTCGAAGGCAATATCTGTCGATGCACCGGCTATCACAATATCGTCCAGGCGGTGCTATCAGCCAATGCTGAAATGCATGCCGCTAATCAAGCGGCGGAATAAAGTTTCACCGAGACCGTCTGGCGAACCGCCTGGACCGTGATCTTGGCGAAATTGCCGGGCCCGGAACCCCAATGGAGGATGTGATGGGCGTTGAAGGCATTGGTGCGCGTGTGGCGCGCAAGGAAGACAAGCGATTTCTGACGGGCAAGGGGCGCTACACCGACGACATGGTGACGCCGGGAATGAAATACGCCTATTTCGTCCGCAGCCCGCATGCACATGCAAAGATCAAGAACATCGATGCGTCGGCGGCTCTTTCCATGCCCGGCGTGATCGGCGTACTGGAAGGCAAGCAGCTGCTCGCCGATGGCATCGGCAATCTGATCTGCGGCTGGATGATCCATTCCAGGGATGGGTCGCCGATGAATATGGGCGCCTGGCGACCCCTGGCGGTCGACATCGTCCGCTATGTCGGCGATGCCGTCGCGATCGTCGTGGCCGATAGTCTTGGCGAGGCGCGCGATGCGGCCGAAGCCGTAGAGGTCGACTATGAGGAGCTGCCTGCCGTCGTCGAGGCCGTGGATGCGCTGAAAGCTGGTGCGCCGCAGATCCATCCGGAGGCGGCGAACAATCTGATCTTCGACTGGGAACTCGGCGATGCGGCAGCGACCGACAAGGCGATTGCCGAGGCCGCGCATGTCACCGAAATCGAGATCCATAACAACCGGCTTTCGCCGAATGCCATGGAGCCGCGCGCTACGCTCGGCATCTACGATGCGGCCGAAGATCACTATACCTGCTACACGACCAGCCAGAACCCGCATGTGGCGCGGCTCGTCATGAGCGCCTTCTATAATGTCGCGCCGGAAAACAAGCTGCGGGTCATCGCACCGGATGTCGGCGGCGGCTTCGGCTCGAAGATTTATATCTATCCGGAAGAAATCGTCTGTCTCTGGGCATCGAAGAAGACCGGCGTGCCGGTCAAATGGACCGCCGACCGCACGGAAGCCTTCCTCACCGATGCGCATGGCCGCGATCATCTTTCGAAGGTGAAGATGGCTTTCGATGCGCAAAACCGCATGACGGCGCTGAAGGTTGACACGATCGCCAATCTCGGCGCCTACATGTCGCTCTTCTCCTCGGCGGTGCCGACCTATCTCTATGCGACGCTGCTTTCGGGCCAATATGACATTCCGGCGATCCACGCCAATGTCCGCACGGTCTATACCAACACCGTGCCTGTCGATGCCTATCGCGGGGCGGGGCGGCCGGAGGCGACCTACCTCCTCGAGCGCACCGTGGAAACGGCTGCGCGCGACCTCGGCGTTTCGCCGGCGGAGCTGAGACGGATCAATTTCATCCGTTCCTTCCCGCATCAGACGCCGGTTATCATGAACTATGATGCCGGCGACTACGAGGCTTCGCTCAACGCCGCCATGCAGCAGGCGGATTGGGCCGGCTTCCCGGCCCGCAAGGCGGAGGCTGCCGGGCGAGGTATGAAGCGCGGCATCGGCATGAGCTGCTACATCGAGGCATGCGGCATCGCGCCGTCGCAGGCCGTGGGGTCGCTCGGGGCCGGCGTCGGCCTATGGGAATCGGCCGAGGTGCGGGTGAACGCTGTGGGAACGATCGAAGTGCTCACCGGCTCGCACAGCCACGGGCAGGGGCACGAGACGACCTTCGCGCAGCTGGTTGCCGGCCGGCTCGGCGTGCCGATCGACAGCGTCTCCATCGTCCATGGCGATACCGACAAGGTGCAGATGGGCATGGGCACTTATGGTTCCCGTTCGGGTGCGGTCGGCATGTCTGCGGTCGTCAAGGCGCTCGACAAGGTGGAGGCGAAGGCGAAGAAGATCGCCGCGCATCTGATGGAGGCCGACGAAAGCGACATCGTCATCGAGAACGGCGAGCTGAAGGTGGCCGGCACGGACAAGGCGCTGCCCTGGTTCCAGGTGGCGCTCGCCTCTTACACCGCTCACAACTTGCCCGCCGGCATGGAACCGGGCCTGAAGGAGACCGCTTTCTACGATCCGGCCAACTTCACCTTCCCGGCCGGCTGCTACATCTGCGAGGTCGAGGTCGATCCGGAAACGGGCAAGACCGAGATCGTGCAGTTCGTCGCGGCCGACGACTTCGGCAACATCATCAACCCGATGATCGTCGAAGGGCAGGTGCACGGCGGCATCGCGCAGGGTATCGGCCAGGCGCTGCTGGAGGGCGTGCATTACGACGAGAGCGGCCAGCTTCTGACGGCGAGCTTCATGGATTACACCATGCCGCGCGCCGACGACCTGCCGTCCTTCCAGCTTTCGCACCAGAACACGCCGTGTCCGAATAACCCACTGGGCATCAAGGGATGCGGCGAGGCGGGCGCCATCGGTTCGCCGCCGGCACTGATGAACGCCATCACCGATGCCATCGGCAACAATGCACTGACGATGCCTGCCACACCGCTCAAGGTGTGGGAAGCGGCGCGGGCCACGGCCTGAGACGAGAGGAGGAAAAGACAATGTACGCAACCAACTATCATCGCGCCTCCTCGGTCGACGAAGCCGTGAGGCTTCTTTCGAACGCAGACGAAGGCAAATATGTCTCTGGCGGTATGACGCTGATCGCCACCATGAAGCAGCGTCTGGCCTCGCCGAGCGATCTCGTCGATCTCAGGCATATCCCCTCGATCAAGGGGATTCGGGTCGATGGCCGCAGGGTCACGATCGGGGCGGCGACCATCCATGCGGATGTCGCTTCCTCGGCCGCGATCCGCGCGGTCTGTCCGGCGCTGTGCGATCTCGCCGGCATGATCGGCGATCCGCATGTCCGGCATATGGGCACGATCGGCGGCTCCGTCGCCAACAACGATCCTGCGGCGGATTATCCATCGGCGATGCTGGCGCTCAATGCCACCATCGTCACCGACCGGCGCCAGATCGCGGCCGACGACTTCTTCCGAGGCTTGTTCGAAACGGCCCTGGAGGGGGCGGAGATCATCACCTCCATCGCCTTCGACGCGCCGGAAAGGGCTGGCTATGCCAAGTTCCCCAACCCCGCCTCACGCTATGCGATGACAGGGGTCTTCGTCGCTAAGGGGGCAGGCGGCGTTCGTGTTGCCGTTACCGGCGCAGGCGCGGATGGCGTATTCCGTCAGACTGAAATGGAGCAGGCGCTTGCGGCGAACTTTCTGCCGGAGGCGGTTGCTGGCGTGACGGTCGATCCTGGCGCGCTGCTGTCCGATCTGCACGCGACGGCCGAATATCGCGCCAATCTGATCAAAGTCATGGCCAAGCGCGCTGTGGCCGCAGCGTAGATCAGACCACAGGAAATGCCGGAGCGGCGGGGTTTACCCGCCGTTTCGGAGAGAGTGTTTCCAGCATGGTTTCGATTGTCAATTTGATGTGACTGGCTATTCTTGTCTGGAATTGTTCAAAATTAGGGGCCATTTGCCGCAGCGTGGCGCGAAAGCAATGCGGAGGGGTTGACGTGCGAACCGGCATTCTCGAAAACGGTTGCACGGTACTGGAGCAGATGATGGATTTCGAAGCATTTTTTAAGGGCGAGCTGGAAGGTCTTCACAACGAAGGCCGTTATCGGGTTTTCGCAGATCTCGAACGCCGCCGTGGTAATTTCCCCCGCGCTACCCGCTATACACCCAATGGTCCGCAGGAAGTGACTGTCTGGTGCTCCAACGATTATCTCGGCATGGGCCAGCATCCGAAAGTGATTGAGGCGATGAAGCAAGCCATTGATCACTGTGGCGCGGGTGCGGGAGGCACCCGGAATATTTCTGGCACCAACCACTACCATGTTCTGCTTGAGCAGGAACTCGCCGATCTCCATGGCAAGGAATCCGCGCTGATCTTCACCTCGGGTTATATTTCGAACTGGGCGACGCTCGGCACGCTCGGCGCACGCATCCCTGGCCTCATCATCTTCTCGGATGCGCTCAACCATGCGTCGATGATCGAAGGCATTCGGTACGCGAAGTGCGACAAGGTCATCTGGAAGCATAACGACCTGCACGATCTCGAAGCCAAGCTGAAGGCTGCCGATCCCAAGGCGCCTAAGCTGATCGCGTTTGAATCCGTTTATTCGATGGATGGCGATATCGCCCCCATCAAGGAAATCTGCGATCTCGCCGACAAATATGGCGCGATGACCTATCTCGACGAAGTGCATGCCGTCGGCATGTACGGCCCACGCGGCGGCGGCATTGCCGAGCGCGAGGGCCTGATGGATCGTCTTACTGTCATCGAAGGCACGCTCGGCAAGGCTTTCGGCGTCATGGGCGGCTACATCGCCGCTTCGACCGCGCTCTGTGATTTCATCCGCTCGTTTGCGTCTGGCTTCATCTTCACGACGTCGCTGCCGCCGGCGCTGGCTGCGGGCGCTGTCGCCTCGATCCAGCACCTGAAGGTCAGTCAGTTCGAACGTATGCGCCATCAAGATCGGGTGCGCAAGCTGCGCGTTCAGCTCGATGCAGCGGGCATTCCGCATATGCCGAACCCGAGCCATGTCGTGCCTGTCATGGTTGGCGATGCCGCGAAGTGCAAGTGGATTTCCGATCTGCTGCTCGACGCCGGCGTCTACGTCCAGCCGATCAACTATCCGACTGTTCCGAAGAAGACCGAGCGCCTGCGCATCACGCCGACGCCGCTGCATTCGGATGGCGATATCGAGCAGCTGGTCGGTGCGCTGCATGCGCTCTGGTCGCGCTGTGCGCTGGCAAGGGCTGTCGCGTAAGGGCAGCGTCCTTTTTCGGCCGTGCTCGTGTGACTGGTGCGGCTTCTGCTAGAATTGAAATATGATCATTGCGGAAGCGTTGGTGTGAAACCCGCTTCCGCAATGATTTTTTGTAACGCTAAGTTAGCCGCGGCTTCCCAAAGCCAAACGGCAGGCGAGGCCGGCAAAGACTGTCGCCAACAGATATTGCGGCAGCTTCGGGAGGCGCTTGACCGCCGAGAGCCGGCCTCGGATATGGCTGCCGAGCATGATGACGGAACCGTTCACCAGGAAACCGATGCCGTTGAGGATGGTGGCGAGCAGCGCCATCTGCACGATCATCGAGCCGCCATGCGGATCGACGAATTGCGGAAACAGCGCCAGCACGAACAGGGCCATCTTCGGGTTGAGAATATTGGTCGCGAGACCCTCGAAGAAGATCCGCCGGCCCGAAAGCCGTTTTAGCCCCGCCGTGGGCGCGAAGGCCGAGCCCTGCGAGCGGAGCGTTTTGTAAGCCAGATAGAGCAGATAGGCGCAGCCCGCCCAACGGACGATTTCGTAGGCAACAGGAACGGTCAGGAAGAGCCGCGATAGGCCGAGCGCTGCCGCCATGGCGTGACAATAGGTGCCGAGCGCAATGCCAGCATAGGTGAGGAAGCCTGCGGATCGGCCCTGGCTGACGCTGCGCGAGGCAATGAGGAGCATGTCGGGGCCGGGCGTGGCTGTGAGCACCAGCGCTGCGGCGGCAAATAGAATGAGTGTGGAAAAGTCCGGCATCGTGATTCCCTTGAAAGTGAGGCCGGAATTCCTCTCTAGCATCATTCTCGGGAATGGCAACACTGAAGTCTATCGGTAAGTATATACTAACCAAAAGACCTGGAAGGTCAGCGACGGCGTCATTGAAAAACACCGTCGCGGCATGAGCGCAATGATCAGGATACCTGCCAGGCCTGGAGCTGGGCAAGCGTCGCGGTCGCGCCGCCGCAGGCGATCATCAGCACGCGCTCGAAGCGTGCCAAGCGATCGGCATGGGTGTAGGCGACGGCCAATGCGGCGCCGCAAGCGGGTTCCACCAGGACGCGGTGATCATCGAGGAAGCGCAGGCAGGCGTCGACGGCAGCGCGATCATCGACGACGACACTATCGACCGGTCTGGTCCGGGTGATCTCGAAGGCGCGCGTTGAGACTTTTCGGGCGCCGAGCGATGTCGCGATGCTGGTGATAGCAGGCAATTCCACCGGTTCTCCGGCTTTCACTGCGGCGGCGAGCGAGGCGGCTCCGTCCGTCTCGGCGGCAATGATCGGAATATGTTGCAGGCCGTTGCGGTCCAGCCCTTCGGAGACGCCAGCCAGCAGGCCGCCGCCGCCGACGGAAAGAACGACGGCATCGAACGGCACGCCCGCCTTGACGACCTCGTCGATCATAGTCGCATGGCCCGTCCACAGAAGCGGATCGTCGAAGGGATGGATGAAGGCCGCTTCCGCGTCGATTGCTTGAAGTGCGCGTTCGTTCGCCTCCTGCCAGGATGCGCCATGCGCGAAAACCTCGGCGCCCTCCTGGCGGATAAGCGCCTTTGCCCGATCCGTGGTCGTCTCGGGGACGAAGACCGATACCGGGATCGAAAGGCGACGGCCGGCATAGGCGACTGCGATGCCGGCATTGCCGCCGGACGAGGAGACGAAGCGCCGCTTTCCGTTTCTGGCATGATGTTCGCAAGCAGCGCCGATGCCGCGGATCTTGAAGGAGCCTGGCGGCTGCAGCGCATCCATTTTCAACCAGATGGAGCGCCCCGATGCCTGGCTGAGCGGACGGGATTCGAGGAGCGGCGTTTCGAGATGAAGCGGCATGAATGATCTATCCGAGAGGCCTTATCGGCGATGAAGTCTAGGCTGCCTTTTCCCGCTGGGCGACGAGCACGGCCGCGCGGCTGCGTGCTTCCTCGTCGGCGGCGAAGACGGCATCCATGGTTTCGGCGCTGCCGGTTGCGATCATCTCGTCCATGACGGCTTCGGCGATGTCGGCCATTTCGAGAAAGCCGATGCGGCCATCCACGAAGGCATGGAAGGCGATTTCCTCGGCGGCGTTCATGATCGCCCCCTGCAGGCCGCCACGCTCCAGTGCCGTGCGGGCAAGGCGCAGTGCCGGGAAGCGGCCCTCGTCCGGCGCCTCGAAATCGAGCCGCGCGAGCTTGGCGAAGTCCAGCCGGTCGACGCTGAGTTTCGTGCGGACGGGGTAGGTGAGCGCATAGCCGATGGCGGTGCGCATGTCGGGACAGCCGAGCTGCGCCAGCACCGAGCCATCCGTGTAGCCGACCATGGAATGAATGACGGATTGCGGGTGGACGACGACTTCGATCTGATCCGGGCGCACATTGAAAAGATGCTTGGCCTCGATCATTTCAAGCGCCTTGTTGAACATCGAGGCGCTGCCGATGGAGATCTTGAAGCCCATCGACCAGTTGGGATGAGCGCGGGCTGTCGCGGGCGTGACATTGGCCATCTGCTCGCGCGTCCAGGTGCGGAACGGGCCGCCCGACGCGGTGATGATGATGCGCTCGACCGCGTGCTGCTGGTCGTCTTCCAGCGCCTGGAAAATGGCGCTGTGTTCGCTGTCGACAGGTATCAGCCGACCGCCGCCTTCCGTCACGGCGCGCACGAACAAATCGCCGGCGGAGACGAGGCATTCCTTGTTGGCAAGCGCGATATCGGCGCCACGGCGGGCGGCCGCCAGCGTCGGGGCAAGGCCGGCGGTGCCGACGATCGCCGCCATTGCCCAGTCCGAAGGCATGGAGGCGGCTTCGATCAGGGCATTTTTGCCCGCGCCGACGGCAATGTCAGTCCCGGCGAGCGCGTCCTTCAGATCCTGATAGCGCTCTTGCCTGGCGGTGACAGCGAAGGCGGCGCCGCAGGCTCTGGCCTGCGCTGCCAGCAACTCGATATTGTCATGCCCGGTGATGGCGGCGATATCGAAGGCGTCACGTCCGCCAAGCTGGGCAATGACGTCGAGCGTATTCTGGCCGATGGAGCCGGTCGAACCCAATATCGTCAGGCGACGACGCGCCGTGCTGCCGGTGTTCATTCAGGTATCCGCATTTGCTGCTATTCTCCAAGGCTCTACAGGGGATTGGCGGGAGCGGCAAGTCCGCTGCTATACAACCTGCGGCTCGGCGACAAATGCTCGCGAGAGGCGAAATCACTGATTTGGCGATATTTTTCGGCCTTTTTTGAACCAAATGCGATGTGCTGCGTTTTCCGACCACTCGAATGAAGAGGGGTCACGGATGGTTTTCAAGGCGGCAACGTTTCACGGCGCGGAACTATATCTGGAAAGCGAACAGGTTCGACGCTCGGCGCTCGAATCCGCCGTTGCCAATGCGCTTGCCGTCGCCGGCGGAATCGATGCCTCCGATGTCACGGTGACGGCGGCGGGTCAGGAAATCCGCCTGGATGGCTCGGTCGCCACCTATCAGGAGGTGAAGCGGGCAACCGCCGTTGCGGAATCCATTCCTGGCGTGCGGCTGGTGAGAAACAGGATCGCGGTGGGGTGAGTGCGGGCTTCAGTCCCCGTTCATCCTGCGTCCGCTAGGGATCTGACCTGCATTCCATTTCGAGGGAGACGCATGAAAAAGCTCATGATGGCCGCAGCTTTCGCCAGCATCCTGTCGGTCGCAACAAGCGCATCCGCGCAAGACCATCCCACAACATTCCGTGAAATTGCCGCCGATCCGGCCGCGAGCGCTGCCTTCAAGGCAATGGCGGAAGGGCATCGACTGCCGGACTGGATTCACGGGAAGACCGTCGAGTCTCCCGGCCACGAGATCACCTTCGGCGGCGACAAGGTCTATGTCATGAGCGCCTGCAAGCAGCATGATTGCGGCTCGGAGCAGATCGCTGTGATGTACGATCCCGGCAAGAAGGTCATGTATGGGGTGCTGCTGGTCGCCAACCCCGAGACCAGGGCGGAAAAGCTTGTCTGGATGAACCTCGGCGGCGGCAATGAGACGATCGATGGCAGGACGATTTTATATGCGGCGTTGACGGGCAGTCTGGAGAACCATCCGGGGGCGTTTGATTATAAGTAGCCGGTCGATTGCAACTCGCTCCTCGATCTCCCGGACGTCGATGAAGTTATCCCTTTTGGATATGGCATCCTCGATGTCCTCGCCTGCCTGAATAGCTAGTTTCGACCTCTATGAAGGCGGTTGCCGTTCCAAAATATATATAATGCCTCTCCAGGCGACGGAATGCGCTGTTTACGCCGTTGAAGCTTTATCGGGGTGGGTTTGAGAGGTCACCATGCTGCGATTTGTCTTCATGCTGGGTTCGGCGATCATCCTTGCAACAATGCTTGCAGGCTGCGTTGCCACGGGCCCTTACTATTACCAGCCTTACTACCATCCCTATTATTATCATCCGTACTATCACTATTACGGAGGGTATTGTGGCAGTTATTACAATCATTGCTGGCGTTGCTGGTAGCTCTTCTTTCGTCTGAAGCTCACTCAAGAGCGAAATCCGCTATCAGCGCGAACTCAGGCGGATGGACATTGTTGAAGATGCGCTGGATTTCCGGGGAATTCCCGCGAGTCCACGGTACTTCGCCAGAAAGGGCGTTTCGCAAATCTTTTGAAATCCGCTTGCTGAGTGGTGATCTCGACGCGATTCGAACGCGTGACCCCCAGATTAGGAATGTGTTGCTATGGCCAGCATTTGCAGGGATTCTGGCGTATCGTGCGCCATTTATGCGCCATTCGCAAAAATTGACGATGCGATAGCATCCATGGCGTGACGGTGATCGTCGCTTGGGAAGAGGTGCCCATATCTGTCCATAGTGACAGACAACGATGAGTGGCCGGCGAAGGTCTGAACCGTCTTCGGCGTGAGGTTGGCCTCGATCCAAGTCGATATCGCGAAGTGACGCAGAGCATGCCAGCCGAACGCTTTGAACGGCTTCCCGGCCTCTTTCATAGCGCTCTCAGCCTTCGCGAGTGTCGGCGCCAGAACCCTGCTTCGCATGTTCTTGTGGTTCTCAAAGTTGCCGAGACTATTCGGAAACACCAGGTCGTCGTCTTTCTTGAAGCTGGTCTTCAGCCGCCATTCCTTCAGCGCTTTAACCACATGCGCACCGAGGGGTATCGTTCGCAGGCCGGCCGTGCTTTTCGTCGTATCCTCGTTGCGCTTCGAGTCGACGCGCGTTTCCACCGTAACGCTACCTTCTTTCAGATCCAGGTGGCTCCAGCGCAGCGCGTGAAACTCGGATGCCCGCAAACCAGACGCCGCGGCGAAGATCAGCTTGATCTTGAAGTCCGCATCGGCTGCCTTGATCACCGCCGAGATCACATCTTTTGATGGTGGCACGATCTTCTTGGCGTCTTCGTTACGCTTCCCGATGACGCGAATGCCCTTGGCGACATTGGTGGCGACCAGGTCTTTCGAGATTGCATGCTGCAGTACGCGCGAGAGCGTGCCAAGGATCTGACGCGTCGTTACGATGCCCACGCCGGCATCGCGGATATGGTCACGAAACTCGGTGACATTACGCGCAGTGAGCTGGGCAAGCTTCTTGTCGCCGATTCCATTATCAAAGGTGATCCGGCGCCCCTTTTGGCCGTTTTTCGCCTTGGGGGCGTCGGTGACTGCTGGCGCAATGTAGTTCCACATGTGGCCAGTGACGTTGTCGAAATACTCTTGCGTGACCTTCTCGCCGCGCTTCTTTCGTCCTGAGAGTTCCTTTTCGTAGCTCTCGCAGGCCGCCTTGACGGTCGTGGTTGTCGCGTCTGGTCGATAGGTTCCCTTGCCGATCTGGCCCTCGACTTCCGTTCTGCGTGCCTCCGCATCCCGCTTTTTGTCGAATTGCTCGCGGTGACGCACGCCGTTGGCGTCCATAAAGTTAAGCACCCACGCTTGGTGAGTGCCGCTCTTGTTCGTCCAATTCCGCTTGGTAATCGTTGCCATACGCGACCCCTAGATCCTATGGCGCACGACGCTAACTGCCATTCTGCCCTTCTTCAAGCTGTTCCATCCATTTTGTCAGGCTGGAACGCCTGGCGGCTACGGTTCCGCCGAGCTTGAAGGACGGAATGATATCGTCATACACGAGGCGGTAAACCTGACGGCGGGTTACGCCGAGATAGCCGGCGATTGCATCGGCCCCCATGAGCAAGTCTCCGGCGCGATTTTCGAAGACCTCAACCGCTTGCGTATTCGCAGCCTTCATATCAAACCTCCTCGCAAACGAGCGCCGGCCCGCCATTATGGCCGATCATGCTAGCGGCCTTGCGCGCCTGCCACTGGCGCTTGATGTTCTTGCTGTGGCTCACCAGCTCCAAGTGCCCGTCGTCGGGACGCACGCAGAGACGATTGCGGCAGGCGTGGTCAAGCTCGCGGTTGCCGGGGATATAGCCGTGCTCGTTGGTCCACATGACGCGATGCGTTGCGACCATACGGCCGTTGAGCGACATGCGAGGGTAATCCTTGCCGCGTCCGTTTGATCCGGATGTCGGGCCGGTCCAGATCCAGCAGCCCGTTACTTCGTCAACGCGGACGCGTGCCATGATACGCTCGCGGATATTGTCGCGACGGCTCATGCGCTTCCCTTCGTCAGGTCGACATAGAAACCGAACATTGGCACCGGGAAGACGTAGACTCGGCGTTTTAATCGATCATAGAAGACCCCAATCCAAAGGTCATACCAAGCGAAGATGGGCTTAATTCGCATTGGATACCTCCAGCCCGCACTGCGCGGCATTGTGGATGAAAAGCCGGCCGTTCCCATCGCGGACGATGTAACGCACCGCGCCGCCTGGCGCCTTCGGGAATGAGCAAAGAAGCTGACCATCATAGCGGTAGTCGCCTCCGGTGACCGTGATCGGCCGGTCCAGCCAACGAAATCCATGCGGGGAGACTAGCGGCAGGCTGCTGTCGACACAGTCGACGAGGTCCCGATAGGCTCGCCAGTTCGGAAAGATCGTCTCGATTTGCCCGATGATCGCATTCGCGGTCTTGGCTTCGTCCAGCGCCTGACGATGGCAAGCAAGCGATTCCTCAAGACGATTGTAGAGGTCACCGACGATCTCAGCCGGATCATCGGCAGGCGACCAATCTTCTAGCAGGCTAGGTGCTTTGGTGTAGAGGCCGATCTTGTCCATCAGCGAGCGGCCGACATTCGCCATGTCGATCAGATCTTCTTCGTTCTCACAGCCGGTCATCTCAAGCGCATTGGAAAGGAGATTGCCGTTGATAGACTGCGCATCTCTGATCGCTTGCAGTGCAGCACGGAAGATTTTCGGCGCATGCCACTTCGGATCGAAGATTACCGTATCGGGGCCGGGATAGTTCCTGATGAAATAGTCGATGAAGGCCTTAAGCGCGCGTGCGTCCGACGACTGATTTTGGGGGCTATCGTCGGACGCTGCACTGATTGGCTCGGGGGTGGCATCCGAGTCAACATAAGCAATACTACTCTCTATCAACGGTTGAGTTGAGCTACCCAATTGGGCTGGCAGCCTAGTCCTTAGATTGTTGGCGTCGCTTGTGGCATTAAACTTGGCGACAACGGAGGCCTCCAGATCAATACCGGCTGTGATGGCGACGAGATCCGCGCATATGACCGTATCGGCAAGCTCCTCCGCGAGCTGTGCGACCGATCCTTTCGAGCCGCGCCAACCGTGGCGATCACGTTCAAGCTTCTTGATTTGGTTGCAGGCCTCGCCGCTTTCGCCGGCAAGCTCGTTTCCGCGAAACGATAGGTCCGGCTTTTGGTCAGGGCACCATTCCTCCTGCCTCGTGATATTGGCGGCGCGCAGATCCGCAAGAGTGATGCTCATTTCCGATTTCTCCTTTTGCGGAAGACGAGCAGCAGCAGCGCGAAGAGGATCGCGAGCGCAGCCCAATTGAAGGATAGGAGGATGACGAGTTGCCAAGGGTCAGGATCATCCATGGCGCTTCCAAGCCTCGAATGAGCCTCGGAACTCGATCCAGCGCGAAGCGGCGGCAGGATCTTTGTTCAGGTCGCCTCGCGACTTGATGCGGAGGATGTTGCGGACGGATACGGCGATGCGCTCGGTATCGGCCACGTCGGGAACGTTGTGCCGCTCGACGAGGAACTGCCGGAACATGCGATCGCTGCATTTCATCGCGCATTCGGCGGCATAGTCTTTCGGCTTCTCGTCGCGAGGCTGCTGGCTCTGCCACCGATCCTGCGGAGGCTCAAGGCTGCGGATCTTGGCAAATGCCGTCTCCGCAAGCACCAGCAGTGCGCGCACGAGCTGCGGCGCCTTCAGGAGAAGCTGGCGATCGTCATATGAGCAATCGATCGTCAGATGTGCGATCGGCTCGACTAAGCCTGTTAGGCGGTCGACGACGCAGATTTCGGCTTTGCCGGTCTTGGTATCATACGACTCGACAAACTCTTCGCTGGCGAGGCCTGCAAGCTGCTTGGCGTCAGGGTATAGGGCGCGCGCTTGATCGAGATTCATCATCCCTCGGCACCTCGCGCCATCATGGGCGAAATCACATACAGCTCGGCAGCGCCAACGGAGGGCAGGAAGACTGCGTTCGGCAGGGAGCCGCCGAAGCGGACAATGACATCCTGCGTATCGACGGTGTTCAGGATGCCGCGCAGGGCCTCGTTGTTAAGGCCGATGGAAAAGCCGGTCTCGCCTTCGTACTGGATAGGCACATAGTCGATGGCCGACTCGCCTTCCTTGCTGGTCAGCTCCACGCGCATCGTATCGCGCTCAAGGGTAAGCTTGATACCGTCCTTATCGGTCTCGGACGCCACAAGGCAGACTCGAGCGACTGCGGCTTTCAGTGAAGCGACGGTAACGAAGATCTCCCGCTCGTAGTCCGATGGTGCGGCGGTGAGATAGTGTTCGGGAAACTTTCCCTCAATCAGCTTCGACAGCAGCGAAACGCCGTTGCACCTGATGCGGATCAGGTTGTCGGCTACCTCTATGGTTGCCGGCTCCTTCACCTCGTCGAACAACCTGCGGATGACCTGCGCCGTTTTCAGCGGAATAATGATGCCGGGAAAGTCCAGAAGGCGTTCCGTGCGGATCTGGACTGCAGCGAGACCAATGCCATCGAGCGCAGCGAAGCCGAGTCGTTCATCCTGCATGGGGTGCATGTGGATGCCCATCATGAAGGGACGGCCGATATCCTTCGTTTGCACGGCATGCGCGACCTTGGAAAACGCGGCGGTCACATCAGGCATGGCAATCTCGAATGTGCTTCCGCGAAGCTCGGTTGCCATCGACGGGAAGTCGCTCGCTGGCAGGCTGAAAATCGAGAAGCTGGATTTGCCGGATCGAATGCGGATCTGGCCGTTATAGGCTCCCGGCAAGAATTCGATTTCCGCCGACTCCGGCAGATTGCGGACGATGTCGCGCAGATCCGCACCCTTGACGGTAAAGGCCTGCGCCTCGTCGCCGCAATCAAGAAGCTCGCAGGTGGTCTCAATCTCGATGTCGAGATCTGTCGCCCGCACCGTGAGCATGTCAGCATCGGGAAGCAGGAAGATGTTCCCGAGGTTCGGATTCTTGGCCTTCTTGTCGACCGCTTCGAATGTGGCATCGAGCGCCGGCAGGAGCTGCGTGCGATGGACGCGGAAGAGAGGTTGCGCCTTAGCCATGGGTATGATTTCCCGGCTGGCAGCGATCCGCAAGGCGCATTTCGTCGACGGGGGGGCGCAGCTCATAGTGCCGGCCGAAGAGATCGTGCATCATCTGCAAGACCTCTCGGCGCGGCTCGCCATCAGCGACGGCACGATAGAGGTTTTCAATGTCTGTTCTCGATACGTCGCGCATAATCAACCTCCAAAGCGAAAAAGCAGGACAGCCGCAGCAGCCAGCAGGTCGTTGATGAGAATGATCAGGAAGATGGCGGCGAAGCCGTTGCGCTTTGCCTGCTGCAGTCTGCCGATTGCCGGGGTGAAGTAATTCATGGGTTGCCTCTCGCATCCGATTGGGAAACCGCCGACGCCAGGGGTGAGACGTGGCGGCTGCCCAACCGGATCGGATCAGGCTGCGCGATTGAGCGACTGCGCGTAGAGCACCGACGCATCATGTGCGTGGCGGGTGATCTGCTCTTCGGTGAAGCCGAGGCGGAGAAATTCGCCTTTGGTCAGGCTCTCGCCGCGCTCGCGGGCGGCTTCGGCCATTTCCCGCGCAATATTGCGGGCACGTACGGGGTTGTATGCTGCTGTCTGCATGGTCTGTTTCCTCTCAAGAAGCCTCCGGGAACCATGCCGCCGTCGCTCGGGAGGAGGATAAGCGACGGCGGCCTTTGGTATCCGGGATGGGAGGAGGAGATCACCGGACGGATCAAAACATAATGGGCAATTTCCCATTCTGTCAATGGGCAATAACCCATTATCGGTTGCCCTACTCTCAGCAACACTGGTGAGAGACGCAGTTGCAGTTTGATAATGCTTTACTGTTGCGAGCAAGGATGGTTACGTCGCCGGGCGCCTGGGGAGATTGCAACTATGCCTGCCTGCTCGATATGCCAGCAGAACCTACATTCTTCCCTTCTTACGGATGGCATCTGCCTTGGATGCGAACTGAAGAAGAGCAACGGGCTGACCGCACCCAAGGGGGGCGAGCCGGCCAAACAGGGGCTGCGCTGCACGCGCTGCAACGGCAGTTACTTTCTTCTGCCCCCAGACGGTGTGTGTGACGAGTGTCGCGCGAAAGAGGAAAGCCAGCGGCTCAAGTCGATTGTTTTGACCACCTCCATTGATATCCCAAGAAGAGAAATCATCGAGGTGGTCGGAATTGTCGCGACTGAGGTGGCGATTGCGCAAAGCGTCCTGAAGGACTTTGCCAACAGCTTTCGCGACATTGTTGGCGGCAGAAGCGGAAATGTTCAAAACACGCTCAAAGAGGCGCGGCAGAGTTGCCTAGCGCAGCTGAAAAAGGAAGCGTTTGAGTTGGGAGCAGACGCGGTAATTGCGATAGATATCGACTACAATGAAGCAACCACCAGCTCAGGCGTTACCGGAGGCATTCTCTTTGTTGCAGCGAGCGGAACGGCTGTAAAGCTTGCTTAGATCAGTAGGTCCTGCGGCGTCTATTCTTTTGTCACCGCAGCTACCACCCGACCGATTATCGCTACCACATCTCCATCTTCCGTGCCGTCGTCAATGGCAATTGCGGCCTGAAAGCGAGGGTCATCCGACTCTGGCATAAGCCACAACTTCCCGTCCTGGTCAGCGTGCAGCAGTTTTACCGTGTGCTCAGCTTCGCCAGATGCTCGTTTTCTCTCGACGATGTAGCGTTTGCCGGGCAGCGGTGATTCGCCTGTCTCGTTTACATCGACGAAGACCAGTACGGTGCCTTCCTGATATCGCCTGTTCATCGAGGTGCCGCGAGCCTCAGCGGCGTAGAGGCGAAACGACGAATACTCCGGATAGTCTGGCACCATTACTGTATATCGCTCGTCATAATCCCATTCCCAAGTCTCAGACCACGCTCCGGCTTGTATCGGCGCGCCGACTTCCACGCCGCGCAAGCCTGAAGGCGCCGCCGAATCCTCCCCTAGGAGGTAAGACGCGGGGCGCCCAACCACGCGCGCAATCGCTAGGAAGTTGTCTATCGATGGCGTGCGATCACGATCAAAGAGGTCGCGAATGAACGTCTCGCCTTTCCCTGCTGCCAGGGAGGCGGTCTTCATGTTCAAACCTTTATCTTCCAACGCCTTCTTGAGGCGCTCTTTCCAGATGTCCGACATGGTGGGAGATTGCCCAATCTATTGAAAAAGTCACTTGGGTTATTGCCCATTGACAAATGGGTTATTGCCCATCATTTTTGCGCAATGATCACGACCCAATCCATCATCGAAGGTATTGAGCGCTACTGCCATCAGACGGGCATGGCAGAGAGTACGTTTGGCAAGAAAGTCGTGAACGACGGCAAGCTTCTTTCGAGGCTACGCAGCGGCAAATCGATCAGCATCGATACATACAATCGTATTCAGGCTGAGATTGAGCACTCGGTGCGCGAGGCTGCCGAATGATGAGCCTCCTCCTATCTGGCGACCTTGGCCGCATCTCTGGTCGCCGATCAACCGCGCCGGTTTCGCCTGGCTGGCGCGGTCAGTTCCCTCGGCGCCGTTTCCTGTGTCTCGGTGCGCGCTGCTGCCAGAGCGTTTCCCTTCGCTCTGGCAGCTCCTTTGATTTCTGTGTGCCTTGGGCATGCGGCCCTCCGTGATCGCTTGGACTCTACGACGCTAGAGAACTCTCCCGCGTCTTTCACCGGAATCTTTTTGGAAAAAATTCCCTTGACCGGGGAGGTGTCTTTGCGCGCTCAAAAACCTGAAAATATCCGTCCGACCACTCCCGAGGAGCGGCGGGACCTGAAGATGCTGACGCAGCGGGCGATCCGCAATGTCGGCGGCTCCAACTTCGCCAACGATACGCGCGTCGTCGAAAGCAAGCTTTCTGAGTATGGCAATCCAGCCCATGAAAAGCAGTTCATGCCGATTGATGTCGTCGCTGATCTTGAGCGTGTTCTTGGCTATCCGATCATTACTGAGCACTTGGCTCAGTTGCAGGGCTTCCGCCTGACGACCGATGCGGCGACGGCAGATGAGCCGGACATGGAAGATGTCGGCGCCTTCTCCGATACGCAGGGCAAGCTGCTTTCCATGCTGATCCGATACGCGCCCGATGGCTACGACCATCGCGAGCGGCGGGAGATCCTGCCTGTTGCCGAGGCGTTGCTCGTGCAGCTGCAGGATCTCATCAAGGGATTGAAGGGAGCGCCGTTATGAGCGCCCGTCGCATTCCCTACGCCGGCAAGATGCCCGAGCCGAACTACCAGACGGTAGCTAATGGCGCAGCCATGGGGCCGCGCGGCATCGCCTTTCTACGCCGGGTTGCTCACGCGCGAAAGCCATACCGGATGGAGCTGAACGCAGACCGTGAGGCGGTCGGCCGCGCGCTGGTCTGCGGTTATGTGCGCCGCGATGTCCGTGATCCGGAATGCATCTGGATGCTCGGCAAGGGACGAGAATTTCTCGATCGTTTGATGAGGTGCGAATGATGAAGCGCACCAGGTCGTCACTGATCGAAGCCATGCGGGCATTCGATTCTCTGCCAAAGCCGCTCCGGCAAGCCATCGCCGGGGCGGCATTTGTCTATGACCCCAAGGAGACCGCAGCAGCCCGCATTGCGCAGGGCCGCAACGTGGAAACGATTCTGCGCGGAATTCTCCGTTTCGAGCGGAGGGCCGCGCGATGACCGACAAGATGAAACCGGGCGAGCGGGCAAGTCGCATCCTGCAAATCGCGGTGGCAGAGGGCGTCTTTGTTGCAATTGACGAACGCGACCGGAAATCGGCGACGCAGCTCAATGGCCGCCGCCTGCTGTCTCGCGATAAAAAGGATGGCAGCAGATGGTATCCGACCGACAAGGCGCACGAGCACATTGCCGCGCAGCTGGAACCGCATGAGGCGAGGAAACCGGCACCATTGCGGACCGTCGAGAGCTACGGAAGCAGGTATGATCTCCCTCGCTATCCAGACCGCATTCCACATCATGCCTTGGCCGGTCTTTTCCCGATGTTCTCGGAGGCGGAACTCGATGAACTGGCGGAAGACATACGCGCACGCGGACAGGAGCAGCCGGTCTGGATTCTCGATGGCAAGATCATTGACGGACGAAACCGCGACGAGGCCTGCCACCGGATCGGGATCGATCCATGGACCAAGGATTACGAGGGTGACGATCCGCTCGGTTTCGTCCTGTCGCTCAACCTGCGCCGTCGCCATCTGAGCGAAAGTCAGCGCGCCATGGTGGCGGCGAAGATCGTCGATTGGGAACGCGGCATGAACCAGTCGACGGCCGGGTCAGCAAATTTGCCGACCCGAGAGGCGGCGCGCCGACTGTCGATTTCGGAGCGGGCCGTAATCGCCGCGAAGCGCGTGCGGGAGCAGGGCGCCCCCGCGCTGCTCGCAGCCATCGAGACCGGCAGGATATCGGTGAATGCCGGTGAATCGCTGAGCTACCTTGAGCGACAGGCGCAGGAAGAGGTTTTGCGGGCCGAAAAAAAGGAGGTGATCGCCAAGGCGAAAGCCATCCGCACCGAGCGGCAGCAGCATTCCCGCATGATCCGTACGGCCCTTATCAATCACATCGCCGAAAAAGGTGAGCGGGTAGCGGGCGAGATGCCACGCGCCGCCTATGCCGTTGGATACTGCGACGTGCCGTGGCAGCAGGAGGCATGGAGCGACGAAACCGGACAGGACAAGGGGTTGCCTTATCCTGCGATGACGGTCGACGAGTTGATGGCGCTCTGCGCTGGCGAGCGCAGCCCGTTCACGCAGGACGCGATCCTGTACTTCTGGACCACAACGAACCGGCTTGCCGATGCGCTGCGGATCATCGGCGCATGGGGCTTCACCTACGTCAGCATGATCACATGGGACAAGGTGAATATCGGCATGGGCCGATGGGTGCGCGACCGCACCGAGCACCTGATCATCTGCAAGCGCGGCAACTTCCCCGGCATCGACCTCTACACGGCCAAACCGGAAAGCCTCTACAGCGAGGTCAAGACCGAGCATAGCCGCAAGCCGGTCTGGTTCGCGGAAGAGATCGAGCGGCTTTATCCCGACATGCGCAAGCTGGAGCTTTTCCAGCGCAAGGAGAGCCTGCAACCGGGCGATATCCGGCTCAACGGCAAATGGGAGTTTTGGGGTAATCAGGCGGGAACGCCGGAAGGCGAGGCCGCATGACGGACTTCCTTCCTGATGTCGAAAGCCTTGAAGACGCCGAGGCTGATCAGCAGCGTGCTCGCTGGCTGATCCGCACGCCGCTCGCGCAGCTGCTGCGCGATGAAATCGAGATCCGCCGTTGCCTGCGGCTCGCTCACTTCCAAGCAGGCGTCACCTACCTCGACGCCGAACTTTCCTTTCTTCGCAATTCGCGCCGCGACGACGGCGGTCCCATCGACCTGATCGGGATCGAGAGTGCGCGCGGTCGCATGGACAGAATCGCAAGCGGCCTGCCGCCGCGCAACCTGGGGGCATGAATGTACGCGGGGACACTTTTCGGGGAAGCGACGACATCTCAGATATTCGCCACCATGCAGGGTGACGGCGGGCGATTGCCGCCGATGATCATAGATAGCTTTGCTGGCGGCGGCGGCGCATCAACCGGCATCGAAATGGCTTTAGGGCGGTCGCCTGATATTGCCATCAACCACAATGCGGATGCGCTGGCGCTGCATGCTGCGAACCATCCCGACACGCTCCACCTGTCGGAGAACGTCTACAAGGTCGATCCGCTGGACTATCTCAGCGGGCGCCATATCGGGCTTGCGTGGTTCAGCCCCGATTGCAAGCACTTCAGCAAGGCGAAGGGCGGCAAGCCCGTCGAGCGCAACATTCGCGATCTCTGCTGGATCATTCCGGCGTGGGTGGAGCGCATCCAGAAGAGCGGCGGCAAGGTCGACGTGATCATCATGGAGAATGTCGAGGAGTTCAAGGACTACGGCCCGCTCGTGCAGACGGATCGCGGCCTCATGCCCGATCCGGAGCGGAAAGGCGAAACCTTCAGGAAGTGGTGCAAGTCGATCCGCAAGCTTGGCGGCAAGATCGAGCATCGCGAGTTGCGCGCCTGCGACTATGGTGCGCCGACGATCCGTAAGCGCCTGTTCGTCATTATCCGTTTCGATGGTCACCCCGTCGTCTGGCCGAAGCCAACCCATGCCGCGCCTGATGACCCAGAGGTGATCGCGGGGCGCAAGCTGCCATGGCGCACTGCTGCTGAGATCATCGACTGGTCATTGCCGTGCCCTTCGATCTTCGCAACGGTCGAAGAAATCAAGGTCAGCCATGGCGTGAAGGCGGTTCGACCCCTCGCGGATAACACCATGGCTCGCGTGGCGCGGGGAATGAAGCGCTATGTTCTCGACGCAGAGAGGCCCTTTATCGTCAACCTGACGCACGGCGCGCGCTGCGAGGATCTGGCGCAGCCGTTCAATACCATCACCGGGGCACATCGCGGCGAAAAGGCTGTCGTGTCGCCGTCGCTCATCTCGATCGCACACGGCGATAGCGGCGGTAGGCGAGAATATCCTCTTTCAGATCCCTTCGGCGTCGTGACGTCCGGAGGTATTGGGCACGCGATCGTCGCGCCGCATCTGATGACGATGCGCAATTCCGGCAAGCCATTCAATGGCGCTGACGAGCCGACGCATACCATCACGGCAGGCGGCGCCGGTCTGACGCTTGTTGCACCCGTCTTGACTGCCGCTCAGCAAGGCGGCTCCGTTCGGAGCGTCGAGCAGCCTCATCATACCATCACGGCCAGCAAGAAAGATCAGAACTGCGTTGCTACGGCCTTCCTGGCCCAGCATAATATTGACGGCCATAGCGGCTTAGGAAATCCGGGGCGTCCAGCAGAAGCGCCGCTCTCGACAGTAACGTCAACCGGTGCGCAACAAGGTGTGATGACCGCCTTCATCTCGCGTCAGTTCGGAACGTCGACCGGACACGATGCAGAAAAGCCGTTGGCGACGACGACAGCAGATGGCGGCGGCAAATCGTTGCTCGTTGCGCCATACCTGCAGGCCTACTATGGAACCGGCGACGGCGGCGAGGAAGATCGTCCTTGCCGCACGATCACCACCAAGGACCGTCACGGCCACGTCGAGGCGTCGATCAGTGCGCCACCCTTCACGGAAGCGCAGGCGACTCGAGCACGTCAGGTTGCCGACTTCCTTCGGTCGTATGGCTTTTGGGACGAACGCGAGTTCGTGACGATCGTCATAGACGGCGAAACCTTCGTCATCGTCGATATCGGCATGCGAATGCTGACGCCGCGCGAGCTGTATAACGCTCAGGGATTTCCGCAACAGTACATCATTGACGGCGTCTGGATCGCGCCCGAAACGGGCGGTGAAGCGGTCTGGCGCGCGTTTCCGAAGTCCGTGCAGGTCAGCTGCGTCGGCAACTCGGTTTCGCCCGTCGTCGCTGCTGCGCTGGCTGCTGCCAACGCAGATCATTGCCGCGTCGAGAGGTTGGCGGCATGAGCAGCGAAGCGACAATCAGGCGCGGCGCGCGCAACGCCAACTATGTTGCGGTGCCCAATCGCATATTCGAGGACAGCCGCCTTTCCATGGAAGCTCGGTGGCTGCTTGGCTATCTGCTGTCCAAGCCGGATAACTGGATCGTCGTGATCGGCGACATCATCAAGAAGGGCGGTTGCGGACGCGACAAGGCCCGCAAGATGATCGCCGAGCTGGTCGAGTTCGGCTATGCGGAGCGCGAGCAGGTGCGCGAGGATGGCAAATTCGGATCGTCCGTTCTTGTGATCTTTGATGAGCCAAGCGCCGGCATTCCATCTGATCAGTCAGCGCAGCCGGAGAGTGTTGCATTTCTACCGCAGACGGATTTACCGGCGACGGCAGAACCGTCGCCGGTTTCGCCGTCGCCGGTAAAATCGGCACCTAGTAATAACTTAGATCTACCAAATACTGACTCCTACCAAGCGAGCGCTGGCGCGGAAGAGGGTTTGAAGCGGTCTGATCGAAAGAAGATCGAGCGAGATTTCACGCTCTGGTACGCCACCTGGAAAAAAGGTGAAGTCGGTTACGCCCGAAACGCCTGGTTCGCCATGAGCGACGAGGAGCGCGCCGAATGCATCGAGCGAACCCCGCTCTATCTGCGATGGGCTAAGGCCGACGAGATCCCGGCTGCATCCGTCTTCCTGAAAAACAGGGGATGGCGCGACATGCCGGACGAGCTGACGGCTGCGCCGACACGAGGCATTGCCAAGGTCTGCGGCAAGCTGTGGATGGGAACGCGCTTGGCAGCGCTGTCGAAGGAGCCATCGGGCCGCGTCATCTTCACGGCCTTTGATGAACGCGAGATCGCCGCAGGGAGAGCCAGCAGGGAGGCGCTGACGCACAGTAAGCGCCTTGAGCACGGCTGGCCGCTGGTGACCGCCATGCGCGATCTGGCGCGGCGCAAGGAGCCGTTCATCACGTCGCTGGCGCTGCTCCCATCGGTGGCAGAATTTCGTCAGGTGAAGAGCGACAGCGCATTGTTTGCTGCGTGGGCTGATCTACACGAGCGCCATGGGTGGCCGTTCATCGAGCATCCCCACGACTACGTCTGGTTTCCCGCAGTCGACGACCGGGCCGAAGATCTGCACGAGGCCGTCGAAAATGCCCTGGCAACCTTCATCTCAACGATCAGCGAGGCGGGCAATGACGATGCAGCATAAGCGGGATAGCATTTCCGGGGCACCTCTCGATATCCGCCAGTTTGCATCCGACAAGCAGGATACCGCGATCAGCCTCCATCGTATCCGCATCCGTGAGATCGTGGCAGCGAGCAAGCGCGTGGCTGACGAGAATCCGGATTTGGCTGGCTGGTACTGCCTCCATGTCTTGACCGGCAGGGAAACATCTGTGGAAAAGGCGCTGACTGATGACAAGGTGGAATGCCTTCTGTTGCGAGAGCCGGAGCAGACCGTCATGCGGCGAGGCCGTCTGTGGAGGTTTCCCGGTAGGCTCTGGCTACCCGGTTTCGCGTTGGTTCGCTGCGTCCCTTCCAACGAGGCTTTTCGCGGCCTGCTTGGCATTCAGCATGTGACCGAGATCGTCGGCGGATGGGCGCGACCATACCGAGTGTCGGATGAATCGATCAGCCAATTCAATGCGGTCATGCAGGAGAAAGAGGAAGAGCGAGTGCGCCAACGGTTGGCGCAGGAGTTCAAGAATGCGACGATAGCGCCGGGCGACAAAGTCAGGATTACCCTTGGCCCGTTCTCTGGAATTGAGGCGAAAGTGCTCAAGAAGCTGAAGGGTCGCGAGAAGCGCTGCAAGGTCGAATACAGGCTGATGGGCCAAACAGGGCAGCTCAACACGCCACTTGCGAATCTCCAGAAACTGTGAGTACAAATCGCCTCAACGGGATGATCTGCGATCTCAGTGTACCCTTGGGCTTCGGCCCTGAATGCCTCGGCAGGACGCGAGGCAAAGAGAGGAAACTCTCAGGTTGGTAACCGGGCAGACCCCGCCTTGAACGTCTCAGCGGAGACATCGATTCAAGGCCAGTGCGCAAGCTATGACTTACAGACAGGCGGCCGATTGGTCGCCTTTTTTCGTATAATGGTTATGGGCAAGCTGTCATCGATCAAACCAAAAGTTAGACCGATGACACCGCGCATCGGCGCTAAGGCTGCCGCCTTAGCGCCATCCGCACGTCGGGATGAAGAGCAGCCTTGGCGCAAGTGGTACAAGACCGCAGCATGGCAGGAGCTTCGCCTTTCCGTTCTCGTGCGTGACATGTTCACGTGCCGGATGGAAAGCTGCGGGCGCTTCGTTGTCGATACATCGCAGCTCGTTGCTGACCACAAGATCCGGCACCAAGGTGATCACGAACTGTTTTGGGATGAAGGCAACCTTCAGACCTTGTGCAAGCACTGCCACGACAGCCTGAAACAGCGCGAAGAGCGCAGCGGCTTCCGCGCCTGGTAGCGTTGCCGGTAGGGGGGGGCTCAAAAGTTCGGAACCCCTAGGGCCGTAGACCGCATGGGTCACATTCGGAGATTTTTTTCCCGTGCCTGACGAAATTTTACCCCTGACGCAGCAAGTCGACCTGTTTGGCGACCCGGTATTGCCGATCAAGGATCGACGCGGCCGTCCTTCGTTCGCAAAGTCGAAGGAAAATCAAGAGCTTGTATCTCTGTTGCGCGCGGCCGGTTGGACGCAGGCGCGAATTGCGAAGTACATCGGATGCGATGAGAAGACATTACGCAAGAATTTTTCCCGAGAGCTTGAACACGGTCTCGACATGATCGAGGGCATGGCTCTGGAAGTCACTTTCAAGAAAATGAAGCTCGGCAATTCGGTTGCGATCTCTCGCATCTTTGATGTGATCGAAAAGCAGGGCAAGCCAGCGGTTCCACTTCAGCCAAAGCCGGAGAAGGAAGAACGTCTCGGCAAAAAGGAAACGGCCAACCGCGAAGCGCAAACCGCTCATGAAGGGACTGAATGGGGTACGCTTCTTCAATAAAGGCAGAGTGGCAGTTCTCCTGTCCTGACTGGATCGAACGCCTGAAATCCGGCCGCTCTCTTGTTCCGGACCTCCCGATTGATGCTGACGAGGGCGAGCGGGCGGTAAAGATTTTCAACAAGCTGCGTCTGCCCGACGTGCCGAACCAGCCGACAATGGAAGTCGGCGCTGGGGATTGGTTCCGCGATATTGTCCGTGCTGTCTTCGGCTCCCTTGATGAGAATGGAGAGCGGCACGTTCGCAAGGTCTTTGGCCTTGTGCCAAAGAAGAATTCGAAGACGACAGGCGGCGCCGGAATTATGGTCACGGCTCTGCTGATGAACCGGCGCCCACGCGCCGAATTCCTGTTGATCGGTCCAACACAGGATATTGCCGATACAGCCTTTCAGCAGGCGATGGGCATGATCCAAGCTGATGAGTATCTGGATAAGCGCTTTCAGTGCATTGAGCACCAGAAGACCATCAAGGATCGCCTCAACAAGGCGAAGCTGAAGATTAAGACCTTCGACATGAAGGTGATGACCGGCGTTAAGCCGGTTGGCGTCCTGTTGGATGAGCTGCACGTCATGTCTGCCTATTCTTACGCATCTCGCGTCATGGGTCAGATCAGTGGCGGTCTCATTCCGAACCCGGAATCGTTCCTGATCATTATCACCACGCAGAGCGATGAACCGCCGTCAGGTCCTTTCAAGACGGAACTGCAGTATGCGCGCGGAGTCAGGGATGGAACCATAACCGGCGCGCGCACGCTTCCGATCCTCTATGAGTTCTCGGAAGCAATGCAGCTCAACAAGGAGTTTTGGCAGAACCCTCGCAATTGGCCGATGGTCCTTCCCAATCTCGGACTCTCAATAACCATCGATCGTCTGGTCGAAGAGTGGACAGAGGCATCGCAGAAAGGTGAGGAAGAGCGCCGCCGATGGGCGTCCCAGCATCTGAATGTCGAGATAGGGCTTGCCCTGCACGCCGATCGCTGGACCGGCGCCGACTATTGGGAAGCGGCAGAAGATGAGCGGATCACGCTCGAATATCTGCTGGAAAACTCGGATGCGATCACAGTCGGCGGTGATGTTGGCGGTCTCGACGATCTCTGGGGCATCGCGGCGATCGGCAGGCACAGGGTTACGCGGCAATGGATGGCGTGGATCAAGGCATGGTGCCACGAAGATGCCTTTCGTGCCCGCCCCGAGATTGCCGAGAAGCTCAGGGACTTTGCCAACGATGGAGACCTGGTCATCTGTACGCATCCGACACAGGATGCGGAAGAGGCTGCCGCCTTGATTGCCCAGATACGCGACAGTGGCCTGTTGCCGGAAGAAGACGGCGTCGGTGTCGATGCGTGGGGCGTTGCGGCTCTCGTCGAAGAATTGTCCCTGCACGACATTGTCGAGCCACAGGTTCGCGCGGTCCCGCAGGGCGGAAAACTGACCCCGGCAATTTTCGGAGCGGAGCGAAAGCTCAAGGACGGAACCTTGAAGCATTCCCGCTCCCGCTTGATGAATTGGTGCGTGGGGAACGCCAAATTGGAACAGCGGCCGACGCTGGTGATGATCGACAAGAAATCACCCTCGTCGAAAATTGATCCGCTGATGGCGTTCTTTAACGCCTTCATGCTGATGGCGCTCAATCCCGAAGCGGCCGGCGTCTCCGTATATGAGGATCGCGGCATCCTTGAAGTTGAGGTTGATTACCTATGAGCATCGCAGCACGACTTCGCGGAATGGGCAGCGCAATTGCTGGATATCTGACTCCGACTGCGGCTGCGGGCGGCTATCAAGACGGTGGCCCTTTGTCGTCGCCGAGTGGCTGGCTCATGCGTCACATCGCGCCGAAGTCAAAATCCGGCGTCTATGTGAGCGAGTATACTGCTCGCCACCTGCCGGTAGTTTATGCGTGCGTCAACCGTATCAGCAATCCGATCGCGCGCTTTCCGTTGCGCATGTATCAGACAATCGATGACCGGAAGAAGCGAGTTGTGACCGACAAGGATCACCCTTTTGCAACGGCGATCGGGCTGCGGCCAAACGAGTTCATGAGTTCACGCACGCTGCGCAAGACCGGTCAGGGCCATGCGCTTTTGTGGGGCAACGGCTATCTGGAGATCGAGCGTAACCGACGGGGCCAATCGGTCGGCCTCTTTCCGCTTCGTCCAGAGGTTACGGCGCCAGTTCGCGAGAATGGTAACCACTTCTTCCGCAGTTCAATCAACGGTCAGTCGATCGAGCTTGCGAGCGACGATGTGATTCACATCATGGATCAAAGCCAGGATGGATATGTCGGCCTGTCGCAGATCCATATGGCCCGCAATGCAGTGGGCATGGGGCTGGCACTGGAGGAGTTCGGCGGAAAATTCTTCGCTAACGACATGAAATCGGGCGGTTTCCTGATGCACCCCGGCAAGTTGAGCGCCAACGCCCGGCAAAACATCAAGAGCAGGGGCGACGGCAACGCGAACGCTGCCAGTCCTGCGAAGAGCTTGGAAGATCAGGGCGGCCTCGACAATGCGCACCGCGTCAAGGTGCTCGAAGAGGGCATGAAGTTCATTCAGACGACCATTCCTCCGGAGGACGCGCAATTCCTCGGTACTCGCGAGTTTCAGATCGCGGAAATTGCCCGCATCTACGATGTGCCCCTGATCCTGTTGCAGAGCCAGGAGAAGCAAACCAGCTTCGGCGCCGGGATCGAGCAGCTGATGATCGGTTTCGTTCGTCAGACCATCGATCCATGGATCAATGCATGGGAGGAGGAGCTGAATTACAAGCTCTTCACCGACTCAGAGCGTGCCAACGGTTATTACGTCAAGTTCAACATGAACGCGCTTTTGCGCGGGGACATGGCGGCTCGGGCTGACTTCTATCAGAAGCTCTTCGGGGTCGCTGGCCTGTCGCCGAACAATATTCTCGCCCTTGAGGATATGGACGATATCGGCCCCGCTGGTGACCATTATTTCGTGCCCTCCAATTATGTCACGTTGGAGCGTGCGACAGATCCAGACTATGCGCCTGGCACGGCGCAATCTCCCACAGGTCCGAACAATGCGACCGCATTTGGCGAGGAAGAGGAATGAGGTACGCTCATATCATCATGGCGCTGGCAGAAGAACGTTGGGCCATCCATCCGGACAAGCTGCAGGCCATTCTCGATTTCATGGCCGATCAGTCGTCGGGCTTGAAATACAGCGCTGAAGAGATCGAGGCCAAGATTGGCAAAGGGCAGGAACAGGCCGTCGCCCGTCAGGAAGGTAACGTCGCCATTCTTCCTTTGCGCGGCGTCATTGCCAATCGCATGTCGATGTTTGGCGATATCTCGGGCGGCACCAGTTCGGAAGGCTTCGGCCGCAACTTTCAAGGCGCGGTGCGTGACGACGGCGTGAAAGCCATCATTCTCGATGTCGATTCGCCGGGCGGCGTTGTCAGCGGCACGCCGGAACTGTCATCCATGATCTACCAGGCGCGCGGCACAAAGCCGATCATCGCTCATGTCAACTCCAACGCAGCCAGCGCAGCTTACTGGATCGCAAGCGCAGCTGACGAAATCGTCGTGACGCCGAGCGGCGCGGTCGGTTCGATCGGTGTTGTCGGCGTTCATGATGATCTGAGCGTCGCTCTTGAAAAGGCTGGCGTCAAAAAGACCATCATCAAGGCTGGCGAGTTCAAGACCGAAGGCAACCCCTTCGAACCGCTTTCCGACGATGCCCGCGCCCGCAAACAGGCGAAGGTTGATGCCAGTTACGATCAATTCGTTCGTGCCGTCGCCCGCAACCGCAACGTCTCGCTTGCGGCTGTTCGCGAGGGCTTTGGCCGTGGCGATATGGTCGACGCGGAGCCCGCGGTTGCCGAAGGCATGGCCGACCGGATCGGCACATTGGAAGACACGCTGCAGCGCTTCGGCGCTTCGCAATATGGAGCGGTGCCCCAAGGCAGACGACGCGCCTTCGCGTCTGAGCGCGAAAAGCGCGCCCTGATGCTCTGATCATCCCGACATTGTCGGTTTCCATCGCGCTCCAGGGGCAAGCCGGGCCTGGGCGATCTCTAGTCATGTCCCGGTACTCAGCAAAGAGAGGTTCCCATGCTGAAACAACTTCGTGAGAAGCGCGCAAAGCTTGTAGCTCAGATGCGCGGCATCATTGAAACCGCAGAGGCCGAAGATCGCGACCTGACTGCCGAAGAGCAGCAGAGCTTCGACGATATGCAGGCCGAAAGCTCCGCTCTCGAAAAGCGAATCAGCCGTCTTGAGGGCGTCGAAACTGTCGAAAATGCTCTCAATCAGCGTGTCGACGCTCATTCTCGCCGCAGCCCGATCGAACGTGCCGGCGGCGCAGAGGCCAGTCGCGAATTTGAGAATATGGGCCAGTTCTTGAATGCTGTTCGCTTCAATCCGAACGACCAGCGCCTGAACTTCGTCGAAGGTGTCGGCGCGGCTGGCGAGGGTGATGATCGTCGTGCTGAACAGCGTATGGACAATGACGCTCAGGGCGGCTTCATGGTCCCGCAGCAGTTCAGCCAGACCATCATGAGTGTCGAGCCGCAGGATGCGCTTGTTCGTCCGCGCGCAAACGTCATTCCGGCCGGTTCTCCTCCGGATGCCGGCATCACCATGCCGACACTCGATCAGTCGGGTGCGGCACCTGGTAATGTCTTCGGCGGCATGACCTTCGACTGGATCGAAGAGGGCGGCGACAAGCCCGAAACGGATGCAAGCCTTGGCTCCGTCAGCCTGGTTCCGAAGGAAATCGCCGGCTTCGTCACGGTCACCGACAAGCTGCTGCGCAACTGGGCAGCGTCCAGCACGTTCCTGACAAACCTCATGCGTGGTGGCGTGGCGGCGGCCGAAGACTTCGCATTTTATCGCGGTGACGGCGTCGCCAAGCCGCTCGGCGTCCTCAACGCCCCTGTGACGAAGTTCATTCACCGCGCGGCCGCAAATCAGGTCTCTTATGAGGATCTGGTTGCCATGGTGGCCGTTCTGCTGATGCGTGGTGGCTCGCCGGTTTGGTCGGCGCCGCAATCGGCTCTCCCGCAGTTCGCCACCCTGAAAGATCCGCAGGGACGTTACATCTGGCAGGCGAATGCGGTCGGCGGCTTCGCTGGCACACTGCTCGGCTATCCACTCCGCTGGAACAACCGCGCGCCTGGTCTCGGCCTGAAAGGCGATATTCTCCTTGCCGATTGGTCGAACTATCTCATCAAGGACGGTTCCGGCCCCTATGTCGCGGCTTCCGAGCACGTCAAGTTCACGCAGAACAAGACCGTGATCAAGATCTTCTGGAATGTCGATGGCGCGCCCTGGATGAATGCGCCGTTCAAGGAAGAGAACGGTTACGAGGTCTCTCCCTTCGTCGCGCTCGACGTTCCGGGCTAACCGCTCGCGTCAGGCTTGGCGCATTCAGCGCCAAGCTCCCTACCTCCCATCACCCCATCAAAGAGGATACCGCAATGCGCGATCTCGCAACTCATCTCGCCGTCAAGCGCGCCATCAGCCCGGCCGCCGCGATCACCGACAATACCCCGCTCGTTTCCGCGATCGTTGATCGCTCCGGATACGACAAGTTCATGTTTGCCATCCTGACCGGCCAGCTGGCCGATACCGACGCCACCTTTACGGTGCAGGTCGACCACGGCAATGATCCGGCTCTTGCTGATGCTGCGCCCGTTCCCGACACGCAGCTGACGGGCACCGAAGCTGCAGCCGGCTTCAACTTCAGCGCCGACGATCAGACGCGGAAGATCGGCTATGTCGGCCCGAAGCGTTACCTTCGCCTGACGATCACGCCAGCAGGCAACACGGGCAGCGCCTTCATTGCTGCCATCGCGATTCTGTCGGCTTCCCGTTACGAGTGACAGGCTCGCACTTCCCTCCCGAAAGCATACCGCCCTTGGCGGTGAACCGAGGATAGTCCCATGAGCAAAGATCTGATTGTGCTTGCCGAGTGTGTCGACAAGCGAAACGGCCGACGCTTTCAGCGTGGCGAAACCTTCGACCCGATTCCCGGCGTTGAGCAGGCGAAGCGCCTGATCATCGCCGGATGCCTTCCACAGGGCGCTTACAGGCTGGCCGTAGATGCCGAAGACGACGAAGATGATCGTCAGGATACTGAACTTCAGCAGGCGCTGAAGACAGCGCAGGACGCTGACCAAGCGGTAACCGACGCTCAGGCCACTTTTGACGCGGCCGCTGAAGATGCTAAGCCCGTCGCCAAAACGGCGCTCGACGAAGCAAAGGCAGCCGCCAAGGCGGCGCAGGCCGCCCTGAAAAAGCTGACGAAGTGAGCCAACCATGACTATTCGCGTGATCGAGCCACCGCATCCGTTTCTGACGCCAGCCGATATAGACAACGTGGATCAAGAAACGATTGATGCTGTCGTCGGCGAAATCGACGGGCCTGACGGCTGGCTGGGTCGCGCGATTGGCGCTCAAACTCTTGAATGGTCCTTTGCTGAATGGCAGGGCCGTAATTTGCTGCTGCCATGCGCGCCTGTAATCGAGATCGTCAGTGTTTCATGCACCGACACGAAGGGCGTCGAGCACACCGTTGATTCCGTCAACTACGCCAAAACGGGCGATTATTTATGGTTCAAGCCGGTCTGGCATATGCCTTCGCTTGGCTGCTATCCGGAGGCGGTTCGCATTCGCTATCGTGCCGGCTACGACAATCGTCCGGTTGCTGACGGGGGAACAGGCCCTATCCCGGCGCAGATCCGCAAGGCCGTCAAGCTGACTTGCCAGTATCTACAGGCGATCGGAAAGGACGATCTGTTTTTGCAGGTCGACGAGGTTGATGGCGTCGGCCGCAGACAATATGTCGTGTCGGAAACGGCGGCGAAGATCATTCACGATGCGGCGGAAAGGCTGCTGGGCGGGATGAGGCACTACGCATGACGCCGGCCGAAGCCATTGCCTCGCTCGATGCCAGCCTGAAGGCCAACGGCGCCCGCATCAGCGTTTATCGATACATCGGCGCGGTCGGCAAAGATGCGCCGAAAAATCAGGTGACCGACGTACCCGCCTTCGTGCGCGCCGTCAGCGCTGACCAGTTGGTCGGCAATATCGATCAAACCGGCTTGAACATCGTCCTTAGCCCGACGTTGCTGGCCGATCTCGTGCCGCTCAAAAAGGGCGACAAGCTCCTGATCGACGGCCGCGAGCGCAATATCGAGCTGGTTAAGCCGATCCACATGCAGACGACGCTGGTCCGCATCAATCTGGTGGTCATCGGCTGATGGCCGGTTTCGACGCCTTCGATCGCGAGATCAGGCTAGCTACGGCAGGACTCGAGGCGAAAGACATCAGCGCCGCCCTTGCCGCCTTCGCGCGCCAGCAGCTGGCCGATGCGATCTCGGCGGGCGCAAGCCCGGTCTATGACCTCTATGTCAACGGTCGGCCGGCACAGTCGGAAACCGAGGTGCAGGCGCCTGGTCCGATTGTCTATGAGTTTGCGCTGTGGGAACCAGTCGTAACCTTCGCACTCGACGAGCTGCGCAGCCGCTCGCCGTCAAAATCCGGACGGTTCCGCAGTTCGTTCATCGTCATTGCGCAGCAGCGCATTGTCTCGGATTACGATGGCATCCCGGCGCGCGCTGAAGTGATCATTACGAATTTCCAGCCCTATATCCGCAAGATCGAGGGCGGCTTGGGCAATGCCAAGGGCAAGCGCTACCAGGTGTTTGATGGCACCAAGCGCGCTCTCGCGCGCCGTTTCGGCAATGAGGGCCGTAACACGCAGGCCGCGTTCACCTTCGAAACGAAGTGGCTTTCCATCTCGGGAGGTGTCCACCCGGATATTCCTTATATCCTGAAGGGCCGCCAGCGGCTCGGAGCCGGCGCAAAGGCCTATGGCCGCCGCAAGGATCGCGAAGCCGGCCAGCCCATCACCTATCCCGCCGTTGTCATGAACATGGTGTTTTGATGCCTTCCGCCTTCGACGAGTTTCACGACCATCTGACTGCCTCATGGGCGGAAACGGATCTCGTTTTCGAGAATGAGAATTACGAGCTTCCGGACGTGCCGACAGAGTTTGTCTATGTCGAGTTCGTCAGCGACGGCAGCTCGCAGGATACCTTCGGCGATCCTGGTGCCAACGAATGGCTTGAGGGCTTCGGCATCTATCTTCACGTCATGACGCCGAACGGAGCCGGCAGTCAGCGGGCGCGCCAGATTGGCGGCCGCCTTGCATCATTGTTCCGCGAGCAGCCGCTTGGCGCCATGTGGTTTCGCTCGATCTCGATTGGCGCAGGCGAGCCGGGCCGCACCTTCGGCAATTACTACGCAATGACGGTGTCGATCTCGGGCGACCGACGCGACATCACTTCGCAGTTCAACCCTTAAAACTGCCCTGTAGGGCCTTCATCAGGAGACAGATCATGACCGTTGCTGACGGCTCACAGACCCGGCTTGCCTATGTGCTTGAAACCTCGCCGGGCATCATCCCCGCTACACCGGAGTGGCAGACGCTTCGCTACGTCAGCGAGACGCTTGCGCTGAACAAGCAGACCGACATTCCCGACGAGATTACGGGCGGCCGTGACGTGACTGACATCGTCGATGTCGGCCGCTCGGTGACCGGTGGCATCAATACGTTGCTGAGCTACGGCACGTTTGACGATCTTCTGGCCGGTCTTTTCTGCAATGATTGGAACGATGATGTTTTGATCAATGGTCGCATGGCAAAAACCTTTGCCTTTGAAAAGACCTTCGATCTCGGCGCCAGCAAGGCATACGACCGTTATCTTGGCGTGCGCATGAATTCGCTCGATCTCAGCTTTCAGGCAAAACAGTCGGTGACTGCCAACTGGAATGTGATGGGTCTCGACGTGGCCGATCCGGCCGCCGCGATCGTTGTCGGCGCTGCCTATCTGCCGGCGACGACGACGCCCGTTCTCAACGCGGCCCTGAATATCGGCTCGCTGGTTCTCGGCGGGATCGCCGCGTCTCCGAAACTTCAGTCGGCCAGCATCACCATCAATAACAACATTTACGCCAACGATATCATCGGCTCGTATGCGCCCTATAGCCATGGCCTTGGCCGCTTCGATTGCTCTGGCAGTGTTACCGCATTGTTCGAGAGCATCGACCAGTACAAGGCGATCATCGATCACGTGGATCTGTCGCTGGCGCTGACGCTCGGCGCCGTGGCGAACAGCCGCTACACGCTGACGCTCGAAAAGATCAAGGGCATGAACGGCAATCCGCAGGTGTCCGGTAACAATCGAGCCGTGACGCTGACAATGCCGTTTACCGCGAAATACGGCCCGACCATCGGCGCCAGCATGAAGATCGAGCGCAACGTCGCCTAACGGCGAACAAAGATCCGCACCCGACGCGGTCAATCTTCAGTGCACTGAACGGCCCGGCATTGTCGGGTGCCGGGCCACCCCTTCCGACAAAGGATTTCCATCATGGCAACTAAGACAGCAGACCTCGAAAGCTCCATCAAGGTCGTTTCACTCGCATCGCTGAAGCGAGACCAGGTGCGCGAGGAAAAGGGCGATTGGATCGAATCCGATACGCTGCCCGGCGTTTCCTACAACGTGTCTTCGCTCAACAAGACGGCTTTCACAAACGCTCGCGATCTCATGTATCAGCGTCTGAACAAGGTCTACCGCAGAAAACCCATTCCGCAGGAAGTCTTGAGGGTCGAACTCGGCAAGCTCTTCCACCTGCATATCCTGCATGACTGGAAAGGCCTTGATGTCGCTTACACGCCAGAGATTGGCCTGACGGTGCTGACTGACCCAGGCTATCGCACGGTTTTGGCTGATATTGAAAGCGCCGCAGCCCGTGTCGCGGAAATCGACATCGAGTTCGTCGAGGGTGCGTTGGGAAACTGATTAAGGCGTTTCGCGCCAGAGAGCTGCGCCAAGGGACGGCCGAAACAGATACCTGGATCGCCGAGATTGCCGCAGCTTATCCCGAAGAGGCATGGACCGAGACGGCCCTAGAAGACACAACGGATGAGGTCGAATACGAGCTATGGTTCGACCTCTACTTTCGTGCCTGGGATCGCCTTCGCTACGATCGCTTCTATGGTGCCTTTGGTGGCGAAAGCCCGATCTCATATTCGGCGGTCAGCCAATATGCTCGCGATCACAATATCGCGGACAATGATCACGAGATCTTCGTGACCTTTATGTCGGCGATAGACGCCGAATACCTCTCCATTGCTGCGGAACGTCAAAAGCAGCGGCAGCCAAGCCGCTGAGCGCTTCCGCAGCGCCCTCCCTGAAATCTGGATCATCCCATGGCCGTAGAGCTTCGCAGTCTCCGCATCTCTGCCGATTTCGATGCCGCCGCCTATGTTCGCGGCGCGCAACAGAAGGTCGCGGCTGACAAGAGCATGGTGGCGTCGAGCAACGAAGCGGCTGCAGCGGCGGTGCGCGTCTCAACCTCCAATGATGCCGTCAACATCAAGGTTTCGTCGACGGTCAGCGCCCTGGAGCGTTTGAGCCGTCAGTATGTCGACGGCTATGGTGCTGCGCAGAAGTTCAATTCTGAGTTGCTGCGGCTTGCCAAGGCGTCCGATACGGGCACGGTATCCGCCGAGCAGCTGCAGCGGATCTACACCGGCGTATCGCAGCGCTTCGGCCTTACGGCGAATGCGACCGATCTCGCCGCACGCGGCTTCACTGGCCTTGCTGCCGCGATCGATACGGTCAATGCGAGCCTGCGCGAGCAGCAGCAGGCCGCGGCCGCCGCGACACGCATCGCTGAGCTGCAGCAGAAGTTCGACCCTGCTGCCGGTGCAGCCGCACGCCTTAGCACCGAGCTGAATGATTTGGCGGAAGCCGAACGTCTCGGCGTTCAGATTGCTGGCGGGTATGAATCGGCGCTCGATCAGCTGATCAACAAATTCGATGCCGGCTCGGCCGCGATCCGCCGCCAGGCGGAAGAATACGCCGCTCTCGCCAGAGCCGCACGTCAGGCACAAGCTGCCGATCAGGTGCAGGGTCAGTTCAACCGTGTCCTGAGCGTCCGCGATCCGCAGGAATTTAGCGGCACAGCGCGCCAATCCGCATCAGTCTTCAGCGATCAGCTCGACCAGATGGACCAGCAGGCGCGCGCCAATGCGGCCGCGATGCAGTTGGCTGAGCAGGAGGCTGATCGCTACGCCAAGGCTGCAATCGACCTTCGTGGCGAGCTGGACCCCCTTTGGGCCGCACAGCGCAGACTGAACGACGAGTTGGAGCTTTACAATTCTCTGGCTGCGAAGGGGCTTATAAGCACCGAAGAGCTGGCGAAAGCGCAAAGCATGGCCCGCGCGAAAGTTACGGCAAACTCCAATCAACCTGGCAAGGGGATTTCTGACGGGGCTCAGCGTGCCAACGTTTCAAACATCGGCTTTCAGCTACAGGATATCGCGACCACGGGCGCATTCATGCCGTGGCAGACAGTAGCGCTGCAGCAGGGTCCGCAGCTTGCCTCCGCATTTTCAGGGCAGAGTGCCGGACAGGCAGTCAAATCTCTTGGCGCCGCTCTCGGCGAAGTCTTGAGCCTGTCTTCGCTTGCCGCCATCGGCTTTGCCGGCGCGGCCGCAGCTGCCATTCACTACTTCAGCACTGCATCATCCAGCGCCAAGACACTCGAAGACGCTCTGAAGGCGCAGAACGATAGTCTCAAGATCCTGAAGGAAACCTATCATCAGGTTGCTGATGCCAGCAATATTTCCCCTAATCTAGGAGGTAATAGCCGAGCTAACGCCAGCCTGCGTTACAATGATGCGGTCGCACAAGCCGTTGCCCGACAGGAGTCCAACAAGTACATCGCGCAATTGAGTGGCACTGGCGGATTTTTCTCGCCCTTGACGGGCGCCGGTACGCCTATTTCGGGACTTCAGAACCTGCAGGGCTACCAGAAAGTCTATCAGGGTCCGGTCAACGAATATTTGAACAGGATTCGAGCTGGTGGATCATCCGATCCAAATGGCCTGCATCAGTCGATCGACAGCATATATCAATCCACCGTGCGGCAGCAGCCTGATGTTGCGGCTGAACAGTGGAAGAGCGCCGCCGATGCGGCCGAAAGTTTGGTGCAGAACGCCCTTTCTGTCGACTCGACCATCAAAGTGCTTGGGGCTGACGGCAAGGAAGCAGCTCAATCCGTGAAGCCCTTTCAGGACGCCATTGTACGCCTGAAAATCGGCATTGCCGACAACCGCGCAGATTTCGCCAAGTTCGCCGAGGAGATCGAGGCCATCGGCAAGGCGACGGGCCTGACAAGGGTGGCGGACCAGATCATCGTTATGGGCAAAGACCTGAGCGACTACTATCAGGTCATGCAGCAGGTCAAGATCGAGCAGGACAGGCTGTTTAGCGATGTTGGCCCTGGTGGTCGGATCACCTCTCAGGGACCGACCAGTCGCGCCGACAATGACAATTATAGCCGATGGCTGTCTGAGCAGCAGCAGACCATGCGTCAGTCTCAGCGCAGCTTTTTGGCTGAGACGCTGAGTCTCAATGCGCGCTCGCCACAAGAGCGGCGCACCGCAGCAATGGCGCAGGCGCGTCTGGAAGTGGTGCCGGGCGAAGGCGTGCAGGCCAAGAACCAGCGCGTCAACATGGCCGGTCAATCGGCTTACATGGCGGCCTACACACAGCAAAAGGAGGCGCTCGACGATTTCGAGCGTTCGCTTCAGAAGGCCAACGATGACCAGCAATTGCAGATATCACTGATCGGCAAGAGTGGCGCCGCAGCGGAGCAGGTCCGCGCTCAATACGAGTCGATGGCGCAGCTCCGTTCAATCGCCAATCGCAATGGCGTAACGGAAGAGCAGGAATTTCAGCGGATCTTTGCCAAGCAAATCGACCTGATCAGGTCGGCATCAATTGAATATGGCAAGTTGGCCGAGTCCCGCGCCCGCACTCAGCTATCCGACAACGTCCAGTTCCAGCAAGATCAGCTTGGTCGCTCGCCGCAGCAGCGGACGATCGCCGAACAGCAGCGCTCTGCGGGCCTGCCGATTGACTTCCTTTCGCCACAGGCAAAGCAGATTGCTGACCTCGATACGGCGCAGCGACAGCGGGAGATGGATAGGCAGCGCGCCTCGTATGAAGCGCAGATCGCAACGATCGGTGCGCGCACCTCTGCCGAGCGGATCGCTGCAGCCCGAAAGACGGCCGAAGCACAAGCGGGCGACAACGACACGGAGCCGGAGAAGCGGCAGAAGGCTGATCAGGCTGAAAGCCTCGCTCGCGCACAGGAAGCGCGCCAGCTTGCCGATGCGCAGCGCGAACGGCTGCTATCGCTCAATCAGTCCGTCGCGGCGCAACAGCAGGAAGTCTCGCTGATCGGCAAGACCATCGGCGAAGCGACGGCGCTCCGGACGGCCTACGAGCTGATTTCACAGCTGCGCATGGAAGCGGCGAAGAACGGCACGCAGGTCGACGAAAAAGAGATCGAGATGATCCAGCAGAAGGCGCGCGAGCTTGGCCGCCTGGCTGAACTTTACGCCAAGGCCAGCCTGCGCAACGATCTGTCCTTTGAGCGCGACCAGCTTTTCCGCTCGGATGGCGACCAGCAGATTGCCTCGCGCCTCCGTTCGTCCGGCTTGCCTGTCGACCTGAACTCTGCCGAAGCGAACGCCATTCGCGATAACATGAAAATTCAGGAGCTGCGCGATGGCGTGAAGGGCTTCTTCAGCGATTTCCGTGATGGCTTGCTGCAGGGCGATAGCCTCGGGCAGTCCCTCGGCAATGCGATCCTGAAGGCCTTGACCAACGTTGCGACGAAGATCACGGATTCGCTATTTACCGATCTGACCAATGCGATCCTTGGGAGCGGCAAACCGGGTGGCGGCGGCCTTCTCGGCTTGCTTGGCATCGGCTCGTCTCAGCCAGCAGCAAATGACAATAAGGTTGTAGCTGACACGACGCTGAGCGCGGTTCTCGGCATCCCTGCAGCCGCAAACCAGAACTTACCCGGCAACATGAATGCTTATGGTGCTGCCATTCGCGGCATCGAGAGCGGCGGCAACTATTCGGCCCTTGGTCCTGTTCTGTCTTCCGGTGATCGGGCCTATGGTGCCTATCAGGTCATGGGCGCCAATATCCCGTCATGGACCAAGGGCGCGCTTGGCTCTTCCCTGTCGCCTTCGCAGTTCCTCGCCAGCCAGAGCGCGCAGGACGCTGTCTTTAATAAATACTTTGGGCAGTCGCTTTCGAAGTTCGGCAACCCGCAGGATGCCGCCAGTGTCTGGTTTACCGGCCGCCCCTTGGCGCAGGGTGCCGGAGCCAGCGACATCTTTGGCACGACAGGTTCGTCTTATGTCGACAAGTTCAACACCTCGCTTGGCAGGCTCGATTCCACCGTCACATCAGCGACCGGAAGCGTCGGCGGCCTTTCCTCGGCGACCGGTTCTGCTGCCGATGGCCTGACGAACTTCGGCGGCGGCCTCAATCAGTTCGGTCAGCAGCTTTCCTCTAGTATTTCCTCTGGATCTGGCGGCGGCGGTGGCGGCGGACTGTTCGGATGGGTCGGCAAGCTCTTCGGCTTTGGCGGCAGTAGCGGCGGCTTCGATATCGGTTCGGGTGCGACACCTGTTACCGGCTTCGATCCCTTTGCCGCCTACGCTGGCGCCGGTTTTGCAGGTGGCGGCTACACCGGCCCCGGTGGCAAGTTTGAGGAAGCCGGCACGGTCCATCGCGGCGAAATCGTCTGGAGTCAGGATGACATTGCGCGTTGGGGCGGTGTCGAGAATGTCGACCGCATGCGCATGGGTCGCCCTGCCTATAGCGGCATGCCGCGCTACGGCTATGCGGATGGCGGTATTGTCGGCGCACCGCCGCGGCGCTCGACGATCGGCGATGCAACAGAGCGTCACCAGCAACGGATGGAACGGTCTGCATCCGCTGTCGATGTCGGCGTGGGTGTGTCGGTCGACGAAGAAGGCAACCTCAAGGCCTACGTGAAGAGCGTATCGCGCCGCGAGGCGGAAGCAGCAAGCACCGCTGCGGTTACAGACTTTAGCCGCAACCGGATGCCGTTGCGCCTGCAGGAGATCAATCGCTCCCCGAGGAAGATCGGATGACCGTTTCCTATCCATATTCCCTGGCCTACTTCGCCGACATCCTCCGGATCTCAAGCGTGATCTGGGATGTGCAGCGCAACGACCAGTTTTCGGGAACGGGAGATGGCCGCGTTTGGCAGGCAGAGCTTGCGACACCGCTGTGGATCGGCACGGTCAGCCTGATCAAGATGGAGAACGACGCCGCCAAGCAGATCGCCGCCATGATCCGCAAGCTGCACGGCGCGCAGGAGGCGATGTTTATCTACGATCCCCTGTCGAAGTATCCGCAGTTCGATCCCGATGGCAGCATCATCGGAACGCGGGTCGTGACGATCGGGGCTGTTGCGGCGGATCTCGACGGCCTGAGCCTGCGGAACCTGCCGCCAGGCTATCGGCTCACGGTCGGCGACAAGATGCAGATTGCCTACAGCGCCAACCCGACCCGCTATGCCTTCCTTGAGGTGTCGGAAAACGTTGTTGCGGATGGACAGGGTACAACGCCGGTCTTTGGCGTCTTTCCGCATGTCTCTGCCGGCATTGCTGCCAATCTGCAGGTTACGCTGGTGAAGCCAGCGTGCCGGTGTGTCGTCGTTCCCGGCAGCCATAACCCCGGCACGGCGGCAAAGATGCATACCGAAGGCGCGGGCTTCAAGGTTATTCAGAAGAAGTAATCATGAAAAATCTAGTTCCGAATTTCACCGCAGCCCTTCAAGCTGCGCGCGATGAAGGCTTGTCGACGCGCAGCCTCGTCTATTTTTCCGTCAAGAAGTTTGACGGAACGCCGGTTGAGCTGGGCCTTTGGACCGGCGACGAGGATATCTCGATTTCCGTTGTCTCTGGCGTGACCGGCCTGGTGGTGACCAGAAACTATTACGGCAATGGGCTGGTGACCGATATCGATCCGATCCCGCGCGTTTCCGATCTGAGCATTCAGACCATCACGGTCACCCTCAGCCAGATCCCTGATGTCACGCAGCAGCTGGTGCGCGGCTACGATATCAGGCTCGGGAAGGTCGAAATTCACCGGGTTGCCCTGCATCCGAAGAGCCGGCGCCCCGTTTCCATGCCGGAACTGGAATTCATGGGCGAGATCGACGGCTCGCCCATCGATACGCCAGCTGTCGGCGAAGACGGCGGCATTGATATCCGTTGCGTGTCCGACGCCATTTCGATGCTCGAAATCAAGAATCCGCTGAAGTCATCCTATGAGGGGCAGAAGCGGCGCGGCGGCGACGAGATCGGCAAATATGCCAGCACCGTCGCCACCTGGGATATTCCATGGGGCAAAAAGAAATGATCGAAGCTCTATCCCGCCGTCCCGACTGGCGCTCCCGCATGGCTGCGGCGATCGACATCGTCAAGCATCGCTCCTTCGGCTGGCGCGACTGCGATTGCGTCTCAGGTCTTGCTGCTCCGCTGGTGACCGCCATGACCGGCGTTGACCTGTTCGCACAGCACGCCGGCCAATATACCGACGCCGACAGCGCCTATCGCCTTATGCAGGATCTTGGCTTTGACGACCTTGCCGACCTCGTCGGCAGCTTCCTGCCGGAACATGAGCATATCTCGCGTGCCTCCATGGGCGATATCGCGGCCATAGAGGTCCCGACCCGCTTCAGGCATGCGCTCGGCATCGTCGATGGCGAGCGCATTTTCGTGCTTTCGGAGACCGGCTTCGGCACGGTCGATCTGCTGACCGCCGCTCGGGCCTTCAAGGTCGGATAAATCATGAAGCTCTTCATTCTCGTCCTGAACGTCATCGGCTTCTGGCTGATGGCGGACCCGGCGCATGCCGATCCGATCATCACCATGATCGCGACCGCCATCGCAAAGGGTGGCATCGGCGCGTTTCTCATCAAGACGCTGGTTAGTACGGTCCTGACGCTCGGCGTGTCATTGCTGCAAAAGGCGATGCAGAAAAAGCCGGAGCAGGAAACCGGCGTCAAGATCGAGGTCCGCATGGGCGACGATCTGCCCATGTCGTTCCTGTTGGGCAAATACGCGACGGCCGGCAAGCGGAAATATATCAACACCTGGGGCGACGACGGCAAGACGCCGAATGCCTACCTGGTCGATGTGCTGGAGATCGGCTGCATGCCGAGCTTCGCCGGTCCGTTGGGACTGACCAGCGTCTGGTTTGATGACCAGAAATGCGGCGTCCGGTGGGATCAGCCGCACCCGGACGGTCGCGGCTATCCTGTCGTCGAGTACCGGGACCGAAAGGGCAATGATTATCTCTGGATAAAATACCTCGACGGCACACAGGGCCTCGATCCCTACCTGTTTGCCAAGTTCGGCGCAGATCCGGAGCGGCCGTGGCTGCCGTCGATGATCGGTCGCGGTTGCCAGCTTGTTATCGTGACCGCACGCTATAATTCCGATTTCTTCTCTGGCGTGCCTGCCGGCGTATTTGAGCCGCATCCATTGCCGCTTTACGACGTAAGGAAGGATTCGACCAATGGCGGCTACGGCTCGCATCGTTGGGGCGATGTCTCCACTTACGAGCCGTCCACCAACAACGCGGTGGTAGCCTACAACATCATTCGCGGCATTTATTATAATGACGAGTGGATGTTCGGCGGCCAGAACCTCGCGCCGCATCGCCTGCCGGCGTCGAACTGGATCGCCGCGGCGAATGAGTGCGATCGTCAGATTGATCTTGCGGCTGGCGGCACGGAAAACCAATTCAGGGCCGGATATGAGGTGACCGGCGATGATCAGCCGCTCGATGTCGTCGATACCTTGCGCGGCGGATGTTCAGGCCGTCTCGCGGAAAATGGCGGCATCTTCAAGATGCTCGTCGGCGGTGTCGGCTCACCGGTCTATAGCTTCACCGACAATGAGATCCTTGTCACCAAAGGGCAGAGCTACGATCCGTTCCCGACGCTGAGCGCAACCTATAATGCCGTCGAGGCAACCTATCCGGAGCCTGCCGAAAAATGGGCGATGAAGGATGCGCCCGCCCTTTATAACGCGGATCTTGAAGCTGAAGACGGCAACCGTCGCTTGCCAGTTGGCCTGAAATTTCCGTCGACGCCCTTTGCAACGCAGGTCCAGCGCCTGATGCGTGCAATGATTCTGGACTATCGGCGCTTCCGCACCCACCAGTTCTACCTGCCGCCAGAAGCCTATGCGCTGGAGGCAAACGATGTCGTCGCGTGGTCGTCGACAAGCCAGGGCTATAACAACAAGAAGTTCATCGTCGTTCAGATCGACGGTCATCCGGACACAAATCAGCTTGTCACGCTGAAAGAGGTCGACCCGTCAGATCATGATTGGAGCAAGAATTTCGAGCTGCCGACGACGATCGGCTGGACCGGCTCTATATCGGCGCCGCCACAGCCCATGCAGGGCTGGTCAGTGCAGAAGGAAATTATACGGGACGCGAACGGCGTGCCGCGCCGGCCAGCGATCCGCGTTAGCTGTACGCCGGATCTCGACGACGTTTTGCAGGTTCAGGTTACGGTCCAGCTGAAGGCAAGCGGCAACATCGTCTTTGACAGCACCTCCTATCCCTATGCCGAGCCGTTCAGCTGGCTGGTGTCGGGTGACTGGTGCCTGCCGTCGACTGCCTACCAGGTGCGCGGCAAGCTCATACCCTATACGAACCGCCCGACCCTGTTTTCCGATTGGATTGATGTCACTACGGATGACACGCGGCTGTCGATCTCGGAACTGACGGCAGACATCATCGCGGCATTTGCCAAGCTGCAGGACTGGATCAACGACGAGCTTCCGGATCAGATCCTCGAAAACGCGCAGGCGATCCTCGACGAGGTGCAGGCGCGCGTTGATGCGATTGCCTCCGAGGAATCGCAGCGGGTGGCCGGCGCCTTGGAAGCGTCGAGCCGCTATCGGGATCTGGTCAGGGAAATCGCATCGATCCGCGACTATGCCGCCGATCTCGCCAATGCATCCTATACGCAGAAGGAACAGCTTCGCCAGTCGCTGACCGCGCGCATCGGCGATGTCGTCGCCAACTTCACCGATCAGATCACGGTCGCGGTCTCGGCCAATGCCGCGCTGGCGCTTCGCGTCACGACGATCGAGGCCGGAACGGGCAGCCTGCAGGCGCAGATCACGCAGGTTGATCGGGCGCGAGCCGATGACTATCAGGCTCTGTCCGACCGCATGTCGCTGCAATCGGCCGGCACGGATAATCAGTTCGATCCGGCCGCAAATGCGCTCTGGACCTTCGACACGACCGTGCTCGGCTGGACAGGCAACGGTAATCCCACGGTCGCGAACGGCTTCCTGCGTCCAGCGGACCATGCGACTGATCCTTATGTGCTATCTCCGACTGGCCTTGGCGTCGTGGGTAATGCTTCGCGGCAGATCCGCGCCCGCATCCGCCGAACAGGCGCACCGGTTTGGGAGGGTATCGCCTGGTGGAAGGCAGCTTCCGATGCGGGATGGGATATCGCGCGCCAGCTGGTGCTGAGTGCACCTGATTTCAATCTCGACGGCGTGGCGCTGGTCACCTTCAACATGGCCTGGTCGGGAACGATCGACCAGATCCGCATCGATCTCTCGTCGGCACAAACGGCGACGGACTATTTCGAGTTCGACTGGATCGCCATCGGCTCGCCGTCGCCAGGCGCTTCGCGTGCCGAGCTGGCGGCCGAACAACAGGCGCGCGCTTCCGGCGACAGTGCCAATGCGCAGGCAATAACCTCCCTGCAGGCACAGCTTGCGACCACAAACGGGACGGTACAGGCCAACTCGACCGCGATCGGCAGCTTGAGCGGTACGGTGACCGCGCTTGGCAACACGGTGTCGGCGCAGGGGCAGTCGCTCACGTCCCTGTCGCAGACCGTCGACGGCAAAGCCAGCATCGAGAGCGTCAATCAGCTCGCCAACGATGTCGAGGCATTGGGCGGTGGCGTCGGCATAACGAGCATCGGCCAGTCGGTCGCGGCGATCCGCAACAGCCTGCTTCCGCAGTCGATGCAAGGCGTCGATCAGGACTTTGCCAACTTCCTTGACAAGATGAATGGGCAGGCGGCCGTTTCCCTTGTCGCGCAGACCCTGACATCGCAGATCACGCTGACGCAAACGAGCCTCGACATTCTATCTCAGGCCGTGACGCAGGTGCAGGCGACATTGCCGGGGCTAGCGACTTCGGCCGCCTTAACCGCGCTTACCAGCCGTGTGACGGCTGCCGAGGACTCGATCACCTCGCAATCGCAGGCGATTACGTCGATACAGGCGGCATTGCCGGGAAAAGCCGAAGCCAGCGCGCTCAATTCCCTGTCGCAGACGGTATCGCAGCAGGGGAATACCCTCTCGTCACAGGGGCAGGCCATTACCAGCCTGCAGAACTCGATCACCGGCAAGGCCGATGCATCGGCCCTGCAGAGCCTGCAGACGACGGTCAATCAGCAGGGCGTCGATATTCAGTCGGCGGCCAGTGCCTTGACGCAGGTCACGGCGACCGCCAACGGCGCGACCGCCGATGCAAAGTTCAAGATGGAAGTGGTTGCAGGGCCGGCCGGCTATACGCAGATCGGTGCGCAGGCCCGCTATGATAGCGGTTCCGGTTATAAGGCAGTCGGCTGGTATGCGCGGGTTCCCGCCGATCCGAACGCGCCGGCAGGCTTCTATGTGCAAGCCAGCCAGTTCGGCTTGATCGATAATGGAGCCGTGCCTTTCGCGGTCTCGGGCGGCGTCACCTACCTGGTCAACGCCAATATTCAATACGCAGATATCGGCACGCTGCAGGTCGGGCGCAGCAACATCCGGAGCGGGTCGATTTCGCGCGTCGACTACAATGCTCTCGGTGTCGCAGGCATTGGCACTACCAACACGCCGATTACCGGCTTGACCGCTCCCCACGGTGAAAACGTCGGCGCCTGCATCGTGCACAGCGCCTTCAGCCTTGCCGGTGACGGCGTCTACGTCAACAACGTCCAGCAGCCGGTTCAGGTCGTTATCTCGATCTGGGACAACATCAATAACGCCTACACGGCGGTCATTGAGCACAACTTTATGGGGCGCAGCCATTTCGCCCACGAGTTCAACTTCACCCCGCCGAGCTGGATCACATCGACGACCTTTCGTTTCGATGTCCGCGTCGTGTCGGGGAGCAACGTCACCGCGAACAATCGCACCATTCGTATTCTTTCCCTCTACGGAAGATAGGAGAAATCATGCCGAGCACGGTCCCGATCAATGATCTTGTTGCCCTGCAGGAACAGGCGGCGCTCGCCGAATACTACCGCAATCGAAGCCTCATTCAGGCGCAGGCAATATTCGATCTTCAGGAGCAGAATGCAGCCCTCACAAACGAGCTGCAAAGCCTCAAGGCGAGCCCTGCTGATCCTAACGCGCAGGAGATCGCATAATGGCGCTTCCCACCACCTTTAACGCCGGCACGGCCACGATTGCAGCCAATGACGTAGCGGTGACCGGGCAGAACACGACCTGGTCGACTTCGGGCATTCAGGCCGGGGATCTGTTCATGGCGGCCGGCCTGACCGTGCCGATCGCAGCCGTGAACAGCAACACCTCGCTCACGCTTGCCGATCCTTGGCCGGGTGTGGCTCGCAATACGGCAAGCTATCGCATTCAGTTCACCCCTGATGCGACCCGCGTTCTTGCCTCGACGCGCGCCGTGCTCGATGCGCTGACGAATGGCGTTCTCTATGCTATTGCCGGGTTACAGACGGCTGCTAACAAGATTGCCTATTTCACCGGCCAGGGTACGGCGGCTCTGGCGGATTTCACTGGCTTCGGGCGGTCACTGGTTGGCGCTGCGGATCAGGCTGCGGGCCGTACTGCCTTGGGGCTTGGAAGCGCGGCGGTGATGAATACCGGCACAAGCGGCGCGGCAGTCGCAAGGCTCGACGGAGCCAATATCTGGGGACAGCAGCAGGCAATATCGACCGGTGGCTATGCTCAGCTTGTTCTAAATGCAGCAGCGGGGGCGAATGGTTCGGCGCTCATGGGTCAAAAAAATGGGTCACCGCGATGGCTCTTGTACCTTTGTAATCCTGTCGCTGAGGACAACACCAACTCCGGCGCGAATTTCGAGCTGCATCGCTACGATGACGCAGGCAACTGGCTCGGGTCGCCATTTGCAATCTACCGTGCCACCGGCATCACGGCGATCACGACTCTCGCGTTAACCACCGCACTCTCTACGACATACGGCGGAACGGGCGGCAACACCCCGGCATCAGCCCGAACTGGTTTGGGACTTGGCACGGCTGCAGTGAAGAGCGTCGGCACGAGCGGGGCGAACGTTCCGCTGCTGAGCACGCTCAACACATGGGGCACAACGCAGATTATATCTCCGGGGTCGTGGGGAGGGCTTTGGGTTGACGTGCCAGGGGGAGTCGGCGGCCAGGTTATTGGTCAGCGCGGCGGTCTAAACCGTTGGGAAATTCGACTTCCAAACGAGTCACCTGAAACTGGCTCCAACGCTGGCGGTGATTTCCAGATTAACCGGTTTAGTGATGCAGGAGCGTTCATGGACAGCCCGCTCAGCATTACTCGTGCGTCCGGCATAGTTTCCTTTGGTAGCGGTCCGCGTCTTCCGTCCTTCACGGTCTCAACGCTGCCATCAGCCGCCGCGAACACGCAATGCATTGTCTACGTTTCGAACGGCACTTCCAGCAAGCGATTTGCGATTTCGGACGGCACCAGTTGGCGTTTTCCGGACGGTGCAATTGTCTCCTAGCCATCAATGAAAGGATATTTATCATGGCTGACATTCAGGATGTCATCATTCCCTATGAGCTACTGGTCCGCTTTGGCCCTGACGCCGCACCGACAGGCGCTCATGTTCAGTATTTGCGTCGTGTCACACTCGATGGCGAGATCATCAAGGATGATGTCCAGCCACCGCAACCGGTTGACCTTGCGGGCTTCCCGACCGGTGCCATCATGACGGACACGACGCGTGATGCCCTTGCCAAGGTCACGTCGCAGGCGGCACAGATCGCCACGCTGAGCGGCCAGCTCGATATCGTGACGGCCGAGTTGACGAAAGCAAACGCCGATCTCGCGGCCGTCACCGCCGATGTGACGCAACTTCGCACGGAGCTGACGGATGCGCAGCAAGCTGCCATCGTAAATGACAGCGCCCTCAAGGGTCAGCTTTACGCTGCGAGGGATCAGCTCGGCGCAGCTAACGCCACGATCCAGCAGCTGGAAAACACCATCAAGCAAATGCAGGCTGCTCCTGCACCAAGCGCCGGCTGACCGGCAACTCTTCTCCCGACAATCAGGAACATCACCATGAATCACGCGAAATTCTTCGCGGCGGTGCGCATCTCGCTGTTTGACTCGCACCTGTCGACGAACCAGGTCAACGGTATGGAGGCTATTCTCATCGAGTGGCAGGCAAAGCCGTTCGATCAACGTTGGCTGGCCTATATGCTGGCGACGGCCTACCACGAGACGGACAAGACGATGTGCGCCATCTCGGAAAACCTCAACTATTCGGCAGCCGGTCTGCTGTCGACCTTCGGCAAGTACTTCACGGCAGCTCAAGCTGCCGCCTATGCCCGCCAGCCGCAGCGGATCGCAAACCGGGCCTATGCGAACCGCATGGGCAATGGAAGCGAAGCCAGCGGCGACGGCTGGCGGTATCGTGGTCGCGGCCTGGTGCAGATCACCGGCCATGACAACTATCTGAAATACGGCATTGCCGATCATCCGGATCTGGCGCTCGATCCCACCAAGGCTGTCGAGATCCTGTTTGACGGCATGATCAACGGCCGCTTCACCGGCAGGAAGCTGGCCGATTATTTCAGCGGCACGGCGACCGATTGGGTCGGTGCCCGCAAGATCATCAACGGTACTGATCGAGCCGCCGATATCGCCGGCTACGCAAAGAAGTTCCTCGCGGCGCTTGAAGCGGCGCGTTGATGCATGCCGCCGCAAGGCGGTTCTTTCCTCTCTCCCTGACATCGAAGGATATCCCTCATGCGCATCCTCCATCTCACGATGGCGGCCGGCCTCGCCCTGTCCGTCGCCTCCCTGACCGCGTGCCAGAGTTCGCAGGACGTTTCGGCGATCTGCAAGAATATCGAAAAGGATCATAAGGCCTTTGTCGCGATCGCCGAAACCGGCCTTATCAAGGGCGCGGCCGTCAGTATCGAGGCGGCCGCCTATAAGAGCACGCAGCCGATCTGCGACAATCCGACTGAAGTCACCCTCGTCGATGCGATCACGCTCGCCGCCAATGCCTACGCCGAGATCAAGGAGGCGTTGCGGCAGGCGAAAGCCGCCAAAGCGGCCGGCTAATCCTCTCTTTCCTCTCCCTCACCAATCAGGAGCAATCCCATGTTCAATACCAACCTGGTGCACAATATCCTCAACCTGATCGGCCTTGTCCTCGGCGCGCTGCTGACGGTCGATTGGTCTGGTCTCGGCATGTCCGACACGACCGCCGCCAAGGTCGCCGCCAGCGTCCTGCTTTTGTCGAACGTGATCAAGGTGACGATCAACCTGACGCGCGACGGCGCCCGAGGCATCCTGCAGCCGCAGCCGCCTGTCGCGGCCAATGATTCCAAGCCTGCCGCCGAACTGAAGGCAGCGGCATAGCGCGGCATTCCTCGGCATGTCCCGGCCGGCGCCGGGGCGTGCTCTTCCCACCACATCAAGCATTCGAGGGGCGGATGTCTATCAACGATTTTTTGGAAGCACTTGGCATCAAGGCGGGCGTTGCAGTTGCGGGACTTATGGGTGGCGTTCTGCGCGGTCTGTCGCGTCGGCGCTACACTGCGCGCGAGATCTTCGCCTCGCCAGTCTGCGGCGCCATCGCCGCCGCCTATCTGACGGAGCCGGCGCTCTATTACCTGAAGGCGATCAACTGGCCTCTTCCAGAGCGCGATATCGCGGCCATGAACGCGACCGCTTTCGTTGTGGGCGTCTGCGCCATGTGGCTCGCTGACGTGATATTTGACGAGCTGATGCGGCGGTTTCGGGGTGGCGCTGCAGGACAGTAGCAATCAACCCCTCATAGCATCGATATCGAAATGGAGTCGGCAGCGATCGGAATAGACGTTGTCGACTTTTTTGCATCCTTCAGCCCTCGCGATCTTCGGTAGTATGGATGGCATGGGCTGATCCTCGATCCGCTTCAGCATCGCATCAGCATCGTAGCGCCGCGTCATTCCGCAGTTCGGGCAAATCACGCAGATCTTGCGGCCGGCATAGTCCGAAAGATAAGCGGCCGTGTATTGGCGCTTTCTCATCGCGATCGTCAGGCTGCTTTCGATGCGTGCTGATCCTCGACGATCTCGCCCGCCTCGAGGCTATTGATGAATTTCATTTCTGCCGCCGTCATCTTGTGGGGAATGATCATTTTGACCAGTTCGCACCACTCCAGTTCGACATCGATCATAGGATCTCCGGTGACGGAAATCAGATCCCATCGGTTATGACGCGCGCCCCTCTTCACAAACCGCAGCATCACTCTCCCTTCACGCGTTCGCGCGATGCAGAGCTGATCCTGGTGCTGGTTACCGGGCCGCGTCTTGTTGTTGTCGATCACGGCCATCCACCCGTCACGGATCGCACCCATGGAGTATCCGCGAATTATGAGCACAATGCTCTGAGTGCTTAGCTGCGGGATCTTGGTGTAAATTGGCTGGCGGCTCATACTCAAAAACTCCTACAGAGACGACATTTGTTCTATTTATGTTCTCTATAGGCGCAATGGTCAAGAGGGCGGGAAATGCCGTCATTTGGTGAGACACGTCGGGCAAAAAGTATAATGACTTTGTAGAGCTTCAATTTGTCCCACGCGACTGCGAGCCGTTGATTTTGGCCGCTTCGCGAACTCCGATCTCAGGCGGCGTTCAGGTCGGCGATTTCGCCGTGTTTTCGCCAGCAGGCCCGGCGATGACATATCGCCTGTCTCTTCGTCGACCATGACCGCATAAGCGGCAACGCCAACGTATCGGGAAGCCATGGAAGCCGCTTGGGCCGATTCCGTTTGCCTCAGGTTCGAATCTGAGGGGCTGCGATAAAATACCACCACAATCCCTCAAAGAAGGAAAGAAACAAATCAGACCAGCTTCGCTGAACGAGATGTTGTCTAAGCGTTGTGATATGCGCTCCGTCAGCCTTGATTTGCTTTATGATCTTCTCGCCATAGCCTGGAACGGGCATGCCATCGAGTTTTCCTGCGAGGGCCAACTTCGACTTTATCCATTTGCGCTCCTCATCGGTCATCTTTTCGCCTACGCCATCCCATCCGAGCTTCAGATCGAAAAACATATACAGAGTTTCGCGAGTTCCCTCTTCTTGTTTTTCTAGGTTCAGAAATACCTCGTTTGCTCCGCAAGCGTGGCCGCAGGGTAAGTTTAACAAGGTATTGAGCGGAATGAAGTTTTCCACCTCACGGCAGGGACTAGAATAAACGAAACTCAATTTCCAATTATTGTCTTTTACTACTTTTTCCAAGCGATCTATTTTCTTGGTCTCAGTAGATGTTGGAGAATTCTTGTCGGAGTCTACCAGGGTTACGATAAGTTTCTTCTGGTGAACCAAAGATTCTAAGACATTTGGCACCTCGTCGCCCCCTCCGTGCGCTAGGTCAAAACATATGCCTCCGCGCCACGTATTGAGCGCATGAACCTTCAAAACAGTCTCAAGAAACCATCCATCAGTAGCCGAATTCTCGACCAACAAAACTGATGGCTCAAGAATTCTTGATGTATTCAATTGAAAAAGCGAAAGATGAATTCTATCTTCTCCAATATTAATGTAGCTATCAAAACTATTTTCAATGATGATATACTTCTTTGATTGCCGATGAATAGCTCCGTTTTGAGTAAATTCTCCTGACAACCTCGTCAGTGTTGCCCTATCTATTGATGATAAGTCAAGTTTTATCAACTCCGAAATAAGTGGTCTCTCTATGACAAGCAAATGGTGACCTAGACGATGTGCTCGCAACAACTCCGAAGTCACCAACGGCAAACGAGCGTCATTTGCAATCGCGCTATACTTAGCATCGAATTCCCAGCGGATAATCATGTCAAAAACGGCGCCTGAAAAAAACCATAAGGCCAATCAATCAGCGCCCCATCACTGTTATATTCGACTGTCCGCACCTTAGTTGTAGTTCCATCATCATCGGGCTCGAAAAGTATGACCTGAACTTCCGAAGGATCGACACGTTTGGCTGCAATGAATTCACCGAGGCGATTAACCAAAGTCTCGCTGTGCGTTTCGACAACATAATGCATTCGACCAGCTGAATTATTTCGTTCAATTGATGCAGTAGCGTCGCCAACGAGGGCGTCTGCCAAAAGAGCCTGGTGTGCTGGATGCAAATGCAGCTCGGGTTGTTCGATCACGAGCAACGACAGTGGGGATCTCGACTCCCGGCTGATCACCCTATTGCGTGCCCACCAGATTTGCCCGAGTACGGGCAGAATTTGAGAAACTCCATAGCCGACATCGACAATATTCGTTTCGTCGCCGCCGTTCGTTAGGTTGATGCTTATATGTCCGGTAGATCTCGAAAGAGAGACGCCGTAGCCAAATAACTTTCGGACCCAATCCGAGAATTCTTGAACTTGCGAGACGCGGAGCGAGTTCAAAAACATTGGAAAATTTTTGCCGTCCGGGTCGATTTCGGACACGGCTAGGTCTTGGTAGCGGTAGTAACGCTCACTTCGCGCTCTTGCTGGCCCTATATAGAGAGTCGCGCTAAAGATGCTACGAAGGTGGCTGGAAATAGAACGAAACAGATTAGGTAAAGCAGCTGCGTTTACCAGAAGTGCAATTTGTTCATATGTGGTACTGCCCGGAGGAGAAGATGCTAGCGAATCAAAAAGGCGACCGACCGTTTTTCCCTGCGCCGCTCCAATTTGTCTGAATTTGGCTCGATCGGCTAAGCCACTGACGATCAGCCTTGAGGAGATATCAGCAATTGATTTATCGCGAGTTCTTTGATCAATTACCTTACGCAATAAGCGTGAAAGCGCCGGAAAGACGGCGTTAGCAGAATTGCCGCCCCATATATCTTTGTTAAGATCTTCTTTTGCGCGAGCGAAACGCAATTCCGGAAACAACGTACCCGCCGAAATGTTTATTCGCAACGGAGTGACTGCGGAGATCAAATCATTTCCGTTGACATCGATGCGCTTAACATTGTTGTTGTCGTCAACTTCAAGTTCGATTTGCAGAGGCGGCGATTTAATACCGATTGAAATCGATGATATTCGCGTGCGTTCGCCTCTCCGCTCGATACCCACCTTATAGTTGATGCCGGTGATAGTTGTCTGGAAGCCTTGGCGCCGGAAATAACCGAACGCTTCAACAAAGAGGGTTCGGTCTTCTAGCTGGAGCTCGTCAATCTCATAAGAAAAATATATCGCCTTGCTTTTCGAGTCGCGAGAAAGAACGGTCTCAAAAGAACCAAAGTCGACGAGATCGCCATACCAAAGCATCGGCGAACTCGTTCGCGTCATTAGAGACTGCCGAATAAGTGGGAAAGTCCGCAGAAACGTACTTTTCCCACCGCTATTTTTTCCGACAAGCAGTGTTATCCGCTTTAATTCGATCGGTTGAAAATCATGCAATCTTCGGATGTTTGCCACACCGTACTTTAGCATCGCTACTCACAATCATTTTATCAAAATGCGAACGCGGGTTGAAGTGTCATCACCACTACTCGCGTCCGCCTTATTTTTCCACCGTTTACTTAGGGAAGACACCGAATTCGGTCGCAGGCTTGCCGATTCCGTGCGCCATTCATGCGCCACAGAATCCCCGCTAACGTCCGAAAATGCCTGTAAAAGCTGGTAATTCCGGTAAATTGCTGGCGCATGAAAATCATGCGATTTTTGAAGCTATGTTATTGAAAAGAGTGGTGATCTCGACGCGATTCGAACGCGTGACCCCCAGATTAGGAATCTGGTGCTCTATCCTGCTGAGCTACGAGACCACTCGGCATGATCCATACAAAAGCAAAGGCCCGAAGCCAAGTCTTTTTGCGTTGCGGAGACAATCTGTCTTGAACGTGCCCCACGCGGCCTCAAAGGCAGCGTGAGGCAGGGCTGGCTGCAAGCCTCAGGCGTTGAGCCGCTGTTCGGCAAGCCGCACCCAGTAGGAAATGCCGTGGGCGATCGCTTCGTCGTTGAAGTCGTAGGCCGGGTTGTGCAGTCCGGCCGTATCGCCGTTGCCGACGAAGATGAAGGCGCCGGGGCGGGAAAGCAGCATGTAGGAGAAATCCTCGCCGCCCATCATCGGGTCGATATCCGGGATGACTTTGCCTGCGCCGGCGATCTCTTCGGCGACCGCGATCGCGTGATCGGTCTCGTCGGCATGGTTGAAGGTGACGGGGTAGTTGCGCTGGAATTCGATCTCGACTTCGGCGCCGTGGCTGGTCGCGATGCCTGTGACGATCTGCTTGAAGCGCTGTTCCGCAAGGTCGCGCATTTCTGGATCGAGCGTGCGCACGGTGCCGGCGAAGCTTGCATCGTTCGGAATGACGTTATGGGCGTTGCCGGCGTTGAAGGTAGTGACGGAAACGACGACCGATTTCAGCGGATTGGCGCTGCGCGAAGCGATGAGCTGCAGGTTGGAGACGATCTGCGCGCCGATGGCGATCGGGTCGATCGTCATGTGCGGCATGGCGGCATGGCCGCCGACACCCTTGATGGAGACGGTGAACTCATCGGTCGCCGCCATGATCGCGCCCTTGCGGATGGCGAAATGGCCGACGGGCAGGCCCGGCATGTTGTGCATGCCGTAGACTTCGGCGATCTCGAAGCGCTCCATCATGCCGTCCTTGACCATGGCGTCGCCGCCGGCGCCGCCTTCTTCGGCCGGCTGGAATATGACGGCGATGTTGCCGTTGAAATTGCGGTTCTCGGCAAGGTATTTCGCAGCGCCCAGCAGCATGGCGGTGTGACCGTCATGGCCGCAGGCGTGCATCTTGCCCGGCGTCTCGGAAGCATAGGGCTTGCCGGTGATCTCGGTGAGCGGCAGGGCATCCATATCGGCGCGCAGGCCGACGGTGCGCCCTTCGCCCTTGCCGCGGATCAGGCCGACGACGCCGGTGCGGCCGATACCTGTCACGACCTCGTCGACGCCGAAGGAGCGCAGCTTTTCCGCCACGAAGGCGGCAGTATTCTCCACCGCGTAGAGAAGCTCCGGATGCGCATGGATATGGCGGCGCCATTCGGTCACTTCGCCCTGGAGTTCTGCGGCTCTGTTCAAGATCGGCATGCTGATTTTCCTACTGATCAATATCGCTTCTGGTTCAACTCACAAATCCGTCGCGCAGCCTGGCCGGTTTGTCGCAGCCCTTGCGGCGTGCCGCCGGGAAATAAAGTCGTCAATCGCCTTTGCCTTCTCCTAGCCATATAGGTTAAATAGACGAAGCTTTCGAGAAAATTCCGGACTTCTGAAGGATAGATCGTGCCGACGAAGCAGAATCGTTTGTATGCCGCCCTGCGGCTTGTCCCTATGGCCGCGGCAGCATCCATGCTTTTCCTGTCGACCGCGCAGACGGCCGGAGCCAATCCGCATATTCTCGTCGATGTCAGCACCGGGCGTGTTCTTGATCAGCAGGAAGCGTTCCGCCGCTGGTATCCCGCTTCGCTCACCAAGCTGATGACGACCTATGTGACGTTCCGGGCCATCCAGTCCGGCCAGATCAGGCTCGATACGCCCGTCGTCATGTCGAAGCTGGCAGCGGCGCAGCCGCCGGCAAAGATGTATTTCAAGCCGGGCCAGAAGATGACGCTCGACAATGCCTTGAAGATGATGCTGGTCAAATCGGCAAACGATCTTGCCATGGCCGTCGCCGAAACTGTCGGCGGTTCGCAGCAGGGCTTCGTGGCACGGATGAATGCGGAGGCAGCCCGCCTCGGCATGCGCGACTCGCATTTCATCAATCCGAACGGCCTGCCCGGCAAGGGCCAATATTCGACGGCGCGTGATCTCGCCATTTTGAGCGTCGCGCTGCGCCGCGAGTTTCCGCAATATGCCGGCTATTTCTCGCTTGAAGGCTTCACCAACGGCGTGAAGCAGGTGCCGAATATCAACATGCTCATCGGCCGTTTCGACGGCGCCGACGGCATGAAGACCGGCTTCATCTGCGCGGCCGGCTTCAACCAGATCGCCTCGGCGACCCGCAACGGCCGCACGCTGATCTCGGTCGTTCTCGGCACCGACAGCCTGGCGGCGCGTGCCGACGATTCCGCCAATCTTCTGGAAAAGGGCTTCCAGAACCAGCTTTCCACCCGCGACACGCTTTCGACGCTTAGGCCCGACGCGCCGCTTGCGGCCGATGTCGCCGATGTCACCGCCGACATTTGTAGCACCAAGGGCGCGCAGGCGCGCAGCGAAACCCGCGACCCCTTCGGCCGCACCAAGGTACAGTCGCCCTATATCCACGAAATGGATCACGAGCCCAATTTCATCTATGCCGGTCTCATCGGCGGCCAGGACATCGCGACCGCCGCCAAGGGCGACAAGGACGATGCCACCGCCAAGGGCGACAAGGCGACCAAGGACAACAAGATCGCGATTTCGGGCGGGGCATCGAATGTGCCGATCCCGATGCCGCGTCCCACTTTCTAATATCGGATTGAAATCATGAGCGTTTCGCAGCAAAGAGTGCCGGTTGCCATCCTGACCGGCTTTCTCGGTGCGGGTAAATCGACCCTGCTCAACCGCATCCTCAAAGACGAGGCCATGCGCGATGCCGCCGTCATCATCAACGAGTTCGGCGATGTCGGCATCGATCACCTGCTGGTGGAAAGCTCCGGCGATTCCATCATCGAGCTTTCCGACGGCTGCCTGTGCTGCACGGTGCGCGGCGAGCTGGTGGATACGCTGGCAAACCTCATGGATGCCATGCAGACCGGCCGCATCCGGCCGCTGAAGCGCGTCGTCATCGAGACGACCGGCCTTGCCGATCCGGCACCGGTCATGCAGTCGATCATGGGCAATCCGATCATCGCCAACAATTTCGATCTCGATGGCGTCGTGACCGTCGTCGATGCGGTCAACGGCCTGCAGACGCTCGACAATCATGAAGAAGCGCGCAAGCAGGTGGCGGTTGCCGACCGGCTGATCGTGTCCAAGACCGGGATTGCCGGCGCCGTCCCCGAAGCGCAGCTGGAAAGCCGGCTGAGATCGCTCAATCCGCGCGCACAGATCCTGAACGCCGATAGCGAGGAGGCCGGTCGCGCCAGCATCCTCATCAATGGTCTATATGATCCGGCCTCCAAGATCGCCGATGTCGGCCGCTGGCTGCAGGACGAGCTGGAGGCGGACGAGGATCATCATCACCATCATCATGATGACCATGATCACCACGATCATGACCACCATCACGGCGATCATGGACACCACCACCATCATGGGCATCACCACGGCCATCGGCATCAGCACGCGCATGACGTCACGCGCCATGACGGATCGATCCGGTCGTTCTCGATTGTCGAGACGCAGCCCATCGATCCGATGGCGCTCGAAATGTTCATCGATCTCCTGCGTTCGGCGCATGGCGAAAAGCTGCTGCGGATGAAGGCGATCGTCGCCGTGTCCGACCGGCCGGAGCGCCCGATCGTGCTGCATGGCGTGCAGAACATTTTTCATCCGCCGGAGCGCCTGCCAGCATGGCCCGACCCGGAAGACCGGCGCACGCGCATGGTCATCATCACCAAGGACCTGCCTGAGGATTTCGTGAAGGGCCTGTTCGATGCTTTCCTCAGCAAGCCTCGCGTCGATGCGCCGGACAGGGCTGCGCTGCAGGACAATCCGCTCGCCGTGCCGGGAATGAAGTTCTGAGGGGATAATATTAGCTTGGCTGCAGTGCTTCTCTGCTAGGCCAAGCAACCCGCCTCGTCCTTCGAGGCTCCGGCTTGCACCTCCGCACCTCAGGGTGAGGCTGATCTCGCCTTCTTCCCGCCAATGATTGGAGAGAAAGCGGCATGCCCGGGACGGTCAGCGCGCTCCATCCTCATGGTGAGGCGGGAGCGTAGCGACCCTCGAACCAAGAGGATGGCCGGGTGAAACCGCTATCCCCTGCGGATGACAAATCGATGGCCGCTTTCCGTCTTCTCGCTCACGAGAAGCGTGTGGCCCTTTTCATTGCAGAGGTGGGGGATGTCGATGACGGCGAGCGGGTCCGTCGTTTCCACGATCAATGTTGCGCCCCCTGCCATGGCGCGCAGGCGCTTTTCCGTCTTGATCGCCGGATAGGGGCATTTCAGGCCACGCAGATCGTAGATCTCGCTATCCGGATTATTCACTCTTGGCCCAGAATTTCCAGAAAGGCGGCTTCTTGGCCTCGGTCTGCGCGGTCTCGACCGTGGGCGCCGGCGCATAGGCAAGCGCGCTGAGCCCGGGGTTCATCGGGTTTGCTGTCGGGATCGGCACATTTGCCGGAACATTCGCGGCAATGACCGGGCCGGCCGCAGGCTGCTGCGCAGTCGCGACAGGGCCTGCTGTAGCAGGGCTTGCCGTTGCCACGCGGATGCTTGCCGTTGTTGGATTGGCCGTCGGGCTGATTGCCGTGCCGCCGCGCGCGACCTGTTGCGCGGACTGATTGGACATCATCGACTCCAGGTCGGCAACCTTCATCATCTTGCCGGCGGCAAGTGCGGTGCCGGTGGGAGCATAGGCGATATCGTGGCCCTTGCGCTGTTTGGCGACGACGGCCTTGCGTTCGGCTTCTGTCGGGTCGTACCAGGCCATGCCGTCGAATTTCTTCGTGGCTGTCGCATAGTCGGCCTGATACTGCTTGTCATAGGTCGCGAGCGCCATCTGCAGGGCAGGCGGCGTGGTCATGACCGGGCATTTGCCGCTGGCATTGAACGGGCCGCTGGCCTGCTGATTGAAGACGTATTTCTTCTCGCAGACCTCGACATCAGGCGGGCGCTTGGTGACTTCGAAATTGTCGTAGCCGACCTTCAGCATCTTCCAGAATTCGATATTCGGGCTGAGACGATGCTTCCACATGTTCTCTGCGGTCATGCGGAAGGGGAAGGCTTCCAGCTGAACGGCCTTCTGACCGCCCTTGAAGGCGTCGCGCGCGAAAGCGTAGATCTCCAGCACCTGCTGGTCGGTCATCGAATAGCAGCCGGACGACGAACAGGCGCCATGGATCATCAGATCGGCGCCGGTGCGGCCGTTGGCGGCATCGTAGCGGTTCGGGAAACCGGTGTTGATGGCGAGATAATATTTCGAATTCGGGTTCAGGTTGGCCGGCGTCAGCATGTAGAAGCCTTCCGGAGCCTGCCGGTCGCCTTCCTTGACCTTCGGGCCGAGACGGCCCGACCAGGCGCAGATCTTGTAATCCGCGATGACTTCGAACCGGTTGCTCTGGTTCGCCTTCAGGATCTCCATCACGCCTTCTTCCTTGAAGATGCGGATCATGATCGGCGAATTGCGGTCCATGCCCTTCTTGGACATGTCGGCGAGGATATGGCTCGGAAGCGGCTGCTCGACCTTGTTCTTTACCTTCGACAGGTCGATCGACGCCGTATCCAGCGCATCGTTGCAGCCGGCGAGTGTCAGCGCCATCAAAGAGATGTAGGCAAGGTGACGGATGCGCATTCTGATTTAGCCCATAAATGCGAAGAGTGGCAGCAGATCTGTTTCGCCACTCCCCTCGAAGCATGAAACGGAATCATAGATGGCTTATACTTGAAAAATCCTTACCAGCCTATGACGTGCCCGCGGCGCGCCGGCAAGCTTTTCTTTGCCATAAAAGCTTCGATAACGGAAATGTGGCCAAGATTTGGCCCCATTCCCGTTTTCAGCGATCACTTTTTTCGAATGCGGCTTAGAGATTGCGACCGATGTTGAGGAATTTCTGCCGGCGGTCGTTGCGCAATTGTTCGCCCGAACGGCTGGACAGTTCCGCAAGCGCGTTCGCAATCGTCTCGCCGGCCGAGGCGATCACTGCGTTGGGATCGCGATGGGCGCCGCCAACCGGCTCGGCGATGATGCCGTCGATGACGCCGAGACCCTTCAGGTCATCGGCCGTGATCTTCATGTTGGTTGCGGCTTCCTTGGCGCGCGTTGAATCACGCCACAGGATCGAGGCCGCACCTTCGGGTGAAATCACGCTGTAGATCGAATGTTCGAGCATGTAGACGCGGTTGCCGACGGCAATCGCGATAGCGCCGCCCGAACCGCCTTCGCCGATGACGATGGAGATGATCGGCACCTTCACGCCAAGACACATCTCGGTCGAGCGGGCAATCGCTTCTGCCTGGCCGCGCTCTTCGGCGCCAACGCCGGGGTAGGCGCCGGCGGTGTCGACCAAGGTGATGATCGGCAGCTGGAAGCGGTCGGCCATTTCGAGGATACGGATCGCCTTGCGATAGCCTTCAGGCCGGGCGCTGCCGAAATTGTGCTTCAGGCGGCTCTTGGTGTCGTTGCCTTTTTCCTGGCCGATGAGAGCGACCGGCTGGCCGCGGAAGCGGGCAAAGCCGGCCTGGATGGCAGCATCCTCTGAAAACTGGCGGTCGCCGGCAAGCGGCGTGAATTCCGTAAACAGCGAGCCGGCGTAATCGACGAAATGCGGACGCTGCGGGTGGCGGGCGACCTGTGTCTTCTGCCAGGCGTTCAGCTTGGAATAGATATCGGCCGTCGCCTCGCGGACGCGGATTTCCAGCCGGCCGACTTCTTCGGACGTGTCGATGCTTTCGTCTTCGCTCGCCAGTTTCTTGAGCTCGTGAATCTTGCCTTCGAGATCCGAGATGGGTTTTTCGAAGTCCAGATAATTGTGCATGAGGTGCGTTTCCGATCCTTTTGCCCGTGACGAGAGATGGCGGCTTCAGCCTGTATGCCGGTCCTAATCCTGTTTTTTTGCCTGTTTGGCAAGGGGGTGATGCGTTTGGACCAGCTGATGAAGGCGTTCTTCCAGCACATGTGTATAGATTTGCGTCGTCGAAATGTCCGAATGGCCGAGAAGTTCCTGGACCACGCGCAGGTCCGCGCCGTTGGCCAGAAGATGGCTTGCGAAGGCATGGCGCATCACGTGCGGCGAGATCATCGAAGGCGTGAGACCGGCCCGAATTGCCAGATCCTTGAGGTCGCGCGCAAAGACCTGGCGCGGAAGATAACCCTGCTTGGAGGCGGCGGGGAAAAGCCATGGGCTTTCAGGGGCAGGGGTCTTGGCATGCGCCGCAATCTCGGCCTGCAGCCGCCCATAGGTCTTCAGCGCCGAAATGGCCGAATGCGACAGCGGCACCAGCCGCTCCTTGTTGCCCTTGCCGCGGATCATCAGGAAGCGGCCTTCCTGGTCCAGCACCTTCGCCGGCAGGGAGACGAGTTCGCTGACGCGCATACCGGTAGCGTAGAGCATTTCCAGAAGCACCAGCATGCGCAGGCGCTGTAGCCGGTCGGGTCCTTCGAGTGCTGCTTCCTGCTCCGCTTGCGTGAGCAGCCTCGTCACTTCGTCCACGCCCATGATCTTCGGCAGGGCGCGGCCCTTCTTCGGTGCATCGAGGATTCCCGTGGGGTCGTCCGTGCGCAGGCCTTCCGCATAGAGGAATTTGTAGAACTGCCGCATGGCAGAGAGGCGGCGCGCCTGGGAGGAGGGCTTGAAACCCTGGCCCGCAAGGCTGGAAAGATAGGCGCCGAGCTCGCTCGCGCTGGCCTCCGTCAAGCGGACGCCCTGTCCGGACAGGAAGGCATGGAGATCCTCGAGATCGCGCTCGTAGGATTGCAGCGTGTTGACGGCCGCACCCCGCTCGGCACTCATCATCTCCAGAAAGGCTTCCAGGTGCGCGCGCCCGAGATCCCGCTTGCCAGTCCGTTTGTCGGCGGCTTGTGCGCTCATGGCTTCAGCGATCCTGTCGTCGGCGGATTGAGGCGCTCGGGTGGAATGCGGATCGTCACATCGCGCGGCTGGGGATCGACGAAGAGCACCAGCGCCCACATCGTTCCATAGATCGATCCCGCGATGACCGCGCAGATGACAAGGAAGCGAAACAGGGTTGGCATCCGAAAACTCTCCTTCGCCCGTTCGTTGGCGCGGCGAAACGCAACAATTATGTCCTTCAAGGGTTAGCTGAAGGATATTGCAGACATGTTTACGACAGCGGCGTCTTGACGCTACCGGTGCATTTGACGATACCGTTTCCAAAGAAATTGTGAATGGGCCGATGAGTGAACAAGTCCTGACCCTTGCCGAAAGCCTAAAAGACAGGGCGCGCGCTGCGCTGGGTCAGCGCAACCTCGTCCTTGTCGGGCTGATGGGGGCGGGCAAATCCTCGATCGGCCGGCTGTTGGCGCAACAGCTCGGCATTCCCTTCGTCGATACGGATATCGAGATCGAGCGCGTCTCGCGCATGACGATCACCGAGCTGTTTGCCGCCTATGGCGAGCCGGAGTTCCGGGCGCTGGAAATGCGCGTCATCAAGCGCCTCCTCAAGGGTGGTCCCCGTGTCGTCTCGACCGGCGGCGGCGCCTTCATCAACGACAGCACGCGCATGCATGTGAAGCGCGGCAGCCTCTCGGTTTGGCTCAAGGCCGATCTCGACGTGCTTTGGGACCGGGTCAACAAGCGTGACACGCGCCCGCTGCTCAAGAGCGAGAACCCGAAACAGACCCTCGAGAACCTGATGAATGCGCGCTATCCGATCTATGCGGAAGCCGATATCACGGTTCTCTCTCGCGACGTCGGCAAGGATACCATGGTCAAAGAGGTTCTTGCCGCCATTGCCGAGGGAAAGTCAGCAGAAAGCAAAATACCATGAATGCGATCACACCGGCTTCCGCAGAGCGTCTCGTGCGCGTGCCTCTCGGCGAGCGTGCCTATGACATCATGATCGGCCCGGGCCTGATCGCGCGTGCGGGCCGCGAGATCGCGGCTCGGATGAAGGGCCGCAGGGCCGCTATCATCACGGATGAAAACGTCGCGCCGCTCTATCTTGACGCGTTGACCGCCAGTCTCGAGGCTGCGGGCATCGAGGCATCCAGCCTCGTTTTGCCGGCGGGCGAGAAGACCAAGAGCTTCGAACATCTGATCACCGTCTGCGATGCGGTGCTGACCGCCCGCGTCGAGCGCAACGACGCGGTGATCGCGCTCGGCGGCGGCGTCATCGGCGATCTCTCGGGCTTTGCCGCAGGCATCGTGCGCCGCGGCGTCCGTTTCGTCCAGGTTCCGACCTCGCTTTTGGCGCAGGTGGATTCCTCTGTCGGCGGCAAGACCGGCATCAACACCCACCACGGCAAGAACCTCGTCGGCGTCTTCCATCAGCCTGATCTGGTGCTTGCCGATAGCGATGTGTTGAATACGCTGAGCGAGCGCGAATTTCGGGCGGGTTACGCCGAAGTCGCCAAATACGGCCTGATCGACAAGCCGGATTTCTTCGCCTGGCTCGAGGCGAACTGGAGGCAAGTCTTCTCGGGTGGCGCTGCCCGTATCGAGGCGATCGCGGCAAGCTGCCAGGCGAAATCAGATGTCGTCGTTGCCGACGAACGCGAGAACGGGCCGCGTGCCCTGCTCAATCTCGGCCATACCTTCGGCCACGCGCTGGAGGCGGCCACCGCTTATGACAGCCGCCGGCTGGTGCATGGCGAGGGCGTCGCAATCGGCATGGTGCTGGCGCACGAGTTTTCCGCGCGCCTCAACCTGGCAAGCCCGGATGATGCAAGGCGGGTCGAGGCGCATCTGAAGGCCGTTGGCCTGCCGACCCGAATGCGCGATATTCCGGGCGAGCTGCCGCCAGCCGAAACGCTGATGGATGCGATTGCCCAGGACAAGAAGGTCAAGAGCGGTAAGCTCACCTTCATCCTCACGCACGGCATCGGCCAATCCTTTGTTGCCGACGACGTGCCGTCTTCAGAAGTCCTGAGTTTTCTGAAGGAAAAACATCCCTGATGACGGTCGAGGGCACGCTGGCTGTATTGTTCGAATATTGGCCCGAGATCGCCTCGATCGTCGTGCTCGTGCTGTTGTCGGCATTTTTTTCCGGCTCGGAAACCGCACTCACTGCAGTCTCGCGCACCCGCATTCATACGCTGGAAGCGAACGGCGACGAGGATGCCGGGATCGTGCGCCGGCTGATCGAACGCCGGGATCGGCTGATCGGCACGCTGCTCATCGGCAACAATCTCGCCAACATCCTGGCGTCTTCGCTCGCGACAAGCGTCTTCCTCGGCCTGTTCGGCAATTCCGGCGTGGCGCTGGCGACGGCAGCCATGACCGTTATCCTCGTCATCTTCGCCGAGGTGCTGCCGAAGAGCTGGGCGATTTCGACGCCGGATCGCTTTGCGCTCAATGTCGCTACGCCAGTGCGTCTGTTTGTTGCCGTCGTCGGGCCGATATCGAGCTTCGTCAACGCCATCGTCCGCTGGATTCTCGGCCTGTTCGGCATCAACCTCTCCAAGGAGGTTTCGATGCTCTCGGCGCATGAGGAGTTGCGCGGCGCAGTCGACCTGCTTCATCGCGAGGGATCGGTGGTCAAAGCCGACCGCGACCGTCTGGGCGGCGTGCTCGATCTCGGCGAGCTGGAACTGTCCGACATCATGGTGCACCGCACGGCGATGCGCGCCATCAATGCCGACGATCCGCCCGAGGTCGTCGTGCGCGCGATCCTCGACAGCCCCTATACGCGCATGCCGCTCTGGCGCGGCACGATCGACAACATCATCGGCGTCGTGCACGCCAAGGATCTGTTGCGGGCGCTGGCTGAGCGCAATGTCGAGCCGGAAAATCTCGATATCGTCAAGATCGCTCAAAAGCCGTGGTTCGTGCCCGACAGCACCAATCTCGAAGACCAGCTCAATGCCTTCCTGCGCCGCAAGCAGCATTTCGCCGTCGTCGTCGACGAGTATGGCGAGGTGCAGGGCATCGTCACCCTGGAAGATATTCTGGAAGAAATTGTCGGCGATATCGCCGACGAGCACGATCTCGACATCCAGGGCGTGCGTCAGGAGGCCGACGGCTCGATCGTCGTCGATGGCGTCGTGCCGATTCGCGATCTCAACCGCGCGCTCGACTGGGATCTGCCCGACGAAGAGGCGACGACGATCGCCGGTCTCGTCATTCACGAATCGATGACCATCCCCGAAGAGCGTCAGGCCTTCACCTTCTACGGTAAGCGCTTCATCGTCATGAAGCGGGAAAAGAATCGCATCACCAAGCTGCGCATTCGACCCGCCGAGACGGAAGAGGTGAAGCCGTCCTAAGACGCGATCGGCCCGGCTACCAGCGGACCGATTCGCCGGGGGCTGCGGGCTCCACGGCCAGCGCATGCAGGCCGGCATCCAGTTCGGGCTTCAAAAGCTCGTTGATCGCCCGGTGGCGCGCAAGGCGCGGCATGCCCGAGAACTTGGCGGAAACGATGCGAATTCTTATATGAGTTTCGCCGGTTCCGGTCATGTCGGGCTGATGACCCGCATGCAGATGACTTTCATTGATGACGGCAAGGCGCTCGGGCGCGAAAGCGTCGTTGAGCTTCCGCTCAATGCGGGATTGCAATGTCGTTTCCATATTCCCGCGTCGACCTCGCTCACGAAAAAGGTTCCCACAAAGCCTATAACATTCCTGTTTGTCAATTCTTGTTGTGGGGTATCCAAGGCCCCATAATTAGGACGCCATGAGACTTGATTCAAAATATTTCGATCGCATTCGTACCCGCCGCAAACGCGCGCAGGAGCCCGAGCAGGGCCCGCCGACGTGCCAGTGGGACGGCTGCGACAAGCACGGCACGCATCGCGCCCCGGTCGGGCGCAATGCGGAAGGGCAGTTCTTTTTGTTCTGCTTCGAGCACGTCAAGGAATACAACAAGGGCTATAATTATTTCTCCGGCCTTTCGGACGGCGAAATCGCGCGCTACCAGAAAGAGGCCATCACTGGCCACCGTCCGACCTGGACGGTCGGGGTGAACAAGGCAGCCAAGAATAGCCCGCTTCATTCCGATATCCGCTCGGGTTCCTATTCCCGCGTCCGTGATCCATTCGGCTTCGTCAAGGAAGGCGAAGGGCAGGGGCGTGGGCCGCGTTTTCCGCAACAGCGCAAGCTGAAAACGCTGGAGGCGAAAGCCTTCGACACAATGGGGCTTGGCGCCACGGCCACGGCGCCGGAAATCAAGCGCCGCTACAAGGAACTGGTGAAAATGCACCATCCCGATGCCAATGGCGGCGACCGTGGATCGGAGGAACGTTTTCGCGCGGTCATTCAGGCCTATCAATTATTGAAGCAGAACGGTTTTTGTTAATTCCCGTCCTTGCTCTCCGCCTTCAATCAGGTATGGTCCAAATCGGCTGAAGCTGCGGGCAACCGCGGCAGGGTGCGCATTTGGCTGGCTGCACCTCGGTCAACTTTCCGGACGCGGCGTTTCTTGTCCGGGGACTCTGTTCAAGGATGCTCGCAAGCGATCATGCAATCGCGCCGAGATTTTGCTTTAGTCCCGGAGAAGTATCGCCGCTGTTCCGACCGAACGGATGCGGGCAAAAAAGCTGCGGCGTTTCGGAAAAATCGGCTGAGTTTGATATGGCAGGGTGAGAGCCACCCGCCCCGGAGACATGATGAGCAAGATTGACCTTGATATTTCCGAAGTTCCCGACACCACCGTTTCGGTCCGTGAAGTCTTCGGCATTGATTCCGACATCCGCGTCCCTGCCTATAGCCAGGGCGGCGCTTATGTGCCCGATCTGGATACGGACTACCTTTTCGACCGCGAGACCACGCTCGCCATTCTCGCCGGCTTCGCCCACAATCGCCGCGTGATGATCTCTGGCTATCACGGCACCGGCAAGTCCTCGCATATCGAGCAGGTTGCCGCCCGCCTCAACTGGCCTTGCGTACGCATCAACCTCGACAGCCATGTCAGCCGTATCGATCTCGTCGGCAAGGATGCGATCGTCGTCAAGGACGGTCTGCAGGTTACCGAATTCAAGGACGGCATCCTGCCCTGGGCCTACCAGCACAATGTCGCGCTCGTCTTTGACGAATATGATGCCGGCCGTCCGGACGTGATGTTCGTGATCCAGCGCGTGCTGGAATCCTCGGGCCGCCTGACGCTCCTCGACCAGAGCCGCGTCATCCGTCCTCACCCCGCTTTCCGCCTGTTCGCGACCGCCAACACCATTGGTCTCGGTGACACCACGGGCCTCTACCACGGCACGCAGCAGATCAACCAGGCGCAGATGGACCGTTGGTCGATCGTGACGACGCTGAACTACCTGCCGCACAACAACGAAGTCGATATCGTGCTGGCGAAGGTGAAGTCCTTCCGCAACGACAAGGGCCGCGACACCGTTTCCAAGATGGTCCGCGTTGCCGATCTGACGCGCGCGGCCTTCATGAACGGCGATTTGTCGACCGTCATGAGCCCGCGTACCGTCATCACCTGGGCCGAGAATGCGGAAATCTTCGGCGATGTCGCCTTTGCCTTCCGCGTCACCTTCCTCAACAAGTGCGATGAGCTGGAGCGGCCGCTGGTCGCCGAGCACTATCAGCGCGCCTTCGGCGTCGAGCTGAAGGAAAGTGCCGCCAACATCGTGCTCGAAGCCTAAGGAAAAGCCGACACATCATGTCAGGTCGCGGAGATAATTCCAAAGCGAAGCCGGGTGCCCCGGTGGACATGGAGCCGTTGCGCCGGGCGATCACAGGCTGCGTGCGCTCGATCGCCGGCGATGCCGAGGTCGAGGTTGCGTTCGCCAACGAACGTCCGGGGATGACCGGCGAGCGTATCCGCTTGCCGGAACTTTCGAAGCGGCCGACAGCACACGAGCTCGCGGTGACCCGCGGGCTTGGCGATTCGATGGCGTTGCGTCTTGCCTGTCACGACGCCCGCGTCCATGCCGTCATGGCGCCCCAGGGTGCGGATGCCCGCAGCATCTTCGATGCCGTTGAGCAGGCACGCGTCGAATCGATCGGTTCGCTGCGCATGAGCGGCGTTGCCGCCAACATCAACTCGATGAATACGGAAAAATACGCCAAGGCGAATTTCTCCGGCATCGAGCGGCAGGAAGATGCGCCGATCGGCGAAGCCATGGCGATGATCGTGCGCGAGAAGCTGACCGGTCAGAAGCCGCCGGAGAGCGCCGGCAAGGTGCTCGACCTCTGGCGTCCTTTCATCGAGGAAAAAACCGGCGGCGAACTCGACAATCTGCTGTCCGCCATCAACGATCAGCAGAGTTTTGCCCGCGTCGTCCGCAACATGCTGTCGGCCATGGAAATGGCCGAGGAATATGGCGACGAACAGTCGGAGCCTGACAGCGACGATCAGCAGAGCGAAGAGGATAAGCCGAACGGCGAAGACCAGGATAACGACGAGGCCAAGGAAGACGAAGGCTCCGATGCCGCGCCGGCCGAGGACAGCGAGGCCTCCGACGAGCAGATGGAGGACGGCGCGACCGAGGACGGCGGCGAGATCTCGGACGACGACATGAGCGAAGAGGGCGAGGAAGATTCGGAAACGCCGGGCGAAACCCGCCGTCCGAACACGCCGTTCGCCGACTTCAACGAGAAGGTCGATTACCACGTCTACACGGAGGAGTTCGACGAGACCACGACGGCACAGGAACTCTGTGACACCGCCGAACTCGAACGCCTGCGAGCCTTCCTCGACAAGCAGCTTGCCCATCTGCAGGGTGCCGTCGGCCGATTGGCAAACCGCCTGCAGCGTCGCCTGATGGCGCAGCAGAACCGCTCCTGGGATTTCGACCTGGAAGAGGGCTATCTCGATCCGGCGCGCCTGCCGCGTCTGATCATCGACCCGACGCAGGCGCTGTCCTTCAAGATGGAGCGCGATACGCAGTTCCGCGATACGGTCGTGACGCTGTTGATCGACAATTCCGGCTCGATGCGTGGACGGCCGATCACCGTTGCCGCTTCCTGCGCGGACATTCTGGCGCGCACGCTGGAGCGCTGCGGCGTCAAGGTCGAGATCCTCGGTTTCACCACCAAGGCCTGGAAGGGCGGGCAGGCGCGTGAAAAATGGCTTGCCGGCGGCAAGCCGCAGACACCGGGGCGCCTGAACGACCTGCGCCACATCATCTACAAGTCCGCGGACGAGCCTTACCGCCGGTCGCGCAGCAATCTTGGCCTGATGATGCGCGAGGGACTGCTCAAGGAGAATATCGACGGCGAGGCGCTCATCTGGGCACATAACCGCCTGCTTGGACGGCGCGAGCAGCGCCGCATCCTGATGATGATCTCGGATGGTGCGCCGGTCGACGATTCCACACTGTCGGTCAATCCGGGCAACTATCTGGAACGGCATCTGCGCGCCGTCATCGACCAGATCGAGACGCGCTCGCCTGTGGAACTGCTGGCGATCGGTATCGGCCATGACGTCACGCGGTATTATCGCCGCGCGGTCACCATCGTCGATGCCGATGAGCTCGCAGGCGCCATGACCGAGCAGCTTGCCTCGCTGTTCGAAGATCAGACGAGCATGCCGCGCTCGCGCATGCGCCGCGCAAGCTGAGCGCGCTCAGGCCTCCTTCGGCATCGGCCCTGTGGCCGGTGCCTTTTTCGCCCGGAGGCGCTGCTTTCTCTGGCCGGCGTGCATATCGAGCATGGACCGTTCTGACCGCTGCCGTTTTGGCAATGCTGCTTGCCGGCTGCAGTGCCGGCGGCGATGGCAAGGACGATGGTGTGGCCACCATCCGCGCCACCGTCATTTCCAAGTTCAGACCAGGTTCGAACGAAACGCGATTCGGCGCGTTGGAATTCATCGGCGGCCTTGAGCTCAGCTCGGACAATGCGCTTCTGGGCGCCATTTCCGCCATGCGATTTCGTCCCGACCAACGGAATTTCATCTCCGTGCTGGATACGGGCCACTGGCTGACCGGAGCGATCGAGCGCGACGGCGAGGGTCGGTTGAAGGGCATCAGCGACGCCCGCATCATGCCGATGATCGATCGCCAGGGTGGCACCGATCCCGGCAAAGGGTCAATGGATGCGGAGGGACTGGCCCTGCGTGGCGACCATGTCCTCGTCAGCTACGAGCAGTATCACCGAGTCGACGTCTATCCCGATCCGGGCTTCGAGATTTCACCTCCTGACGGCACCTTGCCGCTTCCGATTCCGAGAGTGCAGCTGCGGGCCAATCGCAGTCTCGAGGCGCTGATGATCGCGCCGCAGTCGAGCCCCCTTGCCGGCGGTGCCGTCCTCGTCACGGAAGACAGCCTGGACGATCAGGGGAATATGTTTGCCGCCGTGCTGGATGGGCCGCTGCAGGGGCGTTTCACCGTCCGGCACTACGGAGGCTTTGACGTCAGCGATGGCGTCTTTCTGCCGGATGGGGATCTATTGCTGCTGGAGCGCCGCTTTGGGCTGATGCACGGCCTCGGCGTGCGCATCCGCCGGATCGCCGGTTCGGACATCAGGCCCGGCGCCGTCGTGGACGGCAAGGTGATCTTCGAGGCGAGTTCGCGGGAGCAGATCGACAATATGGAAGGGATAGATGTCTTCCGCGCGGCGGATGGCTCCCTTCATCTCATTCTGGTCTCTGACGACAATCATTCGATCCTGCAGCGCAGCCTGATGCTGGAGTTTCGCCTGCATGACGACAAACTCGTCAGCCGGAGCTAGAAGCACGTCGGCCCATTTTTTCGTTGCGCCGGCATTGAGGAAACGTTGACGCTGGGCTAAGCGACGCCCTTGCTCCAACAAATGGATTCCCAGACATGTCCGTTCCCGACAAACCTATCGTGCTGGTGCATGGGCTCTTCGGCAGCCTGAGCGACTCGAAGATCCTGGCTGCCTTCGGCGATGCCGATGTTCACGCCCCGGACCTGATCGGCTATGGCAGCAACCGCGAGGCGGAGACCGGCGGCCTGTCACTTCTCGATCAGGCACGCCATGTTGCCGATTTCATATCCGGCCTCGGTGCAGGCAAGGTGCATCTGGTCGGGCATTCCGTTGGTGGCGCGGTTTCCGTGCTGGTTGCCCAGCATTTCCCCGAGCTGATCGAATCGCTGACGAGCGTCGAAGGTAATTTTACCCTGAAGGATGCGTTCTGGTCCGGCCAGATAGCGGTGAAGCCGCTCGAGGAAGTGGCCAGCATCATTGCCGGCTATGAAGCCGATCCGGAGGCGTGGATCGGTGGCGCTGGCGTGAAGATCGATGCATGGACGTCCGCGCTTGCCAGAGGCTGGCTTGCAAACCAGCCGCCGTCGACGATCAAGGCGCAGGCAAAGGCAGTCGTTGCGGCGACGCGAGAGCCCGCTTATCTGGAGGCGGTCCGGAGCATCATGCAATCCGCTATTCCAGTTTACCTGATTGCCGGACGGCGCTCTGCTGAGGGTTGGGATGTGCCCGATTGGGCGAATGCCCTCTGCACGGCGCGGATCAACATCGCCGATACCGGTCATCTGATGATGGCGGAAAACCCGGCCGCATTCGCGTCCACTGTTCTTGGCTGTCTGTCTTATCGGTAAAAAATGCTTCGGCGCGCATCGATGGCGATCCGCGCCGACCATTGGCCGCTCAGGCGGTCGGGGCCCGCGACATCGGTTTCAGCGTGTTCATCAGTGCGCCATAGGGCAGCAGCATGACGAGGCCGACGGTCACCTTGACCGAGAAGTCGCCGATTGCCCAGGAAACCCAGCGCGGTGCCGACGTGGAGAAAACACCGAGGATCGGCGCCCAGTCGATGGCAAAGGGATCGTTCGGTCCAAAGAGCACGAAGAAGGGCGCGAAGGCGAAGGAGAAGAAGATCAGCGTATCCAGCATCGAGCCGATCAGCGAGCCGAACAGCGGCGCGCGCCACCAGGCCATGCGGCGCAGGCGGTTGAAGACCGAGATATCGAGGAGCTGGCCGGCGAGATAGGCCGAACCGGAGGCAATGGCGATACGCGGCTGTGCCGTATAGAAGGATAGCGCAACGCCGACGACGAAGCCGGCAAAGACAACCTTGCGCGCAGCCTTGGGCCCGAACTGGCGGTTGGTCAGATCGGTGATGAGGAAGGCGACCGGGTAGGTAAAGGCGCCCCAGGTGAGGATATCCGCAAGATTGATGCCGGCGAGGGTAGCCTGCAGCGGATACTGCACGAGGATATTGGAGGCGACGACGACCAGCGTCATCAGCAGAACGTAGATAAGGGTATGACGTGCTGTCAGCATTTTTTTATCCTGGGAGATGCCACCAGTTGAAGAAACCGGACATGGAAAAAGGCTTGTCCGGAATTAATCCGTGCAAGCCTTTCAGTCCGTATGATATCGCGAAGTGCTAGCGCTGATTAAGCAGCGACGGCAGCTTCGGCAGACTTCTTGACGATCTGACGACGCAGCAGGCGCGCGCGCATGCTGAGTTCGTTTTCGCTTGCCTTGATAAGGAAAGCGTCCAGACCACCGCGATGTTCAACCGAGCGGAGCGCTGCTGCGGAAACGCGCAGACGGTAGCGCTGGCCGAGAACGTCGGAGATCAGCGTGACCTGGCAGAGGTTCGGCAGGAACCGACGCTTGGTCTTGTTGTTGGCGTGGCTGACATTGTTGCCCACGAGGACGGCCTTGCCAGTCAATTCGCACATGCGGGACATGGTACACCTACTTTTGTTTTTCTCGGCCATCGGATAAACATCCCGGGCAAAACCCGGTACGCAATCCAACAGGCCATAATTGGAAAGTTGCGGTTCTATAGTCAGACAGCCCGGCCGCGTCAAGCCAAACCTTGTGTTTTCCCGTAATTCCGTCAAAAAGCTGCTGTTGTCTGGCGCTCGCAGCAGGCAACCAAAGCGACTATATAACTTGCCTGATCCTCGTTGAAGGCCCTGATTATGGTTCAAATTCGGAAGTGGCTTCTCATTTCAGCGATCGTTGCGTCGATGCCGGCGATGGCATTGGCCGACGTGCTGCGGCATGAAACGCGCTATCGCGTTTCGCTGGCCGGCCTACCGATTGCCAGGGCGGATTTCAAGACCGAGGTCACCGGCAAGCAGTTCACCATCCGCGGCGATATTACCTCGGCGGGCCTTGCGGATCTCGTCACTTCCATCGATGCGCGGACCGATGTGACCGGCGTCGTCAACGACAGCAAGCTGCAGGCGACGCATTACACGCTCTTCTACAAGAGCGGCAAGAGAGAGCGCACCTATGACGTCGCCTATGCCAACGGCAATGTGACGTCGAATACGATCACGCCCGAACCGAAGCGTCCGGATACCTGGGTCCCGCTTACGGGGGAGGATCTGAAGTCCGTGCTCGATCCGATATCGGGCATGATCTTTCCGATCACGCCCAGCCTCAACCTCTGCAATCAGACGCTGGCCGTCTTCGACGGCGAGATGCGCATGGATCTGAAACTGTCGCCGAAGGGATCGCATCCCTTTTCGACGGAAGGCTTCAAGGGCAAGACGGTCGCCTGCGGCGTGCGCTTCACACCGAAGAGCGGCTACAAGAGCACGCGTTCCGATTATCTCTATCTCGCCAAGAGCAATAATATGGAGATCTGGTTTGCCAAGGCCGACGCGATGAACGTCTATGCTCCGGTCTATGTCCGCATACCGACGCAGTACGGGACGGTGACGATTACTGCCGTAAAATACGGCGGCTAGGACCGTCAATTTTCATGTAATTCCGGAGGAAAGCCGCGGCGCGGCCTTCCGGGGATTGCTTCAGCGGGCTGGGGACGCCTGCGATAAAGGGCTGGGGGCAGGGGTGAAATTTCGTGCGACATTGACGGGCTTCTCGGCCATCCTGATGTGGTCGTTTCTCGCGCTCTTGACGGTGGCTTCCGGCAAGATGCCGCCCTTTCAGCTGCTTGCCGTGTGCTTTGCGATCGGCAGCATTCCCGGCATCGTCGTGCTTTTACTGCGCCCGGAGCGGCTGCAACTGCTGCGCCAGCCGGCGAAGGTCTGGATCACAGGCATTGCCGGGCTGTTCGGCTACCATTTCCTCTATTTCACCGCGCTGCGCCACGCGCCGGCTGTCGAGGCGGGGCTGATCGCCTATCTCTGGCCGCTGCTGATCGTTGTCGGCTCGGCGTTGCTGCCCGGCGAACGGCTGCGCTGGTATCATATCGCCGGCGCCTTGATGGGGCTTGCGGGCACGGTTCTGATCGTCGGCCGCAACGGCTTTCATTTCGAAGGCGCCTATGCCGTCGGCTATGGCGCGGCTTTTCTTTGCGCCTTCACCTGGTCCGGCTATTCGCTGGTCACGCGCCGCTTCGAGGCCGTTTCCACCGATGTCGTTACGATCTTCTGCCTCGTGACATCGGTTCTCTCCTTCGTCTGCCATCTCGGCCTGGAGGAGACCATTTGGCCGGAGAGCGCGGGGCAATGGATTGCCGTACTCGGATTGGGCCTGTTTCCGGTCGGTGCTGCCTTCTATGCCTGGGATTACGGCGTCAAGAATGGCGATATCCAGATCCTCGGCGCGGCAAGCTATGCCGCACCCTTGCTGTCGACGCTGATCCTGACGCTGTTCGGTTTTGCCGAGCCGAGTTGGGGCATTGCACTTGCCTGCCTGCTCGTGACCGGTGGGGCCGTGCTTGCCGCTCACCGCATGATCCTGCGGCGGGACAATGCCGAGCGGCCGCAGGCGGAAGCGGCGGAATAGCTCCGCCGCAATCCCTGCCATTACTTCTTGAAGATTTCCTGCAGGAAGGCCTCAAGTGATGGCCGCCAGACATCCATTTCATGCTGGAGATCCGGATATTCGTGGTATTCGTGCTTGATCTTCTTCTCGTCGAGCGTCGCCTTCAGGGCTGCCACATCCTTGCCGACGACTTCGTCCTTGCTGCCGACCGTCACCGTGAAGTTGTGCAGCGCCTTGTTGATCTTCTCCGGCTCGTTCAATGCTGCCTCGACGGCCTTGTTCGGCGAGCTCATGGTGCTGACGCCGCTGAAGGTCGCGACCCAGCCGAACGTGCCGAGATGCGAAAGGCCCGACACGAGAGCCTGATATCCGCCTTGTGAAAGACCGGCGACGGCGCGGCCGTCCGCATCGCTCCGCACGCGGTAATGTTGCTTCATATAGGGGATGAGGTCTTCGACAAGCTCGCGATCGGCGGCTTCGGCATTGGCCGGAAAGAAGACCTTGCGGATGTCCGAGGCGGGCATGTTCTCGGCGATGGCATCTGGCACGTCGGTTTCCGTGTCGGGGATGACGACGATCATCGGCTCGATCTTCTTCTCGGAAAGGAGATTGTCGAGGATCTGCGGCGCGCGCCCTTGTGCGACCCAGGAACCGACAGTGTCGCCGAAGCCGTGATAGAGATAGAGGACCGGCAGCAGTTTGGAGGAATCGGTGTAGCCTGGCGGCGTGTAGACATACATCTGCCGTTCCGAGCTGAGTGCCTTCGAATGCAGGGTTACCAGCCGCAGATCGCCATGCGGGACGTTTCGGATATCGAGAATGCTGCCGGGCACGAGGATCAGGCTGGTATTGACGTGCCGCTGCGGCTTCGGCGCATTCGTGCCGGTGTCGATGCTGCGGAAGCCGTCGATGTTGAAATAATATTCGTAGAGGTCCGGTTTCAGCACCTCGGTCTTGGCGCTCCATGTGCCGTCGTCGCCCTTCTGCATGACGATCGGATCGCGCGAGCCGAGGCCTACCGAGACCGCCTTTGCCGCCGGCGCATAAAGACGGAAGGTGATCGAGCCGTCCTTTTCGACCGAGGTGACGAAATTTTTAAAGGGCTGATCTGCCGGCGGCGAGGCCGGCGCATCGAGGGCAAGGGCAGGTACGCTCATGATACAGCCCGCCACGACGAGCAAAGGAAACAATAAACGCACGAAAAAGCCTCCTCCAGTTGAATCAATCTTCTCTCTCCCCTTCTAAAGCTGACGCAGCGCAACGCTTTTTCAAGGCGGCCGCGCTGCGCGGTCTGGACGCATATTGGGTGATCTGGACGATTGGCAAAAGAGGATCAGGCCGAGGCAGGCGTCCAATCCGGTGGCGCCATCTCGAAGCTTGAAAATTCGAAGCCCGGAGAAACCGTGCAGCCGACGAGGGTAAATTCGCCGAGGCTTTCGGCCGATTGCCACCAGTTGGCCGGAATGAGCGCCTGCGGCCGCTCCCCCTTCGCCAGATCCATGCCGAGAACGAGCCTTTCACTGGCCCTGCCGTCGGCGGAGCGATGCAGGGCGAGTGGCGCGCCGGCATAATAGTGCCAGACCTCGGCCGCATCGCGCACCCGGTGCCAATGCGAGCGTTCGCCGGCCTCGAGCAGATAGTAGATCGCCGTCGAATGGCCGCGCGCGCCGCCGTTCTCGTCGCGAAATGTCTGCACGTACCAGCCGCCTTCCGGATGCCGCTGCATGGCAAGCGTTGCGATGATCTCTTTTGCCTGCATCAGAAATTGTCCTTGCGCTTGCGGATTTCGGCGAAGACCTCGTCGTTGCTGCGGCTTTCCATCAGCAGGTGGCGGCGGATCGAAGGGTCCGCGGCGCGCAGGAACGGGTTGGTTTCCTTCTCGAGCGCAAGCGTCGTCGGAATGGTGAACTTGCCGGCGGCTCGCAAGGCTTCGATATCGGCGGCGCGCGACTTCAGCCGCTCATTGTCGGGATCGATGGTCAGAGCGAAGCGGGCGTTGGAGAGCGTATATTCGTGGCCGAAATAAACCGCGGTTTCATCGGGCAGGACGGCCAGCTTCTGCAGCGAGGCCCACATGTCGGCCGGCGTCCGCTCGAACAGGCGGCCACAACCCAGCGCAAACAGCGTGTCGGCGGCAAAGAGCAGCTTGTCGTCGGAGAAGTGATAGCAGACATGGCCGGCGGTGTGGCCGGGAGTCTCGATGACATTGACGGTATGGCCGGCGAACTCGAACGTGTCGCCATCGCCGACGGCTTTGTCGAGACCGGGAATGGCGACGGCCTCGTTGATCGGGCCGATGATCTCGCAGCCGAACTGCTCCTTCAGCGCCAGATTGCCCTCGACATGGTCGGTGTGATGATGGGTCGTCAGGATATGGCTGAGCGTCCAGCCGCGACGGTCGGCAGCCTTCAGGATGGCATCCGCCTCCGGAGCGTCAATCGATGCCGTCAACCCGGTTTCGGGATCATGGACCAAGACGCCGTAATTGTCGGAACGGCAGATAAAAATCTCTAATTCCAATGGTTTCATGATGGAAATCGTCCTCGTCTTTTACGTTGGTAGAGAATGTAAGCCGTTCGGCCTTGAAGTCCAACGCTCGGCTGATAACATTTGTTTCGATGCACGCCGATATTGTCGATCTCCGCCAGTTTTATCATTCCGAGCTCGGTCGCTTGGCGGAGCAGTCGATCGCCATGGCGCTTTCCTCGATCTGGGCGCGCATGCCGGAGGAACGGCTCGTCGGCCTCGGCTATGCCGTTCCCTATCTCGACCGTTTCCGCGCCGACACCGAACGCACCTTCGCCTTCATGCCGGCCGGGCAGGGCGCGGTGAACTGGCCGATGGACTCGGCTTCGTCGACAGCTCTGATCTTCGATGAAGAGCTGCCCTTGCCCGACAGCTCGATCGACCGTGTGCTGATGGTGCATTCGCTCGAGTTCGCCGAAAGCCCGCGCGAGACGCTGAAGGAGCTTTGGCGTGTGTTGGCGCCGGGCGGGCGGCTCGTCATTGCGGTACCCAACCGCCGGGGCGTCTGGGCGCGGATGGAGCACACGCCATTCGGCTCCGGCAGGCCTTATTCGCGCGGCCAGCTGACCTCGCTGCTGCGAGAGACCAATTTTACGCCGGGCGCGACGGCGGAAGCGCTGTTCTTCCCGCCATCGAAGCTGCGCACCGTGCTGCGGCTTCGGCGCGCCTTCGAGCGGGTGGGTCGCACCCTTTGGCCCGCGTTCTCCGGTGTCATCATCGTCGAGGCGCAGAAGCGGCTCTATCAGGGCTTGCCCGTCGCCGTGCGCGCATCGCGCCGCGTCTTCGTGCCCGTTCTGGCGCCGCGCGGCATACCGACGACGCGCGATGGCACCTGATGCCTTAGACCGAACGCCGACACTCGACAAAACCGCGTTTCCGCATTAATGCGACGGGGTGTCATAAACCGGAATTTTCCGGTGTTTCCCAAGGTCGATCCCATGAGCATGGAAATGAGCAAGCCCCTCCCGCGTCCCGGCATTCTCGATATCGCTGCCTATGTGCCGGGCAAGGAGCATGCGCCGGGCGTTGCGCGCGTGTTCAAGCTCTCGTCGAACGAGACGCCGCTTGGCGCCAGCCCCAAGGCCATCGAGGCCTTCCGCGGCGCTGCCGGCAATCTCGAGCGCTATCCGGATGGGCAGGCCAAGGAATTGCGCCAGGCGATCGCCGATGTGCATGGGCTGAATGTCGCCAATATCCTTTGCGGCAACGGCTCTGACGAACTGCTCGGCCTGCTCTGCCACACCTATCTCGATAAGGGTGACGAAGGCATCATCACCGAGCACGGCTTCCTGGTCTACAAGATCCAGATCATGGCCGCCGGCGCGACGCCTGTCACGGTCAAGGAAACGGATTGCACCGTCGATGTCGACGCGATCCTCGCTGCGGTGACCGAGAAGACCAAGATGGTCTTCATCGCCAACCCCGCCAATCCGACCGGAACCTATGTGCCGGTCAGCGAGATACGCCGCCTGCAGGCGAGCCTGCCGAAGCACGTCATCCTCGTGCTCGACGCGGCCTATGCCGAATATGTCCGCCGCAACGACTACGAGGCTGGCCTGGAGCTCGTTTCTGCGAACCAGAACGTCGTCATGACCCGCACCTTCTCGAAGGTCTATGGCCTGGCCGCCCTTCGCATCGGCTGGATGTATGCGCCGGTCGATGTCGTCGATGCGCTGAACCGCGTGCGCAGCCCGTTCAACCTGAACAATGCGGCCATCGCTGCCGGAGCGGCGGCCGTTCGCGATCAGGCTTTCACCGAAAAGACCGTCGCCTACAATCTGATCTGGATCGAGAAGATGACGGCTGCGCTCGAGGCCATCGGCCTCAAGGTGACGCCGTCGGTGACGAACTTCATTCTCATCCATTTCCCCGATAGCGACGGCAAGCGCGCCGTCGAGGCCGATGATTTCCTGACGAGCCGCGGCTATATCACCCGCGCCGTGCGCGCCTATGGCTTCCCGAATTCGCTGCGCATCAGCATCGGCACCGAGGAGGCCAATCTCGGCGTCATCGACACGCTGACCGAATTTATGGGGCGCAAGTCATGAGCAGCATCCAGTTCGACCGCATCGCACTGATCGGCATCGGCCTCATCGGTTCCTCCATCGCCCATGACATCAAGCGCCTCGGGATTGCCAAGGAAGTGGTGATCTCGACGCGCAGCGCCGAAACGCTGAAGCGCGCCGAAGAACTGCAGCTTGGCGACCGTTACACGCCATCTTCGGCCGACGCGGTCAAGGATGCCGATCTCGTCATCGTCTCGGTGCCAGTCGGTGCTTCGGAGAGCGTTGCCAAGGAGATCGCTGCTCATCTGAAGCCGGGTGCGATCGTCACCGACGTCGGTTCGACCAAGGCCTCGGTCATCGCGCAGATGCAGCCGCATATGCCGCCCACCGTGCATTTCATTCCGGGCCATCCGCTGGCCGGCACCGAGAAATCCGGCCCTGATGCCGGCTTTCCCGGGCTGTTCAGGGGACGCTGGTGCATCTTCACGCCGGTTCCGGGCACGGACGAGGCCGCGATCAAGACACTTCGCAATTTCTGGGAGACTCTCGGCTCGCGTGTCGACGAGATGGATCCAGAGCACCACGACAAGGTGCTGGCGATCGTTTCGCATCTGCCGCATCTGATCGCCTACAATATCGTCGGCACCGCCGACGATCTGGAGACGGTGACGGAATCGGAAGTCATCAAATATTCGGCCTCCGGCTTCCGCGACTTCACCCGCCTTGCCGCCTCCGACCCCACCATGTGGCGCGACGTCTGCCTGCATAATCGCGACGCCATCCTGGAGATGCTGTCGCGCTTCTCCGAGGACCTGGCATCGTTGCAGCGCGCGATACGTTGGGGTGACGGCGACAAGATCTTCGAACTTTTCACCCGCACCCGCGCCATTCGCCGCTCGATCGTCGAAGCCGGCCAGGATGTCGACGTGCCCGACTTCGGCCGCCACGCCCTGGATGCGAAGGAATAGTTATCCCGACACAAGGGAGCGGCGTCGATGATCGTCAGACGCGGGTGCTTGGAAGATTTGCCTTGGCTCGCCGATCACGACGATGCGAGCGAGGACTGGATCAGGCGCTGCATCCAGTTCGATGAGTATTTTGTCGCCGAGCAGGATGGCAAACTCGTCGGTTTTCTCCGCTTCAGCCGTTTCTGGGGCAAGATACCCTATATGGACATGATCCGCGTGTTGCCGTCGCATCAGCGGGCCGGTGCGGGGTCGGCTCTTTTTCGCGCCTGGGAGAGCGCCATGATCGAAGAGGGCGTCGAACACCTGATGACCTCGAGCGAATGGGCCGAAGCCGAGCCGCAGGCCTGGCATCGCCGCAACGGCTTCAAGGCTGCAGGCAGCATCGATCTCCGTATCGTCCAGCCGAGCCCGGAGATATTCTTTGTCAAGAATATCTCCGGTGCAGACAAGGGATAGCGATCTCAGATCGGCGGGATCTTGCCGAGCGGGATGAAGCCGCTGAGCGAGAGGCGGCCGCGATCGGCCGTCAGTGCGACGGAGACCTTGTCGCCGCCATTGGCAAGCGCTTTCAGCATCTTCGTGGCTGTCTTGATGATGTTCTTGGCGGCGGGTAGCGTGGTCGTCAGGCTATCGCCCCAGGGGCCGATCTGATTGATCTCCAGCTTGAACTGGCCGGACAGGAAGCCATCGCCGTCGAAACTGAAGGGGCCGGAAAGCGTCATGATGCGACCGTCGCCGATGTCGATGACGGCCTGGTGCAGGACGCCCGCTGTGCCGCGAAGCCCCTCGCGATCGCTGCCGTCGAGCAAGCCGGCCTTGCCCGTCAGCGTCACGCTGGCGCTGGTCGAGGCGGTCGGCAGGGGCTGCGGAAAGTCCTTGATGACGGCATTGGCATTTTCGACGCCGATGGCGAAATCGAGGTCGCTGCCGTTCTGGCTGGCGTGCATCTCGGTATGGGCGGCAGTGACATCGACGCTCTGGCCGGTGACGGAGGAGGTGATAGCTGCCTTCAGCCCATCGATGACGGTCTGGGTCTGGCCGACGCCGCGGCCCTTGGCGACGAGGTTCGATTGCAGGTCGGCCCATTCCGCCGACACGGTCAGGCCGGCTGTCGTCCGCAACTCAGCCGGAGATTTCAGGCTCCAGCTGACATGATTGGGCTGGAAGACCGGCGCGGAGGCGCTCAGCGTATCGAAATTGGCCGACACGCCGCGGGTCTGGTTGTCGACCGTCACCGTGTCGCAGGTGAGCCCGATGGAGAAGGGGAAGCCGTTGAAGGCCATGTTCTCGCATTTGCCGGCAACGCCGGCGCTGTTCTGCTGGCCAAGCGCCTTCAGGATATTGGCCCTGACGAAACCGGTCGCATAGTACCATCCGCCGGTGTAAAGACCGGCCAGAACCACGATCAGCCCCAGCAGGATGAGCCAAAGACGTTTGCCTCGACCGGTCGTTACGCTCTGGCTTGACGCTGCCATGTTGTTCTCCAATGGTTGAACTGAAGCTTCACAGTGATTTGGCGTTGGATATGGACGAATTTTGGGTGTTTGGCTACGGATCGCTCATGTGGAATCCGGGCTTTGGTTACGACGAACGGGCCGAGGCCCTTATTTTTGGTTATCGCCGCTCGCTCTGCGTCCGTTCCTGGGTCCATCGCGGCACGGAGCAAAGCCCCGGCCTCGTCCTTGGCCTCGATCGCGGCGGCTCTTGCCGCGGCATGGCGTTTCGCGTTCCGGGTTCTGATTGGAACGAGGTGCTGACCTATCTGCGCGAGCGCGAACTCGTCACCAACGTCTATCTGGAAAAGACGTTGCCCATCCGGCTTGCCGACGGGCGGCGTGTCACTGCGGTCGCCTACGTCGTCGACCGCAGTCACAGCCAATATGCCGGCTCGCTTGACGCGATCGAGGCCGCCCATGTGGTGGAAGCCGCCAACGGACGTTCCGGCCCGAACGATGCCTATCTTTTCAATACGCTGACGCATCTGCGCGACATGGGCATTCGCGATCAGTGGCTCGAGCAGGTTGCCGGTGAAGTGGAGCGGATGCGGAAGGCGTCCTGAGCCTCTCTTCTGGCGGCGACAGGCTTCTTGCGGGCTCAGACTGCGGCGGGAACCGGCTTTGCCTGTTTGATTTCAGCCAGGCGTCGGGCTGCGGTCGGCGGTATCGGTAGATCTGGGTTTTCGGCGATCGTCTCGACCAGCAGCTCGTCGCTTGCCCTTTCCGTTTCCTCGATCAGGCGCGCGAAGAAGGCATCCGGGTCCATGCCGGGCTCGATCGGCGGCAGAATGCGCACCTTGATATGGCCGGGATATTTGCGGAAGGTGCGGCGTGGCCAGAAGAGGCCGGGATGCATAGCGACGGCGACGACGGGAATTCCGAGGTCGCGATACATGCGGGCGATGCCGTATTTGTAGACGGGCTCGGCGCCCGGCGGGCGGCGGGTGCCCTCGGGATAGATGATGAGCTGGCGGCCCGTCGCGAGTTCTTCGCGGGTGCGCTTCAGGACATCGAACATGACCTTGCCGCGCGCGCTGCGATCGACCGGAATCATGCGCTGCTTGCCGGCGTACCAGCCGAACAATGGAATCCACATCAGCTCGCGCTTCAGGATGTAGACGGGATCGTCGAGATAGGGCAGCAGCGCGAAGGTATCCCAGAAGGACTGGTGTTTGGGCGCGAAGATGAAACTGCCCTTGGGGATATTCTCCAGACCCTCGATCTCGAAGGTCGTGCCGACGATCTTCTCCATCAGCCACGTGCTGGATTTCGCCCATGCCTTGGGGATCGCATAGGCCGCCTTGCGCGGCATCAGGAAATAGATCGGCGTCAACACGATCATGCGAATGATCAGATTGGCATAGAAGGCTGTGTTGAACAGGATCGAACGCAAGATAATCATCGAGGCTTTCCCAATGCACCGGCTTGCGCCGGCATTCGAAGGTCTGCCTACACGATTACGACGTCAATAAAAAGTCGGTGCATGCGTGGTTTCGCGTCTTCACGCGTGTCGTCGGCGCAAAACCGCAGCTGATGCTTGCGCGGGATGACTCAGTCGTCATCCTCCACCGGCTGGCGCGAGCGCAGGCCGGTGGGGCGTCCCAGTCCCGTGATATTGCGGGCGCCGGCGAGAAGCACCTTGGCATATTCCGAGATCATTGTGCGCAGCGCGTTCGGGTCCGTGAACCAGTTCTTGGTCTTCAGATCGGAGTTGACGACCGGATAGGGAATGAAATCCGTCGAGGGGTCGACGTATTTCAGCTCCGCGAGGCTGCGGGGCATATGATAGTTGTTGGTCACGACGAGAACGCTTTTATAGCCCCTGGCGTGAATCCATTTTGCCGCTTCGCGCGCATTGCCGATCGTATCGAGCGCGTCGTAGCCGAAGTCGACGCAGCAGCTGAAGAGGCTTGTGGAGCTCTGCGTCAGCTTGCGGATCTGCGTCGGCGTCGTGGTCGGATGCACGCCCGAGATCAGCAGGCGGTTGCCCGCGCCGCTGCGCAGCAGTTCCACCGCCTGATCGATACGCTGGTAGCCGCCCGTCAGCACGACGATGGCATCGGCCTTGGGGTCGAGCGGCGGCTTCAGGCTGGTGATCGAATCGGCAAAATGCAGGAAGCCGCCGAAAACGATGGCGACCAGGAAAATGAAGGCGAAGCCGCCCCATCGCAAAAACCGCCGGAACAGGCTGCGTCGCACGGGACCATCGCCGCGGGATCGCGCCCGAAGCGACTGCGAACTCACGGTCTTGCGAGTCGTCAGATCCATGCTCATGATTCGGTACTATACGCTAATTGCGGCAAGGAACGGGCTTGCAAGCGGTAAAAAACATCGTTGCGGCGTCAATTCTGCACACTATCCGACCGTCCGGGATCGGAACGGATCAGATCGATCTCGTAGATCGTGCGCATGACGGTGAAGCGCGCCGTCAGCGTCGTCAGCAGCGCGATGATGATCATGGTGGCGAGAATGCCGACATAGCCGAGCGCACCGACGGAGAAAGTCCCGAACAATGCCGTTGCTTGATCGGTCTGCGGCGTGGCGATCGTGCGGCTCTGCAGGAAGCCGGCGCTGGCGAAGAACAGGGCGGCAAGCGCGCTGCCGGCTGCCGACCCCTTGAGGCTGATTTTCAGGAAGTGCTTCTGGAATTCATTGGCGACGAAGGTGCTTTCGGCCCCGACGAAATGCAGCACTTCGACGATGTGGCGATTGCCTGAGAGCGCGCCGCGCGTGGCGAAGACCACCGTCAGCACCATGGCGGTGAAAACAAGCAGCAGAACGCCGGTGCCGATCAAGACGGTGGTGTGGGCCATGGAGACGAGCCGGTCGACCCAGGTGCGGTGGTCGTCCAGCGTCGCCTGCGGGATCTGTGCCTTCAGCAGGCTGCGCATTGCCTCGAAGTCAGGCGGATGCGTCTCGTCGATGGTGATGATGACGAGGCGCGGGACGGGGAGTTCCTTGAGATCGAGGCCGGCTCCGAGCCAGGGTTCCAACAGGCGGGCCGTCGCGGCCTCGTCGACGATCTGTCCGGATTTGGTGCCGACGAAGCTGAGCGCGATGTCGCGGGCGCTCGCGAGCGCCTTTTCCATGTCGAGATTGTCGTCCGGCTTGATCTGGATGGTAATCTCGCGGGAGATCTGGCTCTCCCAGCTTGCCGCCGTCGAGCGCACCATGCTGACCGCGCCGAGCGTCAGGCAGGCGAGAAAGGCCATGATGGCGATGACGACGATCAGCGCATTGCCCTGAATATTGGAGGACGGCACGATCGGTCCCGTCGGGCGGACACGCATCTCCGGGCGCTTACGTTCAGCCGGAGGGGTGGGCGCTTGCCGCGCCTGCTGAGCCCTCGCATTCGGGGCGTTCCTGCGGGGGGTGGGCTCAGTCATAGATATCGAGATGCCCCCCCGACAGAATCATGCGCCTGGCTTCGATCTGATCCATCAGGGCGAGATCGTGCGTGGCGATGACGACGGCCGTGCCGAGGCGATTGAGTTCCAGAAAGAGATTGAGCAGGCGACGGGCCATCGGCGGGTCGACATTGCCCGTGGGCTCGTCGGCAAGCAGGATTTCAGGGCGGTCGATGAGCGCGCGGGCGATGGCGGCGCGCTGCTTCTCGCCGCCCGAAAGCACCGGCGGCAGCACATTGATGCGTTCGCCGAGACCCACCCATTTCAGCAGTTCGAGGACGTCGGTGCGGTAGGAGCTTTCCTCCTTGCCGCGCACGCGCAAAGGGAGAGCGACGTTTTCGTAGGTCGTCAGATGCTCGAGCAGCCGGAAATCCTGGAAGACGATACCGACGCGGCGGCGCAAGAGCGGCAGCTCGTTGCGGGGGATCGAGGATATCTCGCGGTCGAACATGCGGATCAGCCCGCGGGTCGGCTGCAACGACATGAAGAGCAGGCGCAGCAGCGTCGTCTTGCCGGCGCCCGAAGGGCCGGTCAGGAACTGGAACGACTTTTTCGGTATGTCGAAGCTCAGGTCACGGAGGATTTCCGGACCCATGCCGTAGCGCAAACCGACGTTCTCAAAATGAATCAACGGGCAGTCCAGTCTTCCGCAGGGTTCAATCAGGCGACTTGTTAACCAATGGCATTAACAGCCGGTAAATTTTTCTGGAAAGGCGCCCCATTCATGGCGATCTTTGCGAAGCATTAACCAATAAAATTTACGACTGGGCAGGATTCGTTTCAATGCCCAGATTGGCAATGGGCGTCGAAACCATGTGGATCACCGCAACGGGAGGCCATCATGGGCGCTTTTCGCCACCGTCAACAGCAGACGGGGCTGGTTTATGACCTCATTCCGCCCGAGCGCGGAGCGGGATCGGGCCAGGCGCATTACGTCATGCCGAAGCCCGATATCGTCGATGCCGAATTCGTGACCGTTTCCAGTGCGCGCGGACGGGCCGCATCGGGCGTCAACATGCGCTATGGCGGGCGTATCCAATCAAAGCCACAGCCGGCGGCGCGCAAAACGGCCCTCGCGCGCATCCTGTCCGTTCTGCGTGGCGCCGAAGAGGTTTTGCAGCAGGCGTCGCGGCGCAGCTTCGTGGCGCTCATCGTTTGTCTCGCTGTATTGATCTTCGGTCTTTCCGGTGGCTTCTCCGGCCTATCGGGCGCGCCAGCCGAGACAGCGGCCGAGCCTCTGCAGTTCTCGCATGTGACGCTGACGCCACGCGATGAGAATGGTCTGCCCGTCCTGAGATTGAACGGAATCATCGAAAATGTCAGCGGCGCCACGCTTTCGGTTCCGGAGGTGCGCGCCGATCTTTTCGCTGGGGATCAGTTGGTCAGGAGCATCGTCGTCGATACGCCGGTCGATCGTCTCGGGCCGCATGAGAGCCGCGGATTCTCGACGCGATTGCAGCATCCCGGTGGAAAAACGCCGGATGTTCGGCTTTCCTTCATGCCTTGAAGCATGATGCCGAAAAGCGCGTGCGGCTTTCGGGCGACATCATGCTCAACCTGTTTGATTCCAGAGCGGATTCGGATTTTAGGTGGAATCGACCTAAAATCATCCGCTTCTGGGGGTGTGTCGGGCTTGCCGATTGTGCTACGGGCTAAGGCTTGATCGGCGGCCAGGGGCCGCGCAGCCATGGAGCATGCCAATCAATGCCTGTCGTACGCGGGAAGAATATCGAGCCGCTTTTCACTGCCGAGCAGATTGCCGAGCGCAATCATGTCTTGGCGAAGGAAATCGCCAGCGGGCCGACGAAAGATCTCCTCGTCATCGCCATCCTCAAGGGTTCTTTCATCTTCGCCGCGGATTTGCTGCGCGCCTTGCATGAGACCGGGCTTGCCCCGGAGGTCGAATTCATCACCCTTTCGAGCTACGGCGCCGGCACGACCTCGCAGGGCGTGCGCATCGTCAAGGACATCGACAGCGATGTGAAGGATCGCGATGTCCTGTTGATCGACGATATTCTGGAATCGGGCCGCACGCTGCGTTTCGCCAAGGAACTGCTCTATGAGCGCGGCGCCCGCAATGTCACGCTTGCCGTGTTGCTCGACAAGAGTGTCAAGCGCCAGGAAGAGCTGGAGGCTGATTATGTCGGCTTCGAATGCCCCGATTATTTCGTCGTCGGCTATGGCATGGATGTCGCCTACGCCTTCCGCGAACTGCCCTTCGTCGGCGTCGTCACGGGTGACGCGGAGGCCTGATCTTAAGTTAATGCAGGCGGGTCATCCGCCTGTCCCATTCTGCTCCAGTGATGACGAACCATTAACCACGGAGCCTGATCGCCTGCCCGTCGTTTACCGATCGCAAACGGAATTCTGGTGATTTCGGTCGCGGAACATGACGGACCAGGAGCACGGACCATGGCAAAAATTCTGATCACGGAAGACGAAGACTCGCTTCGCAGCTTCGTCGCCCGCGCGCTGCGCTTGGACGGTCACGAGACCGAAGAGGCAGCTGACGGCGCGGAGGGCTTGGAGAAATTGAAGGCGGGCGGCTACGACCTCCTGCTTTCGGACATCCGCATGCCTGTGATGGACGGCATCGAGCTTGCCCATCAGGCGCATTCGACCTGCCCGGGGATGAAGATCTTGCTCATGACCGGCTATGCCGAGCAGCGCGAGCGCGCCGACGACCTCATGGAAAAGATCGTCGACGTCGTGGCCAAGCCGTTTGCACTGCCCGATATCCGCAAGGCCGTTGCCCGCGCATTGGCTGCCTGACGTTCGTCCGTTGTCAGCACAGCTGTGCCTGTGCTGACGTCATCATCATTTGTGAATGGGTCCGAAGTCGTCATCGGGGTAGTGGATCGTTTCCTCCCCCGGCTTTCTTGAGCCGACGACGATCATCATCACCGCTTCGGCGGAGTGGTTGAGCAGATGATGGGCATTGGGCTGCCCTGCCGGAAATCCCACGATGTCGCCAGCTCCGAGTATATGGTGGCCGTTTTCATCGACCAGCGTCGGTGTCCCCGCCAGCACATAGAGAAATTCGTCTTCCGCCATATGCCAGTGGCGCGACGACGACATGCCTCCGGGGTCGAGGGTGACGAGATTGATGCCGAATTGCGTGATTCCCACTGCCTTGGCCAGCCTGACCTCGTGCTTGCCGTTCAATCGCGCGTCTGCCTGGGGAATGCCCGGCAAGCCGGTGGTGACGGGCAGATCCGAAATACTCGCAAGCTTGGTTTCCATCTCATTCCTCTGCGGCGAGCATGACAGCATCGGTCACTTCGCAGGGGGATTATCTTACGGCCCGAGATTCAGCAGTCGCTCCAGATAGCGCCGCTCCTCGCTCAGCGATGGGTTGTTGCTCAGCCTTTCGCGAATGGCATCGAGAATTTGGCGCGCGCGCTCTGCTTGAATGACGTCCGGCACCATGTTGTCATCAGAATTGTCCATGGGGCCGCCATCATTGCGTGACCTGCCGAGCGGATCGCGGCCGTTCTGACCGCCCTGGCCCATCTGTCCGGGCATCTGACCCTGACCCTGGCCTTGCCCCTGCTGCATCTGCGCCATGAGCTGGTTCATCATCTCGCGCGTGCCCTTGCGCAGGGCATCGAGAGCGCGTCCCTGGCCTTGCACGGCGCCTTCGCCATTGCCCTCGGCAAGCTGGCCTGAGGCGCCCTTCATTTCCTGCTGCGCCTTGCCGTAGTTCTGGTTCGGCTTCATGCCCAGCGAGCCCAGGTTTTTTTGAAGTTCGCCGAGCTGCTTGCCGAGATCCTCCTGCTGCTGCCGCAACTGCTTCAGCGCATCGCGCAGTTGATCCGCCGTCATGTTGTCGGTTGGGTCGCCATCCTTTTGGCTCTGCTTATTCTGGCCCTGCTGCTGATCCTGCTGGCCCTGGTTGCGCTGACCCATATCCGGACGCGCTGGGTCGTTGAGGCCAGGCAGCGGCTGGTCCATCAGGCCGTCGCCATCCTCGTTGGAATCGCCGCGCTGCATACGGTCGCGCATGGCCTGATCGAGCTTGAAGGTCTGATCCATCAGCTTCTGCTGGTCGCGCATGATGCGGCCGAGCTTGTCCATCTGCTCGCGCATCTTGTCATTTGCCGCCTGGTTCTGCTGTTGTCCGGGCTGCGGCTTGCCGGCCTGCAGGCTATTCATCAGCTGCTGCAGCTGGGAGAGCATCTGTTGGGCGGCCTCGCGATTGCCGGAGCGGGCGAGATTTTCGATCTGGTCCATCATGCGCTGCAGGTCCTGCTGGCGCAGGATATTGGCGGCGCGCTGGTTCGGCTGGGCGGGCATGTTACGCATGCGCTCGGCCAGCTCCTTCATATAGGCGTCCATCGCCTTGCGCAGCTCGTCCGTGAGCTTCTTGATCTCCGCGTCGGAAGCATTGCGCTGCAGGGCGTCGGAGAGCTTCTGTTGCGCATCGCGCAGCGCCTTTTCCGCATCGGTGAGCTGCGCGTCTTCCATGCCAAGCGCGATCTGCCAGAGATAATCGGCGGTATCCTTCAGCGAGGCTTCGCTGCTCGCGAGCTTCATCCGCGACAGAGCCGACTTGATCGCGAGAAAATTGCCGAGATCGGGAATGGTCTCTTCGGGGCGGATGGTCAGCGACTTGTTGAGCTCTATCGCCTCCGGCATCTTGCGGGTGTCGAGTGCGAAAACCTGGCGTTCCTCGGCCACGGCAGCGGCAAGCGGCTGGCTGAAATTGCGGGATGGCAGCACCATCTCATAAGGGGCGCTGCGACCGGTTTGGCCGGCACCGTCCTTGGCAACGAGCGTGATCCGGACCCGTTTGCCGGCAAGCGGGTCCTGGGTCAGATCATGGCTTGCCAGACCCTTGCCGTTGCGGCGGTCGCGACGCGGGACTTCCAGCTTGTATTCCGGCAGCCCATAGAGCGGGGTCGCTGTGGGATCGGAGTCGACCGGCACGATTTCGGCACGGGCCTCCTCGACGCCATAGTCATCCTTGACCTTGAAGCCGAGTTCCAGCGCGCCGCTTGCCGTCGCATGCGGAATGCCGTCGAAGCTGATCTCCGGCGGCTTGTCGATGACGACGTTGAAGGACCAGGACTTGCCGTTGACGGTCAGCTCACCTCCCTTCTCGAGCTTGAGGATGTGGGTGTGGGCAACCATCGCGTCCGCTGCTGGGACATTGCCGCCGCTTGCCGCGGCAGGTATGGCGGCTGGCGTTGCCGGCTTTGCGCCGGCGGGGCTTTGTTTGTCGGCATCGGCCGTTTGCTCGGGGATTTCGATACCCTTCTCGGCGCCGGTCGCCTGAAACAGCACCTTCTCGTCGCTGGCAGTTCCCGAAACCCGCACGGTAAGCTCGGAGAATTGTGGCACGTTCAGGCTGTTGCCGGCATTGTCGACATTGCCGGTCAGATAGATCGGCGCTTCGCCGGTGTAATAGGGTGGGGTAACCCAGGCGTCGATGCGCACATCGGGATTGGTTGACGTCGAGGTGGACGCTGTGAAGGCATCGCCCAGCGAGCCGCCGCTGTTGGACATGGAGAAGCTGAAGGCTGTCACCATCAGCAACACGGGGATCGCGCGCAGTGCGAACTGGTCGTAGCGGGTGATATCCGGTCTCGGCAGGCCGGCATCCAGAGCGGCGATGCGTTCTGCCATGCGGGTTTGATGTTCGCGCCAGAGTGCGCGTGCAAAGGGTGTATCGAGCGCCGGCTCGTCCTCCTGCACGGCGACGGGCTGGTGCGCGAGGCCATTGCGCTCTTCCAGCAGCCGGTCGGCCTCGGCGGTGCCCGGCCAATACAGGCGACGCAGCGGATAGAGAGAAGCGACGAAGCCGACCGCGAAGACGGCAAGCATCAGAAAGCGCAGCATATCCGGGGCAATGCGGAAAATGCCGAACCAGGCGGCAGACAGGAACAGGGCCAGAATGGAGGCCGGCAGCAGTAGCTGCGGCAGAAGCTGTTCGGAAACCAGCACAAGCCGGGCAAAGAGACGCTTGACCGCAACCATGCGCGCCAGCGCCGGACGGGTGGCGAAAGCGCCCTTCTTGGGGTTGCTGGGGCTGGTCATCGGTCCGGTCTTCTCCCGATCTGACGTTGATGGCTAATAGCCCGTTGGGGATGGCGCGGCGTCCCACACGCTTGCGCACGCGGCGCCCGGCGAGACGCCATTCCCTCAAAGATAACATTCTTTGTGGCGAAGACGAGGGCAACGACCCTGAAAGGCTGTTTTTTCATCAGACTTCGCCGAAACGTGATCGGCCGGGCTGGGCGCAGATTCCTCCCGTCCCGTCCGAATTCATGAAGGCAAGCAGATCACGCCTCAAGCCAGGCCGGGATCGAATCCAGGCCGATGAGATCCTCATAGCTCCCGCGCGGACGGATGACATGGAACTCATTGCCCTTGACCAGCACTTCCGGAACGAGGAGCCGACTGTTGTAGGTACCGGCCTGCACGGCGCCATAGGCGCCGGCCGAACCAACGGCGAGGAGATCGCCGGGCTTTGGCAGTGCCATCTCGCGGTCGAGCGCCAGATAATCGCCGGTTTCGCAGACGGGGCCGACGACATCGGCCTTGATGCGGGTGGTACTGGCGGCACTCGTCACGACCGGGCGGATCTCGTGATAGGCTTCGTAGAGCGTCGGGCGGATGAGGTCGTTCATGGCGCCATCGACGATGATGAAGCTCTTGCTACCGGCATCTTTCACATAGATGACTTCGGTCACCAGAATGCCGGCATTGCCGACGATCAGGCGCCCGGGCTCCGTGACGATCCTGCAATTGAGCCCGCGCAGCTGGTTCTTGACGATCTCAGCATAGGCATCGGGGAGCGGCGGCGGATTGTTGTCGTCGCGATAGGGGATGCCGAGGCCGCCGCCGATATCGACGTGATGGATATCATGGCCGTCGCCACGCAGCGTTTCCACGAGGTCGCGCAGCAGCTTGAAGGCATCATCGAACGGCTGCAGCTCGGTGATCTGGCTGCCGATATGCATGTCGATGCCGGTGACCTCGATACCGGGCAGGCTGGCGGCACGGTCATAGACGGCGCGGGCGCGCTGCCAGGAAATGCCGAACTTGTTTTCCTTCTTGCCCGTCGAGATTTTCGCATGCGTGCGGGCATCGACATCCGGATTGATGCGGAAGGAGACGGGCGCCACCTTGCCGGCGCGGACGGCGCGCTGGTTCAGCACTTCCAGTTCCGGTTCGGACTCGACGTTGAAGCAATAGATGCCGGCTTCGAGCGCCACATCCATTTCCTGCGCGGTCTTGCCGACGCCGGAGAACATGATGCGGCTTGCCGGAATACCTGCCGCCAGCGCGCGGCGCAACTCGCCGACCGAGACGACGTCGACGCCGGCGCCGAGACGGCCGAGCGTCTTTAGCACCGCCTGGTTGGAATTGGCCTTCATGGCGTAACAGACCATGGCATCGACGTCGCCGAAGGCCTCCGCGAAGACGCGATAGTGGCGCTCCAGCGTTGCCGTTGAATAGACATAGAAGGGCGTGCCGACCGCCTTGGCGATCTCTGGAACCGGAACATCCTCAGCGTGGAGGATGCCGGCGCGATACTCAAAATGGTTCACGGTCGCTGCCTAATCAGAGAAGCGGGTCGAGGAAGAATTTCTTGTCCTCCGTACCCGGCTCCTTCGTCGGCTTGGAGACGTCACCGCCCTTGGTCGCATGAGCACTCGGAGGATCGAGAGGGCCTTTGCGGCCACATCCGACGACGGCAAGGCCGACGACCGAAAGCACGACGGTCAGGCGGATGATGTGCGGCATGTTGATCTGCATCGAAATCCTCTTGGGCGGCTAGAGCATGATGCCGAAAAGTTTGAATGGCTTTCGGATAACATCATGCTCTATTTCTTTGGTTTTAGAGCCGGATGATTTCCAGTCGTTTCGACCGAAAATCGTCCGGCACAAGCGCGAAAGTCACTCTTCTTAGCGAAGTTTCCCGCGCTTGTGCACCCCGATTGTTTGAGTCCCGTTTTCGTCAGTCTTTTCAGTTGCGAGCGCGCCAGAAAGCGATCTGCTTGCGCACTTCCGAAGGGGCCGTGCCGCCGAAGCTCTTGCGGCTGGCAACCGAGGCTTCGACCGTCAGAACATCGAAAATCTTGTCGGTGATGTCGGGATGGATCGCCTGCAGGTCTGCGAGCGACAGTTCCGCCAGTTCGCAGGATTTGCTTTCTGCGAGCGCCACGGCGCGTCCCGTCACGTGATGGGCATCGCGGAAGGGCAGGCCCGCCTCGCGCACCAGCCAATCGGCAAGATCTGTGGCGGTGGAATAGCCGGAGCCGGCGGCGGCCTTCATGCGGGCGGTATTGATCGTCAGGTCGCGTACCATGCCGGTCATTGCGGCGATGGCGAGTTCAAGGCTTTCTGCGGCGTCGAAGACCTGTTCCTTGTCTTCCTGCATGTCCTTGGAATAGGCGAGCGGCAGGCCCTTCATGATGGTCAGAAGGGCGATCAGCGAGCCGTTGATGCGGCCGGTCTTGGCGCGCACCAGCTCGGCAGCGTCGGGGTTCTTCTTCTGCGGCATAATGGAGGAGCCGGTGGAGAAGGCGTCGGAGAGGCGCACGAAGCCGAATTGCGGCGTCGACCAGATGACGATCTCTTCGGCGAGCCGCGACAGGTGCATGCCTGATATGGCGGCGATCGACAGGAATTCCAGCGCGAAATCGCGGTCGGAGACGGTGTCGATCGAATTGCGGGTCGGCTCGCGGAAGCCGAGTGCCTTCGCGGTCATATGGCGATCGATCGGGAAGCCGGTGCCGGCGAGAGCCGCTGCGCCGATCGGCGATTCGTCCATATGCTCGATGGCGTGGCGCACGCGCGAGCGATCGCGGCCGAACATTTCGACATAGGCCATGCAATGATGGCCGAAGGTGACCGGCTGCGCAGTCTGCAGATGCGTGAAGCCCGGCATGACGGTTTCCGCATGCTCTTCCGCGCGCTCAAGGAAGGCCGCGATGAGATCGGTCAGCGCCTGCTCGCACTTCTGCAGCTCTTCCTTGACCCACAGGCGGAAATCGAGCGCCACCTGGTCGTTGCGCGAGCGGGCGGTATGCAGGCGGCCGGCGGCGGGGCCGATGAGCGTTGCAAGCCGCGCCTCGATGTTCATATGGATGTCTTCGAGACGGCGCGAGAATTCGAAATTGCCGCTCTCGATCTCTGACAGGATCGTGTTCAGGCCGTGAACGATCTTGTCTTTATCCTCGGTTGAAATGATGCCTTGATGCGCCAGCATGCTTGCATGCGCGATTGAGCCGCGGATATCCTGAGCAAACAGCTTCTTGTCGAAACCGATCGAGGCATTTATCTCCTCCATGATCGCCGCGGGGCCGGAAGCGAAACGCCCGCCCCACATCTGGTTGGAGGATTTGGTGTCCGTGCCGTCAGTCATGAGATGCCCACCTGGAGAATGTAATGACAGCAAAGAAGCCGTTCGGTCTGCCGTCCATGAAACTTGTTATGCTCGCCGCCGTAGCTGGGGTTATTGCCGGCGCGGCAGCGGTATACGTGAAGGAGGCGGGGTATGGCAATGGCGTTGGTGAAACCGCCGCAGCCGATCAATGCGGATCGGCCAGGGATCGTGCTGCTGCCTTAAAGCCCTTCACCAAGGGTCAGGTCGCTGCCATGAGCGTGCCGCCGGCGCCGATTTCACTCAAGGATGTTTCCTTCAAGGGTGCCGAGGGGCAGCCGCTGTCGATCAGCAGTTTCGCCGGCAAGACCGTGCTCTTGAATGTCTGGGCAACGTGGTGCGTACCATGCCGCGAGGAAATGCCAGCGCTGAATGCGCTTGAAAAGAGCGTCGGCAACGACAAGTTCGAGGTGGTTGCCGTCAACATCGATACCGGCGACGATGAAAAGACAAAGGCCTTCCGCGCGGAATATGCCATCGACAAGCTCGGCTACTATCGCGACAACACCATGGGCGTGTTCAACGTGCTGAAAAAGCAGGGCCTCGCCTTCGGCCTGCCGGTGACGCTGCTCATCGACAACAAGGGCTGCCTGCTGTCGGCCATGAACGGTCCGGCCGTCTGGGACAGCGAGGATGCCAAGAACCTGGTGAAGGCGGCTGCCGGGATTTGATGCGCCAAACCAACGGCACCAGATCCGTGTCGGGCGATGCCTGGCATCGTCCGATCACCCATCGATCTCGATGATAATTTCCGTGCACTTTTCGCCGTTGGTCGGATGGTAATCGACGGAGCAGGCCGTCACGACAAGAAGTATGTCGGCTTCGGCGCGCAGCAGAACGTTGCCACCGGGCGGATTCCTGGAGGCAAGCACCTCAAGCCGGCCATCGGGTTGCGGCGGCGAGTTCTGGAACAGGTTCACCGGGTTGGGCACGAAAGGCACGGTCATCCCCGCTTCGCGCAAAGCGCCGAGGAAATTGTCGTAGCAATTGGGATGGTCGTGCAGCCCGGCGCGTGCGTAAAGAGCGGTGTCGCAGGGCGGGAACAGCATGTCGTGAGGACCCGGCGAATTGTCCTCCACCAATGTCAGAAGCGGGTGCCCTTTCTCACTGTAGAAGCATTCTCCCGCCCGCGGGAAGAGGCGTTCGGTGATGTCGCGGGTCTGCGACGCGCTGAGCCAATCCAGGCCGTCGCCATTCGACGTGAAAGCCCACATGTCGGCAACCTGCTGACCTTCCGGATCGATCACCCGTGCAAGCTCGCCTTTTTTCAGCCGGAACGAGTGCCCTGACTGCGGTGGAATAACCGATCGTTTCTGTTCCTGCATTTGGATCTCCTGACCGTGCGGGACGGCGATAGCATACCTGTCGTAGAGGCCGCTCCTCGGTTTGAGCGGCTTCGCGGGTCCAACGCCCACCTTCGTTGTTCAAAGGCTGCCCGTGCTCCTGCTTCATCATTAGATACAGTATCCGGAACCGAGCGCGAAGGTCATCCTCGGGTAAGCCTCAGCTGAGAGGCTGGAATCACCCCCAGGTCCTTTTTGAAATCGATCCAGATGAATCAGTCTCCCGCGCATGCTTCACCCGATGCATCGGTGGTTCCTTCTATCTTGGCGCAGGCCGAGACCTTGATGGATGCCGGTCGTTATGACGACGCCATCAAAACATTGCTATTGGCCCGCGAGCTTGTTAGCCGCGAACCAACGATATGCAACACGCTCGGATCTTTGCTGCTGCATGTCGGCAAGCCGCAGGATGCTATTGTGTGGTTCGAGACCGCGCTTGCTCTCGAGCCGGATTGTATTCAAGCCGTGTCCGGTCTCGGTATGGCATATCAAGGCAGCGGCGACTTTGGCAGGGCGTTGCGGTGCGGCGAAAGAGCGATTGCAGCACAGCCTGATGATGCGGTGTCCTGGTATCGTCAAGGTTTCGTGCTCCTAGAGTTGGGGCGGTCGATCGAAGCGCTTGCAAGTCTCGATCGGGCAATTTCTCTCAAGAGCGACTATAAGCTGGCCTTCGGCAAGCGTGCGGAGGTCATCGAGTCGCTGGGCAAAGTGCCGGAGGCCATGCAGGCGGCGTTGCGCAGCTGCCATATGTCGCCCGAGGACGTGACATCGTGGTCGCGGCTTGGGGACCTTCTTCAGAAGTACCGCGATTTCGACAAGGCAATCGCAGCCTATGACAAGGGGCTGTCGCGTTGTCCCGAGGATTTTAGCTGTTTCTTCAACAAGGCGCTGGCGCTCGACGCGCTGGGACGTTTCGGCGATGCGTTGGTCACGGCTCAACGAGCGCTGCGTGTCGAACCGGACAATCGCGAAGCGCTCATTCTTTGCGGAAAGCTCGAACTCAAGCTGGAACATCCGGCAGTTGCACATGCGTGCTTTCAAACCGTCGCCGAGATGGGGGTGGTCCGCAATCACCCGGCGGCGACGAAGCCTGCAAAATTCCGGGCACTTCTGCTCTTCTCACCCGAAGCCGGCAACACGCCCTATGAGGATCTGATCAGAGACAGTTGCTTCGATGCCGACGTGCTCTTTGCCTTGCGCCACTATCGCAACGACCCGCAGGACTGCAGCGATCAGGTTGATGTCGTCGTCAATCTCGTTTCGGAGACCGATTTCGGGCTCGATGTCATGGCTTCCGCCATCGATCTCGCCGATTCCCTGCACAGGCCGGTCGTCAATCATCCCCGGCTAATGCTGGCGACGGATCGCGAGTCCATTTCCCGGCGTTTGAGCGGGGTTGAGGATGCTGTCATGCCGGCGACGACCAGGATCGAAGCCAAGGATCTGCGGCGGCGGGTGCGCGACGGGGATATGAATGCTTTTCCGTTGATCGTGCGCCATGCGGGCAAGCATGGCGGCGACATGATGGAACTGGCCGGGGACGCCGATACATTGTCGCGCTTTGCCGAAGAGGCCGGCGAGCGGACCCTCTATCTGACTGACTTCGTCAACTACAGTTCACCCGATGGCTTCTTTCGCAAATATCGCTTCATTTTCGTCGGGGACCAGATACTTCCCTATCATCTGGCGATAGGCGATGGCTGGAAGGTGCATCACGCCTCGACGCGCATGGCCGGCATCGAATGGATGCGCAGGGAAGAAGAGGCCTTTCTCAATGAGCCCGAACGTGTTTTCGGGGCGAAAGGCATGGCTGTCCTCGATGCCATACGCCGCCAGATCGGTCTCGATTATTTCGGAATCGATTGCTCACTCGATTCCGAGGGCAGGGTGGTGATCTTCGAGGTCAACGCGTCGATGCTGGTCCACCTTCACAATGCCGGCTTTGAATATAAGAACCCGCATGTGATCCGAATCAAGCAGGCCTTCGAGCGCCTTCTGGAGCGGCGGGCGAAGGAGTATCGTTCTTCGGTTTCGGCAGCAGACACGTTCTGGGCGAAGAGCGCCTGATCGCGGGTGGCGAGAACCTCAATTGCGGCGGTGGAGCGCTTGACGATCAGCGCGTCGGGACCGGCACTTCGCCGCGATAGTCGTAGAAGCCACGGCCGGATTTGCGGCCGAGCCAGCCGGCTTCGACATATTTCACCAGCAGCGGGCAGGGGCGGTATTTGGAATCGGCAAGCCCGTCATGCAGCACCTGCATGATCGACAGGCAGGTATCGAGGCCGATGAAGTCGGCAAGCTGCAGCGGGCCCATCGGATGGTTGGCGCCGAGCCGCATGGCGGTGTCGATAGCATCGACGGTGCCGACACCTTCATAGAGCGTATAGATCGCCTCGTTGATCATCGGCAGCAGGATACGGTTGACGATGAAGGCCGGGAAGTCTTCCGCGACGGTGATCGTCTTTTCCAGCGAGCTGACATAGTCCTTGGCGGTCGAGAAGGTCGATTCGTCGGTGGCGATGCCGCGTACCAGCTCCACCAGCTTCATGACCGGGACCGGGTTCATGAAGTGGATGCCCATGAAGCGCTCGGGGCGGTCGGTGGCAGAGGCGAGCCGGGTGATCGAGAGCGACGAGGTATTGGTGGCAAGCAGCGCTTCGGGCTTCAGCACCGGACATACCTGTGCATAGATCTTGCGCTTGACACTTTCGTCTTCGGTCGCAGCCTCGATGGCGAGATCGACCTGGGCGAGGTCGTTGAGATCGGCCGAGCCGGTGATGCGGGAAAGAGCTGCCCTGCGCTCCTCGTCGCTGGTCTTGCCGGAAGCGACCTGGCGGGCAAGGTTGCCGTTGATGGTGGCAAGTCCGCTTTCGATGCGATCCTGCGACAGATCGTAGATATGGACCTTGTAGCCGGCCATCGCGGATACGTGCGCGATGCCGCAGCCCATCTGGCCCGCGCCGATAATACCGATCGTCTTCAGCGAACTCATTGCCAACTCCCCGGCGCGCTCCTGGCGATGCGCTTATGCTCTTAACCACAAATTTGCCGGGCTATTTCTAGCCCGGCAAAGATTGATAGACCTATAAGAGACGATTTTCCAGTCTCTCGCAACTGCGAGAAGGTCAATGGTGCGATCAAAGCGCCTTTTGCAGTTCGGGCAGGGCTTCGAAGAGGTCAGCGACGAGGCCATAGTCGGCGATCTGGAAGATCGGGGCTTCTTCGTCCTTGTTGATCGCGACGATGACCTTACTGTCCTTCATGCCGGCCAGATGCTGGATCGCGCCGGAAATGCCGCAGGCGATGTAGAGCTGCGGTGCGACCACCTTGCCCGTCTGCCCCACCTGCCAGTCGTTCGGCGCATAGCCGGCATCGACGGCGGCGCGCGAGGCACCGACGGCAGCGCCGAGCTTGTCGGCAACCGGCAGGATGACTTCCTTGAACTTTTCCGCCGAACCCAGCGCGCGGCCGCCCGAGATGATGATCTTGGCCGACGTCAGCTCCGGACGATCCGAAGAGGACAGCGCATCGCCGACGAAGGTGGAGAGAGCCGGATCGGCAGCCGCCGACACAGTCTCGATCGCGGCCGAGCCGCCTTCTGCGGCGGAGGCGAACGAAGCCGTGCGCACGGTGATGACCTTCTTGGCGTCGGTCGACTGCACCGTCTGAATGGCATTGCCGGCATAGATCGGCCGCTTGAAGGTATCGGCCGAGACGACCTCGATGATCTCCGAGACCTGGGCGACGTCGAGAAGGGCGGCGACGCGCGGCAGCACGTTCTTGCCGACCGACGTCGCGGCACCGATGATCACGTCATAGGAACCTGCCAGCGACACGATCAGCGCCGCCAGCGGCTCGGCCAGATTGTTGGCAAGGCTGGCGTCCTCGGCAACCAATACCTTTGCGACGCCGGAAAGCTTGGCAGCCTGCTCGGCCGCTGCCTTGGCGCCGGAACCAGCGACCAACACATGAATGTCCCCGCCGATCTTGGCGGCTGCCGTCAGCGCCTTGGCAGTCTGGTCGGAGAGGTGGGCATTGTCGTGATCAGCCAGAAGAAGAATGGCCATGATGAAGTCTCCTTTTCCTGGACCTTAGAGAACGCCGGCTTCGGTCTTGAGCTTTTCGACCAGCTCGGCAACCGACTTGACCTTGACGCCCGCCTTGCGGCCACCGGGCTCTTCCGTCTTCAAGACCTTCAGCCGCGGCTCGGTCGACACGCCGAAATCGGCCGGCGACTTCTTGTCGAGCGGCTTCTTCTTGGCCTTCATGATGTTCGGCAGCGAGGCGTAACGCGGCTCGTTGAGGCGCAGGTCCGAGGTGACGACGGCCGGGAGCTTGACTTCGATCGTCTGCAGGCCGCCATCGACTTCGCGGGTGACCTTGGCGCTTCCCTCACCGATCTCGATCTTCGAGGCGAAGGTTGCCTGTGCCGTACCCAACAGGGCTGCCAGCATCTGGCCGGTCTGGTTCGAATCGTCATCGATCGCCTGCTTGCCGACGATGATGAGGCCGGGCTGTTCAGCGTCCGCGACACCTTTCAGGATCTTGGCGACGGCGAGCGGCTCGACTTGATCGTCGGTTTCAACGAGGATGGCGCGATCCGCGCCCATGGCAAGCGCCGTGCGCAGCGTTTCTTCAGCCTTGGCAGGTCCGATCGAAACGACCACGACTTCCTCGGCCTTACCGGCTTCCTTCAGACGCAGCGCCTCCTCGACCGAAATCTCGTCGAACGGGTTCATCGACATCTTCACGTTCGAAAGCTCAACGCCAGAACCATCCGGCTTCACGCGGATCTTTACGTTGTAGTCAACGACCCGCTTAACGGGAACCAGTATCTTCATGGAATCCTTCCTTCAACATGACCGCCCGAGAACATGCGCTGCTTAGCGCCATTCCATTTGTCGAATGGCGACATGGATACGCGTTTTTTCCCCAATTACAACGCTTCCAGGCCGCCGAGATGCGAATTGCTCGAAAGGCATAAATAACGTTTACGTCAACGTCAATACATATGCCGAGACGATTGCCGCCTGCCGCTAGCGATTCTTGCCGGGAATCCAGAGCACGTCGGCGCGACCGAGGTCATTGGCATGGCGCGCGGCGACGAAAAGGAAATCGGAGAGCCGGTTGATGTATTTCAGCGACGCCGGGCTCACCCGCTCGCCTTGCTCACGCGACAGCGCCACCATCAGGCGCTCGGCACGCCTGGCAACGGTGCGGGCGAGGTGCAGATGGGCGGAGGCCGCGCTGCCGGCCGGGAGAACGAAGGACTTTAGCGGCTCGAGATCGGCATTCAGCAGATCGATATCATGCTCGAGGCGTTCGACCTGATGCTCGACAATGCGCAACGGCTCATAGGCCAGCGGCTCGTCCGTTTCAGGGGTCGCAAGATCGGCGCCGAGATCGAAAAGATCGTTCTGGATGCGCATCAGCATGGCATCGAGGTCGGGCATATCTGACGTGTGCAGCCGGGCGACGCCGACTGCGGAATTGGTTTCGTCAACGGTGCCATAGCTTTCGACGCGCAGATCATGCTTCAGCCGCCTCGGGCCGGCGGCGAGGCCCGTGGTGCCGTCATCGCCAGTCTTGGTATAGATCTTGTTGAGCTTGACCATCGTGTCCCTGTGGATAGAGCCTTTCGCTTTTATTAGGATCGCGAAACGCTCTATCCCTTTGTTTTACGCAATTCCGGACGGAAAACCGCTGCGCACTTTTCCTGGAATTGCTTTAGAGCATGATGCCGAAAAGTGTGAGCGGTTTTCGGACGACATCATGCTCTACTTCTTTGATTCTAGAGCGGATTCAGATTTTTAGGTCGATTCGACCTAAAATCATCCGGCTCTAGGCCGGGCGGCCACCGCCCGTCAGCCACAGCGTCAGCATGATCAGGATAACCGCGACGGCCTGCAGCAGGACGCGCAGCTGCATCAGCCGGTTCGAAAGATTGGGATTGTCGCCTTTCATCATGTTCAGCAGGCCGCGAACGAGAACGATCGCGACAAGGCCCATGACAATGATGGCGGCAACATAAGTAACGGTAGACATGGCTCCTCCACCCTTGTCCTCGGAATGGCTCGGCGTTTCATGGAAGCTCTGAGCCACTCTATCTCATCGTTTATACAGCCCCGAGTGGAAAAGACGCTTTGCGCCCCTCCCGAGGTTGCTCTAGTCCAGCCGGCGCATCAGACGATAGAAAAGGTTAGCCGGCAATAGCCTTTTCAACAGCACGCCCTGCTTGGCGGGCGTCGTTACCAGATAATGCGGGCGCGGATTTTTAACGTTCAAAGCCAATTTTAGCACATCATAGACCGCTTCTGGACCCAATTTATGTTTACTGATTGGGCCTGAACCGTCCAGCCGCCTCAGCTGCCTGCGATATTCCACCGCATGGGCCGAGCCTTCGAGATCGATGTGCTCATGAACTTTGGCGAGCGCATTGGCCGTGAAGCGCGTCGCAATCGGACCCGGCTCGATCAGGCTCACATGGATGCCGCTATCCTGCAGTTCCATCCGGAGCGTGATCGTCAGCCCTTCGAGCGCGAATTTCGAGGCCGTGTAGGCGCCACGGAAGCGGTAGGGGACCAGCCCGAGAATGGACGAGCAATTGACGATGCGGCCGTGACCCTGTTTGCGCATCAGCGGGATGATCTGGCGCGTCAGCTCGTGCCAGCCGAAGAAATTCGTCTCGAACTGTTCGCGCAACACATCCGTCGCCAGGTCTTCGACGGCGCCGGTCTGGCCGTAGGCGCCATTGTTGAAGAGCGCGTCGATACGGTCGCCCGTGCGCTCGCGCACCGTCGCGACGGTGGCGGAAATCGTCTCGGGCTTTGTGTAGTCGAGGAGCAGCGCTTCGATACCGTCGGCTTCGAGCGGCGCGAGGTCGTCCTCTTTGCGCACGGTCGCAAAAACGCGCCATCCGTCGTTCTTCAACGCCCGGGCGCAATAAGCGCCGATACCGGATGAGCAACCAGTGACGAGGATCGTGCGTTGTTCCGTCATGGGAAGATGATTCCTGTACAAATCAGGTCTCGTTTCCCATATTCAGAGGCCCGATACAATCGACAACCGGCGGTATCAGCCGGATGAATACCGACGTCAAGCGGAGATGGAATGCCGACAGCCCTGCGGACGACTTACAAGGTGATCTACGACGCAGTGTTTCACTTCGTCGAGGATGACGGGTTCGCCATGGCAAGCCATGTGGCGCTTTCAACGCTGCTGGCGGTTTTCCCCTTCCTGATCTTCGGCACGGCGCTGGCGAGCTTTCTCGGCGCCAGCCAGTTTTCGTCGACCGCCGTGCACCTGATCTTCGACACTTGGCCTGAAGCGATTGCCAAGCCGCTCGCCGATCAGGTCGTGCAGGTGCTGACCATCCCGCGCGGTGGGCTTTTGACGATCTCGGTGCTGGCTGCGGCCTATTTCGCCTCGAACGGCGTCGAGGCGCTGCGCATATCGCTCAACCGCGCCTATCGCGTGCCCGAGACCCGGCCCTGGTATTTCAATCGCCTCGCCAGCCTCGGCTATGTACTGATCGCCGTGCTGATCTTTGCCATTCTCAGCATCCTGCTCGTTGCCGTGCCGCTCGCGCTGAACTACACAAGGCAATGGCTGCCGAAGCTTGCCGATGTCTTCGACATCGTCTTCAGCTGGCGGATCTACGGCACGATCTTCCTGCTGCTGGCCGGCCTGATGATCCTGCATCTGTGGCTCGCGGCCGGGCGCAGGCGGGTGTTCGATGTCATCCCTGGCGTGATCCTGACGCTGGTCTTCTGGTCGATCGGCGCGCTGCTCTTCGCCTACTATCTCTCGACCTTCGCCAATTACACGGCCACCTATGCCGGTCTGGCCTCCGTGATGATCGTGCTGATCTTCCTCTATATGCTCGCCGTGATCTTCATCATGGGAGCGGAGATCAATGCGGCGCTGATGAAGTTTCGCGTGCGGCGCCTGCTGTTCGGCAAGGCGGCGAGCCGTCCTGCCGTTGAAGCGCCGGCGGAAAAGGCACCATCCGGTTCAGAGGCTGATACGGCTGCGAAGCTCCGCCGGTGACAGGTCCTGCCGGCGCCATTCGGCGATGCCGGTATCGCCAAGGCTCTTGGATAGCTTCTTGCCATCGTTGCCCAGGAGCAGCCGATGGTGGTGATAGAGCGGCTCAGGCAGGCCGAGCAGCGTCTGCAGCAGGCGGTGGATCGAGGTCGCATGGAAGAGGTCGAGGCCGCGCACGACATGGGTGATGCCCTGTACAGCGTCATCGACGACAACGGAAAGATGGTAGCTGGAGGGCGCATCGGAGCGCGACAGTACGACATCGCCCCAGGCGGCCGGGTCGGCAGGGATAGCACCGGTATCGCCGTCGCCGCCTTCCTGCCAGTGGAGCGGCGCGTCTGCGGCCTTCAGCGCCCTTTCCATGTCGAGACGCCAGGCATGTTTCATGCCCGATGCCAGCAGGCGTTGCCGCTCGGCATCGCTGCGATCGCGATCGTCGGATGGGTAGAGCGGCGTGCCGTCCGGGTCGCGGGGCCAGGACCTGCCCTCCGCCTCGAAGGCAGCGACCTTCGCTTTCACTTCGCCGCGCGTCATGAATGCGGGATAGACGAGGCCGCGAGCAATAAGTGTCTGTAGCGCCTCCTGATAGGCCGGAAAATGCTCGGACTGCCGGCGCACCGGCTCCTGCCAGGAAAGGCCAAGCCAGGAAAGATCCGTGTAGATGCCCGTTTCGAAATCGGGTGTGCAGCGCGCCTGATCTATGTCTTCGATGCGCAGCAGGAAATTACCGCCGACTTCCGCCGCCATGTCGTGATTGAGGATCGCCGACAGCGCATGGCCGAGATGCAGCGAGCCATTGGGGCTAGGGGCAAAGCGGAATGTCGGCTTTTGACGGGGAATTTCGATCATGCTTTCTTCTGACACGAAATCGAGTCGGGGACTACGAGACACCATGCAGATCATTCGCGACGAGCGCGATATCGAACAAGGGCTGGCTGCCTTGCTGGAGATTGATCCACGCCTGCGGCCGGTTGCTGCAGAGGCCGGCACTTTGCCCCTGCGTCTTCGCGAGCCGGGCTTCGAGGGGCTCGCCCATATCATCGTGTCGCAGGTCGTCTCCCGCGCCAGCGCCGATGCGATCTGGGGAAAAATGTTCGCCGGGATGGGGCAGATAACAGCCGAGGGCTATGTCGGCCTCGAACCGGAGGCCTGGCGGATCTTCGGCCTGTCGCGAATCAAGCACGAGACGCTCCACCGTGTAGCCGAAGCCGTTGCCGGCGGCAGCCTCGATCTCCATGCGCTCAGCGCCGAATCACCCGACAAGGCGCTTGCCGAACTGACTGGGATCAAGGGAATCGGCCCCTGGACGGCGGAAGTCTACCTGATGTTTTGCGGCGGTCACGCAGATGTGTTCCCGGCAGGCGACGTGGCGCTGCAGGCGGCCGTCGGCATGGCTTTCGGCCATGAAGTCAGACCCTTGGCAAAGGCAGTCGCCCGGGAAGCCGCGGTTTGGGCGCCGTGGCGCTCGGTCGCGGCCCGGCTTTTCTGGGCTTATTATGCCGTGAAAACACGTCGCGATGCGCTGCCTATAGTTTAATCGGCGGCCTCCCCGAAAACGCCTTTATGCACTGAATTTATTGGACTTCACAATCCTGTAACAACCGGCCTAATATACAGGTACAGATGCCGAATCGATCAGGAGGGTTCCTTGACGATTGCAGTCTCACCGCAGTCCTTGCCGGCGCTCGTGCTGAACGCTGACTACAGACCGCTGAGTTACTATCCCTTGTCGCTCTGGTCCTGGCAGGACGCGATCAAGGCGGTTTTTCTTGACCGTGTGAACATCATCGCGGAATACGATCAGTGCGTGTCCTCACCGAGCTTCTCGATGCGGCTGCCGAGTGTCGTATGCCTGAAGACATATGTGCAGCCGTCCCGCAATCCCGCCTTCACTCGCTTCAACGTCTTCCTACGCGACAAGTTCGAATGCCAGTATTGCGGCGCCCATGACGACCTGACCTTCGACCACGTTATCCCGCGCGCCCATGGCGGCGAGACGACCTGGGAGAACGTGGTGGCCGCGTGTTCGCCATGCAATCTGCGCAAGGGCAGCAAGCTGCCGAAGCAGGCCGGCATGTTCCCGGCGCAGAAGCCATACCAGCCGACCGTCCAGGATCTGCACAACAACGGCCGTCTGTTCCCGCCGAACTATCTGCACGACAGCTGGCTCGACTATCTCTACTGGGATTCGGAACTGCAGCCTTAAGGCAGTGGTTTCTTGCTGTCACGGTTCGCCGTAAGCGCGGCGCCCGTTTCTGCCTCTTCCAGGACATCCTCTCCACGGAGAGGGGTCGCCAAGCTGCGTACCCAATGATCGCCAGCCAATATCGCGCCCGTAGAGCCGGTGCCTGACAAGAACCGCCAAGAATTCTGGTGCGCCTCGGCGCGACCCGCGACCCGAGGGTGATTGGCTCTGCGCTATTTCCAATGTCCGCTGGTTTTCGACGATGGTTCTCATCGAAGAATAGTTTGCTGCAGTGCAGGAAATGGCGCGAGAAATTAAAGACAATTTAAAGACCGATTGAGCAATGTCTGGCCTTCTCAAGCCGGGGCTCCTTGAATGCACATCAGTTCTCTTTTTGGTGACGACTCAGCGGTCTTGAAAGCCTTCAGTCGTTCGCAGGCCATCATCTCGTTCAAGCCGGATGGAACAATCGTTGAAGCGAACGAAAACTTCTGCAAGGCGGTGGGGTATAATCGCGAGGAGATCGTCGGTAAGCATCACCGGATCTTCGTCGACCCGAAGGAAGCGGCATCCGCCGAGTACCGGGCCTTCTGGGCGCGATTGGCAAAGGGCGAGTACGACCAGCGCCAGTACAGACGCCTGACCAAATCCGGAGACGAAATCTGGATCGAGGCTTCCTACAATCCCGTGGTTCGTGGCGGCAAGGTGGTGAAGATCGTCAAGATCGCCACTGATATCACGAACAGCAAACGCGAGGCGTTGGACAGCAGAGGCAAGCTGAACGCGTTGTCGCGCGCGCAGGCGATCATCGAGTTTACGCCCGAGGGCAAGATTGTTGCCGCCAACCAGAATTTTCTCGACACGCTCGGCTATTCACTCACGGACATCGTCGGAAAACATCATCGTATATTCTGCGAGAAGGAGTATGCGGCTTCCTCGGAATACGCACAATTCTGGCCGCGACTGGCGGCCGGCGAATTCTTCAGCGACGAGTTCAAGCGTCTGGCGAAGGATGGCAGCGCTGTTTATATCCAGGCGACCTACAACCCCATCCTCGATGCTGACGGTAAGGTCATGAAGGTCGTGAAATTCGCGACTGACGTGACCGGGCGGGTGCGTGCCCTGCAGGAGGTCGGCGCAGGTCTCGAGCGGCTTTCAGATTGCAACATCCGCGTCACCATCGACAAGCCGTTCGTCCCGGAATTCGAGCATCTCCGGCATGACTTCAACGAATCGCTCGCGAAGTTTCAAGAGACGCTGGAGCAGGTGCTGGCACAGACGGCGATGCTTTCGACGAAAAGCGGCGAGATGACCGATAGCGCTGGAGCCATTGCCCATCGCTCCGAACAGCAGGCGGCGGCGCTTGAGCAGACATCGGCGGCATTGGAGCAGATTACCGCCACGGTGCGGCAATCGACCTTCCGCACGACGGATGCCCGCAAGCTGGTGCGCGATGCGCGCAACGCCGCATCCCAATCGGTCAACGTTGTCACCTCGACCGTGGAGGCAATGGATCGCATCGAAGCGGCATCCCGGGAGATTTCCAGCATCATTGGGGTTATCGATGAGATCGCGTTCCAGACGAACCTCCTTGCCTTGAATGCTGGCGTGGAAGCTGCGCGCGCGGGTGAAGCCGGCAAGGGCTTTGCGGTCGTCGCTCAGGAAGTTCGGGAGCTGGCGCAGCGTTCAGCGAAGGCGGCCAAAGAGATCTCCGGTCTGATCGTCAATTCGACCAGGGAAGTGAAGGAAGGAGTTCGCCTCGTTGGCGAAACCGGGGATGCGCTGCGTCATATCGAGGGATTCGTGAAATCGATTGACGTCAATGTTGAAGCGATCGCCCTCGCCTCGTCGGAGCAATCCACCAGCCTCAGCGAAATCAACGCGGCTGTGAATTCGCTCGATCAGATGACTCAGCAAAATGCCGGAATGGTCAGCAGCATGAGCGCAACCGCGGCGGCGCTTGCCGCCGGTGCGGGGGAACTGGAGAAACTTGTAAGGCGCTTCAAACTGAACCGCCGCAAATGGATTCGCGAGCCGGGTTCCGATGCTGCAAGGCGCGGCGCTGAAGCTCGCGGTTACGGAAAGAACGCGATCTACCTGCCAGCGTCCATGGGCGGCGATGCTGCGGCTACCGGGGACATCGACGCTGCGGCGTGATCCACGATCCAATTTCTGACTTGGACTGAAAGTCCCTGCGCTCCCATCGATCTCCCCCTGCGGGGGGAGATGCCGTGAAAACGACGCGGGATCGGCGCGGGAAGCCTGCTGAGAATCAGGCAGCCTTCTTCGCACCGACAAAGGCGATTGCGGCGAGGATGATGCTGGCGATCACATTCCAGCCGGCCATCGACAGGCCGGCGACGCGAAGGGCTGCTTCCGTGCAGGAAGGACCCTTGATGGTGTTCAGCTGGCCGAGCAGGTCGCCGGCATTCTGCGTAACGCTGCTTGCCGTCGTCGAGCAGGTGGTCGGGCCTTCCCAGAAGTGCCATTCGACGCCGGCGTGATAGACGCCGATGCCGCCGCCGACAAGCATCATCAGGCCGGCGATGATGAGGAGCCCGCGCGTGATCCAGGAGGGCAGGCCGGCGACCGCCGTCAGGACGGCGATAATGGCAACGGGGATGCCGTAATAATAGGGCTGTCGCTGATCCAGGCAGAGCGCGCAGGGGATATAGCCGCCGATATACTGGAAGCCGAGCGCCGAGCCGATGACGACGATCATGCCGATCGTCAGCAGGGCGCCATAGCCGAGGCCGGCGCGGGAGGAAGGCGAAGTCGTGGACATGCTGGGGGCTCCTTGGTCAGCTCGCCAGGGCAAAATGGAAGACGGCGTATAGGGCAATGAGGATGGCGGCGGCGGCCATGGTGAGCTGCCCGAGGCGCTTTTCGATGAAATGACGAATGGATTCGCCATAGCGGCGCAGCAGGAAGGCCAGGAAGAAGAAGCGGGCGCCGCGCGCGACGATGGCCGAGACGATGAACAGGCCGAGATCGATATGAGCGACGCCGGACAGGATCGTCACCACCTTGATCGGCGGCAGATGCGCCAGGCCCGACGTCACCAGCAGCAACAGAACCCATTCATAGGTAATGCCGGCGCTCATCTGATTGAAGGCGTCGAGCTTGCCATAGAATTCGAGGATAGGCTTGGCGATGGTCTCGAAAGCGTAGTAGCCGAGGGCCCAGCCGGCAATGCCGCCGAGCACGGAGGCGACGGTTGCCGTCAGCGCATAGCGCCAGGCGCGCTCGGGCTTGGCAAGCGACATTGGGAGGAAAAGCACATCCGCCGGAACGAGGAAGACCGAGCTTTCGACGAAGGCGATAACGGCCAGCCAGACTTCCGCCGATTTGCGGCCGGCAAGCGACATGGTCCAGTCGTACAATCTACGAAGCATGAGGGCCCCTTTTTGCTGCGTCGCAAACCTTTAGGGGGCAGGATTATGGCTGTAAATGGTCGCAGGCCGAAGGAAGTCGCACAAAATCAAAATTTTTCGTGATGCTGGCTGGATTTGCGGCGGGGAGACATGCGCCGCCGACTGACTGTGTGATGCCGTGCCTCGAAGGATTGCCGGCAACTGAACTTCACCAGTGAGGCGCTGTCGATATAGACGGCAACATGATGTAGGGGTTGCTGGGATCGTAAGAAACCTTGGGTGTCCCCCTGTTTCCTGTGATCAAATTCGGAAGCAGGTGCCCTTGAGATCCGAACATATAATCTCCTCCGGCGCACAGATGCGCGAGAGCCCGATAATCGAAAAGCTTGAAACGATCGTCTGCCAGAAATGCGGCTTGCTTGTACTTGTCGCCGGTAAGCTTTCCATAACCGGAAGTTTTCAAGAATCGATTCCCGACGGCGGTATTAACCTTGGCGCCGTCACACATGGTGCCGATGATACCGCCTAACTTATAGATTCTGAGGATCTCCGCGTCTGCGTCTGGCATAGGTTTCATGGCCTCCGACAGATACCAATTCGTCGACGGGTCATTGGTCATCGTTTTTCGCCGGAATGCGGGAATGCTATCTGCAAGACAGCCCCAGGCTGAAAGGGCCAATACGAGACCAAAAACGAAGATACGCTTGACTATTCCGACCACACGACGCCTCCCCAGGACTGCAGGCGCCAGATATAGATCAGCCTTTCATCGAAGGAAAGTATGGCGCTGCGGATGCCTTCCGGGCCATCCATTCATACAGAGTTCCTAGTTGCGACAGACGCTGCAAGCCAAAGAAAAAGGCGGCCGAAGCCGCCTTTGCTTTTATCATGTGCCTTGAGCCGCAGTTTACTGGCGATGAAGCTCCACGCGACGGTTCTTGGCTCGCCCATCTTCGGTGTCGTTCGCTGCGACGGGCGATTGCAGGCCTTCGCCGCTTGCCTTGAGGCGATCCTGCGAAACGCCGTAGGTGCCGACCAGATCGGCAACGACCGCGTCCGCGCGCGCCTTCGACAGTTTCAGGTTGAAATCCGCGCCACCGATATTGTCGGTATAGCCGACCACCGAGAGCTTCTCGTTCGGCTGATCCTTGAGGAACTTGCCGATCTCGTCGAGGCTCGGCCGCGAATCCGGCTTGATCACCGACTTGTTGAAGTCGAAGTGGATGCCGTAAAGCAGCACCTTGCCCGAGGTGTCGAGCGCCTTGTTGATGTCGGATGCTGTGACCAGAACCATCTGGTCCTTCAGCTCACCGACCTGCAGCGAGTCGAGACGAACATAGACCTGACCCTTGACCGCCTCGAATTCCGGTACGTAGCCGTCCTCGAATTCAATGACGTAGAGGGCGATGTAGGTCTTGGCGGCGCCGTCTTCCTTCACGGCGGCGACATAGCGGGCTTCGTCAGGGCTATAGCCGAAAAGCTGACCGCCCGGGCCTTTCTCGCCAAAGACCTGCTCCAGCCTGTCTGTCTCTTCCTGCTTTGCCTGGAAGAGTATTTTGTAGCCAGCGGACTGCAGATCGTTCAGATAGTTGCGGAACACTTCGGCCGATGACGGACCGGCCGGGACAGAATAGACATTTTGCGTCAGGCGGCCTTCCAGGGCTTCCTTGCTGGCAAAATCAGATTTGTCCGGATCGTCCTCGTTCTTGGTCCATTTTCCCGTCGGCAAGGTATATTCCGCGAAGTTGCGTCCATCGCACAGCACGATGGACGAGCCCTCGAAGCGCTTGATGCCGGGAAGATCCTTGCAGCCGGGCTTGTCGGCGGCAAAAACAGCGGACGAAAAGGATAGCGCCGTCAACGCGATCGTCGCGAAGACTCCGCCCAGGAATTTCGATGTCATGGATACCCCCACAGATGACATGTGATGCCGCATCGACGACCTGAAAGCGCCGGTCAGCCGATGCAGCGGTTGCTTGATGAAAAGCTAAAATTCATTTCGCATTACGCGAAATAGAGCGCTCTGCAAATTTTGCGAGTGGGAGCTGAAACTATTTCGGAGCTGACTATGCGGGGCGTCTTCGGGTTCACCGTTGCCGATCTCTGCCCTGGCTCTGGAGCATTCCGAGGGGTGCTCGCGTCAATAATACTCGACGCGCGTTTCGTTGAGGACGACGCGGATCACCCGATAGGCATAGAGGAAGCTGGCAAGGCCAAGGGTTACGATAATCAGAAGGACCCAGAGAATGACGTGTCCTATCGAGTGGCCGATATTGAAGGTGCAGTTGAGCCGGCCGATCGTTCGACCCGAACCATCCAGCAACTCAGTTTTGTTTAGAACCGCGCGGTTGAGGTAATAGGGAAAGACGATCAGCGCGAGGCCGAGCGTGACAATCGTCAATATGATCCAGAGGACGACGCTGCCGATCGATTCAGCCACGCTGAAGGAGCACTTGAGGCGGCCGATGCGGGTGGGAGTGGTGGCAATCTCAGACAATTTCTTCGCCCTCAAATTTTACGGAGACAAATGACTTTGGAAAGCTGGCGGCATCAGGATGTCCCTGCCACTGCCGCGTTTCGTTCTCGCTCAAATAGCAATTCGAAGAGGATGTATCATCATTAAAAATCGCGCAAAAGTGGCGCGTAAGGTCAAAGCACAGGTAACTGCGCAAAAACAATAATCACGAGATTTAGTGGTGCCCCATGCCGAAATGCAATAAGTTAGCTTTTCCAACACTTTGAGGTGTTGTGGGGCAGGCTGGTGCGGTGACAAAACGTTATGCTTTTCGCCTCGCGTGTCCCGCGAAATGTCGAGCAAAGTTCATTGGTAGCGCTGGACCGTTCCCCCACATTTCGCTGGGGCGCGTGAACGTTGCGTGAACTGGTAGTTTCATCCAGGGCCGAGATACATCAATTTAGCTATTTCAAACGCTTAGAAAAAAGGCGGACACACAATCATTTCACGTAATCGTTATGCTTTTTTGAAATGTGTCCAGCTAACGCGCCCCAGGTTAAGGAGCTGACATTACCGATATTAGGCGCAGCAAAGCTATGCCTCCCATCGCTGCGCAAATTATGGAAGCTAGCACGGAGAACACACATGCCCATCGAAAGACGTTTCCAATCCGCTCTGCTAGTTTCGCGCGCCTTCCGTCCTTAACGTATGGGTGATCCCAAATGTAAATTCTATCATACGCCGCATGCAAATATGCCAGTTGACTAAAGTATGCCAATCCGGGTGCAGCTATCGTCATCAAGAGCGCGATCAGGAGCCAAATTAAGATGTGCCCGAATTCACTGGTTGCGATTGGGCTTCCTGATATTTGGACATGATTTGCGCTATAAAAGCCTAGCGCTGCGGCTATACCGCCCGCTGCTGCTAGTGCTGGTGCACGCATGGCGGCCAACGAGAATACTTCGATTTGGCTATTATGCGTTTCCGCTCCCTTTCGCGCAACGTCGTGCGCACGTTCAGCTGCTCTAATCTTGATATCGAAAGTCTTTTCTTCCTCAGGGGTCATTGCGAGCCTGCATCTTAGGTTTACGGGTCGGCGGATAATCTTGCCAACGATCTGCACGCGTTTAGGAAATCGCGTCGGCGCAACGATGACATTGCTGGCGGCGGACGGATCTTCTATCACTCGATATAGTTGAAACCATTTTGCCGTTAATGCAATCACAAAATCGCATGGCATCAGCTTGGGAAGCTCGACTTAAGGCCTATAATGCAAGCACTTAGCTGTAAAACTATGCCATTCGCGCAAGAAAAAGCGGTTTAGTATCAATGGCGCTGTAGAACGGTGCGGCCTGGCATAGCGAGCAAATGCCTTTGTTTTTCGCCGATTCCACCAAACTGCTAGTTCGGCATTTCCTTGTGCTTGTCGAGCTCGTTGAGCAACGGGATGAGGCCTTCGGCCATCGCAGGAGAAAGGCTCTCAAATATCAAGCCAGACCGCTCGATCACCTTGTAGGTGCGTGCGTCGACGACGGCGAAAGTGCCGTCGTCATCTTCGACTAAGGCATAGCGTTCTCTCATACCTAACGATAACACGCTTTCGCGTGGCGAATCCAGAAGCGCAATTTTGGGCAACCAGCGCGCGTTCACCGATAACGGCCCTTAACTGGCGCCTCCGTAACTTTTGATTGAATTTCTGATATAGACATACGCGCCATTGCTGGATAGTCTTGCTTCGCTCACCTGCGCTATCGTCTTGAGTATTTCCATATGAGTGTTAAATTGATTTTCTAAACTGCAATGGACGGAAACGTGGCTAGCAAAAACTCCAACGATCGTTTTAGGGATCGACGGCTTTCGGCCGTACTTGAGGTCTTTGCGTCCAAATTTCCCTCGGACTTCGCGCGCAGGTCAGAAGAGATTAAGCGCGAAGCGGAGGAAATTGAACGTGCAGTCCAAGAAGCCGAACAATCCATTGGAAGACGCGTACGCCCCAACGGAAAACGTTTCCGTTTATGATTTTCTTTATTACGACTACACGAGAATTTCTTCGTTTTTAGCACAGTTTGAATCCGGGCACATTACGCAAGTTACCAAAAGCGAAAGTGCAACCCGCAGTTCAAAGGATACGCTCCACAGCGAGTTAGCTGGTACCGCCAAAGTTGTGAGCGGTAAAATGGAGGATAATTCGGAGGTCTCAAAGGAGGCCACCCATCAATCGAGCAAAGTATATGATACTCGTTGGGAAAATGCTCTCGCATTCCTTGATTATCTTGAAGCAAACGAGTTGCTAAGTCCAGAAATCGAGACAGCCAGAATCGGGCGCATTGTACTCGTGATGGGTGATCTAACCATATTCGATCTCAATATCTTGCAACGAATGTGGTCGCTTTCCGCGATTAAGAAGACGATCTTGGCGGGTGCCAGATCCCAGTCCGAAGAGGCCTCTCAGCACCACAACCGCCAAGAGAGGCGCAAGGCCTCTGCTTCCAATAAAAAGTCCACCTCAAACGGGATTTCGGAGGCGGAGCTAGCTCTGGAATTGTTGACGGTTCTACCGCATGCAGTTCAAGCTGCGGTTAGCACGAAAGACCTTTCCGCGTGGTGCACCCTACGAGAGGACAGCATTACTGTTTCGCCGTCAGACCTTTTCATGAAGCACGGTCTAACGATTAGCGGCCAGTGGGCCATGGTCGGAATTTTGGACGCCCTACCGGATAATGATGCCGCGCTTTCGGAGGACGGGTCGCTTGAAATGGCAAGGCAAATGATCGCGGGTGCTAAACTTGGTGCCGCCGGCTATATGATAGCACCGCACCTAGTCGGCCCTGTCAGGACGTTGTTGGGTAGGCCGTCATCCTCCTATGGCATCACTCCCCTGCTGATATTTCGAAATGTTTCGAGCCAATATGAAGATGGGGACACGGGAAGCGAGGGATAAGCGCGAGAAGATGTAGGCGTGCCAAGATGAAGAATTGATAAATGGAGTATTCAAAGTGGCACGTCAGCCTCTTCCCAAAAAATACTTGAATAGAGCCCGCTCTATCGCAAATCCAACGGGGTGGACAGCGCCTAAACTTAAGGAGCTGATTGGAGCATGCGCGGCTGCCAGCGCTCACGTTGAAATGCAGTTCTCGTTACTAATGGGGTCCATGCTAGGAATTGAGAATGCCGCCTCTGTCGCAGTCTTTTGTTCAATCAGGAATTCAAGGGCGAGACGGGAGGCTCTTGAGGCCGCTGCACGACATGTATTGGACGGCAATACCGAGCCTTTATTTAAGGCAATAATGAAAGAATACAGTGAAGTTGACTCCTTCAGAAATGATATCGTGCATGGAATCTGGGGGCAGGTGGAAGGTGTGGACGATGCCGTCATTTGGCTTTCAACAGAGAACTATGCGGTCTGGCTGATAAATGCTTATCACGAACAAAAAGCGCCAAAGGAGCCACCAGGAGAGAAATGGCTTCGTTATTGCCATCTTTGGAAGCTTTCTGAAATCGGAGATGTTGTTAGGCGCTTAAATGGACTGCAAGACGCCATCGGCAACCTTCACGGATATCTCCGTTACAGAGATCAACCTGCAGGGAAGAATGCATTAGATAGACTGCAAAAAGCGCCTTTCATTCTGTCCACACCTTGATCGCCCTAAGCAAGATAACCTCGTTACTTTCCCCGCACTCGTCTTGATTGTTGACGCGGCCCGCGTAAATCGCTCGCTTGACTCTTCCTTAAAATGAGAACATTTATAGAACAAATTGAGGAAGACGCCATGAGTACCGCCGAGAAATTCATTATCCTGCCTTATCGCAAGAACCGCGGAAACCTAGTGCCGGGCGAGATGCGCCCAGCTTCGAGCGTAGCGTCGGCAGAGAAGATCGCGGCTTCCATGGCTTCCCGCTTCGTCGGCGTTGCGGCTTATGCCGTCATGGTCGACGAGGAGAGCGGCGATATGTCATCACCTCGCCTTCTGGCGAAGCACGGCGAAATCGCCGACCTGAACGCCGCCTGAGATAGACCGATATTTTTGATGCTGAACCGCTGCAGCGATGTGGCGGAATGAGGACGTGTGACTATGACTGCCGAGCCGATCGCCATTGAAGAACCTGAACTTGATCCGGTGGATGCAGCGCTTGCCTTATATGGCGGCGATGCCCGTGCGACGATCGCCGCCGCGCTGGACATGCTGCAGTTCGTTCGCGGGCAGCTTGCATTGACCGAGGCAGCCATGTGTAACGGCTTCACCAGAGGTTTCAGGCCCGTCTACGAACCGGATTAAGCCGATGACGGTACGCACGAGGCTGGCGGAATACAAAGGCGATAAGGTCGCCGTCATATGCGAGGATTGCGAGCTGCTGAAAAATTTGGATGGCGACGCCCTGCTGGCCGAATACGGCGAGGTCGAAATGCCTTCCATCCTTATGCCGATCGCCAGGTCTTTCGGGTGCAAGCGCACGGAAAACAGCTTCTATGACCGCTGCAGGCTGCACTATCATCATTCGCCGCAGGAGTGGGCCCAAATGATGGGCTACATCAACCCGCGAGAGCGGAAAGAGAACGAACTCCGCTTTTCCGACTTGAGCCGATGGCATAGGCTCTACGTGCATTGCAATTGCGGACGAAAAAGCGAGGCTGATCGAGAACGGCTTGAGCGGTCAGTTGGGAAGGATGCCATGATCGCGGATGCGGTTCGGAAGCTTGTCTGCAAGAAGTGCGGCATGAAAGGCACGGCAAAGATCATCGTCCGTTCGCCACCTCGGGATTAGGGGGAACCAACATGTGCAATCTTTACAATCTGACGAGCAATCAGGAAGCGATCCGCCAGATCAGCCGGGCGATGATCGACAGCATCGGCAATCTTGAACCGGAGTTGGATCTTTATCCGGATCAAATGGGACCGATCGTGCGGAACACGGCCGCCGGCCGCGAGCTGGTTAAGGTTCGCTGGGGATTGCCATCCTCGCAGAAGGCGCAATTGGACGCCGCCACGAAACGCGCCGATAAGCTTCGCGCCAAGGGCAAGGAAGTGAACTTCGACGAGTTGCTGAGAATGGAGCCAGACGGCGGCACGACGAATGTCCGAAACACATCAAGCAGGCATTGGGCAAGATGGCTGGGGGTTGAAAATCGCTGCGTCGTGCCGTTCACGCGCTTTGCCGAGCCGGACCCCGCCAGCAAGGTCGAGGGCGGCCGGACACCGAACGCCTGGTTCGCCGGCAGCATAGATGAGCCATTGATGTGCTTCGCTGGTCTATGGGTGCCGCAATGGCGATCGGTGCGGAAGGTGAAGGAAGGCGAGATTACGGTCGATCTCTACGGATTCCTGACCACCGAGCCAAATGCGATCGTTGGGCCAATCCACCAGAAGGCCATGCCTGTCATCCTTCGAAATCAGGACGAAATCGAGACGTGGCTCACCGCGCCGTGGCAAGAGGCGAAGGCGCTTCAACGGCCGCTCCCGAACGACGAACTGGTGCTTCTGCCACCAAAACCAGCCGCATGAGGTCAGATATGTTGAAGGAACGCGTTGAAGAGCTTGAGAGCGCTATTCTGGAAATCGAAGGCCGCGCCATGATGCACGACGTCTTCATTGCGCATCTGCTTGGTCGCATCGGATCGGTTTCCGGCGACATCGAGGGTTTTATCAATGGCGTGCTGCCAATGATTGGCAACGACCTGCAGGAGAACGCGGCGCGAGCTTCCGATGACACAGCCAAGGAACGTTGCGCCTTCGCCTTGGAAGCTTTCGCAAACTTTGCGATGTCGATGGAAAGCTCGCTGAAACGAGCGCACAAGGGCGAACTGAACTAGAATGAGCGATGAAACGACCGCCGCACCGCGCCGCGCGACCTCCATCCTTTTCGAGCATTGGTGCGAGCACCCCGGCTGCAAGGCATGGGGCGGACTCGGCTACGATATCGGTAAGGGCGAAACACGCTGGCTGTGCTTCGAACATAAGTGGACGGACTACCGGCAGCCGAGGTATGGAAACACCCCCTAAAGATATCCGGGGCAATTGGACGACCTAACCCTGAGGCCCGCCCTTAAATCGTCGCATCAACTCGTCGAAGATCACGTCCGCGAGCCACATGGCACAGACGCCGACGACGAAGGCCGTGGCGTTCATGGCGGCGACATCGCGTTCCGGAAGCGGCCAGTTGATCGCCTTCAGGTAATAGAGCGCAGGTTCGGTCAGATAGGCGGCGGCAATCGCGCCGCAGATGGGCGAGGCGAATATCTCGCGCATCGTGTAGCGCCGACGCGACAGGCCACGCAGGACGCCGCCCATAAGCCCCGCAACCGCAACGCCCGCCTTGATGCCGAGCGCTTCCAGAAAATCATTAATAGACATCCGCCCCTCGAATGCTTGATGTGATGAGATGGGCATGTCCCGACGTCGGCCGGGACATGCCAGGAGATGCCGCGCTAGGCGGCGGCTTTCGTATCAGCCGCAGCCCTCGAGTCATTCGCCGCAACGGGCGGCTGAGGCTGCAGGATGCCTTTCGCGCCGTCGCGCGTGAGGTTGATCGTTACCTTGATGACGTTGGACAGCAGCAGGACGCTGGCCGCCACCTTGGCGGCGGTCACGTCGGACATGCCAAGGCCAGACCAATCGACCGTCAGCAACGCGCCGAGAACCAGGCCGAACAGGTTCAGGATGTTATGCACGAGGTTCGTATTGAACATGGAAGTGCTCCGGATTGTGGGAGGGAGGATCAGCCGCCAGATTTGGCGGCCTTGATGTCTTCGATCGCCCGCAGGACTTTCGTGACGGACGACTGCAGGGTGACGGAAGCCGGGTCGACGCAGATGGAACGAACGCCGGCATAGGCCTGGCGCTCGGTCTCGATGACCTTCTGCGGATAGTTGATGAAGATGCCCGACAGCAGGAAGGCGTTATGTGCCGCTTCAAGCTTCGGGCAGGCGTCGGCAAGACCGCTCTGGATTTTCAAGTTGGTCTTGTCGACCTGTTCACTGGTTACGCAGCCGGACAGAGCAATGCCGGCCGCCATTGCAATGAGCAATGCGCGCATGATGGATATCCTTCGATGTCAGGGAGGGAGGAGAAGCCGCCAGCGGCGGCAGGCATCAACGCGCCGCTTCGAGCGCCGCGAGGAACTTCTTTGCGTAGCCGGCGATATCCGCCGCCCGATCAGTGCCATTGATGATCTTGCGGGCGCCGATCCAGTCGGTTGCCGTGGCGCTGAAATAATCGGCCAGCTTCTTGCCGGTGAGCCGGCCGTTGGTCATACCGTCAAACAGGATCTCGACGGCCTTGACGGGATCGAGCGCCTTGTCCGGATCATCGGCGATGCCGTATCTGTCGTAATTGTTCCGGCCGGTGATCTGCACCAGGCCGCGACCGCGATAGCGCCAGCCGTCGCCGCTCGCCTCGCTGCCATTGCCCATGCGGTTCGCATAGGCGCGATTGGCAATGCGCTGCGGCTGGCGGGCATAGGCAGCGGCCTGCGTGGCGGTGAAGTATTTCGGAAAGGTGGCCCGCAGACCATCGGCCGAGTAGTTCAGATTTTCCGAGATGGCGCACATTGTCTGGTCCGTCTCGTGATAGGCCGTCGCCAGCATATAGGCGAGCCAGCGGGTATCGAAGGGCCTGGCCTGCCATTCGTCGAGAATGGCTTCCATGCCGTTGACCTGGTTTGTCGACAGGCGCCCGCTGAACAGCGAAGAGCGCGCCGCCGCGAAGAATTTCGCGTGATCCATAATGATGATCCTGTAATCTTAAGTTGTCGCTAGCGATTGCGAGATAGGTTTCTCGCAACTGGGAGCTGGGGCGTTAAAAACTATGTGGATTGAGATTGAGCACTTACTGCCGATAAACGGCGATGATGGCGTCTTCTTCAAGCGACATCCTTGCATAAGGGTCGACCTTGGAATTGTACGAGCGGGGACAGAGCCGCGCTTCATGAGTGTCTACGGCGCAATCGATACCGGTGCTGACCATATTTACGTCGACAATGAACTGATGGTCGCCAACGGTGCCACACCCAACGGCTATGTTCCCGTGAACAATTATGAGCGTCACCCCACCTATGACTGCATCGTAAGAGCGATGCCACTACTGGGGCCGTCGCCTATTACCGTGTGCGGGATAGATGCTCAGGCTAAGGGGTGGCCGCACTTGGCGGTGTTGGGGCGGCAGTTTCTGAGCGCGTTTCGCCTGGAATATGAGCCGGCAGCAGGGCATTTTCGCCTGCTAGGGAGAACGACGGGTACACCCCGATAAAGGCACTCCTGACCTCAGCATTCTGAAGGTAGGCAAGCTGCGGCAACCGCCCTCCCGCCGCGGCCGTGACCGATAATCGGTAGTGATCGCACTCGCCCGTCATTGGCCACCTCCTGCGGCCGTCTGCAGCCGCTTGATGGTGTCCTGCAGCTGCGCGATGGTGGCGTTTGCCTGTGAAAGCTGGTCGTTCAAGCTGAACAGCTGCCCGCGCAGGCTGCTCTCCAGCACAACGGCTGCAGCCTGCGTATCCGTCAACTGCTTCCGCAGGTCGCCCGCATCCGCCGTCACAGTGGCGAGATCAGCTCTGGCCTTGGTCAGGTCGGCGCCGGACAGATCGAGCTTGCCATTCAGCGTTGCGATCTCTGCGACTTGCGCTGTGACCTTGGCAAGGGCATCGCGGCAGGCGTCGGACATGATGTCGCTGGTCGGAAAGCCGGCAAGGTCGACCGGCTGCGCCGGCTGCACGTCATCCTTGATGATCACGCCGTCGAGGGTGATACGCCGCAGATACTGGACATGTGCGCCGGCTGGCGTGCCGTCAGGGCCGAAGCGCACCAGCAGCTCGTAGGGAATGGTTTGATCCAGAATTTCAGCCATGTGAGAAGTCCTTTCTTGGGAGGGTTAGGAGACGATCGCGCCATCCGGAAAGCGCCAGCTGGCGCCATCCGAAATTGCTAGGCGCTTGTTGCTGGTGCCGTTGGAAACGTAGGCAATCCCTTGCGGATTGGCAGCCGCAGACGGAAGGGTTGAGACGGTGAAAGAGGGAAGCTGCACAGCGCCGCCGAATGATGCTACGCCTGTCTGGCGGTTGATCTTGAAAGCATCTCCCAGCCAGTTGCCGTTATCAGCGTAGCGGGAAACGACGAAATCCGCGCCGGCATTCCCGCCAGTCTCTGGACTAGCATTTCCGAGCTGGACCGCCCAACGCTTCGCGCCTTCTGCTGTGCCGTCTGCTCTCGCGCCATAAATCAAGTTGGCGTAGCTGCTACCGCTGTCGGCAATCAGCGTCAGGATCGCATGCCAGGCGCGGCCCGTCTGACTAAGGATCTGCTCTCCGTTCCAAGTGCCCTTTGTGCTGTAGGTGGCGACGGTCGATCCCGTAGTGCCAACGTTGAAAGTGGCAGCGGTGCCCAGGCCGAGGTTTGCGCGGCCAGCTGCGGCAGAGTTACCGCCAGTTCCGCCCTGAGTTACAGCGAGGGGATTATTGAGGTTAAGCTTGTCAATCTGCGTCACGCCAGTGCTACGATTGACAAGAATAGCGGTTGATGCATAAACGCCGGCATCTGTGAAGGTATTCACAAAGAAGTTTGAGCCTACGTTAAGGCCGGTTTCGGCGTTGCCATCTACGCCAACTTGAACGCGCGCACTTCCGGATGTGGTAAACGTCAGGCTTCTGTAATTCGCCGCAGGAGCATCGATATTTACACCGGGAAAAGTTTGCCCAGCTCCCCAAGTGTTGCCATTGCTCAGTAGCGGTACCGTTGCGCCGGAGGTGCCGATGTTCTGGACCGCTGCCGTGCCGAGCTGCAAGACTGTGCGCGCCGACGTCGCGTCGACCGCCCCGAGCAACGACCTTGCATATGATGTAAAGCTTGTGAGTGCCGCAGTCCCCTGGCCGGTGAAATATGCGATCTTGTCGGCGGCGGTTTGCAGACCGGCAATAGCATAGAGAACGCCATTCGTCAGCGCATCGAGCACGGCCCGCGTCGAAGCCAGTACGCGGGTCGCATCCGGCGTAAACTGGACGCGATAGCTGGCGGCGGCTCGGGACGCGCCCGGCCAAGGATCGGAAAGCGTAATCGAGGTGTTGCTGTTCACGGCCGCGATCGGCACGCTCAAGCCTGCCGCCATGAACATATCGCCGGCCTGCAGGCCCGATGTCTGCCAGGTCGTGCCCTGACCGGCGACTGCCACGTCATTCGCGTTAACTGTGGCCGTGCCGGTGTTGTAGGTGGTCGGGAGCGCCATTATTCGGCCTCCTGCGCGATATCGGCCGCAGACTCGGGCTTGAGGCGCTTCAGCTCCTCGTTGAGGCCGGCGTTTTCGGCCTGCAGATCGGCGAGCGCCTGCGCCAGGATAAGGTTGCGGTTGCGGTAATGCTCGACGAGCGCCGTCTGCTCTCGCATGGCGACGACATCGGCAATCTGGACCGTGTTCGACATGGTATCTCCTATCTGCCGTAGAGGGTGAGGACGCGAATGGTGCGGTTGTTCGCGGTGACATTGCTGCCCGCGGTGACGCGGACATCGAAACGGAAGGTGGTCTGTGAAGAGCCGGCCGGCGGCGTGAAATTGTATTCATGGGCGAAGTGCGTTCGGCCCATGAAGTTCTGCTCGATGACAGCCGTGTACCTGCCGTTGGCGCTATCCCAGATCGATATGACGACCTTCACAGGCAATTCGATGTTGTTCTGGCCGGTCGGACCTGTGCCGGCGAGGCTGAAGGCGCTGTGAACGATCACGGCCGAGGTATCGGTGCCATGCGTCACGGTCAGGCCGGTAATCGGCGTGTCGCTCGTACCGATGCCGGCCGTGTCAAGGCCTGAATAATCGACACGTGAGATCGCGCCCGAGCGGATGTTGCTGCGCCCGACCTGCAGCGTGCCGATATCCGCATACTGGATATTGGCATTCACAAGGTAGGTGATGCCGTTCGATACGGCGAAAGGCACGGCACCATTGTCCACGAAGCCGAACTGATTGGCCTGGACCAGAAAGCGAGACGGCGCATTAGGGTCGCCGGGAACATCGACGTACCACCCGGCCGAGCGATAGCCCTGGCCATTGTTCACGCGCGCCTGCGCACCGAACCTTGCATAGCCGGATGGACCGGCGACCGCCTCGATGCGCCAGTTTCCATCCGCCGTCGCTTCGCCGGCTGACGCCGTGACTTGCGTCAGCGCCGACGATATCGCCGTGATCTGGCCGCCCTGGTTATTGACCGTCGTCTGCAGCGTCGAGACGGCCGAGGCGTCGGCCTTTCCCGGCAATGAATTCTGTAGCGACGTGATCGCCTGTCCCTGCGAGGAAATCGTATCTCCCTGTTGGCTGACGGTCGCTGTCAGCGAATTGAGGGCGCTGGCATCGGCCTTGCCGGGCAATGCGGTCTGCAGCGACGTGATCGCCTGCGACTGCAAGGTGATCGAGCCTTCCGCAGCCGTGACGCGCGCTGTCAAAGCCGTTAGCGCCGTCGATGTCGCCAGCCCCGGCAAGGTTGCCTGTACCTGCGTCACGGCCTGAGACAGGATGTCGAGGCTCGATTGGGTCAGGGTGATCTGCGATGTCAGCGTCTGCGAGACAAGAGAGAGCGCCGCTTGACCATTCATCTTGTCGAGGAAGTTGGCAAAGTCCTGCTCGACGCCTTCCATGGATGGCGGCAGCAACGAGTTCCGGATCGCCCGTACCGATTGCCCGATACTGGAAACGCCATCGGGACCGCCCATGCTGTCGATCTTGTTCGACAGCTGATCGACACTGGCAATGCTGGCCTTGTCGGCGACTGCCTGATTGAGAGCGGTCAGCGACTGGCCTTGCGCGGTCACTGTATTGCCGAGCGCGCTAACGCTGCCCTGCAGCGTCCCGAGCGCCGTCGAGGTCGCCTGCACCGTGCCATTCGTCGCGTTCAACGCCGCCTGCAGCGCCGTGATCTGTTGTGCATTGGCGCTATCGCCAGAGGCGCGCGCCTGCTGTTCGGCCGCCAGCTCGGCACGCGAGGCACCAGGCGACGGCGAGCCGATGGCGATCCAGTCGAACTCGAAATAGTCCGTCGCGGTCTGTGCCGGCGAGAGGTCGATCCGGATCTGGTCGACCGTGCCCGACCACGTCATGTTGAAGGTAATGAGGCCGACGCCATCGAGATCGAATTCCGGCTCCGCAATCACCTGCTGACGCGCCACGGCCCAGCCGCTATCGCTCGCCGACTTCCACCAGGCAATGCCCTCCCATGCTGGCACGCCGGTTCGGCGGATGCGGGCACGGACCTGACGCGACACGTTGCCGGCGACGGCAAGCCCTGCCGGCGATATGACATAGGGATCGGTCGCATGGTCTGCCGGCCGCAAGTAGCCGCTGGCAATCGTCGGGTTGCCGTTGCCTGTCCAGCCCTGCACTGTGGTATCAAAGGTCCAGAGCGCATTCGCGGCCGGATCGAATTGATTATCCGTTCCGGCAGAAAGCAGCGACATGCGATCGGCGAGCGCCTGGTCGCCATCGGCGCGCGCCTTGTCGACCTGCGTGATTTCCGCCTGCAGATCGCCGGTATCGACTTCGAGCGAGGTTACGCGCAGCGCCAGCGCCGCATTGGCCGACACGGCAACCGTGATCTGATCGCTGAAGCTGGCGACGACATCACCGATGCGCGCATTCAGCGTCTGGCGAAGCTGCTCTTTCTGCGTATAGGACGCATTGGCAAGATCGGCCGCATAGTCCCGTATTGAGGCGATTTCCCTGACGAGATCGCGATAACGGCTGGACGATTCCAGCGCTCCGGCAACCCGCTCCGATTGCTCGGCGGCAATGGCATCGGCGCGCGCCTGCACCTCGTCGAGGATCGCTTGCGCGTTTTCGAGAACCTGTCCCTGCAGATCACCGTTGATCCAGTCCTGCAGCGTCTGCAGCGAGGCGATGATATCGGCGGCAAGATCGACGAAGGAAAGACGAGTGTCGGGTGTGGTGACATCGATCCAGGCAGACCATTCCGTTGCACGGCGAGAGTACGGAAGGTATCGCCCGCGTGTTTCGTATGTTTCCGCCGGCAGGCACCAGTCGCCCGATAGAAGCCAGCTGTAGGGTGGCGCGTATGCAGTCGAGCTGCTGTCGAAGACGACAATGCCGGTTGCCTTGGTCCGGACCTGCACCCATACGGCCATAGTATCCTGCAGGTCGGCTGCGCATCCAATCTTGATGGCCGGCCGGCGAGGCACGCCGTTTGCGTCGGTGATTGTCGCCGGCTGGACGGTCCAGCCCTCCATGATCTGGGCAGGCGGCATGACCGGTCCGAGCGGCCCAAAAATCGGCGGCGTATAATCATGCTCGTGATCCCAATCATAATCGCTAGGATCGACTTCCGTCAGTTGCAGCAGGACATCGAGATTGGCCCGGTCTCCAACCCCGTCGACGCGAAACAGCTTATTTACGAAGCCGTTGCGATCGGACGTGAAGGCAACAATATCTCCCGGTTCAAGCACCCCCGCGCGAGGTTCAAGTACCATTGTCAGCTGGCGGGCGCGACGCGCTTCCTCAAGCGCTGATTTCATGATGCGCTGGACCTGACTTGACCGATAGACCATCGGAAGCTGAACATCGGTCATTAGCCGGCGACTGCCGTCCTGACGCTCGAAATCAGGTGAGTACAGAGGTGGAGCGGTTTTGGTATTCCACGCCTCTGCCGGCTCCGGATAGGTGGCGGAAACGCCGTTGGCGAGATCAGCAAGGCCCGGAAACGGCGTATAAGTCTGCTCTTCAGTTGACAGAATGTCGCCATCGGAGAAAGCAAATACAGGGGCGCTAGGGGCACCGGCACGAAGCTTATAGATACCGCCGACTTCATTGAGGTGGCCTTGACAACCCGTTAGGAAGCTTTCGATCGTCGTACCGATCTCGGCATCCACGTTCACTTCAAGACTGGTTAGATAGGTCGGCTCAAGACCGCCAGGGCCGGCGATCCCCGCACGGCATTTGTTTATTTGTCCAATCCAGTCTGCGGAAGGCAGGCGAGCCTGTGTCAGGCTCTGCAGGCCGTAAAGCCAAGCGCCATTATAGCTCATACCGCGTAGCACATTGTATATCTGCACAGCGGGCAGGTCGTCGCCATCACCGCCCCATGTGGAAGGATCATTCCAGCGGTGCGGGCCGGCCCCACCAACGGAGCTATCACGCGATGCGTCGTAAAGCTTGGCCCCCTGAATTTCAAAACGGAAGGTCGGAAAACCCGTAAACAGTTCATCATTGACCTGCGACGTAACGATGGCATAGGCGACGCCGACTCCAACGCGCGACGCCTGATAGGGTCGTGCGCTGCTGGATACCGTGTTGACAAGGAACGGGTCTGCGACGGTCTGCCTACCATCGTAGAACTTGATCCACATGTGATTGTTGTTACCGGTGTCGTATTCCTTCACCGGGTAGCCCCAATCGCCATATCTATTATCATTGGTGTCGACAGTGACGGGCGCGCCATTCACCCACAGTCCGGTCATCTGCGATACGGGGAAATCCGCCAGCGCTATAACCTGCGTGAAATAGGCATTCGGAACCTTGCCAGACTTGCCCCACGTATTCGCATAAACCAGCGAACCCGCCGTACAGGTACGGCCGAAAATGATCGAACGCGGCACATCGCCACCTGCCTGCAGCGTGCCTTGCACACCGTTCGTCTGATTTTGGTCCTTTGGCTCCTGCAGCTTTTTGGCAAGCAAGCTCACGCCCACACCGACCGCTGCATTCAGGGCGAAGGCGCTGACAGAGGCGAGGAAGGACGTTTCGGCAACGCCGAGCCATCCGGCTACCAAAGCGGTCGAAAAAACAGCCATTCAATTTATCCAACGAGGTGCGGCGCGTTCAGTCGGCGCGCGGATTTAGGACTTTGAGGAAATGCGTTTCGACCGGCTCATAGCCGCGTCGCAAATAAAGATTCGTCGGCGCCGGCTCCGATCCAAGCCCTACGATGCTTGAATATTGACAATCGCGCTGCAATGCCCACGCCTCATAGGCTGCAAGCATTTTTACGGCGGCGTACCCGCGAAATGCGGGATCGATCCACCACATAATTTCGGTGGCGAACTTGAGGGGCGCAAAGGGATGCATATTCGCCTGCGCGGCAAGAACTCCGCGCGCGATGCCATCTGGAGCATAGATCAAGCAAAGTCTGTCTTCGTCCGAGAGCGAGGCACAAAACAAAGCATCCGCCATCGCTGGCGAGAAAGGGAAGGGCACCCCGGATGCGGCATGGAACGCCTTCGCCATCGACAGTACGCGCATGCGATCGGAGATATGGGCTTGACGTATCATTGGTTTGCCGCCCGAACACTGATGTCGATGCGCTGTGGACTGCTGGTGGCGATCTTTCCGGCCTTCCTGCCCCAAAAGAATTCCCAATCCTGTACCGATGTCACGTCACGAAAGAAGGTATCCGTCGGAGAGCGCAGCGCCTGGCTATCCTGCGATCGCGTGTCTGGATTTTTCCGCGTCATCTCCTGGGTGTGCGACGTGCAAGTCAGCACAATGGAACCCTCTTCGCCCTCCTTGGGGGTTGTTATGATTAGGGTGTCGATGAATCCGATAAAGCGGTTCAATGCGGCGTCGACCATCTGTCGCGTCGCCGGGTCGAATAGACCACGGTAAATTTCGACACCGGCCTGTTTGAGGTCGTAGCCCCGAACGACATTAGCCACGCCATCATGAAGCTGCGAAAGGGTGACGGTGATCGTCTGTACAGTCAGGTTCGAGACGAGGGGGATATCACTGATTTCAATCAGCGAGCCAGCACCTTCGAAATTGCGTGTGACGGTCAACCCCGTGTTGGGGTCGAGCACGGCGGCCGATGCGTTGCGCACATCTGACCAGAAGCCATATTCGAAGGGCGTACCGGTATCGATCGTGCGGACCTTGAGCCATAGGAAATCGCGCGCCACAAGGCGGCGTTGGTTCAAAGCGTCGAGATTGTTGACCGAGATGTTGCGCATACTTTACCACCGACGATATAAAGCGGTCAGTTGGGGGACCGCAAATGAAACGAATGATTGTACTGATTGCCGCGTTGTCGCTTGCCTCATGTGCGGGGTCGCAGACAAAGCTACGCATGCAGGAGGGAAGCGGCGAACTTGCCGTGATGCCGGAGACTGGTAAGCCCTACGACTACACCGTCAAAATCGTAAACAGGCGAGATATCGGTTACGATCCCGATAACATCGATACGAGGAAGTCGACCGCATTGGCGCTTCTGAGGACACAGTGCCCGCGAGCAGAAATCATCGGCGAGACTGTGGTAAACAACGGCACCTATGCTATCGGAACGCCGGCACGGACCTACTTTGTGCAGGCAAAGTGCAATGCCCGCTAGCGAGCCTCAATTCCCTGAAACGTGATAGAACCGCGACCGGTCGACTTGTCGGCCGTCGTCGCGAGCGTGCCCGGAACAAGCGTCATCAGGCAATACGGTTTCAATAGACTGACCTGCACGTTGACCAATGCGGCAGACCAGAGATGTGGTCGAACTTCAAATAGAGGCGTGATGCCGTTGGCTGCGGCGACCGTAGGCTCCGCTATACGATGGAGGTCGGCTGCACCGATCCGAATAAAATCACCTACGCTGATCTGAAAGCTAGGAAGCAACCCCTTCAGCGATACAAGGCGCCCATTGGAAATCGCTGCCACCTGACAAACGCCAGCGAATGGAGCGGCCCATGATCCATTAGGATATGCGATCGGGTAACGGCGGCTCATCGGTGACGCGACGAACGATTGCGCGCCGTTTTCGAGCAGGTCGAGCCGCGCGCGCCAGGCATCGAGCGCGTTTGCGCTCATGGTCTTGGACTGCCACGTTGCCTGCCATAATGGCGAGCCGAAATCCTTGACTGTCGTGCGGCCTGATGCGGTACGGCTTTGTTCCTGACGCCACAGCGGAGCGAACTCTGTGTTCCAGCCGGGGAAATCGGACAGGATATCGTAAGGTGTCAAAATCATGGCTTAGATGCCTTTCACGCGGCTCTTGTTTGCCTTCTGCAGGGCAGCAATCGCCTTGGCGTTGAAATCCCGGCGGTCCTCCTCGACAATCTTTTCGAGCCGCGCGACGGCTGCAGCGTCGGCACCCCGCGCGTCAATCTGCGGCGCGTAAGTTAGCTGTGGTCCCGACATTCGGGCAGCGCTGCCGACAACGGCTGCATTCGGCATGCGCGGGGCGCGAACAATGCCGCCGTTGGCAAGCATCAGCTGGCGTCCCCCGTTGATCGCCTCAAGCAAGGCTCTATTCTTTTGCGTAGCGGCGGCATTGACGACGAATTCGCCGTCCGAGAGCATTGCAGGCACCTTGTCGGAACGCGGGCCGCCCGGACCAATGACATGACCGCCGCTTGCCAACTTCTTGATGGGACCACCATCAGCATGGAAGAGGTTCGAAAACCAGTTCGTGCTGCCAGATGAGCCGAACAGATCATTAAGAGCGAGATCAAGCAATTTTGAGCCGATCTTTTCCAGAACGTTGCCGAGAGCTTCGGCCGCCGATTTGCCGTCAATCAGGTCTTGAATAAACCCCTTGGTGGCATCCTTGCTGAAATCGCGCCAATCCTCGACCTTCTGTCGTAGCTTGTCCTGGCTCTCAGCCAGGCGGTTTGCGCCGGCATCAGCCTCGCCGTAGCCGACAGCGAGCGCACGCATGGCCAGAGCCTGTTCCTGCGCCGCAGGGGTGAGCTTGGACAGGTCACCATTCAGCAACTGCTGCGCCGAGGTCAGTTCGCGACCCGCAGCCGTTCCATGCTCCTGCGCGAGGTTCAGCAGCTCCTGTGCCTTCTGCAGGGTCGACAGGGCTTTGCCATTGTCGTTGAGCAGGGGATTGAGGGCAGCACGCAGGCCGGTTTCCTCCTTCAACTGGTCAAGCTGCTGTTGCTGCTGTTTCAGTGAGTTGTCGTAGTCCGCGCGATCTTCGAGGCGTTTCGTGCCGGCCGTCGACATACCGGCCCGCTTCTGCCCATAGGCAATCACGTCGTCGACCGTCGCGCCCCGACCGAGGATGGTCGGATTCGCGCGTACCGCATCAGCCGACAGAACCTTTGACGCGAGCGTGCCGGATGGGGCTTTGAGAAGATTGGCCGCGCCCTGTGGTCCGAGGAAATGGGCGAGCTGCAGCTTGTATTCGTCGGCAGCATCGACGACCGATATACCCGCCTGCTGCAGTAGCTTGGCGTTCTCACGCGCATAGGCATCGATCAGGACTTTCGACTTTTCTCCATTGCTACGCAGGGCAAGAATGGCGGGATCGGTCAGAGTTGCGGCTTCATCGGGAAAGTATTTCTTGAACAGATTGAGCCAGGTCTTTTCGATGAATTGGCCAAGACCCATCGCGGTCGACTTATCGTTCTTGATGGTCGGGTTGCCGCTCGACTCCGCACCGATGACGCGATCCGAGAAACCGGAAATGAGGCCGTCATACGCCTGCACGGATTTTTCGTTGGCAAGCTCGGTCTTGGCCTGCATTCGGGCGGACGCATCCGAAATCGCGCCGCCCAAATCCTTGACGGCTTTCGCAACCTCAAGCGTGCGCTTGTCCAATTCCTTTTCCGCCTGCGACTTCTGCGATTCTGCCGTGCGTTTGTCCAGACCCTTTTGGGTTGCCTGCTGCTGCTGGTAATAGGCGCGATCCTGCGCCGAGCTGCCGGCCGGGCCTGCCGTCTGTTCGGGTCCCTGCGTCGTCATGCTCGGCAGATCGCGTTTGAGAACCGCCGTGTACCGCTTCAACGATTCCATCTGCGGCAAAAGCTTGCGCAGGCTGGCAATCATCTCATCAATCGGCTGGCTCGGCTTCGTCTTCGCGATATCGTCGAGCAACGAGTTGAGAGCTTCAAGCGTGTTCTTGCCGTCCAACGCCTTCAGGATCACCTCCTGCAAGTCCTTGGCTGCCTTCTTATCAGCGTCCGAAGCGTCAGAATGGATGAAGGGCGTTCCCCTGATCAGTTCCAACTGGTTTTGAATATCGCCAAGCGTCTGCGGGCCGCTAAAGCCAAAATATTCCGACCAGCTCCGGCCCTTTATGCGCTCCATTTCATCAGCGATATCCTTAAGGCGCTTTCGCGTCTCTTCCGGCGCCAGGTTCTTGATAGCCTCCGCAGCGTTATCAATCTTCGGCTTCATCTCGCCGGCATAGATGCCGAGGGTCTGCATTTCCTGCTTGAGCCGATCGGTGCGGGCGCTCGCTTCGATGGCAGAGTCTGCAAAGTAGCCGAGGGCGACGGTAGCGCCGACGCCGATGACGGCACCAATCGGACCGGCAGCAGCGCTTATGCCCGCAATCGCGGTCCCAACGGATGCCGCCGTGCGCGCGGCCTTGATCGCAGTCACGAAGCGACCGACTGCAACGCCCGCTTCTGCCAGCTTCAACACCATGCCGCCGATGGCGCGGCCCACCAGAGCGCCTGCGATGACGGCGGCAACCTTCAATGTCGTATCGGCGATCACGTCGAAATTATCGGCAAGCGCATTCAAGCCCTGCACCAGACGTTGCGACGCGCCAAGGCTGGAGTCCGTCTGGCCGATATATTTCGTCAGCGCATTGTCGACCTTGGTAAAGCCCTGCGAAATCGTCTCGGTCGCATTGGCGGCCATAGCCTGAATCGAGGGCAGACCTTTGAGGAACGCCTGAAAGAATTCCTTGCCGGTGACCGAGCCGGCATTCACAAGCTGTTTCAGCTTGCTGACGGAACCGCCGGCCGCATCGAGGCCGTTGGCGACGGCCATCAGGATCGGGCGCGCGCCTTCGTTGACGGAATTGAACTCTTCCGCCTGCACGCGCGCTTGCCCGAGCAACTGGCCAAGCTGGGTCAAAGCGCCTGATGCTTCGGTCGAACTGGTGCCCGCGACACGCAGCGCGGTCGCAACACCATCGGAGAAGCGAAGCAATTCCGACTGAGAAGCGCCAAGGTTGTCGCTTGCCTGCGCCGCCTTGCCGAATAGGCTCGTCAAAGCACCGATAGGGGCGGAGTTTTTCTGCGCAGAGGCATAAAGCTGGTCGAGGACGTTAACCTGCTTTGTGCCGACGACGCCGGCAACCGCGAGGCTGTTCTTGGCCGCAGTCCACGCATCGGCATATTTCATAACCTCGTTGACCGACAGAAGCGCACCAACGCCAGCGAGAGGCGCAATAAGAGATTTTGCCGCCCCACGACCGATATTATCGATGTTGGCATTCATCTTGCGGAAGCGCGCTTCGATGGCGCGCGCCTGTGAATTGGTCACATCGCGTGCCTTCATCATCTCGCGCTGATACTGCTTGATATCAGCGCTCAACTGCACGACGAGCTTTTCAACGTCGGTCGCCATGATCCATCCATTTTTCGAGAGTGTGCGAGTTGGCGAACCCGGATGCCTAGTCTCTAGCCGCCATCAATCCATTGCCAGAGATCGTCTTTTTCTTTCTCGGTCAGTCCCTCGTCATCGCTGTTTGCAGCGATGTAGCCATCCAATGCCGAGAAATATTGGAACATCGACATTTGTCGAACCTGCTGCGGCGAGTAGCCCATCGCCGCGCCATTGCCGTAGATCGCGCCAAATCTCAGCTTTCCGTCGGGGAGGTCGTCGAGAGGTTCCCCGCTGGATTTGGCGCGCCTTCCTCCCCCGGCTTTTCGTCCTCTACGCCGACGACACCTGCAGAGAGGATGGCTTGAGCGAACTGCAGGTTCTCCATGGGAGGACGGCCCTTGACGTAGAACCGAACTTTCTTGAGTGCATCAGTCGGCGCCATGCCGCCACCGACAAGGCCAAGCCGGATTGTTTCGGCGATATCCGCCAGACGCCAGCTTTCATCGTAGAGCCGACCCAGCAGAACATAAGGGCCGGCGTCGCAAGCTTCCTGCAGCTCTTCAAGCTCGCCCCAGCCCAGGCGGAAGACGTGATCGCCATCCGCCCAGGCCAGGATTATTTTCGCGTCGCGGCTCATGATCAGGGACCGGCAGGCGTGACGACGCGCTTCATTTCGCCGTCGCTCTGCATGTTCACATTCTGCGTGACGCGCCGGCCGTTTGGCGCCCCGACTTCAAGCGTCTCGACATGCATGCGGCCGGTCCATGTGATCGTCTTTGACGGAAATTCCCATTCGACCTTGGCCGGGACAGAATCGACGCTTTCCCACGCATCGAGCCACGTTTCGGTGCTTTCGAGCGCAAGGACACCTTCGCCGCTGATACCCATGGAAAGCGAGGTTGCGTCACGGCCGAGCCAATCGACCTTGTCCGGATCTTCGCAGTCCGGCAACTGCACTTCTTCGAGCGCCTTGGTGAGGGTGATCGTCTTCTGAGTGAAGCCGCACGGTGCGGAATAGACGATCGGCGTGGCGGAATTGCCGAGCAGGACGCGGATTTTTCCGCCCCTGACAGTGGTAGGCTGTGCCATGGCAGTAACTCCTAGGTTGGCAGCAGGAAGGGACCGCCCGATATGGGCGGCTTACGGCAGGACGCCGATTTGAGAATTCGCTAGAACTTGTCGACGGCGACGCCGTAGCGAAGAGCCGCGCGCGATGTCAGGCCATCAGGATCGCGCATGACGTCACGTCCCTGATATTCGAGAGCCACGAAGGCATTGTCGGTCAGCGGCAACTCACGTTCGAAAAGCTCGTCTTCGATGGCGCGAGCGATGCGCTTCACTTCACCATAGCCAACTGCACGCGACCAGACGTCGATAGGCAAAATGAAGTCGGTTGCACGTACGCGGTCAGCATCGAGCGGAATTTCGCTGTCCTGCCCGAGCGAGATGAATGGAAATTCCGCCTTTACCGTGCCGCTGACCTGGTCTCGCGGCACGCGATCAAAGATGCGGCCGTGGACCAAGGGCGCAAGGCGGGCGCTGTTCTTGAAGAGCGCCACTAAGGCAACTTGGATTTCATAAGAAGGGTCTTCGCTCATGAGGATGAAACCACCGACTTTGCGGCGTCGCGGACGCCCTTGCGGATTTGCCGGACGGCCGACTTGCGGCCGGCGCGCCAACTCACGTAAAAATAAGGACTGGCCGGCATATCGACCGTGCCGAATTCCTGCCAACGAGCGTAAAAGGCTTCCTTGTCGCCGGCATAAATCGTGATCGTGAGATCGCCGCCCATCGAGGCCTTGACCTGCGAAACGATGCCCGCGCCTTTCGGAGCCTTGCCCCATGTCCACGCAATGCTGTCGCGGAGCGCGCCACGGCGCCGGCCGCGAACTTCATCCTTCAGCACCGGGGCGAGCCGGCGCATAAGGCCGACGATTTCTTCGGCAGCCTTTTCCATCTCGCCTCTGATCTTGGCAACCACGGCGTCGGGCAGGCGCTTCAATTTGCGATCGAGGCGCGCGAGATTGAGAATGCTGCTCATCCGTCGGCAACCCCGCTCTGACACAGGAAGTCGAGCCAAAGGCGATCGTCGGTCGGCGTGACATCGCGAACATTGAAGCTCTGGCCGGTTAGAACGTCCCGCACCCGCCAATCGGTCGTCACGCGCCGGGAGAGAGCGGAAGCGCGCACAAAAATCACCTGGCTATGCTGCCCTTGCAATCGGCCGGCCAGAACCGTTTCGCCGCCGCGCAGATGCACATAGCCGGCACGAAGCTGGAATTGCTCTCTCCAGTTGCCTTCGGTGTTGCCGTCGATGTTCTCGATTTCCTCGCGAACGTCGAAGGCGACGCGATGGAGAAGGTCACCCGTCGTTCTCGGCTTTGCCATCGGTCGTTCCCTTGGGGGTTGCGGCCAAGATGGCCTTTTTTGCCGCCGTCGCCTGGCGAGCGCATTCGCGCGTCACGACGCAGGTCATTCCCGCCCGATAGGCGATCGTCACGGCACGCGCCGGCTTGTAGTCGAAATCGTCGGTGAAACGGACGCGGGGCATTATCCATACCTCCGATGATTGACCATCAGGTCGTCGAAGGCGGTTTCGCCACCGGCCGGTTGATTGTCAGGATTGATGAAGGCCGCAGCGATCCATAGAAGCATGGCGTGCGCCACCGAGTCCGGCAGCTCGTCATAGCCAATATCAGCCGTTACGGTGATGCGGCTATCCGGCTGGATCTGCGGCCAGACGCGGCCGGTGCGGAGAAAGATCGAAGCCTCCAATCCGAATAGACGCGACATATAGAGGCTTTGAGGCAATGTCTGTTCCGCCCCTGCGGTGTCGACATAGGACACGGTGACAACATTGCGTACCGGAGCGACATCAAGGCGCCGGAAATCATCGAAACTGTCACACTCCATCTTAACCGTGCGGGGCGAAAAGAACTGCCCGCAATAGCGTTCGGCATGATCCTGCGCAGCGGCGACGATACGCTTGATATCGTCGTCGAACTCGGTGTTTTCGGGAAGCTCCCGGCACTGCCGTTTCGCCACATCGAAGGCGATGGCAGACGCCGGCTTGTCGCCAACGGTTACGGGCGGATACCACATTAGCGGGTCTCCCGAGCCTTCGGTTTGACGGCCTTTTCGGCTTTGGGCTTTTGGGAGGCTTCGATCGTCGGGCCAGCAACGCGAACCGCGAGAGCGGCGGCAATGAAATCCTCTTCATCCTCAAACGAGAAGCGGCTGGTTTCGTCCCCGGGCGATAGAGCGAAATCGACACCGGCAATGCCGGCGAGCATTTTAATGGTCATTATCGGTCTCCGGAAAAGGTGGCCGCCACATTGGCGACCACGGCAGAGGGGATGGAGTGCTTACGCGCCTTTTCCGATGAGGTGCTTGACGGCGCCACTATCGCCCAACTCGCCATCGAAGCGGGCGAGGCCGGCGATGCCCATGTCCGGCCAGAAGCGTTCGCGCAGCACACCGATTACGGTCGATCCTACCTTGCGGACGAAGTACTTGCCGAAATCGCCGAACAGCATAGCTTTCTTGCCGGCACCGATATCATCCATGGCCTGGTTGATGCTGTAGGGGCGATTGTTGAGCAGAGCCGGCGCACCGTTCTGCACATCGCCCTTCTGCCAGAGATAGTTGCCTTGGCCGTCTTTGAGCTTGCGGACGGCCTTGAACGTATTGTCGTTCATCATGTATCGCGCCTTGGGTGAGGTGCGATATGCTGGGTCAACCGCATGTTCGAGGTCAATGATTTCGTCGAAGGTGATCGCGACGCCGGAAGCAGTGGTGATGCCCAGCGAGGATGCGGTGACAATGCCATTCGGCGCGGATTGCCCAGAACCGACAGTGAGGCGACGATTGGCAATGCGGCCAAGGCGTTCACCGATAAGCTGACCCAAAAGGGATTCCATGTTGAAAATGGAATCCATGTCCAGTTCCCACGACCAGCGAATGAACGGCGTTGCGTACGAGAAAGCATCGAGCGACTTTTGACCGAAAGCCACGTCGCCGCTGCCGTCGTCAAGCAGCGCCTGCGCTTCCGCATGCTCAGCCGCTTCCTTGTCGGTATCGTCGACAGCCGGCACCTTCATCGGGTTGCCGCTCGACGTGGCAATGATCGTGCAGATATCTTCATCATACATCGGCCCCCAAGCCTTCATGGACTTGATAATCTGCGCTTCCAGTTCTGTCGGAACGGTGTAACCGCCGGCCGTGGCAGTGCCGACCGTCTGCGCGCGTTCTTCGAACTTTGTCGCACCCTGCATGAGCACGGCGCGCTCTTCCTGCGAAAGCTGGTCGAGCGGTCCGCAAACCGCCTTGGCGAAGACATGACGGTATTCGATCTTGTCGCCTTCCTCTTGCCCGCGACCTTCCTCGCCGCGGGGAATCGGACGCTGGCGGGCGCGGCGCTCTTCGTCGCGCTGCTCGAGCTTCAGATACTGCTCTTCGCGCTCGACCTGCTTTTCGAGACGATCATGTTCCGCCATGGCGGCGTCATGCTGGGTTTCCAGCTCCTTTGCGCGCGCCTCGTCGGTCGCGGCGCTGATCTGGTCGAGACGTTCGCGAGCTTCGGCGACAATCTTCGCCTGCTTTTCGCGCAATTCCTTGATGCGATTTGCCATCGTAACTACTCCTAGTTTTCGGCGGGGTTGTTGGGCGCAGGCAGGCGAGCCTTACGCTTTACTCCGGACCCTCAAGTCCAGGTGGGCTTTCATGCGCAGCCGCAGACCGGCGGCATTGAAATTCTGCTGACGCTTTTCCTTGCGGGCTTCGTCGCGGGAGCGCAGGGCAATCGACGTACCCTCATAGGCCGGCTCCGAAACAACGGAGACCTCCAAAAGTTCGACCTGGTGAATGGTGCGGGTGTCGATGTTGCCGGTCATGTCCCATTCGTCATGGGTGACGATGAAACCGAACGACATGCCGGTGATATCGCCGCGTGCGATCAGCTCGCGCACGTCGCGGCCGTCCGTTGTGTCTGGAAGATCGATTTCGACCGCGAGACCCTTGGCATCTTCATTCAGCCGCAGGGTGCCGGCGCTGGTGCGGCCAAGCAGGCGCTGGCGATCATGACCATAATAGGCGCGCACATCAGCCGTCTTGAGGCTTTGCGAGAAGGCACCGGGCGCAATGACCTCGCGGAAATGGCCGCCGATATCGGCCGTATCTCCGAACGTGGCGGCATAGCCTGCAACTGTGTTTTTGTTGTCAGCGGCGCGATACTGGACAGGAAGCGTAACCGAGCGGGTTTCAGTCTTGATTGTCATCATTGGCTCCATCGGTAGGGGTCGCCGACTCGGCGGAAGGTTCGGAAGGGATCGAGGTGCCCGGTGCGGGCGACGTGCCGAGGACGACGGTCGCGCCCTGCACAAGAAGCTGATCAGCGGCCGGGTTGTCGTGACGCGGCCGGTTCTCGATGCCGCGTGCCTCATTTGGCGTGAGCTGCGCTGTCTGAATGGCGCGGGCCAGGCCATTGAGGCGCGACAGGAAATCGCCACGTTGCAGGCCATCAAGATTATGCTCGACATAACGCTTGTCGTTCATGCGGCCCCACAGCTTGAGATTAAGCTCTCCCTCCAAAGCCGTCGCCCAATGCATGATCAGGTGCTTGACAAGGTTGATGTCCTGTTGCTCGACGTTGTTGAACGTGCCTTTCGTCAGGTCCTGCATGAAGGCCAGCGGCATCTGCCAGGCGCGGGCAAACTCTTCATTCTGAAAGCGCCGCGCTTCCGTCATCTGACCCTTGGCGGGATCGAAGCCGACCGGATTGAGTTTGTATCCCGGCGGTATCGGAAATACCGGCTTGTCGGCGTTTTTTGCTTCGTCCACCGAACGGTGAATATCCGCCATCGCGCGAGCCATTGCATCCTTGCCGGCTGGCATTGGGCCTTCCAATGCGAGAGGCGGAATGCCGCCACCGGCAAAGAAGGTGGCGGCGTAGTCGTTCATTGCCAATGCAAGCTGAATTGCTTTTCCGGCGAGTGCGATCGGCCCATAATGTCCGGTCATGTTCGACCGGAGCATGAACGGCACGTCGATAACGTCGCTGGCGTGGTAGTCGATGCCATCGCAGCTATAGACCAGCTCGCCACGAATGCCGACGCGCCGGATCGACGTGCGGGCAGGGTCCATCGGCCAGATATGTTCGAAGCTTGCGCCGCTGCGCTCGATCCATGCCAGGCCGCGCCCACCGGTAAACACCTGCTGCCAGAAATATTGCCGGAACTTGAACGAATCCATCTGGTCGTTCGGATTCTCGTGAATGATCGTCTGCAGCTTGCCGGTCAGCTTAACCGAGCTGTCGTTTGTGCGACGATAGGCATGCAGTGGCAACGCGGCGAGCGTGCGGGACAGGAATGCGACGGCGCATAGCACGGCAGGAACGGTCAGCGCGCGGTCGATGGTGACGCGCGGCAGCTTCGTCGTTCCCATCCCGAAGAATGAAAGGAAGTTCTCCGAGCTGACCGGCACTGTCGGGTTCTCGATGCTCTCCCGCTTTTCCACACGGCGCTTGCTCATGCTCTTGCCTTCGTCAATGAGAATTCGGGATCGTCCCAAGGGGAGCGAACAATGGAGCGCTCACGGCACAGCGCGACGCCGATGGACATTGCTTGTGAGACCATGCCGTCGATGCGGCCAAATGCGTGTTCCTTGTCGAACATGCGGTGGCCGGTGCGGTTTTCGGCATAGACGACCGACGCGGCGCAAAGGTCCAACATCGGGTTTGGCTCGATCTGGATGCGCTGCTCGTAGATCGCGTTTTCCAGCTTGTTGATGGAGTCAGGCATCCAGAGATAGATTTCCTGTTCGCCATCAGGCTTGTCTTTGTCGACCTCCAAAATCCGCTTCTGGAAACCTTGCGGATGGATCGTCAGGGGCAGGCTTGCCCCGATGTCGTCGGTCAGATGCTCGCGCAGGCGTTCAAGTCCGTATTGGTCGGCGGCGCTCTCTGCCGGCGCGAACTCGGCATGAATGCGGGCGATGGCATCGGCGAGCCATGCATATTTCAGGCGCTCGCCGGGAACCGCCTCGATGAAACCTTGTCTGACCCAAAGGTCATAAGGCGCCTGGTCGGTCCCGGCTCTGTCGAGCAATGTCGCCTCTGGCGTCCAGAACCATGTTTTCGAGGCGAGGACTTCCGCATCCTTGGTGGCATCGAGAACCCACGTCAGCGTGTAAGCGGTGAAATCTCGTGTCTGCGAAAGGTCGAGGCCACCAAAGCAGGGATAGCCGGCCTCGACCAGTGCCGCGATATCAAGCTTCTTTTGGCAGGCAAGCCACGACTCCCGCTTGATGGCGGCATTCACAGACTGCGTCCACTCACAGAAATTGAGGCGAGCGATGTCATTGCGCTTGCCGGGAATAGCCTTTGCCAGTGCCACGCGGCCGGCGAGCCATTCCGTCGTGATCGTCACGTCCAGCAAAGGGTTGACCTTCGGCCAGCAGGACGGATCGTTTTCCCAATCGTCGCCTTCGTCGAGCGCGCAGACGAAGGTCATCGTCGTGTCGTCGTCGGTGATGCCAGCGGCGACGTTAATGGCGTGCTGATGTTCCTCCCAGCAGATCGACTTGCGATCGGTCCCGCTGTTCGTTGCCATCAGCATCAGAGGCTGCAGGCGGAACTTGAAGCCCGCTTCCAGCAGATCGATGACGTTGCGGTTCTTGTGCTCGTGAACCTCGTCGCAAAGGCCGCAATGCGGGCGAGGGCCTGACTGCCCGTCGTCGGAGGATATCGGCTTGAAGTAGCGTCTATCGCCCTTCTTGCCGACATAGGTAATCTGCCAGACCGGGTTTTCGCCCTGTGTCGTGGTACGGCTGCTGAGGCGCGGCGACTGGTTGCGCATCGACACAGCGTCTTTGAACAAAACCTGCGCCTGGTCCTTCTTCGACGCGGCGGCATAGACTTCGGCGGCGGCTTCGCCATCGGCCATCAGCATGTAAAGGCCAATGCCGGCCAGCATCGGCGACTTGCCGTTTCCCTTGCCTTCCTCGTCGTAGAAACGACGGAAGCGGCGAAGGCCGGTTGCTGCCCATTTCCACCCGAACAGCGAGCCGACGCGGAACGCCTGGCTAGGATGCAGCGTGAACTTGCGACCTTGGAACTGTCCGTCCTTCAAGCGCAGGTTACGCGGAAACCACCCGATGACCTTGTTCGCCGCCTCGACATCCCACACAAGGCCGCGCTCCGGTCCATCGCGCAGGTCGCGCAGATGGCGAGCACACTGGTTGCGGACATGTGGGCCGGCGACGATGTTGCCAAGCAACACATCAGCGGCCCACGCGGTCACCGGATCGGCGTTATAGTCGGGCGCCGGGATCTGGTCAGCCGGGAACAACTCAGTCGAAATCGTCGGCGCTGTCGTCATCGTCGAAATTGAAACTCGTCTGTCCCGACGCCTGCACCGCCCGCTCGGATGCCGGCGTCATTCCGAAGTCGCTGGCAAGGGCGCGAACCTGTCGCCAGGTCTCATTGAGCTGCCCGACCTCCGGCCGGGATTTCCGCTGATCGCCGTTGCGCGTCTTGCTGTCGTAGCTCTCGCCGTTCTCCCACACGTCGAGCCGCAGGCGCTCATAGCGGGCGATCGTCCAGCAGAGTGTTTCGAACATGTAGACGTTGCCTTCATGCAGCCGCTTGCGCTGCGGATGGCAAAGTGGCGAGGCGAGGCGATCCCAAATGTTGCGGATCTCGAAAGGCAGTTCATCGGGCCGAAGCTCGCGAGCGCGCTGTGCTGCCTGTGCGTCGAACCGGCCGGCATCCTTGCCGCCGGTAAACGGCACGACCTGTTCGCTGTTCGGCTTTCGACCCTTCATGACTGATCAAACCACCCTGCTACCAGAGTGGCTTTTTGCCTCCAATTCCAACTTTGCACACAGAAATGACCCACGCCGGTCGCAGGGGTCGAGGGGGCGGGGTTTCGACCCACCCCCTCCGGTCATCGCCGGTTGGCGGGGTGGTTGGGGTCGATGGGCCATCCGTCGAGGCCGGTCGCGGTCGAGAAGCCTCGATGCTCTTCGGCCTGCTTGGTCGCGTCGTGGTGGGTGCTGCATAGGCTTTGCAGCTCGCCATGCCAGAACTTCTCAGGGTCACCCTTATGAGGCTCGACATGGTCGGCGACGGTGGCGACCGTGATCCTGCCTTGCAGTCTGCACATGCGGCAGATCGGCTCTGCCTTTAGCTGCATGGCCCGCCGGCCGTGCTTGCCCCGCCATGCCGCGAGAGAGTACCAGCCGCGCCAAGCGGCAGCATCCGATGATCGTTGGTCAGCCATTACTCTAAGATAGAAACAACAAAGGCGACCTTTCGGTCGCCTGTCATCAAGTCATAGCTTACGCATTGACCCTGAATCGGTGCCTCAACTTGCGAGGCTGTCAGGGCGGGGTCCGGGCGCGAGAGCGAAGGTCACTAAGAACCGGATCAACCATTGGTGCAATTAGCTGTCACAAACGGGACAGCATTGCAATAGGCATAAGCATCGGCGTCTTGCGTCCAAACAATTCCAGTTCGACGACTGGCGTACCCTTTCCTTTGCCACCGAATGCCACAACCTCACCAGCGAAGTCTATGAATGGTCCCTCTTTCACGCGGACCTTGCTACCGACAGGAATAGCGTCAACCTTCGTCTCCCAATCATAGACGCCGCTTGCTGCCAACTCTTTGAATGAGCTTAGAGTTTCATTCGCGACACGATAGGGATGGAGCCAGCCGCCGACCACGCCGCGAACGTGCTCAAAGCGGGCCAGCGCCTGCAGCGCATAGGCAGATGGAACACAACGCACGAACACGTAACAAACGAAAACGACCTGTTCGGATGGCGGCAGTTCCTTGTGATGACGTCTGCGCTTCGGTCCCAAACACATGGGTGCGCATGCTTCGATGCCGCAATCGAGCATAGCTTTTTCCACAGCCTGTTCACGTCCAGACTGTACTTGCAGCACCAGCCATGTCGCATCCCTTGGAAACAGATCGGCGGTTCGCTGGCTCGCGGCCTCGATGCACTCGACGCGATTCGCTTCCTCGCGCGCGATGCGGTCGAGTTGCTGGATACCCTTGTCCGAAACCAAACCAGCAAAAGGACTGCCGTTAAGCTGCATCATGGGATTTGCCTTTCTGGATATCGGCGATGGCGCCTGCAAAGTCGTCGAGTGCGGCACGCACCGCCTCGTCAAACGGAAGGTCGAGGTTGAGGGGAGGGAAGTAAGCGCGTTCCGCCGGTCGTGTATCGTCGATCCATGGCCAGCCGCGCCGCTCATGCTCGCGTGCCCATGCCTGCCAGATATCGCCATCCCGCATCACGGCGACAAAGCCCGAGGCAACGTCTTCGTAAAGCGTCTGGCAGACGGACGGCTGACCGCTGCGAGCCTTTTCGTGCATGCGGTTGACGACCGACCAGCCAGTCTTCCGCACCTTGTCGCGCATCAGTTCGGCTTCGTCTGCCTTGCCTTGCGCAACCAGGCCACGTTCCGAAATCGTAAGTGCGGCAATCTGCCCGTAAGGCGCTCTCAGTAGGTCGGCGAGGCGCGCAGCTCCCCAAAGCTTGCCATAGGGCGCAGCAGCCGCATGCGTGGGCTTTGGCGCCGCCTGCGGGTCGCTAACCTCGTTGAAGAGCTTTTCCCGAAAGTAGGTGGATGGGGCAGGGATATGCGACTTGCGTTGCTCTCTCAGCTTCGCCAGCCAGACCGGCTTGCGTCGTTCGGCCGTGTCCCGCTCATCGTCGGTCAGAGCGAACCATTCCCGCAGCCATCCGTTCTTCGGCATGCCCTCAGTTTGCGGCCAGTCCTTCACCAGCCGCCAGAACCGGTTCTCGATTGCCTTGCGCTCTTCCTTCGAAAGCTCGCGCACGCCCTCTCTCAAATTTACGGGTTCTCTTACTGGTTCCTTTACAAGGTTACTGTCCAGATTCTGGACTCGGCTTTCGGTGATTTCTGGACACGGCTGCGGCTCAAGGCTGGACTCGGCTTCCGCAAGGCCGTGTCCAGTTTCTGGACATGGGTTTTTATCCTGCTTGGAAGCGAATACGGCCTCGAAGGGGAAGTAGTAACGCGTCCGTTCCTGTCGTTTCGAACCCGCCTCCCGCCGCTGTTCGCGCGCGATCAGACCGGCCCTCTCAAGTTCGCCGAGATAGACATTCAGCGTGGATCGCGGCACCTCGCAGTTTTCCGACAGGTACTCTTGCGACGGAAACGCGCCATATTCAGGATTGTAGCAATCGCAGAGATGCCAAAGGACGATTTTCAACGCGGGTTTTATCCCACGCTGCTTGATCGCCCAATTGGTGGCGTCATGGCTCATTCCGCCGCCTCCGCAAATTCGCGGCGGACATTGCATTCGGCCAGCAACTGCACCATGCGCGGCGGCACGCTATTGCCGACCAGGTGATACTTTTCCGTCTTCGTCAGCCGGCGCTCTTTGCCGTCGACGAAAATGGTTTCAGGGAAGCAACCAGTCGGGAAGCCGTGCGAGCCTGCACCTTCCTCCGGTTCGAGCATACGCATCCCTATATCGGTGATGACATAGTCATGCCCCCGCACATTGACGGTCACAAGGCCATGACGGGCCTTCTGCGTCATCGCGCCGATAGGGTCGGACAGTCCCTGTTCGTAGCCGCCATTGCCGCTGTAGTAGGCCTGCAGAAACGCCAAGATAAGACCGGCATGGTTGCCGCCGGCCATCACCGTTGCGCCGGGTTCCGTTGCGTCACGGCCATGTTTGTTGGTCCCGCGCAGGGAGAGCATAGACGCTGCAACGATGCCCTGTTGCGAACCGCTTGTGGTCAGCGCAGAAACGGGTTCCTCGGCAGAGCGTGCACTCAGGCCGACGCGTGGACCGTCATTGTGCTGCGCAAGGAAAGCCGAGACGAGGGCAGTATGTCCTTGTCCGCCCGCCGTGAAGGCTGGCGCCGGCTCCTCGATATCGACGCCATCGCTTTCGCCGAATTGGCGCTGCAGACTTGCTGACATGATGCCAAGAGGAACCGCGCAACCCGGTCGGATATGAAAGCCGTTCGCTGTGAAGGCGGGCAACGGGTCGAGGATATCCGCCCCGACAGAGCCGGTGCGAAACTTCGTGATGCTTGGGACCGCAATCATGAGTTCGCCGCCCTTGGCCGTCGTGAGGGCGCATAGGGGGTCGTTGACGGTTCGAGGGTTGCCCCAACCCTTGGTGTGGGTGATTGGCACGATAAAGGGCTTCGCAGCGTCGATCACATACCGCATGACGCCGCGCGCCGTTCGCCGCATTGTGGCATCGGCTAGCGGCTTCTTCCGGTTGAAGATGGACTTTACCGGAATGCTCCAATCGATCTTTTCATGAATGCCAAGCCAAGGCCGAAGCCCGAGCTTTCTGGCGAGCTTTCGAGGCGCATGGGTGCGGGCAGGCCAAATGATGGCCGAACCATCCGACTGCGCCACGCCGAAATAGCGCTTGCGGATGGTATGTATGCCGTAGTCTGCGCATACCAGCACCTTGCCTTCGAAGTTGTAGCCGAGACGCTGCATATGGTTTAGCCACGCGCGCCAGATGCGCCCCTTCTTCTTCGGGTCCGGAATGAGCCACTGCTCTTGCACCGGCACACGCTCGCCCTTGGCTGCAACCGAGCCGTCGAGCCTCATCACGCGACCGGTCTTGGGGCAGCGCTTGGCGATCAACCCGCCCCACGTCTGGATTTCAGGCACGTTTTCGAGCGTGATCGTCTCAGGCCGCACGGTGCCGGCCCAACGGCACACAACCCACGCCAGCGAGCGCCGCCGCTTCGAAACCGGCTTTCCGCCCTTGGCGACGGAGAAATGCGTGCAGTCCGGCGAGGCGTGCAGGACGCGAACGCCGCGCCCCTGCGTGGCATGCCGTGGGTCCACCTCGAACACGTCGCAACGCAGGTGCTTCGTATGCGGATGGCGCTTTTCGTGTACGGCGATCGCAACGGGATCGTGATTGATCGCGAGATGGACATGAAACCCGGCCTGTTCCAGCCCGTCACAGCCGCCGCCCATGCCGGCGAACAGAACGACGGTCATCCGATTGTCGAGGCCGAAGGAATGCGGGATTGCCGGCGGCTTGAAGTGCTTCGTCATGCGCGCCTCCAAACACCGCCGAAGTCCACGACGACATCGCGCACGCCATCCTCGCTGCCGACATGGACCGGCGGCTGCGATTGGCCGGAGAAAATGGAGACGAAGACGCGGCCGGTGCGGACGATTTCGGCCAGCTCTTCCGGCGAAAACTCCCAGCAGGACACAGAGCAGCGGCCGTTCGTATAGGTGTGAAGCTCGCCGACATTTTCGGAACCCTTCGGCGGGCCGAGCAGCATGTTTGCGCCGTGGAAGTGGACAGGTGTCGCCATGTCACACCTCCTTCGGCTTCGTGAAGTGCACGCAGGGAGGCGAATTGAGCATGATCGCCGGCTCTTCGAAAAGGAGCGAGGCCACACTTGCGAGTGGCATCCCCGCATGTTCGCGCATGTGCATGGCTGCCTTGGCGACCATGAAACGGACACTTTCAGTCCGGCTCCCGTTCGCCACGCGAACCGACCGCATGGCCGCCATTTCCGCATCGAGGTAATCGACACCCGCAAGGAAGCCAGCCTCACGCAGAATCAGCCGAATGGAGCCGTTCTCGCGGTCCAGCACTTGCATGGGGGAGCAAAGCAGCCACTCGGCCCGCTCCGCATGGGTCTTGCAGTCCGCAAGCTGCTCGACGATTGGCAATAGCCCGGACATCATTCCGCACCTCGTTTCCATAGTTCGAACTCGGCACGTAGCGAGAGGAAAGCCTCCCGCGCGCGTTCGTCGTTGTTGATTTCTTTCTTGGATTTGATCGTCAGCAGCTCTTTCATGCGAGCATCGGCGGCCTGCTTGTCGGCAATCACTTCGCCATCGCTCTTGACTTCGAGGAACCGGTGAAACAGTTCCCCTTGGCAGAGGATCGCCGCATTGGCTGCGTAGTCTTTCGGCTTGTCGGCCAGCTGCTTTTGCAGTTGCTGCACCTCGCTTTCGAGTTGGCGAACGCGGGCGGCGGCTCGCTGTATCAGGTCGAGCGACACGCAAAGGTTTCGCACGCCGCCTGCAATCAGCCTGATTTCGTCAGGGAGTGCGCGCCGGCTGAAACGGCAGATTTCGACCTCTTGCCCGCTTGAGCGCCGCGCGACGAGTGCGGTAAAATCGCCCCGCGTCTCGATTTCCCAAACATCGGCCTCGAGTTGGACGTGGATATCCCATAAATTATTCAGGATATCCTTTTGGCGCTGGCGTTCGCTTCGTGCCGCAACGTTCATGCCGCACCGCCTTCAGGGGCGCCCGCCTGGTTGCCCCAAAACTCCCACTTGCCATTGAGCCGGATATCCCCCGGCTGCAGGCTCTCCTTGCGCTGGAAAAGCTCCAGCTTGCGCATGTCGGGATATAGCCGCTCGATTTCTTCGGCGAACCAGACTGGCTTGCGGCTATGCTCGGTCTTCACCTCGCTATACAGGCTTTCCGGCTTTGCCGTGTAGAGGTCGATACCGGGGAAGTTGCCGCGCTTGCAGATGATCAGATGTTCGGTTCTGTCGCGCACCCATCGGCCCATGCCGATGTTGACCTTGTCCCACGTGATCATGCTGACGTAGGTGAAGCCCCACGCCTTGATGATCCTCAGCGCATCGTCGAGCCGGTTCGTCGTCGTCCAGAAATAGAGTATGGCGTCTTGCGTGAACGGGCTGCGGTCGCCAGCGCAAAGCGCCATCAACTCGTCAACCGTCATTGCAGGATAAGGCAACCCCTTGTCCTGCCCTGTCTCGTCGCTCCATGCCTCCTGCTGCCACGGCACATCGCAATACCCAACGGCATAGGCGGCACGTGGCATTTCACCGGCCACCCGCTTGCCCTGTTCGGCAATGTGATTGATGACCGCCGTGCGGATCATGCGGGAATGCTGCAGGCGTTTGGTGCGGTTTTCCTTCGCGTCCGCAGCCTTGCGTTTTTCTTCGGCAAGTGCCGCATCGACGTAAAGCACCTGCTTGTCCTGCGGAACCTGCTTGAGCCGGTCGAGGAACGTGCCATTGTCGAGGCGGGAACCGCGCACACGGTGCAATGCCATGTCGACGATCTTTTCGCCGCGCGATGCGTCCCGCTGGATGGTCCGCTTATCCTGACCTGTCGCTTGAGCGGTCGATTCAGCAAACGACAACTTGTCGCTTGCTGCGTTTTGGCGAGCGCGACCACCTGAAACGTGCTGTGCCGTCTCCGGGTGCTTTTCGAGATAGATTTCCTTGCGCCGCGCGATGAAGAGCGCCCGATCAGCCGCCGTCAGTTCGGCACGGCATAGGTTTTCGTCGATCTCCCAAAGTTCACGGTCAAGGTCGTCAAAGGGCTGGTGGAAGCAAAGCACCTTGTCCCATCCAAGCTGCTTTGCGGTCTGCAGGCGATGCAGCCCCGCAGATAGATTGACGCGCTCGTCGCCTTCCTGCCCTTGAACCGTGATCGGCGTTTGCTGACCGATTTCGAGGAAGGATGGCTTGAGCGCATCGACCTTGGCTTGATCTGCGAGACGCAGACGTGTTCCGACCTCAATGCTTACAATGCTACGCCAGACAGCAATGCGCCCTATCGACGGCCCCAGCTCAGGCTCAACGACTGTCTCCAACGTGCGATATTTCTTGACTGCTAACTCTGTTGGATACCAGCGTGCCGCATCTTTCTTGTCCCGCTGGAGCAGTCCCTTGCCATTGAGGCGAGCGCATGCGTTGCGGTCGCCGACTGCGGATTCGACATACACACCTTCGGCGACCGCCGTTGTGATGATGCGTACCGCCCTTTCGCCAGATGTTGGAGCGCGCGCCATCACTCGCACCTCCTAAGTCGGTCGAGGTAGGCTTCGCCCTTGAACGTCACGACATAGCCGCCGGGAACGCCGACGAAGCAGAGCATTCCGGCTCGCACGCAGGCCGATGCGGCCGGCAAGTCTAGTTCGTTGATCTGGACCGGTTCAGGCCGGGAATGGAAAACGCGCCGCAAAAGGGCGCGTGCAACTCCACCAATGGGCGGATCAGTATCGAAGGTGAAAGCCGCCATCATTCGGAGCCGCCCACGACATGAAGGCCCGCTTTCGCGCCGCCGGTTGCAATGACGATGGCAAGCGCCTGGCGGAAGGCGGAAAGACCGCGCTCGATATCGGCCGCGTGCCGGTCCATCGAGTATGCTTCGGCCGGCGTCACATAGGCATCCGCCATCGCGGCCGCGCCGGTTGCCATCAGCGCCGCCGCCTTCTGCAGAACGTCGGAATAGGAGCTGAGAACGTTGACGTTCGCCACGCGGTCGGTCTCAGGGTCGGAGAGACGCCGGCCGTTCAGCTCGGCCATGGCCTGCGTGACGACGGGAACGCCGCATTCCGATTCAAGCGCGTAGACGACAGATAGCGGCATAAGATCGGTGTCGCGTCCGTTGTTCATGCGGCCGATATGGCTTGCGGACACGGAAGAGACTTCGGCCGCGCGCTCGATGCCGCCGACCAGCTTGATAAGGTCGCGTTGTGCGGCTTTGACGCGGTGGAACCAGGCATCGGAAGACATGCAAAATCCTTTCCCGCGCCGGGAAATCCGGGCGGCTTTTCCCGTGGTGGGAATGGGTTCGAAATGTGAAAAGTCAGACCGTCAGCAGATCACGGGGGACCGCATGAGAGAGGCAACCAGTCGGGCAGGGGCGAAAGAGCCAGTGGAGAGCCGCCGTTCATTCAGCGGCCTCTGGAATGCGGGATGGGCGAGGCACCTCTGCGGGCCAATCAACATCCGTCGGCCAATTGTCGCTAAGCCAAGTAATAGCCCGACCGATGCGACGAACGCCGACATCAGACCCAGCACGAATGGCGGTTAGCCGTTTCCCATCCATGAATATACGGTTCGACAATGTCGCTTCCGCGATCTTGGTCGAGAAACAAAACCCCTCAACGAGCTTTAAAAGATGTGCGATCTGCTCCATGACGCGGAATATGAGGGACATATCCCCTATATGTCAACGGGAAATGTCCCTCTGCGCTCATTGCTCTAAATAAGGGATAATTCCCTCATGAGCGAAGTCGTGAAAAAAGACATCATTGCGCGAGTAGAGAAGCGGGCGAAAGAGCTGAAAATGTCAGTTCGCGCGGTTTCTCTTGCTGCTGGATTCGGCCCTGATCTTATACGAGACTGGAAGGGGCCGAAGGCAGCGTTGCCACGTATCGACACATTACAACAGGTCGCGCGAGCGTTGAGAGTGTCTGCTGGTTGGCTTGCCTTCGGCGAGAACGCAGAACTCCCAAAGGCCAAGGAAATCCCCCACATATCATGGGTGGCAGCAGGCCATTTCTCAGAAGCTCCGGCCCATTGGGACAACGGCGACCATGAAAAAGTCGTTGCCGATGGACTGCGCGCAGGAACACACTTTGCTCTGACGGTTAGAGGCGAATCAATGAATCTCATTGCGCCTGAAGGTTCGACCATCATTGTCAACGCAGATGATAGAGAGCTAGTGTCGCGAGCATACTATGTATTTCGCCAGAACGAAGAAGCGACTTTTAAGCAGTTCATGGCCAATCCCGACAGGCTTGAACCGGTTTCGACAGATCGTTCATACGAGGCTCTTCCCATCACTCCCGACACGACAGTTGTTGGAAGAGTGGAGCGAATCATCATTCCAGTTTAGCCAAACTCGGTCATATATCCCGCACTTCAACAGCCCGCCGCGTCGCGGGCTTTTTGATGCTCTTCGCCCCAATGAGGGACATATCCCTTTTTTTAACTTGACGAGGGGATATGTCCCGCATTAGCCTTGAATGCATCCGGTGACCTCCTCCTCCCATCCCGGATACCGCGAAAGGTGCCGCCACCCTTCCTCATGGGTGGCGGCATCGCGGTCGCAGGGAAAAGGAGACGTCAGTTGTTATTTCTCTTTGAGAAGTCCGCGCTCATTTTTGCCGTTCGGCCCATACAAGGTCAGTGCGGTCGAGCAGATGGCTTGCTCGGTTTTTCCGGCCCATGGCGCTTCCTGCCGCCGTGCCTCCGCAAAAACCTCTCGTCGATCTTGATCGACGTCAAGGTTGATGCCGTAGCTGGCTACGAGCGGCACCACTGGCCCATAGAGGTCGAGTTCAATGCGCGGGCACAACTTCTGAAACGCCAGCACACGCGCGAGCGTCTCAATGGCGTCCTGCCTTTCATCGGCATGCGTACCGCCGGCAAGCGACACGAAAATCGCGACCGCACAAAACAGTCTTTTCATTTGTACCCCCACTCAACCCACCCTTGCACCTTGGCACATTCGGCCGCCGAGGCAAGGGACTCGTATCAGGCCGATAGAAACCGGAGCCTTCACATGTCCAAGTCCAAGATTTCAGCTGCCGACCAGATCGATATCAAGCTTGTCGTCAACGCCACCGTCGAGCGCGGATCGATGACGGAAAATCAGATTCTGGCCCTTGGCATCAGCCGCGAAAGCTATGTTCGGAATATTCCGCATATCGCTGCCGAGCTGCGCGCTCGTAACATCGACTGCGCAGCCTAAGCCATGAACCATTTCACCCCCTTGCGCATCCCGTATCGACGCCGCTCGCTTGCCGGCCGCGTCCTGATCGCTGCTTGCGTGGCCGCTTCGTCGGCCTCGCTGCTGGTCGCCGCCAACAACATCGCCAAGACGTGGCACGCCGCATCGAGCATCGGCCGGCCCGTCGTCGCCGGAGGGAACTGACATGGCCAGACACAATCAAAAGCTGCCCGACCGTGAAAAGCTTATCGAACATCTCTTAGCCGGCATGGATCGCCACACCATTGCCGCGCGCTACCAGGTGCAGGTCGGCACAGTTCGCCAGCGCTTCGCCAATCTCGACATGATCGCAATCGAGCGCGAAATCATGTTAAGCCGGAAACCCGCACCCAAGCCTGAAACGCAGTTGCGGCCAGGCACGCGCATAGCGGCCGACCGGATCGTCATCACGCGCGCCTATTCGGCCGGCGAATTGGGCGGCTCCATCCTGCGCAGCATCTCGCTACCCCGAGTCTCCTATCACGCGGCCTATCTGCGGGAGGCCGGCCGATGCTGAAGGAATTCGAAGGAACCAAATATTGCCCCTTTGATTGGCTCGATGAAGTGGTGCCGGTGCTGGCCGACGATCCCGCCGACATCGTCTTTGCCGGTGGCCCGACCGGCTGGCTGATGTTGGCTGACGAACATGAGCAGGACGAGGAAGAGGCTTCGTGCCGTCGACCCCTCGAACCCGGCCAGGTCGTCCAGTTTGGCGCAACCCGCGTCTACGGCACCTTTGAAATGTGGATTGGCGACGATGGCGGCTATGATTTTCCGGAGCCGTATCCGGCCGATGCCACACATTTTCGACTGGCAGACGGCGACGACTTGGACATGCACGACAGCATCGACGAGTTGGTGAAGGCAGGTAGCCCGGAGGATTTGGCGAGGAACACGCCATTGGAGCCGGGAAGCTACGGTGTCGACATCTGGTATTGGTCCGATCCGATCCCGTTCCGCTTCGAAGTCGAGGACGGCAAGCCGAAGTTCGTTCGTTGTGCGGGGGTCTCATGAAAGCTCTCCGCGCTGAAATCCTGCCGTCATCCCTGCCGCCGATCGGTATCAGCCGTGAACAGGCGGCCGCCCTCGTGGGTATCGGTACAAGCCTCTTTGACAAGGCCGTCGACATCGGAACGATGCCCAAACCTCGTATGATTGGCGAAAGGCTGGTCTATGACGTTGGCGAACTGATCGACGCTTTCAAGAAACTTCCTCACAAGGGCGGCGAGCAGGATGAGCTTGACGCAACCTTCGTAGCGGGCAATGCTTTCGACAATGCCAAAAAAGCTCAACGATAAACTGCCCAAAGGCGTTAGCCTCGATCGTGACTGGCGCAGCCGCGAGGCGCGTTACTATTTTCGCGCGCCGGGAAAGAGCAAGGTCCGCCTGCGCGAGACGCCGGGCACAGAAGCCTTTGACAAAGAGGTCGCTTGCGCGCGTCTCGGCGTCCCCTACGAGCCGGAAGGCGCGAAGCCGGCGCCGCCGATCCTCAACCGCAAACATGCGGCCGGAACCGTCGATTGGCTACTGGAAGAATATAAGCGGCGCATCAAAGGCAAGATCAACGACACGCTTTTGGCGAGGCGGTCGACCATTCTTGAGGATGTTTGCGACTATAAGTATGGCGAGAAGCGCTGCGGAGAGTTGCCCTACAAGGATATGATGCGCCGTCATGTCCTGGAAATGCGCGATGCGCTGCGGGAGACGCCAGGCGCGCAGAATGAAATCGTGCGCGCCATATCGGCAATGTACTCGTGGGCGATCGAGAACGATATCGAAGACGTGCAAAGCAATCCCGCTTCAAAAATCAAGCTGCTCTATTCCGGCGACGGCTTCCACACATGGACTGTCGAGGAGGTTCGGCAGTATGAGGCAGCGCACCCGGCCGGCAGCAAGGCAAGGCTGATGCTGCACCTGGCGCTCTATACCGGGCTGCGGCTGAACAACCTCGCCATTCTTGGCCGGCAGCATATCCGCGACGGCGTTCTCACCATCCGCCCGGAGAAGACGAAGAAAACCAGCAACGTCACGGTCGAGATCCCGGTGCTGTCGGTACTGCAGACGACCATCGACGAAAGCCCGCTCGGAAACATGACGTTCCTCGTCAACGAGTTCGGCAAGCCTTTCACGACTAAAGGCTTGGGAAACAAGATGCGGGACTGGTGCAACGAGGCGAAGCTCTTTCACTGCACAACCCACGGCCTACGTAAAGCCGGCGCTACGATCGCAGCGGAGAACGGCGCGACTGACGAAGAGCTGATGGCCATTTTCGGCTGGACGACGAAGAATCAGACCACGCGCTACACCAAGAAGGCACGGCGGAAAAAGATCGCTGCAGGCGCAATAAACAAGCTGCTGCCGACCTGAGCCGAAGAACAAAAGTGGCTCATTTTTGTCCCACGCCTTTTGAGGTAATTAAATGTGGGGCAAAAATTGGTAAATTCGCAAGGAAAATCAACGGCGAATTTTATGAGTGGTGCCCCATGCCGGAGTCGAACCAGCACTTCTTTCGAAACTCGATTTTGAGAGACCCCAGATGCCCTATCCTTTGTGTATCCGGGGGTATCCGTTTTCCCGATAACCGACTGTCAGCACTAGCTTTTTTCGGATATCGAGTCACCCATACCTAACCGGATGTACGCCACGGTTGGCTTTCTAGGTGCACCTATATTGCACCTGAAAACCGGCCTCATCGGAGGTTAGGAATGCCCAAAATCAAACTCACCAAGACCGCTGTCGACGCCGCAAGCCCGCAGGAGCGCGATTACGAACTCCGGGATACGACGATACCGGGGTTCCTTGTCAAGGTCACCCCGGCCGGCCGCAAGATTTTCATGGTGGCCTATGTCGCCCACAACGGACAGCGCCGAAAGCCCGCTATCGGCCGCTATGGGGAGATCACCGTCGAGCAGGCCCGCGGGATCGCGCAAGACTGGTTGGCCGAGGTTCGCCGCGGTGTCGATCCCAGCGCCGAGCGAGCCACAGCGCGGCAGGCGCCCACGGTCAAAGAACTGTTCGACCGGTTCATCACCGACTATTCGGAGAGCCGCAACAAGCCTTCCACCGTCGAGTCGAACCGCGGTTACGGCAAACGCTACATCATCCCGGTGCTCGGCCAACTGAAGGTGCCCGACGTCACCCGCGCCGACATCTCGGACCTGATGAAGAAGATGGCGAAGAAGCCAACTAACGCAAACCGCGTCCTCGCGGCCGTGCGGAAAATGTTCAACATGGCCGAGGTCTGGGGTATGCGCCCCGATGGCTCCAACCCCTGCCGCCACGTCCCGAAGTTCCCGGAACGGGGAAAGACCCGTCTGATCACCGACAGCGAGATGAAGAGGCTCTTCGCGTACCTCGCGCGCGCCGAGGCGGAGGGTCTTGAGCATCCCTTCATCCTCCTCGCGATCCGGCTGCAGTTCGAATTCGCCGCGCGCATGTCGGAGATCCTCCAACTCGAATGGTCGTGGGTCGATTACGACAACCGGCGCGTGGTATGGCCTGACAGCAAGACCGGCGGCATGTCCAAGCCCATGAGCGCCGAAGCGCAGCGGCTCTTCGAGACCGCACCGCTCCTTGAGGAGTCACCGTTCGTCTGCCCGTCCGTATTCGATCCCAGCCTGCCGATGTCGAAGCACACCTATTACCAGGGCTGGCGGCGCATCCTTGAACGTGCCGGGCTCCCGCATATCGGAACGCATGGCATCCGCCATCGCTCGGCGACCGACATTGCCAACTCCGGCGTCCCGGTGAAGGTCGGCATGGCGCTCACCGCTCACAAGACGGTGACCATGTTCATGAAGTACGTGCACACCGAGGACGACCCGGTGCGCGCTGCGGCGGAGGCGGTAAACCAGCGGCGTCAGGCGTTGCTTGGCGGTCCCCCGGCGAGCCCGCCTCACACCGCCATGCCGACGCCAGTTGTGGTCGTGCCTTCGGTGGCTCCTGAAGTCGAGCCGATTGAGCCGGTGCTGACGGCGGCCGGCAAACCGCTTGGCTACGAGGACGGCCAGTATGCCTCCCGTACCAAGCTCGGAAACTATCGGCCGTTCCGTCATCGCTCCGGTGAAAATCGCGCCGTCCCTCCTGGCACCAAGCGCGACGAGCCACAGGAGGCGAGCCATGCGTAAGGACACCAACCCGCAGCGTCGTTGGCCTACGCCGGACATCCTGCGTCGGGCTAGGTTCGTCGACGACGCTGGACCGATCCGGTTCGTCGATACGGAGGCCGCCGCCCGCTACCTCGCCCTCGAAGCGCATACTCTGGAATGCTATCGCTCGCTTGGTGGCGGACCCGTTTTCCATAAGTTCGGAAAATGGGTCCGCTATGCAGTCGACGATCTTGATGCCTGGGCCGAGAGTTGCCGTCGTGTGACCACGGCGTCGCCGGCCGCGCCGCGCATCCTTCCCATTGACCTCGCATAGCTTGGAGGCTATATGACTTGGGAAGTCAGATTGCATTCGGCCTTTGAGGACGACGTACTGGGCTTTGAGCGCGATGTCCGTGTCGCAATGTTCGCCGCCACCAAGCTGCTTGCCGATTTCGGCCCGCAGCTTGGCCGGCCCCACGCAGACACGCTCAAGGGGTCCAGACACGCCAATATGAAGGAGCTGCGCTTTGAGGCGGCCGATGGCGAATGGCGCGCAGCCTTCGCCTTCGACCCGGAGAGAAACGCGATCATGCTCGTGGCCGGCGACAAGTCGGGAGGAAGTCAGAAACGCTTCTACAGGGGCCTAATCGCAAAAGCGGATTTACGGTTTTCCGATCATCTGGAAAACCTGAAATCCGCACAGAAGGGAAAGTGAGATGGGCAAGACCATCGACGAAATCATTGCCGAACTCCCCGCGGATGAGCAGGCGGCGATCGAGGCCCGCTATCAGGTACTGAAGCAGGAAGTTGAAGGCCTGCGCGAGCTGCGCCAGATCGCCGGCAAGGCTCAAGCTGACATCGCAACGGCGCTCAACATCAAGCAGCCTTCGGTTTCGAAGATCGAGAGCCAAGCGGATATGTATCTCTCGACGCTTCGCAGTTATGTCGAAGCAATCGGTGGAAAGCTTGAGCTAACAGTGAAGTTGCCAGCTCGCCCAATGCTTACGATCCACCATCTCGGCGATGTTACCGGGTCCGCGAGCAAGTCAACTGTCGCGCGGCGCGCTCGTGGTTGATCTCACAGAAGAAACTTCGCCGGCACAATTCGAACGCACGGTTTCGGCGGCCTCCCCGAACCCTTACCGATTGCTGCCGAGCGGCTCTGCCAGTCCGATGAGAAGTCCCTCGGGGCCGCGGATGTAGCAGAGCCGATACGCCTCCTCGTACTGAACCACTTCGCCGACGAGCTGCGCACCGTGTTTGCGGAGTCTGGCGAGTGTTTCGTCGATATCGCTCACTGTGAACATAGCACGCAGGTAGCCGAGGGCGTTCACCGGGGCGTTCCGGTGATCGGCGACCACAGGCGGAGTGAGGAAACGCGAGAGCTCGAGGCGGCTGTGGCCGTCGGGCGTGACCATCATGGCGACTTCGACGTGCTGATTACCCAGTCCAGTGACGCGCCCGGCCCATTCTCCTTCAATCGTGCCTCGCCCCTCGAAAGTCAGGCCAAGCTCGGTAAAAAAAGAGACGGCATCATCGAGAGATTCCACCACGATGCCAATGTTGTCCATTCGTAGCAATTTACTGTTAGTCATGATTTCCCTCGTGTCCTTGTTGTAGCTGCCGGACGGTAGCCTCTTGACCTGCAGCCGCCAGAAAGTTCTGCGACGCGCATCGGCCGTCGTTGAGCGTCACCGACTTTTCCGAGAACGATCGAGAAGCTGACGCGCTGATCCCCTTACGTCGTTTCGTCATACGCCAAACGGGCGTGATTGATCGCTGCATGGCTGCGATCGGCCCATCGAACAAGGGCAGCCAGCGGCTTTAAAATCGTCTCACCGAGGGGAGTCAGGCGGTACTCGACACTGGGCGGCTTGGTCGGGAATACCTGTCGAGCGATCATGCCGTCACGTTCCAGATCGCGGAAGGTTTGCGTCAGCATCCGCTTGGAGATGTCGGGGATCGCGCGCTGAACAGCGCTGAAGCGATGCGGGCCGTTCGCCAACGTCACCAGTACCAACGTCGACCACTTGTCACCGATCCGGTCGAGAACGTCCCTCACCGGGCAATTCGGGTCGAACGGCCATTTTTTCGGCTGTTGTTTGAGGGAGGAATGGCCTGGCATTTCCCCCGATACCGGAGTGGTTACGTTCACCTCACCCTGTCCCAAAATCCTGCCTCCTTCACGCTTCGTATGGTCTCATTTATATACCTTGTACGCATTACAAACCACAAGGAAGAGCGACCATGAGCGAGAAGAACGCCGTGAAACTGCTGCATATCGACACGAGCATCAAAGCGACAGGATCCTTAAGCCGGGAAATGTCAGCGGCGGCTGTCGAGCGCCTGAAGCGTGAAGCTCCGGATATTGCGGTCCATTATCGCGACCTCGCCGCACATCCGCTCGGCGATATTACCGGACGCGTTTTCGCTGCCCACGCAAAGGGCGCGGACGTTAGCGATTTCGATCCCGCCGAACGCAGCGACCTCGCCGAAAGCGGGAGGGTCCTTGAGGAGTTCATGGCCAGCGACGTGATCGTGATAGGCGTGGGCTTCTACAATTTCAGCGTTCCAAGCTCCCTCAAGGCCTGGCTCGACCGGATTTTAGTCGCTGGAAAAACGTTCAGCTACACCGCAAGCGGTGTGGTCGGATTGGCGGGCGGTAAGCGCGTGATCGTTCTCCTCGCGCGGGGCGGACTCTATGGCGAGGGATCGCCGAACGCGCGCCATGAACATGCGGAGACGTACCTCACGTCCATCTTCTCGGTGATCGGGGTCGAAAACCTTGAGGTGATCGTCGCCGATGGCGTGGACATCAGCCCAGAGCTGCGTGCCGCCGCGGTCGAGCGCGCCATGGGCAGCATCGAGGCGCTGGCGGCTTGATCCCGATATCGGAGGCGTAACATGCTTAAGATCGATCTCTATTCAGATCCCATCTGCCCATGGTGCATCATCGGGGCGTATCGGCTCGACAAGGTTCTGCGGGAACGCTTTCCCGGTCTCGATGTCGAAATCGAACACATCCCATTCGAACTGCACCCCGACGCTCCGGCGGAAGGCTTTCGCATCGCCGATTATTTCAGGCGGAAAGGCATTCCAGACCCAAAGATCGCCTTCGCTCGCCCGGAAGCCGAAGCGCGCGCCTCCGGCCTCGATCTAGATCTCAGCAAACAGGCCTTCGGTTATCGGACCGTCGATGCCCATACGCTGCTGAGGCATGCCCGCAAGCGCGGAACGCAGCACGATCTTTCGATGGCCCTGATGAACGCGAACTTCCATGAGGCCCGCAATATTTCCAACAAGGATGTCCTGGCGGAGATCGCAGCGCGGCATGGTTTCACGGCCGAGGAAGCGCGAGCCATCCTGGCCGATCCCGCGGAGCAGGCGGAAACCGAAAGGCAAACCGCTGCGTCCAGAGCCAAGGGCGTGCGCTCCGTGCCCACCTTCGTTATCGGCGGAGCCGCCATGGGAGGCGGCTCGGAGGACGAGATCGCGGCGGCCATTGCACAGGCACGCCGCTGATGGCCTCACTTGCAAGGAAGAAGATAATGCCCGCCTCCCCGAAGCTCTTCGTCACTGGTGCGACCGGCCAGCTCGGCGGGCTCGTCATCGACACGCTGCTTGAGACGGTGCCCGCCAGCGCGATCGTCGCAGGCGTGCGTGATCCAGCCAAGAATGAGGGCGCCGTAAACGCGCTTCGCGAAAAGGGCATAGAAATCCGTGCTGCCGATTATACCCAGCCGGCAACGCTGGCGAGCGCGTTTGCGGGTGTCGATCGGTTGCTCCTGATTTCCAGCAGCGAGAACGGCAAGCGCAAGGTGCAGCACCGCAACGTCATCGATGCGGCGAAGGACGCCGGTGTCGGTCTGATCGCCTACACCAGCATTCTCCACGCGGACACCTCGCCGCTGTTCCTTGCGGAAGAGCATCGCGACACGGAAGCGGCCCTGGCGGAATCTGGCGTGCCGTTCGCGCTGCTGCGCAATGGCTGGTATTCGGAGGTCTATACGTGGCGGCTGCCGCTCGCCTTCAAGCATGGTGTCTTCATGGGCGCGGCGGGAGAAGGCCGCATCTCGTCCGCGGCCCGTGCCGACTATGCCGGGGCGGCGGCGGCCGTGCTGGCGGGCGGCGATCACGCCGGCCGCACCTACGAGCTGGCGGGCGATGCGTCCTTCACGCTGGCCAAGCTGGTCGCCGTGGTGGCCGAAGCCTCGGGCAAACCGATGACCTATCAGAACATGACGCCGGACGCGTTCAGGGTAGCAGTACTGAAAGCCGGCGCGCCGGAGATCGTTGGCAAGATCCTGTCGGATACCGACGCGGGCGTGGCGAAGGGCGCGCTGTTCGATGATGGCGGCGCGCTTGCCCGGTTGATCGGGCGGCCGACCACGCCTTTCCAGGCCACGATTACCGAATTCGTGCGCCACCAGCAGGCCGGCGGCGGGGCTCCTAGCCACGCATAATCTGCTCTCCGTTTAACCCGAAACTAACCCCCAATCTGAAGCGGCTGCTGCCGTTGCAGATCGCGAGAGGTGATGCATGACGACACCGATACTGCACTACATCCATGATCCCCTTTGCGGCTGGTGCTACGCCGCCAGCCCGATGGTCGAGGCGGTTGCCAACGCCGGTATCCCGATCGCACTGCACGGGGGCGGACTGATGGAGACCCCGACACGTCTGGCGCCTGACAAGCGCGCTTATATCCGGCGCAGTGACGCGCACATCGCGGAATTGACCGGCGTCACGTTCGGCGCTGCCTACCTCGACGGCCTACTCGTGGATGCAGACTCTGTGTTCTGGTCGCGTCCGACAATCGCAGCCGTTCTCGCCGCCGGCACTATCGAGCGGGGCGCCGAACTGCGCATGCTGCGCGCCATCCAGCACGCCCATTACGTCGAGGGGCGTCGTGTGGTGGACGTCGCGGTGCTCACCGCCGTGGCGGGCACCATCGGCCTGGCGGAAAATGCCTTTAGCCTGGCGCTCGAAAGCGTAGCGGTGGACGAGCACATTGCCGCCGCCCGTCGCCTGATGCAGCGCGCGGGACTGCGCGGCTTCCCCGGTTTCCTGCTGGAACGCGGCGCCGATCTCATCCGCGTCGAGCACGAACCCTTCTACGGGCGTCCTGCGGAGTTCGTGCGCGCGATCAAAGCCCTCGACTGGGTCTCGACATGACTGGGACGAGCATGGCGGCATCAGAAATCACGAGGCAGCCGGGGTTTGCCCATGCGGTCCTGGTCCTGGGCGGGTTTATGATCGGGACGACCGAGTTCGCGACCATGAGTTTCCTGCCGGCCTTCACGTCCGATCTTGCTGTCGATGCACCGACCGGCGGGTACGTCGTCAGCGCCTACGCGCTCGGCGTTGTCCTGGGCGCGCCGATGCTGGCCGTGGTCGGCGCGCGCCTCGAGCGCCGTCTTTTCCTCATCCTGCTGCTGATTTGGTTCGGTGTGGGAAACTGCCTCAGCGCGACGGCATCGAGCTTCGGCGCATCGGTGGCGCTTCGGTTCCTGACGGCCATCCCGCATGGCGCGTATTTCGGGATCGCGGTTCTCGTTGCGTCCGGCATGGTTACCGAAGCGAAGCGGGGCGCCGCGATCGGACGCGTGCTGCTGGGCCTCACGCTTGCCACCACGATCGGGGCGCCGGTGGCGACGGTCATCTCGCAATGGCTCAGCTGGCGCTGGGGTTTCGGAGTGCTGGGCCTCCTTTCGTTCGTCGCCGCCGCTCTGATCCTCTTCGTCATCCCGGTCCAGGCGAGGATCGCGGGCGCCTCGGCGTCGCAGGAGCTGGGCGCGCTGCGCCGCGGCCAAGTCTGGCTGAGCCTCGGGATCGGCGCTGTCGGCTTCGGAGGGCTTTTCGCCGTCTACACCTATCTCACATCGACGCTCGAGCTGGTGACGAAGGCTTCGGCCAGTGCGATCCCTTTCGTCCTGGCCGTCTTCGGAGTCGGCCTGACCTGCGGCAACCTCGCCGCACCTCACCTCACTAGGCGCGGCCCGATGCCCGCCATCGGCATCCTGCTGGCATGGAGCGCGCTGGCGCTTGCTCTCTACCCGCTGACTGTCGACCATCTGTGGTCGATCGGAATCGCCGTGTTCGCGATCGGCTGGGGTGGCGGCCTCGGCACCCTGTTGCAGATGCGTCTGATGGATGTCGCCGGCGATGCACAGGGGCTGGCTGCGTCGCTCAATCACGCCGCCTTCAATACCGCAAACGCTCTTGGACCCTGGCTTGGCGGGCTCGCCATCGCCGCAGGCTACGGCTGGGCATCGACGGGATGGGTGGGCTGCGGCCTGGCGCTGGGCGGCTTTGTATTTTGGATGCTGGCCCTTGCCCACGACAGCCGCGCCGTGAAACGCGGCCAGCTAATTGGAGACACAAGGGGCGAGCGGGCGGCAAACGATCTTCGGCAGCCTGCGTCCGATGCCCGACCTCGCGCTTGATCTACGCCACCTTCGAGACGCGATGCTTGTCATTCAATATGGCAGCCTCCGGCGTGCTGCAGAGGCAACGGATGTCTCGCAGTCGACATTGAGCCGGCGTGTTCAGTCACTCGAACGTCGGCTGGGAATCGTTCTCTTTGAGCGGACCAAAACTGGTACGCGACCGACGCTGGCGGGCGAGCGCTTCTTGCGTAACGCCGAGTTCGGCGCGGAACATCTGCGTCGGGCCGTCGGTGACATCGCTCTGATCAAGAAGGGCTTCGTCGGCGGGCTGCGGATCGGCGTCATGGGCTCCTTCGCACAGGGGCCGCTTGCCGATCTGCTCGCGACCTATCGCGAGCGGTTTCCCAAGATCGAGGTGAGGATCAGCGAGGGCACGTCGCATGCGCATGCCCTCGCGGTGCTGAACGGCAGGATCGACGCGGCATTCATCGTTGGCGAGCCGCATCTTCCCGGCTGCGACACCAGACACTTCTACGACGAAGCGCTCTTCGCCGCGATTCCCGCCGATCATGCCCTGGCCTCGCGTACGAGGCTGGCCTGGGAGGACCTGCGCGATGAGACGCTGCTGGTGATGGCTGACGGGTCTGGCCCGGAGGTGGAGGGCATCATTGCCCGCCATATTTCATGCCTGGGCTTCCGGCCCGAGATCGCCGTCCACCAGGTCGGACGCGACAACCTCATGAACATGGTCGGCAAGGGCTATGGTTTGACACTTGTGGTGAGCTCGATCCTTGGCGCCACCTATCCCGGAGTTCGGTTCATTCCGATCGAGCCGGCCGAAATTGTCACCTGGAGCGTCGTGTGGCCCAGGAACAATGCAAATCCCGCGCTGAAGCGGCTGCTGGAACTTTGCGATGCCGTAGTCCGTCCCGCGATGACAGCGCCGGTGGGATATCGCCGCAGCAGTTCCCCGCCGACGCTGACGCCGTGATCTGAGCCGAGGCGCATCGACGCTGACCTGGAGTCTGGAAAAACGCTTGCAGACCTTCCTGTCTTTGCGCTGCGCAGCGAAACGTACGTGGAGGCAGGCGATCTCGCGCAGATCGAGATGGTCGCCTCGGGGAGCTGGCGTCGCGCGTGCCGCCGCCGCCGGAAGCGCCATCCCCGCCGATAGGCAAGACGGTCTCCGACGCCGGCGCCGGTCTGCTCGACGCGGCGCTGCGCCTACTCCGCCTGCTCGACAATCCGGCCGCGCTGCCCGTGCTCGGGCCGCTCGCCGAGCAGGAAATTCTCTATCACCTGCTCGCCGGCCCGGACGGCGCCAGGATGCGCCACATCACTTCCAGCCAGGGTCGGGTGGCCCAGATCGGCCGCGCCATCGCCTGGATCGGCCAGAACTTCCGCGAACGGTTCAGCATCGAACGACTTGCGGCGGAAGTGGGCATGAGTCCGTCGAGCCTGCACGAGCATTTTCGCGCCGTGACGGCGATGACGCCGCTACAATTCCAGAAGCAGCTCAGGCTGCAGGACGCGCGCAGCCTCATGCTGGTCGACGACATCGATGTCGCGACTGCCGCTTTGCGCGTCGGTTACGAAAGCCCGACGCAGTTCAGTCGCGAGTATCGCCGCCACTTCGGAGAACCGCCGGCGCGCGACATCGCCCGCTTGCGCGCTTCGCCCGGCTTGGCCGTGATGGCTTGAGTTCAGCTTACCGGCGAGCGTCAAGGCTGGGAGCCACGTCTCCGGTTCTTCACTGACACCGTCGGCACCCGCTGCCTTGCTCGGGAAGCATATCAACGCTGCCTTTCGGGAAACCCTGTCCAGAGCATAGCCTCACCTTGGAGCGCCATACGTTCCAGTGCGCAAGCCCGTCGCGAGCTCGGGCAGCGATCGCGTCATTGCATGGGTCGACATCAGCGAGATCGCCCCGTCCATTCCTTCCGCGTACCGACGCAAAAGCTCAGTCATCGCCGTGCGATCGACCGCCCGCGAGAACTCAAAGCCTTGACCAAGGACACATCCCATCATCCAGAGCTGGCTGGCCTGAACCTCAGTCTCGATCCCCTCGGCCACCACACGGATGTCGAGCTGGCGCGCGATGTCGATCAACCCCTGGACAATCACCATCGCCGGATCGTCGGGCCATAATTGGGCGACGAAGGATCGGTCGATCTTGATCGCGTCCACCGGCATGCTGACGAGATGGGTTAACGAGGCATGGCCGGTCCCAAAATCGTCGAGCGAGACGCGCACGCCACTGCGCCGGAGCCTGCTGATTTCCGCGGAGATGACCTTGTCACGCCGACCCACCGACACATTCTCGCTCACCTCGAGGATGAGGTGGTCGAGCGAGACGCCAGCTCGACCGAAGCTGTGCTCAAGCTTGCGTGTGAGATCGCCCGCATAAAAGTCGGCCGTCGAGACGTTCACGCCGACATATTGGAATGGAATGCCGGCATCGAGCCAGCCGCGGACATCCTTGGCGACGATCGAGAGCATGCGGCCCGTCAGCGCCGCCGCCACCTTGACGTCCGATGTCGCGTCCTGGAATTCGCTGGCCGCGATCACCTCGCCGGCCGCCGTTCGAAGCCGGCATAGCGCCTCGACACCGACGATCTCGCGCGTGTCGAGACGAACGACCGGCTGATAATAGGCGTCGATGCGCCCCTCTGCGAGCGCCGCCGTAACGTCGCGAATCGCGTCGAGCCGATGGGTGATCCGGCTGCCGATGCCGGGCCAGTAGCGAACGAATCCGCCCCGGCCGGTCTCCTTGGCATGGTACAGCGCGAAATCCGCATTCTGATAAACGTCCGCCGCCGCGTTCCCCGCAAGCACTGCGCCGCCGATCGTGGCGGCCGGAACGACGACATGGCCATCGCAATCCGCCGGCGCTTCCAGCGCCGCGAAAATCCTGCCAGCTCGCGCCTCCAGATCGGTCAGGGCCTCCGGATACTGCACGATGACCGCGAACTCATCCCCGCCGAGCCGAAAGGTGACATCCGGCAACATGGCCGCCGCGATCCGCTCGCCGGCGGCGCGGATCAACCCGTCCCCAGCCGGATGACCGAACAGGTCATTCACGGTCTTGAGATTGTCGAGGTCAACAATGAACAGCGCCCACGATCCCGGCGCGTCGCAGGCCATGCTGGCGAGAGCCATGTTGAAGGCGGCCCGATTTGGCAGTCTCGTCAGTCCGTCGACGCTTGCGCGCCGCTCCCGGTCGGCGACACGCTCGTGACGCCGAAGCGCGATCTCGCAGAGCTCCACGCATTGGGCGATGACGGTCCTCTCGGGCTCGAGCGGAGACCGCGGCTCGCGAAAATATAGGGCCAATGCTCCGACCGGCTTGCCGTCCTGCCCCGTGATTGGAGCCGACCAGCACGCCTTGAGGCCCGCGGCGAGTGCAAGATCTCTGAGCTTCGCCCATTTTGGATCCGCGCTGATATCGGTCACGAAAACCGGCTGCCGCAGATAGGCGGCCCTTCCGCAAGAGCCCGCGTCCGGTCCCATCATCAGGCCCCCGATGGCGCCGCTGAGTTCAGCGGGCAAACTCGGCGCCGCAAGAGGATCGAGAAGGCCCGCGGGATCGATCCGCATCACGGTGCAGATGACGCCGGGCAACAATGCCTCGACTTCCTGGCAGAGCTGGTGAACCGTGTCCTGCACGGGGGCGCCGTTTGCGATTAGGCGCAGAATCCGATTTTCGAAACAAAGCAAATCACGAGGGCCACCTACCCGGCAACAATATCATCGGCGACTATAATAGTCGTCATAGGTAAATCCTGGGTGAGCTTGATTGCTAAATTTCGAATTAAGCATGGCCTGGGAGGGGAAAGCCTTCCCCTGCGGCCGAGCCTTGCGTCTCGACCGACCCCTTCTGCGGGGAGCGCCCCGCAACGCCCCCTGAGAGTGAGAGTGCGGACCGGCTTTGCCGTGACGGGTTGAGGGCTGGGAGAGAGGCTTCCGGCGCCCGTCGCGGAGATCCGCGATGTCCAGAAAGACCACACCCGCTCGCGCCGGCCAGGACCGGACGAGCCTCTACGACGACATTACCGGCAAGATCATCGCCGAGCTGGAGGCCGGCCGCGTGCCCTGGGTCCAGCCCTGGGGAACGGCGGCGGCGAAGGCGCCGCTGACCATGCCGAGAAACGCCGCTACCGGCCGGCAATATTCCGGGATCAATGTCCTCATCCTCTGGGGCAGCGTCATCCAGCACGGCTTCGCCGGACAGAGCTGGCTGACGTTTCGCCAGGCGCTCGCGCTCGGCGGCAATGTCCGCAAGGGCGAACACGGCACCACCGTCGTCTATGCCGACCGCTTCGTGCCGGACGACGAGAAAAGGCGCGCCCGCGAGACCGGCGACGACGCCCATGCCGTTCCGTTCCTGAAGCGCTTCACGGTGTTCAACGCGCAGCAATGCGAGAACCTGCCGGAGGACGTCGCCATCGTTGCGCCACCGCCATTGCCCGGCCTGATCGAACCCCGGGTCGAGGCGCTGATCGCGGCCACCGGCGTCGACTTTCGCATCGGCGGCAACCGCGCCTGCTACGCGCCGGGTCTCGACTATGTGATGGTCCCGCCGCCCCAGGCCTACTTCGAGCCGATCAACTGGCACCGCACGGCCCTGCACGAGCTGGGGCACGCCAGCGGCCATCATAGCCGGCTGAACCGCGATCTCACCGGCGCCTTCGGGACCAAGAAATACGCGTTCGAGGAACTTGTCGCCGAGATGAACGCGGCCTTCTGCTGCGCCTCGCTCGGCATCGTCCCGACGGTGCGGCACGCCGACTATCTCGGATCGTGGCTCGAGGTGCTGCGCGAGGACAACCGCGCGATCGTGCGCGCCGCCAGCCAGGCCAGCAAGGCGGCCGATTGGCTGCTCGGCTTCCTCCCGGACGCGGAGCCGGCCTCGGTCATGGACGACGCCTCCGATGAACGGAGGGCGGCGTGATCCTCCTCACCCCGGAGCTCCGCGAGCGCCTGCTCGCCAACGGCCGCGCGCGGCGGCGATCATGTCCCCGTCGTGCGTTTCTTCAACCCGCTCGGCATCGGCACCTGGCTAGCGACCGAACTCGACGACGACGGCGACACCCTGTTCGGTCTAGCCGATCTCGGCGAACCGGAGCTGGGCCCGTTCAGCCTCTCGGAAATGGCAGCGCTGCGCCTGCCGTTCGGCCTGGGCATCGAGCGCGACATCCTGTTCGAGGGCGCGTTCCCGATCTCCGTCTATGCCGAGGCGGCGCGCCGGACCGGCAGCCTCACGACCGCGGAACGCGTCCTTCACGCCGCCGCCAGCTCTCGCCGGGAAGCCAGGTAATGCGCTTCCATCGCTGGCCACGACCCACTGCCTATCAGGAGACGCCGCGCAAACGCGAGATCGCACCAAACATCGGGCCCGGGACCGACGCGGATCCTGTTCCTGATACGACTATTATAGTCGTCCTGATCTATGCCACAGGAATCCCGATCTGAACATGCGTGCATCTCTCCCGGCGTCCGGGCGGTAGAGCCGGAAGAGAGTGAGAGGAGTGACGGGATTTCGTGACGGGTTGGAGGTTGAGAGAGTCTCTCGGCCGCCCGTCGCGGAGTACATCCCGATGGCTACTGCCGTTCAGAAGATCACCCTGTCGTCCTCGCGCGACATCCCCTTCAACAAGCTGGTGCTCAGCCAGTCCAACGTCCGGCGCGTGAAGGCCGGCGTCTCGATCGAGGACCTGGCGGCCTCGATCGCCCGGCGAGGCCTGATCCAGAGCCTCAGCGTCTTCCCCGTGGTCGACGCCGAGGGCAATGAGACCGGCATGTTCGAGGTGCCGGCCGGCGGCCGCCGCTTCCGGGCGCTCGAAATGCTGGTGAAGCAGAAGCGCCTCGCCAAGGTCGCCCCCGTGCCTTGTGTGGTGCGCGAGCGCGACAGCGCCATCCTCCCGGAGGAGGTCTCCCTCGCCGAGAATATCGAGCGCGCTCCGCTCCATCCTCTGGATCAGTTCCGCGCCTTCCAGGACATGCGCGGCAAAGGCATGACCGAGGAGGAGATCGCCGCGGCCTTCTTCGTACCGGTCGCTGTCGTGAAGCAGCGGCTCCGGCTGGCGTCCATCTCGCCCGTATTGCTCGACGTCTATGCCGAGGACGGCATGACGCTGGAGCATCTCATGGCCTTCACCGTGTCGGACGACCATGTTCGTCAGGAGCAGGTCTGGGACGCGGTCAAGGATGCGTGGTCGAAGGAGCCATACCAGATCCGGCGCATGCTCACCGAGATCACGGTGCGCGCCTCCGACAAGCGCGCCGTCTTCATCGGCCTCGACGCCTATCAGGCCGCCGGCGGCATCGTCATGCGCGACCTGTTTCAGTCCGACGATGGCGGCTGGCTGCAGGACCCGGCGTTGCTGGATCGCCTGGTGGCCGAAAAGCTGAAGACCACCGCCGAGGCGATCGCCGCCGAAGGCTGGAAGTGGATCGAGGTCGCCGTCAGCTTCCCCTACGACGCGACCCGCGGCCTGCGCGAGCTGCAGGGCGAGCCGCTCGATCTGACCGCGGAGGAGCAGGCGGCGATCGACGCCCTCAACGCCGAGTATCAAAAGCTCGAGGCGGACTATGAAGGCGCCGATGAACTGCCCGACGAGGTCGATCAGCGGCTCGGCGAGATCGAGACCGCGCTTGCCAGTTTCGAGGAACGTCCGGCCCGCTACGAACCTGACGATATCGCCCGCGCCGGCGTGTTCGTCAGCATCGCCCATGACGGCAACCTCGACATCGATCGCGGCTATGTCCGCCCCGAGGACGAAGCCCGGGCGACGACCGAAGGCGACGATGACGTCGATGCCAGCGGCCAGGCCAGTGATCCGGCCGAGCCGGTCATCCAGCGCGCCGTCATCACCATCGGTGGCCAGCCGTCCGAGCCCGAGGAGGACGAGGACGACGCGATCAAGCCACTGCCGGATCGACTCGCCACCGAGTTGACCGCGCACCGCACGCTGGCCCTTCGCGACGCTCTGGCCAACAATCCGCACGTCGCGATGACGGCGCTGCTGCACAAGCTGGTCGCCGACACCTTCCAGCACCGCAGCACCACCGGCGCGCTGGAGGCGTCGGTTCGGCATGTCTTCTTTCCCATTCAGGACGAGGCGCTGAAAGACAGCCCGTCGGCGCGCGCCGTTAGCGAGCGGCATGACGGCTGGGCCGGCGATATCCCGGCTGATGACGAGGCCCTGTGGGATTGGATCGCCGGCCTCGACGAGACCAGCCGCATAGCATTGCTGGCGCATTGCGTGAGCTACGGCGTCAATGCGCTCTACGAGAAGCCCAATCCCTACGGCGGGAACGGCGTTTCGCAGCATGGTCTCGACCAGCGTCTGCGCCAGGCCAACCGGCTCGCGCGCGCGACCGGGCTCGACATGGTCGAGGCCGGCTGGCGTCCGACCGTCGGCAATTATCTCGGCCGCGTCACCAAGGCCCGCATCCTCGAGGCGGTGCGGGAAGGCGCAGGCGAACAGGCGGCGCAGCTCATCGACCACCTCAAGAAGGGTGACATGGCCAAGGAGGCCGAACGGCTGCTGGCCGATACCGGCTGGCTGCCCGAGCCGCTGCGTCTTGCCGATGTCGACGGCGCAGCGGGCGCGGATGGCGAGGAGGACGGCGTAGCGCTGCCGGAATTCCTCAGCGCCGATGACGAGGAAGAAGTCCCGGCCGATGCCGAGGACGACGAAGCCCACCTCGTCGCCGCGGAGTGACCGGCTCGCGGGGCGGCTCCGGCCGCTCCGCACCCTCCTCAAATCGAAGGAGCGATCCGATGGATCAACCCGATGCTGCGACGCCCCGGCGCGTCGTCTTCCAGTATCTCGTGCCCGTTCACGTCGAGGTCGAGGACGGCCTCGTCTGCCGCGTGACGGTCATCGACGAAACGCCGGTGCGTAACCCGACCGTGGTCGAAAGCGATCCCGCCTATCTCGACCAGGCCGTCCGCGCCGCCGATGACGGCCAGTCTTGGCCGTCCTGGCAGTTCGGCTACTAGCCGCTTCCTCCACCATCCAACCCTTCTGAGCCCGGCCCCTGCGCCGGGCTTTTTTCGTTTCAGGAGCCCGACATGACCGACTATCTCACCCGCTTCTCCTGCCTGCTCGACGTCGGCACGCCTGCTAACGTTGCGCGGGCATTCGACATCTACACGGCGCTGATGGCCGAGAACGGCCGCGAGGATCCGCCGGCCGAACCCTTCCTGCTGTCACTGACGCCGGAGCATGGCGCGAGCCGCCTCTGTCTTTGCGATCCCGGCACCGCCGACCCGCAGCTCCTCATCACCTTCGTCACGCGCTGCGCCGAAACCTTCAAGCTGACCGGTCGCTGGGGCTTTCAGTGGGCGGGCGTTGCATCCGACCCCGTCATCGACGGCTTCTCAGGCGGAGCGCATATCCTGGACCTCGCCTCAGGCCGGACCCTCGCCTGGATGAGCACCGGCCGCTGGCTTGCCGAAGGCGGTGCGCGATGATCCCCGACCACGCCCGCGCCAATTTCCAGACACTGCTGCGCGCCGCCGAAAGTGGCGATTTGGCGCTGATGGAATGCACCGATGCCATGACGGGCGAGCCTCGCTACGTCATCGCCGCGGTCGGCCGCGACGGCGACAGCTACGTCTTCACGCCATTCGGCCATTTGGCAGAAGGCGACCCCTATGAGGCCTATGCGCCGCCCGTCGAGCGGACGTGACGGCCCACGAGCTTGTAGACATCGACAACGGTCGAGCGCGCCCGCGCCACAAACGCCGGATCGCCGGGCGGAACGGCAAAATCCATGAACGCGTGCTTCGGATAGTAGGCATTCAGCACTCCGACCACGTAGGAGAAATCGTCGGGAAGTCCATCCAGCCCGGCTGCCGCCACGCAGGCCAGTCCACGTTCCAAATCATGTCGGATTTCGCATCGACACCGATCGTCGTTCCAGTCCCGTGTGAGCAGGAACGATTTCAGCACGAGTTCGCTGGCGATCGCCAGCGAATAGCAGATGTCGCGAGCATTGTCCGCGACAGGATCAGAGGCCGCACGGAGAAACCCTCGGCCGTTGCGGTAGAACGCCTTGGCTAACTCGCGCGCCTCAACATCAGTACTCGCGTCTACCAGACCGAGACCTCCCACTGTCCGTTGACGCGCGCGAAGCCGATTGGCCGGTTCTGAGGCGTTGCATTCGGTTTGGCGGGATCCAGGGTGAGCTGAGTCATGCAGGTGACGCCGGGGCCGACATCGCCCGGCGAACAATCACCGAGCTTCAGCGTCGCGTTGGTGAGTGGACCCGTGAACAGGCGGTGCCGGCGAACCGCGGCGGTCGCCTGCTCCTCAGTCGGCTGCGCGACACCGGCCGCCACCGCTGGTGACGCCGCCACAGGCGCAATAACGGGCCGCAGCACGAACCCTGCGCCAAAGCCGACCACCAGGCATCCCGCTGCAATGATGCCGATCGCGCTTCCCTTCATCACGCCAACCTTCTTCGTCTGCCACCGCGCGGCCGGCGACGACACCTTCGTTTTGCTTTGGCGGTAGCTTAGCGGTGCGGCGGCCATGATGGAAGGCGAAGCGATCAATCGGGTGATGCGCGCACCAGAGTGAGAGGACGGCCGGGACGGGTTTGAGCCCGTCCGGTCGAGAGAGAGCCCCGGGCCGGTTCGTCCCGTCCTGCTCTCCGAGGTTTCCTCCATGCCCCATGCTTCGCTTCACGCGGCCGCTCCGGCCGCGACGCTGCCGCCCGCGCCCGACATGCCGCCGGCGTCCGCCATCCTCGCCGCGGCCGAGCAACTCCTTCTCCACCTCGAATGTGGTCGGCCGATCGACGCGACAATTCTGCGCGCGGCCATGGAAGCAGCCTTCGGTGCGTCCGACGCTGCCGGCGCCTGGGACTGGAAGACGGCCTATGACGCCTGCGAAGTCGCGACGGTCCTGTTCCTGCGCAAATACGGAAAGGCGCTTTTCCGCAAAGCCGCTTCCCCGGCTTCACGCCTTTCCGCTCTGGCCAAGATTGTCAGCCTTCTGCCGACCCACACGCGCCGCTCCGAGGAAGCGCAGGCTTTCCACCAATTCTCGACGCCGGTCCCGCTCGGTCTCGCCGCCCTGACCGCGGCATCGCTGACACCGGCCGACCGCGTGCTGGAGCCCTCAGCCGGCACCGGCCTGCTTGCCATCCTCGTCGAGATCACCGGCTCCGCGCTCATTCTCAACGAGCTTGCCGAGACCCGCGCCGATCTGCTCGCCTCCCTCTTTCCGGCCATCCCGGTCACGCGCTTTGACGCCGCGCAGATCGATGACCATCTCGTTCCGGCGGCCGTTCCCAGCGTCATCATCATGAATCCGCCGTTCTCGGTGATGGCCAACGTCACCGGACGAATTGCCGACGCGGCCTATCGCCATGTCGCCTCGGCCCTGGCGCGCCTTGCCGATGGCGGCCGCCTCGTCGCGATCACCGGGGCGAACTTCTCGCCCGATGCACCTGCCTGGCGCGACGCGTTCATCCGGCTGCAGGAACGCGGGCGTGTCTTGTTCACGGCCGCGGTCGCGGGCTCGGTCTATGCCAAGCATGGCACGACCGTCGAGACGCGCCTGACCGTCATCGACAAGGCGCCGGCCGAGGACACCACCCGCTTTCCGGATTCTACCGGCCTCGCACCCGATGTTGCGACGCTGCTCGCGTGGATCGACCAGCAGGTTCCGGCCCGGCTGCCGGTGTCGCTCCCTAAGACGATCGCCGACGCGCCGGTCGCCACGCCCACCGTGCGCGGATATCTCGCCCGGGCCGCTTCCGCGGCGCCTGCGCGCCGCGTCGCCCAGCCCGACGGCGTGCCCCTTCAGTACGAGACGACGGACTGGACGCCACCCGAAGGCGGCCGTCTCTCGGATTCGATCTACGAGACCTATGCGCTCCAGTCGATCCGCATCCCCGACGCGCAGCCACATCCCACAAAGCTGGTGCAATCGGCCGCCATGGCTTCGGTCGCGCCGCCGAAGCCCAGCTATCGCCCGCTGCTCCCGACCCACATCGTCAGCGATGGCGTACTGTCCGACGCCCAGCTTGAGACGGTGATCTATGCCAGCGAGGCCCATGGCGACTATCTCGCCGGCGCCTGGACCGTGGATGAGACCTGCGATCTCGTCTCGGCCGCGCCCGACGATGCGGAAAATGCCGTCCGCTTCCGCCGGGGCTTCATGCTTGGCGACGGCACAGGCGCCGGCAAAGGCCGCCAGTCGGCCGGGATCATTCTCGACAACTGGCTCCAGGGTCGGCGCAAGGCGGTCTGGATCTCCAAATCCGACAAGCTGCTGGAGGACGCCCAGCGCGACTGGTCCGCGCTCGGCATGGAGCGGCTGCTGGTCACGCCGCTCTCGCGCTTCCCGCAAGGCACGGCGATCCGTCTCGCGGAAGGCATCCTTTTCACCACCTACGCTACGCTACGGTCCGACGACCGCGGGAGTAAGCTTTCGCGCGTCAAGCAGATCGTCGAATGGTTGGGCTCCGACTTTGACGGAGTGATCATTTTCGACGAAAGCCACGCCATGCAGAACGCCGGTGGCGGCAAGGGAGAACGGGGCGATGTCGCCCCTTCGCAGCAGGGCCGTGCGGGCTTGCGCCTCCAGCACGCCCTGCCGAACGCGCGCGTCGTCTACGTCTCCGCTACCGGCGCCACGACCGTCCACAATCTCGCCTACGCCCAGCGGCTTGGCCTGTGGGGCGGCGAGGATTTCCCCTTCGCCAACCGAGCCGAATTCGTCGAGGCGGTCGAGAATGGCGGCGTCGCGGCGATGGAGGTGCTGGCGCGCGATCTGCGCTCCCTCGGCCTCTACACATCACGATCGCTGTCCTATGACGGCGTCGAATATGAATTGCTCGAACACCAGCTCACGCCCGAGCAGACCCGCATCTACGATGCCTATGCCGGCGCCTTCGCCGTCATCCACAATCATCTCGACGCGGCGATGCAGGCCGCCAACATCACCGGCGACAGCGGTACGCTGAATCGCCAAGCGAAGTCGGCCGCGCGCTCGGCCTTCGAATCCGCCAAGCAGCGCTTCTTCGGCCACCTCCTGACGTCGATGAAGACGCCGACCTTGATCCGGTCGATCGAGCAGGACCTGGCCGATGGCCATTCCGCCGTGATCCAGATCGTCTCGACCGGCGAAGCGCTGATGGAACGGCGTCTCGCCGAGATCCCCACCGATGAATGGAACGACGTCCGCGTAGACATCACGCCCAGGGAATATGTCCTGGATTACCTCGCCCATTCCTTCCCGGTGCAGCTCTACGAACCGTTCACCGACAGCGAGGGCAATCTGTCGTCGCGGCCGGTCTACCGGGACGGCCAGCCGGTCGAAAGCCGCGAGGCCGTCGCCCGGCGCGACGAACTGATCGAGCATCTCGCATCCCTGCCGGCGGTGCCCGGCGCGCTCGACCAGATCGTCCAGCGCTTCGGCACCGAGATGGTGGCCGAAGTGACCGGCCGCTCGCGGCGTGTGGTGCGCAGGGGCGAGCGCCTCGCCGTCGAAACCCGCGCCGCGTCCGCCAATCTGGCGGAGACCGCTGCCTTCATGGACGATCAGAAGCGCCTCCTGGTGTTCTCGGACGCCGGCGGTACGGGGCGCAGTTACCATGCCGATCTCGCGGTGAAGAACCAGCGCCTGCGCGTCCACTATCTACTCGAGCCCGGCTGGAAGGCCGATGCTGCCATCCAGGGCCTGGGCCGCACCAATCGGACGAACCAGGCACAGCCGCCGCTGTTCCGGCCGATCGCGACCGACGTGAAGGCCGAGAAGCGCTTTCTCTCGACGATCGCCCGACGCCTCGACACGCTGGGCGCGATCACGCGCGGCCAGCGCCAGACCGGCGGCCAGGGCCTGTTCCGGCCCGAGGATAATCTGGAATCGCACTATGCCCGGGACGCGCTCCGGCAGCTCTATCTGCTGCTCGTGCGTGGCAAGGTCGAAGGCTGCTCGCTCGACCGCTTCGAGTCCGCCACCGGCCTCAAGCTGATGGACGACAACGGCATCAAGGATGAGCTGCCGCCGATCACCACCTTCCTCAACCGGCTGCTGGCGCTGACCATCGATCTGCAGGGCGTGTTGTTCACGGCGTTCGAGCAACTCCTCACCGCCAAGGTCGACGGTGCGATCCGCAGCGGTGTCTATGATGTCGGGCTGGAAACGCTGCAGGCGGAGAGCTTCGTCGTCACCGACGCCCGCGTGATCCACACCCATCCCGGCACGGGCGCGGAGACCCGGCTGCTCACCATCACCCGGCGCGAGCGCAATCGGCCGACGACCCTGGCCGACGCGCTCGACCATCTCTCCGATCCACGGGGGCGGCTCTTGGTCAACGGCCGCTCCGGCCGCGCCGCCGTACAGGTTCCAGCGCCGTCAATGATGCTCGACGATGGCGAGATCGAGCGGCGTGTTTGCCTGATCCGGCCGATGGAGCAGCACTATGCGCCGCTGCGCATGATGGGCGAGAGCCATTGGGAGGAAGCCGATCGCGGCGCCTTCGCTGCAGCGTGGTGGGCGGAGCTGAACGACGTGCCGGAGTTTTCCGACAGCACCATCCATATCGTCGCCGGGCTCTTGCTGCCGATCTGGAAGCGCCTGCCGGACGAGTCGACCCGGGTCTATCGGCTCCAGACCGATGACGGGCAGCGCATCATCGGCCGCCGCGTCTCGCCCGCCTGGGCCGCTAACGCCAGCACCACCGGCGCGAGCCGCCTCACGCCGGACGCCGCCTTCGGCGCGCTGATGGACGGGGCCACCATTCTCGACCTCGTCGAGGGTATGCAGCTTCGCCGCGCCCGGGTCATGGGCGTCAACCGCATCGAACTATCCGGCTTCACCGAGGCGATGCGCGAGCGCTTGCGGGCTTATGGCCTCTTCAGCGAGATCATCTCGTGGAAGCTGCGCTTCTTCGTGCCGGTCGATGCCAACGGACCGACCGTGCTCGCCAGGCTGCTCGACACCTTTCCGATCATGCGCATCTCCGAGCGGGAGGCCGCGTGATGACACGGCAGAACGCGTCCGATCTTGCGCATCGTCTCGGCCAACAGGCCGAGGCGGTGTGCCGTCATTATCTCTCCAGCGGTCATCGCGAGGGCCGCTACTGGCTGGTCGGCGACGTGCGCAACACGCCGGGCCGCTCGATGTATGTCCGGCTCAAGGATTCGCCGAAAGGTGTCGCGGGCAAATGGACCGACGCCGCCACTGGCGAACATGGCGATCTCCTCGACGTCATCCGGGAAAGCTGCGGCCTGATCGACTTCAAGGACGTCGCCGACGAGGCGCGGACCTTCCTCAGCGTGCCGCCTCCGGAGCCCGAACCATACGCGCGCGCACGCCGAAGCCCAGCGCCCCATGGCTCTCCCGAAGCCGCACGGCGCCTGCTCGCCATATCGCAACCGATCACGGGCACCCTCGTGGAAGCGTATTTGCGCAAACGCGGCATTACGGATCTACGCGGAGCCGGAAACCTGCGCTTTCACCCGCGCTGCTATTATCGGCCCGACGAGCATTCTTCGACCGAGACGTGGCCGGCGATGATCGCGGCCGTCACCGATCTCGGCGGCAGGATCACCGGGGCGCATCGCACCTGGCTCGATCCGCGATCGCGTGACAAGGCGCCGATCGACACGCCGCGACGGGCGATGGGTGACCTTCTCGGCAACGCGGTGCGCTTCGGCATCGGCCGCGAGGTGATGGCGGCTGGCGAAGGTATCGAGACCGTGCTGTCGCTCCGGCAGGTCCTGCCCGACATGCCGATGCTGGCGGCGCTCTCGGCAGCCCATCTCGCAGCCATCCTCTTCCCCGATACGCTGCGACGGCTCTACATCGTGCGCGACAATGATCCGGCCGGCGACGGTGCGCGTGATAGCCTCATCGAACGGGCCAACGCGGCCGGAATCGAGGCGATCGTCGTCTCGCCGGCGCTCGGCGACTTCAACGAGGATCTGCGCACCCTGGGCATCGAGCAACTCCGGCAGCAGTCGCGGATGCAGATCGCGCCTCAGGACGTCGCAAGGTTCATGGCGCTGGCGGCATAGCCCGGCACGCGAGAGCGGGAATGGCGGTGCGTCGTCATGCTCGCGTGGATGCACCAACCATCGGAGGGGACCGCGCCTCGGCCTTCGAGAGGGCGATCGGCCAGCAAACGGGCCCGCCCGACAATGGCTGCGGCCGACTATTTTCCGGCGCGGCCTTCGGCCGCTTTCCATCGCGAGGCAAAATAGCCGGCCTTCGCCATCCTCCGCTAACGCTGCGGCCCTGCGCTCCGCTCCGGGTGCAGGGCCGGCCCGCCCGCCGGCTTCGTCGCCATGAAGGCCGCGACGGTCGCGGTCCAACCGACGGAGCATCCCATGAGCGAGCACGACGACTTCGAACCGCATCACGAATCCTCACCCACCGACCATGTCCTGACCGAGCTTCAACTCCACGGCTATCGTCCCTTCGAGGACGAACCCGACCAGCGGCTCCTGCCGGACGGCAACGCGGTCGCGGGCGCCATCGCCAACATCTTCGACGCCCTGATCGGAACGCTGGAGGACACCCGCCTCGAGCCCGACCTCGACGATCTCCTCTGGTCGACCGTCAACGTCTTCCACCGCGCCACCGAACGGATCGCCCGCGAACTCGACGACAATGAGCAAGGCCAGCGTCGGGGACAGCGAGAACAGGATGGCAGCGAGGTGAAGTCGGTCGAACTGGAACGCCTGATCGCCGAGGGCCAGACCCTGATCGAACGCCAGAACGCCTTCGAGCTGATGCGCGACCAGGCCGCCGAGCACTATGAACGCCACGTCGGCAAGACCTGGCTTCCGCGCAGCGGATCGCGGATCAACCATCGCAATCTCACCTCGGCGATGATCGACAGCCGCGACTTCCTCATGGCGAAGAAGCGCGCCGAACAGGAGGTGCTCCTTCCCCCTGGACCGAAGATCGTCGTGACCGGCGGGCTCGACTTCAATGACCACCGGCTGATCTGGGCCAAGCTCGACCAGGTGCATGAGAAGCACCCCGACATGGTGCTGATGCACGGCAAGTCGCCGAAGGGCGCCGAGAAGATCGCCTCGCTGTGGGCCAATAACCGCAACGTGCCGCAAATCGGCTTCGCCCCCGACTGGACCAAGCACGGCCGGGCCGCACCGTTCAAGCGCAACGACCAGATGCTGGAGATCGTGCCGAAGGGCGTCATGCACTTCCCGGGCACCGGCATTCAGGACAACCTCGCCGACAAGGCGAAAAAGCTCGGCATCCCGGTCTGGAGGTTCGGCGGCGCGTGAGCGCCGCCTCTATATGCAATGCTCCGGGTACACATACAGTCCGTAAACCATTCTATTCTTCACCCCGACGATGCTCATTGTGAAAGCCCAAATGTAGCGAGCGTTCATACCGCGCCACAAAGGCGTCGATCCGAGCTCAGCGCGCGATGCCTTGCTTATCAGGTTCGTTTTCACCTTCGAGCTTTTCCCGCAGGACCGCCATCACGCGGTGCGCGGCCTTGATGTCATCCAGCGACAGGCTTTCGGCCAACCGATTTACTTGCGGCTCGTACGCTGCGATCGCGGCATCGTATGTCCGCTGACCCTTCTCGGTCAGCACGACAAGCTGCGCGCGCCGGTGATGCGGATTGGCTTCAAACCCGACCAGCCCTTCCTTCTCCAGATCGTTCACGATCCGTTGGACGTTCTGGCGGTTTGCCCCGAGGTCGCGCGCAAGCCAGGCGACGGGCTGCGCCCGATCGGCAAACGCTATCGCTCCCAGGATTTGCCAGCGAGCACTTGTCAATCCGAACGGCGCAACAAGCCGGTCGCCCCATGTCAGCGTCACGTTGTTCGCCCGGAACATGCTCAGGATGAACTCGGTCAGGGCCTCGCCCGCTTCATGTCTCTTTGCTTCCCTGCTTGCTTCCGGCATTTGTCACCATAATCCTATATTGACATCATCATGTCAATTATGTAGTGCTGCATCATTACCAATTGACACCATGACACCGAACTGAACGGAACGCCATGGTTGGGATCCACGATGTCCGCGCCCGCCATCGCCGCCTCGGCGCTGACGTATGGCCGCAAAACCGAGAGAGAAAACTATGCTCAGGATTGTCCATCCACTGGCGGGCGTCATCGCCCTTCTCACCATTTCGACCTTTTGGCTTTCGACGGCGCTTTCCGAGCTGTTCGCCACACCGGCAACGATCGTGGCGGTCAAGTCCGCCATTCCGTGGGGACTTCTGCTTCTCATTCCGGCGATGGCGGCAGTCGGCGGTTCGGGGTTCGTGCTCTCGAAAGGACGGCGCGAAGGTCTGGTCGGCGCGAAGCTGAAGCGCATGCCTTTCATCGCGGCGAACGGGCTGCTGGTCCTGGCTCCGGCGGCGCTGCTTCTGGCGGCGAAGGCGCAAGCCGGAGAATTCGACGCGATCTTCTACGGCGTGCAGGCGCTCGAACTCGCCGCGGGAGCCGTCAACATCGTGCTTCTTGGGCTCAGCATGCGTGACGGCATGAAACTCACGCAGTGTCGGCGCAGGACGTCGGAGGCGGCGACCTCGAGGCGGCGCACCACCCCCGCTTCTGTGCGCTGATCCTTGGTCAGACTGATCGCCTGACGCCATCAACCCGTAAAGGGTCGGCTATGCGAGCATGCCGCCGCTGCGGCTGCGCCTGCGCGGTGATTGCAGCGCTCAGTCCGACGCATCGGGCGCCTGTCAGCGGGGGATGGTCCTCCGCTCTGAACAGGAGCCGGATCGATGTCCCTCAACGACGCACACGCCTTCGCCTTCAGCCTCGCCACCACCCTGATGGCCGCCATCATCATCTTTCAGGCCGGCGACGGCACTCTATCGGTGACGCCCGCCAGTGAATATGACGGCGATCTCGCGGCGATCGTCCACGAGATCGATCCCTTCGCCCCCTGATCGGGGCGAACCGGCGGCGCCGGGCGGAGATCGCAGGCGGTTTCCGCTCCCTGCGCGGGCGGCTTTCAGCTATATTGTCGGTCGCGCCGTGGTGGTGGTGGAAGGCGCAACCGTCAGACTTATTCTCACGGAGGCCACCACCATGATCATCCTTGCCATCCTCGCATCGATCGCCGCCATCGGCCTGCTCTGCTGGCTGCTGTTCATCTTGGCCATCTTCGCGCTGCCGGCCTTCGTCGGCGTCACCGTCGGCGTCTGGGCTCACGGCACCGGCGCGGGCATCCTCGGCGCGATCCTCATCGGCGCCATGGCCGCCGGCGTCACGCTGGGCATCGGCCAGCTTCTGCTCCTGTTCGTCCGGCCAATATGGCTCAAGCTCCTTGTCGCGATCGCCTTTGTTGCGCCAGCCGGGATCGCCGGCTTCCACGCCACCCATGGCATCGTGAAGCACCTCATGCCCTCCGAGACGTGGCAGATGGCCTTCTCGATCATCGGCGCCATTGCGATCGGCATCACCGCGTTCGTGCGGGTCGCCGGCATGACGGCTGCGGCCCCATCCAGCCGGAACCTTGCACAGGCTTAATGCCAACAGTCCCCCCGGGGGCAGACCAGGATAGCGAGACCACCACCACGCACCCCGTTTCGAGCGAATTGCAATCGATCGTGATTCGCGCGGATCGCCTCTGGGACCCGACTGGCGGCATCGCGGTGGAGCGCCTGGATTCGGCAGGCCGTCGCCCGCAGCGCGCGGCGGACCGGTCGCTGCGCGTTCTCACCCGTGGCGATGGCGAGGATGGATCCACGTAGGGCCGGGCCGAGATGGGGGCAGACGAAGCCGTGAGCATCGATCGTGTGGCCGTGCCGGTTGCGAGGGGTCGCCATTGTCTCCGTTGTCTGACCGTGCCTCAACCGCTCCAAACGGCCTCTTCAATGGCCTGATCTGGCCGAAGGCCGGCTGCGCCTCGATCGCCTATGACGCAACAGCGGCGTCGAACTTTCTTCCCCTGCCGGCTGCGCCGCCATTCCTCGCGAGACAAGAAAGTCCTCCTTTGCTGTCAGGCCCCTTCGGGGTGCGCCGTCGATCGCCTCCGGCCTGCCGATCGCCATCGAGGCCGCAATGGTGCGGGCTCGGGAACGGAAAACGGAGACTCACAATGGCGACCATCGGTACCTTCAAGAAGACCGGCTCGAACGAATTCACCGGCGAAATCGTCACCCTCAGCGTCCAGGCCAAGAACGTGCGCATCGTCCCCGACCAGCGCGCCACCGGCGAGAACGCCCCCAGCCACCGGGTCCTGGTCGGCCGCGCCGAGATCGGCGCCGCCTGGTCCAAGCGCTCCAACGAAGGCCGCGACTATCTGGGCCTCAAGCTCGACGATCCGAGCTTCAACGCCCCGATCTACGCTAACCTCTTCGACGACGAGGAAGGCGAGACCTTCTCGCTCATCTGGTCCCGCCCCAACGGGCGGCGCGGCGACTAACGCCCCGCGCAAGGCCCCGGCCGAACAGGCCGGGGCCTTCTTCCGTCGGGCGACCGAATCAGCCGCCGTGGTGAGCGACGAAGTGAAGCTCCGAAAGGGCCTTAGCGCTGGCTTCAGCACTCAAGAACGACTATAATAGCCGTAGTTCTAGCGTGCGCGTAGGTCCAAGTGGGAGGTGATCATGCATGATCACCGCCCGACAATCGCGGGCCGCACGCGCGTTGCTGGGTTGGACGCAGGAGACGCTCGCTGACAAGGCCCGGGTATCCTTGACCGCGCTCAAGCGCCTCGAATCCGCAAGCGGTCTCGAGGTGTTTGAGAGCACGCGCGATGAGGTCCGGCGCGCCTTCGAGCGCGGCGGGATCGTCTTCCTGAACTCCGACCAAGGCGTGGGAGTGATGCTTGTCGACAGGAAGAAGAAAAACTGACGCTTCAGCGCGGGCTCACACCGCCTGGGCGTCCTGCGACGACATCGCAGATGGCCAACGCCTTCAAAACAGCGTTAACAAATTCCTTCAAAATGGATACATCTGGCGCCGGGGGTTGCGGTGACCAAAGAAGACTTTCTCGACCAGCCGCCTGGCGGCGCAGTGCTCACAGCCTACGATCAGGCGCACCTGAGGCTATATTTGCGCCTACTCGACGCGGACGCTGAAGGTGCGGACTGGAAAGAGGTGGTCGAAGTCCTGTTCGGGATCTGTGCCAAAACAGAACCAGAGCGAGCCGCCCGCGTCCACACTGCTCATCTCGCCCGCGCAAAATGGATGACGACAAGCGGCTATCGCGAGCTCCTCGGTCCCCGTCTTCATTGAGGTGATGCAGAAACCGCATCACGTTGATCCGACTTCGTTCTTCCCAAGACATATTCAACTTGGAATCGTGACGACCGCATAACTCGCGTTGCGTAACATATCTGCGCGGAGGGCGGCGGAGGATGTCCGAGGACGAAAATTGGCGGTCTGAAGCCGCCTATGACTATATCGACAAGTTGACGCCCGGTGATCTTGCCTGGGAGTTCCTGCGTCGTAACCCCGAATACAGACGATCCTATAAGGAATTGGTGGCCCACGGGCGGCTGACCGAGGACATCGCGCGCGCATTCGCCGAACAATGGGGGTTGCGATTTCGTCGCCGACCCTGGCAAGTCCGCGCTGATCCAGCCGATCTTCTGGACCCCGCAAACCGATCCGGCGACGCTCCCGTTCACCGACGGTCCACGCCCGGCTGGCGATATCAGCGTCAACGCTGACGATCTACGCGCCCGTGCCGTCTTCCAGCATCACCCCGATCTGATCCGGCTCGCCCTACGCGGCGAGCCTTACGATGTCGCCCTGACCAACGTCGATGATGCTCTTCCCCTCGGCGCGTTCGTCATGTTCGACGAGTTGACGCTCGACCGACTTACCGCGGTCGAGCGTCTCTGGCAGGCGATGTTCGGCAAACGCGTGCCGCCCGATCCGCGCCTGACACCGCAGAGACGTGAGCGCACCCGCCAGATGCTGCGCACTGTCGACGCGCGCGAAAGTGGCGCCATATACCGCGTCGTCGCCGAGCACCTCTTTCCCCAGCACAAAATCGACGCAGCATCCTGGGTCGGCGACCCGATCCGGGAAATCACCATCCGTCTCGCCCGCGACGGCATGAAGCTCGTGCGCGGCGGCTACCGAACGCTGTTGCGCCGTCCAAGGCGCGAACGCTGACACCCGCAGGCGTGTCGATCTTAACCGCCTTACTTCGACATCGTCCGAGGCGCCGTCTTCGCGCCACCGTACTCGCAACCCGCCGCTCGTTCGCAGCGGCCTCCCGCGAGACCACGGAGGTTCGATCATGGCCGAAAAAGCCGCCAATTTACCGCCACGCTACCTGAGAACGCAGGAGGCGGCGCGCTTCCTCGGCCTTTCCGAACGCACCCTTGAGAAGCACCGGACCTACGGGACCGGTCCGATCTACCGCAAGCTCGGCGGCCGCGTCGTCTATTCCGTCGATGACCTGCAGAGCTGGGCGGATCGCGGCCTCGTCACCTCCACCTCCGATCCGCGCGGCGGCACCGTTTTGCCAGCCAAGCGCCATACAGCTTCGCCCGCCGCTGGCGGCCGCTTCCCGCGCTGAGGTGGCCGGCCGTGTTGTCTCGCCACGATCATCACGATGAGCGCGCGCAGCTCGATCTGTTCCGGGCGCTGCCCGGCGATCTCGCGCCCCGCGATGCGCAGGACCTCATGGCCTATCCGTTCTTCTCGCTTGCCAAGTCGAAGCGCCTGGCACCGATCGACTTCAAGGCGGGCTCGGTGAAGATCCGCGTCGAGGCCGTGCCCGAGCATGGCATGGCCACGATCTGGGATGCAGACGTCCTGATCTGGGCCGCCTCGCAGATCGTCGAGGCCCGCGACGTCGGCCTGCGCCCATCACGCCTGATGGCGACCACCCCCTATGAAATCTTGAACTTCATCGGCCGAGGCGTATCGCTGCGCGACTACGACCGCCTGAAGGCGGCACTCGACCGGTTGCAATCGACCACGGTCGCGACCTCGATCCGCCAGCCGACCGAGCGGCGAATGCATCGCTTCTCCTGGATCAACGAATGGAAGGAGCGCGCCGATCATCGTGGCCGGCCGCTCGGCCTCGAACTGATCGTCCCCGACTGGTTCTACGGCGCTGTGCTCGAAGACGCGCTCGTGCTGACGATCGACCGCAAATATTTCGATCTCACCGGCGGGCTGGAGCGCTGGCTCTACCGCCTTGTCCGCAAGCATGGCGGCAAACAGGAGTTCGGCTGGAGCTTCGACTTTCCGCACCTTCACGCCAAGTCGGGCAGCCTCTCGCCGCTCAAGCACTTCGCCTACGACCTGCGCGACATCGTGCGCCGCCAGCCGCTGCCAGGCTACCGGCTGACCGTCGAGCAATGCCTTGGCGGCCCGGAAATCCTTTCCTTCGCACCCACTGATCCGGACGCGCTCGGCATCCCACGCCGCCGTCGCCGTCCGGCAACTCGGCCTGTGGATAAGCTGTGAATCGCCTCGTGCTATCAGGGACCGGCACTATCGTGCCATCGGGGACCGAACCCTCGTGCTATCGGGGACCGGAATCGCCGATTCCTCGCGCTGAATCAGCAGCTTGCGAGCCCACTAACTTATCTAACTTAGATTCCTTCGGAATCTTTCTAACGGAAGTACGCTTTTCAGCGCCTGCGGATAACCCTCCGCTGGCCGACAGGAGCGCGCCGTGATCGTCGCGCTGCTCAATCAAAAGGGCGGCGTCGGCAAGACGACGCTGGCGCTGCATCTCGCCGGTGAATGGGCTCGGCACGGGCAACGCGTCACGCTGATCGACGCCGACCCGCAAGGCTCGGCGCTCGACTGGTCCCAGCAGCGCAGCCGGGAGGGGTTGGAGCGGCTGTTCGGTGTCGTCGGCCTGGCGCGCGACACGCTGCATCGCGAGGCGCCGGAGCTGGCCCGGGACGCCGATCACGTCGTCATCGACGGGCCGCCGCGCGTCGCCGGGCTGATGCGTTCGGCGCTGCTCGCCGCCGATCTCGTGCTGATCCCCGTCCAGCCATCGCCCCTTGATGGCTGGGCCTCGGCCGAGATGCTCGCGTTGCTGGGCGAGGCGCGCATCTACCGGCCGCAGCTCGCCGCCCGCTTCGTGCTGAACCGCTGCGCCGCGCGCACGGTGCTCGCGCGCGAAACCGCCGAGACGCTGGCGGATCACGACCCGCCATTGCTCGCCACCACGATCGGCCAACGCATCGTCTTTGCTGAAGTCGTGCAGACCGGCCGGCTCGCCGCCGAGCAGGACGCGGAGTGTCCGGCCGCGCGCGAGATCGTCGCGCTGGCGGCCGAAGTGGCGAGGGTCGGCGCATGAGCGAACGGTCCCCCAGGCGCAGCTTCGCATCCCGGCCTGCCGATCCGGAGAGCTGGATCAAGGCGCCAGATCACCAGACGCAGCGCGTGCAGCCTGCCGAGGAATTCTCGGCTCGGCTGACGATCGATGTCACCGCCGACATGCGCGGCCGCATCAAGATCGCGGCCTTCCGGCGCGGCCAGACCGTCGCCGACATGCTGCGCGCGCTGTTCGAACGCGAATTCCCACCACCGTCAGGAGAAGGATCATGACCGGTCTTGCCGCCGCATCCGCGCGCGTCGGCCGCGCCGCCGCCGCGCCGCCAGACGATCTCACCCAAGTCGAGCTCGTCTGGATCGAGAAGCAGATCGAGCACTGGATCCGCTTTGGCCGCGAGGTCCGCGAACAGGTGCTGGACCGCCGCCGCCGCATCCTCTTCTTCCCTGCCGGCAGCGTCTTCGCGCTGGTGCGCTGGGCCGCGAACGAGCACGGCACCGTGCTCTCGCGTCTCGACATCCTGCGCGCCGTCGAACGTGGCACGCCATGCCAGACGGTCCCGACGGTGACGCCCGGCGGCGACATCCTGCTGCGTGTCGACGGCTGGCCGAAGGTGGAGCGCGCGCTCCAGCTCATCGATGCGATCGAGGCGATCGGCATCGATCCAGCGAAGGTATCGCCCGATCACTGGCGCCACGTCCACAATCGCCTGGCCGCCGGCGAGACGCCGCGCGCCTACACAATGCAGCGCCATCGCGCCTTCCTCCTGCGCCGCGAGATCGACGCATGACCCGGCTCGGCTACGCCATCACGACGACCGCCGCCGTGTCGCTGCTCGGCGTTCTGTCGCTCGCTTCCTTCACGCCGAAGCTGATCTGGAATGCGTCGGCCAGCACGCCGATCGGCCTCTATGCGATCGAGCCCCAGCGGTCCCCGGAGGTCACCGATCTGGTCGCCGTACGCGCGCCCGAGCCGCTGGCGAGCTTCCTCGCCGAGGGCGGCTACCTGCCGCGCGGCGTACCGCTGATGAAGCGCATCGTGGCGCTTCCCGGCCAGCGGGTTTGCCGGACGGGCCTCGCGATCACCGTCGACGCAGTGCCAATGGGCGAGGCGCTCGATCGCGATCGCCGCGGCAATCCACTGCCGATCTGGCAGGGCTGCCGCGTCGTCGCCGAGGGCGAGCTGTTCCTGATGAACTGGCAGGTCCGCGACAGCCTTGACGGCCGCTACTTCGGCCCGCTTCCGGCCTCCGCAGTGATCGGCCGGGCCATCCCTCTCTACACCGACGAGGACGGCGATGGCCGCTTCGTTTGGCGCGCGCCGACGCGGTGACGACGCGCCCGTGCCTACCCTCACCGCAATCCCAAGGAGGAAATCATGTCCCTGATCGGTCAATTCACCCGCGACGATGGCGGCTTCATCGGCCATCTAGAAACACTTCTGCTGCACCAGGATATCATCATCATTCCGGCCGAGCCGTCCGACGCCGAGAATGCGCCGGATTTCCGCGTCCACGTCTTCGACGGTATGAACAACGAACCCCGCGCCGAAATCGGCGCGGGTTGGAAGCGCACCGGCGAGAAGGCCGGCGACTACGTCTCTCTGCAGCTCGACGACCCATGCTTTCCGCATCCGATCCGCGCCAACCTGTTCCAATCGGCCGACGACAAGTCCACCTGGGGCCTGCACTGGAACCGCCCGCCCAAGCGCGGCGAGCGGGACTGAGCGATGCCGACCCGTCACCATCGTGCTGCCGCCGGACGGTTCACCACCGTCCGGCATGCAGCCCTCTTCCTCCTTACCGGCCTGACTCTCGCGATGCCGGTCGCGGTCTTCGCCCAGGCGCAGGACGCGCCGGCCGAGCGGGCATCTCCCGCTGATCCCTATGCCGGCTATATCGCCGAGGCCGCGCGGCGGTTCGGCGTTCCAGAAGCCTGGATACGCGCCGTCATGCGCGTCGAGAGCCGCGGCAATGTGCACGCGATTTCGTCGGCCGGCGCGATGGGCCTGATGCAGATCATGCCCGCGACCTGGGCGAACCTGCGCGCCCGACACAGTCTCGGCAATGATCCCTACGACCCGCGCGACAACATCTTCGCGGGCGCCGCCTATCTGCGCGAGATGCACGATCGCTATGGCTCGCCGGGCTTTCTGGCGGCCTACAATGCCGGTCCCGGCCGCTATGAAGAAAACCGCGCGACCGGCCGCCCCTTGCCGGCGGAAACGCGCGCCTATGTCGCCGTTCTCGCGCCGATCATCGGCGGCGGCGATCTCGCTGCCCCCGTCACGGTGGCGGTCGCCAATCCGCTCGCCTGGGTCCGTGCGCCGCTGTTCATCGCGCAGGCGGATAGCAGCGCGGGCGCAGATCGACGGCCGAGTGACGACGCGCCGACGGCACCGCCTTCGCGACCTTCCGAGCGCGATTTTGCGCCCGCCGATCCCCAGACCGGCGGCCTGTTTGCCACTCGAACTGCGAGTGCGGGGCCGCGATGACGACTTTCGCACTTTATGCGGTGATATCGGGCTCTGGCGTAGGATTGGCCTGGGAGCGGAGAAGCGCAGGCACCACAACCGCACGATGGCAGGATAAAGGGCCGCGATGTGCCGCCTTGTTCGGTTGTGGTTTTTCAAGGGGTTACGGCGCGTTTGCGCGATGTGCGCCTGATCGGCGCAGCCTGCGCCCGCGGCGCTTTCCCAACAATTTCCTCGACTTTGCGCGATGTGCGAGGCCATCCCCATGAGCGCCGAGGACGATTTCCGCATCCGACCAGGGCGCATCCGTTCGACCCGCGCCCAGCAAGTCAGGCCCTTCATTGCGCAGGCGCTCGCCGCCGCGCAGAAGGCCGGCGGCGCCGTTTCCCGGCAAGGCAGGATCGGCCCCGGCAACCGCTCACGCTTTGGTCGCGGGCAGCGCGCGGCGGTGCAGGCCAACCGGCTGCTGACCGCCCGCTCGCGTGGCGCGGTGATCAAGGCGCGCGTCGTGCGCCACGGCGGACGCAACGCGCCGCTCGGCACGCACCTCAATTATCTCCGGCGCGAGGGCGTGACCCGGGATGGAGAGAAGGCCCGGCTGTTCGGCCCCGGCGGCGATGATGTTGATCCCAAGGCGTTCGCGGAGCGTTGCGAGGACGACCGCCACCATTTCCGCTTCATCGTGTCCCCCGACGACGCGGTCGAGATGTCCGACCTCAAGGGATTCGCCCGCGAATTAGTCGGGCAGATGGAGAAGGATCTCGGGACCCGGCTCGACTGGGTCGCGGTCGATCACTGGAACACCGAGCATCCCCACGTCCACCTGATCGTGCGCGGCGCCCGCGACGATGGCGAGAACCTCGTTATCTCCCGCGACTACATCAAGGAGGGCATGCGCGACCGGGCACGCCATCTCATCACCCAGGAGCTGGGACCGCGCACCGATCAGGAGATCCGCCGCACCCTCGAACGCCAGGTCGAATCCGAACGCTGGACCAATCTCGATCGCCAGCTCGCGCGCGATGCCTACCGAACCGGCGTCGTTGACCTCGCGCCGCATCCCGATCGGCAGCCCGACGAATTCCACGCCCTGAAGGTCGGGCGCCTGCGCAAGCTGGAAACGATGGGACTCGCCGACCAGGTCGGCCCCGGCCAATGGAAGATCTCCGAGAAGGCCGAGGCGACGCTGCGCGAGCTCGGCGAGCGCGGCGACATCATCAAGCGCATGCATCGCGCGCTGACCGATCGCGGGATCGAGCGCGGCGCGGCGAGCTATGTGCTCGCCAGCGAAAGCCTGAACGACCCCGTCGTCGGCCGGCTGGTGACACGAGGCCTCGACGACGAACTCAAGGGCACGGCCTTCGCCGTGGTCGATGGTGTGGACGGCCGCACCCATCACATCAAGCTGCCCGATCTCGATGCCGCCGGTGACAGCGCGCCCGGTTCGATCGTCGAGCTGCGCAGGTTCGACGATGCGCGCGGGCAGCGGCGCGTCGCGCTTGCCGTCCGCTCAGATCTCGACATCTCTGCCCAGGTCACCGCCACCGGCGCGACTTGGCTCGACCGGCAGGCGATCGCCCGCGAGCCTGTGGCGCTTGGCGGCGGCGGCTTCGGCGCCGAGGTGCGCGACGCGATCGACCGGCGCGCCGAGCATCTGATCGAACAGCGCCTGGCCGAACGTCACGGCCGCAGCGTGATCTTCTCTCGCAACCTCATCGACACGCTGCGGCAGCGTGAGGTCGAGGCGCTGGGCGAAAAGCTTGCAGCCGAGACCGGGCGTCCCTTCACCAAGGCGGCCACCGGCGAATATGTGGCCGGCGCCTATCGGCAGCGCATCGCCCTCGCTTCGGGCCGCTTCGCCATGATCGACGACGGGCTCGGCTTCCAGCTCGTGCCGTGGTCGCCGTCTCTCGAAAAGCATCTTGGACAGCATGTCTCCGGCGTCGCTCGCGGCGATGGCGGGGTCGACTGGAGTTTTGGCCGCAAGCGCGGCCTCGGCCTGTAGCCCGCAATCAAGAAAGGAACCGCCATGTCGGCGACCAAAATCCTCTGGGGGCAAATCCTTACCGTCTTCATGATCGTGCTGATGACGACCTGGTCAGCGACGCAATGGACCGCGTGGCGTCTCGGCTTCCAGGCGCAGCTCGGGCCGCCATGGTTCGATCTGGCTGGCTGGCCAATCTACTATCCATGGTCCTTCTTCCCGTGGTGGTACTTCTACGACGCCTATGCCCCGCCGATCTTCGTTGAGGGCGCCTATATCGCCGCGTCTGGCGGCTTCATCTCCATCGCAGTCGCGATCGGCATGTCGGTCTGGCGGGCCCGCGAGGCGAAGAACGTCGAGACCTATGGCTCGGCGCGCTGGGCGCGACCTGACGAAGTGCAGGCCGCCGGCCTGCTCGGCGACGACGGCGTCGTGCTCGGCAAGCTCGATCGCGACTATCTTCGCCACGACGGTCCGGAGCATGTGCTGTGCTTCGCGCCGACCCGCTCCGGCAAGGGCGTGGGGCTCGTCGTGCCCTCGCTCCTGACCTGGCCGGGCTCGGCAATCGTCCACGACATCAAGGGCGAGAACTGGACGCTGACGGCAGGCTTCCGCTCGCGGCATGGCCGTGTCCTGCTGTTCGATCCGACCAATCCGAAGTCCGCCGCCTACAATCCGCTGCTGGAGGTCCGGAAAGGGGAATGGGAGGTCCGCGACGTGCAAAACATCGCCGACATCCTGGTCGACCCGGAAGGCTCGCTCGAGAAACGCAATCACTGGGAGAAAACGAGCCACGCACTGCTGGTCGGCGCCATTCTGCACGTTCTTTATGCCGAGGCCGACAAGACGCTCGCCGGCGTCGCCGCCTTCCTCTCTGATCCGAAGCGCCCGATCGAGTCGACGCTGGCGGCGATGATGAAGACCGCGCACCTCGGCGAAGCCGGGCCGCATCCCGTCATCGCCAGCGCCGCGCGCGAGCTGTTGAACAAATCGGACAACGAGCGCAGCGGCGTGCTCTCGACTGCGATGTCGTTCCTCGGCCTCTATCGCGATCCCGTCGTAGCCGAAGTGACGCGGCGCTGCGACTGGCGCATCGCCGACATCGTCGGCGCCAAGCATCCGACGACCCTCTACCTCGTCGTGCCGCCCTCCGACATCAACCGCACCAAGCCGCTGATCCGCCTGATCCTCAACCAGATCGGCCGGCGCCTCACCGAGGATCTGCAGGCGAAGGGCGGCCGGCACCGGCTGCTGCTCATGCTCGACGAGTTCCCGGCGCTCGGCCGGCTCGACTTCTTCGAGAGCGCCCTGGCGTTCATGGCCGGCTATGGCCTCAAGAGCTTCCTGATCGCCCAGTCGCTGAACCAGATCGAGAAGGCCTATGGGCCCAACAATTCGATCCTCGACAACTGCCATGTCCGCGTCAGCTTCGCCACCAATGATGAGCGGACGGCCAAGCGCGTGTCGGACGCGCTGGGCACCGCGACCGAGATGCGGGCGATGAAGAACTATGCCGGGCACCGGCTCTCGCCCTGGCTCGGCCACATGATGGTGTCGCGGTCCGAGACGGCCCGCCAGCTGCTCACCCCCGGCGAGATCATGCAGCTTCCGCCGTCCGACGAGATCGTCATGGTCGCGGGCACGCCGCCGATCCGCGCGAAGAAGGCGCGCTACTATGAGGATCGCCGTTTCCAGGAGCGGATCCTGCCGCCCCCTGCGCATGCCAAACCGAAGCAAGCGTCGACCGACGACTGGAGCAATCTGGCCCTGCCGCCCACGCCCGAGATTCTGACCGTGCCGCCGGCAGCCAGCCCCGATGATGAGGACACCACCGAATCCGAGCGCCGCCGCCAGCCCGAGCTGAACCGGGTGCAGCCGATCGAGAAGAAGGCGCCTATCGAGAACGAGTTCGAGATCGACCCGGCGGACGATGCCGATGACGACGCCGCACGCCTCAGCCGCATGAACCAGACCATGCGGCAGGTCGCGCGTCAGGCCTCGCTCGATCCCGGCGACGGCATCGAGCTGTAAGAGGCGGTCATGACGAAATCACCGAAGAAGCAGCGGCTCTCCGTCTATCTCGAGCCCGAGATCATGAAGGCCCTTTCGGCACATGCCGTGCGGCGCGGCCATTCGCTGTCGCTGGTTGCCGAAGCCGGCATCGCCTCCTTCCTCTCGCCCGACGCGGCCGAGCGTCAGGAGGCGGCCATCACCAAGCGGCTCGACCAGATCGATCGGCGCATGACCCGCATGGAGCGCGACGTCGGCATCGCCGTTGAAACGCTAGCGATCTTCGTGCGCTTTTGGCTTCAAACGACGCCGGCCTTGCCGGAGCCTGCGGCTCAAGCGGCTCGGGCGAAGGCTGCAGAACGCTACGAGGCGTTCGTCACTGCGCTTGGCCGCCGGCTCGCAAACGGGCCGAAGCTGCGGCAGGAGATTTCCGAGGACGTGGACCCTTCTCGCGACGTGGAATAGAGCTTAGCAGCCCCAGCCTTGTTGCTGCCGCCTTGAGGATCTACCACGTGACGAGTAGCTGCTGCTGAGGATCTTATGCGCCCCCCGTCTTTGCTCCACGGCCTTGCCCTCGCAGTTGCATTCATGCCGGGCCTGATCAGTTGCGCGTCAGCAGAGAACGCTACCACCGGCGCGGCAGCGCTCGCCCGACCGAACGTGGTCATGGCGGCGGATCCGCCGCCGCCGTTCACCTATTGGGCGCCTGAGAACTCGACAATCCGCAACCACCCCCGGCAGCCCGGTATCTGGATTGCGGAATCTCCCGGCGGCGGGCGCAAGTACTATTTCGGCGACCAATGCCGTGCGTCGGAATTTCAACGCTTCGTCGGAAAGCCCCTCGATCGACTTCCAGCGAAACCAGCAGATGCGACATGGCGGCTGACCTGTTCGACCTGCGCGGCAACCTCCGATCTGGGCTGGACGCGGATGAACGTCACGTACGACGAGAAAACCAGAACAATCGCCGAGATCGCCTGCGGTTAGGACCGGTATCGTTCGGCTTGTTTTAACAAGCACTCCGCCCGGCCGATCGTTCGAACCCGGAACGCTGCGGCCCAAACGAGCGGATGGCCGCCGCCGAGATCGTAGCGGAGGGAGACACCCAGACACGCTCGGCGAAATCGGTTAGTGTCGCACAGCTCATTCGCGATTGCCTTGAAGCGCACTGGTGAAGAAGTCGACGAGGCCGAAAGGTGCCCGCTCACCAAGCAAGAGTGTAAGCATCTGGTGCGCGTCCGCCGCGGCCGATTGGCTGCGCGGGAACATCGGCGTTTCGTAGGCGGCGAGCGCCGCCTCGCTATTATCAGGATGCGCCGCGATTGCTGCTGCTAATTCGGCGCCGTCGAGCATCGCCAGATTGGCGCCTTCGCCGGCGGGCGGCGCAAGGTGCGCAGCGTCCCCGAGAAGCGTCACCCCCGGTATGCGGTCCCATTGATGTTCGGGCGGGAGGATGTGGAGCATGCGCAAGACCGGCGGGGTGTCGCCGTCGGTGATGAGCGCGGTGAGCGCCGGCGCCCATTCTTCGAACTCGGCCGCGATCTTCGTCGTTGCGGCGGCAGCATCGCCAAAGTCGATCGCAGAAAACCACGCGGCTGGGCGGCTCAGCGCGATGTACGCGTGAAGAATGTCTCCGGCCTCGCGGTGGGCGAAAATCCCCTGTCCTGGCGCAGGCGCGAACATCCCGCCGGCGCCGACCGCTTCGGCCGCCGCAGCGTGACGCACGTTGGCATCGTACAAATAGGTCTCGACGAACGCCGTGCCGACATATTCGGGCTCTTCCCGGGACAGCAGAGGCCTGACCTTCGACCAGGCCCCGTCGGCACCAACCAGAAGATCGCTGGTGACGGTCGAATCGTCAGTGAAGGTCAGTGCGTGCTGGCCGTCGCCCAGTGCTGCGACGCTGTTGAGCTTCTTTCCCCAGCGGATCGTACCCGGCGGCAAGGAGTCGACGAGGATGCGCCGAAGGTCGCCCCGAAGGACCTCTGGTCGCCCGCCCGTTCCATCATCGGGCTCCTCAAGCAGAACTCTGCCATGGCGGTCCAGCACACGCGAAGCCTCACCGCCCTCGTGGATGATTGCGCGGAACTCGTCCATGAGCCCGGCCGCTGCGAGCGCGGCCTGCCCGTCGTGTTCGTGGATATCGAGTTGGCCGCCTTGCGTACGCGCTTCCGCCGAGGGTTCGGCCTCGTAAATCGTCGCGGGGATGCCTTGGAGATGCAGGACACGCGCGAGGACAAGGCCGCCAAGGCCCGCACCGACAATAGTCACCGGGGTTATCATGAGGCTCCCTTGAATCGAATGGAACAACGTTCCATTCCTATCCATTGGAACATTGTTCCAATTGTGTCAAGCTCAGCGTCATGGCGAGCAGGATTCGAACCGAACGGCGTAGGGACGCGCTCTCGAAGGCACGGGTCGTTGAGGCCGCAATCGATATCCTCGACCGCGTGGGTGAGGACGGCCTCACGTTTCGCGCGCTCGCGGCGCATCTGGCCACCGGCAGCGGAGCGATCTACTGGCATGTCACCGACAAGAACGATCTGCTCGCGGCCGCCACGGACCATGTGATCGCGCGCGTCATGGCCGATGCGGTGGGAGGATCGACGCCGCAGGACGTGATCCGCACGATGGCGCTCGGCGTGTTCGACACCATCCACGCTCATCCCTGGGTGGGGGGGCAGCTTTCCCGCAATCCGTGGCAACATGCGGTCCTGAGAATGATGGAGGGCATCGGCGGTCAGGTTCAGGCGCTCGGCGTCCCCGAGCAAGCGCAATTCAATTCCGTCACCGCCCTCCTGAGTTTCGTCCTCGGCCTTGCCGGCCAGTACGCTGCAGGCGCCCGCCGCTTTCCGCACGGCACAGACAGAGTGGAGGTCCGCAAGGCGGTCCTTCAAACTGTCGCAGCGAAATGGATGGAACTCGATCCGGCAGCACATCCTTTCGTGCGACAGGTCGCCGAGGTGCTGCCCGAGCACGATGACCGCGAGCAATTTCTTGCCGGCATCGATCTTATTCTGGCCGGCATGGAAAGCATCCGATAGGCTTCTCCGGCAAGCAGCGATCAGAATGTCTTGAGTGCTTCAGTCGCCTGTAGCGGCGACAATGAGCCCGTCTTCATTGTTCGCTTTTCGCTACTCTGCCCAGCGAGATCTGTGACATGGCAATGAGCCGCTCGCGCCTTACCAGCAGATAATGCCTCTATCGCCCGCAATGGCCCCTTTGTTCGCTTCTTCAAGCCCTCGCGTGAATCAAAACGGCACCAACCAATAGGACGCCTGCAGACAACGCGAAGATGACCACGCCCCCGGCCTGGATATTTGCTGGGCCTCCAGCAACAAGGGAACCAAAAAGAGCAATGCCAACAGCCCCGCCGACCTGCCGCGCTGTGGTCAATACCCCCGAAGCGGTGCCGGATTGGCGTCTCTCGACCTTGGCCAGTGCTGCCGACATCATGGCTGGCGCGGCCATGCCCGTCCCGATCGAAATCAGACAGAGTCCGACGGCCAGGATCGGAAACGACGCGACTGGCCCAAGACCAGCTACAAGCAACACGATGTTGCCCGCGGCGGCGACCGTCATGCCCACGACCATTGGAGGGCGAAATCCGAACCTCGTCCCGATTTTGCCTCCTGCAAGATTCGCGAACATGATGACGGCGGTCAGCGGCATGAAAGCCAGGCCCGTCATGGCCGGGGAATAACCCCGGCTTTCCTGGAAATAGAGGCTCAGCACGAACACCAGCCCGAAGAAGGTCAGGCTGATGACCGTCCCAACATAGGCGGCGGATGCGAAGCCGGGGACACTGAACAGGTCGAGTTGCAGCATTGGCTCGCAAACCGTCGCCTCGAATTTAAAGAAGGCCACTCCAACAGCGATGGCGAGACCGAATCCGGCTAGCACATAGGGCTCTGTCCACCCGAACCTGCCCGCCTCGATGACCGAGCCCGTCAGGATGAACAAGCAAATGGCGGCCAGGAGAAGCCCGACGAAATCGAACCGGCCATCATTCTCGGCGCTCGTTTCCGAAACCTTGGCGTAGGTCCAGAGAAGGCCGAGAGCACATAGTGGCAGGTTCAACAGGAAGATCGGACGCCAACCGAACGACGAAATGAGAAATCCTCCGATGACTGGTCCGGCTGCGACCGCCAGCGCTCCGGATGCGCTCCACCACCCGATCAGGCTGATCCGCGTCTTTTCGTCATTCTCGCTCGCATGCGCGATAAGAGCGAGCGAGCTCGGCAGAATGAACGCGGCACCAATCCCCTGAACCGCACGTGCGGTGATCAGCATCGCTGCCGAAGACGCGAGACCGCAGGCGAGAGACGCACCCCCAAATAGCGCGAGACCAATCAGGAATATCCGCCGGCTGCCAAACCGATCTCCCGCCACGCCGGCCGTGAGCAGAAGCGTCGCAAATGCGAGGGAATAGGCGTCGATGATCCACTGTAGCGCCGACGTTCCCGCGGAAAACTCCCGCGCGATCTGAGGCAATGCGACATTGGCCACGGTGATGTCGAGTTGTACGATCACGAAGCCAATGCTGGTGGTGATGAGTGTCCAGCCGACCGGTCCCTTGAGGCGACCTCCCCGGCTCGCCGTCTCAGGGGCAAGGCCAGTCATTCTGTTTCCTTCGAACGAACTCCAGATCGCTTGAAGATGGGAAAAAGGATTGAATAGTTAAACGCCGTTATCCATATATGCCCTATAAAGCCTTACTTTGTAATCGGACCCGATGCCACGTCGCGACACCTTCGATGGCCTATCCGTTTTTCTCGCTGTCGCCGAGCGAGGTAATTTCCGCGCGGCCTCGGAAGTACTCGGCGTGACTCCCGCAGCGGTCGGCCAGGCGATCCAGGCCCTGGAACGCCGTCTCGGGCTACCCCTGTTTCATCGCACGACGCGAAAGGTGAGCCTGACCGAGGCCGGCGCTATGCTGCTCGCCAAGCTGCGGCCGGCCGCCAGCGAGATCGAACGAACGCTTGCCGACCTTGACCGATTGCGCGCGCAGCCATCGGGCCTGCTTCGCCTATGCGTTCATCGGCTCGCCTTGCCGTTCGTCATTGAGCCACTTCTTCCGGCATTTCGCCGGACCTATCCGGAAGTGCATGTCGAGATTGGCGTGGAGGACGCCGATATCGATGTGATCTCGGGCGGCTTCGACGCCGGAATCCGCATCGCCGAGTATATCGAGAAGGACATGATTGCGGTCAGCGTGTCGCCACCGTTCCGTTGGTTGGTCCTGGGCGCCCCTTCCTATTTTGCTACCCACGGCAGCCCGGAAACGCCGGACGATCTGACAAGGCACGAATGCATTCGCTTCCGCTTTCCCAGATCTCGATCGCTATACGACTGGGAGTTCGTCTGCAGTGGTCGGCCGGTCTCCATTCGCCCATCAGGCGGTACAATTGTAAACGACAGCAGCCTACTCCGATCTCTCGCTGCTCAAGGAATGGGGCTGATCTATACATCCGATCGGGCTGCGGCCGCGGAACTCGAATCTGGGCAACTCGCGCCATGTTTGGAGAATTTCGCGCCGCCACCCGACAGGCTCTATCTCTATTTTCCGGAACACAGCGCGACGCAGCCCAAACTCCGTGCCTTTATCGATATGGCGAAAACCCGACTTCCGCGCCGCTGATTACTTGCCTCCAGCAAATGCAGCTTGTCGCGGTCGCGCATCAACGGCCACCCTCTTGCAGCCAGACAGAGACGGCTAATCTCCCCACTGGTCGCCCTCAACGTGGAATGCTCTCTTGGAGCCCACGCAAGTAATTGCAAACTTCGCCGTTTCCCTGTCTTTGTACGCCACAGTACGACGACCGCATTCTGGTTGTTGTCAGGCCATGATTTCTGCCTCTTCTACTCAACCCCGATCCAGGGCCGCACTTCGCGGGCCCGCACGAGAACGGGGACGACGTGGCGGCCACTCACCAGAAATCGGAGGCGATCCTTCGCGGCGCGCGCATGCTGCGCACCGCCCTCGGGCCTGCGATCGCCCAGTTTCTGGAAGACCCAGCGATCGTCGAGGTGATGCTCAACCCGGATGGGCGGCTCTGGATCGACCGACTCTCGGAAGGACTGTCCGATACCGGTGAGCGTCTCTCGCCGGCCGACGGCGAGCGCATCGTGCGCCTGGTCGCTCACCATGTCGGCGCCGAGGTTCATCCCGGCGCGCCACGGGTGTCGGCCGAGCTGCCCGAAACGGGAGAGCGGTTCGAAGGGCTGTTGCCTCCTGTCGTCGCCGCGCCGGCCTTCGCGATCCGAAAGCCGGCCGTCGCCGTCTTCACGCTCGACGACTACGTGTGGACCGGCGTCATGACCGCCGAACAGGCAGAGGCGCTGAAGATCGCCGTTGCCGACCGTCGCAACATCCTCGTCGCCGGCGGCACCTCGACCGGCAAGACCACCCTCACCAACGCGCTGCTCGCCGAGGTGTCGAAAACCGCCGACCGCGTGGTGCTGATCGAGGACACCCGCGAGCTGCAATGCACGGCGCCGAACCTCGTTGCCATGCGGACGAAAGACGGCGTCGTCTCGCTCTCTGATCTCGTCCGGTCCTCGCTGCGCCTGCGCCCTGATCGCATCCCAATCGGCGAGGTACGCGGCGCTGAAGCGCTCGATCTGCTCAAGGCCTGGGGCACGGGTCACCCCGGTGGCATCGGCACCATTCATGCGGGCACCGCCATCGGCGCGCTGCGCCGCCTCGAGCAGCTGATCCAGGAAGCCGTCGTCACCGTCCCGCGCGCCCTGATCGCCGAGACGATCGACCTCGTTGCCGTGCTCTCAGGCCGCGGCGCCTCGCGCCGACTCGCCGAACTCGCCCGTGTCGAGGGGCTCGGCCCCGACGGCGACTACCGCGTCATCCCCGCTTGTCCGCCCCCCACAGGAGATCCGTCATGATCCACCGCCCCATGCCTATCCGCCGTCATATCGCGACGGCGGCATCCATCACCTTACTCAGCCTGGCGCTAGCGCCGGCGGCCCACGCTTCCGGTTCGTCGATGCCCTGGGAGCAGCCGCTGCAGCAGATCCTTCAGTCCATCGAAGGGCCGGTCGCCAAGATCATTGCCGTGATCATAATCATCGTCACCGGCCTGACGCTCGCCTTCGGCGACACGTCGGGCGGCTTCCGGCGCCTCATTCAGATCGTCTTCGGTCTGTCGATCGCCTTCGCCGCGTCCAGTTTCTTCCTGTCGTTCTTCTCCTTCGGCGGCGGAGCGCTGGTCTGATGACGACGTCGGCCGAGACCGCAGTCGACGTGCCGGGCTTCTCGGTCCCGGTCCATCGCGCACTGACCGAGCACATCCTGCTCGGCGGTGCGCCGCGCTCGATCGCCATCCTGAACGGGACGCTGGCGGCGGCTCTCGGCCTCGGCCTGCGCCTCTGGCTGGTCGGCCTCGGGCTCTGGGCCATCGGGCACTTCGCCGCCGTCTGGGCCGCCAAGCGCGATCCGCAGTTCGTCGACGTCGTACGCAGGCATCTGCGCATTCCCGGCCATCTCTCGGTCTGAGGGCGCGCGGCCATGATGAACCTCGCCGAATATCGCAACCGCAACACCCGGCTCGCCGACTTCCTACCTTGGGTCGCGCTGGTCGGTGAAGGCGTCGTCCTCAACAAGGACGGTAGCCTGCAGCGCACCGCCCGCTTCCGCGGCCCGGACCTCGACAGCGCCGTGCCGGCCGAGTTGATCGCGGTCGCCGGACGGCTCAACAACGCCTTCCGCCGTCTCGGCTCCGGCTGGGCGATCTTCGTCGAGGCGCAGCGGCACGGCGCCGCCACCTATCCCGCCAGCATGTTCGCCGACAGCGCCTCCGCGCTTGTCGACGCCGAACGCAAAGCGGATTTCGAGGAAGCCGGCGCTCATTTCGAGTCCAGCTACTTCCTGACCTTCCTCTATCTGCCGCCGGCCGAGGACGCCGCACGCGCCGAGACCTGGCTCTACGAGGGCCGCGATCACGCCGGCGTCGATGCGCACGAGATCCTGCGCGGCTTCACCGATCGCACCGATCGCATCCTCCAGCTTATCGAGGCCTTCATGCCGGAATGCGCCTGGCTCGATGACGCCGAGACGCTGACCTTCCTGCACTCGACAGTCTCGACGAAACGCCATCGCGTCCGCGTGCCCGAGACGCCGATCTATCTCGACGCGCTGCTCGCCGACCAGCCGCTGACCGGCGGCCTCGAGCCACGCCTCGGCGACACGCACCTACGCATCCTCAGCGTCGTTGGCTTTCCGACCGCGACCACGCCCGGCATTCTCGACGAACTCAATCGCCTCCCCTTTCCCTATCGCTGGTCGACCAGGGCCGTTCTGCTCGATAAGACCGACGCCACCAAGCTGCTGACCAAGATCCGGCGGCAATGGTTCGCCAAGCGCAAGTCGATCGCCGCCATCCTGAAGGAGGTGATGACCAACGAGGCCAGCGTGCTGGTCGATACCGACGCCGCCAATAAGGCCGCGGACGCCGACATGGCCCTGCAGGAGCTCGGCGCGGACTATGCCGGTCAGGCCTATGTGACGGCGACGATCACTGTCTGGGACGACGATCCGCGCATTGCCGCCGAGAAGCTGCGCCTCGTCGAAAAGGTCATTCAGGGTCGCGACTTCACCGCGATGCCGGAGACCATCAACGCCGTGGACGCCTGGCTCGGCAGTCTACCGGGCCACGCCTACGCCAATGTACGGCAACCACCCATCAACACGCTCAATCTCGCCCACATGATCCCGCTGTCGGCGGTATGGGCGGGACCGGAACGGGACGAGCATTTGGCAGGGCCCCCACTGCTCTTCGGTAAAACCGAGGGCTCGACCCCGTTCCGGCTTTCCATCCATGTCGGCGACGTCGGCCACACGCTGGTCGTCGGCCCGACCGGTGCGGGCAAGTCGGTGCTGCTGGCGCTGATGGCGCTGCAGTTCCGCCGATACGAACGATCGCAAGTGTTCGCCTTCGATTTCGGTGGCTCGATCCGGGCCGCGGCCCTCGCCATGCGCGGCGACTGGCATGATCTCGGCGGCGGACTAACCGAAGGCGCCGACGACAGCGTGTCGCTCCAGCCGCTCGCCCGGATCGACGACGTCGCCGAGCGTGCCTGGGCAGCGGACTGGCTGACCGCGATGCTTGCGCGTGAAAGCGTCACCATCACCCCTGAAGTGAAGGAGCATGTCTGGTCGACACTGTCCTCACTGGCGTCCGCGCCGATCGGCGAGCGCACGCTGACGGGCCTATCGGTCCTGCTCCAGTCCAACGACCTGAAGCAGGCGCTGCGGCCCTATTGCGTCGGCGGGCCCTATGGGCGCCTGCTCGACGCCGAATCCGAGCATCTCGGCGCAGCCTCCGTCCTGGCGTTCGAGACCGAGGGGCTGATCGGGACCGGCGCCGCCGCGGCCGTGCTCGCCTATCTCTTCCACCGCATCGAGGACCGGCTCGACGGCCGGCCCACGCTGCTGATCGTCGATGAAGGGTGGCTCGCCCTTGACGATGAAGGCTTTGCGGGGCAGCTCCGCGAATGGCTGAAGACGCTGCGCAAGAAGAACGCCAGCGTCATCTTCGCCACTCAATCGCTCTCCGACATCGACGGCTCGGCGATCGCGCCGGCGATCATCGAGAGCTGCCTCACGCGCATCCTGTTGCCGAACGAGCGCGCGATCGAGCCGCAGATCACGGCGATCTATCGGCGCTTCGGCCTCAACGACCGCCAGATCGAGATCCTCGCCCGGGCGATGCCCAAGCGCGACTATTACTGCCAGTCGCGCCGCGGCAATCGCTTGTTCGAGCTCGGCCTGTCGGATGTGGCGCTCGCCCTCTGCGCAACATCCTCAAAGACCGATCAGGCTGCGATCGCGCAGACAATTGCAGCGCACGGGCGCGAGGATTTCCTGGCAGCCTGGCTGCGCCATCGCGGCGTCGATTGGGCCGCCGAGCTCATTCCAAACCTCACCAATCTGGAGAAGACACTATGAATCGGTCCCGTTCACGCGCCGTGCGGCTCGCCGCCGCGCTTCTTCTTCCATCGATCGCGCTCGCTCCGATGCTGGCCACACCGGCTCACGCGATCATCGTCTACGACCCCACGAACTATGCGCAAAACGTCCTCCAGGCCGCCCGCGCGCTGCAGCAGATCAATAACCAGATCACCTCGTTGCAGAACCAGGCGACGATGCTGATCAACCAGGCGCGCAACCTCGCAAGCCTGCCCTACTCCTCGCTTCAGCAGCTCCAGCAATCGGTACAGCGCACCCAGCAGCTTCTGAGCCAGGCGCAAGGCATCGCCTACAACGTCCAGAACATCGATCAGGCGTTCCGTACGACCTACGGAAACGCCTCGATGACTGCCTCCGAACAACAGCTCGTCTCGCAGGCGCGCGAGCGCTGGCAGAACACGGTTGGCGGGCTTCAGGATGCGATGCGCGTCCAGGCCGGCGTCGTTGGCAACATCGACACCAATCGCGCCCAAATGTCGGCGCTGGTCGGCCAGAGCCAGGGCGCGACCGGCGCGCTGCAGGCGACACAGGCTGGCAATCAACTCCTCGCGCTGCAGGCACAGCAGCTCGCCGATCTGACCGCCGTCGTCGCCGCCAACGGCCGCGCGCAGGCGCTCGCCGACGCCGAACGCTCCGCCGCCGCCGAACAGGGGCGTGAGCAGCGCCGTCGCTTCCTAACGCCGGGCTCCGGCTATCAGCCCGGCAACGCCCGCATGTTCCAGAACAGCGGCAATTGAGGGCGCGGCGATGGACGGCAAGATGTTCGCCCGTCTCGGGGCCGTCGTGTTCGTCGCGGTTGCAATCACCGCGACCGCGATCGAGATGACCCGGAAAGAGGAGCCTGCGGAAAGCTGGGCGAGCTCTCGGCCGAACACGACCCCGCCCGACCCGCTGCGCGATGAACTCTTCCGCTGCCAGGCACTCGGCGAGGCCGGACCGCGCGATCCAGCCTGCCTGCGCGCTTGGGCGGAGAACCGCCGCCGCTTCCTCGCCCCCGACGCTCGCCCCGCCGAACGCCTGCCGGACCCCGCGCCGGCTCCGCATCCGCCAGCGGAAGCAGCGGTCCCCGCGGAGTCAGCTCCGGTATCGCCACCGACCGGGACGCGATAGCATCATGGGCAACACCGGCGTCATCGACCATTTCCTCGAGGTCTTCACCCGCTACATCGATTCCGGCTTCGGCCTGCTGAGCGGCGAAGTCGCGTTCATCGCCACAACGCTGATCGTGATCGATGTGACGCTGGCCGCGCTGTTCTGGTCTTGGGGCGCGGACGACGACATCATCGCGCGGCTGGTGAAGAAGACGCTGTTCGTCGGGGTGTTCGCCTACATCATCGGCAACTGGAACAATCTCGCCCGCATCGTCTTCGAAAGCTTTGCCGGCCTCGGTCTAAAGGCCAGCGGCACCGGCTTCTCGACGGCTGACCTGCTTCGCCCCGGCAAGGTGGCGCAGACCGGCCTCGACGCTGGCCGCCCGCTCCTGGACTCGATCTCCGGCCTGATGGGCTACTGGTCGTTCTTCGAGAACTTCATCCAGATCGCCTGCATGTTCTTCGCCTGGGCGCTGGTGCTGCTCGCCTTCTTCATCCTCGCCATCCAGCTCTTCGTCACGCTCATCGAATTCAAGCTGACGACGCTCGCCGGCTTCGTGCTGATCCCGTTCGGGCTGTTCGGCAAATCCGCCTTCATGGCCGAGCGCGTACTCGGCAACGTCATCTCGTCCGGCATCAAGGTGCTCGTGCTCGCCGTCATCATCGGCATCGGCTCGACGCTGTTCTCCGAATTCACCGCCGGCTTCGGTGGCGCGACGCCGTCGATCGATGAAGCCATGGCGATCGTCCTCGCCGCTCTCTCCCTCCTCGGCCTCGGCATCTTCGGCCCCGGCATTGCCAACGGCATCGTCTCCGGTGGCCCGCAGCTCAGCGCCGGCGCGGCCGTCGGCACGGGGATGGCGGCAGGCGGCATGGTCGCCGCCGGCGTCGGAGCCGTTGGCGCGGTCGCGTCCGGCGGCGCCGCACTTGCCGGTGGCGCTGCCGCTGCTGCCCGCGGCGGTGCGGCGATGGCGGGCGGAGCCTCCACCGCATACAGCCTCGGCGCAGCCGGGCAGTCGGGCGCGGCTGGCGTCGCGTCGGGCCTTGGAGGCGTCGCCCGCGCGGGCGGTAGCGCTGCTATCTCGCCGCTCCGTCGCGCCGCCTCGCGCGCTGCCGAGAGCATGCAATCGAGCTTCGAAGCCGGCGGCAAGGCCGCGTTCGAAGCGACGGGCGGCTCTTCGACGATGGCCTCGGCCGGCGGCGAGGCGGCCGCAGACGACGCCGGCGCACCCAATCCCGCGCCGGCCGGCGGACCGCCCGAATGGGCGAAGCGCATGCGCCGCACGCAACGCATGACCCACGCCGTCCAGGCCACCGCGCACGCTGTCCGGTCCGGTGACGCTCACGGCGGCGGCTCCTCCGTCAATCTCTCCGAAGGCGACCGCTGATGTTCAAACGACCCTCCACCCACTATGGCAAAGCCCCCGAACCCGAGACGCCCTATCAACGCGCCGCACAGGTCTGGGACGAGCGTATCGGCGCCTCCCGCGTCCAGGCGAAGAACTGGCGGCTGATGGCCTTCGGCTCGCTGATCCTGTCGGCGGGCTTCGCCGCCGCTCTGGTCTGGCAATCGGCGCGCGGCACGATCGTGCCCTGGGTGGTGCAGGTCGACCGGCTCGGCCAGGCGCAGGCGATCGCTCCGGCTGTCGCCGACTACCGCCCTACCGATCCGCAAATCGCCTTCCATCTCGCGCGCTTCATTGAGCAGGTCCGCTCGATCCCGGCCGATGCCATCATCGTGCGGCAAAACTGGCTGCGCGCCTACGACTTCACCACCGACCGCGGGGCGGCGGCACTCAACGACTATGCACGCGCCAACGATCCCTTCACCAAAGTCGGCCGCCAGCAGGTCGCCGTCGAGGTCTCCAGCGTCATCCGCGCCTCCCCGGACAGCTTTCGCGTCGCCTGGATTGAGCGCCGTTACGAGAACGGCCAGCTCTCCACCACCGAGCGCTGGACCGCGATCCTGACGATCGTGATCCTGACGCCGCGCAATGCCGACACCCTGCGGAAGAATCCGCTCGGCATCTACGTCAACGCCATCAACTGGTCACGGGAGCTTGGGCAATGAAGCCGTCTTTCCGTAAAGCCGGAAATCCGGCTTCGCACAATTCCGCCGTCCCGACATTGCGCAGAGGCGCGTTGCCGATTCTGATGCTGGCGACCACGGCGCTCGCCGGCTGCGCCACCACCAATCCGCCGCCGGAAATCTCCTATGACAACGCCGCGCCTGCCGTGCAGACGGTCGACCCGCCGGCGCCGGTCACCGTCGTCGAGGTGCCGCGACCCCTGCCGCTACCCGGACAGATGCAGCGCGTCGAGCGCTCCCGATCGACACCCGAGCCGACCGATCCGACCGCGCGTATCAACCAGGCCAACGCCGCCGCCCGCATGCAGCCAGTGCGCAACGGCTTCATCAACTCGATGCAGGTCTATCCGTTCGTCCAAGGCGCGCTCTATCAGGTCTACACCGCTGTCGGTCAGATCACCGACATCGCGCTGCAGCCGGGCGAGCAGCTTGTCGGCTCCGGACCGGTTGCTGCCGGCGACACGGTACGCTGGATCATCGGCGACACGCAGAGCGGCGCGGGAGCCACCCAACAGGTCCATATCCTGGTCAAGCCGACGCGCCCGGAGCTGATGACCAACCTCGTCATCAACACCAATCTTCGCACCTATCACATGGAGCTGCGCTCGACCGAGCGCACCTACATGGCTTCGGTATCCTGGCAATATCCGCAGGACCAGCTCATCGCGCTGCGCAGGCAAAACCAGGAGGCCCAGGCCGCACAACCGGTCGCCACCGGGATTGATCTCGCCAACATCAACTTCCGCTACGAGGTGACCGGCGACCGCGCGCCCTGGCGTCCACTGCGCGCCTATGATGACGGCCGTCAGGTGTTCATCGAATTCCCGCGCGGGATCGCACAAGGCGAGATGCCGCCGCTGTTCGTGGTCGGGCCCGAGGGCAACACCTCGGAGCTCGTCAACTACCGCGTCCGCGGCAACTACATGGTCGTCGACCGGCTCTTCGCCGCCGCCGAACTGCGCTTCGGCTCCGGTGACCACCAGAAGCGCGTCCGCATCGTGCGAACCGACGGGAGGCCGGCGTCGTGAGCGAGACGGATCCTCGGAAAGAGGAAGAGCCGGATGACGATGCCCGGCCGCTGACCGGCGAGCCGGTCAGCCCCGCGGCGATGCGGCTGCGCGCGGAGCCGCCGCGCGTGACGCGGCTGTCGCGAAAGGTTCTCGCAGGCCTCGGCCTGGTCGCCAGCGTCGGGATCGGCGGCGCCCTCGTCTACGCGCTTCAGACCCGCGATGGCGGCCGGCCGAACGAGGAACTCTATTCGACCGAGAACCGTCCGACTGCGGACGGCATCGCCGGCCTGCCGCGTGACTATTCCGGCGTGCCCCAGCTCGGGCCGCCGCTGCCCGGCGATCTCGGCCGGCCGATGCTCGACGCCCAAAACCGCGGTCAACCCGTGCCGGCGCCTGGCGTCGCCGCCGCCAATCCCGGCCTCAGTGCCGAGGAGCAGCGCAGGCTTCAGGAGTTGGAATCGGCACGAACCGCGCGTCTGTTCGCCGCGACCGAGACCCATACGGCCAACGTGGCGCCAGCGGCGCCAGCCGGTACGGCGCCGTCGCCCATCCCGGACCTCACCACCCTCGGGCTCGCACCGGCGCCAGCGACGCCCACGGCCCAGGATCGTCAGAACGCTTTCCTCAACGCGGCCGCTGATCGCCGCACCGTCGCGCCCGATCGCGTCGCCGCGCCGGCATCGCCCAATATCCTTCAAGCTGGCGCCGTCATCCCAGCCGCGCTGATCACCGGTATCCGGTCCGATCTTCCTGGCCAGATCACCGCGCAGGTGACGGAGAACATCTATGACAGTCCGACCGGCCGCATCCTGCTCGTGCCGCAGGGCACGCGCGTCATCGGCCAATACGACAATAATGTGCAGTTTGGGCAGAGCCGCGTGCTGCTCGTCTGGAATCGGCTGATCTTCCCAAACGGTCGTTCAATCGTGCTGGAGCGCCAACCCGGTGCCGATGCCGAGGGCTATGCCGGCCTGCAAGATGGCGTCGACTATCACTGGTGGGATCTGGCCAAGGCCGCCGGCCTGTCGACGCTCCTCAGCGTCGGCGCCGAGCTCGCCACCAATGACGACGACCGGTTGATCGAGGCGATCCGTAACGGCGGTCAGGACACGATCAATGACGCTGGTCAGCAGATCGTCCGTCGCCAGCTCAACATCGCGCCGACGCTGACGATCCGGCCTGGTTTTCCGGTGCGTGTGATCGTCACCCGCGACCTCGTCCTCGAGCCTTACGGAGGGTAACATGACCAAGCTGAAGCTCGGGGCGATTGTGGATGACAAGCCCATCAAGGTAACAGTGGAACTGCCTGCGCCTGTGCATCGGGATCTCGTTGCCTATGCTGAGATTCTGGCCCGCGAAACGGGGCAGCCGGTTACCGATCCGGCGAAGCTGATCGCACCGATGGTTCAGCGCTTCATCGCCACCGATCGCGGTTTCGCCCGCGCGCGTCGGGCGCATTCAGGACTCAGCTAGAGCACAAGCCGCCACGCGAGGGACGTCGCCGATCCGTGATGGCCGATGTCGGCGTGGCGATGAACACCGGCACGCAGGCGGCGCGCGAGGCCGGCAACATGGTCGATCTCGACAGCGATCCGACCAAGCCCGCGTAGCGCGATCCGTCGAAAAATGAGGCACTCGCTCCGCAGGCCTATGTCAGCCCTTCGATAATTTAGCGTTCACGCTTCTCGCAGCACGGGCTTCCCCGATTGGACACCCGGCCGTTGAGCAGGCCACCGTCAGAGCCAACTTGGTGCGCGCGATCGCCAAGAATTTCTTTAAGGCAGGATTGGAGTTTCGCTTTAGCCAGACCGCGCTGGTCAGCAAAGTATCGCCGGTATCCAGGGCGCGAACCGCAATCCCGGCATTGCTATTGTCCGCCACGGACGTCCGTCCTAATGAAACGCCGTAGTTAGACGCGACCAACTGCAAAACGTCCTCCTGGCAGATCTCCTGAATATCAAGCCGTGGGAGACATCCCAGCTCAGAGAAGCGGCAAAGCAGACGGTCCCGCATCTCAGAACCAGTGCCTCCAGCGGAGAGGATAAACCGCTCATCACGCAGCACCGACCACGAGATCGAGTCCGCTGCAGACAATGTATGCGACTTCGGCAACAGCAGCGAAATTGTCTCGGACCATAGTTTCAGGGTCGCCAGTCCAGGGTGCATCGGCTCGCCCGCCATGATGGCGACATCGATTTGCGCAGACTGAATATCCATCAACAATTGCTCAGGCGGCCGGCACACGAATCCCACACAGAGGCTGGGATAGCGCGCTCGGAACACGGTCAGCAGGCCCTGATAAAAAGCGGATGCAAACGGCGTCGTCGTGCCAATCCGCAACTTTCCATTTCGTGCCTCACGAACCGCCGTAACCTGCTCGACGGCCTGGAGGATTCGGTCAGTACCTTCTCTGGCATCCAGCAAGAACTTTCGGCCCACATCTGTGAGCTTGCTGCCGAAATGATCGCGCTCGAAGAGTAGAATGCCTAGGCGGCTTTCTAAAAGCGCGATGCGGCGTCCGACAACAGACTGATGCACACCGAGATAATCTGCCGCCCGCCGCAGGCTGCCGTGCTCCGCTACAAGCATCGCGTACCTGAGATATCTCAGGTCTAGAGAGAGATCCGACACTTGCATCGTCCGATTATGGATGCTGTTGCATGTTGAAAATTCGCCCACTTCCAGCGAGAAGGCTCTCATCAAACCGCAGTTCGGCCCGCAATCCTCCCTCAATGCGATTTTCCAGATTCAGTTCGGCCCCAATCCGTTCTAATGCCAGGTCGGCGATCGCCAGACCCAAACCGCTTCCCATCAGCGCCTTGTTGCGACCGCGGAAAAAGCGATCGCGTACCCTTGGCAACTCGTCTTCCGGAATGCCTGGGCCGCAATCGTCGATCATGATGACGATAGATCTCTTGTCTTTTTGCAGGCTGCACCGAACAGGTAGATCGCGTGGAGAATGCAAAACCGCGTTCTCGAGCAAATTGCGTGCGCTCATCATGAATAGCGAAGGATTAACGCTAAGCCTCACAGGCTCTAGCTCCGCACAGATCAGAACACGCGAAGTTCTCGGATAATGCTGCTCGATATCATCAGCTAGAATCTGCAACGCGCCGCCAATACTCACTCCGCCTTCCTCGTGCCGGAGTTCACCGCTTTCTGCATTGGTGAGGTCCGTGAGTTGTCGCACCAATCGGGCAGTCCGATCCACGCCGAGAACAATCTGCCGAAGAGCATTCTCGCGGATTGCTTTGTCGTCGCTGCCAAGCGCCACCTGTGCCTGGGTTTTCAGCCCAGCGATCGGCGTGCGCAATTCGTGCGCGGCAAACGCCGTGAAGTCGCGCTCATGCGCGCGAACGGCGCTGACCCGATCGAAGAGCCCATTAAGCGAACGGATGACCGGCTTGATTTCCGAAGGCGCGTCCGCGTCGGGCAAGGCGCTGAGATCCGATGCCGGCCGTGTCGCCAACGCCCTTGCCATGGCGTTCAAGGGCGCGAGGCCTTTCCTAACGCTCAACCAGAGCAGACCGGCCAAGATCGGTAAGACGAGAAGCGCCGGAAGCGCAAGACCACGGATGACATCTGCGACCAGCTGATCGCGGACGCGCATGTTATCACCGACCAACACACGCATGCCGAGATCGCGGTTGATCACAGCATAGACGCGCCAGGTCTCGCCTCCAACCACGGTCTCGGAGAAACCGTCTCTGCTGTCTGTGAGCGGTGCTGCGGGTGCCGCATCGGATCGGCCGACGAGCGTGCCGTCCAGCGCCCAAATCTGACACGAAAGTTGGCGTTCATATGAAGCGTGTGTCGTCGTTCCGAGCGCCGGCATCTGCGCCGCACGCCTTGGGTCGATCTCCTGGCTCGTGATGAGCGAACTCACCATGCGCGCCGCTTCGATCAGGCGTGCGTCAAGCACGCGCTCCACCTCCGCACGCGTGCTGAGATAGATCCAGACGATCGCAGACATCCAGACAACGCCCGTCGTGATCATCAGGATGAAGAACAAGCGAGCGCGGATCGACGTCATGCGCTGTCCTCGCCCAGCCGGTATCCGATGCCGCGCACCGTCTGGATCGTGGCGCTGCCAAGTTTGGCCCGTAGATGATGAACGTGAACCTCGACCGTATTGCTCTCGACATCCTCCTGCCAGCCGTACAGCTTCTCCTCGAGCTGTGCTTTCGAAAGGATTTGTCCTGGCCGGTCCATGAGAGCGTGAAGGATGGTGAACTCTCGCCGGGAGAGGCGTACCGGCTCGCCGGCACGTGTCACGATCATGGTTCCAGGCTCGAGCGTGATGCCGCGCCAGGTCAGGATCGGGCAGGCCCGGCCCGCAGCACGCCGGATCAGGGCACGCACCCTCGCTGCGACTTCATCGAGATCGAAAGGTTTCCCGAGATAGTCATCGGCGCCAGCATCGAGGCCAGTGATACGATCGTGGACAGCGTCGCGCGCCGTTAGGAGAAGAACTGGCGTCATCTGGTTTCGTCTGCGCAACGACATGAGCACGTCGAGGCCGGAGCCGTCCGGCAGCATGAGATCGAGAACCACCGCGTCGAACGTCGTTGAACGAAGCGCTGCATCCGCATCACCACAGGCGGCCACGGCGTCGACCGTAAAGCCGGCGAGCGAGAGGCCGACCTGTAGTCCGTTCATCAAGACGGCGTCGTCCTCGACAACCAATATTCTCATCGGCTCTCCTCCGACGGTGGCCGAACGAAGGGGTCGAGCTCCAGACTTAAGGCAGCCTTAAGGTGCGCACCAAAGATGCCGGTTATGCGCCGGGCGCGGCCCGATGCTCGCCAAGACGTAACAGGAGCCTGATGATGCCTTTGCTTAACCGCCGCACCGTGATTTCTGCGCTCGGAGTAGCGGCAGTCCTCGTCCCCATTTCGGCGCGACTTGCAATCGGCCAGGATGCCGGTGCCGCGAGTATCACCAGGGAAATGATCCTCAACGATCCCGATGCGCCGATCGGCGGCAATCCGAAGGGCGATGTCACCATCGTCGCCTATCTCGACTACAATTGCCCCTTCTGCAAAAAGTCGACGCCCGACCTGGACCGCATCGTCAAGGAGGATGGAAAGATTCGACTGGTCTACAAGGACTGGCCGATCCTCTTCCCGACGTCGATCTACGGCGCGCAGCTTGCGCTCGCCGCCAAATATCAAGGAAAATACGAGGTCGCCCACCATGCCTTGATGGGTATTCCCGGTCACGGCATCAGCGAGACGGCGATGCTGGCCGCAATCAAAGCGGCTGGCATCGACATGACACGGCTTCAAGCGGACATGAAGGCCCACGCTGCCGATATCGAGGCGCTGATCAAGCGTAACATGGCGCAGGGGGATGCGATGGGATTCTCGGGCACGCCGACATTTCTGGTCGGCCCGTTTCAGACATCCACTCTTGACTACAAAGGGTTCAAACAAGTCGTTGCCGACGCGCGAGCGCGGCAATCCGGCAAGAAATGAGGGGTCGAGGGGCGGCGGCTTTGAGCCATTGGTCTGGCGGTGGAGCGTCGGGAGGCTCGACATGGCCTCACCAGCCACGCTCGCGATGTTTGATGTCGAAGGTGCGCCCCTTGAACATGTGACTCCAATAGAGCCAGGGCAGCAGCTTCGTTTTCAGGTACCACATGCTGCGCCGAGGCACGCGCGGATCGAGCGGGAAGCTCGGCGTGACCTTACCGCCGTAGGCGAACTCGGCGAGCACGATCTTGCCATATGCGATGGTCAGCGGGCATGATCCATAGCCATCATAGGCGTGCGTCAGCGCTTCCCCTTTCATCGCCGCGATCAGATTGTGAACGACGATCGGCGCCTGGATCCGGACGGCCGCGGCCGTCTTGGCGTTGCTTGTCGAGGCCGCGTCACCAAGCGCGAAGACATTCTCGTAGCGGACATGGCGCAACGTCGCCTGGTCGACATCAATCCATCCGTCGGCATTGGCAAGCGGGCTTTCCCGCACCACGTCGAGACCGGTCTGCGGCGGCACGACATGGATGAGATCGAAGCGCTTGGTCACTTCGCTTGTAGTCCCGTGTTCGTCGGTCGCGGTGAAGATCGCGATCTTAGCCGGTCCGTCGATCGCCTTGAGATTGTGACGGTAGTTTACCTTGATTCCGTAGCCATCCACCGCCCGCTGCAACGGCGGCACGAAAAAAGGCACTCCGAACAGCGCCTCGCCGGCAAGGCAAAACTCTAACTTCGACTCGGAAAGCCTGCCTTTGCTGCGCAGGTGGTCGGCCATCAGATAGAGGATCTTCTGCGGGGCTCCTGCGCATTTGATCGGCATCGCCGGCTGAGTGAACAGCGCTGTCCCGCCACGGAAGTCCTGAATGAGCCGCCAGGAGTATTCGGCCGTATCGGCCCGATAGTTGCTGCAAACGCCGTTCTTGCCCAGCGTATCGTTCAGTCCTTCAATTCTCGCCCAATCAAGCTTGAGCCCAGGGCAAGCGAGGAGCCAGGCATAGCGCACCGTTCGCCCATCGCTCAGGCGCACATGGTTCTCGTCAGGCAGAAACTGCGCCACCGCTGCCTTGATCCAGGCGACGCCCTTCGGGATCAGTGTCTCCTCGCGGCGTTCGGTTTGCTTTCTTGTGAAGGTGCCTGCGCCGACCAGGGTCCAGCCCGGCTGATAGGAATGCGACTCGGAAGGCTCGACGATCGCAATGTCGAGTTGTGGCTGAAGCCGCTTCAATTCGGCCGCCACGGTAATGCCGGCCGCGCCGCCGCCAACGATCAGAATAGAGTGAGCGAGTTCAGCTGGCTCGATGCCTGCTGTCTTTTGTCTGGGATCGTTCATTGATGCTTCCTCCGAGGCGCCCGAGGCATCCCGCGTGGCGGACGGATCGGACATGGGTTGCAGCCAGGGCTGAACTGAATCTGTTCACTTGCATAAAATACCATATGACATATATCTTGAATCGTCTAAATATGTAAGTGAGAGCCAGCTTCGCTTCAAGGAGCGCGTCTATGATCGTCATCGCCGTCACCCGGAAGCTCTGGGTCATGCGCCAGCCAGACGTGTGGGAGTTTGCCGACCTTGCCGGCCGGGGCTTCACGACGGTCATCAACAACAGGCCTGACGGCGAAGATGTGGCCCAGCCAGGCTCCGAGGCCGAAGAGCGCGCGGCTCATGAGGCCGGCCTCGGTTATGTGCATCTCCCGGTCACTAGCACCGGCATGACGCAAACGGATGCCCGCCGCTTTCAAGAAGCAATTGACGCCGCGCCAGGCCCGGTCATCGCGCATTGCCGCTCGGGTGCGCGCTCCTTCTTTCTCTGGATCATGACGGGCGAACTGGAAGGCAAGCGCGACGACGAAGTGCTGGCGCTCGCCAACGAGCTCCATCTCGACCCCAACGCTGTCGCGGCAAAGATCGCAGCCCGCAGGCATCTTTCCGCCGGAGAACATACATGATCGACGATACCCTCGACCGGCCTGCAGCGCCTGTCTCGAATCCAGGGCCGTTGCTGATCGGCAGCCCCGCGCCGCGCTTTTCGACCCGCACGACCATGGGCGATCGCTCGCTCGATGATTATCGCGGCCGCTGGCTGGTGTTCTTCTCCCACCCCGCCGACTTCACCCCAGTCTGCACGAGCGAGTTCATCGCGTTTTCCAAGCTCTATCCGGAGTTCAGAGCACTCGACTGCGATCTGCTGGCGCTGTCGGTCGACAGCCTATTCTCGCACATCGCTTGGGTGCGCTCGATCAAGGAGCGGTTTGGCGTCGCCGTGCCGTTTCCGATCACCGAGGATCCATCAATGGCAATCGCGGCTGCCTACGGGATGATCCATCCCGACGCTCATGATGCGTCAACCGTCCGCGCCACCTTCGTTATCGATCCGGACGGCATCATCCGGGCCATGGTCTGGTATCCGATGTCCATTGGCCGATCAGTCGCGGAGATATTTCGCCTCGTCCAGGCGCTCCAGACCTCCGATAAGGAGGCCGCGTCAACGCCGGAAGGTTGGCACCCCGGCGACGACCTCATCGAACCCGCACCGCTGACCATAGAAGGCGCGGAGGAGCCGTCGCCAAGCGCGGACGCGCCCGACTGGTATTACCGCGTGAGAAAATCGTGAGCCACTTTATGAAACAACAGGCCCTCATCAAACCGGACGTCAAGGCATTCTACGAGCACCTGACCTCCAGCATCCAGTATGTCGTCTCCGATCCAGTGACGCGCCAATGCGCCATCATCGATCCTGTGCTCGATTTCGACGAGAAGTCGGGCTCGACCTCGACACGGAGCGCGGATGCGATCCTTGAGTACATCCGCGGCACCGGCCTGACCGTCGCATGGATCCTCGACACGCATCCCCATGCCGATCATTTCTCCGCGGCTCAGTATCTGAAGGACAAGACCGGCGCTCCGACTGCAATCGGCGAACATGTCACCGACGTTCAGGCGCTATGGAGAGACATCTATAACTTGCCGTCCCTTCCGGTTGACGGCTCGCAATGGGACCGTCTCTTCAAGGACGGCGAGACCTTCAGCATCGGCCATCTGCAAGCCCGCGTGCTGTTCTCGCCAGGCCATACATTGGCCTCGATCACTTACGTGATCGGTGACGCGGCCTTCGTCCACGACACCATGTTCATGCCGGATGGCGGCACGGCGCGGGCAGACTTCCCCGGCGGGGACGCTGCTGTTCTGTGGCGGACCATCCAGGCCATTCTGTCGCTGTCCGATGAAACCCGCCTCTTTACCGGCCATGATTATCAGCCGGACGGACGCGAAGCACGCTGGGAAAGCACGGTCAGGGAGCAAAAACGGCTCAATCCGCATCTGGCGGGCAAGACAGAGGCAGAATTCGTGGCGCTGCGCCGGGCGCGCGACCGGACGCTCCCAATGCCCAAGCTGATCCTGCACGCTCTGCAGGTGAACATTGCCGGCGGGCGGCTCCCGGAGCCGGAAGCCAACGGCACCCGCTACCTTAAATTTCCACTCAATGCGCTGACCGGCTCGGCCTGGGAGTAACGGCGATGAAGCCCCCTAATGACTGCGCCACAAACGTAACACGCGAGAAGGCAACCGCTGCATCCGAGTTCATGAAGCGGCTAGCCAATCCAACGCGGCTGATGATCGCCTGCGCACTCGTCGAGGGAGAGCGCTCGGTGGGTGATCTGGAAACGGCACTTGGCCTCAAGCAGCCCGCGCTGTCGCAGCAGCTCGCCGAGCTGCGCGATGCCGGCATCGTCGAGAGCCGGCGCGAGGTGAAGCAGGTCTTCTACCGCTTGGCAGATCCGCGCGCCGTCGCGCTGATTGCGACCCTGCATCAGATTTTCTGCGGGGAAGAACTGGATTTGTCGTCCGTGACGAAAGCTGCCGCATCGCTTGCGAAGCAGTCCGCGAACCTGGCGCCGTTGGTGGCGGCACCCTCACTCCGTCGCTCGCCGGAAGCCGCACGTTTCGCCCGCGTCTCCTCGCCCAAAGCAGGCTAAGAGGATGGATGACGCAGTGTTTTCCGCGATCTCGTTCCCCTATTCTTCCTCACTGCTTGGCGGCGCGCTGATAGGCGCGTCCGCTGCCGTTTTGCTTTTGCTCAACGGCCGCATCGCGGGCATCAGCGGCATCGTCGGCGCGCTCTTCCAGAAACCCGATGCACGGTTCTTCACCAATTTGGCCTTTGTCGCCGGACTGGTTCTCGGACCCATCGGATATCTCATCATGTTCGGCGCCTGGCCGACTGTCCGAATCGAGACATCGACGGCGCTGCTCATCCTCGCAGGCCTGCTCGTTGGCTTCGGGACGCGCATGGGGTCCGGCTGCACTTCGGGTCATGGTGTCGTCGGTCTCGCCCGCCTGTCGCCGCGATCCATGGCCGCGGTCGCGACATTTCTCGCGATGGCAATGTTGACGGTATTCCTGATGCGGATCGGCGGTGTCGCATGACATCGCTGTTGCGCGCACTGACCGCTCTTCTCTCCGGGTCGATCTTCGGATTCGGATTGTCGCTCTCGGGCATGCTCGATCCCGCCCGGGTGCGCGGATTCCTGGATATCACCGGGAAATGGGATCCGAGCCTCGTCTTCGTGCTCGGCGGTGCGGTGATCGTCGCCGCCATCGCCTACCAGGTTTCCCAGTTCGTCGTTCGCCCACTCCTCGACGATCGTTTTCATCTGCCTCGGAAGACCACGATCGACCGGCGTCTAATCCTGGGCTCGGCGATTTTCGGGATCGGCTGGGGTATTGCCGGCTTCTGCCCCGGACCGGCGGTCGCCTCGCTGGCGCTTGGGCTAGTGCCGGCCGGCCTGTTTGTCATCGCCATGCTGATCGGAATGATCCTTCACGATCGTCTCATCGCCCAGTGGGTGGGGAAGGCCAACTCATGATCGGCAATATGGGCGCCGCGCTTGCGTCCGGCGCAGCTGTGGGCTTCTCGCTCGGTCTTGTTGGTGGCGGCGGATCGATCCTGGCGACGCCGTTGCTGCTCTATGTCGTTGGGGTCTCGCAGCCGCATATCGCGATCGGCACGGGCGCGCTCGCCGTCTCGGTCAACGCGTTCGCCAATTTCGCCGGGCATGCGCGTGCCGGCAATGTCCGCTGGCGCTGCGCAATTGTCTTCGCCGTGATCGGCACCGTAGGTGCGCTCGCAGGCTCCACTCTCGGCAAGCTCGTCGATGGCGATCACCTGCTCTTCGTGTTCGGGCTCCTTATGTTGTCGGTCGCCGGGATGATGTTGAGGCGACGCCGGGAGAATGCGGCTCCCGAGCGCCCCGCCGATCTCAGGACCTGCCTCATCACAGCCGCGGTGTCGTTCTCGGCCGGTCTGGCGTCTGGCTTTTTCGGCATCGGGGGCGGCTTTCTGATCGTTCCTGGCCTGCTCCTCGCTACCCGTATGCCGATGATCAAGGCGGTCGGGTCCTCTCTGCTCGCCGTAGCCTGCTTCGGACTCGCGACGGCCATCAACTATTCGCTTTCGGGTCTCGTCGATTGGCCGGTCGCTGCTGAATTTATCGGCGGAGGCATCATCGGCGGTTTCATCGGCATGACGCTCGCCAATCGCCTGTCCACGCAGAAGAACACGTTGAACCGCATCCTTGCCGTCCTGATCTTCATCGTCGCTCTCTACGTTCTCTATCGCAGCGGAATGACGCTGATCGGGTGATACGGGCAGGCCCGAGCCTACGCCGTACCTTAAGACTGCCTTAAGCTCACGGGCCAAGCTTCCCGGTAAACGGACAGGTCATTGCCGAGTATGGCCGGAGGAGCGGGTATGATGTCTCACAGGACGCGCAGGTTAACGATCCTGCAGATCAACGATACGCACGGCTACCTCGAGCCGCACCCGGAATTGGTCTGGCACGGCCGTACTCCGTCCTTCCCCACGCTCGGCGGTTACGCCCGCATTGCTTCCCTCTTCAAGGCCGTTCGCCTCGATCGCCCCAACGCCGTGCTGGTCCTCGACAATGGCGATACGTTTCACGGGACATATCCCGCCGTTTCCTCGAAAGGCGAGGCGCTCGTGCCGCTCGCCAACGCTCTTGGCCTCGATGCGATGACCGCGCACTGGGAATTCGCGTGGGGACCAGCTCATTTCCAGGATCTGGTCACCCGACTGAACTATCCGATGCTGGCGATCAATTGTTACCAGGTGGACACCGGCAAGCGTCCCTTTCCCTCCTCCCATATCGTGGAACATGGGGGATTGCGGATCGGGGTGATCGGAATCGCGGCGACGATCCTCGACAAAACCATGCCGCCGCAATTCAGCACGGGCCTGAGGTTCACCATCGGAGATGAGGAGCTGCCAGCCGAAATCCATCGGTTACGCCATCACCTCAGCGTCGATCTGATCGTCGTCCTATCCCATCTTGGATTGCCGCAGGATATCAAGCTTGCCGGAACAGTCGGAGGCATCGATGTCCTCCTCAGCGGGCATACGCATGATCGGCTTGAAACCCCGATCACGGTCAACGGCACAGTGATTATCCAGTCGGGCTGCCATGGCGCATTCATTGGGCGGCTCGATCTCTCGGTGTTGAAAGGCGAGGTCACAGTCGAAAGTCACCAGCTTATTCCGGTAGACGATGGCATCGTGGCCGACCCGGACATGCAGCAAATGGTCGATGAGGTGATGGCGCCGTATCGCGCTACGCTGAATGCGCGCGTCGGTCATTCCACAGACGACCTTCACCGCAACACCATTTTCGATTGTCCGATGGACGATCTTCTCCAGGCAGCAATCACGCGAGCAGCGGGTCTCGACATCGGCTTCTCGAACGGCTGGCGCTACGGCGCCCCCATTCCGGCTGGCCCGATCCGCGAGAACGATTTGTGGAACATCATACCCGTCAATCCTCCGGTATCGACCGTCGATCTCACCGGTGCGGAGATCGTCGCGATGATGGAGGAAAACCTCGAACGCACCTTCTCCGCCGATCCGTATGGACAGATGAGCGGCTATGTGAAGCGCTTCAGCGGCATGACGGTCTTTGCCAAAATCGAGAACCCCAAGGGGCAGCGTATCGAACACCTGTTCGTGGGGGACAATAAAATCGATCCAACGGCAACGTATCGGGCGGCCTTCGTGACGGCGCAGGGCGTGCCCGCGCGCTACGGCCGCAATCGCCAACAGCTGCCGATGACCGCGATCGAGGCGCTTCGAACCCATCTCGCGACAGGCCCCAAGCCTGACTTTGTCGCCGGGCGGGTGATCTGCGTTTGACCTCGTACACCGATGCAGACAACGAGAAACGGAGGAAAGTGCCATGAACTGGCGAAACGCAACAAAGATCGTCGCCGGGACAGCGGCCGGGATCATATTCGTGATGACTTTGAGCTATTTAGGCAAACATGGCTTCGGCGCAGTGGGGCCGACCGCAGCTCAAACTACCACCTCACAAACCGCCAAGACCGCCGTTTCGCAAAGCACGACCACAGTGGCCGCCTCCAATTCTGACAGTTGGTCCGTTCCCGACATCGACAAGCTTCCCGACGATCCTTGGGGCCGTACCGTGCGGATGGGCCGAGACCTCACCGTCGAAACTTACAAACATATCGGCCCGGAGGCCGCCGATCCCCAGAAGCGGTATGCCGGCAGCAACATGTCCTGTCAGAGCTGTCACCTGGAGGCCGGAACCAAGCCGTATGCGTTGCCTTTCGTCGGTGTGTTCGCCGATTTCCCACAATATCGTGCGCGCGAAGGCGAAGTCGGCACGCTTGAAGATCGCATCAATGGCTGCATGACCCGCAGTCTGAACGGTCGACCCTTGCCGGTTGAATCCGACGAGATGAAAGCCTTCGTCGCCTATATCAAGTTTCTCTCGACCGGCCGTCCGATCGGCGGCAAGACCCCGGGACGCGGCTCGGGCGAGATGGCCGAACTGTCGCGCGCGGCCGACCCGAAGGCCGGCGCGCAGGTATTCGCCGACAATTGCGCCGCCTGCCACGGCGCTGATGGCCAGGGCAAGCGGATCGGCGTTGTCGGCGATGCCAAGGGCTACGAGTTCCCACCGCTGTGGGGATCAGGAAGCTTCAACAATGGCGCCGGCATGGGCCGTCTGATCTCGGCGGCGAACTTTATCCGCTCAAACATGCCGAACGGCACGACGCACGACCAGCCGCTCCTGACGCCGGAGCAAGCCTGGGATGTCGCCGCTTACGTTGAATCGATGGACCGGCCGCAAAAGAAGGATGTCGACAAGGATTATCCAGTCCGCACAGAGAAGGCCGTCGATGCCGGGTATGGCCCGTATGCGGACGGACTGCCGCAGGACCAACACAAATACGGTCCGTTCCAACCGATCCGTGACAAGCTGAAGGCCATGAAACCCGCCCCTGCTGGCGAGAAGTCAAAGCCGTAGATACTTCAGTATTAGGGAGAAATCCGATGAATCGATCATTAAAGACACTGCTCATCGCAGGAATGCTCTTGCTGACATGGAGCTCATTCAATGCGAACGCTGCCCCGGCCGGCTATTATACCGACCAGAAGGTTGTCTATCACAACGATGGAGGTGCACCTGACAACGCCACTTATTTCAAGCGGATGCTGAACAGCATAAATAACCATGTCGCGGCAGTTGGACGGGATCATATCGAGATCCGCGTGGTCAATCACGGCAGTGGTCTTGATCTCTTCCAGCTGGCCAATGACGACAAGGATCTCGCCAGACAGGTCGATGTGCTACGGGGCGAAGGCGTACGCTTCCTCATCTGTGCCAACACCTTGAGGGAGCGTAAAATCGATTGGCATCAGCTCTACGGCGTCTCGCAAGACGATATCGTTCCGAGCGGCGTGGCCGAACTGGCACGCCTCGAGCAAATGGGCTTTGTCTATATCCATCTTTGAACGGTGGCGGCAGCCGACCGAGCCGTTCGACAAAATATGCCACGCGCGCAAAGAGTCGCTGGCGGCGAACGAGCCCGGCGAAACCACTTATGATGAGACTTTCGACGTCAAGCGGGCGGATAGGTACAAACCAAAGCCGAACATGCAATGGCCGACAAGCTGCACGATCCGGATGGTATTCACGTTTGGCGCCTTCGCGCTGGCGATGCCGAACCCCATTGCCGGCGCCATGATGAACCATCCGGCGCCGATTGCGACCACACCGACGATGAGCGCCGGAAGCAGAGTGGGGCGGCGCGCCCAATTCAAGCCCCAGATAGCAAGCAGCACGCCAGCGTAGACGATGCCGATCAGATAATGGACGGTCCATCCGACAACCGTCTCATAGGGCATCGCCTGTGCCGCGGCGATGTTGTCATGCGTGAACTGCCCAATCATCATGTGGCTGAACCAGCGGCCGGCCATGGTCCAGTTCGATCCAGGCAGCCCGAAAAGCCCGACCAACAGGCGTCCCCATATGTCGTACACCGCCGTCGCGCCGACGCCGATCACAATGCTTCGATAAATATATTCTTTCATGAGTTCAGAAGTCCTCGGGTTTTTCTCGCGCCTGTCCGGCCGACGAAATCAAGTTGATAGGAGTTGAGGCGCTTTCTCGAGAATCTTGCCGAGCAGGCCGATGATGGACGTGACGAGTTCGGGCCGGTCATCCTTGCGCCAGCTTATGAGAAACGGCGAAGTTGAACCGGGTTCGCCCAGTTGCCGATAACAGACATCGCTTCGCATCCGCTGAACCACGGCAGGCACGATGCAGATGCCATACTCGGCCGCCACAAGACCGAGCGCCACCTGCAGCTCGCTCGCCTCGATCACGTCCTTGGGGCGAAAACCGCGCGTCGCGAAAAGCGCCTGCAGCGAGCTGGGCAAATGAGGCGGTTCACCGGCGGGATATTGGATGAACGTTTGCTCCAGAAGATCTTGCAGCTGAAGCGGTGCGGGCGCGGCCCCGGCCAACGCGTGCCCGATCGGAAGCGCCACAAAGAGCGATTCCTCCCGCACGAGCATTTGAGCGACGTCCGGCTCAACCACTCGCATCCGGCCGAATGCTATATCGATCCTGCCCTCCCTGAGGCTGGCGATCAGACCATCCGGAGCCAACTCAAGGAGATCGATATGCAGCCGAGGATTGGCTGCGCGAAGCTCGCGCAGAAGCTCCGGAAAGCGGCTATAGAGAACGGTGGTCTCCACACCAATCCGAACCGGCGGCTGCCCCGTCTTGCCGAGCGACAGCGTGTCCCGCGCCAGCAACTCAACACGGGCGAGGATCTCTTCCGCCCGCTGCCGGAACAATTCCCCGGCAGGAGTCAGGGCCGGTGGCCGGGCCTGACGGTCGATCAGGGGCGTCCCGATCTCCGTTTCCAATTGCCGGAGCTGGCGGCTGAACGGCGGCTGCGCGATATTCACCTCCGCGGCGGCGCGGGTGAAGTTCAAGGTTCTGGCGAAGGCGAGGAAATAGCGAAGCTGCCTGAGTTCCATAGGGGATGTGCCAGTCCGGCCCTCCTTTATTGTGTCGGGGATCAATTAAAGATCTATCATAGCGTTTAGACCGTACATTGGTCTCCCGATATGCAAGGGAGAAGGTTTCTAAGCTTCAGACGTGGGCGATCTGGAGCGCGTTCCACTCCGCGAGGGTGCCGCCTATTCGCGAGGCAATCGCGAGGTGGACGACATCGGCCAGATCGCGATCGCTTGCGCCTGCCTGCTTGGCATCGCGGCTGTGCTTTTCGATGCAGTAGATACAGCGCGAGATCGTGGCGCAGGCGACGGCGATCAGCTCATAATCCCGGGTGCTCAGGCGTGAACCGGAACCGTGGGCCGTGGCGATGCGGTGGATCAGGCTTTTATAGGCCTCAGGGTCAGCCTTCCTGAAATGGTCCATATAGGCGCGGTCCTCAGCCGGATCATGGCTGCCGGAATCGCATCCGTTGGGGTCGGTGAATTTGAAAACGAGCCGGCCATAGGCCGTAGCCGCGCCGGCTTTGAGTTCGCATGCCACGAACACGGCCTCGGCGATCTCGCCGTCGGACGCGACAGCCCGGGCGTGCTCGACGGCCTCCTTCGCCATATCACGGTTCGGGATCGACAGGGCGATGGCGAGGCGGACCAATGCAGTCAGCCGGGGCGTTAGGCTTTCCGCAGCAGTGCGTTGGATGTCGGTTGCGTAGCGGTTCACCGCATCAACGATTTCGGGGCATTGCGTCTGCAGAAAATCGTCGGGATTGGGGGTCATGGCACTTCTCCTTTGGTTGTGACGTGGAAATCGATCATTGCCGGGCACTCACATTGGACCGCGGTGATGCATCCTTGACCGGCTTCGCCGTGGTTTCCCAACCACCGCCAAGCGCAAGAAAGAGGACGACCTGATCGTGAGCAATCTGCGTCCTCATGCTGGCGAGAACAGCCTCGGCGCTGACAAGGGTGCGCTCGGCATCGAGCGTCGCCAGGGCTCCGCTCCGGCCGCCAGCCTGCAACGCCCGCGCGTCGGCGACGGCTCGTGCGGCCTCGTCGCGGGCGGCCACCAGGCTCTTCTGTCGATCAAGATCGTGTGTGTAATTGTTGAGAGCGGTCTCCACCTCCCGCAGAGCGCCGAGGACGATACCGTCGAAGCGGGCAAGCTGGCCCTTCTGTGTGGCCGTGGCCGCAGCGATCCTCGCACGCGGTCCGTTTTGGTTGAACTCCCAGGAAATGCCGGGACCGACGCTCCAGAAGTTGGTCGCGTGGCTCAACATATCATCGACCAGACCCACCGAGCCGATCGAAGCGCCCAGCACGATGCGCGGATAAAGCTCCGCCGTCGCGACGCCGATCTCGGCGGTTCTCGCCGCCAGTTGGCGTTCAGCAACGCGGATATCCGGCCGCCGCCTCAGGAGCGCTGCACCATCACCAACCGGGATCGGGTGACCAAGTAACGGGGCAGCGACGCATCGGGTCAAGTCTGCTTCGAATTCGGAGGGCGGCCTCCCGGTGAGCGTTGCCAGCCGGAACAGCGCATTGCGCCGGCGGGCTTCGATGGCCGGAATGTTGGACTGAATCTGGTCGACCAGCGTCTGCGACCGTGCCAGATCAAGCCGGGTCGCGCGCCCTCCGTCCTTAAGCTGCCGCGTGAGCGCGAGGCTTTGCTGTTGAAGGTTGAGGGATCGATTGGCCGCCGACAGTTCGTTGCCGGCGGAGCAGACATCGAGAAAGGCGGCTGTGACATCGGCTGCGACGCTGACGCGGACCCAGTCACGCGCCGCCTCGACCGCTTCGTCATCAGCCTTCGCTGCCTCGATCCCGCGCCTGATGCGCCCAAAAAGGTCGAGTTCATAGGATGCCGACAGCTTGAGGTTATAAACGTCAGACGGTGTCAGATAAGCGCTGGAGACATATTGCTCCGCCGAAGTCTGCGAACGGCTATACCCAACGTCGAGCCCGAGTTTCGGCTGGCCTTGATATCGCGCTAGGTCCACCATCGCGCGACTGCGCTCCAGATTGGCTTCGGCCACCCTCAGATCAGTGTTCTCGGCCAGCGCCGCGGTAACGAGCCGGTCGAGATCGGAACTGCGATACAGATGCCACCATTGGAAAGGCAGTTCGTCTCCTGTCACGGCCGCCCCGCTTGTGCCGACGAACGGCACTTGCGCGCCAGGGGTGTTGAAGGTCGCTCTGGCGGGTAGATGATAATCGGGACCGACGGTGCATCCTGCCAAAACAGCGGCCGCCAGAAGCGGCGCTATTCTGCCGGCGCGAGAGAGTTGCGCCTTCATGGGTGCTGCCCTCCCGGCCCCGCGCTCCCGTCGACGGCGCCGGAGTTGGGATGGATGATGACGGTGGCAGTGCGTCCGGCGATCAGACGCATGTCAGGCGGCGCGTGATCGATATGGACGCGAACAGGGATACGCTGAGCGAGACGCACCCAGTTGAACGTCGGATTGATATTCGCCAGCAGATTGCTGCTTTGGCTTCGCTCCCGATCGTCGATACCAGGAGAGATGCTCTGGACATGTCCTTCAAGGCGGCGCTCGCTTCCCATGAGCTGAACGCTCACGCGGTCGCCGACATGGATCTTCTCGAGCTTGGTTTCCTCGAAATAGCCGTCGATGTGCAACGAACTAGCATCGGCTATACCAAAAGCCGCATGACCGGCCGTCAGATAGTCCCCAGGCCGGAGACTGACATTGGCTGCAATCCCATCGACGGGCGCAACGACCGTCGTGCGCTCGAGGTTGAGCCGGTCCGTGTTGCGGGCGGCGGTGGCCTGGGCGATCGCGGCTCGGGCTTGGCTCACCGACGCATTGGCCTGAGCCAACGCCGCTTCAAGTTGCCTGACCCGCGCGGTGCCTTGCTCGACCGTCTCGGTCGGCACCAGACCGCCGAGCTTGCGGTTGCGAGCGTCCTCGCGACGCGCCTGGGCAAGAAGTGTCGTCTGCGCCACAACGTCGGCTTGCGCCTTTTCCAATCCGGCCTCAGCAACCTGGAGAGACGCCTGGGCTTGCTGGAGAGATTCCTCGTATCGCTCGCGGTCGATGACGAACAGGGGCTGCCCCTTGTGCACCGACATGTTGTCGACGACGAAAACCTGCGTGACCATGCCTGAAACGTCCGGTGCAACGCTTGCCACGTCGATCCGTATCCGACCGTCCCTTGTCCACGGGTCGACTTGGTAATAGCTCCAGAGCCAGCGGGCTGCGACGACCGCCACCACAATGAGGGCGAGCGTCAACACAACACGGCCGATCGGCGCCAGCAGCGCGGCGGTCGATTTCACAAATATCTCCCAACGATATCGGCCAACACCGGCAGGACTCGTGCTGCCGCGGCCCAAAGAATCGTAAAAATGGCCAGGTCGACCAGGCGGTGGTGCCACACAAGCCGATAAAAGCCCGACCACAGGAAAGCCCGCCTGAGAACGAGCAGAAACAGACCCGCAAAGCAGGCGGCGACGAGCGCGCTGCTGACGTACACGCCATCCAGATTGACCTCGCCAATCATGCTGTTGCGCCTTCCTGCCGATATGCTGACGCATGGGGCGACAGCGTGAGGCGAAGCCGCATAGCGGCACTGACTCCGGCGTGCCGATCGCCGGCATCGGGAAGTTGCAGCATTCCTCTGATGGCCGCGTCGAGGTGATCGACGATATCCGAAGGGACTAGGGCAGTCTGACCGGCGGCGAGCGCGTCGAAATGCGCTGCGAGCTCGGTCAGGACAGTATCGATCTCCCGCTCGGCGCCGGCGCTGACGAGATCGTGGAGCCGGCGGAGTTCGACGATGCCGGTTCCCAGCCTCAGACCACGCAGAACCTCGCGCAGTTCGGGTTCTTCTCCCGTCTGAATGGCCGACAGGCGCGGCAGGAGGAGGCCGACGCGATCAAGCATCCGGCCTGCCCAAAGATTGGCGCTGGGCACCGACCGCGTCTTCGTCAGCGCAGCCAATTCCCTCCAGCCTGCGCGCAGGATGCGACGAACGGCACGCTGGGTCGGGACGACGCGAGCCAGCCCCAGGCCCACGAGCGCGAAGACCGGCCCCAGGAGGAAGGAAAAATAGTTATTCAATACCCCTGGCATGTCCGAGACATAGGTCGATCCCAGGGCGAGCATGGCGGAAAAGGCGACGATCGCGCCCAACGCGCTCACCATGATCTTCGGATAGGTGGAGAGCAGCCCGAGCATGCCCACGACCGGAAACAGCACGACCGCCAGCATGACGAAGCCATCGATCGCCGGAAGAATGGCAAACTGATAAAACAGCGTTACGGGAAGGATGAGAACGGCGCCTGTCAGAAACGCTCGAACAGGCGGCGTGGGATCGTCGGCCACCGCGAACAGCGAGCAGCACATGGCGGCGACAGTGATGGTGAAGGGTGAGCCCTCCCACTGGATTGCGGTCGCGAACGCCGCGATGCCGATGACCGTCAGTCCGGCAACAGCGGCCGAGAGAAGTGCGATGCCTTTGTCGGTGTGAAGCCCGCGCGGTCTCGCGCTGCCAAGCAAACGGGTGATGTCCGAGTCTGGCTGGAGCACCGATGCCTTGACGGCCGTTGCCAGCACCAGACATTCCTTCCAGGTCCCCATCAGTTCGGTCAGTCGATCGGCGAGGCTGACGACCAGCATATCTTCCCAGCCGGATCTGGGATTGAGTGTCGGAATACTCGCTGCAATATTGTTTTCAGCGGCGGCGCTAGCCTTGTCCTTTTCCGCACCGGCTGTGGCTACCCAGTCCGCGACCTGACGCGCCGCAGCCGCCAATTCATCGGTGTAGGATTCGGAATGACGCATTGCTTCGAGCGTGTCCTCCACCGCGGTGACTTGCGGAAGCAGGACTATCAGCCGTTCTTCGAGCGCCCACAGGGCACGCCGCCGTATGAGCGAAAAAGTGCCTTCGAACCGCCAGTCGGCCGCCATGAGGTTCATCTCGGTCAGGCGGCCGGCGACCTGGCTGGGCGCCGGCACGGGCGTCAATGTGCGAAGACCCTCAGCTATCCAGATGCGAGCGTCGGCAATGATCCCGTCGAGCCGCTCGAAAATTGCAACCGAGACGCTGCGCGGAAAGAGGATGCTCTGCACGACCGCTGGAGCAAGCACGCCAATGATAATCTCCTCCGACCGCGCGACGGCGATATCGAAGATCGCTTCGGGGTGGGTCGCAGTCGAAAGACCGACAAGCGCTGCGGTATATCCCGGCAGCATAAACAGATACGAGCGTGGTGAACGATCAAGCAGGCCGAAGAACACGCATAGCGCGATCCAGACTGCGATCGCCAAAATCATCAGTTCAGGCGAATTGACCAGATTGGGCACAAGGATTACGGCAACGATGGCGCCGACAATCGTGCCTGCCGCGCGGTAAAAAGCTTTCGCCCAGATCGCGCCGACGAGCGGCCTCGTCGGCTGAACGATGAAAACCGTCGCCATTGCCCACCACGGATTGGGCAGGTCCAGCGCCAAGGCGACATAGAGAGCGAGAATGACCGCGAGGTAACCGCTGATTGCGAACAGGAGCGCGCGAGGCGAAGGCCGCGCGATCATCTGACTCGACCGACAGTTTCGAGCCAATCCATGGTTCGACGGACCTGCGTCGAATGGCCGTTCGGCCACCGGAGCCCGTTAATCAGATTGAATTGTCCGGAGACGCAATGCCACAGTGCAAGCACGAGGCGCATTGAAGAGCCGTTCGGCGAGCACGGCAGCGAGTTGGCAGTGTAGGACATAGATTAGCGGCTCAACGGGTGAACGGATGCTCCAGATGCGAGAGCCAGGCAGCGCGCCAGCTCGGCACCCCATCTTCGAATTTCGGGCGCGAACCGGTTGCACTGCGTTCTCATGAACTTCCGCAGTTCAGTTTCAAAAAAATGCAGGCACTCCCGCTCGAGCACAGCGACCATGCGAGACACGGAAGCTAAGGGCCCCAGCAATCCTCGATGCACTTCGGAAAATAACCTGCGGGCTAACGGTAACCTCGACCTATCAAGAGGTCTAAGACCGAATTGGTCGCGCGCGGTACTTTTAAGGTATCGTTCTGTGGGTCTCGCGCGGCCACATGCTGTCACCGGCCGGCCATGCCCATGTATCCGTGCCAACTTCACTCTCTCCCGCCGAGGTGATCGCAGTCGGATATCCACCTTAAGCCAGCCTTAAGGTAGCCGTCGTGGGTCTCGCTTGCGGGGAGACGCCATCCTGCCTCCCGTACAACCGAAGGAGGTCCTGGATGCAAGTTCTGACACGTCGCGGCGCTATGATCGCTATCGGGAGTGCGGTCGTTTCCGTGCCTGCCTTGCAAAGCGTAGCCCTTGGACAATACGCCGACGTGTCCAAGGAAATGATCCTCAACGATCCGGCGGCGCCAGTTTCGGGAAATCCGCGGGGCGACCTTACGATCGTCAACTTCACTGATTACAACTGCCCTTACTGCAAAAAGGCGGCGCCCGACCTCGACCGCGTCGTCAAGGAGGACGGCAAGATCCGCCTCGTCTACAAGGATTGGCCCGTCATCAAACCAACGTCGATCGACGGCGCAATCATGGCTCTCGCGGCGAAGTACCAGGGCAAGTACGACATTGCCCATCACGCCCTGATGGCTATTCCCGCGGTCCCCAAGATAGGAATCACGAAAGAAAGAATGCGGGAAGGCCTGCAGACTGCCGGCATCGACATGCCGCGGCTGGACGCGGACGTGCAATCGAAATCCGCGGAGATCGAGACGCTGATCAAACGCAACATGGCACAGGCAGATTCTCTGGGCCTGTCGGGCACGCCGACCTATCTCATCGGTTCGTTCATGGCATCGACCCTCGACTATCAGGGCTTCAAACAGGTCGTCGCCGACGCACGCGCAAAGCAGGCCGCGGCGAAATGAATCCGCCGTCGGGTATCACCTTCCGACATGGATCCGACGAGCACCCCTTAAGCCTGCCTTAAGCTGCCGATCAGACCTCTCCCGCCGTCATCTCATTGAGCGGGAGCGTGCCATTGTCTGCGAGAACTGTCTGGTCTGTCCTTATTGCTGCCTTAATGACCGCACTCGCAGCGGTCTCCGCGATGCCGGCATCTGCCCAGGTGACATCGACGGGAGCCATGCCGCTTCCTGTCGATCAGGCGTTTCAGCTTTCCGCTTCACGGCAGGCCGACGGAAATGTCAGACTCCAGTGGACGATCGCGCCAGGCTACTACCTTTATCGGGACCAATTCGGTGTCAGGCGCGGTGCGGCCGACCTTGCGGTTCGCGAGCTGCTGGGGAATGCGCAGAGCAAGGACGACCCGACATTCGGCCCTTCCACGGTCTTCCACGATCACGTCACCGCCGTGCTTCCCCTCGACGCTTCCGCTCCCGGCCCCCTCGAGGTTCGCTATCAGGGATGCCAGGAAAACGGCATCTGCTATCCGCCAATTGTCCGGCACATCGATGCGGCGACGCTGACTGTCGCCGCCCCTGAAGAGCGAACCCCGACAGCCCTAGCGAATGAATGGACAGCGCCGAGCTCCGCAGCACCGGTGAACGGCATCACCATCGCTGCGGACGATGGTGGCATGATCGGCTCGCTGTTGAAGGACGGCGGCGTCGCGATGGTGCTGGCGAGCTTCCTGCTGTTCGGTGTGTTGCTGGCCTTCACCCCTTGCGTCTTTCCCATGTACCCGATCCTCGCGGGGGCAATCGCCCGTCAGGGTGATTCCGTCACCGCACTCAAAGGCTTCACCCTGTCGCTTGCCTATGTGGTCGCCATGGCCACCGCATTCGGTCTGCTTGGCGTCGTTGCTGCCTGGTCCGGCCAGAACCTGCAGATGGCTCTTCAGTCTCCTCTCGCGATCGGCGCCGTCTCGGTTCTGTTTGTCGTACTGGCCCTGTCCATGTTCGGCCTGTTCGAGCTGCAACTGCCATCGAGCTGGGTCGCTGTGATCGGCCGGCTCGGACAGGGAAATCGCGGTTCGCTGGCCTCGGCCGGACTGCTCGGCTTCACCTCCGCGCTGATCGTTGGCCCGTGCGTCACCGCGCCGCTTGCCGGTGCACTCATCTATATCGCCCAGACCGGCAACGTCGCGCTCGGCGCGGCATCACTTTTCGCACTTGGCCTCGGCAAGGGTATTCCGCTGATCGCCTTCGGCACGCTCGGCCCAAAGGCTTTGCCCAAGGCCGGAGCGTGGATGATTGCGGTGCGGCAGGGCTTCGGCTTCGTGTTCGTGGCGACTGCCATCTGGATGATCTCGCGCCTCATTCCTGGCGAGGCCGGTCTCGCGCTCTGGGCTCTGTTCGCCATCGGTCTGGCGGTCTGGCTCGGGGCGTTCGATTCGCTCAGTGCAGATGCCCCAGGGCGACGCCGAACCGCCAAGGCCGCCGGAATTGCAGCAGCACTCTATGGCGTCATCCTGGCCGTCGGCGCCGCGAGCGGCAGCGGTGATCCCTTTCGGCCTCTCGGCAACCTTCTCGCGCAAGCCGGCGGCGGCGCCGGGCCGATGCAGTCGTCGGCGTCGGCCTTCCGGACCGCCGGTACGGCGGCTGCGTTTCGCACGGCGACCGCAGACCGCAACGGCAAACCCAGCCTTCTCTATGTCACGGCCGATTGGTGCGTCACCTGCGCGGTCATCGATCGCACCGTCCTTCCAGACCCTGCCATCCAATCCATCATGGCGCGCTTCAACCTGATCAAGCTCGACGTCAGCAGCAACACACCCGAACAGCGGCAGATCATGGAAAGCCTTCAGGTTGTCGGCCCGCCAACCATGATCTTTGTCGATGCCAGTGGTCGCGAGACCACGGGCACACGCCTCGTCGGTGACGTGACCAAGGCCAGCCTGCAGGCCTCGGTCGACCGGATGGGCGCGCCCCGATGAACGCGGTCAGTATCGGACCACTGGTCTTTGCCTCTGACCGGTTCGCCGCCGTGCTCGGCATCCTTGCTTTCCTGCTCGTCACCACGATCCTCGCTCGTCGCGTCGAGCCTGCGATCGGCAGATGGTCGACCTGGACACTCGCCGGTGGACTGATCGCGGCCCGCCTCGGCCACGTCGCGCTGCACTGGGAGAGCTTCGCCGGCGAACCGTGGAGGGTGCTCGCAATCTGGCAGGGCGGCTTTCAGCCGGTTGCTGGTCTCATCGGTGTCGTGATCGTCAGCATTTTCTTCATCCGCTCTCTCGTGAGCGGCCTTGCGGCTGCCGGCGCGCTTGGCCTCGGACTGGTCATCTGGATCGGTGTCACGCAGCTTACCCAGGCTACTCTTGGCCAGCCCGCGCCGACCGTCGCGCTTCAGCAAATGGACGGCCCCGCGATGGCGGTGAGCGACGTCGCCGGCAAGCCCGCCGTCATCAATCTTTGGGCAAGTTGGTGCCCGCCCTGCCGGAGGGAGATGCCGCTGCTCGCCGAGGTCGCCGCAAGCCGACACGACGTCACCTTTCTCTTCGTCAACCAGGGCGAGGGATCGGAGAATATCCGCTCTTATCTCTCTTCGCAGAATCTCAAGCTCGATCGCGTGCTGCTCGACCAATCAATGCAGATCCCCCGGCATTACGGGACGATGGGGCTTCCTGTCACACTCTTCCTGAGAGCCGACGGAACACTCGCCGCCATGCACATCGGCGAAATCTCGCGCGAAGCCCTCAACGCCAATATCGAAAAACTGGCGGGTCCGACATGACGCGGGCACCGCCCGCGCGAAGCGCGGTCTTCCCGCTTTCCTTCACCGCGAATCTGAACCATCCGCTCTGCTCAACCGGCAGCGCGGACTAACGCCGCATGAGCTTTCGATGACATCTACGAACAAAAACAGCCTGGCTTCCACGTTTCTGATCAGCCTCGCTCTTGCCGGCTGCACCACCACCACGATGCCGTCTACCGCCGTTACCCGGCCTCTCGAGCAGCCGCAGGCGGCAAGCGCGAGCTACACGGCAGAAACGGACGAGAAGTTTCCCGTTCCAGAGATCGACGCCTCAGAGATCAATCCCAGAAACCTGCGCAAACAGGTGAATTATCGCACGCCCTATCCGCCGGGCACGATCGTCGTCGATACGAAGAACCGCTTCGTCTACCTCGTACAGGAGGGCGGGAAGGCGATCAGGTATGGCGTCGGGGTTGGTCGTGAAGGGCTCGAATTCACCGGCACCGCCAATATCGCCTGGAAACAGGCGTGGCCTCGGTGGACACCGACACCGGACATGATCAGGCGGGACCCGCAGAGATACGCGCGCTGGGCCGATGGAATGGAGGGCGGGCCGCAGAATCCCCTGGGTGCGCGGGCGCTCTATCTGTTCAAAAATGGCAAGGACACGCTGTTCCGCATCCACGGCACCAATGAGCCGCAGAGCATTGGTCACGCCGTCTCGTCGGGCTGCATTCGAATGATGAACCAGGACGTCATCGATCTTTATCGCCGCGTGCCGCCTGGCACCAAGGTGGTCGTGTTGTAACCACGAGAAGTCAATGCAGGAAACCGCGTGCTCCCGCGCGGCTGATCAAGCACATATTGCCACGTTCATATCCTCGCAATGCTGTACTATGGCGAGGGCCGAAGTAATTCGCATGCAACGTAGTAGGCGCTGGTCGCGACGAACGGCGTCTCTTTCATGCCAATGGACTATCCAACCGCGAGATGCGACATGGTTGGATCCGGGATAACGACAATCGGGCTGCCATCGGCGACCTCCTCATAGAGGTGGATGACGTCCTGATTGAGCAGCCGTATGCAGCCCGACGAGACGGCCTTGCCGATCGAGAAGGCCTCCGGCGTACCGTGCAATCGATAGAGCGTGTCGCGCCCGCCTTCATGGATATAGAGCGCGCGTGAGCCCAGCGGGTTGTTCAGTCCCGGGGCCATTCCGCCATTCGCGATGCTGTATGGTTCCAACTCGGGTTGACGCGCCACCATGCTGTCCGGCGGCGTCCAACGCGGCCATTTGCGCTTGTAGGCGACTATCGCCCGTCCCGACCAGGCGAAACCTTCGCGGCCGACGCCGATGCCATAACGCGTCGCACGGCCCTGCGGCTTCACGTGGTAGAGATACTTTGCAGGCGTATGGACGATCAGCGTTCCCGGTTTCTCGTCGGTGGGATAATTGACTTCCGTTCGCCAGAAGCGCTGGTCGACCTGGGAGATATTCACTGCTGGAACTGGGAACTGCTCGTCCGGCATGGCGGCGTACATCAGCGGAACCACGGGCTGCGGTTCAGCCGCCAGGACGGCCGTCCCCATCCGGACAGGCCGCTGCGTCGAAACACAGCCCGCTAGTGTAAAGGCGCTCGCGCCGAATAGAAACGCACGCCTGGCGAGCGGCTTGGGAAACGTCGTTCTATACAATTGTCTCTCTGCCTTCTGATTGACTTCGGTTCAGAAGGCCGAAAATTCATTCCCACCTTAAGCCTGGCTTAAAGGCCAAATCTCGCCGTTGCGGCCAGGCAACAGAACGCCCCGCTCATCCCTTCCGATGAAGGTGGTGATCCCAGCTGCCGCTTCACGCCGATATCCCGAACATCGACGTTGTTTGGCTCGACATTCCGGATCCGCTTGCGCCTATGGGCGGCAAGGACGTCGGCGAAATCGGTATCACCGGCGTTGCGGCGGCTATCGCCAATGCAGTCTTCAACGCGACTGGAAAGCGGGTCCGCGAGCTGCCGATCACGCCCGATAGGGGGCTTGCGGCCGAGATCGAGCGCGAGGTCCGAGCCTGAATACGTGACGAAGGTCCTGTTCGCGGCGCGGACGATAGATTTATCCGCTTCCAATCGCCACTACGCACGCGATCATGGCGCGACTGTTTGGCACCGACATCATCGCTGGCTTGCATCTTTAGCTAAGCCGAGACTTCCCCGGGGCCAGAAAGGCCGACGCAAAGTCATTGAAGGAAAATTTGGTGCGGGTGGTCGGAATCGAACCGACACTCCTTTCGGAACCGGATTTTGAATCCGGCGCGTCTACCAGTTCCACCACACCCGCACATTTGCCGCCGATTCTAGCCGACGCTCTCTGCACCTATACTGCACCTAGAGCGAAAACCAAAGATCGTCAGCCCTTTTTCCTTCCTTCATAAACCCCTGAAATCACGCCGTTTTCAACTCGTCGTGTTTTCCTGTGGATTGGTAGACAAACCACTTTTTGAGTCGAGCGCGTCTACCAATTCCGCCAATGGGGCAACGGGGTACTGACGAGGCGGCTGTCTAGCATGTGATCGGCTGATGGCGCAAGCCGGGGGCGGCAGATATTGCGAGTGTTTCCGCAGGGTTGCGGTTTGGCCCATGGCGTGGATCGGACGCCATGGGCTTTTTGACGCGAAGAGCTTAGTGCGCCATCGCCGGCCCCTTGGTCGCGGAGCCGGATTTCTGCAGCGTGAGCGCCAGGATCGCGGCGAGCAGGCAGAAGGCGCCGGCGACGAAGAAGGCGGGCAGGTAGGTGTTGAGTTCCGTGCGGGTGAGGCCGGCGCCATAGGCGGCGGTGGCAGCACCCAGCTGGTGGCCGGCAAAGACCCAGCCGAAGACCAGGCCGGCCTTTTCGCGGCCGAAGCGATCGGCGGCGATCTTGACCGTCGGCGGCACGGTGGCGATCCAGTCGAGGCCGTAGAAGACGGCGAAGATCGACAGGCCGTAGAAGGTGAAATCGCTGAAGGGCAGGTAGACCAGCGAAAGGCCGCGCAGGCCGTAATACCAGAAGAGCAGCCAGCGATTGTCGAAGCGGTCGGAAAGCCAGCCGGAGCCGATCGTGCCGAAGAAATCGAAGATGCCCATGACGGCGAGCACGCTGGCGGCTGCGACAGGCACGATGCCGAAATCGCCGCAAAGCGTGACGAAGTGCGTCTGGATGAGGCCGTTGGTCGACAGGCCGCAGATGAAGAAGGTGGCAAACAGGATCCAGAAGGTCGAGGTCGTGGATACCTCGCGCAGGATCGCGATCGGCGAGGCGAGCGCGGCCTTCAGGTTCTTGGTGGCGGCCGGCGGCGGAGTGATGTGGATCTCGCCGACCAGTGGCAGATTGACGTCCGAGGGACGGTCGCGCATCAGGAGCAGTACGACGAAGGCGGCAACGACGATCATGCCGCAGACGAAGATGACGGTCGAGCGCCAGCCATAGCGGGTCGTCAGCTCCGCCATCAGCGGCAGGAAGACGAGCTGGCCGGTCGCGGAGCTGGCGGACAGCATGCCGATGACAAGGCCGCGATGCTTGGTGAACCAGCGCGTCGAAACGGTCGCCGCCAGCACCATGGCGGTGAGGCCGGTGCCGAAGCCGACGATGATGCCCCAGCACAAAAGCAGCTGCCAGACCTTGGTCATGAAGAGGGAGCCGATGAAGCCGACGCCAATGGTGCCGAGCGCAAAGACGATGACCTTGCGCACGCCGAAATGGTTCATGAAGGCGGCGGCAAACGGCCCCATCAGGCCGAACAGGATCAGGCGCACGGCAAGTGCCGAAGAGATGGAGGAGGTGCTCCAGCCGAATTCATCCTCCAGCGGCTTGATGAGCACGCCGGGCGCGCCCATGGCGCCGGCCGTGACCAGCATGGTGAGGAAGGTGGCGCCGACGACGACCCACCCGTAATGGATGTTGCGGCGGGCAAGCGTCGTAGCAAGAGCAGTGGAAACCATGAGCTGCGTTCCGATAGGGTTGCGTGTCTTCACGTTCGGACCGTGTGGCTTGCAAAGACGCTCGATCGCGGACGGGATGTGGGCTCCGCTTCTAGCGCTCCGCCGCTCTTCCGGCTTGAACGTTTGTGTAAAGGTATTTAGATGATTGCTATCATATTTGTTGCGTATTGATGATGGTCATCATATAAATTGTCAATACAGATTTATTGAAGCTCTTATGGAGTTTTTTGATGAGAGTGAGCCGCGAAAAATTCGCCGAGAATCGCGAGAAGATCCTTGCGGTCGCAGGAGAGCTCTTCCGCGAGAAAGGTTTCGACGGCATCGGCGTCGCCGATATCATGAAGGCGGCCGGGCTGACGCATGGCGGCTTCTACGGTCACTTCGATTCGAAGGACGAACTTGCCTGCGAGGCGAGCAAGGCACTGGTGGCGCGCTCGCTGGAGCGCTGGAAGCATGTGGCGTCAAGCTCGCCCGATCAGCCGCTGGAAGCTCTGCTTGCCCATTATCTCTCGCATCGCAATGTTGTGGAGCATGCGACCGGTTGCGTCTTCGCGGCGCTGACGCAGGAAGTCAGCCGCCACGGACCGGAGATGCAGTCCACCTTCACCGGCGGCCTGATGGGGCTGGTCGAGGTGCTTGAGGAGATCGTTCCCGGCGACACGTCGGAGGACCGCCGGCGCAGGGCTTTTGCCAGCCTCTCGGCCATGGTCGGGGCTGTCATCCTGGCGCGAGCGATGGACAATGCCGAACTGTCACAGGAATTCCTGTCTGCGACCCGACAGGAGCTTTCGCCCCGACCGGAAAGTGACGAAGCCTAGCTCCAAGCGGGCAGCGCGGCCGGGTATTCGCCCGACCGCTCCGTTCCCGTCGCTTAAGCCGTGGCCTCTCAATCGCGGAAGGCGAGCAGTCCGTTCGCCTCGACGATTTCCCTGAACTTGCCGTCGGGTGCAACCGCCAGCAGCTCGGCGCGCAGAGCCGCTTCGAAATCGGCTGCCCTATCCCCCAGCGCCTGCGGCGAGGTCGACGACATCGAGAAGATGCGACCGACGATCTCCTCGATATCCCTTTCATATTCCGAGACGATGCCGATCCGTTCCAGGTTGCGGAAGGGAGAGGCAAGCAGCATGGCCTCGTGCGGTGCCCATTCCTTGCTCCTGCGCATCTGCCGTTCCGCGCTGCGCTCGGGCGAATAGGTTTCCATCAGCGGCTCCAGAATGCCGCGCCAATTCGGCTCGGCCAGAACGCCTTTATCGTGGAAGAGGACGACGGCGCCGCCAGGCTCGATCAGTCTATCAAGCGCTTCGAGCGTTGCCGGCCTGTCCATCCAGTGGAAGGAGCGACCCATGATGCAGAGGTGCAGCTTGCCGAGATCAGGTCCGAGATCGTAGGAGGAGCCCTGGCGAATATTGATGCTGACACCTGCCGCTTTCGCACCGGCCTCGACCTCGGCAAGCATTTCTGGCTCCGGGTCCATGGCGGTGACGGCCGCACCTTGCAGCCGCGCGAAGGCGATGCCGAGCTGGCCGGGGCCGCAGCCGAGATCAAGCACATGAACGCCTGATTTCAAACCGCTGCGTTCGGCCACACGGGCAATCAGCCTGTCCGGGTAGGGGATGCGATAGCGCAGGTAATAGGCCGCGGTCGATTGAAAGCGCCGCGCTTCGAAGGGAACTGTGATCATGGAGTGTCATCCTCGAGAGTAAGGAACCATGACCTGTTAAGCCTCAACTGTGACCGGTTCGTGAAGTCACTTTTGCGCGATTTGCGGCTCTGCCATTCACCTACAACGGGCTATGGAATTCGGTAACTCCCTCTTCCCGCAAGCGGGGAGAGGGCTGGGGTGAGGGGCCAGGCAGGCAAGCGCAGCGTCATCAGCCTTGCCTGACCAGCCCGAAAATCCTCGGTCACTTGAACCCGGCAATCCCATGCGGGACATAGGGGCTCTCCAGCGCCGTGATTTCCTCTGGTGTCAGCTTGACCTCCAGCGATGCGACGGCGTCGGCGATGTGGCCGGGCTTGGAGGCGCCGACGATCGGCGCGGTGACGGCGCTCTTCTGCAGAATCCAGGCGGTCGCCACCTGCGCACGCGCAATGCCGCGCTTCTTGGCGATGGCGCCGACGGCATCGACGATCTTGCGGTCGGCCTCAAGCGCTTGGGTATAGAGGGTCTTGCCGAATTCGTCGGACTGCGAACGGGCCGTGGTCTCGTCCCAGTCGCGGGTCAGGCGACCGCGGGCGAGCGGGCTCCACGGGATGACGGCGATCTTCTGATCCTCGCAGAAAGGCAGCATCTCGCGCTCTTCTTCGCGGTAGAGCAGGTTCAGGTGATCCTGCATGCTGACGAATTCGGTCCAGACATTGAGGCGGGAGGTGTAGATCGCCTTGGCGAATTGCCAGGCGTACATGGAAGAGGCGCCGATATAGCGGGCCTTGCCGGCCTTGACGACATCATGCAGCGCTTCCAGCGTCTCCTCGATCGGCGTCGTATAGTCCCAGCGATGGATCTGGTAGAGATCGACATAGTCGGTGCCGAGGCGGCGCAGGCTGTTGTCGATCTCGTCGAAGATCGCCTTGCGCGAGAGGCCGGCGCCGTTCGGGCCGGGGCGCATGCGGTTGAAGACCTTGGTGGCGAGCACGATATCGTCGCGGCGGGCGAAATCCTTGATGGCGCGGCCGACGATTTCCTCCGATGAGCCGTTGGAATAGGTGTTGGCGGTATCGAGGAAATTGATGCCGGCCTCGATCGCCTGCCGCAGCAGCGGGCGGGCGCCCTCTTCGTTGACAGACCAGGCGTGCGTGCCCCTGTTGGGATCACCATAGGTCATGCAGCCCAGGCAGATGCGTGAGACTTCAAGACCGGTCCTGCCGAGCTTTACGTATTCCATCGAGATTCTCCGTCCATTCGATTATTCGGCACAAGGAGGCCCGCCGCCGGAAGAGCAGTGAGATGGGTGCGTCGCGAAAAGCAGATCGGCGAGCAAGGTTGCAGCCGGTCGACGCATCAATTCGGGTAGAGCTTCGAAGTATTCTTCAATAAATAAGGCAATTTGCGCGCGGGGGAAGACGGCAATTTCAAATGTTTCCTTGAACCTCAAGGGCGACAGGTGTTAGCTGCACCGCACCATTTTTGGAATTCTGCATGAAATTGCCCCCGCATGATACTTATGAAGCCCTCTATCGCGACTTTCGCTGGGAGATTCCGGCGAAATTCAACATGGGACATGCTGTCTGCGATGCCTGGGCCGAGCGCGAGCCGGATCGGATCTGCCTCCAGCATTTCAATCCTGACGGCAATCACTTTTTCATGACCTATGGCGAGTTGCGGGATCGTTCCGCCTCCTTCGCCAATGCGCTCGTTGCGCTTGGGGTGCGGGCTGGAGATCGCGTGGCGCTGCTCCTGCCACAAAGTTTTGAAACCGTCGTGGCGCATGTGGCGATCTACAAGATGGGGGCGATCGCCCTGCCGCTGGCATTGCTTTTCGGTGCCGAGGCTTTGGAATATCGGCTGAAGGCTTCAGGTGCATCGGCAATCGTGACGAATCGCTTCGGCCTGGAGCGCCTGCATCCGATCCGGGACCAGTTGCCCGAGCTGGCGCAGGTGATCAGCATCGATGGCGCGGAAGACGGGGTTGCCGGCTTTGCCGATCTCATAGCGAGATACCCGTCACTGTTCGAAGTAGCCGATACCGGTCCGGACGATCCGGCCCTGATGATCTTCACGTCGGGCACGACCGGGCCGCCGAAGGGGGCGCTGCATGGTCATCGCGTCCTGCCGGGGCATATTCCGGGCATGCAGTTCGCCCATGAGGGCTTTCCGAAGGCCGGCGACCGGCTCTGGACGCCATCGGACTGGGCCTGGGCCGGCGGCCTGTTGAATGCGCTTCTACCGAGCCTGATGCTTGGCGTTCCCGTCGTCTCTTCTCCCGCGCAGAAATTCGATCCGCACATGGCTTTCCGCATTATGGCCGAGATGGGGGTGCGCAATGCCTTCATCCCGCCGACGGCGCTGCGATTGCTGAAGGCCGTGGACAATCCGCGCGCCCAATACGATCTCAAGCTGCGCACCATCGGTTCGGCCGGCGAGGCGCTCGGCCGCGAAACCTTCGAATGGGCGCGCTCGGCGCTCGGCGTCAGCGTCAACGAGTTCTTCGGCCAGACGGAGTGCAATTTCGTTCTTTCCTCCAGCGAGGCCTTCGGCGTCAGCCATGGCGGGGCGACCGGCAAGGCAGCACCCGGCCATCGTGTCGCCATCGTCGATGCCGAGGGCGTCGAAGTTCCGATCGGGGAGAGCGGGCAGATCGCGATCAAGCGGCCCGATCCGGTGATGTTTCTCGGCTACTGGCAAAACGAGAAGGCGACGGAAGCCAAATTCGCCAATGACTGGCTGCTGACCGGGGATATCGGCCGGCAGGATGCCGATGGCTATATTTCCTTCGTCGGCCGCGACGACGATGTCATCACCTCGTCCGGCTATCGCATCGGCCCAAGCGAAATCGAGGATTGCCTTGGCGGCCATCCCGCCGTGCAGTTGGCCGCAGCAGTGGGGAAACCGGATTCGGTGCGGACGGAAATCGTCAAGGCCTATGTCGTGCTCGTGCCCGGCCGTGAGCCGAGCGAGGCGCTTGCGGCGGAAATCCGCGAATGGGTGAAGACCCGGCTTTCCATGCACGAATACCCGCGCGAGATCGAATTCGTCGACGCCCTGCCGCTGACCACCTCGGGCAAGGTGATCCGCCGCCTGCTGCGCGAGCGGGCCATCGCCGAAGATAGAGCATTTCCATCCTAAACGAAGTCACGAAAATGCTCTATCTCTTTGTTTTCACGCAATTCCGGACGCAGAACCGCTGCGCACCTCTGCTGGATTTGCTTTAGCGCTTCGTGAGCGACAGGATCTTTTCACGCAGCAGCTTCGCCATGTTGCGGGTGCTGCGATACATGTGCAGCTGCGTGGTCACCTGACGCACGTCGCGGTCGCCGTTCGGCGTCAGGCCGATGATGAGCGTGCCCATATCCTCGCGCTCATGCCAGAAGCGGCTCATGATCGGATGATCCGGCACCGCGCATGAATCGGAGCGGACGACGTTGGCGTCGTCGAGATGCCACTCCGTCAATTCGCCCATCAGCAGCTTGCCCGGCGAATAGCGGGCATAGGCCTCGTCATAGGCGGTCTTCCACGTATAGGCTTCGCCGCCCATGATCAGCACGATCATCGAGGCGATGGCCTTGCCGTTGATATCGATGGAATGGATGCGCACGGCGTCGATGGCCGCAAGGTTGGAAATCGCCTCGCGGGCGAAGGCGGCATGGTGACGGTCGCCGAGCGCTTCTTGCCCTTCCAGCCGCTTGCTTCAAGCGCCAGGAATTCTTCCATGCGCATATGAATGTCGCGAGGCTGACGCGCGACGCTGTAGGTGACTTCGCCCTGGCTTTCCAGCAGGCGCCATTGCCGGCGCATTTCGCGCAAATGGCTGTTGGAGATCGTCCGCTTCAGATAGGCGAGCGCATCATCATTGCTCTGAAGCATCGGACGCTGGAACGGGTTGGCGACGGCGATCGGCAGGTTCCGGCCGATGGCGATGACCTTGGCCATCTGAACGAAGCGTCCGTTGAGGCGCACGTCCGGCAGCACGAGCGTCGTCGGCAGGCGCAGCTCCGGCCGAGAAAGGGCGTCGAAGAGGTTGTCGAGCGTTTCGCCGGCATCCTCGGCGTCGAGCAGGGGCGTACCGAGCGGGCCGAAGGAATTCGACCAGACGCGGATGATCGAGGGACCAATTGCGAAGCCCGGCTTGTCGACGGTGAAGGGCATCAACAGGCGGATACGGCTGCGCGTGCTGCTGATGTCGCGCATCAGCGCCAGACGCACCTGCCGATCTTCGAGGCGAGGCATGGCGGGCGCCAGGAAGCGGCCGGAGAAGAAGACGTTCGGCTCCATGGCGCGATTGGACAAGAAGTCCAGCTCGTCCTGCAGCTCGTAGCCGAGCTTGCCGGGATAGAGGCAGAATTCGCGGCCGGCGCGACCGACCTCGACCCTTGCTTCGGCTTTGGGCGTTTCGAAGTGCAGCGCCGCGAGCGTATGGGTCAGGGCGTTCACCTGGCTGTCGGTGGTTTCGGTGTAGGGGGGACGTGCCATGATCAGAGAGCCCTCGTTACCGATGGCGCCGTCGGGCGGCGCATAAGGGCGAATAGGGTAATGCCGAGCGAGCGGCGGACGGCGATGTGCAGGAGCAGAGCCTCGATCATCATGGCGGTCGCGCCGGCAATGGCTGCCCCTTCGATGCCGAGATGCGGAATGAGGACGATGTTCAGGCCGACATTGGCGACGAGGGCCGCAGCATAGAGATAAACGCAGAGCATCTGTTTGTCGGCCATGGTCAGGAGCACTTCGGCGGGGCCGACCAGCGCTCTTGCGAGAATGCCGGCAAGCAGGATCGCCATTACGATCTGGCCTTCAGTGAAGGCGGCGCCGAAGAGCGAGAGCAGGAGTTGCCCGGCCGCCAGCACCAGGAGGCCGACGGCAAGCGCCGGAAAGAAGGACCAGCGCGTTGCTTCGGTTGCAAAGGCCGCGAGCTTACTGCGATCGCCTTCGGCGAGGATGGCGGCAAAGCGCGGCCCGATCGCTGCCCTCACGGCGAAGGAAACGAAGAGCACCAAGGCCATCGTCTTGGCGGCGGCGAAATAGACGGCGACCTCATCGGGATCAAGGAAAAGGCCGACGACGATGACGTCCGAGTTGGTGAGCAGGTAACCGACGCCTTCCACCAGGAAGATCGGCAGGGCGACAGCCGTCCAGGCGCTGAATTCCATGGCCTTCGGGCCGCTTGGATAATGGCGGCGCAGGCGGAGCGTCACCGCGAGATATTGCAGCAGGACACTGGTGAAGGCGCCGGCGAGCGCCGCGGCCATGGCGGTGACGGCATCACGTGGCGCGCCAGCGAAGATCGCAGCCACCATGAAGAGCAGTATCAACGTCGGGCGGATGAGGAAGGTCGGGCTCAAGGCCATGATCGGCCAGTGCTTGGCACGAGCCGTCCCGTCGAGAACGTCGCCAAGGGCGATCATCGGCACGGCAATCAGGCCGAGGAAAATCGGCACGACATAATAGTGCTCGACCATGCCGCGCAATGCGAAAAGCAGCAGCGCCCCGATCAGCGCCAGCGTGCCCGAGACGGCAACCACGAACAGGCGCGCGGTGGCGTTCAAGCCGCGAATGGCATCATGATTGCCGCTGGCGTCGTACTGCGGCAGAAAGCGGATGATGGCGGTCGGGAAGCCAAGGCAGGCGAGATTGCCGAACAGGATCATCAGCACCCAGACGAAGACGAAGACGCCGTATTCGAACCGGCCCATCAGGCGGGCGAGGATGATCTGCGAGAGAAAGGCGAGAGCAGCGCCTGCGACACGGATCGTGAAGGCCGTAAGTGCCATGCGCTGCGAGGCGGCTTTTTCATCCTGACCGGTAAGAAGGGTGGCGACCTTGCGCAGATACGGCGATAGAGCGGCCCGCAATGCGGACGGCAACATTCTTTCCGCTGTTTGAAAGACCGCCATGATCGATACGCAATACTTTTAAGTATGATCCCAAACTCACGATAGTCTTGGCAGAGGAGAGTTAAGAATCGGTTCTTTCAATACATAAAAGTCACATTTGAGATGCGGCAGGTTGTCTATCGACTTGGGTATAAGCAACCGTTGGGTGCGATAAGTCGATGGCTGCTCCAGGGACGAAATCGGCGCAGGAAACGGGTGGCGGGGCCTGCAGCCACGATGCAGATTAGGTGAACTGCCGGAGGAGGGTTCCATGCTCACGCTTTACGACTATTTGCCGTCGCAGAACGGCTGGAAGGCCCGGGTTCTGTTCGGGTTGCTTGATATTCCCTACCAGACCCGCCTGGTGTCGATCTTCGAAGGCGAGGGGCGCACGGATGCCTTCCTCGAGCTCAATCCGGCAGGCGGCATCCCCGTGCTCGAGCTTGAGGATGGGCGAACGATCGCTGAATCCAACGCGATCCTCACCTATATCGCTGAAGGCACGCGGTTCCTTCCGGGAGATCGCTATCTGCACGCCAAGGTCATGCAATGGCTCTTCTTCGAGCAGTATCATGTCGAGCCGGTTATCGGCACGCTGCGCTTCTGGACGCTGACGGGGCGGCTTGAGCTCAATGCCGCCATGACCGAAGCCAAGCGCACGGCCGGACTTCGAGCGCTTGCCGCGATGGAGCGTGGGCTGAAGGACATGCCGTTTCTGGTCGGCGGGGAGTTTTCGATCGCGGATATAGCCGTTTACGCCTATGCCCACAGAGCGGCGGATTGCGGCTTTGCGCTTGCCGATTACCCGGCGCTCACCGCCTGGTTCGATCGGGCGCTCGATATCATCGGGCCGGGCCATCCGATCCATCTCTACAGCGAAGATCCGCATACCGCCGTTTGAGCGTGTCCGGAGTTTGCATGTTTGCCCGCGGCAGGCACCATTCCAGGATTTTCCATAAAAAATGCCGCCCGAGGGCGGCATTCTGTTCAGTGCGATCGGTTGCTAGGCTTAGACGACTTCGCTGCTTTCGAAGGCGCCGTGGCAGTGCTTGTACTTCTTGCCGGAGCCGCAGGGGCAGGCCTCATTGCGGCCGATGCGGCCCCAGGTAGCCGGGTTGCGCGGGTCGCGATTCTCGGGCGATACGAAGCTTTCGTTCGCGATCGCGAGCGGCGCAAATTCGTCTTCGCCCGTTGTTGCGTCGATATGGCGAGCCTGCATCGGCGGCGTTTCCGGCTCGGCCGGCTGCTGCACGAGTTCGACACGCGAAAGCTGGGCTGTCACGGCCTGGCGAAGATTGTTCAGCAGCGACTGGAACAGCTCGAAAGCCTCGGCCTTGTATTCCTGCAGCGGATCGCGCTGCGCGTAGCCGCGGAAGCCGATAACCGAGCGCAGGTGGTCGAGGTTGACGATGTGCTCGCGCCAAAGATTGTCCAGCGTCTGCAGGACGATAGAGCGCTCGACATAGGTCATGATCTCGGGGCCGAAGCGCTCGGCCTTCTCGGCTGCGGCCTTTTCGGCCGCTTCCATCAGGCGGGCGCGGATGTCGTCTTCAGCGATGCCTTCTTCCTTGACCCAGTCATGCACGGGCATGTCGAGATCGAAGAAGTTGGCGACACCGGTCTTCAGGCCATCGGCATCCCATTGCTCGGCATAGGCCCGCTCGGGAATATGTCTGGCGACGAGGTCTTCGATGACGTCGTGGCGCATGTCGCCGACGAATTCGGAAAGGTCCTTCGATTCCATCAGCTCGACGCGCTGGTCGAAAATGACCTTGCGCTGATCGTTCAGCACGTCGTCATATTTCAGAACGTTCTTGCGGATGTCGAAGTTGCGAGCCTCGACCTTCTTCTGGGCGCGCTCGACTGCCTTGTTGATCCAGGGATGGACGATGGCTTCGCCCTCCTTGAGACCCAGCTTCTGCAGCATGCCGTCCATGCGGTCGGAGCCGAAGATGCGCATCAGGTCGTCCTGGAGCGACAGGTAGAATTTAGAGCGGCCCGGGTCGCCCTGGCGGCCGGAACGGCCACGCAGCTGGTTATCGATACGGCGGCTTTCATGGCGCTCGGAGGCGATGACGTAGAGACCGCCGGCCGCGATCGATTGCTGCTTGAGTTCCTTGATCTCCTCGGCGATGCGGGCAATGGCCGCGTCGCGCTCCGGACCGGGCTCCATTTCGTGCAGGTCACGCTCGACCCGCATTTCCAGATTGCCGCCGAGCTGGATGTCGGTGCCGCGGCCGGCCATGTTGGTGGCGATCGTTACCGCGCCGGGCACGCCGGCCTGAGCGACGATATAGGCTTCCTGTTCATGGTAACGGGCGTTCAGAACCTGGAAATTGGTGAAGCCCCGCTTGCGCATGAGATCGGCGAGAAGTTCCGACTTCTCGATCGACGTCGTGCCGACCAGCACAGGCTGGCCGCGCTTGTGCGCGTCGAGGATCTCGCTGATGATGGCGTTATACTTCTCGGCATGCGTACGATAGACCTCGTCGTCCTCGTCGACACGCTGGATCGGCAGGTTGGTCGGCACCTCGATCACGTCGAGGCCGTAGATGTTGCCGAATTCCTCCGCTTCCGTCGAAGCCGTACCGGTCATGCCGGCCAGCTTCTCGTACATGCGGAAATAGTTCTGGAAGGTGATCTGCGCCAGCGTCTGGTTTTCCGGCTGGATCTGTACCCGTTCCTTGGCTTCCAGCGCCTGGTGCTGACCATCCGAATAGCGGCGGCCCGGCATCATGCGGCCGGTGAATTCGTCGATGATGACGACTTCGTCGTTGCGGACGATATAGTCCTTGTCGCGCTGGAAGAGCTTGTGGGCCTTCAGCGCGTTGTTGATGTGATGAACAATCGCGACGTTTTCGACGTCGTAGAGCGATTCACCCTTCAACAATCCGGCTTCGTTCAGCATGTTTTCCAGCTTCTCGGTGCCTTCTTCGGAGAAGTTGGCCGAGCGCTGCTTTTCATCGATTTCGTAGTCTTCCTTCGCCAGTCGGGGAATGAAGGCGTCGATGGTGATGTAGAGATCGGAGCGGTCGTCGAGCGGACCGGAGATGATCAGCGGCGTGCGGGCTTCGTCGACCAGGATCGAGTCCACTTCGTCGACGATCGCGAAGCTATGGCCGCGCTGAACCATCTGGGCGCGCTCGTACTTCATATTGTCGCGCAGATAGTCGAAGCCGAGCTCGTTGTTGGTGGCGTAGGTGATGTCGCAGGCATAAGCGTCATGCCGCTGCTCATCCGACAGGCCGTGGACGATGACGCCCGTCGTCAAACCGAGGAAGCTGTACAGGCGGCCCATGGTGCCGCTGTCGCGCTGCGCCAGGTAATCGTTGACGGTGACGACATGCACGCCCTTGCCGGCGAGCGCGTTGAGGTAGACCGGCAACGTCGCGACGAGGGTCTTACCTTCACCGGTCTTCATTTCGGCGATGGCGTTGGAATGAAGGATCATGCCGCCGATGAGCTGCACGTCAAAAGGTCGCATGCCGAGAACGCGCCGCGAGGCTTCGCGGGCGACGGCGAAGGCCGGTACAAGGAGATCGTCGAGCGTCTTGCCATCCGCGAGCTGCTGGCGGAACTCAACCGTCTTGGCGGCCAGAGCTTCATCGGACAGCGCGCGCATCTGCTGCTCGAGCGCATTGATTGCGGCTACTTGCGGCTGGAACGATTTGACCCGGCGGTCGTTGGACGAGCCGAACAACTTGCGGGCAATTCCACCTAGGCTGACCATGTGACTGGTCCTTTCTGAGATTTCATCCTGCCGTTTCCTGCTTTATCCAATCCCAAAAAAACGGGAGTATAGCACAAAACGGCCGGAAACTGTTCTGGACGCGAGGTTGCGTGACAGATAAGAGGGGGGTCGATTGATGTCAACGGGATTTGGCCGATACAGAAAGGCCACATTCTCCTGCTGAAGGCTTTTTCACGCCGGATTCACGTCTTCGAGCCGGTCGAGACCACCGAAGGGTTATTTTATGTTGAAGTACAACAAACTTGCTGCTGCGGTTGCTTTCGCAACAATCGTTACCTTCCAGGCTCCGGTCTTCGCGGCCGATGCCAAGGACCCCGTAGTCGCCAAGGTCGGCGATGTCGAAATCCATCAGTCCGAACTCGATCTGGCAATTGCCAATCTCGATCCGCAACTCGGCCAGCTTCCGGACGACCAGAAGAAGGTCGCAGCGCTTTCCGCTTCGATCGACGTTAAGCTGCTGTCGCAGAAGGCTGCTGCCGAGAAGCTCGACCAGACGCCGGACTTCCAGGCCCACATGGCCTATCTGCGTGACCGCGAGCTGCACAATGCCTACTTCAAGGCTCACGTCGCCGACTCCATCAAGGATGATGAAGTCAAGGCTCGCTACGACAAGGAAGTCGCAGCACTGCCGAAGCAGGAAGAAGTTCATGCTCGCCACATCCTCGTAAAGACCGAGGATGAAGCCAAGGCGATCATCAAGGAACTCGACGCCGGCAAGGATTTCGCCGAACTCGCCAAGGAAAAGTCCACCGACCCGAACAAGGCTGACGGCGGCGATCTCGGCTATTTCGGCCATGGCCGTATGGTCAAGGAATTCGAAGACGCAGCTTTCGCTCTTCCTGTGGGAACCTACACGAAGACCCCGGTCAAGACCGATTTCGGCTGGCACGTCATCAAGGTCGAAGACAAGCGCAACGCACCTCCTCCGCCGTTCGACCAGGTCAAGGATCAGGTTCGTCAGCTCGTCATGCGCGACAAGTATCTTGAACTCCTGAACAAGGCCAAGACGGACACCAAGGTCGTCATCAACGATCCGGCGCTCAGCAAGGCCTATGACGATGCACAGAAGCAGCAGGACGCGGCACCGGCCGATGACGCCGTTGCTCCTGCCGATGGTGCGACAGCGCCCGACGCGCAGCCGCAGCAGTAATTGAAAGCAGTCAAGCAAATCAGGGCCCGGGTTTTCCGGGCCCTTTACTGGAGCCGGATGATTTTAGGTCGACACGACCTAAAATCTGAATCCGCTCCAGAATTAGAAGCAGAGCATGATGTGATCCGAAAACCGCCTACACTTTTCGGCACCATGCGCGTCTAGGTGGGTCTCATGTCCGGTTCCGTTTCTCCGCTCGCTCCCAAAACCTTTACTGCCATGCCCGCCCTTCGCGGCGTGCGCATGACCACGGCGTCCGCCGGCATCAAGTACAAGAACCGCACCGACGTCCTGTTGATGGTTTTCGACAAGCCCGCAGCTGTGGCCGGCGTGTTCACCCGTTCGAAGTGCCCCTCGGCTCCCGTGGATTTCTGCCGGCAGAATCTGGCGCATGGCAGCGCCCGCGCCGTCGTCGTCAATTCCGGTAATGCCAATGCCTTCACCGGTCTGAAGGGCCGGCAGGCGACGGAACTCACCGCCAAGTCCGCCGCTGCCGCTGTCGGTTGCGGTGAAAACGAGGTTTATCTCGCCTCCACCGGTGTCATCGGCGAGCCGCTCGACGCCACCAAGTTTGCCGGCGTGCTCGACACGATGGCCAAGGATGCGGTCAGCGATTTCTGGTTCGAGGCCGCCAAGGCCATCATGACTACGGATACCTATCCGAAGGTCGCGACCCGTACCGCCGAGATCGGTGGCGTCAAGGTGACCATCAACGGTATCGCCAAGGGTGCCGGCATGATCGCGCCCGACATGGCGACGATGCTTTCCTTCGTCGTCACGGATGCCGATATCTCATCTGCAGCGCTGCAGTCGCTTCTGTCCGACGGCGTCGGCCCGAGCTTCAATTCCATGACCGTCGACAGCGATACCTCGACCTCGGACACGCTGATGCTGTTTGCCACGGGCGCCGCCGCGGCTGATGGGCAGGCGCATATCGACCGCGCCGACGATCCGAAGCTGGCCGGCTTCCGCGCAGCACTCAACGAGCTGTTGAAGGATCTCGCCATTCAAGTCGTTCGCGACGGCGAAGGCGCGACTAAGATGCTCGAAATCACCGTGACCGGCGCCGAAAGCGATGCCGCCGCCAAGCGCATCGCGTTGTCGATCGCCAATTCGCCGCTGGTCAAGACCGCCGCTGCCGGCGAAGACGCCAATTGGGGTCGTGTCGTCATGGCTGTCGGAAAGGCCGGCGAGATGGCGGATCGCGACAAGCTCGCCATCTGGTTCGGCGATGTCCGCGTTGCCGTCAACGGCGAGCGCGACGCTTCCTATTCGGAGGAAGCCGCCTCGAATGTCATGAAGCAGCAGGATATTCCCGTGAAGGTCGATCTCGGCCTCGGCAATGGTCGTGCAACGGTCTGGACCTGCGACCTCACCAAGGAATATGTTGCCATCAATGGCGACTACCGGAGCTGATATCCAACTGATGCATGCGCAGTCCACGATAAACAAGCTGCCCCTGGTGCGCAGGCTCGAGGCCGTTGGCTTTCGGGCATGGCCTGCGTCGTCCGTGCAGTATGATGGCAGCTGGCAGATCCGGCTGACGGCGGGCCATCCGTCGAAGCGGCTGAATTCCGTCGTGCCACTTGATCCTTCCGATCATCGCGATCTCGAGATACGGCTGACGAAGGCGCAGCGTAAGTTCGAGGCCTATGGCAGGCCGATGGTGGTGCGCGAGACGCCGCTCGCCTCGCCGAAGCTTATCGATCTGCTGCGAGAGCGCGGCTGGAGGTGCTTCGACGAAACCATCGTCATGACTGCCGATCTCGTCGATCTCGAATTGCCCGATATGCTGGATCATCTGCCGAGCCACGATGTCGGCCGGTTTGTCGACGCCAGCCTCGTCGTCGACGAGGCTGATCCGGCGCTGAAGCCGGCGCTGGCCGAGGTGGTGAGCGGCATCAAGCCGCCATCGGGTCTCTTCGTCATCGAGGACATGGAAGCCGGTCCCCTGGCAACGACGCTTTGCGTGCAGGACAACGATCTTGCCGGCATCATGTCGGTCGCCGTCTCGCCGCAGCATCGGCGCAAGGGCTTGGGTGCTGAAATCCTGACTTCCGCCTTGCGCTGGGCCCGGATGCGTAGCGCCAAGACCGCCTGGCTTCAGGTGAGTGCCGACAACGCGCCGGCTCTGACGCTCTATGCTCGTTTCGGTTTCCGCGAGGCCTATCGTTATTGTTATTGGCAACCATCGGGGGCTGCATGAGCGACACTGGCCGCAAGATCGTACTCGTCGCCGCCTGTGCCCTGATCGATACGGATGGTCGTATTCTGCTGGCGCAGCGTCCCGAGGGGAAATCGCTCGCCGGTCTCTGGGAATTTCCCGGCGGCAAGGTGGAGGCCGGCGAGACGCCGGAGGAGACGCTGGTGCGCGAACTTCAGGAAGAACTCGGCATTCAGACGAAAATTGCCTGTCTGGCGCCGCTAACTTTCGCCAGCCACACCTACGAAACCTTCCATCTGCTGATGCCGCTCTATATCTGCCGGCGTTATGAAGGAATCCCGCATGGCCGGGAAGGGCAGGCGATCAAATGGGTGCGGCCGCAGGTCCTGCGCGACTATCCGATGCCGCCGGCCGATGAGCCGCTGATCCCGTTCCTGCAGGATTTGCTTTAAGGTCAGACATCCTTAAAGCGGAATTTCGACTTCTCAAGTTGATCGAGGCTGTTTGCTGTCGGATCTCTGCCGTTTGGGTCCGCTTTCGATGCTCTCCGCAGCAACTCCGTCAGCATTTCCGATTGTCTGGCTGAATTCCGGCGAATTGCTTCCAGATGCTCGAGCATCAATCCAAAGGCAAAAATTCCGGCGCCGCAAAATGCGTATGAGAGGGCTATGATCAGCCCTGGGACAAAGCCGCCAATGCCTCCAGCAACAAGCACCGAGATGCCTGCCAGGATCGCGAGGGCTATTACGACGCCGCCGACGGCTTTAAACAGTCCCGCCACGTATTAGCTTTCGCAACTTTAAATGGTAATATTTACCTTATGCGTCGCATTGCTACGAGCAATCGCCAATATCAATCTATTGGTGCTTTTTTATTTGCATATACCGGTGCGTGCTATTGCTGAAGATATTTGTCGTCCGCCGATGCGCAGGATCTCTTTTAGATCTGTCGAGTGTACGCTCAGCGCGTAACAGGGCGGTGCATGGCAAATATGGTTAACGAAAATTAGCCATTTGATATCAAGTCTGTAGCTCGAATCGACTACTGTCCCAGAATTTTACGTCTCATTAATTTGCATGTGGATATTAAGGGATCGTTTATGACCTTCTGGCATTCAATGCACTCAATCAAGCGGGTTGTTGGGTGCGTTAAAGAAGGCTTGACATAATGGACGACGATTTCTGGAAAGCTGTTCAAGAGAAAGAGCAGTCCTATTCCACGTCGCGCAGGACGGGCGCGTTGAATATCGCCTTGCTGTTCGGTACGGCGGCGGTTGCGCTTTCGCTTATTCTCACGCCAATGCTCTCCGACAAGTCGAAGTCGCGCGTGCTTGCAAGCGCACCGGACATCGACAATATTACCACCGGTTCGATCCCGCAAACCGAAAACGGCAAGCGTTATACGATCCGCCGCAGCGTGTTGCAGCAAGAGCCGGGCTCGGTCTGCATCGTTCAGGGATATGGCACCGACAGCGGCTGCCAATAGTGCATGAGCATAGTCTGCCGGATGCCATGACGAGCATCGGAAACATCAGTTGTCCAATGCTGGGAGCTTTGAGCTTATGCGGTCCGTAAGACGTATCTTCACTGACAAGACCGGTGCCACGGTCATCGAATATGGCCTGATCGCCGCGCTGATGTCGGCGGCGATCATTAGCGGCATCGGCGCCTTCGGCGGCAGCCTTTCAAGCACGTTCAACATTCTGTCCAATACGGTTCAGAATTCGGCCGCATCCCAGAACTGACGCGGCCGGCGATCAGGCTCGGCTTGATCCGTTCGTCTATTGCTTCAGCTTATGCTCTTCGACCTTGAGCGCATCGGCCAATCGCGCCTTGGCCGAACCCGGCTGCAATGGCTTTTGCTGGCTTTCGTGCGGCGTCCAGCCGGATACGTAGATGATCGAGAATGTCGCCCTGATACGCCCATCGGGATCGGCATAACGTTCGGCATAAAGTTCGGCCGCGCGCAGGAAGAAGGCGCGTGTCAGCGGCTTGCGGCTGCGGTCGACGAGCGGGTTGGTCATGCCCATGGCGCGCAGGTCACGCATCAGGGCAAACAGGTTGTCGTAGCGTACCGTATAGGTCTCGGCGTCGATGACGGGCAGGGTAAAGCCGGCGCGCTGAAGGAGGCCGCCGACGTCGCGGACATCGGCAAAAGGGATAACGCGGGGGCTGGCGCCGCCGGTCAGCTCGATTTCGGTTGCAAGCAGCACGTCGCGCAGTTCCTGCAGGGTGCCGGAGCCGGGTATCGCCGCCAGGAAAAGGCCGTCGGCTTTCAGCGCGCGGCGGACCTGAATGAAGACGCCGGGCGTGTCGTTGGTGACATGCAGGCTGAGCGGCGAAAGCACGAGATTGACCGATTCCGGTTCCAGCGGCAGTTCTTCCAGAGGCGCTTCGATAAGAATTTCCCCGGCGGCGGCAAAGCCGCGTTCGTTTTCGATCCTCTTCAGATGGCCGATCTTGCCAGTCGCCAATGCAAGGCGGGCGGCGACGCCTGTGGCGCCGTGCAGTTCAATGGCCTCGTCGAAATGGCGCTCGGTGACGCCAAGCCGTTCCGCCAGCTCACCGGCGGCAATATCGAGCAGGAAGGCCGCTTTATGATCGCCTTGCCTCAACGCCCGGCGCTTGCGGGCCGCGAGCAACGATTGATCGAACACGATTTCCATGGTGGTTTCCTGCGATATCATCAATTCGGCGGGGCGTTCCGGGCACTCGGGTTTTACTTCGCGCAATTCCGGACGGAAAACCGCTATACACTTTTCCTGGAATTGCTAGTCTCAATCATATGGGGATGATGGCGCGCGAAATCACGTTGTCCATGCTGGGCGCCGGGCTGAAGAGGCCCTGGGTGGCGCTTGCCGATCTCGTCTACCCGCCAGCCTGCCCGGGCTGCGGCGTATCGGTCGGGGCCCATCGAGGTCTTTGTCCGGCGTGCTGGTCTGGCGTTCGCTTTATCGAGCGTCCCTATTGCGAGGTTATGGGCAGCCCGTTCTCGCATGATCTGGGAGGCGGCATTCTGAGCGCCGAAGCGATCACCGATCCGCCTGTCTTCGACCGCTTGCGCTCGGCCGTCGTGCATGACGGTATCGTGCGCGATCTCGTTCTCAGCCTGAAATATCGCGATCGCACCGATCTGGCGCCGATGATGGCCGGCTGGATGCTGCGTGCCAGCGACGACACGGTCGCGGCTTGCGATGCGATCATTCCGGTGCCGCTGCATCGGGCGCGGCTGTTTGCCCGCAAATACAATCAGGCTGCCGAGCTTGCGCGCCACATTGCCCGTCTTTCGGGCAAGCCGCTGCTCGCCACGACGCTCCTGCGCGTCAAGCGCACGAGCCAGCAGGTCGGTCTGGGGGCCAAGGCGCGGCAGGACAATGTGCGTGGCGCCTTCGCCGTTTCCGAGCATCGAGCTGCCGAGGTTTTCGGCCGCCGTGTCGTTCTGGTCGACGACGTCTATACCACGGGCGCGACGGTCGCCGCAGCGACGCGCGCCCTGAAGAAAGCTGGAGCCGCCGATGTCACTGTTTTGACCTTTGCAAGGGTCGTCGGCCATCTTATATGACAGTCAATCTAGGTTTTTCCGGAGTGGATCATGGCATCCGTGGTTATCTATACGCGTGAATTCTGCGGCTATTGCGCCCGGGCGAAATCCCTGCTCGAATCCAAGGGCGTCGAGTATGTCGAGCACAATGCGACCTATTCGCCCGAAATGCGCCAGGAGATGATCGCCAAGGCAAACGGCGCCTCGACCTTCCCGCAGATCTTCATCAATGGTCAGCATGTCGGCGGCTGCGATGATATCCATGCGCTCGATCGGGCCGGCAAGCTCGACCCAATGCTGGCCGCCTGACCTGTTCTTGACGAGGGAGAAACCGATGAGCTTCAAGGCTGCCGCCATCCAGATGTGTTCCGGCGTCGATCCGGTGAAGAACGCGGCTGACATGGCGCGCCTGGTGCGCGATGCCGCCTCCAGGGGTGCGATCTATGTGCAGACGCCGGAGATGACCGGCGCGGTGCAGAAGGATCGGCCAGCCATGCGCGCCGTGCTGCGCGACGAGCCGAACGACATCATCGTCAAGACGGCGTCCGAGCTTGCGAAGGAGCTCGGCATCCATCTGCATATCGGCTCGACCGCCATTGCGCTCGATGACAACAAGATCGCCAATCGCGGCTTTCTCTTTGGTCCCGATGGCAAGCTCATCAACCGCTACGACAAGATCCACATGTTCGACGTCGATCTCGACAATGGCGAGAGCTGGCGCGAGAGCGCCGTTTACCGACCCGGATCGGAAGCGCGCATCGCCTCGCTGCCCTTTGCCGAACTCGGCTTTTCGATCTGCTACGACGTGCGCTTTCCGCAGCTCTTCCGCGCCCAGGCTGTCGCCGGTGCCGAGGTGATGACGGTGCCGGCCGCCTTCACCAAGCAGACGGGCGAGGCGCATTGGGAAATCCTGCTGCGCGCACGCGCCATCGAAAACGGCATGTTCGTCATCGCTGCCGCACAGGCCGGCAAGCACGAGGATGGCCGCGAAACCTTCGGTCACTCGATGATTATCGATCCCTGGGGCAAGGTGCTGGCGTCGGCCGGCGGCACGGGCGAAGCTGTCATCATCGCCGAAATCGATGTCGCCGCGGTCAAATCCGCCCATGACAAGATACCGAACCTGAAGAATGCGCGTGAATTCTCGCTGGAGAAGATTGCGACGCCGGCGGCTGGAGGCGTCGCTGCTTGATCCGTTATTCGCTTAGCTGTGACAATGCCCATGAGTTCGAGGGCTGGTTTTCCGAAAGTGCCGATTTCGACCGACAGGTCGCGAGCGGCTTCCTGACGTGCCCGGTCTGCAATTCGTCTGCGATTTCCAAGCTGCTGATGGCGCCTTCGGTTTCCACGGCGCGCAAGAAGGATGCGATGCAGACAGTCGCCATGGATGCGGCCCGCAAGGAAGCCATGGCCAAGCTCAAGGAAGCGGTCGACGCCATCAAGGCCAGTGCCGAGGACGTCGGCGCAAAATTTCCCGAAGAGGCCCGCAAGATCCATTACGGCGAGGCGGATGCGCGCGGGATCATCGGCAAGGCGACGCCCGACGAAGCACAGGCTCTGGTCGAGGAAGGCATCGAGATCGCCGCCATCCCCGTACTGCCCGACGATATCAACTGATGCCGGCGGACGCCCGCAAGCATCTCGCCATGTACAATTTCGGGCTGCATGTTGCAGCCTATGAAAGCCCTGAAGTGGAGGGCTTTCGGCTGCGCGAAGCGGCGAATTTCGAGGCGGCTGCTCGCGCGCATGGCTTTGTCGGCCGATCCGGCTACGCCGGCGAACCGGACACTGCCTGCTGGGGCGAACAGGTCTTTCCGCGTTTCATCGAGGGTAGTGGCTTTCAGACGGCGCCGTCATCGCTCTCCCTCTGGGCCGATATCGAATCGCTGATGGCATTCACCTATAGCGGTGTGCATGCCGACGCCCTGAAATATGGGCGATACTGGAATGTCAGGCAGAGCTGGCCGCCGCTGGTTTTGTGGTGGGTGGAGGCTGGAGCTGTTCCGATATGGAGGGACGGTGTCGAGCGCCTCGAACACCTTAATGACTATGGAGCTAGCCCGAGAGCATTTTCTTTCAAGCAGCCCTATGGACCCGATGGCCAGCCACTTGAGATCGACCGCCCTCGTATCAAGGACATCGTTGCACTCAACGCCGCCACGCAAGGCGAGTTGCTGGCGCATGTCATGACGCTGAAGGTTTGAAGCCGATTCGCCTCGCGGCGATCAGCTCAAATTCGCTCGCTTCGCCAAGAGCATGTAGTTGACGTCCATATCCTTCGAGAGGTTCCAACGGTCCTGCAACGGCGAATAGAAGACGCCGGTGCGGGCGATGATGTCGAGGCCGCTTCCCGCAAGCGGCTTTTCGATTTCCTCTGGACGCACCAGCTTTTCATATTGATGGGTGCCGCGCGGCAGCCAGCGGAGCACGTTCTCGGCGGCGAAGATCGCAAGTGCCGCCGCCTTCATGGTGCGGTTGATGGTCGCAACGAACATCAGGCCGCCGGGGCGAACCATTTTCGCGCAGGTCGACAGGAAGAATTCCACGTCGGCGACATGCTCGACGACTTCCATGTTCAGCACGATATCGAAGGTTTCGCCCGCTTCGGCCAGCTGTTCGGCCGTAACCGCGCGATAGTCGACCGGAACGCCGGAAGCGCTCGCATGTGTCGAGGCGATGCCGATGTTCTTTTCGGAAGGATCGGCGCCGACGACGCTGGCGCCCATGCGCGCCACCGGCTCGGATAGCAGGCCGCCGCCGCAGCCGATATCGAGCACACGCAGTCCCTCAAGCGGTCGGCTGCTCCTCGGATCGCGATCGAAATTTTCGCAGGCGCGGTCGCGAATATAGGCAAGGCGAACCGGATTGAATTTGTGCAACGGCTTGAACTTGCCGGTCGGGCTCCACCACTCGGCCGCCATGGCGGAGAAACGGTCCACTTCGCTCTGGTCGATCGTGCTCTTTGCCGTTTCGCTCATGGTTCACTCCGTGATCTCGGCCGTGCCCTGGTTCGGGTGGGCGCGGGCAACAATATGTCTCCGTGTGAAGTCGGACGATCGATGCGCGATGTCAAGGGCCGTGACCTCCGATCAGCTGAGGGGCATCTCGATTGCGACGTTCGAACCGCGGCAGGGAGGTTGACATGGAGGTATCTTATGACCGATCTATCGCCGGGCTGTGAAATGGACTTTCAGAACCGGGATCGATTGCAATCGACCGGCTTATAGAGGGGCTCCCCATGCGACTACTCCGTCTCGCGACGGCTATCGCCATCGGCTGGCTTGCGGCCAGCCATGCCAATGCTGGGGACGGCAAGGGGTTTCGCCTGACAATCGATGGGGTTCAGGTCGGCATCAATCCTGGCGATACGCTGGAAGTCACCACGAAGGACGGCCGTAAGGTTCAGGTGGAGCTGCAGCGCAGCGATACGGTGACGTTTACCGGGGCCAAGTTTTCCTTCGATCATGACGGCAAGTTCACGGTCGCAAAGACGGATCTCGGCGACGGCGTGCAGCAATATGCTTTGATGACGCCGATGGGCACCGGCATCATCATACAGGTCTACAAGGGCCTCAATCCCTCCAGCAATACCGATGTCATGCTGCAGCAGATGGTGCAGGAGAGCATCACCGGCGGCGCGAAGATCAGCAAACACGCAACCGAGCGCACATTGCCGAGCGGCAGCGTGCTGAAGGGCGTGAAGGCCGAGACGATTACCGACGACGACGTCATGGAATACGAGATCGTTGCGACCGGGCGGCCGGAAGGCGGCGTGCTCATCGCGACCTTCCTCAACAAGGAAAACATCCCCAAGGAAGGCGTGATTCTCGACAAGCTCTGGTCGACCTTAAAAGTGGACTTTTAAAGTAAACTTTTGACCGTATCCGGCGCTCGATGCTATTGCACCCGCCCGACAAAGTCGCTAAGAGACGGCCCCATTGAGATCACGCTTTTCCGGCTACCGAACCGGGAGGGCGATTTTGCATGTCGGGCTTTCCGCATTTCGGCCGCCCGGCGCAGGGTACTGGTAGAGGCAAATGGCACGCATCGTGATGAAATTCGGCGGAACCTCCGTCGCGGATCTGGACCGTATCAAGAACGTCGCACGCCATGTGAAACGCGAGGTCGATGCCGGTCACGAGGTGGCAGTTGTCGTTTCCGCCATGTCCGGCAAGACCAACGAGCTGGTCGGCTGGGTCCAGAACATGCCCAAGGTCGCCGGCGCCGATCACTCGATCTATGATGCGCGCGAATATGACGCCGTCGTCGCCTCGGGCGAGCAGGTCACGTCGGGCCTGCTGGCGATCGCGCTGCAGGCCATGGGCATCAACGCCCGCTCCTGGCAGGGTTGGCAGATTCCGATCCGCACCGACAATGCGCATGGTGCCGCCCGCATTCTCGATATCGACGGCGAAGACATGATCCGCCGCATGAAGGAAGGTCAGGTCGCGGTCGTGGCCGGCTTCCAGGGTCTCGGCCCGGACAATCGTTTGGCGACACTTGGGCGTGGCGGCTCCGACACCTCGGCGGTGGCGATCGCTGCAGCCGTGAAGGCCGATCGCTGCGACATCTATACCGACGTCGACGGTGTTTACACCACCGATCCGCGCATCGTGCCGAAGGCGCGCCGCCTGAAAAAGATCGCCTTCGAGGAAATGCTCGAAATGGCATCTCTCGGCGCCAAGGTGCTGCAGGTGCGCTCGGTCGAGCTGGCCATGGTCTTTAAGGTTCGCACCTTTGTGCGCTCTTCTTTCGAAGATCCCGATGCTCCGGGCATGGGCGATCTGCTTAACCCGCCCGGAACGCTGATTTGTGACGAGGATGAAATCGTGGAACAGGAAGTAGTCACCGGCATTGCCTATGCCAAGGATGAGGCCCAGATCTCGCTGCGCCGTCTTGCCGACCGGCCGGGCGTGTCCGCGGCGATCTTCGGGCCGCTGGCCGAAAACCACATCAATGTCGACATGATCGTCCAGAATATTTCCGAGGACGGCTCCAAGACCGACATGACCTTCACGGTCCCCTCCGGCGATGTCGACAAGGCGCTGCGCGTTCTCGGCGAAAACAAGGAAAAGATCGGTTACGACGTCGTCCAGAGCGAATCAGGTCTCGTCAAGGTATCGGTCATCGGCATCGGCATGCGCTCGCATGCCGGCGTGGCCGCGACCGCTTTCCGGGCACTTGCCGAAAAAGGCATCAACATCAAGGCCATTACGACGTCAGAAATCAAGATTTCCATCCTGATCGACGGTCCTTACGCAGAACTCGCAGTCAGGACTTTGCATTCCTGCTACGGTCTGGATAAGAGTTGATTCACGACTGCTGACGACGGACCGTGACGGAGGTGAGTTTCGGCCGGCCCTGACGTGGGCAAGACAGGCATGAGATCTTGATTCGGGAGCTAGTGGCGCAATGAGAGACCTATCCGGCGGTCCACGCGTTCTGCTCAAGCGGCTACGCGAGTTGATGGCGGAGCCGCTGGAGCCGCAGGAGCGCCTTGACCGGATTGTCCGCCAGATTGCCGGCAACATGGTTGCCGAGGTTTGCTCGGTCTATGTGCTGCGCGCCGATGGCGTCCTTGAACTTTACGCCACCGAAGGCCTGAAAAAAGAGGCCGTCCATCTCTCGCAATTGAAGATGGGCCAGGGCCTCGTCGGCACGATCGCGGCGTCTGCCCAACCCCTCAACCTCTCCGATGCGCAATCGCATCCGGCTTTCCGCTACCTGCCGGAAACTGGCGAGGAAATTTATCACTCCTTCCTCGGCGTGCCGATCCTGCGCACCGGTCGATCGCTCGGCGTTCTCGTGGTTCAGAACAAGGCGAGCCGCAACTATCGCGAGGAAGAACTCGAGGCGCTCGAAACGACGGCCATGGTGCTGGCCGAGATGATCGCCACGGGCGAGCTCAAGAAGATCACCAAGCCGGGCCTGGAACTCGATCTCACGCGCTCGGTCACCATCGATGGCGATACTTATAATGAAGGCATCGGCCTCGGCTATGTCGTGCTGCATGAGCCGCGTATCGTCGTCACCAATCTCCTGAACGAGGATGCCGACAAGGAAATCGGCCGTCTTGCCGAAGCGCTCGGCTCGCTGCGCATCTCGATCGACGACATGCTGTCGCGTCGCGACGTCTCCATGGAAGGCGAGCATCGCGAGGTGCTCGAAACCTACCGTATGTTCGCGCACGATCAGGGCTGGGTGCGCAAGCTCGAGGAAGCCGTCCGCAACGGCCTGACCGCCGAAGCCGCGGTCGAAAAGGTGCAGAGCGACACGAAGGCGCGCATGATGCGCCTGACCGATCCCTATCTGCGTGAGCGGATGCACGATTTCGAGGACCTGGCGAACCGGCTGCTCCGGCAGCTCATCGGCTATTCCGGCCGCACCAGCGCCGAAGGTTTCCCGAGCGATGCGATCATCTTCGCGCGTGCCATGGGTGCGGCCGAACTGCTCGATTATCCGCGCGCCAACATTCGCGGCCTGGTGCTCGAAGAAGGCGCGGTCACGAGCCACGTCGTCATCGTTGCGCGCGCCATGGGCATTCCGGTGGTCGGGCAGGCGGTCGGCGTCGTGGCGCTGGCGGAAAATGGCGATCCGGTCATCATCGACGGCGACGGCGGCCATGTGCATCTGCGGCCAATGGCCGATCACCAGCGCTCCTATGAAGAGAAGGTGCGGTTCCGTGCTCGCCGGCAGGAGCAGTTCCGCGCGTTGCGGGCGGTCGAGCCGGTCACCAAGGATGGCCAGCGCATCTCGCTGATGATGAATGCCGGTCTGCTGGTCGACCTGCCGCAGCTTGCCGAATCCGGTGCTGAGGGTATCGGCCTTTTCCGCACCGAGCTGCAGTTCATGATCGCCTCGACCATGCCGAAGGCCGAGGAACAAGAGGCCTTCTATCGCAATGTGCTGAAGCAGGCAGGCGGCCATGTCGTGACCTTCCGGACGCTCGACATCGGCGGCGACAAGGTCGTTCCCTATTTCCGCGCGCATGAAGAGGAGAACCCAGCGCTCGGCTGGCGCGCGATCCGGCTGTCGCTCGATCGTCCGGGCCTGCTACGCACGCAGCTTCGGGCCATGCTGAAGGCCGCTGCCGACAACGAATTGAAGATGATGGTGCCGATGGTCACCGAAGTCTCCGAGATCAAGGCGGTGCGCGAGCTGCTGCAGAAGGAAGTTCAGCATCTCTCGCGCTTCGGGCACGGATTGCCGCGCAAGCTGCAGTTTGGCGCCATGCTGGAGGTGCCGGCGCTCTTGTGGCAGCTGGACGAACTGATGGCGGCGGTCGATTTCGTCTCGGTAGGCTCCAACGATCTGTTCCAGTTCTCGATGGCCGTCGATCGCGGCAATGCTCGCGTGTCGGATCGCTTCGATCCGCTCGAGAGGCCGTTCCTGCGCATCCTGCGCGACATCGTGCGCGCCGGCGTGCGTAACAAGACCCCTGTGACCCTTTGCGGCGAGCTGGCCGGTAAGACGATCTCGGCCATGGCGCTGCTCGGCATCGGCTTCCGCTCGGTCTCCATGTCGCCGGCCTCGATCGGTCCGGTGAAGGCGATGCTGCTCGGCCTCGATCTTGCGGCGCTGTCAACGGTCATGGAGGAGGCGTTGGACGACAGACATCCGACGGCTTCGATGCGGGACATCCTTGTGGGCTTCGCCGAGAGCCACAATATTCCGCTTTAGCGCGTGATCCTGAAAAACACGAAGCGGTTTGCAGGCAGGATCATGCGCATAACATCAAAGCAGAGATAATAAGAAGAATTGGAGTAGAGGGTGGCGAAGCTCCCCGTTGAAAAAATGCGCGAGTTGGAACGCCGTTTCGGCGAGATTGAGGCGCGCATGTCCGCCGGCCCGGCCGCGGACGTCTATGTGAAGCTTGCTTCCGAGTATTCCGAGCTGCAGCCTGTTGTGACCAAGATCCGCGACTATGAACGGGTTCTTGCCGAGGCCGCCGATCTTGAGACCATGCTCTCCGACAAGTCGGTCGATCGCGAGATGCGCGATCTCGCCGAAATGGAATTGCCCGAGGTCAAGGAGCGCATCGAGACGCTGGAAAAGGATATCCAGATCGAGCTTCTCCCGAAGGATGCGGCCGACGAGAAGAGCGCGATCCTGGAAATCCGCGCCGGCACCGGCGGCTCCGAAGCGGCTCTCTTCGCCGGCGACCTTTTCCGCATGTACGAGCGTTTCGCGGCCAGCAACGGCTGGAAGGTGGAAGTGCTTTCCGCCAGCGACGGCGAAGCCGGCGGCTTCAAGGAAATCATCGCCACCATCAGCGGCAAGGGCGTGTTCTCGCGCCTGAAGTTCGAATCCGGTGTGCACCGTGTCCAGCGCGTGCCGGAAACGGAGGCGAGTGGCCGCATCCATACGTCGGCGGCGACTGTGGCCGTGCTGCCTGAGGCCGAGGAAATCGATATAGAAATCCGGCCCGAGGATATCCGCATCGACACGATGCGTTCGTCCGGCGCCGGCGGCCAGCACGTCAACACGACCGACTCGGCCGTTCGTATCACGCATCTTCCCTCGGGCATCGTCGTCACCAGTTCGGAAAAGTCGCAGCACCAGAACCGCGCCAAGGCCATGCAGGTGCTGCGCTCGCGCCTGTTCGACATGGAGCGCCAGCGCGCCGACAGCGAGCGCTCTGCCGACCGCAAGAGCCAGGTCGGCTCGGGCGACCGCTCTGAGCGCATCCGTACCTATAATTTTCCGCAGGGGCGCGTTACCGATCACCGCATCAACCTGACGCTCTACAAGCTCGACCGGATGATGGTCGGCGAGATCGACGAAGTGGTGGATGCGCTGCTCGCGGATTACCAGGCGAGCCAGCTCGCCCAGCTCGGCGAACAGGCATGACCGGCGGGCAGGAGCCGACCATATCCGGGCTCCTGCAGGAGGTCCGCGTCCGCTTTGCCGAGGCCGATCTGGACGACCCCGCCACGGAGGCGCGCATTCTTCTCGGCGGCCTTCTGCATCTTGTGTCCACTGAGCTTGTGACGCGAGGCTCCGAGCCCGTCTCTCCAGACGATGCGGCGGCAGTGCGCGCGGCGATTGTCCGTCGGCTCAATCATGAGCCGGTTCATCGGATTCTGGGGGAACGGGAATTCTATGGCCTCTCCCTCCAGCTGTCGGCGGCAACGCTCGAACCGCGGCCCGATACCGAAATTCTCGTCGATACGATGCTGCCGCACCTGCGGCGCCTTGAATCGAAGCTCGGTAATATCCACATACTGGATCTAGGAACGGGAACGGGGGCGATCTGTTTGGCCCTGCTCCATGAAAGCCCGCAAGCGACGGGCGTCGGTTCCGACATTTCCGGCGAGGCGCTGGATACTGCCCGCAGAAATGCGGAGCGAAACGGCTTAGCGGCGCGATTTGATACTGCGCAAGGAAGCTGGTTTGACGCCATCCACGAATGTTTTCATGTGATTGTCTCAAATCCGCCCTATATTGCGTCTAGTGTCATTTCTACTCTCGCTCCAGAAGTAAAGGATTTCGATCCTCCCGCGGCCCTTGACGGGGGCCTTGATGGGCTGGATGCATATAGAGCGATCGCAAAGGATGCGGTTCGATTTCTACATCCGCAAGGTATGATCGGTGTGGAGATCGGTTACGATCAGCGTGAAACGGTGACTTCGATTTTTGAAGGAGCAGGATTTTCCCTTGTCGAGGCGGTTCGTGACTACGGCCAGAACGACCGGGTTCTTGTGTTTGAATTTCAACATTAACGCAACGTTTTGCAGCGGGTTTGTGGGACCCTGTTGTTATCGCGAAGAAAAAGCTTGGATTTCCTGAGGAAGCAATATAGGTTGCGCTCACGCGTTGGGCGGCTGGGAATGAGCGAGACGATTCGCTTATCTTGGACAGCCTCGGGGAACCGCTCTTTGGTAAGAGTGTCAAAGGTTGAAGATAACCCAATGCGTGATCAGTTTAATCTGACGTAGTCGAGCGGCAGACCGGCGCCAAAGCGCAGTTTGCTTGCGGCACGCAGGCCCTGGTTCGGAACTGTCCGAACCGCGGCGGCAGGTGTCGTGTATGATTTTTATCCCAACGAAGAGAATTCAGGTGAAGGATCTATGAGGCCAGGACAGCAGAACAAGCGCGGTCGGGGGCGTGGTAATAACAACAACGGCGGTGGCGGCGGCGGAAATAACAACAACAATTTCAACCGCAAGGGCTCGAACCCGCTGACCAGGACCTATGACAGCTCCGGTCCCGACGTGAAGATCCGCGGAACCGCACAGCATATCGCCGAGAAATACTCGGCCTTGGCTCGTGATGCTCAAAGCTCCGGCGACCGCGTCATGGCTGAAAACTACCTGCAGCATGCCGAGCACTATAATCGGATCATCGCCAGCGCCCAGGCGCAGATGCAGGAGCGCTACCAGCGCGACGATCATCACAATTACAACGACCGCGATTCATCCGAGCGCGATATCGACGATATGGATGCGCAGGAGATCGACGATCAGCCGCAGGTGGCGCAGCCCTCGGCTCGCCCGCAGCATGCCGCTCCGGCCGTTGCCGTGGCGCCCGCTCCCGAGCCCGAAGTCATTAACGGCACCGGTCCGCAGCCGGTCATCGAAGGCATCCCGGCCGAAGTGGCGATCGAGGAGGAAACTCCGGCGGTTGCCGCCGCCGAGCGTCAGCCGCGCCGCCGCAGCACTGGCGGTAATCGCCCGCGTCGCCAGCCGCGCCGCAGCGCTGCTGCAGCCGATGGCGAAGACCAGGGCGAGGCCGGTTCGAGCGAAGCTCCCGCCATGGCGGACGCAGCTTCGGAATAAATCCGTTGCGCCTTCGGGCGCAGGTGTCGGAAAATCAAAACGGCAACGGCAGCGCGACATGCGCTGCCGTTGCCGTTTTGACATGGGCGCGTGGTAAAGCGGCGCCTCGTAAAGGGCGGGATGATCGCATGCTCGTGTTCCCGATGGCGATCCGTAGGTCATTGGGCTGCCGGGAGGGAAATATTCGATGTCGTCGACGGGTGAAGCCGGCTGCCGTTTCTGCCAGGGGAATGATCTGCTCACCGATGCGCCCCTGGGCGGGAATCGTGCATTCTACATGCTTGGAAGCATTGATCCGGAGATGCCGCACGCCGTGATGATCATCCTCCGCCGGCACGCGGAAGACCCTTTCGACATATGGCCCGAGGAATGGGCGGAGCTTGGCGAGATGCTTCTCAAGGCCAAGGCTCATCTTGCATCCTGCAATCCCGACGGATTTACCCTCGGTTGGAACGTCGGAGCGGTCGCCGGACAACACGTGTTCCACGTCCATCTGCATGTGGTCGCGCGCTTTGCCGGCGAGCGGAATGCAGGCAAGGGAATCCGGGCCGTCATTCGGAGCTGATGGTTGTGGCGGCTTTCAGGTTTTCGCTCATCCGGCCGATGTGGCCTGTCGGGCAAAATCTCGCGCTTTTTTCGCGTTTTGCACCCTTTAAACTCTCCAAATACCCTCCCATATTCTCCTCAGTTGCCTTGCCGCAATCTCAATCGCGGAAAGGCGGGCCTGCCTCTTGAGGGGGCTCAATCTCAATCATCGGTCTGCGCCTTTCTGGGCAGGGCGATTCATGGAGGTCTTACATGAATATTGAAAAATACTCCGAGCGGGTGCGTGGTTTCCTGCAATCCGCCCAAACCTATGCGCTTGCGCAGGGTAACCAGCAATTTGCTCCCGAACATGTGCTGAAAGTGCTGCTGGACGACGATCAGGGCATGGCTGCTTCGCTGATCGAGCGCGCCGGTGGCGATGCCAAGGCCGCCCGCATCGCCAATGATGCCGCGCTCGCCAAGCTGCCGAAGGTTTCCGGCGGTGACGGCCAGGTCTATCTCTCACAGCCGCTTGCCAAGGTCTTTGCCGCCGCCGAAGAAGCCGCGAAGAAGGCCGGCGACAGCTTTGTAACCGTCGAACGTCTCCTGCAGGCGCTGGCGATCGAGCCCACGGCTTCGACTTCGGCGAGCTTGAAGAAGGCCGGCGTCACGCCCGTTGCCCTCAATCAGGTCATCAACGACATCCGCAAGGGCCGCACGGCCGACTCCGCCAACGCGGAGCAGGGCTTCGATTCCTTGAAGAAATATGCGCGTGACCTCACCGCCGAGGCTCGCGAAGGCAAGCTCGATCCGGTGATCGGTCGCGACGACGAAATCCGTCGTACGATCCAGGTCCTGTCCCGCCGCACCAAGAACAATCCGGTGCTGATCGGCGAGCCCGGCGTCGGCAAGACGGCGATCGTCGAAGGCCTGGCGCTGCGCATCGTCAATGGCGACGTGCCGGAATCGCTGAAGGACAAGAAGCTGATGGCGCTCGACATGGGCGCGCTGATTGCCGGTGCAAAGTTCCGCGGCGAGTTCGAAGAACGTCTTAAGGCGGTTCTGAACGAAGTGCAGTCGGAAAACGGCGAGATCATCCTGTTCATCGACGAGATGCACACGCTGGTCGGCGCCGGCAAGGCCGATGGCGCCATGGATGCGTCGAACCTTCTGAAGCCGGCTCTTGCCCGCGGCGAGCTGCATTGCGTCGGCGCGACCACGCTCGATGAATATCGCAAGCATGTCGAGAAAGATCCGGCCCTTGCCCGTCGTTTCCAGCCTGTCATGGTCGAGGAGCCGACGGTCGAAGACACGATCTCGATCCTGCGCGGCCTGAAGGAAAAGTACGAACAGCATCATAAGGTGCGCATCGCCGATGCCGCGCTGGTGGCTGCGGCGACCCTTTCGAACCGCTACATCACCGACCGCTTCCTGCCGGACAAGGCCATCGACCTGATGGACGAAGCCGCAGCGCGACTGCGCATGCAGGTGGACTCCAAGCCGGAAGAGCTCGACGAACTCGATCGCCGCATCATTCAGCTGAAGATCGAGCGCGAAGCATTGAAGAAGGAAACCGACCAGGCCTCGGCCGACCGGCTGAAGCGGCTGGAAACCGATCTTACGTCTCTGGAAGAGGAAGCCGATGCGCTGACCGCGCGCTGGCAGGCCGAAAAGCAGAAGCTCGGTCTTGCCGCCGATCTGAAAAAGCAGCTCGATGATGCCCGCAACGAACTCGCCATTGCCCAGCGCAAGGGTGAATTCCAGCGTGCCGGCGAACTTGCCTATGGCGTGATCCCCAATCTGGAGAAAGAGCTTCATAGCGCGGAAGAGCAGGACAGTGCCCGCGATTCCATGGTGCAGGAAGTTGTGACCGCCGACAATATCGCCCAGGTCGTTTCCCGCTGGACCGGGATTCCCGTGGACAAGATGCTGGAAGGCGAGCGCGACAAGCTGCTCCGGATGGAAGACGAACTGGCAAAGTGGGTCGTCGGCCAGGGTGATGCCGTCCAGGCTGTCTCCCGTGCGGTCCGCCGTTCGCGCGCAGGCTTGCAGGACCCGAACCGCCCGATCGGCTCGTTCATCTTCCTCGGCCCGACCGGTGTCGGCAAGACGGAGCTGACGAAGGCGCTTGCCCGCTTCCTCTTCGACGACGATACCGCGATGGTGCGCATCGATATGTCCGAATACATGGAGAAGCATTCCGTGGCCCGGCTGATCGGTGCTCCTCCCGGCTATGTCGGCTATGAGGAAGGCGGTGCGCTGACGGAAGCCGTCCGCCGCCGGCCCTATCAGGTCGTGCTGTTCGACGAGATCGAAAAGGCGCATCCCGATGTCTTCAACATCCTCCTCCAGGTTCTGGATGACGGACGCTTGACGGACGGACAGGGCCGCACGGTCGACTTCCGCAACACGATGATCATCATGACCTCCAACCTGGGTGCCGAATATCTGACCCAGCTGAAGGATGGCGATGACAGTGATCTGGTGCGCGAGCAGGTGATGGACGTGGTCCGGGCGCATTTCCGGCCGGAGTTCCTGAACCGTGTCGACGAGATCATCCTGTTCCATCGCCTGAAGCGCGATGAGATGGGCGCGATCGTCGATATCCAGCTGGAACGTCTGCTGAAGCTGCTGTCGGAGCGCAAGATCACGCTCGAGCTCGACGAGGACGCCCGCCATTGGCTGGCCAACAAGGGTTACGATCCGGTCTATGGCGCTAGACCCCTGAAGCGGGTGATCCAGAAATATGTCCAGGACCCGCTCGCCGAGCAGATTCTTTCGGGGCAGATTCCGGATGGCTCCGTGGTCAAGGTCACCAGTGGTTCCGACCGGCTGTTGTTCCGCGCGCGGCAGGCGGTGAACGAAGCGGCCTAAGCGGTACTGAGTGAACAAACACAAATGGCGGTCTTCGGGCCGCCATTTTGCTATCGGCTGAAGCCATGTCTCGTCGATGACAGGCGAGTTCATTGAGCCCGAACGAAGCTTTGAGGAGGAAACATGCTGATTATCCTGGGTGGCCGGCCGGGCAGCGGAAAGACCACGATCGCACGCGCTTTGGCGCGGCGTCTGGACGGTGTGCATGTCCGCGTCGATACGATCGAGCAGGCCCTGCGCAATTCCGGCATGCTGAAGTCCGAGGTCGGGCCTGCCGGCTACATCGTCGCCTATGGAGTCGCCGGGGATAATCTCCGGCTCGGCAGGATCGTGATTGCCGATACGGTCAATCCTATCCAGATCACGCGCGAGGCTTGGCGTGATGTCGCCGAGCGGGCAGGTGTCCTGGCGGTCGAAGTCGGGATCCTCTGCTCGGACAAGGCCGAACATCGCCGCCGTTTGGAAACGCGACAGCCTGATATAGAAGGCCTAACGAACCCGACATGGGAGGAGGTCATCACCCAGACCTATGACGCCTGGGATACGAGCGTCATCGTCGTCGATACGGCCGGGGCGGAGACGGACGAGATTGTTACGAAACTGGCCGAGCGGTTAAAATCGCTTTCGTGAGATCGCTCCTGTGATCGAAGAGCAAGGCGAGGCTCGGAGCCGCGATTATTTGCTGGCGATCTGCTTCGACTTGTCGTCGGTCAGCAGCGTATCGATGCGCTTGCGCTCTTCCTGGAACTTTGCGAGTGCATCGCCTTCCAGCGATTTGCCGCCGGGAAGGCGGATTCTCAGCGGGTCGACCTTGGTGCCGTTGACGATCAACTCGTAATGAAGATGCGGGCCCGTCGCGAGACCCGTCGAGCCGATAAAGCCGATGACCTGTCCCTGCACGACCTTCGCGCCCGGAACGATTCCCTTGGCGATGGCGCTTTGGTGATTGTAGGAGGAAACGTAACCGTTGGCATGGCGGATCAGCGTCTGGTTGCCGAAGCCGCCGGAATCCCAGCCGGCCTTTTCGACGACGCCGTTGCCGGCCGCAATAATCGGCGTGCCGCGGGGAGCGGCCCAATCGACGCCGGTGTGCATGCGGGCAAAGCCGAGGATGGGGTGGCGCCGCATGCCGAAGCCGGATTTGAAAATGCCTGTGGGAACGGGATTGCGCAGCAGGAATTGCCGGATGCTCTTGCCGTTCTCGTCGAAATAATCGATCGAATGATCGGTCGGGTCCTCGAAACGGTAGAACCGCGTCACGTTATCGCCGAACCTGGCATTGACGTAGAGCAGCTCGGAATCGGCCGTCGCCTGTCCCTTGTCGTCGGTAACAGAGAAGAAGGCTTCCAGCGAATCCGTCGGTTTCAGCTGCGCCTGGAAATCGACGTTGCTCGCGAGCAGCTTGACGATCTGCGCCACCATTTCCTTGGTCATGCCGTAGGAGAGGGCGGCGCGATAGATGCCGTCATAGACGCTCGGCAAATCGCGCCCGGCCGCGATGGCAGGTGCGTCGTTGTCGAAAGCCGTCGAAATGGCGTCGAGCATCGGCGGCGCGCTACCGGCGACGAATTCGCCATGATCGTTCTGCGCGACGGTCAGCAGATGCTTCGTGCCGCGATAGATGCTGGCGCGGATGATCTTGGCCTGTTCGCCCTTCTGCAGGATGCCGATGCGCAGCACGTCGCCGGCGGAGACGTCGGAGGAGCCGAAAAGCGGCTGGATTTTCGCAGATATATCGTCCGCATCCGCCTTGAGGTAACCGGACCCGGTCAGCGCCGTGGCAATCGGCGTGTTCTGGCGGACGGGAATGATGTCGTCGGCAAATTCTTCGGTCTGCGCCGTTACGGCTTCCGGCGCAGAGACGGACATGTTCTCCTCGACGATACGGGCGGCAAGACCTGCCGTCAGGTCGACATCGGAATCATCATTGGCGAAGCGGCGGGGGTCGACATAATAGAGTGCCGAGAGCTGGGTATTGCCGTCGGCGAGTACCGAACCGTTGGAGCGGACATTCTCCTCGACCTCATCGAGCGACATGGAGCCGGCAATCTGGAAGGGGATGTCCTTGGCGGGAAAGGGAATGGTTTTCAAGCTGACTTCGGATTCCACGTCCGATCCGTAGATGGCCCCGGTCTTGTTGGCCGGCTGCGGTATGTTTTCGTCGGCGGAAAAGATCGCCAGCGGATCGAACGGCGGATAGCTCTCATTGGCGATGCGGTTGGTGGCGAGCGCGATCTTCACATGCGCGAAAGGCTGGCGGCGCACCACTTCCTTGTCGCCATCGCGCATCACAGTGGAAACCTCAAGAATATTGCGGTCCGATGGTTTCGAAGCGATCGCAGTGGAAATCAGCCGGCCGCCGCGGGTGACCTGGTCGTCAGTGGTGTTATGGCTATCGATCGTCGCATAGGCTTCGGCCGGGATCGCCAGCTGCTGGCGGCCGTCGAGGGCGGCAAATAGCGCCACGCCCATCAGGATGCTCGAGGTTAGGCCGGTCAGGAAGGTGCCGGAAAGCCAACGGAGAGAAACTTCGCGTCGATCCGGCGCCCGCCGGCCATCGGCCAGGATAGGCGGCTCGTTGCCGAGCGATCGAAGCGTCATCTTGTCCGTCATCATGCCGATCGTGATCCGCTTCCTTCATGCGAGCCGCAGGCTGGGGGCGAAGATGTGCATATTTATGACAGGGGTGTCAAATCAACCGGCCGTTTTTTGCCGCGTTTCGCGTGTCGTTTCCCATAAATACCAGGGGGCGGTGGCCGGGGTTCGTATGCAAAGATGCAGGCTTTATGGGCCATGGGGCTACTTTGCGGCCCGCTGTCGCGCTCTCTCGCGGATATCTGTGGGTGATCTTGCTGCCCATTTGCCGCACTCGCAGGCTTTTCACAAAACCCACATGAGAATCAATTAGTTATTTGTTTTTTGAACTTTTTCAAAATCGCCTGTTGACTATGTCGGGTTGGGGGGTCTATAAGCCCGATCACTGACGAGGGCGGCGGCGCTGCTGGCGACGAAGTCCTTCGCTCTGGTGTTTCCTTGATTGGCTGCGATGCTGATTGGTGGTTCTGGGCTTTAGGCTTGGGATTGAGGGGACGCTGTTTTTGACTGGTTTGACCGGTCTGTTATTTGACAATTGAAGATGAGAAGAAAGAGAAACGTGGGCGGCGAAGCTTGTGGGATCTGAAGAGATTTGGATCCTTGGAATAGACTTCGACGGTTACGTTTTGAACAAGAGAATACACCTCGTTTTGACGCAGTGATGCGTTTTGAAGCGGGTGTGAGTTCTCGTCGAT
>JUHI01000005.1 GCA_000799755.1 Martinezella tropici
TGCCGCCGACGTTCGGCCGCCGGAGTGGGCTGAGCGTCGTGCCAATGAAGGTTGCACCGATGGCATTCAGCAGAAATGCATTGCCCGAAGACGGGATGTAGACGGTGACGGTCGAAGTCAGGATCAGGCCGGCGACGGCTGCAATCAAACCGACGAGCACGAAGGTGGCCGCTATATAGGCGGAAGCCGCGATGCCGGAGTAGCGCACGACGCCCGGCTGGATGCCGATCGACAGGACAACGCGGCCGAACCGCGTGCGGGCAAAGACGACCGCGGCAGCCGCGATGATGACGATGGCAGCTGCAAGCGGCACGGGCAGACTTGCGATCGTACCGTGACCAAGAAAACGGAAAGCTTCCGGTACGCCGTTCGGTGGCAGATAGACGGGATTGCCGCCATTGGTCAGCAATTGCTGGACACTGCGGCCGATAAAAAGCGTGCCGAGCGTCGCCAGGAACGGGGAGACGCCGATCACTGATATCAGCAGTGCATTGAACGCGCCAACGAACGCCCCGGCCGCCAATCCGGCCAATGCCGCAATCGCAACCGGCTGCCCGGCAAGCACGAGCGAGACGAAGGCAAAGCTTGCGAAATCCATCGCGGTTCCCACCGAAAGATCGATACCGCCCGAAGCGACGGCGAAGGTCATGGCAATGGAGACGATGGCAAGCAGCGTGAAATTGTTGACCAGGATACTCTGCAGGTTGGCGAGCGTCAGGAATGTCGGCGTGATCAAGGAAAAGACGGCAAATACCGCAACCAGGGCAAAGATCAGGCCGTAGCGCACCAGGCTGCCGGCGATCAGGCGCGGCAAGCCCATTGCCGCAGGTGTCGGCGTATGAAGCGACATGCTCAGGCCTCCCGCCGGCGCAACAGGGTGGTTGCGGAGACCACGATGAGTATGAGCAGCCCCTGAACGCCGCTGACCAGCGTGCTCGAAATGTTGAGCAGCTGGAAACCGTTGGTGAGGAAGCCGACCAGCAGGGCCGAGAGCAGCGTTCCGGTGACCGTCGGAACCAGCCGGCGTGAAAAGACCGAGCCGAGTAAAGCGGTGACCACAACGGGCAACAGCATCTCTCCGGAACCCGTCGTGCTGCCGCTCAGGTAGGAAACCGAGAGGATGCCGGCGATGCCGCCGGATAGGCCGCTCGCGACGAATGCGCCGGCAAGCAGGCGGCGAAGCGGCAGGCCCGCGGCGCGCGCGGCATCCGGAAACTCGCCAACGGCATAAAGGCGCAGGCCAAGCGGCGTATATTGCACGATCGCCGTTGCGATGGCCGTGAAGCCGATCAGCACATAGGCAAGGACCGGCATGCCAAAGGAATCCGAGGCCGAAAGCGCCGAGAGGAACGGCGTGGAAGCCGGGAGGACGGTATTCCCCGTCAGCACCAGCTCCAGGCCGGCAACAACGTTCATGACGGCAAGCGTCGCCAGCAGCGGCACGATGCCGGCATAGACGACGGCAATGGCATTGACCGCGCCGATCAACGTCCCGGTCAGAATCGACGCCGCAACCGCCGTGGGGTCGCCATAGCCGAGTTGCGTCAGGCTGGCATAGACGGCGGCGCTGAGCCCCATATTGGCGGCAAGCGACAGGTCGATGCCGCCAGTGACGACATTGGAGCCGCCGGCAATCAGGACGACCGTCAGCCCGATCGCGAGCACGCCGGAGATGGTGGATTGACCAAGCACATTGCCGATATTGCCGATGCTGAGGAAATACGGTGCGGTGAGCGAGAAGACAATCAATATGGCCGCAAAGGCGATCAGCGACCCGAAGCGCAATGCCGCGGCCGCGATATTGCCGGTCGGCCGATGCGGCCGTTCCACGGCTGAAAATGCGGAAGGTGCAAATTCTGCTTCAGCCGACATGGCGCTGTCCTTCCGATGAACCGGTCGCTTCGGCCAGCACGGCATCCGCCGTGGTGTCCGACGATATGAATTCCCGCACGATACGGCCACGGAAGAGCACAAGGATGCGATCCGTGATGCCCAAGAGTTCGGGCAGGTCCGAAGACAAGACTATGACGCCGGCGCCCCGCGCCGCGAGTTCGCCGATGAGCGTATAGATCTCGACCTTTGAGCCGATATCGACGCCGACCGTCGGCTCGTCGAGGAGGTAGACCTCGGAATGGCGACTGAGCCATTTGGCAATCGCCACCTTCTGCTGATTGCCGCCCGAAAGCGTGCGCAGCAAGGCATCGCGCCCGCTGGTCTTCACCTGCAGCCGCGCAATCAGGGCATCGATTTCGCGCCGTTCGCCCTTGCGATCGAGAAACCCGAAACGCGTGAAGCGACCGAGGCTGGAAAGGCTCGTATTTTCCGCGACGCTGAGGTCGAGCGCGACGCCGTGGCGGCGCCTGTCTTCGGGGACCAAGGCGATCTTGTGGCCTGCCGCCTGCGTGGGATTGGCGAGACGGGCAGCCTTGCCACCGATCTCGACACGACCAGAGGCCGGTGTGTCCAGACCGAAGAGAGTGCGGACAAGTTCCTTTGCGCCGGAACCGAGCAATCCGGTGAGACCTAGTACCTCGCCGCGGCGAAGCATGAAGCTGACATCCCTGTATTTTCCGGGCGCCGTAAGCTGCTCGACCTTGAGGATTTCCTCACCGGGCAGGATTTCCGGCTTCGGAAACATTTCCCTGATGTCGCGCTCGACCATCAGTCGCGCGATCGCTGCGGCCGAAGTATCCGCAATCGGCACGGAAGCGACGTCCAGCCCGTTGCGCAGCACGGTGACGTGATCGCAGAGCTCCTCGATTTCGTTCAGGTAATGCGAGATGTAAATGATCGTCACCCCTTCGTCGCGCAGGCGGCGGATCAGCCGGAAGAGGATATCGGCTTCGCGACGCACCAATGCGGCCGTCGGCTCGTCGAAGACAAGTACCTTCGGCTGATTGAGGAGCGCACGGGTGATCTGGACGATCTGCTTTTCGGCAGTTGACAACTCGCCGATCAGGGCGGTGTTCGGCAACCGGATACCGAAATAATCGTTGAGGATATCGGATGCGCGGCGCTGCATCAGCCGGCGATCGAGAAATGGCGTGCCCGGAATGCGCGGTTCCCGGCCGAGGAACAGCGTTTCGCCGACGGTGAAGGTTGGCACCAGCAGCCGGTCCTGATGAATGAAATGGATGCCAAGCTCTTCCGCCAGATGCGGTGTCAGCCTGCCGAATGTTTGCCCTTCGATCTCGATCCGCCCGTCATCCGGTTGGTGAAGACCGGCAAGCAGCTTGATCAGTGTCGATTTGCCGGCGCCGTTCTGGCCGACGAGGCCATGGATCGTGCCGCGCTTGACGATCAGCGAAGCGCCGCCCAGCGCCTGCGCGCCGCCGAAGCGCTTGACGATGCCTTCGAATCGAATGATGTCGTCTTTCGCCGTCACCGGCTGTTTGAAGGATATGGCCGTCATGTCGGTCTCCGGCGAACAGAGTGCGGGCGATCCAGTCATGGCGGGATCGCCCGGAGCGGATTATCAGCCGATGCCGAGTTTCTTGGTGACTTCGCCGACATTCGCCTTGTTGGCGAGAAGTGCTGGAACGTAGGTCTCGCGCGGCAGCGTCTGGCCGGCAAGGAGCTTGGCGACATTGCGGATGGCGGTGCGGCCGATTTCTGCCGGCTGTTGGGCAACATCGGCGCCGGCCGGGGATTTCGGGTCGGCGATGAGCTGCAGCACTTCGGGGCTGCCATCGACGCCGTAGGTGCGGATTTCGGTACGGCCGGCGGCAGCGAGAGCCTGCGTCGCGCCGAGCTGCGGAATATCCCACGCCGACCAGATCGCCTTGATCGACCCCTTTTCCGGATATTTATTCAAGATTGCGGTGATCTGGGTGAAGGCGTCCTGAACGGTATTCGGGATGACATCGCGCAATTCCGGCTGGAGGATCTTCACCTTCGGGAAATATTTAACGACATTGACCAACTGGTCGTAGCGGATCGCGCAGGGCGTTACGCCATAGAAGCCGTTGAAGACGATGATATTGCCTTCGCCGCCGATATCGGAAACGAGCTGCAGCGCCAGGTCCTTGCCGATACCCCAGTTGTCGGAGGTGGTGTTGTTGATCGAATTGGTCGAGCCGACGTCGACGGTCAGGACGGGAATGCCGGCATCGCGCGCCTTCTTCAGCCAGGGGTCGATAACGCTCAGCGTGCCGAGGATCTGGACGATCGCATCCGGCTTCTGGGCAATAAGTGTCTGTAATTGCGAGACCAGCTTGCCGTCGTTTCGGCCGGCATCGACGGCGATTGGTGTGCCGCCCAGCCGCTTCACCTCGTCGATCTGGGCGTTGTAGGCCTGCAGGTCGAAAAAGTGGTCGGTTCCGGTCGCGCTGATGGCGATGCGCTTACCTTTCAGCGACAGTTCTTCGTCGGCTGCAAAGGCAGGCTTCTGTCCGATTAGCGAAGCGCCGGCGACCACGACTCCGGCCGCGGCGGATAATTTTAGCAGATCCCGTCTTCCCAGACCGCTTTCAGACTTTTGGATGCTCATTTCACTCTCCCAGAATTGAATTTAATCTATAAATTAAGTGGACTAATGAGAAAGAGGAGAAATGAATTTCCAAAAGGACTATCTCAATGGGAAAGAGTGGATGGAGCAACAGCTCATCCCTGGCTGCCGTTTCCAAAGGCGAACAACTGACGGACTCCCTCTTCACCGTCAATCACGTCGAGTGCCAACTTTGATTGGAACCCGATCCGCGCTCTGTATGAGCACAAGGGATCACAAGGGTCGCTTCGTAAAGTCCGGATACCTAGCTTTCCCGGACCACGACGATATCGCCCATTTTCTCGGACAAGAGACAGCCGCTCGGCGGCGCTATCATCCACCTCGCACTCGGTCATGCTTTCTCTTTTGCCAGCGGCTCCGAGGATTCCGGCGAGAAAGTACTTGCTCAGGAGGTGATGTCGCAGCCGTTCACAAAAACCACTGCCGGGCGCATGAGAGCCCTTCCAATCCCCAAAGTTCGATGTCTGACCGAGCAAGGTTCCTTCGCAGATTTGTAAGAAGCGGCCCTAACTCTTCAAAAAGCCGCTGTCGGTGATGCGGCTTGGAAGTGTTCCCGCAACGTCTCAGTCTCATAGTCATGACGGCCAAGCCGTCGATCAATCGATCTGGCTGCAGGTTGAAGCCATCGATCGCTCCAGCATGAAACCAGTCCTCGATGTGATCGGCGAGCTGCTCTGGTGTCCCGACAAAACCAGCATGACCGGATCCAGTATAACGAGTCTGTTTGAGATACTCCCGGACCGTGGGATTGGTTTTGCGGATTTGCGTGATAATCGACTCACGGAACCCAATGCTTCCATTGGGCTCAGGTGTCAATCAGCCGCCATGTAGATTTCAATTAGTCACTCCTTGACTTTCAATCAGTCATCACCGTAGTTTCAAACGGTCATCAAGGGAGTGAAGCTATGCCACTGTATCCAAGGCTCGTTGTTGATTTCCACTGAGAGCTGACCCGACGGGGATGCGGATAAAAAGTTGGACTAATTTATACAGTTAGGCCAAGGCTTTCTCGATATTCGACTGGACTGCGTGAGCCCAGTGATAATTTGATGCGCTTTTCATTGTACCATCGGATGTAGGCATCAACCTCGCGGACAAACTGCTCGATTGTGATGCTCTTCCAGTCTCGCGGGTAGAAGAGTTCCGTTTTCAATCGGCCGAAGAAGCCTTCGCACGCTGCATTATCCTGTGAACAGCCCTTGCGGGACATTGAACGAACCAGCTTCGCATCGCTGATCCGAGTGAGCCAGCCGGGCCAGCGATAATGCGCTCCACGATCCGAATGGACGATTGTTCCGCCTTCGGCATCGGTAACTGTGTTAATAGCGGCGTCCAGCATCGTGTTGACTAGCCCAGCATCAGGTTGCGTTCCAATCGACCAACTGATCACCATGCCATCGAAGCAATCTATGATAGGCGAGAGATACACTTTACCGGCTGGGATCTGGAATTCGGTGATGTCCGTGAGCCATTTCTCGTTCGGTGTTTTTGCATGGAAGTCGCGGGAAGGAAGCTGCGTATTCAAAGCAATTGAAGATGCGGACCTTCGCTCGCATACATGCCGGCGGCTAGTGTTCCTCTGCCAGCATCATCGTGAGAACCCATTCGGTAATCTCGGGTTGTCCGGGAAGGTCGATTGGACCCTGACGCCACCACTGGGCCAATCGGCAATTATCCAATTGAGATATAATTAGCCGGCTAATAACATATAAGTTCTATTGTGGAACTATTTCGCCCGATAGTTGCTCAGTTGTGAGGCTTCGGCGGCCCGCAGCAAGGATCCGGCGGTGTCACGAATGAAGCGCAACTCGAAAGCGGATCAGTTCCGTCAGGCATGGCCCCTGTGCCGCCAACAAAATACATGAGACAAGCCGTTACATTGTTGGCAGTTGGGTCCGATGTTGGCGACGCAGTCCATATTGATCGATTGTAACGAGGGCTTGTTGGGGTTGATTGGAATGGCGCGTCGATATCCAGATCGACCGAGAACGGCCCGGTTGCAGCGCCGTTCGCCTTGAACAAATAATTGCAAGTGCCGGAAGCCGGCTTGGTGATTATCCATTTCCCTTTGGCTTTGTCGAAAGCAGCCTGCATGCTCGCTGCACACTTCGAGACGCCCCCATCAGACCCCACCACGTAAGCATTAGAAGTGCATGTGGAAATGGGTAAAGGGCTTGGGAATGTGCAATTTGACTGTTGAATTTTCACTATCGGCAAGACCTGCTGGGCTACAGTATTTTGAGCTAGGCTTGAGCCTGCCCCGATCGCTAGAAAAGCGAACGATAGGAAATAGACTTCCCCAAGCTTGTGATGGTAGCGCAAGTAAAGCCTCCACATTGGACCGACTGGTTTCGCGGTAGCTTAAGACATGCTGTCAGCTTGTGGTAGAAGGCCCCGTTCGAAAAGTTGCTCGAAGCGGTCTCTTAACATCTTGATCAGTAGCTCGCTTCCGGAAACTCCGTAAGTGTCCGCGAGGATCGCCAACTTCTGTCGATCTTCCTCGGTTCCGTAGGCGATGATGCCCTTGTCTCAGCGTTGATGCATGGATCCGAAGCATCGCGGATCTCGATCTTAGATGACGTGGGCTACGCTACCTTTGACGAGCGGCGAACGGATTTTGGACGTGCACAGCCAAGCATGCGGTTGAGGATGGCGCAGCCGATGGCGGCTTCCGTCTGCTGAGCGTGAGGCGATCGAGCCCGCAGACGCCGCCCGATAATGGACTTGTATCGGCCGATGGCGGTCTCGACCAACGCGCTCCGGCCGTAATCGGTGGAGGCTTGCCATTTCATCCGGCCGTCTCGGCTGATTGCCGCGATATGCTGGTCCCTTTGGCCGGACGGTTGATCTTCGTTCGGTTCGACTGCGTTGACGCGTGGCGGAATGACGATGGCAGCATCGGCGCTGTGGCCGATGATCGTGTCGTAGGTGGGCTTTCCATCATAGGCGCCATCGGCGGTGAACCGTCCGATTGGACCGTCGATCTGATCGAGAAGTAGGCCCACCTGTGAGGCATCCCCCGTATCCTGGTCGCTCATCGTGTGGGCGATGATCTCGCCACTATCGGCATCCAGTGCCAGATGCAACTTGCGCCAACCGCGGCGGGTTTTGGCGCCATGCTTCTCCTCCAGCCACTGACCCGCGCCATAGATCTCAAGACCGCTGCTGTCGACAAGAACATGCACCGGTACGCTCGGTGGTCTCTGCCGATCCGACCGGCTGTTGGGCGATCGTCACGTCTGCGCCCGTCGGCTGAGCGTGGTATGATCAGGGACGGCGAGCGCCAGCCCCATCAATTGCAGCAGCGACCCCAGCAAGCCTTCGGTCTGACGCAGGCGTAGACCGAACACCAGGCCCAGCGTCAAGGCGGTCTCAATCGCGCGATCGGAATAGCGCGGCTGACCGCCGCGGGTCTTGCGTCGTGGCGCAGCCCAACCAACAAGCGCTTCCGGCGTCAGCCATAGGGGTCAGGCTGCCGCGTTCGCGTAGCCCCGCCTCATATTCAGGCCAGTTCGTCACCTTGAATTTCATCTTGCCTATACGATGGCGGCGGGAAGAATTGTGTTTGAAAGGCATGGCTGCGGCAACCGGCTATTGAGATTGCAGCCCGCCTAAACCGCGATCACTAAATGATCCGTGCACCAATGCCCCGAAGCGATGGAACAATCGAGACATCGTTCCGTGCACCAGGCGCCGAGCTACGAAAACAGCGCTTCTCGACGAAGTGGCCCGACCGCTCATATGTTGTAATTTAGTTTTTGTACTGTGCGGCATGAGGCGTAAGATTTCGCTCCCTTCCGCAAACGCTCCGAACATGATTTTCGGGCACGACATCAACTGCAGGCTAAATGACGTTCGATCCTAGCGCGGGATTTTGAAATCTTCTTGTCATGCTCCCCAAAATGATCCTCTGCTTTTGATACAAAAGATGCGATGCTCGTGGCAAGGCAAGCCCTTTCAAACGACTTTCTCAAGGATTAAAATGCACCGCGTTCTGCTTTCCGGCCTCATCACCATCTTCACCGCCTCTGCAGCATTCGCCCAGCAAGCAGATCACTATACGGCGATGAGCAACACAGCCATGAGCATCACCGGTGACGTCTGGCTCGACGATTTCAGTATCAAGTTCGAAAATGGCGAGACGCTCGAATTCTCCGATCTCGTCGCAGATCACTTCAACGCGAATGGCCGCTTGGTGCCGGCTTCAGTTTATCGTGTCAAAGAACCGGCCGATCCGGAACTGCAAAATGGCAACCAACTCTGCGGCTCGGGCGACGTTACCTTTGTGGCATCATGGGCCGATGGATCGGAGACAACGGCCATTGCCGTCTTCACTGGTAAGCAAGCGCCCAGAAGCAGTTCCGAAATGTGCGCGCTGTATACCTATGAGGATCCCAAATAGGATTTCTCGGGCAAAGGAATGTGGCGGCTTTTGCAGGAACACCGGCCGTTCTCCGGCGTATCCGATCTCTAATGAAGGCCAACACGGCGCTTCTTACTCTTCTTGGGCGAGAACGATTGTGCGATCTCTAGACGCAGGCTACGCCGAACTATCCTCGATCGCACTATCGCAAGACCTATAGATTAAAACTCTTCCCAGGAAGCCGCTGCCGCCGCGCCAGAGCCGGCGAACGCGCCGACGATGCGGCCGGGCTGGAGCGTTTCGTTGCGACGACGGGTCGTGCATGGTTTCGGCCGTTCTGCAGGTTGAATTCTCCCAGAAGGTCGTTCAGCGCGGTAACCTCCTTGGCGAGGCTATAGCTTGCGGCGGTGGATTCCTCGACCATGGCGGCGTTCTGTTGCGTCCCCTGGTCGATGCTGTTGACGGCCGTGTTGATCTCCTGCAGGCCGGTCGCCTGTTCGCGGGTACCGGCACCTCATCGGAAATGGATGGGACGTGGGCACTTTGTGTTTGTTAAATCGGACCTGCACCTGCGTCTAGGCACCAGCGGAGAGAGGGAAGCTTGATACTGCTCGCGACTGGCTGCCTGAAGGCACCTAAAAACCAGGGGACTTAAGCTCGGTCTGATTGGTCTCCCGGTAAGCCGTGGGGTGCGCGAACTTCAATCCCGGCATCCGATATCGATTGCTGGTAATGAGATTTTCAATTACCATATACGTCATCTTACAGAAAGGATCACCGATGACGTCGCTAGCGGTCACAATGAAAGGACAGGTCACCCTAAAGCGGGATTTGCTGCAACATCTGGGCATCAAGCCTGGCGAACGGATTGACTTCGACAAGCTACCGGGTGGCGAACTCCGGGTGAAGGCGGCCCGGCCAACAGGCACCATTGATAATTTCATCGGCCGGCACGCTGGGAAGGTCAAAAAGCCTATAACGATCGAGGAAATGAACGAGATCGCCGCTTCGGGTTGGGCGGGTGAAGAGTGAAGATCTCAGTCGACACAAATGTCCTAGCTCGCGCTGTTCTGCAAGACGATCCGGCGCAAGGCAGCGCGGCTAGCACACTGCTGAAAGAAGCGTCGTTGATCGCGGTTTCCCTGCCCTGCCTGTGCGAACTGGTCTGGATACTTCGCCGTGGCGCCAAGCTGTCAAAGGAAGATGTTGCCCTAACAATCCGTGATCTGCTGGACGCCGGAAACGTCGTAATGAACCGGCCTGCGGTTGAGGCAGGTCTTGCAATCCTCGAAGCCGGGGGTGACTTCGCAGACGGCATAATGGCCTATGAAGGCAATTGGCTGGGCGGAGAAACCTTTGTGTCGTTCGATAAGCAAGCAGTAGAACTCCTGACACAGCAAGGTGAGACCGCACGGCTTCTGCTCTAACAGCAAAACGACGTCGTGACATCCGAAGGTCAGCGAGGGCTTTGGAGCACCTTGCAATCTTAGAACATGTCGAAAATTTCCGCTCCCGACCGAATTTGATGGCTTGAGTCGTCGAGATCACTACCAAAGGGTTCGCACTTGCCGCCGAGATGCATCGCAAAGAATGCTTCGGCCAAGGCCAAATAGGCGATCCTATTGCCTGGCTTCGCAAAGCCGTGTCCCTCGTCTGGAAAGACAACATAAGTCACAGGTATTCCGTTGGCCTGCATGGCCGCAACGATCGTATCGCTTTCAGCAATCTTGCAACGCACATCGTTCGCGCCATGGAAAATCAGCATCGGCCTCTTGATGCGGTCGACCTTATGGATGGGCGAACGTTCGGCCAAGAGGGCCTGTCCATTGTCCGTCTTGGGATCACCGTAGCTGCGATACATAAAGTCAGCAAAGCCGGACCAATAAGGCGGCATCGATTCCAGCAATGTCTGCAGATTGGTGATGCCGACCCCAGGCACGCTGCAGCAAAAGACATCGGGGGTGAATGTAGCGCCGACAAACGATGCATAGCCGCCATAGGATGCGCCAAATATTGCGATCCTCGACTTGTCCGCTATGCCTTCGCGGATCGCCCAATCGACCATGTCGATGAGATCGTCGTGCATCTTTGCGGCATGTTGTTTTTCGCTGGCCGCAACAAACGCTTTTCCGAAGCCCATCGACCCACGATAGTTGACCGACAACACGGCATAACCGCGATCGGCGAGCCATTGGTGGTCACCGCGATAGCCGTAGAGATCGCGGGACCACGGCCCGCCATGCACATCGAGCACCATCGGCAAGGGAGTATCCGGCCGCTCGGTTGTGATGCCGGCGGGCAGGGTGAGGTAGGAAAGCAGATCAAGGCCGTCGCGTGATTTCGCTTCGACAGGACGCATCGGCGCGAGCTTATAGGAATCGAGCGCGGGCCGCGCTCGAAACAGTTCGGTCATGGTTCCCTTGTCGCGATCGTAAAGGAAGGTGGTCAAAGCCTGTTCGGCCTTATGGGCATCGACAATCCAGGTCCGGTTCTCGTCGGACTGGCTAACGATATTGAATTCAAACCCAGGCAAGGTATTGCGAATAATCTCAAAATCAGCCTGAACCTGAGGCGCGACATAAAGCCAGTCCTGACGCGCTCCAACGATGCTGGCTGCTTCCAGGTCGAACGTTGTGGGATGAACGAGAACGTTCCGCACGTCAAAGCGCGGATGCCCGACGATAACGGTTTCCTCGCCGCTCCGCCAATCGAGCCAGGTAAAGACCGCCGTCTCGCGAGCGACGCAGGTTTGCATCAACAGACGATTGTTGTCGCCATGAAATATAATCGGCCCCGTGAGCCAACTGTCGACATGATCGAGGTCCATCCAAGGGGTAACCTCATCACCGTCTATCCGCCATAATTTCGATCCGCCATCCAGCGACGACGATCGGGCGCACCTCGGGCGAAGCTGCCAATCGACGTCGATGTTCCCGAAATCTTGCGTGTTGAGCCAAAGCAAGTCTCGCTCGCCTGTGACTGCGTCAACGATATAGAGATCGTGCCAACGCGGATCGCGATCGTTGAGCCCAACGACGATTTTTCCGGGAACCTGCCTCGACCACATTTTTATCTGTGCGCTTACACCGTCAATCGGCGTCAGATCGCGCAGCTCTTTCGTGCGGGGATCAACGATGAAAACGTGATTGTTCTCATCGCCAGTCTCATCGTTAACAAAGATCACGAAGCGTCCGTCAGCCGTCCACTCCTGCCAAGTAATCGGCCGACCCTTTGTCCGTGTCAAAGGCCCTCCGGAGTGGGGCTCAGCGGCCGGGGCGATCCAGATGTTGAGCACGCCCTCAAATGGTGCGATCCAGGTCAGCCATTGCCCGTCGGGCGAGAGCCTACCGCCAAAGGCGTTGGCGTTGGCGAATAGCAGCTTGCGTGGAATGAGGGATTGGGCGGTCAAGGGACACTCCGTGGCCTGGTTCAAAAGACATAAACCCCACGGTGAACATATCAGGCATCGCAATGGCTGCGAGTAACAATATCGTTTCCGACAATGCGATGACGCAAAGGCTGGACGGACGTTGCCATTGGACTCCGCCAAATGCGCTGCCGGACGGTGGCTAGAATGCGGGCGTGCGCCACAGCCTGATTTATCGTTGCGGCGCGCACACCGCCGACAGAATTCGCTCGACTAGCAGCATCAATCAAAGAACGCATGGTCCTCCTTTGTCAGATAGGCCCTCGCTCTGTCCGTATTCAACGTCACTCCGAGTCCGGGAGCATCCCAGACGCCGATATGGCCGTCGGTGACAAGCGGATCTGGCAGACCATCGACAATATCGTACCACCAGGACGGATCACCGATCGTGTATTCGAATGCCACATAATTGTGCGGAAGCGTTGCACAGACCTGGACGAGCGCGGCCAGTCCCAAAAGACCATTGGCCGTTCCGTGCGGGGCCATCAGGATACCGTGCAGGTCGGCATATTCGGCGATCCATTTGAGTTCGGCAATACCGCCAACGTCACTGGGGTCCGGCCCGATGACGTTGACGGCCTTGTTTTCGATCAGCGGCTTGAAGTTCTGCCTGAGATAGATCTGCTCCCCCGTATGGATCGGCGTCGATGTCGACAGGGTCAGATCGCGATAGACATCCGCGTTGACAAAAGGTGAATAATCGCCGGTCAGCATATCTTCCAGCCAGACCAGATTGAACGGTTCGACCGCCCTGGCAAAGCGGATCGCATCCGGCACGGTCCAACCGGGGCCGCAATCGAGCGCCAGGCCGATTTCGTCACCCAGCTCCTCCTTCATCGCGGCCACACAGGCGACCATGTGTTTGAGCCCACGCTCGGTCAGCAGCCCGCGATCGTGCGCGCCGTGCATTCCGCCTGCTTCCGGATCGCCATAGAAGAAATCCGGCACCTCGACGCGCATGCGGCTGTGAAAGCCGATCGGCTGCTTGACGATGGTGAAACCCTCGCCCGCCGCCTTCATTTCACGGCAACTCTTGGCATAGTCCGCCGGCGAAAAGCCGCTCATCGGTTTGCGGACCGCACCATTATAGACACGGACCCGATCGCGCACCTTCCCGCCCAGAAGTTTGTAGACCGGAACACCCGCCGCCTTGCCGGCAATGTCCCATAGGGCTATCTCGATGATGCTGACGACTGCCCCCCAGGGCTTGAAACCGCCACGCTGCCGGATGCGCAGCATCACGCGCTCGACGTCGGTCGGATCGAGGCCGATGAGCGCCTCCCGAAACGCGAGAATATAGGGCTTCAGAAACGGCTTCCAGGTTTCCGCCTGTGCATAGCCGTCGATGCCGGCATCGGTGACTATGCGGATAACAGGGCTTGAGCCGATGACGGCGCATTTGACGTCGACGATCTTCACCTTGCCCCCCTACAAGCCGAGCGCGCGGATATGGTCGATCGATCGCGTGGCAAAGCGGTACCAATCAGAGGGATTGTCGTGCTCCGTGACGATGTGGTCCGCCCGGGTCCTGCGGAAGTAGGGCACAAGGGCCGCCCAATCGATGACGCCGTCACCTGTCGCGACCCAGCCGTCGTCGACCGTTGTTCCAAACGGAGCCGTATCCTTGGTCTGGATGGCGATGATGCGATCGGCATAACGCTCCAGTTCCGCGGCGGGATCGGCACCAGCCCGCGTGATCCAGCCGCAATCGATCTCGAAAACGACCTCATCATCGGCCCCCAGAATGTGATCGATCGGCCGTGTACCATCCGCAAGCGGCATGTACTCGAAATCGTGGTTGTGCCACGCAACCTTCAGGCCGTGTCGCGCCGTGCGCTCGGCACCCCGCGCAAGCTGTTCGCCGATGCCCTTCCAGTAGTCGGCGGTATCGATACGCTCCTCCTTCGGTACGAAGGGTGGGATCATGTAGGTCGCACCCAGCGTCTGCGCGATCTCGATGAAGCGGTCCGGCTCGGCGACCAGCCCCTTCAGTGGCATATGAAATCCGAGACAGGCAAGGCCTGCATCATCGATCTGCCGCCGGAACAACGTGGGATCGCTTTCATAGGCCGGCAACCACGGCTCGATCGCATCATAGCCCAGGGCCTTCAGCAGGGGAAATTGCGCATGAAGCGGTGGGAAATTCCTCGATGAGTACAGTTGATATGCGATCGGATAAGCCATGGATTTGCTCTCTGGGGGATGAACGTCGGAGATGGCCGGCCCTCTGCTCAACGGAGCCGGCAGATATCAGCCTTGCGGTTCTTTATCGTTGTCGAATTCCAGCAATTCGACCATGACGCCAAGCGCCTTGACGGTGTCGTAGTAGGCATAGCGGCCATGGCCGCCATCGAATTCGCCGCGTTGCAGGAGCTGGTGGCCTTTGCTCTCGAGAAAGGCGTTGCGCTTCGTCAGATTGCGGGTGCGAAACGCTATATGGTGGCAACCCGGCCCCTTTGCCTCCAGCAGGTCGCGCCAGGCACTTTTCTCCGGCCCAGGCTGAAGGAACTCTACATCGATATTACCGAACTTGAACATCATGATACGGCAGCCAACGGCGGCCGGCTTGCCATCATAAATCGCCTGCGCCACATCCGGCTCGGCAGCCCTTCCTTCCTTGGGCATAGGCTTGCCGGTCAGATCCGAAAACCACCGCGCAGATTTCACCACGTCGTCGGTGACAAAGCAGATCTGCATAACCGCGTCTTCATCAAGAAGTCTCGAGTCCATGTCTATCACACCTTCCATTCTTATTTCGCTCTCGGCGGCAAGACAGCTTGCCGCCATACAGAGTGTCATGTTTCCAGTCGCTATTTGAGAATGGCTTCATACTGGTCCTTGAGCGCGGCTACCGCCTGGTCCACCGTCATGTTCGGATTGCTCCAATAGTTGAATGCGACTTCCCAGATCGCCGACTGCCAGTCGGCATCGACCATCGAATGCGGGTTCTGCACCTGGTGTGCGGGGTCCTTCAGCATATCGAGGACATTCTTGGAGCAGGCATCGAGCGTCGATGGATCGACATCAGTGCGCACTGGCGTCGAACCCTTCGCCGCGGCGAAGGCGGCATTTATCTTCGGATCGACGATAAGCTTGGCGAACTCGACTTCCGCTGCGTCCTTTTCGGGAGACTGCTTGCCAAGGATACCCCAGGCATCGACCGTCACCGACAGCGCCTTTGCACCGGGTATCTGCAAGCAGCCGAAATCCTTGCCGGCCTCCTTGCCCGCAGCGCGCCATTCGCCCTTCATCCAGTCCCCATGGATCTGCATCAACGCCTGCCCCTCGATCACCATGTTGGTGGTCATGTTCCAGTCGCGATTGACGGAACCGGGATCGGAAGCCTTCTGGAACTTGCGCAGCCATTCAAACGCGGTTCGAAGCTCAGGCGCATCGAGCGCTGCCTCATCCGGCTTCGGTCCGTAGATCCTGGTAAAGAGATCAGCGCCGCCCACGCTCGCAACCAACGTATGGGTGAGATAGCCGACCTGCCATTGTTGCGCGCCGAGTGCCAACGGTACTATGCCGGCCTTCCTGATCTTGTCGAAATCCGCATACATCTCGTCCAAGGACGTCCATTTCGAAGGATCGACGCCGGCCTTTTTCGCTGCTTCAATATTGTAGTAGAGCATGCCGTCGATGTGGATGCCGAGCGGGATCTTCATGATCTGGTCGTCGACGGTGATCGACTTGATCACGGAGGGTGGAAACTTATCCAGCGCCCCATCCGCCTTGAAGACATCCGTCAGCGGACGGCCAAGCCCCATATTGGTCAGATCGCGGTAAACGGCTGGATTGTTTTCGGAAAACACGTTCGGGGGCTGCCCACCCGTTACCAGGTTCATGAGATTGACGTTGGAGCCGGTGTCATGCGGGATGGTGATGTCGATCCATTTTATCCCTTTCTCTTCGGCAGCCTTCTTCAGGACGTTGAGAGCTGCGACCTCCGCCGGCGACGACCATTTCTGATAGATGACCAGGTCTTCGGCGTGAACGACCATCGGGCAGATGACGATCGACGCCACCAGCCATGCCTTTTTCCAGTTTCTCAGCATGCCTTCCTCCCACTAAAGCCTCCGCCCGCTCTGGGCGTCGAAAAGATTCAATTTTGTCCTGGGATAGGTCACGGTCACGAGCTCACCGACCTTCAGTCTGGCGGCGCGATCCGGCTCGATGCGCACAGCGATCAACAAGGAGCCAAAGCTAAGCGACAGGATTGCGTCGGACCCCGTGCGCTCGACGATCCGCACCGGCAACTGAAGGGAACAGGCGGCGGAAGACGAAGGCTCGCCAATGACGAAATGCTCGGGCCGCATGCCGATGATGATCGGCTGGTCCTGGGACGGATGCCGAGTGCAATAGTCATAGCCCGAGAGATCGAAGTGCAAACCGTCAGCCGCAATCGCGCTCAATCGCTCCCCGTCCCATACGGCACTGGCTTCGATGAGATTCATGGCCGGCGAGCCGATGAAGCCGGCGACGAAGAGATTTGCCGGCTGCTCGTAAACCTCGTCAGGCGTGCCGAACTGCTGGATCTCGCCGCCGTTCATCACGGCAATCTTGGTTGCCATGGTCATCGCCTCGATCTGGTCATGTGTCACATAGACGACGGTCGGTTTCAGCTCCTCGTGCAGTTTCTTGATCTCGAGCCGCATCTCGGTGCGAAGCTTGGCGTCGAGATTGGACAAGGGCTCATCGAAAAGCAGAACGTCGGCATGTTTGACGAGGGCTCGACCGATGGCAACGCGCTGGCGCTGGCCGCCGGAAAGCTGGGCCGGCTTGCGACCCATCAAAGCCTCAAGCTGCAGCAGGCTTGCCGCCCATTTGATCCGCCGATCCGCCTCCTCGCGCGGTAGCTTAAGGGCGGAGAGGCCGAAACGCAAATTCCCCTCCACTGTCTTCGTCGGATAAAGCGCATAGGACTGGAAGACCATCGCCAGCCCGCGATCTTTGGGATCGAGCTCGGTGACGTCGCGCGCGCCGATCATGATGCGACCGCTGGACACGTCGACAAGGCCCGCCAGCAGGTTCAGCAATGTCGTCTTGCCGCATCCCGACGGCCCGAGCAGCACGAGGAAGTCGCTATGGTCGATCGCCAGATTGAGGCCCGAGAGGACTTTCACCTCACCATATTTCTTGACGATATGCTCGAAGGAAACACTTGGCATCCGTTGCCCTAACCCTTGATCGCACCGGCGGCGATTCCCTGCACGAAGAACTTGCCGAGGAGGAAATAGATGAACAGAGGTGGAATGGCGGTCAGCAGTGCTGCAGCCATGTTGGCATTGTAGGCAACCGTGCCCGTCGATACCGTCACCATGTTCGCGAGATTGACCGTCATCGGCGCAGCACCCAGGCCGCCGAACGTCACGCCGATCAGATAGTCGTTCCAGATATGTGTGACCTGCATGATCAGGACGACGATCAGGATATTGCCCGACATTGGCAGGATGATCTCGACGAAGATCTGCCAGAACGAGCCGGAGTCCATGATTGCCGCCTTGGTGAGATCGGCAGGGATATCCTTGTAGTAGTTTCGAAAGATCAGCGTCAGAACCGGCATGGAGAGGACGGTATGGATGAAGGCGACAGCCCAGAGCGTGCCGTAGATCCCCATGCCGACCGTGATGACGATCAATGGATACATGATGATCTGGAACGGCACGAAGGCGCAAAGAAACAGAAGAAACAGGAATGCGCCGGTCCATCGGACGTTCCATAGCGCCAGGGCATAGCCCGTCACGGCCGAAAGCGAAATCGAGGCGATCAGCGACGGAAACAGGATGGCGACGGAATTCCAGAAGCCGCCGCGAAGGCCGGTGCAGGTGATGCCGGAACAGGCCTGGCTCCATGCATAGATCCACGGCTCGATCGTCCATTGCCGCGGCAGCGAGAAGATGGCGCCTTCGCGGATCTGATCCATCGACTTGAACGAGGTGACGACGAGTACATAAAGCGGTACGCAGAAGAAGAGCGCCGCCATGGTCAGGAAGACAAGCACAGCGATCGAGCGCCCCCTGATGCGCTTCTTGGCTCGCGGGAACATGACTTCCACCGATGCTTCAGTCGCGGTGACCGGGGGCCTGACGGTTGCGATATCGCTCACGCGTGACCTCCCTTGCGGGCTGCGTGCTGCTGCCAGGCGGTCAACGCTACGAGAGGCAGGAAAATCGCCAGGGTCACGACAAGCATCATCGAGGCGGCGGCCGACGCGTAGCCGAGATTGCCCTTCTCGGTCATCGCCTTGATCGTGAAGTAGGCCGGCAGCCATGTAGATTGGCCGGGACCGCCATTGGTCATCGCAACGATGATGTCATAAGCCTTGATGACCCCAAGTGAGAGCAGGATCGCGCAGGTGAGAAAGGTAAACTTCATCATCGGGATGATGACTTCGAGATAGACACGCCAGAGGCTGACACCATCGATGCGAGCAGCACTCCAGATCTCCTGATTGATCCCCTTCAGACCGGCGAGCATGAGTGCCATATAAAAGCCGGAGCTCTGCCAGACGGAGGCGAGAATGATCGCATACATCGCCGTCTGGCCATCATTCAACCAATTGAAGCTGACGCCGGTAAGGCCGATGCCGTGCAGGAAATTCTCAAGCCCGAGCTGCGGATTGAAAATCCAGCGCCAGGCGACACCCGTGACGATCAGCGAAACGGCGAGCGGATAAAGAAAGACGGTGCGAAACACATCCTCGCCACGCCGCTCTCTCTCGATCATGGCAGCAAGAATGAAGCCGAGCACGATCGCAAGCGCGCTGCCGATCGCCAGCACGATCAGATTGCGAAGCGATATCTCCCAGCCCGCGTCGGCAAAGAGCCTGATGTATTGGCGCAAAGGATTGGACCAATCGATCTCATAGTCCGGAAGGCGCCGGCTGCGGGTGAACGAAAGCACGATGGTCCAGACGATCGATCCGACGAACGCCACGACCGTAATCAACACGGCAGGCGCGAGCGCAAGCTGCGGGGTGACCCGGCTCCATCTCAATGCCATCGATTTTCCTCCCGATCAGCGAGTGCGGCCTCCTCCAGCCCTTGCACATCGCGATATTAACGTTAATACTATCGCCTTCTCGGAAGGCGTCAAGCATGTATTTGCCGATCGGGAGTCTTTTGGAGGAGACATCATGACGGATTCGATTCCACGGCTGGGCTTTGGAACATGGGGGCGAACGGGCGCCGATGGCGTCGCGGCAATTCTCTACGCGCTCGAAACGGGCTATCGCCATTTGGACACCGCACAGTCCTACGGCACCGAAGCCAGCGTCGGCGAGGCGATGCGGCAAAGCGGACTGAAGCGAGAGGAGATCTTCGTCACGACGAAGATCAAGGTGGACAATCTCGATCCCGGAAAACTGTTGCCATCCTTGCGGCAAAGCTTGGCAACCATTGGCGTTCAGCAGGTCGACCTGACCCTGATCCACTGGCCGCCGCCCTATGACCGCATCGAGCCGGAAGTCTATCTCGAGCAGATCGCCGAAGCGCAGGAAGTGGGTCTGACCCGCATGATCGGCGTCTCGAACTTTACCATCGCTCTCCTGGAGAGGGCCGAGGCCATTCTCGGCAAGGGCGTCGTCGCCACCAACCAGATCGAACTCAACCCCTTGTTCCAGAATCGTAAAATTGCCGACTATTGCACGGAGCACAACATTCTCGTGACATGCTACCAACCGGTCGCGCAGGGCCGAATGGGAGATGTCGAGCAGATGCGGACGGTTGCCGCGCGGCATGGGGCAACGGTCGAACAGATCGCCCTCGCCTACGAACTTTCCAAGGGTTATGCCGCCATTCCGACCTCATCGAAGCCGGAGCGCATTCACTCGAACTGGCAGGCCCGGACACTCAAGCTGGCCGTCGCCGACCTCAAGGCGATCGATGCCCTGCCGCAAAGTTCCCGGGCCATCGATCCGCCCGGCGCACCGCTTTGGGACTAACCCATTCTCCACCAGACCTGCCGTCCAAGAGGGGACAGCGGGGCGTTGCTTTCTACCTTGAAATATTGTCGTCAAAACAACACCTTGGAGCTATGTCATGGATCATATTACCGGCCTCGGTCATCTCGCCATCAAGGTCAAGGATCTCGATGCGTCGCTTGATTTTTATCGCGACCGCCTCGGCCTCAGAGAAATGCACAGGCTAGTGCGCGATGACGGGACGCCGTGGATCGTCTATCTGCGCATCACCGATCTCCAGTTTCTTGAACTCTTTCCCGGCGCCGAGGGCGATCGTGCCCCCGGGCCGAATGCCAACGGCACCAATCATCTCTGCCTGACGATTGACAATCTCGATATTGCGGCGGCAAAGCTGGAAAAGGCGGGAATTGCGCTCACCTCACCGCTCAAGTCCGGGCTTGACGGGAATCGTGGCGCGTGGATTGAAGATCCTGACGGCAACAGGATCGAATTGATGGAAATGGCACCGGATTGCCTGCAATACAGAGCCATCGCCGCTCTGAAGCAACAGACGGTGTGACAGGAGTCGAATTTGCATGGCAAAGCCTGCGGCGCGCTTGAAGGACATCGCCGACAAGACGGGATTTTCTGTGAACACCGTGTCGCTGGCTTTGCGGGGCAGCTCGCGAATTCCGCCCGAAACCCGCGCCCTGATCGCGGATGTGGCGCGCGAGCTGAACTATTTGCCCAACTATGTCGCCACGTCGCTGGTGCGCCGGGAAACCCGGTCAATCGGGTTGATCCTGACCGACCTTTCCAATCCCGTGCTGACGGCCGTGGCGCAGGCTGTTGAAGGCGAGCTCTCCAAACGCGGCTACACGACCCTCTTTGCGACGTCGAACAATGACATCGCCGTCGAGGAGAAGATGATCGAGACCTTTCGGGCGCGGCGGGCCGATGGCATGCTGGTCTTTCCCTGTAGCCATCGCCGCCTGGATCATATCCGTAAGCTGCGGGCGCGCAATTATCCAGTCGTTCTGCTGGTCGGCGATCCCGATGCGGGTATCGATGCCGTCTGCATGGATGAGCGGATGGGAGCTTATAAGGCAGTCAGCCACCTGTTGAGCGGCGGCCACCGCCGCGTCGCAATCATCGATGGCGGCACGAAGCTCGGCAACTCGGAAAAGCTCGAAGGCTACATGCAGGCATACCGAGATGCGGGTGCGGACATCGATACAGCGTTGTTCATCAAGCCGAGCGGACACTCGGTCGCGCATGGCTACTGGGCTGCAGATACGATCTTCAGCCAACGGCTCGGCGCGTCAGCAATCTTCGCGACGAATGATTCACTGGCATTGGGCGTCTTGCGATATTGCGCCCGCAACCGCATTCGCGTCCCCGATGACGTGGCACTGATGGGCTTCGACAATATCGAGTTCGGTGAATATGCGGTCACGCCAATCTCGACGGTCGACTATAATGTCGAGCGTGTATCAGCCATGGCCGTCGAACGCGTCGTCGATCTGATCAGCGCGGAAGCGGATCTGCCGCCGCCGCGCGTCACGCTGATCGAGCCGGATCTCCTGATACGCCAAAGCTCGAATTCGACCCTTCGCACCTAGGCTATGCCGGCAAGCCTCTTCAACCCGCCGCCGGGTAGCGGATATAGGCGAAAGCGCTTGAATCCGGCGCCCAGGAATTCACGTTGATCGTGCCCTGGCCGCCGTTGAACGCATCGAGATCACGCGCCTTGCCGCCTGCCGCGGACATGAGCCGAAGGATGACATCCTTGTCCGCAGGGTGGCCCAGCGTTCCCACCGGATAGCTCAGATAGACGAGATCCCGCCCATTGGGTGCCGGATGCGGGAACCAGTTGACCCGCTGGTCATGCGTGAGTTGCTCGAGCCCGGAGCCATCCAGGCGCATGCGGAAAGCCTGGGCATGACCGGCCTGCGTCGCGGCGGCTTCGGAATTGAAATAGATCCATTTCCCATCCGGCGAGAATTCGGACCCATCGACAGGGCATGCGCCATCGGTCAGGAAAACGTCATCACCGCCTGCTGAAGGAATAGTGCAAACGCGCGTGAATATGCCGCCGCCCTCGCGGCGCTCCAGCCCGATATAGGCAAGCGTCGCGCCATCGGGAGAAATGCCATGCAGGTAATATTTGAAGCTGCGCGAGGCTTCATGCTCGTTGGAGACGCGACGCGGCGCACCGCCCTCGAAAGGCACTTGATAGAGATGACCGTCATTGGCGCTGACGAAGAAGGAACGCCCGTCCGGCGATACGACATGGTCGTTGTTCAGGTTTTCGACCGGTGCCGTATTGACCCGATGCGGGCCATCCTGACCATCCGGAGAGATGCGGAAGAGGCGGCCGTCACCATTGTAGATCAGCCACTTGCCATCGGGCGACCAGTTGGGTGCTTCGATAAGCTCGCCGGTTTCATAAATCACGCGCGCCGTCGATGTAGCCATGTCGAAGACGACAAGTTCGCTGATTTGGCGGGGCAATAAGCGTCGGGTTTCCGGCCCCGGGCGCATGGACGGCATGGTCTCTCCTCCACTTGGATTAACGATAATACAAACAGCTTATGCGATCCCGTTCCTGTCAACAACCTCGAAATTGCATGGATTTCGATGCATGGGCCGAAAGCCTCACATCGCGCTAAGCCACGATCGGCGAGTTGCCGTTCATGACCGAGCCTGCCGCACCTATTCCCCATCAGAGAAGGTTGCCGATCCGCTCCGCGTTTCGAAAAGCCAACGCCATGACCGTCAAAACAGGGTTATAGCCACCATTGGTCGGATGCAGTGAGGCATCGCACACATAGAGATTGTCGTGGCCCCAGACCTTGCCGAAGCTGTCGGTCACCGAGGTCTGCGGCGCCTCCCCCATACGGCAGGTGCCTGCCTGGTGCTGACCCGCCGAAAGGCGGAGCGTCTGCCTCTTGCCCCATGTCCGCACCGCACCCGATGCCCGCATCCAGGCATCGGCTTTCTCAAGGATATAGTCCGCGGTTCGAACGGTTTCGCCATGCGTCGTTCCCGACAATTGAGCGACGGAGCGCCCATATTTGTCGCGGATTTCCGGATCGAGGCGAACGCGACAATCGGCACTCGGTATTTCGTGAACGGGCCCCTTGATCTGAGCGATGCGCGTGAAGTTATCCCGCATGAAGTGCTTTGCCGACAGCCCGTACCGCGGCAGGTCGTCCGGCAAGCCGGACTTCCAAAGAATGATCGGCAGCATGACGAAATCATCGGCCAGCATGGCGCCGCCAATGACGCCATCATTGCCGTGATTATAGTCTGTAGTCGCAATCGTGACGCCTGGGCCCTTGCTGTCTTGAACAGGCTCTTCGAATAGCCCGAAGACAGTCGGATAATAATGCCCTTGCAGATTGCGGCCGACCTGATCGTGATTGTTGCCGAGCCCGTTCGGCTCGCGGTTGGTGCGTGTCAATAGCATCAGTCTCGCCGTCTCGATCGCCCCGGCCGAGAGGATAACCATGCTTGAGCAAATGCGGCGGGACTTGAACTGCCCTGCCCCATCCGCCTCAAGAATATCGACGCCTATGACGTTACCCCGATCGTCGGTCGCGACCTTCTCCACGACCGTCTCGATCAGGAGATCGCAATGCCCCGTCGCCAGCGCGCGTGGCAGCATGGTGTTCTGCGTGCCGTTCTTGCCGTTGCTCGGGCAGGGAAACCCGACGCATGAGCCGCAGTGGATGCAGGCCCCTCGTCCGGCGCGCGGCACGGTATTGACGAGAAGCGGCGGCGTAAACGTCGAGAGGCCGAGCGCACTGGCGCCAGCTCTGAGATGGGCGCTCGTTGGGTTATCTGCTACCGGCGGCATCGGATAGTCGCGGCCGCGCGGACCCGAATTGCGGTCGCCGCTGCCATCACCCGAAACGCCTATCTCATGCTCGGCCTTCCCATACCAGAGTTCCAGATCGTCGTAGGAAATGGGCCAATCGACCAGCGAGGACCCTTCCGGCCGCCCATAGGTCGACGCCATAAGAAAATCCTTTGGGTGGAAGCGCCAGGCAAGCCCGCCGTAGACGAAGGTCCCGCCGCCGACAACAGCCGCATTGACGTGATAATTATCCTGGTGCGGCTTGATGACGTGCCGCCTGCCCTGCTGATCGATGAACACGCGCGGATTGCCGTCGATCTCCGGCCCGGTATTGAAGCCGTAAGCCTGCAACCGATGATTTCGAAGATGATCGCGATGACCGTCTTCGGCATAGGTCCGACTTTTGCCGCGCTCGATGAGCAGGATGCGCTTGCCGGCCTCGGCCAGCACGCCGGCTGCGATATTGCCGGCGGCGCCTGCGCCCACGATAATCGCATCATAGTCGATCTTCATGCCCGTAACCTCCCGCGCACGGCATCCTGTGGATTCTCGCAAGGACCGCTTGGCCCCTCGGGCAAGCCCGGGCGATAGCCGATCATTCTCCATGAAATCGCGTCCGGATTGGCGCCGTTTGCAGGGTCGGCATAAAACCCCTCCGCAGCCAGTTCGCAGAGTATGCTAAACCAGGTTTCCTCCTTGTGCTCCGCAAGGAGGAGGTCCTGGCTTTCGGACGACAACATCGAAAAGCGGCCCGACGTCTGCGCGTCGAGATCCAAGAGGCCTTGATCGATCGCCTCGCAATCGGCAACGAGACCGGCATCCCACAGCGAAAGAATGAAGGAGTCTACGCCGTTATCGAGCGCACCGGGATAATCATCCGCCGGAATGATGCGATCGAGCACGGCCCGAAAGGTTTCGAGCCTGAACGCGCGGTTCTTGGCATCTGACATGGGAAGCCTCTTGAGATCATATCATCGGCCGGCGAGCGAGCCGCCGATGCCACCGATACTGAAAAAGCGATTGAGCAAGGCAAAGATGATGACTGGGGGCGCAAGCATGATCACGGCGCAGGCCATGACAGGCCCCCAATCGGTCTGGTTTTGCTGGAAGAATGTCTGCAGGCCGACAGGCAAAGTGAAGCGACTGTCCGTGCGCAAAAAGACGAGTGCGACCAGATAGTCGTTCCAGGCGACGAGAAAGCCGTAGATCGCCGTCGACAGAATGCCGGGCAGCGAATTAGGGAGCACGATACGTAAAAATGCGCCGAACATGCTGCAGCCGTCGATCCAGGCTGCCTCTTCGAGATCCGTCGGTATGCCGTCGAAATAGGCGGCCATCATCCAGCAGGCGACCGACACGCTCGAGGCGACATAGATGATCGAAACGCCTGCCAGTGTATCGACAAGCCCTAGCCGCGACAGCATGATGAAGAGCGGGATGATGAAGACGACGATCGGAAAGCTCTGGATGATGAAGATCAGCATCGAATAGAGCGAGACGGCACCGCCGCGGGCGCGCGACAGCACATAACCGGCAGGTGCTGCAACAAATAGCGCCAGGCAGGAGGCGATGACGGATACGATAAGGCTGTTCTTCAACCATACCAGAATATCAGTATTCCGAATGACATAGACAAATGTCTCGAGCGTCGGTCCGGTGACGTCGGAGTAAAGGCGTGGCCGCAAGGCAAGGCCGAAGATCACCAGGATCGGGCTCAAGGCGATGAGCGTTACCAATGCAAGCACGATCGTGCGTGTCCAGCCGGCCGATTTGCCGATGCCGACGGTCGTGCTCGCGGTCACTGCCTTTACCGCCATGAGAGCCTCCTAGAACTTGGCTTTGCGCACCTGCCGAAACAGCAGGAGCGAGAGAGCGACCAGAACGATCGTCATCATGAAGGAAATCGCAACACCGTAACCGGGCAGGAAATCCTGGAAGACCGAGCGATAGGCGAGCACGATCAGCGAGGTCGTGGCGTTTACCGGGCCGCCGCCAGTCAGAAGATAGATCGTCGCAAAGTCGTTGACCGAAAACATCGTCATCAGTATCCAGCTGATATAGGTGGATCGGGCAGTCATCGGCAAAACGATGTAGCGGATCTGCTGGCGCGAATTTGCACCGTCGAGCGTTGCGGCTTCATAAACACTGTTGTCTATGCTCTCGAGCGCCGCCGCTCCCATCATCATCATGAAGGGATAGCTGATCCATATCTTGAACAGACAGACCGTGATCATCGCCATAGTCGGATCGGCGAGAAAGAGGATCTGCCCGAAGCCCAGTGTTTCGGCCAGTTGCGGCAAAAGGCTGCCGGGGGTTGCGACCAGCCAGTTCCAGCTCATGGAGGTGACGACGATCGGCACGATCCACGGCAACAGCAGAAGCACCTTGAACAGGTTTCGCCCAGGAAATTGCGGCTTCAGGAGGATTGCCAGGCCGAAACCGATCAACCAGCTGCCGAACACGCCGCAAATAGTGAACAGCAACGTGAAGGACGCAGCCGACCAGAAGGCTGGGTCCGTCAGGACGTTGAGATAATTCCTGAAGCCGATGAACTTACCGAGGCGCAGCAGACCACCATTGTGAACGGATTGCACGAGGGCAAACCCCAGCGGATAAGCGTTGATCAACGCCATCAGCAGGATCGACGGCATGGCAAGGCCGATCATGGTCGCCTTGCGCCCCGTCTGCGCACCGGCGCGTGAAGCCGCCGATGTCCTCGTCAACCGTCGTCCCTCCGATATCGCATGCGCCTCGGCCATGTTATTGCACGACCTTTCGCAGGGAAGCCTCCAGGGTTTCCAGAATGTCCTTAGACTTCGTCTTTCCCTGGATGATCTGCTGCACGAAGGCGGCACTGGCGGCACCGCCATCGACGGCATTCAGCGCGGCAAAGGCATGCGGCGCCTGAGCGCCGATCGTCTTGCCGACCGGCTGCCATTCGTTGATAGAAAGAACCAGGTTGGGGTTGCTCTGGATGATGGGCAGATCGGCGATGCTCTTTTTGACCGGCACGTCGATCGCAACCCCGCTCGTCCAGTAGACATGCATATTGTCGAGATACCAGGCCAGGAAGGCCTCCGACGATTCCTGCGAAGGCGTCGTCGTGAACATCCAGAGCGAGTTGATGTAATAGACGGTGCCGAGATCGCCGTGGCGAGCCTTTACCGGATGCGCGACTACAGCATCGGACTTGATCTCTTGCGGCAACGTCTTGTCGAGGCCGGTCTGCCCGAAACCCATGGCGACGCGCCCGGATTTCCAGTCGCTTGCGAGATTGTCCGAGGTGTAGCTTGCAGCATAGGGATCGATGATGCCCTTGCGCACGAGCTCGTTGATGAAATCGAGGGTCTCGATGTTGCGATCGCTGACGCAATTCAAAGAACCATCTGGCGCAAAGAAGCCGCCGCCATTGTTGATCATCAGGGCTGCAACGGTATGCTGCGCATCGGTCGTCGTGCTGCCGGCTGCAAGGCCGAGGCCGATATGGCCGATTTTCTTCAGGGCTTCACCAGCCTTGATGTAGCCGTCCCAATCGGTCGGCGGCTCGACGCCGGCCTTTTCCAGCAGCGATTTGCGATACCAGATGACGCGGAGATCCATCGACCAGGGAACGCCGGCATAACCGCCATCCGTCTTCATGGCAGGCAGCAGGCCCGGCAGAAAGTCGTTCTTGCCGTCCTTGTCGAGCTTGCCGATCAGGTTGTCGGCCGCAATGGCCACTCCCTGCTCGAGAAAATAAAACGGCAGGAAGGCCGCGCCGGAGCTGACCGCCGGCGTCGTTCCCGACGCAGCCGCCGAGGTGAAGGTCTGATACCAGTTTGCCCAGGGTATCGACTGGTAACGAACGCCAAGCGCGCCGCCTTCAGGCGTATACTTGCCCGCAAGCTCCTTGGCAGCAGCGGTGTAAGTGGCACCCGTTCCCCAGACCATGTCCCAGAACGTGAGAGTTTCATCTGCCGCAAATACCTTGCCTGCAGCACTTGCAGCCAGGGCCGCAGCCGACGCTCCGAGGAACGATCGGCGATTCATTGTCATGCTACCCGACTTGCCGTTCATCTGTGGTTCCTCCCCCCTTGTTGAACGAAATCGATCTGCACTGATGCCGGACGATCGGACTATCGGATCGTCTGAAGATAGGAGAAGCTTCTGGCGGCAAAGCCCGCCGGGTCCTTGGGATTGTCATGCTCGACGACCATCAGGCGGGCACCGCGAGCACTGGCAAAGGCCCACAGATCAGGCCAATCGAGGATGCCGGAACCGACATCGCACCAGCCGTCCTCGTCTTCATTCCGCCCCGCCGGGGCTTGATCCTTCACATGGGCAGAGACGAGGAGGCCTGCATATTTTTCGAGCCACGCCTTCGGATCATCGCCGCCCCGGGCAAGCCATGCGACATCGGCCTGCCAGACGAGCGGGCTGCCGGCAGCGCCTGTAAAGAGACAGTCGAGCGGACGGGAGCCGTCGCTGAAACGCGCAAGTTCCCAATGATGGTTGTGATAGCCGAGCGATATGTCACGCGCTTTCAGGCGAACGGCCATTTCGCCGAGTTCGGCGCCGACACGGCGCCAGGCATCGGTATCGCCGTTGCGCTCCTCCGGCGGCAGGGCCGGCATGAAGAGTTGTGCAATACCGGCCTCGGCGGCGGCATCCGCGACGCGCTCCAATTCGCCGCGAAGGGCCGGCAGGCCGATATGACCGCTCGGCGCGACCAAGCCGCGACTTGTCAGAGCAGCCTTCAGGGCCCTTGGTTCATCGAGATGGCTGCCGATGGTCTCAACGTTGGTAAAGCCGGCCCGCACGGCCGCATCAAGCTGCTGATCGAGTCCGCCCAGATGCCGAAGCGAATAAAGCTGTATTGAAAGTGTCGACGTCGACATACGGCCCTCCCAGCCCGTCCGGCAAAGTCTCCTCCACTTTGCCGATACTTACGCAATCGATTGCGCGAAGCTAGCAGCGCAATCGATTGCGTGCAAGAGTGAGATCGCATATTTATTGGATGTGAACGACCCGCTCCTGTTTGAAGAGGCCCAATGGCGAAACGAAAGCCGACACCTGCTCCTGAAAACCGCATCCCGACGATGGCGGACATCGCGCGTATCGCCGGCGTCTCCACCTCGACCGTCAGCCGCGCATTGGCCGGCCTCCCGCCGATCCCAGAGGAAACAAGACAGAGGGTTGCCCAGGCGGCCAAGGAGGCGGGATATGCGGTCAATCGCCACGCGCGATCATTGCGGCTGAAACGCAGCAAGGTCATTCTGGTGCTTATTCCGAACCTTGCAAACCCGAATTTTCCCGACCTTCTCATGCATATCGATCGCGCGGCCTATGATTGCGGCTATGACATCATGATCGCCCATACCGCCATCGATCCGGGTCGCTCCGATCGCTATGTCGACGAGTTGCTGGCGGGAAGCATCGACGGCGTTCTTCTGACGGCCAGCTATTGCCCTCCCCGCCTTCTCGAGCGCATTGCCGCCGGCCAGCGCCTGCCGATCGTACGAACATTGAGCCCCACGCCCGATCTTACCGGCATTACCGCAGTGCAGATCGATGAGGTGAAGGCGGCCTATGATGTCGTGGATCACCTTGCAAAGCAGGGCTTCAAGCGCATCGCGCATCTCGGTGGACCGCCAAAGGAAATTATGGCGATTGCCCGCCGGCGAGGCTGGGAAAAGGCGCTCGCCGATCACGGGCTCTCCAACCTCCCCGATTTCTACATCCAGTCCGGGTTCACGATGAATGACGGACGAAAGGCGGCCGACGAGATCACCAGCCGGTCCGTGCTACCGGACGCCATTTTCTGCTCAAACGACGAATCCGCCTATGGTCTGATTGCCGCCCTCAAGGAACACGGCTTGCGCATCCCCCAGGACATAGCCGTCGCCGGCTTCGACGACCTCAGCTTCTCGGCCGTCATGGACCCACCACTGACGACGATCCGCCTCCCACGCCGCGACATGGCCGAACAGTCCGTGCGGAAACTGAGAGCCCTCATTGAGGACAATGCCGGCAATGACAATACAATTTTAGCCCACGAGCTTGTCATCCGGGCAAGCAGTTTGCGGCATTAGCAGTTGCGGCCTGCTTGGTCGCATCGAGTTTGACGGCATTCGACCGCTACCCCATGGCAGAACAACCCTATTGCCATGCAGTGCCGTCAAACAGGCCGATAGGAACAACGCCGCGTATTTCTCGGTGCCGGTTAACGGCAGACGCCGGAACGATCTCCGGCGCCTACGCTTTCCGTATTGATGTTAGACCAGAGACTATCTGGAGCTGGTTTCGGCCAAATTTGACCGCGCGCTCGCCAGAATCTTGGAGAAGAGCTCAATATCTCTTTTCGAGTCCGACGGTGGCGTGCGGTTCGGAGCACCGCTGGCAACGCAGGCATGGAAAGCCTCGAGCTCGATCTGGAACGCATCCTTGTGGAATGGGCCAAGAGTGCGGACAAGATTGCTGTCTGCGGTGCTTTCCTGCACCTCCAGCGTCATGGGCAGATTGCGCAGATACGGCGTATTGTAGCGGAAGTGCAGACGCTTGTTTTTCGAGAATACCTCAATGCCGGCGTCGAAACGGGCAATGTCGTCAATGAGGCATTCATAGATGGCGGTGAAACTGCCATAGTCGAACATCGCAGTCAGTTGTTCGCCATTCTGCGACAATTGTGCTCCGATCACTCGCGTCGGCGAGCCTCCGAGAAGATCCCGCATGGCCGACAGCGAGTGCGAGCACAACCCGGTCATCACCTCATAGCCACGCCTGATGATCGCAGGCGAATCGGGCCCGCACATGGCGTCCATCATGGCTTTGCGAAGCGCCCGGCTCTGATCGATCAGGTCAGCCGGTATATCGCCTTTCGGCGTGACGACCTTGTCAGTCTGGTTGAAGAACCACGGCCCCTCACAAATCACGTCGCGGACGCGGACATAGGAAATCGCCTCAAAGTTTTGAAGCTCCTGTTTTGCCGCCATGAACGCCGGAGCGAAGCGGCGCATGTAACCGATCATAACCACGCGGTCGGATGCGGCTTCAGCGGCGACAAGCTCATCAAGGTCTGATGCGGTGAGGCAGGCGGGCTTTTCGATGAAGACATGCTTGCCGGCGGCGATCGCCGCTCTTGCCTGTTCGCCGTGATGCTGATCGGGGCTGAGGATCAAGACAGCATCGATCGCAGGATCGGCAAGGAGCGCGGTCGCCGTGTCATAACGCTTGGCAACTTGCCAGTGATCGGCCACCTCTTGCAGCACTGAAGGCGAAACGTCGTGCACGGCGGCCAGTTCGAACTGCTCGCGCAATTTGTGCAGCGTCGGGATGTGCATCAGTTGCGCCACTTCCCCCAGTCCAACCAAGCCAACTCTCAATCGCATGTTCCACTCCTCTGCTCGCGCTGCCGGCGCCAATTAAATTCGATATGCGCATTTAATTATCTAATGAAAAGCACTTGCTCAAGGCCAAAATAGAATGAACGTTCGATCTTTTTTTGTAAAACGATGAAATATTCCATTTACAGATGCCGTGACCTCGATATTATGATCCACAATATGGATTTAATAAAAGGGGAGTACGTTATGACCATAGGCAAGGTATTCGCATTCAGTTTCGCCGCTCTCGGCTTTACGGCCGCCTACCCGGCTATTTCGCAAGCCGAAACCATCAACATCTTCTGCTCGTCGTCCGGCATCGAACTGCAACTTTGCAAGGAAGGTTCGGAAGCCTGGGCCAAGGAAAGCGGCAACACTGTCAAGATCACGACCATGCCAGCCAACTGGGACGACGTGTTGTCGCTCTACCAGCAGCTGCTTTCGGCCCAGTCGACCGATGTCGACGTCATGATCCTCGACGGCGTCTGGGTCGGGCCGCTGAAAAGCCATCTGCTCGATCTCAAGGACGCACTGCCGGCAGGCACGATTGACAAGTTTTTCCCCTCGGCGGTCGCCGCAGGCACTGTTGGCGGCAAATTCGTCGCGACACCATGGTACATGGATACGGGCCTCCTCTTTTACCGCAAGGACCTGCTCGACAAGTATGGCGCCAAGGTTCCCGAAACCTGGGCCGATCTGACGACGACGGCGCAACTCGTCCAGGACGGTGAACGCAAGGCCGGCAACGACAAAATGTGGGGTTATGTCTGGCAGGGCCGCGCCTATGAGGGCCTCGTCTGCAACGCCACCGAATGGTTCGCCAGCAGCGGCGCCGGCACCTTCATCGATGCCGATGGCAAGATCACCATCGATACGCCCGAAGCCAAGGAAATGCTGAAGACGGCGGCCGGTTGGGCCGGAACGATCTCCCCCGCCGGCGTTCTCAACTATGACGAAGAGGGCTCGCGCGGCGTCTTCCAGAACGGCGATGCCGTCTTCATGCGCAACTGGGCCTACGCTTGGTCGCTTGCCAATGGCACCGACAGCGCCATCAAGGACAAGGTCGGCGTGGCTCCCCTGCCGAAGGGCGCAAAGGGCCAGCATGTCGGTATCGACGGGGCTGCCTATCTCGGTGTGTCGAAGTATTCGACCCATCCGAAGGAAGCCGCCGCACTCGTCGCTTACCTTGCCGGAGAGAAGGAAGAAAAGCGCCGGGCCATCGCCGGCTCCTATATTCCCAGCATCTCGTCGCTGTTTTCCGACGCCGACGTCCTGAAGGCCATTCCGTTCCTGACGACCGCCAAGGCGGCCTTCGAAAACGTCGTGACCCGGCCGACCAGTGTCACCGGCAGTGACTATCCCCGCGTTTCGACGGAGATTTCCAACAACATTCACTCCGCCCTAGCAACCCCGGCGACGAGCGATACGGCCATTGATGACCTGGCATCCAAGCTCGATGCGCTGAAGTCGCGCGGCGGTTGGTAACGCTTTCAGACCAGGAGGTCCGCACCCGTGACGAGGCGGTGCGGACCCCTTTATCCCGAATATTAGGTGACAAGACAATGACGATCAAAGTGGCGACTGCACCCGACTCCTGGGGCGTCTGGTATCCGAAGGACGAGAAGCAGGTCGGATGGGAACGCTATCTCGACGAAGTGCAGAAAGCCGGCTACGGCTGGACCGAACTCGGGCCATGGGGCTATCTACCGACCGATCCTGAAACGCTGCTTTCCGAGCTTGGCCGTCGCGACATCAAGCTCTGCGGCACGGGCGTCGTGCATCCGCTTTCACTTGCCGATTCCGCCGAAACGCTTGCTGCCCGCGTCGGGCCGATCTGCGCGCTTCTGAAGGCGGCGGGCGCGGAATGGTTCGTCCTGATGGACGAATCCGAGTCCTATGCCGCACCGGGCGACCGGCTGCTTGATGACCAGGCGTGGGCGCGGATGATCGCGATTGTTAGCGCGACCGCCAAACGTGTCGTCGAACAATATGGCATGAAGTTCGTCTTTCATCCTCATGTCGGCACCTGCATCGAGACGGAAGCGGAAATCGAACGGCTTCTCGCTGATACGAAGCCCGACCATGTCGGATTGTGCTTCGACCTCGGCCATCACATCTATACGGGCGCCGACCCGCTCGCCTTCATGGAAAGACACGCCGATCGCATTCCCTACTATCACTTCAAGAATATGGACGGCACGCTGCGCAAGCGCATCACGGACGAGAACATTCCCTTCATGGATGCCTTCCAGATGGGCGTCATGTGCGAACTCGACAAGGGCGTCATCGACTTCGCAAAAGTGGTGAAGTTCCTCGAGGCGCGCCGCTATGACGGCTTTGCCGTCGTCGAGCAGGACATGTATCCCTGCCCGCCGGAAAAGCCCTATCCCATTGCCAAGCACAATCGCGACTATCTGAGGACGCTCGGTCTGTAAGGCCGAGCCACGGGCCACGACCCGCTTGATCTGTTTGGAGGAAACATTGTCCGCACATTGCGCTGAAATCCTGAGCAACCCGGCCGAAATCGGCGATGTGCTCGCCAACGACATCTTGAAGGCGATTGCCGCGGCGCATGCCGGAGGCAGACAATTTCTTCTGGGCTGCCCGAGCGGCCGCTCGCCAAAGCCGATCTACGACGCCATGGCGGACAAGGCTAAGGCCGGTAATCTCAACCTGTCCAACCTCGTGTTGGTCATGATGGACGAGTATCTCGGCGGCGGCGATGACGGCCTCGGGCTCTGCCCGCCCGACGCCCATAATAGTTGCCGCCGCTTTGCGGAATACGAGATACGTCAAAGGCTGAACGCAGGCGTCGAGACTGCGCATCAGATACCCGAGGACCATGTCTGGTTTCCGGATGCGGCAAATCCCGGTGCCTATGACGATCGCATCACAGCGGCCGGCGGCGTCGACCTCTTCATCCTCGCATCCGGCGCGACCGACGGCCATGTCGCCTTCAACCCACCCGGAAGCCCGGCTGACGGGCCAAGCTGCATCGTCAAGCTTGCAGAAGAGACGCGCCGCGACAATCTGGGCACTTTCCCCAACTTCCCATCCCTTGACGCCGTGCCGCATCACGGCCTGACGGTCGGCCTTGGCACCATCGCCAATCTGTCGAAGGCCGTCGCGATGGTCATCCATGGCGCCCACAAGCGAGAGGCTGCGAAGCGCCTGACGCAAAGCGATCGCTTCGATCCGCAATGGCCGGCGACCATCATCCATCGCTGCAAACAGGTTCGCATCCTTCTCGATACGGCAGCAGCAGGCCGGGCATGATGGGCGCACCCCAAGAAGATCCCGGGATCGCCTCTTCAAGCAAAGGAGGCTACCGTATCGGCATCGATCTTGGCGGCACCAAGATCGCGGCCGGCCTAGTCGACATCGAGACGGGTGCCGTCACGCATCTTCGACGCAAACCCACTCCCGTCGCTGCAGGCCCCGCCGCTATCATCAACGATGTGGCCGAGATCGCCGCCGAGATCCAAGCCCTCGCCAACAGCGAAGGCAAAGCGCCCGCATCGGTCGGCATCGTCGTCCCGGAACTTGTCGATCTAGAGGGTCGCGTCTGCAGCAACTGGAATTTCTCGATCGAGAGCATCAGAACGCAGATCGAGGACATGGCCCGTCTTCCGGCGATGGTTGACAGCGATGTACGCGCGGCCGCCCATGCGGAGGCCCGGTTCGGCGCCGGCACTCAGCATCGCAGCTTCATCTATATGTCCCTCGGCACGGGCATGAGTTATTCGCTTGTCATCGACGGGAAACCGTGGTCGGGCGCCAACGGCTTTGCGATCCATTTCGCCAGCTCCGCTCTGGCGCTCCCCAAGGACGATGACACCGGCTTGACGGTTGCAAATGCCGAAGACTTTGCCTCCGGCAAAGGCATGCAGCTTTCCTTTGCACGGCGCAGTGGAGCGCTCCCCAAGGACGGCGTGCGCTCGCTGGAAACGCTAAGCGCTGGCGGAGACCTCATCGGCATGCGCGTGATCGACGAGGCTGCGGAAGTGACCGGCCGGCTGATAGCGCAGATGGTCAACGTGATCGACCCCGAAGTGGTCATTCTCGGCGGCGGACTGGGCTGCTCGACCGGCCGCTATCGCGAGAAACTGGAACAGCACATGCGCGAAAACATCTTTGCAGAGAGTTGCAGGTCCATCCCGCTTCTCGTCGCAGCGCTCGGCGAGAGCGCCGGCGTCGTCGGAGCCGCACTGGCAAAACCACCCGGCAATGGCCGGCAAACGATCAAGGCCACGGCATGACGTCGCAGACAACTATTCAATCCGGCTGGATCAAACGTATCGAACCATGGCTACTGCTTGCTCCGATGCTGATCGTGCTTGCAACCGTCACCGCCTGGCCGCTTGCCCGCACCGCCTACCTCTCCTTCATGCACGCCACGCTGGATGCAGGCGACTTGCCGCGGTTCATCGGCTTTCGCAACTATCTGGCGCTGATGAAAGACGGCGACTGGTGGCATGCGGTGCGCAACAGCGCCTTTTTCTCGGCGACGTCTGTAACACTTGAAACTCTCGCTGGCGTCGGCATCGCCCTCCTCATCGACAGTCAGCTCAAGGGCCGCGGCGCATTGCGCGCCGTCATGCTGATCCCCTGGGCGATCCCGACCGTGGTCTCTGCGCAAATGTGGCAGTGGATGCTTCACGACCAGTATGGCGTCGTCAACGCTCTGCTGATCAAGCTCGGTCTCATCGCCCACGGAATTGCATGGACGGCCGGAACCGGAACGGCCATGGCGGCAATCATTGCAGTCGACGTCTGGCAGACGACACCCTTCATGGTGCTCCTGATACTCGCCGGCTTGCAGATTATCCCCCGCGATCTCTATGAGGCCGCCAAGGTCGATGGCGCGCCTGGCTGGGCACAGTTCTTCTACATCACCCTGCCCTTGCTATGGCCGACCCTTGCCGTTGCCATTCTCTTTCGCCTGCTCGACGCCGTGCGCATGTTCGATCTTGCATACGTTCTCAGTTCGAAGAGCCGCGAAACCGCGACCATATCGATCTACGCCCGCCAACAACTCGTCGACTTCCAGGATGTAGGCTACGGCTCGGCAGTGGCTATGCTGGTCTTCGTAATGATTTCGCTGGTGGCGGCCGTCTATATCCAGCTCACCAAGATCCGATTGATCAGCGAGTGAGGATGTCCATGAAGCGCCTTACCAAAGCCATCATACTGACCCTGCTGAAGATCATCGTCGTGTTCTATACGGTATTCCCCTTCTATTGGGCGATCGTATCGTCGTTCAAGACCGGATCAGCTCTCTTCTCGGTCGACTTTTTTCCACCGATCGATCTTACGAACTATCGTGACCTTCTGACCAACGGCAACTTCCTGCGCAACATCCTGAATTCGGCGATCGTGGCCGTCTCGGTCGTCACGCTCTCGCTGATCTTCGCGATCACTTCGGCTTACGCCCTTGGAAAGCTGAAATTTCGCGGTCGCGGCGTCGTTCTGGCTGCTATTCTCGGCGCCTCGATGTTTCCGCAGATCGTCGTTCTTTCGGGTCTCTTCGGAACGATCCGCTGGCTCGGGCTCTATAACAGCCTCGGCAGTCTCGTTCTCTCCTATATGATCTTCAGCCTGCCCTTCACCGTCTGGGTGATGACAAGCTTCATCCGGCAGATTCCGGCCGAACTCGAAGATGCTGCGCGGATGGACGGTTGCTCGACCTGGGCGATGATCTGGCAGATCTACTTTCCGCTTTTGGCGCCGGCACTTGCCAGTACGGGCCTGCTTGCCTTCATCGCCTCGTGGAACGAGTTCCTCTTCGCCCTCACCTTTACGCTCAGCGATACGGTCCGCACCGTTCCCGTCGGCCTGGCGCTGATTTCAGGGTCGAGCCGCTTCGAGCTTCCGTTCGGAACGATCATGGCGGCCTCCGTCATCGTCACCGTTCCCCTCATCCTGCTGGTGCTGATCTTCCAGCGCCGCATCGTCTCCGGCCTGACAGCGGGAGCGGTAAAATGATGCCTATTGCTTTCAAGGAAAGAAACACCGATGGCTGACCTGTCCCTGACCAATGTGCGCAAGGCCTTCGGCGCCCTGACGGTGCTGCACGGGATCGACCTTACGATCGAAGATGGCGAACTGGTCGTCTTCGTCGGCCCGTCCGGCTGCGGCAAGTCCACCCTGCTTCGGGCAATCGCCGGGCTTGAGGAAATCAGCGGCGGCGATATTCGCATCGGCGGCGATATCGTGAACCACGTTGCGCCCGCAGACCGGCAGATCGCCATGGTGTTCCAGTCCTACGCGCTCTATCCGCATATGGATGTCTACCGAAACATGGCCTTCGGCCTGAAATTCGCAAAAATCCCCAAGGACGAGATCGACCGCCGTGTGCGCAAGGCAGCCTCGATCCTGAAGCTCGACGCCGTTCTCGACCGAAAGCCCGGCGCCCTTTCCGGCGGCCAGCGCCAACGCGTCGCGATCGGTCGCGCCATTGTTCGCCAACCCAAGATCTTCCTGTTCGACGAACCCTTGTCGAATCTCGATGCCGCACTGCGCGTCAACACTCGCATCGAAATCGCCAAGCTGCATCGTGAACTCGGTGCAACGATGATCTATGTGACGCATGACCAGGTCGAGGCAATGACACTGGCCGACAAGATCGTCGTGCTCAACGGTGGCCGCGTCGAGCAGGTGGGAACCCCGCTCGACCTCTATCATGCACCTGCAAACCTGTTCGTCGCCGGCTTCATCGGATCTCCGGCCATGAACCTGATCCAGGCGCGCGTGATTTCGCTCGGCAATGGTGCTCTGCGCCTTTCGGTCGGCGAGCAGCAGGTCAATATCCCCTATTCCGGGCCTGCTATTGCAGCCGGTGCGCCGATTACCATCGGCATTCGGCCGGAACACTGGATTCCCGGCGAGGGTCAGTCGATGAAGATCGAGGGAACGGTTGACCTTGTTGAACATTTGGGCGAGACGAGCATCATCTACATGCGACTGGCCGATGGACAGATGCTGACCGTTCGCTACCCGGGCGATATTTTCTGCAAGGCGGGCGACCGTTTCGTGGCGGAAGCACCGGTGGCGGCTGTTCATCTTTTCAACGATGCCGGACAGGCCATGCTCGGTCGGCGCTCGAGCCCGGCCTACGGCATTCTCGGCCACGAATTCCGGGCGCGCTGAATGGAAACGGAATGAGCGATACGCCAAAGACAGAGTCGAAAGCGACCAAGCTCACCAAGCTTGCGGGTGGCCGGCAAAGGCTGCCCGACGTCACCGGTACCAATCTCGAACATTCCCGCATATTCAACCGCCGGCTCATCTTCGAAGCCCTGTATCAGTCCGGACCGCTCAGCCGCGTCGATATCGCCAAGCGGGTCGGACTGACACCGCAGACCGTATCAGGCATCACCCGTGAATTGCTGGACCAGCACTTCATCATCGAGACCGGTCGTTCGCAGGGCCAGCGCGGCCAGCCGCAAATCTATCTCGGTCCCAACCCGACCGCCGGCTTCTCCATCGGTATCCATCTCGATCGCAATCGTGTGGTCATGGTCGCCTGCAACCTGCTCCTTGAGGTCATCGGCCGAAAGATCTGGACCGGCGACACCCGCGATCCTGATTCAACCTTGCAGCACATTGCCCGGCTTGCCGATGAGCTGATCGAGGAGGCCGCGATTCCGCGCGAAAAGATCTGGAGCATCGGCCTGGTTCTGCCGACGCTCGACGACGACATCTATGACTTTGCCACCAAGCAGGCCGGATGGGATGCCTGGGCAAGCGTCCCGGTGGCCCAGCGCCTGAACGACCTTTGCGGGCTAACGGTGCTCGTCGAAAATGACGCAACCGCCGCCGCCATCGGCGAGCACTTTGCCCGCAGTGACAGGGACAAGCGCAATTTCGCCCATCTCTATATCGGCTACGGCGTCGGCGCCGGCGTCATCGTCGACAGCATGCCCCTGAAGGGCGCCTGGGGCAACGCCGGCGAGTTGGGCCTCCTGCCTTTTCTGCCCAGTCGCGCCCGCAATGGTGACGAGCCGATCATCGTCGATTCCATTCTCTCGCTGAACGGCATTGCGAATGCGCTCGACTGGAGCAGCGAGGAGGCCGATGCAGCGGTTGCCGATGTTTCAATTCTCGCAGACTTGCACAGCCAGCGCGACCCGCGCCTGTCCGCCTGGATGGAGGAAGCCGGCCTGTGTTTGCGCTTCCTGACCGCCATACTCGAGAGCACGATCGATCCCGAATTCATCACGGTCGGCGGCTCACTACCGCCATCGATCATCGCTGCCTTGGTGGAGCGGGCATATCCGCTGCATCGCTCTTTGAGCGAGCGCAAGGACAGGCGCTGGCCGCGTCTTGTGATCGGTCAGATAACGGATGACGCCCCCGTGATCGGGGCCGCCAGTCTTCCCATTTTCATCAATACCAACCCGAATTTCCGGCATCTCTATATTCGCCAGCTCGGTGACAACAAGCGCCCCTTCGAACAGTCAAACGCCACGGACTGACCCCGCCTTGCGGCAAAACTCACCCGCTGTCCCGGCATGGCATGCTCCGCGATTAGACATGCGGGAGGCCTCGCCTCCCGCATGTCCACGATTTGCTCGGCCAACGGCTTGACGCATGCGCCTGTTCTTCCCTTCGCGGCCCGCCGCTGCCGAAACCGTAACGTCCACGTCAAGCCGCCAAGGCAAAACTACAGGTGCTACGCGCCTGTCCAGACAAGTTTCGCGTTCGTCAATTCGCGCGCGCCAAGACCGCCAAGTTCGCGGCCGAAGCCAGATCCCTTGACGCCGCCGAAAGGCGCCCGTGGGTCCGAGCGAACAAAATCGTTGATGAACACGGCGCCGGCCTCGATGCGCCGAGCAACGCGCTCGGCTCGTTCGGGATTGCCACTCCAAACGGTTGCTCCCAGACCATACTCCGTGTCGTTGGCGAGACGGATCGCGTCCTCCTCGTCCTTGAAGGTAAACAGCATTGCAACCGGCCCGAAGAACTCCTCTCGGGCGACCGGAGCGTCATGAGGAAGATCCGAGAGCACCGTTGCCTCGTAGAAATTGCCCGGTCCCTCGATTGGCTTGCCACCTGCCAATACCTTCGCGCCAGCATCAACCGCATCCTTCAACTGACGCTCGACGACCTCGCGAATATCCCTGCGCGCCAGCGGTCCGAGCTTCGTTTCCGGTCTCATCGGATCGCCGACAGGGATCTTTTTCACAGCCTCGACAAAAGCGGCAGTGAATCGATCGGCGATCGTCTCCTCCACGAAAAGCCGCTTTGCAGCGATGCAGCTTTGGGCATTGTTGGAGTAACGCGAGACGACGGCCATCTGCACGGCCTTATCGAAATCCGCATCGGCGAAAACGATGAATGGATCCGAGCCGCCAAGTTCGAGCACGACCTTCTTGCCAAGTGCGCCTGCTTGCTGAGCGACGGAACGTCCAGCATGCGTGCTGCCGGTCACCGTCACTGCGGCAATACGCGCATCGCCGATAACCTGTGGTGCCCGTCGGCGGTCGATAACAAGATTGGTGTAAAGACCTGCGGGAGCCCCGGCATCGAGAATAAGCTTCTCGATCGCTGCCGCCGATCCCTGCACGCTTTCGGCATGTTTGACGACGACGGTATTGCCGACCAGAGCAGCCGGGATGAAGAAACGCAGTACCTGCCAGAACGGCAGGTTCCAGGGCATGACGCCGAATATCGGGCCGATGGGCTGATAGGTGATCCTGCCAGGCGTGCCGGGAATCGCCTCGTCTGCGATATAGGCAGGCCCGTCGCTTGCAAAATGGCGCGCTCCGAAGGCCGATTTCTTCACTTCGCCCACAGCCTCGGCGAGCGGCTTGCCCATCTCCGATACGATAAGGGCACCGTATTCTTCGGCGCGGCTTTCCAACAGGTCCGCAAGCCGAACGAGGAAAGCGCAGCGTTCCTCGATTGGCGTCAGCGACCAGCGTTTCCAGGTCTCATGGGACTGCTGCAGCAAGCGCTCGACTTCGGGATCACTATGCTCCTCGTAAGTTGCGATGAGTGCGCCGGTTGTGGGATTATAGGATTGAAAGCTCATTTTGTCCTCCTGTGAAGATCGTCGATCCTTGCTACCGAAATCATGGGCGAGCCAGGCGACGGCAAGTGCGCACCGGGTCCGAAACCTTGCAAAGAGGCTTGCGTCGGGCGCTCATGCGCCAATGTGCCAGCGCTCAAAACCTGCCCTCCAAACACAGTCCGCCGGCCACAAGCAATGCTGTGCCTGCGAGGACAGCGACGTGCCGCTTCCACGGCAAGACTGCCTCCGCTGTCATCCAAGCAGCGAGGAATACCATCCAGCCGATATTCATCGCGCCGCCGGCAAATTGCAGGCAGATCATGCCGGTGCAACAGCCGAAACGGGAACAGCCGTGCATGAAGCCCTTGTTCATCGCCGCGTGATCCCTCGCATTACCACGGGATGACGTGCCGCAAAGCGGCGCGGCCGGGCGTTTGAGCGGAGACAATTGATAAAACCCAGCCGCAAGGAGTAGAAGACCGCTCAGCAACGGGTCAGCGATCGTCGTTGAGCTGATCATGACGCCGGTTGACTCCAACATCCACTGCGCCAAAGCAGCAACGGTGCTGCAGGACAAGACGATCAGGAGATACCCCCCGGCGAACGACGTGGCGATTGCATAGACCATTCGGTCGCCGCGTCGTTCCCAGGATACCAGCAGGATCGAAATGGTCGCTGCCGGCAACATCATCGCCGGTGTCATAACGCCCCACATCGCGCATAGGCTGAACATGCGACCCATGTTCCAGGCGGGTATGGTTGATCCGATGCCATCGACGCCGCAGATAGCCGCACCGTCCATCGGCATTGCCACGACGAGAAGCCACCAGCAGAACGCGCTTGCAAGCGAGATCCCGACAAGGATCGCCTGCATCTGCGTGTCACGAAACATCATGGTCGTATAGGTCACAATATCGCCCGGAGCTTGATGTCAGGCACATGGCCGCTTCGTGGCCCGAAGCGGCCATGTGAGCTGCTGCCTTATTTGAGGAGATCAGCAGCAGCATCCTTTCGAGCCGTCCGTCGCAAGGACGCTCGCATTGTTGATCGTGTTTGGCAGGTTGTTCGAGGGGTTCATCTCGAAGAAACCCGCCGGAGCCAGCGAGAAACCGCATGATATGCAGGGCTGTACCGGGAAATCCTCGGGACGGACGACATGGTGCAGGCCGAAGGAATGCCAAAGCACGATGTCGGTGTTCTCCACGGGACGATCCTGCTTGATGATCTCGGCGAGACCGCCGGAGCCGTCCGAATTCGCAACGAACTCGCCAGCCGGATAGCGTTCGTTCTCGTCATAGGGCGTAACCCAAATGTGATTGCGGATGAAATTCGAACGGATACCCGAAGGGCCGTCTTCCTGGATCATCGGCGTTACGCAATTGGGTGCGTGCAGCTTGTATCCCACCGGCTTGCCGACATGGTTGAGCTTGCTAGGATTGATCACCTTCCAGCTGCGATGAGTGGAAAGGTCCGCTCTGCGGGCAGCGCCAAGCTCGGTCTTCAACACAGTATCTTCGGCGTGGAAGGCATTGCCGTAAGGGTTGGTATCGCTCGTCGATTCCATGAACGAATTGGTTTCGACGACGCTGTTGCCGGAGCCATCGACGGCCACGTCTAGACGAGCGCAGAAAATATGCTGGTGGATCGGCGCGCCGAGGCCCGGCTGGATCTCCGTCGAATATTTGTCGGGCTGGCCCGGATGGCAGGCATTGGTGTTGACGATACCAGTCGCCTTCATTTCGAACTCGATCTCGCCGGCGAGATCCAGATACCAGTACTGCGCATATTCGTAGTTGCCGACCGTGCAGATCGACGAGATCACCAGCTTGCGGCCGCGCTTCAACACCGTGCGACCGGTACGGAAATCCCAGTGTTTCCAGAGAACTCCCGCATCTTCTTCGTGAATGCACACGGCCTTTTCGATGGTGACGGGCTCTCCATTGATGCCGTTCACCTCGGCATCGAGATAGTGAATGGTGCCGAGGCAATCGCAGCCGAGCTTCAGGGAATTGGTAAGCTTACCGAAACCGTATTCACCGACATCGAAGATGTTCTGGCGCGCGTGACCATAGAGCGGCGATCCGTAAGGCACGACCAATTCGGCAATGGCCGCGCGGCGAACGACGGAGCGGCCGTCAAAGCGGATATCGTGCAGCACCAGCCCCTCGCGCGGCGTGAAGCCGATGGCAAGGGTCCACTTGTCCCAGGCTATCGCGTGGCCATCGATCGTGAAGCTCACGCCGTCCGGCTGGACGACATCGAGCGTCTTCAGCGGGGCTGACGGGGCCGGCAGGAATTCCGGATCGTAATCATAGCGCGTCATCGGGATCGGCGGATGATCGGGATAGTCGTCGACGCGCAGCACCTCGCCGGTCTTGACGTCGATGACGGCATTCAGCCCCTCGATCGGGTGGGCATAGTAGTTCCCGAATTCGTGGACGCGCAGCCAGGAAAACGTATGCGAGATCAGGCGTCCTTCCTCGTCCTTGTGACCGAAATTGCCACCGGACCAGGAATCGACGATGACGCCGGTCATGTCTTCAATGCCACGCTTGCGGCAAGCCTCGACAAAGCGCGGATCGTTCTTGACGTTCACCTCGACGCTCAGCATCTGCTCGACCATGAAGCCGGCGCGCGCCGTCGGGAAATGCTTGCGGCTGACGATTGACTTGTCGGCCAGCGAGACGATCAGCTGCCAGACTCCAGGTCGATCGAGGTGGTTGACGTTGACGCGAGCCTGGCGCGGCAACGTCTGCCCCTCCAGATGGGCGCGATGTTCCGAAGGCGTCGGCTCCCGAAGATCGATATTCTCGAACAGAATATCTGGTCCCAGCTCTGGATCTGCCTTGATCACAGCCGTGACGGCGCGAATTTCATCCGCGCTCAACGGCGAAAGGGCCTTCAGGTAAGCTGGCGGAGGCGGTGCCGCCGCACTGGTTTGCGTTGTGGCGGAGTGAACGATCTGGTTCATAATACTGTTCCCTTATTCGTATCCGGCGGATGGCCGGGCCAACGGCCACCCGGTTTGGTTCTTCATGACGGGCGAGCCACAAGAGATGGCCAGCCGCGTGTTCGATCTCATTGACGCAGGTTGGTCCAAATCCGGTCGTAGGCGCGCGTTGCCTTTTCCGGGCACGACGGCGCAAAGACGATCTTCAGATCGGCCGGCGGATTGAATTCTCGCGAGTTGCCGACGTCGGGCGGCAGGAACTTGTTCGAACCCGTGACCGCGCTCTGGTAGCCAGTCGACTTCTGCTGCAGGGCGATGTTTTCGGGGTCCATCAGGAAGTTTAGAAACTTCTTGGCATTTTCCAGATCCGGGGCGCCTTTCGGGACAGCGACATTGTCCATCCAGCCGATCGCGCCCTCCTTGGGGAAGACATATTTGATAGTCGACTTCTGCTGGCGTGCGGCCAGCGCCTTACCGGACCATTGCTCATGCATAACCGTTTCGCCGGATACCTGTCGCTCGGTCGTGCCGTCCGAATTATAGACCTTCACGAACGGTTTCTGCGCCTCGAGCAACGCGTCCAGCTGCTTCAGATCGGCAGGGTTGGTGTTGCATTGTTCCTTGCCCATGTAGAGGAGTGCCAGCGACATGACCTCGCTCGGCGAGCCGAACATGCCGATCTTGCCCTTGAGATCGGCCGAGGGCTCGAACAGCGCCTTCAGGCTGTCGGTCGGTCCCTTGTAGAAGGCCGTGTCCACCGAGTAGGACGTCGTTCCCCACACCCAGGGGACGGTATATTTCGAATCGGCATCCCAGGGGCGCTTCTGCCATTTGGGGTCAAGGTTCTTGAAATTCGGCATGGAGGCGACGCCCACGTCCTGCAACAGCCCCTGGTTGACGAAGATCGGCACGAAATCGTTGCTGATGATCATCACGTCGTAGCCGGACGCCCCAGAACTGATCTTGGCGAGCGCGGTCTCGTTGGAATCGTAGGTATCGATCGTCACCTTGATGCCGGTTTCGGCCTCGAACTTCTTGACCAGTTCATCGGACGTGTAGTCGGTCCAATTGTAGATATGCAGGACGCCGGCATCGGCGAAGGCTGCATTCGGCATGGCGCAGGCAGTCACCGCCAAAAGGCCGGCGGCGAAAATTGTCTTCTTCAATTCGGTCATGGTTCCCTCTTCCTTGTTTTTCTGGAGATTATTGTTCCGCCATCTGGCTGCGTCGTCCGAGCAGCAGCGACGCGGTGACGAAGATCAGCGAGACGACCAGCAGAATGGTCGAGATTGCATTGACCTCCGGCGTCACACCAAGCCGCATCATGCCGTAGACATAGACGGGCAGCGTCGTGGAGCCGGCTCCGGAGACCATCAGGCTGATGAGGAAATCATCGAGCGACACGACGAAGGCCATCAGGGCACCAGCCGAGATCGCCGGCATCAGCAATGGCAGCGTCACGCGCCGGAAGAGCTGCCATTCATTGGCATAGAGGTCTCTTGCCGCCTCATCGAGCGTTCCTCCCATGTCGCGCAAGCGCGCCTGCACCGGCAGCAATGCAAACGGAATGCAGAAGACTGTGTGGGCGATGATGAGATTGACGAGGCCGTTATGCATGCCGATCATCGAGAAGAAGATCAACGTCATGATCGCCACGATGATTTCAGGCACGATCAGAGGCAGCGCGATCATGGCCGTCACCGTTGCCCGACCGCGTCGCAGATTGCCCCGCTCCAGCGCCAAGGCACCTGCCGTTGCAATCAGCATCGATGCGATCGTCGCTGCAATCGCGATGACAACGCTATTGATCGCGGCGCGGCGAATATCGGCATTGGCCGCGACATCCACGAACCAATGGACGCTGAAACCGCTCCACACCGTCACCAGCTGGTTGGCGTTGAAGGAGTAGATCACCAAAATCAGCAGGGGTGCGTAGAAGAATAGCATGATGATCGCCGTGAAGGCGGAAAGGCCGGGCGTTTGGCGCCAATCGAAGGGGCGGACGGTTCTCATGGGCGACCCTCTTCCTTTACCTTGCGTGAGCGGGCGAGGAATATCAAAAGCACGCCTATCGTCACGACGATCGACAGGGCCGCGCCGAACGGCCAGTTGCGCGACGTGGTGAACTGCATCTGCACGAGGCTGCCGATCAAAAGCCTCTTGCCACCGCCGAGGAGATCAGGTGCGAGGAACGAACCCAAGGCCGGAGCAAAAACGATGCTGGCACCAACCAGCGCACCGGGTTTCGCCAGTGGCCAGATCACCCGACGAAACACCGCATAGCGATTGGCGTAGAGATCATAGGCGACTTCGATCAGTCGCGGATCGATGCGCTCGAGCGTCGAGTATACAGGCAGGATCATGAAAGGCAGAAAAGTGTAGACAAGGCCAAGCAGGATCGAGCCGTCATTATACAGCAGCGGCAAGGGATCGGTAATAATGCCAAGCGATTTCAGGAAATTATTCGCAAGCCCCTCGTCGCGCAGGATCAACACCCAGCAGTAGGTTCGGATTAAAGTATTGATCCAGAATGGTAAAGTGACGAAGAATAGTAGGATGCGGCGCCGCTGGAGCGATTGGCAAACAATGTACCAGGCAACCGGCAGACCAAGCATGAGACAGAAGATGGTCGTCGCCGCCGCGAGATAGATCGAGCGTATGATAATAATTACGTAGCTCCAAGAAAACATCAAGCTATCGTCGAAATCCCGCCGGAAGAGGAACTGCACATAGGCATCGAAGGTCAAAGGCATGCTGACGCCGCCATAGGGATTGGCGGTCATGAAGGAATAAACCACGGCGATACAGAGTGGCAGCACCATGAATACGCCGATGACCAGGAAGGCAGGGGCGATCAGAGCCAGAGTACGGTTTTCGTTCATGCGGCCCGTCTCCTCAATCCATCAGATGACGTTCGACACCGCTCGGCCAGTCGATGACGACGGACTGGCCGGCGATCAACGGGGGATCGATATCGCGACACCGGCTGCGCACCTTGCTTCCGCCGTCTAGCGCGACCTCGTAAAGCGTATCTAGGCCGAGGAAAGTGACCGAAGCGATCTTTCCTCTGGCTCGCCCCTGCCCCGCACTCACAGCAGGGGTAACAGCGATGCGCTCTGGGCGTACGGCGATCATGATGCTGGGATCGCGGCCGAGAACAGCGCCTGGGATGACATTCGATTCTCCGATGAAATCAGCCACGAAACGACTTTGCGGATTATCGTAGATGCCCCTCGGCTCGCCGACCTGCAAGACGTTGCCAGCCGACATGACGGCGATGCGATCGGACATCGCCAGCGCTTCCTCCTGATCATGAGTGACCAAAACGAAGGTAATGCCCGTTTCCTGCTGCAGGCGCTTCAGCTCCGATTGCATTTCCTTGCGGAGCTTGAGATCGAGCGCAGAGAGAGGCTCGTCGAGGAGCAATACCTTTGGGCGTGGGGCGAGTGCCCTTGCGAGCGCAACGCGCTGCTGCTGGCCGCCAGAGAGTTGGCGGGGGCTGCGCGAGGCGTAGTTGTTCAACCGGACCATACTCAGCGCTTCCCGCACCCGATGGTCGATCTCCGCCTTCGGCACGCGCCGCATTTCGAGGCCGAAGGCAACATTCTCGGCAATCGTCATATGCGGAAAGAGGGCATAGCTCTGAAACACCGTGTTCACTGGCCGCTTTTGCGGAGGCAATGGGGCGGCATCAATGTCGGCTATGCGGATTTCTCCCGTCGTCGGCGCCTCAAACCCACCGATCAATCGCAGCAGCGTGGTCTTTCCGCAACCGGAGGGGCCGAGCAATGTAAAGAACTCATTGTCGCGGATTGTGAGATTGACCGCGTGCAACGCAGTCACGAGACCAGCGGCCCTTGTCGTGAAGGACTTCGATACATCCACAATGTCGATCATAGACCGCATGCTGCATGCCTCTCACATTCTCATAAATAACTATTTGGTGAATAGCTAACAGCGGTAAAATTCACCTGTCAAGCGGCGTGCAGCCTCTCGCATTCAAAAATCACTGTGGGATGCTCCAATACATATCTCATATTTCTACAGCAGCCGAGTTTTGCGACGGAATTTATGTTAATAAGTTGATATAATTACATTATATTCTACGCACACAGCAAAACCCTCCTTAGACGCGGCCCTCTTTTGCGACCGGAGAAGTTCCCATGCTTGGCTTTTCATGCGCAATCACTACCGTCCTCGGCGTGAGCCAAGGTTGGAAAGATCGATAATTATATAACTAAATAGTTACATAAAACTCAAAGTCACAGTAGCCACGGAATAGACCCTCCTCATCCACGATGGGCTGTTGCATGCTTTTAGGCTTGGCGACGAGCATTCTACGTCTACGCGCACGCTCCTCGCGCCGCCGGCGGTTCTCTTCGCCGACTTCCCAGCTTAGAATAACACAACACTTTTTAATTAAACAGTTTTTGAATATCTTGCAATCAAAGCTTTGACGAAAGAAGTGGCATGCTCAATTCAATGGATCGCGAAAGCTCACTGCCCGGCACGAATTTGACTCAGACCAAGGCGCTCAATCGTCGCGCGGTTTTCGACGCCGTGCGCCGCAATGGACCAATCACCCGCATGGAACTGGCGCAGATGATCGGCCTTACCGTGCAGGCAATTTCCAACATAGCATCCGAGCTTGAGATGGCGGGACTGATCCGCCAGCAAGGCAAGCGGGTCGGACAGCGCGGCCAGCCCGCCGTCGAATTGTCTCTGGATGCGGAAGGGGGTTATACGATCGGCCTGTCGCTGGCCTATCGTCGGGTTTCCGGCGTCCTTGTCGATCTTGCCGGCAACGTCATCGCCAGCGAGAGCCGCGACCTCGTCGAGCGCGAACCCCGCTTGATTGCCGAGGCGCTGGGTTCATTGGCCAACCGACTGCTCAAGACCTCCGGGATCGCACGGGAGAAGATCTGGGGCATAGGCTGCAGCGTGCCGGGCACGGTGGAAAACGGCACTTTCTGGTACGACAAGGTGCAGGAAGCCGATGAATGGAGCAAGTTTCCGCTGGTGGCAAAACTCGAAGAGCTCACAGGCATCAAAGCCTTTGTCGAAAACGATGCGACCGTCGCCGCCATCGGTGAAGGCCTTTATGGCGTCGGCCGTGTCGCTCGTAGCTTCTTCTACCTGCATTTCAATCTCGGCATCGGCGGTGGCCTGATCATCGATGGGCATCCCTATCGCGGCGCGTTCGGCGGCGCAGGTGAAATCGGCCATATGATCGTCAAGCCCGGCGGACGGCTTTGCCCTTGCGGCAGCCGGGGCTGCCTGGAGCAATATGTGTCCCTTTACGCAGCAGCGGAGACGATCTGCGGACCAACACGCACGCCCGACGAGGTTCCGACAGAGGAACTGGTCGCCTGCAGTCGTTCGGGCGACGCACGCCTGTCGGCCTGGCAGCAGGAAGCGGGTCAATATTTGCGCATCGCCATCCGCAACGTCGAAGCCATGTTCGATCCCGACACCATCGTCATCGGCGGCGGTCTGCCGACCGAGCTTCTGGATGGCCTCATCGCCGCCACAACTCCGCTACTCCCGTCGATGACCCATCGGCACTCCAGCAGCCGGCCACGCCTGATGCCCGCCGAGCATGCTGCAGAAATGCCAGCACTCGGCGCAGCAGCACTGCCGATTGCCATTGCCATGCTCCCGGCCTCTTCGAGCGCCTCATGGCGCGCGACGGCGACCAAGACGCCCATGGCGACCAATCCCGCCTTGGCCGCTTTAGGATTCGATTCCGTCTGGCAATGAGCGGGTTGATTCGTGATAATTATCAAAAGCTGTTTCAATATTACCCGACAGGCGCTCCGGACTTTGCTTATCGATATTCGACGATCACAGTGTCTCGCTCGACAAACTGGGGCCCTGCCGGCGCATCGCTCAATGCGCCATCGGTCGACCGCCAGCGTCGAAGAGATGGTAGCGATCATCCTTCGGCGAAAAGGACAGGTGCTGGCCTGAGCGGTAGTCCGATTTGCCTTCCTGACGGATGATGATTGGCTTTGCACCACCCATGTCGATATAGATGTAGGAGTCGGCGCCCAGATTTTCCGAATGCATCACGGTACCGGTCCAGACGCCGCCAGAGGGCTCGATCCTCATGTGTTCAGGGCGAACTCCAACGGTTTCCGCCTTGTATCCCCTAGCATCATCACCGGTCATGAAGTTCATCTCGGGCGAACCGATGAACTTGGCGACGAACAGGTTCTGCGGGCTCTCGTATAGCTCGAGCGGCGAGCCGACCTGCTGAACTACACCATCGCGCAAGACGACGATCTTATCAGCCATCGTCATCGCCTCGACCTGGTCATGGGTCACGTAGATCATCGCCGTGTCCGAGAGGTTCTTGTTCAGCTGGGCAATCTCGATGCGCATCTGAACGCGCAATGCCGCATCGAGGTTCGAAAGCGGCTCATCGAACAGGAAGACCTTCGGGTTGCGCACGATGGCACGGCCGATGGCGACGCGCTGACGCTGGCCGCCGGAGAGCGCCTTGGGCAGCCGCTTCAGATAGGGCACGAGTTGCAGCTTTTCCGCCGCCGCCATGACCATCCTGTCAATCTGATCCTTCGGCAGCTTCTGCAACTGCAAGGAATAGGCCATGTTGTCATAGACCGTCTTGTGCGGATAGAGCGCATAGGACTGAAAGACCATGGCGATGCCGCGTTGCGACGGGCCGATGTCGTTGACCACACGGCCACCGATCTCAAGCGTACCTTGCGAGATCTGCTCCAAACCCGAGATGCACCGCAGCAATGTGGATTTGCCGCAGCCGGAAGGGCCGACGAAGGCGACGAATTCGCCCGATCTGATATCGAGATTGATGTTCTTCAGGACTTCGACTGCGCCGTAGCGCTTGTAGAGATTGGTGATTTTCACATCAGCCATGGAAAGCTCCGGATCTTTGAGAATTGTAACAGGACAGCGACGCTATTTGCCAACGCCCTGGCTGAGACCCTTGATGAATTGACGAGAGAAGATGATGTAGAGCACGACCAGCGGCACGACGCCGAGCGTCAGCGCGGCAAGGAGCGCGGGATAGTCATTGAGAAATTGTCCGACGAATTGTTGCACGCCGAGCGTGACTGTCTGATTGCTCTTGCTTGGCGCCAGCACCAGCGGAAACCAGAGATCGTTCCAGACGGGCAGCATCGTCAACGTCGCCACGGCGGCAAGCCCCGGCTTGACCACCGGTAGCGCGATCAGAAACGTACGGAATTCGCCCGCCCCGTCGATGCGCGCTGCTTCCTTCAGCTCGGTCGGCACGGTACGGAAATAGGCGACCATGAGCGTGACGGCGATCGGAATGCTCATGGCGGTATAGACTAGGATCAGTGCAGACAAGGTATCCACCAGGTTCCATGAGATCATAATCTGCAGGATCGGAACAGTGCCCAGGCGGATCGGCAGCATGATACCGACGATAAACAGTCCGCCGAGCACGGGCGCAATGCCAAGCTTGTATTCCACAAGGCCGTAAGCGGCGAGCGTTGCAGTGACGATCGTCAGGGCGATGGTGACGACGGTGACGATCAAGCTGTTCTGATAGTTCAGGAGGAAATTCCCGCGTGTGAAGACGCGCAGATAGCCGTCGACGCTAAATGTCTTCGCCGTCGGCAGATCGAACGGACCGCCGAAGATCGCCGGTGTCAGCTTGAAAGAGTTCAGGACCACGATCAGGATTGGGCCTATAGCAAGCAGGACGAAAAAGATCAGAAGCGCGTGAACGACGATACGATCCGCCGACCAGGCGCGGCCGTCGCCGCTCTTGCGTGTGGAACGCGTCGCGCTCTCGTTGGACAATGCTAGGGTCATGCTGATTTCCCCTTAGATCTGATAGGTCTTGAGGCGCCGCTGGACGAGCCAGAAATAGACCGCCGTTACCACGAGAATGATCGTGAAGATCACGGTTGCGACGGTCGCGCCGAGATCTATATCGGCGACCTGACCGCTCGAGCCAAAAAAAGTGCGATAAAACAAAGTGCCTAAGATATCCGTACTGTAGTTCGGACCTGGTGCGGAACCATTCAGAGCAAAGATGAGATCAAAGCCGTTGAAGGTCCAGATATAGGTCAGAATGACGATCAATCCGAATTGCGGCGCTATCAGCGGAAACTTGATGCCCCAGAAGATCCGCCAATTGCTGGCACCGTCGATACGGGCAGCCTCGACAATGTCTTCAGGCACCGCCAGCAAGGCACTGTACAGAAAGATCATGGGAATGCCGACATATTGCCAAACAGACATGAGAGATATCACGGGCAGGGCCGTCATCTCATTGCCCAACAGCGGGAAATGCACGAAACCCCACAAAGGATTGATGATCAGACGCCAGATGAAGCCTACGATGACTACAGAAAGCGTCGCGGGAATGAAGAGAAGCGTGCGATATATACCTTCGGATCGACGCAGCAGACCGGAAGTCAGAAGACCGGCGAGCAACAGGCCGATTGGCACTTCAACGATCAAATGGATAGCGAAATACTCAATATTATTGAGAAGCGCATTCCAGAACCGAGCGCTGGTGACGGGATGCGTGAACAGATAGTAGTAATTCTGCAAGCCGACGAACACGCGCCCGGCAGTATCCTTAGTGCTGAAGAAGCTCATCAGGATGGAAAGAGCCAGTGGCAATACGGCAAAGGCGATGTAAATCGTCAATGCCGGCAAAACGAACAGCGCCAGACTGATGCGCGCGGTTGTTGGGCGTATCACGCGAAAGGCCTCCCATTCCTGTGTGATCGTCACAAATATGAATAGGGCCCGCAATCTCCCGACAAAGGGGAAATACGGGCCTTACGGCTTTTACTTCTGCGGCTTGTACCAGGAATCGAGGCCCTTCTGCAGCTCGGCCGCAGCGGCATCCGGTGTGAGCTTGTCACTCGTCATCATCACCTGAAGCACGCGCCAGGTCTCGTCGTCGAGGGGTGGATTGCCGGCGCTCAGTCGATCCAAAGCCAGACGCGGCGTCAGTTCGGCGCCCTTTTTTTGATCGGCAAACTTCTGCGCCAGCTCATTCTTATATGCGACCGGCTTCGAACCCATGGAAAAGAAGCCCGGTGCTTCATTGACATAGAGCTCCTGGAACGAGGGGCTTGCGAGCCAGGTCAGAAACACCTTGGCGGCATCCTTATGCTTGCTGGTCGCGTTGATGCCGATCGCCATGTCGGGCATTTCCTGCAGGTAGCGCTTACCATCCGCAGTCGCCGACGGCGGCCCGAAGACGCCGACATTAAGGCCCGTCGCCGTGACCTGGTTGATGTCCCAGGAACCGTCGGGCAGGATGGCGGCGCGGCCGATGGTGAACAACTGCGTCATGTCGGCATATTGGAGGCTTGCCTGGCCGTCAGGCATGAACGGCTTCCAGGCGGCGAAGGCTTTGAAAGCAGCGACGAAGTCCGGATCGGTCAGCTTCTTCTTGCCGTCGAGCAGACCCTGTCTTCCCTCCTCGCCCTTCCAGTAGGCGGGACCGATATTATAGAGGCCATTATAGGCAAGCTGCCAGGAGTCGGCCGAGCCGTAGGCGAGCGGCGTATATTTGCCGCTGTCCTTGATCTTCTGCAGCACAGCTGTGAATTCGTCGGCCGTCTTCGGCGGCTGCAAGCCAAGCTCCTTGAAGATATCGACATTATAGTAGAAGCCGGCGAGGACTGCGGCGACCGGCAGGCAGAAGGGCTCACCCTTGCCGTCGGTCCAGGCCGCCTTCGACGTATCGCTGAAATCCTTGATCGGTGAGAAGTCCTTAAGTGGCTCGAAATAGCCGCGCCGAATCCATTCCCGGTTCACATCGAAGGGACGGCAGGTTAACAGGTCCGGACCGGCCCCCGCTTCGATCTGCGACTGGATAGCGGCGTTGTATTCATTGGTATTGATCGGGGCGAATTCGACCTTGATTTCCGGATGTTCCTTTTCGAACGCCGGCAGCAACTTGTCCTGCCAGACGGCAATATCCTCCGTGCGCCAGCTTCCCAGCTTGATCGTTACAGCATCGGCGGCAAGCGCGCTGCCGGCCATGAGCACGGCACCCAGCGATACCAGGGCGCCCTTGATACATGCATGCTTCAAACGCATCTGAAATTCTCCCCTCCCTTTTGGCTTGGATTGCGTAACCGCACGCGGTCCGCAACGAACGACGAGAAGATACATCTCAATACAATATGTGACAAGATGTTTTTTCTCTTCCCATTTTTGTCTTATGTGGTATTCAATAAATCAAGATCGAGGCTATGTACTTCTGGGGGAGGCTGCGAATGATTGGTGTAGGTTTATTGGGGTCCGGCTTCATCGGCGACTGTTACGCGGACTCGCTGCTTGATGTACGTAATGGTCAACTGGTCGCATGCTATTCACGCAACGGCGCACGTGCCGGCGAATTCGCCAGAAAGTGGGGACCTGGCGTTACCGCCTATCAGGATATGGGCGCCCTTTGCGCCGATCCAGCCGTGCAACTCGTCGTGATCGCGCTTCCCAACGAAATGCATCTCGAGGCGACACGAATTGCCGCAGGCTACGGCAAGGGAGTGGTCTGCACCAAGCCTCTCGCACGCACCGAGAAGGAAGCGGCGGAGATGCTGAAAGTGGTGCTTGATGCCGGCATCTGGCATGGCTATGCGGAAAGCTCGGTCTTTTCGCCCAATATCGCCAAGGCCTATCAGATGATACAGGCCGGCGGCATCGGCGATCTCCTGACCATGCGGGCACGCGAGGCACATTCCGGCCCACACGCCGCGCACTTTTGGGATGCGGAGACGGCAGGTGGCGGCGCGCTGCTCGACATGGGATGCCACACGGTCGAATCGGCTCGGCATTTCTTCGGCAAGGACAACCCCGTGGTCGAGGTCATGGCGTGGGGCGCAACCCTTGCCCACGCCGACAAGACGACAGGCGAAGATACGGCGATCGCTCTGTTGAAATTCGCCGGCGGGCAGCTTGCAACCATCGAATCCTCATGGATCGAGAAGGGTGGCATGCAGCTGCGCCATGAATTGGTCGGGTCTGCCGGCCGCATCGTTACGGATAGCTCCGTCGGTCCCGTCTGGGGTTTCATTGAAAAGCCAGTCGGTTATCTTGTGGAGAAGGCAAGCGCCGACACGGGCTGGGTCTATCCCGTGCCGGAGGAAACGCGTGCCTATGGGTTTTCGCAGCAGATGCGCCATTTTGTCGATTGCTTTGCTGCAGGAACTCAGCCACTGGAAACTTTCGAGGACGGTGTCGTGGTAAACCGCATCCTGGATGCCTGTTACCGTTCGATGCGGACAAGAATGTGGGAAAAGGTAACGATAGGCTGATGGTCAAGATGGACGGCGCGGTCGCTCCGCTTCAATCGGATTCTCCTGAACCGCTGTGGCAGCAGGCCGCGAAGGCCGTTGCGCGCGAGATTTCGGCCGGCAAGCTGGCGCCGGGAAGTCGCTTGCCCCCTGAACGCGACCTGATCGACCGCCTGGCGATCAGCCGCGTCACCCTGCGCCGCGCATTGCAGAGCCTAGTCAGCAGCGGCCTGCTGGTCTCGTCCCACGGCCGGGGCTGGTATGTGGCAATGGAGGCCCACCAAGAATTTCCACAAACTCTGGAGTCCTTCAGCGAAACTGCGGCTCGACTTGGTTTGCAAGCCTCGTCGGATGTTTTGAGGGCCGAGGAAGCCTCCGCAACGCTCGACCAGGCGGAAGAGCTTTCGATTGCGCCGGGCTCAAAGCTCTTCCATCTCGTGCGCATTCGCAAGCTCGACGGCGTGCCTGTCGCGATAGACGCTTCCTATTTTCCGGCCCTCGGTGAACTGAAGTTACCGATGGCTGATTTCACCACTGCATCCCTCTTCCGCATCATGAGCGATGCGGGGATTGAACTTACTCGAGCCGAATCGACCATTGAGGCACAGGGAGCCGATGCGGTGACGGCAAAACATCTCGGAATCGAGCCGGGCATGCCGATCCTAACCATGCATCAGTTGATCGAAGATTCTACGGGAAAGCCGCTGATATCATCGACCATACGTTATGCCGGTGATCGATATCGCCTGAGAACCTCTTTCAATCGCATCGCCAAAGCCGGCAGCTAGAGGCTACCGGACGCAAAGATCAAATGGCGGGAAAACCCTGCCCTTACGACAATCGACGAAGGATTGCCGCTGGTGCCGATGTGCCCCCGCGCCAGCCCCGTTTATCCATAAGCCAGGAGAAACCAGTTGCCCAAAGGATATATCCCTCTTGCAGATGCCCGAGCCACACAGGCCGATGCCCTCGCCCGTGCGCTGGCGTCGCTCGCAGAAGACATCCGCAGCCTGCAGGCTCGTCACTTCCTTCAAGGCCCGGGCCCGATCTTCCTGGGTATCGGTGCGAGCTTTGCCGCAAGCGCGGCGGCGGTCTGGACGCTGCGGAGCCGCGGCATCCACAGCTGGCGTCTCAACGCCGGTGAACATCCGATCCCGTTTCCGGAAACGCTCCACCCGATGATCGGCGTATCACAGAGCGGAAAGAGCGCCGAAACGCTGGCAGCGCTGGAGACTATCGACCCGCGCCTGCGCTTTTCCGTCGTCAATGCGGAAAAATCGCCGATCGAGAGCATCGCGGCCGCCCATTTGCCGCTCGGCAATATTCCAGACAGCTATGCCTCGACCATCGGCTATACTGCGACAGTGGCAGCACTTGGCATGCTCGCGGAGGCATGGGACGGCGGCACGATCGACAGTACATGGCCGTCGCTCTCCGACGTCTTCCGCACGACGGAAAGGGCGATTGGAAGCCGAATCGGCACGCTGATTGCGCCGCTTCGCGATGCGCAATATGTAGACTGCGTCGCCGCGGCCGCGTCTTCAGGCTCCGCTGAAGTCGGTGCGCTCCTGCTGCGCGAAATCGCACGTATCCCATCGACGGGCATGTCTACACGCCAGTATCTGCATGGCGCAATGGAATCTGCCGGTCGTGGCGCTCATATTATTTTCGGAGAGGAACGCGAGGTACAGCTTGCCCAAAAGCTCGCGCGCGCCGGCTACGACGTCATCCTGGCAAGTCCGCTCGACATTGACGAGGAAAACCATCTCGTTCATGTCGCAATCCCTTCCCTGTCGCCAGCACAGCGTCCTATTGTCGAAGCGCTGATCATGCAGACCATAGCGGTCGAGGCTGCAATCGCACGCGAGCTCGACCCCGATGCTTTCGTCTTCCAAAACAACGATACCAAAGTCGCCTGACGGGAATGAAGGATATGATGGACTACCTTCTCGCACTGGATATAGGCGGCACCAAGACGCACCTTGTCATCGAGGACAGACGGGGAAAGCGCCTGCTGGACACGGTCCTGACCAGTCGTGAATGGGACGCCGAGCCGGCAGAACCGGCTGCGCTGTGGATCCTGGAACGCATCAGGCCGCATATTCCGACTGACGGTCGTGTCGCCGCCATGGCCTTGGGGGCGCAGGGTGTCAACCGAACTGAGACGGCACATGAACTGCAAAGAGCGCTGACCACCCATGACCTCAAGGCCATCGTCGTCAACGATGCCAGCTTGATCGCCTTGGCGGCTGGATTTCCAAACGGCATCGGCATCATCGCTGGCACCGGCGCGATCGGGGTCGGCATCGACGCGGCAGGCGCACATCTGGCAACAGGCGGATGGGGTTCCGTCATCGGTGACGAAGGCGGCGCCGCCGCTCTCGTGCGCGAGGCGACACGCGCAGCACTTCGCGCCCGCGACGAAGGCAGGTCTGACGATGGGCTGCTCGGCGCCCTAATCCGCGATTTTGACGTTGCCGACGCCGAGCGACTGACGCGCAAAGTCAACGACGAGCCGACCGCGGCTAATTGGGCGCCACACTGTTCAGCAGTCTTTGCCGCTGCAGCGGCGGGGTCGGCGCTTGCCGCACGGGTGATCGATGAAGGCGCCCAATATCTGGCGGCCCTCGTCGATCAACTGCTGGCACGCGGTGCGGTTGGAACGGACGTCGTTGTCGCCGGAAGCGTCATCGTCAATCAAACGTCGCTCCTGGATGCCTTTAAGCACCACGTATCCTCGAAACATCCGCATCTGCGAATTCACAGACTGGCGGTGCCGCCCGTCGAAGGTGCTGTCTTCCTCGCGCGCAGGACATTGTCGGCTGCGGACTAGCGATGCCGCGCGACTTGGGCAGGTCGGCTCGACTCGCATACCCCATGCAAGAACATATGCAACTTCACCTCGGAGCCGTTCAAGCACGCCGAAGCTCGGATCGCTGCGGCATGAAGGGTCCAGCGGCAGGTCAAGATGCATTCGCGTTCAATGAGGATCGAATTGTGGACTGATAGTTGACCACGTCACGTTCGCTCATAAACCCTGATGTCGGCGCGCTCCACGCTGAGACCACCACCAGACCCCTAAATTCTCGCCGGTAATTCAGCCAGTCTCCCGGTCAGGCGGTGCGGCGAGCGGCAGCGATCCGGCTGGCGCCGATACTGGCGAGAGCAACGCTGAACAGCGTCGGGTTGGTTGCAGTCATCGTCGGGATGACGCCATTGCCGGCGACATAGAGGTTGTCGAAGCCCCAGACCTTGGAATTCCTGTCGCAGACGCTTGTGCCATCATCGCGTTCGCCCATACGGATCGTGCCTTGATAATGCAGCGATGAGCCGACGGGCTGCACGAAGGTAGCAAAACCGGGCGCCGGGCGACCGATAATGGCGGAAATGCGTTGGGCATGGCCCTTGGCTTCTTCAAGGCGCGCCTTGTCGCCTTCCGACTGACGCCAATGAATGGAGATGGCCGGCAGGCCAAGCCAGTCACGACGGCTGTCGTCGAAGGTGACGCGGTTGTCGGCGCTGATATCAGAGGGCACGAAAACGCCCATGCCGACCGGCTGCCCGCTCATGTCGCTGGCATGCGGCATCGAATGCAGGCTGGCCGGGGCGATGGTGACCGAATAGGGGAAATCGCGGGTGGAGGGAATCCAGCTCATCGCGGTCATCGGCACATCGGTCTGCATCTCAGTGATCTGCGAGACGATATAGTGGTCGTTGATATGGCGGCCGAGCGCTGCGGGGCGGATGCCGGAGGCGTAGAGCAGCTGCGGCGAGTGCAGAGAATCACAAGCAACGACGACCGTGCCGGCGCTGACGATGAAGGTTTCTTGCGAGCCGGCGCGGACAAGCTCCACACCCGTGGCCCGGCCATTTTCATGGATCACGCGGCGGCAGGCGGTTTCGGAGAGAATATGAAAGCTCTCCTCCGGCTCGTCGACGAGGTCGCCAAGGACGACATCTGTGCCGTGATAGCGCAGGCCATTGGGACCAGGTGTTGCGGCGAGCGGCATTGGCTGGACGAAACGATCGGGTGTACGGCCGGGGTTGAAAACCTCACCCAGATGCTCGCGCATCGCGATAGCCGCAGCGTCGCCGGCGCGCGGGTCCTTGTTCGTACCGAGCAATTTCGCCGAGACGGCCAGAGCCTTATGCATCTCTTCGGCCGGGATGAAGGGCACCAGTTCGATCTCGGATGGGACCGGCGTGCCGGTCGACCATTTCGTGCCCATGCCACCGACGTTGGCCGCCGAGAAGCCGGCAAACAGGTTTTCATCCTGGGCATCGGCGTCGTTGGCGATAAAAAGGCCAGAGCGGCGCAGCAACGAATGATCGAAACCACCGGCTCGGCGAGCCTCCCATTCTTCCTTGTTGATCGGCATGCGCGGGCTGCGGTCGCCACCCTGGGCACGCACTTCGAAGGCCGCGCGTTCGTCGAGATCAGCGATATTGTCGAGATGCGCGCCCTTTTGCGGCAGGATCTGCGGGCCGGCTTCGACCATCAAAATGCGCGCTTCCGGCCAATTATTCCTGATGATCCTTGCATAGGCCGAGCCCGTCGGACCACTTCCGATAATGACGACGTCGGCAGACTGACCAGACATTCCTGCTATTCCCCAATGTTAAATCAATTTGACATCACACAAAGATGTATTCTAGCCGATGTCAATCGGGATTGTTAAGTTACCGAACAAAGTTTTGGTGACAGCGCTTGAGGAGGTGCCATGATGAAGGTAGGTTTGAGTTCATACAGTTTCCGTCCGTTGATGCAGAGCGGCGCCATGCAGATCGAGGATGTCTTTGCCTGGGTCGGCAAGCATGGTGGCGATCATGTCGAATTGGCCACGCTTTCCGTCGCGCCCGAAGGGCAGGATCTGCAATACGAACTCGCCAACGACGCCAAGATGCTGGAGCGGCTGACGGACGCGTCCCGAAAAAACGGCGTGCCGATCTCCGGCCTTTGCATGTCTGGCAATTTCATCGATGACGGCGAACGGGCATTCCAGCTTGGCCGATTGAAGCGCTACGTCGAGCTTTGCGACAAGCTCGGTATCCGTTTCCTGCGCCACGATGTCGTGCCGTGGTCCTTGCGCGCAACGGAGCCAGGCCAGTTCGAAGCGGCATTCCCGGTAATCGCGGAAGCCACCCACGAGCTTGCCGCGCATGCAGGGCGCTATGGCGTGACGACCAGCGTCGAGGATCACGGCTTCTTCATGAATTCGAGCGAGCGGATCAGACGGCTTCTGCATGCCGTCAGTCTGCCGAGCTTCAAGCTGACCGTCGATATCGGCAATTTCCTCTGCGTCGACGAGAACCCACTGACGGGAACGCGTGCGTGCCTTCCCGATGCAAGCTTCGTCCACCTGAAGGATTTCTATGTACGCCAGACCGCACCCGGCGCGGACTGGCTGCAGACGGTCGGCGGCCAGGCAATCCGTGGCTCGGTCTTCGGCTATGGCGACCTGCCCGTCAGGACCATCGTCGAGGACATCGTCGCCTCAGGCTATGACGGTTTCGTCTCGCTGGAATATGAAGGCAACGAGCCGACGCAATACGGCTGCGAAACCGGTCTTAAAAATGCGAAGGCGATGTTTGCGGCTGCCGGCCGCTGAACATCGCCCCTTTGTAATCCAGACATTAGAGCGCGGCGATCCGGTCGACGCGCTTCTTCAGATCGGCAAGGCGATGTCGATTGCCGCCCGGCACCTCGATCGAGGCCCAGCCCGAATAACCGATATCGGATAGGGCCTTGTTGACCGCAGCCCAATCGCAGTCGCCGTCGCCCAACTCGACATCGAAGCCTTTCCACGGGCCTTCGCTGTTCATCTTTTCGAGACTGTACTCCTTGATGTCGATCTTCAGGATGCGCTTGCCGAGCGCCTCGATCCAATGCGTCGGCCGGCCGTAACGGAGCACATTGCCGACATCGAAATACCAGCCGAGCTTTGGATGCCTGAAGCGATCGACGAAACCCGCAGCCTCCAGTGGGCTCAGCAGAAAGTCGTTCCACACGTTTTCAAGGGCGATCGATACGCCAGCCTCTTCCGCGGCGGGCAAGATTCTGGCGATTTCCTCGCCGGCTCTCGCATAAGCGGTCTTGTAACTGGTGCCTGCATTGACGACGCCGGGAACAAGCAACACCGTCGTGGCGCCATAGTGCTTCGCGTCATGCAGAGCCTTGACCATCGAATCGACGCAGGCCTGGCGCACCGATGGATCGGGGTCCGTCAGCGGATGCTTCCAGTGCATGGCATTGACCAGGCCGGGAATCTCCAGTCCGGTCCTGTCACGGGCGTTCAGGACCTCGTCGAGTGGCAGGTCACTGGGCGAGTCGAGCTCGACCCCGTCATAGCCGAGATCGCGCAGAAGCTGGAACTTCTCCAAAATGGAAAGTGACGGCTCCTCGATCATGCCCCATTTCAGGCTGATCTTCGCCAAGGGACGAGCGGAAACAGGTAGCACGGAAGGATCAGCGGATTCGGTCATCGATGGATCTCTGCTTGGTATGGGCGGATGCGCGGCGGAACTATGTCAGCCAATTCAAGGCTGATCAATTGGTCATTGGAGGGCAAGAAGCCATGCGCGCCACGTCGCAGCTATTATGGGGTCGCCCCAACATCGCCAACCGTCAGATGCCTGTAGCCCGACTCCCAGCGCCGATTTCTAATCGTCGGGAAACGATTGATGGTGACATAAACCCTCATCGCGGAACTCGATCAGTCGACGCCATCCAACTGAAAAGTATCTGATCTCGCTCTCGACAACCAACAGGCTGTGATGTCGTTTTGTTTGCACAGAGATGTCGGTGGTTCGAAATCTCTATGTTCCGCCACATACGACACGCGCCACCGACCATCCACCCACATCGCCCTAAGCAATCGCAAATGGAGGTTCGGCATCAATCCGACAGCCTGAGCCATAAAATTCGCGGCGATGGCGGACTTTCAAAATCTTGCCTGAGAGCACCGCTGGGGATTATCAGCCCGCGGCGGAATCGGCGGCGACGTTTTCGTTCGCAACCGCATGCTGATTTTCCCTGTTCCAAACGGCCAGGACTTCCTCTCCTCGTTGGAAGCTCAAGGGGTTGCCGGCTGTGATCAACGACGAACCGATCGCGCCGCCAGCAAACGCCAATCCCACCTTGAGATGAGCGCCGGCAAAGGCAATATCCGTTATCCGTGCAGGCTTGGACAGCTCGCCCTCGCTGCAATTATTGGCGAGCCCCTTCAGACTGATATGCTCGGGGCGAACGATGATGCTCGTTCCCTGGTTCGGCCCTTCCATGACGGTGGATTCCCCAAGGAATCTCGCCACGAACAGTGAGTTCGGACGCTGGTAGAGTTCGGTCGGCGTGCCGATCTGCACGATTCTCCCATTATTGAAAACCGCGATACGGTCGGAGAGCGTGAGTGCTTCCTCCTGGTCATGCGTGACGAAGACGAACGTCATTCCGAGCTCGCGGTGCATGCGGGCAATCTCAAGCTGCAGGCGGTCGCGCAACCGCTTGTCGAGGGCACCGAGCGGCTCGTCGAGCAGAAGCGCTCGGGGCTCGTAGACAACGGCTCTGGCGAGCGCAACGCGCTGCTGCTGTCCGCCCGAAAGCTGTCGCGGCAATCGATGCGCAAAATCGCCGAGCTGCACGAGATCGAGTACGTGTCTCACTTTCTTTTCGATTTCCGCCTTCGAAACGCCCCTTTGCCGCAGCGGATAAGCGACGTTCTGAGATACCGTCATGTGCGGGAAAAGTGCATACTGCTGGAAGACGACGCCGAGGTCACGCTTATGCGGCTTGAGATTCGTGATGTCCTGGCCATCGATCTCCACCGAGCCGGCACTAAGGGTAACGAAGCCGGCGATGATGGACAGCAGGGTTGTCTTGCCGGAGCCACTGGGGCCTAGAAACGTCATGAATTCGCCAGGTGCAATGTCGAGCGAGACATCGTCGATGGCGGGTTTTGCGGCACCCGGATAATAGCGGGTTGCGTTCGAGATCTTGATCGAGTGCTTTTTCATCATTCTTACGAAACCGCTGTTTCTAAAACTTGTTGCCGGCTCTGAGCGAGACCAACAGGAAGGTGATCGTCGTTGCTACGACTATGACGCTGGAGGCCGCGGATATGGTGGGGTCCATATCGAGGGCGATCGAATTGTACATCTGGACCGGCAGCGTTCTAAGCCTTGGCGTCTGCAGAAAGAGCGCAACGACGAACTCGTCAAAGGAGCTGACAAACGCGAAGAGAAAACCGGAGATGACGCCGGGGGCAAGCAGCGGGATCTTGATCCTCAAAAGCGTGGTGATGCCCCCCGCACCCAGGCTGGACGAAGCAAGATCGAGCGTATTGTCATAGCCCGTGAGGCTGGCGGCGACCGTCGTAATCACAAAAGGAATGGCAAGCGCCGTATGCGCAAGCACGAGACCCGACAAGGTGCCTGCCAGATGCCATTTTAGGAACACCGCATAGATGGCGATCCCGATCACAACGCTCGGAACAGTCAACGGAAGCGAGAAGAAAAGCTTGAGGACGGCGCCTGTCCGGCGCGGAATACGTGTCAGCCCGATAGCCGCGCTGACGCCGAGAACCGTCGCGAGAACGGCAGTGAATGAAGCGATCTGCAGCGATTGCAGTAACGACGAAAGCCACATGCGCGAGGTGAAGAAATTCTCATACCACCGCAACGACCATTCCTGTGGCGGGAATTGGAAGGTCTCGCCGGCGGTAAAACTCGCCGGGATCACGACAAATGTCGGGAGGACGATCAGGATCGCGGTCAGCAGGGTCATGGAACGCAGGAAAAGGCCAGGGCCGCTTTCGCGACGCATCGAGAACAAGGACATCGCGCTCACCTCACTTTCCAGCCATATTGGGTTGCAGATCGAGGCGTGCGTTCAGCCGGCCAATCAGGGTCATCAGGGCCGCGGCAACCAGCAGAACGATGACGGCAAGTGCGCCTGCCCCGCCAAAATCAAGCAAAGTGTCGACACGTGTCGCGATCAACTGCGAAACGAGCGCCTCCTGCGGTGATCCGAGGATCGCCGGGGTGACATAGAAACCGAGAGAGATGACAAATACGAGAGACAGGCCGGCCAGCATGCCGGGCAAGGAAAGCGGCAGGTAGATTTCCAGAAATGCTCGCCATCTCGGAGAGCCCATGGAAGCCGCCGCATCCAACAACCGCCGATCAATCCCACGCATATTGCTGTAGAGCGGCAGGATCATGTAAGGCAGCAGGACTTGAGCCATGGCGATCGTAACGCCTGTCGACGTGCGAATCAGCACCACGCCCGGCAAGCCGATCCAGGAAAAGGCCGTCTCGATCAGGCCGCCGCGTTGCATCAGCAATGTCCATGCGAAACTCCGGGCGATGGCCGATGTCCAGAATGGCAGCAATGCTATCGTCATGAGAACGGCGCGCGTTCGTGGAGTGACCAAGGTCAACGTGTAGGCGTAAGGGAACCCGATGAACAGCGTCACAACCGCAACGATCGCGGCGATGCGAACAGTTCTTAGAATAATGACGATGGAGATGTCGTCAGTCAAAAGAGACGCGTAGTTCTGCAATCCGAATTCAGGGTCGGTAAAACTCCGCATCGCGATGGAAAACAAGGGGTAGAGAAAGGTCCCGAGCAATAGAACGGTCGATGGAAGCAGCAGCCAGACCGCGATGTTGATCGGCGCCGTTGTGGTTTTGCGCCCTTCAGAGGCACGATTGTCGATAACTGCTTCCATCATTGGACCTATCGGGACATCCAGGGAGTGACCTTGGCGATCACCGAGTTAAGGTTCGCCGCCCACCATTTCACGTTGGAAAGCAGGACCCTGTCGCCGGTTTCGTCATGCAGGCGTGGATTGAACGTCTTGTTGAGATCGGAATAATCAGGCGTCGCCTTGCTTGTCGCGGCAATAACGCCCGCAAGTTCTGCAAAACGCTTGTTCTGCTCCGGGCGCGACACGAATTGAACGAAGTCCATCGCAGTCGTCAGATTTGGCGTACCTTTCGGCACGATGAGCGCGTCCCAACCAAGGATCGTCTTGTCCCAGACCGGAGCGATGGGGGCGCCCGCCTTGGCCGAGGCGATAACGCGGCCAGTCACGGCAAATCCCATGTCAGCCTGACCATCGACAAGAGCCTGCTGTAGCGCGCCATTCGTCTTGGTGAAGATGATCGACGATTTGATCGTGTCGAGCTTTTTCAGCGCCCGATCGACATCGATCGGGTAGAGATTCTTGGCGTCAACACCATCTGCCATGAGGGCGTATTCCAACGTACCCAGGCTGATATCCGGCGGCAGGACGCGCGTTCCAGGGAAATTCTTCAGATCGAAGAAATCCGCAAGCTTGGTCGGCGGATGATCCTTATATTTTTCGGTATTATAGACGAAGGTCAACGCGAAGAAATAGACGGGCAGGCCACAATCGCTGACAGAACCAGCCGGAAACTGGGAGGTATCGATCTTGGAGAAATCCAGCTTTTCCAGAAGCTTGCCGCAGTTCTGCTCTGCAAAGGCGGCGCCTTGATCCATGACGTCCCAGGAGACCGCCCCGGCCTCGACCATCGCCTTCAGTTTCGCGCCGTCAGGTGGCGAATCGTTTTCGAACTGGACATTCTGGCTCGCCGTATAGGGCTGCTGCCAAGCCTTGATCTGCGAATCCTGCAGGGTGCCCTGATAAGAAACGAAAGTCAGCGACTTGTCCTCCGCCCGCACCTGGTCGAGTGCAATGATCATGCTCGTGGCGCCGATGAGGGCAGCCAGTAACGCGCTTCTTATTTTCGACATGAGTTCCTCCTCCTTCTTTGTATTCGCTCCGGACCACTCCACGCCAGTGCGTGGTGCTCTGCGTCACCACCATCCGCGCGGGTCGTATCCGGCTAGTTGTTCGCCGCCATCATGCCATCGACGACATGGCGATTGTTTTCGAGTTGCTCCAGCAAAGGCTGGACGTTCGGCGGCCTGTGTCCCGCGCCGGCGAAAGGTACCGCCTGCCGTGCAAAGGCAAACAATTGCCCGGTGACCGTGCCAAGCGGCGCCCGCCCGCGCAGTTCGGCAGCCTGCGCCGCGACCATCAACTCCATGGCGACGATGGATATCCCCAACCGCGCCAAGTCCAGGCCGCGCCGGCCACCGAGCGCGGCGAGCGACGCCCGATCCATCACGCCGTTGGAATGGCTTGAGCTTGCTAGCTCGCCGGCCAATGGGGCCGTCAGCAACCTTGCTTCCGACGTGATCGACTTGTGGAACAACGCAACGCCGTTGAAACCGGGGGCACCGATGCCATCTTCCTCGATGAGACCGATCGCAAGGCCGGACCAAGTCGTGTCGACGAGCTTTGCAACTCGTTCGGTCGAGCTGGTGACAAGCGGCGCAAAGGCAAGTCGCATCACGTCGAGCGCCATGCAAAGCGTGACCATATCGAAGTTTGCGACCGCGGCGAGACCACCGTGCTCCAGCGATATCACTGGATTGCCCTGGCTGGCATTCAATTCGCGCTCGATCTGCTGCCTTGAAAAGGAAAGACTGTCTTCCGCGGCCCCATGGATCAGCGCCATTGAACGAAAGCATAACGGGTCCTGTAGATTTCTCGGACCGCCTTGCGAAAGGATGTAGCTGCCCTCGATATACTTCCTGATCGCCGAACCATGTCGATAGAGGCCATCGAAGGGCCGAGACCGAAGCGCGACCTCGGAAACAATCGACGGGTTAGCGGCGTAGCCTTCCATGCTGAGCGCTCCAACCAGGGTCGAAAGCTGCAACACATGATGAAGGTCGACGAAAGAAAGAGCGGCGACGGCCGTCGACATGGCGCTGGAATTGAGGAGAGCAAGGGCTTCACCGGCCTCCAGTTCGATATCGTCGAAAAGAGCAAGCGCGACATCGGCCATCGACGACATGTCGCTCTGTCCCATGGATCCCCACAGATGCATGACAACTGGCCGATCCGCGTTCAGGGCATCCAGGAGCCGCTCGGCAAGACCTGGTCGCACGCCGGTAGTGCCGCTTGCCAGAGAATTGAGAAGATTGAGCATCGTGGCGCGAGTGACATCCCTGGCTGCGACCGGCCCATGCCCTGCATTGTGCGTTCGAAGCAAGCGCCGACTGAACTCGGCGGTGTTTGCCTGGTTGATGGTAGCCGTGGTCTTTGGCCCCACACTCGTGGTCGCACCATAGATCCGCTCGCCGCGCGCAATCGCCGCTTCCAATATAGCGCGGCCGCGCGCCATACGCTCGATGGCGTCGGAACTCAAGCCGACTTTGGCCCCGTTTCGGGATACGCAAACGACCTGCTCGATGGTCAGGTTCTGGCCGCTGATCTCGACGATATCTTGGCGCAATGGTTGCATGTGGAGCGGCCGCCTGCCTTACCGTGGAATGACTCGTACGGGGCTTTCACCCCTCGCGCAGCCGAGATTCACCTCATGCGCTATCGTGGTCGATGGGTAGGCCATTCAACGCCGACGAACAACAGCATAATCGATCCGTTTCAAACAATGAAACGAACTGAGGATCTCTCAACACTGCTCTTGCGCTGTCCCAAGGTAACGATCTAATCGAGAACAAAAGCCGATCGTGCCGGGCTGCTTTCAAAGTCTTGCGGCGTTTTCGGCTATGGGAGGTTTTGAATGACGTTCGCGCCTGTTCAAGCGGTGACGAAAGCTCTGGCGGTGCTTGCAACCGTAAACCAGGGAGGTCTCGTGAGTGTCAGAGAGATACATTCCCGCACGGGAATTCCGAAGCCGACGGTCGTCCGGCTTCTACAGACGTTGATCGCCGCAGGATATGTCAATCAAGATGAGAAAACGCGCGGATATCATGTCACTTCGGCGATCGCCAACCTGAGTTCGGGATTTCATGGCGCTCCCAAGGTGATCGAAGTGGCGCGATCCTTCGCCGACAAGCTGACCAAGGAAATCTTGTGGCCCTGCGCGATCTGCACGCTGGATATCGATGCGGTCGTCATCAACTACAGCACGATTCCCGATAGTCCGATTTCCCCCTTTCATGCGTCGCTCGGGCGGCGACTGAGTTTGGGCGGCCGCGCGCTCGGCCGGGCCTATGTCTGTTTCTGCCCGCCAGAGGAACAGCGAATTCTGCGGGATGTCATGCGGGCCTCAAAGGACCCGGAAAATAGCCAGATGAGCGACAGCACCTTCGAAAGAATGGTTTCTCGCACGAGGGCGAAAGGTTTTGCCGAACGCAACCCCGAACTTGAGCCCAAGAGTTCGGGCACGATCGCTTTTCCGATCCGGTCGGGAGAACGGGTTCTCGCGACGTTCGGCGTCACCTATTTCAGGTCCGCCTTGCGCGGAAATCAAAATCGGAAAACCATCATCGAAGCTTTGCGCGAGACTGTCGCTGCCATCGAAGCACAGCTGGAAGCGACTTGATAGGGCGAGGGATCAGCATCCGGCCAAATCAGCTTTAAAACCGTATCGCTCGGTGGGATTGCGCGACAGAATACGCCGCCTCAACTCGCTATCCGGAACCCAGATTTCAAAGAGAGCAAGCAGTTGATCGATCGTCGGCGGCTCTCCCGCGAACCGAACGAACGGGAAGTCGGTGGCCCACAATAGGCGGTCGCTATTGGCCTCCACCATGGCATCGTGGAACGGCCTGATAGCGTCATAGCCGACGCCAGTCGCCCGGCGGCATATAGCAAGCTTTACCCAGACGGCGCCATCCCTCAGCAACGCGAGAAGCCTTTGAAAATGCGGGTGATCGAGACCGAGCTGCGGGTCGAAGCTGCCCATGTGATCGAGCACGACGGGAACTCGCGCCCTTTCCAGTGCCGACCACCGTTCGAGCGTCACCGATAGCGGCGCCCAAATCTCCGCATGCATACCAACCTCAAGAAGATTGGGCGCGAGCGTCTGAAAGAGCGTGTCGAGTGACACGGTTCCGGGCATGCGGCGACCATCCGGCAGCAAGTTTTCCACAAACCGTAACCCGGCAATGCCTGCTCCGTTCAAAGCGGCAAGGCCGTCGGCGCCGATCGACGCATCGGCCACGCCAACGCCTCTGGCTCGCGTGCCCAACCTCTTCAGCGTTGCTATCAACAAATCAAGATTTCGACCATAAGGTGTCGGCTGGACGAGGACCACATGCGATACGCCGGCCTGAGCGGTGTCCGCCATAAGACGGCTAGCCGGCGAGAACGGCGGTGCGTAGGCCGGGGCATTTTCAAACGGAAATACGTCTGGATCGTCAAACACATGAACGTGGCAATCGCAAACGCCATGCTTGAAGCGAAGCGGATCGGTGCCCGTTTGATCTTGCATTGCGGCATCTCCGTCCGAACGAAGGTCGTCGATTGAATTGGGGCCAAGGACCTCCCGGCGAGCGGGAAACCACGGTCTGATCAGATCCGGTAGTCACCGGCATTGAACACCCAACCCTTGGCGATGAAGTCCGTCCTCGGCGGCGCAAATACGTCGATCAGGATATGCTGTCCCGCACCGACGCCCTCTGTGGTGTGAATGAGCTCGGGCGGGATGATCGCCATACTGGCCGCCGATGCCTCGATATGCTGATCGTCGCGCCAATGTTCGGCGTTCGACGTCCATGGGGTACGGATATGGTGCACGAAGTCGCCTGATATCGCGAGGGACCCTTGTTCAAAATCCTCATGCGCATGCGGCGAGAGTTTCGTCCGGTCCCGCTGTCCGTCATATTCGACCCAATTGATGCTCATCGTCGAACTCTGGAAAAATTTCAGCCGCGGATTTCCGTCAGGAAATGGAACCTCGTCCACCTGATAGACCCGGACTCGCTCTGCATCCTTCGCCCGCAGCTCCATCGGCATTGCAACCGGAAGCACGCGCCCGTCGGGCACCTGATAGTCGGATGCATTGACGACGCCGGCGCAATCGGTATCGGTGCGCGCTGTCGTCAGCGCAAACGCCCTTGCCCCATCAGGCAGGACAAGTCTGGCCGGACCGCCCGGGACAATAGCAATGGAGCGGGCCGCGACGTCGACCGTCTCAAAGCCGGTTGCCAGCGTCGCGCTGCTTTCAGGAAGAATGAGGATCGTTTCATGATCGCTATGGAGGGCATGCTCCGCACCATTCACGCCTCGAACGCACTCGACCGTGAAATTCTGGCCTCGAATGATCGAACTCGTGGCGGGTTCTTTGGAAAAATAGGAAAGCGAAACCGGGCGTAAAATCATCGTTCAGACCTCAATAGGTGCTTTCATCGGCGCGGGTGAATTGTCGCTGCAACTCGAAGGTTGGCTGGGAAATGGCATATTCGGCGCCGCCCAAACGCGTGACAGGCTGTGCGAGGGCGGTATTGAAGTATCCGCCGTCCTCGAGGAAGCCAGGCTGAATGTGCATTCCGACCACTTTGCCGAAAGTAACGTTGACATTTGCGCTACCCGTCTCGTCGGTCAATCTGACGATCTCCACGACCTTGCATTCCAGCGCAGCCGGCGATCGCGCCACACGCGGTGCCTTCACATAAATGCAATCCGCCTTTTCCAACCCGGCATATTCGAATTCGTCCATCCCGGCAGGGATCGGCGCAGATGTCATGTTCATTTCCTTGACGAGGTCATAGCTGACGAGATTGAACACGAACTCGCCGGTCTCGCGCACGTTTTTCAACGTATCCTTGGCGGTGCGATCTTCCGGCGTGTTGCAGGAAAATGCCAGGATCGGCGGCTCGTTGGACATGATGTTGAAATAGGAATAAGGGGCCAGATTGGCATTCCCCTCGCTGTCCACCGTACTCATCCAGCCTATCGGCCTCGGGGCAATGATCGCGTTCAGAATGCCTCGCTTGTAGGCTTTCAGCGCGATATCGACAAAGACGGGCTCGGTATTGGGCATAAGACACTCTCCAGCTGAGACGGCGCCCTGCTTGCGCTGCGATCTCATGGGGTCCGAGATCATGCCGCGATCGATCAATGAGGTGCGGCGCCGTTTTGTCGGACGCTATGCAAGACGATATTTCAGGACAAGGTCAGAATCCCGGCGTTTCAACTGCTGAAATGAAGTCAGAAATCGAAAACGCCGATGATCGCGAGGTGTATTCCTAATCCAACAGATCGAAAGCTCGGCACTATCCAGGAGTTCGAAAATGGGCGAACCTAATCCTCGTCATCCGTTCAGGGCACGCGTTGCGGAACATCAGAGACTGATGGGCACTTTCGTCAAGATTCCCGCCCCCTCCGCGATCGAGATATTGGCGGGAACCGGCTTCGATTTTGTCGTTATCGATCAGGAACACGGGGTGTTCGATCGCACGACGACCGATATGGCCCTGCTTGCCTGCAAAGCATCCTCGATATCGGGAATTGTCAGAGTCCCGACGTTAACCGCCGATGGGATACTCTCCGTCCTCGACTGCGGCGCTGCCGGCGTTCTCGCGCCGCATATCGACAGTGTCGATCGGGCCCGAGAGCTTGTCGCTGCATGCCGCTACAGGGGCGGCCGCCGCGGCTTCTCGGCCGTGACACGCGCCGGCGGCTATGGTGCAAGTCCCATGTGGAAACATGTTGACGAGGCGGATGCCGGCGTAGCGGCGATTGCCATGATCGAAGACCCGATCGGCGTCGAAAATATAGACGATATCGCCGCCGTTGAAGGGCTGGATGCAGTATTCATCGGGCGAGGAGATCTGACCGTGGCATATGGCGCGGCGACGAGAGACGATCCGACAGTCGTGCTCGCCGTCGAACGGATCATCAATGCTGCCAGCAGAGCCGGCATATCCGTGTGGATGATGGTTGACCGGGTGGAGCAGATAGAACCGCTGGCGGCAAAGGGCGCCTCCTCCTTTATCGTATCTTCGGATCAAGGAATGCTTCGCGATGCGGCGCGTCAAATCATGCACGATGCCCAGCGTCTTGCCAAAGGCATAGAGACGTCGATTTGAGCATCAAAGCCCGCTCCGAGGCCTGCGGACCCGAACGAAGATCTTCGCGCCGGATTGTGCTCATCGGAACAGGCTTGCAAGAATTGGGCAGAGCGACCACCCCCCAACTCGTCTGAGAGACCGAATTCGGTCGCCCCGCCACGGTGTGCGGAACCTGTGAGAGTATTGCCCCATTGCTGGAGCATCTTAGCCGAGCAGAAGATGCTCGGCTTTGCTGCCGATGAACCAGTATGCCGTCGCTCACGGCTCCTTCTGCTCTGGTGAACAGCCGGCACCGTCGATGAAGCAGACGACAATGCCGTCGAAGCGAGAGTCGTCCAGCGTGTCACCATCTTGAACCGGCGGCAGTTGCGCCGTCTGGTAGGAGGAGGATCGCTGCGCGGTGAAGCTTGCCAGAAAAGACACCAGCAAGCGACAAAGCGAGCAGGAGAAATAACTCGGAACAGAGAAAGGTTTTTGAGGAGTAGAGTCGGAATTTGACGCATATTTATGCTTCGAATTGCACTCTTAATTTGCCGCAGTTGCAGCCGGTATGGGGATAAAAAGCATATATTGTCGATCCTCGGATATCGGTTTTATTGCGTTCCCGAACTGCCTGATGAATGCCGTGTATTCATATTTGGGTATCAAGACCCGATCACCCGGCGCGAGCCAGGCGACCAGATCAGTCAACGTCTGTAGCCGTACAATTTTGCCTTTTGTATAAAATTCGGCCGAAAAGCTGCGCGCTCCTAGAATGGCTAGACGACCTGCTCCGGGATGACTTTCAACCAGTGTTGCCTCCGTAGGCATGAACGGACGATCCAGACCGAGGAAAGAGCCAGCGGTTATAGAGGCGAAAATCAACAGGACTTCGGCCACACCAAGCCTGAGCCAGCCCACGCCGGTGGGACCGGTCTGGGTCCACAACATGACAGCAAGCAGCGCTGCTGCCGGTATGCCTGGCAGCACATAGGCGAGGAGAATATTTGCCGCGAATGTAAAGAATACCAATGGCGTCAGCGCAAACAGGAGCAGATACAGAAGCAGGCCCTTGTCCTCGGGCATTGCCCTCCCCCGCAGCCGCCAAACGAGAACGGGCAGCAAAGGGCTCCACGGCAGCGTGGCCACAATCCAGAATAGCCAGATTGTCCCCTTCGCATGCTCGCGGCCCGCGCCATAGAGGTCGCCTGACCAGCCCGGTTGCAAGAACCGCTCAATATGCTCGCCAATGAGGAAATAATAAAGGAAGCCAGGAGTGGCTGCTTCCGCCGCGGCATACCAGGGGATCACCAGCACTGCGCACAAAGCCAGGCCGCCCGCCCACGGCAACCGGACAAGATCCCTCCAATGACCGCGCCAAAGCATCCAGACCGTAATCGGGGTCATGGAAAGAACCACGGCGACGGGGCCTTTGGCCAGCAGTCCGATCGCAAGACCCAAGAAGAAGAGCCAACCCCAGCGGCGGCTTCCTTGCAATCCGTTGTAAAATCCGGCCATGCTGGCGGTGACACCGAGCGTCAGCACCATGTCGGTCTGCACGAACGCGGCAGAGACGAAGAACAACCCTGAACTGGCCGCGACCAATATGCTGGCTGCCGCGGTGCGCTGGTCGGTGAGCGTCCGAGCCCAACGCCACAGGATTATGAGTGTCGTTATGGTCGCCAGCATAATGCCCAGCCGCGCGGCAAAGGGCGTGGCGCCGAAGACTGCTACCCCTACTGCAGACAGCCATGTGTGCAATGGCGGTTTGGCCCAGAATGGCACGCCATAATCGAATTGCGGCGTGATCCAATTGCCAGTTTCAACCATTTTGCGGGCGATTTCGGCATAACGCGCCTCGGTCGGGTCCGTAAGGGGCACCCAGATCATCGCCAGAAGCCGCACGATAAACAGGAGCGTCAGCCCCGAGAGCACGGCACGATTTTTAGTCATTCTATGTACTTTCAATCAAGATCTTGGCTTCGATGCCTCGGTCGCCAAGCGCATATCAGCCATATTGCATTCGATCGGCGTTGTCACAGAAATGTAACTTCTCTGGCCTGTCGCGGGTCATTTTCTCCGGAATGGATCAGAGTCCGACCACTAAGGGCGGACGCTAAAGAAGCAGAGATTTGCGGAAAAGCAGATCATTGCGGACAGAAGGAGCATGAAAGTGGCTATGGACGCTTGCTGCCGCAAGATAATGCGGCGCTGGCCGCAAGGATCTTGAATCAGGTTTGCGACGCAGCGTAATTCCTGAGAATTGAATTGTGCCGAACCGCTGCCCCGCAATAACTTGTGTAAAGTTGACCGGAGAGCGATGGAGAACCTAGCCCTCGCACATCATGCCGGCGCTTGGAGTAAGAGAGCGGCCTTCTTCGCGCAAATGCGGGTGGGCAAACGATCGAACACAAAGGGGCAATCAGGCGGACATAATCTTCCGGCGCGGCTTCGCGCGGTTGCCGGCCCTCTTCATCAAGACAACCCTCGATTAGGCGGCATGGACAACGTGAGGCCGGAGCACCGGCTACCGTCCATCATACGGATATTCGAATAGCCTCCGGTTTCCACTCGATGCAAAATCGAATAACCTTTCTCATAGTTACAGACGGTCAAAGAGAACGTTAGAGATGCCTATGCAGCCGATCTACTATAGGCTCACGAGAGCAGTTGCCTCGGCCATTCTGATTATTTTTCCCGCTGTTTTCTGTGTTTCCTGCTCGACGGCCGGTGGAACTGGTGGTCAATCCCGTCCCGTAGCCGCGAGCAAATCGACAGATCCCGCCAAAGACAAAGCGGCCGAACGTCGGCGATGGGAAGACAGAGTGCAACGGGATAATCAGCTGGATCCAAGCGGGTCGGCACCGGGTTCCTATGGTTCCTTCGGTCCTCGTTTCACCTGGTGAGCGATAGATTTTCAAACGGCTCGGCTCATGTCCGAACCCATTGAACGGATTTCGTTCGACACCACGCGGATACTGGCGCCGACGCGGCCAGCTTCGAGCAGCATGAACGAAGAACCACGTAATCCGAAGCCGCACACGATCGGCGACCTCGGAGATCATCCACTGGCGGCGGCACACCGCCGAAATTGCTTCAAGCATAGAGGTGTCGGACTTCCGCGATGCGCGCCTCTCCCACCTCCAACGCGTCCTTCGAGGTGTGAACCGAATAGTGCCCACGTACGAGTTCGTGAGGGTGAGGCACCGCCGAACCGAGGATGAAGGTCGCGCCTTCCGGACCGGCCTGCAGAGGGATAGCAGCATCACTTCGGTCGAATGCAACCAGATCGCCGGCCTTGTAGCGCCTGTCGCCCAAAAGACTGCCGTGAGACAGGCTCAGCCAGCCGACGTTATGGCCGACCGGCGTATCGTAGATCCAGGTCTCACCTGGCGTAAGCGTGACGAGCAGATAGTTGAGGCCATCGAAAGCTCGCACCGGGCTCCTTATGCCCTGATAGGTTCCGACGACAACGCGCGCCGGGCCAACAATTGGGATGCCCGATGCTTCGATGAATTGCCACTCGGGCTCAGCGGCTTCCAGCGTGGCAGGCAGAGCCACCCAAAGCTGAAAGCTCTTGAAGCGCGCGGCGCTGTCCGGCCGATACTCGCCACCATGCCAGATTCCACTGCCGGCACGCATCCATTCGACGCCGCCATAGTCGAGCAACCCGGTACCCCATTTACCCATGTCGAAGCGAAGATTGCCCTCTGTCAGCACGGTCACCGTGGCGATACCCGAATGAGGATGGAGATTGTCGCGGCTCGTGATGGACGATGGCGCATCCACCATATCGAGGAAGACGAAGGGTTTGAGATATCGACCGAGGTCCGAGGGGCTCATCAGCCTGGTGATGCCCCCCTGCCCGGAGCCGCGGGTTTGACTGAAGACTTTCCGCTCGGCGAGCTTGGGCACTACACTGCTTATCGAAAGATTGCGTGACATCGTTTGGTTTCCTCAGGAAGATGAATGGCGGCGTCTGGCGTGCGGTCGTAAATCAGCTCTGCGCGCCGCGTGCCGACTTCAGCGCTCGAGCCCACCATGAAATGTCGTCGAGCATGGCCGTGGCAGATTGTTCGAGATGCGGAAAATCGTCGAAACTCTTTCCCTGCTGCCAGATCCCAAGAAACTCGACCATACCGACGTGAACAGCGAAGCGCACCGGCGCCATCTGCAATTCAACCGCGACCATGCGCAGATGTTCTATTGAGCGAGCAGCGCCGACGCCGCCATAGCCGACGAAGCCGATCGGCTTGCGATTGAACTGCGCGTAAGCGTAATCAAGCGCGTTCTTGAGTACAGCACTCATGCTATGATTGTATTCCGGCGTCACCACGATGAATCCGTCGAGAGTGGCAAGCTTGGCCGCCCACCGTTGCGCAACCGCGTTTTGTGGAGGCGCAAAGAGCGGCGACATCTGTTCTTCGAAGAACGGCAGCGGATAATCCCGAAGATCAATCGCTTCGAAATTCAGATCCGTGCGCTTGCTGGCCAGATCTCTGATCCATTTTGCGGGCGTCTCGCCAAAGCGTCCTTCGCGGGTGGAGCCGAGGATGATGCCGATGCGGGGCGTGGATTGCGTAATCATGGGTTTTCAATCCTAGAAAGAGAGGTGAGAAAGACAGGCGGCGTGTCAGGCCGTCATTCGGGACCGTGGATTAGCCGTTGGGCGACGCGCTCGAAGGCGCCATCACCACCGAATGACCGCGCTTCCGCCAGGTCGTGCGCAGAGCCAATGATCCGGGGGACGCGGCTGCTAGGACAATGAGACCGCCCGCCAGAGCAAGATTTTTCATGAAGTCGATCGGCGCACCGAGATGAACGACGAGACCGGTGAGCACGCACCAAGCCGCAAGAAGAATGCCGACGAGACGGGTCTGGATACCGAGGACGAGGGCAATGCCGCCGATGATTTCGGAAAGACCCATCAGATAAGTCAACACAAGGGGGGCCGGCAGGCCCATCTGCCCAAGCATTCCGGCAAGGACCGGCCCCATCGCGCCGAACTTCAAGGCGCCCGAGGCAAGAAACAGGATCGAGAGCAGGACACGCCCGCTAAGAAGGAGAAAATTGTTGTTCATGGCACAGCTCCATTGCTTGTTTACCCGCCAAACATAGCGCGTGACAATTAGTTGATTAGACGGAAAGATTGGATTGTACTTGTCCAAAATTTAAAGTAATTAGCCCAAGATGATCGATTTCAACGACATTGCCCTTTTCGTCCAGGTCGTTCGCTCCGGCAGCTTCTCGGAGGCAGGCCGAAGGCTCGTCATGCCGCCCAACACGGTAAGCAGACGGGTCCAGGGACTTGAGGATCAGCTTGGCGCGCGCCTGATGCAGCGCTCCACCCGCAAGCTGACGCTCACGGATGCGGGCCAGGAATTCTATCGGCGGTGCGTCGCTGCGATCGACGATCTGCAACAAGCAAGCCAGGATCTCACGGCTGACAGCAAAATCCCGAGTGGCGTCGTGCGGGTGGCGGCAACCGTAAACTTTCTGGATTTCTATTCACCACGGCTGGTCGCTTCCTTCCTGGAGCGATACCCGCAGGTTCGCCTGGAATTCCTGCTCGACGATGCAGTTGTTGATCTGATTACGGACAGGATCGACGTCGCATTCCGCGGTGGCAGCGGCGACGGTCCCGGCTACGTCGCTCATCGCATCACAGTCGCTCCCATAGGGCTCTACGCCAGCCCTCGTTACTTAGAGCAGCGTGGGTCCCCACGAAGGCTCTCCGAACTCGCCAGCCATCAATGCCTGACCGCACCGCGCCAATCCGGCCATACCGTCTGGCGGCTGCAAGGCGCAGATCGCTCCGAGGAACATGTCGAGGTTACCGGAAGCTTCGCAGCCAGCACCATGGGTGCCATCCATGCGGCAGCCCTTGCGGGCCTCGGCATTGGATTGCTCCCGGGGGCAATCGCGGCTGCCGACGTCGCGGCCGGTCGACTAGCGCCGGTTTTGCCGCAATACGAACGCGGCGGTCAGAGCATGTGCGTCGTCTACCCCAGCCATCGTCAGGTATCGCCTGCCGTGAAAGCCTTCGTCGCCTCGGTCATCAAGAGATTTGAGGACGAGACGGTTTTGCCCGACGGATGAACTTCTCAGTCCCTCGTTGGCTCCAGGTAGTGAAATCAGATCGATAGCTGGAAGAACTGCCCCTCCCAAACCGGCTGGCAAATCAAACCTCGAGCGGTGAAGTTGCGGACACGCAACCCTTTCAATCGTCCTGCTCACGCCGAACTTCGTCAAAAGGTCTGTAGCAATTTCAGGAAGAATGCAGCGGTTTCCCGCCCAAAGTTGCGCAAAAGCAAAGAGATAGAACGGCTCGGAGATTCCGTGAAAATTGAACCGTTATGGGTCGTGTGGACACTTGTATGATCGAAAGAACGATCACTAGGTGTCAAAGCGGCAGCAACGCATCCGGCTTCACATCGCCGATCGACGCGAAACTATGCGTTTCCCTCACTCCAGGAAGCGGCAGAATCACCCGCTGCAGGAACTCCTGAAACGTCGCCATGTCAGCTATTCGTGCTTTGACCAAGTAGTCGAAGCCACCGATCACCATATGGCATTCGATAATTTCGGGCGCCTTCGCAACAGCCTCCGCAAAGCGGTCAAACACATGAGGCGCAGTGTGATCGAGCCTTACCTCGATAAACACGACGGTTCCACGCCCGATCTTCGACGGTTCGAGTACAGCGCGGACGGCCCGAATAAAGCCTTCACTGAAAAGACGCTTGATGCGCTGTGATGCGCCCGTCGGCGACAACCCGACGCGTTGAGCGAGATCAAGTACGGTCCGGCGACGGTGTTCAGTTCAGGCTCACACTCTTATAGCCCTACATACGGTGATAGCACCCTCCCAGCCATTCACCAGCGCCGAGTTGAGATCATCGACCGGACGCGAAGGCCCAGGTGCACATCGATCGTTCAATGACAACCAGCGCAAAGCAGTGCGAAATCATCGACTGCAGTGAAGAGATTGACGCCCTTTCGTCCCAACAGCGGTTTCTGCTACGGGCCATTTCACTGACAGAAGTCAGTCTGTCCAAGAGGCCCTGAACTGGTCGATGAACAAGCCGGTCACGTTGCGGCGCTCGTGCTGCATCAGAATTTTACGCTCGCCGTCAGCACTGCACTGAATGGCTCGCCGATCTGATTACCGAGATTGGTCGACCCGATCGAGGACGTGTAATAAGTCTTGTTGAGGATGTTTTTCAGATTGAGCTGTAGCGTCAGCGGACGCTCCATCTGAAAGGTATAGGCGGCAAAGGCGTCGGCCACGATGTAACCCGGCAGGAAATAGGCATTGGTATTGATGCCGGCGCGCTTGCCGGCACCGCGTGCGCCCATGCCGACCTTCAGCGTATTGCCGTTGCCGCCCACCTCGCCGAAATCATAAGTGAAGAATAACGATCCGGTATGGCGCGGCACGTTGACCGGCCATTTGCCGGCGTAAGTTGGGTCTTCGAGCACCTTGGCATCGGTGAAGCCATAGCTGGCAATCATGCTGAGTTCATCCGTCAGCTCGCCCGCGACATCCACTTCAACGCCTCGAGCACGCACGAGGCCAGCGGTCTGCACATAAGTCTCACCGTTGATGACTTCGGAATAGGCAACATTCTTCTTGTCGCTGGTGTAAAGCGCGACATTAGCCGTCAACCCGTCGGCGATCTCGAACTTGCTGCCGATCTCGTAAGACACGCCCTCCTCCGGCGGCAGGTTTCCGTAATAGCTGGCGATCGATGATTGTGGACGGAAGGTCTTGGCGACATTGGCATACAGTGAAATGTCCGGTGTCAGCTTATAGACGACGCCGCCACTCGGTATCCACTTGCTGCCATTGCTATCCGTATTGGTGACGAAGGGACGCCCCTTGCCGGCCGTCAGGTCGTAATACTGATAGCGCAGGCCGCCGACGAGAATCCATTGGTCCGTGAGATGCAGCGAATCCTGCATATAGGCCGAGGCGGTGGAAATGATCTCCGTCTGGTCGCTGTCGGGCTTGGAGACCGTCGTGCAGGCCGGCATTCTGCCATAGACCGGATTATAGATGTTGAAGTTGACCGATTGCGGGCAGCGGATGAGATCCGTGCGCAGCGTGTTGGCGTAATCATAAGATGTGCCAAACAGCAATTCGTTGCGCAAACCGCCGATCTCGACGTCGCCGGTGAGATCGGCGCGCATGGCATGATTGTAAATTTCCGAGCCTTGTGTGGCATCGGCGCGGCGCGTCAGATTGCCGTTCCTGGCATTGTAGGCCATGACACGGGCCTGATTGTCGGAATATTCGTTGTAGCTGTAGCTATAGCCGAGATTGAGCGACCAGCTTTCGTTGAACTCGTGCTTGATGTTGACCGACGCCAGATCGGAGCTGCCCTTCGAAATATTGTAGGGCTCGTCAAAGCGGATCTTGGGATCAACATTGACGGCATGACCAGTATTCAAATCGAAGATCGTGCCGCGATCAAAGGGGACGCTGTAATCCTCATGCATATAGGACAGCGTGACTTCCGTGTCCTCGCCATACCACGAAAGCGACGGAGAGATAATCCAGTCCTTCGTCTTGCCGAAATTGCGCCAGTAATCGACATTCTTGTATTCGCCGATCAGACGATAGGCGAAATCCGTGTCCTTGATCGGTCCCGTGAAGTCCAGGCCGGTCGTGCCACCACCAAAACTGGAGGTGCTGCCATAGATCTCGCCGCCGAACATCTGTTGCGGCTTCTTGGTGATCACGTTGACCATGCCGCCTGGATCGAGGATGCCATAGAGCGTCGAAGCCGGTCCCTTGAGCACCTCGACGCGCTCCGTCGTGGCATTGAAGCTTCTCGGCAGCGCCGTCTTGAAACCATTGGTGAGGATCGAGCCGTCGCGATTGTCGCCAAAGCCGCGACGGATGACGGAATCCTGCGTGCCGCCGAGCGTGTTCGATTGATTGATGCCGCTGATGTTGGAAAGCGCATCGTCGAGCGACTGGGCTTTCTGGTCCTTCAGCACGTCCTGGCTAACGATATTGACGGCCTGCGGAATATCGATCAGCGGCGTATCGCTCCGGGTCGCTGTCGTCGTCGAAACCGGCTGGTAGCCCCGGGTCGCGCCGTCTTGGCCGGCACTTTTGACGGTGATCGGCGCCAACACGGTGGCGTCATCCGCTGCTACCGGCTTCGATTTCTTCGCCTGTGCATCCCCTTCTTGCGCTAAGGCCGGATAGGCCGTGCAGGCGCTCAACATCAAAAGAACTGCACGAATGTGATTGCCCCTGACGCCGGCCGAGACCGTCTTTCCCCACTTCATTCTGCCCCCGTATCCCTGACGGATAGTCTTCAAATTCCCAAATCAAAACCAAGGCCCGCCATCGACGGGGTTGGCGGCTTATTCTTTTTATGAATGTAGTAGTCAACTTTTAGCGAGGCGAATTCTGTCGAATTATGACAGGTTCAATCCAAGCCTTCCGGGCTGAGTCGCCAAGTGCGACCCAGCAGGAAACCCTAAAAATACGATGAAATCAGCTGGATATGGAGATCTTCCCAGAGTCTGGCCTTTGCAGCGCGCCGGCGCACAAAAGTAGCCGACGACCGCCGAAATGAAAAAACGCGGCAATTTACAGCACGGAAAAATTGACTACTACAGTCAGGAATAGTTTCGCTCCCTTGGAGACCATACGCGAAAGATTGCATGCGCATCGAACAGGAACAGAATTCACGATCACAAGACGGTATCGAGCCCGTCGGTTTGCGTGCAGAGAAGCTTGCCGCAGGCTATGGTCGGCAGCTGATCATCGATGACATTACATTGTCTGTTCCGGATGCCACCATGACCGTGCTGGTCGGGCCGAATGGCTCCGGCAAATCGACCTTGCTATCCGTCATGGCGCGCCTTCTGAAGCCGATGGGCGGCAGTGTCATGCTGGACGGCAAGGCACTGCATGCCATGCCGACCCGGGAGGTTGCCCGCCGGCTTGGCCTGCTGCCGCAAAGCCCACTTCTGCCGGAGGGGCTGACAGTCTACGACCTGGTCTCGCGTGGGCGCTACCCGCATCAAGGCCTTATCCGGCAATGGACCGACGCCGACGAGGCCGCCGTGGAACATGCCTTGACCGTCACCGATACCCTTGAATTCGCAAACCGCCCTGTCGCCGATCTTTCGGGCGGCCAGCGGCAACGCTGCTGGATCGCCATGGCGCTGGCGCAGGAAACGCCCATCATCCTGCTCGACGAGCCGACAACCTTTCTCGACCTGCACTATCAGGTCGAAGTGCTGGAACTGTTGCGCCGTCTGGCTCGTCATCACGGACGCACGATCATCGCAGTGCTGCACGATCTCAATTTCGCCCTTCAATATGCTGACCGGCTGGTGTTCCTGAAAAGCGGAGCCGTTGCCGGCGTCGCCGAGCATCCGAGCCAATGCACGATAGAGCTCGTCCGCGACGTCTTCAATGTCGAGGTGCTGCGGCTGGAAAATCCCGAAAGCGATACGCCCTTTTTCCTGCCCTCGACAAAGGGTAGAAGGCCCGAGCGATGAGCGTGCTGCAAGTGACGGGCAATACCGTGCCGTTGCGTGCGCGCCGCGCGCGCAGCCTCATCGCCTTTGCGGCCTTGATCGTAGTCATTGTCGTTCTCGCCTCGATCCACGCCGGGATCGGTGCAAGACCAGTACGGCCGGCGACGCTGCTCCAGGCGATCTTTGCCTACGATGCCAGTAATTTCGAACATCAGATCCTCTGGAAGCTTCGGCTCGCCAGGCTGGCGGCCGCGCTCCTCGTCGGAGCGGCACTCGGTGTCGCGGGCCTTCTGCTGCAATCTCTCCTGCGCAATCCGCTCGGCGAGCCGCATATCCTCGGGCTGAATGCCGGCGCGAGCCTTGCAGCCGTCACGACAAGCAGCTTGCCATTTCTAGCCGGCGGCCTTGCCCGTCCGTTGGTCGCAGCCCTCGGGGCGGGGCTGCTCTTTGCGCTGGTCCTGGCGCTCGCGTCCGCCGGTCGCTCGGGCATGACCATGCTGAAGGTCACATTTTGCGGCATTGCACTTTCGGCACTCGCCTCGTCGCTGACCTCGGCCCTCCTCATCCTCGATGAGGAGACGCTGCAGGAGATGCGGCTCTGGCTCGCCGGCGATCTCGCCGGCATCGGCTACGACATGATCGGGGCGGCATCTGCGCCTATTGTCGCCGGGATGCTGCTTGCCTTCCTGATTGCTCCGCGGCTCAACGCCCTGGCGCTCGGCGATGCTGCTGCGACCGGCCTTGGGGTCTCCGTCGGGAGCACCCGGTTCATCGGGCTTGCTGCAACGGCCTTGCTGTGCGGCGCCTCCGTCTCCGTCGCAGGCCCGATCGGATTTATCGGTCTGATCGTTCCACATGCCGCGCGCTGGCTCTCCGGCGGCGATTTGCGCGTTGCCCTGCCCCTATCCGCCCTGACCGGCTCGGCGTTGCTGCTGTCGGCCGATATCGCCGCACGCATGCTGTCAAGCCCGCATGAGCTCGCGACCGGCATCATGACGGCCCTCATCGGTGCGCCCATATTCATCATCGCCGCTTCGAGGTATTTTCGATGAGTGTTGCCCGACAAAATGGCTATCGCCGCCTTGAGTTCGGCCCATTCTCTCATCGCATCCACACACGCCGTTGCCTGATCCTCGCTGTGTTCGGGCTTTTTGTCATCGCCGCAGCTTTGGCGGCAATGCCGCTGGGCAGCCATGATGCAAGCTTGCCGGAACTGCTCACCGTGCTCCTCGATCCCGTGAACGCGACCGGCGAGGGCCATCGAATCATCATCGAGTTCCGCCTGCCACGTGTCATCATGGCCGTGCTGGCGGGCATGATGCTCGGACTTTCGGGCGCCGCTATGCAATCCCTGACACGCAACGGCCTCGCCGATCCTGGCCTTCTCGGCGTCAAGGAGGGCGCCAGTCTTTCCGTGATTGTGCTGATCCTCTATGCACCGGCGGTCAGCCTCTATGTCAGACCATTCGTCGGCATGGCGGGTGGTCTTGTCAGCGCGCTGCTTGTCGCAGGCATAGCCCGCGATCTCACGCGGACACGCTTCGTGCTGATCGGCATCGGTTTCTCCTGGCTGTTGTCGGCCATGCTCTCGATCATCCTGACGACGTCAGACATCCGCGACGTGCAGACGGCCATGGTCTGGCTTGCCGGCAGCCTGAATGCCGCCTCCTGGGACATCGTGCCGATCGCCCTCGTCAGCGCCATTTCAGGCGCAGCTATCCTCTTTGCAACCGCTCGAGCAAGTAATGTTGCCGTTCTGGGAGATTCTCTCGCGGCCGGCCTCGGCATCTCGCTGCATAAACTTGCGATCCTGCGCCTAGTAGCCCCCGTGCTGCTGACGGCTGTGTGCGTTTCCTGCGTGGGCAGCCTCGGCTTCGTCGGCCTCATCGCACCACATATGACCAGGCTCGCCATGCGCGGAGCCGGTCAAACGGCACTGCTCACCGGAAGCGCTCTCTGCGGCGCAGCCTTGGTGTTAGCAGCCGATACCATCGGCCGTCTGGCCTTCGCGCCGCTTCAACTCCCGGCTGGCATCGTGCTTGCCATCATCGGCGTTCCCGTCCTGCTATTTCTGCTCTGGAAGCGCCGCGACCTTTTATGAGGATCATCATGTTTCGATATCTTGCCGCCGCTCTGCTTACCTTCGGCTTGCTCGCGACGCCACTCCTGGCGCAGGAGGTCGAAAAGCGCATATTCACCGACGATCTCGGCCGCAAGGTCGAGGTGCCGGTTCACCCGCAGCGCATCGTATCGATGCATGATCTCGACATCACCATCCCGCTGATCGAGCTTGGCGCGCCGCCGGTCGCAAGCCACGGCCGCATGGGCCTGGACGGCAAGCCCTATCTTCGTTCGGGCTTGATCCTGACCGGTTTCGATTTCGACAATTCCGGCATGAGCTATGTTGGCTCCGTTACGGTCGATATCGAGGCGGTGGCAGCAGCAAAACCCGACCTCATCATCACAGAACCCGGGCGCACAACCTCTGTCGAGCAGTTGGAGAAGATCGCCCCGACCATCGTCATCGACAATACGGTCGGGAGCGCGCCGCATATCTACGAGCGCCTTGCCGACCTCACGGGTACAAAGGATCGGCTCGCCATTCTCGACCGGCGCTACAGGGCGCAGATCGAGGCGTTGAAACAGGTCGTGGATCCATCGAAGATCAGCGTCTCCGTCATGCAGGCGCAGAATGGCAAGATCAGCATCTATCATACCTATCGCGCGCTCGGTCGCGTGCTGCGGGATGCCGGCTTCCATTTTCCGGCGATCATCGATGCCATCCCCGAGGGCGAGCGTATCGAAGTCAGCGCCGAAAGGCTGCAGGAGCTCGACGCAGACTTCATCTTCGACACTTACCGCTCGGATACGGGCGGGACGCCGGCCGAGGAGATCGAAGCCATGAACAAGGTCTTTCCGGACTATTGCCAGTTCCTGGCCGCTTGCCGCGAAGGACGCTACATCCTGCTACCGCGCGAGGAGGCCATCTCCAACTCCTATGCGGCACTCAACCTGATGGTTTCGACGGTCCAGTCGCATGTATCGGGAAGGCGCGGCACCAAGCCATCGCAACGCTAGACGTCGAGGCTTTCAAAATCCGCCGGAATAGGACAATGTACCCTCTTAACATGAGTGTATAATGAAAGTATTTCTCCGGTCATGGACAACCCCAGAATCCAGAAGAAGGCCCGCCGTATCGATCGCTTCGGCGAGCGGCTGAAAAATCGCCGCACGTCCCTCTCTCCCAGCCTTCTCAGCGTTGCCGATTATATCGATCAGCATCGCCACGCGATCCTCGGTAAATCCGCGCTCGAAATCGCCAACGAGACTGGAACCTCCGATGCGACGGTGATACGTGCGATCCAGGCACTTGGCTTCGAAGGATTGATCGATCTCAAGGATACGCTGGAAGCTCACATAGGCGAGACGGATTCGCCCTCCGAGAAGATGGCAACGACCGCGACGGAGCTGAACAGCGATATCGATTCCGCCATAGACTTCGTCATAAACGATCATCGCAATGCCATGGAAGCCCTATCGTCGCCATCCAATCGCCAAGGGATGGCCGATGCGATCACCGCCATTCTGCAGGCAAAACGCATCGGAGTTTTCGGCATCGGCGCCTCCGGCATACTGGCAACCTACGCAGCGCGGCTGTTTTCCCGCAACGGCTATCCCTCCTACGCTCTCAATGCGACGGGCATCGCTCTTGCCGAATTGTTGCTGGCGATGGAGGAAGGCGATGCATTGATCATGATGGCGCATGGCCGAGCCCACCGCGAGGCGATGACGACGATCGGCGAGGCTCAACGCCTCGGCATCCCGATCGTCATGTTGCTTGGGCAGGAGGACACGGTCCTTCGCAAGCATGCCTGCGCCTCAATCATAATCCCGCGCGCAAAGGCCGAGCATGTGGCACTCCACGGTCCAACGCTCGTCTGCCTCGAATCTCTTATGCTCGCGCTGGCAACAGCGGCACGGGAAACCACGCTGCAATCACTGGACAGGCTCCTGGCCTTGCGAAGCGCTATCCGCCCGAGCAAACGGTGATCCGGGACGATATCGGTTACCAAAGAATGCTATCAACCGCCCGCTTGTCGAACTCCGACACAATCTGACCCGCATTTCTATTCGACGTTAATCCAGCCAGTTGCCGAGCGGAATGCGGAACTGGCTGAAAGCGTGAGACAACGGATACAACAAAGGATTGGCGCGGCCGTTCGATACCGCATGATCGAAAGCATTTCGGTTTTCGCCATCTTCCGATCGTCGTCTCCAGAGACTATCGGGTGGCGGTCATCAGGCTGAAGACCTCATCCAGACTGGGCATGGCCTGCCCCGCGCCCTTACGGGTCACGGCAACGGCGCCGAAGGCGTTGGCGAGGCGGCAGCAATAGGCGCCGGAAAGCCCGGAGATACGCCCGTGAATGTGTCCGGCGGCAAAGGCGTCGCCAGCGCCAACCGTATCGACCACCTCGACGGAAAACCAGGGGGCGCGGTCGCTGGCATTCGCCTGGCGCAGCAGGGAATCCGTCCCGTGTCCCTTGATCGCCACCCGCTTGACGCCCCGCTCCAGCAAATCGGCAACCAAGCTATCCAGGGTCGCATTTCCCGGCCGGTCGAGAAGCTGCGGCAGATCGCTATCGGCCAGCAAGATCGTGTCGAGCTTCGGCAGCAGCGGCCGGAGTTTTTCTGCTAAAGCAGCGACAACCCCGCCTGGAATATCGAGGGTGATCGGAATCCCTCGGCGCTCGGCAATGTCGATTGCGCGCAGCGCCGCACCTGCCTGCTTCGGCTGCAAGAATGCATAACCGGACAGATGCAAAAGCGCCGCATCGGCGAGCGCTGTCTGGTCGATCATGTCGGCCGACAATTGCGCGTTGGCGCCGCGATAAGCGAACATGGTACGCTCGCCCATCGTGCTGACAGCGACAATGTTCAATTGCGTCGGCTCGGCCGGGTCCTCACCGATCCAACGGGTCGAAACGCCGGCATTCTTCAGTTCGGAAAGCGCCTGCCTTCCCCATGCATCCTGACCGACACGACCGATCAATCGGCATTCGTGCCCAGCCCGCGCCAATGCGATCGCCGTGTTCGTCGCCGAACCGCCGATCGCCACCATTTGACCGGTCGCGATCGCCTCCCCGCCCTCGCCTGGATAGACGGGGATATCGAGCACGAGATCGATATTGATATCGCCCAAAAGGGCAATCACTGCCATTCCATCCGCCTCAGAGATCGATAAGCATCTGTTCGATAGCCTGGTCGACATCAGCAATGATATCATCGATATGCTCGATGCCGACGGAGAATCGCACCAATCCGTCGACCACGCCCATCGCTTCACGCTCCTGGCTTGGAATATCGAGGAAGGCCATGGTGGCGGGAACCTGCGTTGTCGTGCGCAATCCGCCGAGGCTGGCCGCAAAGGAGCAGAGCTTCAGCCGCTTGAGCAAACGAACGCCGGCGTCCTCATTATCGACCTGGAAGGACAGCATCGCGCCGCCGCCGCGCAGTTGTTCGCTTGCCGATGCGTAATTCGGATGCGACGGCAGGCCCGGATAGAAGACGCGCTTGACGCGCGGATGCGCTTCCAGATGCTTGGCAAGAGCCAGCGCATTGGCACACTGCTTTTCCAGCCGCAGCGCCAATGTCTGTGCGCCGCGCAGAAGTAGCCAGGCATTAAAGGGCGAAAGCGGCGCTCCGAGCTTGTTCAGCGTGTTCCATCGGACATCCTCCAGCCAGTCCACCGGCAGAATATCGGATCTAAGGGTAATGACGCCGCCAACGGCGTCATTGTGGCCGCCGATAAATTTGGTGGCACTTTCAACCACGACATCGACGCCGAAATCATGAGGGCGGCAAACCGCCGGCGAGGCGAAGGTATTGTCGCAGATGACCACGATGCCGCGGCTATGGGCAAGTTCAACCAGCTTGCGCAACGGCGGCACCTTCATCGTCGGGTTGGCGATCGCCTCGACATAGAGCACCTTGGTCTCGTCGGTCAGCGCGTTTTCGACCGCGCGCACGTCCGAGCAGTCCACCAGCGTCACCTTCAGGCCAAAATCCTGGGCGCGATGGTCGAAGAATTCGTGCGTGCTGGAGTAGGTCGTTAGATCCGCGACAATATGATCGCCGGCCTGAAGGATGCCGAACAGCGCATGCGAGATCGCCGCCATGCCGGATGCCGTCGCAAGGCAGGCTGTGCCGCCGGTTAGCTTTGCGATATGCTCCTCGAGCTTGTATTCGGTCGGATTGCCGCAACGGGAATAGATGTTCACTTCCTTGCGCGCGCCAGCCACGATCTGGTCGTAGATATCGCCGCCATACTGGAAATTCGCAGACATGTAGATTGGATAGCTGATCGACTGCGAATGTTCTTCCGGCTCGTAAAAGACGGCTTGACTGGCGAAATCGAGATTTTTGGAAGACATGACATTTCTCCTGGGAAAATCGGACCTGTGGGTCATTCTTTCACGGCGCCTCCCACGAGCGCGGCCGTGATCTGGCGTTCAAAGAAGATGAAGAGAACGAGCGGTGCGACTGCGGCAATCAGGATCGCTGCAAGCATGACCGGATAGTTGGTGATGTGCTCGCCGACAAAATCGGTGAGGCCGACGGGCAGTGTCTTGCGCGAGGGATTGTTGATGAAAACCATCGGGAACAGAAAATCGTTCCAGACCCAGATCATGTTGACGATGCCGGCCGTGAACATGGCCGGTCGGGCAATCGGCAGCGCAATCTTGTAGAAAATGCGCCATTCGGATGCACCATCCACACGGCTTGCATCGAAAAGCTCGCGGGGCAGCGTATTGAAGAACGCCTGCATGATGAAGATCGAGACGGGTATATTGAAAGCGGCGGTTGGCAGGATGACGCCTAGATGCGTGTCCAGCAGGCCGACGCTGCGCAGCATGACAACGAGCGGCACCAGCGCCACATAAGCGGGGATCGCCATCGCTGCGGTCAACGACAGCTCCAGCACCGGCATCCAGCGCGGCCGGTAGATCGCCAGCGCGTAACCGGCAAGCGTCGAGGCGAATACCGTGATCAATGTCGCGCCGACCATGATGATCAGCGAATTGACCGCGTAGCCGCCAAGCGCGCCGCCACTCCAGGCACCGATATAAGCATCGAAATTCAAGCTGGTCGGGAACGACCAGACCGAGCGCATAAACTCCCTGTTGGTCTTGAACGTGCTGTAGATCATCCAGATGAAGGGAAAGATCACCAGCAACACATGTAGTGTCAGGATGACCAGCACGATGGTATGCGTTAGGGTCCAGCGCCGGGCAGCAGTGCTCATGCGTCCCCCTTGCGCTTCAAGAACCGGAAGACGATCCAGGCAGCAAGCGCTGTCAGCACCATCTGCACAAAGCCGATCGTCGCCGCATAGCCCATCTGGAAGCTGCTGAAGCCCATCTTGTAGAGGTAGGTGGAGACCACCTCGCTGGCATGGCTCGGGCCGCCATTGGTGAGCACAAACACCAGGGAAAAGGTCTTGAGCGAACCGATGATCGCCAGCAGCGAATTGGCGCGGACGGCATCCCAGACCATGGGAATGGTGATGGAGAAAAACTTGCGAAAATCACCTGCGCCATCGATCTCGGCCGCCTCGTAGACGGTTTCCGGCACACTGCGCACCGCAGAGGTGAACAACAGCACGTAGAGGCCAAGATAGGTAAAGCTCATGACGACGACGACAGCGGTGAAAGCCGTATCGGATTCACCAAGCCATCCGCGTTTCAGGCTGTCCAGGCCGGCAAGCTTCAGAGCGGCGTTCACCAGCCCGAAATAGGGATTATACATGAACCGCCAAAGGAGGCCGATGCAGATCTCGCTCACCATGACGGGCACGAGATAGAAAAACAGAAAGATGCGGCCGAAGGCGGGAAGGATGCGCACCAGGCAATAGGCGATCGCCAGCGCCAGGAACACCTGGAAGATAATGGCCGACAGGGCAACGAGAAGATTGCGCCCGAGCGACGCCCAGAAGACGGTGTCGGCTGCGAGGCGCAGGATATTTCCGGCGCCCACGAAGATCGGAGCCGAGGCACCGTCCCATTGGAAGAGCGAGAGCCAGCCGGCATAGGCGACCGGATAAGCGACGAAAGCGCAAATGAGCAACAGAGCGGGCGAAAGGAATAGAAGCGCTGCGCGATTGTGTGTCTTTGCTAAGCCATCAGTGCTCATGATCTTGCCGGTTTTCTTAGCTTGCCTTGAGGCCGCCGCACAGATCGGCGGCCTTCTGGATTGACGACAGCGAGTGTTATTTGCTGGTCTTCAGCGCGTCTTCGAGGCGCTTGGCGGCATCGGCGGGCGCGACAGAGCCATCGAGCACACCCTGCAAGGATGTATAGTAGGTATTGGTCGCAGCCGGCGGCATAGCCGTGTCGTAGAACGAGTCGAGATGGCCGGCCGCGCTGACCAGGCCGTTGCTGATAGCGTAGAGCACCGGACCGGCCGCGGCTTCCGTAGTGGCGTCCTTGACGGTCACCATCGTCTTGCGCAGCTCGACATATTTGGTCATCACCTCTTTGGAGGTGAGGAACTTCAAAAGCGTCACCGCATCCGCCTTGTCTTCTGCTTTCTGCGATATTCCGAAGGACGCGGCGACGCCGGCAAGAACATCAGATTGATCGCCCGCCCCACCCTGAACCGAGGGGAAAGCGAAGGAGGCAAGCTCGAAACCTTCGGGTGCATCGGCGGAGGCGCCGATCTGCCACGTGCCGTTCAGCATCATTGCGGCCTGGCCGTTCAGGAACAGCATGTTGGCTTCCTGGTCGCTCATGCCGTTGAAACCGGTCGGAAAATATTGCTTCTTGGCGATCTCTGCGACCCTTTCGAAAGCCTTTTCGCCTTCGGGACCGAATGTCGCCTTGGCATCGCCATTGACGAAGGATGCGACCACGCCCGAGCCCTTCAGGCGCATTTCCAGATACTGAAACCAGAACGTGGCCGGCCAGGAATCCTTGTTGCCAAGCGCAAAGGGCACTTCGCCGTCGGCCTTGATCTTTTCGGCCAAAGCCATCAGCTCGTCATAGGTCTTGGGAACCGTCCAGCCCTTTTCGGCAAACAGCGCCTTGTTGTACCAGAAGACGACGGAGTCGACGTCGACAGGCACGGCGTAGGTATGACCATCCTTGCTCGTCTGGGCAATGGCGCTTTCGAGGAAGCTCTGGCGCCAGCCGTCCTTGGCGAGATCCTGATCAAGCGCATACATCTGTCCGCCCTTGACGAAGGCGTTCAAGAAGCCGCCAGGCAAGGTGTAGAACACGTCGGGAGGATTGCCGGACGCCATCGCCGTGTTGAGCTTGGTCTTATAAGCGGACTGCTCGGCGGCCACGACATCAAGCTTGATGTCCGGATGCTTCTTGGCGAATTCACCCAGCGCGAAATTGATGAAATCGACCTTGTCCTGCTGGCCAGCATAGGCATGCCAGAATGTCAGCTCGCCGGCCATCGCCGGAAATGCAGCAAGCGCGAAGGCCGCGCCCATGAGAAGACGTCTTAGCTTCACCATATCCTCTCATCCTCCTTGAGAAGTTTGCGCAGCCCCTCCGCTACGCTATGCAGTGATGCCACAACAAAATTATATTGTCTATAGTGACACCACAACATCACCATGCTAACTCTCAACCCGACAGCGTCTGCCAGCGAAAGAACCGTCATGACCCTTGACCTGCATGGTCCAGTGAACCCAGCCAGCAGCCGGCTGCGAAGCGTCCTGCCGAAATTGTCGGAGTCTGAGCGGCGCGTTGCGCTTTGGGTCCTGGAGAATATCAACGCCACCATCCGCCATTCGATGTCGGCCATCGCCCAGGCAACCGATGTCAGCGATACGACCGTGTTGCGCATGTGTCGCACGGCCGGTTTCGAAGGTTTTACAGACCTTAAGCTAGCGCTGGCGCAGGAACCGCGCGATATGCGCGATGCGACCGGCAAGGAGCCGGATGCCACCGATCTCCACGCCGCAGTTCGCCTGTTTCGCGCGGTCGCTCAGGCCATCAGCGACACGCAGGGCGTATTGAACGAGGCGACGTTTGCAAAGGCACTCGACCTGATCGCCGGAGCACGACACATTCTGGTCGGCGGCGTCGGCGGCTCCGGCATTGTCGCTCAGGCTTTCTACCAGCGCTGCATCCGTCTTGGATTGCGCTGCGACGCTCCGGTCGACTCGCAACTACAGATCATGCATTCGGCACTCGTCGGCCCGGAAGACCTGGTCGTGGTCATCTCTTATTCCGGCATTACCAGCGACCCGGTTCTCGTTCTGCAGGAAGCCAGGGCCAGGGGTGCCGCGACCCTCTGCATCACCGGCAACAGTGCCTCGCCGCTCGCGCGACTGGCCGATGTCGTTCTCGTCAGCGTCTCTCATGAGCAGGGCAGCGAACCGATGGCGGCGCAGATTGCCCAGATGGCGCTGATCGATGCTCTCTATTCCGCTCTCGTCGCCCGCAATACCGAGCAGGCCCACCTTACCGAAGAGCGCATGGTCAACGCCATACTTCCAAAGTCAATCTAGTCATCAAAACAGGTAGTTCCGTGAAAGTTCAGATCTATACGATGCAGACCGCTTCCGAAGCCTTGGCCGCTGCCGCCGCGGGCGTGGATTGTCTTGGCGTGACACCGTCCAATCGAGGACTGCCGGGCGAAATCAGCTTTGAGACCGCGCGTGGGATCGTCGACGCATTGAAGGGCAAGGCAGAGCGCGTGGCACTCTCCGTCGAAAGCGACCTCGACCTGATCGCCGACATGGTGACCGCCGTGCGTCCGGACGTGTTGCATCTGTGCGGCGACATCAAACTGGTAACACCGCAGCGTGTGCGGCAGTTGCGCGAGACGTTGCTTGCCCGCTACCCCGACCTCAAGATTCTGCAGGCCATTCCCATGACCGGTCCGGAGGCGCTCGATCATGCCGCTGCTTTCGAACCCTATTGCGACACCTTCATTCTCGATTCCGTCGCAGCCCACATCGACGGCATAGGCGCTGCCGGCGTCACCCACGACTGGTCGCTGAGCCGTGAAATCGTCAAACGCAGCCGGCTTCCTGTCATCCTCGCCGGCGGCTTGGGACCGGATAATGTTCAGGCCGCCATCGCAGCCGTCCAGCCATGGGCCGTCGATTCCCTGACACATACCAACAAGCCATTGCCCGAAGGCGGTTTCCGCAAGGACATCGACAAGATCGCCGCTTTCGTGAGAGCCGCAAAGGCTGGTTGATCGACGTTCAAACCACCCGCCACCTATCCAATGTGACGATTGGCAACCAGGCCGTTAAAGTTGCGCGCTATACCAAGGTATCGGTTGTAGGATCGATCGAGAGGAGTATAGGGGATAGCAATCCGGGGTTATCGAATCCCGGAATGTCCGGCCTCCGCCGGATCGATAACGTCATAGAGGACCACATGAACCCGCGATCTAGCAGCCAGCCCACGGAAGGCGACAGTCGACGCTTGTCGAACGTCCTTGCCGCTGCGCTGACCCAACGCCCGGGCAGACCATGTGACCGCGAGACCCTTCGCCACCGGCGTTGATCCGCAGCACTGGCCTCCCCGCTTCGAACAACCGTCGAACCAGGAGGAGGTCAGCATCATGACCACCATCTTCAAACTCGCCGCCATGGCAGGCGATTCTACAATTCCAGGCGCCCACACTCCTGACGATGCAAGGCATCCGACCTTGTGCGCAACGCTGCGCGTTGCACATGGCCGTCATGAACCGGAATCGGAGTAATCCCCATGCGTCTTCTCATCAGTGGCGGCAGACACTTCGCCGAAACGGCAGTCATTCGCAGGGAACTCGACGATATACTGAGCGCATCGCCGGTATCCGTTCTCATCCATGGCGGTCTCCCGACAATCGGGGTCGAAGCCGAAAGCTGGGCTCGCGAGAACAACATACACGTGGTCAGATATCCGGCCAATTGGTCCCTCTTCGGCAAGCATGCCGAGGCCAAACGAAACGCATTCATGCTGGAAGACAGCCGTCCCGATATCATCCTGATGTTCCCAGGGGGACGCCAGACCGCATATTTCGAACGGACCGTCCGAGAGCTGCATATTCCGATGACGGTTGTCACGCAACCCTGCGAGCATGCGCTTTCGCAGGTCAGCGGCGAGCATTTGTGGCAGCACTGACGAAGGTCTCCAGATCTATCCATGCCCTTGTGTGAGGATAGATCCAAAGATTCCCGCACGGATCATCTATCCGGGCGGGAACAACCGGCGGCACAACATCAGGCCTCTTTGAACGCTTGCCCAGGAGCGCCGCTCTCAAATCAAGCAGCAAAAATCGCTGGCACATTCGATCCTCCTGCGCCTCCGCGTCTACCTTGTCTATTCTCCTGCCGAGCCCGGCAATGGCCCGATGCCCCGCCAGGCGCCCCTGGCGATTTAGGTGTACGACGATAACAGGAATGGCGAACTGATCTGCTGCACGGTGAAGAGCTGCTTCGGACCCTTCGCAACGCAATTGCAGAATAATGTCAGGCCTGGAATCGCGCAGCATCAGCGATATCCATCTCGCCTCGCTATCGGGTCCCTGTATCGACCAGTTTGCGGGATAGCGAAGCACGCCGACCCCGTGCGCCCGTGCCCAGCTGTCGACCGCAGCCCTGATCGTCGGCGCTTCGCCATGAATGATGAGAGAAATACCGCGGCGCATATGAATGCGATCAAGTGCGGTTTGGATTGGGCCAAAGCGCACGATGTCGCGACCGCCATGTATCAACAGGCGCATGTCAAATCTCCAGCTCGGATTGGTTTCCAGTTTTGCTCGCAAAAGTGACCCCGCGGCATTCGCGACGTCGAACAGACTGTTCAAGCGGTGCAAGAGCAGCCCGAATTTCCGCCTTCATATCGAGCGAGAATACCCGCTCGACAGCCACCGGCGGCAATAGCCGCCGGCGCATGTTCGCGCTCAGTACCACTGCTTGAACGCCCGCATGTAGAGCATCTTTGCCGTCTGGGCGACGATGCAGTAGCTCAGCAAAGTGCCGGCGAGCCACGGAAAATAGGACCAGGGAAGCGGCTGCAACCCGATGATCGTTCCAAAGGGAGAGAACGGGACATAGATGCCGATCGCCATGATCAAGGTGATCATCAACATAACCGGCAGTGCGGCGGTACTCTGGACGAAGGGGATCTTCTGCGTCCTCAGCATGTGAACGACCAAGGTCTGCGACAGAAGACCTTCGATGAACCATCCAGACTGGAAAAGCGTTTGATGTTCGGCAGAGTTCGCGCCAAAGACATACCACATCAGCGCAAATGTCGTCATGTCGAAGATGGACGAGGTCGGCCCGATCCAGATCATGAAACGGCTGATGTTCCTGGCATCCCATTTGCGTGGCTTGCGCAGGAATTCCTCATCCATCCGATCCCATGGCAAGGAGAGCTGGGAGATATCATACATCAGGTTCTGCACCAGCAGCTGGGTGGCAAGCATCGGCAGGAACGGAATGAAGGCGCTTGCAACCAGAACCGAGAATACATTCCCGAAGTTGGAGCTTGCCGTCATGTTGAGGTACTTCATGATATTGCCGAAGGTTTCGCGACCCTGGATCACGCCCTCTTCGAGCACCATGAGGCTCTTTTCCAGCAGAATAATATCAGCGGATTCCTTGGCGATATCGGCACCGCTGTCGACGGAGATGCCGACATCCGCATCCCTCAATGCCGGCGCATCGTTGATGCCATCGCCGAGAAAGCCGACAGTATGGCCATTCCGCTGAAGCGCCTTCAGCACGCGTGACTTCTGCAGCGGCGTCAGCTTGGCAAACACCGTGCGTGATTCCACCAGCGTCGCCAGTTCCTCCTCGCTCATCTTCTCAAGATCGCGACCGAGGACCGGCACGCCTGGCTCAAGCCCGACCTCCCGGCATATCTTGGCTGTCACGACGGCATTGTCGCCGGTCAGAACCTTGACGGTAACGCCATGTTCCTTGAGGGCGCGGATGGCGGAAACCGCCGTCTCCTTCGGCGGATCAAGGAAGGTCAGGAAGCCACGGATGGTCAGGCTCTTCTCGATGCTGCCATTGTAGCGCTTTGCCTCCTCTTCCGGCCCGATCTCCTTTGTCGCCACGATCAGCACGCGGAAGCCATCTTCATTATAGGCGCGGGACAGATCCACCAGCTGCCGGCGACGCTCGTCATCCAGGAGCTTGATGTCCGAGCCGTCGCGATAATGCGTCGAGATCGCAAGCATCTCTTCGACCGCGCCCTTGCAGACGAGAAGATGTTTCCGGTCACGCCCCTCGACGATGATGGACAGGCGCCGACGCACGAAGTCGAACGGCAACTCGTCGACCTTCGTGTAATCCACCATCTTAGTGATGTCGGATTTTTCCGTTGCGAAACGGACAACGGCCTGGTCCATCAGGTTGCGCATGCCGCTTTGATGATGGCTGTTCAGCCAAGCCAGCGACAGAACATCCTCATCGGCGCGTCCGTTTACATCGACATGATGTTCGAGGATGATGCGATCCTGCGTGAGCGTGCCGGTCTTGTCGGTGCACAGGATGTCCATCGCGCCGAAATTCTGAACAGCGTTGAGCCGCTTCACCACGACCTTGCGCTTGGCCATCGAAACAGCGCCCTTCGCCAAGTTCGACGAGACGATCATAGGCAGCATTTCCGGCGTCAGCCCCACGGCCACCGCAACGGCAAACAGGAAAGCATCCATCCAGTTGCCCTTGGTGAAGCCGTTGATGAGGAAGACGACGGGAACCATGACCAGCATGAAACGGATCAGCAGCAGGCTGACGCTGTTCACGCCGCGGTCGAACGAGGTCTGCGCCCTCGTACCGACGATCGACTTGGCAAGAGACCCGAAATAGGTGCGGGGGCCGGTGGCAACGACAAGTGCCGTGGCGGTGCCGCTCACCACATTTGTGCCCATGAAGCAGATATTGGGAAGATCCAGAAGATCGACGCGCTCGGAAACCACCGCGATCGCCGACTTCTCCGCGACAGCGCCGAGCGTATCGTATTTCTCGACCGGGAGCGCCTCCCCCGTCAGCACAGCCTGGCTGACGAAGAGATCGCGGGATTCGATCAGCCGCACATCGGCCGGGATCATGTCCCCGGCCGAGAGCTGGACGACATCCCCAGCCACCAGATTGCGCATCGGGATTTCAATGCGTTCCGGCTTGATATCGTAGCGATGGCGTCGCAAGACCGTGGCGGTGGTGCGCACCATGGCCTTCAAGGCTTCCGCCGCCTTCGCGGACCTGTATTCCTGCCAGAAACGCAGCAGCGCGCTGATCGTTACCATCGTAACGATAATGGCAACGCCTGTGATGTCGGGATCGTCGCCCGACTGAAGCGGCAGCCAGTAGTCCGTAAAGAAGGAAATGGCCGCGAGCATCAGCAATACGCCGATGAAGGGATTCTTGAAGGCCAGAAGCAACTGAATGATGGCATGCGGCGGTTTGTCATGCGCCACTTCATTGGCGCCATCACGCACCAGGCGCTCTCCGGCTTCCTTGTGCGTGATGCCGTCCACGCGACTTGCCACGTTCGCGAGCGTCGCATCGAGGCTGTTTTGCGCCTCGATAATCGCTCTCATCGACAGCCGCCTGCTGTCTTTCAACTCGGTCTTCTTGTCGATTATTTTCATGATTGTGCCTCCTGCCGCTACAAGGCGGGCACGATGCATCACGCTCGATCGAAGACGCGCGACGACGTGCCCAACCCGCATGACGCGGTCGGGTTCGATATTGCAACTTTCATTGAGAGAGCTCGCCGCAGTCGGTGAAAATCAACGGTTGCGACGCGCAAGAATATGCTCATGTCCACGAGATCCTCTTGAGATCCCGCTATAGATAATCATGCAGAAAAGGTGGTAACGTGGGTGACCGGCCGTTCAACCAGCTTCGATGATCCGAAGACGCCGCGACGTCAGCATCACCATCAGCCTATCAAAGGCGGTGGTCACCCATCGCAATCCTATCTCATCGTCCGTCAGCTGCCATCGCATCTCGAGGCGACCAGTGCCAGAGTTGACGTGCCAATGTGCGTAAAGGTGCTGTCGCGGAACTGGTGAAGCTACGACCGTAGCTCGCAGCTTCGACGGAGACAAGTCGTTGGCCCGGCTTGTAGCGGAACTCAGCGGAAACTTGACGATGTTCGAACGAGGGAACTTCTGAAATTCATAGGTCACGGTTAATCTCCCGTTCGGTCGCGGCCTGAAGGGAGCTATTCGATCACTGCATTTCAGGGATCAAGCAAACCGGCAGACCGAGACCAATACTTCTCATTCGCACCCCTCCCGACAAACCCACAGGCTTGATCAAGGAGACGATGACGTTCGATGAATCGCATATTACGATTTTGAGAAAATGGCCTAGTCCAACCTAGACAGGTACGCGTTATAGGTGCTGACCTGTGTTGTCAATAGTCCCGTGCTTCGATCATCACATGTTGTCGCGATGCAATCGGTATTGACGATGGATCGCTATTTCCAGTCCTTGCTCCATTCGAGGCTTTGCTGAGAAACTGCCTGGCCGCCTTCGTATTGCACACCGAGGGAAAAGGCATCGTTCCCGTCAGCTTTATGCGAAGGCAACTTGTGCCCTTGCTGACGAAAATTGAGCCCTAGAGCCGCTAATCTTGAAATTGGCCGCCTTTAACAGATCCGATTCTCAACTCCTTAGCGCCATTACACCGTCACACGGCTCTCTTGAAATGACGCCAATGCATATCAGCACGCGCGGCTTGCAACAGCAAAGCAGAGCCGAATGCAAACACGACGCCTACGGCGCTCTGAACAATCCGTGCTTCCTTGGAGGACAGCAAGCTGGCGGACGGCCACATCGTCGGCAACCTCTTCCGGCAAGGATAGTTTCCTCATTTCAACGCCGTACAGATGACCCCTCTGGGCATCAACCCGCTACGACCTTCTCTTCAAAAACCTCAATAAAATTGCGTCCTCACAATTCCCTCTTGCCAAACTATCGATAATATCTATTTTTATCTATAATTTGACAACGGAGCCGCGTTATCATGAAAGAATCGGGTGCAACTTCACCATTTCCTATCCAAGCCGGATCCGCCGGTATGCCAATTTCCATACAACAAGCAAAAATTATCTATAATTTACCATTCAATGATCTGCTCTTCCGAGCTCAGACGATCCATCGCTTACATTTCGATCCAAATATGGTGCAGATGAGCCGGCTTCTGTCGATCAAAACGGGTGGGTGCGCCGAAGATTGCGGTTATTGCAGCCAGTCCGCCCACTATCCGACCGGCTTGAAGGCATCGAAGCTGATGGAAGTCGAACGCGTTCTCACTGAAGCGCGCAAGGCCAAGGATGCGGGCGCGACGCGTTACTGCATGGGCGCTGCGTGGCGCAGTCCAAAAGACCGCGATATGGACACGCTGGTCGCCATGGTAGAGGGGGTGAGGGCGCTCGGCATGGAAAGCTGCATGACGCTCGGCATGTTGACCGAAGCCCAAGCAGGTAAGCTTGCGGAGGCTGGTCTCGACTATTACAACCACAATATCGACACGTCCGAGCGTTTCTATTCGGAGGTCATCACCACCCGAAGCTTCGAAGACCGGCTCGATACGCTCGCAACCGTGCGCATGGCCGGCATCAAGGTATGTGCCGGCGGAATCCTCGGCATGGGTGAGACAGTCGATGACCGGATCTCGATGCTCTTGACCCTGGCAACCCTGCCAGTGCCGCCGGAAAGCGTGCCGATCAACCAGCTCATTCCCATTCCCGGTTCGAAGCTTGAGGATGCAGCGCCCGTCGATCCGATCGACTTCATCCGCCTGATCGCGCTGGCACGCATCCTGATGCCGACTTCGCATCTGCGGCTTTCGGCTGGGCGCACCGAGATGAGCGACGAAATGCAGGCGCTCTGTTTCTTCGCCGGTGCCAACTCCATCTTTGTCGGCGACACGCTGCTGACGGCAGACAACCCGGACGACGATCACGACACGGCGCTCTTCCGCCGCCTCGGCCTCTCTCCCATGCCATTGGAGCCGGCGGTGTGACGGCGATGGTTTCGGATCATGCCACCGCGCTTGAGCACTTGCGGCGCAAAGCGCGGTTGCGCAGCCTGACGCCACTGCGTGGTGTGGACTTTACGTCCAACGATTTTATCGCACTTGCGGGCGCACCACGTCTCAAGGCGGCGATCATGGCAGCGATGGAGCGCGGCGTTCCAGCCGGCGCAGGCGGCTCGCGCCTCTTGCGTGGCAACCATCCGGAACATGAAGCGCTTGAGCTGGAAGCCGCCGATTTTTTCGGTGCGGAACGCGTGCTTTATTTCGGTAGCGGCTATGCCGCCAATTCCGCGCTTTTCTCGACCTTGCCGCGGCGTGAGGACTTGATCGTTCATGATGCGCTCATTCACGCCAGCGCCCACGAGGGTATTGCAGCCAGCAAGGCGGCGGCCATCAACATCGTCCACAACGACGCGAACGCATTCGATGAGGCGATCCGAAACTGGCGCAAGAACGGCGGCAGAGGCCGCCCTTGGCTTGCGGTCGAGAGCCTCTATTCCATGGATGGCGACAGAGCCCCGCTTGCCGCCCTCGCCGATATTGCTGACCGCCACGACGGATTTCTGGTGATTGACGAAGCCCATGCCACGGGTGTTTTCGGTGCTGGCGGCAGAGGATTGGCGGCGGGGTTGGAGGGCCGTGAAAACGTCCTTGTCCTCCATACCTGCGGCAAGGCTCTGGGCGTAGCGGGAGCCTTGCTTGCGGCCCCCCGCATGCTCGCGGATTATCTCGTCAACCGCGCCCGCGCCTTCATCTATTCCACCGCACCCTCGCCTCTTATGGCGGCGGCCGTGCGCGAGGCCTTGCAAATGGTGGAGGACGAACCCGAGCGCCGCGAGGCTCTGAAACATCGGGTCGCCTTTGTCGGTGACGCAGTGAAAGGCCGCTTCGGCATAAAGCCCAGTGGATCGCAGATCCAGCCGGTCATCATCGGCGACAATGCGCGCACGGTACGAATTGCCGAAACTCTTCAGACACAAGGGTTCGACATCCGGGCGATCCGCCCGCCGACCGTATCGGAGGGTACCGCGCGCCTGCGCCTGTCGATCACACTTAACGTCGACATGGAGCAGATTGCGCACATGTTGGATTGCCTTGCCACCGTCATGGAGGAACACAGGAAATGACCGCCCGCTTCGTAGTGACCGGTACGGATACCGGTATCGGCAAAACCGTATTTGCCGCAGCGCTTACCGGTGCGCTCAATGCCCGATACTGGAAGCCCGTGCAATCCGGACTGGAGGGCGACACGGACAGCGACACGGTCGCCCGATTGAGCGGGCTCCCTGCTGAATATATCCTCCCGGAAGCCTACCGCCTTTCCACCCCTGTCTCGCCGCATCTTTCGGCGCGTCTCGATGGCGTGGAAATCGACCCGGTCCGGCTTGAGCCGCCGGCCGGTCGCGGTCCGCTGGTCATCGAGGGAGCCGGCGGCCTGCTGGTCCCGCTTGGCAAAGACGCCGTCTTTGCTGACGTCTTCGCCCGCTGGCGCATCCCCGTCATTCTCTGCGCCCGAACATCGCTTGGCACCATCAATCACACACTGCTGTCCATCGAAGCGCTGCGCAGCCGCAACATTCCCATTTGCGGCGTAGCTTTCATCGGCGCGGAAAATGCCGACACCCAGGCGACCATCGCGGCCATCGGGCAAGTCAAGGTGTTGGGCCGGCTGCCCCTGCTGGAAGAGCTGACCAGTGAGACCTTGCGCCGTGACTTTGGCGAGAACTTCGACATAGCGTCTCTGATCGAGGCGCACGCATGACCCCCTCACCCGTTTGGCATCCCTTCACGCAGCATGCACTCGAACCGCCGATGAAGCGCATCGTCGCCACGGAAGGTGCCTATTTGTTCGACGAGGACGGCAATCGAATCCTCGACGCCATCTCGTCATGGTGGGTGATCACCCACGGCCATCGCCATCCCGGCATCATGGCTGCAATCCGCAAGGCAACAGAGACCTACGACCAGATCATCTTCGCCGAATTTACCCACGAACCTGCAGAGGTCCTCGCTTCACATCTGCTCGCCTTTGCGCCCCCCGGACTGAAACATGTCTTCTACTCGGACAGCGGATCGACGGCAGTCGAGGTGGCAATCAAGATGGCGCTCGGCACGTTCCACAATCGCGGCATCGCGCGTGACCGCATCGTCGTGATGGAGCACGGCTATCATGGTGACACGATAGGCACCATGTCGGCGGGAGAGCGCGGCGTGTTCAATGCGCCCTTCGAGCCGCTGCTGTTCGGGGTCGACCGCCTTCCCTTCCCCGAACCGGGTCGGGAGCAGGAGACGCTCGACGCGTTCGAATCTATCTGCCGCTCAGGAAAGGCCGCCGCCATTCTGATCGAGCCGCTGGTGCTTGGCGCAGGTGGCATGAAAATCTACGGAAGCAGCGTGCTGTCCTCTCTGAAGGGAATCGCTGGCCGATATGGCTGCCTATTCATTGCCGATGAGGTGATGACCGGCTGGGGTCGTACCGGAACGCGCTTTGCTTGCGTACAGGCGGATGTAATTCCGGATATTCTTTGCACCTCGAAGGGCCTGACCGGAGGTGCCCTGCCGCTGGCGGCAACCCTTTGCACACAAGAGATTTTTGAGGCTCATCTGTCTCGCGACCGGCGCAAGACCTTCTTCCATTCGAGTTCTTACACTGCCAATGCAATCGCTTGTGCGGCGGCTGTCGCCAATCTGCAGGTCTGGCAGGACGAACCGGTCGAAACCCGGATAGCAGAGCTTGCAGGGCTACACACCCAACATCTTCGGCGCTTCGAGGGCGACCTGAGATTTGTAAACGTCAGGCAATGCGGAACGATCGCCGCCTTCGATCTTGCCGTACCTTCCGGCGGCTACCTCGCCGAAGTGGGGCCGCGCATGCGCAGGCTGTTTCGCGAACGCGGGCTGCTTTTACGTCCGCTCGGAAACGTCATCTACCTGATGCCGCCCTATTGCACGAACAGCAAAGACATCGCGACCGCCTATGACACGATCGATGAAGTCGCCTCGCTTGTCCTGAAGGAGACCGGATCTTGATGCCTCGCTCCTCCTGTCTTGCCGGATTTGGTCATGCCGTCCCATCCCGCATCGTCCACAGTGCGGAAATTGAAAGCCGGCTCGGGCTCGAGGACGGCTGGATCGAAAGGCGGACCGGCATCCGATCCCGCTACTGGGCAACCGAGGGAGAGACATTGAGTGACCTTGCAGCCGAAGCCGGGAAAATGGCTCTCGATGATGCTGGGATTGTGCCGAGCGAAATCGCCATGATCCTGCTGGCCACCTCCACGCCGGATCATCTCTTGCCGCCTTCGGCGCCGCTTCTGGCGTACAAGCTTGGCTTGCAAAATTCCGGAGCCATCGATCTCGCCGGAGCTTGCTCCGGCTTCCTTTACGCGCTGACGCTGGCGGACGGTTTCGTGCGGGCGCATGGGCGAGCGGTGCTCGTCGTCGCCGCCAACATTCTCAGTCGCCGCGTCAATCTGACCGATCGCGCCAGCGCCGTTCTCTTTGCGGATGGCGCTGGCGCGGTCGTACTTGCGCCATGCGGTAATGATCAAAGCGGCCTTAGGGCGGCCGTTCTTGCTGCGGATGGAAGCGGCTATGATCTGATCACCATCCCGTGCGGGGGCAGCAACAAGCCCTTTTCTCCGGAGATTTCGGCAGACCAAGTATTGATGACGATGCGGGACGGACGCGAGGTTTTCTCTCGCGCCGTTGACCTGATGACGCGGACAGCACGGCAGGCGGTGACCGAGACTGGCTCAACGCTCTCCGCCATTGGTCGCTTCATTCCACATCAGGCCAACCTCCGTCTTTGTCATGCCGTCCGCCAGAATCTGGAATTGGAGGAAAGGAAGCTTGTCAGCACGATTGCGGAATTCGGCAATTCTTCGGCCGCGACCATTCCCCTATCTCTTTCGATCGAAAGCCGTCTCAAACCGTTCAAACCGGGAGAACGCCTTCTGATGACCGCGGCCGGCGCAGGCTTGGCGGGCGGCGCCGTCATCTTTGACGCATAAACCAACTCAGCGGGGCGATATTGCTGAGGAATTTGGCACCAGCCACGGTGCCCGAGGCCATTCGCCGTCTCGAGTCCCAGAGGCGACTGGCGAACTCCGCAGGGGTGTATGAGTCACCCTCGATGTTTTGGTACTTCGCAAAGCCGCACCTTGTCTCACCAGGACCATTCTGGATCGCGCCGAAGAAACGACGTCTGCGGGGGATCATGCAATTGAAGTGTTGGCATGGAGGAGGCGAACCAAGCATGCAATCGGATAATGCTATCCCCCTGCAACATGCCAGGCCTATTGAAGAAAATTGAAAACCTGCACGCGGTAAGTCCGTGCTTTCTATTTGCTGGCTGGCGGTCCGAATGGGAAGCGCCGACGGATCGCAATCACTGTGCAAGCCTCACTGCGTTGCATCATGGCAACCTGGAAGTCGCCGCCAATGTTCCTTTGCACCACGTGCTGGGGATAGGCCGAAAAGCCTCGCAGCACCTCGGTTAAGGAGCTCGCTTATCCTCGAACGGACTGCCCTAAGCTCGGATAAATTCGCCGCGAAGATGCGCGATGTACGAGCCCGCGGTCCTCGGAGACTTTCAAGACTTGCATCCTCAATCGAACGCAACCCGACCGACGTATCAATCGGATTGCCAACAGCGCAATTGCATTGAGTTTCGACCCGGGCCTACTTCGGGGTCACGTCGAAGCCGAACCACTTCTGCGACAGCCTTGCGATCGTGCCGTCAGCTTTTGCCGCGGCGATCGCGTCGTTGAACATGGCTTTGAGCTGGGTGTCGTCCTTGCGCAGCCCAACGGAACTGCCACGGCCGAGAAGACCACCCTGAAAGCGCGGACCGGTCACGGTCATATCTTCGTTGCCGGGCTTTGCTGCCGCTGTCGAAAGATAGGCCATCGACGCCATGATCAGATCGACGCGGCCGGCCTTCAGGTCAAGGTCATGCTGCTCGGTCGTCTTGTATTCACGGATATCGGCCACGCCCTTCAGGTACTTGTCGAGGAAGGTCGCCGCAATCGATGCCGTCTGCACGCCGATCGTCTTGCCCTTGAGCATCGGTTCGAGTTGCTTCAACGCAGCGGCGGCACCCGCCTCGTTGGTTGCCAGCGAAAATACCTCACCCTTCATGGGCAGGTCGACAAGCGGGGAATCTTTCAGCGTCGCGAAGGTCTGGCCGGTTGTGCCGTAGGAATCGCTGAAGGCGATGACTTCCTCGCGCTTGGCGGTTGCCGACATGCCGGAGATGATGGCGTCGAATTTGCCCGCATTCAAGGCAGGGATCATGCCGTCGAAAGGCTGGATGACGGTCGTGCACTCGACCTTCATGTGATCGCAGAGATACTTGATCAGTTCGATCTCATATCCGTCCAGACTGCCGTCCGCCTTGGTGAAATTCCAGGGGCGAAATGCGCCCTCGGTCGCGATCGTCACATGCGTCCACTTTTTGTCTTCCGCGCGCGCGATGCTTGCCGTTGCGAGCGTGGCGACCATCATGATCGCGCTCAGAAGTCCGGTCAGGTATTTCATAATCGAGTTCCCCATTGTGATTGAGTTTGAAATTATTGACTGATGAACTGCCGGAAGCGCTCAGAACGTGAACCGGCAAACACATCCTGCGGCCTGCCGTCTTCCTCTACGACGCCCTTGTGCAGGAAGATGACGCGGCTCGAGACATCGCGCGCAAAGCCCATCTCGTGCGTCACGACGAGCATGGTGCGCCCTTCCTCGGCGAGCGCGCGCATGACCCTCAGGACCTCGCCCACGAGTTCGGGATCGAGCGCCGATGTCGGCTCGTCGAACAGCATGACCTTCGGGTGCATGGCGAGCGCACGCGCGATGGCGGCGCGCTGTTGCTGGCCTCCCGAAAGATGAGCCGGATAGAAATTGCGCTTGTCGGCAATGCCGACCTTGGCAAGCAGCGCCTCTGCTTCCTCGATGCATTCGGCACGCCCACGACCTTGTACATAGACAGGCGCCTCGATCACGTTCTCCAGCACCGTCTTGTGAGACCAAAGATTGAAGCTCTGGAACACCATGCCGAGCTGCGCGCGAATGCGATCGACCTGCCTTCCATCCGCCGGACGATGCCCCCCGCGCGCGGTGCGTTGCATGCGGATCGTTTCGCCCGCCACCGTCACTTCGCCGGAATCAGGCATCTCGAGCAAATTGATGCAGCGCAGGAACGTCGATTTTCCGGAACCTGACGAGCCGAGAATCGAGACGACGTCGCCTTCCAACGCATCGAGCGAGATCCCCTTGAGGACCTCGACCGGCCCAAAGCTTTTGTGCATGTCGCGCACGCTGAGCGCGATTGGTGTAGCCGTCATTGCGGATCTCCTACGGGGGCCGCCGCAGCGGCGGTATCGCGCCTCACCGGCACGGGCGGGCGCTGATGCGGGCTAAGCCGGTATTCGGCAAACTGGATGAGGCGCGTCAGCACGAAGTTGATCGCGAGATAAATGGCGCCTGAAACGACGAAGACCTCGATGGCGCGGTAGGTTTCCGAGATGATCTTCGCTGCAACGCCCGTGACTTCCATCAGCGTGATGATCGAGGCAAGCGATGTCGCCTTCACCATCGAGATCATCTCGTTGCCATAGCCCGGCAGTGCCTGGCGGATGGCGAGCGGCAAAACGATGCGCCGGAACATCATGAGGCGGTGCATGCCACAGGCGCGCGCAGCCTCCACCTGCCCATGCGGAACAGACAGCAGGCCGCCGCGGATGATTTCGCTGGCATAGGCTGCAGTGTTCAACGTCAGCGCTAGAACCGCGCACCAATAGGGATCGCGCAGGAACGGCCAGAAGATACTGTGGCGGATGGTAGGAAACTGCCCAAGGCCATAGTAGATCAGGAAAATCTGCACGAGCAGCGGCGTGCCGCGAAAGATAAAGACGTAAAGCCTGGCGAACCAGTCGAGGATAGTGAAACCCGACAGACGTGCGAGCGCCAGAAGCAACGCGAGGATCGCGCCGAGACAAATTGACGTTACCGCAAGTTCGATGGTCAACGGGATTGCCGCGACAAGGCTGACAAAGGTCTCTTCAAGGAATTGCCAATCCATCAGCGTTTCCTCACACCGCGCGACAGATGCCACTCGGCCTGCCGGATGATAAGGCTGGAAAGGGTCGAGATCATCAGATAGATCACCCCTGCGATCAGGTAGAAATCGAACGGCAGTCCTGTCGAGCCCGCACCGACCTGCGCCTGGCGCAAGAGTTCGGCAACGCCGGTGATCGAGACCAGCGCCGACTCTTTCAGGACGACCTGCCAGACGTTGCCAAGCCCCGGCAGCGCATGCCGCAAGGTCAGCGGCGCGATAATCCGGCGAAGGCGCAGCCACCGCGGCATTCCACAGGCAATGGCCGCTTCGATCTCGCCGGGATGCACAGCCTTGAACCCGCCGCGCAGCACTTCAGTGAACTGCGCACCGGACGTCACGCCGACGGCAAGGGAGCCGGCAAGGAAGCCTGGAAAGCCGAGGAAGCCTTCCGCCCCGAACATCTTGCCGATAGCAGTGACGACCGCGCTGCCGCCGAAATAGAAGAGATAGATGACCAGCAGATCGGGAATGCCGCGAAGAACCGTCGTATAGGCATCAGCCGTCGCCCGTGCAAAGCGATTGCCGGCAATCTTGCCCCAAGCGCCGAGCGTTCCGATGCAGGCACCGACCGCATAGCCTGCGATCGCGACGAGAATTGTCATCCAGGCGCCGGCCAGGAGCGCATGGCCCCAGCCATCCGGGCCGAAGCCGGCAAGCTCGAACAGAGTTGGCTGATTCATGCGCTTGACCTGAATGAATGTGTATTGGCAACGGATGTCATGGTCTCAGCCTCGGCCGGGAACGATGGTTGCGGGAGCGCTCAATTGGCATCGAAGGTCGGCGTGAGGTCGATCTTGCTCCATTTTTCGGAGAGCTGCTTGATCGTGCCGTCCTTGGCCGCCTGCTTGATGGCACCGTCGAATTTCGCCTTCAGATCGGTTTCGCCCTTGCGCATGCCGAGCGCGACTTCCGTTGCCAGCATCGCACCCTTCACCATGGGACCCGACATCATCAGGTCGTCGTTGCCGGGTTTGCCGAGCACGGAGGTTTCGTAGACGCCGCTGTCGAAGCCGGCATCGATGCGGCCCGCCTTCAGGTCGAGATCACGCTCTCCGGAGCTCTTGTAGGCGCGCACCGTCACATCGGATCCGAAATAGGAATTGATCAATTGCTCCTGGCTGGTCGACTGGACGACACCGACCGTCTTGCTCTTCAAAGCCTTGCCGATCTCCGCCATCACCGGATCCGCCTTCGCCTTGTCGTTCAGGTTCAGGCGCTCGCCCGTCATCGGCAAAGGCGAAACCGATCCATCCTTCACGAGCAGGAAGCTTGCGACACCGCTCGCATAAGGCACGGTGAAATCGACCACCTGCTTGCGCTTCTCATTGATGCCGAGCGTCATTACCAGATCGAATTTTCCGGCGTTCAGGCTTGGGATCATCGCATTCCATTCGCCGGCTATCAGCTCGCAATCGACCTTGGTGCGCCTGCAGAGATCATTGATGAGATCGACGTCGAACCCTGCAAGCTTACCGCTCGAATCCATCATGTTCCACGGGGGGAAGGCGCCTTCGATGCCAACCTTGACATGGGTCCAGTCCTTGGCGCCGGCGGTCAGCGGAACAAGGAAGGCGATCGCGCCGAATACGGCGGCAAGCATTGTTCTATTTTTCATGTTCGTTCCCTTTTTACGACCGCTTGAACGGCCTTTTGTCATATTCGGTATTTGCTGAGCGTCAGTCCTCCAGAGCCGCCCGCAAGGCCGCATTGGCTTCGCGCAACGCGTGCGTGACACGGTTTCTCACCTGACGCGCGTGTACGACATAAAAGGCCGTATCCAGCGCGCCCTCGCCCAGTCTTGCCAGAGCGCGCAGCCCTTCCAGGGATGGCCAGGCAACGTGGGGGAGCGCGGAATCGGGATGGAAGCGTTCGCCGCTCGTGTAGTTCAGCGGCACGAGATGCCGCCCCGTGCGCATGAGCGAGGCGTCGATGCGCGCCGCTCTTTCCGGCGAAGGGTCTCTTAACTGCAAAAGCGAAGTTGCGTTGACGCGCAAGTCATTGACGGCCTGGGACAAGCCAGAGATATCGAGGCGGCCAGCAAGCGCCGCCTGCAATTGGTCGATCTGCTCGCCGAGGGAGGTGGCATATTCAGTGTAGTCGAGTGGTAGGACAGGCGACGCCAACAGCCGCCAGAGGACCTCGAGAACAATCTCCGTGTCGCGGCACAGATTGTCCGGATCGATGTGCTCCGCAGTATCGTGCGGCGTGTGCCACCACCATCCAAGCGCCGTCAGCATCTTGACGGGGCCGGGCGGCTGATGGCTGAGGCTGCCGAACATCGAGGGGATGCCGACGCCCCAGAAGGATTGATCGGCAGCGCGGCCATGACGCCTGCCCGCATGCTTCTGTCCGGTCACGCGCTCGATCACATCTGCAGCCAGGGGCCTGAGTTCGTCGATCACGCCGGAATTGGTGAGGACGGTCGCGCCCTCGCCACCGGTAGAGTCGACATTCACATGGACGGCGCAGCGGCGCTCGAGTTCGTCGAAATACTCATCCGCATACCAAGCCGAGCCGGAATAGCGGCCATGCGAATGACCGGACCAGAAGCATATGCGCAAGCCCCGCCGCCACTCTTGGCTGCGAAGAGCAAGCAGGCGTCCCGCCTCCAGCATCGTGGCGTTGGCGCCGCCATTGTCCATGACCCCGAAATGCCAGGTATCGTGATGGCCGGAGAACAACACGAACGGCACATCGTCACCCTTCGGCTGAAGGTCGGCAACAAGCAGCGGCGTCTTGCGCCAGCCCGTATCGACTTCCGCGCAAAGTGTTGCGGCCACGGTTTCCCCGTGTGCAAGCCTTTCTCGCAGCCGGTCGCCGTCATCCTTGGCAATCGAGCAGATGGCCGTCGTCGGCAATTTGTGGCGCGTGTGCTGCGACGGACTGCCCCAAACCGGCGAGACGCACATCTCGTAAAGATGTTCGTTCGGGCTGATATGAAGCGCACCGAGCGCGCCGGAAGCGCTCGCAAGAGCGGCCACTTCCTCAGTCGCGATACCATCGACCAGGACGATCTTGCCGATGACATCCTTGCCCGCGAAATCGGCTTCGGTTCCCTCGCCAACATGGATAAGGTCGCCGGTCACTCCCTCGGAAGGTGTCGAGACCGACATGGAATGGGTGATGCAACGAAGGTTCTCGCCATCGATTTCGACCCTGGCGGCACCCGGCAAGCTGATAAAGGCGTCATGCGACAGAAGCTGGGTGCGATAGCCAAAGCCATCCATTTGAGCTTGGAGATAGCGGAAGCTTTCCAGCTCCTCGGCCGTTCCCGACAGCTTTACACGGCGCGCGAATTCGTCGATATGCGCCATCAGGCGCGCGCGATCGGGCGTCAGAGCGGCCTCAGCCATTGCCCTTCTCCGGCAGCGGCGGCTGGACATCGTCCGGGATCGGATTGACGAAGGGCGTACCCTCAAGCCGTGCCTTGTGATCTTCCTTGGCAGAGGCGATGAGCGCGGGATTGCGAATCAACTCGGCCGCCGTGCTCGCCATCACCTTGGCGGCATGCTCGGTGCCCTTGTGAGCAACGGGCAGCTTGCCCTGCGCAACGAGCTGCCAGGAGTGGCCGGGCGTGCCGATCGCATAGGTGGCGCCACGCATCTGCACGGTCGGAACGACCCAGCTGACCGTTCCGACGTCCGTTGAGCCGACCAGCGTGCCGTCGCCGGCATTCAACGGAAAGATCTCTTCGCAGAGCGCCTGACCCTTCTTCGGCTTCAATGCGAATCGGCCGTAGGAAGCGGCTATGTCCTCTGCACTGAACGTCTGCTGGAACTTCCGCGCGGTCTCGCGATCTGCATCGTCGAACACCGGCGGTCCGAGCCGATCGAGCTGCGAAAACATGCATTCCTCAAGCGGCGTATTGCCGACAAGATTGGCATCGCCGCTGATGATCTCGCTGCGAACCGTGGTCTCCGTCATCAGGGCTGCGCCATCGGCAACCTTCTTGACGCGGGCGACCAGCAAGAGAAGCTCCGGCAGCGTACGTGCCCGCACGAGATAGCGCACGGTGGCGCGCGCCTGCACCACATTCGGGGCCGCGCCGCCGGAATCGGTGACAGCATAGTGGATGCGCGCCGTCGACGGCATGTGCTCGCGCATGTAGTTGACGCCGACATTCATGAGCTCGACCGCATCAAGCGCGCTGCGGCCGAGATGAGGTGTGGCCGAGGCGTGCGAGGCACGGCCTGAAAAATGAAAGTTGATCTCGTTGCAGGCAAGCGAGATGGGATTGTTGACGCCGGCAAAAGCAGCCGGATGCCAGGATATCGCGATGTCGACATCGTCGAACACGCCGGATCTGACCATAAAGCCCTTGGAGGAACCGCCTTCCTCGGCCGGACAGCCATAGTAGCGCACCCTGCCCTTCAAGCCGTTTTCCGCCAAGAAGTCCTTGACCGCGGCTGCGGCAAGCATCGAGCCGGCACCCAGCATGTTATGGCCGCAGCCATGGCCATTGCCGCCGTCGACCAGCGGCCGCTCTTGCGCAACACCTGCTTCCTGGCTCAATCCCGGCAGCGCATCGAACTCGCCGAGGATCGCGATGACAGGGCCATCCTCGCCCGCCTCGCCCATCACGGCCGTCGGCAGGCCGGCGATGCCGCGCTCGACGCGAAACCCCTGGCTCTCAAGCATCTGAGCATGTTCTTCGGCGGATCGGTATTCCTGGTAATTCGTTTCCGGAATGTCCCAGATCCGATCGCTGAGTGCGAAGAACTCCGCACTCTTCTTTTCGACGATGTTCCAGACCGCATCGGAATTTTGCATGGACTTGCCAACCGCCTCATATAATGGATACTAAATTGGTACCAATTTATGTGCCAATAAAAACGGATGCGCAAGAGATGAGCATGGATATTTTTTCGGCAGCGATACCGCACCTCGTTGTTGAAAAATGCGGACCTATGATAGTCATCGCCAACTTAGGAAGGTCTGGGAGAGCTGCATGAACTCGCTGGAAGCCGAAGCGACAGCGCGGACACAAGAGAGGGAAGCGCCCGACGTGACCGAGCTCATTCTCCAGGACATACTTGCAGGTAGGCTGCCGCCTGGGACATGGCTGAAGCAGATCGATCTTGAACGCCGCTACAACTGTACGCGGCCGCAGGTGCGTCGCGCGCTCGACCGCCTCGTGCAGAAGCGACTTGCCGAACATATTCCCAATCGCGGCTACCATGTGCACGAACAGGACGGTCGCCGTGCGCAGGAAGTGAGTGACATCCGCGTGATCCTCGAAGTGGCGGTCAGCGACCGCATCGTGGACAATGCCCGCGATGCGGATATCACCAATTTGCGGACCCTTGCCTTACGCTTCGACGATCTGGTGCTCAACGGCACCATGCTCGAACTCTATGAAGCCAACCTCGCCTTTCATCGTTATCTGCTGGTGCTTGCAGGAAATCAGGAACTTGTCGATCTCATCACCGAAATCCGGCAACGCACCTCGTCGGCACCGGTATCGCAATGGCGCACCCGAGCCCGCATCGAGCAGTCCGGCCGCGAACACCAACAGATGATAGACGCGATAGAAAAGCGCGATGTCGGTATGCTCAAGGAGCTAACCCGCAGGCATATCCTGCAGGCGTAGCTGAGATCGACCGCTGCTGCATACTGGAAGAGGCGCCCGGCGGGGCTTTTCGATCGCCGAGCGCCAGCAAGGGCTCGTGGTCCAGTCTCGCGCCACAAGGCCAATTGCCAATGCGTGGCTCCCTGCCCCGATCCGGACAACCGCTCCACTTCAGCGGGTTTGTCTTGCGATGACGGGAATGATGGCCGCGGCCAGAAACAGAATACCGCTATAGGTGAAGGGACTCCACCAACCGACGCCGTCGAACAGCATCCCACCTGTGAAAGCTCCCGCGGTGATTGCCGCCTGGATCAGCGCCACCAGCAGTCCACCGCCTGCTTCAAGCTGGTCAGGGATAGTGCGCGTCATCCACGTATTCCAGGCCACAGGAATGGGCGTGGCGAAGAGCCCGAACAGGCAGAGAAGTACACCAACCGCAACACCTGACGGCGCCAAAGGAATGAGCAGCAGGGCGACCGCGGCAAGTGCCGCCGGGAACCCGACGAGGACGGCGTCCAGATGCGCTCGCAACAGGAAGCCGATCAAGGAGGTACCGAGCAGGCCGAACAAGCCGATGCCGAGTAGAACGACCGAGAGTTCATTAACATCGAGCCCTGTCACATCACCAAGGACCGGCCGAAGATAGGTCGATAGCGCGAACTGGCCCATGAAGAAGAAGGACATGGCAGCCATGCTGATTGCAAAGATGCGGTCCCGCAGCAGTCCGAGGGGACCGCTACCGGCGCTCTTTGAACCGCCGGGCATCCGCGGCAGGGAAAGGAGTTGCCAGGCGAAGGCGATGATGCCTACCGGAACGACGATGAAGAAGGCACCGCGCCAGCCTACCAATCCGCCGAGGAAACTTCCCAGCGGCTGAGCGATGACCGTCGCCAGAGCCGTTCCGCCCTGCAGCATCGCAAGCGCCTTCGGAACGTCTTGTTCGGCAGCAATACGCGCAACGATGGAGGTGGACAAGGACCAGAAACCGCCGATCGCAACGCCGATCAGCGCGCGGCCGAGCATGAAAACGAGATAGTTGGGCGCAAAGGTGATCGCCAGGCCGGAGACCACCATGACGATCGTATAGGACAAGACCACTGTCCGGCGATCCAGCCGCCACAGCAGCATGTTGCTGAACAGGCTGGTGACGACTGCGAAAAACCCGGAAACGGAGATCGCCTGGCCCGCCTGACCCGCGGTAATGCCAAGCTCTTCGGCGATCGGGGTCAGCAGGCTGACGGGCAAGAATTCTGAAGCGACGAGAGTGAAGGTCATCAGCGTCAAACAGATGATTGCAGCCCATGGGCTGGCCGCACGCTCGACGGCGCGGTCATAGGTGGTTTCCATATCGATTGTCCAAAAAAATTGCTCAAAACGAGCTGTTCAAGGGATAGTCTCGATGGGACGGAGGCGCCGCCCGGATTGTGCGCGAAGCGCGCGCGTAATGTCGCCGCAGGCGATCAAGACGTCAGCGGCTGGAAGGATAAAGGTCTCTTCCTTGTAGCCTGCTCCTCACATCCTCAGCAGTGTCTTGATGGCGCTTCGCTCATCCATGGCCTTGTAGCCATGCGCGACGTCAGCAAGCGGAACCTCGAGATCGAAGACCCTTCCAGGATTGATTTGCCGGGTCATGATGAGATCGACGAGATGGGGGAGAAAGCGACGTACGGGAGCCGGGCCGCCGAGCAGGTTCTTCTGTTGGAAGAACAGCATCTGCCCGTCGAGTTCAACGCCATGCGGGACGCCGACATAGCCGATCGAGCCGCCGGGTCGGGCGCTATTGATCGCTTGCAGCATGGATTCCTGCGTACCGACACATTCAAGAACGGAATCAGCACCAACCCCTCCAGTCAGTTCCTTGATCTTCGCCACGCCTGCATCGCCGCGCTCGGTGACGATGTCGGTTGCGCCATATTCGAGGGCAAGTTCCTGACGTTGCTTGTGGCGACTCATGGCGATGATGCGTCCAGCACCCATCTGCTTGGCGGACAACACACCCATGAGACCGACAGCGCCGTCGCCGACCACGACCGCCGTGCATCCCGAAGTAATGCGTGCAGCGTCCGCTGCATACCAACCCGTGCCCAGAACGTCCGAGGCCGCAAGAAGGCTCGGGATCAAATCGTCCGATGGCATGGTGCCGGTTGCGACCAGAGTTCCGTCGGCCAGCGCGATCCGTGCATAGGGAGCCTGGGCCGCGGACATGAACTCACGATGTTCGCAAGACGACTGAAAGCCAAACTGGCAATGCGGGCACGTGTTGTCCGAAAGACAAAACGAGCCAACGACGAACTGGCCCGGCCGGATCGTCTTCACCTCGCTGCCTACTTCCACGACGACGCCGCAATATTCGTGCCCCATATGCTGCGGCTCAGTCACCGCCTGGATGCCACGATACGGCCAGAGGTCGGAGCCGCAGACACAGGATGCAGAGAGCTTGATGATGGCATCGGTCGGCTTGAGGATCTTCGGGTCCGGGACTTCTTCGCAACGAATGTCGCCGGGGGCATGAAGGACTGTTCCGAGCATGGCATGGTCTCCCGTCGGGGCGCGTTGCGCCTGTCTGTTTCGTGATCGGGAGATCAGATAGCATCACCAGATAAATCGGATTAGATAGGGTAATTTGCATGAACCTATCGAAAATTGATATTAATATGCCCTGCGATTTTAGGGTAGGACGAGGTTATGCCACGGGAAAACTTCAACGAACTGCTGGTGTTCCTGGCCGTCGCCGAGGAACGAAGCTTCACAAAGGCCGCCGCGAAGCTGGGCACATCCCAGTCGACGCTGAGCCACACGGTGAAGAAGCTTGAAGAACGTCTGGGCATGCGCCTGCTTACGCGCACGACGAGAAGCGTCGGACTGACCGAGGCTGGCGAGCGCCTGCAACAGTCCCTGTCGCCTCGTATCGCCGAGATCGAAGCGGACATCGAAGCCTTGACCGTCTATCGGGAGCGACCGGCCGGAACCGTCAAGATCACGCTTTCCAACCACGCAATGGAAAGTGTCGTTTGGCCGAAATTGTCGTCCATCCTTTCCGATTATCCCGACATCAAGTTCGAACTCAGCGTCGATGGCAGCTTCCGCAACATTGTCGAAGACGGGTTCGATGCTGGTGTCAGACTTGGCGAAAGCCTCGAGAAGGACATGATAGCAGTGCGCATTGGCCCCGACTGGAGGCTGGTGGCGGTCGGCTCTCCAGCATACTTCAAAGCCCGCCCCGTACCGCTGACGCCTCAGGAGTTGATGCGTCACAACTGTATTCGTCGACGCCTTGACCGCATCGGCGGTCTTTACGCCTGGGAATTCGAGAAGGACGGAGAGGAGATCCGGGTCAGAGTCGAGGGTCAGCTCACCTTGAATACCGACCGTGAGATGATATCGGCTGCCCTTGACGGACATGGGATCGCCTACGTTCCGGAAAGCTATGTCGAGGATCATCTGGAGGCGGGACGGCTTCAACTCGTCCTCGACGACTGGTGTCCGAAATTTGCCGGCTACTACCTTTATTATCCCAGCCGCCGACAGAACCTTCGCGCCTTCTCAGTCGTCATAGATGCCCTTCGGGAAAGAAGCTGAGGCCAGGTGCACCGTTATCAAAATGCGGACGATCCGCCACTGATCTCGCTCGTGCATAACGACAGCAACGCACCATACAGTGGTTACGGCTCAAGCCCACTGACGACCAAGTCGTGCACTGCACAGGCAGATGCCGGGCCAAACGCAATCTTACTGTTCCAACAAGGGCACGTCTCTCAGTTCCGAGTATCGTGATCAGTGAAAGCGATTGAACCCAATGACTGTCGGCAGTTCGGGTGCCATTCTTGCTTTCTCGACAGGGATCTCTTCATATCGCCAAGCTATTTCCTGCTCCGGCTTGCGCTCTTGAAAGATAGTGGCCCGTCGCCAGCCAATAGGCTTCCTCTCATAGCTGCGGCCAGGCGATCAGTGCCCTTGTTGTTGTCCGGCAAAGGGTACGGCTTCTGCAAAACTTCGAATATGCTCTTCGCATACGCAACAACCAATCGATGCGGTTCGACGCCTGCAAATCGCAAGTACCCGCAGACGTCTATAGCGGCCGGAATCAACGCTTCATGAGATGGCCGAACCCCGACCAAGGCGACGTCGGGTTTTCTCCGAAGCCATCGAACAGTTGCCTGAGATCTTCATCAGATGTCATCCGCCTACCCCCTTATGCGTAGACGTCGGTATGGAGTTCCGAAGCGTCTGGCACTGGATTGGCCTTGGCAAAATCGACTGCCTCCGCGACAATCTCCTTGATCTCCATTTCGATCAGCTTGATGTCAGCCTCTGTCGCATGTCCATCTTCAAGGATGCGGGCACGGGAACGATTGATCGGATCGTGCTCGTTCTTGACCTTTTCCACCTCCTCGCGCGGGCGGTATTTCGCGGGATCGGACATCGAATGTCCGCGATAACGGTAGGTCAGCATTTCGAGGATGAACGGTCCCTTGCCGGATCGTGCATATTCTACAGCCTTGGCGCCGGCGGCTCGCACGGCGCGGACATCCATGGCATCGACCTGCTCGCCCGGAATGTTGAAAGACAGGCCGCGCTGTGAAAGATTGAGATTTGCCGAAGCGCGCTCGATGCTTGTCCCCATGCCGTAGTGATTGTTTTCGATGACGTAGATGACAGGCAGGTCCCAGATCTTCGCCATGTTGAAGCTCTCGTAGACCTGGCCCTGGTTGGATGCCCCGTCGCCGAAATAAGTCAGGCAGACGCGGTCATTGCCGCGGTATTTGTTGGCGAAGGCAAGACCCGTACCGAGAGACGCCTGCGCGCCGACAATGCCGTGGCCACCGTAAAAGCCCTGCCCCGGTGCAAAGATATGCATGGAGCCACCCTTGCCCTTTGAAGCCCCCGCCATGCGGCCGGTCAGTTCAGCCAGCACGGCTTTGGGAGCCATGCCCGCCATCAAGGCATGACCGTGATCACGATAGGCGGTGATAACCTGGTCGCCCTCGCCGATCGTCATCTGCATGCCGACAACTACGGCCTCCTGACCGATATAGAGATGGCAGAAGCCGGCAATCAGGCCTTCCCCATACATTTGGCCGCAGCGCTCCTCGAAGCGGCGTATCAATAGCATGTCGCGAAAGGCTTTTAATTCTTCAGCCTTCGAAAAAACGAAATTCGGATCGGCATTCAGCTTGGCCATGGCATTTCCTTCATATTGAGATTAGCAGCGGCGCCAAAGCTCAAGCGCTTGAGAGCTTGAGACCGACGATCCCGCTTAGGGTGACCGCGATCCAGAAAAGCCGGGCGAAGGTCGCGGGTTCGCGGAACATCACGATACCGACGGCGATCGATCCTATCGCGCCGATACCGGTCCAGACCGCATAGGCAGTGCCTATCGGCAGCACCTGGAGCGCTTTGCCGAGGGCGTAGATAAAGGCGGCGAGCAGGCCGAAGGACAGGATGGACCAAGCCAATCGGCTATAGCCGTCGGCCATCTTCACGCTGATCGCCCAGCACACGTCGAGCAGGCCGGAGAGGATCAGCAGCGTCCAAGCCATACTCGTTCCCATACGCGTCCCCATTCCTTCATCGTCTCATCTTGCAATGCCCCCGCAAAACAGGATTGCGTCGACTTGGGCACGGGACTGAATGATAGGAGTGCCGTGGGCGAAAGACCCGTTGTCGTTTGGCAAGCCAATATTTCCGACTGGCAATGGTGATGATCGCGCTTCCACATGCCTTTGCACGACGGCAATCCAGTGCGGCCGTGCTGTCACCAGACGTGACACCCCTCTCATCGCTTGCAGCCTTGCAAACCGGAAAGGCAGCCTTGCGCGTTTGCAATACAAACCCCGCAGTTTAGAACCTATACTATATTGCGAAACTGCACGACGTGGGGCGTCGAGCGACATTGATCTTTCCGATTTGCAATATGGCATATCGGATTACCAATCAGATTTGCGAGGTAACAAGAGTGAGCGACTGGAACGAATTCAGGATTGTGCTGGCGATCGGGAGAGCGGGATCGCTTGTTGGCGCGGCAAAAGATCTGGGCCACGATCACTCGACGATTTTCCGCTGGCTGAACGCCCTGGAAAAGCGCAGAGGAGTACAGTTGTTCGATCGAACGTTAAGCCAGTATGTTCCGACCGAAGCCGGCCTGCAGATGGTCATGGCTGCCGAGCGGCTCGAAGCGGAGATCCTGGCACTCGACCGTTCGATCACCGGCCAGGACACACGCCTGTCGGGTAAGCTCAGGATCACCTCGTCCGAGACTTTGGCATACCGCATTCTCAACGAGGTGCTCGCCGGCTTTCGTCGCGAGCATGATGGCATCGAACTTGAGCTACTGGTCGATAACAGACAGCTCGATCTCCTCCGTCGCGAAGCCGACATCGCTATTCGAGCGACGCGCCCTCATGAGGGCGAGCTGTTCGGACGCAAGATCGCGTCGACGCCCTGGACCTTCTACGGCAGCAGCCTCTATCTCGCGGATCGGGGGCGCCCCACCGACATTGCCTCGCTTTCCAGCCATTCCGTAATCGGCTGGGACAGCGGTGCCGTCGCGGCGGCATCGAAGTGGCTGACGGACAATATCTCATCCCGCGCCTTCGCATATCGCTCAAGCAGCCTCATCAATCAGCTCATGGCTGTGAAGGCCGGCCTGGGACTGGCGCTCCTGCCTTGTTATCTCGGCGATCTCGAGCCTGACATCGAGCGAGTTCAGGACCCATTGGAGGAACTCACCCGGGAACTATGGCTGATTACGCACAAGGATCTACGCAACACGGCACGCGTGCGGGCTTTCTTCGATCATGTCGGCGGCGGCCTGCTTGCACGCCGCGCGCTGCTGGAGGGAGAACATGTCAGATCTCCGGTTACGGTCGACTAGGAGAATGAGCAGCCTCGTTATTTGCGCAAACCCTCTGCAACCAGTGCCGCATGTACACCGGGACGCTCGCCGATCCGCGACAGATAAGGAGCCAGATGTGGCCAGGGGCTGAGATCGATGCCCCGTCCCCTGGACCAGTTCATGATGGTGAAGCAATAGGCATCCGCAACACTGAAGCGACCGCCGACAAGATAGTCCTGCTTGGCAAGATGAGCTTCCAGGACTTGAAAACGCTCCCGCAATCTTTCCCTGGCAACATCCGCAGCCTGAACGCCATATTCGGGATGGAAAAGCCAGGGGCTGAAGGTCTTGTGCAGCTCGGAGCTGATGAAGGTCAGCCATTCCTGCAGACGATAGCGCTCGAAACTGTCCTTGGCAGGCGCCAGCATCGCTTCCGGTTTCTGATCGGCCAGATACAGCAGGATCGCAACGCCTTCGGTCAACACCTCACCATTGTCGAGTTCCAGCACAGGCACTACACCCTTTGCACTGACAGCCTTCAGATCACGGCCATCCTCGAGGCGGTGCGGTTCGCTGCCAATATCCACCTTTGCGAGATGGAGAGGAATGCCCGCCTCCACGGCAACGATGTGGGCAGCCATCGAGCACACTCCGGGCGCGTAATAGAGTTTCATTCCAACGTCTCCTGCGGATGTTTTTCGTGCCGACAGGATAGGCGCTTTGGAAACAAAAACCTGATTGGAAACTGGCAAGCGCGTGTTGTCGCTTCGCAAAGTGCTAGGTACGACGGCAAGCGATCGCAATGGCGCGTGCAACGGTCTCTGGCACCTGCGCATGAGCATCCTGTTCGCTCATCAGACCGAGAAGGCGTTCGCGATGGATGCCGCTCAAGAATAGTTCGAGCAGCGAGCGGGCGGCATGCGGCACATCGAGGCCGGGGATGGTTTCGCGATCGGATAGAAATTGGGTGAGGATAGCAAGGCCTCTTTGAAACCCGCTTTCGAAGAACGCCTCACACAGCTCAGACATACGATCCGCGACCGCAATGACGGTTCTGCCGGCAGCAATGGCGGGCTCGCCAGTCATCAGGCAGGCAAAGGCTATTCCAAAGCGAAGCAGCCATTCCCGGTCGCTTTCTTCGGTCGGATGTGTGTTGATGAGCCCTACGAAGACGCGGTCGTGGATCTCATCGCAAAGGGCGCGAAACAACGCCTCCTTGCTGTCGAAATAGGCATAGATTGTTCCTTTGGAGACGCCCGCTTCCCGCCTCAGTTCGTTGACCGAGGTACGATCATAGCCGTGTGTGAAAAACACGCGCTCGGCAGCAGCCAAAATCTGCGCGCGTTTTCTGATTTTCGTCCGAGTTTCTCCTTGTCGCATTTCCTTGTGCCAGTGCCGATACCGTTGTTTCAATCTCTCAGTTGCGCAAAGAGCATACGCGACCCAGCCGACGGAGCCGCTTGGAAGCCGGCAAGCGGAGCTTGCCACACGACAACCAGGCGATGCGAGACGCGGGATAAGATCATCCGTTAGACAGAATATGTTCGCGTTCAGCCGTGCGGCTAAACCAGTCAACAAACAGAGCGAGCGTAGCTATCACGTCGCAGAGCGCGGCGGGAACACGGCTTGCGAACACAGAATGGACGAGAGACGGAATGGGTGAAGAATCAGGGCGCACCGCAACGCCGTTGCTTGATCGGATCAAGACCCCTCGGGATCTCTGGAACCTCTCGATCGAACAGCTTCGGCAACTGGCGACAGAACTTCGTACCGAGACGATCGATGTCGTATCACAGACGGGAGGCCATCTTGGCTCGTCGCTCGCAGTCATCGAGCTGACCATTGCCCTGCATGCCGTCTTTCACACGCCGCATGACCGGCTCATTTGGGATGTCGGTCACCAGACCTACCCGCATAAGATCCTAACTGGGCGGAGGGATCGGATTTTGACGATCCGCCAGCGTGGCGGCCTTGCAGGGTTCACCGCACGCAGCGAAAGTGAATATGATCCGTTCGGTGCGGGCCATTCGTCAACATCGATCTCCGCCGGCCTTGGCATGGCCGTCGCCCGGGATCTGCGCATGGCGGAAGGTTCCGGTGGCGAACGAGCCATCGTCTGCGTGATCGGCGACGGCGCGATGAGCGCCGGCATGGCCTACGAGGCGATGAACAATGCCGGGGCGATGAAGGCGCGGATGATCATCATCCTCAACGACAACGAGATGTCGATCGCACCACCGACCGGGGCGATGAGCGGTTATCTCTCGCGCCTTGTCAGCAGCCGGAAATTCCTGACCCTTCGCGATCTGGGCCTGAAACTCGCCGGCCAGGTCTCGTCTAGGCTCGAACGCAAGGCCCGCCGGGTCGACGCAATGGCGCGGAGCATGATGACGGGATCGACGCTGTTCGACGATCTCGGCTGCTATTATATCGGACCTATCGACGGGCACGACCTTCACCAGCTCATCCCTGTTCTACGCAATGCGCGCGAGGCCGACATCGATGGCCCAATTCTGATCCACGCGGTCACGCGGAAGGGAAAGGGCTTCGCGCCGGCAGAGCGAAATCCGGAAAAGCTGCATGCGGTCGCACGGTTTGACGTCGCAACCGGTGAGCAGGAGAAGACCAAGCCCGGACCACCGAAATATCAGGATGTCTTTGCAAAAGCGCTGATTACCGAAGCTGAACAGGACCCTCGGATTGTCGCAATCACGGCGGCGATGCCATCCGGAACCGGGCTCGACAAATTTGCGGCACGCTTTCCGTCACGGTTCTTCGACGTCGGGATCGCGGAGCAACATGCAGTAACGTTTGCTGCCGGACTGGCCGCCGAAGGCATGGCTCCCTTTTGCGCTATCTATTCGACCTTCCTTCAGCGCGCCTATGACCAGATCGTGCATGACGTCGCCATCCAGCGGCTGCCGGTTCGCTTTGCAATCGATCGCGCCGGACCGGTGGGAGCCGACGGGGCGACCCATGCGGGAAGCTTCGATCTTGTCTATCTCGGCTGCCTGCCCGACATCGTGCTGATGGCGCCGGCCGATGAAGCCGAACTCGTCCACATGGTTGCGACCGCCCGCAAGATCGATGACCGTCCCAGCGCGCTGCGATATCCGCGAGGCCCCGGCACAGGCGTCCTCCTGCCGGCGAAGGCTGAAGAGCTGAGCATAGGGCGCGGCCGGATAGTGCGAGAAGGAAGCACCGCGGCAATCTTGTCGCTCGGAACACGCCTTGCGGATGCTCTGGAAGCTGCGCGTCTGCTGGAGGCCGACGGATTGTCCGTAACCGTGGCCGACGCGCGGTTCGCCAAACCGCTGGATCTGGAGCTGATCTCTCAGTTGGCTCGAAGCCATCCAGTCCTGGTGACGATCGAAGAAGGCTCGGCCGGCGGATTCGGAGCTGCTGTCATGCACCATCTGACATGGGAAGGTTTGCTGGATCGGCGGTTGGTTTTCCGGGCGATGACACTACCGGATCGCTTCATTGACCATGATAGTCAGGAAGGACAGCTCGCCGACGCCAAACTGAAGACAATGCATATCGTTGAGACCGTTCAACAGTGTCTCAAGCAATCAGTCGGCCATAGTTGACTAGGCTGTTCCGGGTGGAGATCAACAATCCGCCGATTCAGACCCTACCTCCTGGCATGATATCCAACGGGATGGGGCACACATAAGGCTTGCCTTCGGTTCTTTCTCTCCATTCCGCTCTCGCCTCAGCCAGGAGCAGCGGTGACATCATCAAGGAGAGCCCGGTTGTCGCAAGCGTCTTTGCCGCATGTGACATCGCCTTGTGGGCGGCCGCACTTTTCCCCTGCGCCACGACCTGCCAGGTATGGGGATTGGTGCCGATCGCCCAAGCAGGCGCCCAGCACTGCGCCGTAGGCACCACCCAGCTGACGTCACCGACATCGGTCGATCCCGCCCGGAAATGAGATTGCCCCTCGAATTCGCGCAAGCCCATATGCATGGGCGTCGATCCGTCGATCCTCGTGTTGGAGAAGACATCACCCTTGATCTGATAGAGCCGGATGCTGCTCCTGATTGCCTCTTCCGTAAACGTCTTCTGGATGGACCTTGCGAAAGCAAGATCCGCCTCGTCGAACGCAATCGGCCCAAGCGCGACCATGTGCTCGTGCATGGCGGTCTCGAGGGTAATGTTGGGCAGAAGACTCGTAGAGGCTGTATCGAAGGCAACCTCAACCTCTGTCTCCGTCATCATGGCTGCACCGCGCGCGACCTTCTCCACGCGTCTGGCAAGATCGAGGGCCTGCGGCATTTCCGGAGCTCGGATCAGATAGAGAACTTCGGCCCTGGCTTGAACGACGTTTGCAGCCTTGCCACCCGCATCGGTGATCGCATAATGCACACGGCAATCCTGCGGCATGTGCTCGCGCAGGAAGTTGACACCGACATTCATCAGCTCGACCGCATCGAGCGCCGATCGCCCGAGATGGGCGGCGTTCGACGCATGAGCGGCAATACCCTTGAAGCGATAGTAATATTCGAGGACGGCAAGGTTATTGGTTGAGCGGACACCGTTGAAAGGCGCCGGGTGCCAGGTCAGCGCGGTATCGACATCGTCGAACAGGCCGGCACGCACCATGAAGGTTTTGCCAGAGCCACCCTCCTCGCCAGGGCAGCCATAATAGCGAACGGTTCCTGGAAGATTGTTCGCCTTCATATACTTGGCAAGGGCGATCGCCGCCATCAGCGAACCGACGCCAAGCAGGTTGTGGCCGCAGCCATGTCCTGTGGCACCGTCGATCATGGCTTCATGCGCAGCTACATTTGCGACCTGGCTCATGCCGGCCAGCGCGTCGAATTCCCCCAGGAAGGCGATGACGGGCTTACCGGCACCAAAATCGCCGACGAAGGCCGTATCCATGCCCGCAACTCCGCGCCGCACGGAGAAACCATTGTCTTCAAGCGCCCTTGCGAGAACTTCCGACGAACGCGTCTCCTCGAATTTCAGTTCGGCAAAATCCCAGATGCTGTCGCTGAGCTTCGTGAAATCCGGCTTCATCACCTCGATCGCTTCGGCGATCGCCATCACGGCCTCATGATTCATGGCATGTCCTCGCATTGCAATTCACCCTTTCGGCAAGGCGTGGCGCATCGCCCGGCGATCGGGCGCCGGACAATGCTCTAGAGAATGGCTTTCCGCGCTGGCTGCGGAAGAGGCAGGCGGACCGTCAGTCGACCGAGACTTCCCAAAGGCGCGCGTTCGACTGCCAGACCGGCTGACCCTTCAGCTTTTTGGTAGCACCCCATACATCGACCATGTCGTAGAGGAAGATGCCCGGTACATCCTTCAGCATCAGCTCGTGGAATTCGTCGAAGATCTTTTGTCGCTTTGCCTGATCGGCCTCGACGTAGGCGGCCTTCATCAACTCGATCGCCTTCGGGTTATCCCACATCAGCGAGGCATTCTTGTCCTTGTCGCCGACGTAGAAGGAGTACATCAGCGCCGGATCGAGACGCGGCGCCACCGACTGCGAAATGATCTGATAGTTGCCGGAACGACGGCGATCGACCTGGGTCGCGTAGTCGAGCACCTCGATCTGCACGTTTAGACCAATCTGCTGCAGCATGGCCTGCGCCATAACAGCGACCGGAAAGCTCGGCACGTTGCCGCGCTTGTTGGCGATAATCGAAATCGGTTCGCCCTTATAACCCGCGGCATCGAGCTCTTTCTTTGCTGCCTCTAGGTCATAGGGCAGACGCTTCTTCTGCGTCGCGTCGAAATAGACTGAATCTTGCGACACCATCGAGCCATTTGCCTCGCCGGTCCCGTTCGATGCGGCGGCGACGAGCTCATCGAGATCGAGCGCCATGGCCATGGCGCGACGCACGCCCGGCTTGCCGAGCACCTTGTCCCGCGTCTGGATGTAGAAGAGGTTCTTGCCGTTGTTGCGCGCCACGATGAGCTGCATCTTCGGATTTGTCTTGAATTCGGGAATGAGATCCGGCGAGAGTTCGGCCGTGTCGAGCACGCCCGACTCCAGGCCGGCCTTTACAGTCGAAGGATCGGGGATGACCATGAACTTGATGCCGTCGGCAAGCGGCCGCTTGGAGCCGACCATGCCGTCCGGCTTGCCGTCGTTTGGCGGCGAAACGTAATCGGCGAATTTCTTCAGGTGAATATACTCGCCCTTCTTCCATTCATCCCACATGAAGGGGCCGGTGCCGATCGGCTTGATGAAACTGCCGTCCGCAGCGACGGAATCCGGCGAGATCATGCCGGTATAGCCGCACTCAGGACGTGACATCAGGCCTAAGAAAACGGCCGACGGCTTTTCGAGCGTGATTTCGACGGTTGATGCATCGACTGCTTTGACGCCTGTCACATGCGCGGCGCCGCCTTGGGCAAAATCCGAGAGGCAGGTCCATTTCGTCTCGGGCTTCAGGTAGCGCGTCCAGTTCCAGACCACATCATCCGCCGTCAGCAGCTTGCCATTGTGAAATTTGACATCGGTCCTGAGCTTGAACGTATAGGTAAGCCCGTCGGCGGAGGTCTCGAAGCTCTTGGCAAGCAGCGGCTTGACTTCGCCGCCATTGTTGTAGCCGACGAGCCCCTCGACGATATGCAGAATGACACCGTCGGTATTGCCGTCGCGGTTCACGCCCGGATTGTTGCTGCGAAGGTCGGAACTCTGCGCAACAGTGATATCGCGCGCCGCTGCGACATGTGCCAATGCGAGCACGGCCGTGCCTGCGAGAAGAAGCTTTTTCATTGTTCTACCCTCTTTTCTGTCGTTCTTCGTCATGGTGCAAACCCGTCCCAACAGGCGCGGGACAGCCTGCCGATGGTCTCCAGCGCCATCGTATATCCCGGTGTGCCATCCGGCATGACAAGCGGCACCTCATCCGTATAGGCGGAGATGATGTAAGACGGCGCACCGTCGCGATAGACGATGCCCGCATTCATGCGGCCACGCTTGCCGGTGCCGCCCTTGTGGGCAACGACAGTGCCAAACGGCAGGCGCGATGGAATGGCATAACGGAGAATCTGGTTCTTCAGTGTCTGCAGCGCATAGGCGCAAAGTTCGGCAGAGACGCCGAGCTTTTCCCGGACAGTCGATGACGTCTGCGCATCGAGGATCATCTGCAGGAGCACGGCCTGGTCGCGCGCGGTTGTTGTCGTTACCGATTTCAGCGCATGATCCGGCGATAGCGCAAGCGGCGGGATCAGGAAACGGTGATGCGTGCCGGCTAGGCCGATCGACTTGCAATAGCCATCTACTTCTTCGAGCATCAGCCGTTCGAACACCATCTTGGTGCAGACATTGTCGCTCAACACCATCATACCGGTGATGGCATCGCGCAGCGAGATGACGATGCCGGGCGTCAGGTAGCGGAACATTCCCGAGGCTACTTCCTCGGCAAAGCGCGCTTCATAGGTGATCGGCTCGTCAAGATCGAGACGTCCTTCCTGCGCCGCCTTCAGCGCCGCCATCATGATCGAGGTCTTGCGGGTGCTTGCCGAAGGGGTTTCATCGTCCGCACCACGCTCGATCGTCTCGCCGGTCAGAAGATTGCAGATCGCAAAGCGGGTAACAAAGGGCTGCGCATCGCAGATTTCCGCGAGCCGTTCGGCAACCGAAGCGAAGTTGGAGGGAGTGCTCACATCAATTCTCCAGGCGCCATTTGAGTGTCACGCCGCCCTTGTCATTCTGATCGAGAGCGGGAATGGCCGAAAGGAGCCGGCGCGTATAGGCTTCCTTCGGGTGATCGAAAATCGCATCGCGGTCACCTTCTTCGATGATCCGCCCGTCCTGCATGACGACGACCCGGTCGGCGACCTGTTCGACGACGCCGAGGTCGTGGCTGATGAACAGGCACGAGAAGCCGTAGCGCTTCTGTAGATTGGAGAAGAGATCCAGCACCTGAGCCCTGACCGTGACATCGAGCGCGGAAACCGGCTCGTCGGCGATCAGGAAGCGCGGCCGTCTGGCGATGGCGCGGGCAATTGCAACGCGTTGGCGCTGGCCGCCGGACAGTTCATGCGGATAGCGGTTTGCATAGTCGCCGCCAAGTCCGACCTCCTCCAGCGTTTCCAGTGCCCGCTTTCGCTTGGCGCTGCTGTCGAGATCCGGCACGAGCCTGAGTGCCTCTTCGACCAATGCCAGGATCGTCATGCGCGGATCGAGCGACGAATAGGGATCCTGGAAGACCATCTGGCAGTTCAGGCGATAGTCGCGCCAATCCTTATCGCGCGACCGCCCCTGGAAAAGGATCTCGCCGTCACTCTCCTTGACCAGACCGGCAATCGTCCGGCCAAGCGTTGTCTTGCCGGACCCTGATCCGCCGACGAGCGCGACGACTTCGCCCTCATGGATATCGACGCTGACGCCATGCAGCGCGCGCTTCGGCTTGCCCGTCTTGAGCAGCGATTTGCGGCCGGCATAATCGACCACGACATTGCGCGCGGAAACCATCGGCGTCTGCGAAGCATCGATATCTCGCGTTTCGCTGCGGAACGGCAGAGAAGACAGGAGCTTCCTGGTATAGGCATGCTTTGGCGCATCGAGGAGATCCTCCGTGCGCTCCTGCTCGACAACTGCGCCCTTCTCCATCACAACGATGCGGTTCGTATAGCGCGCCACCATCGGCAAATCGTGACTGATCAAAAGAACGGCCGTCCCTTCGGCCCGCGTCAATTCGACCATCAGTTCCATCACGTCGCGCTGGATGACGGCGTCGAGCGCCGTGGTCGGCTCGTCCGCAATCAGAAGCGCCGGCTTCAGGAGCATGACGGAAGCAAGCATGATGCGCTGACGCATGCCGCCGGAAAACTCATGCGGATAGGAGGTGAGCGCGCCCTCCGGATCGCGGATTCCGACACGCTTCAACATGTCGAGAATGCGTATGCGGCGCTCATCGGGCGAGAGCCTGGTGTGGAGAACGAGCCCCTCCTCCAACTGCCGCCCGACCGTCATGGATGGGTTGAGCGATGTCATCGGCTCCTGGAAAACGACCCCGATCTCCGCACCGCGGAGATTGCGGAGCTCCCCGTTCTTCATCGCCAGTACGTCGCGTCCTTTGTAGATCACGGAGCCGCCGACGACGCCGATCGCCTGCGGCAAGAGCGATATCAGTGCACGGGTCGCGAGCGTCTTGCCGGATCCGCTCTCGCCGACAATGCCGAAGATCTCGCCAGCCGCGATATCGAAACTGACGTCCTTGACGACCCTGTGGCCTGATCTTGCGACCTCGAGCGAAAGGCCGCGAACACTGAGAAGCGTGTCCCCTGTCGTTTCAGATGTCATTTCAGCCCCCTCATGCGCGGATCGAGCTTGTCACGGAGGGCATCGCCCAGGAGATTGACGCCGAGCAGCGTCAACGCGATGCAAAGGCCGGGGAAGAGACCAAGCCAGACGGCCTGCTGGATAAGTGGGCGGCCGGCTGCCAGCATGTTGCCCCAGGTGGGAGCCGGCGGCGGCACGCCGAGGCCCAGGAACGACAGCGCGCTTTCCGACAGAATGGCCCAACCGAACATGGACGTCGCCAGCACCGTTATCGGTGCCAGGCAATTCGGCAGGACGTGGCGGAACATCGTATAAAGTTCGCCATTGCCCATCACCCGCGAGGCTTCGATGAACTCGCGCTCGCGCAGGGAAAGAACCGCGCCGCGAACGACACGCGCCATCGACGGCGTATAGGCAATGCCGAGCGCGAAGATAATGCCGTATTGATTGGCTCCGAAGACGGCGAGCAGTCCGAGCGCCAGGAGAATGCCAGGGAAGGCGAGCAGCGCGTTGTTGATCGCCATAATCACACCGTCCACCCAGCCGCGGGCATAGCCGCTGACAAGTCCGATCAGGGTGCCGCAGACGGTTGCCAGAAAGACCGTGAGCGCGCCGATCCAGACGCTTGCGCGCGCGCCGACCATCAGGCGGCTCAACACGTCCCGGCCGAATTCGTCGGTTCCGAGAGGATGGGCGGCGCTCGGTGCGGCAAGCCGCGCCGTAAACGAAAGTTTTGTCGGGTCAAAGGGCGTCCAGAACAGCCCGACCGCGGCGGTAATCAGCAGGATGGCAACGAGGATGCCGCCAACCAGGCCGTTGATAGTAAGCTTCTTCATTCGGCAACCACACGCGGATCAAAGAGGGGATAGAGAAGGTCGACGACGACATTGACGAGAACGTAAGACAACGCGACGAACAGCAGGCAGCCCTGAATGACCGGGTAGTCACGCGCGAAAATGCTGTCGACCATCAGACGTCCGAGACCGGGTATGGTGAACACCGTCTCGATCACGGCAATGCCGCCGAGCAGGTTGCCGAGGATCAGGCCGATCATCGTCCAGGTGGGACCGAAAGCATTCTTGAAGGCATGGCGCCAGAGGACAGCGCTTTCGGAAAGTCCCTTTGCCCGGGCGTGGGTGATGTAATCGAGACGCAGCACTTCCAATGTCGAGGCACGGGCCATGCGGATCAATACGCCCATCTCATGAATGACAAGCGTCATGATCGGCAGGACGAGATAGAGCAGGCCGCCGACGACATTATCGCCGATCGACACATAACCCAGAACCGGCAACCAGCCGAGCTTAAGACCGAAGAAGAGGAGGAGTAGCAATCCCAGCCAGAACGTCGGAATGGAAAGCACCACCGTCGCGGTTCCGATGAGGGCCAGATCCGTCAGACTGTTCTGGCGCCATGCCGCGATCACGCCCGCCGGCACGGCGATCAGGCTCGCCAACAAAACGGCAATGACCACGATCTCGGCACTGACGAGAAAGCGCGATGCGACAAGCGGCAACACGGCCTCGCCGTTGACGATCGATTTGCCGAAATCGCCCTGCAGCACATTGCCGGCCCAGATGATGAACTGCTGCGGCATCGACTGGTCGAGACCGAGTTCGGTGCGCATCGCGGCGATCTGATCGGGTTGCGCCATATCGCCGAGCATCAGCGCGGCCGGATCGCCCGGGATCAAACGGATCAGTGCAAATACGGTAACGGAGACGAGCACGATCGTCGGAACCGCCATCACCAGACGGCTTAAGATAAATCTCAGCATTCTTTCCCCACGATTGGATGCCGCTTTTCTTCGACCGCCATCGACTTCATTGCGAGGAACTATGACGGATTGCAGAAACAGGCGCAATATTATGCAGTTTTGTCATAGTCTTATGCAGAGTCTGACGCGTTTTCCCATTCGATTTTCGACGCCATATGGGGCCGAGGGAATTCCTATCCGTTCTCTTGAGAAAGCTGGATCTGCCTCTTCAATGCGTCGCTCAGCGCCTGGGCGGCAATGGAGAGCGGAACGCCGGCAGCCTTGGCGAGCCCGAACGCCTGTGTGGAGCGCGGCACAAAGGGACGATGAACGACGGGAAGGTGGCGGTAGAGATTGGCGTAGAAGCTGCTGATGATGGTCACACCCAGGCCATGCGCCACGTAGGAACAAGCGGAGCTATTGGTGTGGGTTTCTATCTTGATCATCGGCTTCACCCCAGCGCGTGTGAAGGCCTGATCGAGCGCCATGCGGTTCGGCCTCTGCCGCCCGATCAGGACAAGGGGTATGTTGCGCAGGTTCTTGACGGTGATTTCATCGAGCGCGGCGAGTGGGTGATCCTTCGGAACGACGCAGACGCTTTCACCGCTTGCGACCTTTTCGATTTCGATGCCCGGTCCGATCTCGCCTTCCATCCTCAGGAAACCAAGATCGATCACCCGCTCCTCGACCAGCTTGCTGATGGCCATGGTTGAATCGAAGAATGTTTCGATGCGAACGCCGGGAAAATCACGCACGTAGTCGATCAGCATCGCGGGCGCGAAATTTTCCCACATGCTGCTCGGAAGCCCGATGCGAACAATATCCGGCCCCGAGGCGCCGTTGCGCAGATCCTCGGCATGACCGGACATGCGCTCGACGGCGAGGAGGATGTTTTCGGCATCGCGCGCGAGAACCATCGCCTCCGGCGTCGCGATCAATCTCCCCTTGTCACGGACGAAGAGCGTGATGGCCAGATCGCTTTCAAGTTGCTGCAGCATGCGGCTTACGCCGGACTGACTGAACCCCATGGCCTTGGCCGTCGCGATGGTGGAACCGGTCGCAAGAAGTGTGCGCAGCACCTCCAATTGCTTGATATTCATCGATCCCCCCAACAGCCAATTAAGACCTCCTTACCTCATAATTAGGAAAGAAGGTGTCTACAAATCCTGCGGCCATTCATGGATCTACTCAGTGATTGCCGCCCTGGTTCCGGCGATCATCATAATCGGGGTCATCATTGAGGTCTGAGAGACTTCCGGTTGATCGCAATCACGCCGGCGCCGATGTCGTGTTGTCTCACCGGCGCGCAGGACGAGATACTTCTTCTCGAACTCAGTTGTTTTCTGCGTGGCTGCTTGGCGTAAACAAGGCCGATTTTGCGGCCTCATTGCCGGAACGTTTCATAAGACACGACAATGCCGCGTTACCACGGCATTTCCCAGATCGGTCGCAAGCTCAAAGCGAACCTGAATATAGCCAGACGACATCGCCAATGATCCGCGCTGGAAAGCGATGGTCCTTGTCGCTGTCACTCGGATTGGTCACTTCAAGCCCGTTGTTCGCAACCCTTAAGCTGCGAGCAACGCGACATTACCCGAGATTTCGCTCACGAGGACGTGAGCGAATATCCCTCCTGCAGGTCGTCGATTACGGTCCCGTTGATCGCGACCGAATATCCGCCCGTCGCATCCACTTTCGAAACCGAGATTTCGTATCTACCGCTGGGAAGTTCCAGCCCGGCCGAGAAGCCGTCCCAGCCCGCCGGCAGGACAGGCTTGACGTGCAGCCGACCGTTCTCTGTGCGGATGCCGAGGATGCCCTCGATCGCGGTTCGATAGAACCATCCAGCCGAGCCGGTATACCAGCTCCAGCCACCACGGCCTTTAAGGTCGCCTTCGCCATAAACATCGCCGGCGATCACATAGGGCTCGACGCGATAGGTTTCCGCAGAGGATTTATCGAGCGCGTGGTTGATGGGGTTCAACATGTCGACAGCGCGCCAAGCGTCTTCGCCTCGGCCCATCCGGGCAAGCGCAAGGGCCGTCCACATGGCGGCATGGGTATACTGGCCGCCGTTTTCGCGCACGCCCGGCGGGTAGGCCTTGATCACACCGGGATCATTGACCGGCTTGACGAAGGGCGGCGTCAGCAGGCGGATGAGCTTACCCTCGTCATCGACCAGCTTGTCGAGGACAGCGTTCATGGCCATGCTGCTGCGGTCGGCATCGCCCTCGCCAGAGAGCACGCTCCAGGATTGAGCAATCGAGTCGATCTTGTCTTCTGCCGACTGGCTAGATCCAAGAGGCGCGCCGTTGTCGTAATAGCCTCGGCGATAATATTCACCATCCCAACCGGCCGTTTCGATCGCGGCCTTTAGCTTTGCCAGATGATCCGACCAGCGGCCGGCGCGTTGCTTGTCGCCGCGCGTTTCGGCATAGGCGATGAAGCGACGCAGAGCGCCCGCGAGGAACCAGGCGAGCCAGACGCTCTCACCGCGGCCAGCGATGCCGACGCGATCCATCTTGTCGCACCAGTCACCGCTCATCATCAGCGGCAGGCCGTTGACGCCCGTGCGCTTGATTGCAAGATCGAGGCCGAGGGCGGCATGCTCGTAGAGCGATGCGGTCTCATCGGAAACACGCGGCTGCAGGAAGGCATCGTACTGGCCGGGGCTGAGTTGCGCACCTTCTACGAAAGGCAGCATCTCGTCCATGATCGAGCTGTCACCGGTCGCCGTGCAATATTGGTCGACGGCGTAGGCGAGCCACACCGGATCGTCGGAGATGTTCGTGCGAACGCCCGCACCGCTATCTGCCAGCCACCAGTGCTGGAAGTCGCCTTCCGCGAACTGACGACGGCCGGTATTGAGGATCTGCTTGCGTGCGATTTCAGGCGAATGCAGCAGGAAGGCCAGCGAATCCTGCAGCTGGTCGCGCAGGTTCCACGCACCGCTCGACTGGTAGAAGGCGGTGCGGGCCATGATGCGGCAGCTATAGGTCTGGTAGGGCAGCCAGCTGTTGACCATGAAGTCGAGCCGCTGATCCGGAGTCGAGACACGCGTCTTGCCGGTGAAGGTCTTCCAGAACTCGCGCGTCTTCTCAAGAACGTCGCCGAAGCCGACGGAGCGGATGTTGGCGATCAGCGCGGCGGCTTCTTCCTGCGAGGCGGCGTCACCCATATAGAAGCAGATATCGCGTTCTTCCCCCGGCTCGATCGTCAGATCGAACGCCATGGCGGCTGCCGGATCGCCATCGAGATCGACGGCGTTGGATAGCCGCGAGCCGGCCGAGACCGTGCGCGGTTGCTGGATCGTTCCGTGCCGGCCGATGAATTCACGGCGGCTGGTGGAGACGCTCGACGGTGTTTCACTTGCCGCAAATGCCGCAACACGCGTCCCGAAGCTTACGCTGAACGGATTTTTCGCAAAGACCGCTCCACTCGCACTGTCGAAGCTCGATATGATGAAGGGCTTGCTCTTGGTCGGGTTATTGCCGAGAATCCATTCGGCATAGCCGTAGAGACGCAGCTTGCGTGCTTCACCCGCATCATTGCGGATGCGCAGCTGCGTCAGCTTGACGGGCTTTTCCATGTCGAGCGTCTGGGTGACCTCGAGGGAAATTTCGTCCTGGACCGTCGAGAAGACCGAGTAACCAAGCCCGTGACGGGCTTCGAAACGCGTATCTGCGCGCTGCGCCAGCGAGGCGTACGGCACGATGACGGAGCCACGGTCGAGATCCTTCAAATAGAAGGCCTCGCCCGGCCGGTTGGTCACCATGTCGTTGGTCCAGGGCGTCAGCTGATGGTCGCGGGAGTTCTGGCTCCAGGTGAAGGCGGCACCCTCCGCCGAAACATGGAAGCCGAAACTCTCATTGGCGATGATGTTGACCCACGGATGCGGCGTCTGCTCGCCGCCGGACAGGCGCACGACATATTCGCTACCATCGGCCGCAAAGCCGCCATAGCCGTTCCAGAAGGCCAGATCGCTGCCGTCGACGGGCAATGCTCCGGCAACATCGCGCACCATGCGCGGCACCAGAGTGGAATCGCCCCACTGACCAAGCAGCGCAGGCGAACCGGAAACGGAACGGGCCTTTTGCACCTGGTCGATGAGGCTACCGTCACGACCACGCATCACGACGCGCGAGGCGGCGATGATGGCGTCATAGGCTTCCGGAGTGGTCAGATCCTTGCGCAGGACATAGATGTTGCGCTGGATGCCGGCGACTTCGCTGGCGTGACGTGCCGCGTCACAGAGCTGGTCGATGGTGCGCTGCATTTCGGCAGCCGCCTCACCGGCGCGCTCGTTGAAGATAACGAGATCGACCTCGACCCCGCGTGATTGCAAGAGGCCCTGTGCACGCAGCAATTCCTTGACGAGATCCGTGCCAAGTTCGTCGGTAATGCGCAAGGTCATCAGCGGCGCATCGCCGGACAATGTCGCGCCCCAGAGGACGGACTGCGAATTGAGCCCCTCGCGGACCGCCTTGTTGTCGGCACGCAACGCCATATCCGGATAGATGATGTAGCGGGCGAAGCGCTGGTAGGCGGCCGCCTCCTTGGAATTGACGCCGATCTGGCGCAGCTGGCTCTGCGTTCTCGTCCACGCCTGAACGAGCCCTTGAGCAAAGCTTTCCGGCTGGCGATAGTGCTCAACCGCCGCTTCAAGTTCGGCGCGTTCGGCCGCAGCAATGGTCCAGAAGGTTACGCTGACCTTCTCACCGGCCGGCACGCGAAGCGTCCGGCGGAGCGACAGGCAGGTATCCATCGTGAAGCCGCTGGAATTGGAAAGTTCCGCGCCGGCGTCGAAGGCCGCAGCTTCCGTCAGCGTGCGGCCGCGTCCAAGGAAGCGCATGCGGTCCGTCTCATAATGAGTCGGCAAATCTTCGCCCGAGGTATCGACGATCAGATGGGCAATCGCGATTTCGGGGTCCGTCACACCGCGCTTCTGGCGCTCTACGAAGATCGCATCGCCGGAAGCGGCGATTTCGGTCTTGAGGAACATGCGGGCGAAGACCGGGTGACCGGTATCGACGGCATCGAGCGTTGCCACGGGCTCCATGTAGGACGTGACTTCGATAAGCCGGTCTTCCGTGCCGGTATTGCTGATCGTCAGGCGGCGGCCTTCGGCATCGTGATTGCTGGCAACGAAGACTTCCATTTCGCTCGTCAGCTCGCCGACGGTCTTGATGAACTCCGCCTTGTCGTCGCTGAAGCTTACCCGAACGTGCTCGTTGGCGATCGAACGCGGCTCTGCCGTGGCGGACCACCATTCGTTCGCTGCCGTATCGCGCATGAAGACGAACGACCCCCAGCGATCCTCGGTCGGATCGGCGCGCCAGCGATTGACGGAGAGGTTTTTCCAGCGGCTGTAGCCCGAACCGGTCGCCGTCAGCATGGTCGAGTAACGGCCGTTCGACAACAGCAGCAACTCGCGCTCGCGCGATGCCGGGTCTTCGAGGCGGCGCACTTCGGGACGCATCAGATCGCCCTGAATTGTCGCGGGCGCATCGGTTTCGTGCTTGGCGGCCATGACGGGAATGTCGCGCGGCGCCTTTTCCTGCAGCAGCAGTTCTGCAGCCTCGATCACGGGATCGGCATGGAACAGCTCTCGCAGCATGCCGTCGAAAGCCACGTTGGCAACGGCGGCAATCGACATGCCATGATGGTGCGCATAGTAATTGTAGACCACCGCGCATTGCTTGCCTTCGGGCACGCGGCTTGCCGTGAAGTCGACGGCATCATGGAAACCATACATGCCGAGCGCGCCGACGGCCCGCAACCGGTTGAGGTTTTCGAGGGCCGCGACCGGATTGTACTGGCTAGCCAGCAGCGAGGCATAGGGAGCGATGACGGCGTTCTGTCCGAGACCCCGCTTCAGGCCGAGCGTCGGCACCCCGAAATTGCTGTACTGATAGTTCATCTGGTGATCGCGGGCGTTGAAGGCCGCTTCCGAGATGCCCCACGGCGTGCCAAGCTTGCGCGCATAGTTCATCTGTTCGAGAACGATCAGATTGTTGGTCTGGTTGAGAATCCCGCCGCTGCGCTCCTGCATGACGAGGGGCGGCATCAGATATTCGAACATCGAGCCCGACCAGGAGACCAGCGCACCGCGGGTGCCGACGGGCACGACATGGCGGCCGAGCTTGTACCAGTGCTCGGTCGGCAGATCACCCTTTGCGACCGAAAACAGGCTCGTCAGACGCGCTTCCGAGGCGAGCAGATCGTAGCAGGCAGCATCCACTTCTTCCGTCTCGACGCGGAAGCCGATCGACAGCAGCCGGCGCTCCGGACGGTAGAGGAAGCTGAAATCCATGTCGAAGGCGATTTCGCGGGCGCGATTGCCAATCCGGGTCAACCTTTCGCTGATGTCAGGCGCCTGCGTGGGATCGAAAGCCTTGTCGACCTGGTGAAGTTCGCAGGTTTCGACCAGCTTTTCCGCCCAATGGACGACCTCGTCGCTCCGCGTGGTCTTGACTTCCCTATCGAGGCTTCCGGCAAGCTCGCGGATTTCCCGCGCCTGCCCGGCGAAGCGTTCAATGAGACCGGAGGAGAACTCCTTCTCGCCCTTGCCGGTCGCAACCGCCGCTTCAAGCTCGGCGATACGGCCGTCAAGGCGGTCGTGAAGCGATCGGTTCGAGCGGGTATCGTCATCGAGCTCGGAAAGTACTTCGCGCAGAATTGCTGCGACATCGCCGATGCCGTCCAGATCGGTATGGATATGGGCAAGAGGAGACTGGGCCCAGATGCGGCACGCCGATGAAACGGCAATCAGGTGACCGGCAAAATTGCCGCTGTCGACCGACGACACATATCTGCGGCCGAGCGGCTTCAGCGTGTCGGTATGATACCAGTTAAACAGGTGCCCGCGATATTTCTCGAGCTTTTCAACCGTCTCGATCGTCTGCTCGATGCGCTCGACCGCTTCCACGAACGAGATCCAGCCGAAGCGACGCGCCGAAATGACCGACAGCAGATAGACGCCGATATTGGTCGGGGATGTACGCATGGCGACGACGGCATGCGGCGTCTGCTGAACGTTGTCGGGTGGCAGGAAATGCTGATCGGGAACGACGAAGTGGTCGAAATAGCGCCAAGTGCGTCTTGCGATCTTGCGCAACTCGTTGCGAACCTGATCGGGAACGACGAGACGGTCTTCCGTTTCCGCCGTCTGGCTGACGAGCCAGGCGATGGCTGGCGACAGCGCCCAGAGAACGACGAAAGGAAGCCCTACCAGCCAGGCAATGTCGCCGGAAGAGGCGGCGAAGATCAGCGCCAGAATGGCCAAAAGCGGCGCGCGCCACATGACCTTGTAGTGGCCGAGGATCGTGGTCTGGGCCATGGCCTGCGCGCTTGCCGCAGTACGCCACTGCAGCATCAGTTTGCGGCTGACGAACATGCGGTAGAGCGAACGGACGATCGCATCGGCCATGACACATGCGATATCGGCAATGAAGATGATGCGCAGCGCCACCTGGGCATTGGCATTCTCGATGTCTTTCCAGACAGTATGGAGATGCGCCTGCAGGATGATGTCGCTGGTTCGCGGAATGATACCGTTGATCAGCGACAGCGTCGGAGCGACGAAAAGGCTGAAGATCAGCAGAATCTGCCAGACGAGCGCGCCGAGAGGATCCATCCAGTACCAGCCGAGCACGGACGCCAGGAGCCATGCGATCGGGGTCAGCGAGCGGCGCAAATTGTCGAGCATCTTCCAGCAGCCGAGCGCGGTGATGCCGCGGCGGTCGTCGAAAATGTAGGGAATAAGCTGCCAGTCGCCGCGTGCCCAGCGATGCTGACGCGAGACTTCGACTTCGTAGCGGATCGGGAAATCCTCGACGAGCTCACAGTCGGTCACCAGTCCGCACCGTGCCATCGAACCTTCGAGCAGGTCGTGGCTCAAGATGGAGTTTTCGCTGATCCGGCCCTTCAGCGAGGCTTCGAAGGCATCGACGTGATAAAGGCCCTTACCGGTGAAGCTACCTTCGCCGGTGATGTCCTGATAAACGTCGGAGACCGCGAAGACGTAAGGGTCGAGACCGCGATTGACCGAGAAGACGCGCTGGAAGGCGGATGCGTCCTTGCCCGTCGTCAGCGACGGCGTCACCCGCGGCTGCAGCACGCCGTAGCCATCCACGACGCGCTGTTTCTTGTCGTCGAAAACCGGGCGATTGATCGGATGGTGCATCTTGCCGACAAGCTTCGTGACGGTATCGCGGACAATGCGCGTATCGCTGTCCAGCGTCATGACATACTTGACGTCGGCCGGAACCACATCGAAGCCCGCAATAAAGCTCGTATCCGGGCTGCCGCGCAACAGCATGTTGAGTTCATGCAGCTTGCCGCGCTTGCGCTCCCAACCCATCCAGACGCCTTCGGCCGGGTTATGCTGTCGGCGGCGATGGAGGAGATAGAAGCGCTGCTTGCCCTCTTCCGAATAGCGAGATTCCAGTTCGGCGATCTTGCTGCGCGCGTAATCGAGAACTTCGAGATCGCGCGCGGTCTGTTCTTCTTCGGCATCCGGCCAGTCGGTCAGGAGCGCGTAATAGATTTCACCGCGGGCATTGGCGAGATAATGCACCTCAAGATTGCGAACGAGTTCATCGACATGCTCACGCTTGCCGATCAAGGAGGGGATGGTAACAAGCGTGCGCGCGTCCGCAGGCAATCCCTTCTTGAACTCATAGCCGACGAGACGATCCGGCGTGATGAAGAACGTCGCAAAGAAATTGAAGAGGCCGGTTGCGCCCTCTGATGCCGGAAGGGCGAACATCAGCAGCAGAGCAATGGTCGCAAAGAGCGGCATGCCTGTGTCGACGAACACCCATTCGACCAGAATCAGCGCCAGCAGTGTCAGGAGAAGTACGGGAACGGCGATCGATAGCCAGTTTAGCTTGCGCACCATCCGCATGAACCGCAGGCCGAGCGTCGGCCTAAAACCGATCTCCGCCTCCAGCGCCGGACGCCCACTGCCGACGAAATAGTAGCCGACATTGCTCGCAGATCCGCCCCTGCTCTCACTTTTTGCACGGTCGGTCAGCCGGACGGCAGCCTCGGCGATATCCATTTCCGTCTTATCGGAGCGCTTTGCGAGCTTTTCGATCTGGCGGCGGTAGCTGTTGCGAGATCCGGAATCGAGCTCGGCATAATCCGTCTGCTGCCAGAGCAGCTTGTCGATGGTGCTGACCTCCTCGACCCATTCGGACCAGTCGGTGTCGTTGATTTCGCGCAGGCTCTTGATGATGCTGCCCATCAGCGCATTGGCTGCGCCAAGACGGGTCTGCTCGGCCGTCATGACGGCTTCCGCATCCGTTCCCTTGGCGGAGAGCTTGCCTTCAAGCCAGTTCAACGCAGCTTCCGTTGGCTCGAGCGCATTGCGAAGACGATAATGCAACTGCGTGACGAAGGTCGTGTCGTCGACGTTGGCGGCCAACGTCTCCAGATATTGCGCTGCGCCAGCATCGCCGAGCGAAATCACCTCTGTGGCCGCCGCATTCGCGGCCGCGCGCATTTCACGGCTCTTGTCGATTTGCGATGCCACCCGGCGAAGATTGTCGATCAGTACGTAGCGCACGAGCGAGGGCAACGCCCAGAGTTCGCCGATCCGCAAGGTCTCGCGATCCTGGAACCCTTCCGTGACGGCCGTCATACCGGCATTGCTGATATTGCTGTGCGCATGCGCCATGTAAAGCCAGGCGAGTGCGAGAGTGCGTGGCACCTCCGTGCCGTCAAGCTTGATCTTGCGCAGTTCGCGATAGAACTTTTTCGGAAAATCGCGACGAACTTCCTGGATCGCTTCTTCGACGATGTAATGATTGTCGAGCAGCCACTCGGCGGCCGGCGTGATGCTCTCGCCGGCGTCGACATCCATGGCAGCGGCGCGATAGACCCTGAGAATCTCGGTCTCGTTCTCTTTATGCCGCAGATAAAAATCGAAATCTCTGAACTGAACGAGATCCAGCGTATGGCTCTCGGCAAATTTTGCAGCCCGCACCCTCAACTGCTCGTTTGATAGAAGAGCGGCACGGATTCCAAATTCGCGATCCGAATGAACCATCTGGGAAATTGAAGCAGAATCGTTGACAGTATCTTTAGACGACATGTGTCTTTCGCTTTTGTCGCTTCGTTTCTCTCATGCGAGGTTCGAGAAACGAGAACCAGGAGCCTGAAATCTTTGTTGCAGCACCCCACTTGACAGCAACCGGGGCGATCGTTTCCGCTTAACTAGCTGTAACACCCTGAACGCACGATTAATCATTTCCGCGTTCGGCAACTCCACCGCACCCTTTTCCATCCCCCTTGCGGGCGGCTAGCGGCCAAATCTTCCGGCAAGGACGACTAGCGTTGGCGCACAATCACTTTCTTCATCTTACTGTTGACTCAAACGCGATATCGAACATAGCAGAAACAGCGGCCGGCCGCACAATACCATATCGACGAATTCGCAGCTGGCCCCATCGCTGCTCGCACAAACGAAGGCACCACATCGGCCTTCGGTGATCTTATCGAGCAAGCAACATTTCCATCGACGGCTTGGAAACCAGCTCTTCCTTCAAGTGCCGGCTGTTCCGGCGGGGAGGACATGTTCGGCGCAACAGCCATTCGGCTTTTCACCGAATCTGCCCCAATGGACAGCTCGGATATTCATCTCCTATGAATGATCGTCAGGAATGTTAACGTGAAGGGCGTGCCATGGGTTGGCGAATTCCTTCTTTAAATGCCGCTCGATGCTTCGTGGTCGCCGGCGAATATCTGAGCTTCACCAAGGCGGCGAAAGATCTGCATGTTACCCAGAGCGCGGTAAGCCGCCAGGTTCAAGCACTCGAAGACCAGCTCGGCTTCCCACTGTTTGAGCGCTTTACGCGACGACTAGAACTCACCCCACAGGGGCGCATTCTCCTTTCGCATTGGAGGACGGCATTCCTGGAGATCGAGAAAGGCGTGAGAGAAGCCTCATCGTTTGCGGAACACCCGATCATGACTGTTGCGATGCCGCCGACCTTCTCGGTCCGGTGGGGAACGACATGCATCATAGAATTCCAGAGATTACATCCCTCGACGGAAATCAGGCTGCGAGTCGACAGCGACGGAGTAGCGCTCGACGGCGGACAGGTCGATGTCGCGATAGAGTTTACCTATTCGAAACGGCGCCGTCGCGGGGCCAGACTTCTGTTTGCAGAACGGCTCATGCCGATCTGCTCCCCCGCCTATGCCGCCGAAATTGCTGATGGCGGGCCCGAGCAAATGCTTCGATCCGCCACCCTCCTGCATGTCCAGCAATGGGCCGATCGGTATGGCGATTGGAAGAACTGGCTAGCGGCTGCAGGCTATCCGGGCGTACCCTTCGAGCGCGGGCTGGTGTTCGAAACCGCCGACCTGGTCCTGAACGCAGCAAAACAGGGCGCGGGTATCGGTATCGGAGACCACGCCTATATCCGCGAAGATCTGCTGGCCGGCCTTCTGATCTCGCCGTTCCCCATCACCGTCAGCTACGACCGAGGCTACTTCATCAAGGCGCGTGACGACGAGCAGGGCTCGGAGGTTCGATCCGCCTTCGTCGACTTCATGATCCGGAAGACGGCGCAGTTCAACGAGGGATAGAAAGGCGGGGCCGATATTTGCCGCTGCCCTTGTCACGATCATGCATTCATAAAACGCATGCATAGGCCGAGAAATCACCGTTTGTCGCCCAGTCTCCTCTGCGTAATCATCCCCAGCAACGAGATGTCGCCATGACGCGGCTCCGCAAGAGGGGAATGCAGATGGACACTTACTTTCGCGATCGTCGCAAGATCGATCCATGGCGCGACGAGCGGCTGGCAGATGGCAGCCCGAACGACAATGATCGCATTGAGATCGGACCTACGCAGCTTGCGTTCAGGGAATGGGAAGCCGCCGGTCTGAGGCCACCCAATCTGCAGCAGATGCGCGAATTCCGCTGGCGGCGTCTGGTAGACCAGCTTGTCACGAGAGACGTGGGCGGCCTGCTGATGTTCGATCCCCTGAACATCCGCTATGCCACCGATACGACGAACATGCAGCTATGGAACAGCCACAATCCGTTCCGCGCCTGTCTCATATGCGCCGACGGCCACATGGTCGTGTGGGAATATAAGCAGGCTCCCTTCCTTGTCACGTTCAATCCACTCGTCAAGGAGCTGAGGCATGGCGCATCGTTCTTCTACAATGTTAGTGGCGATGCGACGGAGTTTGACGCCCGGTCATTCGCAGCACAGGTCGACGACGTCATGCGGCTTCACGCCGGCTCCAACCGACGCATCGCCGTCGACAAGATCATGGTTCATGGCTTGCGTGCACTGGAACGCCGAAGCTTCGACGTCCTCGAGGGGGAAGTGCTGACAGAACGGGCGCGCTCCATCAAGGGACCGGATGAGGTGCTCGCCATGCGCTGCGCCCATCTCGCCTGCGAAAACGCGCTCTCCGAGATGGAGGCGTTTGCACGGGAAAACGTTCCTGTCGGCAACGTCAGCGAGGATGATATCTGGGCGGAGCTGCACAAGGGCAACATCCGTCGTGGTGGCGAGTGGATCGAAACGCGGCTTCTGTCTTCGGGACCACGCACCAATCCCTGGTTCCAGGAATGCGGACCGCGTATCGTCAGCAACAACGAGATCGTCGCTTTCGATACCGATCTGGTCGGCTGTTACGGAATGTGCGTCGATATCTCGCGAACATGGTGGGTCGGAGATACGCGACCTGACACCAGCATGATCTCGGCGATGCAACATGCCATGGAACATATTCGGGTGAACATGGAGATGCTGAAGCCGGGCGTAACCGTCAAGGAATTGACCCATGGCGGCCATAAGCTTGAGGACCGGTACTGGAAGCAGAAATATTCCTGCAAGATGCACGGTGTCGGCCTCTGCGACGAATGGCCGTTCGTGCCCTATTCCGACGCTTGGGTCGAAGGCGCTTTCGATGTCGCACTCGAACCCGGGATGACGCTCTGCGTCGAGGCCTTGGTCAGCCCGGAAAATGGCGATTTCTCCATCAAGCTCGAAGATCAGGTGCTGATTACCGAAACGGGTTACGAGAATTTGACGCGCTATCCGTTTGATAGCCGCCTGCTGTCCTAGATCGCCGCGCGCGACGCCGCCCTCGGCTATCGCTCTGTGCGCATTCATTCCCCAAAAACAGAAACAGGAGGTCCCAGACCGTGAGAAGATTTTTTATTTTCATTTTGACGGCGGCCGGCATGTTGATGACGGCCTGGTCCAGCCACGCAGCCGATTGCGGCGATGTATCGATCGCGGAGATGAACTGGGGATCGGCAGGCGTCGCAGCCCATGTCGACAAGATCATTCTAGAGAACGGCTACGGCTGCCACGTGACACTCGTCACCGGAGACACGATGCCGACCTTCACCTCGATGAATGAAAAGGCAGAACCCGATGTTGCTCCGGAAATGTGGATCAATGCCGTCCGGACGCCGCTCGATGCCGCTGTCAAGGAAGGTCGTCTAATTGAGCTTGCGCCGCTTCTCAGCGACGGCGGCGTCGAAGGATGGTGGATTCCGAAATTCATCGCCGACGCACATCCCGATATCACGACGGTGCAGGAGGCCCTGAAACATCCTGAACTCTTTCCCGCACCTGAAAATCCGGCGCATGGCGCAATCATGAACTGTCCGTCGGGATGGAACTGCGAGATCGTCACCAACAATCTCTACAAGGCGCTGGGAGCAAAGGAAAAGGGCTTCGACCTCGTCGAGACGGGATCGGCTGCGGCCCTCAACGGCTCGATTGCGAATGCCTTCGAGAAGCAAACCGGCTGGCTCGGCTACTATTGGACCCCAACGGCCATCATGGGGAAATACGATATGGTCAAACTGGGTTTTGGCGTCCCGAACGACAAGGCTGAATGGGATCGCTGCACGGCAGTTGCCGACTGCCCCGATCCCAAGGTCAACGAATATCCGGTATCGATCGTCCTGACGGTCGTGACCAAGCAATTCGCCCAGAAGGCCGGCGTTGCGCTCGACTACCTCAAGACCAGAAAATGGGACAATAAGACTGTTGGCAAGGTCCTGGCATGGATGGATGCGAACCAGGGCAATAACGAAGACGGCGCACGCTTCTTTTTGCAGCACTATAGCGACATGTGGACGAAATGGGTCTCACCCGACGTCGCACAGAAAGTCAAAGCAGCACTGTAAGCGGCTGCCCTTGATGGTGGGCCGAGACAATTGCATGTCTCCATCCCGATCATTCAACGCCGATACATTCAGGCGGACCTCCCCAATGGCGCCCGGCGGCCTATCCCTACGTGCAGAATGCAACCGCGGGATAGACGACTGCTTCCGGGTGCCAGTGGAGATCAGCGTAGCTGCGGCAGACTCTCGATAACTCCGATAGCAATACGCCCCTCAACAAGACCGCCTGCGTTTCCTCGCTCTTTCAAAATGACGAAGGCCGCCATTTTGAAAGAGCAAGCGCGATTTTGATGGCTACGCACGAGATGCATACATTGCTCTCTGCCATCACGACCTCCCTTCTTGATTGCCGTAAAATGAAGCGCAACCTACGCGCAAGTCTCCATAGGTAGTATCCGATAGAAATCCACAATCTTCCCGTGCTGCGGCGTGGATGATCAGCACCGGCACCTGAGGAGAACGAACATGATCACTGGCTTCGGCGCCGTATCGACCATCTACTCTTCTCTCATTGCTTCAAGCAGCAAAGGGACAGCGGCTTCTCAGGCAAGTTCGACGACGCCTGCGGGTACCCGTGATTTTTCTCTCGTTGCGGAGGACGCCCGTGCGGTTCTCGACGCTCAATATCAGGACGCCCAAAAGAACGGCAAGAACATCACCTTCGATAGCTCCAAGCCGGGAGTTCCACTCGATCTATCTTCACTGTCGGATCGAGCTGTCGCGGCCATCGCCTTGAACAAGGACGGATTGTTCACCGATCTGGAAGTTGCGCAAGCTGGCGGCTACCTGAGCGGGCAATTGCAAGCGGTGCTCGCACCTTCTTTCAAGGCCTCCAATGGAGGTGACTTACGGCCCGTTGCTACTGAGTATCTCAACCTCTTCGACCAGCTTGACCCGGAAGTAAAGCAGGCGCTCGGAATGACCGATGAGCAGCGGCTAGCGGCGGAGAGCATCTTGAGAGACCAGGAAAAGCAATATGGGAAACTTAGTCCCGAAGAGGGGTTCCCCGGCTTCATCCAATTGCTTCGGCAAATGGCAGAGGAATGGAAGCAAAGCCATCCCGATGGCTACAATGCCCAGGGTGCAAGCTATTATACCTCCGTGAGTAATAGCCGCAGCTTCACGATTTGACGGTTTCAAAAGGGTAAGGGCCAATCGTGCCGCTCGATTAACCCTTGCTCCTTTCGATCCCGCCGGCCCAGTCGTCAATCCCTACGCCGAAGGAGAGCGAAAGTGATCACTGGCTTCAGCGCTGTATCGACAATCTACTCTTCTCCCATTGCTTCGGGCAGCAAACGGACAGCGGCTTCTCAGGCAGATTCGACAACACCTGCGGGTATCCGTGATTTCTCTCTCGTTGCGGAGGACGCTCGTGCCGTTCTCGACGCTCAATATCAGGACGCCCAAAAGAACGGCAAGAACATCGCTTTCGACAGCTCCAAGCCGGGAGTCCCACTGGATCTGTCTTCTTTATCGGATCGAGCCGTGGCGGCCATCGCCTTGAACAAGAACAAACTGTTCACCGATCTGGAAGTTGCGCAAGCTGGCGGCTACCTGAGTGGGCAATTGCAAGCGGCTTTGGCACCTTCGTTCGCTGCCTCACGTTTGGGGGACACTCTTGCGCCATTTAAAGAGGTCTTGACGCTCTATGACCAGCTGGAGCCTGAAGTCAGACAAGCGCTCGGGCTAACCGACGAGCATAAGCTCGCCATTCAACAAGTGATTGCCAAGGGTCAGGCAAACTCAGAAGAGACAACGTCCGAAGAGGGATTTCCCGGCTTTATCCAATTGCTTCGGCAAATGGCGGAGGAATGGAAGCAAAACCATCCTGATGGCTATACTCCCCAGGGCGCAACCTATTACACGTCTGAGAGCAACAGCCGCAGCTTCATGATTTGACGGCCTCAAATGCTGCTAGAAGGGGCCAATCAGCCTATCCGATCAGCCCCAGCTTCGCTCAATTAGCAAGATTCAAGGCCACGCTAAAATTGCCTGCGGTGCTGCATGCCGCTAGGCACGGATGAAGCGGATGCCCCTCGCGAGGACATCGAAATGTGCAAAACCGGCAACAGCCATCTTCCACAACTCAAGGCAGCCTTGGGCGTCCGATTATTGAATCGCACTCCGTGAACGCCTGGACCGACCAAGCGGTGCAGACCGGTTCACTGGGCCGTTGCAATATCCCTCTTTGCGGTGACGCATTTGATGCTTCGGATCTTCAGCCTTTTGACAATGGGGGCACCAGGCGCAAATAAGCGGCACCCCCTCTTTCGGCTGCAGCTGAAAAGTCGCTCTGCTCGTGGCTCAGTTTAGCGTTCTCGCCACTGGAAGAGGCCATCTCGAGTTTTGGGTGGTCGACAGGCCTTGCTGACACCAACCAGGCCACCTCGAGAAACTCCGAGCGCAGCCCATCACCGCGCTGAGCAGCGATCGAATGTAAACCGTATAGCATTGTCATCATGGTGGCGGCCTCCTTCGAAAATAGCCAGGCGTTGCGCTAGACCACGTTCACATGCCTGAGCGACCAGCAGCCGGCCCGCGCCCGGTAGTCGATAAGCTCACCGTCCGGATCGCCAAGAGGGTCGAACACCGGAAAAAGATCGCGCTCTCGCAGCATCTTGGACAATTGCTCTGTATCCCGTGACGAATCCAATTCAGCTAGCCGCAGCTCGGCCCACGCGAGCATGCGCCGCAATTCCGGGTGCTCGCCCTCGGCAGCCATCCTGTCGCAGGCGCCGATCCAACGTCTCAATTCGTCGACCCGTCGCTCTGCATCGACGAGTTTTGCGAGCAGGGACAAACGTTCGCTTTCCCGCCTGCGGCGAGCAATGGACGGGCGATCGCGCTTTTCGAGATCAGTCGATTCGAATGCATCCGCATCCATGATGCCACCCCTGTTGATTTACAATATTGGAACAGATGTATGAGGGCCGGTCGCAAGGAGCGATCTGAATCTTGCCTTCAAATCGAAAGTCGCTGGTCCAGAACAAACATTCGATTTGAAAGCAAGGACCGGGGAGAGTCGCAGCACGCCGCCTTCTATGTTCAGACAACAGCGAACATGAAAGGTAAAGACGATGCGTGAACTTATTCGCTTTGCGTGGGGAGCCAGCTCCCTCGGCAAGTTTGTGGTGGCAACCTCAGAAAAGGGCATCGTGGCCCTCGCATTCAGCGAGATGCGCGGCGCGATGGAAGATGCGCTGCGTATCCGCTTTGCGGATGCGGATCTGGAGCGGCATCAAGAGGATCTCAAGAGTGTGGTCGAGGCAACCGGCGGCGCGATCGAGAAGCCCGCCGCCGGTTGCAACTTGCCGCTTGACCTGCGCGGGACACCGGACGAGATAAGGATCTGGAGCCTGCTACGGGACATCCCTGCCGGCCAGACGACAAGTTATGGCGCCCTCGCCGCCAAATTCGGTACGCGTGACGCAAGAGAGGTCACGGCAGCAATTGCCAATAATCCGATCGCCGTCATCGTGCCGTGCCATCGCGTCATCAAGAAGGACGGTTCGATTTCCGGTTATCGTTGGGGTGTTCGGCGCAAGCGGGCGCTTCTCGAACGCGAGCAGCGTCTGATGGGATGCTGAAATATCGCTCGTACCCGCAACCGAGACTGACCGGAGAGTTGCCTCATGGCGCCACACACTACCAATCCATTGCCGGAAATGGACGATCGGCTTCCCGAGCCGCTCCGCGTCATCGCATTGGCCCTGCAGTCTACCGGCAGGGCCAAACGACAGTTTCCAGACTACCGACTTACACGATTGATAGGCGCGCGGCTTGAGCTCGACGACACAGACATTGCGCAGCTTGCAATCATGTTCGGCGGTTCGCTGCTGCAATCGGTCCGGGCAACACCAAGACCGTTTGATCATCACCTCCGATTCGTCATCGATCACTATGAGCTTGAGGCGCTTTTTCGCGACGATGGTCATGCACCTTATCACCACGCCATAAGACCCACGGGCTACGATTTCCATCGGGATCAGGTCATTCCGACCGGTATGGAACAGTGGCGGGCAGACTATCGAAGCATGCCGGACGACCGGCAGATGATGGCGGCTTCGATCATCTGGTTCTATCGCGCGGGAAAGGACAATGTATGGCTGCGTCGTGTGCCATGCACCTGGCACGCGGCCGACGCGCTCGCCTGTATGAAGCACGCGTCCACCCTGGAAGACTGGGTCCGTCTCTTCGCGTTGTATCCGGGCTGGTAGGCGCGGCAATCGACAACAGGGCAGATTGAGCGCCCCGTTCATCCCATCTACGGGAGAATTCAATGGCTTGTTGGATTAGAGGGCAAGAAACGGAGCGTTGAACGATGCGTGCGACCTTATTAGTCTGAGGGCGGAGCTATCACATGATTTGCCGGCTGCCAGTTTTTCGTCGGCAGGCATTGGCGATGCAGGTCCTCCGACGGGCGCAACGCTGCTCCCTTTGGTAAGGGCATACCAGCTAAACGAGAGGCCTCCGCAGTGGTTTGGCCTCCGGCGCCGATCGACCTCAGATCGAGGGTGGCGTCGAACATACGAAGTGTCGAGGAGCGCCGAACGGATGTGGAAAGCGATATTGTCTGTAACGATGAGCATTGGTCTTGCCGCGCCCGCAATGGCGATCGAACGATATGACACACAATCGCGGAGCTGCCAGGAGGTTCAGACTCTTCTCGCACGTGATAGGCAGGCCATTCTGCGCTACCCATCGCGCGATGGCCGGGCAATGGTGTATGATCGCTATGTGATCAATCCTGCGCAATGCGGCCCTGGCTTATATGGGGTTCGCGTCTCCATTCCTTCCGCCAGTGGCAAATGCCCGGTCGTGAATTGCCATTCGTTGAGTGATTTTGCGCCTTGAGCAACCTCGCAAGGGATGCACGAAGCGGTTGGGCGCATGATCCCGACAGGCACAATATGCAGGATGAATTGCCGCGTGCCACCGAGAATTCGTCACCCAGCAGCACCGTCGCGGGCAACCCTACCGAATTGACGACTTAGCGCAGCCTTAAGCGGCAAGCGCGAACTGTGTCGTGAGGGGCACGAAAGAGGAAGAGGCTCCGGCGGATGATCCGCCGGAGCCTCTTGTCGTTTGTCTTGATATTGCCCCTGGAGCGAGCGCTGCATGTCCCGACGCCAATCCAGGACCATCAGCGCGCATCGTGGAAGATGATTCCGACCGTATGACGCATGCCAGACCGAACACGGCTGACACCGTGACGAAGGTTGACGCGATAGTTCCCCTTCGCGCCATGAACGGGGCGATTGTGTACCGCAAAGGCCACCGCATCTCCCTGGCGAAGAGGCACTACCTCAACACGGCTTTGCATGCGTGGCCGCTGTTCGGTCAACGCGAATTCGCCGCCCGTGAAATCTCGTCCTGGTTCGGAAAGCAGGATCGCAACCTGAATCGGAAAAGCGATGTCACCGTAGAGATCCTGGTGGAGGCAATTGAAATCCCCGGGAACATATTGCAGCAGCAATGGCGTGGGTCTGGTCTGACCTGCGTCATGACAACGCTGCAGGAAGGTGGCGTGATCATGCGGGAACCGCTCGTCGAGCCCCATGCGCTCGTTCCAACCATTGGCAACCGCCGCCAGCCACGGATAAAGGGCCGTGCGAAGCCCGGTTAGCGGATCAGGCAGTGGATATTTGAAGTAACGATACTCACCCTTGCCGAACCCATGGCGCGCCATAATGATATGGCTGCGGAAATGGGTTTCGTCCGTGTAGAGGCCAGCCAGAGCCTTGCATTCCTCGGCAGTGAGCAGCTTCGGCAGCACCGCGCAGCCGAAACTGTTGAGGTCTGTTGCAAGCGCATCCCAGTCATAGGCGCCGACCTTGCCCCCAGCGGATAATGCCTCAGACGCAAGTTCCATGGTGTCCGCGCGGATCTGCTTCATGCCATTGCCTCCTTGCGCAGCAATTCACGTTTGCGCTCGACATCCCAACGATAGCCGGCCATATCGCCATTACTGCGCACGACGCGATGACAGGGCACCGCAAGCGCAATTGGATTCGCCGCGCAAGCCCGTGCGATTGCACGCGGATGGGCGAGCGGGCTGATCCAGTGACCGAGTTCCGTATAGCTCACTGTCCTGCCAGCCGAGATCGCTTTCAGCTTCTCCCACACACGACGCTGGAAGGGCGTGCCACGCATATCGAGCGTCAGATGCAGTCCGACGGTGGGCTTTTTGATGTAACGAAGCACCTTCGCCATATCGGCGTGGACTGAGCTTTCATCTTCCCTGATTGTCGATTGAGGAAAGCGGCTCGCGAGATCGGCTTTCAACTCATCCATGCTGTCACCAAGCAGAATCGAGCAGACGCCCTTGCCGCTGCGTGCCACGAGCACCATACCCAGTTCACATTGCGCAATCGCATAGGACAAGACATCAGTAGGCACTGAGAGATGTGTCGCCCGCGGCACAGGCCGCCTGACATTGTTGTCGATCATGAGATCCATGGCTGTAACTCCTTGCTAAATTTGCATGGTCAAACCTACCTTTCCGCCGGCAACCCCAAACTCCGATCCTTGCTATCAAATCGAGAAATCGGTCCGGGCAATGGAGAGCCGGGACACCCCTCCCCGGCCCATGGCAGATCAGCTGAAACAGCGCCCGCGCATGACATCAGGTGGGGTCGTGAAGGATCGGGCCGTGGTCGGCATCTTGCTGTTCGCCCTTGCTCGGCATATCGGAGACGGCGCGACCCGGATCGCTTAATCCGGCTCGCATCTGCTGACACTCCGAATCCTGCCTTTGAAGTCGGCCGGCATCCGGTTAGCGATTGGGGCCGCTGTTCAGCTGATCAGGCGAGACGCAAGACCGTTGTTTCGGCGAATATGAACATTTCACCCGAGTTGAAACGGACCTCGATTTCTCCATTTTCAAAGATATCCCAGACTGCGAACCCATCGGCGACGAGCCGCGCAACATAACATAGTACGAGTGCTTTATCAGGGTCGCTGGCTGCGAACGCCGCGATGGCGTCAAAGGCCTCTTCCGTTTCCGCTCGCGCGTGCCGGCCATTCTCTGCGTCGATGTCGCCACGAAAGAGCATGATGTGGGCGTCCTTGTCGCCACGGTCGTCTGGAGGCCTTGAAACTCGCCCGGCAGCGATGTCAATCTTGTCAATATTGGTCGAAGGGCCTGCCCGTCGTCACTCCGACTATTGTTATCAAACCGAAATAATTCGGGCCGCTAGAGTGCGCCGCGGAACGTCAGATTGATGCGCATGCGTCCGACCGTCTCGTGCATGCCCTCCTTCAATTCGGGCACTCCGTGATAAAACAGCCTAGAAGGACCGCCCCAGACGGCGACATCACCATGGCGGAGCGCAAACTTTCTGATCGGATCATTGCGCTTGAGGCCACCGAACTGGAAGATTGCCGGCAAGCCCAGCGACACCGAAACAATCGGATTGGTCAAGTCCCGTTCATTCTTGTCCTGGTGAAGCGAAAGACGCGCGCCCGGCTCGTAGCGATTGATAAGGCAGGCGTCAGGGCGAAACCCGGGGTAACCAGCAAGAGATGCGGCGCTCAGTGCGAGCTCATGAAAAGATTCCGGCATCGCCGGCCATGGACGTCCAGTCTCCGGGTCGTCGCGGTCGTAGCGATAACCGCTGCGATCGGTCACCCAGCCTGCCGCACCGCAGTTCGTCATAGCCACCGACATCGTGAAGCCACCAGGCGTCACCATATGCCGAAACGGCGACTGTGCGACAATCCTATTAAGTGCCGCAAGAACATCCTTCTCAAAAGGGAGAGCCGCCCCGCGCAGTAGCACAGCGCCTTGCGCCATAGGCTCGAAGGGTGGATCAAGGGGGATAATATTATCAAACAAATCGGACATGGCGCCGCCTAATGGACATTGATGTTGATCGTCGGATGAAAGATCGGCGCATAGCCTGCTCTAAGCGCCATAACGCTGGAAGGCGGCGTCAATAGCCAGTCGGCATTGTCGAGCATTTGCGGTGGGGCATAACCGTCATTCGTCCAGCGGTATGCCAAGCCTCCTCGCAGCGTGAATGCATCATCACCTCGCGCTACCATGGCGCCGTCAGGCAAATCACCCAGTCCCTGTGCCAGAGGATGCAGCCGCTTGCGACCGCGCTCGAGCCGCTCGGCGTGCAGCACGGCATCTATGGTGACGGCAGATGGAAGTGCTTCGCCATGACCGCCGCCCCAACAGTTCCGGTAGTGCTCGGCAGCCGTGCGCCTGCAAAGAAAACAAGGCCTATGGCCGGCCGCCAGTGCAATCGCCTCGTCGAGGAAGAACAGTTCTGTCCAGCTCCGCGTCGCCATGACGTTGCGACGCTGTCCCTTGTAGCTGCAATTGCAGATCAGCCACGCCTTCGACGTCCAGCGCTTCCTAAGCAGTGTTTTGGTCGACGGGTTGTGGATAATGCCGCGATTACCTGTGAACATGCCGCGCTGCGAAATCGCAACGATATTGCCAAACGGAGTGACGCGGTTTTGCAGATGCATGGCTTTCATCCTCTGCCCGGCATACAAGTTGGTGCAATTGAGGTTTGCCACCATCTTGCACCAAACAGAAGGCGGCTACACTCCAAGTCTTGCGATCAAACCCGCAATTGGACGCATCACTTATGTCAGTACGTTTCCGCGCTCACGGGGCATGCGCCATAAATACCATGCCGCAACCGTGCGATGTGGCGACCAGGCTTGGGAAAGCTGGCGCAGCTCCCTGGGTTTCGGTTGTTCCGCCAGCGACTTTAGGGCGCGATACCCCTCGCGCACACCGAAATCGTCGACAGGTAGCACATCCATCCGCTCCAGCGAGTACATCAGAAGCATCTCGACAGTCCAACGCCCCACTCCCTTGATGGTGACCATCCGGGCAATCAGCGTCTCGTCGTCCATTATGACCGCATTTTCGCGACTGGGAACAACTCCCGTCAGCGCGCCCTCGGCAATCGCCTTGATCGTCGCAATCTTGCTGGCGGAAAAGCCGCAGGCTCGCATTGCGTCGAAGTCGGCGGTGATCAACTGTTCCGGATGAGGGAAATCGCGACCTTCGAACAGAGCTTTGAGGCGTCCAAGGATCGCATCGCCCGCCTTGGCCGTCAGTTGCAGATAGGCAATTGCACGGACGAGCGCTTCGTAGGGTTCACGAGCAGCCTTCGGATCGTGTCGGCACGACCCCACCAGCTCAATGAGCCTGGCCCAATCGTCATCGATGCTCGAAAGGAAGGAGACGGATTCGTCATAACGAGAAGACAGGTTCATATAGATGCCTTGCATTCGTCGGCAATTGCAAAGTGCAGCCGGTTGCCGATAGTAGGAACGAGGTATTCGCCGAGCACTGCCGGCGACAAGCGCATGCTTTCTGTCACGACGCCGAGAACGACTTCACACACTTGCAGACGCCTCCCTCTCAAGGAGTGCGCGTTTCCGATCGACGCCCCAGGCATACCCCGAAAGGGCGCCATCATTTCGCACCACTCGATGGCAAGGTATCGCCACCGCAAGATTATTCGCAGCACAGGCGCCAGCAACAGCCCGTACCGAGCTCGGCGAGCCTATTCGGCGCGCGATTTCGGCGTAGGATACCCTTTGACCGGATGGGATTTCCTGCAATGCCTGCCAAACTCGCCTCTGAAAGACCGTTCCTCTGACATCGAGGGGAAGATCCAGGCCGACATGCGGGTTTTCGACAAATCCCACGACCCGCGCGATCAGCGCTTCATATTCCCGATCGGCACCTATGAGATATGCCTTCGGGAAACGGTCCTGCAAATCCCGGACAAGCTTGTCCGGATCATCTCCGAGCAGGATCGACGCAACACCCTTGGTGCTCGAGGCGACGAGGATCGCGCCGAGCGAGGTTTGTCCCACTGCGAACTTGATCTCCTCATTGGCGCCACCGCTTCGATATTGGGTCGGCGTCATGCCAAGGATACCTGTCGACTTCTCGTAGAAGCGCCCGCTCGAATTGAAGCCCGCGTCATAAATCGCCTCAGTGACGCTATTGCCGGTTTCGAGACCCTCGCGTACCTTCTTGGCCCGGTCAGCCGCAGCATAGTCCTTTGGTGTGAGACCCGTTGTCGATTTGAACAGGCGATGAAAATAGCTGGGACTGCGATCGACGGCCCCGGCGAGCTCTTCGAGCGAAGGTTCCTCTTCGCTCATCTCGATCAGACGGCAGGCTCTGGCGACGAGCGCCGCATTTTCGCATTCAAGCGAAAGACCATCGGGATTGCAGCGCTTGCATGGCCGGAAGCCAGTCGCACGCGCGCTCTCCAGAGTATCGTGCAGCGCGACATTCTTTGGATTGGCGGTACGGGACGCGCATGACGGACGGCAATAAACGCCCGTTGTCGAAACTGAGTACCAAAGCTCGCCATCCGCCGTCTTGTCGCGTGCCAAAACGCGCGCCCAGCGTGGATCATCCGTCACCGGGAGCATAGGGGAACGGGAAGAAATCTTGGTCTTAGTCATGATCGTCACTACCGTATTCCCATATCGTTGCAGCGTGACCATGGCCTCAATCCAAGTCGATCACACTCCGATCCTTGCTCTCAAATCGGTTCCCCGACCACCCGGTTCTTGCGACCGGTGTGAATTCAACCGGCATGCAACACTCGACGGGTCGCGATGAGATCGATGCTTCGCAGGGCTTTGCGCAATGCGCTGCTCGACGTCGACGGCGTGTAAGGGAAATAAATCACGTCAACGCCCAATGCCGCGAAATCCTGTTCGAGTCGGGTACCCCTTTCGGTTCCCTGCCAGTCATTTCCCTTGAACAGAATATTGAATTTGAGGCTCTTCCAAATCTCGACTTTGTTATTGGTCGTTGCAACGTATGCGGCATCGACAAAGCGAACATTGCGTACGATCTCCAACCGCTCCACGAGCGGAATGACAGGGACAACGCCTTTATGGGTCATGAGAACCTCATCTGCGACAACGCCGGCAATCAGATAATCGCAATGCTCCCTCGCCCGGCGCAGTAGATTGAGATGGCCGATATGAAACAGGTCGAAGGCGCCGGGAGCGTAACCGATGCATGTCATGGCTGTGTATCCAGTTCTCACCAGTTGATTTGATGGGAGAAGCTACCGCGCTCTATGCGGTTCGACGCTCCGTTTCCTATTCTTGAATCTGCGATTCAAGGGGCGTAATTCGGCGGCACGCCGCAAATAAGAGGCCCGCACGGCAAGCGGGCGGGCCTCAATTCCTGGAGGGACGTTTCTACCCTTGGCAGATCACGCCGCCTTGACGAGGCCGAGCTGCGTCATCGCGGTGAGCCCGTCGTCCAGACCGATCTCTTCAACGATCTTTCCATCGATGACCTTGAGGACAGTCGTGCCCGTAAAGCGCATCTTGCGACCGGTTGCAGCGGGAAGGCCTTCATAGTCGGGCAGAACATCGTCCCAAGCTGTGCCGGTATGAGTGCCGCCGCCTTCCCATTGACCAACCACATAGTCGCCTTCGGCGATCAAATCAGCGGTGCCCCAGAAATTGAGATCGGGAAACGCTGCCCGGAAGTCTGTCATGAAGGCCTTGATATCGTCGCGGCCGCGGCGAGGTTCATGCAGGGAATACTTCAGCAACATGTCGGGAGCTGCGATCTCATCGATGACCGCAAGATTGACATCCTTGCCCCAGAACTCGGTAAACCAGCGGCCGACGACGGCCTTGTTATCATCTTCTTTGCTCATGGCGGTAGATCCTTTCATCGACTTTGAAGGATCATCGAAAACGCTCGATGACCTGACGAAAGGGATAGGTGCTTGTCCGTGGTGCCAAACTCCGATTCTTGTCCTCGAATGAGAATGTCCGCCAACCGCTATGCTATGATCGTATCACATATGGTTGCGGCCTCAACGAGTTCACCGAGCCGTTCCATGTCATCATCGAGAATGCCGCGGGGGCGAAGGCTATCGATCGTCCCGAAAGGATCGGCGGCAGATGATCCCCAAATGTTCGAGGATCAACGCATCTGGCAGATTATCAGTCCCACACCAGGGCCGCACTCCACAAAGGGGCAAATGTTCGGCGCTGATTGACACTCAGCTCAAAGCCGCAGCCCACTGCTCTTAGAGAAGATCGACGCTTTGCCGATGTTGAAGCTAAGCCCGACATCCTTGTTCGCAGAGCGAGCGCCTTCGATGCTAAGGCGGACACTGAAACGCTTATCTAGGCAATCGAACCAGCCCAAGGCGTCTGCCCCCAGCAGTTCCGTGAAGGCAAGCCTGGCGGCTATGGAATTGGGAGCTCCGGTCGAAGTTACCGAGACATCTTCGCAGCGAATGCCCAGGACAACCTCGCCTTCCTGTCGTGGCTTCTCAAATTTGTAGGCGGACACATCGATAGAGGTATCGCCGCTCACGAAACGCCCGTTCCCGTCAAGCCTGCCCTCCAGGAAGTTCATGGCCGGCGACCCGACGAATCCGGCCACGAACAGGCTTGCCGGCTTTTCATAGACAAGCTGTGGGTGCGCAAATTGCTCGACCTTGCCCTTGTGCATGACGGCAACCCGATCGGCCATGGTCATCGCCTCGATCTGATCGTGCGTGACATAGATCATCGTGGATTGAAGCGTCTCATGAAGCTGCTTGAGCTCGACCCGGGTTTCGGCACGCAGCTTCGCATCGAGGTTCGACAGCGGCTCGTCGAACAGGCAGATGCTGGAGGAGCGCACGAGGGCACGGCCGATCGCGACACGTTGGCGCTGGCCACCGGACAACTGGCTGGGCTTGCGGTCGAGAAGCGCCTCGATCTGCAGGAGCTTTGCGACCCAGGCAACCTTCTCGGCAATCGTCTGCTTCGGCGTGCCGGCGATTTCCATGCCGAAGGACAGGTTGCGCCGCACGGTCATGGCCGGAAACAGCGCGTAGGATTGAAATACCATTGCAAGCCCGCGTTGGCTGGGCTCCAGCCCGCTTACGTCCTTGCCGTCAATCACGATTTTTCCGGCATCGCAATCGTCGAGACCGGCAATGACGTTGAGCAAGGTGGACTTGCCGCAGCCCGACGGGCCGAGGATGACGATGAACTCGCCCTTCTCGATCTCCATGTCGACCGACTGCAGGATGGTGAGGGCAGCGAAGGATTTCTTGATCTGGCGAAGAGAGATACTGGACATGTTCAACCCTTGACGGCGCCGGCGGCGATGCCGCGGACGAAATAGCGGCCGGAGAGGAAATAGACGACGAGTGTCGGGATCGCGGTGATCAGCGCTGCGGCCATGTTGATGTTCGGATTGGCAGCGCCGCGGGTGTTGTTGACGATGTTGGTGAGCTGCACGGTCATCGGCAGATTGTCGTTGCCGGCGAAGATCAGACCGAGCAGGTAGTCGTTCCATATGCCCGTAAACTGCAGGATCGCCACGACCACGAGGATGTTGGTCGAAATCGGCAGGATGATCGACCAGAAAGTGCGCAGGAAGCTTGCGCCTTCCATGCGGGCTGCCCGACTTATCTCGTCGGGGACGCCGACGTAAAAGTTTCGGAACAGAAGCGTCGTGTAGGGCAGCCCGTAGATGACGTGGACGAAGACGATACCGAGATAGGTACGGAAAAGCCCGACATTGCTGAGGATCTTGACCGTCGGATAAAGCATCGCCTGATATGGGATGAACAGCCCGACCGTGATCAGGAACATTGTCATGTTGGCGTGGCGCGACTTCCATTGCGCCAGGGCATAGCCATTGAGAGCGCCCGCAAGCGTCGAAATGACGACGGCGGGTACGGTGATCTTGATCGAATTCCAGAGACCCGGGCGAACGCCGGCACATTCAAGACCCGTGCAGGCCGTCTTCCAGGCCGCAACCCAGGCATCGAAATTCGGATTGACGGGAAAGGCAAGCAGATTGCCCTGCCGGATTTCCTCCATCGGCTTCAGCGAATTCATGATCACCACCAGCAGCGGCAACAGGAAGAAAATCGCTGACATGACGAGGAAGGCATAGAGGCCGATGCGTGCGGGACCAAAGGGTGGCTTTTGCGCGGCGGATATCATGTGCGCCTCCGGAATTCGCTCAGGAAATAGGGCGTCAGCAAGACGAGAGACAGCACCAGCATCATGATCGACGCGGCCGAGGCGAGGCCGAGATTGACGCGGGCAAAGTAGAAGTCGACGGCGAATTTGGCGGGCATTTCCGTCGAAATTCCCGGGCCGCCTTTTGTCATGGCGATGATCAGATCGTAGCCGCGGATGACTTCGGACATCAGCAATACGACGCAGGAGGCAATGACCGGGCGCATGCCGGGAAAGATCACCTGGAGGTAGGCGCGCCAGATCGGGATGCCCTCCATGCGGATGGCTTTCCAGAGGTCGTTATCGATCCCGCGCAGGCCGGCAAGCACGATCACCATGACGAGCCCGGCCGAATGCCAGATACTGGCGATGACGAGCGTATAGATGGCGCGATCCGGCCTTGTCAGCCAGTCGAAGACGAAACTCTCCCAGCCGAAACTATGCATCAGGGCCTGCAAACCGTTGACCGGGTCGAGAAGCCACCGCCAGGAAAGACCGGTGACGATCAGCGAAACCGCAAGCGGATAGAGGAAGATGGTGCGAAAGAGCGAATCCGCCTTGATCTGCCGATCGGCAAAGACGGCCAGCAGCATCCCGAAGATAAGCGTGCCCACAATATAGAGCACACCGAAAATCACCATGTTGAGGCACGAAACGAGCCAGCGCTGATTTGTAAAAAGCTGCACATATTGCCCGAAGCCGACGATCTCATAGGACGGAAGCAGCGTCGAGCGCGTCAACGACATATAGAAGGTCCAGGCGATCGAGCCGTAAAAGAAAAGCGCCACGACGGCGAAGAAGATCACAACCGTGATATCCGGCCGAAAGGCTTGCCGGTTAAGCCATGTCATCATTGCAGATCCCTCATGGTCGCTGCCAGCTACAACCGCAGCTCCCGTGCCGCGCCGTGCGTGAACATTCATCCTGTCGCTCCTCCGATGAAACAGGTGCCGAGGAGGCAGGTGGTCCGCCGGCCCCGGCACATCGATTTCACTTGCTCTTCAGAATGCTGGTCAGGCTTTCCACGGCGGCGTCGCTCGTCATGGACGGATCGGTCCAGAACTGTGTCGCAAGGTCGGTCATCTGGCCGTTCAAGTCGCCGGTAAGAGCATCATAGGCTGCGGACACGGCTGTCGATGGATTGGCAAGCAGCTTGGCACCCTTTACAGCGCAGGCATCGAGCTTGCTGATATCGACGTCGGACCGCGATGGTACCGAGCCCTTGACGGCGGCGATCTTCGCTTCGACCGCAGGGTCCATAACAGTGTCGGCAAGGATCGTCTGCCCCTTGACGCGGTCTTCCTCCTTGTTGACGGGGAAGGCGAAGATATCGACGATCACGGCATAGGCAGGCTTGTCACTGGGTGCCAGGAAACAACCGAAATCCTTTTCCGCAACCTGACCCGCGGCAAGAAATTCGCCCCTTGCCCAATCGCCCATGAACTGCATGCCGGCCTTGCCGGTGATCACCATGTTCGTGGTATCGTTCCACGAACGGCCGGGACTTGCCGGATCGGCATAGGTCGACACCTTTCGGAACAGATCGAAAGCCTTCGGCAGGATCGGCGATTTCATCGCTTCGGGATCGCGCTTGATGAAGAGCTGGTTCCAGTATTCGGGGCCGCCGAGCGCGATGATCATGTCGGTGAGAATAGAAACCTCCTGCCAGGGTTCGCCACCGACGGCAAAGCCCGTGTAGCCGGCTGCCTTGAGCTTGTCGGCGGCGGCAAACATCTCGTCGAGATTCTTCGGCTCCTCGATGCCGAGCTTGGCAAAAAGCGGCTTGGAGTACCAGATCCAGTTATCGGCGTGGATACCGACAGGCAACGCAACGAGATGGCCGTCAACGCTGAGCTTGTCCCATACGAGCGGCGGCATCACCTTTTGCCAGCCGCCGGCAGTAGCGAGATCGTCGAAATTCCGCAGCTGGCCGGCCCTTGCCAAATCGCGCATGGCGGCGCTCGGCGTCATCAGCACGGCCGAGGGAGGCTCGCCGCCGGCGATGCGGCTGGTCGCCGCCGCAACGGCGGAATCGAAGTCCGCCGCCGGACTGTCGATCCATTTGCCGCCGCGCGCCTTATACGCATCGGCGATCGCATTCATGGCCTTGGATTCGCTGGCGCTGGTCCAGTATTGCAGCACGTCGACCGTCTGCGCAAAGGCTGAGGTCGAAGCCACGAGCATGCCAAGCAACGCAGCGGTCGAGGAGAAATGTCTGATGTTCATGTCACTACCCTAGCTCTGGAGTTCTTATTGTTGATTGATTGGGGAGCGCCGGAATGGCCGGCGCCCCCGAATGTCAAGCAGCCTTGCCGACTGCCATGCCCATTTCCCTGTTGAGGCTGTCTAGGAACGCCGCCATGTCGGTCTTGGAGATCTTGTCTCCCGCTACCCAGGCAACCGTGTTGTAGATGCCGAGGAAGGAGCCGCCGCAGTATTCGAGCATCTTCTCCGTCTCCTCGTCGTCAAGGCCGAGCTGTTCCTTGAGGAACGTGCCGAAACGTTTACGGGCGAGCTCCTGTTCCAGTACGAGATAGGGCTGGCTCTCGACATTGAGAATGCTCGATGGCAGCGCCGGCGCCTGGGCGCGAAGAACCTTTTCAAGGCGAATGTCGCGCGAAGATGCGGCAACCTCGATCGTAAGATCGCCGGCATCCAGAAGCCATTGGCGATGGTCCGGATCGTAATAGCGCAGGTCACGCGCTTCGATCGTGACTTCCACGCGCTTGCTTTCGCCCGGTTGCAAGGCAACTTTTGCGAAGCCCTTGAGTTCCCGGATCGGACGGATCAGGCGTGGCGTATGCGGCCGGACGTAGATCTGGGCGATTTCCTTACCCGGCACGCGACCCGTATTCGTGACATCGAAAGAGACCTTGAAGGTGCTCGATGCGTCGATCGTACCGGTGTCGATCGCAATGTTGGCGTATTGGAAGGAGGTGTAGCTCAGGCCGAAGCCAAAGGGGAACAGCGGTGCGAGTTTGCGCTTGTCGTAGGAGCGGTAGCCCGCATGAATCCCCTCGCTATAGATGTGCCGGTTGTTTTCACCAGGATAGGTGAGGAAGCCGGGCGTGTCTTCGAGCTGGACCGGGAACGTGACGGTGAGCTTGCCGCAAGGATTCTGCTTGCCGAACAGCACCTGGGCGACGGCATGCCCAGCCCCCTGCCCGCCGAAGAAGGCGGCAAGCACAGCCGCGGTCTCATCGATCCAGGGCATGACGACGGCATCTGGAGTTGCAAGGACGACGACAAGCTTGCCATTGCGTTGAGACAGACGCTCAATGAGCTCGTCCTGGCCGTCATGCAGATTGAGATGCGTACGATCCGAGCCCTCACCATCGTAGCCGACCTCGGTATTGCCAAAAAACAGGACGACATCGGCGCCATCGATGCCAGCGAGCGCGGCGGCTTCCGTCGAACTGCCAGCCTCGAAATCCGAAACCGCATGGAAACTGACGTCAGCACCGGGCGCCATCTGGCGGATTTCCGCAAGCGGAATGTCGACTTCGGTCGGCCGCGTTGTCGCGCAGCCCGATCCCTGAATGACCGGCTCGGTCGCCGCTGCACCGACAAGCGCAATCTTGCGAAGCTTGCCGCCATCCAGCGGCAGCAGTGCATCTTCGTTTCTCAAAAGAACGATCGATTCCGCCGCCATGCGCTGTGAGAGAGCATGATGCTTCTTGTAGTCCGCTGTCGCGTTCGGCTTGATATTGTTACGGGCCAGGCGCACCAGCTTCAGCATCCGCAAGCAGGAGCGATCAAGAACCTCCATCGGAACGCGGCCGGCTTCGACCGCGTCCAGCAGCTCCTGCTTGCGAGCCCCGCTTTCGGGCATGTCGAGATCGTTGCCGGCATTAAGCGACGCCGGGCGATCCTTGATCCCGTGCCAGTCGGAAACCACGACACCGTCATAGCCCCAGTCGTCACGCAGGACTTCCGTCAACAGCCAATGATTTTCGGCCGCCTGTACGTCGTTCAACCGGTTGTAGGAGCTCATCACGGTCCACGGATTGGACTTGCGGATCGCACGCTCGAAGCCCGCGAGATAGATCTCGCGCAGGGCGCGCTCCTCGACCACCGAGCTCATCGTCGTGCGCTGGACCTCGGAATTGTTGCAGGCAAAATGCTTGAGTGAAGCGCCGACGCCGTTTTTCTGCATACCGTTGATGACGGCAGCAGCGATTTCGCCGGTCACGACCGGATCTTCGGAATAATATTCGTAGCTACGACCGGCAAGCGGAGTACGACGGATATTGATCCCGGGACCAAGCAGGATGTTGACGCCGAAGGCCTGGCATTCCGCCGCCAGCGCTTCGCCGAGTTCATGGGCCAAATCGACATCCCAGGAGCAGGCAAATGACGAGCCGTTGGGGAAGCAGGTGGCCGGGCGGGTCGAGCCGAAGGCACCCTCGACACCGCGCGACAGATCGGCATTGACGACGCCGAGGAAGGCGGCCAATTGACTATCGCTGTCCTGTGGCCCATCGATCTGCTCGATCGAGTAGCGCACCCCGTAGGTGCCGTCGGTCATCAGGACTTCCGGGATATTGAGGCGGTAATTGGCAGCGGTTCGCCAGAGGCCGTAGCCGCTCACCGTCGCGACCTTTTCCTCGAGCGTCATCTGTTCGACGAGATGCCCAAGTTCCCTATCGGAAATATTCCACGTCATCGCTACTCCATCCCATTATGCCAGGCGATCCGGCAGCCCTTGCAGGCCTCCTCGCCTGTGCGGAACCATCGTCCGCATCAAAGAACGATAGATTGATGACACAGGAAAACGCAGTCATCTAGCCGCGAAAATTGCTCTGGAATTACGACAGTTTTTGATATTTATTGCTCCTGGAAGTGAGGAGGATGACAATGAATATCGCCTATTTGAAGCACAATCCGGCCCCTGAAATCATGGATTGTGGCTTCCAGAACCACGGGCCTTCAGCGGAATCGCACTGCCGTCCCTTCGTCCATGGCTATGCGGACGTTCCCTACCACTGGCATCGGGAGATGGAGATACTTTTCGTTCTGCGCGGAAGCTTTCGCCTTGTCGTCGACGGCCAGACCTGCGAGATGAACGAGGACGACATGATCGTCATCAATGCCGACGTCCCGCACAATTCAACATCGATCTCGCGCGATGCGCTGATCTGCGGCGTTCATCTCGATATCGCGCATTTCGAGCGGATGGGCTTACCCGGTTTCGGCTCCCGGCAATATCTGTGCCGCACCTTCCTGCACAGTCGTTCGTTCATGACGAAAGTTGCCCCGATCAAATCGTTGATGGCGCGTTTGATACTCGACCAGACAAGCCATCCGGACGAACCCATGGCGCGCCAGATCATTGCCAACCTGTTGGCAAACTATGTCTATCGCTGCATCCCTTACGAAAAAGCGGACCCTGCCGGAGCTCAACTGCGGTCCGACAGCCGCCATCGCATCGTGCGGATCATGGATACACTGGGCGAGAATGACGAGAGCCAGCATCTGAGCCAGATTGCCGAAACCGAAGGGCTGACGCTCAGCCACCTCTCAAGATTGTTCAAGCGCCATGTCGGCATCGGCTATCGGGACTACTCTCAAAATCTTCGCCTCGACAATGCCGCCGACGAGCTGCGTACTGGAGACGAGACCGTTGGCACCATCATGGAACGCAACGGCTTCGGCAATCCTGCGGTTTTCTATAACAAATTCCGAGCTCGGTTCGGCTGTAGCCCGGCAGAGTTTCGGCGAGGGCGCCGCCCTCTCAAGCCGCAAAGCGTGCTGACGGAAGACGATGCGGCAGAGGCACAGAAGATCCTTACCGCGCATGCGGCGACCGTCGGCAAGGCAGCGGAGCTCGTAATCGGGCTAACGACGAGCGGCAGGCGCCACATCGTCATAACCGCCCCACACAACCCTAGCTTGAGCTAGATTCCAATCCTAGCTTGAGCTAGATTCCAATGCGTTGAGTTTTTCGAGAATTTGACGACCTACGGCAGCCCCGGGTGGGGCGATCAACGACCTCGTTTCGGTTCGCGATGTAGAGGCGAACCGAACATGAAGACTGCGCTCCCGTCATTTCAAGTTCGAGGTAACTTTTGCATCGCCGGCCGGCATTGCCGCGCACCTCGGACTTGATCTGCGCAAGAAACGACTAGGGATCGCGCTTGCGTAGCCAAGTTGACGCCTTGTCGAGGGACACCCGCCCGTGGACGTTATTTTGTCCTGGCGGGTCTCCTGGCTCACGGGTCGTCACCTCTGCCCGTCTTCCCAAGGTTTTCGCCTCAGTGACGCTATGGGCCGCGGCTTGCCGGTTGCAGTTGGGGGGCAGCCCCGGCTTTACCGAAGTCTCGGCGCACCGGTAGCGCTTCCGCAAAACAACCTGTGACATGCTGAGCAGCGACAACGTCATCACCTGTTCCGGACATCAGGCCGTCGAATAGGGTGCAAATGACGAGACGGATTCATCGATGATGAGCTCCTTGGCCGCCGGCGGAAAAGCTCTCTGTGGGCAATCCTTACGTTCGCAAAGCTTGCAACCAACGCCGATGGGCGTTCGCGCGGCCGGATCGTCAAGAGGCAATGCCTTTGAATAGACCAACCGGGCCGCATCCGCCAAATTGCAGCCCAGTCCAACAGCGAAGCTCTTGACCGATCCACCGAAGCCGCCGCTCTGATGCATCACAGTGCGCGCGATCCAGAGATAGGCCCTGCCATCGGGCATCTCGGCGAGCTGCGTACAGATGCGCCCCGGTTGAGCGAATGCCTCGTAAACGGTCCACAGCGGACATGTTCCACCAATCCTTGAGAAGTGGAAGTGCGTGGCCGACTGCCTCTTCGACATGTTGCCGGCCCGATCGACGCGCACGAGAAAGAAAGGCACGCCACGCGCCGTGGGGCGCTGCAACGTGCTCAACCGGTGACAGATCGTCTCGAAACCGACGCCGAACTTTTCACCAAGAAGATCGATGTCATAGCGTAAGGCTTCCGCAGCCTCGAGGAAGACCGTGTAGGGCAGGATCAGCGCGCCGGCAAAGTAATTGGCAAGCCCGATGCGGGCAAGCGAGCGGGTCTCGTCACTGCTGAAACGTCCAGCTTTCGTCAGTCGGTCCAGCAGATCCCTGTGTTCCAGGAAGCATAGCTGGGTCGCCAGTTGAAACGCACGCTGTCCAGCGTTCAGCCGCGAGGAAATCCGAAGAATTCCTGTCGCAGCCTCAAAGCGGCGCTGCATCTCATCGCCTCCGGTCTCGACCCTGACGGCGTGTTTTTCGAGCAGACGACCCTGCAACTGAATGTGGAACGATCCGAGCGGCGTGCCGAATTCGCCCGCCAGTCCTTCAGCGGCTTCATCCAGTTCGGGAATGTAATTGCTCTGCGAAGAGAAGTAGTCCCGAACCTCCTCATAGGGCATGGCAGGCAAAGCCGCAGCGGTCGTACCACGGTCATCCCCGAGTTTTGCGGCAAAAGTTTCCGCCCGCTCCGATGCCTGAAACCACTGCTTTTGCAATCGCAGCATTGCGCGCCCGACAGCCGGCATATTGACGGCGATCTCCCGGATCTCGCTGTTGCTGATGGTCTCCCCGAGCGCCGGGTTTGAAAAGAGCTCGCGCAGCTCGCCGACCAACCGCGCCTCGTCCTCCTCGGAGAACAACTGGACGTCGACGCCGAAGGCTGCGTTGAGACGCAGAAGCACCGGAACGGTGATTGGCCGTTGGTTGTTCTCGATCTGATTGAGGTAGCTCAGCGAAATCCCGAGCTTGTCCGAAAGTGCCTGTTGCGTCAGGCGGCGTTCTTCGCGCAATCGCTTGAGGCGAACTCCAACAAATGGTTTCTTCATCTAGACCTCTCGATCTTCGCAAACTTTGCAGATTTGCAAATCGTACTTCGCAAACTTCTGCAATTTCAGCTATTTATCATTTCTTCTACCAGTAGATATTGCGAAGAAATGTCTTGTTGGCAAGCGCTGGGAGCGACCATGGAATGCAGCGACATCCCGACCGGAGCGACAAACTGCCTCTTTGCCGAAATGATCTTTCCGGAACACGCCAATCACTACGGTACCCTTTACGGCGCCAAGGGTCTTGAGATGATGGGGCGCGCGGCCTTTGTCGCGGCCAGTCGCTTTGCCCGCCAGCCGGTCGTCATGGCAGCAACGGACGCGGTCAGGTTTCGAAAGCCCGTGCCGATCGGCAGCCTGCTCGAATTCACGGCCGTCGTAACAAGATGCGGCCATGCGTCGATGACCGTTCTCGTCGAGGCGACGATGGAAAATCTGACCAGCGGCAGACGCCATCAGGCCATGACGGGCCGCTTTGAAATGGTGGCAGTCAATGAACATGGCCGCCCCGCGCCTTTACAAAACAACTGTCATGTCGAAATACTCGAGGAGACGCATTCGTGAAACTGCATAATGTCCGCACCCATAAGTCGGCTGAGCATCTGGCCCGCGAAGACCAGCTTGCCTGGAAGATCGCCGCGGTCGCCGTCGATGATGCCGCACTGGATGACGATGTCGTCGAGATGATCGGCAACCGCATCATCGACAATGCCGCCGTTGCAACTGCTTCACTATCGCGGCGCCCGGTTGCCAGCGCTCGCGCCCAGGCCATCACTCATCCCTACGCCCCCGGAGCCACGATCTTCGGCCTTTCCGAAGCCAGGCGCTTTTCGCCGGAATGGGCGGCCTGGGCAAATGGCGTTGCCGTTCGCGAGCTCGATTTCCACGATACGTTTCTTGCCGCCGACTATTCGCATCCAGGCGACAACATCCCCGCCATACTGGCGGTGGCGCAGCATTGCGGCTTGAATGGCGCGGCTCTTACGCGCGGCATCGCCGTCGGTTACGAGATTCAGGTCGACCTGGTGAAGGGCATCTGCCTGCACGAACACAAGATCGATCATATCGCGCATCTCGGCCCATCGGCGGCGGCCGGCATTGGTGCCGCGCTCGGCCTTCCCGTGGAAACCATCTATCAGGCCGTGCAACAGGCGCTGCATGTCACGACCACGACGCGCCAGTCGCGCAAGGGTGAGATCTCGAGCTGGAAGGCCTATGCGCCGGCCTTTGCCGGAAAGATGGCCATTGAAGCCGTCGACCGCGTCATGCGCGGTGAAGGCGCGCCCTCGCCCGCCTGGGAAGGCGAGGATGGTTTCATCGCCTGGCTGCTCGGCGGACCGAAGGCCGAGTATATCGTGTCTCTGCCGGAGAAAGGTGAGCCGAAACGCGCGATCCTCGACACCTATACCAAGGAACACTCAGCCGAATATCAGAGCCAGGCGCTCATCGATCTCGCTCGGCGCATGGGACCGAAGATCGGCGATCTCTCGAAGATCGAGAGCATCGTCATCCACACCAGCCATCATACACACTACGTCATCGGAACCGGGGCCAACGACCCGCAAAAGATGGACCCGAAGGCGAGCCGCGAAACGCTTGATCACTCGATCATGTATATCTTCGCCGTCGCGCTGGAAGATCGGGGCTGGCACCACGAGCGCTCCTATGCGCCTGAACGGGCCAACCGACCAGAGACGGTCGCCCTCTGGCGCAAAATTACCACGGTCGAAGACCCTGCCTGGACCAAGCGCTACCACAGTCACGATCCGGCGGAGAAGGCGTTCGGCGGACGCGTCGTCGTCACCCTGCGGGACGGGACCGTCATAGAGGATGAGCTGGCCGTCGCCGACGCCCACCCGCTCGGCGCCAAGCCGTTCAGACGAGGTGACTATGTCAACAAGTTCCGGACGTTGGCCGAGGGCGTTGTCGCGCCTGCAGAACAGGACCACTTCGTCGCCACGGTGGAACGCCTCACCTCGCTGAAACCCGAAGAGCTGGGGCAACTCAACTTTCAGGCGGAACATCCCTTGCCCGGCACGGCTACCGCCCGCGGCATCTTTGACTGGAACAAGTAGCGGAGGATCATCATGACAGCATTTAAGCCAAAGAAATCCGTCGCGCTTTCAGGCGTAATCGCTGGCAATACAGCTCTCTGCACCGTGGGGCGCACCGGCAACGATCTGCATTATCGCGGCTACGACATCCTCGATATCGCCGAAACCTGCGAGTTCGAGGAAATCGCACATTTGCTGGTCCACGGCGCCCTTCCGACGGCTACGGAGCTCTCGGCCTATAAATCGAAGCTTAAAGCGCAGCGAGGTCTTCCCGATGTCGTGCGTCGTACCCTGGAACTGCTGCCGGCGGCGACCCATCCCATGGACGTCATGCGCTCGGGCGTCTCCGCATTGGGCTGCGTCCTTCCGGAAGCGCCCGATCACAACCATCCCGGTGCCCGCGATATCGCCGATCGGCTGATGGCCTCGCTCGGCTCCATGCTGCTCTACTGGCACCACTTTGCCCAGAATGGCCGGCGCATCGATGTGGAAACGGAAGACGATTCGATCGGTGGCCATTTCCTGCATCTGCTGCACGGACGCACACCGAGCGCCTCACATGTCCGCGCCATGCATACCTCGCTGATCCTCTATGCCGAGCATGAGTTCAACGCATCGACATTTACGGCCCGATCTATCGCCGGGACCGGCTCGGATATGTATTCGGCAATTGCAGGAGCGATCGGTGCCTTGCGCGGGCCGAAGCATGGCGGCGCCAATGAAGCCGCCTTCGACGTCCAGAAGCGCTATTCAGATCCCGCAGAAGCCGATGAGGATATCAAACGCAGGGTCGAGGCGAAGGAAGTCATCATCGGTTTCGGCCACCCGGTCTATACCGTCGCCGACCCACGCAACAAGGTGATCAAGAAGGTCGCGCGCGAACTCTCGGTCGATGCCGGCACAATGAAGATGTTCGATATTGCCGAACGGATCGAGACGACTATGGCGCAGACTAAGAACATGTTTGCCAATCTCGACTGGTTCAGCGCCATCTCCTATCATATGATGGGTATTCCGACCGCGATGTTCACACCGCTTTTCGTGGTTTCGCGAACATCCGGCTGGGCAGCTCATATCATCGAGCAGCGCGCGGATAACAAGATCATCCGCCCATCCGCCAATTATATTGGCCCGGAGAACCAGACATTCGTGCCGATCAACAAGCGCAGCGGCCCGAAAATCCGTCCGAAAGCCGCCTGAGGAGTTGAAAATGCCGTATCTCGTCGCATCCGAATTACCCGACGCCCCCGCCGGAATCCGTTTCAGGGAGCTGCTGGAGCGTAATGGCATCCTGCAGCTTCCCGGCGCCCATAACGGCATGGCAGCTCTCCAGGCCAAGGCGGCGGGTTTCGAAGGCCTCTATCTCTCCGGCGCTGCCATGACCGCCTCCATGGGTATTCCCGATCTCGGGATCATCACGGTGGACGAGGTTGCCTTTTTCATCCGCCAGATCGCGCGGGCAAGCGGCCTGCCGCTGCTTGTCGATGGCGACACGGGCTATGGCGAGGCATTGAACGTCATGCACATGGTGCGAACCTTCGAAGATGCGGGCGCCGGCGCAGTCCACATCGAAGACCAGCTGCTTCCGAAGAAATGCGGGCATCTGAACGACAAGAGGCTTGCGGACGCGCATGACATGGCAGCAAAGGTCGCGGCTGCGGCGAAGGCGCGCCGTCATCTCTATCTGATCGCCCGGACCGACGCGGCGGCCAGCGAAGGCATTGACGGCGCCGTTGCGCGTGCCAAGCTGTTTATGGAAGCCGGCGCCGACGCCATCTTCCCCGAAGCCCTCAACAGTGCCGAGATGTTTCGCGAATTTGCGCGGCGCATGCCGGGCGTTCCCTTGCTTGCCAACATGACCGAATTTGGCAAAACGCCGTTTTTCACCGCATCCGAATTCGAGGAGATGGGCTACCGCATGATCATCTGGCCCGTCTCTTCATTGCGAGTCGCCAACAAGGCTCAGGAAAAGCTTTACGCCACCTTGAAGCGCGACGGCTCCGCAGAGGCCGTTTGGACCGAGATGCAAACGCGCGGCGAACTCTACGACACTATCGGGCTTCACGACTATGAAGCGCTCGATGCCTCGATCGTGAAGACGATCCTTCCCAATTCAGGGTCGCGATAACCCTGTGGCTATGATATGAGGCGGCCATGAACGATTTCGTACGCTCCGTTTTGACCCCGCCCGACGGCAGCAAGAAAGTGCTGCTGCATTCCTGTTGTGCGCCGTGTTCGGGGGAAGTGATGGAGGCAATGTCGGCCTCGGGCATCGACTACACCATCTTCTTCTACAATCCGAACATCCATCCGGAGCGTGAATACCTCTTGCGCAAAGAGGAGAATGTTCGCTTCGCGGAAAAGAACGATGTGCCCTTTGTCGACGCCGACTATGACAAGGACAACTGGTTTGCCCGGGCGAAGGGAATGGAATGGGAGCCTGAGCGCGGCGTTCGCTGCACGATGTGTTTCGACATGCGCTTCGAACGGACAGCGCTCTATGCACACGAGAACGGTTTTCCGGTGATGACCAGTTCGCTTGGGATCTCGCGCTGGAAAAACATGGCGCAGATCAATGATTGCGGCGAGCGGGCAGTCGCTCCTTATGACGGCCTCAGCTATTGGGATTTCAACTGGCGTAAAGGCGGCGGTTCCGCCCGCATGATCGAGATCAGCAAGCGGGAGCAGTTCTACCAGCAGGAATATTGCGGCTGCGTCTATTCGCTGCGCGACTCGAACATGCACCGCCGCAGCCAGGGACGCGAACCGATCGAGCTCGGCAAGCTCTATTACGGCAAGGACGACACGGCGAGCTAGGGTATTGCGCCGGCCCACTCGATTTCCCGTCGTTCAAAACTGCCTGCGATCGCGCATGAAGTTCGCATACCATTCGACGAACTGCATTACACCGCCTTCATGCTCGACCGAATATGGTCCCGGCTCATAGGCTGGAGAGCGGATGCCAAACGCATTCTCCTCGACGATCCGGCGGTCCTGATCGTTGGTTTCGTTCCAGACATGCGTCAGTTCGTCGATGTTATAGTCGACGCCTTCGACGGCATCCTTGTGAACCAGCCATTTTGTCGTGACCTGCGTTGATTCCGGGCCCAGCGGCAGGACGCGGAACGTAATGGCATGATCGACCAGCACATGGTTCCAGGTGCTTGGATAATGGAAAAGCAGCAGCGTACCGATGTGGCTCTGGCTGACATCGTCGGAGAGTTGGTGCTTCACGGCCCGCTTGCCTGACATGGTATAGCTTTCCGCGTCCTCGATCAGCGGCATGCGCGCCACGCGGAACTGGCCGGTCGAAGAAATCTTGAATTCGCTCGGCAGGCCGGAGGCCTCGCAGCGTGCCCAATGTTCGGCGATGACGGGATCATCCTTTGCACCCTGGACCCCGGTTGCGGTCGGAGCCTCCGGATAGGTCCGGCACAGTTCCGGGTGATTGGCCGCGCAATGATAGCATTCGCGATTGTTCTCCCAGACCAGTTTCCAATTGCCCTTTTCGATGATCGTGCTTTCGAAGGCGACCTTCGTGTCCTTGAGATTATGCGGAGCAAGATAGCTTGCGACCATCTCGCGCATCGGACCAAAATCGAGCGGCTCATCGGCGAGGCTTACGAAAATATAGCCGCCGACGGTCTCGCAATGGACCGGCTTGAGGCCATTTGCCGACTTGTCGAAATCCTCGCCCATCTGCCGTGCGAACAGCAGCGAGCCGTCCAGTTCGTAGGTCCATTGATGATAGGGACAGACAAGCTTGGCCGATGATCCCTTGGGCTGCGTGCAGACGCGCGATCCGCGGTGTCGGCAGGAATTATGCAGGGCGCGAATTACGCCTTGCCGATCCCGCGTGATGACGATCGGATAGTCGCCGACCTGCAGCGTGAAGTAGTTGCCGGCTCTCGGAACCTCGCAATCGTGTCCGACGAAAAGCCAATCCTTGTACCAAATATGCTCGAGGTCGAGCCTGTACAGTTCCGGATCGGTGTAGAAAGCCTGTTCCAGGCTATAGCCATCGCGCCTGTTTTGCAGTTTGCGCAGCACGTCGCTGTAAAAATCCGTCATCAGATGCTCCCGGTTTGAGCACTGACTGAAAAGGCGGAAGATCGATCTCGATTGGCCCGGCAGCCAATACGCCAATCAGCTTCCTGAATGCCCTCCGCAGTCAGTCAAGTCATTCATGTGACCAAGGCTGGTTTCCGGGCTCCGAAGCCGCCCCGTCAGGGGCTTGCCGACACCTTCCCAGATCAATTGATCCAGTGGCCGTCGTCGGCATTAGGCTTCGCTACCGTTGCGGGGGCAGCGCCGGATTTCGACCGGCTTCCCAATTATCCACTTCGATTCGAAGCGGCACCAAGGACAGCATATTTAAACACGCCGCATTGCCGGCGTCTCCTTCGAAAAACGACGTCCGTCCATCGCATTCTGAACAGATCAGACCTTTATTTTCACGACGATGTGTCGCTAGGCCGACGCCTTCAGTCGGACGACCAATGACGGCGTTTTGAAAACCAATCGTTCGATGTTATTTTTCAAAGATAGATTGGAGTTGAGACGATGCCCTCGCATAGCCGACCCTCATTGGAAATTGCGGGCAAAGACGCCAGAGTAGCCTGGATCGCTTTAGTGTCGGCATGCGGCCTGGCCTTTTCCTATGTTCTGGCCTGTGCAACGCCATTCGCGGCGATCGCCGCCATCGCATCGGTGACGCTGAAGCGACGCGATGGAATTGCCGTTGTCGCCGCCACGTGGCTCGGCAATCAGGCGGTCGGATACCTGCTGCTCGGTTATCCCCGCGAATGGGACAGTTTTGCCTGGGGCGGAGTGATCGGCCTGGCGGCGGGCACGGCATTGGCGACGGATTTTGCGCTTGCGCGTCTCAAGTTTGGACCCGTCGTGACAGCCCTCGTCGCGCTGCTGGTCGGCTTCTGCGCCTACGAAATCGTGTTGTTCATCGCCACACTGATGCTGCCTTCCGGAGATGATGCATTCTCCTTGGCGGTCATCGCTCAGATTCTCCGCGACAATATCGTGGCCTTCGCAGGGCTGATGGCAATCTATGCGGTCATTCGTTCGGCGGGCTTTCTCGAGCCGGCCGGAAAAGCGACGCCACCTCGCACCCTTTGATCGAAGATCGTGAGAGCATTTCCTCCAAATAGAATCGTCTGTCTGACGGAAGAAACGGTCGAGGTCCTCTATCTGCTCGGTGAGCAGGAGAGGATCGTCGGCGTTTCCGGCTATGCGGTGCGGCCGCCCCAGGTTCGACGCGAAAAGCCGCGGGTCTCCGCCTTCACATCGGCCGATATCGACAAGATACTGGCGCTGGAGCCCGATCTCGTTCTGACGTTCTCGGATCTGCAGGCGCCGATCGTCGCAGACCTCGTCCGCCATGGAATTGCGGTGCATGCGTTCAATCAGCGTGACATCGCCGGAATTCTTGCAATGATCAGAACCGTCAGCGCCCTTGTCGGAGCCAGCCACAAGGGTGAAACCCTGGTTGCATTCTATCAGGCTCGCCTTGAAACCCTGCGGGCCCAATCAACCACGAGGCAACCCGTGAGAGTTTATTTCGAGGAATGGGACGATCCCATGATCTGCGGGATAGGCTGGGTTTCGGAACTGATCGAAATTGCCGGCGGAAACGATGTCTTTGCCGAAAGGGCGAGAAACAAGGCTGCCAGAGACAGGTTCGTTTCCTTTGATGAGGTGATCGCGGCAGCCCCCGATCTCATTCTTGCGTCATGGTGCGGCAAGAAAGTCGTCAGGGAGAAAATCGGCTCTCGGCCAGGCTGGCATGACGTTCCGGCTGTTCGCAACGATCAGATCGTCGAGATCAAATCGCCCCTCATCTTGCAGCCGGGTCCGGCCGCCTTGAGCGATGGTCTCGACGCGATCATTGCTGCGATTGCTCGCTTCCAGTCACGTATTTCGACGGAATAACGCCACACCGGCGCTTGCCATGAAGCAGATTGCGTGTTTCTGTAAAGCCGCTTTGGTGCCGCCCCGATATGAACGAGGCGGATAATTGGGAAGCCGGTTGAAGCCGGCGCTGCCCCCGCAACGGTAATGAAGCTGAAGTCGACGAATTGCCACTGGGCTTAGTGCCTGGGAAGGTCGTCGATAGCCCCAAAGAGGGCAGCTTCTCAGCCCGGAAACCAGCCATGAGCGCTAGAAACTCAGCGGATTGCGGTGGGCGATCTGGGGGACGGTACCACACCCGATTGATCAGCAGGATCGACGTGGTGGTCGGTGCCTGCCTTGTGGCTCCACCCATTTCGCCAGATGCGAGATAAGAGATGGAGCACTTGGACCCAATACGCAGTTCGCGGATGAGCCGTCACCCTGAAACTGCCGACGAACATCCAACTTCCGGCCTGGCGACCTCCTCCCGTTGCGCGAGCGCAACCCCACAGGACGTGTTTCTCGCCTGGCTGCTGACGTTGCCCGACGGCACCGACGTCCCGGCCGCGGCGCGTCTTGAGGTCGACATGATCGATCGCTCAAAATCGCCGCTACCTGCTTTGCTGACGCTTCGGACCATGATGGTTCAGGCTATGACGCCGGTTGGTCTTAGGCCGGAACGGCGGCGAGGTCGCAGATCCAACTAGGGGGCAATCGGCGCACTTCCTACTGCCGTAGTCAACGTGCCCAAGAGGGCATTCACGACGAAGCGATGGCGGTGTCCTGGCTCTTTCTCGCATCCAAGACAATCAGTTTTGAAGTCGCCTCGGGGCGATGTCGCCATTAGGACGCCGGTGAAGTTATTGAACAAGTCAGAACAGCTTGAGCCGCAATCTCATACGAAACTCAAAGTGGGCTTTATCCTCGCCCGGTCGTTTACGCTCTCAGCCTTCGCGCTGTTCGTGGACACCCTTCGGCTCGCAAGCGATGAGGCGGACAATTCCGGTCGCGTGCGAGCCGATTGGCAGGTTCTCAGCAGTTCTCGTCACTTCATAACGTCGAGCTGCGGTGTTCAGGTTGCGCCGACCTCTGCCTTCGTCGAGCCGAACAGGTTTGACTACATCGTGGTGGTCGGCGGCCTGTTGGGAGCAGACGACCCGATCGACGCTGAATCGATAGCCTGGTTGAAGCGTGCGGCCATTGCAAGGGTTCCGTTGATTGGCGTGTGTACCGGCACGTTCATATTGGCGGCTGCCGGCCTTTTGCGGCAGCATGAGACATGCGTCAGTTGGCTCCACTACCAGGCATTTCGTGAGTTCTTTCCCGATCATCGCGTCCGGTCCGATCGAATTTTCAACCTCGACAGGATGAGAGGCTCCTGTGCCGGCGGCAGCAGCGCCGCCGATATGGCGGCCTCGATCGTCCAGCGGCATATCGGCAAGAACGCTGCCCGAAAGGCAATGGAAGTATTGCAAATGGAGAGGGTACGAACGGATCGCGACCTGCAGCCCAGACGGCCATTAGGCATCAAATGCCGCGACACTCGTCTCAGATCCGTGCTCTTGAAGATGGAAGGCCATCTCGACGGGTCCCTATCCATACGCGGTCTGGCCGACGAAATCGGTCTTTGCCGGCGCCAGCTCGAGCGCTTGTTTGCCGAAGAGATCAAGATGACGCCCACGAATGTCTACAAGCGGATTAGAATGGAGCACGCAAAAGGGCTGCTTATGCGCTCGGATTCGTCTGTAATCGACATCGCGATGGAGATCGGGTTCTCAAGCACGGCACATTTCACCCGGGTCTTCAGGAGCATCTACGGCAAGACCCCGACGCAGGTTCGTATCTCCACCTCGCCGGCCCAGCTCATGCATGGATAATCCGACTTGCTCACGAACTTGCAAGACATCCGTGTCATTTCGGTCTAACGGGGCATGATTGTCGTTATCGGCTGCCATCAGGCTGCGGCCATTCGGCAAAATCGAAAGGAATGAATGTGGCAAACGATCTCAATCGCAATCAGGCGGCCTTCGCGACCCGCGCCGTCCATACCGGGCAGGAACCCGATCCTTTGACGGGCGCCGTCATTCCTCCCGTCTATCATGCAACGACCTTCGTTCAGGACGGTATCGGACGCAGCAAAGGATTCGACTATTCCCGCAGTGGCAACCCGACACGCAACATGCTGGAGCTTTGCCTTGCAGATCTCGAAGGTGCGGAAACCGCCTCAGTCTTTCCAAGTGGCCTCTCCGCCGCGGCAACATTGATCGAGGCATTGCCTGCCGGCTCATCGATCTTGGCGCATCACGATCTCTACGGCGGCGTGTACAGGCTGCTAGCAGATGTCAGGCCCGTGACTGCGGGCCACAGGATAAATTTCGTAGACTTCTCGGATATCGATGCCCTGAGACATGCTGTTGCCGCGCACCAGCCGAACCTGCTTTGGTTCGAGACGCCGTCCAATCCCACCCTGCGGATCGTAGATCTGTCCGCCGTTGCCCGGATCGGCAATGAGGCGAATGCCATCACCGTCTGCGACAGCACGTTTTCCTCGCCTGCGGGCCAGCGACCGATCGAGCACGGCATCCATATCGTCGTGCATTCGGCAACGAAGATGCTGAACGGCCACTCCGATCTTCTGGGCGGTGTCGTTGCTGTTTCGGCCAACGCACCGGCAGGGCTTGCCGAGCGGGTAAAATATCTGCAGAACGCTCTCGGCGCGGTGATGTCGCCCTCGGACTGCGCCCTGCTTCACCGCTCCCTGAAGACGCTGGAAATCCGCAGCACACGGCAATCCTCCTCCGCCCTGATGCTAGCATCCAGCCTGGAGCAACAGGCCCAGACACTCCGTCTCGACCGGGTCGTGTATCCCGGTTTGGAAAGCCATCCGCAGCATGCGCTGGCTACCCGACAGATGTTCAACTTCGGCTGCGTCATTTCCATCGAGCTTGCCGGCGACATTGCGCGCGTGGAACGCGTGCTTACGTCAACCCGTTACTTCCGCTTCGCCGTCAGCCTCGGAAGCGTCGAGAGCCTCATCCAGCACCCCGCATCGCTGACCCATGCAGTCGTTCCGGAAGACCAAAAGTCCGCGATTGGAATAGGCCCGCAACTCATCCGGCTCTCCATCGGTCTCGAGGACCCAATCGATCTCGAACGGGATTTGGTGCAGGCACTGGAGATTCGATCCTAGGGATTTTGTCAATGTCGATCCCCCTCGTCCCGTCCGAGCGGACTTCTTTCCGCTCGCCCGTTGGCGGATTTCACTAAAGACGCGGAGGTCGACGACCGTAAACGGGCTCGCTGCAAGCAACTGAATGGATCAGCCTTCAATACAGATAGGGATCGGAGCATTGTCGGCCGCGTCAACCAGACCATCGACCGGCAGCGCACTGCGCTGAACAAGGCTGTGGCACGCTGGACTCCGCCTAGCCTCTGAAGCGGTCAATTTAACGGTCAAGCACGGTCAGGATGGCGTTCAGCTCACCAGGCCCGATTGCTTTCCAGTTCAGGGCGCGCATGCTCACCTCGCTGCCCTTGCTTCCTGGTCGAGGTCGTTGAAACCGATCAGTGGATCGGAAAGGCCGTGCAGTTAGGGGGATGAGCCGTTGCATCTCCAAGGTCGCCTCTGCGCCTTTCCCTTCTATCCAGGCATGAGATACAAAGTCATTTCCTTGGGCGTCGTCGCCAGGCGGCCTCTTTACTGCCGGATATCGAGTTAGCCAATCCATGTCGGACCTTCCTTCCATAGCTTTGCTTTGCATCGTCACACTGTCGTGCCTCTCGATCCTTCTGTTTCATCTCGTCACCGGTGTGCCGCCGATGCCCTCGAGCGCAGCCGTAATTACCGACGTGATAGACCTGCTCCGCCAGGCAAACCTCCCGCCACGACCGAAAATCTACGAACTTGGAAGTGGATGGGGCTCGCTTGCAATAGCGCTCGCTCGTGCGTTTCCGGATGCGGAAATTCACGGATTCGAGCTCTCTCCCTTACCCTTCCTGTTTGCAAGACTGAGAACACGAGGCATCCGGAACCTTTCGATCCATTGGGGCGACTTCTTTCGTCAGGACGTCAGCGATGCAGACGCGATCACCTGCTATCTCATGATCAGACCGATGCCCAAGGTCGGCGCGTTCCTCGACAGCATGCTCCGTCCCGGAACGGCGGTCGTCTCTCTCACCTTCTGGTTTCGAGACCGCCGCGTCGATGCATCCAGAAACGGCGCTGGATTGCGTGGGGCCGCAGCCCTTTATTATTGGCCGGCCGAGAAGACGTAGCCTAAGCCTCAGCCGAGCGGCTGAGATGAACCCGATTGAGCTGACAGTTCAATAGAACTACGGCGATAAAATATTATCGATAGCTTAGTTCCTTAAGCCGAATTGCATGTCTTGGCGTCGCTTAGAGCGGTGGCCTTTCCTGATCCGAACCTCATACGCAATTGCATTACGGATGCATCTTCAGGACCGGGCTCAAAACGCCGGCATGACTCAGGCGCGGTCCAGGAACTCAAGCACCCGGCTGGTGAGCAGCGCGGCTGCACTGGCATCATACGATGCAAGAGAACTGTCGGCGAAGTAGTGCCGATCGCCTGGATAAAGGAAAAGCTTTGCGTCTTCGACCTTCGCCACGATCTCGCGAGCAGCGTCGATATCACCCTCACCGACGAAGATGGCGTCCTTGTCCATACCGTGGATCTGGACCGCAACGCCATCCGGCCAAGGCCCAAAGGCCCACTTGCCACTGATCGGCAGGCACGAGTGGAAGAGCAGGGCTCCGCGGGCGCCGGGCCGCGTCTGTGCGAGCTTCTGCGCCGGAAGTACCCCGAACGAGAACCCGGCATAGACGAGCTGAGAAGGCAGATCATCGGCGATGCGAACGCCCCGCTCCCGCAGGTCGTCGAATCCGACCTCACCGATATAGGCAAGACCATCATCGATGCTCTGGAACGTGCGTCCGTCGAACAGGTCGGGCGTATGCACGACGTGGCCGGCAGCCCGCAACTCGTCGGCGAATGCACGCACGCCCGCGGTCAGCCCCTGTGCATGATGGAACAACAAAACCTCAGCCATGGGGAGTCTCCGGTCGGGGATAATTGACACACGTTCTATCATCCTACACAGTCATCGTCTCGCGCGGAAGATGCATTAGAGGAAGAACTTCGGCAAGTCCGCCGGCGATGACGATAGACGGCGAGAACAACGCACGCGTTTCTCGCCGCTTCATCCAATTCCCGGGCAAAGGCCGCAGTCGGAGCAAAGGACCTGTCCGCAGACTTTTGCTGCCTACTTCTTCCAGTACTTGTCGACGTATTTCTGGATCTCGGTGCGCATGAAGCGGCCGGAAGCGTCGGCTCGGTCTTCCCAACCGAAGACGCAGGCTGTCACGATCCCGTCGAACCCGACATCGGCAAGCGACGAAAAGAATACATCCCAGTTAATCTCCCCCTGATACATGTCCATGTGCTGGTGGATCGTGACCTTGGCGCCCGGTGGGTTGATGATGTAGCGCAAACCGGACGAGGCGCGGTGGTTGTAGGTATCGGCCACATGGACATGCGCGATGAGTTCGCCGGCATCGCGTATCATCTTCGCCATGTCGTCGCCGAAGTAGAAGGTATGCGGCGCGCAGTAGAGGAACTTGACGTTCTTCGAGCCGATCATCTTCAGCATGTCGATCGCCGGATGCAGCGTCTCGCACCAGTCCTCGGGATGCGGCTCCATGTTCAGGTTGACGCCTTCCTTTTCGAAGACCGGCACCAGCTCTTCGATCGACCGCCACCAGGCAGCTTCACTATGCTCGTGCGTAAAGTGTCCGCCGCAGCAATTGGAGCGGTGGCCGCGATCGGGAGACGGCCCTCGTCCGAACTCGGAGTTCATCGTATCGACGCCAAGCTCGACGGCAAGATGAATGGCCTCCTTCCAATAGGAGACCGCAGCCTGCCGTTCGTCTTCATGCGGGCTTGCCCAGCGATACATCGGCAAAAGCGAAGCCACCTGGACGCCATGGTCCTTGAGTGCCTTCTTGAACTCCTTGATGCGCTGCTTGTGCGCGCGTGGCCGTACCCACCACGGAAGCAGATCGTCACGCGGCGAAACCTCGATATATTCGTAGCCAAGCTCGGCCGCCTTGCGGCACAGTTCGTTGAGCGGCAGATGTCGGTGCATGTGCGGATCGAGTGCAATCTTCATGTGTTGTCCTCCTCTATCAATTGCCTAGGCGGCAGGCTTCAACGCCGCCGGGGCATAGAAAGCGGGGCGCTCCCCGATCCGGATCGGCACGATCTGGCCAGAGTGCTTGGCCTCTACGCAGGCATCGGCGGTCACGGCCGCGAAGTAACCGTCCCAGGCGGTCGGCCCGCGCACGACACCCACCTTGACAGAGTCGATCCACTCCTGAAGCTCGACATCGTAGCTGTCGATGAAACGCAGCTTCCAGTCCTGAAGGATTTCGTGGCTGAGCTTCGCATCCTTGCGCAACAACACGCTCATGGGTTCGGGCAGATAACCGATGCCGTCCTCTCCGACGACCTGGCACTGGATGTCATAACCATAGGGGCAATTGACGAAGACCTCGACGTCGATCCGGACACCCTTCCTGGTTTCGAGAAGGATCATGTGGGGATCGTCCAGATCCTTGCGCGCATGTTTCGTCTTCCTGGGCATGATGACCTGCGCGGAGATGTAGTCGTCATCCAGCAGCCAGCGGAGCACATCGATCTCGTGCGGGAAGCTGTCGGTAATCGCCATGTCGCCGCCATAGACGTCCGGAACATTCGGATTGCGGTGGGCGCAATGAACCATCAGCGGTTCGCCGAGATTGCCGCTGTCAATCTGCTGCTTCAGCAGGCGATAGCTCTTGTCGTAACGGCGCATGAAGCCGACCTGGACGAGGTGGCGGCCGCTTGCGACTTCCGCATTGACGATGTTGAGGCAGGCTGCAGCGGTCGTCGCGAGCGGCTTTTCGCAAAAGACGGGCTTGCCGGCCGCGATCGAGGCTAGCACGAACTCCTCATGCGTCGGCCCCCAGGACGTGACCACGATAGCCTCGACGTTGGGATCGGCCACGAGATCGTGCCCGTTTTCGAAGACGCGGGCGGCGGGTGTCAGGCGCCTGGCAACCTCTCCGGCCTGCGACCTGTTGATGTCGTTGACGGCAACGACCGTCGAACCGACAAGTTTGTTGTGCAATCGCTCGATATGTTCCTGGCCGATAGCGCCGGTTCCGATAACACCGATCTTGAGCATGTTTCCTATTCCTTTGAATGGGTCAGTCGAAATCACGCGGCAAGGCGAGCTTCAGCGTGGTCAGGGATTTCTTGACACCGGTGAGCGGCTCCATCCCGGCATCCTCCATTTCGAGGCTGACGGGGCCGTCATAACCAACCAGCCGAGCAACGGCGAAGAACTCCTTCCACCACTGCACATCGTGCCCGTGGCCGAGAGCCACGTAGTTCCAGGACCGCCTTGCGATATCGTTGATCCAGTAGGTGTCGATCAGGCCATTGGCCTCGGCAAGCGTCCGCTCGAGGCGCACGTCCTTTGCATGCATGTAGTGGATCGCCTCGCCAAGCAGACGCAAGGCCGCAATCGGATCGCCACCCATCCACATGTGGTGGCTCGGATCGAAATTCATGCCGATCACGGGGTCGACATGCTCGCGCAGCCTCAGCATGTTGGCGGGGTTGTGGATCATCGTCGCGCCAAGGTTCTCGATGGCGACCTTGATGCCGCATTCCCGGGCAAGCTGGCCCGCCCTCTGGAAATACGGGATGAGGACCTCGTTCCACTGATAGTCGAGCGCCTTCTCGTGCTCCGGCAGGATGACATGGGTAATCCAGTTCGGCAGCGCATCCGTTGGCGTGCCGCCAGGGCAGCCGGACATCATGACAACAGTCTTGACACCAAGCTTTTCCGCAAGGCGGAAGGTCTTGTCGACGACGGCGTGATGCTCCTCGCCAATTGGACCGGGGTGGAGCTGGTTGCCGGAACAATTGAGCGCGGCGATCGACAGGCCGCGGCGCTCAAGGGCGGCTAAAAACTCCCTCCGCGCAAGCTCGCTCGACAGCAGTTCGTCGAGCTTCAGATGCGGCGCCTTCGACCAGTTGCCGCAACCGAGTTCGACAGCCTCGAACCCGAGCTTGGACACAGTGTCGAGCATATCCTCGAATGGGAGGTAGCCGAGAATGTCGGTTACCAGACTAAGACGCATCATTTCATTGGCTCCGCTGACGTCATTGCATGTTGGATCGGCGTGCCGGGACGCCTCCCGCCCCGGCACGCCCGCTCGGGAGGAATTACTTCTTCATGTACTGATCGACATTGTCCTTGGTGATGGACTCGAACGGCACCAGCTTCTCAGCCGGCGGCTGTTCACCCTTCTTGATGCCTTCCACCACTTCGAAAGCGGCCTTCGCCTGACCACCGGCATTCTGGAAGATCGTCTGGGACATCTCGCCCGCCTTGATTGCCTTGAGCGCATCCGGCACGCCGTCGACGCCGGCGATCATCACGCCCTTCAGACGGTCGGAACCCTTCAATGCTTCCAGTGCACCGAGCGCCATCTGGTCGTTCGCGGCGACGATAGCGTCAAACTTCGGGAAACTCTGGATCCAGTCTTCCGTGACCTTCATGCCTTCGGCGCGGTCGTAGTTTCCGGTCAGGCTCGCGAGGATCTTCACGTCCGGACGTCCGAGCGCTTCCTCGAAGCCCTTCTTTCGTTCCTGCGAATGGTAGAGACCGGGAGTGCCTTCCAGATAGAGGATCTGCGCGTCCTTCGGCAGCTTCGCCTTCATGTATTCGGCCTGCATCTTGCCGGCGTCGACGTTCTTGGAACCGACGAAAGTATATTTGCCGCCGGCCGACTGGATGCCGAGTGCGACAACCGGAATTCCGGCCGCATTGGCCTTCTCGACGCCCGGAACGATGCCCTGATAGTCAACAGGGACGACCACGATGGCATTGACCTTCTGGGCGATGAAATTGTCGATCTGGTCGAGCTGCTTGCTCGCATCGTTGTTGGCATCGGCAAACTTGATGTCGACGTTCGGATCGGACTTGGCGGCATCGACGAAAGCCGTCTTGCGCGCCATGACGAAGACGTCGGTATCCGCCATATTGGCATAGCCGACCACGAACTTGTCGGCGGCAAATGTGCTGGTCGCGGACAAAGCAGCGATCGATACGGCTGCCGCCAGTGCGAGTTTGGTCATGAATTTCATTGGTTCTTCTCCTCCCATTGGGCGTTACAAAGTTCAGGCTTTTCGGCGCGCCCTTTCGCGCCGACACACAGGTGGTCCTCCGCGTGTGCGGTTCGTTACTTGCGGGAACTGTTCGATCAGGCCTTCTTCTTGCTGCGGGCCGATTTCGTCCAAACATCAAGGATGACGGCGATCGCGATGATCAGGCCCTTGATGATCTGCTGCCAGTACGAGCTGACATTCATGAGATTGAGGATGTTGTTGATGACGCCGATGATCATCGAGCCGATGATGGTACCGGTAATCGTTCCTGTGCCGCCCATCAGGCTGGTGCCGCCGACGACGACAGCGGTGATCGCATCGAATTCATAGCCGACGCCGCCTGCCGGTTGGCCCGAATTGATGCGGGACATCAGGACGATGCCGGCGATCGCACAGAGAATTCCGTTGTAGATGAACGCCTTCACGACGATGCTGTCGGGGTTGATGCCGGATGCGCGCGCAGCGCGGCCGTTGCCACCGACGGCATAGACATAGCGCCCGAACTTCGTCTTGTTCAGCAATATCCATGAGATCACGACGAAGATGGCGAGGATAAGCACCGAGATCGGTACAGGCCCGATGGAACCCTGGCCGATGACCTTGAATTCGCCAAGACCGGAGACAGGCGCACCGCCGGTATAAAGCAGCACGGCACCTCTTGCGACGGTCGTCATCGCCAGCGTCATGATGAAGGACGGGATGCGAAAAAACGTAATCACAAAGCCATTTATGAAGCCCGTCACTATACCCATGGCGACGCCCGCGGCCACGGCAAGCGCAATGCTTCCGGTCGTTGCCATAACACTTGTTGCGATTACGCCGCACAGCGCCAGCACCGATCCAAGCGAGACGTCGATCTGGCCGAGAATGATGATGAAGGTGACGCCGCAGGCAAGAAGGCTGACGACGACGACCTGGCGCAGGACATTCGTGAGGTTCGCCTCCGTCAGAAAGGTGGGGCTCAGCAGCGAGGCCAGGATGCAGATGCCGGCAAAGATCAGGATGGTGCCGTATTTGCGGTAGATCAGGGCGAAGTCGATCCCATGAGATTTCGTTTGGGGTTTGGGCGTCGCGCCCTTCGTGACCGCAGCCATCGGTTCGGTACTCATCAATGTCCTCCCGTTGCGAGGCGCATGATGCTTTCCTGATTGGCCTCGCTTCTTGTCAGTTCGCCGGCGACCCGGCCCTCGCTCATCACAACGACGCGGTCGCTCATCCCCAAGATTTCCGGCAGCTCCGACGAGATCATGATGATCGCCAGGCCCTGCCTGGCGAACTCAGTCATCAGCCTGTGGATCTCGGATTTCGATCCGACGTCGATGCCGCGTGTCGGCTCGTCGAGGATCAGGAGCTTGAGGTCGCCGAGAAGCCATTTGGCGAGCACGATCTTCTGCTGATTGCCGCCGCTCAAGTTTTCGACGATCATCGCCGTATCCGGCGTCTTGATCTGTAGCATCTTGATCATGCGTTGGGCGGCTGTTTCCTCCTGCCTTTCGCTGATGAAGAGGCCGCCTGCAAATTTCTTAAGATTGGCAAGCGAGATGTTTTCGCCGACCGACCGGCACAGGACCAGCCCTTCAGCCTTCCTGTCCTCGGATACCATCGCGATGCCGCGGGAGATCGCATCCTTTGGCGATGTGAGTTTCAGCGAGGTACCGTTCAGGCGCACGGTTCCGCCATCGGCTTCATCAAGGCCGAAAATGACGCGCGCCACCTCGGTGCGACCGGCACCGATCAAACCGGACAAACCCAGAATCTCGCCGGCGCGAACGGTGAAACTGACATTCTCGAAGACACCGGTTCGGGTGAGCTTCTCGAGCGAGAGCACGACATCGCCGATCGGAACCTCTTCCTTTGGAAAGATGCTGGAAATCGTGCGGCCGACCATCTGCGAGATCAGCTTGGAAGGATCATATTCGCTCGCAGGCGCCGTCGCGATGAACTGGCCGTCGCGCATGACGGTGATGTCGTCGGCGATCTGGAAGATTTCATCCATCTTGTGGGTGATGTAGATGATGGCGACGCCGTTTGCCTTGAGGTCGGCGATCTGCCGGAACAGCATGGCGACCTCGGTGTCGCTGATCGCCGAGGTCGGCTCGTCCATGATGACGAGCAAGGCCTGACGAGAGATCGCCTTTACGATCTCGATCAACTGCATGGCGGCGATCGAAAGATCGCGCATCTTCGTATCCGGACTATATTTGAGACCAAGCCTGTCGAGCAGCGCCTTGGTGTCGGCATTCATTCTGGCGAAATCGACGAAGCGCGACAGAAAGCCCTTGCCGGACAGGGCGGGTTCACGACCGAGGAAGATGTTTTCGGCGATCGTCATGTCAAGAACCGGGCTCAGTTCCTGGTGGATCATGGAGATCCCGCGTTCGAGCGCAGCCGAAGTGCTCTGCCCGGTCAGCGCCTCACCCTTGAAGAAGATCTCGCCACCATCGATGGCATAGGTCCCGCTCAGGATCTTCATCAGCGTCGACTTGCCCGCTCCGTTTTCGCCGACAAGGACATGGACGGTGCCGGCGCGAACCTTGAGGTTCATTCCATCAAGAGCAAGCACGCCGGGAAATGCCTTGACGATGTCACGCATCTCGAGAACGAGGTCATCGCCCTGCGAAGAATGTCTGCTTGCGCTGTCTCCAAGACGCGCCGATCCCATGGCCGCAGACATGTCTGCTCCTCCCAAGTTCCGCCTTCCGGCGCTTCATTTCGATGACTGAATGCTTCCTCCAGTGGCGCTGAAATCACCACACGCCCCCATTTCTGTCAATTTGACGCTGGACGATTCTCCCAAAAGATACCATACTGACTCTCATTTTCTGGGAGAACCTTATGTCCAGGCCAACCATCGCCGACCTTGCCAAGGCCGCAAATGTAGGGGTTTCCACGGTAGACCGGGTCTTGAACGGCCGCGACCCGGTTCGTCAACAAACGGCCGAACGCGTGCTTGAGGCAGCCGAGCGCATCGGCTTTCACGGCGTGACAGCCATTAAGCGCCGGCTCGAAAAGGAAAAGCCGATCATCAAATTCGGCTTCCTCTTGAAGCAGTCCCACCGCAAGCTCTATCGGATGTGGGGAGAGGTCCTGACGAAGGCGGTCGAAACCTATCCGGAAGCGCATGGCAGGGCCATCGTCCGGTTCGACGACGAACTCGCGCCCGAAAACACAGCGAATGCGATGCTGGCACTGAGCCGGGAAGTCGACGTCATCAGCGTGATTACGTCGGACCACCCGCAGATAAACCACGCTGTCGACGGCCTTGAGGCCGAGGGGATACCTGTATTCACCATGATTTCCGACCTGACGGCACCCGGCCGCGCAGGCTATGTCGGCAATGATTGCGTGAAAAAGGGACGAACCGCGGCCTGGTTCATCGACAACGTCAATGCCAACCCCGGCAAGGTCTCCGTCTTCGTCGGAAGCCACCGCTACCTGTCGCAGGAATTATGCGAAATGGGCTTTCGATCATATTTCCGGGAGAGCGCTTCCGAGTTCCAGATGATGGAGACCCTCGGAACCCAGGAAGAACCCGATATCGCCTACGAGCTCACGCGCAACCTGTTGGCGAAGGAGGAAAACTGGGTCGGCTTATATGTTGCCGGAGGCGGCGTAACCGGCGTCATGCGCGCTCTTCGCGACGATGGTGGCCCCGCAGCCAAGCGGCTCATGGTCGTGGCTCACGAGCTGACGAACGAGACACGCGCCGGCCTGGCCGAAGGATTGATAAAGGTGGTGCTCTCCCATCCGGCGCGATTACTGGCGGATACGCTGGTGAGAGCAATGGCGGAAGCGCTGGACACCCATCGATCTCCAAGCGTATCGCAGCACATTCTTCCCTTTGAAATATATACCGCTGCCAACATCTGAGCGATTGCCGAGGGACGGGCTGCCGTCCCTTCCCCGCGAAAAATCTTGATCGTGAAGCAACGCCGCCGCTGTTGAACGCTTGTGATCCCAATTCAGGCTATCTGCGACGAGTATCCTTGCTCAAGCCAGGAAGGTATTAATCTCGCGGGTATCCGTTCGCGGAAAACCGAGTGGCAGAGACCAAGAGGCTTCAGAGCCGTACCGCTTGCCGGTCGGTTTCCGCAACCGGTTTGGCGCTCATTATCCGTCCCAGCTTAATGCAGGGCTTTGAGCTGCTCTCGTCTCGCCTCCTCCTTGGGCGAATTCTCGCGGTTCTTGGTAAGCCAATTGGAAAACCCATCGAGATAGAGGTAGACAACCGGCGTAGTGAGCAAGGTCAGTGCTTGACTGACGGCCAAGCCCCCGAACATCGCAAAGCCCAGGGGCTGGCGAAGTTCCGATCCTGTCCCGTGGCCGAGCATCAGCGGCACCGCCCCCAACATGGTCGCCATGGTGGTCATCATGATCGGCCGGAACCGGATCAGCGCCGCTTTGCGTATCGCCTGCTCGCTCGTCAATCCCTGATTGCGCTCTCCCTCGATGGCAAAATCAACCATCATGATACCGTTCTTCTTGACGATCCCGATGAGGAGGATGACCGCGATCAATGCGATCAGGCTGAAGTCATAGCCGAGCAGCATCAGCGTCGCCATCGCCCCGACACCGGCCGACGGCAAGGTGGACAGGATGGTCAGGGGATGAATGTAGCTCTCATAAAGGACGCCGAGGATCAGATAGACAACCACGAGTGCGCCAAGCAGCAGCAGTGGGACGGAAGACAGCGACTGCTGGAACGCCTGCGCCGTGCCCTCGAAACTGGTGTTGATCGATGTCGGCAGGTTCATCTGATGCAGGGCCGCATTGATCCTGTCCGCGGCGACGCCGATGGACGTGCCTGCCGCAAGGTTGAAGCTGATCGTGACGGAGGGGAACTGGCTTTCGTGGCTGATCTGGAGCGGTTGCACCGGTACGGTGGTCCAGTGCGCCAGGACGGAGAGCGGGACATCCGACCCGTCTGAGGCCTTCACGTAGAGCTTGTCCAACGTGCTGACGTCGCTCTGCAGGCTCGGCAGTACCTCCATGATGACGTCATAACTCGACAGCTGGGTGAAATACTGGGCGATCTGGCGCTGACCGAAGGCGTCGTCCAGCGTATTGTCGATCGCTTCCGGCTGAATGCCGTAGCGCTGCGCCTGGGCGCGGTCGATGGTCAAGGTCAGCGTCGAGCCGTTCGTTTGCTGGTCCGAGGCGACGCCCTCGAGGCCGGGCAACGTCTGCATCTTGGCGAGCACCTTCGGCGACCAGCTGTCGAGTGCGTCGATATCGGCGCTGGTCATGCTCATCTGATACTGGGTGCGCGATGCGCGAGCACCGACACGCACGTCTTGCGCCGCCTGGAGGAAGAGGCGCGCGCCCTCGACTTTCTGTAGCTTTGGCTGCAGCCGCCGAATGATCTCGTCGGCGCTCGCCTGACGCTGGTCGCGCGGCTTCAGGGTAATGAACATCCGACCCGTGTTCAACGGATTGCCGACGCCGCCCACAGCCATGGCAACGCTCGCCACGTCCGGGTCCGCTTGGACAATGGCGCCCAGCTGCCGCTCGCGGTCGAGCATCTTGGCGAAGGAAATGTCCTGCGCCGCTTCGGATTGCCCCGTGATCAGCCCGGTGTCCTGTTGCGGAAAGAAGCCCTTGGGTATCCAGATGAAGAGGAGTACGGAGAGGACCAGCGACGCGAAGAAGACGGCAAGCGTGATCAGACGGAATTTCAGCGCGAGATCAAGCGCCCATTCATAGCCGTTCGTCATCGCGTCAAACCCGCGTTCGCTGAGGGCGTAAAGCCTGCCGTGACGAGTTTCTCCGTGGTTGCGCAGGAAGCGTGACGCCAGCATCGGTATCAACGTCAGCGACACGAAGGCCGATACGGCGATCGTCATAGCAAGCGTCACCGAGAATTCCCTGAACAGGCGCCCGATGATGCCACTCATCAACAGCAGCGGCAAAAGGACGGCGACGAGCGAGAGGCTGATCGACAGGATCGTAAAGCCGATCTCACCCGCGCCGGTCATAGCCGCTTCAAAGCCGCTCATGCCCTCGTCGATATGGCGCTGGATGTTCTCCAAAACAACGATCGCGTCGTCGACCACAAAGCCGACCGCGATGGTCAGCGCCATCAACGAGAGATTGTCGAGCGTGAAGCCGGCAATCCACATCATTGCGCAGGCACCGAACAAGGCAAGCGGCACGGTCAAGCTCGGAATGATTGTGGCCCGGACGCTGCGCAGGAACACGAAGATGACGCCGATCACAAGCAGCACGGTGATCAGAAGTGTCGTTCGCACGTCGCTAACGGCGGCCCGGATCGTCTGCGTTCGATCGCTGAGGATGCCGACCTTGATGCCCGGTTGCATCGACGCCGTCAGGCGCGGCAACTCGGCCGTGATGCTGTCGACCGTCTGGATCACATTCGCGCCCGGCTGCTTGAAGATGATCAAGAAGATGCCCCGCTTGCCATTGGCCCAGGCCGCTTGCTTGCTGTCCTGCGCCGCGCTGACGGCCTGGCCGATATCGCGGATATAGAGCGGCGAGCCATTCTGATAGGTGACGATGACATCGTTCCATTTCGATGCCTCGGTGAGCTGGCCGTTGGTATAGATGGTGTAGCTTCGCGTTGGGCCGTCGATATTGCCGGTCGGGTTGTTTTCGGTGACGCCGTTCAGTTGCGTTCGCACATCCTCCAGCGTCAAGCCCCTGACCGCCATCTTGCTCGGGTCCAGCTGCACGCGGATGGCCGGCTTTTGTTGTCCGCCGTAAAGCACCTGCGCGACGCCGGGAAGTTGGCTGATCTGCTGGCCGAGCTTCGTCTCGACCTCGTTGTCGACGGTCGTCAATGGTAGGGTGTCCGACGTCGCCGAGAGGAGAAGAATCGGCGAATCCGCCGGGTTGACCTTGCGATAGGTCGGCGGATTGGGCAGGTTCGTCGGAAGCTGGCCGCTCGCGGAATTGATGGCCGCCTGCACATCGTTGGCGGCGCCGTCGATATCTCGATCCAGATCGAACTGCAGGGTGATCTGCGTCGAACCAAGCGAGTTCAATGAGGTCATCTCGCTCACGCCGGCGATCGAGGCAAAGGCGGTTTCGAGCGGCTGCGCAACGGACGACGCCATGATGGTGGGGCTTGCGCCGGGCAACTGCACCGAGACCTGGATGGTCGGAAAATCCACTTGCGGCAGCGGCGCAACGGGCAGCAAGGGGTATGCCACTATGCCGATGAGCAGGATGCCCGCCATGATGAGCGAGGTGGCGATTGGATGTTTGATGAATGGCGCCGACGGACCACTAAACTGAGCCATGCGAGCTTCTCACTCTTGTCATTCAGTTGCACCGGAAACAGCGATCGTCTTAGTCTACGGGGAAGCTATTGCTGTCGCAGGCGATGCGTCCGTGGCGACCTGCTGCCTGACGTCAGCGACAAGGCTGCCGGGCTGCACGCGATAGGAACCATCTGTTACCACCGTCTCGCCAGGCTTCACGCCGTCGCTAACCACGACACTACCGTTGCCGGTCTCTGAAACCTTTATCGGTCGAACCTGAGCCTTGCGATCAGGCCCGACAATATAGGCAAACAAGCCATCCGGGCCGTGTTGCACCGCGTCGAGCGGAATCTGCACCACATTCTTCAGCGTCGAGACGCCCAGCCTGACCGTCACCGACTGCCCCGGCCAAAGCGCGTCATCCGCATTCGCGAACGTCGCCTTGAGATTGATTGTGCCGGTTGCGACATTGATCTGGTTGTCGATGTAAGAAAGCGTGCCTTGCGAAAGCACGGTCTTACCATCCTCGCTTATCACCTCTACCGGCACGTCGCCCGACGCGAGCGCCTTGGTGACCGCCTGGAGCTGATCCTGAGGGGCTGGGAAGACCACGCTGATCGGCTGGACCTGCGCTATGGTAACAATACCGGTCGTATCGGTAGGCTGCACCAGGTTGCCCACATCGATCAGGCTGAAGCCTACCCTCCCCGTAAATGGTGCTGCGATCCGGCAATAGGCCAGGTTGACGCTCGCAGCCTGCACAGCCGCTTGGTCTGCCTGAACGGTTCCCTGATCCTGAGCGACAAGTGCCGCCTGGTCGTCCAATGTCTGCTGCGAAGCGGCGTGCTGCGTGGCCAGCTTGCTGTCCCGATCGAGATCCACCTGAGCGCCCTTTAGCAAGGCCTGGTCGCGCGCCAGTTGCCCCTTTGCCTGCGCGAGTGCCGCCTCATAGCTCTGCGGATCGATCTCCACGAGCGGGGCGCCCTTGTTCACCATATGCCCTTGCGTGAAATCGACCTTGGCTATGCGACCGGTGATTTGCGAATGGACGGTGACAGTGTTCAACGCTTGAACCGTTCCAAGCTCATCGAGATTGACGAGAAAATCCTGTGATCGAGCGGAAGCAAGGGTGACCGGGACACCGGCATCTTGTGCTGGTTTTGCGCCACCATTCGCAACGGAGTGATCAGGCCCCGTCAGCTCCGCTTCTATGGACGCCCTTTTCGCCCATACTGTACCGGCTATTCCGACGATAAGAATGCAGGCTATCAGCGCCTTTGGGCTCTTAAGCCGAGATGAACGCTGCAATTCGGCCATGTTCATCATTCCCTGAACGCGGCGACCGGGATTGGACGTCGTCAGGCAGCAAAAACGCCCTGTGATGGCAAATGTTTGTCCGTCGTCTTTCTGCACTATTATGTGACTATTATGTGATCGCCATGTGAGCAAAGTTTGACGAGCGTGAATCCCGCTCTTCCCCAGTTGCCAAGGTGGCGGACAATGTCAGATCCGCCGACCTTGGTTGTAGGAAATAGGACGCCTGGACATCAAACGCCAACGGCGCTGACGTCCTTCCATCGTGCTGGGCTGCCGGGGCCCCTCAACGCGATTGGCACCCGTTCAGCCGCGCCGGACGAGACCTTCGTAGAGCCCCGAAGCTTGAGGCGCAGATAAAGCCCTGGCGGCAACTTCACCGCCAGGAAACCTGCCTATCTCACTTAGGGCGAGCATCCATCGCCAACGTGTCCTCGTCAGAGCGCGGCGTGTAGGAAATCTTGTCCCTTTTCACGCCCCATGCCGACACGTTCACGGCAAGCGGAAGATCCGGCCTGTCGGTGGAGACGAGCAGGTTGGCCCTTTCAAGCAGATCGCGACGCTTGGCCTCGTCCATTTCGCTGGCGGCATCCTCGATCAGCTTGTCCATTTCCGGGTTGGAATATCCACGCGTGTTGAATGCGCCAAGCGATTTGCTGGCATCGTTGGTATGCATCAGAGACGACAGCATATAGTTGGCCTCACCCGTCAGCGTACCCCAGGAGGCCATATACAACGAATATTCGCCGCGGGTCTTGGCAGGGTTGAACACGGCCGCCGGGGCACCATTGACATCGACCTGGACATTGATAGCAGCGAGCAACTGAGCGACGGTCGGCCCGAGCTCCGTCGGCAAGCGGTCGTTGGCGTAGTTCAGCGACACCTTGAAGCCGTTCGGATAGCCTGCGTCGGCCATCAGCTTGGCCGCCTTTGTTACGTCAAAGGCGCTGGGTACGATGTGCTCGTTGTATCCGAAAATGTTCGAGGCCACCATTTGCGTGGGAACCTTGCCCATGTCCTCAAGCGCAATTTCGGTGATCGTCTGGCGATCTATGGCAAGATCGAATGCTTCGCGTACGCGCGGATCGAGGAAGGGATTCTTGTCCAGCTTCTTTCCCGACTTATCCCAAACCAGCGGACTATCTTTACGGAAGTCGAATTCCAGATAGGGAATATAGACCGACTCGTCCTTGACCACCTCGAGCTTGGAATCGGATTGAAGAGCCGCGAGGTCCGTCGACGGAACCTTGGAGATCAAGTCGACCTGGCCGGCTTTCAACTGCGCAACACGGGCGGCATCGTTCGGTATTTCCTTGCGGATGACATGATCCCAAGGCTGGGCGTCGCCCCAGTAGCCATCGAACTTTTCCAGGACAAGATCCTGCGTCGGCGCCCATTTGACGAATTTATAGGGACCTGTACCGATGGTCGCCTTGCCTGAATTGAAGCCGTCCGCTGCCGTCTCTTTCGTCGAGTAAGCGGCCGCCGCCTTATGAGACACGATGAAAAGCCGGACGAAATCGTTGGGAAGTGTCGGTGCCGGCCCAAGGGTCTTGACGCGAACGGTATGCGGGTCGACAACTTCGACGCTCTTGACCCTGCGGACATAGATGGTCGAGGGGTTTGGACCAGTGACGTTCGGAATACGCTCGATCGAGAATTTCACGTCTTCGGCGGTGAAGTCCGATCCATCATGGAACTTGACACCTTCGCGCAGCTTGAACTCCCAGGTGGTGTCGTCAACCGGCTTCCAGCTGACGGCCAGAGAAGGTTCGACTTCAAGCTTGTTGCCGGACTTCAGCAAGGTATCGAATATATGCTTGGTCGCCTCGGCATTGGCTGAGGTCGCGGTGAAATGCGGGTCCATCGAAGCCGGACCGGACTTGGTGGCGATGACGAGGTCTGCGGCGATCGCCGACAGCGGCATCATGATGGTCGCGGCCAGCAATGCGGCCTTGAAAACGGAGCGTATTGTCATGTGTTCCCTTATCTATTTCTCATGGGCAAGAACGGCTTGCCGCCGGTTGTTTGCGCCCGTCGTCAGGAGGCGTCGTCTCCATCGTCTTCAGGCTCAAGGTCGGGTACCAGTTGCTGGGGCCAGCTTTCGGAGGCAACAACAAGCTTGGTCAGGATTTCGGAGAGGTTCAGGCGTTCCGCAGGCGAGAGGCATTCGAGCATCGTCCGCTCGTAGCTCATCATCTTTTCCTCGACCGCCTCGACCGCGGCACGGCCCTTTTCCGTCAGTTTCAGCGCAACGCGCCGCTGATCAATCTGGTCGAGTTCGCGGCTGATCATGCCGAGCGTGTCCAATTTGGTAACAGCGCGGCTCAAAGTGTTTTTCGGAAAACCCGAGGAGCGGACGACTTCGGTCAATGTGAGCTCATCGCTCAAATAGAGCGACCAAAGCACGACGAATTCGGGCCGCAACAATCCAAGTTGCTGTTGGATCAGCCCATAGACCGGGTTGTTGAATTGCAATGCCAGGTAGTTCAGGCGAAAGGAAAACCAACAGGGATTCCGCCAGAGCTTGGGGTAGAGGGGATCGTCTTCCGAGAGACTTGAAAGCCCCGGCTCGTCTCTCCCGGCTCGTCCTTCATAAAGGGCAGTGCGCAATAGCTCGTCCATCGACAAAACCCGATCAGATTTTCCAATTAGTACTATTTGGGACGATATTTAAAATATTTGTTGCGTCAACTCCATTTTTTTGTTCCTAATGGAACTGAATTACAAAACAAACAAAATGCGGAGATGCTCGTCGCACCGGCTTCTTCGTGAGGGGTTGGTGCGCTCTGGTGCCTGATTCCCGATATTCCAGGAGACGAAAATGCGCATTCAGGACATGCATTGGTCGCAGGTCGAGGCCCGCGTCAAGGAAGACGATCGCTGTATCCTTCCAATCGGATCGGTTGAGCAGCACGCCTATCTGAGCCTCGCGACCGACATGATCCTCGCCGAGCGTGTCTCGGTCGATGCGGCGCAGCCGACGGGCGTGCCCGTCTTCCCCTGCCTGCCCTATGGCATGGCCTCCGGCTTTGCGGATTTTCCAGGTACGATAACCCTCTCGCTTCGCACCTACATCAATGTCGTCGAGGACATACTCGACAGCGTCTATCATGCCGGCTTCCGCCGCATTCTCATCGTCAACGGCCACGGCGGCAACACGCCGATCAATCCGCTGTTGTCGGAATGGATGAACAGCCATCGCGATACGTCGGTCAAGCTTCATGACTGGTGGCGCGCTCCGAAGACCATGGCAAAAGTTTTGGAGATCGATTCCGCCGCCAGCCATGCAAGCTGGATGGAAAACTTTCCATGGACGCGCCTGGAAGGTGCCCCGGTTCCGAACTTCAAAAAAGATCGCATAGACTTTGCCGCGACGGCGCGTGTCGACGCGGGACGAAAGCGCGAGCGCATAGCCGAAGGCAACTACCACGGCGTATTCCAGCGGCCCGACCAGGACATGATGGAAATCTGGAAGGTCGCCGTCGAAGAGACGCGGCATGAAATCGAGCATGACTGGCATTGAGACGCCGGATTTATCGTTTTAACGCACGATCCTTTGCGTAAGAACAGGGGACGCATCCAGAGAGAAGCACATGGCTTCATTCATCCTTCGCAGATCGGGGCAGGCGCTCATTGTCCTGATCGTCATGTCCATCCTCGTCTTCATCGGTGTCTACGTCATCGGCAACCCTATCGACGTACTGATATCTCCTGATGTTACACAGGAAATTCGCCAGCGGGTCATCGAGGAATACGGACTCAATCAGCCTCTCTGGAAGCAGTATATCGATTTTGTCCTTAAAACGGTCAGCGGAGACTTCGGCAGGTCGTTCGTGTTCAACATGCCAGTCGTTGAGCTGATTGCACAGCGATTGCCGGCAACGCTGGAGCTTGCCGTTATCGCTGTACTGCTTGCGTCGGTGATCGGTGTGCCCCTCGGTGTCTATGCGGGTTATCGGCCTGACGGGTTTCTGCCGAAGCTGATCCTGGCTGGCTCGATCTTGGGATTTTCCGTGCCGACCTTCTGGATCGGTCTTATGCTCATCATGATTTTCGCCGTACAGCTTGGTATTTTGCCGGCAGGCGGACGAGGAGCGACAATCGATCTCTTCGGTGTCCCATTCTCGTTCCTGACCGGGGACGGATGGATGCACCTCGCTCTACCCGTTCTCAATCTGGCATTGTTCAAGATGGCGATGATGTGCAGACTGGCGGCCGCCGGCACTCGCGAGATCATGACCACCGACACGATCAAGTTTGCGCGTGCTGCCGGCATTCCGGAAGGAACGATCCTGCGCAAGCATGTGCTGAAACTGATTTCCATACCGCTCGTGACCGTATTCGGACTTGAGCTCGGCTCTACCGTTGCCTTCGCGTTGGTCACGGAAACCATTTTCAACTGGCCGGGACTCGGCAAGCTTATCGTCGATTCGATTGCCTCATTGGATCGCCCGGTCATGGTGGCTTATCTGATGATGGTTGCAGTTCTATTTGTCGTCATCAATCTCTGCGTCGATCTGGCTTATGCCTTCCTCGATCCACGACTTCGCCAGAAAGGCCGCTGAGATGTCGACTTCCAATCAGATCAGCACTCCCCAGCAAAATGTCTCACCGCTAATGGAGTTCTGGCGCGCTTTTGCAAAGAACAAGATCGCGGTTATCGCGCTGATAGTCGTTGCTGTCATCGTTCTACTAGCCATATTTGCACCATGGATAACGCCACAAGATCCATATGATTTGAAATCGTTGGTATTGCGTGATGCCCGCCGGCCGCCGGGCTACGTTGGCGCGAGTGGAATGCACTATTGGCTGGGCTCCGACAGTCAGGGCAGAGATCTTCTGTCCGCGATGATCTATGGGCTGCGCATTTCGCTCGAGATGGGCCTCATCGCCGGTGCCATTGCATTCAGCCTCGGTGCCATCGTCGGGTGTTTCGCGGCCTATCTCGGCGGACGCACCGAGACGTTCATCATGCGTCTCGTCGACGTCCAGCTGTCATTTCCTGCCATTCTCCTGGCTTTTGTCGTCGCCGCTCTGCTTGGGCAAGGAAAATGGCAGCTGATTCTGGCGCTCGTCTTTGCGCAATATGCCTATTTTGTCAGAACCGCTCATGGCGCCGCATCGGCTGAGCGACAGAAGGACTATGTGCAGGCCGCACTCTCCATACCGATGAGCGGCTGGCATGTCGTGACGCGGCATATTTTGCCCAACTCGCTGCCGCCCCTCATCGTCGTCGCAACCGTGCAGGTCGCGTCAGCGATTTCGCTCGAGGCGACGCTGTCGTTCCTCGGTGTCGGCCTGCCTCCGACAGAACCCTCGCTCGGCATGCTGATTGCCAACGGCTTCCAGTATCTGCTCTCTGGGCGCTACTGGATTTCGATCTATCCTGGTGTCGCGCTGATTATCCTGATCATGGCTATCAACCTCATGGGCGATCAGATCAGGGACATATTGAATCCGAGGTTGCGCAAATGACCGCTCTCCTGCAAGTCGACAATCTCCGCACCTACTTCGAAACCGAACGGGGGACGGTTAAGTCCGTCGATGGCATTTCGTTCGATGTCGAAAGGGGACAGATTTTAGGGCTGGTCGGTGAATCCGGTTCCGGCAAGTCCATTACGGGCTTTTCGCTGATCGGGCTGCTCGACAAACCTGGGCGTATCCAGTCAGGCAGCTCGATCCGTTTCGAGGGCCGGGAGCTGGTCGGATTGTCCGAGGGCGAGCTGCGCAGTATTCGCGGCCGGGAGATCTCGATGGTCTTCCAAGACCCGATGATGACCCTCAACCCGGTGCTTAAGATCATCGACCAGATTGCAATGGCGATCCGCGCGCATGAAAAGGCGTCGGATGCCGAGGTTCGTCGCAGGGCGATCGATGCTCTGGCGCGGGTGCGCATCATCGAGCCGGAGAAAAAGGTCGATCAGTACCCACACCAGTTCTCCGGCGGCATGCGCCAGCGCGTCGCGATCGCGATCGCCCTATTGCATAAGCCCAAGCTGGTGATTGCGGACGAACCGACGACGGCGCTCGACGTGTCCGTCCAAGCTGAAATACTGAAGGAAGTGAAGGCGCTTGTCGCCGAACTCGGCATCTCGATGATCTGGATCAGCCACGATCTGGCGACGGTCGCATCGATATCGCAGAAGATTGCGGTCATGCGGCTCGGCAAAATCGTCGAAATGGGCTCAGTAGCGGAAGTGCTGGGTTCGCCGAAGCACCCCTATACGCAAGGATTGCTCGATGCCCTGCCATCGAGAAAGCGCCCCGGGGAGCTGCTGACATCAAGCGCCACGGAAAATGCCGAGCAATTTTCTGTTTCAGACGATGAGCCGAACAAGCCGATCGATGCGAACCCGCAATTCGTAAGCGTTCAAGACGTTAACATGGTGTTCCAGAAGCCGGTGGGGTCGGCGGGTCGCTTTGCGCAGCGCCTCGGCATCGCCAAGCCACCTCATGTCAATCACGCGGTTCAATCGGCAAACCTGACGATTGCGCGCGGCGAGGTGCTAGGACTGGTGGGCGAATCCGGTTCCGGCAAATCCACGCTGGGGCGGATCGTCTGTGGCATCTACACGCCGACATCAGGCAATGTCCTTGTCGATGGCCGCAAGGTGCGCGAAAACGACAGCAAGATCGGGACCTCGGTCCAGATGATCTTCCAGGACCCATTCGCATCGCTTGATCCCAGGCGCACGATATTTCAGTCGGTGGCCGATGGGCCGATAGCGCACAGGCTTTGCACGAAGAAGGATGCGCGCAACTATGTCAACCGCTGGCTCAAGGCTGTTGCTTTCGACTCGGCACTGGCCGATCGCTACCCGCATCAGTTTTCCGGCGGGCAGAGGCAACGCATCGCGATTGCTCGCGCGCTTGCCATGCAGCCCGAGCTGATCGTCTGCGATGAGCCCGTCGCCTCCCTCGACGTTTCCATTCAAGCTCAGGTCATCAATCTGCTGCTCGAACTGAAACGCCACTTCAATCTGACATTGCTCTTCATCAGCCATGATCTGTCGGTGGTGCGTCACCTGTGTGATCGCGTCGTCGTCATGCACCATGGAAAAATCGTTGAAGAAGGCGTGGTCTCGCAGATCTTTGCGCACCCGAAACAGCAATATACGCGGATGCTGCTCGATGCCGTTCCGCAGCCAGCTTGGTAAACCGTGATGCAGGGCATAGGCCGGATCGTTGCAAACCCGGCTTGCCCACGCGGCTACCTCTGGACCTGCCGCTGATCGAGGTCGACTATCGAACCCTCGATATGCCGGGATCGAAGGGAGACGTGAACCGTTCCTTGACTGAAAGCCTGGATTCTTGATCGTACCTTCCTGCGGTGATCCGTTCGGCAAACATATGCCGAGCGAGCCATTCTCATGCCCGGCAAACTCGATTGTCTGCGCCATTCAACGAGATGGAGGGTCGCAATTTGGGCCATGCCTGTCAAATCTAGCGTAGTTTTTCCTTTAGAAATTCGATGAAGCACAGGGTTTTGGCAGGTACGAGCCGTGTTTCGGTCACGGCATGGACCGTCTGGACAGCGCCTTGCCATTGCGGCAGAATTCGCCGCAACCTTCCAGCCGCTAAATCTTGCAAGACGATAGGTTCCGGAAGGAACGCCACTCCCATGCCAAGGACCGCCAGTTGACGGATCATGGATACGCTATTGACCCGATAGCGGCCGTGAACCGTCGGATTGGCTGCTTCTGCTCCCGATTGAACCATCCATGTCGGCATTGTGGGCATTGTCAGGCATTGATGCTGTTCGAGCTCTTGCGGATGCCCGGGGGAACCATTCGCGTCGAGATAGGACGGAGCCGCGTAAAATTGAGCGTGAATCCGGGCAATCACGCGGCTGATCAGACCAGGGTTTTCCGGTGCTCTCATCCGGATCGCCAGATCGAAAGGTTCGCCAACGAGGTCGACATTGCGAGGCGTCAGGTCGAGATCGAAACTGATGCCTGGATATAGCTCCGCGAATTCCGGAAGAAGCGGAGCGATGTAGGTCAACGTGAAATCGACCGATGACGACACCCGGAGCACCCCCGTCGGCTGTGCAACCATCGTGCCTAGTTCCTCATAGGCGATCCGCGCTTCCTCGACGATGCGGCTACAGCGTTCATAATAGATTTGGCCGGCTTCGGTGAGCTCGATTTTGCGGGTTGTCCTATTGAGGAGCCTGAGCCCGATCCCCTCTTCCAACAGGCCGATCCGGCGCGACAAGGTTGAATTTGGCATGCCGAGAATCTCTGCGGCGCGGCGAAAGCTGCGTGTTTTCACCACTTCAACGAAGAGCGCCATGTCGTTCAGGTAATCCAAACAATTGCTCCATGAGATGGATAATCATTTCCATTAGCCTAGGGTTATCCTGCTCAATGGACAAGCTCATATCTGTGTCGTCAGTTAGAAGGAACATTGACATGAACAACATCTTCGAACCCGTTACAGTCGGCCAGATCGAGCTTGCGAACCGGCTCGTCATGGCTCCCATGACCCGTTCGCGCGCAAACACGGATGGTACGCCTAGCGACCTTGCCGCCGAATATTATTCTCAGCGCGCCGGCCTCGGCTTGATCGTTACGGAGGGTACACAGCCCTCGGACGACGGACAGGGCTACCTGACGACGCCCGGCATTTATACGGATGCCCATGTCGAAGGCTGGAGCAAAGTGACCTCGGCCGTGCACACCAACGGCGGCCGCATCTTCTTCCAGCTGATGCATGCCGGGCGCATGTCTCATCCCAACAACACGCCGCATCATCGCCAGGGCGTCGCACCTTCCGCGGTAGCGCCAGGCGCTCCGATGTTCACCCTGTCGGGCATGCAAGACATTCCCGCTCCGCGTGCCCTGACCATCGGAGAAATCGGTCAAACCGTGGCAGACTTCCGCCTGGCCGCCCGTCGTGCAATCGAAGCTGGAGCTGATGGTGTCGAGATACACGGCGCAAACGGTTATCTTGTCCACCAGTTCCTCGCACCTAGCGCCAATAGGCGCACGGACGAGTATGGAGGCTCGATCGAAAACCGGGCGCGCTTCGCGATCGACGTAACGGCGGCGATTGCAGCCGAAATCGGCGCAGCGCGCACGGCAATCCGCCTGTCACCCGGACTTGCAATGTGGGGGATCGACGAAGGCGTTGAGGGCCCTGAGCTCTACCGCTACCTCGTCCGCAAGCTCGACGAATTGAACCTTGCCTATCTCCACATCATGCATACCGGAAACGATGCGCTGCTCGCAGACATCAGAAAGCTGTGGCACCAACCATTGATCGTCAACCGACCAGGGCGTTCGCGCGATCTCATTGGCGCCGATATTGCGGCCGGTCTTGCCGATCTCGAGGCCTATGGCCAACTTGTGCTGGCAAACCCTGACTTCGTCGATCGGCTTAAGACCAATGCTGCGATGAACCAAGCAGACCAAACCACGTTCTTCGGCGGAAATGCTACCGGATACACCGACTATCCGCTGCTCACGGCGGCCAGCACGTGAGACAAGGCCACATGGTGAACCAGCGCGCCGATTGATCGAGGCCTGCGCGACCCCTGTCGCGATGTTCGCAACCATCGGAGCGGACATCGCCATTTCAGGCGCACTAGGAGTGGCGCCAAGCTCGATGGCTTCGCAAATTGATGGCGAAGATGCGCAAAGCCTCCATCATACCGTCGAAGATGCGCTGACTGCGCTGTTCTGCAGGCAAGACACGCGGCGTATGCTGAGCGGACCCCAGTTGCCAGTGGCGCTAGCTTCCTGGTCCGTCCAGCGCCTCTTGGGCCAATCATCTAACTTTCCAAAATTGTCGCAACGTGCCGAATGGCGCGTGCGACCGCCGCTTTGGGAGGAGCAATCGCGGGATCTTGTTCTGCCTCCACCACGAGCCATCCGCGATAACCGCTTTCGCGCACGAACTTCGCAAGAGGGGCGAAGTCGATGATGCCATCGCCCGGGACGGTGAACATTCCGCCTCGGACGCCTGCGTTGAAGCTCAGGTCTCGTTGGCGAACTTCGTCCATCACCCCTCCCCTAACGTCTTTCAGATGGATATGCACGATGCGGTCTCCAAAGCGATCTATGAGCCTCTGGTAGTCGAACCCGCCGCCTTTAGAATGTCCCGTGTCGAGAAGCAGACCGGCTTCGCGGCCAGCTAGATCGAACAATCGGGAAACCTCGTCATATGTCTCCGCGACCATCATGAGATGATGGTGATAGGCAAACTTCAGCCCATAGTCCCCGAAGAGACGCATCGAGAACTCGGTCAGACGCGCGGCATATCCGGGCACATCCTCCTTCGGCATGATCATTCGCTGCGACATCGGCCGGTCAAGCGGCGATCCGGGAGCCATCATCCCGACCTCGCCATAGACCATGACCTCACAGCCCATGGCACGAAGCAGGCCGGCGTGGCGTGCGACCGCGGCCATTTCTTCGTCGACACTGCGTTCAGCCAACTCGCCGGAGTGCCAACCCGACGCCAATGAAAGTCCAAAACTCCCCAGCAGCGGTCGCAGCACGTCCGCATCGCGCGGAAATTTCCGTCCAAGTTCGATGCCTTGATAACCGACTTCCGCGGCGTCGGTGAGGCAGGTCTCCAGCAAGATGTCCGCGCCAAGATCCTCGAGAACATCATTTGCCCAGGATAAGGGACTGACGGCAAGCCGGATGCCTTTCGGCGAGAATTCGATCATATTCATGTTTCCTCCGTGAGTGACGCGTGGGGTGGGAAGGCTCATTCCGCGTCTCTCGAGAAAATTAGGGTTCTTTCGCCACATGCCGCTCGCTCGCCGCAGCGCGCAAGTGCTGGCGAAATAGCGTCTTGAATTCCCTGAAGGTCGAAAAGCCGAGGGCATTCGCCATCCGCACGACCGTCGAGGGCGAGACGAGACATTCGTTCGCAAGGGAATTGATGGTTCCGAAGGCTACGATATCCGGCCGAGCCAGAACGACGCGCGCAAGCCGCTCCTGCTGCTCGGGTAGCCTCAAGCCCACCGCCGCGATCATGCGCTTCAGCTCTCTGACATTGTCGGGCTTTTTCATTGTTTGTTGCGTGCTCATGAAGCGATCCTGATCGTCATGGATGCATGAACGAGTGCGCTGACGAAGCAGCGCACTCGTCAATTCATTTTAGAATGACTGGCTGCTTCGTGGAAACCGACTCGATGCAGGCCAAGGCGATCGCAAGAGCGTTGCGCGCATCGATACCCGTTGGCCCCTCCGCCAGCGCTCTGTTTCTGACGGCGTTGGCGAAGGACGCAAGCTGGGCGGTATAGCCATGAATGAAGTGGTCTGTATCGCGCCGCCAGGTGTCGTTGGAGACACCGTCCTTGTCGAAAAGGGTCAGGCTTGAACGGCGCACATCACCCATGGTGACCATGCCACCGGAGCCAAAGACTTCGCCGCGGATATCGTAACCATAAAGAGCGGAGAAGTTCGCCTCCGCGACGGCGACCGAGCCATTGTCGAAGCGGATGCTCACGACGGCGGTATCGAGGAACCCCTTTTCTCTCGCATCGGGCCGGACCAGCGCGTCCGCCATAGCGAAGACTTCAACGGGCTTGGCTCCAGGATTGAGCCAGAGCAGCGTGTCGAAGTCGTGAATGAGGGTCTCGTAGAAGATGGTCCAGAGCGGGATCTTGCCGGGATCGGCGCCGAACGGGCCTGGATCGCGCGTCAAAGACCGGATAAGCTGCGGTGCGCCGATCTTGCCGGCATCGATGGCCGCGCGCCCTTCGGCGAAGGCCTGATCCCAGCGGCGGTTGAACCCCACCTGGAGCGTGACACCAGCGCCGCGTGCGGCGGCAATCGCGCGATCGGCATCCTCAAGCGTCAGCGACATCGGCTTCTCGCAGAAGATCGCCTTGCCGGCCTCGGCGGCTTGAACCAGGATATTGGTGTGGAACCGGGCGGGGGTGGCAATGATAACCGCGTCAAGACCCGGATGCGCGAGAAGCTCGGTAACGTCCGTGTATGACGCATCGACCCCAAGTCGATCTGCAAGCTTTGCCGCGGCACCGGACGCGGGATCGGCGATGGCAACGAGTTCAGCGTCGACCAGTCGCCTTGCAACAGTTTCACCATGGAAGGAGCCGATGCGGCCGGCGCCGATGAGGCCGACATTGACGGGTTTGATCTTGGTCATAGGATTTGTCCTGTAGGGTTATGATGTCAGATTGTGAATGCCGTACGGAATGCAAAGAGGGCTTCGTCGGCATTGCCTGCGGCCCAGGCTTCCATGCCGATCGGGCCGGCGTAACCCATCGCCTTCAACGCTTTCGCGATACCGTTCCAATTGACTTCGCCGGTGCCCGGTTCGCAGCGGCCCGGCACATCGGCGACCTGGATTTCGCCGATCCAGGGCAGGCATTTGCGGCAAAGCTCTATCAGATTTCCTTCGCCGATCTGCGCGTGGTAGAGATCGAGGTTGAGGCGCAGCCTCGGATGATCGATGCTGGACACGAGAGCCAGTGTGTCCTCGGCACGGCCGAAGGGCACGCCGGGGTGATCGACGGGCAGGTTCAGGTTCTCAAGCGTGAAGACGACATCTTCAGCCTCGGCTAGATCCACGATCCGACGAAGAGTGTCGCGGGCCCTCAGCCACATCGCACCCGTGACGACTTCGATCGGCTGCACCGGAAGGCCACGATCGCCGAGACCGGTGCCATGGAGGTTCAGTCGCTGGACACCGAGGCGCTTGCCGACCTGCGCGGTTTCACGAGCGGTCCTGACAAGCTCGTCGGCTCCTTCGTCATCGGTCAGGCAGCCCGTGAGATAGCCATTCATGATGGTGAAAGTCGCGCCCGTCGCCTCCAGTTTGCCAATGTCATGTTCTGGCCAGTTCCACAGGCCGACACCGAAGCCCATTTCCTTGAGCCGCGAGGCGCGCCACTCGATCGGCTTGTCACGCCACAGCATCTCGGCGCAGGCCGCCAATGGAAAGAAAGTCGTAGGAGCAGTCATCGAGATCTTACCTTGTTGATGGATATGAAAATCCGTGGCGCAGTGAAGGAACACCGAACCGAACAGCTGTTCTGTAATATTCGCTCAGATGGTTCCGCCGAGCTCCTCGGAAAGGGACTGCAGCTCCTTGCCGCCCGCCATCAGATTCTGGAGGCCGTCCAGATCGATCTCGCTCTTGGTGAAGGTTCCAAGCGTCTTTCCGCGGTTGAGCGCCGTAAACCGATTGCCCACCGCATAGGCGTGGCGAACGTTGTGCGTGATGAAGATGACGCCAAGCCCTTTGCCGCGAACCTGGTCGATATACTTCAGAACCATCGAGGTTTGGGCAACGCCGAGCGCGGACGTGGGCTCGTCGAGAATTAGGACCTTGGCACCGAAGTAAACAGCACGCGCGATGGCGACACACTGGCGCTCTCCGCCCGATAGCGTGCCAACGGCCTGATCCGGCTCGCGGACATCGATGCCGATCCTGCGCATCTCGTCGCGTGTGATGTTGTTGGCGAAGTCCATGTCCATGTGCTTGAACGGGCCAAAACCTTTCAGAGGTTCGCGCCCCATGAAGAAGTTTCGCGTCACCGACATCAGCGGGATCATCGCAAGATCCTGGTAGACGGTGGCAATGCCGGCATCGAGCGCGTCACGCGGGCCGTTGAACGTCCGGGGCTGTCCATCGACCAAAAATTCTCCCGATGTCGGCCTGAACACACCAGACAGCGTATTGATAAGGGTAGACTTGCCGGCGCCGTTGTCGCCGAGAAGGCAGAGGACTTCACCGGCGTTGACGCTCAACGAGACGCCGTTAAGCGCAATGATCGAGCCGAAGTGCTTGACGAGGTTCCTAACCTCGACGATGGGCGTTTGAGACTTGGTCATCAGCGTTCTCCCGTGACGCGTTTGCGGATGACATTGTTGAAGATGACGGCCGTCAGCAGCATGCCGCCGAGGAAGACGAGGTACCAATCCTGATCGATCGATGTGTAGGTGAGCCCGATCAGCACCATGCCAAAGACGATAGAACCGAAGAACGCACCGATCGCCGACCCATAGCCGCCAGTCAGAAGGCAGCCGCCGATGACGGCTGCGATGATTGCCTCGAACTCCTTCTGGAAACCGCGGCGGGCATCCGTGGAACCGGCATCGAGGACGGTGAGGATTGCGACGAGAGTGGCGCACATGGCTGTAATGATGAAGAGTGTCGTCTTGACGCGGGCAACAGGGACGCCGGATTTGCGGGCGGCTCGCGGATCGCCGCCGGACGCAAAGATCCAGTTGCCGAAGCGCGTCCGTAAAAGCACCCAAGTGGCAGCCAGTGCAATCAGGACGAACCACAGGATTTCCACGGGAATGCCGGGAACCTTCGGTGTGCCACTTGGAAAAGTCTCGATGATGCCGTGGCTTCCGAGCCAGGAAAACAGACCCGTGAATGCATCGCCGGAGAAGATTGGCGCAAGCGGACTGTTGGCGGCGGCTTCCTTCATCCCTCGAAGCTGTGTTGCGCCGCCGCTTGCCCATTTGAGACCGACCAATGTCAAGCCGCGCAGGATGAACAGGAAGGCAAGCGTGACGATGAAGGAAGGAAGGCCGGTATGCATCGTGAGCTGTGCATTCGTGACACCGATTGCGACGGCGAAGCCCATGGCAATCAGGATCGCCACGCTGAGCGGCAGGTGCAAGACCACAAGCGCCGTACCGAATACCAGACCGGCGAAGGCAACCATCGATCCGATCGACAGATCGAACTCGCCCCCGATCATCAACAGAGCGGCACCGATCGCAAGAATTCCAAGCTGGGCGGCCGGAGCCATGAAGTTGATCACGCCGGCCAGCGTGAACATGGCAGGATTGGCGGTGAAGAAAAAGAAGACGGTGACAAGCACCAATCCGGCGACAGCGCCAAGTTCCGGACGCCGCAGCAATGCGGTCATCGTCGAAACCTTTTTCAGCCGCTCGTCGGATCGGGCGGAAGTCCCGTTCTGTTCGTTGGCCAGCGTCATGGGGTCGTTCCTCAGTTTGTTCGTTGTCCTTGCGCGCCAGATCATTCATCGGACCGGTCGCGTGGATAGGCGAGCATGGCGGTTGGGGCAGTTCCCGCCCTTACGGGAACTGCGACGGCTCCGGCCTAGCGGATGCCTTGGGAGGATTTTTCGATGACCTTGGCCGCGGTGTCCTTCTCAACGAAGCTCGGGCCGGACGCGACGTTGCCTGCCGGCATCGTGCCGTAACGCGCATTCAATGCAAGGAAAGTCACCGGCAGATAGCCCTGGAGATAGGGTTGCTGGTCGACTGCGAACAATGCCTTGCCGTCAGCGACAGCCTTGAGGAACCCGGCCGAAAGGTCGTAGGACGCGACCTTCACTTTATCGCCGACGCCCATCTTCTCGACAACCGCGACAGCGCGTTCGCCGACCAGCGGCGCAGATAGGCCGAGGACGACGTCGATCGACGGATCGGAGGTGAGCGCCGCCTGAATCTTGGCTTCGATCTCGGCCGGATCCGCCGTGGTCGGCAATACGGTCACCTTGCCGCCTTCGAAGCCTTTCTCCGTGCCTGCGCAACGCTGGTCGAGAGCTGCATTGCCTACTTCCTGATTGACGCACAGAACATGCTTCAGACCGAGGGACTTCAATTTTGCACCGACCTTGATGCCGGCCGGGAGCTCATCCTGGCCGACATGCAGCTTGATGCCGAGCTTTTCGGCGGCGGCGATACCGGAGTTCATGGAGATCACTGGAATGCCGGCGGCAACGGCTTTCTGGATCGCCGGACCAAGGGCATCCGGGTCGGGGTCCGAAATCACGATCCCGGCCGGATTTTGGTTGGCTGCGGCTTCAATGAGCTGACCCATCGCAACCATGTCGAAGGTTTCCGGCGCACGGTAGTCCACTCTGACGTTGCTATCCTTGCCGGCCTGCATCATGCCGTTCTTGACGATCGACCAGAACGGGTCGGATGCCTGGCCGTGCGTGACGGCAATGATCGTCAACTGGTCCTGCGCTCTTGCAGCCGTTGAGCAAGAAACGGCGATCCCCGCGGCCAGAATGCCGAAGGCAATTTTGCTGAGAATAGATTTCATGTTGTTCCTCCTCCTTGTACCGCCCGCTCCTCAGGTCGGCAAATGTAGTTGCTACCGGGTGCAAATTCCCTGCTACCGGGTGCAAGCAGGTGCATCATAAGCTTGAATAAGGTAAAAGCAAGCATTCATTTCACTGGAATCAGAAAATGGAATGTTTATTCCGTTTCCTCCGGAGGCAGCATGCGCAGGAAAGAGACCGTCAGGCGAACCACAGCGAAGGAAGTTGCGGCCGTCGCCGGGGTGTCGAAATGGACGGTCATTCGGGCCTTTACGCCGGGATCGTCGATCACGGAGGAGAGCAAGCGCCGCGTCATGGAGGCGGCGACGGCCTTGAACTATTCGCCGAATCTTCTCGCTCGAAGTCTCGCAACAAACTCCACGCGCCAGGTTGCAGTCTTCGTGGACGACTTCAGCAACCCCCAAAAACTGCCATTCCTTGAGACATTGACCGAGCGCCTGCAGGCCGCGGGTCTGGTTGCTATGCTGATCAACATCAACAATCACTTCGATCACGTGCATGCGTTGTTGCATGCGGACCAGCGACAGGTCGATGCCGTCATCCTGTTCGGCACCGCATTTCGCGACGAGACACTGACGGATCGCCAACTCGGCAATGGAATGCCTCCCATGTTCGTTCTGGCTCGCGATAGTCAGATCGACGGCGTGCCGGCAGTGGTCTGTGATGCCGAGCTTGCTCTCAGGGACATCGTCGATCACCTGCACAAGCGGGGATATCGACGGCCCGGCTTCATGAGCGGCGCGACGGCGCTTTCAACGGCGCTGAGGCGCCGGCAACATTTCACCGACTTCTGGGCGCAGAAAGGTGTTGGCGAGATCGAATTGCTGTCTGCCGAGAAATATAGTGCCGAGGCAGGAGCAGAATCCGTCCGCGGTTATCTGTCTCGCATTGCGCCTGCCGACCGCATCGATGTTCTCATGTGCGAAAACGATATCCTGGCATTGGGAGCCATGGATGAAATCCGTGGAGAGTTCGGGCTGAGCGTGCCTGATGATATCGCGATCGTCGGTTTCGACAATTACGAGCTGGGCGGATCGTCGGCCTATAGCCTCACCACCTACGAACAGCCGCGACACGAAATGGTGGAGGCGATCATCGGCATGATTGTCGGAACCGTTGAAGCCGAAACGGTTACCCTGACTGGTAAACTGGTCGTCCGGAGGTCGACGTGACCGTCTTCCCGCAGCCGTCGGGCGGTCGTGGGAAAATGCAGCGTTCAGTTGCTTCGGTCTGCTGCCCATCCCTCAGACATTCGAGCAGCGCAATGCGGAGGCAATTCTCGTTTGCGCCTGATGGTGGAGTTGAAGAGCGTCACCAGCCGCCGTCAATTCCGATGTTCTGGCCGGAGATCATGTCGGACCCCGGCGATACGAGAAACAGCACCAGCTCGGCGATGTCGCCAGGCTGAATGCGCGATTTGATCGACTGGTTCTCCAATATCCAATCATTATACTGCTGCAGCCGGTCGCCGAAGACGCGCTCCTCGGCCTCCGACACCACGGCACCGGGCGAGACGCAATTGACGCGTACGCCGTATGGCCCGAGCTCGCGCGCAAGCGATTTCGTAAGACCGTATATCGCCCCCTTCGACGCGACATAGGGCACATAACCGTCCCAACGGCCGTTGAGTGTCAGCGAGCAAAAGTTGACGATCTTGCCGTAGCCTTTCTGCTTCATGTGCGGCGCAACGGCGCGGGTCAATGCGAAGGCGGCGGAGGAATTGACCCGCAGTTGCTCCTCATATTCCTCCAGCGAGAATTCCTCGAACGGCTTGTTGATGATGAGCGCAGCATTGTTGATGAGGATATCGATCCCCGCATGCGCATCGCAAAGCGCCGCCACCCGCATCTCGCTCGCTTTGAGATCGCCGAGGTCCTGCCTGACATAGGACACGGCACCGCCGCTCTCCGCTGCAATATTGGAAGCAAGAGCCTCACCGGCATGGCTTTCCGCCCTGTCCAGCATCAATACCCGGGCGCCCGCGCGCGCCAAGCGGGCCGCTTGCTCGCGCCCCAGCGTTCCGAGCGCGCCGGTCAGCAACACCGTCTTCCCCGATAAAGTCGTCATCTGAGCCTCACAGCAGTTCGTGAACTTCGTCGATCGAGGTTTCCGTGGTCGGCCGGTCGAAGACGATTTCGCCTCGCGCCATCGCCACGATCCGGTCACAGGACTGGAAGACGTGCTGCATGTTGTGCGAGATGAAGATGCCGGTCAGGCCCTGCGCCTTCAGGCCGCGCACGAAACCGATCACTTTGTTCGTCTCCTTGACGGATAGATGGTTGGTCGGCTCATCGAGGATCAGCACCTTCGATTTGAAATGCATCGCACGGGCGATCGCCACGCCCTGCTTCTGACCGCCTGAAAGTTCGCCCACCAACGCATCCGGCGAGCGCAGATGCAGATCGACATCGGCGATTGCCTTGATGCTTTCGTCGCGCATGCGCTTCTGGTCCATGACACCGAAATTGCCGATCCGCCACTTCATCGGCTCGCGCCCGATGAACAGGTTGCGGGCGATCGACATCGTGGGAACCATGGAATTGTACTGGTAGATCGTCTCGAGCCCGTGACGCATCGCATCCTTGGGCGAGCGGAAATTGACTTCCCGGCCTTCGATGAGGATCTGGCCGGCATCCTGATGGTGGACGCCGGACAATATCTTGATCAGCGTCGATTTGCCTGCTCCATTGTCACCGACGAGACCGACGGACTCGCCGGGATTGATGGTCAGCGACACGTTCTTCAACGCATGCACGCCGCTATACCATTTCTGCAGATTACGGCACTCGATGATCGGCTGGGTCATTTATGCGCCTCCACCTTGATCTTGCGGGACATCTTGCCCATCCAGGCATTGGCGATGACGGCGAACATGGTGAGCATGCCGATCGCGAACTTGAACCAGTTGGCATCGACGCGCGAAAGCACGAGGCCATTGTCGATGGTGCGGATCAAAAGCGTGCCGATGATCGCGCCGAACACCGTGCCGATGCCACCCGCCAACGCCGTCCCGCCGATGACGGCCGCAGCCACGGCCTGCAATTCCAGACCCTCGCCGATCGACGGCAGTGGCGAGCCGAGCCGCAAGACCTGCAACAGACCGGCAAAGCCCGCAAGCATCGAGCAGAGCATGAAGCAGACGATTTTCACGCGCCTGACCGGAATTCCCATCGAGGCGGCTGCTTCGTTGAAGCCGCCAACCGCCCTGATCCAGTTGCCAAAATTCGTCAACGAGAGGAAAGCGGCAGCCAGGATCGCGATCAGTGCAAACCACAGGAAGGACATGCGCAGGATCGCCCCCGGCCAGATATAGTCGGTGAAGAGCCAGGTCGGCAGATCATCCGGCAGAAGCGGCGGAAAGCCGCCGGAAACAACGATCGTCAGAGAGCGTGCGATGAACAGCATGCCAAGCGTGGTAATGAAGCTCGGGATCGAGAACTGCAGCGTTATGTAGCCATTGATAGCACCGATAAATGCTGAGAGCAGCAAGCCAAGCAGCAAAGCAAGACTGAACGGAATGCCGTCGTTCAACATAACCGCCATAGACATCGGCATCAGCGCGAAGACAGAACCGACAGACAAATCGAATTCACCGCAGATCATCAATATGGTCACACCGATGGCAACGAGCGCCATTTCCGGCAGCAGCCCCATGATGCCGCGTATGTTCTCGAACGACAGGAACACGCCGTTCGACTTGATCTGGAACAGGACAACCAGAAGGATCAGCAGGGCAAGCCCCGCCAGCTCGGGCTTGTCGAGATAAATTTTCAGAAACCGCTTCATCCGCGTATCGCTCGTGATAGTTCGGCGTCCCATTCCGCGGAACAAGACGCCGGGTGGCAATTGGATGGGTTTTCTCAGCGCAGGCCGCGCTTCGACATTTCCATGATCATGGGAACATCCTTGGGCGTGACGATCCCCTGCCCTGTGTCGATATCCGAGGGCGTGAGACCGGCAGTCTTCCAGAGATAGGCTTCCATGACAGGCATGAAGCCCTGCATGTAGGGCTGCTGATCGACCTGAACCTGCACATAGCCGGCCGTCATCTGCTGCAGCACCTCAGGCACGAGATCGAAGCCGCCAAGCAAAACCTTTCCAGGCTTGATGCCACGGTCCTTCAACACCTTGGCAACGCCGGCATCCCAATAGCCCGTATCGAAATAGGCCGTCGTGTTCGGATTGGCGTTGAGATAGGCGCCGATGCGGTCGGCAGCGACAGCGAGATCGGTCGCCGAGTCGATGCGCGCGATATTGACCTCGCGATCCTTGTGCTCGGCCTTGTATTCCTCAAGGAATTTGGTCACCCCGGCAGCGCGCTGTTCGGACCATGTCTGACCGGGCGCATTAACGCCGACCAGCAGGTTGAGCGGACCATCCTTCGGGAAATTCAACGACTGCGCCTTGGCGAGCGAATAACCGGCCGCGACGAAGCCCTGGCCAATGAAGGCCTTGCGGGCATTGCCCTTGGCGCCCTGACTATCGTCGACATTGACGGCCAGCACGAGGATGCCGGCGTCGGTCGCCTCCTTGATCGCAGCGTCATAGGCCTTGTCATCGACGATGGCGACGAAGATCGCATCGGGCTTGGTCGCGATTGCGGCCTGCAGGTTTGCGACCGCCTGTTCGACCGAGCCTTCGGTCTGCGTCAGGACGAGCTGGCAACTGGCCTCGACGCGGGTGCATGCATCGTCAAAGCCCTTCTTCACCGATTGCCAGAATGTATTGGAAGCCGAAGAGTGGCTGATGAATGTGATATTCAGTCCTGCGGCAGATGCCCCGGATGCCATGAGCGACAGACCGAGCGCCGTACCGGCGATCAATTTCCTAAGCATGCTTTCCTCCCTCTGGTTTATATGATTTGCGCTGCAATCACTCCGTATCGTCGAACAGCTCCGCGCGTGAACGAGCGATTTCAGGCAAGGATGTCAGTATCTCGCGCAGGTGTAGCCGCATCGCCTCCTCCGCGGCGGCTGTGTCACCGGCAGCGATGCCGTCGACTATCTTTTCATGCTGCTCGATCAGCCGCCCGATGTGCAGGTCGTCGACGGATAGAAAACGGACACGGTCCATTTGGGCCTTGACGCTTTCGATCACGCTCCAGGCATAGGACTTGCCTGCCGCGGCCGCGAGCGTGTGATGGAAGAGTTCATCGAGTCGCAAAAACCCGACGCGATCGTCATGCGATACCTTTCGCTGTTCCGCGAGCTGGCGACGCAATTCCGCGATCGTGTCCGCCGCATGGCCTTTCGCCACCAGGCGCACGATATCGGCCTCGATCGCCTCGCGCACGAAGCGCACGTCCATGACCGATGCCACGGAGATCTTCGTAACGAACGTGCCTCGCTGCGGCAGCACCTGCACCAGCCCTTCCTCGGAAAGCTTGATGAAAGCCTCACGCACCGGCTGACGGCTGACGGACAAGGACTTGGCCGCGTCGGATTCCGACAGTCGCTCTCCCGGCAAAAGCTCGGCCTGAATGATCCGCTCGCGCAGGATGCGATAGACCTGCGGGCCGACGGATTCGCTCAGGGCAACTACTTTTGGGGACTTGGCGTTCTGCATGCGGCGACCCTCTTCCCGACGTCAGCTCAATGCGGATTGTGTACTAACCTACTACCATACAAGTCAAGCATTTTTGCTAGGTCGAGACTTCCACCTTTGCCATACGCCGATAAACATTGAATTTTTTATCGAGATCTTCGGCGAGCTCGACCCCATGCCCAGGCCCTGGCGGAACGGTAATCATGCCATTGGTCACGCTCGGCAATTGTGTCGTGATATCCGCATACCAGGTGCGATAATAGGCGCGCACGCTTTCCTGAACGAGCGCATTCGGGGCATTGAGCGAGAGATGCGTCGATGCGGAAAGCACCACTGGTCCCGTGCAATCATGCGGCGCCACGGGCAGATGCCAGGCCTCGGCCATGGTGGCAATCTTCTTTGCCTCGGAAATGCCGCCGCACCACGAAAGGTCGAGCATGACGATGCCAGCACTGTCGGTCTCCAGCAGATCACGGAAAGCCCACCGGGTCGCCAATGTTTCGGAGGCACATAACGGCGCGCGGCTTGCCGCCGCATAGCGCTTCAAGCTCGATAGCGAATCCATCTTGATGGGATCTTCGTGCCAGAAGGTTGCGTAAGGTTCGAGCGCGCGCGCAATCTGGATCGCCGGCGTGAGCTGCCACATGGAGTGGAACTCGACCATGATGTCCATCCTGTCGCCGACGCGCTTGCGGATCTTTTCGAAAGGCTCGAGAGCCCTGCGCAGGTCAGGCCCGGAAATATACTGCCCGCCGCTCGCCTCGGCCGCGATGTCGAAAGGCCAGATCTTCATCGCCGAGATGCCTTCGGAAAGCAGGTCTTCCGCCAGATCATCGGCATGTTCGAGGAAGCCGTTCAGATCGTCATAGTCTCGGCGTGGACCGCCGATGCCATAGTTTCCGGTCTGCTGTCCGCTTGCCTCCCGCATGTAGGTATTCCCGGCGCAGGTATTATAGGTGCGGATCTCCCGGCGCGAGAAACCGCCCAACAGCTGCGCGATCGGCAGATTCGTCGCCTTTCCGAACAAATCCCAAAGGCCGATATCGACGGCCGAGTTGCCGCGCATCTCGACGCCGGTGGAGCGGAAGCCAAGGTAACCGGTCAGATCCTTTGCGATCTTGTCGATCTGGAGCGGATCCTGCCCGAGCAGCTTCGGCGCAACAACCTCATGGATATAGGCTTCCACCGTCTCGGCCATAAAGAAGGTTTCGCCAAGTCCGACCAGGCCCTCGTCGGTGTGGATCTTCACCCAAAGGATGTTCGGGAACTCCTTGACGCGAACGGTTTCGAATGCGGTGATCTTCATCAATATACCCCGGCCGCCAGCAATGCCTTCACGGTGAGATCGAAGTGCTCGACCATCGCCGCCTCGCCCTTGGCCGGATCGCCATTGGCGATCGCCTGGGCGATGGCGAAGTGACCGTCAATGCTCTCCTGTCTCGTCTCGTTGCTGCCGCGGCTCGCCCAGCCGATCGGCCAGGTATGGCGTGTCACGACATGGAAGGAGCCGACAATCAGCGAAAACATCGGGTTCTTCGAAGCGACGCCAATGGCCTCGTGAAACGCGATATCGTGCTCCATGACTTTCTGCGGATCATTGAAATCACGCTGCATCGCCTCGGCAAGCGCATAGATTTCGGCCGCCTCGCGGTCGGTCCGCCGTAGCGCGGCAAGCGCAACGGTACGCCTCTCGATGGTTCGGCGTACATCGAAGATCTGCTGGATCGTCGCCTGGTTGGTGTGAACCGCGTGGTCGGTGATCATTGCCAGCACATCAGCCTTTGGCGCAGCCACCCGCGCCCGTCGTCCGTTGCCGATATCGATGAGCGTCAACGCCGCAAGCGAACGATAGGCCTCGCGCACGATCGTTCGCGATGCACCCGTGAGTTCGGCGAAGGCGCCCTCGCTTGGCAATTCATCGCCAACCTGAAGCCCATTGTCGCGGATGTGGACCTTCACGGCCTCCATCACGCCGCCGAGCAGCCCTTCGGCCATATCAGGCCGATCGCTGGTTTCTTTTATGGTTGGCAAGGTTTCCATCAAGCTTCGCGCCTACCTATCATATAGGTTTAAACTAAGCTTGATTTAGATCTCATCTCGCCTATTGTCAATCCGAGGATTTTGACAGCGGCTGGGGGAGGCACATGCAAGCCAACATCTTCTTCGAGGCACGGGACATCGTCGGCGAAAGCATCATCTGGTCCGCCGACGAGCAGGCGCTTTACTGGGTCGATATCGGCGGCAAGCGCATTCATCGTCTGGAGGTAGAGACGGGACGGCACGACACATGGCCGACGCCTGATTTTCCTACCTCGATCGCCATGCGCAAGAACGGCGGCTTCATCCTTGGCCTGGCGCGCGAGGTCTGCTTCTGGCAGCCGGACGAAACATTTAGGGTCTTCGCGATACCGGAGCCGGACAGGCCGGAGAACCGGCTCAACGAAGGACGCGTCGCCGTAGACGGTTCATTCTGGGTTTCCACGATGCAGAACAATCTCCATGCGGACGGCACGCCGAAGGAGATGACGGCCGATACCGGCGCGATCTACCGCATCGATCCCTCGGGTGAGATCAATCGGATGACGCCGAATGAATACGGCATCACCAATACGATGGCTTGGACCCGCGATCACCGCTTCCTCTTCGCCGACACGCTGGCAAACGAAATCTATTCCTTTGCCTACGATCCCGAGACAAAAGCCATCTCCAACCGCTGCACCATCGTCGGCGGTTTTGAACGAGGCCTGCCGGATGGCTCGTGCCTTGATTCCGATGATCACTTGTGGAACTGCCGCGTGGTCGGCGGCGCAGCCGTCGCGCGTTTTAGCGCCGATGGCATACTCAAGGATCTTGTCGAATTGCCGGTTTCCTGGCCGACGAGTTGCACATTCGGCGGCACGGACCTTTCGACGCTCTACGTCACCTCGGCCCGTTTCACCATGACGGACGAACATCTCGGCGCCCATCCGCTCGAAGGTAGCCTGCTCGCGATCAAGACGGAGTTTCGCGGCGTCGAGGAACCGAAATTCGGATATTGACATACTGGTATGGTAGAATGTTAATAAGTCCTGTCGCATGGAGGAGCACCGAAAATGGAATTCGACGGCAAGAGCGTCATCGTTACCGGCGGCAGCCTCGGCATGGGGCGGGCTTGCGCGGAACGTTTTGCCGGTGCCGGCGCGAGCGTCCTGATCGTTGCCAATGACAGGCAATCGATCGAGAAAGCCGTCACGGAGATCGGCGGCAGAACGAGCGGTTTCGTCGCTGATGTTCGCAACGCCACAGACATGCGCGCCGCAGTCGATCAGGCGAAAGTAAAGAACGGCGGCGTCGATATTCTTGTTTGCAGCGCCGGCGTCCAGCGCTATGGAACCGTGGTCGATACGCCGGAGGATGTCTGGGACGACGTGCTCGACATCAATCTGAAGGGCATCTACCTCGCCTCGAAATTTGCAATACCGGCAATGAAAGAGCGGGGCGGCGGCTCGATCGTCGCTATCTCGTCGATACAATCCTATGCCTCGCAAGCGAATGTTGCCGCCTATACCGCCAGCAAGGGCGGCATCAACGCGCTCGTGCGCGCCATGGCGCTCGATCATGCCGCCGACAATATCACGGTCAATGCGGTCTGCCCCGCCTCGATCGATACGCCGATGCTGCGTTGGGCGGCAGATCTCTTCAAGGGGGACATGACCCAGGACGAGATGATCGCTCAATGGGGCAAGGGGCACCCGATCGGCCGCGTCGGCAAGCAGGAAGAAGTGGCGGATCTGGTCGCCTTCCTTGCCAGCGACAAGGCCCGCTTCATCACCGGCGCCGACATGAAGATCGATGGCGGCACCATGGCCAAGCTCGGCATTGTCCTGCCGGATTGAGCGATTCTATTCATTTCAATGGAGACCAGCATGAAGCGGCCGAAGATCACTGACATCCGCGCGACGACCGTGACGGTACCCCTCGAAGCGCCGCTGCGCCATTCCAACGGCGCACACTGGGGCCGTTTCGTGCGCACGATCATCGAGATCGAAACGGACGTCGGCATCGTCGGCTTGGGCGAGATGGGCGGAGGCGGAGAAAGTGCCGAAGCCGCGTTTCGCGCGCTCAAGACCTACCTTGTCGGCCACGACCCGTTCGAACTGGAGCAACTGCGCTTCAAGATCTGCAACCCCACGGCCAGCCTCTACAACAACCGCACGCAGATGCATGCCGCCATTGAATTTGCCTGCATAGATATCATCGGCAAATTTCTGGGTGTGCCTGCCTATGACGTACTTGGCGGCAAGATGCGCGACGAGGTCGGTTTTGCAAGCTATCTGTTCTTCCGTCTGCCCAACAAGGACACCGGCACGGGCGAGATCCGCACTGCCGATCAGTTGATCGAACAGGCGCTGGAACTCAAGCGCAGCCACGGCTTCAGGGCGCACAAGCTGAAAAGCGGCGTCTTCCCGCCGGACTACGAGCTCGAGGTCTTCCGTGCGCTTGCAAGCGCCGTTGGCACTGATTCCGTGCGCTACGACCCGAACGCGGCCTTCAGCGTCGAGGAGGCCGTCCGCTTCGCCAAAGGGATCGAGGACCTGAACAACGATTATTATGAGGACCCAACCTGGGGTCTGAACGGCATGCGGCGCGTGCGGGAAAACACCCATATGCCGCTTGCCACCAACACGATCGTCATCAACTTCGAGCAGCTTGCCACCAACGTGCTGAACCCGGCGGTCGATGTAATCCTGCTCGACACCACCTTCTGGGGCGGCATCCGACCCTGTATCAAGGCGGCGGGCGTGTGCGAGACATTCCAGCTCGGGGTCGCCGTGCATTCGTCCGGCGAACTCGGCATCCAACTCGCGACCATGCTGCATCTGGGCGCCGTCCTGCCGAACCTCGTCTACACGGCGGATGCGCACTACCACCAGCTGACCGACGACATCATCGTCGGCGGTCCTATGAAATACACGAACGGCTCGATCAAAGTGCCGACCGGCCATGGCCTCGGCGTGGAAATCGACCGCGAGAAGCTCGGCCAATATTCAGATCTGTATAAATCGCTGGGCGGCTACCTTTACGATCGAGACCCGGCCCGCCCGGGCTGGTTCTCTACCGTACCAAATACGCGCTGGGCTGATCCGGCCGACGCCCGAGTCATCGATTACTGAATGCGCGGGATTCGCGCCTAGAGTATTCAAGCATGAGCCTTCGGCTCGAGACCACACCGCATCAGCTCGCCGTCGCGAACTGCGCCCAACAGCATTCGATAGTTGGTGCCAAGTCGCCCGCCTTCACGCGGCATAAACCAAAGCCATATCCCTATTTCAGCTCTTCGCGGCGGTGAGCTTAAAAAGCCCTTCGGAGACATTCCCCACGCTGGCTTTGCGCAAAGCAACCGGTTCAAGCCGCACTATGGATCGGTAGGCTCGCCGCTATCGCCCCATCTTCCGATCGATGGCTTCCATTATTCGCAATGATGGTTTGCACCCACGCCACTTTCCGAAAAGTGGCCCGCGGCGGCACATTGGCGTCGAAAATATCAACAGTGGTGTTTACCAATGATGTCGGATGAAACGGGTCACAATTCGTCGCAAGCCGCGCTGGCCGGCGGTGTCGGTCAATTCAGTATGACAAACCCCGCTCAGACCAACATGGTCCTGATAGGGCTCGGCCTTGCCACATGGATGGAATTCTACACCTATGACGCCGTCAATCTGGTGCTGCCTGACATGGCCGGCTCCTTCGGAATCTCCCAGGACGAGGCGAGCTGGTTTCTGACGACGTATAGCTCGGCGCTGCTCCTTGGCGTTCCCGTATCGATCTGGATGGCCGGCTATGTCGGCCATCTACGTTATATCCTCGGTTCCGCCATCATCTTCGTGATCGCCTCGCTTGGGTGCGCTGTCGCAACCAACCAGGAGACGATGCTCCTATGGCGCATCATCCTCGGCTTTTCCGGCGCCGGTCTGACTATGTGGTGGCGCGCCAGCGTCTACATGCTCGTCCCGAAACAGAGCCGCAGCAGATCGCTCATGAAGATCTCGGTGATGCTCTATCTCGCAACCAGCGCCGGCCTTCTCTTTAGCGGCTTCGTGACCGACAATTTCAGCTGGCGATTGATCTTTCTGCCGAATGTGATCTTTGTCATCGCCGCGATCATTCTTCTGCGCCAGTACTTTCCTCAAATTCCGAGGAGTCTGGACCGCCGTGCGCGAGGCATCGATGGGCCAGGCATAGTGCTTCTCGCCACAGCCCTGATATGCGGACAGACAGTGCTCAGCCGTGGGGAAATCGATGACTGGTTCGGCTCGACGCGGATTCAGGTCCTGTCCCTCATCTGCGTGGCATCTCTGGCTTCCTTCGTGGCATGGCAATTGAACGAGCGTAACGACGCTCGCCTGTTGCGGCTCGAACTCATCCGCGATCGACACCTGCTGGCAGCGATCTTCCTCGGCGTTTTCGCCGGCATCATTCTCTCCGGAAGCCTCTACGCACTTCCCGAGTTTCTTCGCAACGTCAATCCGCAGATGCTGAGCGCAACGGACACCGGACGTCTGATGGCGGTCTACGCCCTGACGGCTGCCCTGATCCGACCGTTCGTCACCTCGGCAATCGGCAAATACGGTCAGCGAAAGATCCTGGCATTTGCCCTCCTGATGCTGATCGCTTCGATGCTGATGATGGCAAGGCTGATCACAACTGAAACCCCTTACACTTATTTCGCGTTGCCGTTGGTTCTTTATGCCTTTTGCCTGGCACCACTCTTGTCATCAATCGCCGGGGGAACCGTCGCGCGCCTTCCACAGGAAGCGCAGCTGGATGCCGTCTCGATCTATATGACTTTCCGCCAGTTCGGCGCATCGCTCGGCGTGACATTGGTGACGATCATCATCGATCGCCGCGAGGAGCTGCATTCCGGTCGTCTCTTCGAACACCTGAACGCGACATCGGCTGTGATGTCGCAATGGATCACAACGGCGGCCGACAGCATGATGCAGCGCGGCGGTGTTACCTCCGAACAGGCCCACGACATGGCACTGAAACTGCTGGCGGAAACGAGTACTCGCCAGGCGGCCACCCTTGCCTATGCCGACGCATTTCTCTTCATGGCGGCAATCGGGATCATCTCCCTTTGCTTCATACCCCTCATGTCTCCAACACCGGTGGTGAAGAAATGACCAAGCTCAAACTTGCCTCCCCAACAGCACCTCGCTCGACGATGGAATTTCCAGCACCCAAGGCCGACCCCGCAGTTGGCAACACACTCCCGGCGGCGGCAATTGCTCCGAGCAAGCGTCGGCGAATGTCTGCCTGGGTGGGGGGCGTCGCTGCCGTCATCCTTCTGGCGGGCGCCTACATATACATGCCCGCGCTCTATATACGCCAGACGAATGACGCCAGCGTCCAGGCCGACACCGTTGCGGTCGTTCCGAAGGTCGCGGGCTATGTCACCGCATTGCACGTCGACGATAACAGCGTCTTCGCGAAGAACGACCTGCTTGTGGAGATCGATCCCCGTGATTTCGAGGTCGCTCTGAAAAGTGCGCAGGCGGGCCTATTGAGCGCACAGGCCTCGAAGGAAAACGTCAACGCACAGTTGGCGCAGCAGCAACACCAGATTGCCGCTGCGCAGGCAACGGTCCAAAGCGACGAAGCACAGCTTCAATACGCACAGCAGCAGCTCGCAAGAAACAGCGATCTGGCGACGCATGGAGCCGGAAGCGAACAGCTCTGGCAACAGGCTCAAGCGGATATCGGTCAGCGCAAGGCTCTGGTCGAGCACGACCGCGCCGCTCTTGCGGCGGCCCAGTCGCAGATCAATGTCTTGCAGAGCCAGATCGATCAGGCCGATGCGGCGATCACGGGGGCGCAGGCGGCTGTCGCCCAGGCGCAGCTCAACCTCTCATACACGAAGATCTATGCCGCCGACGCCGGCAGCGTCGCCAACAAGACCGTTCAGGTCGGAAGCTTCGTGCAACCCGGACAGACGTTGTTCTCAGACGTTCCAAGGCAAATGTACATTGTTGCCAACTTCAAGGAGACCGAACTTTCCGGCATGCGGCAAGGGCAGCCTGTTCGCATCCGGGTCGATGCCCTTCCCGGACAAATACTCGAGGGCCATCTCGACAGCATTCAGCGGGGAACCGGTTCGAGCTTTGCTCTGCTACCCCCCGAGAATGCCACCGGCAACTATGTCAAAGTCGTGCAGCGCATCCCGGTAAAAATCATGCTCGACGGGCCACAGCAGACACTCGACATGCTGTCGCCAGGCATGTCGGTCGAGCCGACGGTAACGATAGCGACGCCACCCAAATGGCTCGGGGCAATCCTGTCTGCGATTGGCATGCCTTCGACTTGAGACATCTCGATCCGGCAACAGGGGCGCTCCAGGCGGTTATTGCGACAGACCGTCCTTGCCTGGATCTTTCCGCAACGGCCCGAACGCCCGGGATACATGGTCCAGGAACAACCTGATCCTCGGCGGTATAGGCCTGCCGGGCGCGAAGACGGCGTAGAGGTCCATTTCAGCGCTTTGGTAGTCAGGCAGCAATTCGACGAGCCGTCCGTCATCAAGATCGGCGCTGACGTCCCACCTGGCCTCCCAGGAGATGCCCTGGCCCGACAGGGCCCAGTCCCGCAAGACTGTTCCATCGCCGCTCGACAGAACCCCCGTGACCTGGATTTCGAACACCTCGTCATCGCGCCTGAAACGCCACATGTCGATCAATCTGTGGCGGCGGGCCAGACGAAGGCAGCGATGGCTCACGAGATCGGCCGGCTCCATGGGAGTGCCGAACCGTTCGAGATAGGACGGTGCCGCGCAAACGACCTGGCGCGTGGTGGCAACCTTGCGTGCAACCATGCCTTCGTCATTCGGCAGCCCGAAGCGCAGGACGAGATCGCAGTGATCGATTTCATTCTCGAGGCCGATGTCGGACAAGACCAGATGCGCCTCGACACCGGGATGCTGCGCGACGAAGGAAGAGAGCAGGGGAGCAAGGTGTCTCCGCCCGAAATCCGCCGAAGCTCCGACGCGAAGAAGCCCTCTTGCCACACCACCGAGCGACGCAACCTCAGCCTCGACATCCCTTACCTGCTCCAATATGACCCGGCTTCGCTCATAGAGAAGCAGGCCCTCGTCAGTGAGGCGAAACCGGCGTGAACTCCTATCGGCCAGGCGAACGCCGAGCTTCGCTTCCAGCGCCGACAAGCGACGGCTGACCGCCGCCGGCGACGACTCCAGGCGCAATGCGGCTGCGGAAATTCCGCCTTCCTCGACAATGGTTCGAAACAATGCGAACTCGGAAATCGCGTCCAAAAGGCTCCCCCGTCAGCAAAGACTCCGACAAATGCGGCCCTATCTATGTTTCGGGAGCGCTCGCGCCGTCAAGCTTGCAGCAGGCTCGAAGTTGTCGACGCCATTATTGATGTCGCCAGCGTGGGCTGGCCCGATTGCTCAAATTTATTACCTGGTGCGATCAGCACGTTCGACCGCGCATGTCCGATGAAGCTAGATGGCGGGGACGGAGCGCTCGTGAGGTGAGACGGCGAGTAGGTTTGGAAGCGCCGAATCGAAGCTCTGCAGGCCTCCCGCAGATAGGAATCCTGCATCGCTCATCATGCTTTTCCGAGCGATTGACGAGAATTCTCCGTTTGAGTGTCGAGTCCGTCGACAATCGCGTGGCGGCAGCCACACAATGAATGCTGACATCATGATAGCCTCCACCAATTGCCATATACTTGGGATCAACAGTCCAATGTTATCTGTCATCATTGTCATTGTCGGCGAGACGATTGCGGCGGTCCTCGTTGCGGTGATCATACACGAGGAGGGCCACGCGCTCGCGACGCTCGCATGTGGGCTCCGGCTTTCTTCCTTTGTCATCGGCATCGGCCCGACCGTCCTAAAGTTGCGTGTGGGGCGGACCGACTTTATTCTAAAGCTGGTACCGATTACCGGTCACATATGGCGAGAACCAACGAAGCGGCGCTGGGCACGCATCGTCATCGATGCCGCCGGCCCGTTGGCAAATGGATTGGCCCTTGCGCCAATCGCGGCGCTCTATCGACTGTGGCCTGGCCACGAGGAAGTGTTACTCGTGTTCGGATTTTACCAGGCGCTGTTCTTGATCGCGACGCTTCTCCCGACGTCGCGCAAGATCGACGGGGTTCGCATTCCATCGGACGGCATGCGGATCTATGATTTGCTGTTTCGATATCATCCGCCTTCATCAAAGTAGCTCAAGCATCGCGCGTCATGCAGACAGGTCCGACGGTACCCTAACCGGCTCCCCCCTGCGCATTCTCCACAGCCAGTTTCGCCAGGGCAAGCGCTGCCTCCCGCGTCTTTGCGGCGGCAATGAAACGGCCGTTGTGACAGAAACTGGCACCTTCAACTCCCGTGACAACTTCCAGGTCGCGACCGCTCAACCCGGCCCAGGCGAGCGGAAGATCCGCGCGCAGTTCGAACCCCTCCTCCGCCCGGCGGATTCCGGTCAGGCACCAATCCGCCTCGCGCGGATGAACCACGAACAGGAGATGATCGGCGCCTGCCTTGACGATCGCCGAACGAAACGGCATCCCCATCGGCAGTTCAAGAACGCGGCCCTTCCCGGCAGACGCAATCGCCTGCAGGACCAAGGCTTCGGCGCGCAGCTTCGCATGAATGCCGGCAATCTTTCCTTCGACAAAATGGCGGGCAATCGCGACTGCGGCATGGAATGCCCGATCAGTCGCTTCCGGATCAGGATCGTCGAAGACGGGTTTCAACGTTTCGAATAAGGACGGCAGGGTCAATCCGGCTAGAAGACCGGCGCTATCCGGGCTCAGCGCGCCATTATCGACCAGATCAACCGGTACGACGAAGCCGGCATCGAAAGCAGCGTGAACAGTCTCAACGAAGGTGCTCGGGATAGAAAGCGCAGTCAGGTAATCACGGCCGAAATGTTTCCAGATCAGCCCGAACGAGCTGTAGGGCTGACCGTCGTCGCGCTGCGGCGCGCCGCGCTGGTGATGATCGAAAATACCGGCAGCCGCATCATAAGCGCCACCGACATCGTAGACGATGCGATCGGCGCCGGGTGCAATCCATTCCGACGCCCTGCTGCGAACCACCCGCGCATCAGGGAAAAGCCGCGTAAGAATGACGCTGGACAACACTTCGTCGGCATGAAAGCCGCCGGAATGTGTGACGAGGAAATTTGGAGCCATACGGCCATGACCTTACTGTTTGCGAATTGGACAGACGGGCAGATAGCCAGTTTTGGCCATGATCTCAACTGCTCATCATAAAAGCGGCAAAACCAACGCATGCCGCGAAATGGAAGCGCCATTTATCGCATATGCCGATCGGTTGATGGGCCTGCCTATCGCCATCGTCGAGAAGCAAGGCGATGTGCCTGATATGTGTCGACATTTCAAGCAGCGCGAACACGATCACGGCCGCTAAGCTTGGCAGCATAGAGAGCTTGGTCGGCGCGTCGGTACAGATCTGGCGCGCTGTCTGTCTCAATACAGGCAGCAATGCCGGCAGAACAGGTGTAGCCAAAATCCGGTGAGTTGGGGAGCGGGCGGGAAAACCGGATCGTCGTCAACATCCGTTCCGTGAGTTCGATTGCATCCTGAAGCCCCGTGCCCGGCATGACCAGCACGAACTCCTCGCCGCCAACCCGCCCGAAGCAGTCGGTACGCCGCACATACTGATGAAGCCGATGCGCAAAATCCCGCAGAACGAGATCTCCGGCGTCATGGCCGTGCCTATCGTTGATCAGCTTGAAATTATCGATATCGAATACGGCAAGACATCCGGCGCCACCATCCCTGGCGCCAATCAACATATCGTCGACGCGCGCCATGACGAAACGGCGGTTAGCGACCCCAGTCAGTTCGTCAGTTTGAGAAGCCCTGATGGCCTGATCGCGATCTTGCCGGACGCTTCGGTCGCCGGCGCGCAACGTCGTTATTTCGCTTGCAACGCACAGCATCCAGCCATTTTTCTGCACGGTCTCTGTCATCCAGAGCCAGCGACCATCGGTCAGATCCGTTTCGAAGGCTCGATAGCCGATCTTTCCGCGACGCGACTGCGTCGACCGTAGCCACCCGTCGAAATCGCTCGAACGAATGACCGTCCCCCGGCCGAGTTCGAAGTTGCGCCGCATCAGGTCCGGCCATAGCGGCGTCTCATCGGGATCGATGAAAAAGGCGAGGCGAAATGCATCGTTCGCGTATCGCAAGCGATCCTCGCTGTCATAGACTGCGATGAGCGTCGAACTGGTCGCACAAAGACGCAGCAGCTGCTCGACCATCTCGTCCATATCGAATCCTGCTTTTTGAGCTAGGCAATATTTACCGCAGAATTCCGATGAGAAAAGGGGGGGCGGCCTCGTGGCCATCAGCTTCGTGGCAAGCTGACACGAAACTAGTTTATCATCCGCGACGGCGAACGCCGCCCATACAGGAATTGCTTCGCTCAAGTGAGCGGGCTATCGCCTTGCGATCGCGTCGGGAATGCCGTGATATCGTCGACGTTGCGGCGATATCACGGCTTCGAACTCAGACCTTCGTCACGCTGCCGGCATAGATTTGGTCGATCGTGGCAGCAAGGCTCGCGTCGAACTCGGCATCGCTCATCGTGACGCGAAGATCCTCGGTCAGAGCGCGCGAGAAGCTGGCGATCATGCCATGGTTGTGGCTCAGCTTTTCGCAAGCTTCGGCACGGCTATAGCCGCCAGACAGCGCCACAACGCGGGCGACCGCCTTATGGGCGATGAGAGGCGCGTAGAAATCCGCAACCGTCGGAATAGTCAGCTTCAGCATGACCTTCGTGCCCGACGGCAAAGCGTCGAGTTCCTTGGTGATCTCGTCCCTCAGAATGGCTTCCGCCTCCTGCTTCGTCGGGCTCTTGATCGAGACTTCCGGCTCAATGATCGGAATGAGGCCGTGGCCCAGAATCTGCCGCCCAACCTCGAACTGCTGCTTCACGACGGCAGCAATGCCGGCCTTATCGGCATTGGCGATCACCGACCGCATCTTGGTGCCGAAGATCCCCTTTTTCACCGCGCGGGCGAGCAAGATGTCGAGATCGGGCATCGGCTTCATCAGCTGGACGCCGTTTTCCTCGGCCGCCAGCCCCTTGTCGACCTTGAGAAAGGGCACCACACCGCGATCTTCCCACAGGTAGGAAGGCACCGGCTTGCCCTGTGCCTCCCCATCCATGGTCTTTTCGAACAGGATGGCGCCGATGACTTTGTCTCCGGAAAAGCTGGGCGCCGTCATGATGCGCACGCGCATCTCGTGCATCAGACGGAACATCTCCTCGTCGCCGCTATATGCGGAATCTGCTATCCCATAGAGACGCAAGGCGCCTGGAGTGGAACCGCCGCTCTGATCAAGGGCGGCGATGAAACCCTTCTTCTCGGACATCTGCGCCATCTGCTTAGCGTCGACCATGCTTTCTCCCCGTAACATTCCTGATTTTACCCTAAACTCTTTAGGGCGCGTGGTGGTGGAAACGTGAACTATAGTGTGCGAAGTTTTTCAGCTTCGATGGCTTAGCGTTTGATCGTTACCGTTTTTCGAAACCCGCTGGTTCATGAGTTGAGTTGGCGGCAATAACGACCAGAACACCTCGGTGCTGTCTAGGGCGGATAAAGCGAAATTCAAAGAAATACGAACAAGTTCAACGTATTTAAATCGATTTTAATATTTTAATCGATTTGATCGCGCCACCCGCTAGAAGCACTCCGTAAGCCCCTTTGTTCCTTTGCCTATCGGATTGTCGGCAATGGATACACGCCGACTCCCTGCACGCGGATCGTACCCGCTTGAGGAGTTCAGGGCTCCGCAGTGGGAGTGGAAGGCGCCAGGGTCTTTGCAACGTACCCCCTGATTCCGATCAAGGCAAGCGCAACAAGGCCCCGTGCTCGCCGGTGCGCGCCACAGGTCTTCAACTCAATCCGCAACGGACTTGCGCGATCTGTCCCCGGCGCTCGTTGAGCCCTGCCGGCTGCTCCGCCACCAATGCTCAATCCCCGGTTCGGCAGGATGCATGTTCTGCGCGGGGCCTGGCGCGGGATGATCTTTCATTGTGCAGTCGTCGATTAAAACATCATTGCTCGATCAATTAATCTATTAAAAATATAGATTATAAAGACTGATCATACTGATAACCCGCAAGAGGACAGATGTCTTACGCCCTGAGTTTTCTCGACAAGAGCCCGATCGATGGCTCCGAGCCCGCCTCGCAAGCGTTACAGCGCAGTTTGGCGCTCGCCAGACGAGCCGAAGATCTCGGGTACCGGCGTTTCTGGGTGGCTGAGCATCACAATTCACCCAAGCTCGCAAGTTCGTCCCCAGAGATTCTGATCAGCCATCTGCTGGCGCATACGCGCCGCATCCGGATAGGGTCCGGCGGCGTGATGCTGCAGCACTACAGTGCCTACAAGGTCGCAGAGAACTTCAATCTCCTTGCCGCTCTGGCGCCGGGCCGTGTCGACCTTGGGGTGGGCAAGGCACCCGGCGGCTTTCCGCTTTCGACCGCCGCCCTCCAGAAGGCATACGACCCCTCGCGCAAACCGTCATTCGAAGCGCAGCTGACCGAGCTGGATGGCTTCCTGCGTCATGAACACGATATTGAAAGCACCATCGAGGAGCTCGCGGCCTTTCCAGCTCCCGACGAGCCACCCGGCCGCTTCCTGCTCGGGGCGAGCCCGGACAGCGCGAGACTGGCTGCTCGTCTGGGCTGGGGCTTCGTCTATGCGGGCCATATCCACGGTGACGATGCGGCAATCGCGCAATCTCTGACTGCCTATCGGCAGGCGGGCGGCAAGATCGCAGTGCTCGCTATCAGTGTCATCACGGCGCAAACAGCCGCCATCGCCGATAGGTTCCTGGGCGACACACGGCGATTTCACCTGGAAATCAAGGGCGGCCAAAACGTCAATGTCGGAAGCCACGAGCAGGCGCTCGAATATGCCCGCCAGGCAGGCGCGACCGACTATCGGATCGAAGAAAGAAGCCCGCGCGTTCTTCGCGGAACGCCAGCCGACGTTCATTTGGAGCTGCAGCGCCTGCACGACCGGTTCGGCATCGATGAATTTATCATTGACTGCCCGGTTTCCGAGGGCGCGCACCGGCTGAGCACCATCGAACTGCTGGCCGGTACGCGCAACGCGGCCGCAGCCTGATCCTCAGCCAGACCGAGATCGGATAGGAAGCACACAGTGGTCAACCGGCGGAAATTTCTGAAGAGCTCAGGGATCGCAGCGCTCTCATTGTCGCTCGGGCTGAAACCTTCGCGGACGCGCGCGGACGAAGCGCCCGTTCACGGCGGATCTCTGACCTGGGGTGTAGAGACGGAACCATCCACGCTTAACCCGCATTTGAACGGTCAGGCCAAGGCGAAGCTGGTTCTACGCAATGCCTATGAATGCCTTCTCGCCCGCTCGGCCGATGGCGGCTATGCACCGTGGCTGGCAAAAGACTATTCGATCTCTGAAGACGGCAGGACCTATACGTTCAACCTCCGCGAGGACGTAACCTTCAGTGACGGAGAGGCATTCGACGCGGCGGCCGTCGTAATGAATTTCCTGAAACTGAAGGAGCCGCTCTATTCGGGCAGCATCAGTGCAGGTCACGTCTCCCACATCGCCGGGGCGACGGCACGCGATGCCCATACGGTCGTGCTTGCGCTTAACGACGTCTACGCGCCCTTCCTCGACGGCGCCAGCAGCATCGAGATCATTTCTCCGAAGTCGTTCTCATCCCCACAGCTGAAGGCGGGCGGCCCCGCAATCGCGGGCACTGGCCCTTTCATTCTCGACCGCTATGTCAAAGGCCAGGAAATCCGCTTCGTCAAAAATCGCGCCTACAATTGGGCCCCGGCCAATGCCGGGCATCAAGGCCCTGCCTATCTCGATGAGGTCGTGTATCGCTTCCTGCCCGAATCCGCGGTTCGCACCGGTGCCCTGAGCTCCGGCCAAGTACACGTCATCGAAGGTATTTCCGGCAATGACGCGGCACTCTTCCGTGACGATCCGGATTTCACCTATCAAAGCGCGTTGAATACCGGCACTCCCTATACGCTTTACCTGAATGTCGCCAAGGAGCCCACGAGCGACCTACAGATACGCAAGGCCCTGCTTGCAGCGATCGATGTGGAACAGATCATCCAGTCCGTCTATCGCGGCGAACGCAAGCGGGCATGGGGAGTACTGACGCCCGCCGACACCGATTTCTACGACAAGAGCATTGAGGGCAGCTACGGCTTTGATGCGGATTTGGCAAACAAACTGCTCGACGCGGCCGGCTGGTCGCAAAGAGACGGCGATGGCATCCGCACGAAAGACGGCAAGCGGCTGACAATCGAGATCGTGCAGTCGCAGGCGACGTTGCGCGATCAGCGCGATGTTCTTCTCGAGGCTGTTCAGGCGCAGGCACGTCAGAACGCCGGCATCGATATTGTCTTGCGCTATGTCGACGCCGGCACCTATGTGAACCGACAGAACGACGGCCAATACGGCATCATTCCGAACTCGACCACGGCGCAGGAAAACGGCCTCACCCTCTATTTTCATTATCTGCCGCGCGAAAAGGGTGGATCAATCAACTACAGCCGCACCGTGGCGTCTGAAATATCGACTTGGCTTGCCGAGGCCGCCTCGACGCTCGACGCCAAGAAGCGCTTCGAGATCTACTCGGCGCTGCAGCGTTTCGCGCTTCAGGAGCAGGCACTCGGACTGCCGCTCTATGTTCCGGACGATCAAATCGCTGCATCGGCCGCAGTCAAGGGTGTCGGCTTTCGCCCGTTCAAGCGCCTACCCGAAAACGCCTACGACGTCTGGCTCCAACAACAGGTCTGAGTTGGATTCCCAAAGGTTTTTCAAAAGGAGATATCGATAAATGCTTATTCGCAGACATTTTCTGAGCCTGACCGCCGTTACCCTTGCGGCCTCCATGCTGTCAGGCATTTCACTGGCGGCCGACGGCACACCGGTCAGCGGCGGCAAGCTGACATGGGGCGTCGAGACGGAGCCGGCCACGCTCAATCCGCAACTCAACGGGCAGGATAAGACCAAGCTGCTGCTGCGAAACTCCTACGAGTCACTGCTGGCGCGCAGCGCCGATGGCGGCTACCTTCCCTGGCTTGCAACCGAATACAAGATTTCCGACGACGGCAAGACATATACGTTCAAGTTGCGCGACGATGTGAGCTTTACCGATGGACAGAAGCTCGATGCGCAGGCCGTCATCACCAATTTCACCAAGCTCAAGGATGCCGCCTATAGCGGCAGCGTGAGCGCCGGCCCGGTTTCCCGCATCATCGGCGCGAAGGCGCTGGACGACCACACCGTCTCCTTCACATTGAACCAGGTCTACGCCCCCTTTCTCGACTATGCCACCAGCCTGGAGATCCTTTCGCCCGCGGCCTTCAATTCGACGCAGCTGAAATCCGGCGGACCGGAGATTGCAGGAACCGGCCCCTTCATCCTCAAGCGCTACGCCAAGGGGCAGGACATTCAGTTCGTCAAGAATCCGGCTTACAACTGGGCACCCAAGACATCAGCTCATCAGGGACCAGCCTATCTGGATGAGGTGACCTATCGTTTTCTCTCCGAATCTTCAGTCAGGACCGGTGCTCTCTCGTCCGGCCAGGTCGACGTGATCGAGGGGATCGCCGGCAATGATGCCAGCCTTTTCAAGGGCAATCCGGACTTCAGCTACCAGACGGCTCTTAACACCGGTACGCCCTATTCATTGTTCCTCAATGTCACCTGGGGCCCAACCCAGGATCTCAAGGTACGCAAGGCCCTGATCGCCGCAATCGACGTCGATGCGGTGCTGAAAGCCGTCTATCGCGGCGAACGCACCCGCGCTTGGGGCATCACATCGCCGATCGATCCGCAGTTCTACGACAAGAGCATCGAGGCGGCATACAAGCCAGATCCCAAGGTCGCAAACACACTTCTTGACGAGGCGGGCTGGACCGCGCGGGATGCCGACGGCTTCAGGACAAAGGACGGCAAGCGGCTGACCATCGAGGTCATCCAGGCGCAGGCGACGGTGCGCGATCAGCGCGACGTGCTGCTACAGGCCCTGCAGGCGCAGGCACGCCAGAACGCCGGCATCGATCTCAAGATCGTCTTCGTGGACGCAGGTACCTATACCGATCGGCGCAAGACCGGTCAGTTCGGCTCGATCGCCAATTCCAATACGCCGACGGATGCGATCGACATCGAATATCATTACCTACCCCTCGATAAGGGCGGCAGCATCAACTACAGCCGTGCCTTTGCGCCGGAACTTGCCCAGTGGCTGAATGAAGCCGCCTCGACGCTGGACCAGAAGAAGCGCTTCGATCTCTATTCGAAGCTGCAGCGCTTCGCCATTCTCGATCAGAGCTATGCCCTGCCGCTCTACGAACCTGAGGACCAGGTGGCGGCGGCAAGCTATGTGAAGGGCATCAGCTTCAGACCCTTCAAGCAATTGCCGGAGAGCGCCTACGACATCTGGCGCAGCGAGTGAACCGTATTGTCAACGCGTCCCCGGCGACAGCTCGGGACAGTGGAGGCCGGGGACAGTGGAGGAACGACAGATCATGACTGCTGACAATACAACGGCCTTCGACCAGACCGCATCGGATTGGCTTTCGCGCAGACGCCGGCTGAGGCGCAACAGCCTCGCATCACAGATCCTGGTGCGGATCGGCTCCGCCATCGCGGTTCTATGGGCGGCGATAACGTTGAGCTTCATCAGCATTCATCTCGCGCCGGGCGATATTGTCAGCCTCTTGATCGGAGAGCAGCTGCGCACACCGGAGGTGGAAGCCGCCATCCGCCTCGAATGGGGCTTGGACAAGCCGCTATTGACGCAATACCTGACCTATCTCCTGCGTGTCCTGCATGGCGATTTCGGACGCTCCTATATCCTGCAAACGGATGTCTCGGGCCTCGTCTTGTCGCAGATGTTGCCGACATTGAAGCTGACTGCGGCCGCCCTCTTCGTCGCCGTGGTCTTTGCCGTCACCAGCGCCCTGCTGACCGCTGGCAAGCGCCTGCCACGCAGCATTGCCGGCGGCGTTGAACTCATCCTGATCTCGACGCCGTCCTTCTGGCTCGGCATTGTGCTCCTATTCATATTCTCCTTCACCTTGAAGCTCTTTCCCGTCGCCGGCGACCGGACGTTCTCGGCGCTGGTCCTGCCGGCCTTGTCTCTGGGCCTGTCACTCGGCGCCGTTATCGGACAGGTGCTGCGAGAAGGGCTCGAACGGGCACTGGAAGAACCCTTCATGCTGACGGTGAAGAGCTGGGGCGCCAATGATTTCGTGCTGAAGCTGCGCCACGGTTTGCGTCATGCCGCACTTCCCGCCGTGACGCTTGCCGGTTGGCTCGTCGGCAATCTGTTGTCCGGCGCGGTCATCACCGAAGCGGTATTCGGCCGGCCCGGGCTGGGGCGGATTACGGTCGATGCCGTGCTGGCGCACGACCTCCCCGTCGTGCTCGCCGTCGCCATCCTTTCAGCCTTCGTCTACGTCGCCCTCAGCACATTGGTGGATGTGCTTTATCTGCTACTCGATCCTCGCCTGCGCAATCGCAACCTGGAGGCGGGCCATTGAGCGTCTCCTCCCCCTCAGAGCGAGAAGCCGGTCGGCATCAGCCGCGACTGCGTGCGCGGCTCTCAAGTCCGGGTCTTACTGTTTCCGCGATTTTCCTGTTGCTGGTAGCGATCGCAACCATCTGGCCGCAAGTTCTCACCACTACCAATCCGATTGCTGCCGATCCCTTACAGGCGCAGCTGCCGCCGTCGACAGAACACTGGTTCGGTACGGATCATCTGGGAAGAGATGTCTTCGCGCGCGTCATTTATGGTGCGCGTTACTCCATCCTTATCGGCGTCAGCGCCGTTGCCATCGCCGCAATCGCCGGCGCTCTTCTAGGCCTCCTGTCGGGTCTTGCCCGTGGTCTCATCGACGAAGCTATCTCGCGTTTTCTCGACGTGATTTCATCGTTCCCCGATCTGCTTTTGGCTCTCGTGCTGATTTCCTTTACCGGACCTGGCACGATCAACCTTATCTTCGCGCTCGGCGTTGCCTCGGTGCCACGCTTTGCCAGGGTCGTGCGCGCACAGACCTTCGTGATCGCCAAAAGCGGTTATGTGGAGCAGGCAAGGACGTTCGGCCTGAGGCGCAGCGTACTTGTGGCCCGCCATATCCTGCCCCATGCCCTGGCACAGGTACCCATCCTCGCGACGATCGGCCTCGGCACGACCATCATACAGGCCGCGGGACTAAGCTTCCTCGGCATGGGGCCGCAGCCGCCCGCACCGGAATGGGGAGCGATGCTGGCGGAGGCCCGCAACTATCTGCGCGTTGCTTGGTGGATCGGCGTCTGGCCAGGCCTCGCCATTACGTTGACGGTCATTTCCATAAGCGTCTTTGGAAGACGCTGGCAGCTCGCATTTGAAGGCAGGAGGCCGTCGTGACCCCGGTTCTCGACATTCGAAACCTGACAATCGGCTTTCGCCGAGATGGCCACGACGACAAAGTCGTCCACGGCATCGATCTGACGATCGACAAGGGCGAAACAGTTGCCCTTGTCGGAGAATCCGGCTCCGGCAAATCGGTGACGGCCCGCTCCATCATCGGCCTCGCCGGCCCAAATGCAATTGTGAGTGCTGATCGTTTCGATATCGACGGAACCGATGTCCGCGGCTTCGATGAAAGGCAATGGCAGCGCCTTCGCGGCGAAAAGATCGGCTTCGTTCTGCAGGATGCGCTCGTCTCCCTCGATCCGCTGAGACGGATTTCGCAGCAGCTATCCGACGCCTTCGGCGGGCGCAGTCTCTTTCGCCGACCCAACCGACACGAAGACAGCCGCCTGCTGCTGCAGTCGGTCGGCATTCCCGATCCGGATCGACGACTACAGCAATACCCGCACCAGCTTTCCGGCGGTCTTCGCCAGCGCACCCTTATCGCGACGGCCGTAGCCCGACGCCCGTCATTGTTAATTGCCGACGAGCCGACGACTGCGTTGGATGCGACGGTTCAAAAGCAGATCCTCGACCTGCTTCTCGAACGGCGCAAGGGCGGCCACACGCTTCTTCTGATCAGCCACGATCTCGCCGTCGTCTCCCATCTCGCCGATCGCGTCCTCGTCATGAACAACGGCCGGATTGTCGAGGAGGGTCCGACCGAACAGATCCTAAAGAGACCTCGCGACCCCTATACGCGGCAGTTGCTGGATGCCGTGCCTTCAGCCGCCTCCAAGGGATTCCGGCTGTCATCCGCGCCCATGACAAGCACCAGCACCGAGAAGCCGTTCGCCGCGCTCCCGCCAAATACGCGGCAACGCGTCCCCCTGCCCGCAAAGACGATCGATCGTCACAATCACATTCTGTCGGCTCGCAATCTCGTCAAGCGCTATGGCGGCTCGGGCGGTATCTTTGCCGTCAACGATGTCTCCTTCGACCTCGCAGCCGGTGAAGCCCTCGGCATCGTCGGCGAATCCGGCTCCGGCAAAACGACGGTGGCAAAAATCGTTCTCGGCTTGATGGAACCGGATCAAGGATCGGTGCGCCTTGACGGCGGCGGCTGGAGCAATATCCCGGAACATGCGCGTCGCGCCCGGCGCTCCAACATGCAGCTTATCGCGCAGGACGCGCTCAGTTCCTTCGATCCCCGCTACACGGTCGAGAAAATCATCGGCGAAAGCCTCGATAGCGCCGGCATCTTCGGCGCAGCGCGCCGAGAGCGGGTACGAGAGGTGCTGGATGCGGTCCGCCTCAGCGACGCCTTCCTGAAGCGCCATCCCCGCGAACTTTCCGGCGGTCAGCGCCAACGCATCGCAATCGCACGCGCATTTGCACCGCGCCCGCGGCTTCTCGTCGCCGACGAGCCGGTCAGCGCACTCGACGTATCGGTGCAGGCGCAGGTGCTCGACCTTCTGGCGGAGCTTCAGGCTGCATCCGGAACCTCACTGCTCTTCATCTCACACGACCTCGGCGTCGTCCATCACCTGACGGACCGAGTTCTGGTGATGAAGGAGGGGCGCATCGTCGAAGCCGGCGCCGTGGCAGATGTCTTCACCAGTCCACATCACAGCTACACGCGCACGCTGCTGGAAGCCGTTCCGGCTTTGCCGTGAGACGCACAATTCAAACACCGGCACAGACCAGAATTTTAAACGATCAAGGAAATTCGCAATGACCCACAATCGTCCCCGACGCCTGAAGACATTGACCGGAGCAAGCAGTGTCATTTCCGCCGCAAACGACGCAAGTCCCGTCATCGGCATCAAGCGTGCCGTCGAACTTGCCCGTAAGGCTGAAGCGGAAAAGATCACCGGACTGTTCACGGCGGACCTGCTCCACATCGACCCCGCGGGACTTGCCGGAACCGCCGGCATCCAGGAGCCGATCATTGCACTTGCCGCCTTGAGCCAGGTAACGTCCCACATCGGCCTGATCGCTACCGTTTCCACCACTTTTCACTATCCCTACAATCTGGCGCGCCAGATCGGCACACTCGACCATGCAAGCGGCGGACGCGCCGGCTGGAACGCCGTGACCTCCTCGGTTGGTGAAGAGAATTTCGGCGAGACCCTGCCAAGTCCGGAAGAGCGCTACGAGCGGGCTGCGGAATTCATCGAGATCGTCAATGCGCTTTATGATGCCAACGAAGGCAATGCCGCCGAGCGGAAGGCGTCCGGCGCGATTGGCATCGATCCGGCGAAATTCCATCCGATCAACTATCGCGGCAAGCATTTCAAGGTCGACGGCCCCCTCAACGTGCCGCCTTTGCCGCAGGGCCGCCCCGTCCAGTTTCAGGCTGGACAATCCGAGGCAGGCGTGACCGTCGGCGCGCGCTATGCCGAAGTGGTCTACACATCCCAGCCCAAGCTCGATGACGCCATCGCCTTTGCGACGGAGTTGCGGCGCCGTGCGGCAAGCTTCGGCCGTGCGACGGGCCTCCCCTTCATCATGAATTCGTTCCACGCCATCATCGGAGAATCGGATGCGGATGTCGCGCGACGGCTGAAGGAAAAGCACGAGCGGATCGACTACGAGCAAGGACGGCTGAAACTGGCAGATATGCTCGGCGGCGATCTTGATCTTTCCGAACTGCCGCTCGACGAGCCCCTGCCGGAAGCATTGCTGCCAGATGTCACCAGCATCAACCGCCGGCGCGGGCGCGTCGAAATCTTCCGGCGCTACGCGCGCGAGGGGTTGACCCTGCGGCAACTCATCATTCAGGCACAGGAAACGGGTCACTGGTCGGTAGCCGGCACGCCGGAACAGCTTGCTGATGCAATCGAGGAGCGCTATCGCGCCGGAATTCTCGATGTGCTCTCCCTGCACGGTTTCGGCAATCCCGACCAGGAGGATCTGCTAGTGAACGGGCTGCTGCCCGAGTTGCGGCGTCGTGCAATCATCGATACCGATTATGTTGGCGACGATTTCCGCTCCAACCTGGAACTGCCGCCCTACATACCCGCAAACGGCGACTTGAACCCGGCCAAACGCGCCTGATCAATGGGAATGGAAATGATCATAAGGCTGCACGCGTTGCCGGCGCCTTTGTGGGGACGCCGGCCGGCACGATGCCACATCATCTCTATGCACTCGACGGCGCCGGGCCAAAGCTTTCGCGCCGGATGAGTTTGCTTTTGATGACGTGACGCATGGCCGTCGCCTTTTCCGGTGTGTCGATTCGTTCCATCAGCAAGCTTACGGCCATTTGCCCCATCTCCTCGACCGGTTGTTCGATGGTCGACAGCGGCGGTGTCGAATATTCGCATACCGGTGCGCCGTCGAAGGACACGATGGAAAGATCTGTCGGAATCTTCCAGCCCATCCGCTGAACGCAGCTCATGAAGGAAATCGCCATGTCATCGCTCGTGGCAATGACGGCCGTCGGCTTTGACATGAGATTGGCGAATTCCGTGGCGGCGGCGGCGCCGATCTGGAAGCCATGCTGATAATCGAGACGTCCGCCTGACCGGACGATCGCCGTCTCGGGCAGACCAGCAGCGGCAAGCGCCTCGACGGCGCCCAGATATCGTTCATTGTCATGATAATTGCCCTGCGGACCGGCAAGATAAAGGAAGCGCCGGTGGCCGAGGGCAATCAGTTCCGTCGTTGAATCGCGAACGGCTTGCCGGTCGTTAGTCACGACACTCGGCAGAGCCGCATGGCTCATGTCGAACAATAGCGAGACGACCGGCAGAGCCGAATCCCTGAGTGAACGGCCGCCGTCGACCGGGAGATCCGAGGAAAGAATGATGGCGCCTCGCACCGTGCCGCCGAAGGCAAGATCGAGGATATGACGCTCCGAAACCTCGTCACGATCGAGGTTGGCAATCATCAGGTGGTAACCATTTTGGCGCAGCGATCGGTTTATCCCCTGCAAAACCTGAGGAATGACCTGCGACACGCCGTAATAGAGCGAACCCGGGAGAATGATCATGACGACGTTGGACTTACCGACGCGAAGCCCCCTTGCCATGGCATTCGGCGTGTAGCCGAGCTGCCTTGCGGCCGCATCGATCTTGGCGCGCGTCTTCTCGTTGACGCGACCCGGATTGGCGAGTGCCCGGCTTACGGTGGAGATCGCAACTCCTGCCAGCCGAGCAACATCCGCCATTAAGGGACCGGAATGCTCTTCAACCGGCAAATCCTTGTTAACCTTCACTTTTTCGCGCCCTTCCCAATGCCTGCTGTCCCGAATGCTACGGCAATCCGAACCGTTTAGCAAACGTTTGCCAAAAATCGCTTGCATATAAAAACGACTTGTCTACTATTTGGGAACGGCAAACGTTTGCCAATTGCAGTGCATTGAAATCATTAGGGATTATTCGGCGCGAAATATGCTTTCGCGAACGACTTCCCGTGTCAAAAGAACGGATAGTTTCATGACCTCCACGGAACGGCTGCGCTTTGGTGTCGACCTCGTCACCTTTTTCCACCCCGGATTCTGGGGCGTCGAGGATTATGACGGCATCATCGCACTATCGCGCAATGAGCCCCGCGCCTTCTGGGACAAGATACTCGATGCGGTGCAAGCCTCCGGCGTGACCGGTGTGGAACTCACCTTCTCGCCATTCAACTGGCAGGATGCGACAAAGACCTACGGTTCGGTCGAGAAATTTGCCGCAGAGCTTTCCAGACGCGGGCTGACGCTTGCGAGCGGGTTCTTCGCCGAGTTGGAGGCTGCCGGCGATTTCACCGAGCCATCCGCGCAGGCCGCCATCGTCGACAAGGCGGAAAAATACGCCGAATTTCTCAAAGCCTGCGGCAGCGACATCATGGTCATCGGCGCGCCGCTTCGTCAGACGCCCGGCGCTCAGCCGACGCGGTTCTTCGATTTCGAGCAGGCGCGCAAGATTGCCGATTTCCTCAATCGCCTCGGCGCCGCTCTCTATGCCAAGGGTGTACAGCTCGCGCTCCATACCGAGGCGCATTCGATCTTCGCGGCTGCACGCGATGTCGATCTGCTGATGCTACTGACCGATCCTGCCTATGTGCATATGTGCCCGGATACGGCGCATATTATCGTTGCCGGCTCCGATCCGCTGCAGCTTGTCGACCGTCACCATGAACGTGTCATCATCGCTCACTGGAAGGATGCCCTGGGGCCGATGCCGGCCGATACCATCATCGACAAGCACATCCATGATCGCCATCGCCCCTATTTCTGCGGCTTTGGTCTTGGCCGGGTCGATTGGCCGGGCTGGGCGAGGCTGTTGCGCGACCGTGGCTATGAGGGCTGGGCCATTCTCGAGCTTGATGCCGCGCCCGATCCCGTCGGCGATATCGCCAACGGGCTGACGCTCGTCAGGCAGGCGCTTTTGCCGATCTATCGCTGATACCAACAATCCGAAGACGAATAGCCCCGCCAAGAGGGCTTTCCTGAAGAGGTGGAACAATGAAAGACATAATGAAAATGCTCTTGATGGGAGTCGCGCTTATTGCGACCTCCCTGCCTGCCCTTGCCGAAGACAAGCCTCAAGCCGAGGTGATCACGTCCTGGACATCAGGCAGCGAAGCCGCAGCCCTCGGTGTCATCAGACAGGAATTCGAAAGGCGAGGCGGCGTGTGGAAGGATTCCTCCATCGCCGGCTTCGGCGCGGCCGATGCCGCATTCCAGAACCGTCTGGTCGCCGGCGATCCGCCGGCTGCCAAACAGGCCGTGATTGGCCTTGCCAACACCGATTTCGTCAATCAGGGTCTGATGAATTCGATCGACGATGTGGCAAAGGCCGGCAAATGGGCCGATGTCCTGCCGAAGTCGATCTACGACCTCATTTCCTATAACGGCAAGGTCTATCTTTCTCCCAGCGATGCCCATGGCGAAAGCTGGGTATTCTATTCCAAGGAAGCCTTCGCCAAGGCCGGCGTCAGCGAGGAACCGAAGAGCTGGGACGAATTCTTCGCAGCACTCGACAAGCTTAAGGCTGCCGGCATTCAGCCTGTCGCCTGGGGCGGCCAATCCTGGCAGGAATCCAAGGTCTTCAACATGATCCTGCTGACCCAGGTCGGCATTGACGGCTTCCTCAAGATCTATGTCGACAAGGACAAGAGTGACGCATCGACGGAAGGGGTGAAGAAGACGCTCGATATCCTCGGCAAGCTGCGCGCCTATGTCGATGAAGGTGCCGCAGGCCGCAACTGGAACGACGCGACAGCCATGGTCATCACCGGAAAGGCCGGCGTGCAATTCATGGGCGATTGGGCCAAGGGTGAATTCGTCGCCGCCGGCAAAGAGCTGGGCAAGGATTACGGCTGCATGCTCGCGCCGCAATCGCCTGGGATGGTCTATGTCGCCGATTCCTTCTCATTCCCGAAGATCGCCGACGCCGCCTCGCAAAAAGGTCAGGCCCTGCTGGCCGAAGTCGCCATGGACCCGACCGTGCAGGTCGAGTTTTCACTCAGGAAAGGCTCGGTGCCGATGCGTACCGACGTCGACAAGTCGAAACTCGACATCTGCGCGCAAAAGGGCCTCGAGCTGATGAGCGCCGGCAAGATCGTGCCGGATCAAGCGTTGATCCTCTCGCCGCAACAGGCCGGCGCCCTCAACGATTTCGTCGACGAGTTCTGGACCAATCCATCCGAGGATAGCTCTTCGGGTGCGGAAAAGTTCTTCGCGATCTTCGAATAGCTCTTCCAGCGAGCCGATCGTCGGTCGATCGGCTCCAACCATTCTTTCGAGAAAGTTTGCTGATGCAAGCCAAGCGCAGACGTCCCTTTGCTGCGACCCTTGCCCTGCTGCCGACCTGGATTGCCGCGATCTTCGTCTATATCGGCACCATGGTCTGGTCGGTGCGGCTGTCGTTTACGGATTCGACCATCTTTCCGTCGTCCAACTATGTTGGTTTCGCGCAATACGCCAAGCTGTTTAAAAACGCGCGGTGGCTGGCATCGCTGGAAAACGTGCTGATCTTCGGTGTGCTCTATGTGGGAGGATGCCTCACTCTCGGCTTCGTGCTCGCCGCAGCCCTTGATCGCAAGGTCCGCTTTGAGAGCATGTTCCGCACCATCTTCCTCTATCCCTATGCCATGTCCTTCGTGGTGACCGGTCTCATCTGGCAATGGATGCTGAATCCGACCTTCGGCATCCAGGCGACGGTCAGGGCGCTCGGCTGGCAGAGCTTCGTCTTCGACTGGATCGTCAATCGCGATATGGCGATCTACACCGTGGTCTTTGCCGGTGTCTGGCAGGGCGCCGGCCTCGTCATGGTCATCGCACTGTCAGGCATGCGCGGAATCGGCGAAGAGCAGTGGAAGGCGGCGCAGATTGACGGCATTCCGGTCTGGCGCATCTATGTCTCGATCATCCTGCCGCAGCTCGGCCCGGCACTTGCCGCATCCGGCATGCTGCTCTCGATGGGCGTGATCAAGACCTATGACCTGATTGTCGCGCAGACCGGTGGTGGACCCGGCTATTCGACCGAAGTGCCGGCGAAATTCATCATGGACAATCTGTTCGAGCGCCAGAACCTTGGCCTTGCGAGCGCCGGCGCCACCGTGCTCGTGCTCTCGGTCGTCATGGCCGTCGCGCCGTTCCGCTATGCGCTCCACATGCGCGCCAGAAGAAGGGGAGCACACTGATGGCGGCTCTTCACCCTCGCGGCCCTAAGCCGTCACGGCTGACGGCCGGTCAGATCGGGCTCTACGCCTTCCTCATCCTGTCGGCGCTCTTCTTCCTGCTGCCGCTCTATACGATGCTTGTCACCTCGCTGAAGACGATGGAGGAAATCCGCCAGGGCCGTATCTTCGCCTTGCCCGATACCATCGATTTCGACGCGTGGAAGACCGCCTGGTCGGGAGCCTGTATGGGCACGCAATGCCTGGGCGTGCGTGTCGGCTTCTGGAACTCGGTCAGGATCACCGTGCCGGCGGTGGCGATTTCCGTCTTCATCGGCGCTATCAACGGCTATGCCCTCTCCTTCTGGCGGCCGAGAGGCTCGAACCTGCTGTTCGGGCTTCTGATGGCCGGCGGCCTCATCCCCTACCAGATCTTCCTCTATCCGCTGGTGCGGTTGCTCGCCAATCTCAGTCTCTACAATTCGGTAGCCGGCGTCGTTCTGGTCCATGTCATTTTCGGCCTGCCGCTGGTGACGCTGCTGTTCCGCAACTATTTCCTCGCCATTCCCGAAGAACTTTGCAAGGCCGCTCGCGTCGATGGCGCCGGCTTCTGGCGGATCTTCCTTGAAATCATGCTGCCCATGTCGGTGCCCATGATCGTCGTCGCCTCGATCTTCCAGTTTACCGGCATCTGGAACGACTTCCTGATCGGCCTGGTCTTTGCCGGGCGGGACAATCTGCCGATGACAGTGCAGCTCAACAACATCGTCAACACCACCATGGGCGAGCGCGCCTACAATGTGAACATGGCCGCCACCATCCTGACCGCCGTCGTTCCGCTCGCCATCTATTTCTTTTCCGGCCGCTGGTTCCTGCGTGGTGTCGCCGCCGGCGCCGTCAAGGGGTAACGCCATGCAGCCTGCCGTCTCCGTCAAGGACCTCAAGATCGCCTATGGCGACCACACCGTCATCGAGAAGCTGTCGATCGACATTGCCCCGCGCGAATTCCTGGTGCTGCTCGGACCCTCCGGCTGCGGAAAATCGACCCTGCTCAACTCCATTGCCGGCCTGCAGGACATCAGAGATGGTGAGATCTGGATATCGGACAAGAACGTCACCTGGGCCGAGCCGAAGGATCGCGGTATCGGCATGGTTTTCCAGTCCTATGCGCTCTATCCCCGCATGTCGGTGCGCAAGAACCTGTCCTTCGGCCTGCGCGTGGCCGGTCTTCCCAAGACCGAGATCGAGGCGCGCATCGCCCGCACGGCCTCGCTCCTGCATCTCGACAAACTGCTCGACCGCCGCCCTTCGGAACTGTCGGGCGGCCAGCGCCAGCGCGTCGCCATCGGCCGTGCCCTGGTGCGCGAGGTTAACGTCTTTCTGTTCGACGAACCGCTCTCCAATCTCGATGCCAAGCTGCGCAACGAATTGCGCGTCGAGATCAAGAAGCTGCATCAGAGCCTCGGCAACACGATGATCTATGTCACGCATGATCAGGTCGAGGCGCTCACCCTTGCCGACCGCATCGCCATCATGAAGGACGGCGTGATCCAGCAGCTTGCCAGCCCGTCCGAAATCTACCATCGCCCGGCCAATCTCTTCGTAGCCGGCTTCATCGGCGCGCCGGCGATGAATTTTATCGAGGGCGAGATCGCCTTGAAGGCAGGCACGCCGGTCTTCGAAAGCAACGGGCTTGCCATCGATCTCGCCGGCTATCCCTTTCTCAACTCCGCGAAGGCTGGTCCCGCGACGCTCGGCATCCGGCCGGAACATATCGCGCCTGATGGCGCAGACATCGGCTGGCCTACCATCCCCGGCGTCGTCTCAGTTGTCGAGCCGATGGGCGCCGACACCGTTTTGTGGTTCGACTGGGCGGGTCAAAGCCTCTCCTATCGCATCATGGGAGATGATGCCGTCCTGAAGCCGGGCGCGGCGATCGCACCCGGCCTTGATATCGCCAAGGCCTCCCTCTTCGGTGCCGATGGCGCTCGCCTCTAGGACCACCTTCAAAGCATACGGAAATTATCCATGTCTCAGACTGTCTACGACGCGCTGGTGATTGGCTCCGGCGCCGCCGGCTCCTTCGCCGCCAAAGAATTGACCGCCCAAGGACTCACGGTCTTGCTGCTCGAAGCCGGCCCTGCCGTGACGCAGAAGGATTTCGACCCGAACCGCAAGAAGGCGCCCGCCAGCAGCATCAATATCTGGGAGCGCGCCCGCGCCACGCTCAAGGGGCAGCCCATCCAGGCGCGCGCCGCTTTCTTTACCGAGCGCTTCAGCCATTTCTTCGTCAACGATCGCAAGAATCCCTATACGACGCCGAAGGATGCGCCGTTCCTGTGGATACGCGGACGTCAGGGCGGCGGCCGCCTGCACAGCTTCGGTCGTGTGCTGCTGCGCTGGACGGACGATGATTTCAAGATCCGCTCGAAGACCGGCAAGGGTGTCGACTGGCCGGTTTCCTACGATGAACTCGCTCCCTATTATGCCGAGGTCGAGGCAAGCCTTGGCCTTTATGGCAATGAGGATGGCGTGGAGACACTGCCCGACGGCGTCTACGCACATCCCGCCAAGCTGACACCGGCCGAAACGACCTTCAAGACGGAAGTGGAAGGACGCTGGCCGAAGCGGCACGTCGTTTCCTGGCGATATATCGCGCCTGACGCGAAGCGCACGCCGAAACCCTTGCGCGAGGCATTGGCAACCGGGCGGCTGACCATCCGCCACGATGCCATCGTGCGGCGCATCACCACCGATGTTTCAGACAGCAGGGCGACTGGAGCAGAATTCATCGACCGCGTGACCGGTAGGGTCGAGACCGTTCGCGCGGCCCTCGTCGTGCTCTCAGCATCGCCGATCGAAAGCGTGCGGCTGCTTCTCAACTCGGCCAGTGCCCGCCATCCCGAGGGGCTCGGCAATAGCTCGGGCACGCTTGGGCGCTATTTCATGGACCAGCTGCCTTGCCTGGCCTTCGGCTCGTTTCCCAAGGCAAACGGCTGGGCGGCCGACGATTCCGCGCCGACAGATCCCTTCTACAATCCCTCCGGCGGCATCTTCGTGCCGCGGTTCGGAGAAGGCGATGCAGGCCGCGATGATTTCGACTATCAGGGCAGTATCGGTCGGGCACCGACGCCCGATAACGAACCTTCACGACTAGCCTTCTTCGGCTTTGGCCGCATGTTGCCTTATGCCGACAATCGCATCACGCTCGATGTGAAGCGCAAGGATGCGTGGGGCATTCCAGTGCCGCACATACGCTGCGTCATGGGTGATGAGGAACATGGCCTGTTGCGCCGGCAGGAAGAGGTGCTGATCGACATGGTGCGTGAGGTCGGCGGCGAGCTGGAGTTCATCGGCTCGCCCACCGGCCTCAGGGAGATGGGCCGAGGCGCGTTTCCCGATGCCGATCCATTCAGCCGCTTCATGTTCCGCACATGGTTCCGCAAGACCATGTGCATGGGAGCAGCGATCCACGAGACTGGCGGCGCGCGCATGGGGACGTCGAGCAGGGAATCCGTCCTCAACGCCTATAACCAGAGCTGGGACGTCCCCAACCTGATCGTGACGGATGCATCCGCCTTCCCGGGCAGTGGGATTGCCGGCACGACGCTGACGGTGATGGCTCTGACCATCCGCGCCTGCAGGACCATCGCCGACCGATATCGTGCCGGACAGCTATGATCTAGGGCTGCGTCCGGATTCAACGAGGTCGAATCTCCGGCCCGTCCATCGTCGTTGAGGCCGAGGTCCCACCGGCGATGGCCCGCCGGCGAGCGTCGGCCGATTCCAATGTCAGATATTGTCAGATATGGAGTGCCCGTCCGAATCCCTTCATGGCAGCCTCCTGCACAGTCTCCCCCAAGGTCGGATGCGCGTGGATCGTGGCGGCAACATCCTGCAGCGTCGCCCCCATTTCGATGGCGAGACCGAATTGGCCCGCAAGCTCCGAAACGCCTGCGCCGACCGCCTGGATTCCAAGTACGAGATCGTTGCGCGGTTCCGATACGAACCGGACGAACCCATCGCTCCTCTCCAGGCTCATCGCACGACCATTGCCGACAAAAGGAAAGGACGAGACTTTCAGATCGCTCCTGTCGGTGGGTAAAAGTCCGACGCTGACGATCTCCGGATCGGTGAAGCAGACTGCGGGGATCGCGCGCTTGTCCCATGAGGCATGATCGCCGGCGATGACATTGGCGACCAGGTCGCCCTGAGCCATCGCGCGGTGCGCGAGCATCGGTTCGCCCGTAATATCACCGATGGCATATACGCCATGCATCGACGTCGCACATTTGGCGTCGATGCGAATGTAGCGTCCCTGCATCTCCAGTCCGAGCTGCTCCAGCCCAAAGCCGTCTAGAACAGGCTCGCGGCCGATGGTGACGAGTATCTTGGACGCCGCAACCGTCTGCTCGCCATCCTCGGTCGAGAAGAGCAAGCTTTTCCCATCTACGCTCAGGCCCTTCGCCTGCGCGCCGGTATGGACCGTCACGCCCAACTGCGCCAGGCGGGAGGCAACCGGCCTTGTCAGGTCGGCATCATATTGCGGCAGGATGCGATCCGCTGCCTCGACGACCGTGACCTTCGATCCGAGTTTCGCCATCGCGGTTCCGATCTCAAGGCCGATATACCCACCACCGACGATCGCCAATGTTTCTGGAATTGCCGGCAGCTGCAGCGCCTCAGTGGAGGAAATGACATGATCGCCAAAGGGAAGGTTTCGAAGCCCGAAGGGCCGCGATCCGGTCGCAAGGATAAGATGCTCCGCCCGCACGACGATCGGCTCCGGCCCGCCGGTGACCTCGACGGTCTTGCCATCGAGGATACGAGCTTTCCCCTGCAGGACGGTCGTCTTTGCCTTCTTCAGCAGTGCACCAACGCCGCCGGTCAGCTTTTGGACGATCCCATCCTTCCAGGCCATCGTCCGTTGAAAATCGATGCCGCTCAAATGCGCCGATAGCCCGAGCGGCCCCGCCGACAGCGTCGTGACCCTATGGGCTTCCTCCGCGGCATGTATCAGCGCCTTCGACGGAATGCACCCGACATTGAGACAGGTCCCGCCAAGCGCGTTCGCCTCCACAAGCACGGTGTCCAGACCAAGCTGACCGCATCGGATGCCACAAACGTAGCCGCCTGGGCCGCCGCCGATAATAAGGACTTTGGTTTTGATCTGTTTCATGTTCAGCGTCCGATAAAGATCATCGCGGGCGTCTCCAGCAGCGTCTTGAGGCGCTGGATGAATTTTGCCGCATCCCAGCCGTCGATCACCCTATGGTCGAAGCTCGCGGAAATATTCATCATCGTTCGCGGGACGAACTGCTGACCGTCCCACATGGGGCGCACGGCCATCTTGTTGACGCCAAGGATCGCCACTTCCGGATGATTGATGATTGGCGTCGTGGCCAATGCGCCGAGCGGACCGAGCGAGCTGATGGTGAAGGTCGACCCGCTCAGTTCCTCGCGCGTCGCCTTTCCGGTGCGCGCCGCTTCGGCGAGACGCGCGATTTCCCGCGCGGCCGCAAAGGGCTCCAATGCCTCGGCATGCCGCAGCACCGGCACGACAAGCCCAGACTCGGTCATCGTGGCAATACCTAGGTGCAGGCCAGCAAAGCGGGTAATCACGCCTGCCTCGTCGTCGAAGTGAGCATTCATTTCCGGATGATCCGGCATCGCCTTGGCAAGAGCGGCGATGATGAAGGGCAACACGGTCAGCTTCGGTTTCTCGCCCCGGTCGGCATTCAGCTTTCCGCGCAGATCCTCCAGAGAGGTGACGTCGACCTCCTCGATCACCGTGATATGCGCGATCCGCGCGTTGGCGAGCGACATCCGTTCGGCAATTTTCCGGCGAAGGCCGATCACCTTGATCTGCTGCTCGCCGCTGCGGCGGCTTTCGGCACGAGGCGCCTCAGCCACCTTCGATCGCGAGCCGCTCTGTTGGAAGACGGCGTCGAGGTCCTCGTGCGAAATCCGGCCCGCAGGGCCTGTTCCCTTGACCTGCCGAAGATCGACGCCGGCGTTTCGCGCACGCCAGCGAACTGACGGCGCGGCAAGCGGCTCCTCGCCTTCCGGACGGGGAGCCGTGGCCGGGCCACGGGGCGTGGAAGGAGCCACGTCGGAAGGCGTAATGGTAGCTGAGGACGCAGCCGGTATTTCCGATCTCTCGCTTTCCTCGGATGACTTGTCCGAAAGCTGTACGCGATCCGCCTCCTCGTGACCCCTTTCCGGCGCTACAGGTTCGTCGCTGTAAACGGCGTTCGCGACGTCGGCTGTCTGCGTGCCCTCCGCAACCTCGATGCGGACCAGCTCGGAGCCGACCGCGAGCGTATCCCCGACCTGGCATCCCAAGGCGACGATCGTCCCGTGATACAGCGACGGAATTTCCACCGTCGCCTTGTCGGTCATGACGGCCGCGATCACGTCATCCTCGCGAATATCCGACCCAACCGCGACCTGCCATTCGAGCAGCTCGACCTGCGTGATGCCTTCCCCGATATCGGGCAGCTTAATCGACAGAATTGGCATCTATGCCTCCATCGTCTTCTTGATCGCGCGGGCGACACGCTCGACGCTCGGAAAATAATCCCACTCCTGCGCAAGGGGATATGGGGCATCCCAGCCCGTTACCCGCAGGATCGGCGCCTTCAGGTGCCAGAAGCACGCCTCCTGAACCTCGGCGATCAACTCGGCTCCGAAACCGCTCGTGCGGGTCGCTTCGTGGAGGACCAGGCAACGCCCCGTCTTCTTGACGGAGGCCTCGATGGTCTCGTGGTCGAGCGGGAGGAGCGTTCTCAGGTCGACGATCTCTGCGTCGACACCGCTTGCCTTGGCTGCGGCCTCGGCAACATAGACCATCGTGCCATAGGCAAGGATCGTCAGCTGCGTTCCCGGGCGGCGGATGGATGCCTTTCCGAGCTCTATCCGGAAATAACCCGGCGAAACCTCGCCGTCGGGATGGGAAGACCAACTGAGCGACGAGCCCGAATGATTGCCGTAGAACGGCCCGTTATAGAGCCGCTTCGGCTCCAGAAAGATGACCGGGTCGGGATCTTCAATTGCGGCGATGAGCAGGCCTTTGGCGTCCCGCGGCGTCGATGGCACAACCACCTTCAACCCGGCAACGTGCGTAAAGAGCGCCTCAGGGCTCTGGCTATGGGTCTGCCCGCCGAAGATGCCTCCCCCCGTTGGCATGCGAACGACGAGGGGGCAGGTAAATTGCTCGTTCGAACGATATCTGAGGCGGGCAGCTTCCTGGGTAATCTGATCATAGGCGGGATACATGTAGTCGGCGAACTGGATTTCCACACAGGGCTTCATTCCCTGAGCGGCCATACCGACAGCCAATCCGACGATTGCGCTCTCGTTGATCGGCGTGTCGAATACACGCTCTTCACCGAACTTCGCCTGCAGGCCGGAGGTGCATCGGAACACCCCGCCGAAATAACCGACATCCTCTCCGAATATGATGACGGCCGGATCGCGTGCCAGCATGACGTCCATCGCATCGCGCAACGCTTCAATCATCGACATTGCCGGCATATCAGTATCCCATTTCCTGGCGTTGACGACGCAGATGTTCCGGCATCTCGGCGTAAACGCCTCTGAATATCTCCGCCGGCGACAAGGGCTGCGGGTTCACGAAGGTGCCGTGGCTTTCGACCAGTTTCTGCGCCTGCATGACCTCATCCACGATTTCAGCTTCGGCCTGAATGTGGCGCTCCTCGCTCCATTGACCTTCGACGATCAGATGCTCTTTCAGCCTTTCGATCGGATCGCCGAGCGGCCATGCAAGCGCCTCGTCCTTCGGCCGATAGGCCGAGGGATCGTCGGAGGTCGAATGCGCCCCGACGCGGTACGTAAACCACTCGATCAACACAGGTCCGAGACCGGAGCGGACCCGCTGCAGCGCCCATCTCGAGGCAGCCACAACCGCCAGATAGTCGTTGCCGTCCACCCTTAAGGCGGGAACCCCGTAGCCAAGGGCGCGCGACGCATACGTCCGGCCGGCCCCGGAGGCGACGCCGGTATAGGTCGAAATTGCCCACTGATTGTTGACGACATTCAGAACAATCGGCGGCTGGTAGACGGAGGCGCAGAGAAGGCCGCTGTGAAAATCATTGGATGCCGTCGCGCCATCTCCTATCCAGCCCGCGGCGATGCTGTCGCTGTTTTGCAGCGCGCATGCCATGGCCCAGCCAACGGCTTGCACGAACTGGGTTCCAAGGTTGCCCGAGATCGAGAAATATCCGTAGTCGCGGGCCGAATGCATGGTGGGGAGTTGCCGACCCCCGATGGGATCAAGCCGATTGCCATAGATCTGCCCCATAAGGCTTTCGATCGGATACTCGGCGGCCACCAGCAAGGACTGCTGCCGATATGTCGGGAAATTCATGTCTCCCGGCCGCAGCTGCCGCTGGAAGGCGCATCCGATCGCTTCCTCGCCGGCGCATTGCAGATAGAAGGAAGTCTTGCCTTGCCGCTGTGCGTTGAGAAGCCGCTTGTCGATCGCGCGCATGCGCAGCATATCCCGGAGGCCGCGCCGAAGCTCGTCTGCCGACAGATCCTCCAGCAGAGCCACCCACGGCCCGACCGCGCGACCGTCTGCATCGAGAATGCGGACCATCCCCTCGGCGTATGGCCGTGAATTCTCGGCCGTCAGATCCACAGGCGGCACATCAAGTGTCCCGGCAGGCGGTATCCTTATCCTGGAGAAATCGGGGGTCTCGCTCGGCCGGGCCGGCGGATGCGGATGGTTCAGTCTTTTCGCCAAGGTCATTTCGAACCCATCCTCACCGCTGCATCGAGACGAATGATTTCTCCATTGATCATCGGATTTTCGACGATGTGCCGGACCAGCGATGCAAATTCCTCGGGCCGGCCGAGACGGCGCGGAAACTCGGCCGTCTGGACAAGGGCTTCCTGCACCTCCGCGGAAAATCCGCTGACCATCTGCGTTGCGAAGATACCGGGCGCTATCGCGGCAACCCGAATGCCCGACTTTGCCAGATCACGCGCCATCGGCAGCGTCATTCCGACGATGCCGGCCTTTGACGCAGCATAGGCGATCTGACCGATCTGCCCCTCGAAAGCGGCGATCGACGCAGTATTGATGATGACGCCTCTTTCCCCATCGTCACCGATCGGCTCGCCGCCGCTCATTCCCGCGGCGGACTGGGAGGCGACATTGAACGAGCCGACAAGATTGACCGAGACGACCTTTGCAAACAGGCCGGGATCATGGGGTAGCCCCTTCGAGACCGTGCGCGCCGCCGGCGCAATTCCGGCACAGTTGATGCAGATCCTCTCCTGTCCGTGGAGGGACCGAACCTGCTCCAGTGCGGCCGTGACCGAGAGAGAATCGGCGACGTCGCATCTGGCGAATGATGCGCCGATCTCCTTGGCAAAGGCGGCGCCGGCTTCGGCATTCAGATCGAGTATGCCAACGGGAATACCGGCTGACGCCAGCATGCGCGCGACTGCAGCGCCGAGTCCGGACGAGCCGCCGGTGACGATGGCCGGAGTGTTGGTTCCGAGATTCATGATTTCAACCTCTTGAGAAGTTCCCTCGAAATATTGATCTTCTGGACATCCGACGTACCCTCGTAGATCTGGCAGACCCGCACGTCCCGATAGATCCTCTCGAGCGGATAGTCCTGCAAATAGCCGTAGCCGCCCAGTATCTGGATCGCATCGGACGTCACGCGCTCGGCGATCTCGCTCGCAAACAGCTTTGCGATCGACGCCTCCCGCAGGCATGGGAGACCGGCGTCCTTGAGACGTGCGGCATTCAGGGTGAGCTGCGTCGCAGCCTCCAGCTGCATATCCATGTCGGCCAATCGGAACGCAACGGCCTGATGCTCGACCAGCGCCTTTCCGAACGTCTTGCGATCCAGCGCATAGCGCGCCGCATAGTCGAACGCCGCCCGCGCCATGCCGACCGATTGGGACGCTATGCCGATCCTGCCTGATTCCAGCGACGACAGCGCTATCGCCAGGCCCTGCCCCTCTTCGCCCAACAACGCATCCCGGCCGACATGGACATCGTCGAATGTCAGCGGGCAGGTATCGGAAGCTTTTTGCCCCATCTTATGTTCGGGAGGGCCGACGGTCAGGCCGGGTGTGTCCTGAGGTACGTAGAATGCGGAAAGCCCCTTCTTTCCGGCTGCCGCGTCGGTCACTGCAAAGACGATCGTCGCTCCGCCGATCCGGGCCGACGTTATGAACTGCTTTGTGCCGTTGATCACATAGCCGTCGCCGGATCTCCGAGCGGTTGCCTTGATGGCGGCGGCATCGCTGCCCGTGTCAGGCTCTGTAAGCGCAAAGCAACCGATGAAGGCGCCGCGAGCGGCAGGCTCCAACCAGCGCTCCTTCTGTTCGGGCGAGCCGAAACGTTGAAGGATCGCCAGGAAGGGAGCGTTGTGAACCGACATCATCGTGGAAACAGCGCCATCGCCGCCCGCAATCTCCATCAGCGCAAGTGCGTAGGATACATAGTCCGCCCCTGCCCCGCCGGATTCTATCGGGACGGTCATTCCGAGAAATCCGAGCTCGCCCAATTCATTGATGATATCCGCCTCGATCCGCCCCGCCTTTTCGCGCTCGGCGGCCTTGGGAGCCAAACGCGCCTGTGCGAACTTGCGCGCGATGTCCTGGATCATCCCTTGTTCATCGTTCAGAATCGCACTCATCAGGCTCTCCTCTCGATTGCGATTGCCAGTGCCTCGCCGCCGCCGATGCAGATTGCCGCAATACCTCGCTTCAGCGAGCGCTCTTCCAGCGCATGCAGCAATGTGACGATGATCCTTGCGCCGGATGCTCCGATGGGATGGCCGAGCGCGCATGCCCCGCCATTCACGTTCAGCCGCTCCCGGGGGATGCCCATTTCCGTCATGAATGCCAATGCGACGACTGCAAAGGCCTCGTTTACCTCCCACAGGTCGACATCGCTCGACGCCCAGTTGAGCTTGGCCAGCAGCTTGCGGGCGGCAAAAACGGGAGCTGTCGTGAACCATCCCGGCTCCTGCGCATGGGAGGCAGCACCCGCAATCCATGCACGCGGGGCGAGGCCGTTGGCCTCAATGGCATCGCCGCTCGCCAAAACCAGAGCGGCAGCTCCGTCGGAAATCGATGAGGCGCTTGCCGCGGTAATCGTACCACCAGCGACAAAAGCAGGCTTCAGCGTGGGGATCTTCTCCGGCTTGGCGGCTCGCGGCTGTTCGTCGGAGCCCACGACGACCTCGGCCTGCCTCCCCTTCACTTTTACGGCGACGATCTCTCTGTTGAATGCACCGCGCTGTTCCGCCGCCAGGGATAAGGACAGGGATTCAAGCGCGTACTGATCCTGCTGCTTGCGGGCGAACTGATACTGGCTTGCACAGTCCTCCGCGAATTTCCCCATGGAGGCGCCGGTCTCGTAGGCGTCCTGCAGGCCGTCGAAGGCCATATGATCGATCAGCGCGACGTCCCCCAATCTGTGCCCCTTGCGGGATGACCGCAGAAGATGCGGAGCATTCGACATGCTTTCCATGCCGCCGGCCACGACGACATCCGCGGCGCCGGCCGAAAGGTCTCGAAATCCGTCAATGACCGCCTTCATTCCCGAACCGCAAACTTTGCTGATCGCTGTCGCCGGGACGGAGAAAGGCAATCCGCCGGCGACGCCTGCCTGCCTCGCGGGGGCCTGGCCGACGCCCGCAGGCAGCACGATCCCCATCAGGGTCTGATCTATGCGATTGGGATCGAGGGAAATGTCACTGAGCGCACCGGCGATGGCCGCCCCGCCCAGCTCGACGGCCGAAAGTGCGGAAAGCTCTCCCAGAAAAGCGCCCATGGGCGTGCGCTTCGCCGCGATGATTGCGACATTCGTCATTGTTGCTCCTCCTCAACACCAACACGGCCATTATAGACCCATCCTTGCGCATATTCCTATCGACCTTTATTGGGATTACGATGAAGTGAGCATAATCCATGCTCAAATCCAGAAAAATGGAACATGTTTCATGCGCACGCTCGATGAAACCGATCTAAAGATTCTTCGTACCTTGCAGAAGGACGGAAGCCTCACCGTTTCCGAGATTGCCGAGCGAGTGGGAATATCGCAGTCCCCCTGCTCGCGCAGGATCATCCAAATGCAAGAGGATGGTGTTATCCTCGGCAGAACGGTGGCTCTCGACGCTCGAAAACTGGGATTCAATACGACGGTTGTCGCACGCGTGAAGCTGCGTACCCACGAGCGTTCTGCCCTGGAGGATTTCAAGCTTGCAGTGCAGAAAATCCCCGAAGTGCAGATGGCAGTATTGATGCTCGGAGACTTCGACTACCACTTGCACGTGGTCGTCCGCGATATCGACCATTATCAATCCCTGCTCCAGGACAAGCTCCTCTCGCTGCCCGGAGTTCGGGAAATGCAAAGCTCCGTCATTCTGGAGACGGTCAAGAATACGACCGCATTGCCGCTTTAGCCGGGCGCTCCGAGATTTCCGTCGTAGGCGGCCACCTCGGAGCGCCGCCGAGGTCTACGATCTTCTCTTCAGAGCAAAGGCTGCCGCACTTTTCGCATAAAAAAACCGCCGCAGGTTTCTGCGGCGGTCTTTGACTTCAGCGATACGCCCACCTAAGCGGGCGGTATCGTCAGTTTACTTTCTTGGCCGAAACCTTGACGACCTTGGCCTTGGCCGGAGCCGCAGCGATGGTCGCCTTGCTCGCCGGCACATAGCCGGCGCCAATCGCGACGTTGAGCGAGATATAGTCGATCGCGCTCAGCTGAATGGCCTGAACCAGGCTCTGCTGGGCGGCCGTCACGTTGCGCTGCGCATCTAGAACGTCGAGCAGCGAGGACGCGCCGTCCTTGTAGCTTGCAGTCGAGAGCTGCAGGGCCAACTGATAGGACTTGACCTGAGCCCGCTGTGCGGCAACCGTCTGTGCGTCGCGGCTGACAGCCGACAGCCCGTTCTCGACCTGTTCGACCGCAGAGGCCACCGTCTGCTTCCAGACGATATACTGCTCCCGGCTAGCCGATTCCGCGCTCTTGACGCCGGCGCGCAGGGCGCCGCCATCGAAGATCGGCAGGTTCAGCGACGGACCGAACGACCAGCTCGTCAGGCCACCGTTTGCTGCGTGGGTGCTGACATAGGACGGCGAAATCGAGCCGCTGAGCGTGATTGACGGGTACAGCTTGGCTTCCGCCACGCCGATCTGAGCCGTCGAGGCAGCGAGAGTGCGTTCTGCAACGCGAATGTCCGGACGGTTGCGGATCAGGTCGGCGGGAACGCCGGTCGTGACGTTGCCACGGAACACCGGCTGGCTGCCACCGCCCTGCATCTGCGCGATGATCGTTGCCGAAGGCACGTTCAGCAGCGTTGCGATATGATGCACCTGCTGGCGGTAGCTGATTTCATAGCCCGGGACCAGGGCCAGCGTCTGGTTGACGAGGCCTTCGGCCTGAACCACGTCGAGGCGGGATGCGGCACCAGCCTCTAACTGGAACTTCGTCAGCGAAAGCGTGTCGCGGCGTGACTTCAGGTTTTCCTGAGCGATCGAAATCAGCGCCTGGTAATAGCGGGCGTTGACGTAGCTGTTGGCAAGATCCTGCAGATAGGTCAGGCGCGCAACGTCGACGCTGGAGTAGGCCGCGTCAAGCGAAGCGTTTGCACCTTCCCGCGCCCGGCGGTACTGGCCCCACAGGTCAAGCAGCCAAGACACCGAGGCGCTGCCGCTGGTGGCGTTCTTCGTTTCGGTCTGCGTCCGCAACGACCCCTTTTGGCCGCTCGTCGTATGGTCGCCAGAAAGAGTGAGGCTTGGGAGGCCACCTGCACCTGCGGTTACGACGGCGGCTTCCGCCTGGTTGATGCGCTCCAGCGACTGCTGGATGTTAAGGTTCTGGGCAAGTCCCTGTGCGGCGAAGGCATTCAGCTTGGAATCACTGAAGGCGGTCCACCATTGCGAGCCGGCGACATCGCCGTTCGCCTTCAGGCCACCCTCCGAGAATTTGGCCGGAAGCGGCATTTCCGGTGGCTTGTGGTCTGGGCCGCTCACGCAACCTGCCAAAACTAGCAGCAGGGCGGGGGCGGCAGTACGAATGGAAACCATCACTTTCTCCCACAACTCAATTCGCTTATTAATAAATTTCGGAATCGAAATAATCCCGGCCTTAAGTTTCGATTTCTTACACAATGTTAACGGTAAGACGCTAGTACCCCGAAGGAAGAAAGAGAATTCCGCGCCTAGCTGTGTCCCCACGCACACGCTGGCGATTGGCCGAAATGCTATCAGTATGGTCGCCACGAAGACCCTCGATAGGGTTCGCAAGCGTCGACGCCTGCCAGCATCTATTTCCATATGCAATTGAAAAATATCGGATATTCCCACTTATTGGGATAAGGTGCCAGCGCGATATCGGGTTCTGGAGCACTCATCGGGATACCGATGCGCCAGACTGTCGCCTGGATCGGGCGTCGCAGCCCGCCGAAACGGGAAAGTGGAAAACCGAGCCAGAACGCCGTGCCCATGTGCCGGGCGGCAGGCCCCACAGATAAAGACAGCTTCATTGATTCTCGCCGGGGTTGGCGAGCTGTGCTCGATCTCCACACCTACGAGCAGCATCGCGAGGTAACTACGCCATCTGTGTGGCAATGCCGGCTTCGAATTGAGCTCCACGCCATATGACCGATGCTTCGGGATCTGCGAATAGCAGCCGCAAATGAGCTATGAGCTGGCCGGCGCGCGGATCGGCCAGACGATAGACGACAGCCTTCGCGACCCGTCTTCCGATAATGATGCCGGCATCTCGCAATTCGCCGATCTGCTGTGAAAGCGTCGGCTGATGAACATCGAGAATCTCTTCCAGTTCGCCCACGGTCCTCGCACCTTCCATGAGCACGCACAGAATCGCCAGCCGAACCGGGTTCGCCATGGCTTTCATGAAATCCGAGGCCGTACCAATGGCGCGACATTTGACCTTGGGTTCGTGCGGTCTGCGCTGTCGCCCCTGATCGTCTTCAGTTTTGGTCATCCGTTTCGGCCCTCGCATTCGATCGGAATAGTTTTCTCTTTCTTGGGGAATTTTCAGCGTCGAATTTCTCGCCAGCAATTCTCTACTTATTATATAAATTTATATAACAACTGGCAACGAGGTAAATATCTTGGCTTTCAGGATTGGCCACCATCCAAACAATCTCCACCTGCACCTGGCGTCCCTGTGGCCGGGGGCCTTTGCCGCGATGAACCCGGAATTCATCGCTTACGACGAAGGTCGCGATACGGCGGAAAAACTGGTTCGCGGAGAATTCGATATTGGCGGAACCGGGTCCACACCGCCGATCCTTGCCGCCGCATCCGGGCTTTCGGTCTCCTATGTCGCGGCATCGGCACCCCGCCCGGCCAATGGGGCAATCCTGGTGACGAAAACCTCGACAATTGAAAGTATTACCGATCTCAAAGGCGCAGCAATCGCCCTGGTGGACGGCTCCTTCCTGACATACCTGCTTGCCAGACGGCTGGAAGAAGCCAGCCTGACGCTCGCCGATATCCAGCGCCGGGACATGCCGCCAGTTCCCTCACGGGATGCGCTGAAAGACGGCACCGTTGCCGCCTGGGTCGCGATGGCTCCGCATCTCGAACAATCGCTGCTCGGCGGCGAGTTTCGCGTGCTTGCCCATTGCGGCGACCTCATTCCGAACCGTTCCCTGTTCTGGACCATCGACGAACGCGGCCTTTCCGGGGATGCGGCGGTCGATTTTGCCGGCGAACTGAAGCGCCTCGGCCAGGAGATTGCAGCCGACCCAGAAAAGGCGGCATCCCTCCTCTCCAAATCGGGAGATGAGACGGAACAACGGGCCTGGACGCGCGTCGTTTCCGGCCGGAACTGGCAGGTGAGCGCCATCAACGCCGCACTACTTCGCGAGCAGCAGGCAGAAGCCGACACACTTTTCAAGCATGGCGATCTGCCGGCCAGACTGACAATAGAGACGACAAGCGACAAAGAGATTTGAAATGAACGTACTCTGGTACATGTGCGCGCCGGACGGTGCTTATCCGTGGAAGGCCGAGGGGTCGCGCACCATCGACTATGGTTACTACAAGCAACTCGCCCAGGCCTATGATCATCTGGGCTTCACCGGTGCATTGTTTGCAACCGGCGCTCACGACGTCTGGCCGCTTGCCGGCGCGCTCCTCCCCTATACCGAGCGGATGAAATTTCTCATCGCCTTCCATCCGGGGCTCATCGCACCGACGCTGCTCGCCAAGATGGCGGCAACCTTCCAGGAGTTCTCGAACGGACGGCTGATGCTGAACGTCGTCTCCGGCGATGCCAAGATGCTCGGCGCCTACGGCATGATGCTGCCGCACGACGAACGTTATCTGATGGCGGACGAATATCTGACCATCTGGCACCGACTGATGGCCGGCGAAAGCGTGACCCATGAGGGCAAGTATTTCCAAACGGACGGCGCAAAGCTTGCGCTGCCGGCCGGCTCGGCCATCAAGCCGCCGCCGCTCTGGTTCGGGGGCTCCTCCGACAGCGCGATCGAAGTCGCCGCCAAGCATGTCGAAACCTATCTCTCCTGGGGAGAAACCCCGGAGCAGATGGGCGACAAGGTTGCCAAGGTGAAACTGCGCGCCGAGGCGCACGGCCGCACCCTCGACTACGGCATTCGGCTCTATGTCATCGTCCGCCAGACCGACGAAAAGGCCTGGGAGGCAGCCGAGGATCTCTACGAACAAATGGATGCTGCAGCGATTGCAGCCAACCAACGGTTTGTTTCCAACACGGATTCCGTCGGCCAGCAGCGGATGAGCGCGATGCATGGCGGCATCAAGCCGGACAACCTGCGTGACCTCGAAATCTCCCCCAATCTGTGGGCCGGAATAGGTCTGGTGCGCCCCGGACCGGGGACTGCAATCGTCGGCTCGCCGGATACGGTGATCCGCACGCTGGAAGCCTATCAGAAGGTTGGCGTCGACACCTTCATCCTCTCCGGCATGCCGCTTCTGGAGGAAGCCTATCGCTTCGGCGAACTCGTTCTGCCGCGACTTCCGGTCGAGCGTGCCGCGCCGGAGCGCAAGCACTTCACCTGGTCGACGCTGTTTGATCGCGATCTTGGTGGAAAGCCCGCGCAGCATGGCTGAAATTTCGACCCTGGATCGAGACGTCTCCCGCCATGACGGCAGTGCCCCGCCGCGTGGACTCGCCGGCAAGAGATTGGCGCGCTTTGCAGCGCGTCTCGTCTCGCCGGTCGCAATCATCATTGTCTGGCAGATTGCCAGCATGACCGGACTTCTGCCGCCGCGCATCCTTGCTTCGCCCGGAGAAATCCTCGGCGCGGCAAATCGATTGATCATGTCGGGAGAACTGATAACAGGCCTTGCCGTCTCGTTCCTGCGTGTTCTGCTCGGCTTTACCATTGCCTTCATCGTCGGTGTCGCGCTGGCGCTTGTTGCAGGTCTCTCCAGGTTTGGAGAGAGCGCGATCGACCCGCCGCTTCAGATGCTGAAGGCCATGCCCTTTCTCGGCCTCCTGCCGCTCTTCATCCTCTGGTTCGGGATCGGTGAAGCGCCGAAGATCGGCCTTGTCGCATTCGGCTCGGTCTTTCCGATCTATCTGACCCTGCACGGCGGCATTCGCGGAATTGACCGCAAACTCGTCGAAGCCGGGCGCACGCTCGGTCTCGATACGTTCGGCATCATTCGCCACATCGTCATTCCCGGCGCGCTGCCCTCGCTTCTGATCGGCGTTCGATATGGCCTGAGCGTTGCCTGGCTGAGCCTCGTGGTCGGTGAACAGATCAATGCGTCGAGCGGTATCGGCTATATCATCACCTACGCCCGAGATTTCCTGCAGACGGATGTCATCGTGGTCTGCCTCATGGTCTATGCCATCATGGGACTGCTGACGGATGGTCTGGTGCGCTTGATCGAGGCCTATGCGCTGCGCTGGCGCCCACAGGTGATCGCATGACAGCTCTGGTCGATATTCGCGGTCTCACACGCTCTTTCGGCGGCCCAGCCATCCTCGACGGTATAGATCTTACGATCGAAAAGGGAGAATTCGTCGCCCTGCTTGGTCGTAGCGGCTCCGGCAAATCCACCTTGCTGCGCGTGCTTGCCGGCCTCGATGCCGCGCCGGCCCGGCAGTTGCAACTCCCGCAACGCCGCTCCGTCGTGTTTCAGGAGCCGAGGCTGATGCCGTGGAAGAGCGTGATCGACAACGTCACACTCGGCGTCAGACATCAGGATGCCCGCTCGGTTGCGATGCAGGCGCTCGACGATGTCGGCCTGTCGCATCGGCAAAACGCCTGGCCGCTTACCCTCTCCGGGGGCGAGGCGCAACGCGCGGCTCTTGCCCGTGCGCTCGTGCGTGAGCCCGAACTTCTGCTATTGGACGAGCCTTTCGCCGCTCTCGACGCGCTGACCCGCCTGCGCATGCATGGGCTGGTGTTCGATCTCTGGCGAAAGCACAGACCCGCCGTGCTGTTGGTCACCCATGACATCGGCGAGGCCATTACACTCGCCGACCGCATCCTCGTGCTCGATAACGGCCGCTTCGTCCGGGAGATACCCGTCACCCTCGACCATCCCCGTCGCCGCAGCGACCCGGAAGCAAGTCGCATTGAAGCCGAGCTTCTGACAGAGCTCGGCGTCGAACCGTCCCATGCCTGATATTTATCGCTCCAAGCCACGCCATTTCGGCAGATCGGAACCAAGAAAATGATCACCAAGCGCAAATTCCTCATCGCCATGGCGGTGACGGCCGCTGTCGCGAACCTGACCTCTGTCGCTCGGGCTGCCGATCAGGTCGTGCGTATCGGCTGGCTCAGAGGGCCAAACGATATCACTCTCGCCAAATCGCGCGGCACGCTTGAAAAGGCGCTTGCCGAAAAAGGCATCAAGGTGGAATGGGCAGGTCCCTTCCCCGCGGCAGCTCCCGCCTTCGAAGCGCTCAATGCCGGCAGTATCGACATAACAGCCGGCAGTTCGACATCCGCGATCGCAGCACTTGCCGCCAAGATCCCGCTGGTCGTCTTCGCCTATCAGAAAATGGCGCCGGGTTCGGAAGGGATTGTCGTCAAGAAGGATTCCAGCATCAGTTCGATCAAGGATCTCGCCGGCAAGAAGGTTGCGGTCAACCGCGGCGGCACGGGCGAATATCTGCTCATGCAGGGTCTTGCGACCAACGGCATCGATCCGAAGAGCGTCGAGCGCGTCTATCTCAGTCCAAGCGACAGCGGCCCGAGCTTCGTCCAGGGCCATGTCGACGCCTGGGCGACCTGGGACCCCTTTCTGACCATTGCGGAAAGGGCCTATGATGGAAAGATCGTTGCCGATGGCGCAACCATCCGCTCCGACAATGCCGTCGTTCTGGTCGCAAGCAAGGAATTCGCCCAATCCAAGCTCGATCAGCTTCAGCTCGTCTTCGACGTCATCAAATCGGAAAATGCCTGGGCCATTGCCAACAAGCCGGAAGCCGGCGCCATCTGGGCCAAGGAAATGAATGTGCCGGCCGATCTCGCCCAGAAGATCGGCGAGAACAATGCCGTCCCGACGACAGCTGTCTCGAAGGCCGATGCGGAGCAGATCGGCAAAGTGGCGGAATGGTATGCCAAGAACGGCATCATCCCGGCCGCTCCGGATGTCGCCTCCGGCGTTGTCACGCTGAAATGAGCAGGCGCGAACCGGCCATGCCGCCTCGAACAGCTATCGGGACAGCATGGCCGGCTTGCAACAATTCATGGAATTAACGATTCGGAAGAGTACGTGGCGGCCTCCCATCCCGAATGCGTGAAGGCAAAAGCCTCGGGGGAGCGCGCAACGACATAGGCTACACCGCTCGACACATCAATTGGCGACGGCCGCGACAACGGTCGGCTTCTGAATGATATCGACCCAAAGCCCGGTATCATCGGTCGCCTGTCGCTTGAGGTAGTGATAGGGCGTTTGCGTCCAGTTCTTCACCTGGTCGGTCAGATTATCGAGAATGAAATCACCGCGATCAGTACGAACTGTGACAACCGCATGCCCCTCTCCATCCGGAAGACGGACAACGGTGATGAGCAGATCGGCAAGCGATATGCCCTTTTCCATCAATTCCCGACGCTTCTCGAGCGCATAGTGCTCGCAATTGCCCATGCCGTCGTCGGGATAGTTCCAATATTGCACCACGCCATAATGATCGAGGTCGCTGACCGGCTTGACCCATTCATTCACGGAGGTGTTGACCGCGACGATCTCATCCCAGAGCTTCTTGTTAATTGCAAGCGGGCGCAGGTCACTGGGGTGGATCGAGCATTCGTCGGGCCGCCGCTTGCAGAATTCATAGTGCCCGATCGGCTGCGATGTTACCGATCCCGTCGGCATGAACGGGCTTGATGCCGCTGAGGCACCCGAGTCGTATCCCAACAATGCAGCAGTAAAAGACAGAGCCAGGAGGATGCTCTTGCCTGCAGAGAGAAGGTTGGCTGGCCGGACGACGCAAAACATACAAACGCCTTTGCCTGAGGGAACAAGTTAACAAAGGGTTAAATTCTGCCGTTCGAGAAGTCAATTTCGCGCCTCGGTCCGCGGCGTAAATCTTAATTATTGGTTAACACGCCAAGGCGCTCGACCTGCACGGGCGAGCGGGCAGCAGCACCACCCATGGTCGACTTGATGCGCAACCAGCGCATCGCGAACCGTGGACAAGACGACACGCGCGTCTCCGGACAGCATTCACTGCCACACTTTTTCGGCGGCTCTTCAAATGGCGCTAGACGGCAACCTCATGGCCAAGGTCGAGAAGCTCGCCGGCTGGGATGCGGAAGAACTCCGTCATGTGGGCACTATTGCGCATCAGCGCGGCAAACGAGGCCTGTTGCCAGTAGGGCAAACCGTGACCGTCCTCCCGTCGAACGATCTTTTGCGTACCGATGAAGTAATTGACGCTCTCAAGGTCGACGGGGCAGTCGAGCGCTGCGATTTGTCGAACGAGGGCGGGAATATCGGGGCGCTCCATGAAGCCATAACGCGTGACGGCGCGCCAGAAGCCGGGCGCTTCTTCGGAAAAGACGACGCGGTCGGCCTCAGCCACCCATGGCACGGATTCCGTCCGCAAGGTGATCGTCAGCACCTTATGATGCAGCGAATTCGAATGCTTCACATACCACTGGATCAACAAGGGCGTGTTGGCCGTCGAGCGTGTCAGGAAGACAGCCGTGCCGGGCACGCGCGCGATCTGCCGCTGTGGCAAGCTGGCGATGAAATCGCCGACCGAGATAGGATTCTCCTCCATGCTTGCCGTCATCGCGAGCACGCCGCGATGCCAGATGTACATGACCGCATAGACGATGGCGGCAAGGATGAGGGGAACGTAACCGCCATCCAGCAGCTTCGACAGGTTCGATATGAAGAAAGCCATGTCCACGACGAGAAACAGGCCGGCAACGACGACGCTGACGAGCAGACTCCAGCGCCATATCTCCCGCATCGCCATGAACAGCAAAGCCGTCGTCATCAGCATGGTGGCGGACACGGCAATACCATAGGCCGCGGCCAAATTGTCCGACTTCTTGAAAGTCAAAGCGAGGCCGATCGTGACGATCATCAGCAGCCAGTTGACCGCCCCGACATAGATCTGGCCATAACCCTCGGCGGAGGTCTGCATCACCTTCAACCGCGGCATCCATCCAAGTGCTATGGCTTGCCGCGTCATGGAGAATGCGCCGGTGACGATCGATTGACTAGCGATGATCGTTGCCACGGTCGACAACAGGATCAGCGGCAAGGTCAGGCCTGACGGACAAAGGCGATAGAAGATATTGCCATCAGTCGGCGCGCCGGCAAGGACGATCGCGGACTGCCCCGCATAATTCAGAACAAGACTTGGAAAGACGATAAAGGACCAGGATAGCTTGATCGGCCCTGCGCCAAAATGCCCCATATCCGCATAGAGCGCCTCGGCGCCCGTAACGCAGAGAAAGACGCCGCCAAGCACGAGAAAACCGATGCTGCCATGATGGAGCAGATAGGAAAGGCCGTTCAAGGGGCTCAATGCCCACAACACAGCCGGATGCTGCGCAATGCCCCATATCCCCATCAATGCCATCGCCAGGAACCACAGGCTCATGATCGGGCCGAACGCGCGCCCTATTCGCGCCGTGCCGAACGGCTGGATGAGAAACAGCCCGAGTAGGATCGCGACCGTCAGCGGCAGGACATAGGCATGCAGCGATGGGGCAACGATATTGAGGCCCTCCAGCGCCGAAAGCACCGAGATCGCCGGCGTGATCGCGCCATCGCCATAGATCAGCGCAGCGCCGAACAGCCCAACGGCAACGATAAGCGGCCGGGCCTGGCGCTTGATGCCGAGCAGAGCCATGAGCGCGAGTATTCCACCCTCGCCATCGTTGTTGATCCGCATGGCAAAACCGGCATATTTGACCGAAGTCACGATGATGAGCGTCCATACGATCAATGACAGTACGCCCGTTATCGCGGAAGGATCACCGGTGCCGGTCATGTCGAGCACAGTCTTGAGCGTATAGAGCGGACTGGTGCCTATATCGCCGAACACGACACCAAGCGCACCAATGCTTGCCATGACCAACGGCGGCGACGGTTTGGCCGAACGATCGCTTCCCGACATCCGATGCTCCCGAATCTCTTGGGTTAAGGGCGGAGAGGCAGATTAAGCACCTTCATATGAACTCAAGATGATAGACGCCCTTCGTCTCCCCTATCTATGAGGCTCTTTATACCAAGGTATCGGTTGTAGGTTGCCGTCAGAGGAGTATACCGGATGATGTTCGGGATCATCGTGTTCCGGACAAGTTCGGCATGACCGGACGTGTAACGCCACAGAGGACCATATGAACCCGCGATCTAGCAGTCAGCACACGGAAGGCGACAGTCGACGCTTGTCGAACGTCGAGACCGCTGTGCCGACAAAATGCCCGGGCAGAACATGTGACCGCAAGGGCCAACGCCGTCGGCGTTGATCCGCGGCTCCGGTCTCCCGGGTTCGAGCAACTATCGAACCAGGAGGAGGTCGGTATCATGACCACCATCTTCGAACACGCCGTTATGAACGGCATTCATGCCGAACCAATCTCTCGCTATTGTGACGAAGGGCTCGCAGACCTGTTCCCCCGGTCGGCTTGCGCGGCTTCGCCTTACTACCCTCGGCCGATTTACCATCGGGAACGAGGCGTGATCTCGTCCCCCCAATCGGGCTGAATGCCCAACGGGTTCTCTTTATCGAACATGCTTGTCTAGGCCACCACACCGGCGGCTCCTCAATAACAGGTCAAAACGTTGCGGCTCGCCCCGCACGGGAGCAAGACTATGGATAATTTGCAATCAACCGGAGCAAACTCGGCTGTCCTCGACACAGCCCATGTCGGTGATATTCGCGGCGCACTGGGAACCATCAATCACGGCGATGTCGCCGCCCGCTCTACATGGCGCGCCCGACTACTCACCCTGCTGGCGATCCTCGGCCCCGGCCTGATCGTCATGGTCGGAGATAATGACGCCGGTGCTTTCGCCACCTATACTCAAGCTGGACAGAACTACGGCACATCGCTGCTCTGGACATTGCTGCTTCTGGTGCCGGTCCTCTATGTGAACCAGGAAATGGTGCTCCGCCTTGGCGCAGTGACGGGCGTTGGCCATGCTCGACTCATTCTGGAACGGTTCGGCAAATTCTGGGGTGCTTTCAGTGTCATCGATCTGTTCATCCTCAATGGCCTGACGATCGTTACTGAATTTATCGGCATCAGCCTGGCGCTCGACTATCTCGGCGTCTCTAAGATCACAGGTGTTGCAATTGCTGCACTGTTGACCATGGCTGCGGCAAGCACGGGCAGTTTTCGCCGTTTCGAGCGCTTCGCGCTGTTCTTGTGCCTCGGTAGCCTGCTGCTGGTTCCGATCGTGCTTGCGGCGCATGTATCTGGCCACCAGATCATACGCGATCTGACGGTTCCCAATCTGCCGGACGGCAAGCTGTCCGATATTCTTCTTCTTATCATCGGGATTGTCGGCACGACGGTCGCTCCGTGGCAACTGTTCTTTCAGCAGAGCTATGTCATCGACAAACGCATCACGCCACGCTTCATCGGTTACGAGAAAGCCGACCTCTGGCTGGGTATCGTTCTCGTCATGATCGGTGCCATTGCAATGATGGTGTTCTGCGCAGCGATCTTTCAGGGACAGCCGGAGTTCGGCAACTTCACGGATGCCGGTGGCATTGCTGCCGGACTTGGCAAATATGTAAGCCCGACCATGGGCGTATTGTTCGCCATTGCACTTATCGACGCCGCCATCATCGGCGCTGCCGCCGTATCGTTGGCGACTGCTTATGCAATCGGTGATGTCCTCTCCCTCAATCATTCTCTCCATCGCAAGGTTGGTGAAGCGAAAGGCTTCTATCTCGTCTATTGCGGCCTGATCGCTGCCGCCGCGGCCCTCGTGCTCATCCCCGGCTCGCCGCTCGGCCTGATTACGCTTGCCGTGCAGACCCTCGCCGGCGTCTTGCTGCCAAGTGCCACGGTCTTCCTGCTGCTGCTTTGCAACGATAAGGCCGTTCTCGGGCCGTGGGTAAACGGCAAGTTGATGAACTTGTTCACCGGTGCAGTCATTGCCGTGCTCGTGATGCTGTCGATCATTCTGACGGCTTCGGTTCTCTATCCGGATATCACCGGCGAGCAGATCCTCTGGGTACTTGCAGGGGGAACGCTTCTCGGATTTGCTGGCTTCGTCGTAACCGCGACGCTGCAGCGCCGTGCAAAACGCGCACCCGGCCAGAGCGGCTATCCCAGGCTGCTGGAAGACGACCGCTCCAAACGGCTCACCTGGCGCATGCCGCCGCTCTCCGACCTGGAACCCATCCATCTGTCACTGTCGCGGCGCGTATGGATGATCGTATTGCGCGGTTATCTTGTCGTCGCGGTCGGCATGGTACTCGTGCGCGTCGTCCAGCTTGCATTGGGCGAGGGTTGAACCCGGACAAGGCAGGCAGCTATTTCATGCAAATAACGATGCCGGCGGTCTTCATCGCCGGCACTCGCATACCGACAAGGCGCCAGTAGACACTATCAAAAGTATAATTCAGCAGCGGTGACCCTGTATCCGTTCGGGAACAGCTGCCATATTTTAAGATCATTCAGCACCGTTTGATCTGATCAGGCGGCCTGAATTTCAGCAGCGCATGCATATCTGCTAATGCGGTCAGCAGTTGCAGTTTGCTTGCTCGATCGCATGATTACGGCAATCAAAAACTGAAATCGGATGCGACGCCACCATCTGTGTGAGGTACATTGCAAGCACTGACACGTCATTTCAATCAAAAGACTACCGTTGATTTGCAGAGAATTTTTTGATTATACAATTTGTAGTCAATGCTCAACCTATTGAATTATTTAATTAAAATTATGTAATATTCGTCACCATTAATCATTTTCTCAGACATATCTGGCTTGCTTTCTATTGCAGCGCCCAATGCGACGAGCAGAATGCTCCACGCCTGCAATGTTCCCGGTCTTCAGAGCAGGCAACCCCCGACCTATCTCGATCTTCGTCGTGTAGGCAGTCGCCGGCTCGCTAAAAGTCAACGAGCCGCCATGTCATTTCTTCAGAACGCCAAGATCCGCACGAAGGTGCTTTCCATCATCATTCCGATCTGCCTGATCGGGATTGCCAGTGTCCTTGTCGTATCGAGCCAATACAAGGATACGGTTGCGACCTATTCGAATTTCATTGCGAAGGATGAGACGGCAGCGGTGGAAATGGCCAGGGCCAGCCAGCGCGTGACCGCATTGAGCTACAATGCCTACCAGATCCTGATCTACAGTACGAAAGATCCGGAAATGGCGACGTTCTCCAAGCAATATGAGGAGAACAAGACAGTCCTTCTCCAGCGCTTCGCGACAGTTCGGCAATTGATCCCCTCGGAAGCGGACGCAATCGACAAGCTGGCGGCAAAAGCCAATGACATCCTTGCCCTCACGGACCAGGCCGTGAAGGCCGGACTGGTCGACGACAACGATACCGCCGCCAAGTTCCTGAAGCAGGCGGACCCGCTTATCAACAACGAAGTCGTCGCGGTTCGCGAGTGGATCGATACATTCAACAAGAACATCAATGACAAGAGCGACAGGCTGGACGAGCACGCGAGCAGCACGATCATGAATGCCCTGATCGCGCTCGGCGTTCTCTTTGCCGCAGCAATCGTTGTTGCCGTTCTTGTTTCCGCGCGCGGCATTGCCGCTCCCATCGAACGCCTGCGGGCTCGCATGGTGTCGCTGGCCGACGGAAATACGGACGAGGCGATTTCTGGGATCGAACGCAAGGACGAAGTCGGTCAGATGGCGGCCGCCGTCTCCATCTTCCGTGACAACGCCATCGAACGCATCAGGCTGGAGCAGCAGGCCGACGCCAACCGCAGCCTCTCCGAAAAGGAGCGGCTTGAACGCGAGGCCCAGAAGGCCAAGGACGCAGCGGATACGCAATTTGCGGTCGACGGTCTGGCAAACGGTCTTGCCGAGCTTTCGAACGGCAATCTGGTCTACCGCATCGAGCAGCCCTTCGTTACTCATCTCGACCGCCTGCGGGCGGATTTCAACGCCTCGATGACGAAACTGGAGGAAACATTGCGTTCCGTCGGCCAAGGGGGCCAGGCCATCGCCGCCGGCGCCAGCCAGATCCGCTCCGCGGCCGATGATCTCTCCAAGCGCACAGAGCAGCAGGCAGCCTCCGTCGAGGAGACCGCCGCCGCACTGGAGGAGATCACCACCACCGTCAAGGATTCCACCCGCCGCGCAGAGGAGGCAAGCTCGCTCGTCGGCCGCGCGCGGATCGGCGCGGAAAAATCCGGCGAGGTCATGCAGGAAGCGATTGCAGCAATGGCGGCAATCTCGAAATCCTCAGGCGAGATCAGCAACATTATCGGCGTTATCGACGACATAGCCTTCCAGACAAACCTGCTTGCGCTCAATGCGGGGGTTGAGGCTGCCCGGGCGGGCGACGCCGGCAAGGGCTTTGCCGTCGTCGCGCAGGAAGTGCGCGAACTGGCGCAACGATCCGCCACGGCCGCCAAGGAGATCAAGGCATTGATTTCGACGTCCGGCCAGCAGGTCGACAGCGGCGTCAATCTCGTCACGAGAACCGGACAGTCGCTGCAGCAAATCGTCAAGGAAGTCGAGGAAATCGACCGCAATGTGCGAGCGATCGTCGAATCTGCCCGCGAGCAGGCGACCGGCCTGCAGGAGATCAACACGGCCGTCAACAGCATCGACCAGGGGACGCAACAGAACGCCGCCATGGTCGAGGAATCCACCGCCGCAAGCTATAGCCTCGCCAAGGAGGTTACGGCGCTGAACGACCTTCTGGGAGAATTCAACCTGCAGAACGGCCGAAACCATGCACGACCCGTCGTCGCAACGGAACGCTCCAGCCCGGCCGCATCGCCGGCGCGTTCGCTCCGCTCCAAGATCGCCGGCGCGTTCGCCGGCTCCGGCGCGGCGGCTGCGGCTTCCTGGGAAGAGTTTTAATCTATGGATCTCGGCCAGTCCTTGCGGGTCAGTTCGCAGGATTGTCTGATCTCGCAATCAGGGATCGCGCTCACGCTGGCGCGGTCCTTACGGCGACCCGGAATATAGCCAAGGCCAAAGTCTTTCACTGACCCGCGCTATTGCTTCCTGGCTCTGCATATGACGGTCCCGTTACCCGTCCGGGCCTTCTTGTCCGGATCGATACAGGTCAAGGCACTGGGTGCGCAATCCTCCCGGAACTCGTAGGGGCCGTCGGGACCTTGAGCGATCTGGTTGGGGCTCTGAGACGGGCAGTCCACAGCCTCCGTACCGCGTTGCTCGCATGCGGAAAGGGCAAGGCAGGTCAAAATGAGACCGAGAAACTTGTTCATCATCTGCCTTCAGTTACGGGATCACATGGTGGACGTACATCCATTGGCACCACGGACCATCTTGAAACTCGATGAACGAGCGGTTGCGTCGCCAAGTTCAAAGCGATTCCCTTCCCATATAACACCGGGCCTCGCCGCAAAAGCCGCAAATTGCACCCTCCACGAAATTGGAACTATCTGACCCTCAACTGCGCGCCACGGAATGCCGGCTGCAATCTCTGCCGAATCAATTGCGGGCCCGTCCCGACACGGCAGGGCTTTCAATGAATTGCAGCCAGTCGTCTAGCCGACGCCGTTAAACACCACCATCTTGTCATCGGCCATCTCTTCCATCGTCCAGGGAATACCCCCGACACCATATCCCGACTGCCTGCGCCCGGCAAAAGGCATCCAGTCGGTTCGAAAGGCGGTATGGTCGTTCACGAGTACAGCCGCGGCATCGAGATGCCGTGCCGCCTTAAGAGCGATCGCTATATCCGAGGAAAAGACGCTTGCCTGGAACGCGTATGGCAGCGAGTTGGCAATTCGGATTGCCTCGTCAACGTCGCTATACCCGTAGACGCAAGTGAGCGGACCGAAGACTTCCAGCCGCGACACCTTGGCATCGGCAGGCGGATCGAGCAGGACAGAGGGCAGAAGCGTGGTCTCGGACAAACGCCCTCCGCCGAACTGCTTTGCCCCTGCGTCGATCGCCTCCTTGATCCAGCTTGCCACACGTTCGGTCTCGCGCGGCAGGATCAGTGGCCCGACCTCGGTCTCCTTCAGCCTGGGATCGCCGACATGCAGGCCGGCTACCTTGGTGGCAAGCGCCTCGGTAAAATTGGCTAGAATATCATTTTGGACGAGGATGCGCTGCACCGACACGCAGACCTGCCCCGCATGATAGTAGCCGCCCTTGACGATCGTCCCGACGATCGCATCGACGCGCGCACTGCGGTCGACGATGACGGGGGCGGCTCCGCCGTGTTCCAGCGCGCATCGCGTGCCTGGCGGCAGCTTGCTCTTCAGATACCAGCCGACCTTTGCGGAACCGATGAAGCTCATGAACGCAACGCGCTGATCCGTGGCGAGACGCTCGGCAAGCGCATTGTCTTCCGTGATGAATGTCTGGCACCAGCGCTCGTCCAGCCCCGCCTCCCAGAACAATTTGACGATCTCGATGCAGGAAATCGGCGTGGTCGCCGCCGGCTTGACGATGACCGGGCAGCCAACGGCCACGGCCGGGGCAATCTGGTGGATGATGAGATTGAGGGGATGGTTGAACGCCGATATCGCCGCCACGACGCCGATCGGCTCCTTGGTGGTGAAAGCCCATCGGTTCGCGCTGGCGGCAGTCAGGCCCATCGGGATTTCCTTGCCACCAAAATTACGAAGCTCGTCGGCCGCATTGACGAGGCCATCGATGCCACGCGTCACCTCGATGATCGCGTCCGTCAGGGGTTTGCCGCCTTCGCGGGCGATCACCATGGCAAAGCGGTCGCGGTTCTCGAAGAGAAGCTCGGACACCCTTCTCAAGATCGCCATCCTGCGATGCGCCGGCAGCCAGCCATCACGGTCGGCGAAAGTCCTCGCGGCGATGTCGAGCTTGCGCTCAAGAGCGCCCGCATCGTCCGCCGGGATTTCTGCGATGAGCTCGCGGTCAAATGCCTGATAGACCTGCAGGTTAGGCGTCATTTGCGTCCTCCAGAATGGCGGGAAGCCGCTCGCGCAATTCCTTCACCAGCACGCGCTCGTTTTCAGAGTAATCGACGGGGACGTTCACCAGATGGACGCCACCTCCGGAAAAGGCATTTTCAAGAGCCGGCTTGAACTGGCTGATATCGTCGACCCTCGTTCCCTTGGCGCCATAGGACTCCGCATATTTCACGAAATCGGGATTGCCGAAGGTCATCCCGAAATCCGGGAATTCGTCCACCGCCTGCTTCCACCGGATCATGCCATAGGCGTCGTCCTCGATGACGAGAATGACGAGGTTCAGCTTTAGCCGCACAGCAGTCTCGATTTCCTGCGAGTTCATCATGAAACCGCCGTCGCCGCAGACCGCCATGACGCGTCGTCCGGGATAGAGCATCGAGGCGACCATCGCAGACGGGAGCCCGGCGCCCATGGTCGCAAGCGCGTTGTCGAGCAGCAGCGTGTTCGCCATACGCGTGCGATAGTTCCGCGCGAACCAGATCTTGTACATTCCGTTGTCGAGCGCGAGGATGCCGTCATGCGGCATGACCTCACGGATGTCATGGACCAGCCGCTGCGGCGTGAAGCGATCTTCCGTTGCTCGATCCGCGATGCGATCGAGGATGCGCTCTCGCAGATGCAGCAGGGCCTGCGCGTTCGGCAACTTGCCTTCGAGGCGGTCCGCCAGCGCCTTCAGCGATGGGCCGATGTCGCCGATGACTTCCGATTGCGGAAAGTAGACCTGCTCGACCGTCGCAGGCTGATAGCCGACATGGACGACGTTCGGCCCGCCCTTGCCCATGATGAAGGGCGGCTTCTCGATCGTATCATGGCCTATCGTGATGATGAGATCGGCCTGCTCGATTGCCTCGTGGACATAGTCTTTTTCCGAGAGAGCGGCGGTACCCATGTAGAGCTCCGTTCCGCCGGGAACCGTTCCCTTCCCCATCTGCGTCGTAAAGAACGGGATGCGGGTACGGATGACGAATTGCGCGATGTCAGACGTCGAACGCGGGCGTGAAGCGGCGGCGCCGAGCATGAGGAGCGGGCATTTCGCCGCGATGATGAGTGCTGCCGCGCGGTCGAGGGCCGCGTCGCTTGCGATCGGCAGTTCCAACTGATGCGGCGCGACCAGCGCGACCGGCTGGCACTCCTCGGCGGCGATATCCTCCGGAAGCTCGAGATGGACCGGCCCGGGTCTTTCCTCCTGCGCGATCCGGAACGCCTCCCGGACCATTGTCGGGATCATCTGCGGCGAGACGATCTGCCTGGTAAGCTTGGTGAGCGGCTTCATCGAGGCGACCACATCGACCACCTGGAACCGGGCCTGCCTGGACGAAAGTATCCCTTTCTGTCCGGTGATCATCACCATCGGCATGGCGCCGAGGAGCGCGTATGCCGCACCCGTCGAAAGATTCAAGGCGCCCGGCCCGAGCGTCGTCAGGCAGACGCCCGGTTTGCCTGTCAGACGGCCATAGGTCGCGGCCATGAATGCGGCCGCCTGCTCATGCCGTGTCAACACGAGCTGAATGGACGATTTGCGGATGGACTCGACAACATCGAGATTTTCTTCGCCTGGGATACCGAAGATCCGGTCGACACCCTCGTTTTCGAGTGCGGCCACCAGGAGATCTGAGCCTTTGGTCATGGATGGAACTCATGCTTGTTGGCGGATCGAATGATTGATGCCTCCCAAACCGGAAGGCATATCCCGAGAATAGATCCTTTTGCCGGCTAGTCCATCACAGTTTGCATCAGATTCCAGTTACCGCGGCTGACAGAAACTGTGCATTTCCCCTGCAAGGAAGGATCGATGAAGCCAACTCCCGCATCGGGAGCATCTTGCCCATAACTGGGCACCTTTCCCGTATTTACCGCGGTGACATTGGGGCTTCAGACACTGTCCGAGCGCAGAAAGCACATTTTGATCGCAACACCTGTCAAGTTCCGCTATTAGATCAGCTTGATCTGGCGGCAGTTGCCCGCTAGGTTGCCGCCGCGATCAACTGCAAATACATGGGGATATCATGCCAACTGGCACGGTTAAGTTTTTCAACACCGATAAGGGCTTTGGCTTCATTACGCCGGAAAGCGGAGGACCTGACGTTTTCGTTCACGTCTCCGCCCTGCAATACGGCAATGTGCTCAGAGAGGGACAATCCGTTTCCTACGATCTGGGTCAGGACCGGAAGACCGGCAAGTCAAAGGCGGAAAACGTCAGACCGCTCTAATCACTACGGACAAGTCACTACCCGAGATCTCGGGTAGTGCACTCGGGCGCGATGTCCGTCTCCACTTGATGGCCGGGTAGGCCTCAAGCGGCTTGGAGTTATTGCACGCGCGAAAATCGCGAAGCTCCAACCTTCAGTCGCGACTGTACGACCTCCACGACACCGCTTGCCCTTTCGGGTCACGCTCCCACTTCGCCCAGCGCCCTATCGAGAATGTCCATATCGTATGCGCCGGGATTTTTGCTGTAATGCTCGATGAAACTGCGGAGATCGGCGGCTGTGATGTCACCCGAGAGCAAGGTGCGTGACTGATCGCGGGACGAGAAGGTGCCATGAGCCCGCATCTCGTACATGGCGCAGACCAGATCCATATTGGCCTGACTCGCATTCACATTGCCATCCTTGTCGTAAAGAACACCATCCTTGATGGTTCCGCCCGTGGTCTTCTCATAGAGCTTGATGTCGGACGCGATGAGATAGTCTGCCGGGTTGATGGTCTGTCCGCTCGTCTGCTGGGTTGCGGCGTCCGCCCTATCCAGGGCCATTGCCGAAAGCGACGCCTGGAATGCAGAGGCAGGGTTCTTACGATCGGGAACAGGGGCCGCAGATGATCCAGAGGCGGATCTTGCCGCCTCGCTTTGGGCATCGATCATGGCGACATCGCCCAGGGCGGAACGAGCCTTGATCGGGATCTGCATGCCGTATCTGTCTGTCGAAATCTGCATCCCAGCGCAAGCCTCCGAGCATGGGGGGAACGTAATGCAAGGTTGCATTCTTGACTTGCTTGAAGCTTGAGTTGATCTCGCATAAGCTGCAGCCGCGTACGGAATTCTCGCTAAAGGCGATGCAAATCAGAAGAGCGCCCTGCTCCGCAAGGGGCACGGGCGGTAGCCTTTGGCCCGCTTCTGTCGCGTCAGCGCGAGGAACAGTCTGACGGCATCCCTTTCGTCCTCGAAATGATGCGCCATCGTCTGGCCGCCGAAGCCTATGCGGCCCCAGCGTCGGGTGAGACAGGTGTCCCCGAACAATGTCGTCGATATCTCCAAAGAGTAGTAGCGAGCCATGTTCTTCGCGACATTGGTGCGCTCGATGTAGAGATGATAGGGCTGAGCAAGCATGGAAGCAGACTCGTCGATCACGCCGCTGCGGTCCAACGAGTGTTTTGAATCGGTCGGTCAGGTCCGATTCATTTCCGTTATGTATTCGGCCATCTGCGGCGCCGCCTTCACCAAAGCGGCTGCCCGCATCTCTCCTCTGCAGAAAAATCACCAGGGGACGGTTCGGCCCAGATAGTCCAGATACTCCAGCCCCGGCTTTCCGCGCTGATCGAGAAGCACGTTCACCAGGTTCGGAATGCTCTCTTCGATCGTCAGCCTCCCGTCGGGACCGCCCAAGTCGGTCTTGACCCAGCCGGGCGCCATCAGCACCAATGCGCGCGCCTCGTCTGCATGCCGGGCGGCATAACTACGCATCAATGTGTTCAAAGCCGCCTTGCTGCCGCGATAGACCTCTCTCATGCCCGTCGTATTGTTGCTGACGCTCCCCTGCCCCGACGACATGACACCGATCAATCCAGTGGGCGAGACGAGATCCTGCAGGCCTTCCACGGTGCGCATCGGGCTCAGCGCGTTCGTCACCATGACGCGCACGAACTCTTCGGTCGTCACCTCCGCGATGGTTTCGGTCGGCACATTTATCGTTCCGGCATTGACGAACAGCATGTCGAAGACCCGGCCGTCGAGGCGCTGGCGCAGTGACGCAAGCTGTGCCGGTTCGTTGATGTCGAGCCTCTCGATGGTGACGCGGTCGTCGGAGCCGTCCGCCAGATCGTGCAGTTTCGTCCTTGACGGCGAGGCACGCACCGTGCCGACGACGGACCAGCCCTTCTTGAAGAATTCTTCGGCCATGGCATGACCGAGCCCGCGCGATGCACCGATGATCAAGATGCTGCCTGTGGAGTTGGAAGATGATGACGGCATGGGGCATGCCTCCTCTGTTTGCTTATCCTGGGCTCAATATGAAAACTCGTCCTGGATTTCGCCAGGCGCACAAATTGCAAAGAATAGTTGCGTCAAACGCTAGGCATGTCGAGCGATCTGAGCTACCCAATTGTCATGGAAGACATAGACCTCAATCTTCTCGTCGCCCTTGATGTTCTGCTTGCCGAAGGAAGCGTGACGGAAGCGGCAAAGCGCCTCGGCCTCAGCCCTTCCGCCATGAGCCGCACCTTGTCGCGACTGCGTGAGGTGATGGGGGACCCCTTGCTTGTGAGAGCCGGCAGGTCGCTCGTGCCGACGCGATTTGCCGAAACCCTTCAGGATCGTGTGCGCGATCCTGCGACCAGCCGCAGGCGAACTCGATATCACAACGCTTGAAGCCACCTTCTCGATCCGCGTCAGCGAAGCCTTTCTCGAATTACTGGCCGCACCCCTCGTGGCGGCCATGACCCAGGCCGCTCCCCATGTCCGTATCCGCTTCGCACTCAAGCCGGACAAGGAGCCGCATATGCTGCGCGAAGGGCTGATCGATCTGGAAATCGGCGTGCTGGGCGTGCCGGCACCCGAGTTGCGCACGCGGCTCCTGATTCGCGATCGGCTGGTCGGCGTCGTACGGGAAGGCCATCCGCTCCTGGCGGACAGTGCCGTGACAACAGATCGCTTTGCAGCCTGCGACCATGTCGCCGCCTCGCGAAGGGGAGATTTTGCCGATGCGATCGACGGGGCCTTGGAAAGCCGGGGCCTGAAGCGGGCAATTCGCGTCGTGGTGCCCGGATTTCCGGATGCAATGAGAATTGCGGCCTCGACCGATTTCGTCGCCGCCGTCCCCATCTCCTGCCTCGGCAAGAACAAAGTGAACGAACTCGTGACGGAGTTCGGCATTCGCAGCTTTGAACTGCCGTTTGAAACGCCGGAGATACTGATCGCGGCCATTTGGCATCCGCGCGTAGACGCCGACCCCGCGCAACGGTGGCTGCGCAACATCGTCGCTCGCGTGTGCCGCACCGCCTACCCATGATTTAGTCCGGGACTTGATCCGGCAGACGGTTGCGTCGCAAAATGAGGAGCATTGACCCGGATGGCAGTCGACGAGAATTTCTTTCACCCTCGCAGACCGGTTTCGATCGTCGCGCTAGGCGACAGTGGTGAGGCTTTGCTTCTGAGAGCCATTCTGGAAAGTCTCGGGGCCGTGGTGACGCTGCATTTGCCGGCAACGCCGAGCGATTTTCTCAAATGTGTGGATCAGGGAACATCCGCTCCCAGATACATGATCCTGTCCGGCCATGGCGAGGAGGGCGGCCTGGTCTTCGGAGAGTTCGACGAAGGCATCGATACCTCGATGCTTGTCGCCGGATGCCTACCTGCCGAACAGCTCGACCGGAAGATCAATCTGCCTGGCTGCGTCGTTCTCAGCACCGCATGCCTGAGCGGCACCGAAGCATTCGCAAGCGCCTTCCTCGCGGGAGGGGTTAGCGCCTATATCGCTTCAATCGATTATCCGGACGGAGCCGCGATACCGCTCTTCGTGCATGGCTTCTTCTATCATCTGTTCCAGCAGCAGCCGTTGCGAAAGGCGTTTGACTCCGCGAGGACGTTCGACCCTGCCGACGACCTGTCACTTGCGATATTCGAAAAGGACTGAAACGACATCTTGGCCGCCGATCTGCGGAGGTTCTGGCCGGCAACTCCCGGCCACGGGGACTTTTCTCGAGGCGCAGTGTCGGAATCGCGTTCAGCCACCCGTCTTCAGGAAAGACGAGCGATGGAGAGCATCAATGACGATAACGATTACCGCCTTTGAAAGATCACCGGACCGCGGCAGAGGTCTGGCCCGTGACATGCGCGTTCGCTGGGCGCTCGAAGAGGTCGGCCAGCCTTACGAGGTGCGCCTTCTGTCCTTCGAGGCGATGAAGGAGCCCGCACATCTCGCCCATCATCCCTTCGGGCAGATCCCGACCTATGAGGAGGACGACCTTGCCCTGTTCGAGTCGGGGTCGATCGTATTCCATGTCGCGGAGCGTCATACCGGCCTGTTGCCGGACGATGCCAATGCGCGGGCACGGGCGATCACATGGATGTTTGCGGCTCTCTCCACAGTCGAGCCGCCAATCATCGATCGCGCGATCGTAAGGTTCCAGGAGCGCGATCAGGTTTGGTATGAACAGCGCCTAGCCATGGTCGACGATCGCATCAAACAGCGACTGAGCGAACTTTCCGATCGTCTCGGCGATGCCGAATGGCTCGACGGAACCTTCAGTGCCGGCGATCTGATGATGATATCGGTCCTGCTCAGAATAAAAGGCACAGGCATATTGGAGGACTATCGGCATCTCTCCGCCTATGTCGCCCGCGGCGAAGCCCGGCCGGCATACAAGCGGGCTTTCGCCGCCCAGCTGGCGGTCTTTACCGCCGCATCAGGCGATTGACAGAAATCATGCGGCAACCGCAGCTGTGGAATAGCGCCGATGCCCAACCCATGCCGATCAGTCCCTCTTGATGCGCAAGCCTTCGAGGAAGGTGCGAAAAGCGCGGACCACTCGTTTCGATGTCGCCTCCGGATCGTCCGAATGGGCAATCCACTGGGCGGCGCAGCTGCTTGCCGCATTGATGAGGCGAGCGCCAGCTTCCGGATCGATATCAACGATGATGCCCTCTTCGCGAAGGGAGCGAAGGCTTTCCCTGACCGCGGCGATGCAGCCGTTGGCGTTCGGCCATTCCGAGGGATCGCCAAGCACGGCCGGGCCGTCACGAAACATGATGCGCTGGATTTCCGGCTCCAGCGCCATCTCGACATATCCGACATTCTCATCGAGGAATGCCTGCCAACGCGACGGCGCCTTCGACGAGATCTGACAGAGCCTTGCTGTCATTTCGCCATCGATCTCGCTGACCACGGCCTGCAGCAATCCCTTCTTGTCGCCGAAATGGTGATAGAGGGCTCCGCGCGTCAGTCCGGCCGCGGCTGTAAAATCATCCATCGATGCCTCGGCATAACCGACGCTGCCGAATGCCTTGCGGCCAGCAGCCAGCAGCTTGGCTCGCGTCTCGGCAATCATTTCACTGCGAGGTTTGCGCATTGTGTCTCCGTCAATCACTCACATTAGTTCACATACACCGCGTATATTAGTTGACATACGCAGCGTATGCAATTATTTCATTCACATACGCCGCGTATGTTCACGGCCGTTTCGTCCAATCGAAGGAATGATCCGATGTCCAATCCATATAGCGAGATTTTCCGAGCACCGGGCGCCAAGGGCTTTTCTGCAGCAGCCTTTTTCGCCCGCCTTCCCGTCGCCATGGCTCCGATCGGCATCGTGGCCATGTTGTCGCAGACACACGGCGAATACTGGCTCGCAGGCGCCGTCTCGGCGACCTTCGCGCTGACCAACGCTTTTGTTGCGCCGCAGATATCGCGGCTCGTCGACCGGCTCGGCCAGAGCGCGATCGTCGCGCCGGCTACCGTCATTTCGGTCGTTTCCTTCGCCCTTCTCGTCATCGCCTCGAATCAGAACTGGCCGGCATGGTCATTGTTTGCCACGGCCTTCTTCGCCGCCGCCATGCCCTCCATTCCAGCCATGGTGCGAGCCCGCTGGACTGAAATCTTTCGCGATCGCCCCCAGTTGAACACCGCTTTCGCGTTCGAATCCGCAGCCGACGAGCTGGTCTACATCGCCGGTGCGTCCGTTTCGGTCGGGCTTGCGGTCTCGCTGTTTCCCGAAGCCGGAATGATCGTCAATACGATCTTCCTGGCGCTTGGAACAACAGCCTTCCTGATGCAGCGATCGACGGAACCCAAGGTACGGCCGCATGACTCCGAGATCTCGCAACGCTCGGCAATCTGGCTCCGGCCGGTCCAGTTCATCACGCTCGCCCTGGTCTTCGTGGGTGCGACCTTCGCCACGGCCGAGGTGAGCACGGTGGCCATCACCAAGCAGCTCGGCCAGCCAGGCGCGGCAAGCCTCGTGATCGGCGTCTACGCGCTCGGCTCGTTCGTCGTCGGCCTCATCATCGGCGCACTGAACCCTAAAATGCCGCTCCAGCGCCAGCTCCTGGTCGCGCTCAGCGTCCTTGTGGTCACCGCCCTGCCGCTACTTGTCGCCAGCACATCGGTTGCGCTGCTTGCCTTCGCCGTCTTCCTCAGCGGCGTTGCCATCTCCCCGACCTTCATCACCGCCTTCGGGCTGATTGAGCGCCGCGTCCCCGAAGCGATGCTGACGGAAGGCGTGACCTGGGTCATGACCGGCATAGGCATCGGCATGGCGCTCGGCGCTTTCGTGTCCGGCTGGGTGGTAGACAATTTCGGGCCAGCAAACGGCTTCTGGGTCTCTGTCGCAGCCAGCATCCTCGCCCTTCTAACCGTCACCATCGGTCAGGCGAGCCTGTCCGGCAAACGGGAGGCGAACACCGGCTCTCTCGCGCAGCCGGCGGAATGAGCGGAGCGGCCCGGCTGGAGCGAGGCGCGCGTCGCATCGGGGCCGAACCTTCACCCCTCCGAAAAGCGACGATGGGTTGCTGCACTCCTTGCCACATGCTCGTAAATACCGGTCATCAGATCGAGCGTGCTCGCCGCCTCCTCCAGGCGGCGGCCCATATTCGGGACGCCCTGCACGGCTTTAACGAGAAGAGCCGCACGCACGGTCGCATATTGGTCCGTGACGTCCCTACCCTTTTCCGTCACTGAATAGGTGACGCCCGAACGGCCGCTCCCCTTCCGTTCCACCAACCCAGCACCGAGCAACTTTCTCAGGCTGTATTGCATGTTGGGGATGTCTTCCCGATTGGCAAGGCGGGCCAGATCCTTGATGGATTTCGGACGGTCATGCATGCGGATGATGTGCAGCATGGCATTTTCCGGGCCACTCGCCGCAAGACCCGTTACCGATGCCAGGCATTCGGTCTGCCAGCGCCCGAAGGCTTCGAATGCGCGCATAAGGGCGAACTCCAGCTCGGTCAGCTCCACTTGCAACGGCGATTTCGCCAGATGCCAGTTGCGATCGAGGCCCTGCGGTTGGGCTCTCTGGTCATCGGATTCGATGCTCATATGCTTCCTTTTCCAGATGTTTGAAATGATGCCGCAGCGGCGAGCGTTGACAAACTTGAAGTTTCAAATAGAATTTCTATCGTAAATTATACCAAAAAATAAAGGGAACGAAAATGTCGGAGAACTCCATGTTCGCCGCAGGACAATTTTTGCTTGGCACCTTCGCCAGCAATTGCTCCAGCGGCATGAGCGTCACCAAGGTGGGGGAACGCTGGGTTAATTCCTGGGACAACAATCTGAAGCTCGCGCGTCAGCTGGATGAGGCGGGCATCGATTTCATGCTGCCGATCGCCCGATGGATCGGTTATGGCGGTGAGACGAATTTTCACGGCAACGTGCTGGAAACGATGACGTGGGCGGCGGGTCTGCTCGCCAGCACGAACAAAATCAACGTCTTTGCCACCATCCACACTGCCGCCAATCATCCGGTCGTCGTCGCCAAGCAGATGGCCACGATCGATCAGATCAGCCGCGGCCGCATCGGCCTCAATATCGTCGCTGGGTGGAACCAGCCGGAATACGAAGCATTGGGGCTTAATCTGCCGGCCGATCACGAGAGCCGCTATGCCTATGCCGAGGAATGGTTCGATGTGGTCAAGCGCCTGTGGGAAGAGGATCAGACGTTCGACTATGACGGAAATTTCTTTCATCTGAAGAACATACTCGGCGATCCCCGCCCCGAGCATCGCGCGCCTATTCTTAATGCGGCAGGCTCCGGCCAGGGCCGCGCATTCGCCGTGCGCAATGCCGATTTTCTGTTCACGCCGGCGATCGACCTCGGCCGGTCGACGGCTGAAATCGCAGAGTTGAAGGAGCAGGGCAAGGCTGCAGGCCGTAACCTGGGTGTCCTCACCTTCGCTCATGTCGTCTGCCGTCCGTCGGAAAAGGAGGCGCGAGACTATCTGCAGCATTTCGGCAAGGACAATGCCGATTGGGAGGCCGTCGACAATCTGGTGCGCCTGCAATTCGCGCATGCCCAATCCTTCCCGCATGACCTGTTGGCCCTGATCCGCGACCGGATGGCGGCGGGACATGGCGGCTTTCCGCTCGTCGGCACGCCCGAACAGGTCGCCGAAGGTCTGCTTGCCTTGCATCGGGCTGGGTTCGGCGGAACGACCCTATCCTTTGTCGACTACAATGCCGAGTTCCCCTATTTCCGCGATCAGGTGCTGCCGCTGCTCGAACAGGCTGGTATTCGCAAGCCGGCTCAACATTGAGCTTCGGGATGCAAGAGCGCCTCAGATCGTGGCGCTCACATGCCGCTCGCGACCGTAGATGGAGACGAGAACGACGATGATGAAACCGAGAGCCGCCTGTACCGCCGAAGGCTGAAAGCCAAGGCCTATCAACAGCGTGTTGATCTCAGTCAGAACCAAGACGCCGGCGATCGTGCCGAGATAGCTGCCACGTCCACCGACCAATGCCGCACCGCCGACGACGACAGCGGCGATCGTCTGGAAGAGATAGGGCTGGCCGACATCGCCATAGGCCGAGCCGGTGAAACCGAGTAAAAGCACGCCGGCGACGGCGGCGAAGAAAGCCGAAATCGCGAAGGTTACCGCCCACATCCGCACCGGATCGATCAGGGCCAGGGGTGCGGCACCCGGATTGCTGCCGAGCGCATAAAGCCGCCGGCCGTAGGGCGAACGTGCCATCAGCGCCATGATGGCCACTGCCAATACGGCGAGACAGGGTACGACCCAGGGGAACGGCAGCGGACCGACCGATCCGCCGATCGACACGAAATCAGAAACAGCCTGCGGCGCAGAACCGGAGGGAAAGCCTGCCGTCCATAGCAGCACGGCGCCCTGCACGACCATGCCCGTCCCGAGGGTAACGATCAGCGGATGGATATCGAGCTTGCGCGAGACGTAGCCGTTGAAAGCGCCGATGAGGATGGCGATGACGCCGACGAGCACGCAGACGAGGCCGAAATTCCATTGCTCGCCATAGAGTTGTGCGGCCACAACATTGGCAAAACCGATAACGAAGGGGATCGACAGATCGATGCCGCCGAGGACGACGACGAGCGTCTGGCCGACGCAGGCGACCGCCAGCAGTGAGGCAATCACCAGCATGGCCCGGATCGAGAAGGAGGAGGAATAACCGTCGATCAGCACAGTGCCTAAGAGGTGCAGGGCCAGTGCGATGAGGAATGCAACGATGACGCGGCCGCTGGTGCTCGCCAGGAAGCTTTTCAGGCGGATCATGCGGCCCTCCCCTTGACCGCGCGCTCCTGGACGGCCGTCAAGATGACGGCCACGACCAGGATCGCGCCATAGGCGATCTGCAAGACATAGGTGGAGACGTTAAACGAGGTCAGCACGCTCTGCAGCAGGAAGATATCGATCGCGCCGATTGCCGCACCCGTCAGCCCACCGCGTCCGCCCGCCAGGCTGACACCGCCGAGCGCCACCGCGGCGACCGCGATCAAAGTATAGGTCTGGCCGATGTTCGGATCGGCGGAACCGATCAGCGCCGTCAGCATCAACCCGGCGATGCCGGCGAAGACACCCGTTATCACATAGGCGACGAAGCGGACGCGGGTGACGTCGACGCCGGCCGTATAGGCGGCGCGGTCATCGCTGCCGATCGCCATCAGCAGATCGTAATAGGGCAGCCGGCGGATCGCCCACCAGGCGACGGCGATGGCAAGCAGCGGCACGATGGAATAGGTGCCCGACAGCGTCTTCAGCCAATCCGGCGCGGGCCCGACCGGAGCCGGCAGGATAACGAGAGTGACGCCGGTCAGGATGAGATAGGTGCCAAGCGTCGCGACGATCGGCTGGATGCGGATGACCGTCGCCATGAAGCCGTTGATCGCGCCGATGGCTGCACCAATGGCAAGGGCGGCCGGGATCAGGATGAAGGGCGAACCTATGCCGCTCGACAGGAACAGAGCCTGGATGACGATGGCGTTGACGAAGCCCATCAGCGGCCCGACGGAAATATCGATGCCGCCGCGCCCGGCGAGAATGACGGGCGCCGAGGCGAGTGCAGCTCCGATCAGGGGCGCGGCAAGTCCGATCAAGGTGCCCCAGGCGGCCGGCGCAAAGCGCGCGGGATTGAGGAACAGGTTAAAGACAAGGAGCACGACCAGCAGCACTAATGCAAAGCCGCCGCTGCGTAACGCGTTTGCGATTTTGGAGGAGAATGTCATGGTCTTGCCTCCCGACCGAACATGGCCGCAATGACGTTGTCGGTCGTCATGACGTCTCCAGTCATCTCGGCCGCCACCTCGTTTTCGCGGAACACCAGGACGCGATGGCACAAAAGCAGGATCTCCTCGATCTCGCTGGAGAGGATGACCAGCGTCATGCCATCGCGTGCCAGTTCGCGGAAGACGTCGTAGAGAACGTGGCGCGTCGCCACATCTACGCCGCGAGTGGGGTCGTTGAGCAGAAGCACGCCGGGCTCAAGCGCCAGTGCTCTGGCAAGCAGCACCTTCTGCTGATTGCCACCCGAAAGCGTAGTGATTGCCGCTTCCGGCTTCGGCGCCAGAATGGAGAGACGTTCGCGATAGGCTTCGTAACGACGACGGCGCTTCTTGAAGCTGAGCAACCCAAAGAATGCGTCCCGGCCGACCGTGGAGATCGCGAAGTTGTCGAGCACGGATTGCGTCGGAAAGATCCCTGTTGCCCGCCGGTCGCGCGGCAAGTAGGCGATCCCATGGGCAACCGCCTTGCGGAAGCCGGAAACACGGGTTCGTCCGCCGGCCCGTTCGAGATAGACCTCGCCATCGACAGGCGCTTTCAGCCCCGCCAGCGTTTCGAGGAAGCGTTCCTGGCCGTGACCGTCGAGGCCGGCAAGCCCGACGATCTCGCCGGGGCGGATGAGCTGCGAAATCGGCCTGGCGTCCCTCTTGATGACGAGTGCCCTGGCTTCGAGCGTCAGAGCCTCAGGCATGGGTAAGCTCCGCTGCGGTCTGCGGCGCCATCGCCTTCAAGAGTTCGGCGGGCGTCGAGGCGCCGCAATCCTCGGTCTTCACGACCTTGCCCCCGCGCAAAATGGAAATGCGGTCCGAGAGCGACATGACCTCGTCCATGCGATGGGTGATGAACAGCAACAGCGAGCCTTCCCTGGCAAGTTCGCGCATCATACGGAAGACGGATTCTCGGTCGGCATAGTCGAGCGCGGCGGTGACTTCGTCGAGGATCAGGACGCGCGGGCGGCGCACGACGGCGCGGGCAAGCACGACCAGCTGTTGAGCTGCAAGCGGCAGCGAGCCGGCCGGCGCGTCGAGCGACACTTCGGTAATGGCGAAGCGTCTCAGCGCGGCCTCGGCCGTCGCCCGGCGCTCGGCGCGAGGAATGCGGCGTGTCCATAGGCCATCGAGCCCAAGCAAGATATTGTCGGTGACGGTGCGATCGGGCGCGATCAGCACCTCCTGAAAGACCGTTGCAAAGCCCGCCGTCTGGAAAGCCGCCGGCGTATGGCCGCAGAACGGCCGGCCGTCGAGGCGGATCACTCCGCCATCCGGCTGGACAATGCCGGACAAGAGTTTCACCATCGTGCTCTTGCCCGAACCGTTCTCGCCGAGGATGGTGTGTACCGTGCCAGCCTTGAAGGCGATGGAAGCTCCCGACAGCGCGACAGTCTCGCCGTAGCGCTTGGAGACGTTTTCGATTTCAAGCATATCGTACTCTTGAACTGGTGGGGATCGCGGCCCTTTGACCGCAATCCTGCAGACATCATATCACTTGATGCAAGGGTCCGGCGTCTTGGAGTAGTCCCAGCCGATCGTCGGCTTTGCGCCCGTGAAATAGGCGTCCATCAACTCTTCCGGCATCGGATCGGTCGGCGGGACCGGGAAGATCGAGACGGCGTCCGGCGTCATGCAGCTCTTGTACCACTTGCCGAGATCGGCCTCGTGTACGGCCGGGATCGGGATCATCAGTGTGTTGAGCTTCGGCTTCTGGCCGTCGAGCATGCGGGCTGCGACACGGTAGAGCGTCTGCGCGGTCCAGTGCGGCAGCAGCGCATGGCCCTCGAAGCGGTATTTGTCCGGGTTGGCTTTCCAGTAGCCGAGCGCGTCGCCGGTCAGCGAGCCGGTGATCAGCGGTGCCGGGCGATGTGCCTGGGCGAAAGCCTCGGCGATGACGCGACTTTCGCTACCCGTCGACCAGACCGCATCGATCTTCGCCGGATTGGTGGCAATCGCCTGAAGAACCACTGTCTTGGTGACGTTCGCCGTCCAGTTGCCGTTGACGCTGCGGGCGACCTTCAGCTTCTTGTCTTCCGCCAGCGCCTTGTCGGCGCCCTGCCGCTCCTGTGCAACGATCGGATGGCCGGCAATGCCTTCGACCATCAGCACGTTGCCGCCGTTCGGTAGCGCCTTGTTGATCGCCGACATCATGTCGTAGCCCCAGCGGGCATAGTTGGAATCGACGTTGATGGCGTTCGGACTGGTGACGGAACCCGCAGCCGTGATGAACGGAATCCCGGCCTTGGCGGCGGCATCGATCGCATCGTTCAGCGCGGTTGCCGAGCCGGGAATCGAGGTGATGATGGTGCATTTCGCATCGATGAAAGCGCGGATCTGGTTGATCTGCTGGCTGACGTCGTTGTTGCTATCGGAGACTTCGAAGCTCGACACCGTGCCGTCAGCGATCAGCCCGTCGGCGAGACGCTTCAGCTCCTTGGTGACCGTCACGCGCCAAGGATTGCCCTGATACGATTCCGAATGGCACCATTTCCAGGGCTTCGGCGGCGGGGTCCAATTGTCCCAGGCCGACGGCAGGATTTTCTGCGGTGCGCCGTCATACTGCGCCTTCAAACCATCTGGCAGACCCTTGACGACGCTCGCGACATCCTCGGCATGCGCATGTGCCGTCATCGACAATGCCGCCGTCGCGGCCAAAAGGCCGCCCATCCATGTCTTCATCAATCTCTCCTCCTCCTTGGCCGGCCCTCAGCGGCGGCGTGCTCAACCCAAATCGCAGCCTTGCCAAATGCTTTGCAGTATCGCCGCAGATACGCGTCGATGGCGATCCCAGCCAGCAATCCGGCAGACCCGAAGTCTCCAGAAGTTCTTCTTATGTGAATAGATTTTTCACATATGGATCACTTTTGCAAGCACCGCCATCATCTGTTAGGAAGCGTTCATAGGCCGCGCTCCGCGAGAAAAGGTCGAATCGAGGATCGTCACGCCTTGCGCGAAGCGACGACGTGAGGATGATCTATCGCCGCTGCAAAACATAAGGGAGGAATCACAATGGGTTCGAAATATCTGGCTTTCGTCGGCACGCTGAACCGGCCCGCACCCTATTTCCGTAACGCAAGAGGCTGCGGATTATTGGTCTACAGCTTCGACGAAGACACGTTGGAGGTCGAAAAGCTCGCCGAGGCGAACGATATCGACAATCCGACATTCCTCTCGGTCAGCGCCGATGGCAGCCATGTCTATGCGAATTCGGAAATCGCGGGTTGGAAAGAGGGCCTGGTGACAGCATTCCGCTTCGACCGGGAGGCGCGGGCGCTGCATCATATCAACATGCAACCCGCGCTTGGCAGTGTCACCGCCTACAACGCCGTCAGCCGCGACGAGCGCCGACTGTTCGTCACCAACTACAGCATCGGAAGCGGCGGCCCGGACCAGTCGCTCGTCGTCTACGAGCGGCGTGACGACGGCGGCCTGACGCCACCTCGTGCCAGCGCCGCATTGACCGGAACGGGACCGGACAAGGACCGCCAGGAGCGCAGCCATGCCCATAGCGTCACCGAACTTCCCGGCAACGTCCTGATCGTCGCCGATCTCGGCAGCGACAGCCTCGTCTCCTATCGCCTCGGCAATGGCGGCCAACTGGAGCTGCTTTCGGTGACGAAGACGGTGCCGGGCGCCGGGCCGCGACACGTCGCCCTGCATCCAAACGGCCGCTTCCTCTACGCGATCAACGAGCTGAACTCGACCATCGCAAGCTATACGGTCGAGGGTGATAGTGGCCGGTTGACGGCCATCGATGCCAAGTCCGCCATACCGGACAATCTCACTGCGGAGAACCATTGCTCCGACATCCAGATCTCTCCCGATGGTCGCTTCCTTTATGGTGGCAATCGTGGCGATGACAGCATCGTCGTTTTCGAAACCGATCCCGAACGCGGCACGCTCTCGCAGGCCCGCTTCTTCCCCTGCGGTGGCGCCACGCCGCGCAACCTCGCGATCACGCCTTCCGGCCGGCATATCTTCAGCGCCAACCAGGACGCCGACCGCATCTCGATCTTCGAGCGCGATCCCGATAACGGTGCGCTTAAGGACACCGGCAAGGCGATCGAGATCGGCACGCCGATGTGTGTGCGATTTGCGCGATAGGCCTGCTAACGAATTGACTTCGGCGGAGAATTGCCGCCGAGGTCAACATTATCGCGCGTGAGGCTCATGACTTTGCCAACGCGCTAGGCCCTTTGTCGACAAGGCAAGGCATCAGCCTGAAATTCTTACAACCCTCGGCATGTCATTCGGCTGTCAAACATCTCCTCTATTCATCGCGCAGATGGATTGCACGGCTGTGCAAAAGGGGTGATGAATGGAATCCGGTGCGTTTCTGCAGCTTGAGGGGATAGCGAGCAAATACGGCTCGACGCCGGTTCTGTCCGACATCGATCTCAAAATCGAGCGTGGCGAGTTCGTGGCGCTTCTTGGTTCGTCGGGATGCGGAAAGACGACGCTGCTTCGCGTGCTGGCGGGCTTCGTCACCCCGTCGGACGGCAAGGTGATCGTTCGTCATCGCGAGGTGACGCGGCTTCCGCCGGACAAGCGAGGCATGGCTCTGGTCTTTCAGTCCTATGCGCTATGGCCGCACATGACCGTCGACCAGAACATCGGTTATGGCCTGAAACTCAAGGGTGTCTCGAAGCCGGAGATCAAGGACAAGATCGCTGCGATCCAGGCCCTGCTCGGGCTGAGCGGCCTCGGCGCCAGGAAGCCGGCAGCCCTTTCCGGCGGGCAACGCCAGCGAGTAGCACTCGGCCGCGCGCTTGCGGTTGATCCCGAGATCCTGTTGCTCGATGAGCCGCTGTCCAATCTCGATGCGCGGATTCGGCTTACTGTCCGACATGAGCTTAGAGCCCTGCAGCAACGCCTCGGCATCACCGCCATCCACGTTACCCACGATCGCGAGGAAGCGATGGTGATGGCCGACAGGATCGTGATCCTCGATGCCGGTCGCATCGCCCAGCACGGCACGCCGGAGGAGGTCTACAATCGGCCGGCATCCGCTTTCGTCGCCGCATTCATGGGCGCCGAAAATTATCTTCGGCTCACAGGCATGGCCCACGACGATCGCTTCATGATTGCGGCGAGCGCCATAAACGAGGCCACCGCGATGCCGATGCCTCGCCATCCCCTGGCCGACGGCCCGGTGCAGGCGCGCTTCCGACCGGAGGCGGCGCGCATTTTCTCGAAAACAGACGAGATCCCGGAGGAAGGGGTCTGCTTCAAGGGGATCGTGACGACGATGACTTATCCGGGCGGTCACTGGCGTCATTCCATCCATGTCGGCGATCGCGAAATCCTGGCGGATTGCCATCGTGCCCACACGCCCGGAGAGGAGGTCCTCGTGCACGTTCCGCCGGAAGCCCTCTTCCTCTTTGCTGCCGCCTGACGGGCGTTCTGCCGGACCCCGGCAATGAGAATTCAAGATTTCAATACCTCAACCTGAACCATGGAGAAGCGTTCATGAGAAGACTGACCTATGCCGTGTTCGCATTTGCACTGGCGGCCATCCCCGTCAAAGCCGAAGAACTGACGGTGGCGACCGCCGGCGACCAGAACATGGTCGACTACATCAATCAGTATCTCGGCCCACTGTTCGAAAAGACCTATCCCGGCAACACCGTCCGGGCCGTGGGCACAGGCCCGGGAGACGCCGGTTCGCAGAAGATCCTTGAGCGTTTCGACGCCCAGGAAGCCGCGAAAAGCCCCGTGTGGGATATCGACGTCGCTGTCGTCCACGAGAAATTCGCCGGACCGATGGTCACAAAGGGCTATCTCGAAAAATACCGCGGAAACATCGACACCGGGACGCTCGTCACCCGCGACAACGCCAAGAATGCGCTTGGCGCCGATGTCGACGGCTATGTCATGCCGATGTTCAACAGCCAGACGGCGATTGCCTACAATCCATCACTGGTCGCAAACCCGCCGAAAACCTATGCGGAACTCGCCGAATGGGTGAAGGCACATCCCAAGCAGTTCGGCTATAACGGGATCAAGGGCGGCGCATCCGGCGTGAGCTTCGTGATGGGCTGGATCTACGCCTTCGGCGATGGCGACGCCCAGAACCTGATGACCGGCCCTTACAAGGAAGAAGAAACGAAGAAATGGGGCGGCGCCTTCAAGAGCCTTGCGGACTTCACCAAGAACGCGACGCTGACGCCGGGCAATGCCGGAACGCTCGATCTTTTGAGCCGCGGCGAAATCGCCATGGGTCCGGTATGGGTCGACATGTTCTACAGCTGGCAGGCCAATGGTCAGCTGCCGCCCGAGCTGAAGCTCGTCCTGCCCGCTCCCGGCATGCCCGGCCAGCCGATGCATTATGTCATTCCGGCAAAGACCGGCCACAAGGAACTGGCTGAAAAATTCGTGGCTCTGGCAACAAGCCCGAAGGTCCAGGCCGAAGGCATCGTCAAGCGCTTCAACTGGTATCCCGGCATCGACGCAGCGCAGGTGAAGGCCCAGCTCGACGACGCCACCTGGAGCAAGCTGTTCGTGGACATCACCCCGGAAGATCTTGCGACCAAGGGCAAGCCCTTCCCGATCGCGAAATACAACAACGCCATTCTCGAGGCCTACGAGAATTCCGTGAAGTAAGCGATGACACAACGTCCCCTGCCCAGGCGGCAGGGGACGCCCCCAACGCGCCGATGGATTGCCGATGCCCAGACAGCTCATAGGATTGCTCCTCGTCCTGCCCGCCCTTGCGGTGATAGCCCTTCTCTTCATCCTGCCGATGGTGATGTCCGGTGTCGGAGCATTTCAGCTCGAAAATGGCGCATACGGCTTCGGCAATTTCCAGAAATCCTTCGACCTCTACTGGAAAGACATTCTGTTTACGGTCGTGATCGTCAGCCTCTCTTCCGCCCTGGTCGGACTATTCTCCGTTGCGATCGGCGGCTACCTCACGCTCGGCGGAAACCCTGCAGCCATCGCAATCCTGCGCTGGCTTTACCGCTGGCCGCTGTTCATCCCATTCATCGTCGTCGGCCAGATCCTCAGGACCTTTCTGTCGAAAAGCGGATTGATGAACAGCACCGCGATCAGCCTCGGCCTGATCACGCCGATTGACGCGACAAGCCTTCTGGACTGGCGCGGCATCGTCTTTGCCTTTGTCTGGAAGCAGACGCCCTTCGTCGCCATGTTGGTCGCCGGCGCCATGGCTTCGGTCAACCGCGACAATATCGAGGCGGCCCGCAACCTCGGCGCAGGCTCGCTGCGCATCCTTGTCGGCATTCTTCTTCCCCAGGTCGCCATCACCTTGACCGTCGGGCTCGTCCTTTCCTTCGTAACGATGATGTCCGTGCTTTCCGTGCCGATGATGATCAACGCCCAGTCGCCGACGATGCTGACGGCCGACATTGCCTTTCGCGTCAATGCCTACGGCGATTATGGCGTTGCCAATGCGCTCGGCATCATCTCGCTGGTGCTCGCCTGCTCGGTCGCCTGGATCTATCTGCGCCAGAATTTGAGGACACGCGCATGACCTTGATGAATGCGGATATACGATCCCGGCTCAGCTTGCTCTGGTGGCTGCCGCGCGGCCTCATCTTCGGGCTGATTGCGTTCTTCATCTTCGGGCCGCTCGCAAACCTTGTGCTGTGGACCGTGGCGGAAAAGTGGTATTTCCCGCATGCGCTGCCCCTGCAATACGGGCTCAGCTCATGGTTCCGGGTCTTTGCGCCGCGTGGCGGCGCCACGGAGTCGCTGGCGAATTCACTCGTGGTCGCCGTCCTCACCGTCATCGTGTCGCTGCTGCTTGCGATCCCTGCAGGTTATGCTCTCGCCCGCTTGAAGCTACCCGCGCGAGGGCTGATCCTGCTTGCCTTTCTCATTCCGCAGGCGTTTCCCAATCTGACCGTCTACGTCAACGTAGCCCGCATTTTCTATGAGCTGCGCCTGAACGGAACCATTGCGGGCGTCGTGCTCGTCCATGTCTCGCATGGACTGGTCTACGCGGTGTGGATCGCTACGGCCGCGTTTTCGGCAATCGAAATCGAGCTGGAGCAGGCGGCCCGGTCGGCCGGAGCAAGTGCGCTGCGGGCATTTAGGGACATCACGCTGCCGCTTGCCGCACCCGGCCTCATGGCCAGCGCCATTTTCGTGTTTCTGGAAAGCCTCGACGAGTTTACCGGCAGCTATTTCGTCGGCGCGCCCGACGTCAACATGCTGCCCCTGCTTCTCTACACCGCGGCAGCTGGCGGGAACTACCAGATCGCATCGATCACCGCCTTGTTGCTGCTGGTTCCTTCCCTGGCCTTCATGCTCATGGTAGAGCGTTTCCTCAAGGCGGACGTTCTTTCACGAGTGGGTCATTGACAGTGCGCGGCGGCGAACGCGAAGAATCACAACGAGAACGGCGCTTCGTAAGCGCCGAAGATGTCGCACGGCTGGCGGGTGTCTCAAGATCGGCCGTCTCGAGAACCTTCACGCCGGGCGCAAGCGTTGCGCCCCTCACGCGCGAAAAAGTCCTGCGAGCGGCGGAAGAGCTCGGCTATCAGGTCAACGACCTCGCAAGGGCCGTACTGAACAACCACAGCCGCCTCGTCGGCATCGTCGCGACCAACCCGGAAATCGGCTTCCGCGCCCATCTTGCATCCGCGCTGACAAAGGCTCTCATCCAGCGCGGCAACATTCCCATCCTGATCAACACCGGTCAGACGGAGGAAGAGCTGGCCGCCGCCCAAAGGACGCTGATCGGCCATCGCGCGGAAGCGACGATTATCCTCTCGGGCTCGACGCCGGAAAATTTCGTCGATCTTGCCCATCGCAACGGCCAGTCGGTGATTGTCATCGGACGCTCTGAGCCAGGTGCGGATCAGGTCAGGGTCGCCAACGTCGCCGCGGCGGCGAGAGCCGCCCAGGCCTTTGCCGAACGCGGATATCGCCGGCTTGGCCTGGCGGGATCGCAGTCCGGGACACCGAGCATCACCGAGCGCGAAGCGGGCTTTGTTGAGGCGTCCACAACACTTGGAGCGACCGTCATCGTCGCCAGGGGCCGGGATTCCGATTATGCTGGCGGTCTGCAGGCCGCTCGGGAGCTGCTCGACAGAGAGAACAGGCCGGAGGCGATCTTCTGCGTCAACGACCAGGTCGCATTCGGATTGATGGATTATGCGACACGCAAGCTGCATCTGCAGATCCCTGAACAGCTCGCGGTGATCGGCTTCGACGATGTCCCGGAAGCTGGTTGGCTCAGCTACAATCTGACGACTTTTCGCCAGGACCCCACCTTCCTGGCGCGCCGCGCCGTGGGATTGATAGATCGAAGGCTGTCCGATCCGGATGCGCCGCCATTGACGGAAAGCATCGAGCCCGAACTGATCAGACGACAAAGCGCTCCTTAGAGACAGGTTAGGCTTGCCCCTTACCGCCATCGGAGGCGGCATGGCTCCCGATCAGAACATCGGCAAAGGCGCCGATCAGGGAGGACGCGGCACTTCGCCTGCCGATAAGCCCGATCTCGCGATCGAAGCGCGGATCGTTGACCGGCCTGATCGCAATCTTGCGGCCCTGAGGGGAGGTAATACCCCAATCGGGCAGCAGGGATACGCCAAGCCCCTCGGAGACGAGCGCCACGATCGTCTCGGGCGCGTCGAGCTCGAACAATTCGCGGACCGGGATGCGGCGGCTTGCGAGGTAACGATTGACGATCATGCCGGTCCAGGCATTGCGATCCATGCGAATGAAGGGCGTGGAGCGGATGGCGGCGGCGATCGATTGTCTTGACAGAACATCGGGTGCGACAAGCACCAGCGGCTCAGCGCGAACCGGCTGCCAGCTCAGGCTTTTCGGCAATGGGAAGGGCGGCTTCACGCTCACCGCGCAATCGACTTCCTCGGCCTCGAGCATGGCAAGCAGTCCCATGGACGTGCCGGGCACGACTTTGAGCTCGATCTCGGGGTGAAGCAGCGCAAGCCTGCGCAACGTGCCGGGGATGAGGGAGGTCAGCACCGTCGAGATCGAACCGACCCGCAACCGCCCGCGAAGCGCGCCTGCTTGCGCGATCAGCGGCAGATCCTCAGCCCGCGCCACGATATTGCGCATGGTATCGAGAACTGCCTGGCCCGCATCGGTAAGCGCAACGGTTTGACCACGCCGCAGCGTAAGCGTCGTTCCGAGCTCCTGTTCCAAGGCCCGGATCTGCTCCGCCACGGAGGCGTTCGCAAGCCCGAGCGCCCGAGCGGCGGCCGCCATCGACCCTTTCTCCGCCACGGTACAGAAGGTGCGCATAAAGCGGATGTTCATGATTGTCGATCACCCAAATTAACGGAAAATCCGTTTTCTGATGACGGTATTATCATGGTTTATCCTGATATTGCCATCGGCTATTCAACATCCATCGTCTGAACGGAGGCCATCCATGTTGCTGCAGCACACCGCAAAAGGGGTTTACCCGATCGCGCCGACCCCCTTTGAACAGAATGGTGAGATCGATTTCGCCTCCATCGACCGGTTGACGGATTTCTATATGGAGTGCGGCGCGACCGGCCTGACCGTGCTCGGCGTGATGGGTGAGGCCCCCAAGCTCGAGGGCGCGGAAGCGCTCGCGGTTGCCACGCGCTTCATCAAGCGCGCGCCATCCCTTCCCGTGATCGTCGGCGTTTCGGCGCCCGGCTTTGCCGCCATGCGCAGCCTGGCTCGGGCCGCGATGGAGCGCGGGGCAGCCGGCGTCATGATCGCGCCGCCCAATACACTTCGGACCGACGATCAGATCGTCACCTATTATCGTCAGGCGGTCGAGGCGATCGGCACCGACATCCCCTTCGTCATCCAGGACTATCCGCTTAATTTTACCGTCGTAATGACGCCCGGCGTCCTCAAGCGGATCATTACCGACAACCCGTCCTGCGTCATGGTCAAACACGAAGACTGGCCGGGCCTGGAGAAGATATCGACACTTCGGCGGTGGGAAGCCGAGGGTTCGCTGCGGCGTGTTTCCATCCTTTGCGGCAACGGCGGCTTGTTCCTCGACTTCGAGACCGAACGCGGCGCTGACGGCGCTATGACTGGATATGCGTTTCCGGACATGCTCGTCGATACGGTGCGCCTCGCCCAGGCCGGCGAACGCGACAAGGCACATGATCTCTTCGACGCGCATCTGCCGCTCCTGCGCTACGAACAACAACAGGGCGTGGGGCTTGCCGTGCGCAAATATGTGATGGCGCGACGCGGCTTGATCGGTTCGGATGCTCAACGCTCTCCGGCGGGCGGCTTGACGGCAACGGCGAAGGCCGAAATCGAATATCTGCTTTCGCGGCTTGCGCGCGTTGATCGCCGCGCGGCCATTGCCTGAACAGGGAGGTTTATGATGGATCTGGGCTTAAAGGGACGGCCGGCGCTGGTACTCGGCGGCGGTGGCGGATTGGGCAAGGCGGCCGCGCTCGCATTGGCGCGCGAAGGTGCGTCTATCGTCATCGCCGACATTGACCCGGCAGCGGTCGCGGCGTCCGTAAGGGCAATAGCCGATGCCGGCGGAAAGGCACACGGGATCGTATGGGACCTTGCCGATATCGCCTCCATTGACGCGCGTGTTGCCGAGGCGGAAACGCGCTTTGGACCGCCGCTCGTTCTCGTCAGCTTTACCGGTGGCCCTCCTCCTACTCCGGTCTCGGGCCAAAGTCCGGAAGCCTGGCGACGCTTCTTCGACATGATGATCGTCTCGATCATCGCAACGGCCGATCGGCTCCTGCCGGGCATGCGGGCCGCCAGATGGGGACGCCTGGTCACCAGCACCTCCTCGGGTGTCGTGGCTCCCATCCCCAATCTCGGCCTCTCGAACGCTCTTCGGCTATCCCTCGTCGGCTGGTCGAAGACGCTGGCGCGCGAAGTTGCCGCGGACGGTATCACCAGCAACATCATCGTGCCCGGCCGTATCGCCACGGATCGCATCCGCTTCCTTGACGAACAAAAGGCCAAGCGCGAGGGGCGGACGGTGGAAGCAGTGGCCGCGGAAAGCGTCGCCTCGATCCCGGTCGGCCGATACGGCCGCCCCGAGGAATATGCCGATACGATCGCATTTCTTGCCAGCGACCGCGCCTCCTACATCACCGGCACCACGATCAGGGTCGACGGCGGACTGGTGCCGAGCCTGTAGCAACTGAAACAGGAGACTGCCGCGACCCTCGCAGCGGGGTTGTGGCAAGTTTGTCACACGGTGCCTTGGCATTGCGCGGACTACGCGCGTCGAAAGGCCCGTTGCTTGAGGCTGATCCAGTCAAGCAGAATCAGAACTCCCCCCAGCAGCACGAGGGTTGACGCCAGCAACCCCATATTGAGCAGGACGGCTTCAAGACCGAGATCGCGGACATCCAGGAATGGATAGGGGTAGAAGCGGGAGAGAGATCCGTGCACGAGGGTGTAGGCGGAATAGACGGCGGGAAAGACCAGCCACCAGAGCGCATCGTGCCACGAAAGCTTTCCGCGCTCGCTCAAGAAAATCCAATCCACGGCGTAAAGTAGCGGGACGCAATAATGGAGTATCTGGTCTCCCAGCAGTTGCCAGGCACGAGGATGCCATACACCCCTCAGCATCAAGACATAGACGATGCCAGCAATTCCCACGTAGATAAGGAGCGCACCTCGTGTCGACGGCTTGTTCGCCCACCGGCCGAGCGCCGAGCGCGGTGCGATTTCTGCGCAAAGCAGGGCCACGGCCAACAGAAGATTCGACTGAATCGTGAAATAGCTGAAGAAGTTCGCCGTCATCGTCAGCCGCGACACATGCGCACCCGGTATGATGGCGACGTATGAAACGACGATCCCCGATAAAGCAAACAGGGCAAGCAGACAGCGGTAGATACAGGTCAATCGCGCCATGAAACTCCTGCTATCGATTTCACAGGCGGATTGCCTGCCGTTCTCGCCTTCGAGCCTGCTCAATTTCAACACTTTGCGATGCTCTTGTCACTCACGGTGTCGAATATGTGCCGATTACGGCAGCATTAGAGATCACTGCGCCGCAAGCCTTGCCAGACGCTGCATTCGACACGCCATCTTATCCGATTGCCAGTCCCGGGGCGGCATTTTGCGCGGTATTTGGTCTATCGACATCCGAACGCGTCTGCCGCATCGGCTTGAACCGGGATGGATCACCCCTCGGCGATACTGCGGCGAACCCAGTTGATGAAGCTCCTGATACTCGGCTCACTGCGGCGAGCATGCTTGACGTTCAGGTAATAGGCCCGCCCGGTCGGCAGACGGGTGTCGTGCCAGATGCGAAGCCCGCCGTCCAACAGGCGCTGCTCCGCCAGAAAATACGGCACAAGCGCGATACCAACGCCTTCAAGAGCCATCTCGGCCGCGAACGAATAGTGGCTGGCGCCCATCACGGCCGCCTTGTCGAGAAGAGACGTTTTCTGGATGAGGCCAAGATAATCCTTCCAGTCCTCCATGAAGTTGCGGGCTTCGACATCCGTCGTGATGAACGTGTAGCCGCGTTTGCCATCCGGAAAGAGCTGCTCGTCCGTGCCGACCGGCACCAGATCCTCAGACAGAAGTTTCACGCTCCAGAAGCCGTCCTTGATCGGCGTAGTCGTAAAGAAGACGTCAGCCGCCGAATCGCTAAGCTCGGGCTGGTAGGCATGCAGCTTGATCTGCAGCCTGCATTCCGCCGCGTGCGGATAGAGCCTCATTCGCGGAATGAGCCATCCCGACCCGAACGCTGTGCATACCGCGACGCGGAGCGCACCGGCTCTGCTCTTGATACTGTCCTGAACCGAGTTCTCGATCTGGGCGAAGGCAAAGGACAGGGATTGAGCCAGCCGGGCGCCACGATCGGTGAATATCAGGCTACGCCCCGTGCTTTCGACGAGATCTTCGCCGATTTGCGTCCGCAGATAGCGGAGCTGATGGCTGATAGCGCTGCGGGTTATCATGAGTTCTTCGGCCGCTTTCGCGATGGAGCGATGACGAAACACGCATTCGAATATCTGAAGCGCTCTGATATTGCATTGCATCAAGGCTTTCCCCGTCGACTGGCACTTTCGATTGCAGCATGGGCAAGACAGGCAGCGGTTGCGCAGCCGGTTTCGCATTCTGAATTTCGATTGGATGAAGTGGGATGGATTGCTGAGCGCGTGGACGGTTAGCCCTGGATTGAGCCCGAGACAATCTGCGCGCTGAGCAAAGAGCGGAACGCAAAGTCCTGTGTCTTAAGCGGGGCACCCGGAGCAGACTAAGAGCCATAGTCCGGTTATCTCATAAAATTAAGACGAACTCCACCTATATTTGTATATATCTTTGTAATATTCCAAATCTCTATTTAAAGACGCGATAGATCATCAAATATATAAAATATATTTATCATACTATACCTATTAAGATTCCAATTTTTACTACTTAATATTATTATTTCAAGCTAATGTTAAAATATATGCGTTCAGGATTGCCCTATGACCGAATGGCTGAGCCGCCTTCCTGCGCGAACAAGCTGAAATTCAGGCCTCGTCACGATGCGGCGGGACATGCACTGCGACATAAGGTGAGTGCTCGGCAGACGCTGCCCCGCAGCTGAATAGACAGGTTCGTCCGCGGCCGGCTGCCTTGGCGCAATACAATGCCTTGTCGGCTCGATCGATGAGCTGATCGATCGTGAAATCTGGACTTTCATCGCCTGCAACGCCGGCACTGAAATTGACAATCATTGCGGCGTCGCCATGGGGTCGAATAGACATCACCTGTTGACGGAACCGCTCCAGATAGCGGACACTGTGCTCGGGAGAATGGCGGTCAAGGACGACCAGAAATTCCTCACCTCCCCAGCGACCCATCGATATGTTCACCGGGAGCTGCGCGACTGCGGCAGAAGCAACACGCTTCAGCACCTCGTCGCCCACCAGATGGCCGTAATTGTCGTTGATGAGCTTGAAGTGATCCAGGTCCAAAAGAGCAACGCAGAAATCGTGGCCATCTTGCCGTGCTGCGGCAAGGAGTGCCGTTGCACGCTCGTGCATGTGTCTGCGGTTAGGCAAGCCCGTCAGCGGGTCGGTATTGGCCGCCTCGACCAGATGCCGGCGATGGCGCAGATCGACGTAATGCATACGACAGAGAATCAGCAGCCCGAACGCCAATGCGCTGATGGAAACCAGCAGGTTTCGCGTATTGGCCCGCGTCGCCTCGCGCTCGGCGGCGAGCGTCCTTTGCAAGGTCTCGACCTTCACCGACTGGAGATCGGCTGCAGACTGGGCGGACGAGACGATCATATGGCGCGACGTTGCGGCATTCTTCCAATGCCGATAGCCCTCGATATAGGTACCGAAGTCCAGCCGTGCAGCCGGGAGATCACCCGCGCGACGATTGACTTCGGCCCTGAGGCGAAACGGTTCGAACTGACTGACGCTTGCCGGACCGCCATCGTCGCTGGCAACCTCATCGAGGTGAAGGTGCGCGTCGGCGATCTCCAGTTTTCCCAACGCGTCCCGGAAGCGATCGAGATTGTTGAGATAGATTCCACGAAAGCCATGCACTGTGGCGAGCAGGAAGCGATTGCCCTCGACCGTTTCGTCATCGATGACGATCTGATCGAGTTCCGGTGCGGCAGCATCGTTTCCAACTTCGCCCCACAGGCGCGACAGCAGCCCATGACCTTCGGCCCGCAATGCAAGGAGCCACTCGCGCATCTCGGCGGAGAATGAAGTGCCCTCCGTTGCGGCCTGTTCGACTGCGTACAGGGAGGCCGCCGTGGCTCGGCCGACCAGTTGGCTGGTGGGCGAAAGCAACAGGCCCGTCGCTGGCAGGCAAGATGCAAGGGCATTCGAAACGCACAGGACGAATATCACCAAGACGAAAATCGGTCTTGTCATTCATGTGCCTCGAATGGAGACCCAAAGCTTGGGGTAAGAAGCAGCGTTTGCCTGAACATGCGAGAGTGTCGCGACTATCGAGCAACCCTGCTTTCCGCCTGGCTCCGTGATACGCCATTGAGCTCCTCGAGTGCCGAAAGGATCTGATGGACGTCGCGAGACACGCAGGAATAATAGACGGTTTGCCGATCCCTTCGCGTCACAACCAATCGCTCCGCGCGAAGCTTGCCAAGATGCTGCGACAGGGCCGACTGGCTGAGCTCGACCTTGATGGCCAATTCGCCGACACTCCACTCTGTTTGTGTAAGCAGCAACAGGACCTCCAGCCGCTTGGGGTTTCCCATGGAGTTCAATATAGCCGCATAACGTTCCAGAACATCGGGAACAAGATCAAGCACCTGTGCGCCTCCTGCAAAAAATGCCAATTCAAACATCGGCAGGCCGCCGATGTATCTTACCAGGCGCTACAGTCTCAAAGGAGATCGAAGTCCTTGTATATCAAATAGAGCGGATTTTAGTAAATTGAAGCAGCAGCTTATGGTGAGAAATATTCATCAGTGTGAGCAGGACTTTACGCTATACACGAAACATAGCTACATCCGATCGCCAGAGCATAAAGACATCTTGCAATGCTACAAGGATTTATATTTAAGACATTTCTATATTATACTCTTCACCGCGCCCGCTTCCCCGATCGCTGAATCATGTCATAGTGCGGGGAGCCGGATCGCCAGCTCCCCGCATGCTCGACATTCGCGGCGAAGCCGATCTCCGCCAAAATCAAGCGTCGTGACGCGAGAAGGCGAGAACAGCATTTAATCCGCCGAAGGCAAAGGAGTTGCTCAATGCCGCGCGGATCGGCTGTGAACGCGCCGTATTGGGCACGATGTCGAGGTCGCATTCCGGGTCCCGCACGGTGAAATTGGCAGTCGGCGGTATCGTTTCATTCTTTATGGCGAGCGCCGTGGCGATAGCCTCCAGCGCTCCGGCCGCGCCAAGCGTGTGGCCATGCACCCCCTTCGTCGAGCTGACTGCGATCCGATCCGCCCCTCTGTCGAAAACCGCACGGATAGCGCGGCATTCCATCGCATCGTTCGTCGGCGTGCCCGTACCATGCGCGTTTATATAGTCGACTACGGCCGGTTCGAGCCCGGCATCCTTGAGAGCCGACTGCATGGCCCTCACCGGCCCATCCAGATGCGGCTGGGTGAGATGATGGGCGTCGGCGGTCATGCCGAAACCGACTATCTCCGCATAGATTTTCGCGCCGCGCGCAATCGCCGCGTCAAGGGGCTCAAGCACCAGCATTGCTCCGCCCTCACCAAGGTTCAGTCCCTGCCTGTCCTCCGAGAAAGGCCGGCAAGGCTCGGGATCGACCACCTGCAGCGCGTCCCATGCCTTCAGATAGCCGAAGCTGAAAGGCGCCTCGCTGCCCCCGGCGATGGCGAGATCAAGGGTGCCCTGACGCACCATCCAGAACGCCTGACCGATTGCATGCGCGGAAGAAGCGCACGCCGTCGAGAGCGTGTAGGACGGGCCGGTCAGGCCGAATTCCATCGAGATCGCAACCGTCGCAGCGCAAGGCATGACTTTCGGAATCGTAACGGGATTGACGAGCCGCCCGGCACTGCCATAGAGCCTCAGGAAAGAATCATCCTGGGTTGCCTGTCCGCCGATCGTCGAGCCGGTCACGACACCGGTATTGCGCTTCAGCGTTTCGGTCCACTCTATTTTCGCATCGCCTATCGCTTCCTGGGCGGCCACAAGCGCTAGCTGCGCGAAGCGATCGAGATAGCCGAGCTTCTTGCGGTTGATCTGCTCGTTCGGCTGAAAGTCGCGCACGATGGCGCCGTGCCTGATGTTGAGACGGGTCTCATCGAAGCCCTCCAGCGGGCTGAAGCAATGCCGCCCACTTTTGACCGCTTGCCAGAATGGATCGAGACCATTGCCCGTTCCGGCGACGACGCCCATGCCGGTAATCGCTACTCTGCGCATTTTACACTCCTCGGGCCTCTACATCGACATTTCAGCCCAGCTTAATCTTGCGATGGAATAAATAACGCCCCGCAACCCAGTTTTGTGGAGAGATAAATGAGTGAGCCACAAACACCTATCGCCGACAAGCTGCGCGATCTGATCGCAGATTTTCTCGGTGTTCCCCCTGCCGAATTAACCCCGGAGCGGAGACTGGAAGAATTCAACATCGACTCGTTCGATTTCATCGAAATTCTGTATCTCATTGAAGATAAAACAGGTCTCGAAATCCCCTCCAGTCCCACGGAACTCCGCGGCAAGATCGACTGTATCGGAGACATCTATCATCTCGCAGAAGAATACGCGAATGCGGCAAATCAAAAGCAAGCGTCCACGGGTTGAAGAAATTCCCCGACCGTAAGCAGCAACGATCGCTGCAACGGATCTTTCGCTAGTCTTCACGACAACGGCCAGATGAACAGCGCCCGCGCTTCGATCGCGGTCGCGTCTCCACCGTCGCCGCAGCGTGCAGGGCCAAAGCCACAAGCGCGCCATCACAAGAAATTGAAATGGGCGTGAGCACTTCGAGACGGCAACGGGTCAGACAGACGCCGCAAGGCGGTCTTGCGGGGCGGGCCGACCGCTCCCGCGAGCGACACAGAGAGGCGAAAAGCGGCGGGGTTTCGATAACCCCACCGCCGAACGGTTCGATCATGATTGCAGCGTGTTATGCGGCGCGGCCTCAGCCGAGCCCGGGGATCGGCATGCCGAATGTCTGGAGAAGCAGGACTACGTTCAGACACAGAATGACGATCGTCCCGACGATCGCGGCGATATCGGTCCACCGGCCGTTCGCGAAATTCCCCATGATGGCGCGGTTGCGCGTGAACATGACGAGCGCGATCATCGGAACCGGCAATGCGAAGGACAGAACGACCTGGCTATAGAGCAATGCGTCGGTCGTGTTTGCGCCGAGCAGCACGACCACGAAGGCCGGCAGCATCGTCACCAGACGCCGCACCCAGATCGGAATATGGAATCCGACGAAGCCCTGCATGATCATCTGGCCAGCCATCGTGCCGACAGCCGACGACGAAATGCCGGAGGCCATCAGGGACACGAGGAAGACGGCCGCCGCCGCACCGCCGAGCAGTGGTGTCAGCATGTGATAAGCGGTCTCGATCTCGGCGACCTCGGGATGGCCGGCATGAAAGGCGGCGGACGCCATGACCACCATGGCAATATTGACCGCGCCGGCCACCGCCAGCGCAATGATGCATTCCCAATTCGAAAAGCGGACGAGCTTGCGCCGCTCGGAATCATCGCGAGCCGGCGCGCGATGCTGGGTCAAGCCGGAATGCAGATAGACGGCGTGCGGCATGACGGTTGCGCCGATGATGCCGACAGAAATCGTCAGTGCCGTCATATCGGGCATGGAGGGGGTGATCAGCCCCATACCGACCTGTCCCCAGGCAACCGGCGCAATGAACATCTCGATGACGTAGCAAAGGCTGATGATCGCCACCAATGCGCCGATGATGAGCTCCATCGGCCTGAAGCCTCGGCCTTCGAACAACAGAACGCCATAGGTGACGACGGCGGTCACCGCCATACCCGCCAGGAGCGGCATCTGAAAGAGCAGCGATAAGCCGATGGCGCCGCCGAGGAATTCGGCAAGATCGGTCGCCATGGCGGCGATTTCACTGACGATCCACATCGCAATGCGAACCGGCGTCGAAAATTGATCGTGGCACAATTCAGCGAGATTGCGGCCGGTGACGATGCCGAGCTTGGCCGACAGTGCCTGGAAAAGCATGGCGATCAGGTTGGCCATGAGCACCACCCAAAGCAGCGAATAGCCATAGCTGGAGCCGGCCTGAATATTCGTCGCAAAGTTGCCGGGGTCCATATAGGCAATCGAGGCGATCATCGCAGGCCCGGCAAAAAGCAGCATCGAGCGGATGCCTCGCCGCCGTCCGGCAAGCACCTCGCGAATCTGCTCATCCGTCCGCTCCGACAATGTCGGCTGCCTCACTAATTCCGTCATCACATTTCTCCAGCCTGGGGTCTGCTGCCAATTTTTACTTGCAACTCATTCTTAATTGCACGATATGGGAAATCGCGCGGACGTCAACCCTTTTTGCAAATCATTATCAATCGCATGAAGGTCAAGATCGATCGCAGATGCAAATAGGTCTTATTATCAATTAGGAGGTAGGTATGTTCGATGTGGTGAGACGGTCTGTCCTGGCAGCAATGGCAGGCGCATTTGCCGTCACACTGGCAGCGGCCCCAGTCGCGGCTCAGGAAAAATTCAAGGCGATTACGACGTTCACTATTATCGCCGACATGGCGAAGAACGTTGCTGGCGATGCGGCAATTGTCGAATCCATCACCAAGCCAGGCGCGGAGATCCACGAATACCAGCCAACGCCGGGCGACATTCAGCGCGCCCAAGGGGCAAAGCTCATTTTCTCGAACGGCCTCAATCTGGAGCTTTGGTTCCAGAAGTTCTATCGGAATCTCAAGGACGTTCCCGACGTCGTCGTCTCGACCGGTATAGAGCCGATGGGCATCGTCGAGGGCCCCTACGAGGGCAAGCCCAATCCGCATGCCTGGATGTCGCCCGAGAACGCGATCATCTACGTCGACAATATCCGAAACGCCTTCGTCAAATACGACCCGGAGAACGCGGACACCTACAAGGCCAATGCCGAAGCCTACAAGGAAAAGATCAAGGCGACGGTCGCGCCCATCCGCGAGACGCTCGATAAAATCCCGCAAGACAAACGCTGGTTGGTATCGAGCGAAGGGGCCTTCTCTTATTTGGCCCGCGATTTCAGCCTGAAGGAGCTCTATCTCTGGCCGATCAACGCCGACCAGCAGGGCACGCCGCAGCAGGTGCGCAAGGTCGTCGACACCGTCAGGAAGAACCGGATTCCGACCGTCTTCAGCGAAAGCACGGTATCGGACAAGCCAGCCCGGCAGGTGGCCCGCGAAACGGGCGCCCATTATGGCGGAGTGCTTTATGTCGATTCGCTGAGCGAAGCCGATGGTCCGGTGCCGACCTATCTCGACCTTTTGCGCGTAACCTCCGGCACCCTCGTCAAGGGCCTGAGCGAAGGGCTGCCGCAATGAGTTCTTCCGTCAGTGTCTTCCACTCGCCCGCATCCGAGGATGCGGGCTCCGGTATCGCTGTCCGCGATGCCGCCGTTACCTATCGCAATGGCCATACAGCTCTTCGAAGCGCCAGCTTTCGCATTCCGAAGGGGACCATCGCCGCGCTGGTTGGGGTAAACGGTTCCGGCAAGTCCACCCTGTTCAAAGCCATCATGGGCTTTGTCCGCCTTGCCAAGGGCGAGATCCGCGTGCTCGGCATGCCGATCGAGGACGCGCTGCGCAGCAACCTCGTCGCCTATGTGCCACAGACTGAGGAAGTCGACTGGAATTTTCCGGTTCTGGTCGAAGATGTCGTGATGATGGGCCGCTACGGCCATATGGGCATGATGCGCATTGCCAGGAAAGCCGATCATGAGGCCGTCGCGGCCGCGCTTGCCCGTGTCAATATGAGCGAGTTCCGCAAGCGCCAGATCGGTGAGCTTTCCGGCGGGCAGAAGAAGCGGGTCTTCCTCGCCCGCGCGCTGGCGCAGGACGGCCGCGTAATCCTTCTGGATGAGCCCTTCACGGGTGTCGACGTCAAGACCGAAGAACAGATCATCAAACTCCTCCGAGAATTGCGGGACGAAGGTCGCGTGATGCTGGTATCGACCCACAACCTCGGCTCCGTGCCGGAGTTCTGCGACCGGACCATCCTCATCAAGGGCACCGTGCTCGCCTACGGGCCGACGTCCGAGACGTTCACGCAGGAAAACCTAGAGAAGACGTTTGGCGGCGTGCTGCGCCATTTCGTGCTGAATGATGTTCGGGACGGCGGGAAAGCTGCGGTTCGCGTGCTGAGCGACGACGAGCGCCCGCTGATCCTTAAAGGTGGGAGAACGAGCAGCCGACAGGTCGAGATCAATGGGGGCGATTAGAAACGATGACCGGCATCCTCGAACCCTTTGCCTATGAGTACATGCTGAATGCCATGTGGGTTTCGGCCCTTGTCGGCGGCGTTTGCGCGTTCCTCTCTTGCTATCTCATGCTCAAGGGCTGGTCGCTGATCGGAGACGCGCTTTCGCACTCGATCGTGCCCGGTGTCGCCGGGGCTTACATGCTCGGGCTCCCCTTCTCTCTCGGCGCCTTCTTCTCCGGCGGCCTTGCAGCTGCCGCGATGCTCTTTCTCAACCAGCGAACCAAGTTGCGGGAAGACGCCATCATCGGCCTGACCTTCTCCTCATTCTTCGCGCTCGGCCTGTTCATGGTCTCCTTGAAGCCGATGGCGGTGAATATTCAAACGATCGTTCTCGGAAATGTTCTTGCCATCACGCCTGGCGACACGTTGCAGCTCGCAATCATCGGCTTCGTCTCGCTCGCCGTCCTGCTGGTGAAGTGGAAAGATTTGATGGTCACCTTCTTTGACGAAAGCCATGCGCGCTCCATCGGGCTCAACCCGACGGCGCTCAAGCTGATGTTCTTCACGCTACTTTCGGCCTCGACGGTCGCAGCGCTTCAGACAGTCGGCGCATTTCTCGTCATCTGCATGGTCGTCACACCGGGCGCGACGGCCTACTTGCTGACCGACCGTTTCCCGAAGCTGCTTGTCATCGCCGTCGTCATCGGTTCGGTGACGAGTTTCGTCGGCGCCTATTCGAGTTATTTTCTCGACGGAGCGACGGGCGGCATCATCGTCGTGCTGCAAACGGCGATCTTCCTGATCGCCTTCTTCTTCGCACCCAAACACGGCATGCTGGCCGCCCGCAGACGGGCAGCGCAGGCACTGGAGAGTGGGCAATGAGCTTGATCGAAACCCTTCTTTCCCCCTGGCAGTTCGACTTCATGATCAATGCGCTGGTGATCTCGACGCTCGTTGCCGTGCCGATGGCGCTTCTCTCGTGCTTCCTGGTGCTGAAGGGCTGGTCGCTGATGGGCGATGCGATCAGTCACGCGGTCTTCCCCGGCGTCGTCATAGCCTATATCGGCGGCTTCCCCTTTGCCGTCGGCGCTTTCGCCGCCGGCATGTTCTGCGCCATCGCCACCGGCTTCCTGAAAGACAACAGCCGTATCAAGCAGGATACCGTCATGGGCGTCGTCTTTTCCGGCATGTTCGGCCTCGGCCTCGTTCTCTATGTCAAGGTTCGGTCCGAAGTGCACCTCGATCACATCCTGTTCGGCGACATGCTCGGCGTTTCCTGGCACGATATCGGAATGGCGGCCGTCATCGCGGCGGTCACGGCGGCGATCATCGGCATCAAGTGGAGGGACTTCCTCCTGCACGCGTTCGATCCGGCGCAGGCGCGCGCCGTCGGTCTGCGGGTGAAGCTGCTGCATTATGGCCTGCTGGGACTGATCTCGCTGACCATCGTCGGAGCCTTGCAGGCGGTCGGCCTCATCCTCGCGGTCGCCATGCTGATTGCGCCGGGCGCTATCGCCTTTCTGCTTGCCCGCAAGTTCAGCACGATGCTCATCCTGGCAACGGCGATCGCGATGATCGGCTCCTTTGCGGGCGTCTATCTGTCATTCTTCATCGACAGTGCGCCGGCGCCGACCATCGTGCTTCTGCTAGCCGCGGCCTTCATCCTCGCCTTTGTGAGAGCAACCCGCAGGGCAGCAACGATGGAGGCAGGCGAGATTCGCTGAACCCGCGACAAGAGGCGGCTGAGATGCCGCCTCGGGGCACATCCGGCTTTGAACCGGCGCCGGTGACGGAGCCAACTAGCCCGCATTCTTTCGGCCGCGCGCTCTCTTCAGGGGCCTGACATAAATTTCGAGCTTGTGCCCGACAATCTCGAAGCCATGCTTTCGAGCTATCTCCTCCTGGAGGCGCTCGATTTCATCGGAGCGAAACTCCGTGATCGTGCCTGTCTCCAGATTGATCAGATGGTCGTGATGTTCCTGATCGGCGGTTTCGAAACGCGCGGGACCATTTCCGAAGGAATGACGCTCGAGAATACCGTTTTCCTCAAGGATGCTGAGCGTCCGGTAAACGGTAGCAATGGCGATACCGGGATCGATCGCCGTGACTCGGCGATGAATTTCCAATGCGTCCGGATGATCCGACGCCTCAGACAACACCCTGGCTATCGCCTGTCTCGGAGCCGTCAGCCGCAGCCCCTTCTCCTTGCAAAGCCCGGCAATGTCTTTCTTTTCATCCATGAATCAGAACCCAAATTCCTCTGGCGCGCCGCAAGGATCATGATCCCGCGGCGATATCCTGCGCCAAGTTCAGGCGCGACACCATTTGCTTTACAGCCATCGGCACGGCGTCGCAACGATCCGGCGAAGAAGTCTCAACAATCGCCTCGCGCGCAATCATTACATGCTACGGCCGAAAGGCCAGCGGATGACAAGAGAGCCGATTGGAACCGGGTCGTTACGAATTGCCGAGAAGCCGCTGCCGAAGGCGGCTGACGGTTTCGGCCGGAAGACCGGCCCAGCCGAGATAATCCGCCACCGTGCGGTATTCCTGCTCGATGAATGCGATCGTTGCGGCCATGGTCGCAGGATCGCAGGCAAGCAGCGGCCGGAACTTCTCGATGTCGGCGCCCTGCGCGACGGCATTGGCGAGGATGTCGTCGACCATCGGCGCAATCAGGCTGCCCGTCAGCGAATAGTCCTCAAGAATGGTCGTCGTATCGACGCCAGCGGTCAAAAGCAGCAGAGCGGCGATAATGCCTGTTCGATCCTTGCCGGCCGTGCAATGGAAGAGAACCACGCCATCATCAGCATCGGCGATCAGGGACAAGACCGCGCAGATCGCCTCGCGGCGTTCCCGCAAGGCTCTGACATAAAGATCGAGCAATGTGTCCGCATCGGGCCGGTAAGTCGGGGCCAGCGTATCGAACAGCGAGATGTTGTGATAGCGCACCGCCTCGTTGCGGCTGAACGGATTGGGCTGATGCGTCAACTCGGTACCGTTGCGCAGGTCGATGACGACACGCACGCCCTCGCCGGTCAGCACCGCCATTCCCTCATCATCCAGGCGATGCAGTCCATCAGCACGCAGCACCCGGCGCCAGAGCGTGGTCGCCTCGCCCGCAGAATAACCGCCGAGATCGCGGACATTGTAGGTGCCCTTAACGGGCAGGTGGCGCATGGCATTGGAGTTCATCAACGTATTCCCGATTTCATGAAGGAGGAAACGACCTGCCTCTGCAGGACAATATAGAGGATGAAGATCGGCAGGCTAGCCATCGTTGCCGCCGCCATCAACGGTCCCCAAAGCGTGCCTTCCGACGTCATGAACATCTGGATGCCGATCTGGATCACGCTGTTTTCCGGCGTGCGGGAGAGAAGCAGCGGCCAGAAATACTCGTTCCAGGTCGAGATGAAGATCAGGATGGCGAGCGAGGCGATGGTGCCGCGCAGGTTGGGCGCGATTACCTCCCAGAGGATGCGCCAGCTGCCGGCACCATCCATGCGGGCGGCCTCAAGCACCTCGTTCGGAAAGCTGCGCATGGTCTGCAGCAGCAGCAATATCGCAAGAGCGGATGCAAAATGCGGCAGAATCAGAGCGGTGACGCTGTCGAGCAGGCCGAGATTGGCGACGATCAGATAATTCGGGATCATCACGACCTGCAGCGGCACCAGCCAGGTGAGCGCGATGAGGATATGGACGATGCGGTCGCCGGGGAAGCGCCAGCGCGCAAAAGCATAAGCCGCGAGCAATCCGGTGAGAAGCTGAATGATTGTCACAACTGCCGACACGACCAGCGTGTTGACCAGCATCCGCCCGATCGGGATGGCGTTCAGCGCGTAGACGTAATTGTCGAGCGACGCCGCAGTCGGCCAGATGCTCTTTTCGAAGACCCGATTGGCCGGCCGCAGCGATGTTACGATCATCCAGTAAACCGGGAACAGGCAGAAGAACGACAGGGCGATCATGATCGCATGACCGGCGATCTTCTCGACCCCGAGCATGGTGGTGCCGCGCCGGCGCGGCCGCGTGAGGACATCAATTGTCATAGAAGGAAAACCTGTCGATCAGCCAGAACAGAACATAGGCCAGCATGCCGAAACCGATGAAGAGGACAACGGCAGCGGCCGAACTCCAGCCGACCGAAAGGCTGGAAAAGCCGAAATCCCAGAGCAGATAGTAGATGTTGGTCGTCGCCCCGAGCGGGCCGCCGCCCGTCAGCACGTTGATATAGGAAAAGCTCCACTGCGCCCCGAGCAGGATGGTCATCATAACGAGAAACAGAATGGTCGAGCTGAGGAGCGGCAGGCGGATATCCCGAATGATCGCCCAGCGGCTGGCGCCGTCCATGCGGGCGGCCTCGATCAGCGACGGGTTGATATTGGCATTGGCGGCTGAAAGGATCAGCGTCGAAAAGCCGATCAGCTTCCAGCCGGTGAGCACGATGATCGTCCAGATGGCGATCTTCGGGTCTTGCAGAAAACGTGGCGCCATGATGCCCATCGCCTTCAAGGTTACGAAGACCATGCCGTGACCGGGGTCAAGCAACCAGCGCCACAGGACCGCGGCGACGACGGGAGCGACGATCATCGGCACGAAGATCATCGCCCGGTAAATGTTGCGCGAGCGCGCCGGCAGGTCGGCCGTGAAGATGGCGATCGCCAGCGGCAGGAGGACAGCGAGCGGCAAGAGGCCGACGACGTAAATCCCGGTATTGCGGAGCGCCTGCCAGAATTTCGGCAGCGAGAATATATTGAGGTAGTTTGTCCAGCCGACGAAGGTCATCGGCGAGGTCGCCAGCATGTTCCATTCGTAGAAGCTCAGCCGGAAGGCATCGATCAGCGGCCAGTAGATCCAGAGGAGAAAGGTGGCGATGGCGGGCGACAGATAGAGCCACGGCAGATAGCCGCGCCTGCGGGCCTGACGCGGCCGGCTCGTTGCGGCCGGCGCTGTGGTGGAGGCGGTTATCGTGGTCATAGTGCGCTTGCCTGCCCCGTCTCTCATGACGCGCCGTTGCGAGTTCAAGGATATTGTTCGGTCTTGCGAGATCTCCTCCCGCGATCGAGCGGGAGGAGATTGTCATCGGCTCAGTTGGTGCTCGCCGGCATCAGCGCCTGGGCGGTATCCTGAGCAGCCTTCATCGCCTCGGCGGGATCACCGCCGCCGAACACAGCCTGCTCGGCGCCGTCCATCATCGCCTTGGCAACCTGGCGATAGTTGGGGCCGGGGAAGGATTCCCAAGGCTCCAGCGCTTCCAGCTGTTTGAGGTTCGGCTGGACGAGCGGATGCTCCTTCACCCAGTTGCCGAGATATTGCGGATCGTTGACGATATCGGTGCGCAGCGGCAGATAGCCGATCTCCGACGTGATGACCGTATAGGCGTGCTTTGATGTCATAAACTTCATCAGTTCCCAGGCAGCACGCTGCTTGAGCGGATCGGCGCTCATGATGACGAGCGCGCTACCGGAATTGTTCGGCCGTACCGGCTTGTCGCCGAAGCGCGGCATGGTCGTGGCGCGCAGGTCGAAATTGCCGGTGGCGCCCTTGACGAGATAGGCCTGGATGGCCGATGTCTGCAAGTACATGCCGACCGTTCCGGCAGCCATGCCGTCCATCGCGGCATTGAGGTCGAGATTGGAATAGACGCCTGATGTGTAGAGGTCGTGCAGCATCGACACCGCTTCGACCGCTGCCGGATCGGCAAAGGTCAGCTTCTTACGGTCGGTCGAAAGCACGTCGCCATTGTTGGAGCGAATGAGGCCCTGAAACAGCCAGTCGCCCGCGGACGGTCCGAAAATACCGGTGGCGAGGCCATCCTGTCCAGTCTTGTCAACGATCGCCTTGGCGGCAACCTTGACCTCGGCCCAGGTTTGCGGGGGATGATCGGGATCAAGACCTGCCTTGCGGAACAGATCGGCATTGTAAAACAGAACCGGCGTCGAGAAAGTATAGGCAAGCCCGTAGGTCTTACCGTTATAGACGCCGAGTTTCAGGCCCTTCGGAGACATGCCTTCGAAATGAGCGCGGAGTTCTTCGGCCGGAACCACATCCTCAAGCGCCACGGCGCCGAGATTGTTGACGAAGAAATCCAGATCGGAAAACACCATCTGGGCGATGTCGGGCCCGTGGCCGGCGGCGACGTCGGCCTGGATACGGGTGCTGATATCGGACGACGGAACCCCGACGCCGTTGACCTTGACGTTGGGATTTGCGGCTTCAAACTCGGCGATCAGCCGCTTGGTGGCGGCAGCGCCGTTTCCGGTCGAGGCGAGATTGTAGTTGTAATAGTTGATGGTAACGGGCGTGTCGACCTTGGCCGGGATCTCGCTGGCAAGGGATACTGACGCGAGCGTCGCAAAGGCGATGCCGGCGCCGAGGAACAGTCTGCGTTTCATCCTGGAAATCTCCCGATCATTCGGCAGCGGCGAGTGCCGCCTGCTCTTCGTATTTCTTGATGATGTCGGCCATGTCGGTGAAGGAGAAGCTATGCAGCTCGCGGCGTTCGGCAGGCTGCGGCACGAAGGAAACCGTAAGGCCGGATGGGCGCACTGCGCCGATCGCGAAGGATGCGCCCGACAGCATGCGCAGGCCTTCATGCAGATAAAGGACATCGGTCGCCGCATGCTGGCCGATGCCAACGATGACAGGAATGCCGTACCAGTTGCTGACGCGGTCGAAATGGATATGGCCCGAAAGAATGCCGATGATGTTGCGGCCCTCAAGCAGGCGACGCAGCTTTTCCGTGTCGGCGATGGCAAGTGATTCCCATTCGAGATCGGCATTGGCGTCGAGCGCGGGGGCGTGGTGCATGACCATCAGCTTCGGCAGATCGGGATGGTTGGCAAGTTCGGCTTCAAGCCAGGCAAATTGCGAGGCTTCGAAGCTGCCACCGATCTTGAAGGGATGGCTGGAATCCATGACGATGATGTGGATGCCATCGATGACGGCGGCATGGTCGTAAGGGGCGCCAAGGTCCTCGGTACGGTCGGTCATGGCCTTGTAGAAGCCGTCGCGCTTGTCATGATTGCCAAGCGCGTAGAGCACGGGGACATCGAGTTCGGCTTGCGCCATAATGCGCTTCAGTTCCTCATAGGAGCCGACGTCGCCGCGATTGGTGAGATCGCCGCTCGCGATCACGAAGCGCGGTGGCGGCGTCAGCCGTTTGACGTCGGCGAGAATCGCGACCAGCGTCTTCGACGTCTCGGAGTAAAGGTGATCGTCCTTTACCGTGGGGTCAGAGATATGCAGATCGGTGAGGTGAACGAAGGTCGTATGGGCCGTCATGACGTCGGTTTCCTTCTGCGTCGTGCGCTTTCCGGTGGATGCATTGCAAAGGCGCTTGCCTGTTTGACGGCACACCGATACACAGGGGACATGACAGGTGAATGAAGGTTCATTCAGAATGGAATTAGACCCCGCCCGGCGCGAACGCATTCTCGATGCCGCCGCCAAATTGATCGTCGAAAACGGTCTGCAATGTTCGATGGCCGCCATTGCGGATTCAGCCGGCGTAGCAACCGGATCGATCTATAACTACTTCAAATCGAAGGACGATCTCATTCGCGGTGTCTATACGCGGCTGGCCGCGACCATCACGGCAAACCTTGTCCCGTCCCCTGCCGATCCGGGTGGCCCTCGCGAACGGATCATGCGCTATATCTACGATTATATTGATTTCATATGGCGGGATCGGCAGCGGGCGCTGCTGTTTGAATATCTCTCCAATGTGCCGCTGGTATCGGGCGCGGAATTGAGCGCAACCTTCGACGAAGTGACGCAATACTCGATCGGGTTGATGCGTGAAGCACAGGCGGCAGGCCTGCTACTCGATCTGCCGGCGGCAACGATGTCGGGCTATATCGGCGGCGGCATTCGCAATACGCTAAAATGGCGCCGCTTCAATCCCGCACCCCTGTCGGATCACGAACGAGACGAGATCGCCCTCATGTCCTGGAACGCGATTGCGGCTCTATCCGCAAGAGGGCGCTGAATTTCACAAAGCAGGATTGAATAGCGACCAAGGCCACGGATACCGCCTTGCCGACCCTTGAGGGCGATTTGCTTCTTCAGACCTCATAAGAGATCGTCAGATGCGCATCCGTGGCACATCGTTGGGATCGAGGCGCAGCTCGATCAGCACTGGGCGGTTGCGATTTCTGATGGCATGCAGAGCGCCTTCAAGCTCGCCGGCGGAGCTGACCGCAACGCCGTGCCCACCCAGCGCGGTCGCAACCTCGGCGAATGAAGGCCAGTCGAACTGCGTGAGGCCAGGGTCCATCTTCCGGTCGCGAAACTGTATGTGTTCGGCGCCATAGGCAGAATCGTTGCAGACGATGACGATCAGGTCCTGACCGAGACGGACGGCGGTGTTGAACTCGTTGACGCCGCTCATCATGAAACCGCCATCTCCGGTGAAGAGAGCAACCGGCCGATCCGGAGCGGCAACGCTTGCGCCGATCGCTTCCTGCAATCCAAGACCGATCGAGCCGAAATTCGCCGTCACGACGAAACTGCGGGGATCGCTGACCGAGATCCGGCACCAGACTTCCGTCATGAAGCGCCCGCCGTCCGTCACAAGCACCCTGTCTTTCGGCAAGGCCTTTTCCAACTCCTCGAGCGCCGCGATATAGTTCACATATCCCGCATTCGTCTTGTCGCGCTGGTCGCGGGGATGAGTGGTGAGCGAGGGTATATCCAGCTCGCGCGTAAAACCGCTCGGCGGAATTTCCGCCTCGTCCAGCCAATGGACGAAATTGTCTGCCGTCAGGCCCGCATCGGCGACCAGAGCCGCATCCGGATGGATATTCTTGCCAATGGCGCGTGCGTCCATATCGATCTGGACGACGCGCTTGCCCTTCAGGAGCTTCCCCCTGTCGGTGGTAAAATCATGCAGCCCGGCTCCAAAGCAGATCAGGCAATCGCTCTTGGCGATGAGATCATAGGCAGCCGGCGTGCTGAGCGTGCCGAAAATATCCATATTGTAGGGATGACCGCCGAACAGTCCCTTTGCTTTCAAGGTTGTCGCAAGCGGTGCTTCCAGCCGATCGGCCAGACGGATAAGTTGATCGCGCGCGTCGCAAGCGCCACCCCCTGCAAGGATGAGCGGGCGTTTTGACGAGGCGATCATGCCGATCGCCTTGTCCAGTGCGTCCCCCTCGGGCACATATCCTGGAGCATCGAAGACTTCGAAAACAGCCCTTTCGTGAACCTGCTCACACCACATGAAATCGGCCGGCATGTTCAAGACGATCGGGCGCCGCTCGACCCGGGCGCGATAGAATGCGCGCGCGACGTCCCAGGTGGCGGTCTCCGGCGAGCGCATCTGCTCGAAGCCGGCGCCTGTTGCCTTGACGACCTCGCGCTGATCGATGCTTTGCAGGTGATGCGGATTGGCGACTGGAGTGTCGCCCGCGAGAAGCACCATGGGGATAGAGCCGCGAGCGCCTTCCGTGAGGGCGGTGACGCAATTGGTCAATGCCGGACCGTGGGTCACACTCGCCACGCCGATCTTGCCCGACACATGTGCATAGGCGAGCGCCATCAAAACCGAGCTTCCCTCATGCGCCGCCGGCACGAACCGGCCGCCGCACCCGCGCACATAGTGGTCGATCATGAACAGGTTCGCATCGCCCATCAGACCGAACATCGTACCGACATCATGATCGCACACAGCGCGCGCAATCGACTGATAAACATAGATCGCAGTCTCGGGCATCTTGACTATTTCCCCTCCCACGGCGCAGCAGCCGGGCCAAATCATAGATGCTCAGAATATCAGTAGAGACGCGCAAGAGGTGCGCAATTTTCAAACAGATTGACCCGTTAGACGCATGATTATTGGCACAATACCCCAAATTTCACACGAATCATGCCGCCCCGACTTAGAATCTTTCGACGGTATGCAACTGACATTGCAAGCGCACGCCAAACCCCTATCGAGAACGCGAATGGGCTGTCTCAAGCCGGGAGAGAACAAGGGGGAGGAAGGCGGGGCGCCCGTGCCTCGGTAGGCGCCCATAACGGATATCGACGCTCCTATCGCGGGCGATATTGGCTCTCGTCGGCAAGTTTCAGCTTTGCGTCATCAAGCTTGTTGTAGGCGGCCTGTATGATATCGATATCGGCCGCATGGCCGATGCCGGCCAATTTGTAGAGCACGTCGCCGACGGCGATATCCACCCGTGGCTTGTTCTTCGAATATACCCTCTCGATCATCGGCTGGATCGCATCTTCGATCCCGCCGGCGGCGAAATAAAGCGCCAGGGCTCGATATAAAAACGCTTCTCGGCGATCACTCAGGTCCATCAGGGACTCGGTACCGACGCTCGATGCCAGCAGCTTCACCGCCTTGTTTTGATATTCGCTCATGCCCCCACCCAAATCTTCTAAACGATACTCGAATCGGAAAATATACTATATGTTCCTGCACATATATTCTTTCGCGAGACTGAAGTCGTTGCAACAACTGCGTTGCCGGTTATGCTGTCATGCGTTGTCCGTCGCAGATCGACCAGAGCGGGTTTTGGCAGTCGCCGACCTTCGTCCAATGCGAGATTGTGACCCTTATCAAGGCCGTGGGGCGGGTGGCGCCTTACCGTAAGGTGTTTCGCATTTTTTTATAAAGTCATCTGACGACACAGATCGTAACGTGCGACGCTCGTTTGGAGGAAACGAGAAACGCAAAGGTATGGAGGAGATTACCTTGGCAGCAGCCGCAGAGGAAAATACCGCAGGCCTATCCCCGGAAGATGAAAAGCTCAGCCTTGGCGCCAATCTGGCCTACGGCCTGCAACATGTGCTGACCATGTATGGCGGTATCGTCGCCGTCCCGCTGATCATCGGCCAGGCGTCGGGCCTGACGCCGGCAGATGTCGGCCTGCTCGTGACGGCGTCCCTGTTTGCCGGCGGTCTGGCGACCATCCTGCAAACGATGGGGATACCATTTTTCGGCAGCCGTCTGCCTCTCGTGCAAGGCGTATCGTTTTCCGGCGTCGCGACGATGATTGCGATTACCGGACATGGAGGCATCCAGGCCATTCTTGGTGCAGTCATGGCGGCGTCGTTCATCGGGCTCCTCATAACGCCCGTCTTTTCGCGCATCACGCGATTCTTTCCACCGATCGTCACGGGCATCGTCATTGCGACGATCGGGCTCACCCTCATGCCGGTTGCGGCCGGCTGGGCTATGGGCGGCAACAGGAGCGCGCCGGATTTCGGCAGCCAGGCCAACATCCTGCTCGCGGCCGCGACGCTGGTCATTGTCCTGCTGCTCAGCAAGCTCGGCAGCGCCGCCATATCCAGGCTCTCGATCCTGCTCGCCATCATCATCGGCACGAGTATAGCCTACGCGGTGGGTATCGCCGATTTCTCGCGGGTAATGAACGGACCCTTCGTCGCCTTGCCGCAGATCTTCCATTTCGGCTATCCGGTGTTCGACACCGCGGCGATCATCTCCATGTGCATCGTCATCATGGTGACGCTGGTCGAAACATCCGCTGATATCCTTGCCGTCGGCGAAATCGTTGGAACCAAAGTCGATGCGCGCCGGTTGGGCAATGGCCTGCGTGCCGACATGCTCTCCAGCATCCTGGCTCCCGTCTTCGGCTCGTTCACGCAGAGCGCCTTTGCCCAGAATGTGGGCCTCGTGGCCGTGACCGGCATCAAGAGCCGGTTTGTCGTGGCGACCGGCGGCCTTTTCCTCGTCGCGCTGGGACTGCTGCCGATCGTCGGCCGCATCGTCGCAGCCGTGCCGAGCTCGGTCCTTGGAGGTGCAGGCCTCGTGCTGTTCGGGACGGTCGCTGCGAGCGGTATCCGCACGCTCGCTAAGGTCGATTACGAGAACAACATGAACCTCATCATCGTGGCGACGTCGATCGGCTTCGGTATGATCCCGATCGCCTCGCCAGGCTTCTACGAGCATTTTCCCGCATGGGTCATCACCATCTTCCACTCCGGCATCAGTTCGGCAGCGTTGATGGCGATCGCCCTGAACCTGCTGTTCAACCACCTGAAAACGGGCAACTCCGATCAGCAATCGGTCTTCGTCGCAGGAACGGAGCGACTGATCCGATATCAAGACATCGCCAGTCTCCACGACGGCGATTATTTTCTGGACGGCAAGCTCTATGACGCCAACGGCGCCGAGGTTCCACTGGTCCCTGCTGAAGCTCACTGATTGCCGTCGCCTCTAACATCGCGTCCTGATGTCGTCGCACTGACGGCATCAGGACGCTTTTTTGCATCCGCCGCCTCGAAATGCTCGGTTTCCCCATTTTTCCCAGACAAGCCGGCTGGGCTCGTTGATATCGCAGTGAATGGAAATCGCATGCCCGTCTGCACGCATGAAGTGACATTGAACAACTTGTACAAATGGCTTGAGCAATATGCCATATTTCCTGTAAAAATTTCTACAGTTCTCAAATTTCAACTGACGCTATGCCTTCCTACGCTGCCTCATCGAACTTCCTGGGGGAGCTGAAAACGTGATTGAATATGCAGGCGGCGACAGCGTCGTTGGGTGGGTCGGGAATATCGGCATTGAGGCACTCTTGCCCGGTCAGGCAGATCGCTTCGGCTGCGGAGCGCAGTTCGAGCGATGAGCAAGCTTTCCGTACAGGCGCCGAAGTCCGTCGTGATGATCCGGCCACATCACTTCACGCCGAATCCGATGACCGCCAACGACAATGCCTTCCAGTCGAATGACGAGAAGCGCGCAGCAGCCGCAATCGCTACTGCCGCCTTCGATGAGGTGACGCAGATGGCCGAAGGTCTGGCTGCGGCCGGTGTGACCGTGCACGTCTTCGAAGACAAGAGCGCTGCAACACCCGACTCCGTCTTTCCGAACAACTGGTTCTCGACCCATTCCGGCGGCCATGTCGCCATCTATCCGATGTATTCCGCAAGCCGCCAGTCCGAGCGGCGCAGCGATGTGATCGAAATGCTGAAGAGCGACTATCGCGTTCAGGACGTCATCGACTATTCCGGCCTCGAAAAGGATCACGTCTATCTCGAGGGCACCGGCGCCATGGTGCTCGATCATATCGGCCGCGTCGCCTATGCCGTCCGTTCCAACCGCACCAACGAAGTGGCATTGGAACGTTTCTGCACCCACTTCAACTTCGAGCCGATGGTGTTCGATGCAGTCGATCGCAATGGCAAGGCGATCTACCACACGAATGTCCTGATGTGCATCGGAACCGATTTCGCGCTTCTCGGATCACAGATGATACCTGACGAGGCACGCAGGCGGGAAATCATCGCGCGCCTCGAAGAGACCGGCCGCAAGGTGATCGATCTTTCGATCGAGCAGATCGAGAACTTCGCCGGCAATGCGATCGAGCTTGATGGCCGCGACGGCAGGCTCGTCGTGCTGTCCGCCAGGGCTCATGCCGCACTCGATGCGGAGCAGATCGAAACGATCGAACAGTCCGCAAAACTGCTTCCCTTCGATGTCTCGACCATAGAGCTTGCCGGCGGATCGGTTCGCTGCATGCTCGCCGGCGTCCATCTTTCGCGCCGCGAGCCGGCATCCACACAATTGCTTTACGCCGCCGGTTGAGCCGGATAGAGAAGCCCGTACAAAAATAAAGGTACTTGAAATGTCGCAAGCAAGATCAGTCTATCACTTCAATTCGGTCATCGTGCGCGAGCCTTCGCGTTCGGTCGTCAACGGGCTTCGCGCCGACGATCGGGGCAACCCGACCTATGACGGCGTAAAGGCCGAGCATGACGCCTATATCGCTGCCATGCGCGATGCCGGCGTGGATGTGACGATCCTTCCGGCACTCGAAGCCTTCCCTGACTCGATCTTCGTCGAGGACCCGGCGCTCGTCTTCACCGAAGGCGCGATCCTGCTTCGCCCCGGCGCGGTCAGCCGTGTCGGCGAAACTGCCGAAATCACCCCGACGCTGCGCGACATGTTCGAAACGGTGCTTGATCTTCCGACCCCCGGCTTTGCCGACGGTGGTGACGTGCTGACGACGCCGAAGAGCGTCATGATCGGGCTTTCCGCCCGCACCGACAAGGTTGGCGCCGAGGCTCTTGTCGCCTGCATCGCCAAGCTCGGCCGCAAGGCAGAGATCGTGGCTACCCCTGAAGGCGTTCTGCATTTCAAGACCGATTGCTCGTTGCTCGACGACGAAAGCGTACTGTCGACTGCCCGCCTCGCCCGCTCGGGCGTCTTCAAGGATTTCAAGCAGATCATCATTCCGGAAGGCGAAGAGCCGGCCGCCAACGCGCTGCGTGTCAACGATGTCGTCATGGTCGGCTCGGACTTCCCGCGCACCATCGAGATGCTCGACAAGCTCGGCTACAAGGTCGTGCCGATGAAGACGACCGAGATCGGCAAGATCGATGCGGGCCTGTCCTGCATGTCGCTGCGCTGGTATCGCAACGGTCACTAAGCAACCTCAAAAACAATCTGGGAGAACAGCATGCATAGCTTCAAATCGAAAATCATTGCCGGCGCGGCACTTCTGTTGACCGCCGGCCTCGCTCATGCCGAAGACACCATCCGCCTCGGCATGACTCCCGAACCCTATATGCCGTTTACCGAGGTCAATGCATCGGGCGAATGGGAAGGCCTCGAAGCAGACCTCTCCCGCGCCGTCTGCGCAAAACTGCCGGTCAAATGCGAGATCAAGCAGATGGCCTGGGATGGCCTCATCCCTTCGCTGAACGAGAAGAAAGTCGATTTCATCATCGGCGCCTTCTCGATCACCGATGACCGCCGCAAGGTCGTGGATTTCAGCACTCCCTACTACACCGAAGGCACGTCGTTCGTCGGTGCCAAGTCCGATAGCACCAAGATCACCACGGTCGACGCGCCCGATGGTTCGGGCAAGATCGTCGATCCGTCGATCGTCTCGGGCAAGATCATCGGCGTACAGACCTCCAGCGTCCAGGCAGCCTATGTCGCGAAATACCTGAAGGGCGCCGAAGCCAAGAGCTACGACACCGCCGACAACTCCGTCGCCGATCTCGTTGCCGGCCGCGTCGATTATGTCCTGATCCCGGACCTCTACATCCAAACGTTCCTGAAGACGGCTGCCGGCGCCGACTACGAGGTCAAGCTGACCGTGCCGAAGAACACCACGCTCGGCGAAGGTGTTGCCTATGCCATCCGCAAGGGTGATGCCGACACGCTGACCAAGATCAACACGGCCCTTGCCGAGCTCGACAAGGACGGCACGACGCAGAAGCTCGTCGACAAGTGGATCTTCGACAAGAAGTAATTGCGTGACGTCGGGCGTGGCTTCGGCCGCGCCCGGGCGCTGCGCCAGCCTGCCCAGCTGATTCCGTCGAAAAATCGCTTCCACGGCTTCATCGCAGCTTTATAGGCCAGACGGCGCCTGATCTCGCATTTCGGCAACACCAAAGGCCGTCCGGCTGGCTGCGATTAGCAACGCCGGATCGAGCAGGTAGAACGCATGGACACATATTGGCAATTGCTCGGCTGGGGGCCGCAAGGCTGGGGCGCAAATTTTGCCTGGGGCCTGCTGATGACCCTCCAGGTCTCGCTCATCTCCTACATCGTGGCCGTGATTTTCGGCTTTCTGGGAGCCGCCGGCAAGCTTTCGCACCATCGATCGCTTCGCTTTATCGCCGGACTTTATACAACCGTCGTCCGTTCGCTTCCGGAACTGCTGGTCATTCTCCTGCTCTATTTTTCCGTTGCAAGCGGGGCCGAGCGCTTCCTGAAATATGCCGGCCTCGTCGACGCCAGCTTCCAGTTCAGCCCCTTCTGGGCCGCGATCATCGCGCTCGCATTCGTCTCCGGGGCCTTCATGACAGAGGTTCTAAGGTCGGCCTATCTTGCAGTGCCACCCGGCCAGATCGAGGCGGCGGTATCGATCGGCATGCGGCGGCGCAAGATCCTGACCCGCGTCGTCCTTCCGCAAATGATGCGCCACGCCGTTCCCGGAATGGGCAATCTCTGGCTGTCCATCACCAAGGAAAGCGCCATCATCTCGGTGCTAGGCTCCTTCAGCGAACTGCTCTATACGGGCTACCGCGCCGCAGCCAGCACCAAGCAGTACATTCTCTTCTATGGTCTGACCGCCCTGCTCTTCCTGCTGATCACTCTGGTTTCCGTCTTCATCATCAGCCGCATCGAAAACCACCTGAACCGGGGGCATCGCTGATGGAAACGATCACCAACGTCATTTCCTTCCTGCCCGCCCTTATCAAGGCAACGCCGCTGACGCTGCTGTTGACCGCAACGGCAGGGATCTTCGGGCTCGTCATCGGCACGCTGACGGCGCTTGCCCGCCTGTCGAAATACAGGCTGCTCGCCTGGCCGGCCTTTGCCTTTACCTTCGCCTTTCGCGGCACGCCGCTGCTAGTGCAGATCTATCTGATCTACTACGGCTTCGGTCAGATCCTGCCCGGGACCTGGGTCCGGCACAGCTTCCTCTGGCCCTATCTGCGTGACGGGCTGTGGTACGCGATCGCCGCACTCAGCCTGAACCAGGCGTCCTACAATGCCGAAGTCATTCGCGGCGCGATCCAGGCGATCCCGCGCGGCCAGATCGAGGCGGCGCTTTCGGTCGGCATGCGGCCCTGGACGATCCTCCGCCGCGTGACACTGCCGCAGGCGTTCCGCCATTGCATGCCGGTTCTGACAAGCGACCTCATCATCCTCTTGAAGACGACATCGCTCGCCTCGACGATCACCATTCTCGAAGTGATGGGAACGGCCCGAATGTTGCAACGCCAGTCGCTGCTGATCTTCGAGCCGCTGATCGCTGCAGGCATCATCTATTTCGCCGTGGTCTTCATCCTGACCCGGATCATGAACGTCGTCGAGTTCCGCATGACGCGCTATCGCGCCGCTCGGGCGTGAGCTTGAAAGCCTCGGGAGGAATTGAAATGGTCGAGACTGCACTCTCGGTAAAGGACATCCACAAGAGCTTCGGCAGCGTCGAAGTGTTGAAGGGTATCTCCTTCGAAGCCCGCAAGGGCGACGTGATCTCGCTGATCGGCAGCAGCGGCTCCGGCAAGAGCACCCTGCTTCGCTGCATCAACTATCTCGAAACACCGGACCAGGGCGAAATCTCGGTCGCCGGCGAGGCCATTCGCACGGCGCCGGGTCGAGGCGGCAAGATGCATGCCGCCGACGCGAGGCAACTGGAACACATTCGCACACGGCTCGGCATGGTCTTCCAGAGCTTCAATCTCTGGTCTCACCGCACGATCCTCGAAAACATCATCGAGGGGCCAATCCATGTCCTCGGCACCTCGTGCAGTCAAGCGATCGCCGAAGCCGAAGTCCTCATGGAAAAGGTCGGCATTACGCCGAAGCGCGACCAGTATCCGGCGCAACTGTCCGGCGGTCAGCAGCAACGCGCGGCGATTGCCCGTGCGCTCGCCATGAAGCCGGAAGTCATGCTGTTCGACGAGCCGACGTCGGCACTCGACCCGGAACTCGTCAACGAAGTGTTGCAGGTCATCAAGAAGCTCGCCGAAGAGGGTCGCACCATGGTGATGGTGACCCACGAAATGGCGCTGGCGCGCGACATTTCGAGCGAAGTGATCTTCCTGCACAAGGGCCTGGTCGAGGAGCGAGGTGCTCCCGACGACGTCATGCGGAATCCGCAATCCGAGCGGCTTCGCCAATTTCTGCGGATGGGATGAGGACCACCATGAGCGACATCGACTTCCAGAGCTTCCTGCCAGACCTTATCGAGATCCGGCATCAGTTGCACCAAATTCCCGAAATCGGCCTTTCCGAGCTCAAAACGTCCAATTTCATTGCCGCACAACTCGAAAAATGGGGTTTCGAGATTACGCGCGGCCTCGGCAAGACCGGTATCGTCGCAACCCTTCGCGCCGGCAACGGCAATCGCGCTATCGGCTTTCGCGCTGATTTCGACGCACTGCCGATGCAGGAGGAAACCAATCTTCCCTATGCCAGCCAGCATCCGGGCGCCATGCATGCCTGCGGCCATGACGGCCACACCAGCATGCTTCTCGGTGCGGCCTGGGCGCTGTCCAAGGACAAGAGCTTTTCCGGCACCGTGCATTTCATCTTCCAGCCGGCCGAGGAAAATTTCGGCGGCGGCAAGCTGATGATGGAAGACGGGTTGTTCGAGCGCTTTCCTTGCGACGAGATTTTCGCGCTGCATAACTGGCCCGGCATCTCGGCGGGCACCTTCACGACCCGCGCCGGACCGATCGCAGCCTCGATCGACGTGGTGACCGTGACCGTCAAGGGAAAGGGCGGCCATGGTGCACAGCCGGAATTGACCGTCGATCCGGTGGTCGTCGGCTCCAGCATCGTCATGGCGCTTCAGACATTGACATCGAGAAACATCTCCCCTCATCAACCCGCGGTCGTCACCGTCGGTGCCTTCCTCTCCGGCTCCGCATCCAACATCATTCCTGACACCGCCGTGCTGGAGATCAGCATGCGGGCGATGAACCCGAATGTGCGCGAGGAGATACGCGAGCGCGTGGAGCAAGTCGCAACGCTTCAGGCCAAGAGCTATGGCGCCGATATCTCATTCGACTGGCAGGTCGGCTATCCCGCAACCATCAACGACAAGGATGCGGTCGAAGCCGCAAAGTCCACTATCATTCAGCACTTCGGTCAGGGCGCCTTTGTCGGCCTCGATCTCCCTTTGATGGGAAGCGAGGATTTCTCGTTCCTGCTCGAAAAGGTTCCAGGCGCCTACGTCCTTATCGGCAACGGCGACAGCGCCGGCCTGCATACCACGACCTACGACTTTAACGACGACATCCTTCAGCGCGGCGCCATGTACTTCTACCATCTGGCCAAGGGTCGCCTGTCCTAGAGTAAGCATCTTAGGGATTCCGGGAAAGGATGCGGCGCTTCATATGGTGCGGAGTGACGCGTCCGACGACCGGCGGTTCGTTCTCATGGGCTCTCGCCTGACAGTTCAAGCCTTTTTGGTGGGATTCAGACAGCCTCACCACCGCATCCCGTGACGTTACTATTTTGATTCCTCGATAAATTTGGACCCGTACGGCGCAGAAAATCACCGCCCGTCAAACTTGCTTCACGCAAATGTTTGGAAAAACTTTCGCAAAGGAAAGCATCTGTCTGGTTGCCAAAAAACCATAATTGTTCCACCTAGATTATAGATTGAACATTTAACGTTGAGAATCGGGCCAAGACTTGATGCGTATGAAATATGGTTTCCTCTGCCTGTTCCTGGCATTTGCTTCGTCGGCATATGCTCTGGAAGCCGGTTCACCGCCAGTTCTGACGCCGCTGCCGCAGCAGGCGCAAGCCGCGCATTTGACAGCGCAGTTTCTGCAGCGCTTCCACTACAAGCCTGTTCCCTTGGACGACGTTCTGTCGGCCAGGATCATGAACCGCTTCATCAAATCCCTCGATCCGGATCGGGTCCTTTTCCTGCAGACGGATATCGACAAGTTCATGGCCGGCAGCACCAAGATCGACGATGCCATCAATCAGGAAGACCTGAATATCCCGTTTTCCATTTTCAACGTCTACGAGCAGCGGGTCGTCAATCGCATGACCTACGCGCGCAGCCTGCTCAATCAGAAGTTTGATTTCAATACCAAGGAAGTCTACCCGCTCGTCCGCGACAACGAGCCCTGGCCGCAGTCGGAAGCGGAAAGCAACGATCTCTGGCGCAAGCGCGTCAAGAACGACTGGCTGCGCCTGAAGCTTGCCGGGAAGGACGATGCCTCCATTCGCGATACGCTGGACAAGCGCTATCAAAATTCGCTCGAGCGTGCCTACAAGTACAAGGGCGACGATGTTTTCCAGATGTTCATGGATGCCTACACGACGTCCGTCGACCCGCATACCGATTACTTCGGCGCGACTGCCTCAGCCGAATTCGATATTTCGATGAAGCTCTCGCTGGTCGGCATCGGCGCCGTCCTGCAGGAAAGAGACGATTATACGACGATCCGCGAACTCGTGGCCGGCGGCCCGGCGCAACTATCCGGCAAGCTTGCGGTCGGTGACCGCATCACCGGCGTCGGTCAGGGCGAGAACGGCCCGATCAAGGAAGTCGTCGGCACGCGTCTCGACGAAATCGTGCAGATGATCCGCGGCGCCAAGGGCTCCGTCGTGCGGCTCGACATCCTGCCGGCCGACGCTGGCCCGGATAGCAAGCATCACATCATCAGCCTGGTGCGCGACAAGATCAGCCTCGACAAGCAGGCCGCCAAGCAAACGATCCTGTCGGTGAAGGATGGCGATGCCACCCGCAAGATCGGCGTCATCACCCTGCCAGCCTTCTATGAGGATTTCGAAGCTCGGCGAAAGGGCGACAAGGATTACCGCAGCGCCAGCCGTGACGTCGCCAAACTCCTCACCGAACTGAAGCAGGATAAGGTTGACGGCGTGCTAATCGACCTGCGCAACAATGGCGGCGGCTCGTTGTCAGAGGCGATCGACCTGACGGGTCTGTTCGTCGGCAAGGGCCCCGTGGTGCAGCAACGGGATGCGGGCGGCGAAGTCGAAGTTTCGAGCGACGATCTTGCCACTCCGGCCTGGACCGGCCCGCTCGGCGTGCTGATCAATCGCGGTTCCGCATCCGCTTCCGAAATCTTTGCGGCCGCGATCCAGGATTACGGCCGCGGCGTGATCATCGGCGAGCCGAGCTTCGGCAAGGGCACGGTGCAAACCGTGGTCAATCTCGATCAGGTCGCCCATAACGCAAAGCCGAAATTCGGTGAGCTGAAGCTGACGGTTGCTCAATTCTTCCGCGTCAACGGGGGTACGACACAGTTGCGCGGCGTGACGCCCGACATCAGCCTGCCGGGACTTTCGGATCTCAAGACCTTCGGCGAGTCGAGCTACGACAATGCTCTGCCGTGGACGCAGGTAAAGCCGGCGAATTACAAGCCCTGGGGTGACATCCAGGCGGTGCTGCCGCAATTGCAAAGCCGCCACGATGCCCGCGTGAAGAATGATTCGGAATACCAGCGCTTCGTGGAAGACATCGCCACGCTGAAGGAGCAGCGCGATAAGAAGGTGATTTCCCTCAACGAAACCGAACGTCGCGACGAACTGACCGCCCAGGCAAATCGTCTCAAGGCGCGCGGTCAGGTCAATGATGGCCTCGACACCAGCGAAGATGATGGCCTGCAGGCAAACGAACGCAGCTTGAGCGCCGATATCGCCATCGAAAAAGCGCGCAAAAACGCAAAGGACATCCTGCAGACCGAAGCCGCCTCCATCGTTGCCGACGAGGCGGATTTGCAAGTCGGCGTGTCGAAGGCCGCGGCGAAGTAATCGGCAAGCTCGCCCCGGCCCTGCTTACCGCGACCGATGTCGAATGCTCATCGGTCGCGCAAAATCGGGGCATCATCACTGCAGTTGCGACGCCAGTATCACGGTTTCATCTGCGATCTGCCAACATCAAAGCGAACGGCTGGCACCTTTGCAAAGCTCGATCGCCGGCATCGTGCCGTTCGGCCTCCTCCTGCGACGCCAGCCGATCAGGAGCACCACTTCTGCACCGCGAGCGCAATCGCCTTGGTACAATCGATAAGATCGCGCACAGACACGCGCTCGTTCGGCTGATGAGCCTGTGCCGGGTCTCCCGGCCCGAAATTAATGGTCGGCGTGTTGCCGAGCGACGTCGGGAGACCGATGTCACTATGGGCGCCGAATCCGGATAGAGCCGAAGACAGATCGGCGGCTTCCACTGCCTCCTGCAACAACTGAACGAAGGGATTATCGGCTGGAACTTCCGCGCAATCCGCATCGAGTATCCATTCTACTCTCGCCGGATGTTGGCGCAGATAGGGATCAGCCTGGCAGACATTCTTCACATGCTCCTCGATCTCGCGCTTCACATGGCCACCGAGACCGAATTCGTCCTTTTCGCTCGGCAGATATTGCGCATCGATGATGATCTCGGCCTTGCCCGCCATCGATGATGGGTGCTCGCCGGCCTTGACCTGAGTGACGATGATCTGGTTCGGCAGATCCATCAGCGGATGGTTCTTCTTCGGGTCGAACATCCAGCGCCGGTTGAGGATATCGATGCCGTCGAGCATCTGGCGGCAAAGCTGGACGGCATCCACCGGGCCGCTCGTATACCAGGCGTTCGGCGTCAACTCGGCGTGTCCACCAATGCCATCGATGATGATCTTGCCCCATAAAATGCCGTGGCAAAGAGGAGCGATGCGATTTGCGGTCGGCTCGGTCATGATGCCGGCGTCTGCCCGGAAGCCGCGATCGACCATGGCAAGCGATCCCATGCCGCCAATCTCCTCGTCGACGACGGTCGTAAAGACGATATCGCCCTTCAGCGGAATATTCATCTCCTTCAGGATTTCGACGGCCATCAGCATACAGGCGACGCCGCCCTTCATGTCGACGGTGCCGCGGCCGTGCAGGAAGCCGTTCTTCAGCACCGGCACGAAGGGGTCGGTTGTCCAATGTTCAGGCGCGCCGGGCGGTACGACATCGATATGGCCGGTCAACATAATGGATCGGCCGCCGCCCGTGCCCTTCAGCACGCCGCCGAGGTTCGGCCGACCTTCGAATGTCCGGCCCTTGTTCGCGCCGGGACGCCCTTCATACTTGGCATAGAGCGCTGGCCCGTCCGGATCCCAAAGATCGGTCGAAAAGCCGAGATGTTCGAGCCGCTTCTGGAGGTAGAGCTGGCAGTCACGCTCGCCGGGGCCTGCCTCCTTCGGGTCGGATTTGACGATCGACGGAAAGGCGACGAGATCACTGAGGGTCGAAACGATACGCTCATGCGCTGCCTCGACCTGTTCGGCAATCAAAGTTTCGATGGATGGCATTCTTATCTCCAATGTTTCGAGATGCGGTCTATCAAGAGGACGGCAATCAGCAGGGCGCCGACGATACCGACCTGCCAGACGGTGTTGACATTCAGCTGCAGCAAGCCGGTCTTGAGCGTGATCAGCAGGACCACGGCGGCGAGGATGCCGCCCACCCCGCCGACGCCGCCGGTAATGGCAATGCCGCCGAGCATCACCGCCGTCAGCGATTCAAGCTCGAGGTTCTGTCCGATGTTCGGTCGGGCACTGCCGAGCCATGCGATGGAAATCAGCCCGGCAAGACCGGCAAGTGCGCCGCTCAGCGCGTATATCAACAGTCGAACGCGATCGACCGGAATGCCCACGAGCCGGGCGGAACGCTCGTTGTAGCCCATCGCGAAGATCCAGGCGCCCCAGGCTGTCCGCAATAGCGTGACGGCTCCGAAGACGAAGACCGGTATGACGGTGGTGAGGAATGGCACGGGCACGCCGAAAAACACCCCACGTCCCCAAGCCAGCAGCCAGGCTGGCACGCCGGATTGGGCGGCCCCACCGGTCAAGGCGACCGCTAAGCCCGAGTAGACGAAGAGCGTCCCGAGTGTCGCGATCAAGGGCAGGATCGAGAGACGTGTGACGAGCAATCCGTTCAATGCGCCGAGTGCGGCGCCGATGACGAGGCAGAACACTGGAATGGCGAAGACCGGCATGCCGAACTTGACGGCGAGCATGCAAAGCGTCGCAGACAGCGACACCGTCCCGCCGACCGAAAGGTCGATGCCGGCGCCACCGGCCAGAACAATCAAGCCTTGCCCCAGTGCGACCAATGCCAGGATGGTCGAAAACTGCAGGATGGTCGTCACGGTTGCCCCGTTGAACATCGCGGGCTTGAACATCGCAAACAGAAGAACGACGGCAAGCCAAAGGATGCCCAGCAGCATGAGGATGCGCGACGAGCCGATAACGGCTGGAATTCTCATCGTCATCCCCGCATCCACTTCATTTTCAGTTCTCCAAGGCGTTTTGCTGGCATCTCAAGTGCCAGTACGCCGATCAGGAGTGCTCCGGTTACCACCGGCTGCCAAAGCGAGGGCACACCTATGAGCAGCAGGCCGTTCTGCAGGATGCGCAGGAGCACGACACCGAGGACAGTACCAATGAGGCTACAACGGCCGCCCATGATGCTGGTCCCGCCAAGCACCACGGCTGCGATCGCGTCAAGCGCCAAGGTCGAGCCGATCGCCATTTCGACATTACGATAATTGGCCACGTAGAAACTCGCGGCCAGTCCGGTCAGTGCGCCGCTGATCACGAAGGTCGCAAGCCGCACCTTGATTACAGGCACGCCCGACAGGCGTGCCTTTTCCTCGGAATTGCCGATGGACAGGAGATGCGGACCATAGGGGGTCCGCCTGAGCGCGGTCCAGACGGCAAGATAGGCAGCGGCAATGGCGATCCCCGCCATGGGCACACCAAACACGGTTGCGCCCAAAAGCCCGGTGAGGTTCGTCGGCAAGCCCGACAGCCACTGGCCGCCGAGCAGGGCGAAAACGCCCGTCCGATAGACGCCGAAAAGACCGAGCGTGCCGACGATCGCGGGAATGCGCCCGATAACGACGACGCTGCCGGTCAAAAGACCGAGGACGGCACCCATCGCCGGGCCCAGTAGTGCGGCCGGCAGTGCACCCCAACCCGCAAGCAGCGTATTGGCGACACCGATCGCCGCAAGGCCCATGACGATGCCGATCGAGACATCGATGCCGCCCATGGCAAGCAGCAGGGTCATGCCGAGGCCGACCAGCATCAGTTCGATGCTGTTACGTACGATCGTGTCGATGTTGCCCATAGTCGCAAAGAAGGGCGATGCGGCAGTGAAGAGGAGTGCGGCGAGAATGGTGGCACAAAGGAGTGCCCATTCCCGTCCGCCCATGGCGAAGAAGACTGGTTTCGACGGTCGCATCGCGTCAGTCATCCAGGTTCAGAAATTGAACTTGTCGACGTTGTCGGCGGTGAAGACAGCCGGCGGCCCGAGCAGCAGTATCCCCTTCGAAGCGTCGTAGGTGACGGGCGCCGCAAAGCCCGGAACGGTATTCTCAACCGCAAAAGGCTTGCCATCGATCAGCTGCTTGCCGGCCCAGACCGTCAGGTAGCCAAGCTGAGCCGGGTCCCACAGAACCGTGAAGCCGAATGCGCCGCTCTTGAGGTAAGCGCGGGCCGTGTTCGGGCTGCAATAGCCGGTGCCGATGACCGAGCCGATCTTGCCGGCCGTCTCGATCGCCTGCGCGACGCCCGGGCATGTGGAGGATGCGACCGCGACGATCGCCTTCAGATCGGGATTGGCGGTCATGAGGTCGCCTGCGATCTGTGCGGCGCGTTGTGCCGTGCCGCCGGCATATTGCGGTTCCAGGAGCTGCAGCTTCGGATATTTTTCGGCCGCTCTTTTCTTCATGAAGCCGATCCAGGCATTCAGGTTCGAGGCTGTCGCCTCGCCGGAGACGATGCCAATCTTCGCATTGTCGCCGACGCGCTTCACGAGCTCGTCGATGACAGCGCCGCCGAGACCTTCGTCGGTCGCCTGGGCGACATAGACGGCTCGCCCACTGTCGGGCGCATCGCTATCGCTGGTGAACAGCTTGATACCCTTCGCCTTTGCCGCTTCGACGACGGGGGCGATGGAGGAAGCGTCAAGCACGCTAACGGACACGGCGTTGACACCCTGGTCGATCAGGTTCTGCACAATCTGCAACTGGTCGACCGGGTTGGTATCGACCGGGCCGGTATAGATGAAATCGACGCCCAGTTCGCTTGCGGCACGTTTGCCGCCTTCTTCCATGGCGTTGAAATAGGGAATGCCGATCAGCTGCGGCACAAAGGCGACTTTCGGCTTGTCCTGCGCAAGGGCGGCCGATGCGATGACCAGTGTGAGAGATGATGCAATGAATGCTTTCTTGAGATGGTGGAACATAAGAGCCTCTCTGGAGATTGGACGCGCTTCTTATTGTTTGTTTTCAAGCGCTCGCACGTCGGGGTGAGCGCCTGTTATGAGGGATACGATCTCTTCCGGCGTCGTGTCCTGCCGCCGTCTTTCTGCGACCTTACGGCCACGGCGGAAGACGACCATGCGATCTGCGACTTCGAAGACATCGGCGATATTGTGGCTGATCAGCACGACGGCGCAGCCGCGCTCGGCAAGGCGACGCGTCAGCGACAGGACCTTGCGCGTCTCGGCAACGGCAAGGGCTGCGGTCGGCTCGTCCATGATGACAAGCCTGGCGTTCAGATTGAGCGCGCGGCAGATCGCGACCGCCTGGCGTTGACCGCCCGACAAACTGCCGACCGGCGCCTCCGGGTCCGAGATATGCGCGTCGAGTTCGTGCAGCAACGCATCGACCCGGTCGCGCATTTCGGTGCGCCGCAGGAACGGGATGCCAAGAACGGAATGCTTCAGTTCCCGACCGAGAAAGACATTCTCGGCGATGGAGAGGTTCTCCGATAGCGCCAGTTCCTGAAAGATCGTGGCGATGCCCGAGCCTGCGGCATCCTTTGGCGACGAGAAGGTCACCGGCTTTCCTTCGACCAGCAATTCGCCGTCACTCTGGGCATGGGCGCCCGCCAGGATTTTCACGAAGGTGGATTTGCCGGCTCCGTTGTCGCCGAGCAGGGCAAGGACTTCGCCGCTGTTGATGTCGAGGTCGACGCCGGTCAATGCGGCAAGCGCGCCGAAGCGCTTGCTGATGCCGTTCGCCCGTAAGAAAGGATATGTCATTTTTTTGTTCCCCTGCGTCACGCTTCCTATGCGGCACGATTGACCCATCGCAGAATGTTCTTCCAAAGCGTGGCATAGCCGGGCCAGGCGACGAACTCGTTCGGCAGCCAATGCGGCCCGATATCGGAGGTCCATGCGACGGTTCGGCCATTCCCGTATTTGCCCGTCACCAGCAGCGGATGGCCGCCTTCGCTGTCAGGCAGCGTCGCGATCACCTCCACATCAGGCTGATCTTTCGCCACCACTTCGTTGGCACCCAGCAGCAGTGGCCAGTCGCCGCCGACCCCTGCGAGAATTTCATGATCCCTTCTGACGACGGCGCGGAAACCTTCCGGAATTTCCAGCCGGTCGTCATAGGGAAGGCAGGCGACCGGCAGCGCCTCCTCGACGGGCGTACGACGCCAGCGTGCCTTGCCGTCGATCCCCTGAAAGCTGAAATAGCCGCCGGCCATCACCAGGCCGCCACCGGCAGCCGTCCAGTCCCGGATAATCTTCAAGCGGTTTACGACAGGCTTTCCGTGCAGCCATACCGCTGGCGGCAGGAGAAGCGAATTGGCGCCGATATCAGAGAGAATGATGACCTGATAGGCCAACAGCTCTTCCAGCGAAAACGGGAATTTCTCGACGCTGTCATGCGCAGTCATGTAGGTGATGTCGAATTCGTCGCCCTGAAGGGCGGCGACCAGCGGTTCGGCACCCAGATGGAAGGTGACGCTGCCGAACTGGTCGAAACCTTTGTAATGGGTGGCCGAACTGACCCAACTTTCCCCCACCAACAGAACCTTGATCGTCATTTCTATCTCCTTGCGCGATGTCGTTTCGATGATGCGGCCGAGCTAGACCGCGGTTTTCACTTCGACCGACGGCAGCAGTGCCTCGATCTCCCGGGCGCTGGCGAGCCGCCCCTGCGCGCCTTCCACCGTCGTCGTCAAGCTGGCGCCGATCGCGGCGTGCCGGGCGGCAACGGCGAGCGACTTTTCATGCAGCCAGAGGCTGAGAAATATCCCGGCAAAAGCATCCCCCGCCCCCGTTGCATCGACCCGCGTCACCGGCAGTGCCGGCACCTCGATCGGCGCGCCTCCGCTTTTCCTGAAGACGACAGCCCCGAACTCGCCCAATGTCAGGACGACATCGCCTCGGATCTTGATATGCTTCAGGATGCGGTCAGCCTCGTCGATCATCGAGGCAAGCGGCGTGCGAATGTCGAAGATCTCCCGGAATATCTCATCGTTGATGAAGGTCAGATCAACCTGGCCGACGAGCGTTGCAAAGGCTGCGGGCGTGCGTGAAGCGTCGGGCAGACCGGCCGTATGCAGGCTCACCTTCCAGCCGGCCGCGTGAAACCGGGCGATCGAGGGGATCATCCGCTCGTAGTGAAATCCTTCAATGTGGACGCAGGAGCGAACATCGGCCGGTTCGATATCCATGTTCTCGGTCAGATCGATCTCGCTCAATTCGAACGTCTCGTGGATGATCGTGCGGCTGCCATTGGCCTCGATGATGACGATCGCCCGCGGCAGGCGGTTCTTTGCCGGGCGGCGGATCGGAAGGACGTTGACGTTGCGCGCAAGCAGCTCCGCCAGGGCCCATTCGCTGTCGCCATCGTCCCCGATCGCGGTCGCAAGATCGATCTGGAGCTCGTATGGCGCACCCATGCCGGCTGCGGCGACGGCCAAGTTAGCGGCCGGCCCCCCGAGCGCCTTGTTGATATGTTCAGCCGCGACGCGGTCGTCGCGATGCGGAAGAACCGGCACGCGGCAGAGATAGTCGAGGCAGATGTGGCCAACGACGAGCAGGCGGGGATTGCCCTCCTTCGCCTGCACCGTCTTTGCCGACAGCATGGGGAGCGAACGGGCAAATACGCTTGGCCGATAGGCCAGCTTCTGGATCGCCTCCTGGATACGCTCGGCTGTATGGGACTTGACTGGAACCGTGCCGTTCAGGAAATTCGAGACCGTGCCAACCGAAACCCCGGCGGCCTGCGCAACATCGGCGATCGTCGGGCGTCCCTTCTTCATAGCATCCCCATTTATTGAAACGCTTCAAATGCTAAGAAGCGAATGGAGATGCGTCAAAGAAATTGGAATCTAATTTGACAGTGCGCAGCCGCTTCGCGGAGGTAATTGCCGATCAAATGAAGGAATATTTGACCATGCCGACCCGAAATTGAATTTTCTTCAATTGCGCTTCCATACGAAACGTTGGCACCAGTCAAGTCCAAGTCCGATGCCGGTTTAAAGCTCTTCGGGCGAACCCGCCGCTGACATTGACTGACCGTGGCTAGGGGTGGATGGATCATGGAAATACCCTGCCACCACTGGACTTGCGGCATACGGCAAGACCAATCGGCCTGACGTTGCGCGCAAATTGGCTGCCCATGGCGGCGCAAAGCCTGTTCCTGGAGTTCGTCGCGACAGCAGACATCGAGCGTAGGCTGTCGCGCTGGTGCCGCTTCTTAGCTGTCCCTCAGCTACGTTTCAGCCAGCCGTTGTAATCTTGCCTCGTGCGAATACTGACGCCCCCAACAAAGTTTCGCACGAGGCGCCCATAAGGCTCTCTGCTCTGCCTCATCCCCATGAGGCAGAGCTCCCCGACAGGCCATAGACCCTTGTTAGCCTTGAGGTTGGACGCTCTCGGCTTCGCCTGCGGAAGCAATGTACCGGCAGCGGCGGCTTACATGCCTGCCCTCAAGGACAATCCCGTCTCCGCGTCGAAGAGATGAATGCGCGCTTCGTCAAAGCCGAAGGTCACGCGATCACCCGTCTTCGGACATGAGGACGTCTTGACCAGCGCCCCTATTTCCTTGCCGGCAAACCGGAACGTCACGAGTGCGTCATTCCCGTGGAATTCGATGAGATCGGCAACGCCGTTAAGCGAACCATGCCCGGCATCCACCGGCAGCAGATCGGGCGGACGGATCCCGAGTACGGCCGTCTGGCCTGGTTTCAGGTCGAACCCCTTGCCGGAAATCGGGATGTCCATGTCTTCGGCCCTCAATATCCACCCACCCTCGCGTTCGACGACCAACACGTCGATGAAGTTGATGTTGGGTGTTCCGATAAAGCCTGCGACGAATAGTGATTTCGGCCGCTCATAGATTTCAGCGGGAGAACCCACCTGCTCGATCGCGCCACCCTTCATCAGGACAATTCTATCTGCAAGCGTCATCGCCTCGAGCTGGTCGTGAGTGACATAGATGGTGGTGGTCTGCAGCTTCTGATGAAGCCTTGCGATCTCCACCCGCATATGGTGCCTGAGTTTCGCATCGAGATTGGAGAGCGGTTCGTCGAAGAGAAAGACTTTCGGCGTCTTGATCATGGCGCGTGCGATCGCCACACGCTGCTGCTGCCCGCCGGACAGTTCGGTCGGCTTACGGGAAAGATAGGGCTCCAACCCGAGCGTTGCCGAGACTGCCTTGATGCGTTCGTCGATCTGATCCTTCGGCACCTTCATGCGCTTGAGGCCGAAGGCGATATTGTCGTAGATCGTCATATGGGGGTAAAGCGCATAATTCTGGAAGACCATCGCCACACCCCTGTCCCTCGGCTCGAGATCGTTGACCGGCCTGCCGCCGATCGACACGGTGCCGCCCGAGATATCTTCAAGCCCGGCAATCATGCGAAGCAGCGTGGATTTGCCGCATCCCGACGGCCCGAGGAAGACGATGAATTCGCGATCCGAAACGTCAAGATTAAAGCCCTTGATGACATTGATGGCGCCATAGCTCTTGTCGACATTGGCGCAGACGATGTTCGACATCTCAGTTCCCCCCGCCTTCCATTGCAATTTGCAGCTTGACGTCGGTCGGTCTTCCCGATGCCGCACGCTCGAACGCCTTAATGCTGTCGCCGAACTTGAAGGTCTCGGTGATGAGCGGGTTGAGGTCGACCTTGCCCGAGGCGATGAGTTGCAGGGCGCGATCGAAGATGTTCGCGTAGCGGAAAACCGTCTCTATGCGGACTTCCTTTGCAATTGCTCCCGGAACATCGAAATTGACGGGTTCGACAGGCAAGCCCACCATGACGATAGCGCCGCCGGGTCGGACGAGGTCGAAAATGCCATTATAGGCCTTGGGACTGCCGCTCGCCTCGAAAACGACATCCACACCCCAGCCTTCGGTCTCGGATTGAATGACCTCGTGCAGCGATCTTTCGTTGAGATTGACCGGAACGATGCCGTGATAGCCACCGGCAATCGCGAGCTTTTCACGGCTGAAGTCGGAGACATAGACCCGGCTGCAGCCGCCGGCGAGCGCTGCGAGTGCGACCATGATGCCAATCGGGCCGCAACCGATCACGGCTGCGACATCGCCGGGCACGATCCGTGCCCGAGCCGCGGCCTGCATGCCGATCGCGAAAGGCTCGACCATGGCGCCTTCGGCAAAACTGACATTGTCGGGCAGCTTGTAGGTAAAGGCGGCCGGATGAACCACGAAGGGCGTCAGCACGCCGTGAATGGGCGGCGTCGCCCAAAACCGCACGCTGGGATCGACATTGTAGATGCCGAGCTTCGACGCGCGCGAGGAAAGGTCCGGGATGCCGGGTTCCATGCAGACGCGGTCTCCCGGCCGGAGATTGTCGACCTTGCCGCCGACTTCAACAACGGTACCCGCAGCCTCATGGCCGAGAACCATGGGTTCGCGCAGGACGAAGGACCCGATGGCGCCATGCGTGTAGTAGTGCACATCGCTGCCACACACGCCGACCGTGTGGATCCTAATCTTGACGTCGTTCGGGCCAAGTTCGAGCGGCAGGTCGATGTCCCGCAACGAGAGCACGCCTTTTTGCTCGAGAACGAGAGCTTCCATTTCGATGATCCTTTTATGATGACTTGCGTTTGAACGCATTGTTTAGCAGCCCGCTCAGAACGCCGATGAAGAGCAGCGGGGGAATGGAAAGAAGCACCACCGAGGCATTGAGAATGCCCCAGGGAACGTCGCGGCCGAGCTGGGTCAATTCGGACGCGACGATCGGAAGCGTCTTGGCATCGGACGTGGTCAGCATGAGTGCAATCAGGAACTCGTTCCACACCAGCACGAATGCGAAGGCCACGGCACCGATCAATGACCGCGACGCAATCGGCAGCGCAATGAGAAAGAAGATTGCGAAAGGCCCGTAACCGTCGACACGCGCCGCCTCTTCGACATCCTTGGGCACTCGGGCGAAGGCCGGAATGCTGAGCCAGACGATAGTTGCCAGCGTCAGGAGCGTGTAGGTCACGATCATCGACAGGCGGGTGTCGTAAAGACCGAAGTTCAGCCAAATCACCATGAGCGGAATGGCGACGGCAACCGGCGGTAGGAAGCGGAGCGACAGGACAAAGAACTGAATGTCCTTCGACCAGCGATTTGGATAGCGGGCAATCGCATAAGCTGCGGGCAGCCCAAGGAATGTCCCGATAAACACAGCGATACCCGAAATCAGCACGGAGTTGACGAGACCGGCAAACACGCTGTCGCGGCCGAGGACATAGGCGAAATTATCCAATGTCGGGGTAAAGAAAAAGAGCGGCGTCGGCGTGACGATGTCGACTCGGTTCTTGAAGGCGTTGAGCGTTGTCCAGAAGACCGGGAAAACAGCTGAGAATGCGGCTATTGCAAGAATGACCCTGCCGACCAAACGGCCTGCGCGACGACTGCTCATATCCTGGCCCTCTTCCAGATGAAGGTAAACGCCACGGATGTTGCAATCATCATCAGCACGGCCATGCTCGACGCATAGGAAATGCGACCGGACTCGATGAAGCCTTGCGAGAAGGCATACATGTCGAGCGTTTCCGTCGAAATCCCCGGCCCGCCACGTGTCATCACATAGATCAGGTCGAATGCGCGCAACGACTCGATCATCTTGACGAAGGCAAGCGAGATCAGCGGCGCCTTCAGCATCGGCAACGCGACATAGGCATAGACTTCCCATGTCCGGGCATGATCGAGCCTGGCCGCCTCAAAGGGCTGAGGCGGGAGCGTTTCCAGCAGCTTCAAGACGATGACGGAGAAGAACAAGCCCCATTGCCAGACATCGACCAGGGCGACCGTGCCGAGTGCAGTCACCGGATTGGAAAGCAGATCGAGCGGTTGGCCGGTAATCGCCTTATAGGGATAGGTGATGATGCCATAAAGCGGATGGAAGGCGAACTTCCACACGAAGGCTGCCGACACGCGTGGAAGAATGACCGGCATCAGGAAAAGCAGCGACAGCAGGTTGCGTGCCTTCGCAGTAGCGCACTCAAACAGGAGAATGCCAAGGCCGATTGCGATGATGAGGGTCAACGCGACGGTCAGCACCTCCCATGTGAGCGACACCCGGATAGCATTGAGAAAGCGGCGATCCGAAAACAGCGATAGATAATTGGCAAAGCCGACGAACCGTCCATCGGGCCGGCTGAGCTCACGATCCTCGAACGAGATCACGATCGCGTAGACCGTCGGCACAAGTGCCAAAACGGCCAGAACGATCATGGCTGGCGTCAGGAAGACCGCCGGTAGCAGAATGCGTTTGTTTGTCATGACTTACCTTCCGGCAACCTGTTCGCCGATGAACGAAGAACCCGGCGGCCGCAATGACCGCCGGGCCTTGGGAGGATGCTCCGTGCCTACTGGCTGCGAGCGACCAGGTCCTTGGCGAAATCGTTGAGTTCGTCGAGGCCACCCTTGATATCCGTGCGCGTGCCGGTGATCAGCTCTTCGAGGATAATACCCCAGCGATCGCCAAGGTCAGGCCATTGCGGGCTCTGCCAGAAGTTGACGGCAGTCACCTTGCCTGTGTCAGCAAGGGCCTGCCCGAGCGCCGGTCCGTAAGTGTCGGCGAACTTCTTGCTCGTCATGATGCTCGTGCGGTTGAGCTCGCTGAACTGGCCGGCATCGAGACGGCGTTCCTCGTTCTCCTTCGACGTCGCCCAGGCGATAAAGAGGCCTGCACACTGCTTCGAAGCCTCGTCCTTGTTGGCCTTCGTGCCGATGGCAAGGCCATGGCCATAGCCACCGCCCGTCAGCGGCGTCGGCGGCGGCAGATACCCGATCTTGTCGGCGACCTGAGAGGACTTCTTGTCGAGCGCCATGCCGACCAGCGGCGTCGACTCGATCAGGATCGCGACTTGTCCGGAGGTAAAGGCGCCCACGGCCTCATCCCAACTTCCTGTCTGGCTGCCAGGCGCCGAATACTTGAAAAGCTCCAGATAGGTCTGTGTCGCCTTCACAGCAGCATCGCTATCGAAGGTCGGCGTCTTGCCGTCAAACCATTGACCGCCGAAGCCCTTGAAGAAGGGCATCCAACGCCAGACATTGGCACCCGAACCGCGTTGACCGCGCAATGCGGTGCCGTAGATGCCCTTGTCCGGCTGATTGAGCTTTTTTACCGCGGCAATGTATTCGTCAAGCGTCTTCGGCGGCTGGATGCCTGCCGCGTCGAGCAGATCCTTGCGGTAGATCATCAAGTCGCCACCACCGGTCACCGGCGCGAACCAGACCTTGCCGTCATAGGTCGCAATCTTCTGACGACCAGGGTCGAAATCGGCGTAGTCATATTCCTTGGGGTAGTAGTCCAGCAGCGGCACGACCCAGCCCGACGAGGCGAAGAGCGCAACGTTGGCTTCGTCAATATAGTACACATTGTACTTGCCAATCGTGGAGGCGTCGGCCTTGGTTTTCGCCCGCCTGTCATTCTCGTTGAGATAGTCGATTTGGAAGCTTGCGCCTCCGCTCAGCTTGCTGAATTCACCCTTGTATTGCTCCAGCAAGGTCAAACCGTCACGCGGCTGCGCCAGCACGCGGATGGTGCCGGAGCATTGTGCTGCAGATGCAAAAGATGGTGCAGTGCCAAAAAAAGCGCATGCGATAGCGATGCTCGAAACGAGCGTCTTTACGGCTCTCATGTAATTCCTCCCCTGTAAATAGACGGTGCAGACAGGCGAATGTGCCTGCGCCTGCCCTCCCAAGCGACGTTGATCGCAGTTGCAAATAGTACGGGTATCGATGCGCGGTGCTAGCGCGCGCCATGCAGAGAATCTATACTTTAATGCGCAAAATCGATCAGCTCTCGACCGCCCGAACGGGCCGCCTTTGACCCGTCAGCCTGCGATATGCCGATGGCGTCATCCTGTGCTGACGAAGGAAGGTTCGGTTGAAGTTGGATATGTTGAGATATCCGACTTCGAAGCAAATGTCGGTAATCGGCATATCTGTCTCGGCAAGCAGCTTGCATGCCTGCCAGACCCGCAGCTTGTTGACATGATCCGTGAAGCTGTTGCCAGTGTTCTTCTTGAAGAAACGCGAAAAGGCGCTTTCGCTCATACCGGCCAGTTCGGCCACCTCGCGCAGGTGAATATCAGTCGCCAACTGCTCGAATATATAGGTAAGCGAGCGCTGAAGAACATCGAGCGTCTCCGCATCGAGCTTGGGAGAAAATTCGGTCGACGATAGGATTTCGAACTCCTGCGAGGAGGAAAGTATGTCGAGAAGCTGGATGAACAGCGATAGCCGCGAGAAACCCTTGGCTGTTTCCATTGCATCGATGACCTCCGTCGCCATCCGCTTGCTCTTGCCGTGAAAGACGAGCCCTCGTTCCGAGCGGGCAAAGAAGCTGGTCAGCTGCGCGACTTCCGGCAGCATCGCGCTGATCGACAGCACCCGTTCCGGGTCAAATTGGATAATGACATCACGCCCGCGAATTATTTCTCCGGGCTCGGTCGGCGTTACCCAATCGTGTGGCAGGTTCGACCCGACAATCGTCAGATAGCCTGGATGGAATTCGCCAATATGATCGCCGACGAATGCCATGCCGCTTGCCTTGCGAAGCAGATGTATCTCGATCTCGGGGTGGTAGTTCCATACGTTGCGTTCCCACGGATAATCGTCCAATCGCCACAAGAAAGTCTCGTCCGCTTTGGTAATGATATGCTCATAGGTCGGAGGGCTGCCGATCAGCGATCCCGTCTTGGCACCTAAAGCATGCTTTCCAGCAGCAGATTTCTTGCTCCGTGACATATTTCGACCCGAACATCACAAGTCATTGCTTTTCTCAGGAAAGACAATCTCATGCAATTGCCTACACTACATTGTTTCGAAGCCCCCTCAGGCAATGAGGACACCTTCGCCTTTCCCTGTCGCGCGCAAGAAGACGAATTGCCGGATAAATGAGCTTTCGAGCGTGCCCTCAACTCATCGTTCATGAGTGACTGGAGCCTCTTCGCATGCCCGACAAAATTGGCTATTAAGCCCCATGTTTGAGCTCGTATCGATCGTCACCGCCAGTCAGGAAATCAAGAAAAGCCGGTTCGTTGCGACGGCCGCTCCGGTCACTGATATTGAGGCCGCAAAGGCGTTTGTCGCAAAGCACTCGGTCATGGATGCCAATCACAATTGTTGGGCCTGGCGTATTGGGCAGAACTATCGCTTCAGCGACGATGGCGAGCCGAGCGGTACGGCCGGCAAGCCGATCCTGCAGGCTGTCGACGGCTTCGAATTGGACATGGTCGCCGTCGTCGTCACGCGCTGGTTCGGCGGTACTCTCCTGGGTGCCGGCGGATTGATCCGTGCCTATGGGGGCACCGCCGCAACATGTCTTCAAGGCGCGGAGAAAAGAGAAATCCTACCGACCGTCGCTGCAACGATCGATGTGCAGTTTTCCCATCTCGCTCTGGTGAAAGCGAAGCTTCTCGCCGAGGCAGGCGTTCAGATTCTGGAAGAGCGCTTCACCGAGTGCGGCGCAACGCTCGGCGTGAGCATAAACGCGTCGATGGTCGAGCAGGTCGTTGACAACGTCCTGGATCTCACGAGCGGCCGGGCAACCGTGAAATTGGATTGATCGAGGCGCCGCAAGAAAAGCCGACTGAAGGGACATCTCGTCTGACATGGGAAACAAGCAAAGCCATCAATCGCCGGAAGCTACGATACCCTGAGGCGGACTGGATACTGAAGCGGCTGCCCGCAGCAAGCCGTGGAACCCGATCCAAAGCGCGACCGATCCGAACGCGAAGCTGCCGAGGATGGTGAACATCGTGCCGTAGCCGATCTCCTGTGCCAGCCAGCCGCCGATCGCCGGGCTCAGGGATGCGCCGATCCCTTGCATGGTCATCACGACGCCCTGGCCGACGTTGATGCGGCCGGTTCCGTTCAGGATGCGGGCAACGAGCGCCGGAACGGCCACGCTTTGCAGGCCCGCGCCGATACCATCGAGAACCTGCACCGGATAGACGCCCCAGGACGTAATGAGATGCGCCGCCACAAAACCGCGGATCGGCAGGGAGACGAACGAGATCAGCAGCACGAGCCATTGCCCTCTCCTTTCCGCCATGTGCATCGCGATCAACGAGGTGATGATCATCGTGCCTTGCGCCACCACCACTGTCAGGGCGACGAAGCTCGCGGGATCGGCATGACCGGCGGAGACGACCGCCAGCCCGAACAGCGGTAGCATCGCGCCGTTGCCGAGATGAAACAATGCAAGCGCACCCGCCAGGACGAGCAGCGGCTTCGATTCTGCAAGCACCTTGAAGCCGCTTGGCTTCCGGTGCATTGCGGGCTCCACCCCTCCTTGCGGACCGACGGCGGCAAGGGTCGCGCCACGCGCTTCGTCATCGTCGATCGCGTCGGCCGGGATCATCAGCACGGAGATAATGGTAAGCACGCCAAAGACGGCCGACAGCCAGAATACGGCAGTAAGCCCGAACATCCAGCCGAGCCATCCCGACAGTCCGGCACCGACCAGGTTGCCGGCGTGATTGAACGCCTGATTGTAGCCATTCTGCCGATTGAACCCCGCCTGCCGGACAATGCCGAGAGTGATACCATTAAGAGCCGGCCCGATTGCAGCGCCGGCAATAGAGGTCGCAACCTGCGACAGAGCCACGACCCAGAAGAGCTGCGACAGCAATATGATCATGGATGCCAGAACGGTGCAGATACCCAACACGATCACGCATATGCGCTTGTGCGTCGTCTCATCGATGAAAGCTCCGGCCGGTGCCATCATCACCATTCCCGCGATCCCGCCGATCGTCATGACGGAGCCGATTGATCCGCTTTGCCAGCCATGGGCAACGAGAAAAACACCGAGGAACGGTCCGATGCCAGCCTGAACATCGGCCATGAAGAAATTCAAAAATCCAAGTGGAACGAGAGCTCGAGCTTGCTGTTGGTCCATGGGAGAAGCGCGCGACAAGTGACAACCACATTGTTTCTGAAATCGTCAAATGGAAAGCGCTGGGCGGCAAAAGGTTCCCACGCGTTTGGAGTAGCGGGGCCTAGGCCCGCGCCGCCATCGTCTCCGTCGTGAACGCAATTTCCTGGCCGAAGGACAATTCGAGCGTATTGCCGTCGGGATCGGCGATATAGGTCCAGCAACCCACCGGAGGCCCGTCGTCGCGCGGCTTGGACCTCAATATGCCCCGCCGTTCGGCTTCATCCGCCTGGCGCAGCACTTCATCGCGCGTTGAGCAGGCAATGCCGATATGGCCGAAGGGGCCAAGCGGCGTATCCTTTAGGCTGCGCGAAGCGACAAGAACAAGTGCAAAAGGACGCAGACCGTCCGCCATCCATGCGACAGCGTCCAGCGGCTCCTTTGCCTCTCTTCGGTGGATAACGTGAAGACCGGCAAATTCCTCATAAAAGGCAATGCTCGTGTCGAGATCGCGCACCAGAAGCGCGACATGCGATAATCCCAGATCTTTGTTTGCCGATTGGCTCATGATCAATTCTCCTTTCCCTTTCACTGTGGATCATCGATAATAAGAATGGAAATCGGATAACGGTATCTCTCTCATGCACAAAATGAATAATATTGCCGCCTCGGACCTCAATCTTCTGCTTGTTCTGGAGGCATTGTTGGAGGAACGCCATGTCTCACGCGCCGCCCTGCGGCTCAACCGCTCGCAACCGGCCGTCAGCCACGCTCTGGCGAGGCTGAGAGATATCTTCAACGATCCGTTGTTGGTCAGAGGCAATGATGGGATGCAGCCGACCGCCCGCGCACTTCAGCTTGCCCAGCCGCTGTCGGAAGCCCTTGCGCTCGTGCGCTCCATGGTGGAGCAGCCGCTATTCGATGTCAGGCAGACCGAGCGCCTTTTCCGCTTGTCGCTCTCCGATTACGGCGCCGCCATCCTCTTGCCGGCCCTCGTCTCCCGGTTGAGGCAAAACGCCCCTCTCGTCGACATCATCGTCGTCTCCTATGGCAGGGACAGGGCTCTTGCCGCCCTGTCGGATGGCGAGATCGACCTTGCCGTCGGCGTCTATCCGACATTGAAGCAGCCAAGCCATCGCGATCTCAACAGCACGCTGCTGTTCGAAGAGAGCTTCGCCTGTCTCATCGATGACAAGTCCGCACATGGACCTCTGGATCTTGCCGCCTATCTGTCTCGGCCGCATGTTCAGGTTTCCGTCGCGCTGCAGGACAACAGCGAGATCGACACGGCGCTCTTGCGGCTAGGCCACAAGCGCCGGATTGCCGTTCAGATTCCGCATTGGTCGACCGCGCCCGACCTCGTGCGTGGCACAGACCTCATATTGACCGCGGCACGACGCAGCATAGACCAGTTGTCGGGCCGGGATCTTCTATGTCTTGAGGTACCTTTCGCTTTGCCTGGCTTTCCCTTCGTCCAGACCTGGCATCGCCGTCGCGACCGGGACGCAGCGCATCGCTGGCTGCGCGGGCAGATCGAGGAATTGATGCGACAGCCGGCATGATCGCAAGCACTTACCTTGGAATGATCGGCTTGCCGTCCTTTATCGCAGCGCGCAGGTCCAGCGCCTTGTAGAATCTTGGGTTGATCAGCAGCGCTTGGTCCAGGTCTGCAAGCGCGTCATCGGTTCGACCTGCTTTCTGGAAAGCGACCGCACGGCCGTAATACGTCTCCTCGTCAGCGAGGTTCATTTCAATGGCTTGGTCGAAGTCGGAGATAGCCTCACCATATTTCCTCATCAGCAGGAGGACCAAGCCGCGATTATGTCGGGCCGACCTTTGCCTGGGATTCAGTTTCAAGGCACGATCAAAGTCTGCCACGGCCCTATCCAGTTGGCCGTCCCGGCGGTAGAGCTCGCCACGATTGTTATAGTTGTCGGCATTGTTCGGGTTGAGCTCAAGAGCCGCGTTCAGGTCTTCAAACGCTCCATTGAAATCTCCAAGCCGATAGCGCGTGAAGCCACGTCCGCCGAGGGCCACGTCGTCACGCGGATTGAGCGCAAGTGCCTTGTCGAAACTGGCGATCGCCACCTCGACCTTGCCGCTCTCCGATTGAGCAACACCAAGGTTGCGATAAGACTCGGCGCCGTTCGGATTAAGTTCGATAGCTCGGTTGAAGTCGGCTATCGCCCTCTCAAAATCACGTTTCAAACCATAAGCGCCGCCTCTCATGTAGGCACCGCCTCTCAGGTTGAACGACTGGGCGTTCTTACCGTCCAGCCTGATCGCCTCATTGATATCGGCAATCCCTTGCTCGATATCGCCATTGTTTACACGTGCCGAACCACGGTTCCGATAAACTCCGGCATTCTCCGGCTCAAGGCGCAAGGCAGCATCGTAGTCGGCGATGGCACGCTCGAACTTGCCTTGCATCGCATAGGCCGAGCCTCGTGAATTGTATGAAATCGCCGTGGGACCGCGTGCAATTGCTTCGGTGAAATCGGCAATCCCCTTTTCAAAATCGCCGGTTTCCACATAGGCTACGCCGCGCCCTTGATAGACCTGCATACTGGAGGCGCCCCGCTTCAGCGCCTCGTTGAGGTCGGCCAGGCCGCGTGCGAAATCGCCCGATTTGACATAGGTCAGACCGCGATTTTGATAGGCCGTCGCGCTGTGGGGCAGCAATCTGATGACAGTCGTAAAATCGTCGATCGCTTCTTTGAATTTGCCGTCCAATTGATAAATATTGCCGCGCTCATTGTAAGCGATGGCATTGTGGGGGTCGAGGCGGATGGCCCTGCTGAAATCCTCGATCGTGCGCTGCGGCCCTCCGGCACGCTGGCTGTCTTCGGCGTTAGCGGAGCCGGACAGGAGAGCCAGGATGATAATTGTGGCGACTACAGCTTTCATGGCCACCAGCCTCGTCTGTTGGCAAAGATATCATATCGTTTGACGGGCCCAATGACTACGGCCCCTGTCATCGAGCCTGCGACAGACGCAGCAAACAGCTTACTTCTTCGATGAAAGCGCGATCGTTCTGTCCAATGCGGCGGCAAAGCCTTTCAGGGATACCGAAAACGCCACTTCATTCTCGCTATCGCTCGCAAAAGCAACGAGCTTTAACATTTTGCCGCCGCGCAACGACTTGACCGTCGGTTCCGTGAAAGACAGTTGGACAATGCAGCCCGCAGGCAGGCAGGTGCGAAAACGCGAGGGCTTGGCACCTTTGGCATCATCGACGCCAAAGCTGATGCCCTTGTCCAGATAGAGGCCGAAGGGCAAGGCGACATTGCCCTGCACGCCGCCTGCCTCCGACGGCCGCAATTCGACAGTCAAGATATTCTGCCCGCTCTTATGGAACTGCCGTTGCGATAACATGCAGCGTCTTTCATTCCCGATGCCGGCACAGGCGACACTCCAATCTTCGTAGGTTTCCGAAAGCGACGATGGTGCGGTAGTCGCACCATTGTCAGCATCTTGTGCGTGAAGCGATCCGATGGCGAGAAGGCTCGCCATCGGTACCCAGCAAATGAAGCCAACCCTACGCATCAGAACCGGACATTGAGCTTGGCATCAATGCCGTTCTGCCGGGAACCGGAACCGAACTGTCCCGTATAGGTAAAGCCGAGATTGGCGTTCCTGCTGAGGGCAAAGTCGAGGCCGGCTTCGACGACAGCCGCATTCTCGGCAATCGGCGTGCCTGCAACAGAAAATGCGTTGCCGGTCGAAAAGCCAAGCGTGGAATTAGGCGTGGCATCGCCGTAGGCATGCTGCCAGCCGACCATGCCGCGCATCTTCGTATCGACCCCGCCAAGGGTCAGTGCCGTCGAGGCACGCAGACCGAGTGTGGTAAACGTCGTGTCGCTCGTATCGCTGCGGCCCGACAGCGCCGCCGCGGCCCCGTGTTCGACGAAGCTGTCGGTATGAAGGCTCACATAGGCAAGGTTTGCGAACGGCTCGATGGCAACGGGCGCCATATCGATGCGGTAACCGAGCTCGCCGAATGCCTGGAAGGTGCCGGCATCGTAATCGGCCTTCAACCGGTCTCGGAAACCGGGAAATGCCACCGTTCTGCTCGTGTCGATGGAATGCCATGTATAGGCAACGCCCGAGCGCACTGCGAGGTCACCCCAGCGGCCGCCACCGTAAATTCCGAGATGGTAATTGTCACTGCTTCCATGTGACAAGCGACTATCCACATCGAAACTGGACCGGCTGTAGCCGGCCAGGATGCCGACGCGCACACTCTCTGCGACGGCGGCATCGAAACCGGTGACAAAGCCGCCGGCGGATTGATCGAGGCGACCGGAATTGCGGTTGCCATCGATGCTGCTCCACGAGCCGAATGCCTGCCCCCAGGCAACGACCGGCTGCGGTTCGATGGTGGCCGCGGCAATTGCACCGACTGCCGCCGTCGCCGGCTTGTCCTCCGGCCCATAGGCGAGAACTGGAACCTTTGGCGCACCGACATCATCGAAAGCGGCACGGATACGGTCGTTGACGGCGTTGCGCAGCAAGCCGCTGTCATTGACGAGTGCGGTCTGCGCAGCCGAATGGATCTCACCGGACAGCAGGTTGAAGGCGCCGCGTGCCTCGTCGGCATCCAACGGCAGAAGAGCATTGTAAAGCCCGAGCGCTGGGCCGTTCTGGCTAAGCGTGTTGAGCGCCAGGGCAACATCGCGCTGATTGCCCGTCACGGCCACGCCATTGAAGACCTGAGGTGCCGGTTTGCCTGCATTGGGGTTCTCGCCCGTGCCCGGATTGGGCTCGTTCGGTTCCGGTTCGTTCGGCTTGGGCTCGTTCGGCCTGGGTTCGTTGGGATTAGGGCCCGTGCTCTTCACCGCAATCTTGAGGTCGACCTGCTTTTCCTTCTGGTCGAGCGCCACATCAAGGAAGGCGGATTTCGAGACCGCTTGGGCGAACTGCCCTTCGATGCCGCGCTCGGCGGTCAGGATCGTGTAGGTTTGCCCGTTCTGGTAGCTGGTGGCGGCGTCGAGCGCGGTCACGTGGACATCGACGCCGCTGCGGATCGTTGCCGTGCCGCTGCGCGCCACGCCGCCATCGACAATCTTGACATCGATCCTGTCGGCGCTGCCATTGCCGGCGATATCGGCTTCGTAGATGGAGCCGCCTGCCATCTCCAGTTCACCTGCGATCGTGAGGACGCCCGTCGAATTGTTGCCGGGGGCAATAACGGCCTTCGTGTCGATAAACGTATCGCCAACCGTGCCGGAACCACCGAGCCTGCCAAAGGCTGCCGACGTCTGATTGCCCATGCGGTTCAGGTTTTCGCCCCAGACGATGACGGAGTTGGTGTAGGTCTTGCCGCCAAACGCGTTTGTCTGAATGCGCCCCGCCTCACCGTCGACGATCAGCGTACCATCCTTCACGTCGAACTTGGTGGTGCTGTAGCGCAGCGCGTCGTTTACGTTGCCGTCATTGTCGGTCGTGTCGAGATTGCCCTTCAGGACGAGCTTACCGCCGTCGACGTTGACGTTGCCGTTGAATTTCGTCAGGTCGCCGCTGAGGATCGTTTCACCGGCCAGACTGTTGATGGTCCCCTTACCGCCGATCGTGTTGGCAAAGTCATAGCCGGCATTGGTATGATTGAAATTGAGGTGGCCGTCGCCCGCACCGAACGTGATGGCGGCCGATGGATCGACGATCCCTGCCATCTGGGCCTCCAGCGCGGTCACGCCGCCGACACGCGAATGTTCGACCTTGCCGCCGATCGTCAGGCTTCCCATACCTTCTTGGATGAAATTGCCGGAACCGGAGATGACGATGCTGCCGGCAGACAGCCTGGCGCCGTTGGCGACGGAAAGATTGACACTTCCCTCCTCGCCGATCGTCAGTCTGTCGTTGATCTTGAACTCGCTGCCGGCACCATCGACATACATGGTGATGAGATCGACGCTCTCCTGCTCCTGCAGGGTCGCGGTGCCGGTGGAGACCACAGCACCCTTCTCGATCGTGAAACTGTCGCCGATCATGAATTCGCCCGTGTTGATCCAACGCGAGTTCTGGCCACTCAGCAATACCTTGCCATTCTCAAAATCGGCTCTGTTCGAACTGATCAAGCCGCCATCTTCGATAACGACCTCACCGTTGTTGTTCGTAAGAGCTCCGACGGCGACCCCGAGATAGTCGGCTGTCAGCGTAGACCCGGCGCCACGCACGAAAAGCTTGCCATCGCCCTCCATCAGAGCGCCGACATAGACATCTTTGCCCGAGACCCTACCGCCATTCTCGATCGTCAGGGTCGCCTTGCCCCCGTAGATACCATTGCCGAAACCGCCGATGAACAGCTCGCGCGCGCCCCTCGGATCGGGGTTGACGATATCCCAGCTTGAGCCGGGACCGGAGACAATGACGGCACCGACCGAATTTCGGCTGTCGGCGATATAGCCCGAGGTGCTCTTAACGGCAGCCCCGTCCTTGATTGTCAAGGTCGCGCCCCCGGCCCCGCCGCGCACGACAAGCAGGTCGTTGATCGTATGATCCTGATCCCAGGTGGTGTCGGAATTGACCAGCAATCCCGCCGCCTGCGCCGCCTGTGGAACGGTGGCCGCACCGGCGAGGATCAGGGAGAGGACGCCGACGCGGGCGAGCATGGTCGAGCTCAGGAGGTTGATCCGCAAACCGTTCGCGTGGTTGGAAATACTCAATGTCTGCCCCTTTTTCATTTGCAATCATCAGCACACGGTCCCGGCGACTGCCGACCGGGAACACGCAGGTCATGGGGCGCTATAGCAAGCCTGATAACGGGGAGAATTCGGCTTTCTACCAACGGCAGATTGCAGCTGCGAAGGGCTGCGACTTTCTGCGAACTGCTTGATTTAGCCGACCAACGGCAATCGACAACTGCTGCCAGGTGAAGGATAAAAGCAGCATGAAACCCAAGGACGCAACGGAATCATTGGATGAGGATGCCTATTTCGCCGGCGTGCGGCGCGCCACGCTCTGGCTCGTCTTCCTCTATTGGTTCGTGGAGTTCGTCGTCAGCAGCATAATGTGGGGGATCTTGGGGACCGACCCCATCATGTCCGCACCGGGAAAATTGCTGCTAATGTCCTCAAGCATCGTTCTTTCCTGTGGCATTTCAGCGGCGTTGTTTCGGGTCCGGCACTGGCATATCGCAGCCAAGATTATCGTCGGCTTCTCCACCGCCCTTCTCGCCGCCGCTGCCAATGCAGCGATCGATTTCCTGATTTATCTTTATTTCGTCCGCCCCGATCCGATTACCGTCGACTGGACGAATGTCGGCTACACGCTGATCTACGGCATGGCCGCCTTTCTCGGCTGGTCGTTCTTTTTCGTGGCGTTGATTTACAGTTTCGAGCTGCGCGAGCGCGAGCGGCGCCTGGCCATCAGCCGCGAGGAAGCCCTTTCGGCGCAGATGCGTGCCCTGCGATATCAAGTCAATCCGCATTTCCTGTTCAACACGCTGAACTCCATTGCGGGCCTCATCGAGGAGGGATCGAGTGTCGCGGCTGGGCGCATGGTGATGTCTCTTTCCAATTTCTTGCGTACCACGCTGGAGCTCGACCCACTGCAGGATGTCAGACTTGCCGACGAACTCGCGCTCCAGGTCGGATATCTGCGCATCGAGGGTGAACGCTATTCCGACCGCATGACGTTGCGGATTGAGATCGCAAATGGCCTCGAAGAGGCTTTGGTGCCGAGCCTGATCCTGCAGCCGCTGATCGAGAATGCGGTGAAGCACGGCGTCGGCCGTTCTCCACACAAGGTCGAGATCGTCATCAGCGCGTCAAAGATCGGCCACGCACTCGAGATTTCAGTCGAGAACGACACTGCGGCTGAGACAGAGGGCTCCCGCCACCCCTCCCCCGGCACGGGTGTCGGCTTGCGAAACGTCGCAGACCGCGTCGCTGCGCGCTTTCCGGGCGTCGGCGCTCTGGTTGCCGGCCTGGTTTCACCCTACCGCTTCAGGGCGGCAATCACGATGCCGCTGAGGCTGGCATGAGCCACGGACAAATGAAGCCCCTAACGATCCTTGTTGTCGATGACGAACCCCTGGCTAGGCGCCGGTTGCTTCGTCTCCTCGCAGCAATGGCCGATGCCAAAGTGATCGGCGAGGCGGGCAATGTTCAGCAAGCTAGAAGCCTGATTACCGATCTCGCCCCGGATGTGGTGCTGCTCGATATCCAGATGCCGGGCGGTACCGGCTTCGACATTATTGAACGTGTTGACGGCAATACCTCAGCATTCATCTTCGTGACCGCTTTCGATCACTACGCCCTTCGCGCCTTCAAAGCTGCCGCCATCGACTATCTGACCAAGCCAATCGAACCAAGCCGCCTGCAGGCGGCAATCGATAAAGCCCGCACGACAATCGCCGCGCGGACAAGCGCCGAGCGCATCGCGGAACTGAACGAAACCGTGCGATCATTGCGGCAGGCACTGCGAAGACATGAAGCGCAGTCCGCCGATCTCTGGATCAAGTCGAGGGGAGAATTCATCCGGATAAGCCTCGACCGAGTCGTGCGCTTCCAGGCGGAACGCGACTATGTCCGCATCCATACGGAAGGCAGGACATACCTACATCATGAAAGCCTCGCTTCGCTCGAACAGCGCCTCGATGCCAAGGAATTTCTTCGGCTGCACCGCAGTTCGATCGTCCGGCGGGAATGTATTGTCGGCTTTCGGCAAGCTCCTTTTGCCGCTCTTGTCGCGCTGCTTTCCGATGGTAGCGAAATCCGTGTCGGCCGAACCTACTCCCGGCAAATCAAGTCAATAGCCGGCGACCGATCTCTCTCGGTATAGAGACGACGCGCACACGACTGCCCCTGTGGAACTCTGCCGACCACACTTCACTATTGTTGAGAGCTCGCAACGCCGATGAAAAGAGAAGGATTCGGAGGGAATGCCGAATCCTTCTCGTCTTGATCGGAGGTCAACCGATCGGGGGTGGGCAGCCTCATCGGATTGGAAACGACGGGCTGCTGTACCGACACGATTTGGTGCCGGATATCAGCGGATTCGGGACCGGAGAACGCCCCTCATCCGAATTCTTACCTATGCTTGACCTCTATATACATACATTCGGTATGTTTGACAACAAGCTTGATGCGGATTAAGTCGTCGACGGGAAAAATTGTTGTTGGCAATTGGCGAGGCATTCATATTCCCGCAGCCTTAAGCAATTATCTCAGCGAGGAGATCTGGCGAGTGCGGCACGGGGATGCTAAACGCCACGATCGAGAAGCATGTTTCGACAACCCGGCTGCCGAAGGCTGTGAGGTCCGGCACATCAGGCTTGCCTCAAGATGCCGGCCCCTGAAATTGAGTTGAAAGCGATTGTGGGCCCTCGACATCTGTGACATGTCGCGGACGACGATATCGGCAATCGCGCGGAGAATGGGATGAACCCTGTGGAAAAGGCCAGTTTTGCGGATGCGACCCACCAGCTGGCGCCAGCCGACAGCAGTCGATCTTTCTCCGACTATTGGTGGGTGCCTGCGATCCTGGCCATATATTTTGCGGCGCAGACCGCCATCCGCATCGCCATCTCCAATTCGCTGCGGATTGACGAAGCACAGCAATTTCTGGTGAGCCAATGGCTTGCTTGGGGATATGACGCCCAGCCGCCGCTGTACAATTGGATTCAGTACGGCATCTTCGAAGTGTTCGGCACGAGCGTGGCATCGCTCGTCATATTCAAGAACATTCTGCTCTTTCTCGTCTATTTCGCCTATTACAGGCTCCTGAGATTGCTTCTGGTCGACAAGAGGCTGGCGGCGGTCGGGGCACTATCGCTCCTGACGATGCCACAGATGTTCTGGCAGGCGCAGAGAGACCTGACACATACCGTCGCCACCCTGCTTGCGGTGATCATGGTTATCCACTTCGTTGTGGTCACGATCCGGCGACCGACGGTCGCCTCCTATGCGATGATCGGTCTGTGGGCCGGGCTTGGAATGCTCACCAAGTACAATTTCGCTCTCGTTGTCATCAGCGTGCTGGTTGCCACGTTCTTTCATCCGGAGGGGCGAAAAAGGCTCCTGGACAAGCGGCTCCTGCTGACGCTTTCCATCGCCGTCTTGATGTTCCTGCCGCATGCGGTGTGGATGGTGTCCAACATGGACCGCGTCCTGACAACGACCGTCCACACGATGTCGGCCCAAGACGCTGGCAACAAGCTTTCCGATATCGGCGTCGGGCTTGTCGAACTGCTCAAGACGGGCGTCGCGATCGTGATCCCGACGACGGTGATCTTTCTATTGATCTTTCGCCAGTCATTCCTGCGGTCGCTGCGCGCCAAAAGCGAGTGGAGCGATTTCGTAGGACGGATACTTGTCAGCACTCTCGTTATCCTGTTGGGGTTGATACTGGCGATAACCCTCACCGAGTTTCGTGACCGCTGGCTGCTTCCGTTCCTGTTTCTGCTGCCGCTTTATTTTTGTCTGAAGCTCGATGCCGCCGGAAAACAAAGCCAAGCCGACATAAAGAAGTTCCTTTATGTGCCTGCCGCCATGATCGTGGCGCTACCCCTGATAATAGCGGGCGGCGTCCTTTTTGCGCGATTTTTTCATTCCTATGAGCATTTGAACACGCCTTATGGAACCTTCGTGGACAAGGTCATTGAAGCTGAAGGAAAGCAACCGACGGCAGTCGTGACCACGACCTGGCTCAAGGCGGGCAATATCCGCGTCAACATGCCGTATACGCGTGTGATCTCCACCGAGTATCCTCAATCGGATCTAAGCCGGGAGTTCATAGGAGACGGCCCGGTCCTCCTGGTCTGGAACGAGCGGGACGGACGTCAGTCAGGCATGCCGGATGCCTTGAAGCGATGGTTCACGTCGAAATTCGGCGAGACGGCACAGCTGCCATCGCAACAGGATATCGCTCTTCCCTATTACTATGGGAAAGATCCCGATCGCTACCATTTCGGATATGCGTGGTATGATCCGAAGCCGCAATAGCCCGCGAAAGCGCGGTTGTTTGCGCATGCCAGGGGGAGAAACCGTCGAGCAGTTCCAGCGCTAGCTGCTGCAAGCTCAAGCAAGCAAGTTGAGACCTGCGGCGACAAATCCCAGCCAAAGGGCTTCGCTCCAGTGATTGAAGCTCTCCGCATAAAAGCGCTGGCGGGTAAGGGCGGCAACCACAATCATAAGAAATGCATATAGCACGAGACATCTCGAAGCCGACAGCAGATGGCTGGATTTTGAAAACAGGGAAATCGCGAATGCGATATTGCATTTCCATATGAATCTGCTGATCGTCGCCTTCGATATCTGATCCAATTCAACGGGCTTCAATTCTTGGATACTCACTGTATCGCTTGGACGTATGAGGCATTCAATGCACGGCTAGGAGCACGCATGTCAGCGCTGCGAAGACAATCGCCAATACGATAATGAGCCGGGCAAACATCCACAGATCGCCCGTGTCGTCTAAGTTGGATGTCGCAGCAACAGGGATCGCCGACGAAGGATGTGCCGGGCGTGCACGCTCCACAATATAATATGCCCACCAACGACCATACATCGCCAATCCCTCCGAAAGAGCCACCATTCGACGCGAGCGGTCGAGAGTTCGACCGCGCCATTTAACGGTATCGACTACGGCATAGGTTTTCGATTGGACTGGCTGTGGCGCGATATAAGTATTTCACAATGCCGACCAAGGAGATGTCGACGCCCCGCAGCAGCCGGCCATGCGGCCGGTCAGCGCTCCAGCGCACCCTTTCCGGCGAGAATATGATTGCGGAACTTCACAATCCGCGCGCTTCGCGTTTCAGACTTCTTCACCGAGTTGAGATTGATCACATAGCTCTTCTTTCGTCCCGGCGTCAGATCATGGAAAGCCTCCGCAAGCTCTGGATCGGAATCCAGGGCCTCGATCAACTCGTCCGGCAATTCGACTTCCACCACTTCCTTCTTTGGCTTAATGCCGGCCTCAGCATAGACCATTGCCTCCTTCAGATAGGATCGAATGATGGGCTCCATCTGCGCGACGGCGGCATTGCTCACAAAGCGGATCATATCGGCGTGCTGGGTATTCTGCCCTTGCTTTTCGAGCACGCCCTCAGGGTCCTTCATCAATGCCGCATTAAAAAAGCTGGCGCGAAAATCGCCGCGAAAGGCACCGATGATGACGATGTTTCGCCCCGCATGCATGTAGCACGGATGAGCCCATTTCAGCGTCTCGACGAGACCCACTTCCAGACAGATCCGGCGCAATTCGTTCAAGCCATCAATCCACAGTCTTGTCGAACAGTCGGCCGTCGCAAAGCGTTCGCAGCGTCCGCATCCCTTGGTAAAGAAGTCCTCGATATCGGTGATCATGTCCTTGCCCACTTCATAATTCTGCTGGTTGACGTGCCCGCACGGAACCGAAAAACTGATGCAAGCAAGCGACCGCAATATGCTCGCATGATTGCATCCGGGACTTTATCCGCGCTGGTCCCACTTACTCCCGCAGGACCTCGTCCAGTCTTTCAAGAAACTGCCGCCATCCGGCTCTGGCGCCTCCATAGGCCTGCTTCTGACCCGGCCGGAAGCCGACCTGCTCCATGCGCAGATGCGTTCCCCTTTCCGTCTGCACGAGCGTAAACGTCACGACGCTCTTCAGATCGAAAGAAGGATCATCGTGCGCGAAATTCCATCGGTAAGACAGCTTGCTGTTCGGCTCGACGACGAGCACTTCGCAATCCAAGACACCTCCCCAGTCGCTACGAAAGGTAAAGCGGTGGCCAAGGATAGGAGCAAAGTCGTTCTTCATCAGCCACTCGGTGATCAGATGCGGCTGGGTCAGCGCGCGCCAGACCTTTTCCGGCGGATGCGCAATGTCGCGCTCGACCGTGACAGTGCGCACTGCATCTGGCGCCTCAGTCATTGATCCATCCTATCGAGCAAGTCTTCCAGATCGTCGAACTTGCCCTCCCAGAAGCCGACCATCTCGCTCGTCCAGTCGAGCAATGGGGCAAGCGCATTGCGCTTAACGCTATAGTGCGTCTGGCGTCCCTCGTGCCGGTCACACACCAGCCCCGCCTGTTTCAAAACGGCCAGATGCTTCGAGACACCCGGCTGGGAGACCCTGGCATAGGTCGTGAGCGCGACGACGGTCTGATCGCCGGCACGGCACAAACGCTCGAAGATCGCCCGCCGCGTCGGATCGGCGAGCGCTCGGAAGATAGGATCATGGGCATTGGTCATGACAATTCATAACTCTTTGGCTATTGATTAGACCAATAGCTGGTGAGCTATGAATGAGTCAAGTGCCGACCGGTCGCTGAGATTTTCAGGCGCTCACGCCCAGCGTCCGCAGGAAATCCACATCGTCGCCGATTAGCGCGTCGACCAGCCGGTCCTGGACACAGCTTCGAATCATAGGAAGCGGGTCGCGGCCGCCCTGCCAGAAGATGGCAAGCTTTTCCGGCAGCGGCAGGCTCAGACGCACGGCAATGCCGGCCTCCTGCAGCGCCTCGGCGTCAGCCCGGTGAAAGCGGTTCAGTTCCAGCGAGACGCCGTCAATGCTACCTGCGCGCATCGAGGCAACAATGTCCACGGGACGATGGTGAATGATCGCTTCCGTTTGTAGACGTGGCTCGATCTCCTTTACGCGCAACAGGTCGATATGGTCGAAGGAGGATATGGCAACATGGTCGAAAGCGTCGAGCTCCTTCAACGTGCCGATCATGAGATCGATAAGACGATCGGCGCGTTCAGGCTCCTTCATTTCGATTGCAAGGCGCGTATCAGTCTGCTTGGCCCATAACAGCGTATCGGCAAGTGTCGGCACGCGGGTCCCGGTAAAGCGCGGGTCGAATTTCGCGCCGGCATCGAGCGAAAGAATGTGCTCGAGATCCTGATCGGCGACAAAGCCGAAGCCATTGGTCGTGCGATCCAGCGTTCTGTCGTGGATCACAACGATCTGGTCGTCACGCGTCAGCATGAGGTCGATTTCGCACTCGTTGGCGCCTGCATCCACGGCCTTTTGGAAGGCGAAAACGGTGTTTTCCGGGAACCGTCGGCTGAAACCGCGATGAGCGGCGATGCGCAGCGAACCATGGCGGGCGGCGTGAAGGGGCAAGGGCAATGCAACTCTCCTTGGAAATCAGTTCTTTAAGGGCAATCTAGCGAAGGGTCGGATCGAGAACGTCGCGCAGATAGTCGCCTATCAGGCTGATCGACAGCGACAGGAAGAAGATCACCATGCCCGGCAGGATCGCGATCCACCATTCGGTCATCACATAGTCGCGACCCGCGCCGACCATGCTGCCGAGGCTGACGAGCGGCGGCTGGATGCCGAGGCCGAGAAAGCTCAGCGCCGATTCCTGCAAAAGGATCTCAGGCAAGACGATCGTCAGGTTGACGAGGACGACGGAGAGGATGTTGGGCAGCACATGCAGGAAGGCGATACGCCCTGTCCCGGCGCCATTGCGCCTCAAGGCGGCGACATAGCCACGCTCCAGTTCCAGCCCGGCCATCGTGCGCACCAGCCGCGCATAACGCTCCCAGCCGTAAAGGCCGAGCAACGCCATGAAAAGCCATAGGTTATCGCCGAAGAAGGCGAGAACGGCGAGCGCGATGATCAAGAATGGCATCGATGCCTGAAAATCCACCGCAATGCGGATCAGCATGTCGGCAAATCCGCGACCAAAGGCGGCAAGCAGTCCGAGCACCGTGCCGAGAGTCAGGCTGATTGCCGATGCGCCGAGCGCGATCAACAGGCTGGTGCGTAAACCATAGAAGATGCGGCTCAGAATATCGCGACCAAGCTCGTCGGTGCCGAGAATATGCTTGAACGAGCCGCCGAATAAGATCGGCGGCGCCTTGCGGGCGTGGAGGTCAATCTGCGCGAAGCCATGAGGCGCAAGCACATTGGCGAAGATCGCAACCATGATGAAGGTCACGAGGATGATGGCGCAAATGGCCGTCATCAGATCGAAGCGCCGGCCGAGCCGGAAGGCTCTCTTTGACCCGGTCTTCGGGGAAACGTCGGCGCCGGTCGCTGCATTGGCCATGGCTGTTACCTTTCGAGACGGCCGATCAAGCCGTTGTGCGATGCCGCAGGCGCGGATCGGCGAGAATGTAGAGGCAGTCGATCATGAGATTGGCGGCCACCATTGTTGCCGTGATCAGCAAGACGATGGTCTGCACCACGTTCAGATCGCGCTGCGCGACGGAGGAGACGAGAAAACGGCCGACACCTGGCCAGGCATAGACGCTTTCGACCACGGCCGCGCCGCCAATCATACCGCCGACCAGAAAGCCGAGCATGGTCAGGAGCGGCAGGGCCGCATTCGGCATGATATGCCGCCAGAGAAGGGCGCTCTCGCCGATGCGCTTGGCGCGCGCTGCCAGGATATAACGCTGACCCAGCACCTCCAACACGCTGGACCGGACGAAACGGGCGATGATGCCGGCATTATAGAGGCCGATCACCAGAACGGGCATGACGAGATGTGCCATCGTCGCTCCCCCGCCGCTTGGCAAGATCCGCAAGGTGACGGCGAAAAGCTGGATAAGAAGGATGGCGATCAGGAAATTCGGGAGCGAATGCATCAATACCGCCAGTGCCATGACGAAGCGGTCGATCAGGCCGCCGCGGTTACGCGCCGCCAGAATGCCGAGCGGCACGCCGGCGCCAAAGGCCAATATCAGGGCAGCGCCCATCAGCTCCAGCGTTGCGGGAACTTTCGATAGAACCAGTGCCAGCGCGTCCTGACCATTGAGGAGCGACGTACCGAAATCGCCACGCAGAAGATGGCCGAGATAAGCGAAATACTGGATATAGAGCGGCTGATCGAGACCCCATTGCTGTCGCATCAGCGCCACCACTTCCGGCGGCGTCTCAATGGGCAGCAAGGAATGCAGCGGGTCACCGCTGACCCGTAGGATGACGAAGGTGAAGGTCATCGCCAGGAACAGCGTCACGAGTGCTCTTAGAAACGCGCGCAGGATGGATTGAAGCATTGCCGTTCCCTCAAAGCGTTTCGAGCATGGCGGCTACCTGTCGCACCCTGCCACGCCGCCCGCGGGGAACGGCGGACAAAAGCTTGGCGGTATAGGGGTGGGCCGGATTTGCGAAGACATCCTCCGTCGGACCGGTTTCGACAATCGAGCCCGCCTCCATGATCGCCACGCGATGCGACACGTGACGGACCACCCGCACGTCATGGCTGATGAAAAGCAGCGACAGGCCGCGTGCGCGCTGCAATTCAAGCAGGAGATTGAGCACCTGCGCCTGCACCGAGACGTCGAGCGCCGAGACCGGCTCGTCGCAAAGCAAAATTTGCGGCTCGACCACGAGAGCACGGGCGATCGCGACGCGCTGACGCTGACCACCTGAGAGCTGATGCGGAAACTTCCGCAGGGCGGAGACCGGCAGGCTCACAGCCTTGAATGTCTCCGCCGCGCGATCGAGCCTGCTTGCCGGATAGCCGATGCCGTGAATTGCCAACGTCTCCACGATCTGGTGGCCGACGCTCCGCCGCGGATCGAGCGCGCCCATCGTATCTTGTGAGATGACCTGCAGATGCTTCGCCAAGCCGCGCCGGTTCGGCTTCATCAGACTGTTGAAGGGCTGTCCGAAGAGGGTGATTTCGCCTGATGTCGGCGTGCGATCGCCGCAGAGCAACGAGGCAAGGGTGGATTTGCCGCAACCGGACTCGCCGACAAGACCCAAGGTTTCGCCGGGCTTCAGTTCTAGGCTTACATCCTTGATCGCGTGAAATCCCCTCGCCCGTCCCGGCCAGAGCGAAAAGCCTGGCGCATAGGAAAATTGCAGATCACGGGCAGCAAGGGCTGCCTCCGCCTTCTGCATCTCGGCTGGCGTTTGCTTCTCAGGCGTCATGAGAACTCCATGGATTGAAGCAGGCAAGGGCTGCCGCGCCGGCAATCAGCGGCGGAACCATCGTTGCGCAAGCCGGCTCCGCGCGCGGGCAGCGGGGCGCAAAAGCGCAGGCCCGCGGCAGATCGTGGTGGAATTTCAGTTCGCCGGGAATATCCGCAAGCCTCTGAAGCGGCCTGCCCCTCCCAGGCATCGCCTCCAGCAGCAGCCTTGTATAGGGATGGCGCGGGTTGTCGTAGAGGTTGTCCGTGCGATTGATCTCGACCAGCGACCCCGCATACATCACCGCGATACGGTCGCAGACTTCCGAGACGAGATCGAGATCGTGGCTGATGAAGATCATCGGAATGCCGCGCTCACGTACCGCCTTGACCAGGAGAGCGACGACCTGTGCCTGCACCGTCACGTCAAGCGCCGTCGTGGGTTCGTCGGCGATGATCAATCGCGGCTGCATGGCAAGCGCTGTCGCGATCATCACGCGCTGGCACATGCCGCCGGAAAATTGCGCGGGATAGGCATTGTAGCGTGTCTCTGGTTGCGAAATGGCGACTTCCGTCAGGAGCCGAAGCGCTTCTGTCCTGGCTTCCTTTGCCGACATGCCGGCGCTGACCGCCGCCTCTGCGATCTGGGAGCCGATCGTGCGCACCGGGTCGAGACAGGAGACCGGCTCCTGAAAGATCAACCCGATCGGTGGCATCTTTATCCGCGACCGCGGACCGAGCTCGGCCGCGTCATACATGGCGTCCTGGAAGGAAATATAGCCCGTCGCGCTGGCGGTCGACCCCAGAAGACCCGCAAGCGCCAAGCAGGTTAGGCTCTTGCCTGATCCGCTCTCACCGACGATGCCGAGGATTTCACCCTCGGCAAGATCGAAGGAGACGTTATTGACCGGGTGAAACCGGCTGGCGCCCGTTCCGAACGAGACACTCAGATTGTCGACCGAAAGAACGGGCGTCGCCATGACCGACCGCTTAGCTCTTCTGCTCTTCGAAGGCGAGGCTGCCGGCACCGAGATCCATCTGGAAAGCCGGCAGAGGCTGCCACTTGATGCCTTTGCGAATACCGAAGAAGACGGCGTTCTGATGCAGGACCGTCTCGCCCGGATCTTCCCATTCGATCAGATGCAGCATGTCGCGGAAAATCTTGGCGCGATCGGCCGGATCGACGGCCTTCTCCATCTTGGCGCCGAGCGCATCGAAATCGGCATTCTGCCAGATCTTGAACGAGGTGAGCGAGCCGGCCGCACTGAACTGCGTGAAGAAGGAAATGTAAGGATCAGGGATCTGCCCGGTGCTCGACCAGTTTCCGGTCGCGCGGGTTGGCGAGTTGTCGAACAGCTTGCCAGCTTCGACGAACTTCATCTTGGCGTTGACGCCGATCGCCTGCCACATGGCTACGACGGCCTGCGTGACCGGGTTTTCCGCCGTGTAATAATTGTTCTGCGAGCGGACTTCGATCTCCTCGCCATTATAGCCGGCATCCTTCAGGAGTTGCGTCGCCCGATCGGGATCATATTGATAAGCCGGGTAATCCTTGAGATAAATGGGGCCGTAGAGCTCGAACTGCAGCCCGTTCGGCACTCTCGTGCGACCGTTCCAGATCGTATCGACGATCGCCTGGCGATCGATGGCGAGGATCAGCGCCTGGCGGACGCGCGGGTCCTTGAGCGCCGGATTGTTCTTGTCGAAGAACAGAATGCGGTTGTTCGGGACCGGCCCGCCGACAATCGCATGATCCGTGCTGGCACTGACGACGGAAAGCTGATCCGGCGGCAGGTCCGTTGCAATATCGTAGTCGCCGGCCAAGAGGCCTGCAATCCGCGAGGAAACCTCGGGTACGATGCGCAGGGTTACCCGTTTGGCGGCCGGCTTGCCGCGATAGGCCTGATCGTGGGCGGCCAGAACCACGCTCTCGTTGGCCGTATAGCTTTCAACCTTATAAGGACCGGCGCCGACCGGCTTCTGACGCCAGGTCGTCCAGTTGCCGCCGTTCTTCTGCCAGGCATCCTTGCTGATGACGACGGCCGCGTAGGATGCGAGGCGCTGCAGGAAGATCGGATCCTGAAACTTGGTGACGAACCGGACCGTCATCGGATCGACTACTTCGACGTGGTCGAGGCTGGTGAAGTTGGTGCGATAGGTAGGGTAGCCCGGCGCATCCTTGTTCAGGAGCCGCTCCGGCCCGAAGGAGAAAGCGACGTCCTCGGCCGTCATCTCGCGGCCGTCGTGGAAGATCACGCCAGGGCGCAGCTTCATTTCGAGCACGGTCGGCGAAATCCATGTCCACGAGGTGGCGAGATTGGGCTTCACCGAGAAGTCGCCGCGCATGTCGAGCGCAAGCACCGTCTCGTGGATGGAATAGTTGTTGCGGAAGGCGACGTTGCTGGCGGCGTCGACAGGTTCCTGCGAGACCGGATTCTGCTGCACCGCGATGCGAAGCTCCGGCCTCTTGTCGCCATTGTCATCGGCGGCTGCGGACAACGCCGGGACAAAGGCGGAGAGGCCGGCTGCCGCTCCCATGAGAAGGGTCGTGCGGCGGGTAACTGGGCTGTTGAAGCCGCTGAGCAGATATTCGGACATCGGCAAACTTTCCTGTTAGAGCTTTTGCACAAACGTTTGCGCAAGCAAAATATGACCACTTGCGCTCAGAACTATCATTTCTTACGCAAGGGAGAGTGGCCGCAAGCTAGGCGAGCTCGATGACGCACGTATGACAAGTTCGGGGTGGACGAAACGCACCGGACGCATTGCAACGCGAGCGTCCATAGGGAGATTCGAAAGTTCAACCAGGAGGTCGAGCGAAGCCTCGCAAAGCGCATCCGTTGGCTGGGCAATGGTCGTCAACGGCGGTGCCCAATAGGCAGTGTCCGGCACATTGTCATAGCCGACGACGGAAATGTCGCCGGGGATCTGCAGGCCGAGATCGCGCAGGAATGCAACGACCTCGATCGCAAGCCCATCGCTGCCGCAGATGAGCGCCGTTGGGCGCCCGGGCGACGCTAGCAGATTTTTAAAGAGCTCGCGGTCATGCCCGTCCTTCTCGAAAGAGATGACGCCGCCGGCGATGGAGCCACCGCTCCTTCCAACCACCTCTTCAAAGATCGACAGCCGATCGCGAAGCGCACTGCGGCTGATGCGATAGACGAAGGAGATGCGGCGATGCCCGAGCCCCTTCAGGTGCTCAAAGAGAAGATCCATGCCACGGCGATCATCCGTCAGCACCGCCGGAAGCGGTCCCATCAACCCGGCGCCGAGCGTCACATGCGCCTTGCCCATGCGGTCAAGGTGATCGCAGAGCGCCTGCTGACCCGGGAGATCGCTGACCATAATCACGCCGTCGAAGAAATCCTGCTGGAACAGCTGCAGTTGCCCTGCGATTTCGCCGGCCTCCGACTTGGCCTGCGCCACCAGCAACTCAACGTCCCGGCGCTGTGCTGCGGCCTGGAGGCGGCTTGTCAAATGCGGCTGATAGTGGCCGGACAGGCTGTTGACGATCGCTCCGAAAACACCGGTCCTGTGCGTCCTCAGCGATGTTGCCAGACGGTTGACGACATAGCCGACGCTGCTTGCCGTTGCCCTGACGCGCTCCTGTGTCTCCAGGCTGATGCGGCTGTCGGCCTGGCCGTTCAGGACGCGCGAAACCGTGGTCGCGGACACGCCAGCCAGTCGGGCGACTTCCAGAATGCCGATTCTCTTTGGTGCTTTCATACGGTCTGCCGAAACTTGTCGCGCCATGCCCGCGCCGAGGGTTCCAAACTCTTGCCTTACTTGCTTCAAGACGCAAGTTCACATCCCTGTTTCGGGGATATTTTCAGAGACAACCGTGAACATGAAGGCAAAGTGGCACGCAAGCATCTGTCTGCAACTTGGCGAAATTCGGTCTCAAAAATGGACGCAGACAACAACAAGCGAAATGTCGCAGGATCAACCGGCAATGGAAACTAAAGCTCAGGCGCTTGCCGAGCTTTCCCCGCGATATTTAAACCACAGTTCCATATGCGACGGCATTTTGTTTTGTACATACCCATGACGAAGCCGCGAAATTTAGCCTTCAAAAAGCTGCAGCAACGATCGACAACGAAGCGTCCAGGCTTGTTTAAGCTCATCGAAATCCAACTTTTTTGAGGACCTTCCCATGACGCCACGTAAGATCATGATTATTCGTCACGCCGAACGTCCGATGGACGGCGGCAAGGATCAAGGCGTCCGGCCGGATGGTTCGCCAAGCGCTAACTCTCTGACCGTCAGGGGATGGCAGCGGGCCGGAGCCCTGGTTCGGCTATTCTGCCCGCTTGCGGGCGCCGGCAAACAAAGTCCCATCGAACAGCCAACGTCCCTCTTTGCAGCCCATCCCGACGACAAGCATCACAGCCATCGTACCCGATCGACCCTTCAGCCGCTGGCCGACCTTGCCGGCCTCACCGTCAATATCGATCATGCGCGCGGCGAAGAGGCGGCGCTCGCCGAAGCAGTCCTGCATCAGGACGGCGTCGTGCTCATCGCCTGGGAGCACAATGCAATTCATGAGATCGTCACGGCCATGACGCAAAGTGCGATCGAGGTGCCCGGCTGGCCTGACGATCGGTTCGACATGATTTTCATACTCACCGCAGATCGCGCCTGGCGTCTTGTTCAAGTGCCGCAGCAGCTGCTGGCAGGTGACCAGGCCAGCATTTTCTAGCCCCCAATCAAAGGTTCCTTCTCATGACACGTGAACGTCGCAAGCCCAAAGACGCCAAGCGCACCTACGGAGTCCTCGTCGGTAAGGTCGCCGATGGAACCATGAAACCGTCAGGCTCCTCGCCGCATTATGAGATCTGGGTCAAGGCAGGCGATGCGGACTTCCGGATTGCCGTCAACGTCCAGTCCGTCGATGGCAGCGAAGTGCTCGTACACTACGACCCCGACTTCAAGGACAATAGCGGCCACGATATTGCCAGCCTTGCGCAAGGTCCGTCGGGCTTCAAGGCGCTGCAGACGGGACCGGATGGCGAGGGTCTCGACTATATTCGCGATACGCTCTTCCCGATTGCCGACATGGAGGCCATTCCCGCAGACGGGACACAATTGTCGCTCGCCAACATGCTGGATGGGCAGATCGAGCGTGCGAAGGCCGATGCAAGCGCCGCCATCGTCGCCTTCGGTGAATATTTTCAGGATCAGGGAAGCGACGAAACCTTCCAGTTCAGCCCAGAACGCGGCGTCCACGACACTCACTTCATGCAGGGCAATTCCGGCAGTTTTGCCGACGACAACCGCGTCCATGGCGATGGCGGGCTGTTCATCCGATTTGCCGGCGGGGAGACCATAGCCTTGTTCGTGCGCTTCAGCGTTCAGGCGCTGAAGACCGACGATCAGACCGGTGCTCCACTGAACTGACGCGCACCAAGGGCCGAAGCCCGCGGCGCTTCGGAGTACAGCCACAGCGCCTACATTCGACAGCAATTATGGGAAGAGAAGCAATCATCCAGGGAGAGGTCCAATGAACATAAGCCTGATCGTGCATCCCGGTGTCGATAGTGCCCTTATTGCCTGGCGCAGCGACTTCATCGACCAATGCCGCGGTTTTGCCTTGCGGCGAAAGATCAAGCGCGCAGCTGGAAGCCCGCAAAGCCCGAACACGGTCTCCGATGTCGATGCCGATGGCTTTCATGAGGAGATCGTCGCCAGCTGGGTCGGCTTCGCCGATGGGCCGGCCGTCGAGGAAGGCACGCGCAAGCCGACGACGGAATGGCCGATCCAGAAATATCTCTGGTCCGATTTCGCCGTCAATCCGGGTGATGTCGTCGCCTACCGGGTCTCCGCCATGGTCGGGCCTGAGACGGCACTGCAGGAATCGGCCGACCACGCCTCGGACTGGAGCGATGCCATGCAGATCGGGGCAGAGACCAGCGGCCATGTCAGCTGCTATTTCAACCGAGGCATCGTCGCCAGCCAATGGCTTGCGCGCGCACTGCCTGAAGAAGCTCCCACCACCAAGCTCAAGAAAGCGATCGCCAACCCGGAAGACCCGATCCGCCGATTTCTTGCGGGACCGATCCGCGACAAGCTGGTATCGCTCCTGGGCGCCGCACAGTCGAATGGCGGCCATATCTATGCCGCCCTGTTCGAGCTGGATGACCCGGAACTGATCCCTCTGCTGCAGGGCTTCAAGAAACGTGCCCATGTCGTGCTCGGCAATGGCAGCGTGAAGAAAAAGGGCGAGGACGAAAACGAGGAAGCGCGATCCGAGCTTTCAGGCTGCGATGTCAAGGATCGCATGAGCGCGCCGCGGGCACTGGCGCACAATAAATTCCTGGTCATCTGCGACGCGGACAAATCACCCCAGGCGGTGTGGACCGGCAGCACGAATTGGACGATGACCGGTCTTTGCACCCAGGCCAATAATGCGCTTCTGATCGACAATCCGGCGGTGGCCGAATTCTACCTCGACCAGTGGAAGACGCTGGCCTCCGATGGCAATGATTCTCCACCCGCTCTCTACCAAAGCAATGCCGAACCCAGAACGACGCCCAAGGCTCCGAATACGACGGTCTGGTTCACGCCCATGCATGAGGGGCTCGATCTCGAACAGGCGGGTGAGCTGATCCGCAGCGCCCAGCAGGGCATTCTGTTTGCCATGTTCAATCCCGGCCCGCGCGGCACGCTTCTCAACGACATCATCGAGCTTGCGTCTCCGTCTAGCCCGTCGTTCAAACCCGATCTCTACATCCAGGGCGTCGTCAACCAGAACCCCGGCACAACAAAGAATCCGGTCGTGCTGTTCAACAGAGGCGAGCGTATCGACGCCAACGCCGATGTCGTCCTGCCAGCCGCAATCCCCGGCCGTTTTGCCTATTGGCAGAAGGAAGTTCTGAAGCTGCCGACCGCCCACGCCATGGTTCACAGCAAGGTGGTCATCGTCGATCCGTTCGGCCCCAATCCCGTCGTCATGACCGGCTCCCACAATATGGGGCCGAAGGCGAGCGGCGTGAACGACGAGAACCTGGTGATCATCACCGGCAATGGCGATCTTGCCAGCCAATATGCCGGCAAAATCATGGAAATCTATGCCCAGTATCGCTGGCGACAATCAGTTCAAAAGCAGGGTGGCGCGCCGAAGTGGACGGGGCTTGCCAACGACGACAGCTGGCAGATCAAATCGCCGGACCAGCCCTATGACAAGCGCCGCATACGCGAGCTTGACTTCTGGTTTGGCAAAAATGACAACACCTGACATCTGTCAGGCATCGATCCGGGATCGCAGCCGATATCTTCGAATGATCAGGCAGCGATTCCCCTTGCCGGCATAGTTCGACCTGGTCGAGCATTTGTAATGCCGACGCAATCTTCGACTTCTAGTGGCTTTGCAACAATCTGGATTCCCAAATGTTGCTCCGCTACTCTGTTCCCGTGCTTGTTTTTATCGGCGCCTTGGCGCTTACGGGGTGGGCTTTCATCATCGTCGAAAACCATAAAGCCCGCCCGAATGAGATGGGCGCGTCAAATCACGGGCCGCTTTCCGGCATGCTTCACCTCATGTCCGAACGGCAGGCGGCCACGTGGCACAGGGTTGCCAGCAATGCCGTATCGGCCGCTTCCGGCAGCGAGGTTCGTAGAGCTCCATCCGATGATGATGGCGACGCGCGCCCGACGCCGGGCTATTTCGAACGCGCCCGGATGCTTTTATTCCTTCTGCGTTCGCGCCATTGGCGAAAATTGGCTCATCACGAGACTCCGCAAGCCGAGCACGGAACATGAGCGATCCCGCCGCTCTTACTGGTGTGGCGAGAACCGAGGAGTAGAGAAGTATATGCGCATTCTTTTGGTCGAGGACGAACTGGAAATGGCATCGGTGCTCAAGACCGCATTGAGACGTCAGGATGTCGTGGTCGACCATGCCGCTAATCTCGCCGATGCAGAAGCCATGGTGCGGTTCGGCGCCTATGACGCCATCGTCCTCGACAGACGTCTTCCCGATGGCGAGGGACTGACGCTGATTCCGCGGTTGCGGGCGCTCAACGTCGAGGCCCCGGTGATTGCCCTGACCGCCATGAGCGACCTGCGCGAACGCATTGCCGGGCTCGACGCCGGCGCCGACGACTATATGGGCAAACCGTTCGCCACCGAGGAGTTGGTCGCCCGGCTGAAGGCCCTCCACAGACGTCCCTACATCATGCGGGCCGACCAGACCGTGGTCGGTCGCCTCACTTATGACTTTCGCCACCGCGAGGCGCTGATCGACAGTCAAGCCCTGGACCTGCCGCGTCGCGAACGTCTGGTGCTCGAGACCCTGATCCGCAGGCCTGGGCGCACCGTGATGCGAGGGATGCTGGAGGAAGCCGTCTATGCTCTCGACGACGAGATCGGCTCCAATGCCCTCGACGCTCATATTTCACGCCTGCGCCGCAAGTTGGACGATCTTTCAGCCGGCGTCGAGATCCGTGCCGTGCGCAATCTCGGCTATCTGCTGCGGGCGATTCCATGACGCTGGCGCGCGCCCGCTCCCTGCAATGGATTCTCGTGCGGCGGCTGGTTCTGCTCCAGGCGGCCATGCTCGTCTTCTTCATCATCCTGTCGATTGTGGTGTTGTCCGTGATCCAGCCGACGCTCACAGTCGACAACGAAGCCGCCGCGGCCGCAATCGCAGGTGCGATCGATCGCGACAAGGACGGCAGGCTGATCATCGACGATAGCAGCGAGCTTGCGCGGTTTCGCGCGGAGCATCCCAAGGTTTGGTACATCATTCACGACATGACGGGTCAGAGCCTGCGCGTCGGCGTCGTTCCGCCCGATTACGACCGCGATCTCGGAAACCTCCTTACAGCGGTCGATCATGCAAGCATCGGCTTTGCCGGCAAGCGTGATGGGCAGGAAATGCGCCCTGAGGCCCTCGTTCAGCGGGTCGACACCAAGGCGGGGCCTGTCCAGGTCGTTACCTCGACGTTCTATTCGCGAGCCGACGCGGAAAGCTTCGGCATCAGCATCTCGGCCACCGTCGATATGGCCCGCACACCCGATGGCAGCGCCGACTGGCCACGGGTGCTGCCGGGTTTGCTCTTCTCGGTTGCGATCGTTCTTCTGCCGATCATTCTCGCCATGGGCATGGCGACGCTTGTGACGACGCCGTTCGTGGTTCGTCGCGCCTTGTCGGGCCTGATCGGTACCGCCGATCAGGCCGCGCGCATCGACTTCGGAACGCGCGCCATGCAATTGCCAGTGAAGAATGTCCCGCGGGAGGTCGTTCCCCTGGTCAATGCCTTCAACCAGGCCCTCGCACGCCTCACCCAAGGCTTTGATCGCCACAATCGTTTCCTCACGGATGCGGCACACGAGTTGCGCACTCCGATTGCCATCCTGCGCACGCGAGCTGAACTGTTGAAGGAGGAACCGGAAAGTCTGCGGTTGCGGCAGGATATCGACCGCCTCTCCCATCTGGCCCAGCAATTGCTGGACCGCCAGTTGCTGGATCGCCCTGCGGATCAACGCGAGTTCGTCGACCTGGTCGAGCTCGCCGGTCGCGTCGGGGCCGACTTCGCGCCGCTTGCGATCGAGGCCGGCTATGATCTCGCCTTCGCCCCCCCAAACGGCAAGGTTGAGGTCGAGGTGAATGCGCTACAGATCGAACAGGCACTTGCCAACATTATTCGAAATGCCATCGAACATGGCGGCCGCCGGGGAACCATCACGGTCGCGGTCGACCGGGCTGGGGGCCTGGAAGTGCGCGATGAAGGTCCGGGTATTCCCCCCGAGGAACGCGATAACGTATTCGAGCCGTTCTACCGGCTGCATCCGCATTCCCGCGGTGCCGGCCTTGGTCTCAACCTTGCTCGGCAGATCGCGCACCTGCACGGAGGCAGCATCGCGATCGCCAGCGGTCCTTCGGCTGGCGCTCACGTCCGCATTCAACTCCCGATTTACAACCTTAGAGCGCAATCTTCATGACATTGCTCGACCAGATCGCGCGTCCGCGTTCCTCATACCCCCTTGGGACAGGAGATCTCGCCACCCTCGTGTAGCGTGTGGGGCTGCAAGCCATCCATTCGGGCAGGTTAAATAAACCTCTGGTAGATGCTATGACTTCCACTACCGGTTCGGATGCCACCCCCGAGCCGGCAATTGCAGCGTCCGGCGAGACTGCATGCCCTCGCAGTGTCGTCGGACACCCTCGCCAAAAGAGCGCCATTCCGACGGCTTCATGCCGCCCGCCCCGCCTTGCGTCCGGAAAAAATACATCCTCCCAGAAACGTACCCTCCAACGCATTGTAGCCGTGGTATCCGCCACCGCCGAAACCGGCCGCCTCGCCGCAGGCGTACAATCCCGGTATGAGCGCGCCGCTGCGTGCAAGCGCCTGGCTGTTCAGATCTGTTTCCAGTCCGCCTAGCGACTTGCGGGTGAGGATATTAAGGCGCACGGCGATCAACGGGCCGGCTCTTGCGTCCAATATGCGATGCGGCGGGGCCGTGCGCATGAACCGGTCGCCGAGATACCCGCGAGCCTGCCTCAGAGCGACAATCTGCGCATCCTTGGCGAAGGGATTGTCCAACTCGCGGTCGCGGGCCTCGATCTGGACGCGCAGATGGGCGGGATCGATCGGGCGGTCGCCAATGCGGTTCATGCCGGCAACCAGCTCTTCCAGCGTTTCGGCAACGACGAAATCCCTTCCCTTCGACTTGAAGGCTTCCACCGGCGGGGGAGCCGATCGGCCAAGCCTACTACGCAGGAGCAGCGCGATATCGCGCCCCGTAAGATCTGGGTTCTGTTCCGAGCCCGAAAGGGCAAATTCCTTCTTGACGATTTTCTGCGTCGTCACGAACCAGCTGTAGCTATGGCCAAGCTTGCAGATATGCTGCAGCGTCGCAAGACTATCGAAACCCGGCAGGCAGGGTGCCGGCATGCGATTACCATCGGCGTCGAACCAGAGTGACGACGGTCCCGGCAGGATGCGAATGCCATGATTCGGCCAGATCGGGTCCCAATTGGCAATGCCTTCGGTATAGTGCCACATCCTGTCGCCATTGATCGGCCGTGCCCCGACGGCCTCGGCATGACCGATCATCAGCCCGTCCACATGATGGGGCACGCCGCTCAGCATCCGTTCAGGAGGTGAACCGAGACGCTCGACCGGCCAGGCGCGCCGAACCAGCTCCGGATTGCCACCAATGCCGCCGCTTGCGACGATCACCGCACCCTCGATGCGGAAATCACCGACGACATCACGGTTCGACTGCTGGCCGCGACGGATATTGTCCTCCGCCAGGATCTCTCCTTCTAAGCCGAAAACGCCTTTGTCATCGCCGATCAGCCGGGTTACCCGCCGACGAAACAAGAGCTCGACCTTCCCTTCCTTCTCCGCCGCCAGAATCTGTTTTACAAATGGATCGAGAACGCCACGGCCCGTACCCCAGGTAAGATGAAAGCGCGGCACGGAATTGCCGTGCCCGGTGGCAAGGCCTCCGCCGCGTTCCGCCCAACCGACAACGGGAAACCAGCGCATGCCGAGCCCATGCAGCCAGCTGCGCATTTCTCCGGCGGCAAAATCAAGATAAGCGTCCGCCCAGGCACGGGGCCAGAAGTCCTCGGCCCGGTCGAAACCTGCAGCACCCAGCCAATCCTGACGGGCGAGATCGAGGCTATCGCGAATTCGCATCCGCCGCTGTTCCGGCGTATCGACCATGAACAGTCCGCCGAGAGACCAGAAAGCCTGGCCGCCAAGGCTTGCTCGCGGCTCCTGATCGACAAGGATCACTCGCCTGCCGCGCTCGATCAGCTCGCAGGCAGCAACAAGGCCCGACAGTCCCGTTCCGACGATGACGACATCCGCATGACTACCCATTCGATCCCTCCAGCGAATTCGCCAGAAGTCTAATGAAGCTTACGTAAAAGTAAATGCTTGCCCTATCCATGCTGACACCGCGAAAGCATCAGCCTCCTCCCACCGACGTCCAGGAAACTACGTCTCGCGCCTGCAATCACGGCGACTGGAAGGACGCAATCCAATGGAATCGCCGATCTATCGAAACTGTCCTTGCGGCAGATCAATAGATCGGGGGACACCGACATCCACCATGCCTGCATCCGATCTCCACGAAACCTGCACCATTTTCATATTGCTTTCCGGCATTGGCGGCCATCTGTCGCCGCGGAAAAGGGCTTCAGCATTCATGGATTTTCGAGGAGGCCGGCGTATCACCAACGACACTGCCGGATCTGGCAGAGGAAATGTCATGTGCAAACAGAAGACGCCCACGCTCGCCGATTGGCTTTCGATGCTCGCACGCCTCATGCCGATCATCACTGTCTATCTGTGGCCGATAGTCTTTCGTTTCATTCTCGGCACGGCATTTTTCATCGCCTTCGCCGCACTCTTGTACCAACTGCTTGATGTGGAACTGAGCCTGTCCGTCCAAGGCTCACCATTGTAAAGCGCCCAGCGCTCATCGATCGTGGTTTTGTCGCTACGGTCCGTTTTCCTTCCCGCTGCGCGATTGACTGCGGGAAAGAAATCGCGACAAGGTGCGTCTCCACGACCTTCTCCATCGCATCGGCTTGCCTGACACCGGAAAAGGCACCATCCGATTGCTTAACAAGAGAGGAGCAGCAGCCATGGGCAAGCTTCCCGACATGACGAAACATCGCGGCTTTCCTTCCGGCATGCCGGGAACCGGCGTCCAGTTCACCATTCGCCGTGCAAATCCGAAAGGCGTAACGCCGATCAAGAAGCTGCCGCGGCGCGCACGGCCGGGAACGCAGGAACACCGGATCGACGCGGCATTCCTGCATGCGCTCTGGCACTATTTCGGTGCAGAACCCTTCGAACGCGGCAATCTGGACGCCGCGCGCCTAAACCTCCTCTTTGAGCGCGAAGTCCTGCCAGCCGACAAGGATTTCGATCCCCTTTCCTATGAAGCCATGCTCATCATCAACGAGAAAGTGGCCCGAGAAAGCTTCCCCGAAGCATTCGAAGACGTGATGGAAGTCTGATCGCGGCGGGCTGGTTGAGGGTAATCAGCACCAAGGCGGCACAGCCGCGCCAAGGCTTTCGACAAGAATCGGCGCGCATTTCATCGGCTTGTACAAGAATGACAGCTCCGCCTGGCGGTAAAGCGCCGCATGCGACCGGCTCAGCGGTTGCCTCGGCAATGGAATGCACTAACTTGCGGTAGTCGACACCCTTCACTCGAGGCTGACATGACCGACGATGTCTTGCTGACGTTCAATGCCGGCTCCTCGACCCTGAAGATCGGGATATTCGAGCTGACGGCGAAACAGCCGAGAAATGTCGGCCGCGGCAAGATCGATTTCGATCGGAATCCGTTGATGCTCCACTATTCCATCGGCGCGGATAGATACGAGAAGCCAATCAACGGCGACAATGGTGCGCAATTCACATCCGTCATATCCGAAACGCTGGATCATATGCTCGCCCATCTCCCCGGCCGGCTGCGGGCAGTTGCTCATCGCATCGTCCATGGCGGCATGACGTTTAAGGGGGCGACCCTGCTTGATGACAACGCCATCGAGGGGATCGAAAAGCTTATTCCCCTTGCGCCCCTGCATCAGCCGCAGGCCCTGCGTGCCATCCGTTCGATAGAAACGTTGCGGCCGGACGTTTTGCAAGTCGCCTCCTTCGACACGGCCTTTCATTCGTCACAGGTCGATGTCGTGCGGCGGCTGGCAATCCCGCGCGGCATGCATGACGATGGCGTACGTCGCTATGGCTTTCATGGACTTTCCTACAAATATATCGCCTCGCAGCTTCGAAAGATCGATCCGGAAGCCGCCAAGGGCAAGGCTATCGCCTGCCATCTCGGCAGCGGTGCCAGCCTGTGTGCTATGGAAAACGGCGTCAGTCGTGACACCAGCATGGGGTTTTCGGCGCTGGATGGAATTCCGATGGCGACGCGCCCTGGCTGGCTCGATCCCGGTGCCCTGCTCTACCTTATGAGAACCGGAATGCGGCAACCGGAACGGATCGAGGACTTCCTCTACCATGAATGCGGCCTGCTCGGGGTTTCCGGCATCAGCGGCGACACACGGGTTCTGCTTGACGACGACAGCCCGGAGGCGGCGGAAGCCGTGGATCTGTTCTGCCTGCGCATATCAGGCGAAATCGGACGCTTATGCGCGACGATCGGCGGCGTTGATACCATCGTCTTTACGGCCGGCATCGGCGAAAACCAGCCGCAGATCCGGGCACGCGTTGCACAGAGGTTGCAATGGTTGGGTATTGAGATCGATGAAGACGCGAACAAGCGCAACGCAATCGCCATCAATGCGGCGTCCAGCCGCGTGACGTTATTCGTGATCCCGACCGATGAGGAACAGGTGATCGCCGACGAGGCCCTTGCACTCATCGCATGACGAAAACGAGGAGACGCACATGAATGCCGTTACCACACCGCTTTCGCCTGAAGACCTCTCTTTGATCGACCGTTACTGGAAAGCTGCAAATTACCTGTCGGTCGGCCAGATCTATCTGATGGACAATCCGCTGCTGCGCGAACCGCTAAAGCCGGAGCATATCAAGCCGAGACTGCTCGGCCATTGGGGTACGACGCCGGGGCTGAACTTCATCTACGCTCACCTGAACCGCGTCATCAAGGCGCGTGATCTCGACGTCATCTATATGTGCGGCCCCGGCCATGGCGGTCCCGGTATGGTCGCCAACACCTATCTCGAGGGCATCTACAGCGAAATCTATCCGGATATCTCCGAGACGATGGAAGGGATGCAGAAGCTCTTCAAGCAGTTTTCCTTTCCGGGCGGCATTCCAAGCCATGCAGCCCCCGAAACCCCGGGCTCCATCCACGAAGGCGGTGAACTCGGCTATGCCCTCGTTCACGCCTATGGTGCTGCCTTCGACAATCCGGACCTCATCGTTGCCTGTGTGGTCGGCGATGGCGAGGCCGAAACCGGGCCACTCGCCGCAAGCTGGCATTCCAACAAGTTTCTCAATCCGGCGCGCGATGGCGCCGTGCTGCCCATCCTCCACCTGAACGGCTACAAGATTGCCAATCCCACGATCCTCGGCCGGGAAAGCGACGACGATCTTCGCAAGCTGTTTTCTGGTTACGGCTATGAACCCTTCTTTGTCGAAGGGCACGAGCCGCACGCCATGCATCAGGCGATGGCCGGCACGTTCGACCAGGTATTCGACCGAATCCGAGACATACAGAAGAACGCGCGCGCAAATGAAGCCTCCAGGGGGATGCCGCGCTGGCCGATGATCGTGCTGCGAAGCCCAAAAGGCTGGACGGGTCCAAAGGAAGTCGATGGCAAGAAGGTCGAGGGCTTCTGGCGGGCGCATCAGGTACCGGTCGCCAATTGCCGCGGCGACGAGGGCCATCGCAAAATCTTGGAAGATTGGATGCGCAGCTATGATCCCGACGACCTCTTCGATCATGAAGGGCGGCTCAAGGCCGAATTACAGGCGCTCGCGCCGCGAGGCGAAAGGCGCATGGGCGCCAATCCTCACGCCAATGGCGGCCTGCTTCGCAGGGAGCTTATCGTCCCCTCGATCGCGGACTACGCCGTCGAAATCGGCGAGCGCGGCAGCCAACAGATGCAATCCACCGAGATCCTTGGCCATTATCTTCGCGACACGCTGAAGCTCAATACTCCCGAGCAGAATTTCCGTATCTTCGGCCCAGACGAGACGGAATCCAACCGGCTCGGCAGCGTCTTCGAAGTCACGGACCGGGTCTGGATGGAGGCGATCGAAGATTATGACGTCCATCTGGCCCCGGACGGGCGGGTGATGGAGGTCCTGAGCGAGCATCTGTGCCAGGGCTGGCTGGAGGGCTATCTACTCACCGGCAGGCACGGGCTCTTCTCGTGCTACGAGGCCTTCATCCACATCGTCGATTCCATGTTCAACCAGCATGCCAAATGGCTGAAGGTGTCGCGCGAATTGCCGTGGCGCAAGCCGATCTCGTCGCTGAACTATCTGCTGACGTCGCATGTCTGGCGGCAGGATCACAACGGCTTTTCCCACCAGGACCCTGGTTTCGTCGATCTCGTCGCCAACAAGAAGGCCGATATCGTCCGCATCTATCTGCCTCCGGACGCCAATACGCTGCTATGGGTCGGCGATCATTGCCTGAGGACCTATGATCGGATCAATGTCATCGTCGCCGGCAAGCAGCCGGAATCGCAATGGCTCAGCATCGATGAAGCGACCGCCCACTGCAAGGCCGGCGTCGGCATATGGGACTGGGCAAGCTACGAGCACGATACCATCGCCCCCGACGTCGTGATGGCTTGCGCGGGCGATGTCCCGACCATGGAGACGCTCGCAGCCGTCATGTTGCTGCATGAAGCAATTCCCGATCTGAAGATCCGCACGGTCAATGTGGTCGATCTTCTGGCCCTGCAGGACCCGAAGCAGCATCCGCACGGCCTCGAGCATCAGGCCTTCGACCAGATCTTCACCACGGACAAGCCTGTCATCTTCGCCTATCACGGCTATCCCTACCTGATCCACCGGCTGACCTACCGGCGGACTAATCACGACAACATTCACGTTCGCGGCTTTATCGAAGAAGGCACGACGACCACGCCATTCGACATGACCGTTCTGAATGAGCTGGATCGCTATCATCTCGCGCTTGAGGCGATCGACCGCGTGCCGGGCCTGGCGGAAAAAGTGCCCGAGGTCATCGATGCCCTGAAGGCAAAGCTCATCAGGCATCACGATTATGTCCGGTATTACGGAGAGGATATGCCTGAGGTCAGCAACTGGCGGTGGAAGCGATAAGGGTAGTCCGCACCTTGCCTTAATCCCATGAATGGTCGCCGCACGGGCGGCGACCGATTGCAATCTTATCCTCGCAACTGCGATCAACTCTTCCGAGCACCGCTCGCCTATTCTGCAAACCGCACCAGCAAGATCACGAGAACGGCGACGGCAAGCCCGCCGATCGTGTCTGCTTGCAGATCGTGATTTACGACTGATAGATGCCGGTAAGGCTTGCTTCTGCAAGCATGTGTTTCCTCACCTTCCTCCACATGACCTCCGCCCCTGCAGCTTCAGGAAGCGTCATCCTCGGCACGTCGAGGGCTGCGAGCCGGAAAACATATCGATGAGGAGGATCGCCGCTAGGCGGCTTCGGGCCGTCATAACGGGCATTGCCGAAATCGTTCTTGTAGAAACGCAGAGCCTGCTCCTGCATCGCATCCACGTTTTCCGCAAGACCGCCCCACTGCGCCGGAATATTGGCAATGCCGCAATGACGGAATGTTCCGCCAGGCGCATCCGGGTCTTCGACGATCAGCGCGAAGCTTTGAGTTCTCTTAGGAGCGCCGCCCCAGGCCAGCGGCGGGAATATGTTTTCCCCGTCGAGCGCGTGTTTGCCCGGTATCGGCGCGTCTTCAGCAAAGGCCTTGCTGATCAAAGTCAAAGCCATCAGATCCTCCTGTTTCTGTTTTGGATTCACGAGCCTGTGAAGTTCTGAACCTAAGGTGGAACACATCAGAGTCATTATTGTTCCCCATAGGGAACATTCGCATTCATTTGCAGTTGTTCGCAGCGCCAACCAAGGAGGAAAAGATGACGGATGAGAGGTTCGAATGGATCAGCAAACGCGCCTACGCAATCTGGGAAGCTGCCGGTCGCCCCTGGGGACGCAGCCAGCATCACTGGGAGCAGGCCGCCAGGGAACGCGAGATCATGGAGAGAACGCGCGCATCCGCCGACGGCGAAGAAGTATTGGCAAGATTTCGAAAAACCAATGCGACACACTCTTCCGAAGATGACGCAAGCGAAGCCGAGGCACAAACACACGCCAAGGACCGCCGCCTCGGATAATTTTCATTTATGGGCGGCAACGTCTGCCAGAAGAATTCGCAAGCCTGCTCCATTCCCATGCGCAGTCCTGTTCACAAGGAGCGGAACTTCGAAATCACGATATCGATCATGTCATTCGAAGGCCAACCACCTAATTCCGCGTTCCATCACGGCTTGGGTGGGTCGGCATCGTCTTCATCCCCTGCCCGATAAGGGGCTGACACCCCCATTGCTCGGGAATGTTCCGCTTTGAGCGGCCGTATCAGGCCCCAATCGCCGCCATTTCGAATGACACGACTTCGTGATGCGCCTGAAGGAAAGAAACCGCTCGCCAAACACATCACAGAAGTAGCATGATGCCCTCTCCTGCCCTTGTCAGCTCAAAGGAAATTGCTTAGCCAGAAGACCGTCGTGTGCCGCTGCGCCGCGAATCGCTTCCTGCAACGGGAAGTGACTGTATCGATTCGAAATATCCTGCGAGGCCATATGATTTCCGGAACCAGCGAGAAGGGACCCATTGCCGGGATTGCACTCGCCTGCGCCGGATACGCCTGTTTTTCCCTTCAGGATGCGATGGTGAAGTGGCTGGTCGCCAGCTATGAAGTCCCGGAAATCCTGTTCATGCGCAGCCTCGTCATCGTGCTGGTCGCAGGCGCACTCGTCCGCTATCGACGCCATCCGTCGATCTTCAAAAGCCCCTATCGCGGCACGGTCATCCTGCGTGCCGCGCTGATGCTGATTGCCTGGCTGCTGTTCTACAACGCGGCTCGCCATCTCGGGCTCGCCGAATTGACGACGCTGTATTTCTCGGCGCCGATCATCGTCATGGTTCTGTCGATCCTCGTTCTCAAGGAGAAGATCCATGCCGGCCGCTGGATTGCCTGCATAGGCGGCTTCATCGGCGTAACGATCGCGGCAAATCCCAGCCAGTCGCCCAATCTCTTGCCCGCCGCCATGTGCATCGTTGCAGGATTCTGCTGGGCATGGAGCACGATCCTCGTCCGGCTGGTCAGCCGAAGCGAAACCACGCTCACGCAGATGTATGCCACGAGCCTGATATTCGGCCTTGCCTGCGCCCTGTCCTTTCCATGGACATGGAAGACCCCCGATGCAAGCGGCTGGGCGTTGATGCTGACGCTCGGAGTGATCTCGACCATCGGACAGTTTCTGCTCTATGAAGGTTTCCGATACGCCCCCGCGTCAACGCTGGCTCCCATCGAATACAGCGGTCTCGTTTGGGCTTTCGTGTATGGCTATGTGATCTGGGCCGAGATCCCCGCGACAAATGTCTTCGTCGGCGCCCTCCTCATCATCGCCTCGAGTTTCCTGCTGGTCCTATGGGAACGTCGCATCGAGGGCGCCCGCAGGAAGAACGCACCTTCCTCATAAAATCCATTTCCTTCACCGGTTCTATGCGCAATCTCCACACGATCTGCACAGAAGCGGACTATGTCGTCGACAGCCATTGCGCATCGGCCCTCGCAGGGGATCGGTCGTCGATTTGGTCGAGAAGGATGTCGTCGAAACATGAAGTTCCGCACCAAGATCCAGTTGACGCTGCTTGCCGGCGCCCTGGCGACCGCGGGCCCGATCGTCGGTCAGGCAGCAGCAACGGAATATGCGAAGACCGACGTGGTGTTGCGATCGGGACCAAGTGCCCTGTTTCCGGCCGTCGGCACGGTGCTGGCGGGCTCCCGCGTCCATATGTACGGATGCACCAAGCAAATTAGATGGTGCGATGTCAGGGTCTGCGGGCGAAGGGGATGGATACCTTCGGGCGACGTCGACATAGAATATCATCGCCAAAGAATGCCAATTTCAACCTATGTTCACGTTGCAGAAAAGCCTGCTATCGCCGTCGTTTCGTTCGATATCGACACCTATTGGTCGCAGAACTACTCGCAATTGTACTTCTATGACGAGATAGGGAACTGGCGAACCATCAACTGACATCATGACCGATACTCAGTCGTATCAAAGCAGACATCAGACATGCTCGGCAAGCAAATACCTATGAGCCAGCGTGGATTGTGAAATGGATTTCTCAGTGACAAAGCGATGATCGATCGGTCTTACAGTATTGCGTTGCGGTTGCGCAGCCTATGTCGAACGAGCAATTGTGATATATCGAAGAGTAAACCCGGGTGGCGTCATATCGTCCTCTCGATGACAACTACAGTTTTTCTGCTATCGGCCTGCCAGTCGATGGACTTGTCACCACCCGTTTCTGCCCCCCAGCTGCCCGTTGCCTATGCGGGACTATCACAAAGAAGCCCCGAGGCTACATTCAACGGAACCACGTGGTGGGAGGGTTTCCATGACAAGACGCTGTCATCACTCGTCTCTCGCGCCGGTAGCAGCAACCTGACTATTGCGCAAGCCGAGCAGAATCTCCTCGCCGCCCGCGCCTTGGGACATTCGGCAATTGCCGGCTATCGCCCCGAGGTGGGAACAGTTGCGCTTGCGAATGCATCGACCGGCTCCCGCGTGAACAACGACTTTACGCGGCGCCCGCTTCAATTGAATCTTGAAGTCGGTTGGGAAGCCGCGCTCTTCGGACAGGACAAGCAAACCCAAAGATCCGCCGATCTGACCACGGAGATGGCGAGCGAGGATCTGGCGGCGGCCAGATTGGCCGTGGCGGCGGAAATCGCCGCCAGCTACGTTCATCTTCGCGCGCTTCAGCAACGTCATGCCGACACGGTCGAGACGATCGCACTGCTCCAGAAAAACTCTGAACTCGCTGACGTCAGGGAACGGGTCGGCCTTTCCACCGCAATTGAAACGGAACCGCAGAAATCAGGCATCGAGACTGCCAAATCGAGGCTCGCTGACCTGGAAAACGAGATAAACACCTCGGCGCAGCAAATCGCGACCCTCCAAGGCTCAGCCACCCCCGCCGCAAGCCTTCTCAAACCCCAACCGCAACCGATTGCGCCGGCACGCCTCATGAGTGGCCGCCCCGCCGATCTCTTGCGCTCACGCCCCGATGTCCGCCGTGCGGAGCTCGCGGTCGCGCAAGCCGGTGCACAAGTGGGTCTTGCCAGAAGCGAGCTCTATCCGAAATTGCGGCTTTCGGGAACGATCGGGATCGGAGCTCCTATCGACAGTTCGCTGTTCGGCGCCTCCGGCGGCCCGTCGCTGCAAATACCGATATTTGATCTCGGCAAGCGCAAGGACGTCGTCACCGCAAGTGAGGCGAAATTTCGCGAGGCTGGCTTTGCATACAGGCAGACGGTCCTCGTCGCCTATGAGGAGGCTTCAAGGGCGCTGCGCGAGTTCAACGCTGCACAACGGAAAACCGCGCAGCTGAAATCAAAACTGAAACGAGTGACCACGGTGCGCAATGGCGCTGACATTCTCGTCCGGGAAGGCCTTGAGGACAGATCGAAATCCATAAGGGGGGCGCTCGATGTGCTGGAATTGCGCGCGTCGCTCACCGACAGCATCGAAGATGAGGCCCGGGCCTTCATCGCCTTCTACAAGGCAACGGGCGCTGCGGAGCAGGCCGCTCGGCCTCGCGCATCGGAAAGGCTGAAGTAGCCGTGGCAGTTCCGATCGCCCGAAAGACGCTTCTCTACGAATGGCGGCGCTTTCTGCCGGCTGTTGCTGCCGTTGCCTTCTCCGGCCTATTAATGACCGCCCAGGGAGCGCTTCTCCTTGGCATTGTCAGCGCCAATTCGCTTTACGTATCCCAATCGAATGCCGAATACTGGGTTGGTTATCCCGGCACTCAAAGTGTCGAACTCGGACGGACCGTCAAAGCAAGCGTATTGACGAGCCTCTATTCAGAGCCGCTCGTCTCCGACATCGAACCACTGCTCCTTGGGTCCGGCGACTGGCGCGCGACGGGTGGCAACGGAGGTGTCAGCATCACAGTTGTGGGCATCGATACGCAAACCGATAGCCTCGGACTGGCACGGGTCGTGCCAGCCAGCCTGCGCAATCAGCTGCGCGAGCCCGGCGCTGTCGTCGTCGATGCGTCGGACAGCGACAAGCTTTCCGCCAAACCCGGCGATCTTGCCGAGATAAACGGCCGTGCCGTGCGCGTGGTCGGCCTCATTGACGGGCTTCGCGGTCTCGGCGGGGTGAATGTGGTAAGTTCGTTGGATACTGCACGCATGCTCGACCAGACGCTGCCGGCCGATGGAGCTGCGACCTATTTCCTGTTCAATATCAAGGCCGGCGACAATCCTTCGGACGTGATCAAGCACCTTGATCGGCGCGCTTCCGTCGAACGCTTCGAGATCTGGCCCGCCGGTCAGCTGGCGAGCATGTCGACCAGTTATATGCTCTTCGATTCCGGTGCCGGCATCGCATTCATCTTCGCGACGCTGATTGCCGCCAGTATCGGAGCACTCATAACCAGCCAAACCCTGATGGCGGCGGTCGCAGGAGCGCTACCGCAATACGCCACGCTCCGCGCCCTCGGCGTGCCCTTCGGCAGTTTGAGAACCATCGTTGTCGAACAGGCCACCTGGGTCGGCGTTTCGGGTCTTGTCATAAACGTCGCTCTGAGCCTTTTCATCGCGCTTATTGCACGGGCTTACAAGGTCCCTTTCGTGCTTGACGGTATTGTCGTCTCTCTTGCCTCGCTTGTCGTTCTGGTCGTGGCCGTGCTTGCCTGTCTTCTGTCAATCCACCGGTTGCGCCAGGCCGATCCTGCGTCCCTTTTGAGGTGATGTCGTGCGATCCGCTATCTCGGCCTTCAACCTCCATAAATCCTTCACTGTTCAGGGCGCGCGTACGAACGCGCTCGTCGATATCTCCGTCGAAATCCATGGCGGCGAATTCACCGTACTCAGCGGCCCTTCCGGCTGCGGCAAGAGCACGCTTCTGGCAACACTCGGCGGCATGACCAGACCGGACAGCGGGCGCCTGCGTGCCGGTGCGACCGATCTGTCGTCATCGACGGATGCTGAGCGAGACGCATTTCGCTTGAAAAACTGCGGCTTCATCTTTCAGGGCTTCAATCTGTTTCCCGCGCTTTCAGCGCTCGAACAAGTTCAAATCCCGCTCGACTATCTGGGAATTCCGGAGGCCGAAGCGCGCGCCAGGGCCCTTGAAGCATTGGAGCGCGTTGGCCTGCTGCGCCGCCAGCACCTGCGGCCTTCGCATCTGTCGGGCGGAGAAAAGCAACGCGTCGCCATCGCGCGAGCGATCGTCAAGCAACCGGCGATCCTGTTTGCCGACGAACCGACGAGCGCGCTCGACAGCAGCAATGGGCAGCGGATCGTCGAGATCCTGCGCGACACGGCACGGCAATTAGGAACGGCTGTTCTATGCGTCTCGCACGATACGCGCCTGTTTTCGAAAGCTGACCGCCTCCTGCGCATGGAGGATGGGCGCCTGCTAACCGACGAGCAGACCATCTCCGGACGAAACATCGACACACGAGAGTACTGGCATGGATCAATTTAAGCGCTCCCGCCGTCTTTGGGCGACCGGCCTGCTGGGCTCGTCACTCATATTGGGTCCTCTATGGATGGCCGTCGGCACCCCGAGGGCGGATGAAAACTCGAACTCCACCGAACGCGCCGCTCCGGCCATCGCAGCTGCCGCGCGCGGGACCGTGGATGTAGAGGGAGGGCTCTATCGCATAACCGCCGTGCGCGACGGCATCGTCGCCGAAGTACGAGCGATCGAAGGGGCCTATGTCCGCAAGGGAGATCTTCTTGCCGTTCTCGACAGACGGCAGGAGGAATCCACGGTTCGCATTGCCGAACAGGAGCTTTCCCAGGCCGAGGACCGGCATAAACTCCTGGAACTCAAGGGAAGGAACCTTTCCAAGACCTACGAAAGAATGCGGCGAGCAGCCGCCGGCAAGGCCGTGTCGGATCAGGCGCTCGAAGATGCGCGCGACGCCTATGAGACACAGGCCATCGAAACCAATTCCGCAGCTACGACCGTAACGATAGCGCAGGAACGTCTCGAAATGGCAAAGCGCGAGATCAGCCTGCGCGAGATCAGGGCGCCGGCCGACGGCGTCGTAGTGCGCCAGGCGGTCAAGGCGGGTGAGGCTGTCTCCACTCAGATGATGAGCGAGATGTTTGTCCTGCTGCCCGATGGAGCGAAGATCGTGCGTGCGGACATTCCGGAAGAGTATCTCGACCTTGTCGGCCCCGGTATGAGCGTCGAGATCGTTCCCGAGGGTCGCGCGGCGCAAACGGTTTCAGGACGCATCAGCCGAGTTTCCAAAGTGTTGACGCACGTCAAATCGACGGAAAACTCCGGAGAACGCAGCGATATGCGGACAGCAAACTGCATCATTACTGTCGCGCGCGACGCGCCACTGGCGATCGGACAGCGCGTTGTCGTGCGCGTTCTCAAATAAGGAACCTGAAGCACGACGTGATCCATGCGGTTCGCGTCGCGCATCTTCAATCTCCGATTTCGCAGATACCGCTATTGCGAAACTCCATTACCTCGCTTTGCCACCGGCCAGGCGAGCTGCTCGGCGCATGCGGCTTGCTTTCAACGCCTGCTGAAAATCCGGGTCTGTTTGCGCGTGGTGACGAAGGTCATCGAGAAACCGGGAGACGTCATCGAGCGTATCGACAACGACATATCGCAGACCATCGCCGGCATCGATGCGGTCATGGCTGACGCTCACGCCAAAGCCATCGGGCACCTTGCGAAACCATGCCGAGCGCCAACGTTTGAAGCCATCGGGGTCGGATTGAAATTCCGCGAGCAGGACCTTCTGCTGCTCGAGCCGTGCAAGGAATGTCGCGACCTCACCCTGCGAACCGACCTTCGGCCTTTCCGCCTTCCTTGAAATCCACTTTTCGAAGAACTGAGATTCGGGCTGTACAGCCGTCGCCTCACCGTGATCCGCAACCGTTGGGGAGCTACCACCCGGTTGCTCTGCGCAATCGGGCTGCACCGGCGAAGCGGCGGGCGCTTCCTCTTCCATTGCCAGCGTCTGCTTGAGGTTGACGGCAAGGTCACCCCAGATCGATCTTGCTGTTTCAGCTGGCTTTGATTTCATTCGGCGGGTGGTTTTGACTTCGATGATAAAAGGCTTTGTCTGTTTAACCATGATGTTTCGATAGGTACTCAGCGACGGAGCGCAGTGGTTGGATAAATTAGCACTGATGAGAAGTTGGTATTTCCCGAGAGCGACGACAGCAGTGAAAAGATCGTCCACGATCATTCTGAATTAACGCCCTACACCAAACTAGCCGATGAAGCAATCTCGCAGCTCCCGTTCAAAATAACTATCAATGCATCAAACCAGATCTACAGCATGAACACGACAGGCATGTAGCAGCGGTTGAGGAGATCGATGGCTTGAGACAGCAGCCACTTTCCAAACTTCCGGTAGAGAATGAGAGCCCTTGCATTGCACATCCCGCGTTCCGTCGCTATGTTTTGTGGAGGCACACGAACAGCAAAGGAGGTTGCCTATGTCATCGCGGGACGCCTGATCCAGCAATACCAGGACTTCTGCCTCTTCAGAGGCATCAAATTTACACGCATAGACTCCGTACGGCCGCACGATCATACCACGCTCTTTTGCAGCGCCGGAATGCAGCAGTACAAACCTCTCTTCCTCGATCTCTCCCACATTGGAACCGTCGCCAATAGCCAGGCTTGCCTGCGCATGGGCGATCTCGACGAAATCGGAGACGGAACGCATTTCCTCCAATTCACGATGCTCGGGCTTTTCTCCTTCCGGGAGATGACTGTCGGCGACGCCATCGACTTCTGGCTTGAGTTTCTTGCAACCCTCGGCCTCTTGCCAGATCATGTCACCATCCATCCGGATCGCCTGGAGGAATGGGCACCGCTCTATCGCGGCCACATCCCCATCGTCACAGATGATGAATGTACCTGGAGCGACGGCAATATCACCGGATATTGCACAGAGTTCTACAAGGACGGCATCGAGATCGGCAACATCGTCAATCCGCTCGGGACCTGTATCGACGTCGGCTTCGGGGCCGAACGGCTTGATATGATCGTGAACGGAACGCCACCTGCCGACGCCCTTAGTACGCTGTGCGACACGGTCATGACCATCGTGGAATGCGGCTATAAGCCGGGAAACAAGGAGCAGAGTTATGTCCTGCGCAAGCTTCTTCGTCGAATCCATGTGATGGGCGGAACGCTGGATCATCCTTATTTCGAGCAGGAAGTCGAGCGTCAGGAACGGCTGCGTTCTAAGTATCTTCGCCTGCGCGAGAAGTATCCCGACATGACGGCGCAATGGTGGTTTGATACGCACGGCATCGATGTTACCGATATGCTCGCGCTCAACGGAAGATAGCCTCCACTGACAGGAAGATCGGCGAAGGAGATCGCGCAAGCGACTTCCTTCGCCACCCCTGAAGACACCGGCCCCACCAACACCGCAGCAAGTCAGGAGCAATCCTGCATATGTAGCAAGGTCCCAGCCTTCATCATCGGCGATATCGCAAGATGACCCTCTATCGCCTCGAATACGGCCAATTCAGACCAGGTAATGCCGCTTCAATTCTCATCCGCCGTTTGCTTGCATTGCCTGGAAGGCAGAGTTGAATCCGCTCAGAGAGATCGGAAGTTCCGCCACATTTCCCTGCATCATCCGGATCGACACTTTCCCGGATTTTTCCTTGGCCAAGACCGAGAGCATGTCCGGCGGGCACTGGCCCTCCACCAGACATCCTTGCGTCGTACAGCGCGACACTTTCGCCATCGTCGAATATTTTGCGCCGAACGCGATCTTCACGCCGCCCTGGACGGCGAAACCGAGCGGAAGCGCCATCTGCATGCCAACCTTGTTGTCAGCCGACCGCGCCATGCTGATAACGAGAAATACCTGCTTTTGATCGGGCGAGGTCAGGCGATAGACGATCTGGCACGGCGGCTTCATCGCTTTGTCCGTCGTGCACTGCAGCGTCCACGCGTCGAACTTCTGTTCCGTCACCTGCGAGGCGGCGGGCGCGGGCCGGCTTGAGGATGCGGCAGCGGATGGTGCGCTCTTGCCGGCATCTGGCGCCGCGTCTTGGGGCCTCGGCTGCGGTGTTGCCGGATCATTATCGGCAGCCAGCACCGAGAACGCGCCGGCCTCCCAAAGCAAGAAGGCCACACAAATCACGAACATTCTATAATATAGATTCACGCGCTCCTCCCAGATTTAAGTTGCAACTACAGAATAATTTTGTAATAATGCGTAACACGCAAATACGATATCAAGCTTTGAACATATTTAAATATGTTAATATTTATGATACATTGTTTTATATGAAATACTGAAATTTTAATATTTTATAACGCGCAAGGGAACCAATGCAGATGACATCAAAGTTAATTGCCGGATACTCCCTGATCGCTATGCTTACGCTAACCGGCGGCGCCGTGTCTGGGGAAAGCTATCTACAACAGGCTCCCTCCGCAGAGACAAATCCTGCCTTTGTCGAGCAACTGCCGGAGACAGTCGTCATGCCCGCATCTCGGCCGCCGGCTATTCGCCGAACTGCATCACATAGGCCGAAGCAGGTATCGCGAACGCGGACGCAAATCCAATTGGCAAACAGCGTCTTTCCGAGCGTAGGCAGTGGTGTTACCGAGCGGGCAGCACCCGCGCCGACGGATAATCGCCTGCCCACGGTTGGGCCCGGCGCTGTAGGCCACTGAAGACGCTCCAGTTGCCGGCAACGGCGAAAGCGCCGGCAAATTTGGAACTGAAAGGCCTCTGGCCGATTGAAACGTCGAAGACAGCATGTTTGGAGCCGATAACCCGATATCGGTTCGAGATTACGATTGAGGAGCAGTATCGACATGATGCATCCCAATACAATCACCGCGGTTACGGCTATCACGCTTTTTGCCGGCACGTTCGGCTCTGCAGATGCTCTTGCCGATAGCCAGCCCATCATCCAGCGTTCCGGATTTTCAGAAACGCAGATTCCTCAGGTGAAAGGCCGTGTTCCAGTCCGGAAGAATGGCAATCTGGAGAAGGGGCCCGGCAGCAAGACGGCAGCCAAACCCAATCCAAACGCAAATGCCCAGAACGGTGCAGCCACCTGCGGACCCGACAATGCGCAATCGGAATTCTGCCGGAAAAAATGACGCCTCGTCAGTGACGGTCATGAGGTCTTCGGCTTGTTCTGGATGAGGATAGGCTTGGACGCCGTTTCCACGGCAGGCGGCGGCGCGATGACAGCAGGAACGGTTACCGCCGGGCCGAGCGGCCGGCCGTTGGCATCGAGCTTATACGTCATCGCCCGTTGATGCTCGTCCAGATATCGCATGAACGCCGCGCCGGCCGCGGCATCCCTGAACTGCCACAGTCCATTCTTCACGCCTTCGAAGATCAGCGAATAGACGGCTAGCTGGATACCTTCCTGGACTCCCAAGGTCGTGGGGGCATTTCGCGTGATGCCACCCTCGATCTGGAGCAGCTGATCGACGCCGACGAAGCGGAATGCCGATCCCTGCAGTTGCACGGAATAGATTGTCTTGGTCGTGCTGACCGAAGCCAATACGCGCCCGGTGCTGACGCTGACGGCTCGCAAGGATACAGTCACGATATCCTTGCGATATTGCGTATTTCCGCCTATCCCGAGATAGTTGGCGCCGATACCGCCCGTCGTTTCATTGGAGTCATAGCCGATGATGCCGCCATCGAGCAGCACGCCGGCAAACCGAAGTGGCGGGATACCGCCGGCCTTTGCGCCGTAGACTGCCGACCGGGTGTTCTGAATGATCTGCCGCTCCTGCAACAGCGATTGCAGGTCGGTGCGTTCGACGACATTGAACCAGTTGCCGTTACCCGCCCTGGTCAGCACGTCAGTCAATAGCTGTGCGCCACCTTGCGTCAGGGCGCGGGAATATTCGGCAAAATTTTCATTGGGCTTGTTCTGCCCCGTCAGATCTGGGAAGGAGTAAACCGCCACATCGAGCTTTTGTATGGGCGGCGGCAGGTGTCCGTCGTCGAATGATTTGAGACTTTTTGGGCTCTGGAAGAATGGAGTTTCCGGCTCAGTTTGCGGGTTGATTTAAGCCGCTTTGGCCTGGTGGTTCAAGCGGCGCTGTCGGATAGTGTCTCGTTTGATCCTTTCACGTTCGAGCAGGATGGTCTGGCCGCGTCCGAAGTAGACGTCGGCCGGAGTGAGATTGTCGAGGCTCTCGTGGTATCGGCGATGATTGTAGTGCTCGACGAAGGCCGCGATCTGGGCTTCGAGGTCTTCCTGGAAGAAGTAGTTTTCCAAGAGGATGCG
>JUHI01000006.1 GCA_000799755.1 Martinezella tropici
ATATGTTTGCGACGGTTCAGACTGGAAACATTCTCCTGGCGGATCGCGCCTACGACAGCGACAGCTTACGCCAAGGCCTCAAAGCACGAGGAGCGTGGGGCTGCATCCGCCCCATGCCAAACCGCGTCAACATCCCCACCTTCAGCCCATGGCTCTACAAACAACGCAATGCCGTCGAGCGGTTCTTCAACAAACTCAAACACTTCCGTGCCGTCGCAACGCGATACGACAAACGCGACGACAATTTCCTCGCAGCCGTTCAGCTCGCATCAATTCGGATTTGGATACGATCTTATGAGTCGGTCACCTAGTCTTCGGGACGGAGAGCGATGTCCTCGATATGGAGGATGCAGTTGCCTTTGCCACCCTGGCCTTGCCGAGCGTCAACGGCCAGATGAGACGCGAATAAGCCGCGCGATTCGTGGGGCATATGCGTTGTTGGAGTACAAAACGCTGCCGGACATGGGCTCCATGGCTAGTGTACGCAAGGCTGAATGCTTTTGAACGGGATCGAATCCGTCTGCATCGTTTCAGACTGTTTAGCTCCTGCTGAATCTTGGAGCATTGGGTGCCATTGGATCCCGACGACTCCAATGGCACGGCGTCAGACCTGCACCTATATATGGTATCAACACTCTAGCGATTGTCGTGATCATTGTTCCAGACCGCGGCTGTGCAATCAATGAAGTGACTAACGACTAGTCGCGTCTTGGCAGCGTGCTGGAGGATATAAGAGCTATCAATTGCAGAAGCTCTACGATTTTCGACCTCACGCGTGGATCTCCAATCGCCAGAAAAGCTTGGAACAGATCCGCGGACTGAGGTGAGCATTCAGGGAAGGCCGCGTTATCTGGGGGTTGCACAGTCTGCTGCTCGTCTTGCAGCAGGAACGAAACCGGCACATTTAGAGCTTTTGAAAGCGATATGAGGCGACTTGCGCCAACCGCGGAGTTCCCAGATTCATACTTCTGAATCTGCTGGAAGCTGACACCGACGGCGCTGCCCAATCTACTTTGGCTCCATCCAAGCGTCGTCCGAGCTCGCCGAATCCGCATTCCGACTGCTGTATCAATGCTATTCGGATTTCTGGCGGCACGCTTCAAACAATATCCTCAAAGCCGGCAGCTTGCGAAGCTCCGCAACGCCGTCACCATACATGCCCGATCATCCAACACTAATGCAGGAGGATGATAAGCGAGTCCTTTGGTCGATAAATGGATGTCGTGACTTAATTGCAGGTCGCAATTGCTGGCTGGGAGCCGTTTCCAACATCAGCATCGGAATCTAGCTCGATTTCAGTCGAATTTAAGGTACGGGACTCCGTACCCTAATTTAGGCGCTTAAATAATCAGCGCTTTGCAATTTCCGACTTCCTATAACCATCGGCTGCCAATTGGGTGCCCAAGCGTTCTCGGGCGTGACGCTAAGCCTTCGACCCTCTTGATCAAGCTTATTTAACTGAAGTGCCCGCGATGGCGGAGCCGGTACGCCTGATCCATTTCCTTCTCGAAATCATGAATATTCTGGGCATCTATAATATGAAGCATGGGACAATCCTTTTTCTAGCGGGAAGGATTGTCGGATGATCGTTGTATTGAAGCAGGTACGGAAAAGCGTACCTAGGAAATCAGGCCCGCTCTCAGCGCACTTGCGATCGCCTGGTTGGTATTGCGCGAACCGAGTTTGTCACGGCAGGAACGCATGTACTTGTCGACTGCATGATCCGAAATGCCGAGGCGCTCGGCAATCAGCCTTTCCTGCAACCCAGCGGCCGCCAGTTGCAGCACTTCCGTTTCTCGCTTCGTAAGCTTCGGTATGCCTACTCTCTGTAATGTGCGTCTGATCTGCAAGGCACGATAAATTGCAAAACTTGCCACCAGCGCGAGATTTTTCTTGCTCTCTGGAGAAAGGTCGAGCCGCTCTCCGGCAATCGAAAATCCCACATGGTCGCCCTCTAAGCTCGGTAAGCTCACCGTAAAGCCCTCCTTCAACCCAAAGTCAGCGGCTTCGCCCATGATCTTCGAGCCTGAACGATATTGAGCGACTTCCTCGCCATTCCAGCAAAATTGTTCGACCCCATGGCGAACAAGCTGGATGGTCGGGTCTTTGAACAGGTAGTTCATGGAGAAATAGCGAGCCGACCAGTCGTTTGGCCAGGCATTGATGAGGATGTGGCCGATCTGTTGTCGCTTGGTGGCACCCGCCTGGGGCATGGTGCCGGCCAAGAGATTGGTCGCGCCGAACGGCTCTACATACCGTATAACGACATCCGCCAGCTGCTCCTGTGTCACACACAGATCGAGTTCAGTGAGCAAACAATGCAGTCTCTCAAGGTTTCTGTTCGGAATTATGGGATCGCCGGGTAGTATCCATTGCTTTGACATGGAGGCTCTTCATAGTTTGTGGTGAGAACGCCGATCAACATCACGCCCCGATACGATGGCATACTCTCGTCGGCGACTTTCCATAGCTGACGCCGATATACTGCTCGACTTGACTGCTTTGCCAAAGCATCGCGTGGGTGCAACCATTTACGACGAATGGGTTGCATCAGAGTATTGGCACATATGAAACAACCGAACGAGTTCGAGCAAGGCCTGAACAAGCGGCTCTGAGAGGCTGGACGCCTTCCGACGACAGCCATGTGCCAGAATGGGGACCTTGCTCACCACCTAGAGGAAGTTCATGGTCTCAGGTCGAAAACCAACGGAGGAGATTGAGACACCCGACATCACGAAGGTATTTTGCCATCGATTCTCGCTCTCACTGCCGCTGCAATCTGAGGCGGGCTTCCGCGACGAAACGCTCCAGTAGCGCGTTTCGATTGGCGGGTGACCAGAACAGCGCGAGCCTGTGATTGCAAAGCGCAGGTTCGGTCTTCTTCAGAACAAGCTCTCTCAGGATCGGGTTTGCCCCTTCAGACAGGAGGCATGCTCCCACGCCCGCGGCCGTCAGCGCCATCTGCGACTGCGTCGTCGCCACATCGGCATGGACAATCCGTGGCACAATGCCGAGCGCACGCAGCGCCTCAAGCTGGTGATCGTAATGCGCTCGATGATACTCCCGGGGAGCAAGGACGATGTCCAGTTGCTCCAAATCCTTGGCGTGAAGCGCTGGCTTACCGGCAAGGGGATGGCGCTTCGGGAGGCAAATGAGATAGGGCGCCTCCCATATCGGCAGCGATATCATTTCATCCAGCAGACGGTCTGGTGTGGGCAGTGACAGAAAGCCGGCATCGATCTCGCCTTCGTTGAGCTTGTCGCTCATCTGCTCTGCCGTCATTTCCACGAGGAATAGCTGTGCGTCTCTTGCTACCTCGCGAAAGGAAGCAAGCAGTTCGGTAACGGCCGGATAGGACATGTAGCTTGGAATTCCGATCCGAAGCTCCTTCTTGTCGTCGTGGCTGTCGAGAAGATCAATCGTTTCGTCCAGAAGTCCCAGAATCCGGCTTGCGCGCCCTGCGAGCAGTTCGCCTCGGGCCGTCAGCCGAAGCAACCGCGTGCCGCGTTCGACCAGAATGACGCCGAGCGTTGCTTCGAGTTGCGCGATCTGATGGCTCAACGTCGGCTGGCTGATGGCCAGGGCCTGTGCGGCACGGCCAAACCCGCCGCATCGCTTCAATTCCACGAGATAGATGAGTTGGCGCAGGCTGATCCGCCGCAATCGTTGTGTCGTAGGCGAGAAATGGGTGGGCTTAGCTATGGCGTGTCTCCTGGTCGGGCCTGAGCGCTATCATAGATACTTTCTATGAGAGGCGTGTGAAAACAATCGAACTGTCACGATACGGTTATCCTAAGTCCATAGAGGCCCGTTGCATAATCGAGGATGCAAGTGTGGCTGTGACAAGCAGATCGTTGACAGTGTTGGGTTCGTCGGCAGGCTTTCCGATTTCGGGCTTTGCCTGCTCGGGTTATCTCGCTCGCATTGCCGGCCAGCGCCTGTTGCTAGACTGCGGTCCCGGTATTGCCGGCGCGCTGATCGGCGCGGATGCGACGGCCGGCGTGGATGGCGTGATCATCAGCCATCTGCATCCAGATCATGTACTTGATCTCATCCCGCTTGGCTATGCGTTGATGACCGAATGGCTGACGGAAGGCCGCACCCAGCCGGTGCCGGTCTATCTGCCGCCCGGCGGATTGGAATTCCTGCAGAAGCTCTCCGATCTCTTCGGTCATCGCAATTGGCGCTTTGAGGAAAATGGCGGCAATGCCGGATACAAGGCACTCGGCGCAGCTCTTGCCCGCGGCGAAGACTGGCTGCTGACCGTATTCGATGCACGCGAATACGAGCCGGGCGACGATATCGTCCTTGACGGGACGACCGTTGCGACCTTTCCGGTCGATCACCGCATCCCGACCGCCGCGATGCGCATCAGGTTCGAAGGCGCCGATCTCGTTTACTCCGCCGATACCCGCTTCCTTCCGGCGCTGGGGGATTTTGCCGCCGGCACCGACCTCTTCCTTGTCGATGCGCATTTTTCAGGCCCGAAGGCTCCCGGCGGCCTGCACATGACGCCGGCAGATGCCGGACATCTCGCGACGATCGCGAATGCCAAGCGGCTCGTCCTTTGCCATCTCGGCGCGCCTGAAGACTGTGCCTCGGCGCAGCAGGCGGCGGCGGCGCATTTCAGCGGTGCAATTCATACGGCCTTCGACACGCGGGAGTACAGCCTGTGACGCAGCCGAGCGCCCGCCTACTGACGCCGATCGCGGCGCCGGCACCCGGCATCGGCGAGCGTGCCGCACCTTTTGTGCTGGTCGCACCGATGCTGGCATTGCTGATCGTCTTCACCATCCTGCCCTGCCTGCTGACGCTGGTGCTGGCCTTCTTCGAAACCGACATTCTTGCCGGCACCATCCGCTTCGTCGGCCTTTCGAATTTCGCCAAGGCCTTTGCGCGCGGCGACCTCGTCAACAGCATCGGAGTGACGCTGTTCTACATGGCACTCACCGTACCCACCTCGATGATATTCGGCTTGCTCGTAGCGCTCGGCATCAACAGCCTCGGCCACGGCCGGGTCTTCTGGCGAGCTGTCTACTTCCTCCCGGTCGCCGCGACCCTGGTCGCGATGTCGATCGTGTGGCGCTGGATGTTTGTCGGCCGGCGCGGTCTGATAGACCACATGCTCGGGCCGTTGACAGGCATAACCGACTGGCTGAATTCGCCGGGGTTGGCGCTTCCCGCCGTCGCCGTCGTCGGCAATTGGCAACAGATTGGCTTCATCGCCATACTTTATCTTGCAGCACTCGCCGCCGTGCCGCGCCATCAGCTTGAGGCTGCCCGCGTCGACGGCGCCAATGGCTGGAACCGCTTCTGGCACGTCACATGGCCAGCCATCGGCCCCACGACTGTTTTCGCCGGCATCATCACGTCAGTAAACGCCATGCGCGTCTTCGACAGCGTGTCGACCATGACCGGCGGCGGCCCCTCGCGTCATTCGCAAACGCTTGCACATCTGATGTGGGAGCGCGGCATATATTTCTTCGATATTGGCGGCGGTTCCGTCGTCACCCTGGTCCTCGTCGCGCTGGCGCTTATCGCCACCTTCCTTCAGCGCGTCCTGACGGCTCGTCTTGAAAAGGCAGGCTCCCGATGATCCCCACTTCCACACGCGGTCGCTATCTCCTGCAGCAGGGTAGCATTCATCTCGCCCTCGCCATCGGCGCCGTATTCATGCTGCTGCCGTTCTGGCTGATGCTGCGCACGTCGTTCACGCCGCCTGACGATATTTTCCGCGGCAATCTGCTCGCCTTGCCTGCCTTCACGCTGGAAAACTACGCGCGCGTCTTCGAGGACGTGCCGATCCTGCGCTACTATTTCAACGGTATCGTCGTGGTCGTCGCGATCTTCATCGGGCAGGTCGCGGTTTGCGTGCCTGCGGCCTATGCGCTGTCCAGGCTCCGGTTTACGGGACAGGCTCTGAGCCTCTGGCTTGTGCTCGCCGCGATGATGGTGCCCTATCAGGTTACCGCCATTCCAGTCTATGTGCTGCTGTCGCAACTCGGTCTCGTCAACAGCTACGGCGCGCTCATCCTGCCCTTTTTGAGTTCCGCATTCAGCGTCTTCCTATTACGCCAATTCTTTCTCTCGATACCACAATCCGTGTTCGAGTCGGCAAGACTCGACGGCGCCTCGCCCTTTCGCATTCTTTGGCACATCGTCTTCCCAATGGCGCGGCCGGCAATCACAACGTTCGGCATCTTCAGCTTCGTATCGCATTGGAACGACTATTTCTGGCCATCCTTCGTGCTGCGCAACGATTATGCCGCAACCGTGCCCTTCGGCATCGTCCGCTTTCTCGATCAGGAGCTCGGATCGGAATACGGGCCGCAGATGGCCGCCGCCACCCTGACCGTTCTTCCATTGCTGGTCGGCTTCCTGTTGGCGCAGCGGCAATTCATTGCCGGCATGTCGATGACATCCGGCCAGGTCGACTGAAAATCCCTTTCCACTTCGGAGTTTTATCAATGACCCGTCTGATTTCGGCCACTGCGGTCGCCACCATTTCACTCGCTCTCCTTCCTGCATTTGCAGCGGCAGCCGGAGACCTCCGTTTCGTCTCCGGTCAGGAAAAGCAGAACGGCGCCGTGCTCAAGCAGATCTTCGATACCTATAACGGCACGAAGCCTGCATCTTCTGTGAAGCTTGAGCTCGACAACAAATCCGACCTCGATACGACGCAGAAGGTGCTCGCCGATATCGTGGCGGGCACGACGCCGGACGCCGTGCGCGTAACGGGTGCGGTTCTTCGCCCTTACGTCGATTCTGGCCGCGCACAGCCGCTTGACGATTGCCTGGCATCAGCGCCGGAGCTTGCGGCACAGTTGGACAAGGGTCTGCTCGACGACTTCCGCGTCAACGGCAAGCTCTATGCCATGCCCTGGTATGTCACTTTGCCGGCGCTATTCATCAATACCGACGCCTTCAAGGCAGCCGGCCTCGACCCGGCAAATCCTCCGAAGAATTGGACGGAACTGGAGGCCGCTGCCGCCAAACTCAGCGACAAGGCCAACAACAAGTTCGGCGTGCTGATGTATATGCCCAACACCTACATGTTTGAGGGGCAGCTCGCCTCTGCAGGTGGTGCCATGGTCGGTGCGGACGGCAAGTCCGGTGTCGGCAATGCGGCAGGCGTCGAGGTGATGAGCTATATGCGTGGCCTGGTCGAAAAGGGCTACATGCCAGCCGTTTCGCCGGGCACCTTCTGGGGCGAGGCCGGCCGGATGTTCCAGGCCGGCGAGGTGGCGATGCTCCTGAGTTCGTCCTCTGGCTATACCAGCCTTGTGCCGAAGGCTTCCTTCAAAGTGGCGCTGGCGCCGATGCCGGCCAAGGACGGCGCAACGCCGGTGACCATGGCATCGGCCAACGGCTTTGTCATGTTGGCGACGGACCCTGCCCGCAAGGAAGCAACCTGCAAGGCGCTGCTATCGCTCGTCACTCCCGAAAGCGTCGCCTTGACGGTGAAGGCGACGGCCTCTTCGCCGGTCAACGTGACGACAGTCGCAAAACCGGAGCTGCTTGGCGATTTCTACGCCCAGAACCCCGAGCTCAAGGTCCTCAACACGCAGAAAAGCCAGAATTGGTACACCCTGCCCGGCAAGGCCAACAACGAGTTCCAATCCAATTTCGGCGATACCCAGTACGAAATCCTGACGGGTGCGACCTCGGCTCAGGATGGCATGAAGCGCCTCGCCGGCATCATGGACGATCTGAACGGCGCAAAGTGAGAGCAGCACCCATGACCATCGCCATGACATGCGGGGCAACAGGTGTCTCCGCACCGCAGGCCGTCACCGTTCATGGCCTGACGAAACTCTGGCCGGGCGCTCAGCGCCCGGTCTTTGACCAGCTCGACGTGAATTGCCCGGCGGGCGGTGTCACTGTCATCGTCGGCCCTTCCGGCTGCGGCAAGACCACGCTCTTGCGCTGCCTCTGCGGACTTGAAACCGCGACCTCTGGAACCATTCGTTTCGGTGAGCGTGATGTCACACAGGTTGATCCGCAGCGCCGTGGAGTGGCGATGGTGTTTCAAAATTATGCGCTTTATCCTGCCAAGACGGTGTTCGAGAACATCGCATTTCCGCTGCGCATGGCCGGCCTTGGCAAGCCGGAGATTGACCGGCGTGTTCGTGCCGCAGCGCAGCTCGCCCGCATCGACACACTGCTGGAGCGTCTGCCGGCCCAGCTCTCGGGCGGCCAGCGCCAACGCGTCGGCATTGCGCGCGCGATCGTGCGTGGTCCGGGCGTGCTTCTGATGGATGAACCTCTCTCCAATCTCGACACGAAATTGCGGATCGAGATGCGTGCGGAACTCGCATCTCTGCAACGCGAAATCGGTGCGACGACGGTCTATGTGACGCATGATCAGACGGAGGCACTTGCCCTTGCCGATCATCTGGTGGTGATGCGCGACGGGCATATCGAGCAGCAAGGCAAGCCGGAAACCATCTTTTCTCAGCCAGCCAACAGCTTCGTTGCCGACTTCCTCGGTTCGATGAACCTGGCGCCGGTGGAGATCGAAGAGGGCAGATCGAAGATCGGCGGTGAGGACATCCACCTGCCGACATCGGCGAGTCCGTTGCAGAAATTCATCCTGGGTTTTCGCAGCGAGGATGTGAGGCTTGTTTCGGAGGGAGAGGGACTACGCCTGACTGCTCTGGTACGCCGTTCGGAACTGATGGGCGTGGAGAGGTTGATACATCTCGAATGCGGCGGTTGGCGGTTTCGCGCCCGGCTTGCCGAGGCACTAGAACCCGGCGCCAGCGTGGACCTTTTCGTTGCCGCCGAGCGTCTTCACTATTTCGACGCAAACGGCCACCGCATGGAGAATCGGACCTAATGGACAAGCATGTTATCTGGGACTGGAACGGCACGCTTCTCGATGATTTTGCGATCACCGCGCGCATCACCATCGACGCGCTGGATGATCTCGGCTACCCCGACGTGACGGAAGACGATATCCGCGACCACTACCGACGACCGTTGTCCGGATATTTCAACGCGCTCCTCGGGCGCACGGCCTTGTCGCACGAACTGGATCATCTCGGCGACAGCTATGCCACCCGCTATGCAGCGGCGATGCATGAGCTGCCGCTGGCGCCCGATGCTCTCCACGCGCTTCGGGCCATCGCCCCCTTCGCCACACAGTCGTTGCTCTCCATGGCGCCGCATCCGCAGATCGCGGCACTCATCGAACATCATCGCCTTGGCGAGCACTTCAGCCTGATCCAGGGGTTTGCCGGTACTGGCCATCCTTCGAAGCGAGAAAGCCTCCTCACCCACTGCGAGACACTCGGCGTTGCCGCCGAGTGCTGCTGGATGATCGGCGATACAGTCGACGATTTTGATGCCGCAAGCCCGCTCGGTATCCGCACGGTTCTGGTAACCACGGGTATGCAGGCGCGCGCCGCACTCGCCGCGACCGGCGCTCCTGTCGTCGACAGCCTGGCCGATGCCTCCCGATTGATCCTCGAAACCAGATAGAAGCAGATGGAAATGCCGCATAAAGACCTGATCGACCGGCTCGAAGCCGAGTTCCTGGCCCATGACGACGGCGGCGACGCGAGCCATGATATCAACCATGCCCGGCGCGTCATGCGCGCAGCACTGCGGATCGCCGCTGCGGAAGGCGGCGGCGACGAGGGCGTCATCATCGCCGCCGCCTATCTGCACGACTGGGTGAACCTGCCAAAGAACGACCCGAACAGATCGCGGGCCTCAGCCCTTTCTGCCGATGCTGCAAGGCCGATCCTCGCCGCGCTCGGTTTCGCGCCGGACCGCGTCGAAGCTGCCTGTCACGCCATTCTCACGCACAGCTTCTCGGCCAATATTCCGCCGCGCACGCTGGAGGCGCGGGCGCTCCAGGATGCCGATCGCCTGGAGGCATTGGGCGCAATCGGTCTCGCCCGCGTCTTTGCGATCGCCGGGCAGCTCGGCTCCTCTCTGTTTGACGGCGACGATCCCTTTGCGGAAAATCGGCCTCTGGACGACCGCCGTTATGCGGTTGACCATTTTGAAGTGAAGCTCTTGCGGCTTCCCGATACCATGCAGACCAAGGCGGGCCATGCGATGGCCGAGGAGCGCGCCGAAGTCATGAGACGCTTCTTGCACAGCCTTGCCGAAGAGCTTGGACACACGATGCCCTGGCGCGCGTAATGAGCAGCACGGCTGACAGCGTCAGATCGATGAAGCCCAGGTTGGCACCGCCTCCCCGATTGGGGAATAGGATGTGCCGCTGGGTTTCCCATCTTCTAGAGCCGCGGAATGCGGATCACGGCTCCAGATGCGCCCGCGAGGGCCAGGTTCAGGGATGCGATAACCTTCCAATCAAAGCTTGATAATCGTCTTTCGAGCAAGCAGCCCCTGAGGAGCAAATAGCAGGACCGCGATGACGAGCAGGATGGTGAAGGCGTCGCGGTAACTTAGCAGGCTATCCGGCAGATATGCCTGCAGGAAGACCTCGATGAAGCCAAGCAAGAAACCGCCTGCGACCGCCCCCGAAAGACTGCCGAGACCGCCGATGATGGCGGCAATGAAAGCCTTGAGCACGGGCAGGAAGCCCATCAGCGGATCGACGCTGCCGCGCTGTGCCACCCAGAGAATGCCGGCAACGCCTGCCAGAAGGCCGGAGATTGCAAAGGCCGTGGCAACGACGGCATTGGCGCGAATGCCCATCAGGCGGACGATGGCAAAATCCTCGGAAGCCGCGCGCATGGCGCGACCAAGCACCGTGGTCCGCAGGAAGAGGTTCAGCCCCGCGAGCATGACGAAGGTCACCAGGATCGAGATTCCCTGGATGATGCCGATATGCAGTCCGGCAATCTCGATCGTGCCGGAAAGGCTCATCGGCATCGGAACGGGCTTCGGACGAGCCGAAACGAAATTCTGGAAGAGCACGCGCAGGATGGCGCTGACGGCAAAGCTTGTCAGAAGCAGCGTTGTGCCGCTGGCGCCGCGAACCGGTCGGAAAGCCGTGCGCTCCATGAGGAGCACGAGCAGGATTGCGACCGCCAACGCCACGACGATCGCCACGCCGAAAGGCAGACCGACGATCAGTGCGAAGCAGAGACCGTACCCGGCCGCCGTCATAAGCTCGCCATGGGCGAAATTGATCAGGCCCATGATCGAAAAGACGACCGCAAGACCAAGCGCCAGAAGCGCATATGTGCCGCCGAGGCTCAGCGCATTGACCAGCTGCTGCAGAAACATGTCCATGAGATGAAGTCCCTTTGCCGGTCAGGCCCCCAGATAGGCGCCCTGGATTTCGGTGGAATTGCGAAGATCGGCCGCAGAGCCCGACAGTACGATCCTGCCATTGGCCATCACGTAGCCGGCATCGGCGATTTCGAGCGAAAGAGAGACGTTCTGCTCCACGAGCAGGATCGTCAGCCCACGCTCGCGCAAACCCGAGATGAGTTCGAAGATCTGGTCGACGATCTGCGGCGCAAGGCCGAGCGATGGCTCGTCCAGCAACAGAAGATCAGGCGAGGACATCATCGAGCGGGCGATCGCCAACATCTGCTGCTCGCCACCGGACAGCGAACCCGCCTTTTGATGCAGACGCTCCTTCAGGATCGGGAAGCGCGACAGCATGTCTTCGCGCACCGCATCTATAGCCCCTCGCCGCTTGTGCATGGCCCCGCCGAGAAGAAGATGCTCGTCAACGCTGAGGCTTGGAAAGATGCGGCGGCCTTCCGGCGTCAGCGTCATGCCCATGCGCACGATCGTCTCAGGCGGAAGTGCGGAAATGTCCTTACCGCCGAACGTCACCCTGCCGGCCTTCTTCGCGGCAAGGCCGACGAGCGCGTTCAGCGTCGAACTCTTGCCGGCGCCGTTTGCGCCGAGCAGCGTCACGATCTGCCCTTTGCGGACCTGGAGATCGACGCTCTTCAGAGCCTCGACCGGACCATAGGCGACCTTTAGCCCGCTAACATCAAGCAAGGGGTCCTGGTCGGGAATTCTACTCATCATCATCGGGCAAATCCTTGCCGCAGCCTGTGCGCCTGAGCCATGGAACGAATGCATTTCGGCGACATGCTCCCCGACAAACCACCGGAGAGCATGTCGGTCAGATCACGGAGCGGGAACGTCCGCGGCGTTCGGAACGCCCTGGCTGACCAGCGAGCGCTTGCCACCATCGATGCGGACCAGCGAGACGGAGCGCAACGGCATTCCCTTGGTGCCGGCATAGGTGATCGCGCCCGTCACACCCTGCACGCCTTGAAGAGAGGCGACTGCATCACGGATTGCCGTTGGTTCAACGCTGCCAGCCTTGGTGACCGCCGCCTCGATAACCTTGCCGAGATCATAGCCATTGGCGATGTAGACCGTATCCGGGTCCTGTCCGAACTTCGCCTTGTACTTCGCGTTGAAGCCTGCGAGCGGGCTGCCATCGACGGCAAAGCCGGCGGTGGTGAAGACGACGCCATCGACGAGCGCGCCAAGGCCGAATGTCGTGGGCGAGTCGATACCATCGCTGCCGAGGATCGGCGTCGTGACGCCTGCACCGCGCAGCTGGCGGATGAAAGCGGGGAAATCCGGCTCATAGGCAGCAGTCATGATGACGTCGGGTGCAGGGTTCAGGGCCTTGATCTTCGTCACCTCGGCACTGAAGTCCTGCTGACCCATGCTGAAAGTGCCCTCGCCGACCAGTTCGCCACCCTTTGCCTTGAAGCTCGTGGCGAAGTATTCCGGTAGTTTCAGCGTGTAGGCGGTATCCGGAGACTTCAGGATATAGGCCTTCTTGAAGCCCTTGTCCTTGGCATAGGCTGCGAGGACCGCGGCCTGCACGTTGTCGGCGGGATAGTTTCCGAACATGTAGTCGCCGACCGCCAGCGGCATGGTTGGTGTCGTCGCGCAGAACGAGAAAGCCGGAATATGTGCCGCCTGCGTGATCTGGCCGGCGGCGATCGAGGGGTCAGCATCGCAGGGCGTGATCAGAATGCTGATGCCCTGATCGACAAGCTCCTGCGCAACGAGAGCGGTCTGTCCGGCATCGGAGCGAGTGTCCTTGGCGATGAGCTTGATCGGGAACTTTCCCGCAATGCCGCCGCCAGCATTGATCTCGTCGACCGCCATCTGCAGGCCCTTGAGCGACGGCTGGTCGTAAGGCGCAAGCGTGCCGGTCTGAGCAGTGGCCAAGCCAACGACGAGATCGTCTGCCAACGCCGGAAGAGCCATGGCGCCCAGCGCGCTTGACAGGAACAGAACCTTCAATGTCGATTTCATTATTATACTCCCTCTGGATGTTTATGCTGTCTTGCCGGATGCGTGCGGATCGAGATCGGGCAATGGCGCGTCGGCTTTGGATGGCTGATGGCTCACGACCGACCGGCGCCGGCCGATGTAAGCCTCGATCACGGCCGGATTCGACTGGATCTCAGCCGGCGTCCCGATCGCAATCTGCTGGCCCTTGTTTAGGACCACGACGATGTCGCAAAGGCGCATGATCAGCTTGAGGTCGTGCTCGACCACCAGGAGGCCGAGGCGATACTTCGTTCGGATACGATCGAGCACGGCCATCAACTCCATCGTCTCGGCCGGATTCATGCCTGCCGCCGGCTCGTCGAGCAGCAGATAGCGGGGCTTCAGCGCCAGCGCGCGAGCGATTTCGAGACGGCGCTGCGCACCGTAGGAGAGCGTGCCGGCCAATTGGTCTGCGACATCGCCAAGGCCCACCTCCAGGAGCGCCTCGCGAGCAAGGTCGACGGGGTCGGCACCATCACGCGCTATCGCGCTCGCGGCGACCGTCACGTTTTCCAGCGCGGTCAGGTTCTTGAAGAGGCGGATGTTCTGGAAGGTGCGCGCAAGGCCGGCAATCGGCACGCGATGAACCGGTAGGGAAGCGACGTCCATTCCGCCGATGGTCACCCGTCCCGTCGAAGGCGGCACGACGCCCGAAACGCTGTTGATCAAGGTCGACTTGCCGGCGCCGTTCGGGCCGATCAGTCCGGTGACGAGGCCTGGGCGGACTTCAAAATTCGCATCCTCGAGCGCGACGAGCCCGGAGAACTGTTTGCCGACATTTTCCACGCGCAGGACATCGTCTTCCACGCCGGATGTTTTCGCTCCGACCGGGCTGGTCGCGGGTCTAATCTTTCCTGCAGCCAGGCGCCTCAGGAACGGCAGCTGCTCGTCGATTTCGCGCACCCCAAGAAGGCCGTCCTGCAGACGATACATCACAAGCAGGATCGCCAATCCGATGCCGATGTCGGTGAGGCCGAAGACGGTCGGCAGGGAAAAGAAGCCGAGATCGACGCCACCTTCGAGCTTCCTGAGCAATTCGACGATCACCATGATGACAGCAGTGCCGATGACGGCGCCGGAAACGGTGGTGATGCCGCCGAGGATCAGCATTGCAAGCAGCAGGAAGCTCAGGTTGAAATAAAAATCCTTCGGCGAGAAGGCACCGATGAAGTGACCGAGCAGAACTCCGGCCGCACCGGACAGGACAGCCCCGAGTACCCAGGCAAGGAAACGATGCAGCCGCACATTCACGCCGACGGCGGTCGAGGCGATCTCATCCTCGCGCGAGGCGCGAAGCTTCATGCCAGCGCTTGAATCCCGATAGATGCGGGCTATGGCGACGGCAAGGATCGCAAACGGCAAGGCGACCCAGATGTTCACCGCACGCGGTATTCCGAAGAAGGTCTGGCTGCCGCGGGTGAAGTCGCTCGATGCCACAAGCACGACATGGACGATCACCAGAAAGCCGAGCGTGCAGATCGAAGCCGAGGATCCGGCAAGCCGCGCGACCGGAATACCAATGGCGACGGCCACCAGCGCAACAACGACAAGGGCGACCAGAAGCGCCGGAATGAAGGGCATGCCCCATCCCGCCAGCCATGCCGGCAGATGCGGCAGGGCCGTCTTTTGTATGATCGGGCTGATGGTCAAGAGCCCCGCGGCGTAGGCGCCGATCGCCATGAAGCCGGTATTGCCGAACGAGATGATGCCGGAATTGCCGCTGTAGACGGAGGTCCCGATGACGGCGACGACGTAAATGAGGAACAGCGTCACCAGCCGTTCGCCGCTCCCTGGAAAGAGCGCTGCCGCCACGAGGGTCGCAATGACCATGGGGAGTACCGTCGCAACGATCCCGACGACGGTCCCGCGCCTTATGCGCACCATCAGAATTCTCCCGATTTTTTAAGCCCAGGTTTGTTGGGCCGTTCCCGCAACAAACGTTAATCGAGAAAATCAATATGTCAATCTTGTTTCAATTTCTGTTGACTGATAGCAAGAATGTAACAAAATGAAGATCAGTGGACCAACGCCGATCGCAGGGGGAGATGGGAAGTGACCATTCGAGATCGCCTCACCGAAGGGGGCATCGATTTTACCCGAGCCGAACTCAAGATCGTCAGGCAGCTGCTGTCGAACTATCCGGCAGCGGCCCTCAACACGGTCGCCAATCTTGCTTCGGCTGCTGGCGTCAGCAATCCGACGGTGGTCCGCTTCGCAAACAAGCTCGGTTACGAGGGGTATGCGGAGCTGCAGTCCGCATTGCTCGACGAAGTGCAGGAGCGAATGAGTTCGCCGCTGTCGATGCTCGACACCCGCAAGCCGTCGCTCGAGCAGGAGAATTTCTATCAGTATTTCATGCGGGCAAGCATTCATGCCCTGGAATCGTCGATGCACATGCTGCCACCCGACGATTTCGAGGCGGCAATCGATGCCGCAGCCGATCTGAACCTCAGGGTGCATTGTCTGGGCGGGCGCTTCAGCGGTTTCATGGCCGGGCTCCTCTGGGCTCATATGAAACAGCTGCGCGGCGACACGCGCTGGATCAATGGCTCGCATGCCGATCAGGTCGACCATCTGGTCGACTTCGGCAAGCGCGACGTCCTGTTCGTCTACGACTATCGCCGCTATCAGAACGATACGATCCGCTTTGCCCGCCAGGCAGCAAAGCAAGGTGCGAAGATCGTGCTCTTTACCGATCGATGGCTTTCGCCCATTGCGCAGTTTGCCTCCGTCACCTTGACGGCAACCGTCGATACCGTCTCGCCTTACGACACGATGGTCCCGGCCATCGCACAGACCGAAGCCCTGATCGCCGGCCTCACCGCCAGGCTTGCGACGCAATCGCGCCAGCGCATCGAGCGTATGGAAGAGCTGCGCCGAAGCTACGCCATTACCGAAGACGCCTTCACGGCGAAAGCCGGCAGCGGGACCTGAGATTCCGCGATAACGACGAACCGAAATTTCCTTTGGAGGACAGACATGGCCATGATTGAAGTACAATACGGCAAGGATTTGCTGCGGCGCGACAGCGCCTACGAACCCGGCATGACCAGCGTGCTTTTTGTCGACATGCAGCGCATCTGGTGCGAGCCGAACCTCGACCCGACCCACCCGCAGGATGCCAACAGCTACTATCACCGCCGCCTGCGCGACACGGTGATCCCGAACCAGGTTCGCATCCTGAATGCTGCCCGTGCTGCCGGCTGCAACGTGCTGCACACGATCATCGAGAGCCTGACGCTCGACGGCCGCGACCGCTCGCTCGACCACAAGCTTTCCGACATGCATGTACCGAAGGGGTCGCCGGAAGGACAGGTGATCGACGCGCTGAAGCCGATCGACAACGAGATCATCTTGCCGAAGACATCCTCCGGCGTCTTCAATTCGACCAACATCGATTACGTACTGCGCAATCTCAATACGCGTTATCTCATCATTGCCGGCGTCGTGACGGATCAGTGCGTCGACATGGCCGTACGCGATGCCGCCGACCGCGGATATCTCGTCACGGTCGTCGAGGATGCCTGCGCTACCTATAGCCAAGAGCGCCACGCGGCGGCTCTTCGCGCCTATTCCGGCTACTGCTGGACCACAAGCACCGAAACTATTGTCGATCGCCTGAAGGGCCTCGCTGCGGCGTGATCTCCGCCGGCGGCTTCTTTCGCAGACATTAAACAAGGGGAACTCATGAGCGACAACAGCAACGGCAAGGCGACCTCCGACCTGATGGAGCTTGCCACCTTCGTCACAACCGACATCGCCGGCATCACCCGAGGCCGCAGCTTTGCTGCCGCCGAGATCGACAGCTACCTGCGCAAGGGCGTCGGCTGGGTGCCGGCCAACCTGGCACTGACGCCATTCGATCTGATTGCCGATCCCAACCCCTGGGGCTCGTCCGGTGATCTCCGGCTGATGGCGGATCCCGACAGCAAAGCGCGCGTCACCTGCCTGCCCGACGTCACACCGCTGCATTTCTATCACTCCGATATCACCAATCTGAAGGGTGAGCCCTGGGAATGCTGCGTGCGCAGTTTCTTGAAGGCAACGATTTCGGAATTCGAGCGCGAGGCCGGGCTCAAGGTTGTCGCCGCAGTCGAACAAGAATTCCAGCTTCTTGGCGTCGACTGGCCGGCTGCCCCCTCCTTCGGTCTGCGCGCACAGCGCCGCGCCGAGCCCTTCGGTCCGCTGCTGATGACGGCGCTGAAGGAAGCCGGCGCGGAGCCGGAAATGTTCCTGCCGGAATACGGCAAGGATCAATTTGAAATCACCTGCCGCCCCGCGCCTGCTCTTGCAGCCGCCGACCGAGGCGCGACCATTCGCGCCGTCACCAAGGAAGTGGCGGCGCTCTTCGGCTGGAACGCCAGCTTCGCGCCGAAGACCGACCCGAACGGCGTCGGCAACGGCGTGCATCTGCATGTGAGCTTTACCGATCTTCAGGGTAATCCGGTCACATTCGACGCATCGCGTCCGGGGCGGCTTTCCAAGATTGCCGGATCGTTCGCGGCCGGTGTCATCAGGCACCTGCCGGCACTTGCAGCATTTACGGCACCCTCGGTGCTCTCCTATATGCGCCTCGTGCCGCATCACTGGAGCGCCGCCTTCACCTGCCTCGGCGAAAAGAATCGCGAAGCGACGCTGCGCATCTGCCCGACGCTGGACCTACCCGGCAGCGATCCCGCCAAACAGTTCAATATGGAGTATCGCGCCGCCGACGCCTGCGCCAGCCCGCACCTGTCGCTGGCCGTCGTCCTCAAGGCGGGTCTCGAAGGTATTCGGGCCGGGCTAGAGCAGCCTCCCTTGATCAACTCGGACCCTTCGAATTTCTCGATGGAAGAACAGGTCAAGCTCGGTATCCGCCGTCTTCCGTCAAGCCTTTCCGAAGCCCTCGATACGCTGGCCGCCGACGAAACCGTGACCGGCTGGTTCTCCAAGGACTTCCTCGATTGCTACTTCGCCATGAAGCGCAAGGAGATCGAGATCGTCGGCGATCTTTCTTCCGAAGCGCTCTGCGCCCGTTACGCCTCCGTATATTGATTGATGGATGGATCATGACATCGACCACGGCCATCAAACGCCAGGAAAACCGGTGGCGGCACGACCCGCAACAGCCATTGCTCGCCATCGACGAACCGCCGCCTTACGCGGTCGTCAACCCTGATGGCAGATCACCCTATCTCCTTGTGTGCGAACATGCGTCCAACCGCATTCCCCGCGCACTCGGCGATCTAGGTCTGCCGGAAAGCGAACGTCAGCGTCATATCGCCTGGGACATCGGTGTCTCCGCGCTTTCTCAATATTTGAGCCAAGCGCTCGACGCGCCCTTGTTCATGGCCAACTACTCGCGCCTTGTCATCGACTGCAATCGACCGCTGGGCGTGCCTTCGGCCATTCCGGAAATCAGCGAGACGACGACAGTGCCGGGCAATCTCGATCTGAGTGCCGAGGAGAAGGCCCATCGCGTCGATGTCCTGTTCAAACCCTTCGCCGATGCGATTTCGAGGCGGCTGGACCTAAGGCAGGCCGAGGGAAAGCGAACGCTGGTCGTCGGCATCCACAGCTTCACGCCGGTTTACTTCGGCAATCGGCGCCCGTGGCAAGCAGGTATCCTCTATCGAGATGCCGTGCCTTTTGCCCGGTCGCTGATCGCCTCCTTGAGTGCCGATCCAGAGCTCACCGTCGGCGACAACGAGCCGTACCATATCCATCCGGACGAAGACTACACGGTACCGGTGCATGCGGACGAAAGGGGACTTCCCGGCGCTCTGATCGAGGTGCGCCACGACCTCATCGATACGTTGGAGGGCGTGCGCAAATGGGGCGTGCGCCTTACCCATTGCCTTGAAACAGCGCTTGAGGAATGCGCCGAATGACGGAACTGCTCTACGAACGCGATGGCAAAGCCATCGGCTCCTTGCAGAAGCTGCGCTTCTTCCCTCTGGCGGTCGCCGGGGGCAAAGGCGCCAGACTGATCGAGGAAAGCGGTCGGGAGCTCATCGATTTTTCCGGCGCATGGGGTGCCGCGAGCCTCGGCTACGGCCACCCAGCGATCGTCGAGGCGGTATCGCGTGCAGTCGCCAACCCCGCAGGCGCAAGCATTCTGTCAGCCTCGAACGAGCCGGCCGTAGCCTTGGCCGAAAGGCTGCTGGCATCCTTTCCGGGCAAGGACACACATAAGGTCTGGTTCGGCCACTCGGGCTCCGACGCCAACGAAGCGGTCTTTAGGGCCGTGACGAAGGCGACCGGGCGCAGCGGCATCGTCGCCTTCTCCGGGGCCTATCACGGCTGCACTATCGGCTCCATGGCATTTTCCGGGCACACCGTCCAGGCGGGAGCCGCAAAGACGGAAGGGTTGCTGCAACTTCCCTATCCCGACCCCTACCGGCCCTATCGTGACGACTGCAGCGGCGACGCCGTTCTTGACTTTTTTCGAGCGAGGTTGAATGAGGCCACGCCCGGATCATTTGCCGCCGCATTCATCGAGCCGATCCTTTCCGATGGTGGCGTGGTCGTTCCCCCGGAAGGCTTCCTTCAAAAATTTGCGGCGCTTTGCCGAGAACACGACATACTCGTCGTCTGCGACGAAGTGAAAGTCGGTCTCGGCCGCAGCGGCAAGTTTCATTGTTTCGAACATGAGGGCTTCGTTCCGGATATTCTGGTCCTAGGCAAGGGTCTGGGCGGAGGCCTGCCGCTGTCCGCGGTCATCGCACCGTCCAGTATCCTGGACTGCGCAAGCGCCTTTGCCATGCAGACACTGCACGGAAATCCCGTCTGCGCCGCAGCCGGGAGTGCCGTTCTTAATGCGATCGAGAAACAGCAACTCACCGAGGCGGCCCGGCACAAGGGAGAGAGGCTTTATCGCGCGTTGCTGCGACTTGCCGAAAGGTACCCACTCATCGGTAATGTCCGTGGTCGCGGGCTTGCCTGCGGCGTCGAACTCGTCAAGGAGGGTGAAAGCCGAACGCCAGCCAAGCACGAAACGATGAAACTCATCTATCGCGCCTATGAGCTTGGGCTCGTGCTCTATTACGTCGGAATGAACGGCAACGTTCTGGAAATCACGCCACCGCTGACGATCACCGAAGAAGAGATCGACCAGGCGATCGATATTCTCGATCACGCTTTCAGCGACGTTTCCCATGGGCGCGTCCCCGATTCGATTATCGATGGTTTTGATGCCTGGTAGCTCCAGCGAACAGCTTTACGCAGCCATTGCAGATGAGCATAGAGCCTATGTGTTCTCTCAAAGTTTCAGGTTAACTACCGGCTACGGCAAACCCTTAGTGAACTTCATCTCCGAAATTGCTCTGTCGTCGTCTCCGACGACTTCCATGGCTCACCTGTAAGCCGTGATAGGACATCGGCCCGGATCACAGCAAGTGCTGAATAGCGTCGTCGTTCGTGAGCTCTACGGGCAGCAATCACAGATGAGTTAGGACGTGTGGGCTTTGTCTCGTTGGACCACGACGCTGAGGAGCGCAAGGAGGCCGGAACCGACCATGAGGACGAAGGAGACGGCGTTCAGCACTGGCGTAGAACCGACTTTGACCATGCGATCGTACATGGTGATCGTCAACGGAGAGTCCGAGCCGACCAACATCAGGGTCGTGTTGAAATTCTCGAAGGACACGAGGAAAGCGACGACAAACGCCGAAAAAAGCGCTGGCGCAAGATAAGGCAGCGTCACTGTCCTCAGCACCCGCATGCGGGTAGCGCCGAGATTGGAGGCGGCTTCCTCGAGCGCAATGTCGAATTTGCGCAGCCGCGCGCCGATCACCAGCGTCGTGATGGTCGTCAGGAACGAAAACTGCCCCAGGATGACGAGCAGCATGCCCGGGCGCAGGAAGTCCAGAGAGATGTCAAGATTGTCCTCGAGCCCGTTGGCAATCATGCTTGCAAAGACGAGTATGGAAATACCAAGGATCACGCCCGGAATGACCAGGGGCACAATCATCAGCACATAGAAAAAGCTCTTGCCCGGAAACTGCTTGCGCTCGAACAGAAAGGCATTCGACGTGCCGGCCGCGACCGCCATCGCCGAAACGATCAGCCCAATGACGAAGGAATTTCCGAGCCCTTGCAGCAGGCGTCTGTCATGAAACATGCCGAGCTTTGGTTCTGTGGTGCCAAAGAACCAGTCGAGGGTAAAGCCGTTCCACGGTAATGCAGGAAAGAGCGAATCGTTGAAAGCGAACATGCCGGCCGCAACAAGCGGCGCCGCCAGATAGATGAAGAAGGCAAGCATGTATCCGCGATAGACCCAACGCAATAGCGGTGATTGGGGTGCAGCAACGTTCATTGCTATTCCTTCGCAACGGTGGAAGCGAGGTTCTGGCCGGTAAGACGCAGGCCAAGCCAGACTACAAGTGAGGTGAAGACGAGCAGGAGCACACCGAACGTAGCGCCGGACTCCCAGTTGTAGCGCGTCACGAACTGATCGTAGATCTGCTCGGTGAACCACATGCTGTTCTTGCCGCCAAGCAAGATCGGCGTCAGATAGCTTCCGGCCGTCAGCATGAAGACGATGATGCAGCCGGCAACAATGCCGGGCACAGCATAGGGAACGACGATCCGACGGAAGACCGTGAAGCGGCTTCCGCCGAGATTATAGCCCGCCTCGATCAGAGAATCGTCCATGCCGTCGAGCGTCGAGACGAGCGGCACGATCATGAAGAGGACGACGGTATAGACGAGGCCGATGATAACGGTGACATCATTGTAGAGCAGTTCGATCGGACCATGCACAAGCCCGAGCGTCTGGAGCAGCTTCGAAAGCAATCCCGTTTCGCGCAACAGCACTATCCAGCCGAAGGCTCGCACCAGGTCGCTCACCCAGAGCGGGATGAGGCACATCAGAAAGAGAGCTGCGCGCGACCGGCGGCGGGCGATCTTGGCGATGTAATAGGCGACAGGGAAACCGACGAGAAGCGCCATCAACGTCACCAGGATCGACATCCATGCGGTGCGCAACAGCGTGTTCCAGTAAACGGGTTCGCGGAAGAAGTCGACGTAATTGGAAAAGCCGAACGTATATTCCCCCGGCCCGATCTTCTCGCGCAACGACAGATAACCGATGCCGATCTGCGGCAGGACGATGAGAAGGCCGATCCAGAGCGCAAAGGGCGCAAACAGCATGATGAGAGAGAGTTTACCGATGTCGGTGCGAGGCATGGGCATCATCCCGAAACGCTGAAGCAGCGGCCGAATTCGTGCCGCCAGCCGACGGTCACCGCGTCACCCGCCGCGATCGGCGTCGTTTCGCCCCTGACGGCATGCCCGACTTCTATCAGTGCACCGCCATTCATGCGCACCAGCACGCGGCTTGCCGCCCCGTTGAAGAGCAGGCTGTCGACGACGCCGCCAAGGTGGTTGCCTTCGCCCGTCGCAGCGAGCGTGATCACTTCCGGGCGAACGAACAACTCGACCTTGGCGCCGGCCGCAACCTTGTCATCGCCTGCGCATGCGATCACGCGACCGCCGTCAATCTCGATCTCGGCCATGCCGCTCGCCACACGCGAAACGCGGCCGGGCCAGCGGTTGCTGTCGCCGACGAAGCCTGCGACGAAGCCGGTCTTCGGATCGTTGTAAAGCTCCTGCGGCGAACCGATCTGCTCGAAACGGCCTGCATTCATCACGGCCACATTATCCGACATCAACAGCGCTTCGGATTGGTCGTGGGTGATATAGAGAAAGGTGGTGTCGAATTGATGCTGCAGGAGCTTCAGCTCGATCTTCATGCGTTCGCGCAGTTTGAGATCGAGCGCGCCGAGCGGCTCGTCAAGCAGCAGCACATCCGGCTCCAGCACCATGCAACGGGCGATCGCTATGCGCTGCTTCTGTCCGCCGGACAGCTGCGACACCTGCTTTTCCTCGACCCCCGGCAGGCCGATGCGCTCCAGCACGGCGCGAACCTTCCTGGCGATATCCGCCTTATTCTCGCCGCGGCAACGCAGTCCATAGGCAATGTTCTCGCCGACATTCATCATCGGAAACAGCGCCAGATGCTGGAACACCATCTTGACGTTGCGCTTGTTCGGCGGCGTTGCCAGCACCGAGTTTCCCTTGATGCGGATATTGCCGCTTGTCGGGGTTTCGAAGCCGGCAATCATGCGCATCAGCGTGGTCTTGCCACAGCCGGAAGGCCCAAGGATGGAAAAGAAGGAACCGGACGGCACGGCGAAGTCGATGCCGCTGACGGCCGTATAGGCGCCGAACTTCTTGGTCAGGCCCTCGCATTGAAGATCATACATTAAGGCTTTCCGGTCGTTGTCCGCTGCATCGATGCCCTCCGATCAAGGTCGACATCGAAGCACGTCGCAGTTCACTGGATGCGTATGAGAATATGCCAGCCCCTATTGGATACCGAAGGGCTGGCATCGGATCGAAAGCGCGGCAGATAACGGCCCCGCATCACTCGTTAGTTCGAGGTCGCCGCCTTGATGCGTTCCAGCGACTTGCCTTCCATGTCCTCGATACCAGGAGGAATGTTGGCGAAGAACTTGAGATTTGCGAGATCCTCGTCCTTGAAGGCGGCCTTTACCGCAGCCTTCTTGTCGTCGGGCAGCAGATCGATGCCGTTCTTGACCGCCGAGATCGCACCCGTGGAATTCGACATCAGCTTGACGATGTCGGGACGCATGACGAAATTGATCCACTTGTAGGCGGCATCATCCGCTTCGCCCTTGCGCGGGATGGCGAAGGTGTCGATCCAGGCAAGCGCGCCAGTCTTCGGCGGGACGTAGACGATATTGTGGTTCTGGCCGTACAGCTTGAACGCCGTGGAATCCCAGGCTTCCGAGGCGACGACTTCGCCGGAGAGCAATAGCGTCGACAGATCGTCACCGCCATTCCAGTAGGTCTTCACATTGGCCTTGCACGCGATCAGCTTGTCCGTGACCTTGTCGAGCATCTTCTGATACTCATCCGGTTTGCCGTAGAGCGCAAACGGATCGATGCCGAGCGAGAAAGCGGTGCCGAGCAGGATGGTGCGCTTCAGGCGCATCGAGGTGCGGCCCTTGTACTGCGGATTGCAAAGGTCATCCCAGCCCTTCACATCAGGCGCCTTGGAGATGTCGGCAACCAGGCCAGACGTGCCCCATTGATGCGGCACGGCATAGACCTTGCCATCGATCGTGGCGTTCGCCTTTACCCCGTCGAGCAGGTTTGGCGCCATCTCCGACGTATTGATCTTCGACAGATCCATCGGCTTGTAGATCTTGTATTCCTTCTGCGCCGCGAAGATGCGGTCGTGGCTCGGCTGTGCCAGGTCGTATCCGGCACCGCCCGTGGCGCGAAGCTTCGCGATGATTTCCTCGTTGTTCGAGAGGGTTACCTCGACCTCAATGTCGGGATTTTCCTTCTCGAAGAGCTGCACGACATTGTCGGGTGCGTAACCGCCCCAGGTCAGCAGGCGCAAGGTTTCGGCCTGAGCGATGTCGGTACCGATAAGCAGTGCAAGCGCCGTCGTTGCCGCGGCGGCAATGGTAAGCTTCTTCATGATCTTCCTCCTTTAACGGCCGCCCCAATCGGCCCTCGGGTATTCCCGATTATTGACTCCGGAGCATTCGCTCTCGTGATCGCCTTCCCATAGGCATGACTTGCATCATGTTCGAAACTGGCCCTTCGAAAAGGTCCACTTTCCGCAGATCAGGGTTCCACTCTGATCGGCTATTCGGAAATCTTCGCAGCTACGCTCTTGACGCGCGTATAGCTGCGCAGCGCCTCCAGACCCTTCTCCCGGCCGAAACCTGAAAGCTTGTTGCCCCCGAACGGCACCTCGATGCCTCCGGCAAAATACTCGTTGATGTAGACCTGCCCTGCATCGATATCGCGCGCCATGCGATGAGCGGTTGCAAAGTCCCGCGTATAGATGCCGGCAACGAGGCCGAAGGACGTTCCATTGGCGGCGGCAACCGCCTCCTCCTCGCCATCAACCACCTGGACTGACAGCACAGGTCCAAAGATTTCCTCCTGGATGACCGGATCTTCAGGCGTCACTTTGTCGAGAATGGTAGGCTGAAAGAACCAGCCCTGGCCGCTTTGCGGATCGACCGTCCGTGCGCCACCGGCGGCAATCGCAATGCCACGCGCCTTTGCCGCCTCGACATAACCGGCAACTTTTTCCAGATGTGCCGCGGAATTCAATGCACCGACATCCGGGCGACGCAGGCCGTGACCCGGTTTCAACGCCGAGGCTCGCGTTGCAAGTCGGTCGACAAGCTCCTGATGTACGGCGCGCTCCACCACAAGGCGCGAACCGGCCGAGCATATCTGCCCGGCATTTTCATAGATCGCACCCAGGATGCCTTCGATCGCAGCTTCGAGGTTTGCGTCCGCCATGACGACGACCGGCGATTTGCCGCCGAGTTCGAGCACGACGCTCGTGACGTTCGGCGCGGCAGCCTGCATGACGCCGATGCCTGTGCGCACTGAGCCGGTAAAAGTCACATGACGAACGTCGGGATGAGCGACGAGCGGCGAGCCGACCTCGATCCCCGTCCCGGTCACGACATTGCACACCCCGGCGGGAAGGCCGGCACGATAAAGGATATCAGCGAGCATGAGCGCCGTCAGCGGCGTCTGCTCGGCGGGCTTGGCAACCACGGTGCAGCCCGCGGCGAGTGCCGGCGCGATGCCGCGCGCGGCCGTCGACAACGGATAGTTCCAGGGAATGATGTGAGCCGTGACGCCGACCGGCTCCTGCGAGGAGAAGGCAACGTAATCGGCGCCAATCGGAAAGCTGTCGCCCTGGAGCTTGTCGGCCGCGCCGGCATAATAGTCGAAGCAACGTGCCGCACCCGCCACATCGCCTTCCGCTTCCGTCAGCGTCTTGCCGCTATCGAGGCTTTCGACGACGGCAAGCCGCCCCGCCTCGGCGCGGATCAATTGCGCGGTGCGCTGCAGGATCGCACCACGCGCCGACGGTTTCATCCGGCCCCATGCACGTTGTGCGCGCTTGGCAGCGGCAACCGCATGATCGATGTCGTTGGCATCGCCGGCTGCGAAGCTATGGAAGGCGCGCGCGGCGCCCGGATCGAACGTATCCATCTTGCGGTTGGCGACAGCCCGCGTGAACGCGCCATCGATGAAATGATCCTGCGGCAGGCCCTGCAGGGTCCCGGAAGCAAAGTACTCGGCAATCAGTGCGTCCGTTGTCATCCTAATTCATCTCGCTCACGTGATAGGTGGACTTGGCAAGCCATTCGGGATCAATTTCGACACCCCAACCGGGTTCGTCTGTAACGAAAGCCTTGCCGTCGACGATGTCATAGGGCGACTTGCGGAAAAGCCCGTACTGCCAGGGATAATAGTCAGCCCCTTCGATCGAGAATTCCAGGTATTTGCCGCCGTTCGGAATCGCCCGCAGCAGGTGCATGGTAAACAGCGTCACCATCGACCAATTGGCGGCATGCGGCGTAACCGGCAACCCGGCGTCTGCCGCCATGCGCACCACGCGCATCGTACGGTTGATACCGCCGAGATAGCAGATATCGGGCTGTACGATGTCGACCGCGCGCATATCGATCATGCGCTTCCAGACTTGCAGATCGCAATCTTGTTCGCCGCCAGTCACGTCGATGGAAAGCGCGTCGGTCACTTCCTTCGTCTGCTCCAGCAGCCAGTATGGACACGGTTCCTCGAAATGGGCGAGGCCGTTATCCTCCATGATGCGGCCAACCTCGATGGCGCGGGCCGGCGAATAACAGGAATTGCCGTCGGCCAGCAGATCGACGCCCGGGGCGCCGAGCGCCTTGGCGATCGTTGGAATGATTTCCTCGGTACGGTTTGGCCACTCGTCCTGATCACGTCCGCATTCGGCACCGACCCGGAACTTGAAGGCGCTGAAGCCGTACTGGTCGCGCAGCCGCATGAAGCGCTCGGCTTCCTGAGCAGGGGTGATGTCACGCTTCATCGACGAGGCATAGGCGCGCAGCGGGCCGGCCGAACCGCCGAGCAGAGCCGCGACCGGCTTGCCGGCGACCCTGCCGCGCATATCCCAGATCGCCGTGTCCAATCCGCACATCGCGCGGCAGAGGTAGGAACCGGGAAACTTGTGTTCGCGCTCGGCGATGCGATCAAGATGGTCGTCAAGGTCGGAGATCTCCGCTCCGAGCGTCCAGGGCGCCACCTGCCGGTGCAGCACCTGCGCCGTGATGTCGGAGTGGTAGGTCGAAACCTGTCCCCAGCCCTGCGCTCCGGTCTCGTCGGTCACGCGGACGAAGCCGACGAATTCGTTGCAGAAGGTCTCGATGCGTTTGATCTTCATAGCCATTCACTCGGGTTGCAAAGCATGCGTGATTGTCTTCAGTATATCGGATGTCGCATTGACGCTGGCGCCGGGCATCGCGAATTGGTACGATACTCATGAGAAATTCGGCTCGGCATAAGGTCCACTTTGGATAAAATAGCGGGCCAGTTTCGTCGGGTGGAGTGAGGCTCAAAAACATATGGTGAAGTATCCGGGAGGCGCGCTGCTGCCGACGCTCCAATTTGATCGCAGCTCGAAGACACCGATCAGCGTGCAACTTGGTTGCGCATTGCGGGAAATGATCCTCTCAGGGGAACTGAAACCCGGTCAGCGCCTACCCTCGAGCCGAACCCTTGCAAACGACCAGCGCATTTCGCGCACGACCGCCATCAGCGTCTACGAACAATTGACCGCCGAGGGATTGATCCGCTCCAGCATAGGCGCCGGCGCCTTCGTGGCGGACGCTTTGCACGACGGTCAACCCGCGCCATCCATTTCGAATGGCGACGGCGACAACCGTCGACCGCCCCGTCTCGCGCATCTAAGCTCTGAAGCGTCCGAGCACTATTTCCCGCGCATTTCGCATCCGGAGAGCCCCCGTCCCTTCATCACGGGCATGGCAGCCTTCGACGAATTTCCAATGGCACTCTGGTCCAGTCTTGCCGCTCGTTACTGGCGCCAACCGAGAGGTCTCGTACTTGGCTATCCGCCAGCCGAAGGCGCGATGGAACTCCGGCGCGCAGTCGCGACCCACCTGCGCGCCAATCGCGGTATCGTGTGCCATCCCGAACAGGTCTTCATCTTCAATGGTGCGCAGGATGCCTTCAATCGCATCGGCAACATGCTGCTCGATCCGGGCGACACGGTCTGGATCGAAAATCCCGGCGCCATCGGGGCGCGCAACAGCCTGATTTCATCGGGCGCCAAGCTCGTGCCGCTGCCTATCGACGAGGAAGGAATCGATGTTGCGGAGGGGCTGCGGATCGCGCCCGACTTCCGTCTCGCCTTCGTCACGCCCGCGCACCAGCATCCGCTTGGCGTGACGATGAGCCTGACACGCCGTTTCGAGCTTCTTCGCGCAGCCGAGCGGGCCGGCGCCTGGATCATCGAGGATGATTATGTCGGCGAGTTCCACTATTCCGGTCATCCGCCGCCGACCCTCAAAAGCGTCGATACCTCCGGCCGTGTCATCTATGTCGGCAGCTTTTCCAAGTCGTTGTTTGCTGCCCTGCGCTTAGGCTACGTCTTGGCGCCGCCCGAGCTTGTCGACGTGTTCTATCGCGTCGCCGGCGCGACCCTGCAGGGAGCGCCGGCAAGCCTGCAATCGATCGTCGCAAGCTTTATCGAGCATGGGCATTTCGCAAGCCATATTCGTCGCATGCGCCAGATCTATGCCGAGCGTGCCAAGACGCTTGTCGACGAAGCGTCGAAGCATCTGGGCGGCCTGATGGAGGTAGCTTCCAGCGAGACAGGCTTCCACACGATCGGCCAGCTTGCCCCCGGTTTCAACGAAGGCGAGCTGGCGCAACGGGCGGCGGAACGCGGCATCCTCATCTCGCCGGTCTCCCGCTTCGCTATTACTCCGGTCAAGCAGAAGGGCGTCGTGCTCGGCTTCAGCGCAATACCGCCGCGTACCATAGCCACCGGCGTCCAGGCGCTCGCAGCGCTCATGAAGCAGATGCGGGCCGAGCGCGGCAACTGAGTTGCCGCCGACCCATTCCAGGGCGGCAGCCGCTCAGGCGGCGTCGGCAAGCACCAGATCTGCCCCCTTCTCTGCAACCATGATGGTCGGCGCATTGATGTTGCCGGAGGTGATCCGCGGGAAGATCGAGGCATCGATGACCCGCAGGCCATCGAGCCCATGCACCCGCAACCGCGCGTCGACGACGGAGTATACCGGATCGGGTCCCATGGCGCAGGTCCCGCAGGGATGAAAGACCGAACCGCTGCGCGCCCGGATATCGGCCGCCAACTCCTCGTCGCTGACCAGATCCGGTCCAGGTTTCATTTCCTCCTTGATGATCTCGCGCAAGGGGGCAGCCTTGGAGAGACGCCTGAGAAAATGCGCGGCTTCGACCAGTTCGGCGACGTCAGTGTCGGTGGAGAGATAGTTCGGGTGGATTTCGGGTGCGGCGAACGGATCGTTGGATCGGATGCCTAACCAGCCGCGGCTCGTCGGATGGCAATTGGAAACGCCGACGAGGAAGCCAGGAAAGACGTCCGGGCTCAAGAGCGCACGCTTTCCGGGTTGGGCGCGCGTGTAGCTCACCGGCGAGAAATAGAGCTGGATGTTGGGATGCGCCCGCTCCGGGTTCGAGCGGATGAAGCCGCCGCCCTGATTGACGCTGAGCGACAATGGCCCGCTGCGGGTCAGCACATACTGCAGGCCGACCGCAAACCGCCCCCACCATGGCCGCAGCACGTTGTTGAGCGTGGGCTTCGTGGATTTGTAGAGGTGGTCGAACCCGAGATGATCCTGCAAGTTGCGTCCCACCTGTGGCGCGGCATGCACGACCTCGATGCCCAGACGCTTCAGATGATCCGGATCCCCAACGCCAGAATGTTGCAGGATCTGTGGCGAGTTTACGGCCCCCGCCGACAGGATAACCTCCCGGCGCGCCTTCAGCCGCTTGATCTCGCCGCCCTGCCGATATTCGGCGCCGACGGCACGCTTCCCCTCAAACAACAGCCGAGTAACCCGTGCTTCCTTTATCACCTTCAGATTTTGCCGGCCACGCGCCGGGTTCAGATAGGCGGTCGCCGTAGAGCAGCGAAAGCCGTTACGCGTGGTGATCTGGTAGATGCCGATCCCTTCCTGGGTGCGACCGTTGAAGTCGGGATTGTGCGTCAACCCCACCTCGACGCCGGCCGCGATATAGTTCTTGCAAAGCGGATGAACGACGCTCTCGATATTGGTGACGGTCAGAGGTCCACCACGACCGCGCCATTCATCGGCGCCGGCTAGGTTGTTCTCCATTCTCCTGTAAACCGGCAGGACGTCGTCATAGCCCCAGCCAGCGTTACCAAGCGCTTTCCAGCCATCGAAATCCGCGGCCTGGCCACGAATGAACACCATGGCATTGATCGAACTCGACCCGCCAATGACTTTCCCGCGCGGCCAATAGCTCTGGCGGTTGTTGATACCGGGCTCGGGCTCGGTCATGTATTTCCAGTTGAGATGGTCGTGATAGAAGGTCTTGCCGTAACCGATCGGCATCCGCACCCAAAAATTCAGCTCGCTGCCACCGGCTTCAAGCAAGGCAACGCTGTATTTACCGCCTTCCGATAGCCGACTTGCGAGCACGCATCCCGCCGACCCTGCGCCGACAATCAGATAATCAAACTCGTCCATTTCCGAACGCCTCTCCCCTTCACTGGTTGTCGAAATGCTATCAGCGAGCGGCATGGCCATCAGCATCCATTTTCAACCGAAGAACGTACCAGTCTAACAAGACCAATGCCGATCGATATCGTTGAAAAATCGATTGTTCTGTCGACGTGAAATCCTGATTCAGTCCTTTGGTGTTTGACGAAATCAACTAATCCTTTTTGCTCTCGAACGGTGCTAAGCCGATAGTGTCAAGGAATGGGCAAGCTGCATTGCAATCCTCTTTGCCGCCTGTGTCCGTCGCCATACCAGGTGGAACCGTACCTGCGGATTTCCCGGCAACCGGGCGACGCTGATTTCGCGCACGAACGAAGGCACGGTATCCATGGGAAGTATCGATAAATAGCCATGATCGCTGACCAGTCGGATGATGATCGATAGCGCGTCGACCTCGACCAGCGACGAGATTCCGCCGTTCGCGCTGTTATCCATCAACGGCCCCAGCGCCTCGCTGATCTGTTGCCGCAATCCACTGCGCACGCTGGGGACAGCCACCAGATTATCGGAGAGCATGGACTCGAGCGAGACGGCTGCGGCCATGGTTTCGGACGGTGCGACCAGCACCAGTTCCGCGGCGAAAATCTCCAGACTTTCGAACTGCTTGTGACGGGTAGCAATATCGATGAGCACGACATCGAAACGCCCGGACTTCAGCCCTTCCAGCAGATCTTCCGCAGTCGTGCTGCTGACAAGAAGATCCGGTCGAGCGTCATCAGCTCGCCATTCCGCGACCAATCTTGCCAGTCGCGCGGCAAGGCGGCCTTCGTGACTGATCGGGATGATCGTACCGAGCTTGACTGTCCTGCTCTCTTGCGCAAACCGCATCTTGGCCGGCGCCGTCAGCTCCGCGATCAGGGCGACCAGGGCAAGCCCTGCCTCGTTCAAGGCCGCCCCTTGCGCCGTCGGGATGCAGCCTTCGCTCGCCCTTACCAGCAAGCGGCAGCCAAGCACTGTTTCCAGATGCAGCATTTGACGCGACAGGTTCGGCTGGCCGATCTCCAGCTCACGCGCCGCTCGCCGGACACTGCCGACGCGGACGACATGGTTGAAATGGGAGAGAGCGCCGACGGAGATCGTGCTGCCGGCCGCCCAGATCAGCACTTCATTGCCACCGACGACAATTTTCGGCTCTGCAATACAAGCAATGGCCCCAAGCCTCTCGACGAAGGTTGCCATTGAACGACCAAAGGTCTCGCCAGCCAATGTAAAGGACAGCGCCCCCTCGACACGCAGGGCCAATTTTAGCGCAAGCGTTGCCTCGAACCGCTCGAAGGCTGCAGCGACAGTCGAGACCGGACGCCCGAGCAAGCGGGCAGCGCCGCGAACGGATCCCTCCTGCATAACTGCAAGCGTCATGGCCAGGGTGGCGATATTCATCCGTTTCGCATCCCATAGCGATATCGGCGCTGCGATGTCGCCGCGCATCCAGTGTCCATATTTTAGCATATCGTCTGGATCGGACATCCGCAATAAAGTTGCCCGAGAAGATCGGCAACGGCGGAAAGGCGGAAGAGCAGAATGCAGTTGAATGGGACGGCACCATCCACGGTCACTCTCGGCGACATGCCGCTGACATTACGGGAGGTCGAAGCGATCGCGAGACAGCGCGCAACCGTCGATCTCTCGCAACAGGGACGCGCGGCGGTCGCTTCGGCGCGGGCCGTTGTCGACAGGCTGGTCGAGAGCGGCACACCTGCCTACGGGATTACAACGGGAGTCGGCAGCCAGAAGGACTTCGGCATCAGCACGGAAGCCATTGCCCGCTACAACAATCTGATGATCACGGCTCATGCGACGCTTGCGCCTGGACGCGATGCGCCGCCGGAGGTCATCCGCGCCGCGCTTGCGATCCAGCTTTCGCTTTTTGCACGCGGGCGCTCCGGTGTCCGCCTCGAATTGGTCGAAAGCCTGCTTGCGCGGCTGCAGACCGACGATCTGCCAGGGGCGCGGCTTGGATCATCGGTCGGTGCATCGGATATCGTCGCAATGAGCCAGCTTGCAGCGCCGCTGATCGGCAATACGGCAATCGGCAACGGCGGCGGAGGTCCCTCGCCTGTCGGAAGCCTGGCCGCCAAGGAGGCCGTATCGCTGCTCAATTCCAATAGCCTGATGCTGGCCGAAGCGAGCCTTGCGATCATGGAGGCAAGAGCGCTTCTCGATGCGGCGACGGCCGCAGGCGCGATGTCGATGGAGGGCTTTCGTGGCAATGTTCAATCATGGAGCGCTCGTGTGGATGCCGCACGCGGACAAGCCGGTCAAACCCGCGTCGGCGTCGCTCTGCGCGCGTCGCTCGCCAACAGCCGGCTGTGGCAGAAAGGCGAGGCCCGCTTCCTGCAGGACCCCCTCAGTTTCCGCTGCATCCCGCAGATCCACGGCGCGGCCGAGGCGGCTTTCGATTTCGCATACGGCATCTTTGAAACCGAGCTGTCGGCGGCCTGCGACAATCCACTCATCGACGCCGCGTCCGGCGATTTCATCTCCCATGGCAACATGGAAACGACAGCCTGCGCGCTTGCCATGGACACGTTGCGTCAGGCGCTCGCCAAGGTGATCGAGGCATCCGGCCAGCGCATCCACAAGATACAGTGGCCGGGGTTCACCGGATTGCCGACCAGCCTTGCCGTCGAACCGGGCGCGATCGGCGGCGTCCAGTTCCTCAATTTAGGCCACATCGCCGGCGCGAATGTCGGCGCAGTCCGTCAGGCGGCCCATCCCGCAATGCTGAACTATTCCGGCCAACTCGACGATGGCGTCGAGGATGTCGCCGGCAATGCGCCGCAATCCGTTGCGGAAACGGTGCGAATGCTGGTGCCCGCCTGGAATGTGGTGGCCATCGAGATGGCCTGCGCGGTCTGGGCGATCCATCGGCGCGCGCTGCCGATCCAAACGCTCGGTGACGGCGTGCGGCCGCTGGTCGAGCAGCTCCTGCCCATGCTTCCGATCGGGACCGAGGGCCAGCGGGTCTTCGATCTGGCTCCGATCGTCAATGTGGTGAAATCCGCCTTCGGCATCAGCCGATCGGTATTCGACTAGGAGATGACAGTGTCCAACCCTTCATCCGATCAGAGCTTCCGCACCGCCCTGCAATATCTGGAGACATCTGGCCAGTTGCACCGGATCGAACGACCCGTCGACGCCCGCTTCGAAATCGGCGCCGTGCTGGCATTGCGGGATCGCGGCCCGGCCCAATTGTTTTCCAATGTCATTGGCCACACTTTGCCGGTGGTCGGCAACATCATGAACTCCCGGGAAAGGGTCGCGGGGCTTCTCGGCGTCGAAAAGGCGGATCTCCAAAAGATGATTCTGAAGGCGCTTGCCTCGCCTATCTCCCCGGTGATGGTTGAAAATGCTCCCTTGCACGAAGTCGTGCATAAGGACCCCATCGATCTCGCCCGCCTTTTGCCCGTTCCGACCTGGTTCGAGCACGAAAGCGGGGCCTATATCACCGCCGGCGTTATCGTCGCCAAAGATCCGGAAACCGGTCACCGCAATGTTTCCATCGCGCGGCTTCGGCTCGACGGTGGCGGGCGCATCATGGTCGGGATCGCCAAGAACCACCATCTCAATCTTCTGGCGGAAAAAGCCCGGGAACTCGGGCAGAAACTGCCGATCGCCGTCGCCATCGGCAATCATCCCGCCGTGCTGCTTGGTTCGCAAATGTACCTCGGCCTCGGCGATGATGAATATGATGTCGTTGGCGGTATGCTCGGTGAGCCGTTGCAACTGACGCGCTGCCTTACGGTGCCTCTAGAAGTCCCGGCGGGAGCGGAAATCGTCCTCGAGGGAGAGATCGATGCCGGCGATCTGATCGAGGAAGGCTCAGTCTCGGAGTTCCACGGCTTTTACGTCAGCTATGGCCCGGGAACGGGCGGCAGGATCACCTGCGTCACCCACCGCCGCGATGCCGTCTATCAAGCGATCCTGCCGGGCTATGCTTCCGAACACTGCCTGCTTGGAGCTATTGCGATCGAGGCGGTCTGCTGCCAGGCGCTGAAGCGGGTCATCCCCGCGGTGCGCCGGGTTCTGGTGACGGACGGCGGCATGGGGCGACTGCATGCGATCATCGTCATGCATCGGCCACGCCTCGGCGAGGGCAAGCGGGCGATCATCCTGGCGATGGGGCAGATCAATCTTTTGAAACACGTTATCGTCGTCGAAGACGATATCGATCCGGAAGATCCCGCTCAGGTCGAATGGTCGATTGCCGCTCGGTTCCGGGGCGACGAGGATCTGGTCGTCCTGCCGGGCATGAAGGCCGATCGCTGCGATCCCGTCCATGAAAATCTGACGATCACCAAGATCGGCATGGTTGCCTGCACCCGACCTGGCGACGGCGAGCGCGGGACATTGTCGGAATTCTGCCGACCGCCCGAAGACGTGATGCGCCATGTGCGTGCGCATATTGAAGACTATTGAGGACAGATCATATGACCGGCGCCAAACGCATCATCGTCGCCATTACCGGGGCCTCCGGCTTCGACTATGGAATCAGGATCCTCGAAATGTTGCGTTCCGAATCCATCGAGACGCATCTCGTCATATCCCGGGCAGCCATGACCGCCATGTCGCATGAAACCGACATGACCGTCGCAAAAGTGAAGCAACTTGCCGACCATTGCCATGACAATCGCGACATCGGTGCGCCGATTGCAAGCGGTTCCTTCCGCACGGTCGGCATGATCGTTGCCCCTTGTTCGGCGAAGAGCCTGGCGGAAATTACCATGGGAACCGGTGGTAATCTCGTCACCCGAGCGGCCGATGTCGTACTGAAGGAACGTCGCCGCCTCGTCGTATTGTTTCGCGAGACGCCGCTGCATCTCGGCCATTGCCGCAATATGCTGCAGCTCACCGAGATGGGCGGCATAGTCATGCCGCCGATGCCGGCCTTCTATCCGAAACCGCAAACCATCGAAGACATCGTCTCCTATACCGCCGCCCGCGTCCTCGACCTGTTCGATCTCGACATCATCGCCACCGGACGATGGAAAGGTGGATAAGGATTGCCTGCAAAGAAGACTCGACGGCGATCGACGCGATGGTGGCAGCGGGCCCAGCGGACCAATGTTCCTTTTGAGTGATGACTGTTCGGAGGAGTGATTCTAATTATGTCGCTCTTGGTTTGAACTGAACAGCAGTCTCGTGATCGGTTCAGAGGGAGTGAAAGGCAGATTGATGACCTCTGGATGCAGCTCGCGCAGTACCGCAATGTTCACGTAATGCATCGCCGCCAACCTTTCCCAGTGAAGATACATGTTGCCGCCGCCGCTCCAGTTCGCGACCATTCAGCTTGCACGACCGCGGGAATGCGGGCTGGCGTTCGTTTGCCGATCTGCATTGGGGGATTGCCGCTGACGTCAGTATTGATTGCGCCGCAGGCGCTTGCGAGACCGATTGACGATAAGGCTCGGCCAGTTTTGGAGAATGCCGATCAGCTTGTGGTGAATACCTTCGACGACCTCCCGCTCGACAATCCGGCCGGCATTACCGGAGCCGCCGCATGAGCGTAGCCGTCTCGAGAAGGGGCGCCCGGCCGTTTTCGGCCTTCGAGCGCATGGTCGCGTGGCGCTATCTTCGCTCCAGGCGCAAGGAAACGATGATCTCGGTCATCTCGATCATCTCATTCATCGGCATCATGCTGGGTGTAGCGACGCTGATCATCGTCATGGCGGTGATGAACGGCTTTCGTGCCGAACTCCTCGACCGCCTCCTCGGCATCAACGGCCATCTGATCGTGCAGCCGATCGAAAGCGGTCTTGACGACTACGAGGAGATTGCCGCGCGCTTCAACCAGATTGCCGGCGTGCGCTATGCGATCCCGCTGACCGAGGGGCAGGTGCTTGCAAGCGGCCAGGCCGGTGCGGGAACCGGCGCGCTGGTGCGCGGTGTGCGCGAAAAAGACATCGTCAAGCTGGCGCAGGTCTCCGGCAATGTCCGCCAGGGTACGCTCGAGGGCTTCGATGCATCGAAAGGAGCGGCCATCGGCAAGCGGATGGCCGACAAACTCGGACTCTCGGTCGGCGATGGCATCCAACTGATCGCGCCCGAGGGCGACGTAACCCCATTCGGTGTCACGCCGCGCCAGAAGACCTATCCAGTGGTAGCAATCTTCGAGGTCGGCATGTCGCAATATGACAGTTCGATCATCTATCTGCCGCTCAGCGAAGCTCAGTTCTATTTCAATTCCGAAGGCACCGTGCAATCTATCGAGGTCTCCGTCGATGACCCGGATGCCGTGGACCAGGTGCGCCCGGCCGTCGAGGACGCGGCGATGCGACCCGTGTTGCTGACCGACTGGCGCCAGCGCAACCAGACCTTCTTCTCGGCTCTGCAGGTCCAGCGGAACGTCATGTTCATGATCCTGATGCTGATCGTGCTGGTCGCCGCGCTCAACATCATTTCGGGACTGTTCATGCTGGTCAAGGAGAAGGGCTCCGACATTGCAATCCTGCGCACGATGGGCGCCACCAGCGGCGCGGTCATGCGCATCTTCTTCATGACCGGGGTGGCGATCGGCGTCGCCGGCACGATCGCGGGCGTCGTGCTCGGCGTCATCGTGTGCATGAATGTCGAACTGATCCGCCAGTTCTTTTCGTGGCTGTCGGGGACGACGCTGTTCAATCCCGAACTCTATTTCCTGAGCCAGTTACCGGCGCGCATGGACATCGCCGAGACCGTGTCGGTCGTCCTGATCGCACTGGTCCTTTCTTCCCTCGCCACGCTCCTTCCGGCCTGGCGCGCAGCCAGGCTCGACCCTGTCGATGCGCTGAGATTCGAATGATGGCGGCGAACGCGGTTCTGTAACTCAAGCAGGTCGAGCGCTCCTGCGAGAACGCATTCGGCAAGCCTGTCTCCGCTCGGCCGGGGCGCCGCCATGCCAGCCTCACTGCACGTCCGCTTTCGATCTCCTGAGCGCTTCGTTGATCTCGCTACGCGCAACGCCGATCAATTGTTCCATCGCGAACTTGGCGTCCTCGGGGCGCCGCATCCGGATAGCCTCGAGAACGTCGTGATGTTTCGTGATCGCTTGTTCGTGCGACTGACTGGCGCGGTTGGTCAGCCGAAAGCTCGCCAAAAGGGCAGCCCTGATGGCCGTTGCGAACTGGCGATAGACCCAGTTGCCACTGGCATCAATGATCGCCGTATGAAACTCAAGGTCGGCCCGGCTCCATGCCTCGTTGTCGCGGGAGTTGGCTTCGACCATATCCTCGAATGCCTTGGAGATCTGATAGAGCTGACGTGCGGTTGCCTTCGCTGCGGCCTGCGCCGCCGCCGCGGGTTCGAGTAACTGCCTGGCATCGATCAAGGAGGCATAGAAATTCTCATCGGCCCCGACCGAGAGTATCGCGTCGAGCACCAGCGGATCCAGATAATTCCAGTTTTCTCTGGGGAGTACGGATGTTCCTGCCCGGGTCCGCGATCGAACCATGCCCAGTGCGGACAGATATTGCATTGCCTCCCGCAGGCTGGTGCGGCTGACCTCGAACTCCGCCGTGAGTTCCGCCTCGTTCGGCAGTGTCGAGCCTTCGGCCAGTTCACCCGAGACGATCTTGTGAACAAATCTCTGGAGAAGGCTCTCACGAACGCTCCGCTTGCCATGTTCGGCAATCGGAGCGCCGTCCAGGGTCAAAATCCGCCCCGCCTTTGCTTTCGTCATCCCTTTTCCTTCCCCACGATCACCGCCTAGCAGCCTTTTTCGATCCACGAACCTGCAGCTCAGACTTGAGACGATCATCCCGTGCGCCGGAAACAAATCACATGCATGCGGTGGACTCTTCCGTCTCCTTCCATTCGCTAGCACAGAAGTCGGTCGGTTTCCATATTTTTGAAAAAATAAATCGTATTTATATTGACATTAATATGATCAAGAATAAGGTTGGACTACAGTGGATGAGAACGGCCCCTGAGCCCTTCACCGCTATTTCGATCATTCAATGAGGAGGGAGGAGCGTATGAAGCTCATCAAGGTTGCCGCCATGCTGACAATGTCGGCCGTCGCCGTAGCGCAGGCGTCAAGTGGCTTTGCTCAGGACAAGGCTCTAAAGATCGGGGCGATCTATATGGATGCCCAGGGTTTCTACGCGGGTGTCCGCAAAGGCATCGAAACCGGCGCGAAAGATGCGGGCGACAAGCTGGATCTGATCGAAACCAACGCCCAGGGCGACGTCAGCAAGGAATCGTCGTTCATCGACTCCCTGATCTCCGCCGGAGTAAAGGCGATCATCGTCTCGCCGGTATCGGCCGATGGTTCCTACCGCGCCATTCGCCGTGCGCATGATGCCGGCATTCCGGTGATCTGCTACAACACCTGCCTGAACGATGCCGACATGAAGTCCTACGTCTCTGCCTATGCGGTCGGGGACCCCTATGAATTCGGTCATAAGCTCGGCGATGCGGCCGGCGACTACTTCCTCGCGGAAAAGAAAACTGCTCCGAAAATTGCCATCCTGAACTGCGAATTCGTCGAGGTTTGCGTGACGCGCCGCAAGGGCTTCGAGGACGCGTTGAAGGCGAAGGTTCCCGGCGCAACGATCGTTGCCAACCAGGAAGGCGCCATCCTCGACAAGGCGGTTTCGGTTGCCAGCACCATTCTCTCCGCCAACCCGGATATTGACGCCTTCTTCGGCGAGGCCGGGGGCGCGACCCTCGGCGCGGCGCGCGCGGTCAAGAGCCAGGGCAAGACCGGCAAGGTCGTGGTGTTCGGCGGCGACATGACCACGGAAATCGCTCAGGAACTCTCCGACTTCAGCATCGTCAAGGCGGTCGTCGACATTTCCGGCCAGGGCCTCGGCAAGCTGGCTTTGGCGCAGGCCGTCAAGGCAATCGATGGTCAGGCGCCGTCCGACATCAAGGTTCCCTACAATATCGATCTTTACAAATCGTCCGACGACGCAAAGGCCTGGCTGAAGGCTCATGCCGACGGTCTACCCTGATTAAGCTCGTCCCGATCTTCGCAAAAGATGCCGCCGGCTGTCCGGCGGCAATATTCAATCTGGAACGTGCCAATGATGTCTGCCAACCACTCCGCCCCTGCGGCATCCGCAAGGATCGTCGCTTCCGTCAAGGGTTGCACGCGCCAATATCCGGGCGTCCTTGCGCTGGATAATGCGACGTTCGAGGTCGCGGCCGGCGAGGTGAGAGCGCTTCTCGGCAAGAACGGCGCCGGTAAATCAACGATGATCCGCCTCTTGACCGGCGCTGAAATCCCGGACAGCGGAACCGTGTCCATCGATGGCATCGAGCTTGGGCAGACTGGATCGGTGCGTGCTCAGGAAGCCTTTGAAAACGGTGTCCGTGTCGTCTACCAGGAACTGAGCCTTGTGCCGGGAATGACCCTTGCCGAAAATCTGTTTCTCGGCCGGTGGCCCCGTCAGGGCGGCGTGATCCAATATGCCAAGATGGAAGCGCAGGCCGCAGAAGCCATGGCGCGGCTCGGGCTTGATCTCCCCACCAACAGGCTGGTCATGAGCCTGAGCCCCGCCGAACGCCAGTTGCTTGAGATCGCCCGCGTCCTCATCGGCAAGCCAAAGCTCGTCATCCTCGACGAGCCGACTAGCTCGCTTGCCGCGGCCGAGGCGGAGAAAGTCATGAATGCGGTAACGCGCATTGCCTCCGAGGGCATCGCGGTTATCTATGTCAGCCATCGCATGAACGAGATCCGCCAGATCGCGCATTCCGCAACCGTGATGCGTGACGGCCGCATCATCGACACGGTCGATGTCAAGGGTGCCGAGACGCGCGAGATCGTTCGGCTGATGTTGGGTTCCGAGGCCTCGCAGGTCGCTTTGCTGGAGACAAATTCCCGCGAAAGGATGGCCCTGGAAGTCAAAGATCTGGCCGTCCTCCCCAAGCTCCGATCGATATCGTTCAAGCTTCGCGAAGGGGAAGTGCTCGGGATCGCCGGCTTGCTCGGATCAGGACGAACGGAACTCCTTCAGGCCATCATGGGAATTCGCTCTTTCTCGCGTGGAGAAATGCAGGTCGACGGATCGGCGGTGAAAACGCCGCGATACAGGCAGATGGTCAGCCGCGGCTTCGGCTATACGCCCGAGAGCCGCAAGGAGGAGGGCATCGTCCCGCTGCTTGGCGTCGACGAAAACGCCTTGGCGACGAATTTCGCCGCCGTCAGCCGCAACGGCATATTATCTACCCGCCTCATGGCAGAGGCAGCGCGGCGCGTCATCGATCGACTGCACGTGAAGACGGCGCGCACCGATACGCCGATTGGCACGCTTTCCGGCGGCAACCAGCAGAAGGTCGTCATCGGCCGCTGGGTGCATGCCGACAGTCGCGTGCTCTTGCTCGACGAGCCGACGCGTGGCGTCGACGTCGAGGCAAAAGCGCAGATCTACGCGATCATTCGGCAACTGGCGGCCGAAGGCCGCAGCATCATTTTCGTTTCAAGTGAAATAGAGGAATTGCCCCTCGTCTGCGACCGGGTCCTTGTCTTGAGGGACGGCACGCTGCAGGAGGAATTCCATTCCCCCAATATCGATCAGGACGCTGTAATGGCCGCCTGTATTACCGGACATTGACGGAGGTTCCGATGGCAATCGACCAGGCTGCAAAATCCGCAGCCGCCAAGGCGGACAAAGGCGGTATCAGTTTCTTCCAGCACATGAACGAGCTCAGCCTGTTCGTGGCAATCATCGTGCTCTACGTCGTGTTCACCTCGACGGCGGGCGGCTTCATGTCGTTCAACAACCAGATCAATATCCTGCGCGATGCGGCGACGATCGGGATCGCTGCCTGGGCGGCAACCCTGATCATCATTGCCGGCGAAATCGACGTCAGTGTCGGTCCGATGGTTGCCTTCATCTCTGTCGTCCTTGCCGATCTCCTGCAATGGGGTGTTCCAACGCCCCTCGCCTTTGCGCTTGCCATCGTGGTCGGCGCGCTTCTGGGCTCAATTCCGGGAATTCTGAGGGCTTATTTCGACGTGCCCTCCTTTGTCGGTACGCTCGGACTTTGGAGTGCGCTGCGCGGCATCGCTCTCTTCGTCACGGACGCGCTTCCCGTATCGATCGGCCGTAACGATCTCCTGGACGCGCTCGATCAGTCGATCTTCGGGGTACCGCCAGCCGCAATCATCATGCTCGTCCTGTTTGCCGTATTTGCCTTCGTCAGCAGGAAGACGGCTTTCGGCCGGTCAGTTTTTGCGATCGGCGGCAATGCGCAGGCGGCATTCCTGAGCGGCATCAACGTATCGCGGATTCGCGTTGCGCTCTTTGCGATCGCCGGAGCAATGGCAGCGATCTCGGGTATCCTCCTCGTATCTCGGCTGGGGTCCGGCAACGCCACCGCCGCAACCGGCCTTGAGTTCGACGTCATCGCGGCTGTTGTCGTCGGTGGGACGTCGCTGTCGGGTGGGCGAGGATCGATGCTCGGCACCCTGCTTGGCGTGCTCGTCATCACCCTGATCGGCAATGGCCTGGTTCTGCTCGGCATCAATCCGTTCTTCCAGCAGGTGGTGCGGGGCCTGATCATCGTCGTTGCGGTGCTCGCCAATATCCAGGCGATCAAGCGCAGCGCGTCACGCAACAAGGGATAAGCTAGTCGATGCCGGTGATTGAACTCAAGGATGGTGACTTCACGCTCCGCGTCTCGACGGCCGGCGGCCTGATCCTCGGATATTGGTGGAACAGAGGTGCCGACAGGGTGGCGCTTCTCAGACCCGCGCCGAATGACGACGCCGATGCGCTGTCGTCCGGTTGCTATCCCCTCGTCCCATTCGGCAACCGGGTCAGGGACAACCGGTTCACCTTCGAGGGACGTTCGTATCACTTTACCGCAAACACCGAGTGGGACCCGCACTATCTCCACGGTGAAGGATGGAACTCGCAGTGGTCGCTGGAGCGGCACAGCGACAGCGAGATTGAACTCAGCCTCGTGCATCGAGGCGGCCATACGCCCTACGAATACCGGGCGCGTCAGCAGTTCCGTCTCGAGGACAACGCGCTTGAGATGGAACTGCTGGTCGAGAACCTCGCAGATCACGCCCTCCCCTTCGGCCTTGGATGGCATCCCTATTTTCCGATGACGCCGCAAACGACCCTCACCGCCCCGGCGCAAAGGTTCTGGACCGAGGTCGAGGGTTGGCTTCCAGGTCACGCCGAGGATATCCCCGACGATCTGAATTTCAGCAAGCCCTCCAGCCTGCCTTGCCGTTGGGTCAACAATGGCTTTGAAGGCTGGTCCGGAGAGGCGCTGATCTCCTGGCCGGAGCGCAAGGCAGCGCTCGAATTGAGCGCCGACCCGCTGTTCAGGCATGCCTTCATCTTCGTGTCGGACTCGGGATTCGATCCCAATTTCAAACGCGATTATTTCTGCTTCGAACCGATGTCTCACCTCGCCAACGGCCATAATCTGCCAGGTCTCGGTGATTTGAAGGTCCTTCAGCCGGGTGATCGGCTCTCAGGCCGTATCCGTCTTCGTCCGCAGGCAATCTGACTTTTTTCACGGAGCATTCCAATGTCCGACAACGGTCGGTTCGACTTTATTATCGTTGGAGGCGGCAGTTCGGCATGCGTGGTCGCTGCGCGGCTGGTCACCGAAGGCAAGGCACGTGTGCTGCTGCTTGAGCGTGGCCCTGCAAAGGCAAATCCGATCATGCATTTTCCAGCGGGCTATATGAAGTTCCTGGCAAAGGACACCTATCTTGCGATGCACAAGACCAAGCCCCAGCCTCAGTTGGATGGCCGCGGGCCGATCGTCCCCCAGGGCAAGGTCCTGGGTGGCGGCAGCACGGTCAATGCCATGGTCTACATGCGAGGGCAGGCGGCTGATTTCGACCGTTGGAACGAGTTGATCTCCCCACCCGGGTCCAATGACGGCGCCTGGTCCTATCGGGACATGCTTCCCTATTTCAAGGCACAGGAAGACAACGATCACCTCGCCGGCGAATTTCACGGCGTCGGCGGCCCGTTGAAGATTTCCCATCTCGGCCATACCAGCCCGATGACACGTACCTATGTGAAGACGCTGCAGGGCATGGGCATCCCCTATAATCCCGACTTCAACGGTGCGCGCCAATTCGGCGTCGGTTTCATGCAGCACACCATCGATTGGAAGACGCATCGCCGCTCGAGCGCCGTCGACGCGTTTCTCGCGCCCGTCATGAACAATCCGTTGTTGACGATAGAGACCGGCGCTGTCGTCACCGGCCTGAAGATGGACGGTGATCGGGTCACGGGCGTCGACTATCTGAAGAACGGTCAGTCGCGCTCGGCATCGGCGGGAATTGACGTCATTCTTGCGGCCGGCGCCTATCAGACGCCGAAGCTCATGATGGTATCAGGCATTGGCCCCGAGGACGAACTCGGCAGGCACGGGATCAAAACGAAGGTCGCATTGCCGGGCGTCGGCAAAAATCTGCAGGATCACTATGAATGCCCGGTCGTTGCGACGACCAGGGGATCGTTCGGCTATTACGGGCAGGATCGTGGCTGGCCGATGATCAAAGCGGGATTGCAATATCTCCTGTTCAAGTCAGGTCCGGTTTCGACGACGGGCGTGGAAACCTGTGCCTTCTACGATCCGGACGGGAACAATGACCAGCCGACGATCCAGATGTTCTGCGTGCCCACCGTCTATCTCGATCGCGATGTCATGGGGACGGAGCCCGGCGATGGCGTCACGATCAATTCGCTTCTCCTTCGGCCGAAAGCCAGAGGCACCGTTACTCTGACATCTGCCGATCCTCTCGCCGATCCGATCATCGACACCCAGATTTTTGGTCATCCCGATGACCTGCGCCTGACAATGGCCGGGTTTCGTTTTGCGCGCACCGTCCTGGCGGCGGCCCCGATGCGGGATCTCATCGACAAGGAGATTTTTCCCGGCGCCGACGTCGTCAGCGAAGAGGCGATCGCGGCACATTGCAAGCGGACGGTCAAGACCGGCTACCATCCGGTCGGAACCTGCAAGATGGGACGGGACAGCGATCCGGAAGCGGTGCTCGATCTCGACCTGAAGATCCGGGGCACGCGTGGCCTGCGCGTCGTCGATGCCTCCCTGATGCCGACAATCGTAAGCGGAAACACCAACGCCGCCGTGCTCGCGGCGGCGGGAAAAGCCGCCGACCTCATTCTTGCATGATACGGGATTCGATATCGCGATGAAAATCACCAAGCTGACGACCTACATCGTTCCGCCGCGCTGGATGTTCCTGAAGATCGAGACCGACGAAGGCATCACCGGCTGGGGCGAGCCCGTGGTCGAGGGTCGCGCGCTGACCGTGCAGGCCGCCGTCCACGAGCTGGAAGACTATCTGATCGGCAAGGACCCGTTCCTGATCGAGGACCATTGGACCGTCATGTACCGCGCCGGCTTCTATCGCGGCGGCGCCATCCACATGTCGGCGCTCGCCGGCATCGACCAGGCGCTCTGGGACATCAAGGGCAAGGCGCTTGGACAGCCGATCCATTCGCTGCTCGGCGGCCAGGTGCGCAACAAGATCAAGGTCTATTCCTGGATCGGCGGCGACCGTCCCTCCGACGTCGCCCGTAATGCGCAGGACGTCGTCGATCGCGGTTTCAAGGCGCTCAAGATGAATGGAGCCGAAGAGCTTCAGATCGTCGATACCTATGAGAAGGTCGAGGCCATCATTGCCAATGTCGCGGCGGTGCGAGAGGCCGTCGGGCCGCATGTGGGAATCGGTGCCGATTTCCACGGCCGCGTCCATCGGCCGATGGCCAAGGTTCTCGCCAAGGAGCTCGAGCCCTACAAGCTGCTCTTCATCGAGGAGCCGGTATTGTCGGAAAACCGCGAGGCGCTGAAGGAAATCGCCAACCATTGCTCGACGCCGATCGCCTTGGGTGAGCGCCTCTATTCGCGCTGGGACTTCAAGTCGGTACTGTCGGACGGTTATGTCGACATTCTCCAGCCCGATCTGTCCCATGCCGGCGGCATTACCGAATGCCGCAAGATCGCGGCCATGGCCGAAGCCTATGACGTGGCGCTCGCCCCGCATTGCCCGCTTGGGCCGATCGCCCTTGCCGCCTGCCTGCAAGTCGATGCCGTCAGCTACAATGCTTTCATCCAGGAGCAGAGCCTCGGCATCCACTACAACAAGGGCAACGACATCCTCGACTATATCTCCAACAAGGAGGTGTTCCACTATGCCGACGGCTTCGTCTCGATCCCGCAGGGTCCGGGCCTCGGCATCGAGGTCGACGAGACCTATGTTATCGAGCGCGCCAAGGAAGGCCATCGCTGGCGCAACCCCGTCTGGCGCCACGAGGATGGCAGCGTTGCCGAGTGGTAGGAGATTGTCATGGTGAACCGTCTTTCCAACAAGCGTATCCTCGTAACCGGCGCGGCGCAGGGCATCGGCCTTGCGATCGCCAAAGCCTGTGTTGCCGAAGGCGCCAGCCTTCTTCTCATCGATGTTGATGGCGAAAGACTGGCCCGCGAAGCCGAGGCGCTGAGGACCGGGGGCGCCAAGGTCTGCCATCAGGCCGTCGATATTGTCGACGCAGCGCAGGTCGCATCCGCCGTTCGCCTCGCGGGCGACGAGCTTGGCCCCCTGAATGCCTTGATCAACAACGCCGGCGTGAATGTCTTTGCCGAGCCGCTGGCGACCTCAGAGGCGGAATGGCAGCGTTGCTTCGACATCAATCTCAAGGGCGCGTGGAACTGCTGCAAGGCGGTCCTCCCCGGTCTCATCGAGCAAGGCGGCGGCGCCATTCTCAACATCGCCTCGACCCATGCGTTCACCATCATTCCCCACACATTTCCCTATCCGCTTGCCAAGCATGCCCTGCTCGGCATGACGAAATCGCTTGGCCTCGAATACGCGGCCAAGGGCGTCAGGGTGAACGCGCTTGCACCAGGCTATGTCGCAACACAGAAAGTCATCGACTACTGGAACAGCTTTCCCGATCCGGAGGCCGCAAAGGCGGAAACGATGAGGTTGCATCCCGGCGGGCGCATTGCGTCGCCGGAGGAGATCGCGCTTGCCGCCGTCTTCATGATTTCCGACGAATGCCCGTTCATGAATGCCACCTGCCTGACGATCGACGGCGGATTGAGCGTGCAGCAACATCCCTGAACAGCCAGCTTGGTCCAATCCTGTGGTTGGGTACGCGCTACTGACTGCTGCCGGAGCCGACCACGACTGAAGCCGGAGCGCGCTCCGGCTTCCCATCATTCACATTCGCTGTCAGATTACGATGCGCCTCTTAACGTGGTGGAGCAATCGAACCGCGTCGGATCAACTGGCACTCCATTTTCAACCGCACCGGCTGCTTTTTAGGCTGCGCCACCTTTTCCATAAGCTCGGCGACCGCCCAACGACCCATCTCCTCATGCGGCAGCTTCAATGTTGTAAGAGGCGGCAGGATTTTTCGGGCGAGGCTTTCATCGTCAAAGCCGACGACGGAAATATCGTCGGGGATTTTCAGCCCGCGCATTCTGATCGCATCATAAGCACCCATCGCCACGCGGTCGGAAAAGCAGAACACCGCCGTCGGCGGCGACGGCAGATCGAGAAGCTGCAACATTTTTTTCCGACCGAGATCGAGCGACCAGGCTTCCGAAAGGATTAATTCCGGATCGACGGCGATATCGTAGGTCGTCAGCGCCTGGCGATAACCGCTCAGGCGGTCCCGAGCCGCCTCCAGTCTCTGTCTGCCTGCATCGATCATGGCGATGCGGCGATGGCCGGCCTTGATCAAGGCCTCTGTTGCCGCATAGCCACCGGCATGATCGCCCGGAATGATTGACGAGAACTCGGCGCGCTGCTGGTGGCAGTTCAGCAGGACGGTCGGATGGTTGCCGAGCTTCGAGGGTAGCACGGGCACGAGCTGGGTAATGAGCGTCGCGTAGATTACGCCGACAATCTGGCGCCGTCCGAGATAATCCAGGATGGATTCAGCAAATTCGATCTGTCCGCCGGTGACGACGGTAAGAGCCGCCAGCCCCTGCTCTTCCGCAGCGCTTCGAACGCCCTCGATCAGTGGCGCGGCATGCTGCGAGGCCATGAGATCATCGATCAGGAGCACGATGATCCCACCGATCGGATCGTTGGCCGGCACGGTCTTCTGGTAGCCAAGTTCCTCGGCGACCGCCAACACCCGCTCGCGTACCTTCTCCGAAACTCTCTTGCCGGGTGCCTCATTCAACACCAGGGAAACCGTCGCATGCGAGACGCCGACCTGCGAGGCGATATCGGACATGGTCGGTCGTTTCGTCGTCTTGTCGTTCACTCAGTTTCTTTCTCGGACTCAAGGGTAGCCAGCACGCACGTTAGAAAATCTGACGGACAATGTGAAGCTGCGGCCCTTGCGGAAGTTATGTTTATAAGTTACGAAACTTATATGTAACTTACTTTGTGACTTAATCCAACCAGAAAGCTTGCGGCTATGACCATCGCTTCCCGCCGTTTCGCCGACACTCATTCCGGGCCGCGTGCGCGCCTGTCTCTCGACGGAACCTGGGACTTTCAGCTGGAAGGAAAAACCCCGACGACGATTGCCGTGCCCGCCCCCTGGCAAGCGCATTTTCCGGATCTGCGGGCAGCAGCCGGTGTCGCAACCTATTCCCGCGGCTTCACTGTGCCGCAGGAGTGGCTCAGCCGTCAGGTTATCGTGCATTTCGGCGCCGTGAACTATTTCGCTGAAGTCTCGATCAACGGCCGCGCTCTCGGTTCTCACGAAGGCGGCTTTCTGCCGTTTGAATTTGTCATTCCCGCCGATCTGCTCACCGGCGAATTACGCCTGGAGGTGAAGGTTACGCTGCCGAGCGCCGATGCCCGGGCCTTCCCGGATTTTCCGTTCGACGAGATCCCGCACGGCAAGCAGAGCTGGTACGGAATGCTTGGCGGCATCTGGCAATCGGTCTGGCTCGAATGCCGCAGCGAGGCGCATATCGCCCATCAGGCTATTCGCGCCGATCTCGCAACGGGGGACGTCGCCATCGATGTCGAACTGGCGGCAGCTTTTACCGGTGCCTTGAAGATCACGCTTCTCGATCGCAATGGTGCGGTGGCAGCTTCGACCGAACTTGCCCTCAACGATGAGGCTCGGACCTCGGCAAGGCTCAAAGTCGCCAATGTGGAGGCATGGTCGCTCGACGAGCCCGCGCTGTATCGGGCCGTTGCCGAGCTGTCCGAGGGTGGCGCCGTTATCGATGCCGCTGAGCAGAATTTCGGCTTTCGCACCTTCGAGGCAAGGGATGGAAAGTTCTTCCTGAACGGGCAGCCATTCTACATGCGCGGCGCGCTGGACCAGGATTATTATCCCGAAGGCATCTACACACCACCGTCTCTGGAGTTTCTGGAGGACCAGGCACGCAAGGCAAAGGAACTCGGCCTCAACCTCCTGCGCTGCCACATCAAGGTTCCCGATCCGCGCTACCATGATGTGGCGGACCGGTTCGGCCTGCTGGTCTGGACGGAAATTCCGAATATCCAGACCTTCACCGAAAAGTCGGCGAAGCGCCTGCTCGATACGATGGAAGGCATCCTGCGGCGCGACGGCAACCATCCCTCCATCGTGATCTGGACGATCATCAACGAGGATTGGGGAACACGCCTTGTCGAAAGCGCCGACCAGCGGGCCTGGCTGGAAAACGCCTATCACTGGCTGAAGAAGAAGGACCCGACGCGGCTGGTCGTTGACAATTCCGCCTGCATTCCGAACTTCCATGTCGTCTCCGACATCGACGACTACCACTATTACGCCTCGGTTCCGGAAATGGCGCGCGAGTGGACTGACTGGGTATCGTCTTTCGCCGCGCGGCCGGACTGGTCCTATTCGCCGAACGGCGATGCGAAGCGGCGCGGCGACGAGCCGCTCGTCGTCTCCGAATTCGGTGTCTGGGGCCTGCCGCATCCCGAAAAACTCAAGAAGGACGGCAAGGAACCATTCTGGTTCATCAATGGCCTTGAATGGGATAGCGACGGCGCGACCTATCCGCATGGGGTCGAGCAGCGCTTCCGCACCTATCAGTTCGATAAGGTCTTTCCGTCCTTTAGCTCCTTCATCGAAGATGCGCAGTGGCATCAGTTCAATGCCCTCAAGTTCGAAATCGAGGAGATGCGCCGCCATGCCTCGATCCAGGGCTATGTCATCACCGAGCTGACCGATCTGCACTGGGAAGCGAATGGCCTGATGGACATGCAGCGCAATACGCGCGCCTATCACCACCGTTTCCACGAGATCAATACCGATGTCGTCATCGTCCCACGCATGCAGCGCTATGCGGTCTGGGCAGGCGACACGGCGAGCGTGGAACTCGAAATCTCGACCGGCGGCAAGGCGCTCCCAGCGGCCGAACTGAGCTGGAGCATCGATGGTGCGACCGCCGGAAGAATGGCGATCCCGGCTGCCAACGCAACATCGGTGCATCATCTGCCGGCACTCTCTCTGTCCTTTGAGCCGGTCATGGCCGGCAGACAGATCAGCATTCAGTTTACGCTGAGCGCTGGCGGCCAGGAGATTGCGCGCAACAGCCTCGACGTCAGCGTCTACCATCGCCGCTCCAAGCCGACGCTTTCCGTGTTCTCGGCGGAACCCGAAATCGCAGAATATCTGACCGTGCTCGGCTATGCGATTGTCGAAGCAGACAAAGCGGATGTGCGGGTTGCATCTTCCCTGAACCAGGCCGATATCGACTCCATGGAGCATGGCGCCCATTATGTGTCGCTCGCCGATGCGCCGCCGCTGCCGTTCGGCAACCTGCGCAACGACCAGCCGAACTGGAATTACCCGACCGGCGGCGACCGTGGGCAATCCATGCCACAGATGCGTGTCACCGAACGCAACGGCACCATCTGGAAAGGCAATTGGGTGACCGGCTTCAGCTGGCTGAAACGCTCGGGAAAATTCGAGCGCCTGCCGGGCGGCCCATTGACCGACCTCTCGTTCGTCGGCGTCAACCCGAACCGCGTCATCACCGGCTTTCGGCCGATCCATTTCGATGGCCTGGTCCACGCAGGCACAATGGTCGGTTGGGTCCACAAGCCATGTGCAACGATTGCCGAACGGCAGGTCGGCGCTGGTCGGATCGTCGCCACGACCTTCGGCCTGATGCGCGAGCCGGCTGGTGTCGATCCGGTGGCGGCAACTCTGCTTGATTGCATCATCGAGACGGCAGCGGAATAGGCAGTGGCGCGATAGCTACGACTGTTAGCGGCAAGGGATATCACGCGGCTCGTTGGCTGCGGCGCAGGGCATAAGGCCACCACGTAACGGGCGGCCCGGGAGGAAAACAAAAAAAGCCTGGAGGAGAGAGAATGCGTAATCTGTTGAGAACATCAATTGCGGCACTAGCCCTCATGACTGCCTTTCCGGCATTCGCGGTCGAAAATGTCGTCTGGTGGGACTTTCTGTCCGGAGGCGATGGCGTGCGCATGAAGGCGCTCATCCAGCGCTTCAACGATGAGCACAAAGACAAGATCCAGATCACGGGCACGACGCTCGAATGGGGTATCCCCTACTACACCAAGCTACAGACATCCGCAGCCGTCGGCCAGGGACCTGATATCGCCACCTACCACCTGTCGCGTCTGGCAGGCGCGGTCGCGGCCAAGACCATCTCGCCGATCGATCCGAAGGAACTCGAGGCCGTCGGACTGAAGGACAGTGACTATCCGCCGAACGCAATCGCGGCCTCGACGGTCGATAATGTGCGCTATGCCGTCCCCTTCGACGTGCACGGAGAAGTGCTCTACTACAACAAGACTATACTGAAAGAGCTGGGCGCATTGGGCACCGACGGCAAGCCGACGGGCATCGACACCCTGGAAGGCTGGCGCGCGGTACTAGCCAAGGTCAAGGACGCGGGCAAGAACGGCGTCGTCATCTCCTCGTCCAACGGCGACCTGCGCGATATCTACACCCTGTTCGGCCAGCAGGGCGGTCAGCTGACCACAGACGGCAAATTCCTGCAGGGCGATAATTTCGACAAGATGGAGAAAGCCTACAACGAAGTCACCGATTGGGTGAAGCAAGGCTGGGCGCAGCCCTATATCGACACAGAAACCATCACCCCCACCTTCATCGCCGGACAGTCCGCGTTCTTTCTGAACGGCAATTGGGAACTGCCGACCATGGAAACGGAGGTCGCCAAGGGCAACGGCTTCGATTATGGCATGGTCAACATTCCGGCCTGGATGGGTAAGCCAGCCAACTGGTCGGACTCGCATTCCTTCGTGATCCCCAACAATGTCGGCAAGACCATAACCCCGGAAAAGCGCGCCGCGGTTCTCGAGGTCATCCGGTGGATGAATGTGAACTCGTTGGAATGGGCCGCTGCCGGTCACATCCCGGCCTATCTGCCGGTTAGCACCTCGACCGCCTACAAGGCGCTCAAGCCGCAGGCGGATTATGCCGCCATGGCGCTCAACGCCTTCTACATGCCGAAGACGCCATTGACGGGTGCGGCCTCGAAATTCGACGACGACTGGCAGAACATGGCCTCCGGCCCGCTCAACGGCGACGGCGATGTGAAGGAAACGCTCGAGAAGTTTCGCGATCATATGAACTCTCAGTGACGTTTTCTTCAGCAGCCCCGAGGCTCCTCCCTGCCCCGGAGCTGCGCTAATCAGAGAGGTGACGGATGGCCGCAGTCAGCAACAGGAAACAGGACAATCTGGTTGCCGCGCTACTGGTCGCCCCGGCGGTCATCGCGTTTCTGGTGATCTTCGCCTACCCGACATGGCGGATGGTGGCGATGAGCCTGACCAATGCGCCGCTGATTGGCCCCGGCGAATGGGTTGGCTTCGACAATTACACACGCCAGCTCTCCTCCCCCCAATTTCAGAGGGCGCTTCTGAACACGCTCTATTTCATCGTCCTGACCGTCGTGCCCGGCACGTTTCTCGCGCTGTTCATCGCGATGGGCATCAACCGCCTGAGCGGGCGCATACAGATGCTGGTGCTCGCGTGCTTTTTCCTGCCCTCTATCCTGCCGGTTTCGGTGGTGACGCAGATCTGGACCTGGATCGCGAACATGCAATACGGCGTCATCCAGACTGTCATCGGGCTGTTTACGGGCGGCCGGCCGCTTCCGGTGCTGCGGTCGCCAAACTATTTTATGCTATCCGTTGCCATCGTCACGATCTGGTGGACTATCGGCTTCAACATTCTTCTGTTCCTTGCGGCGCTGCGCAGCATCTCGCCTGACGTCTACGAAGCGGCCGCGCTCGACAATGCCAACCGCTGGCGGGTGTTTTCGAGAATAACCTGGCCGCTGATCTGGCCTGTCACGGCGCTGGTTCTGACGCTGCAGCTGATTGCGCAGTTCAAGATCTTCGCGCAGCCCTACCTGCTCGGCTATTTCGCCCATACACCGGCGGATGCGCAGTCCGTGGTCATGAGTGTCATCTACGATCTGGCCTTCAAGCAGAACAAGGGTGGCGAGGGTGCAGCCGTCGCGACCATCCTGTTCGTCATCATTCTCATCGCCTCGGTCCTCCAATATCAATTCCTGCGGGCGCGAGGCGAAAAATGAGCGTTCTCACCACAGGCGCGCAAACGGAACTGACCGCGGCAAAGAGCCATGTCGCCTCACAAGGCTGGGGCGGGCGGGCATTGACTGCGCTGACGACGTTCGGCGCCCTCGTCTGGTTCTTTCCGCTCTACTGGGCGGTGATGACGTCGATCAAATCGGACACCGAAGTGGTAAGCCGCTCGCCCGGGCTTTTCCCGAAGGCACCGACGCTCGAACCCTATCGCTACGTGATCGAGCATTCGAGGATCGTGCAATGGTATATGAACTCGGTCGGCACCTCGGCGATCATCGCAGTTCTCGTGCTCGTAATGAGCGTGGGATGCGCCTATGCGCTCAGCCAAATCCAGTTTCCGGGCCGCCGCGTGATCTATGGAGCGTTGATCGCCTCGGTGATGGTGCCGGCGGAGGCGCTCATCATCAACCATTTCGTCTTGATGAACACATTTGGGCTCATCAACACCTGGGGCGGCATCGTGCTGCCACAGCTGGTAGTGCCATCGGTCATCATCATCCTCAAACAATTCTTCGACCAGATCCCAAAGGAATTCCGTGAGGCGGCGATGCTCGACAATGCCGGGCACTTGAGAACGCTCTGGAAGATCTACGTGCCGATGAACTGGGGGGTGATCACTGCGCTTGGCATAACCACCTTCATCGCGGCATGGAACAATTTCCTTTGGCCATTCCTAGTCGCAACGTCGGACAGCACGATCACCATCCCCGTCGGCATCACCCAGGTAAAGGACGTGTTCGGCGTGCGCTTTGCCAAGGATATGGCCGCCGCTGTCCTGGCTGGCCTCCCCGTCGCCGTTCTCTACCTTCTTTTTCAAAAGCAGATTACCCGCGCCATCATGCTTTCCGCCGGCATAAAGGGATAGCCGCCTCTTACCGTCCGCCCACTTACGCTCTTGACGGAATTCGAACCTGCACCTCTCATAACTCTACCGAGATAAGCCGTTCTAGTTTTGGCCTTATCCGTCTAGTCAATTCAGGCGCAGATATAACCCTTGGGGCAATTTAGCTCTCAGCCCGCGACATTGCGACCCTCCCATTATACCCATAGCAAGCTAAGGGCTTCGCTTTCAGAACCAGTCTTGGGCGAAAACGGTGGTTCCGTCTGGCCTATCGTTGCTCAATCTTCAACGATCCCCCGCCTCGATCAGTGTCTGTACAGCGGAATCGAAGTGCGCGGCCATTGCCTGTGAATCGGCACGCGGTTAAGGAGCAAGTCGGCATTACAAGCTATTGAAATTTTTAGGATTGACGGGGTCACTTGGCGCCGCCGGTTCGCACCGCGACAATGAACGGATCGCGCTGGACTATTTCTTTGTCCTGCTCACTTGATGACTTGGTTCGTGCCTAGAAAGGCTTGCGATAGCGATCACGCACCTCCTTGTAGACGTATCTACATACAGCACTGATAAGATCTATGCTTAGCTTTTGAACCAGTTCAAACGTTCGACCCATTCCGCGCGATGTCGGCCGGCTGTTTCACGGCGATGCTGGGCGTTACGGCTGGCCGGATCGTCGCCGACGATGACGACCGCAAGCCCGGTCTTTACGCCGGTCTCGGCCTCAAGCCCTGCCGCCGCAACCTTCACAGCCTCGATCACCGAAGCTGCCGCCTTCTTTCCGTCGATCACTGTTGCAAGCGCCATCTCTCACCCCATGCGCTCGGAGGCGTAGGAACCCGGGCTTGCCGGGAAGACGACGGTTCGGTTGCCGTTGAGGAAGGTGCGGAAGTGGATATGGGCATGGATGGCGCGAGCGAGAACCTGGCTCTCCACGTCGCGGCCGATCGAGACATAGTCGTCGGCCGACTGCGCATGCGTGATGCGCGCCGTGTCCTGCTCGATGATCGGACCCTCGTCGAGATCGGCCGTGACGTAATGCGCCGTCGCCCCGATCAGCTTCACGCCGCGCTCATAGGCCTGCTTGTAGGGGTTCGCCCCCTTGAAGGACGGCAGGAAGGAATGATGGATGTTGATGATCCGGCCCGACATCTTCCGGCACATCGCATCCGACAGCACCTGCATGTAGCGGGCGAGCACCACCAGTTCGGTGCCGGTCTGCTCGACCAGTTCCAGAAGCTGGGCTTCGGCCTGCGGCTTGTTCTCCTTCGTCACCTTGATGTGGTGGAAGGGGATGTCGTGATTGACCACCACTTTCTGATAGTCGAAATGGTTGGAGACGACGCCGACGATGTCGATCGGCAGGGCGCCGATCTTCCAGCGATAGAGCAGGTCGTTGAGGCAATGGCCGAAGCGCGAGACCATCAACAGCACCTTCATGCGCTTTCTGCTGTCGTGGAATTCGGCGACCATCGCAAACTTGTCGGCGATCGGCTTGAAGCCTTCGATGAGCGCCGCCTCGCCGACGCCTTCCTCGGAGATGAAGGAAACGCGCATGAAGAACATGCCGGTGTCGAGATCGTCGAACTGGCTGGAATCGACGATGTTGCAGCCTTGTTCGGCCAGATAGTTCGATATCGCCGCGACGATCCCGCGTGTCGACCGGCACGCAACTGTCAATACATAGCTCGTCATGGCAATTCACCGCTGATGGTCGTCGAAACTGGGCCGCAATCTACGATGCCTTTTGCAGTTCCGGCAGGGCTTCGAAGAGGTCAGCGACGAGGCCGTAGTCGGCGATCTGGAAGATCGGGGCTTCCTCGTCCTTGTTGATGGCGACGATGACCTTACTGTCCTTCATGCCGGCCAGATGCTGGATGGCACCGGAAATGCCGCAGGCGATGTAGAGCTGCGGCGCAACCACCTTGCCCGTCTGGCCCACCTGCCAGTCGTTCGGCGCATAGCCGGCATCCACCGCTGCGCGCGATGCACCGACGGCTGCCCCGAGCTTGTCGGCGACGGGAAGGATGACCTCGCGGAACTTTTCCGCCGAGCCAAGCGCACGGCCGCCAGAGATGATGATCTTCGCAGAGGTCAGCTCCGGACGGTCGGAGGACGACAGCGCATCGCCGACGAAGCTTGAAAGACCGGGGTTGGCAGCAGCGGAAACGCTCTCGATCGCGGCATTGCCGCTTGCGTCCGCAGCGGCAAACGACGCCGTGCGCACGGTGATGACCTTCTTGGCGTCGGTCGACTGCACCGTCTGGATGGCATTGCCGGCATAGATCGGCCGCTTGAAGGTATCGGCAGAAACCACTTCGATGATTTCCGAGACCTGGGCGACGTCGAGCAGGGCGGCCACGCGCGGCAGCACGTTCTTGCCGACCGAGGTGGCGGCACCGATGATGGTGTCATAGGAACCAGCCAGCGATACGATCAGGGCTGCCAGCGGTTCGGCGAGATTGTTGGCGAGGCTCGCATCCTCGGCCACCAGCACCTTGGAGACGCCGGAAAGCTTGGCCGCCTGTTCGGCTGCAGCTTTTGCGCCAGCGCCTGCGACGAGGATATGGACCTCGCCGCCGATCTTGACTGCTGCCGTCAGCGTCTTGGCGGTCTGGTCGGAAAGGTGGGCATTGTCGTGATCAGCCAGAAGAAGAATGGCCATGATGAAGTCTCCTTTTCCTGGACCTTAGAGGACGCCTGCTTCGTTTTTCAGCTTGTCGACCAACTCGGCGACCGACTTGACCTTGACGCCTGCCTTGCGGCCGGATGGCTCCTCGGTCTTCAACACCTTCAGGCGCGGCTCGGTCGACACGCCGAAATCGGCCGGCGACTTCTTGTCGAGCGGCTTCTTCTTGGCCTTCATGATGTTCGGCAGCGAGGCATAGCGCGGCTCGTTGAGGCGCAGGTCCGAGGTGACGACGGCCGGGAGCTTGACCTCGATCGTCTGCAGTCCGCCATCGACTTCGCGGGTGACCTTGGCCTTGCCGTCACCGATCTCGATCTTCGAGGCGAAGGTGGCCTGTGCCGTGCCGAGCAGGGCCGCCAGCATCTGGCCGGTCTGGTTCGAGTCGTCATCGATCGCCTGCTTGCCGACGATGATGAGGCCGGGCTGTTCGGCGTCCGCGACGCCTTTCAGGATCTTGGCGACGGCGAGCGGTTCGACTTGATCGTCGGTCTCGACCAGGATGGCGCGATCCGCGCCCATGGCAAGCGCCGTGCGCAGCGTTTCCTCGGCCTTGGCAGGTCCGATCGAAACGACCACCACTTCCTCGGCCTTGCCGGCTTCCTTCAGACGCAGCGCCTCCTCGACCGAAATCTCGTCGAACGGGTTCATCGACATCTTCACGTTCGAAAGCTCAACGCCAGAACCATCCGGCTTCACGCGGATCTTTACGTTGTAGTCAACGACCCGCTTAACGGGAACCAGTATCTTCATGGGATTCCTCCTGGATTTGGGTTGATCACATACGGCCGCGCAGGGCATCGGGATCATACGGCGATTCAGCAATCACGCGTGCTTTGCGCATCTCACCCAGGATAAGAACTTCCAACTCCGTCCCCGGTTCTCCGAGCTCGACAGGAAGGAGTGCGAAGGCAATATCGCACCCAAGCGTATAGGCATAGCCGCCTGACGTGATGCGGCCGACCAGCTTGCCTGCTTGATAGACGCCCTCATGGATGAACGAACTGACGCCGTCCGTATCGATGGAAATCGTAACCGATCGTTGCTTTACGCCCTCTTGCCTCTGACCCAGCAGGGCTTGCCGACCGATGAACTCGCCCTTGTCCAACCGCACGAAGCGATCAAGGCTGCTTTCCCATGCTGTGAGTTCCGGATTCATGTCGCGATACATGGCGCGATAGGATTTCTCCAGGCGCAGGGATTCCAGTGCCTGAAGGCCGATCAAGCGCATGCCATGGGCGGCGCCTGCCGAAAGCAGCGCTTCAAGAAGATGACGCTGGTAGCAGAGCGGATGATAGAGCTCCCATCCAAGCTCGCCTTCGTAGTTGACGCGCAGCAGCCGCACGTCGCTCGCCAGGCCGACGGTCGCCGAACGCACGCTGAACCAGGGAAAAGCCTTGTTGGACAGATCAAACTCCGTCAGTCCTTGTAGCACCTCGCGCGCCTTCGGCCCGACAATGGTGAAGCAGCCGCGCTCGTTCGTCACATTTCGCAACTGAACCGTCCCGTCCTTCGGGAGCAGCTTTGAAAGATCATCGAAGTTCCAGCGCTCGGCTCGCGGCGTCGAGATCAGATAGAATGTGCCGTCCTCCAGACGGGAGACGATATATTCTGCCTGAACGCCACCGGTTTTCGTCAGATGATGGCTGAGATTGACGCGGCCGGGCTTCGGTAGCCGGTTGGCGAGAATTCCGTCGAGCCAGGCTTCGGCCCCTTCGCCGGAAACCTCGAACTTCGTCATCGGCGTCATTTCGACAAGACCGACGGCGTTGCGCACCGCATGGACTTCTTCGCCGACATATTTGCCTTTTTCCGTCCAGCGCCAGCTATACTGATCCTTCGCCTCGACGCCTTCAGGCGCGAACCAGTTAGGCATCTCCCAGCCGTTGAGCACGCCCCAAACGGCGCCGTGCTTGCTCAAGAGATCGTAGGAGGGCGCGGTCTTCTGCGGTCGAGCCGCCGGCATATCCTGACCCGGATAATGCGGCTCGGCATGGGTTCCCCAGCTTTCGCGGACCTTTTGACGCGTCCACTCCTTGTTGGCATAGTCGCCAAAGCGGCGCGGATCTAGCTCGGACGTATCGAGGCTGTTTGCGCCCTCGACGATGCGCTCGGACAGGTAATAGCCGATAGCGCCGCCCCAGAGGATGCCGCCGGGCACGCCTTCGGCAATCCAGATATTCTCCAGCCCCCAGGCCGGCCCGACGAGCGGCAATTCATCGGCCGTCATCTGGAAGGGCCCACGGACATTTGCCTTGATGCCGACCCTGCCCAAAGCAGGCACAAGCTCCATGGCACGCTCCCAATTCCACGAAACGGAATCGAAATCCTCCTCCAGCAGATCGGCACCGAACCACTCTGGGACCCCGTTCTCGGCAAAGAGCTTCAGGCGCTCGGTCTTCTCATAGGGACCAAACATCAGACCATCGCCTTCCTCGCGCAAATAGCCCTCGAAAGCCTCGTCGCGAAGGATAGGCATCTCAGGCAATCCCTGGCGCTTACGCTCCACGACTTCCGGAACCGCATCGGTGATCCAGTATTGATGAACGATCGGGATTGCCGGAATTTCGAGGCCGAGCATGGCGCCGGTCTGGCGGGCGTAGTTGCCGGTTGCCGAAATCACATGTTCGCAAATGATCTCGCCATTGTTGGTGAGGATTTTCCATTCGCCACCCGGCAGACGTTCAAAGCCGCGAACTTCGGTGTTGAGATAGATCTTGGCACCACGGTCGCGAGCACCTTTCGCCATCGCCTGAGTGACGTCGGCCGGCGCAATGTGGCCGTCATCAGGGTGATAAAGCGCGGCCAACATCTCATGATTGTTTTCGAGCAACGGCCAAAGCTTTCGAGCCTCTTGTGGCGTCACCAGTTCGGCGCGGATACCCTGAACGGCGGCGACGCTCATATAGCTCTTGTACTCGTCCAGCCGGTCGCGCGTATTGGCGATGCGCAGCTGCCCGCATTTATGCCAACCCACATGCTGGCCAGTCTCCGCTTCCAGACCTTCATAGATCTCGATCGTCTTGGCAATCATCCGGCCGATATTGATGCTGCGCGCATAGGAAGGAATGAGGCCGGCGGCATGCCATGTCGACCCTGCGGTCAGTTGCGTGCGTTCCAGCAGTGCGACATCCGTCCAGCCACGTTTGGTGAGTCCATAGAGGATGGCGGCACCGACACAACCACCACCGATAACGACGGCGCGAGCATGAGTTTGCATTAGGATTTCCCAAGTTGATTTCCGACGAGACTAACGGCGGCAACGGCGGTTGTGATGTTGCAAAAAAATGCAAAGGGTCATAACTTCAAATTATGCATAGACTTCGATCGCTCGTACCCTCAGCCAATTATCTCTTCGTCTTCGAAGCTGCCGCACGGCGGCGAAGTTTCACGGCGGCTGCCGAGGAGCTGAATGTGAGCCAGCCGGCCGTCAGCAAGACGATCAAACTGTTGGAGGAAGCGACAGGGCTGAAATTGTTTCACCGAGAACATACTCGGCTGGAACTGACGGCCGAGGGACTGAGGTTCTATCGCGAGACCCAGCAGGCCTTCGACCATCTCCATATGGTTCTGACTTCCTTACGCAAGAAGCATTCAAACGATACCGTCAGGGTGTCGTTCTCGGCGTCCTTCGTGCAGCTCTGGCTTCTTCCGCGGCTCAAGGATTTCAAGGCGAGATACCCCGATATTTCGCTGCGCATCGAGGAGAGCAGCCGCGACGATCAGGATCTGAACGAGGAAAACATAGATCTTTCAGCGCGGCTTGGCGCCGGCAAGTGGCCGGGCATACATGCATGGCATTTCGTGACGGAAGAGGTCATTCCGGTATGCAGCGCCGAATATCTCAGGGAATACGGCCCGATCAGCGATGCCGCTGATCTGCTCAACCACCGACTTCTGCACTTCGAGGAAAAACATCGCGTCCGGCTCGGCTGGCATGAATGGCTGGCCCAGCATTCCGTTCCAGCTGGCCGCATCAACCAGGACTTCATCTTCACCGATGCCCTCAGCTCGATCGAGGCGGCCGTTTTCGGACAGGGTATCGCGCTCGGCTGGAAGCATCTTGTTCATGATCATGTCCAGGCCGGCCGGTTGGTCTATCCGCTCGATGCAGTCTATCGCTCCGGCCAAGTGATCCATCTCATCATGCCTGCCCAGCGCCCCGCGAAACCCGGCGCCATGCTCTTTCGCGATTGGCTGCTCGAACAGGGAGCTGATGCTCCCGTCTTCGAGGTGGGCACCACACCTGCCTAGAGCCTTTCGCCGGCGAAATGCGCGATCTGGGCACCGACTTCATAGTAAGCCTCCTTGAGGCTCCGTAAGGACGGCTGCTCAGTATCGGTCACGGGAAGCGGAAGATCGTCTTCGCTCAGCTCTCCAAGAATATGGCCCGCCAGCGTCCGTCCGAAAACCGTGCCCGGCGCTATGCCGCGGCCATTGTAGCCGGAAAAGCCGATGACGTTGCGTTCGAAGCGATGGAACCGCGGCAGGGCGTTGTCCGTCATGCCGATCTTGCCATACCATTCATGCTCGAACTCAACCGGCCCCAATTGTGGAAACAGCCGCGCCAGCGACCGCTTCGCCCAGCCGACATGCACCGCTTGGCCGGTGTTGCGCAAGGCGCCGACGCTGCCGAAAACGAGACGACCCGCGCTGTCCATGCGAAAGGAGGACAATATTTCCTTGGTGTCCCACACGCCTTCCCGACCAGGAAGGATGGAACTGCGCAGATCGGGCGGCAGCGGCCGGGTGGCGAGATTGAAATACGGAAGATGCACCTGCTCGCGGCGAACCTTTGCCCAAGGTCCCTTGCTATAGGCGTCGGTCGCGACGACGACCCATTCAGCACTCACGAATCCGCCGGGAGTCGAGACCTTCCAGCCAGTTCCGTCGCGCGTACATGAGACAACGGGCGACCCTGTGTGCAACGTGGCTCCGGCGCGCACCGCCGCGTGCGCGAGCCCCCGCACATAGGCGAGCGGCTGTAGCGTCCCCGCCCGCCGATCAAGGAGCGCACCCGCATAGACCTTCGTACCGATGCGGGCCGCCGTCTCATTCGCATCCAGCAGTTCGACCGGCGCTCCGCGCTTCTGCCATTGCCGCGCGCGCTCCGTAATTTCAGTCAAGCCGGATTTGCCGACCGCGCAGTGCAGAGTGCCGTTGCGCTCAAGTTCACACGCGATGCCGTGCTTGTCGATGATCGACATGACGACTTGCGGGCCATTGCCGAGAAGCTGGAGGAGCCGCTCGCCATAGACATCGCCAAGCTCGCCCGGCAAGTCGTCGGGCATCACCCACATGCCGGCGTTGATGAGGCCGACATTGCGGCCCGATCCGCCAAAGCCGACTTCAGCACCCTCGAGCACCACGACGCTTCGGCCGGCCTCGGCAAGATGCAGGGCCGCCGAAAGTCCGGTGAAACCGCCGCCGACAATCACCACGTCTGCAGCGAATTGGCCGGCCAAGGGAAATGTCGAAGGGGGCGCGATCGCCGTTCTTTCCCAAAGACCATGGGAGCGTGGATCATTCAACATAACATGGCTCCTTCCAACCAGTCGCCCATTCAATCGAGAGTCTTGTTCTTCGGTTGGCCGAATGCATAGTCGGTGACCTTGGGCAGCAGGATCTCCCTGCGATAGTTTGGCGGCTTGTCGCCGACAGATGCACCGGCATTCAGGATCGCGGCCTGATAGTCGTCGGCGAACAGCGCATAGGGATAGGGCGCATCGATGGCGGTGACGCGATCGAGTTCCGCGCGGAATTCAGCCGGGATCTCAAACTCGAGCGCGGCGAGATTGTCGTCGAGTTGCGAAAGCCGGCTGGCGCCGACGATCGCCGCAGCGACCCCCGGACGGTTGACGCACCAGTTAAGCGCCACCTGCGCCATGCTGCGCCCCATCTCGTCGGCGACCCTTTCCAGCACGGTGAGGATGCGCGTATTGCGCTCGGTGAACAGTCCGAGGCCGCCGCCTGATGTGTCCTGCGAAAGCCGTCCCCCTTCAGTCGCGCCGGGGCGATATTTTCCGGATAGGAGCCCCATGGCAAGCGGGCTCCAGGCGGTGATGCCAAGACCGAGCGTCTCAGCGAACGGCACGAATTCGTGCTCGATGCTCCGCTCCACCAGCGAATAGGGCAATTGCAGGCAGATCGGCTGGGTGAGCGTGTGCGCTTCCGCCCATGTCTGGGCACGGGCTGCGTACCAGCCGGGCACGTCCGAAAGCCCGGCATAGCGGATCTTGCCGGCACGCACGAGGTCGTCGAAGGTCCGCATGACTTCTTCAGCCGGCGTCATGCGATCCCACGTATGGAGAAGATAGAGATCGATATAGTCGGTCTTCAAACGCTTCAGCGACGCATCGACGGCCTGCATCATTGCCTTGCGGCCGTTTCCGCCGGCATTCGGGTTACCAGGAGACAGGCTGTTGGAGAACTTTGTGGCAATCACGACTTCATCACGCAAGCCCGCTTCTGCCACGAAGCTGCCGACAAGCTTTTCGCTCAAGCCGCCGGCATAGGAATTGGCCGTGTCGATGAAGTTGCCGCCCGCTGCGATATAGCGCTCGAAAATCGACCGCGCCGTCTCTTCATCCGCGCCCCAGCTTCCACCGATGCCGCGAATGCCGCCGTTGCCGAACGTCATTGTGCCCAGGGCCAGACGGCTGACACGCAGCCCCGAGCGTCCAAGCAGATAATATTGATCGACAGACATGGCTGCTCTCCCGGTCGAAGCTGCCCGCGTCACATGCTGCCGGCATAGGGCCGACGAGCGATGCTCTGCTGGACGTAGTTGATCATGGTGATGAAGTCGAAGACGGGGCGGCCCGTCGCGGCCTGGACGGCATGCGCATAGGGCGGCAGATCGCTGCACTCCAGAAGTATGGATCGGACATGAGGATGTTCCTCCACCAGACGGCGGGCAACACGCGTCACCTCGCGCTCAATCTCGGCCGAATCCAGCGTTCCCTTTTCTTCGAGGATAGCCTGGCGAAATTCCGTCTGATCCTCCATGCCGGCGATCGCAAGTGAAATGCCGTCCGGCACATTGCAGGCCGCAAAATGTCGGGGCGTCAGCCGCGATGCATTGGCTGTGATGACGCCGACGCTACCGCCGCAAAGCGCGTGCATGAAGGGAATTTGCATCAGGCTCGACAGGAAGACCGGGATGTCGAGCGCCGCTGCCACCTCCTCCTGAAAATAGGCCATGAAACCGCAGGCACCGGTAATGGCCTTGACGCCGCGGCTTTGCAATTCCAGGGCAGCTTCCACGAACGCCTCCTTCAGGGCGGGATCTCGCTGGTTCAAGAGCCGGTCGATCGACGCCCCGCGTACCTCCTGAAACCGGACCGGATAAGTGTAGGTGGTGGCATTGCCGACATTTCCTGGAACGCAGGGATAGGCGGCATCGAGGATCAGAATGCCGATCTGCTCTCCATACCATGACTGCGTCCTGCGTGTGACCGTATAGACCGTCATCGCCATCTCTCCCAATGAATGTTCGCGCGAAGCGGGAGAGATAGCCTCTCCCGCCCGGCAAAACTTTACTGCACCAGACGCGGAGCACCGGTTTCGGCTGCCGTTCCGTCGAGACCGTAGGATTTGAGGATCTTGACGATCGTTCCGTCCTTATGCATCGCCTCGATATTGCTATCGAGCGCCTCGCCGAATTCCTTTGCCTTCAATGAATATGGAAAGGCAGCCTGCGCCGCTTCCTTGGTCGCCTTCACGCGCGGATCGGCGGCGGCAACGGCGACCTTGACATCCTTCAACGCGCCCTTCTGCGCAGCAACGACGCCCGTCGAATAGCCGTCCACGGCGACATCGATGCGTCCGGCGAACAGATCCTGCTGCATGTTGACGGAATTCGGATAGAGCTTCAGCGACGCACCGAGCAAGGTCTTCAGATCGGCAACCCAGAGATAACCCTGGACCGTACCGACCTTCTTGCCTTCAAGATCGGATACATTCTTGAAGCCTTGCTTGGAGTAGATCGCCATCTGGTCGGTATAAAGCGGCGCGGACAGGTTCATCGCCTTGGCCCGCTCCGCGGTGCGATACCAGTCGCCTGTGGTGATATCCGCCTGGCCGGACAGAACATATTGAATTGCGGCAGCCGGATCGACCGCGACCGCCTTGACCTGCAGGCACTCACGCTTGGCGAATTCGGCGGCAATATCGCCGTCGATCCCCTTCATGTTGCCGCTATCATCCATGTAGGAATGTGGCGCATAGGTCGTTACCGCGACCGTCAGCGTACCCGGTTCGATAGTGCTGAATTTATGCTTCGGCGTGCAATCGGCGGCAAAGGTCATCTGGGCCGACAAGAACAATCCAGCAATGCCGGACACGAGGAGGAAAGCCTTGGACTTCAATGCAGGCATGCCGGAATTCCTTTCAGTGGAAAGTTAGCGTTGAGCATAGAGGCCGGCACGCTTCTCGACATAGCTGACGAGACATGCGGCCGGTATCGAAATGCAGGCGTAAAGAGCGCCTGCGCAAAGCAGAACCGGAAAATAGCGGAAGGTGTTGGAGCCAATTTCGTAAGCCCTGCTCACAAGCTCGGGTAAGGTAATCGTGAAGCACAGCGAAGTACCCTGGAAGATCAGGATCGAGAAACCGAGAAGCGCCGGCAGCGCCACACGCAAACCCTGCGGCAGCAAGACATAACGCAGCTCGTCGGTACGGTTGAGACCGAGCGCTTCGGCGGCCTCGCGTTGGCCCTGCGGGATCGATAGCAGGCTTGCTCGAATGATCTCGCTGGTATAGGCGCCCGTATTCCAGGCAAGCGCGATCACCGCCGCCGCGAAGGATTCGATCGTCAAGCCTGCGCTGGGCAGTCCGAAATAGATGAATTGCAGAAGTACCAGCGCCGGTGCTCCGCGCCCGATTTCGACAAGCAAAAGCGAAGCGATCCGCAGTGTCCTGTTGCGCGCCAACACACCCAGCGCCAACAAAAGTCCGAAGGGAATACCAAGCAGAAGGCTAAGCGCGGTAACCTGAAGGCTGATTGAAAGACCACCGAGAAGGTCAGGCGTCCAGGAGGCAATTTCTTCAAAGGTCGGAAACATCAGCGCGCCACCTTGGATCGGAGATGAGCGTCGGTCAGCCGTGACAACCAGGCCACCGGCAAGCTGAGGAAGATGTAGAAAAGTCCGACGACGGCGAATATTTCCAGACCTCGAAACGTCAGTTGCGAAAGCTGGTTGCCCTGGTAGACGAGTTCCGTCACCCCGATCGTCGAGGCAACTGCCGTCTCCTTCATCAGACCAATCAGATAGCTTGCTGCCGACGGCAGGGCCACCCTGAATGCCTGTGGCGCCACGACATCCCTCATCGTGTACCACCGGCCAAGGTCGAGAGCAGTCGAGGCCTCCCATTGGCCGTGATGAATCGAGCTTAGGGCGCCGCGGTAGATTTCGGCCATGTTCGCTGCAGCGATTAGGCCAAGACCGGACAGGGCAGCAACAAAGGGATTGATCGGGAAATAGCTCATTCCGAGGCCGAAGAAGATGATGAACAACCACAGGATCGGCGGAATGGCGCGGATGATCTGTATGACGGCCGCGGCCAGGAGACGCGCGGCAAGAAATCGGCTTCGGCGTGCCGCCAAGAGCGGCACGGCAAGCACGGCACCGATGGCGAAGGAGCCGATCGTCAAGGCGACCGTCCAGGCGAGCCCCCGAAAGAACATGAAAAAGTCGGCAGCACTCATCGATCATGCACCGCGCGAAGGAAGCGACGCGTCCGCTCGTGCTGCGGATTGCGCATGACCTCAGTCGATGGGCCCTTTTCCACGATTTGCCCGTCCGCCATGATCATCACCGTGTCGGACACGTTTTCGGCAAACCCCATCTCGTGGGTCACGACGATCATCGTCATGCCGCTTTCGGCCAGCTCCCGCATGACCGCCAGCACCTCTAGCCCAAGCTCCGGGTCGAGCGCGGATGTCGGCTCGTCGAACAACATGACCTCGGGATCGAGCGCCAGGGCTCGGGCGATGGCGATTCGCTGCTGTTGCCCTCCCGAGCAGCGACCGGGAAACTGCGCTGCCTTTTCGGCAAGTCCGACGCGGTTCAATAGTTGCATCGAGCGCTCGTCTGCTTCAGCCCTGCTGCGGCCAAGCACCCGTTCCTGCGCAAGGCTGACATTGCGCAACACCGACATATGCGGAAAGAGATTGAACGATTGAAAAACCATTCCAACACGCCGACGCAAGCTCGAAAGCTCGCTGCGAGATACCGGTTGCGCCGCGTTGATCGTCGTTGGGCCTATGGTAATGGTACCGCCGGATGGCGGCTCGAGATAATTGATGCAGCGAAGAAGCGTGCTCTTTCCCGAACCGCTGGGGCCAATGATTGCAAGAACTTCACCTGAACCGACTTCAAGATCGATCTGGTCCAGAACAATATGCGTTCCATAGTGCTTGCTGAGCGAGTGCAGACCGATAAGGGTCTTGCCGGACGTGGCTTTCATATAATTCCGAACCTCTCGCGTGAAGTGGATATGAAAATCCAAGTTCTCGCTCTTGCCGACGATGCCGTCAGTGCCATTCGACCTCCGAGAAGACGCACACACCCACGCGAGCGCATCCTGCCTTACGACGACGTGATGTTTGCTTTTCGGCTGCTTCGCTTTTTGAAGCAGCTCCGTTCCCATCTTTATTTGCCTAAACTTAGCATCGTGTCGCGGCGACGGGACTGCAAAAAAAATGCATGGCAATATAACTTGAGGTTATGAGGTGCGATCGGAGTGTCGGTGGTCAATTTTACAACCGCGACCAGGGCCTGCGAGATCCCTTATTCTATATCCCCGATCGGTCGTTCCCGATCCCTGGCATCGATCAAATCAGATGCGCGAAGGCGGTACTGGCGAGGATATCTTGGTTTGGCATCGCATATCTCGGGCTTTTGTCCGTCTTCGATCCGGTCAATCCAATCGAGGAGCCGAGCCTTCAAATCATCTGCAACCTCCCGAAACGACGTTAAGCCGATGAGGTTCACCATTTCGTAGGGGTCGTTGTCCAGATCGTAGAGATAGCTTTCCCTATAGATATTCGAGCTCGGAAGATCTTCGTTGTATTGGGATGTCACTCCATACTTCCAGCGATGGGTACGAAGAGCCCGGCCGGTCTCCGTTTCTGAGATCTGAAAAAATACGTCCCGCCGCCATGGCGCCCGATGATCGCGGATGACAGGCATGATCGAGCTACCCGCCATTTCTGCCGGCACCGGAATTCCCACCGCATCGAGTAATGTGGGAGCGACGTCGACTGTGCTGAAAAGCGCGCGCACCTGCCCCCCGGCGACAAAGCCCGGCCCGGTTATCATGGTGGGAACACGAACGGCACTATACCTATCCGGGATCGCTCCGCGTGGTAGCTCCGCGGACTTTTCCTTCCGGCCGGATGGACATTTGCGTGATGATCCACGCGCCACCGAAGCGTATAATTTTTATGCAACTATATTGGCTGCTGATTTTATCAGCAATTCATCTCCCCAACTACTTTAACAAAATCAATGCATTAGGATTTGGCACGCCGCTTGCTTCGATATCAGCGAGTTGGTGGCTAGGGTTCCGGCGCTTCGTTGAAAGCGTGGCTGGTCCGAGAGCTACCACCGGATGGGGGAGAAATCCCACCGGATGCACGGCGGGATAAAAGCCCGGGAGACCTCGTAAGCCAAGGGATTGGCGGCGCGATGGTCTTTGCCGATCCCTTTTTGACAAAAGCAAAAGGGGAATTTCAATGCAGACTTTTTCGAAAATCCTTTCCGTCACAGCCCTGTCGGTGTCGCTGGCCCTGGGGCTCGGCTCCGTCGCCAGCGCCGCGCCGAAGACCAGCTTCAAGGTCGCCTGGTCGATCTATGTCGGCTGGATGCCGTGGGGCTACGCCGCCGATCATGGCATCGTCAAGAAATGGGCCGACAAATACGGCATCAACATCGAGGTCACCCAGTTCAACGACTATGTCGAGTCGATGAACCAATATACGGCCGGCGCCTTCGATGCGGTGACGCTGACCAATATGGACGGCCTGTCGATCCCGGCCGCCGGCGGAGTTGACACGACGGCGGTCATCGTCGGTGACTTCTCCAATGGCAACGATGCCGTCATCCTCAAGGACAAGGCCAACCTCGCCGATATCAAGGGCCAGAACGTCAACCTCGTCGAATATTCCGTCTCGCATTATCTGCTCGCTCGCGCGCTCGACAGCATCAAGCTCACTGAGCGCGACGTGAAGGTCGTCAACACCTCTGACGCCGATATGGTTGCGGCCTACAAGACGCCTGATGTTTCCGCCGTCGTCACCTGGAACCCGCTGGTTTCGACCATTCTCGAAGACCCAACGGCAAAGAAGGTTTTCGACAGTTCGCAGGTGCCGGGCGAAATCATCGACCTGATGGTCGCCAACAGTAATGTGTTGAAGGACAACCCGAATTTCGGCAAGGCGCTCGCCGGCATCTGGTATGAAACGGCCGCGCTGATGAAGGCCGACACGCCGGAAGGCAAGGCGGCGCGCGAGGCCATGGGCAAGGCGTCGGGCACCGACCTCAAGGGCTTCGAAGCGCAGCTCGCGGCAACGCGGCTTTTCGACAAGCCCGCCGACGCGCTCACCTTCACCACCTCGCCGAACCTGCCGAAGACCATGGATCTGGTGCGCAACTTCCTCTTCCAGAAGGGACTGCTCGGCAATGGCGCGGCTTCCGCCGATGTCATCGGCATCGAGATGCCCGACGGCAAGGTGCTTGGCGACAGCAAGAACATCAAGCTTCGCTTCACCGACGCCTACATGAAACCCGCCGCCGACGGCTTGCTCTGAGCCTTCTTGAACGGCGGCGCGCCAGCGCCGCCAGCCATTCCTTCCGCGGAGCCTTTCATGCGTTGGATCAATACCAAGCCAAGTCCCGGTGCGCAGCTTGCCTTGACACTTCTGCCTTTTGCGCTGCTGATCATCGCCTATGCGATCGGCTCTGCCGCAAGGCTTGCCGAAAATGCCAATGACAAGCTGCTTCCCAATTTCGCGGGCTTTGCCGACGCCATCAACCGCCTGGCCTTCATCGCCGATCCGCGTACGGGAGACTACCTGCTGTGGTCGGATACCGGGGCAAGCCTGGTGCGACTGCTTTCCGGCCTTGGCATATCGACGGCGATCGCGCTTTGCCTCGGCATGCTGATCGGCATGCTGCCTTATCTGAGAGCCCTTCTGTCACCCTTCGTCGCCGTCATTTCCATGGTGCCGCCGCTGGCACTGCTGCCGATCCTCTTCATCGTCATGGGTCTTGGGGAAACCTCGAAGATCGCGCTGATCGTCATCGGCGTCGCGCCGACGATGGTTCGGGATCTGGCCCTGAAGGCGCTGGAACTGCCGCGCGAACAGATCGTCAAGGCCGAGACGCTCGGCGGCTCCTCCTGGCAGATCGCCCTTCGTGTCGTGCTGCCGCAGATCCTGCCGCGGCTCATTACCTGCCTCAGGCTGCAGCTCGGCCCGGCCTGGCTGTTCCTGATCGCCGCCGAGGCGATCTCTTCCGACGCGGGCCTCGGCTACCGTATCTTCCTCGTGCGCCGCTATCTCTCGATGGACGTGATCTTTCCCTATGTCGTCTGGATCACGCTGCTCGCCGTGCTGATGAATTATCTGCTCGATCGCGTCCGCATCGTCGTCTTCCCCTGGTCCGAACTGGAGAAGCAGGCATGAGCGAGCTCAAGATAGAAAAGGTCTGGAAGGAATATGGCGACCAGATCGTGCTCGAGGATGTCTCGCTGACCGTCGCTTCGCGCGCCTTCGTCGCGCTGGTCGGTCCCTCCGGCTGCGGCAAGTCCACCTTCCTGCGCATGCTGCTCGGGCAGGAACAACCGACGCGGGGCACGATCCTTCTCGATGGCACGCCCCTTCCCTCCGAACCGTGTGCCGACCGTGGCGTGGTCTTCCAGCGCTATTCGGTCTTTCCGCATCTGACAGCACTCGGCAACGTGCTACTCGGCAAGGAGCTTGCCGCCTCGCGCTACAAGGCACGGCTCTTCGGCCAGGCTCGCCGTAACGCCATCGATGAGGCACGCACGCTTCTCGCCGAAGTCGGCCTTGCCGGCGCGGAGACCAAATACCCGGCCCAGCTTTCGGGCGGCATGCAGCAGCGCCTGGCATTGGCGCAGGCGCTCATCATGCGCCCCAAGGTGCTGCTGCTCGACGAACCTTTCGGTGCGCTCGATCCGGGCATCCGCGCGGAAATCCATACTTTGATGAAGCGCCTCTGGCATGAGACGCAGATGACCGTGGTCATGGTGACCCATGACATGCGCGAGGCCTTCACGCTTGCGACCCGCGTCGTCGCCTTCGAACGTCGACGCGATCGACCTGAAGAAAAAGAGCGCTACGGCGCCACCATCACCAAGGACATCTCCATCTGGCCGCCGCGCATCGCCGGCGCGACCTCGATCTTTGGCCCCGACCGGGACGGCCCGGTCTCTTCCCTGGGGCACAGCCGGGACGACCTGGCACCGTCGGGAAACTTTTAGCCATGCAGCACATCAGACGTTCGCCGGAAGAAATCGCCGCCAATCGCGCGCGATATCAAGACCATCAAAGGAAGGGGCTGGAGTTCGCACCCAAGGCATTGCCGACGCCAAGCCCGCTTCCCGCCAGGGAGATCGACCCCGCCCTTGTCGTCCACCAGGAGACCCTGCCCGGCGGCTGGTACTGGTCGACACGTGTCACGAAGGGAGAAACGCTGCGCATCGCGCAAGAACAAGGGTTCTCCAGCATCGCGCTCGTCGCCTGGAACGAGACCGACCAGAGCGAACGGCTGAACCTCGTCGATACCGTCAAGATGCAATGGACGACGGCGCTGTCGAAGGGCCGCGTGATCTTCTCTGACATGGGCCGCGTCATGTTCTCGGTGACGGAAGATTCTTCCGGCGCTCATGATTGCCTGATGGGCGGCTCTACCGCCGCCTCGACCCTCGCAAAATATGGCGAAGGCAAGCGCAACACCCGCGACAACCTCGTGCTGCTTGCCACCAAGGCCGGGATGGACCGGCGTGACATTCCTGCTGCGTTTTCGCTTTTTGCCCCTGTCCGCGTCGACGCGGACGGCAAGTTCGCATGGCGGCAGGAGCTTCTGCATGATGGCGACTATGTCCACCTTCGCGCCGAGATGGATATGATCGTCGGCTTTTCCAATTGCCCGCACCCGCTCGATCCAAATCCGCATTACGCGCCGAATCCGGTCGTCATCAGCCGCCTGGCTTCCCGGCCCATCGTGTCCGACGATCTCTGCCGGACTGCCACCGCCGAAGCCGTGCGCGGCTTCGAAAACAACGCCTTTGCCAACCTTTGAGCCGGGAGAACGATCATGAGCGATTTCATCCAGACCGCGCCTTCCCGCACGCTCGATAAGGCTTTGCAGGATCATTTCATCGCCGCCGAGGCGCCGTTTTCGACCATCGTGCGCAAGGGCCAGACGCTGCGCATCGAGGACAGCTACGGCCAGCAGGCGATCGACACGCTGTTCTACAATGCCGGCGATTATTCCGAGCGCTATTCCAACCAGGACACGATGCGCGAACAGGGCGCCGCCTACATCACCACGGGCACCCGGATCATCTCCAACGAGGGGCGCGTCATGCTGACCATGACAGCCGACAGCTGTGGTCGGCATGATACCTCGGCCGGCGCCTGCTCCTGCGAGAGCAACACGGTGCGTTTCGGCCATGGCACGAAGTATCTTCACGCCTGCCGCGACAATTTCGTGCTCGAAGTCTCCAGGCACGGCATGGGCAAACGCGACGTCGTGCCCAACATCAACTTCTTCATGAACGTGCCGATCGAACCATCAGGCGAAATGACGATCGTCGACGGCATCTCCGCTCCCGGCGATTATGTCGAGCTGAAGGCCGAGATGGACGTACTCCTCGTCATCTCCAATTGCCCGCAGATCAACAATCCCTGCAACGGCTTCGATCCGACGCCGATCCGCGTACTCGTATGGGACGGTGAGGCTTGAGATGTTCAAGAAGATATTGATCGCCAATCGCGGCGAGATCGCGGTGCGGATCATCGGAACGCTGCGGCGCATGGGCATTGCCTCTGTTGCGGTTTACTCCGATGCGGACCGCTTCTCCAAGGCCTCCCTGATCGCCGACGAAGCCATAAGGCTCGGCCCGGCGCCGGCTCTCGAAAGCTACCTCAATGTCGACGCCGTCATTGCCGCCTGCAAGGCAACGGGTGCCGAGGCCGTACATCCCGGCTACGGCTTCCTTTCGGAAAACATCGGTTTTGCCGAACGGCTGGCAAGGGAAGGCATCGTTTTCATCGGGCCAACGCCTGATAATATCGCCGCCTTCGGGCTGAAGCACACGGCGCGCGAGCTGGCGCGCAGCAGCGGAGTACCGCTGCTTCCCGGCAGCGATCTGGTCGAGACAAGCGAGGCAGCGCTCACCGCGGCCGCCGAAATTGGCTACCCGGTCATGCTGAAATCGACGGCCGGAGGCGGCGGTATCGGCATGCAGCTCTGCGAGGATACTGATAGTCTCCAGGCTGCCTTCGACAGCGTGCAGCGCACCGCCAGGGCGAGCTTCGGCGATGCCCGTGTCTATCTGGAACGCTTCGTCGCCAGGGCGCGGCATGTCGAGGTGCAGATCTTCGGCGACGGCAAGGGCCGCGTGATCGCGCTCGGCGAGCGCGACTGCTCGCTGCAGCGCCGGAACCAGAAGGTGATCGAGGAGACACCCGCGCCCGGCCTATCGCCCTCCGTGCGCGAGCGCCTGCATGGCGCAGCGATCGCGCTTGGCACCTCCGCGCACTATCGCTCGGCCGGTACGGTCGAATTCCTCTATGATCCCGCACGCGAGGAGTTCTACTTCCTCGAGGTCAATACGAGGCTCCAGGTCGAGCATCCCGTCACGGAGGCCGTCTACGGTATCGATCTCGTCGAATGGATGATCCGTCAGGCCGCCGGAGAAGAGGTGATATCAGGCAATGAACGGCTTGTTCCGAAGGGAGCGGCGATCGAGGCGCGCGTCTACGCCGAAATGCCACATGCGGGCTTCCGGCCGAGCGCCGGTCTTTTGACGGAGGTCGTCTTTCCGCAAGACGCGCGCGTCGACGGTTGGATCGAGACGGGCACGGAGGTCACGCCCTTGTACGACCCGATGCTCGCCAAGGTGATCGTCGCTGCCGAAGACCGGCCGGCCGCGATCGAGAAACTCAAAACCGCGCTTTCGCAAAGCTCCATCTCCGGCATCGAAACCAACCTCAACTATCTGAAGGCGATCGCCGGATCGGATCTGCTTGCGAGCGGCAAAGTGGCGACGACAGCACTCAAGGATTTTGCCTTCGTGCCCGATGTGATCGAGGTGGTGGCGCCCGGCGCACAGTCGAGCATCCAGGAGCTCCCCGGCAGGCTGGGACTCTGGCATGTCGGTGTGCCGCCCAGCGGCCCGATGGACGAGCGCTCGTTCCGCCATGCAAACAGGCTGGTCGGCAACGCCGACGAGACTGCCGCACTGGAGCTGACGGTCTCGGGACCGATCCTCAAGATCTTCTCCGACGTGACGATCGCGCTTGCGGGCGCTCGTATGCCGATGACCCTCGATGGCGTTCCGTTACCCCATGATGAAGCCATCATCGCCAAGGCAGGGCAGACGCTTGCCATTGGCGCCATAGACGGCCCGGGCCAGCGCTCCTATCTCGCCGTTGCCGGCGGCTTTGCTGCACCGATCATGCTCGGCTCCAGGGCGACCTTCGGCCTCGGCCAGTTCGGAGGTCATGCGACGGGCACGCTGCAGACCGGCCACGTCTTGCGGCTGGCACGTGCGGCTCAGTTGCAGGCCAGGCCGGCGGCAATGCCTGCCGCCCTCACCCGGATCTGGGAGGTCGGCGTCGTCTACGGACCGCATGGCGCGCCGGACTTCTTTCTGGACGACGATATCGAGACCTTGTTCGCAGCCGAGTACGAGGTGCATTTCAACAGCGCCCGCACCGGTGTGCGCCTGATCGGGCCTACACCCAAATGGGCACGCAGCGACGGCGGCGAGGCCGGCCTTCACCCCTCCAACCTTCACGACAACGCCTATGCGATCGGCGCGATCGATTTTACGGGCGACATGCCGATCATTCTCGGTCCCGACGGACCGAGCCTCGGCGGCTTCGTCTGCCCGGCCGTCATTGCGCGCGACGAGCAGTGGAAAATGGGGCAGTTCAAGCCGGGCGACAAGATCCGCTTTCACCCCATGGCGCGCCGTGAGGACGCCATCGCCGGCCCGACGGTTCGCCGCGCGCCAAAAGAGACCGGATCGGCGATCGTCGGCCAGAACCGGGACGGACCGGTGCCCGTGGTCTATCGCCGGCAGGGCGATGATAATCTGCTGATCGAATACGGGCCGATGACGCTCGACATCGCGCTGCGTTTGCGTGTCCATCTGTTGATGCAGGCGATCGTCGATGCCCGCCTACCCGGCATCATCGACCTGACGCCCGGCATCCGCTCGCTGCAGATCCACTATGACGGGACGACGCTGACGCGAAACCGCTTGCTTGGCCTTCTGACCGAGATCGAGGCGAGCCTGCCAACGGCAGATCAGGTAACGGTCCCAAGCCGGATCGTACACCTGCCGCTCTCCTGGAACGATCCGCAGGCCGAGCTTGCCATGCGCAAATATCAGGAACTCGTACGCCCGAACGCGCCATGGTGCCCTTCCAATATCGAGTTCATCCGCCGCATCAACGGCCTGCCCGATGAGCAGGCCGTCCGCGACATCGTCTTTGACGCCAATTATCTCGTGCTCGGCCTTGGCGATGTCTATCTCGGTGCGCCTGTCGCAACGCCGATCGACCCGCGCCATCGGCTGGTGACGACGAAATACAATCCGGCGCGCACCTGGACACCGGAAAACGCCGTGGGGATCGGCGGCGCCTATATGTGCATCTACGGCATGGAGGGACCGGGCGGCTACCAGCTCTTCGGCCGCACGATCCAGGTGTGGAACAGCTGGCGTCAGACGCCGGCCTTCGCCAAGGGCAAGCCCTGGCTTCTCAACTTCTTCGACCAGATCCGCTTCTTCCCCGTCAGTCACGAGGAGCTGACCGAAGCGCGCGCCGCCTTCCCGCACGGCGGTTATCCGGTCAGGATCGAGGAAGCGGAGTTTTCCTATTCGGCTTACGAGGCGCAGCTTGCCGGCGAGGCTGGCGCAATAGGCGCCTTCAAGTCGAAGCAGCAGGCGGCTTTCGAAGCCGAGCGGCAACGCTGGAAGGAACTCGGGCTCGACAGCTTTTCCGTTGACGAAGGCTCAGTGCCCGGTCTTGGTGGAGACATCCCCGAAGGCTGCTTCGGCATCGAAAGCGCGGTGCCCGGCAATGTCTGGAAAATACTCGTCGAGGAAGGCCAGCCGGTTGCAGCCGGCGATACTTTGGCCATCATCGAGTCGATGAAAATGGAAATCAACGTCACCGCGCACGCGCCCGGACGGGTCCGCGATCTGCGCGCTGGACCGGGACGCAACGTCAAGGCCGGCGACGTGCTCGTCATTCTGGAGGAAATCTGATGCTGCCCACCATTCTCGATCTCACCTCGGTCAAGGACGCCTACAAGGCAGGCCTCTCGCCGCTCGACCTGGTGGAGGAGATCATCGAACGATGCAACGCATCCGACGATCCGGCTGTATTCATCACCCTGACATCTCCCGAGGCCCTGCGGCAGGCCGCCCGGGATTTGCTGGCAAAGGCACCCGAGCCCAACAGCCTGCCGCTCTGGGGCATACCTTTCGCAGTCAAGGACAATATCGATGTTGCGGGCCTGCCGACGACAGCTGGTTGCCCCGCCTTTGCCTATCATCCCGAGGCAGATGCGGCGGTGGTCGCGCGCCTCAGAGCAGCCGGCGCGATCGTCATCGGCAAGACCAATCTCGACCAGTTCGCAACCGGCCTCAATGGCACGCGCTCGCCCCACGGCGCACCGCGCTCGGTTTTCGATCGCGCCTATGTCTCCGGCGGCTCCAGTTCCGGTTCGGCGGTTGCCGTGGCCGCCGGTCTTGCGAGCTTCTCGCTCGGGACCGACACGGCGGGCTCCGGCCGGGTACCGGCTGCCTTCAACAATCTCGTCGGCATCAAGCCGACGCCAGGGCTCGTTCCCAATGTCGGCGTGGTGCCGGCCTGCCGCAGCGTCGACGTCGTCACCGTCTTTGCGGCAACCGTTGGCGATGGCGTTGCCGTCCGCAGGATCATGGATGGGTACGATGCCCGCGACCCGTTCTCAAGGCGGGCGCAGCCCGCCCATCTGCCGTCGACGCGCCTGCGCATTGGCGTGCTCGAAAGCTCTGAGCGCGAGTTCTACGGCAACAGCCAAGTCGAGGCCCTCTACGACGCCGCCATCGACAGGGCGAGATCGCTTGGCGCAGAGATCGTGCCCTTCGATTATGCCCCTTTCCGGCAGGCGGCCGAACTGCTCTACAGCGGCCCCTGGGTTGCCGAGCGTCTGGCGGCGGTCAAGGATTTCCTCACCACCAATGCCGGCGATTTCGATCCGACGGTCAGAACCATCATCGAAGGGGCAAGAGGCTATGACGCGGTCGCTGCCTTCGAAGGCAGGTACAAGCTGGAGGCATTGCGGCAAAGGACAAGAACGGAATGGCAGAAGGTCGATTTCTTGATGCTGCCGACATCGCCCACGACCTATACGGTCGAGGAAATGCGGGCCGATCCGATCGTCAGGAACAGCCATTTCGGTCGCTATACGAATTTCGCCAACCTGCTTGATTGCGCGGCAATCGCCGTTCCCGCCGGCTTCGATGCCGAAGGCCATCTGCCCGCCGGTGTGATGCTGGTCGGACCGGCTTTCACCGATGACGCGCTGGCACCCTTTGCCGACGCCATGCATCGAACACTCGGCGCCGGAATGGGCAAGGACCGCACCGCCGCCCTGCCCGAGGCAAGCCGCGTCGAGCCCTTGGCCGACGACATGCTCCCGATCGTCGTCGTTGGCGCACACCTGACCGATATGCCCTTAAATCACGAATTGACGGGCGTCGGCGGATACAGGCTGAGGACCTGCCGGACCGACAAAAGCTACCGCCTCTTTGCGCTCCCTGGCACAGTCCCACCCAAGCCGGGACTGCTGCGCGATCCCGGCTTTACCGGCAATGGCGTCGAAGTCGAAGTCTGGGCCTTGCCGCCCACCGCATTTGCCAATTTCGTTCAAAAAATTCCGGCACCGCTCGGCGTCGGCAAGATCATGCTCGATGACGGCGATTGCATCACCGGATTTTTATGCGAAGCCCATGCGGTCGTGGGCGCACCAGACATCACCGAATTCGGTGGCTGGCGCCATTTTGTCCTTTCCCGCAATTCAGCCATCTGAAAAGGAGAAAAAATGGGGCTTCTGTCAAAGGCAATGAAGCTGGTTCGCCAAGGTCTGATCGCCAGAACCGGCGCCATCGGCATAGATTATTCCACCAAACGCGATTTTCCACCGAAGGTAACCCAAGCCGATAGTTCTTGACGCTTTTGAGATCCGCTCAGTGGCGAGTAGCGGCCCGCATCGTGTCAGATCGAGGTCGCCGGCAAGCTCGTGGAGGTCGATCATGCAAAGGACGGCAGATAAGACCCAGGTACAAACTGCTATCATATTGACTTTTATGCAATTTTGTCTCGTTGGAATTGAATAAATCGCCTAGGCTGGTGACCGCTTTGCCACCAGGAAGCAATGCCACTGTATTCCCAGAGCAAAGCCAGGCTGACGGATGAGTTTGCGGGGCCTCGCGGTTATGTCGACGCGAAGCCCCGTATGGCTATCAGCGCATCATCGCCGCCACATTGCCACCGTCGACTGTGATCACCGCGCCGGTGGATGTGCGCGCGTGAACGAGATGAAGCACGGCCTCGGCCACGTCCTCCGACAGAACTTCCCGCTTCAGAAGATTGCCGCGCATATAGACTTCCGGCGTCACGCCGCGCGCCCGGGCACGCTCCTCCACCATTTCATCCGTCATCAGGCCGGTTCGTATGCGGTCCGGATTGACGGCATTGACAGTGATGCCATCGGCGGCATGCTCCAGCGCATATTGCCGCATCAGCGCCATGAGAGCTGATTTCGACGTACCGTAGGGACCAAAATCGGGACCAGGATTGACGGCCTGCTTGCTCACATTGAAGACGAGCGATCCACCGGTGCCTTGCCGCTGCATGACCCCGATCGCCGCGCGAGCGATGTAATGGTGGCTCCAGAAGTTCAGGTCGAAGGCAGCCCTGAAGAGGGCATCGTCCACCGCCGTCAAGGCTCCCTGGAAGGCAGCCCCGGCATTGGAGACCAGGATATCGATGCCGCCGAATTCCTCGGCAATCCGCGCGATCGCCTGCTCGGCAGCGGCGGGATCGGTCAGATTACAAGAGATGGCAAGACCACCCAATCGCTTGGCTTCGGCCGCCACACGCTCCGCATCGATGTCGATCAGCGCGATTTCCGCGCCCTGGCTCTTCAACATTTCTGCAATCGCAAGACCAAGGCCACCTGCTCCACCAGTCACGGCCGCCACCTGGCGTGTCAGCGGCTTCTCCGTCTGTTTGGTGAGCTTCACCTGCTCCAGCGACCAGTATTCGATATCGAAGAGATCTTCTTCGGACAGCGCCGCGAACCGACCGATGCCTTCGGCACCGCGAATGACTTCGATGGTCGCCTCGGCGACATCGGCGCAGATGCGCGCCGATTTCTGCGTGGCGCCCGCTGCAAAGAGGCCGATACCCTCGACATAGAAGACGCGCGGCATCGGGTCGAGCATCTTCTTGCCACCGCCGACACGCGCATTGTTGCGCTCGAAATAGGCCTTGTAGTCGGCGGCATAGGACGCCACGGCCTCCTTCACCTGCTTCGCCCAGAGATCGACCCCATTCGCCTTCGGCGCGGGCAACGCCACCCCGTAACGCTTGATGTGGATGACATGCTCCGGTGTCGCATTGCCGCGACGGACGAGAGCGGCCGCATTCGGCGCACCACAGAAATCGAGGATGTCATCGCTCGAGCGGTGTTCGATGACGAAGCGGCGTGGGCGCCCTTCTCCCGTACCAGGCAGAGCAATCGCGCCACGCAATATCGGCGCGATATCGGCGATGGAGGCAAGCCCTGCAGGCAGTTCGGCGCTTGCATTGCCAAACGGCCGCGGGCGTCCTTGGGCAATGCGCTTCTCGGCGCGATCGATGGCTGCGATCATGTTTTCATAGGCTTCGCGCGGATCGTCCGACCAGGTGAAGATACCGTGCTTGAGCAGGATCATGCCCGGTGCATCCGGACGCTCGGAAAATGCCTTCAGACACGCCTTGGAAAGGTCGAAACCCGGCATGACATAGGGAACGACGATCATTTCCGGAAAGAGTTCGCGAATGATGTCTTCGCCGCGCGGCTGGTTGGTCAGCGCCACGATGGCATTGGCATGGGTATGATCGACATGCTTGAAAGGCAGGATCGCGTGCAGAATCGCCTCGACCGACGGATTTGGCGAGGCCGGGTCCAGCAGCAGGCGGCGCTGCAGCATGACCATGTCATCGTCCGAGAGAGATGCGTAATTCACCATGGCTTTGAGCGGCGCCAGGTGTAGTGCCGGCAGACCAGCCGGCTCAATCTTGCCCATGTCCCATCCGCTGCCCTTCACGCAAAGTACTTCGACCGGGCTGCCGTCATGATCGATCAGCGTGGTCTTCACCGACGTATTGCCGCCGCCATGCAGAACGAGCTTCGGCTCCGACCCGAGCAGTCGGGTCGTATAGGTACGGATCGCCACGTCGCGACTGACGCCAGCATGTTCGTAAGCGCCAACAATCGAGGCGAAATCCGCTTCGGACCATTTTGATTTCATCTGCCATTTCCCCAGCTGACAGTCTGCGGCCGATGGCGGCAGACATGAAGATGCGTTCACGGAAACCCTCAGTTTTCCGTGCTATAACAAAGACTTCCGGAGGTTCCCCCTCGCGTGATATACAATTGACACCATCAATTGACATTCGTCAACACGATTAAGCGACTTGTTGATTAAAAGCATTTTCTGTGCAACTCAGGCACATCACTGACATCAGGAATTGAATATGACTTCGGACGATCTGACGCCGTCTACACGTGCCATTCCCGCCGAATTCGATGACGCTGTCGTCTGGGCCGCCTGGCTCTATTACGAGAACCAGCTCACGCAGAACGAGATTGCCGCGATGATCGGCGTCTCGCGCGCCACGATCGTCAATTACCTGCAGGAGGCGCGGCAGCGGGGCGTCGTCAGGATTCTGATGAATTCGGAGATCCTCGCGCGCACCAGCATCGCGCGAAAACTGGCCGCCAAGTTCGGACTTGCGGAGGCACTGGTCATTCCGACGGAGAAATCCGCAACGCCGGATGCGAACCTCAAGTCGCTAGGCGCCGGCGGGGCGCGCTTGATAGAGCGTATGGTCGCTCCGGGCGAAACCATCTGTGTTTCCTGGGGACGGACGGTGCTTGCGATCGCCGATGCGATTGCCCTTCCCCGGCCGGTCGAGGGATTGACCGTGGTTCAGGTCACGGGCTCGTCGAGCGGCAAGCGAGAGTTTTCAGCTGAACTCTGCACTTCGATCATGGCACGCAACATGGGCGCAACCAGCATCAACATGCTTGCGCCGACCGTGTTGAGCACAGCAGCGCTTCGCGATGCCCTCATGGGAGAACCGGTGCTCAAGCGGCAATTCGAACTGATCGGCCAGGCCGACATGATCGTATACGGCGTCGGCGGACTTGCCGCTGAAAGCACGATGCGCATCGCCGACGTCACCACCGACGAGGAAATCGACGCCTATGCGCGGGAGGGCGCGGTCGCCGTCCTAATTTGTCGCTTTCTCGATCGCGACGGCAAGCAGATCGTTCGCGATTTTGATCGTCGCATCATCGGTATCGAGCTCGATGAATTGCGCAGCGTTCCGCGCAGACTATGCGTGGCAGGCGGAATCCAGAAAGTGGAAGCGATCCGCGCCGTCCTAGCGGGCGGTTATGCAACCCATCTCGTCACCGATGCGCAGGTCGCGGAACGCTTGCTTGCTGATTGAGGAAAGGGGCGGCCAGAATGCCCGCCCCTTTCCTTACTGCCTGATCGGCGCGCTGTTCATGAACGCGAGCGTCTCTTCAAACGACCGGATACCGGCATCGGAACCGAGGCCGGTCGCCACGAGAGCCGCGGATGCCTGGGCAAAGTTCAGCGACGTTTTCAAATCCATCTTGTGGTGCAGGGCCGTAATGAAGCCTGCATCGAATGCGTCGCCGCAACCCGTCGTATCGACGACATCGATCTGAAACGCCGGCTGCCGTACGATTTCGCCGCACGCTTCGGCGAAGCAGACACCATCCCCGCCAAGCGTGAATACGCAATATTTGACGCCGCGCTGCAGGAAGAAGCGGCTGGCGCCCTCGACGTCGGAAGCGCCAGAGATCTGGCGCGCCTCTTCGATCGACGGCATGAAGTAATCGATATAGGGAAAGAGCGGCGCAATGAGATCGAGCGTTCCGTCATTGGCTCCGAGAAGATCGAAGGTGGTGGTGCGTCCCTGCGCCTTAGCCGCGGCAAGCAGCCTGCGGCTCGGCTCCCCATCGAGCTTCGCCAGCAATCCCGTCCCGCCGAGATGAACGATCGGAGGCGCGAGCACGGCATCGAGAACGCTGTCTGCAATCTCGAAATGATCGGAAGCGCCACGCGCGTGCAGCGCCGGGCGATCGCCATTTCGCCGAATATTCAAAATGGTCGAGGACGTCGGCACCCCTTTCAGCCGTTGCATCTGCGCGGTATCGACACCGAAACGCTGAAGCGTCGCGAGCACGAAATCCGCCTTCTCGTCGTCGCCGACAGCGCCGACAGCGAGACAATTCAAGCCGAGCTTGGCAAGATCGACCACCGTTCCGCCGGCCGTACCCGCAACGGTCAACCTGATCTCGTCGATGAACTCGACGTTGCCACCGGGCGGAATGGCATCGACCGGCCGCCCGAGTACATCCAGAATGTAAAGCCCGATGACCGACACGTCATGAGACATAGAGAACCTCCCCTAAACAGGCCCATACTACGCTATTTCCACAGTGGGAAACGGCGGAACAGGCGCCCCACTAGCTACGATTGCGCAAGGCGAATATCCCGCCTGCAAGCAGAATGAAAATGCCGACGATGGCAAGCTGCAGCGTGCTTGGAATTCCAACGAAGATCAGCACGTTGCTGACGAGCGTTATGAGGAGCACGCCGAGCAGCGTTCCGATCACCGAGCCCGAGCCGCCCGTGATGCGCGCGCCTCCCAGAACCACCGCCGCGATGATCTCGAGCTCCATGCCCGCTAGATCGAACGGGTTGGCAAGACGGTTGCTTGACACATGGACGACACCGGCGATCCCCGCCAGCAACCCGGCATAGGCAAAGACGAAGATTCGCACGCGGAAGAGATTGATGCCGAGCCGCTCGGCGATCGATGGATTTCCACCGACGGCGAAGATGGCCCGGCCCATCAAGGTCCGTTCGAGAATGAACCATGTCACGACAGCCGCAATTACCAGCACCAGCACGGAGGCGGGCAATACCGATACGACGCCGTTCGACGCGTGATGGGTGAAAAGCGAGGCTTTGCCAAAGGCATCCATCGCCGATGGAATGTTCATGAAGAGCGCAGTGCCGACAAACGTCAGCAGGAAGCTGCGGATGACGTATTGCGTACCGATAGTAACGATCAGAGACGGAGCCTGCAGCGTCTGCACGAGAACCCCATTGAGCGCGCCAAAGGCAGCACCGCCGACAGCGGCGAGGATCAATACGATCGTCATCGGCATATCGGGGAACCAGTTCGTGATCAGCATCGTCAGCGCGTACATCACAAAAGCGGCGATCGCCGTAAACGAGACATCGATACCACCAGAGGCCAACACGACGAGCACGCCCATGGCAAACAACCCTCTCACCACGGAGGCGCGCAGGATGTCGACAATGTTGCTCATCTGCAGAAAGTCGGGATTGGCGGCAATCACGACGAGGCAGGTGACGATGGTCAATAGCAGAGTGAAAAGCTCCGGCCGGCGCCCGAACAAATCCCACAGGCGAGGTGCAATACCGTTACGTTGCTTTTTGAAAGTCGTCGCGGATGCGATATCGCTCATTGCGCGATCTCCTTCGAAGTGCTGGCCATGGAGCGATAGACGACATCCTCTGTCAGCCCGTCAGCTTCAAGCGTGGCAACGATGCGGCCCTGGCGCATGACAGCGATGCGATCACAGTTCTGCAGAAGCTCCGGCAGATCGTCGCTGATGATGATGACCCCCATGCCGTCATCGGCAAGGCGCTGAATGATGCGGAAGATCGTGTCCTTCGATCCGACATCGACGCCGACGGTCGGCCCGTGTAGGATGAGCAGTTGCGGATTGATGGTAAGCCATCGCCCGATCAGCACTCGCTGCTGGTTGCCGCCGGAAAGCGACTGAACCGGGATTGCCACATCCGGCGCCACGATCTGCAGATCGGCAACGCTGGTTTCAGCAACGCGCCGCGCCTTGCGGCGGCTGATCATGCCTAGGGCGTTCCGCAGGCGATCGAGGATCGGCAGCGTGATGTTGTCCTGTATCGGCTTCTCGAGGAACAGCCCTTCGGTCAACCTATCCTCGGGCACATAGCCGATGCCGTGTCGGATCGCCTCGGCGGCCGACCGGGGAGCTATTTCCCGGCCGTTCAGGCGGATTGTGCCGTGGCCGGCCGGCCTGATACCTGCGAGGGCGAGAGCAAGTTCATTGCGGCCGGAATCCAGCAGGCCGGTAACGCCCAGTATCTCGCCCTTTCTCAAGCTCAGCGAGATATCATGGAAAGTGCCATCGTCTTCGAGCTTCTCGACCTCGAGCATCACGTCGCCGAGCTTCGGGTCCGTTCTATACCGCGTTTCGCTGATCTCGCGACCCGTCATCCACCGGCTGAATTCCGCCTTGCTGTGACTGGCAACATCGAGTTCCGCGACCTTCAAGCCGTCCCGCATGATGATTGCACGGCCTCCGAGCGATTTGCATTCGTCGAGCTTATGGGTGACGAACAGCACAGCCACCCCGCTGCTGCGCAGCCGCTCGACGACGCCAAGCAAATTCTCCACCTCCTGTCGCGTGAGCGATGTCGTCGGCTCGTCCATGATGACGAGTCGCGCTTCCGAAGCGACCGCTCGGGCAATCGCGATCAACTGACGCGTGGCGAGCGGCAGCCTATCGGTCCTGCAGGTTAGGAAGGCGCAATCCGTCGGCAAATGCACCTCGGCAAGCGCGCGGCGCGCCGTCTCATGGAGCGCTACCATATCCAATCTGCGTGCGAGGCGGCCGGATGCCGCGACGAGTTGCTCGGTGAAGGCGACGTTCTCGGCGACGGAGAGATTGGGCAGAAGCGAGAGATCCTGATAGACGGTCTCGATGCCGGCACGCAACGCCCCGATCGCACCCAAGTCGCCGGCACGCTCGCCCGCCGGCTGGCCATCGATCAGAATCTGACCCTCGTCCGCAAGCTGGGCGCCTGAAAGTATCTTGATCAGCGTACTCTTGCCGCAGCCATTTTCGCCCATCAGATGATAGATGTGTCCGGCCTCGATGACGAGGCTGACTTCCTTCAGAGCCTTGACGCCACCGAAGGATTTCCTGACGTTTCTAATCTCCAGAAATGGCGGCGGAGCTGCAGAAGAGGCATTGGTCGTAAGCATGGCGAATTCCTGGAACCCGAAGGTATTTGTCTTCCGAGGTGGCGGTGGTGCGCGCATCCCCGGAAGACGGCCTCAACGAGTTATGCTCGTGATCAGAAGGGGAAGTTCTTGTAGTTGGACTTGTCTACATCAACCCAGGCCTGGCCCTGCATGATGATGCCCTTGCCGGGTCCCTTAATGACGGTCATCTTCTCGTAGCCCGGAACGCCGAGATTGACGCCATCCTTGATCTCTTCGCCCTTGAGGACCATGTCGGCGACCTTGTTCATGACGTAGCCGGCGTCCTTCGGATCCCAGAAGAAGATCTGGTTGACGGCACCGCTTTCCAGATAAGGTCCCGTGTCCTTCGGAAGGCCAAGACCGTAAACGCAGGTCTTGCCCTGCAGCCCCGCTTCTTCCACGGCACGGCCGATACCGATGACGTCGATGGCGGAAGAACCCTGGAAGCCCTTGATATCGGGATACTTCCGCAGGATTTCCTTGGCTTTTTCATAGGCGCGGTTGGCATCGTTGAAGGATTCGTTCTTCGCCGCCACCAGCTCCATGCCCGGATATTTCTTGGCGTTCTCGGCGCCGGCATCGACCCATTGATTATGGGTCAGGCTACCCAATGAACCGACGAAAGAAGTCCACTTGCCCGTCTTGCCCATGCATTCGGCAAGCTTTTCGTTGATGCGCGCGCCGAACGCCTTGTTGTCGAAAGCCTCGATATCGACATCCGTGTTGACCAGGCTGTCACCCTCATGGGTGATGACCTTGATGCCTCGCTGGGAAGCACGACGCAACACGCCTTCCAGCGCCGAAGGGTCCATCGGAACGACGGCAATTGCCGAGACATTCTTGGCGACAAGGTCTTCGATCAGGCGCGTCTGCTGTGCGGCATCCGCCTTTGCCGGGCCGATCTGGCTGGCGCTGACGTTGGGATTGTCCTTGCCATAGGCCGTCACGCCCTCGTTCATGCGGATGAACCAGTTTTCGCCGGTAACCTTGACTACCGTGACGATGGACGGCTTGTCCTTGGCGATGGCCGCTCCGGCGACTACCGCGCCAGCAAGCATGGTGCAGGCGATCAGTTTGGAAAATGTGCTCATATTTTTCCTCCGTTGATATAAGCAGATTGTTTTTTGGTGATGGATGATTTCGGCAGTGCGGGATTGCGGCACTGAAAGCAGGCAACCTTGCTATCGGCGCCTTGGCTGCAGCCAGTAACCGAGATGCACGCGCGCCGAGGCCAGCAAAGCCAGAAGCAGGACGCCCCATGCGAGATCGCGAAAGAAATTCGAGATATTCATGAAGTTGAAGAGGCTCGAAAGGATCTGAAGAGCCGTTGCAGCCAGCAGCACGCAGATGACCTTTCCATATCCCCCTTCCGGTTTCACGCCGCCGAGAACGGCAATCAGAATGGCAATCAGGACATAGGAGCCGCCGTAGTCCCATTTGACCGAGGAATTGCGCGCGGCAATGATAATGCCGGCAACCGAAGCAAGAACGCCGCAGAGCGTGTAGGTAACAAGCAGCATGCGCTTCTCATTGATGCCGCCATAGCGCGCGGCCTTGGCATTGCTGCCAAGCAGCATCAGCTTCACGCCGAAGGGCGTATATTTCAGCAAGAATGCGAGAGCAGCCGCTATAGCCAGAAACAGCGCAAAGCACATTGGAATGCCGAGGATCGGCATGTTGCCGAAATTATCGAGCGGTTCGATATAGCCTATGCCGATCGCCGAACCATTGGTCAGAAACACGGCAACGCCGGTGAACAAAAGCTGGGTTCCCAATGTGGCAATCAGCGGCGTCAGGCGCGCATACGCAATGACGATGCCGTTCATCAAACCGCCGATGAAGCCGACGGCAAGCGCGAGGCCGGCAAAGACCCACGAAAACAGAAGCGGCGCATCGGCGACCGGAATGAAATGACGGATCAGCAGGAAAGCGATGATGCCAGCCAGATTTGCCAGGGCAATTCCAGAGAGATCGATACCGCCATTGCCGGAAATCATCGCAAGCATGACACCCAGCGCCAGAAGTCCAAGCTCGGGCACCTGCGCCGCCATGGATTGCAGATTATAGCTATCCATAAAATTGGCGCCGGCCAGCAAGCCGCCGGCAGCAAGCACGGCACAATTGATCAGCGCTAGAAAGAGCGTTTGCCGATCCAAACGATGCAAGGACACGTCTTTTTCCTCCTACCCCAAGGCGTTTTTTCGCGCCTCCAACGGGTCCGCTACCCCTTAGCAGACTGGCCGCTTGAATATTGCCACCCGTTATTGACATTTGTCAGAATGGACTGTCGCTTGTCAATATGTTTCGTCGGACAGCGGCCAAAACTTTATGGATGCGGATAGAAAACCGGCTAACTGGTCGAGGCGAATGCGCGGGACGATGCTCACATTGTTGATGGCCACCGAGAATTACCCCTTGCATTCTTTCCGGGGCTGCTTGGTAATGAGCTGTTATCGCAAACAGGAGGAATCGATGGCCAAGGGTCAAGTTAAAACCAACAAAGAGGTCCGCAAACCCAAGAAGGACAAGGCCGCGCCTGCTGCCGCACCTACTCTTGGTGCCAAGGCGGTCGAGTCTAGCAAGCAGAAAAAGCCATGAACTTCAGCCTTCCCGATATCGCTTCGGGGAGGCCGAAACCCATGAGCCTCGCCGTGGCGAGTGCGGATAGATGTCACCTCTTCCCGAGCTCGTTGCCTTTCGGCGAATTGTCATGGCGTAGGGCAACGCCACCCCCAGCTAGGGGAACGACTGGCCTCTAGAAATTCACGGAGGTTCAAATGGCTATCATATACCTCGCCGACATTGCCCCATCAGACTATGAAGCGATTTGGCGATTAATTCCCAATGAATTGCCTGAAAGCTGTGAAAGTCTCGCAGGGCTGTGGCGCTTTGCGGAGGAGAAAGTCGACCTCGATTGGTCAGCGTCCGCCCATTCCTTTAACGAGGATTCCGCCAACACTCATTCTTTTGCCGCAACGCTTACCAGTTTGAGAGAGGAGTAAATCGTGCGCTGGTTTCGCGCCGCCTCCTCGAGCCACTTCGTCAGCGCGGCAATCTTCGGCAACTGACCTCGAATTTTGGGGAACACCAGATAGTAGGAGATGCCGCGATCCAAGACGACATTGAAAGGCCGCACGAGAACACCGTCACGGAGGCTCTCCTGTATCAGGTTGACGTCACCTAGCGCCACTCCTTGACCCCGCGTCGCGGCCGAAAGCGCAAGCTCCAGCGTATCAAATATCTGACCTCGATGTGAATGAACTCCTTGCACCCCTGCCGCGTCCAACCATAGCCGCCAACCATTCAGCGGATAGCAATGCAGAAGGGGTTTTTCTCGCAGGATGTCGGGCTCGGCAAGTTGGTGAGCGAGGGCGGGCGAACTTACTGGCGTCAGCAACTCCGGAAACAAAAGTATCGACTCTACATCTGGCCAGTCACCATTACCTTGCACGATGGCGGCATCGATATCGCTCGACTCGAAGCTCGGTTCCCAGGCGTCGTATGTCGTGAGGCGAACATCCACATCCGGCAACGCCGATTGTAGTGAAGGAAGGAGTGGCAAAAACCAACGGGTCGCCAAGGTCGGTGGCATTCGAAGAGTTAACACTTGTCCGGAATTTCGCAGGTTGCCGCAAGCCCTGGCGATCCGCGTGAAGGCGTCTTCAACCACCGGCAACAGAGATTCTGCCTCAGGCGTCAACCGCAGACCGCGCTTGTGACGGATGAAAAGCTGAACGCCGAGATTGTCTTCAAGCTGTTGGATTTGCCTACTTATCGCGCTCTGCGTGACGAATAGTTCAGTGGCGGTCCGACTGAAGGTTCCACAGCGCGCCGCTGTCATAAAAACCTCCAGCGCATGTAGCGGCGGCAGTCTCCGACTGAAGGACAGACTCTCCAACACATGAGTATTAAGCATGGATCTCATGAGAATAATCCTCTTTTAAAAAGTAAAATCAGTGTCTTAATTTGATGGCAGAAGAGCATTCATGCTTGGAGAGCACTCTAGATGCACTGCAGGAAATCGTCATCATGAAAATCAGGGCCATTCGAGCAACACCCATCAATCTTGTCCTCGAAGCACCCTATGTCTGGGTTTTCGGCGAGCTTCCCGGCTTTTCGACAACGATCGTCGAGGTCGAAACCGAAGACGGCCTGGTTGGCTATGGAGAGGCGCCAACGCCGCAGGCGGCGACAGTCATTCGTGACCAACTTGCCCCGACGCTCATTGGTCGCGACGCCTTCGATATCGCCGGTGCGGAATATGCGTGTTTGCCATTCTGGCGCGGCGTTCAGAGTATCAATGATCCGCTCCGCATCACGTCCTTCGGAGCTATTGAAACAGCACTTTGGGATCTGAGAGGCAAAGCCTGGAATATGCCGCTTTACCAAGTGCTGGGCGGGGCTGTGCGCAAGGATATTCCCTTTACTGACTATTTCTCGCTGCGCTCGCAAGGTCCTCTTCTGCCTGACGGACGCAGATTGCGCGGAGAGCGGACACCCGAGGAGATCCTCGACTATTGCATCTATCTCCATGAGACCTTCGGCACGACCTATTTCGAGGGCAAGTTCTCAACGACAGACACCCGCATCTCGTTGCGTATGCTCGAGCTCATCCGCAAGCATTTCGGCGAAGACGTGATGCTACGCATCGACTCCAACCACGCCTACTCGCTTTCGACTGCCCGGCGCCTCGTACGGCCGCTCGAAGAACTCGGCGTGCGCAACTGGGAGGACCCGGTCGCAACTATCGAAGAAATGGTGGAATTGCGCCGGCATTGCTCCATTCCCTTTTCAACACACAACATCGACATTGCCCGGGCGATCGCCCTGAAGGTGCCGGATGCGATCTGTGGCAATCCGACCGTCGTCGGCGGGATTGGCCGGCTCACGCGTTTCGTCGGCGCCTGCGAGCATGCCGGCATCGACTTCTGGTGCTACAGCGGCGATTCAGGTGTCGGCAGTGCGGTTTACCTGCACCTTTGCGCGGCGCTCGGCTGGATCCGTGAGCCAAACCAGTCGCTCTTCCGGATGCAGACCGCTGACGTAATAGAAGAAGGACCGTTCGTACCCCGCAACAATGTTGTTCGAGTACCGGAAGGCCCTGGTCTCGGCGTCACCTTGTCGGAAGAAAGACTGGAATGGTGCCACCGTCACTTCTTGGAACACGGTCCCATGAACAAATATCACGACCCGGAGCAACCTGGCACCTTCCGACGCTTACCGCTCAATTGACCCGCTGGACCTGTCGCCATGAAACAAAACACTATAGATCACGCCCACCGGCTCTTGACCGCCCGTAAGCCGGACTGGAGTCTCGACCAGCCCTTCTATGTCGACAGCGATTTTTTCGACATGGAGATGGAATTATTTTTCAACCGGCAGTGGCTTTTTGCAGCCATGACCTGCGAAATTCCGACGCCTGGGGATTGGGTGCGCGTCGATATCGGCCGCGAATCCATCATCCTGCTGCGCACGAAAGACGGCGAGATCGCAGCCTATCACAATACCTGCCGTCACCGTGGCTCGCGCATCTGTCTCGCCGAAAGTGGGCATGCGACGCGCCTTGTTTGTCCCTATCATCAATGGTCCTACGAGTTAAACGGGAGACTCCTGCGCACGCGCCTCATGGGCGATGCGTTCGAAAAGGATGGCTTCAGCCTGGCACCCGTCGCAGTCGGCGTCGTTGGCGGCTATATTTTCCTGAACCTCTCGGAAAACCCGCCATCATTCGAACCGTTCCGTGCATTGGTGGAAGCGTATTTGTTGCCGCATGGCCTCGATAACGCCAAGGTCGCACACACCCAAACTCTGGTGGAAAAAGCAAATTGGAAGCTCGTGATAGAGAACAATCGCGAGTGCTATCATTGCGCCGGATCACATCCAGAGCTGATGCATATCATCACCGAGTTTGATGATCCGAACGACCCCAATGTCAGCCCGGAATACAAAGCACTCCTGAAGAAGAAGGACGCGGAGTGGGATTTGCTTGGTCTGCCGCATGCCCATACCGAGAACAACCTGCAATACCGCGCCGTGCGTCTGCCCTTCACCGGGGGCATGCTCTCCATGACGATGGACGGAAAACCCGGCTGCACCAAGCTTCTCGGGGACCTGACCAACGCCGATCTTGGTTCGGTTCGTCTTCTTCATCTTCCCAACACCTGGAACCACATTCTCGCCGACCATGCCGTCACCTTCCGTGTGTTTCCGATCAATGCCGAGGAGACCCTGGTGACCACGAAATGGCTCGTCCACAAGGACGCAATTGAAGGCGTCGACTACGATGTCTCGAGATTGATCGAAGTGTGGTCGGAGACCAATCAACAGGATCGGAAGCTCGCCGAGAACAATCACCTTGGCATTCGCGGACGCGCCTATCGCTCCGGGCCTTACTCAGATGTCATCGAAGGCGGTACACGCGATTTCGTGCGGTGGTATTCGGAGCAGTTGCTCACCGCCCTCGATCCAATTGTGACAGATCAAGCAATGGAGCAGTCAGCATGACCGATACCGTCAACGTCTCCCTTTCCGAGATTGAGGCGCTTGCCATCGCGGTCTTGAAGGCGGCGAATGTGAGCGACGCCAATGCAGCGTCGGTCGCCCGCTCCATCGTATCAGCTGAACGCGACGGCCAGCAAATTGTCGGCCTCTCCTACCTGCCATTTTACTGTGAGCACGCTGCTTGCGGTAAAGTCGACGGCCATGCGGTCCCGGTGCTTACCCGACCTGCACCGACGGCCGTCGCAGTCGATGCAGCGACAGGCTTTGCGCACCCCGCCATCGACCTTGGCCTCGGACCGTTGGCAGAGGCCGCTCTACAGTCGGGTATTGCCATACTAACCGTTGGAAACTCATACGCCTGCGGCTCGCTCGGCTACTTCGTTGAGATGCTTGCCGAGCAAAACCTGATCGCCTTCATGACAGCAAACGCGTCACCCTCCATTGCGCCACATGGCGGAAAGGTTCCATTCTTCGGCACGAACCCGATTGCCTTTGCCGCCCCTCGCGCTGGCGGCCCTCCCCTTGTGATAGATCAGTCTTCGAGCGTCGTTGCAAAAGTCGCGATCATAGAAGCACACCGTCGCGGCGCTGATCTGCCGAGCGGCTGGGCCCTCGACAGAGATGGTCAGCCGACCACCTCGGCAGCGGCAGCAATGGATGGGAGCCTGATGGCGATAGGAGGCTACAAGGGCGTCGGTTTGGCGTTGATGGTGGATCTCCTGTCCGCAGGACTGAGTGGGAGCCACTTTTCCCACGAAGCTTCGTCCTTCGGCGATTGCGAGGGCGGCCCACCGCGCACCGGTCAGTGCATCGTCGCCATTAGCCCAGAACGGCTTGGGATCGGGGACTTCGCAGCACGCAGCGACAGCCTGCTGACCGCGCTCGGGCGTGAACCGGGCGCACAGCTTCCCGGCGCACGGCGGCTCGCGGCCCGAAGGCGCAATGGCACGCGGATCGAGGTTGATCGCGAGCTTTGGGCCATGCTCGAAGCGCTCGCAAACGGGACGCGAAAGGTTATGGAATGACAGTGCATCAGCGCTATGATTTCCATAAACCAATGTAATTGTTCAATTTTTAACAATCACATTTAGTGGTGCCGACTATTGGGATAGTGCGACAATCCCATACGTGGCCATCGCCCATGATCATCCGCTTGCTCGATCATCCGCTTGCTCGATCAGCCGCCTTGCCGACGTAACGAGCAGCGGTCCGGCACACATCCCGAATGTCGAGTTTGCCGTCACCTGTCGGGATGCCGCATCAACTCCTCATGCCGGAGAAGGAAGCGCCGGCGAAGAGGCATGCTTTGAGCACAAAGCTAACGGTCCGAGACGCGGGCAAGAGCCTTTACAAATTCCGCCGCCTCGTGGGGATGGATTCGGGTTGTCCTTATCAAGCCATCGAAATGAAGCTGCATCTTACGGATCGCATCGGTGTTATTGAGAATGAGGTACATACTTCCAACGAAGATCGCCGCTCGCAGTGAGCCGAATATCGTATAGGGGACCGAGAATTTTTCTTTTTCATCAAATAGAAAAAGACGAAAAGACGGATAAAGTTCGTGAATGAGATTGGCCATGTGGCCAAGCTGCCGTTGTCGCGTGTTCCCGTCGAGCCCGCTCCACATGCCGTGTCCGTGGGCAAGGGCTTCAAGCGTTTGCATCGGCATACAGACTTCCATATCGGTCCCGGGTTGACGGTTGTAATCAAGCCGAAACAATGTCTCGTTTGACTGGCCCGCAATGCTTTGATGCGCGCTTCTGGCCTCATAGGCGATAATCTCGGGAGTACGCAGAAGGTCAGGAATGCGCGCCGGCACGTAGCGCACCTTTGAGCCCGCCGCCTCGGCATGCCATTGCATCAACAGGGTCGTATTGGCTTGGCCCTCCACCCGCTCCTCTATCTCGAAACTCGGATGCAGTTCGCCGATCAGGCCCTCGTCGTGAGACAGGCCGAGTAGCCAGTCCAACGACACCGAATAGCGCTCGGCGATGTTGAGCAGGGTCTCAATGCGGGGTAGCCGAACCGATTTTTCCGACAGGAGTTGCGAGAGCGCGGAACGATCAATACCGACTTCCTTGGAAAAGGTCGACTGATTGTCACCGCTTCGCTGCAGGAGCTGAACAAGCCGGTCGCGAAATAGCCGGGTGAGAATCCTCTTGTCCACAATAGTCTCGTTCCGTGATAATTATCACCACTTTATCTAAACGGTTCGCATAATCAACACTCTGTCTGCAAAGTCACGTTGCTCCGCCCCTGGCCGAATGACAGGATGGTTCCGGAAAGGGGCCTGATTTCAATATATTAGCGGGGCCGTAGAGACGATTGGACATGACAACTTTTCCTTCCGACGGGGCGACAGGGCGGTTCCCGCGCAGCAAAAGAAAGCGGTTCGCAATTGAATGGCCGACGCTGTTTATGTTGATCGCCTGTTACGCTACCTGGTTCGCGGCCGGTGTCTATCTTTACCCCTCGACTCCGATTGTGGCGCTCGTTGTTCTCGGCGTGGCGATCGCTTTGCATTCATCGCTTCAACATGAGGTGCTGCATGGACATCCCACTCGTTTCGCGCGCGTGAATGAAGCTCTCGTCTTTCTGCCGCTCGGCCTCGTTTACCCCTATCGAAGCTACAAGAAGTTGCACTTGCAGCATCACGCCGACGAGCGGCTGACTGATCCCTACGACGACCCGGAGAGCTTCTACAAGGCGACCGACGACTGGAGAACCCATCCTGTCGTCCTGAGGAAGCTGCTGAGCTGGAACAATACCCTGCTGGGTCGTGTCACTCTAGGGCCGCCGCTCATGGTCATCGGATTTACGATGGCGCAATGGAGAGCGATCGCCGGCGGCGACAGAAAGGTCGCCTCTGCCTGGCTGCTCCACGCCGCGGGCCTCCTGCCAACGGTGCTGATAATCGAATTTGCCTTTGGCATTCCACTCTGGCTTTACGCCTTGACATCAGCCTATCTCGGCATATCCCTCATCTCGGTTCGCTCGTTTTGCGAACACCAGTGGTCGGAACGCGCCGACGGACGGACGATCATCGTGGAGACATCCATCCTCGCACCACTTTTTCTCTACAACAATCTCCATTTTGTCCACCACAAGCTGCCGAATGCCCCTTGGTACAGATTGCCGATGCTATATCGGCAGCGGCGCGAGGAGTGGCGCCTTATGAACGAAGGATATGTCTTTCGCAGCTACCTCGACATCTTCAAGGCTTTCCTGTTTCGTTCTAAAGAACCAGTTGTTCATCCGGGCCTGAGGCTGGGCAACACCCATCTAGTCACGACAGTCATGAAAACGAGCCCCGGCCTTCCACCCCTTAGCGAGATCTCTTCACCGGAGCAGCATGATGACATTGATCGCCGCCCTGCCGATGTATGACTGGCCCGAAGTCCGGCACGAGACGGATGCACGCTGGCGCGTCATGCGCGAGCAACTAAGTAAGAACGGCATGGAGGCGCCGGAGCGGCTGGTGCGACGGAACGACGAAATGCCACCGGTCCCGGGCGGCATCCGGGATAAGGATGGCACGGTGATCGCGCCTGATCCGGCAACGCTGCCGCCGGGTGAACTGGATCTCGCCGTCCTGTGGCGCCACCCCACGTTGCTCCTGGCGGAGACTTGCTGGGGGCCGATGGGACTTGGCCTTAGCCAGCACGTCAGCGTCATCGGGCAAAGCAGCTATGACGCCGTCCTTGGCGGAAGCGGCGTATATTACCGAAGCGCCATTATCGCCCGGAGACGCGAGGGTGGACAAATCGCGCCCTCGGTCGACGGCTCCGCTATGCTCCCGATTTCCCGCCTGGCGGGCCAACGCTTTGCCTACAACGAGAGACAGTCGCTTTCCGGCTATCTCTCACTGAGGGATGACCTGCAAGCAGCCAGTGAGACGTTGGCGATTTTTTCGGAGCATATCGAGACCAATGCGCATCGTGCGTCGATCAAGGCAGTCGCCGAGGGCGTCGCCGACATCGCGGCGATCGACTGCCGGTCATTGATGCTAGCGCAGCGTTTTGATCGGGAAGCGCAGGAGGTGGAGATTATCGGCTGGACGGCGTCTCGCAAGGGAATACCCTATGTTCGCGCCGCGTCCCTCCCGGCAGGCACGAGGCTCGCTTACCAGGGGTTGGAAGGGATGGGAAGTTGGTAACTGTGGCCATCGATCTGCCGGCGGCTTACAACGTTTCCCGGAATGGCTTGCTGTCATAACCCTTGTCGGCAATCAGCGTCCGCATCAGCCTCGATTTCGACCGCTGCGCCTTGTCGGCATCGCGATAGTCGGACACGATCTTGCTGTACCTCGCGCAGTCGTTGATATCGACTTTCAACGTCCCTGCTTTGATCAAGGCGGGCGCGAGGATGATCGAACGACACGCCGAACCGAAAGCCGACTGACTTGAACCGCGACGAATAAACAGAAGCGCCATTGCTTGATGGCGAACAGGGCTTTAGCCGGTCGGTCAGCCGCCACAGGAAGCGAGTGTTCGTCTCGTCCTGCCAGCCTAGCCAATTCTCATTCATCCGACGCGAGATCGGCATCCAATACCAGCGACAGGCCGCTATCACGGGCAATCTCGAGTAGGCGGAAGCCCTCGTGGATCTGGCTGGAAGCATTACGCCATTTCATCCTCCGAGCGGATATAAACCTGCAACGTATAGCCGACATGTTCGGTCATCAACTCTCTGGCGCGCTCGAGATCGCGATCGAGGGCTGCCTCCATCAGAGCCGTGTGATGCTCGATCGCCATGGCGTCCTGCAAGGCAGCAACGGCCTTTTCATAACCCATCGAGAGACCGGCTGCAGCGCGCTGTGTCGGCGCCAGGCCGAGAAAGCGATGGTGCCGGCGAAGCTGGTCCGAGATGGTGGATTGAAAACGCTGCAGCCAGTTCGATGTCGCCGCACTGACAAGCGCGGCATGAAACGCGCTGTGCTTCTCGTCCCAATCGTCAGCCATTTCCTCCGAGGCGGAATCGGCAACGATCTTGCAGCGTGACAGACGATAATGCGCGGTGACAACGGCCGACTCCCAATCCGGCCCGCCCTTCTCGATCGATTCCATCAGGAGCGGCAGCTCCACCACCATGCGCGCCCGCGTCAGATCCTCCAACTCGGCGCGCGATACGGGAGCGACCGCAAAGCCGCGATTGCTGATCGCGGTGACAAGTTTTTCTGCCTCCAGCCGCGACAATGCCTCACGCAAGGGCGTCCAGCCGACACCATAGCTGTCGCGAAGGGCGCTGAGCCGCAGGGATGCGCCCGGCCTAAGCTTGGTATTGAGGATGTCGCGTCGCAACAGCCAGTAAGCTGCCTCCGTCTTGCTTAGGGCATCCTTGTCCTGCATGGTCCTCGTCCCGATCCTCCCCAGATCCAGATTATATATAAAATCATCCTGTCGGGAAATTATATATTATATATGCCCATCGTGAATATCATATATCGCAAATTGACAGGCTTGCAGCAGTCGCTATGATCCCTCCCCAAGAGAGCCGACGGAACACGGCTCCTTGTCACATCCGGGAGGAAAATATGCTGAGATCTACGTCCAAATGGCTGTCCGGCCTCGCTGTCGCCGGCGCCTTCATGGCCAGCGTCGCCACGGCATCGGCCGAGCCCATCAAGATCGCGATCGCCAACTTCGGCGAGCATCCGCAGCTCAACGCTTCAATCGCCGGCTTCAAGAAGGCTCTCGCCGACAACGGCTTCGTCGAAGGCAAGGATGTCGTCTATTCCGAAAGCAATACGAGCTTCGATGCATCGCTCGTGCCGCAGATGATCGCCAAGCTGCAGTCCGAACATCCGAAGCTGATGTACACGGTGACGACGCCCGTGTCGCAGATCGCCAAGAAGGCGCTCGCCGGCTCCGGCATCCCGATCGTCTTTACCGCCGTCACCGATCCGGTTGCCGCCAAGCTCGTTCCCTCGTGGGATGCGGGTGGCGATGGCATCACCGGCTCTAGCGACCTGCAGGACATCTCCGCCATCCTGACCTTCACCAAGAAGCTGCTTCCGAATGCCAAGCGCATCGGCGTGCCCTACAATCCGGGCGAAGCCAATGACGTCGCCCTGATCGACAAGGTCAAGGCCGCCGCTCCGGCAGCCGGTTTCGAAGTGGTTCCAGTCGGCGTCGATAACGTCAACGACATCCAGCAGCGCATCGCATCGCTCGCCGGCAAGGCAGACGTGATCTACACGCCCGCTTCCAACCTCTTGCAGCCGGCAATCCCGGCCGTTGCCGCCGCCGCCCGCCAGGCGCAGATCCCGATCGTCAACTCCGACGACGCGGCTGTCCGCAACGGCGTCGTGCCGGCAAGCTTTGCCGTCAACTACGAGCAGGTCGGCGAAAATGCCGGCAAGATCGCCGCGGAAATCCTCAAGGGTGCCGATCCGAAGACGATCAAGCCCTCGGTTCCCGCCTATAAGGATCACGCACCGCTGATCAACAAGACCGTGCTGAAGGCTTTCGGCGCCGAAGTTCCGGCTTCGCTCGCCGATTGCAATTGCTTCACGAAGTGATAGGCGGCATCTTCTAGGGATCAATCCGATCCATGGCGGCGTCACAGACGCCGCCATCTCATAACCCTACACTTCAGGGGAGGCACGGATGCTTGACATCAAATCCGCGCGCAAGGTTTTCTACAAAGGCCAGCCCGACGAAAAGATCGCGCTCAATGGCCTGACGCTCTCCCTCAAGGCTGGCGAATTCGGCGTCGTCATCGGCTCCAACGGCGCCGGCAAGAGCAGCATGCTGAATGCAATTTCGGGCGCTCTCAGCCTCGATTCAGGCCAGGTCCTCATCAACGGCAACGACGTCACCAACATGCCGGTCCACAAGCGAGCCGCGCGTCTGGCCCGCGTGTTTCAGGACCCGATGAAGGGCACCGCCGCCAGCATGACGGTCGGCGAAAACATGCTTCTGGCGGAACTGCGCGGCAAGAGCCGCGGATTTCGTCCCGGCCTGAATGCCGCTCGTCTCGCCGCCTACAAGGAACGCCTCGCCGTTCTCGGGCTCGGCCTCGAAAACCGGCTGGATACCAAGGTTGAACTGCTTTCGGGCGGTCAGCGCCAGTCGCTATCGCTTATCATGGCAGTCGGCGGCTCGCCCGACGTGCTTTTGTTGGATGAACATACCGCCGCACTCGATCCGCGCACCGCCGATATCGTCATGCAGGCAACCGTGCGCACCGTCCAGGCGCTGAAGCTGACGACATTGATGGTGACGCACAACATGCAGCACGCCGTCGATTTCGGCGACAGTATCATCATGCTCGACGCCGGCCGCGTCCATCTCGAAATTACCGGGGATGGCAAACGGCGCATCACCGTGCCCGAGCTCATCGGCCACTTCGCCGTCAAGACCGACCGAATGCTGCTGGTGAGCTGACATCATGATGGATTTCATTCAGACAACCGCTTCGAGCTTCATCTCGCTCATCCCAGTCACTCTGGCGCAGAGCTTCATCCTAAGCTTCGTCGTTCTCGGGATCATGATCCCCTTCCGGATGCTGAGTTTTCCGGACCTGACGAGCGAGGGCGCTTTTCCGCTCGGCGGCTGCGTCTGCGGCATATTGCTGGCCGCCGGCGTCGCGCCGCCGCTCGCGATTGCCGTCGCCTTCGTCGTCGGCCTTGCGGCTGGCTGCTGCACCGCCATCATCCACCTGCGTTTCCGCATTCATACGCTGCTCGCCGGCATTCTGATGTCGACCATGCTCTATAGCGTCAATCTCGGCATCATGGGCAAATCGAACCTCTCGGTCTTCGGCTCGCCAACGGTATTCGACTGGGTGCCCTTCACCGAGGCAGGCTTCCCGGCAAGCAAGATCGTCGTTGCCGGCCTGCTCGCCGTCATCGTCCTGATCGCCCTCAATCTCTATTTCAAGACGGAAAAGGGCACGGCCATGCGTGCCGTCGGCTCCAATCCCGACATGGCCGAGGCGCAGGGCATCAATGTCTGGGCAGCCACGATCGGCGGCGTCGGCATCGCCAGCGCCTTTTCCGCCGCCGGCGGCGCGCTCATGGTTCAGTCGCAGGGCTTTGCCGACGTCAACATGGGCATCGGCATCCTGATCAACGGCCTTGCCGCGCTCATGATCGGAGAAGCCTTCACCGGTAAGCAGACCGTGCTCCGGCAGTTACTGGCGCCCTTCGTCGGCTCCATCATCTATTACCAGCTCGTATCGCTCTGCCTTGCCGCCGGTATGCCACCGCCGAATCTGAAGCTCGCAACCGGCCTGTTCGTGCTCATCATGCTGGCGCTGCCTAGCATCCGCCGCAGCCGCGGCGGGGCGGCCACCAGAGAAACCATTCGCGAATAAGATTTAAGAGGCAACGACATTATGGATAGCCTACCCGATCTCGCCGCCGTCGAGGCCATGGACGAGGCCGACCCGATGCGCGCCTTTCGCAGCCGCTTCGCCCTGCCCGCCGGCGTCATCTATCTCGATGGCAATTCGCTTGGTGCCGCCTCGCACGAGGTCTTTGCCGAAGTGCGCCAGGCCGCCATGGAGGAATGGGGCAATGGCCTGATCCGCAGCTGGAACAGCGCCGGCTGGTTTCATTTGCCGCTCGAGCTCGGCGATCGCATCGGCCGGCTGATTGGCGCAGCCGAGGGCCAGACCGTTGTCACCGACTCGACCTCGATCAATATCTACAAGACCCTGCACGCCGCGCTGGCAATGCGTCCCGACCGCAACGTCATCGTCGCGGAAGGCGATAGCTTCCCGACCGATCTCTACATGGCGGAAGGGGTTGTCTCGACCCGGCCGGGCGTCACCCTCCGCCTCGAGGGACGCGATGCCGGCACCATCGAAGAGCTGATCGATGACAACGTCGCCGTGGTCCTCATCAATCACGTCAACTACAAGAGCGGCGAACTGCGCGACATGGCGGCGCTGACGAAGCGCATCCAGGCGGCGGGTGCCCTCGTCATCTGGGATCTGTGCCACAGCGCCGGCGCCCTGCCCGTCGATCTCGACGGCGCGGGTGCTGATTTCGCCGTCGGCTGCACTTACAAATATCTGAATGGCGGTCCGGGTGCGCCGGCCTTCATCTATGCGGCAAAGCGCCATCACGCATCGATCGTCCAGCCGCTCAGCGGCTGGTGGAGCCATGCCCGCCCCTTTGCCTTCGAGCGGAGTTTCGATGGCGACGCCGGAATCAAGCGCTTCCTCTGCGGGACGCAGCCGATCCTGTCGCTGCGGGCGCTGAAGGGCGCCTTATCGATCTGGGACGAAGTCGACATGAACGCGCTGCGCCGGAAGAGCATCGCGCTTACCGATCTCTTCATCCGGCTGGTCGAAGCGAAATGCGGCCAATATGGCGTCGAACTGGAGACCACGCGCGACAGCGAGAAGCGGGGCAGCCAGGTCTCTTTCATCCATAGCAATGCCTATGAGGTCATGCAGGCGCTGATCGAGCGCGGTGTCATCGGCGATTTCCGCGCCCCCTCGACATTGCGCTTCGGCTTCACGCCACTCTATGTCTCCTACCGCGATGCCTGGCGGGCGGCTACAGTATTGGAAGAGATCCTCAGCAGCGGATCGTGGAAGGAAGCACGCTTTGCGGTGCGTTCTGCAGTGACCTGACATCGAATATCGGCAGTCGGAAACGGGAGGCGGACATGAGCTATTTCAAGGTCACCGATTGGGAGAGCGCCTATACGAACGGCGCCTATATCGTCGACGGCGACCGATGGCCGGCAGCCTGGGTCGAGCCCGCAAAGTCCTTCCGCGACGGCCTGACGGCGGCCGGACGCGCAAGGCTCGATCTCGCCTACGGCCCAGCGGAGCGCAATCGCCTCGATCTCTTTCTGCCCGAAGGTCAACCGAAAGGATTGGTGGTTTTCGTCCATGGCGGCTATTGGCTGCAGCTGGACAAGAGCTACTGGTCTCACCTTGCCGCCGGCTCGATCGCCGCCGGCTATGCCGTCGCAATCCCCTCCTACACGCTTTGCCCGGACAATCGCATAGGTGGGATCGGCAAGGAGATCGCGGCAGCGATTACCACAGCCGCCGGGCTGGTCGATGGCCCCATTGTGCTGACGGGGCATTCTGCCGGCGGCCAGCTCGTCGCCCGCATGATGACGACGACAACGCCGCTTGGCGAACCGGTCATCAAGCGCATCCGCCATGTGCTTGCGATTTCCGGGGTGCATGATCTGCGCCCGATTATGAAGCGCAAGATGAACAAGGAGCTTCGGATCGACGATGCCGAGGCAGGGGCCGAAAGTCCGGCGTTGCTGGAGCCAATCGCCGCCATCGGTCTCACCTGCTGGGTCGGCGGCGCCGAGCGAGCCGAATTTATTCGTCAAAATGCTCTGCTCGCCAATATCTGGACCGGTCTCGGCGTCGCGACGGAGGCGGTGGTCGAGCCCGACAAGCATCATTATACGGTGTTGGACGGCCTTATGGATGCCGGCCATTCCCTGACCCGAACCCTGCTCGCGGAATAGAAATCCCGAAATCATATCGAGGTGATGTCCTCGGCGCATTCTCCGCACCGAGGACACGACGGCGTCAGCCGTTGACGGGCGCGTTCATGGCCCAGGTAACGCCGAAGGGATCGCGCATCTGGCCCCAGCGATCGCCCCAGAACATCACCTGCGGTTCGACGACGACTTCCAGGCCCGCGTCGACGGCGCGTTTCCACCACGCATCGAAATCTTCGACAACAAGCTGCATCACGAAGGACTGCGGCTTTTCCAGTGCATGTCCATATTCGGGATAGGCGTCGCCAAGCATGACCGAGCTGCCGTTGATATAAAGATGGATGTGCATCGTCCGGCCCTTTTCATCGACCGGGAACATGAAAGCCTCTTCTGCCCCAAACGCACGCTTGTAGAATTCCGCCGCCTTCACAGCACCATCGACCGTAAGATAGGCCACTACGCCGCCGCGCACCGGCACGCGGGGTTGCTGGGACTGCGTTTGATCTGCTGCATCACTCATATTCGTCTCCTTGAGAACGGTTTTCGCATTGCGCCTTGTCGGGGGCTGACCCAAGGACGCGGATAGATAGCGCGATCCGACAACAGGAGTCGATTTTTCTGAATTATTTTTTTGCCGCGCAAATCGGCCGTTTCAAGCTCAGGCGTGCGCCGACTTTCGGGCGCGCGAAGTCCGGACGGAAGGGATTTCGCAGAGAATTCGCGCCAGAGCATCCTCCTGCGACATTGGACGTCCAAGCAGGAAGCCCTGCACCTCGTGATAGCCCTCGGCCCGCAATTTCGCCAATTGCGCCTCCGTCTCGATGCCTTCGGCCAAGGTTACGGCATTGAAGCCGGAGGCAATGCCGACCACAGCCCGGACGATTGCGAGGTTACCTGGATCGGCATCCATGCCGGCAACGAAGCTACGGTCGAGCTTGATCTTGTCGAAGGAGAAGGAGCGCAGATAGCTGAGCGAGGAATAGCCCGTGCCGAAATCATCGATCGCGATGCGGATGCCAAGCTCCTTTAAGGCACGCAACAGCGAGAGGCTTTGCTCGACCTCGGAAAGCAGGATGGATTCCGTGACCTCGATCTCCAAGCGCCCAGGGCAAAGGCCCGTCTCCTCCAGCGCCGAGACGACGGTGGCAAGCAGGGCCGCATGACGAAACTGATAGACCGAGAGGTTGATGGCAACCCTCAGGTTTCCAGGCCATTGCGTGGCAGTCCGGCAAGCTTCCCGCAGCACCCAGTCGCCGATCGGCACGATCATCCCCGTTTCCTCGGCAACGGGGATGAATTCCGCCGGCGAAATGAGCCCACGCTTGGGATGGCGCCAGCGGATCAGCGCCTCGAAGCCGGAAAGAGCATCCTTGTCCAGCCGGATGATCGGCTGATAGTGGAGCTCGAACTCATTGTTCTGCAGCGCCTCCCGCAGCTCCAATGTGAGCTGGTAGCGCCGTTCCGCCTCCAGCCGCATTTCCCTCTGATAGAAACGATAGGTCGACCGGCCGCTGCCCTTGGCCGCGTAAAGCGCAAGATCCGCATCGCGCATCAGGACATCGGCATCGGTCCCGTGTTCGGGCGCCATGGCAATGCCGATGCTGCAGGTCACATGTTCCCGCACGCCATCGAGATCGAAAGGCGCCGACAGCGAAAGCAGCAGCAGATCGGCGAAGCGCTGCGCCCGCCCTTGATCCGTCATCCGCAGAACCAGCGCGAACTCGTCGCCGCCGAGGCGCGCGACCAGATCGCTCTTCTCCGCGAGCTGCTGAAGACGCTCGGCGACCTGCCGCAGGAGCATGTCGCCCGCCGCATGGCCCTTGCTGTCGTTGATATGCTTGAAGTGATCGACATCGATGTAGAGCAGCGCGATCGGCCTTTCCGGCGTCGCGGCCGCCACCTGCCGCACGATACTCTCGGAAAAGAACGCCCGGTTCGGCAGGCCGGTCAGGGAATCATGCATGGCGAGATGCGCGAGCCTCGCCTCGACGCTGCGCTCCTCGGTGACATCCTGGGAAATACCGAGAAGATAGCGCAACGCTTGCCCCGACGGTGCGGGAAGCGCCCGCTTCGCCGTCTTCAGGATGCGTGTGGCTCCATCCACCGTATGGATGGTTTCCTCGAAGTAGACGGTTGCCTCCGTCTCGAAGGCAAGCTTGTCCTGTTCTCGGAAAATCGCCGTCTGCTCGTCGGAAAATATGGCCCTGTCGGACATGCCGATGACATCCTTGGCCGCCTGCCCGACGATGCCGCCACACGCCTCGTTGAACAGGATATAGCGGCCATCCCGCTCCATGTCCTTGACGAAGACACCGACGGGGAGATTGTCGACGATGCTGTCGAGCAATGATTGAGTGGCGTCGACCTGTCGCTGCGCGGCATTGACCTCGGTACGGTCCTGCACGATCGCCAGGATCGCCACCTTGCCGTCGAAGCGGATCTCGCGCCCATAGGTCAGAACCTCGAATGTCCCGCCGTCGGCCTTCAGGTGTGTCCAACGTTGCGCCGTCTCCATGTCGGTGCGGTGCTGTACTGCATCCAGCATGCGCTCCCGCTCCCCGGATGGCCTGATGTCGAGCACGGTCATCTCCGCAAAGGCGGCATGGCTATAGCCGTAGAGATCGCGTGCGGCGTCGTTGACGATCAGAAATCGCAACGTCTGCGGATCATAGACCCACATCGGCGACGGATGCGTCTTGAATAGCGACCGAAAATCATCGTTCGGGGCGTCGAGCCAAACGGAATGCATAGGAAGGTCGACCTTGCCAATTCGAGTTCAAAGACCTGAGAATTGGACAGTAATAGACGAAAAAGCTAAATAAAATCAAAATTATAACAAGACTAAACTTTAGGCAAAAGCCTACCGCGTGTGCAACGGCAGGCTTTATTCCTGATACCAGGTATCGCCAAAATCACGAGATGCGCGCCGAAATTCAAAACCCCGCTTTGCCGATCGCGTGAATGATGCCATGAAGCTCGCCAAGCCCCTTCAGCCGCCCGATGAGGGAATAGCCGGGGTTGGTCGGCTTGTTGATATCATCACCGATAAGATGCCCATGATCCGGCCGCATCGGGATCAGATGATCCTCGCGGCCCTCTCCGCGGCGACGCGCCTCCTCGGCCAGCAGCACGCGAAGAATGGCAAACATGTCGCTGCGCCCCTCCAGATGGGAAGCCTCCACGAAGGAACCATCGGCTTCGATCGCAACATCGCGCAGATGCGCGAAATTGATGCGCGCGGCGAATTCGCGGGCTATCGCCAGCACGTCATTGTCGGCACGCGAACCAAGCGATCCCACGCAGAGCGTCAGGCCGTTGGCAGGATCATCGACACAGCCAAGGATGCGGCGCAGATCCGCTGCCGTCGACACCACGCGCGGCAGGCCGAAAAGCGAAATTGGGGGATCGTCGGGGTGGATCGCAAGGCGGGCGCCAAGTTCAGCCGCCACCGGCACGACCTCCTGCAGGAAAGCATCGAGATTGGCTTGAAGATCGTCAGCCGCCATGCCGTCGAAGAGCGCGATTGCCGAACGGATGGCTTCACGGCCATAACTGTCCTCACCGCCGGGAAGGCCGGCGATGATATTGTTCTCCAGGGTCTGCACGGCTTCCGGCGTAAACCCCTTCAGCCGCTCCTCGGCGCGCCGCACCAACTCCGGCGCATAATTTCCTTCGGCGCCCCTCCTGCCCAGTACGAAGACGTCATAGGCAACGAACTCAACCATATCGAACCGCAGGGCAAGAGCGGTGGTCGGCATTGCAAAGCGCAGATCGGTGCGCGTCCAGTCCACGACCGGCATGAAATTGTAGCAAATCGTCCTGATGCCGGAGCGTGCCAGATTGGCGAGGCTATCCTTCCAGACGCCGATCGCCGCCTTTGCCCCGGCGCCGCCAAGCTTGATGGCGTTGGGAACAGGGATCGATTCGCAGACGCTCCAGCGCAGTCCGGCCGCCTCGATCAGCGCCTTTCGCGCCTCGATTTCGGCCGGCGTCCAGACGCGCGAATGCGAAACTTCGTGAAGCGCGGTGACGATGCCAGTCGCTCCCGCCTGGCGGGCATGCGAGAGTGGAACGAGATCCTTCGGGCCAAACCAGCGCCAGCAGCTTTCCATGCGACATCCCTCCATTTGTCGGTCAAAATACCGCCGAAAGGGGAAAAGTCTATGATGTTGTGTCGCTTGACACCCTTTATTGACCAACAATATGATTTCACCAACGGAGGAATGCCGGTGGCGGAGACTGCTGACATCGAGGATAAAGGGTCCGCAGTCGATCACGTCGTCGACGCGCTGCGGCGGTTGATGCGCGAGCGCAATCTCGGTCTTGGAGACGCCCTGCCTTCGGAAGCCGAGCTTGCCTCCATGTTCGGCGCCAGCCGCAACACGGTGCGCGAGGCGATCCGCATCCTGAAGGCCTATGGCATTGTCGAAAGCCGCCAGAAGGTCGGCGCGGTGATTACCGACCGTCGCCAGCAGGCGCTGATGGATCTCTTCTCCTTCGCCATCGACATATCGGCGGAAAGCTTTCTCGACATTCAGGGGTTTCGTCGCCTGATCGAGGTCAATCTCAGCGACCTTCTGTTCGAAACCATCGATAATGCCGCCATCGGCAAGCTCCATGCGATTAACGATCGGATGAGAGACGCGCCGGAACTGGCTGAGGCTGCCGAACTCGATTTCACATTTCACGCCACCCTTGTCGGCTTTGCCCGCAATCAGACCCTGTCACAAGTCTATGGCATTCTGCAGCCATTGTTGCAGCGGCTGATGGAGGCAGGCAAGCGCTCTCGCGAAGCGGTGGACAGCGCCTATGATGAACATCGCACCATCATCGAAGCGTTGGAACAACGGGATCGAATCGCCTACGCCTATCACATGAACCGCCACCTGCAGGCAGGCCTGCAATTCATCGCGCCAAAGGCTGTTTGAGGCATCCATTTCATAACGGACACATGACATGAAAAGACAGACGCTCGACACCGGCTGGACCATCTCGCGGCTGCGCGCACCCTCCAGCGCTCCTTCGCTCCCCAATTCGATCCCCGCCACAGTCCCGGGCAACGTTCATCTCGATCTGATGGCCGCGCAGTTGATCACCGACCCCTATCTCGACGTCAACGAGATCTCGCAGGACTGGATCGGCCGCTCCGCCTGGCGCTATCGCCTGCCATTCGACTGGGACGGCGAGGACGCCGAACGCATCGATCTCTCATGCCTCGGCCTCGATACGGCGGCGCGCCTGGAGCTGAACGGCACGGTGCTTGGCGAAACGCGCAACATGCATCGCAGCTATCGCTTCGACATTGCCGATCACCTGAAAAATGGCCGCAACGAACTGATCGTCGATTTCCAATCGGCCTACGAGCATGGCGAGGACGTGCGCAAGCAGCTCGGCAGCGCCGCCGATATCCCGCAGAATTACCCTGGCCCGAGCAATCTTATCCGCAAGATGGCCTGCAATTTCGGCTGGGACTGGGGTCCGACCGTCGTCACCTCGGGTGTCTGGAAACCGATCGTCATCGAGAGCTGGTCGAAGGCGCGCCTCGGAGCCATCCGCCCGGAAATCACGCTGCAGGGCAGTCAGGGCGTTGCCCGTCTGCATGTCGAGGTCGAATGGGCGGAGACGGGCACGGACAGCGTAGCGCTCGTCTTGTCCATCGGCGGCAAGCGCGCTGAGGTTCGCGTCGCGCAAGGGGAGACCCATGCCCTGATCGAATGCCGCATCGACAATCCCCAGGTCTGGTGGCCGTACGGCATGGGCGGCCAGCCGCTTTACGATCTCGATCTGCAGCTGCTCGGCTCGGATGGAGCAGCACTCGATGGCTGGAAGCGCCGCGTCGGTTTCCGTTCCGTGCGGCTCGATACGACGCCGGACGAGATCGGCTCCGCCTTCACCCTCGTCGTCAACGACGTGCCGGTCTTTGCCCGCGGCGCAAACTGGATTCCGGACGATTGCTTCCTGCCGCGTGTCACACGCGAACGCTACCGGGAACGGATTGCCCAGGCCCGCGACGCCAATATGAACATGCTGCGCGTCTGGGGCGGTGGCATTTATGAGACCGATACCTTCTACGAGGAATGCGATGCCGCCGGCATCATGGTCTGGCAGGATTTCCTGTTTGCCTGCGCCACCTATCCCGAAGAAGAGCCCGTCTACAGCGAGATCGAGGCAGAAGCGCGCGAAGCGATCGCCAGGCTCATGCCCTATGCCTCGCTTGTCATCTGGAACGGTAACAACGAAAACATCTGGGGCTATTTCGACTGGGGCTGGCAGGATGTGCTCGGCAACCGCCCCTGGGGCGCCGGCTATTATCTCGACCTCCTGCCGAAGCTGGTGGCCGAGATCGATCCGACCCGCCCTTATTGGCCCGGCAGCCCCTATTCCGGCTCGATGGAGATCGCGCCGAACGCCGACGAACATGGCTGCAGACATATTTGGGATGTCTGGAACGAGGTGGGATACGAGACCTACCGCAATTATTTCCCGCGCTTCTGCTCGGAATTCGGATGGCAGGCGCCACCGACCTTTGCAACGCTCGCTCAGTCTGTGCGCGAAAAGGACCGCGCGCCGGCCTCTCCTGCAGTCCTGCATCACCAGAAGGCAACCGGCGGCAACGACAAGCTGCTGCAAGGGTTGGAAGGCTGGTTTCCTCACCCGCAAAATTTTGACGACTGGCTCTTCGTCACCCAACTCAACCAGGCACGCGCGATCAGCTACGGCATCGATCACATGCGCTCGCATCGGCCGACCTGCATGGGCACCATCGTCTGGCAGCTCAACGATTGCTGGCCCGTCACCTCCTGGGCGGCCGTCGATGGCGCCGGCCGGAAGAAGCCGCTATGGTATGCCCTGAAGCATAGCTATGCGCCGCATCTTCTCACCATCCAGCCGCGCGGCGATGGCCTGGCTGCGGTCGCCGTCAACGACGCAACCCTGTTCTGGCGCGTGCCCTTCACCGTCGAACGCTTCGATTTCAACGGCACGCTGCTTGCCCGCCACCACGTCTGGCGCATCCTGTGCGATCGCTTCGAGAACACCGATATCGAGATCCCGGCGGAGGTTGCGACCCCTGGCGACCCACGCCGGGAATTCCTTCGCGCTCGCCTCGGGGATGCCGAAGCCTGGTGGTTCTTCGAGAAGGATATGAAGCTGCAATATCCGAAGCCGCGCTTCGACATCGAGAGCGCCCATACACCGGATGGGATCACCGTCACCATCACTGCCCAGTCACTTCTGCGCGACGTCTGCCTGTTCGTCGACCGCATCAGCCCGAATGCCGAGGTCGACGACATGCTCGTCAATCTCGCACCCGGCGAAAGCAGGAGTTTCAAGGTGAAAGGCATCTCCAAGGACGCCTTCGACGACGCCGACCTGTCGACCGTCCTGCGGACGGCCAATCAGATTGCCGAGCCTCCGCATCACTGAAACTGGAGATCCCTTCGATCAGTATATCCGGCGCATCGCGCCGGATATGTCCCGATATCGTCCGCACGCCATCGCCGGTGATCGCACGCGCGAATAGGAAAATGCCTCCTATGATCTGGCACCGCCTTGTGATCTAGTGCCCTCATCCGACCCATGAATCAGCGAGACCACGCTTATGCCCTCGGAAACCAATCGCAGCTTTCAAACGCCTCGTCGCGAAGAACTTGGCCTTGTCACCCTTGGCAACACAGCCGGTCTTTCAGCGTCGGTTCTTCCGAACGGTACGCTGTTTTCGATCGATTTTGCCGACCAGCAGGGCGGCATCATGATCAATCAGGTGCTCGGGTCGCCTGTTTACGGCGGCATCGGCCGGCTCTATCTGCGCGTCGGCGGTGCCACGCCGGCAACGGCTGAAATCGTCGGTCCAAAGGCTGCGGTAGAGTTCGCGCATGGCAAGGGTGGGTTTTCCTGGAGCGGAGGGACGGCTGGCGTCCGGCACACGGTCAGCCTGCGGCTGCATCCGAGCCAGACCGCATGGTTCTGGCAGGTGTCGCTGGAAAACAGCACCAATGCAGCCCTTTCCGCCGATCTCGTTCTTGTTCAGGATGTCGGCATCGGCGACCGCGGCTTCCTCATGAACAGCGAAGCCTATGCCTCGCAATATATCGATCATCACATTGGCGACCATGTCGCCTTCGGCCCTGTTATTATGAACCGGCAGAACCTAAAGCAGGGCGGCGGACGAAATCCGTGGCTCGCACAGGGCTGCCTTGAAGGTACCGCGGCTTACGCCACCGATGCCATTCAGCTCCTCGTGCCGTCCAAAGGCAATGATGGCGTCATGGTGCCGGATTTCGGCACCAGCCTGCCGAGCACGCGCCGCCAGCACGAAGTCGCCTGCCCGGCAATCCAGTCGAAGCCGCTTTCACTTGAACCCGGCGCATCGGGCACGACGACCTTCTTCGGCCTCTTCATCGCCGATCATCCGGCTGCCTCCAGCGATGCCGACCTTGCCCACCTCGACGACTTGCCGAGGCTACAGGACGAGTTGGCAATTGGCACGATATCAGCCGCGCCGTCGGCGCGCAGCCTTATGCAGGATGCGCCGCTTGCCGAGAGTGACGGCCTGGACCAAGCCGCGATCGATGCGCTCTATCCCAAACGCATGCTGGAAGAACATGTCGACGGGAAGCTGATTTCCTTCTTCGTGTCGGATGGGCAACACAACAGGCATATCGTGCTGCGCGAAAAAGAGCGGCTTGTGGCGCGCCGTCACGGCGCAATCGTCCGCAGCGGGCAGAACATGCTGCTCGACGACCAGACGCTCGCCGCTACCTGCTGGATGCAGGGCATATTCGCCGCACAGCTGACCATCGGCAATACGTCCTTCCACAAGCTCTTCTCGGTTTCCCGCGATCCGTACAATCTGACGCGGTCGAGCGGCTTGCGCATCCTTGTCGACCTCGGCGATGGCTGGCGCCTGCTTGGCGTACCCGCCGCCTTCGAGATGGGCTTGAGCGATACGCGCTGGATCTACAAGCTTCCCGGCCGAACCATCACGGTATCGGCAATCGCCTCCGGCGATGACCCGGCCATGCAATGGAGCGTTTCGGTCGACGGCGATGCCTGCCGTTTCGTCGTGTTCGGCCACATCGTGCTCGGCGAGCGCGACTATGAGGCCATGGCGAACATAGCGATCGATACGGCCGCCAAGCGCATCTCCTTCCGCCCGCAGCCGTCCTGGCTCTGGGATCGCTATCCGAAGGCCGGCTATCACCTCGTCACCTCGACGCCGGATGCATTCGAGGCCATTGGCGGCGACGAACTACTTTATAGCGACGACACGAGCCGCAACGGCCCGTTCATCGCCCTGAGATCGCACCCGACGAAGGCCCTGCGCTTTGCCGTGACGGGATCGATGACCGATCCGGACGCCGCAGAAGCGCTTGCCGCGCGCTACAGCGCCGGTGTCGAAAGCGACGAGATGCTGGCGCCGGCGCATCGCTTCTGGAGCCACGTGACGCGCAATGCGCGCATCGAAGGCGATGGTCGCGATGTGGTGGCTCAGGCCGTCATGCTGCCCTGGATCGCGCATGACGCCATCGTCCACCTGAGCGTGCCGCACGGGCTCGAACAATATACAGGTGCTGCCTGGGGAACGCGCGACGTCTGCCAGGGGCCGATCGAATTCCTGCTCGCCTACGAGCATGACGAAGAAGTCCGACAGATACTCTCCACGCTCTTTTCGGAACAGTACCGCGATCGCGGCGACTGGCCGCAATGGTTCATGCTGGAGCCCTACGCCAATATCCGCGCCGGCGAAGCACATGGCGATATCGTCGTCTGGCCGCTGAAGGCGCTCTGCGACTATATCGAGGCGACTGGCGACATCACCCTCCTCGCCGAAACGGTGCCCTGGCGCGCCGACGACACCATGCAGTTGACCTCCGAGCACGCCACGATCTCCGATCACGTCGAAAAGCTGCTGGACACCGTGCGCAGCCGCTTCGTGCCCGGCACAAGCCTCATCCGCTACGGTGAAGGCGACTGGAACGACAGCCTGCAACCGGCCGATCCGCATCTGCGCGACTGGATGGTGAGCAGCTGGACCGTATCCCTGCTTTACGAACAGCTGGTGCGCTATGCCGGCATCCTGACGCTTGCCAGCCGCAATGAGGAAGCGCAGTCGCTGCAGGCGACCGCGGTCGCCATGCGCGCCGATTTCAACCGTCTGCTGATGCGCGACGGCATCGTCGCCGGCTATGGCGTCTTCGATCCGAGCCATGACGGCGTGGAATTGCTGCTGCATCCCGAAGATACCAGGACCGGCCTGCACTATTCGCTGATTGCCATGACGCAACCGATGATCGGCGGCCTATTCACGCCCGATCAGCGCCACGCCCACATGAAGCTCATCCGCGAAAACCTGCTCTTCCCGGATGGTGTGCGGCTGATGGAAAAGCCGGCGACCTATTCCGGCGGCCCCGAAAAGCTCTTCCGACGTGCCGAATCCTCGTCCTTCTTCGGCCGCGAGATCGGGCTCATGTATGTGCATGCGCATCTGCGCTATTGCGAAGCCCTCGCGCTCGACGATGATGCCGAGGCTGTATGGGCGGCCCTGGCGCTTGCCAACCCGATCGCCGTCAGCGGCCGGGTGGAACACGCGTCGCTGCGCCAGCGCAACACCTATTTCAGCAGCAGCGATGCCGCCTTCGCCGACCGTTATGAGGCTTCGTCGGAATGGGCGCGCGTCAAGGCGGGCGATATCGCCGTCGACGGTGGCTGGCGCATCTATTCCAGCGGTCCCGGCCTCTACACCAAGAGCCTGATCGGCAACGTCTTCGGCTTCAAGCGGCAGTTCGGTCAACGCATCCGCAAACCGCTGCTGCCGGCCTCGATCGGCGCTTGTGAGGCCAAGCTGGATTTCAAGGCCTGAACCAATCTCGATAGCAAGAGGGCCACATATTCGGCCCTTTTTCCCGCCACAGGCTATCGGCGCTAGGCACGGATTGCGTCGATTGCTTCCTCGTCGCAGATGATATCCCGACGTGTCGGCTCGATCGTCATGGCTGGCGCCTCGGCGTCCCGCCGGGTCGCCGCCGATAGATCGGATGTGTAGTTCTTAACGAAACAGCGCATCGCATGGGCGACGCCGCGCGAATTCACCTCGCGATAGTCGGCCTCGTAATAAAGGCCACCGGCATAACTCCCCGTGATGATTTCGTAGGACGGGAAATAATCGACCCATTCGAACCGCGAAACGACCTGATCCGCTACCACCCGCAGGACCGATTTGCTGTAGGTCGTCGATACCAGCACGCTTCTATTCTCGTAGGTGGCAATAAGTGGAACCGGAGAAACGGTCAGCAGCAGCTTGATGCGTGGATTCTTATCTTTGAGCTTCCCAAGGAAAGTCAGGAGATCGGCTTCGACGTCGGCAACACTAAAGTTGACGAATTCATGCCGCTCGGGATCGAAGGAACCAGCTACAACGCCAGGTGCGAGCGGAAACACCGAACCATCAACCTTGGAGCGCCATGCTTCGGTAAGACCAAGCGTGAAGACCAGCACATCAGCCTGCGTGAAGACCGAACGAACACCGGCGAGATGAAGGCTTCGCGCCTCCGCCACTGCTTGGGCCGACTCAAATCCATCCGGCTCGATCTGCGGCCGATAGGGATCGACATAACGTCCATCCGCCCGAAGCCAGGCCCGTTCCACCGGCTCTCTTCCTTCGAAAGCTTCTTCGAACAGCTGGAGCAATTGTCGGGCGGTGTAAAGATTGCCGTAGCGCCCGGAAAAAACACCGAAATTCCGGCGGACGCGCTCACTTTCCGGCAACCCTTCACCATTCTCGGGAACGAAGTAGTGAAAGCCTATGTGCTGGAGCTGCCGCGAAATGTGCTGAGCGAAGCAGCTTCCTGCCGTCGCGATCCTGGTTGCCCTGTCAAGATGGAATTTCGGATTGACCACCGGATCGAAAAGATGCGTCTCGATCCGCGCCACGGATCGCCGCCAAAGCTGGTAGCTCTCGATGTCGGCATAGGGATTTGTCATCAGGCTGCCTCCGCCACGACTGCTTTGACATTTTCATAGCGTGCATGAACCGCCCCTTCGACGAGAATGGAGCGGGGCGGGCGCCGCGAATAGACGGCGAAGCTGAACTCGATGAACTGCTCCAGAGAGATGAGGCGGTAGTCATTCGGCAGCTTGAAAAGATACGAACCACGGGCTCCAAACGCCTCGGCGATCTCCGGATAGACCGGATAGCATGGTCCGTTCACGAGATTATCGGCCGGCATGATCTCGCTATCGGTAGGATCGACCCCCAGCCGCGTCAGGAAGGCTCGGGCAATGTCATGGATGCAATGAATCTTTGGATGGTTCACGGAATACATGAAGGCATCACCACGAGACCATTGCGTAAACGAGGACGCGATATCTAGGCCATGGTCCGCAAAGTGCGCCAGAAGCTGCGTCCGCTCTTGTTCCCAGCGTCCAAAAAAGCCGCAGCCCTCGAAGACATCGCGCCGGAAAAGCTTGCGGGTTGCCTCCACGCCGAGCCCGGCTTCGTATGCCGCCAGAACGATCATGGAATGATAGGAACCCATCGGTCCTTCGAGCGGACCATCAGAAAAGGCGTAGCAGATATCCGGATGGTAGGCGTCGAAATTGATCGAGGGAATGAAATCGAGATTTTGGGCGCCGCTGAAATCGAGAGCGATATTGCGGAACTGCGGATGAAGGACGACCCTGAAATAGTGGGGCAGCTGTTCTTTATATTTTTCGATGTTCTTCCTGAATGCCCATATGTCCATGGCATCGATATGGAAACGTGGTCCAAGAAGCTTCAGGGAATTCGCAAGACCGAATGTCTGACAATTCGAGACCACAAGCCATGTTTCCATCCGAAAACCACCCCAACAAGCTACACGGTTACATCGTGCTATCACATTGAAATACTGCAGAATTACGCGGCCGGAATCTTCCCGGCACTGGGGCAAGGCAACGCGGCCATTGTTTTACGGCAGGTCTGGCTTGTCTATATCGATGGCGTCAGGCTTGCGCGAATTGCGGCAGGAAAGGCATCTGCATCGCGGGATCCTCCGGCCTCCGGCACGCCCTTGCATCAACAACGCTATCGACGTTCTGGTTAACCGAATCGGCTAATCTCCTTCGGATGTGCAAGGCACGGAGGCAGATTTGGAAACGGCGCTCTATCACCCGATCAAGGCGTTTCTTGAAGCGGCCGGCTATGCGGTCAAAGGCGAGATCGGCGGCTGCGACCTTGTCGGACTGACCGACGCCGAGCCCCCCGTGGTCGTCATCTGCGAACTCAAAATGACCTTCAACCTCGAGCTGATCCTGCAGGCCGTCGATCGCGCCGCCGCCAGCGACGAGGTCTGGATCGCCGCCCGTGTCTCGGCAAAAGGCAAGGGGCGCGAAGGCGACCGTCGTTTCCGCGATCTTTGCCGCAGGCTGGGCTTCGGCATGTTGACGGTATCGGACAACGATCTCGTCGATATCGCCGTCAGCCCCGTTTCCCCGATGCCGCGCAAGAATGTGCGGCGCAGATCACGCCTTGTTGAAGAACATCGGCGGCGCAAGGGCGATCCGGCCCTTGGCGGCAGCACGCGCAAGCCGATCATGACTGCCTATCGCCAGCAGGCCCTTGCCTGCGCTGCCGCCATCGAAAACGGCGTTCAGCGCCCGAAGGACATGCGCGCAGAAGCGCCAAAGGCTCCGCAAATTCTGAGGGATAACGTCTATGGCTGGTTCGAGCGCATCGACCGGGGCATCTACGCCCTGACGGAGCTTGGAGCGGAAGCGCTCAAGCGGTGGCCGATACCGCAGAGCTGAATATGGAAAAATTCCGGCTGAACAACATTAAATTCATGTAATATCTTAACATTTTGCAATAAAAACATGATCGATATTTAATTTGTAAAAGTCGATTGGCGGATCATATTACCAACAAGCGCCAATTCAGTTTTATACTTCGCCTCTAGCAGTAAAGACGAAGCTCAAAGCCTCCCGGAGCAATTGACGCGGACCATTCGACACCTGTCCTGGACATGGACAGGGCGCCATAACGTCAACGATCTCGTAAGGGACTTCTGTCATGCCATCTCTCCTCCGCAAACATCGTACCGCAGCCATTGTCGGCGCCGCCATTATCGTCGGCGCAGGCGCGCTGCCCTTCGCTTTCAGCACATCGGCGTCCGTAGCTTCTGCTGCCGAACCGGCCGGCATCATCGCGCCCGGCGGCTCCTTCGCACCGATCGTCGATGCCGATAAGCCGGCCGTCGTCACCGTCACCACGACCATGAAGGCGACCGACACCAGCGCCGACAGCAACTCGCCGATGGACGAGCAGTTCCGCCAGTTCTTCGAAAATCAGGGCATCCCCTTCCCCAAGCAGATGCCGCGCCAGCAGCAGAGCCAGCGCGCCATGGCGCTCGGCTCCGGCTTCATCATCAGCCCGGACGGCATCATCGTCACCAACAACCATGTCATTCAGAACGCGATCGACATCAAGGTAACGCTGGATGACGGCACCGAGCTTCCGGCCAAGCTGCTGGGCGCCGACGCCAAGTCGGACCTTGCCGTCCTGAAGATCAAAGCGCCGAAGCCGCTCGCAACCATCGCCTGGGGCGATTCCGACAAGCTGAAGCTCGGCGACCAGATCCTCGCGATCGGCAATCCCTTCGGCATCGGCACCACCGTTACCGCCGGCATCGTCTCGGCTCGCGGCCGCGATCTGCACAGCGGTCCCTATGACGATTTCATCCAGATCGATGCGCCGATCAACCACGGCAATTCCGGCGGTCCGCTGGTCGATCGTGAAGGCAATGTCGTCGGCATCAACACTGCCATCTACTCGCCGAATGGCGGCAGCGTCGGCGTCGGCTTCGCCATTCCTTCCGACGAAGCCAAGGCGATCGTCGCCAAACTGGAAAAGAACGGCTCGATCGATCACGGCTATCTCGGCGTCGCCATCCAGCCGGTGACCCCCGATGTTGCCAATGCCATGGGGCTCTCGGAGGCACAAGGTGCGCTCGTCGCTAGTGTCAACGACGATACGCCGGCTGCCCGTGCCGGCATCAAGAGCGGCGACATCGTCACCGCTGTCGGCAACGAGACGGTCAAGACGCCGAAGGACCTGTCGCGGCTGGTCGCCGATCTCTCACCCGGCGACAAGCGTGCGGTCACGCTGTGGCGCGATGGCAAGAGCATGGACGTCAATGTCACCATCGGCGGCAATGACGACAGCAAGCAGGCCGCCAACGATAGTGGCGACGGCAAGGTCCAGCCGTCCAACCAGCCGAGCATCGGTGTCGGCCTTGCCAACCTCACGCCGGATGTCCGTCAGCAGCTGAACCTGCCGCGTGGCGTCGAGGGCGCTGTCGTTGCCAGCGTCAACCCGGACAAGACGGCTGCCGCAGCCGGCATACAGACCGGCGACATCATCGTCTCGGTCAACGATCAGCCGGTGCGTAACGCTCACGAAGTGCAGACGGCAGTCGCACAGGCCGGTAAGGATGGTCGCAAGTCCGTCCTGCTGCTGATCGAGCGCAATGGCGACAAGACCTTCGTCGCCGTGCCGTTCTCTGCCGCCTAAGAGCATGTCGCGCAAAAGTGCGCAGCGGTTTTGCGAGAACGACATGCGCAAAATCAAGAGCTTAGAGCGCAAGGAGCGAATCTGAAAGATCGCGACGCGCTTTAAGAGACTGAAACGTCCTGCAATCGGCCCGTTTCCGGAAAGGAAGCGGGCCGATTGTCTTATGTCACCAGCAATCCCTGCCGCTCTGCAAGCCCGATGCTTGCGAGCGTCCCGGCATTGAACGGCAGAAAGTCCGCCTCGATGCCGTCGCTGAAGATGACACCATGCTCGGCCATCTCGGAGACGACCGTCATCGGCATTTGCGGCCCAATCTCTCCCGAAACCAGCGAAACGCCGGTCGTGCGGCTCGGAAAGGGCTCCCGTACGAAATAGTGCAGGAATTCGGCATCCCAGCGAAATGAGGCGTCGGCAATCCCCGCCGGTAGCTCGACGCCGCAGCTTACGGCCGCTCCCGCCCAACCCGCATAAAGGCTCTTCAGCCATCCCGTCGATCCCATGCCCGTCGACACGATGATGCCGCTCGACGATTGCCGTTCGTGCCGCTCGCCGACCCGCAGATCGTAGCGAGCCGAAACATGGCTGCGCGGACCGATGAAGAGATCATTGACGGCATAAAGCACCTCGCCGGTATTGAGCGAAGCCTTGGCCATGCTGACGCGCTTGAGCGGCCGGCGCTGCGCCAGAGCTTCCGGCAGGAGCCTGCGGATATCGGCCACCTGAAACGGCAGCAACACGCCGTCCCAGCGCTTCGGATCGGGGTTGACCCCGAGCACATTCTGACCGTCGAGATATTTCAGCGTATTGGCGACCAAGCCGTCCTGCCCCAGCACGACGACGAGATCATCGACGCCGAAGATGAAGTTTGCGAGATAACGCCGGTTGAGCGTCTGCACCCTCGCGACGGAGCGCAGGCCGGCCTCGACATCGCGCACCGCCGCCCGGTAGTGCTGCTGTTCCGCCAGATAGTCGCCGAAATCAGCACCCAGATGTTCGACATAGAACTGCGCCTGCTGAACCGTGTTGAAACGCGCCACCAGCTCGTCGAGACGGGTATCGCGGACGATCAGCACGATCTTTCTGTCTTCAGTGCCCGGCATGGCTTATCCCCTTGTCTGCGGCTGCAGCATTTCGCGCAGGAGATCGGGGGTAACGTTGAGCTGGCCGATCTTGGTGGCGTTGTCGGCGAGATCGCGGAAGGCGAGCGCCATCAACTGGCCGGGGTCCATGCCGACCGAGGCGAGCGCCTGCAGCATCTTGGGATCGGCATCGCCGAACGACTTCATCATGGCGGCCAGACCATAGGCCTTGGCGTCGGCTTCCTCGCGGGCGTTGCCCGAAGCGAGGGCGACAAGCGCCTTGTTCTGCTCTTCGAGCGCGATCTTGCCGGTCATCTCCTCGCGACGGATCTGCAGTTGCCGCTCCTGCACCGAGCGTTCCGCATCCATCTGCGCCTCGCGAACCTGGCGCTTCTTGTTCTCGACGGCGATTTCCGTCGCCAACTCGTTCTCCTTGATGGTCCGCTCCTGTTCCACGCTTGCGTTACGGCGCGCATAAATCGCCTCGTCGGCGCCGCGCAGCAGGGCTTCTCGCGCACCGGCCTCCAGCGCCTTGGCGGTCTCAGGCTTCGGCTTCACCGCCAGGATCGACAGGCTCAGGAGTTCGAGACCCAGTGCCTGCAGCACCGGATGATCATGCAGCGCGGCGGCAACGCGGCCCACGAGCAGTTCGCCGGCAGCCAGCACGTCCTTTAGCGACAACGCCTGCACTTCCGCGCGCATGACGACCTGAACCTGATCGATCAATCGCTGCGACAGTTTCTGTGGATCTTCCGAGCCATAGACCCCTTTGGCGTTGAGCGAGAAGTCGAGCAGCTCCGCAGTCCGCTTCGGCTCGGCGATGCGATAGGTGATCTGCCCCTGAACGGTCACCTCCTGGAAGTCCGAGGTCACCTCGGGAAAAATGAACGGCTCATTGACGCTCGCCGTCGGCACCACGACCAGCGAGGTCGACGGCGCGAAGTACCAGAACGAGAGCCCGGCTCCCTCCCGCTGCGGCCGGCCGCTCTGATACTGAATCACATATTGGGTCGGTTGAGCCTTGATGAAACGAAATCCGAACATGACTGCCTCCTGAAAGTGGCGTTGCAAACTGCGATGACGCGAACAAACACCACTTATTGTATTTTGTCAACTAAGTTAGTTGAAACTTTACACTAAGGGACGTCTGCGGTATGTTCGAGGGCATGAACAAACCGGAAAACCTTCATCAAAGACCGATCGTTTCGGTCGATCTCGCAATTTTCGCGCTGGCGCCGGATGGACTGGAGGTTCTCCTGGCACAACGCGGCACGGAACCGTTTGCAGGAAGCTGGGCCTTGCCCGGCGGCTGGATTCACGTCGAGGAGGACGAAGACCTCGAAGCCGCGGCGCAGCGCGTCCTGAGCGAGAAGACGGGTGTCGCAGCCCCTTATTTCGAGCAGGTCGGCGTTTTCGGGAATGCGGCGCGCGATCCGCGCGGCTGGAGCCTGAGCGTGACCTATATGGCATTGATCGCGCAGGATGCCGTCATCCTGCAGCATGGCGGCAATGTCACCGACGCCGCCTGGCATCCGATCGATAGTGAAACGGCAGCAAAGCCTCTTGCCTTCGATCATGCTGCCATTCTGAAGGCAGCGGTTACGAGATTGCGCAACAAGGTCGAATATACGACCCTGCCGGTGCATCTGCTGCCGGAGGCATTCACACTCAGCGAATTGCAGGCCGTCTACGAGCGGCTTCTCGGTCGCATGCTTGATAAATCGGCCTTTCGCAAACGTATCGCCGAAGTCGATTTCATCGAGCCGATCGCCGGTGAAATGCGCCGCGCCAGCAATCGCCCGGCCCAGCTCTACCGGCTGAAACAGGCACGCTCGACAGTCTTCTTCGACCGGACGATCTGAAGCAGCACATTTCCGCGCAAGAGGCAGTTCGTCTTTGACATGGAACTCTTTTTGTCCAAACTCTGCCTTTGTGATGGTACAAATAGCGCGGAACCCGATTGAAACAGGCAGACGGGACGTTTAAACCGCGCCGGCAATATCGGCGGCAAGGGCCTTAGAAACAGGAATGAGCGGCGGCAGGAGTTGGAGTGACTGATCCATACGATATTCTCGGCGTTGCGCGCGATGCGGGCGAAGAGCAGATCAAGGCGGCCTATCGCAAGCGCGCGAAGGCGGCCCACCCGGATTCCGGCGGCGATAGCGATGCTTTCGCCCGATTGCAGAAGGCCTATCAGCTGCTTCTCGATCCAGTGCGCCGCAAGGTGTTCGACGACACCGGCTACGATGTCGAACTGACCGATGCCGTCGACCTGCAGGCGCTGGTCGCAATCGAAAAGCTCATCACCGAGATGGTGCTGGACGAACGCGAGCCGGGCAGCTTCGATCCGGTCGCCAAGATGCGTGCAAGCCTGCTGGAGGAAATCCGCAAGGCGAATTTCAGCAAGAGCGAGCTCGAACGTCACTCGAACCGCATCGGCCTTCACCTCGACCGGCTGGGCAAGCGCCCCGGCAAGGACGTGGTCGGCCATATGCTGCGCGCCCGCATCAAGGCGATCGCCACCGCAATCAGCGAAACGGAAGCCAAGATCGGTGCCAGCGAACGCGCCTGTGACATGCTCGAGGGTTACCTTTACGAACTGGACGAGCCGCAGGATGAAGCGGATGCAGCTCCCGAAATCGAGTGGGACGAGCCACGGGTCCGCTCGGCCGCGCAATAGCAGCGGCGCGTTGCGCGCCGTCCTCCGCGTTCAGATTTCGCGTTTGCCTTGATCGCGAGATCACTTTCGGCAACGCTATGTTGCAATGCAACAATCGTCCCTAGACAAATCGAGGTGCTGGCCTAGATCAAGCATCCGACACGCTGTCTTGTTCCATCGAATGATGGCGAGGCGGCAATGACGGACGCCGGAATTCCGGTGCCGATGACGGTCTATATGGCGAGGTATGCGTTTGCTGGTTTCCAAAGCGGATGAAATCGTCTTTGAACATCTGAGCGAAAACCGATCGCGGGCCGCATTGAGGGGTGCCTTCTGGTCGGCGCTGGATACGCTGATCCCGACGGCGCTCAACAGCCTGGTTTTCGTTGTCACGTCGCGTTTTCTGCTACCGCAGGATTTCGGTCTGGTCGCACTCGCCTTCGCCATCGTCAGTTTCGCCGCCGGCTTCGGGCCGACGGCATTCGGCGAGGCGCTGATCCAGCAGAAATCCATTCGACGCAGCCATCTCGATACCGTCTTCTGGCTGTCCTTCGTCTCCGCGGCCATTCTTTATGCCGCGCTATTTCTGCTTTCGCCGTTTCTCGCCCATTGGGTCGGACATGACGACATCGTCAAGCTGCTGCTGATTATCGGCCTCAAGATCTTCTTCGACATGATGATTATCGTCCCCAACGCCCTCATCGGCCGGACGATGTCGTTTCATCTGGCGGCGGCCCGCACCGCGATCGCCACCTTCGTCTCGGCCGCCATCTGCCTTTCGCTGATTTTCGCCGGTTTCGGGCTTTGGGCGCTTGCGATCGCCCAGATCGCCGCGCCGGCCGCCGCCTGCATTGCAGCTTTCTGGGGCGCAAAATGGCTGCCCGGTTTCAGGGTCAAGCTCTCAAGCCTGCGCGAACTGTTGCATTACGGCGCCTTCGCCTCGGGCAACCGCTTTCTCCAGACTATGAATCTCGACCAGTTGATCATCGGCACGCTGGTCAGCCCGGCCGCTCTCGGCATCTATAATTTCGCGCGGCGGCTCTACGAAATGCTCAACAACGTCGTGGCGGGCGGCCTGAATTCGGTGAGCCACGTCCTGCTCTCCTCCCTGCAGCACGACAAGGACAAGGTGCGGGAAGCTTTTCTCATGGCGACCTTCGGCTGCTCGCTGGTGTCCTTCCCGGCCTTTATGGGACTGGCAGCGGTCGCAGACGACGCCATTCCGCTGATCTTCGGCCCACACTGGGCGGCCGCCATCTGGCCGGTTCGCTTCTTCTGCGTGATCGGCCTGATGGCTGGCATCGGCGTGATCCAGGCATCGCTGATCACCAGTCAGGGCAGGTCCGACTGGTGGTTCTATTATCAGCTGGTGCGCAACGTCGTCTCGATCCTCACCGTTTTCATTCTCCACAAATATGGCGTGTCGACCGTCGTCTTCGGGCTCATGGTCGGAGTGCTGCTGCTTTGGCCGGTGACGCTTTGGATGGTCTCGCGATTGATCGGTCTCAGCATTTCGGAATATTTCGGTCAGTTCCTGCGACCGATCGCGGCCTATCTCGGCATGCTTGTCGTCGTTCTGGCAGCCTCGTCAGCCTTGTACGACCGCCCCCTCGCGGTGCGTCTGATCTGCGAAGTGCTGGTCGGTGGCCTCACCTATTCGGGCCTCATCCTTCTCTTGTGCCGGGAAAGGGTCCTCTTCCTCGTGCGGACGACACTGCAAGGTCGCCGCGCCAGGACACAGTAGAGCCGTCGCGACCACCGGACTGGAGCGGCACCCATACGGGTCCCTTCGACCGTCGCGATGGCAATAGCAAATGTCGGAAAGGTGCCTCATGACACTGGTTACGTTCATCATACCCGTTCGCCATCAGGCCAATTCCAAGGATTGGCCATCGCTGAAACGACGGCTTGCACAGACGATCGCCTCGATCTCCGGGCAATCCAACAGCAACTGGCGGGGTGTGGTCGTCGCCAATGAAGGCGCCGATCTGCCCGAGATGCCGCCGAATTTTACGGCGGAGCGCGTGACCTTCCCGCCGAACCAGCTGCACGACATCGATGGCGCCGACCGCGAGAAGGTCTATGACGCCTTCCGCCTGGACAAAGGCCGCCGCGTGCTGAGCGGCATGCTTGCAGCGCGCGATACCCGCTTCTTCATGATCGTCGACGACGACGACTTCGTCAGCTCGAACATCGTCGATTTTGCCGCTGGAAATAGCGATGCGAACGGCTGGAAGATCGACCGGGGCTATCTCTGGAACGAAGGCGGCCGGCTGCTTTTGCATCACAACGATTTCGCCAATTTCTGCGGCACGTCACTGATCATCCGCTCCGACCTCTACCGACTACCGACAGCCTTCGAGAATGCCGAGGTCGATTACATCAAATCCATGCTCGGCAGCCACGTGCGCATCGGCAAGCTGCTGGCCGACGCCGGCTCACCGCTCGGATCGCTGCCCTTTCGCGGGGCGATCTACCGCGTCGGCCATGCCGGAGCGCACAGCAAGTCCTCCAATCTGATCAGGACCCATTTCCTCAACCGATCGGTGCTGACAAGCCCCCGCCAGTTCCTGGGCAACCTTTCGCGGGTGCGTCCGCTCGATCGAAACTTGAGAAACGAATTCTTCGGCGCGCGCGCAGCCGGATAGCGCGGGCTCATCCCTTCCGCTCAACGAGAGGCTTCGATCAATGCCGGCTGATGCAACGAGACATAGATATGCCGCGCTGGATGCGATGCGCGGCCTGGCGGCATTGGCCGTCGTCGTCTATCACCTCGACAGGCCCTATGCGCCCTCAGCCTATATCGCCGTCGATTTCTTCTTCGTGCTCAGCGGCTTCGTCATCGCCAGGGCCTACGGAGAGAAGCTCGCGAACGGCATGACGGTGCTCGCCTTCATGACGGCGCGCTACGTGCGCCTCTATCCGCTATTTCTGATCGGCAGCGTCTACGGCCTAGTGCAATTGCTCCTGCATTGGCAGGCATCCGGTGTCGGACGGACCGATCTTGCAGCAAGCATCGTCTCGACTGTCTTCATGCTGCCCTCACCGAGTTTTCTCACACGATCGGCCGGCGACATATGGGCGCTCTACCCGCTGAATGGCCCCGCATGGTCGCTGTTTTGGGAATTGCTTGCCAATCTGGTCTTCGCGCTCGTGCTCTTCAGGCTGAAAACGCGGAGCCTCATCCTCATCGCCGCGGCTTCGCTTGTCATGCTGATCGGCTCGGTCTTCTACCACAAATCGCTCGATCTCGGCTGGGAATGGCGTTCCGTGGATGGCGGCTTTGCCCGCGTCTTCTTCTCCTTCACGCTCGGAATGATTATCTATCGGCTGCGAAACACCACCGCGCTTGGGAGGACCGTGAACAGCTATGCGGCCCTGCTGCCGATCGCGGCGATCCTGACCTTGCTGTTTCTCCCCACCTATTCGCTGAAATATGCGCTTGTCTTCTGCATCCTGATCTCGCCGCTCATCGTCCTTGCCGGCACGATGCTGGAGCTGCCGGCCAAACTACAGAAGCTCGGCATCTTTCTCGGTTATCTCTCCTACCCGATCTATATGTGCCATCGCGGCTTTACCGAGGTCTACGGGCATCTGATGCGCAATGTTCACTTGCCGCATCCCATCTATATCGGGATCTATCTCGTCGCGATTTCAATCATCGCGCTTATCTCGGCCAAGCTTGCCGAAGTCGTGGTTCGCTATGCCGGCTCCTCGAAAAGCGGCGCCAAAGGCATCGAGGCTAGCCAACGCGGCTAGCCGGTTCAGATGGTCACGTGTGGACGGCGGCAAGGGCGATCGCGTCCGCGACCTCCTCAAGCCGATCCGAGAGGTTGGCTGTGGCGACGCGCAAATGGGTACTGGGCAGGATCGAGAATTTGGCGCCCGGATGCACCGCAATGCCCCGCGCAGCCAGGGTCACCATCGCAAAGGGTTCCGACGAGACCGGCACCCAGGCGCACAAACCCTCTCCATGTCGCGCGTTGACGCCGCGCTCGCCGAGCGCATCGATGAGGCCCGCCCGGCGCTCCCGATAGGTCCTGCGGGCGTGATCGAGGCAGGCTTCCGTCTCGGGGTCGCGCAGCAGCCAGGCGGCTGCGGCCTGCAGGATTCGGCTCGTCCAGCCGGCGCTGAAACTACGGTAGGACTGGATCTGGTCGACGATCGCTCGCGAGCTCGACAAGACCGCCAAGCGCAGGTCCGGCCCATGCGTTTTCGAAAACGACAGGATATGGATGACGCGATCGGGAAAGAGATGCCCCATCGAATGGCGCGGCGCCGTCGAGATATCGGCGACGCCATCGTCCTCCACGATCAACGTATCCTTGTCGCGAAGGATTTCAGCCATGTGTGCCATGCGCGCCGCGCTGACGCTTTGACCCGTGACGGAATGGATACGAGGCTGGAAGATGAAGGCGACCGGGCGGTATTTCAGCGCGTCCTCCAGCGAAGACGGCAACGGCCCTTCCTCGTCGCATTTCACCGGTATAATGCGGGCACCGCGATCCTCCAGAATATCCAGAAGTCGCATGCCTGTCGGGTCTTCTATCGCGACGGCAGCGCCCGGCATGACCAGGGCATTGATCAGGGTGTAAACGGCATTATAGCCGCCATTGGTCGCTAGAAACGCCTCCGGCTCATAGGGCCAGCTCTTCCTGACCTCTCCCTCCAGCTCCGGCAGGATACGGCTGCGCTCGTAGCTGTTGAGATTTTCAGCCGATGCACCATAGACCATCGCCGCCTCAAGCCTTGGCAGAAGCTGCACATCGGGAACGGCGGCTGTCAGGTTCAGCGCGTCACCACCATAGTCACCGACACTTGCAAGCCGCGCCGGCTTGGCGATGAAGCGATCCCCGCTGACCCATGTGCCATTCCTCCCGCGCCCGCTGATGATCTTCTGGCGTCGAAGCTCACTCCATGCCTCGGATAGCGTTGCCGGGCTCACACCAAGCACAAAGGCAAGATCGCGGATCGGCGGCAGCTTGGTGCCGACCGGCAGGGCGCCGGCGCGAATGAGCGCGCTCGTTTCAAGCGCAATGCCGCGGATGGTTCGATCGCTCAATTTTGAGGCAAACCATTTCGCATCCCGATCTTCGCTCATTTTCGCACCATTTTTAATGTTCAATAACGTAATAACATTTGATCGACCCATATTGAACATTTAGTCGTTGAGAAAACAAGTTTTCCCGCGAGTGAATTTCATGCCTCTTACTCTTCGACTTGCTCTCCGTGACTGGGACTATATGACGCCATTGGTCCTGGGCGACGTCTCTTCTCCTAAGCTCGACATCAAGGTGGATCGCGTCGGTACGCTGATCTCCCATGTCGGCAAGAGCGGCGCCTATGATGCTGCCGAAACCTCGTTCAGCCGTTACACGCAGATGCGCATCGATGGTGACGAGAGCGTGGTCGGCATACCGAACTTTATCATGCGCGGCTTCCGCCATCGCTGCGTCATTACCACCAAGGACAGCCCGATCACGAGCTTCGCCCAGCTTGCCGGCAAGCGCATCGGGGTCACCGGCTGGCGCGACTCCGGCAACACTTGGACGCGGGCAGCACTCCGGCGCGAAGGCGTCGGCGTCGAGGATGCCATGTGGTATGCCGGCCGCCTCACGGAGGCCCATCCGATCACCGATCGCCTCGACGGCTTCGGCCGCCCCGGCCGCATCGAGGCGGCTCCCGGCGAAAGACCGATGATGGATCTGCTGAAGGAGGGGCTGCTCGACGCGATCTTCACGCCCTTCATGCCGGACGGCTATTTCGCCGGCAATTCCGGTTTTCGCCAGGTGCTTTCGGATTTCCGCGGCGCCGAACATCGCTATTTTGCCGATGTGGGCTATGTACCGGGTATGCACCTGATCGGATTGAAGGCGGAGTTCGTCGCCGAGCATCCCTGGGTCATGGCCGAACTCAGCGCCCTCATCGATGAATCGCAGCGCATGTGGCTCAGCAAGCGGCGCAAATATGCCGACACCACGCCCTTCATGCTCGACGAGCTGTTGAAATCGGCCTCCGAATTACCCGAAGGTTGGGACGCGAGCGGCTTTGCCGCCAACCGCAAGATGATCGGTGATTTCGCTTCGGAATTGCATGTGCAGGGCATCCTGCCGCGGCTGATGACGCCGGAAGAGCTGTTTCCATTCGACGTCGACGGCAGCCGGACGACCGCTGCCTGACCATCGCTTCAAATCAGAGACACAAAGCCAAAAAGGGGAATGAACATGTCGCTGAAGAAAATGACCTATGTTGCCATGGCAAGCCTGATGATGTCGGGCGCCGCCTTCGCTGAGGATGCTAGCCTGCCGAAACTGTCGGTCAACAAGGACCTGCAGGCCAAGCTGCCGGAAGCTCTTCGCACATCGGGCAAGATGATCTCCGTCAACAACGGCTCCTTCCCTCCCTATGAAATCGTCACCGGCACCAAGCTGACCGGTGCCAGCGCCGATCTGACCGACGCGATCGGCGAGGTGCTTGGCGTGAAGATCGAGCATGAAAGCGTCAGCGGCCTGCCCGCCATCCTCGCTGGCATCAATTCGGGCCGCTACCAGTTCGCCTTCGGACCGATCGGCGATTTCAAGAGCCGCGAGGAAGCCAACGACTTCGTCGACTGGGTGCAGGAATTCGTCGTGTTCGCCGTCCAGAAGGGCAACCCGAAGGGCATTACCTCGCTCGACAGCGCCTGCGGCCAGCGCATTGCCGTCATGGCCGGCGGCTCGGCCGAAAAGGTCATCCAGGTTCAGGCCGAAAAGTGCAAGACCGACGGCAAGGGCGCGATCGAGGTCCAGTCCTTCACCGACCAGCCAAGCTCGATCCTCGCTGTCCGTTCCAAGCGTTCCGACGCCTTCTTCTCCTCGCAGGCCCCGCTCACCTATTTTGTATCCCAGGCGAACGGCCAGCTGGAGCTGACCGGCGTCGGCCAGAAGAACGGCTTTGAAGATCTCTATCAGGGCGCCGTCGTGCCGAAGGGCTCGCCGCTCGGACCTATTCTCAAGGATGCCGTCAAGGTTCTTATGGACAACGGCACCTATGCCGCCATCATGAAGAAATGGGGCCTTGAGAACAACATGATCAAGGAACCGGGTATCAATCTTGGCGGGATGTTGCCGAAATGAGCACGAATGCCAAAGATATCGCATCGCCATCCGGCGATGCGTCGGAACGGGATGTGGCGAATGCCCACACACCGTTCCCGAAGGGCCGTGTGGCGGCCTGGGTCATTACGCTTGCGATCGCGGCCTATTGGGCGTGGTCGGTCGCCCACAATGAAAACTTCGGCTGGCACGTCGTCGGGCAGTATTTCTTCGATCCCGTCGTCATCAGCGGCCTTTATGTTTCGCTTGGCCTCACCGTCGTCGCCATGGCGCTCGGCATCGTGTTCGGCCTTTTGCTCGCAATCGCCAGGCTGTCGAAGGACACGCTGGCAAGCACGCTCGCGTCCCTGTTCATCTGGTTCTTCCGCGGCACGCCGCTGCTTGTGCAACTGATCTTCTGGTACAATCTCTCGACGCTCTTCCCGACGCTATCGATCGGCATCCCCTTCGGCCCGACCTTTATCAGCTGGGACACGAATTCCGTCATCAGCCCGATGACGGCAGCAATCGCCGGCTTGGCGCTTAACGAAGCTGCTTATATGGCCGAGATCATTCGCGGCGGCCTGCTTTCCGTCGACAAGGGCCAGTTCGAAACCGCCGAGGCCTTTGGCATGACGCGCATCCGCGCTCTGCGCCGCATCATCATCCCGCAGGCCATGCGCTCCATCGTGCCGCCGACGGGCAACCAGCTCATCAGCATGATCAAGGCGACCTCCCTCGTCAGCGTCATCGCCATGGCCGATCTGCTTTATTCGGTGCAGTCGATCTACAACCGCACCTTCGAAGTCGTCCCGATGCTGCTCGTCGCCGTCATCTGGTATCTGCTGATCACCTCGGTGCTGAACATCGGCCAGAGCTATATCGAGCGCTATTATAGCCGCGCTGACCGCCGCACCGGCACCACGAAGGCAGCAAAGGACAGCGCGCCGGCGCTCGTGCCTGCACAGGAGACGGGACAATGAACGCTCCTGTGAACTCAATCGTCAATGTGAGCCCGCTGGTGCAGGCCCGCAACGTCCACAAGTCCTTCGAAAATCTCGAAGTGCTGAAGGGTATCGACCTCGATGTGACGCCGGGCGAGGTGGTCGTCATCCTCGGCCCCTCCGGTTCCGGCAAATCGACCTTCCTACGCTGCATCAACCATCTGGAATCGATCAATCGCGGCTCGATCGAAGTCGATGGCGAGCAGATCGGCTACCGGCTGGACAAAGGTAGATTGGTAAAACTATCCAATCATGCGATCGCGTTGCAACGGCGCAAGATCGGCATGGTGTTCCAGCAGTTCAACCTCTATCCGCATATGACGGCGCTGCAGAATGTCATCGAGGCACCGATCGGTATCCATGGCGAAAGCCGCCGCCAAGCGACCGATAACGCAATGGCATTGCTCGACCGTGTCGGGCTTTCGGCCAAGGCCAACAACTACCCAAGGCAGCTTTCCGGCGGCCAGCAGCAGCGTGTGGCGATTGCAAGAGCGCTCGCGATCAAGCCGAAGCTGATGCTGTTCGACGAGCCGACCTCCGCGCTCGATCCGGAATTGGTCGGCGAGGTGCTGTCGACCATGCGCGATCTCGCCAGCCAAGGCCTGACGATGATCGTCGTCACCCACGAGATCGGCTTTGCCCGCGAAGCGGCCGACCGCGTCGTCTTCATGGATGGCGGCAAGATCGTCGAGCAGGGCAAGCCCGAGGATGTGATCGGCAATCCCCAGCATCCTCGCACCAGAAGCTTCCTGTCGCGCTTCATCTAGCGCGACAGCTCCATCATCAGTGCAGCCTGCACGCTCTATGGCGGATGGCGGCTCAAGCGAACCATTGGAATAGCCATGACCCTCGACAACGATTTCGCCCGCCTTTCGGACTTCGAGCCGATGAAGGCCGAACTGACCGGCATCCGCCAGCATCTGCACGCCAATCCCGAACTTTCCTTCGAGGAGGCGGAAACCGCGCGTTTCGTCGCCGAGAAGCTGGAGGGCTGGGGTTATGATGTCACGCGCAATGTCGGCGGGCACGGTGTCGTCGCGCGCATGACTGTTGGAGCCGGCAAGAAGAGCATCGCGATCCGCGCCGACATGGACGCCCTGCCGATCACCGAGCAGACCGGCGCCTCATACGCCAGCAAGACGCCTGGCAAGATGCATGCCTGCGGCCACGACGGCCATACGACCATTTTGCTCGGGGCCGCCGAATATCTCGCCCGTACCCGCCGCTTCAACGGCACTGTGAACCTGATCTTCCAGCCGGCCGAAGAGGCGGGTGCCGTCAGCGGTGCCCCCGCCATGATCAAGGATGGCCTCTTCGAACGCTTTCCCTTCGACGTCATTTACGGGCTGCACAATCACCCCGGTGCTGCGGAAGGCACCTGGCTGTTGCGCTCCGGCCCGCTGATGGCGGCAGCCGATACCGTCGAGATTACCATCACGGGCAAGGGCGGCCATGCGTCGCGCCCGCATCTGACCATCGATCCAGTTGTTGTCGCCTGCAATCTCGTCGTCAGCCTGCAGACGATCGTTGCCCGCAGCATCGACCCGACGCAGACGGCCGTGGTGACAGTCGGCGCCATCCATGCCGGCGAGGCTTCGAACGTCATTCCGGAAAGCGCGAAGATGTTGCTCACGGTCCGCTCCTTCGATCCGAAGGTGCGCGAGCTGCTCGAGGCCCGCATCCGCAAGCTGACGGAATCGATCGCAGACGGCTATGGCGCAAGCGTCGACATCGACTATACCTACGGCCACCCTGTTGTCGTCAACTCCGAGAAGGAAACGGAATTTGCCCGCATGGTGGCTGAAGAACTGGTCGGCGCCGACAAGGTCACCACCTGCGGCCTGATCCCCGGAAGCGAGGATTTCTCCCACTATCTCGAGCACAAGCCCGGGAGCTTCCTTCGTCTCGGCAATGGCGTGAATTCGGCCATCCTCCACAGCGCCAAATATGATTTCGCCGACGAAAGCCTCACCACCGGCGCCGCCATGTGGGCACGGCTGACCGAGCGCTATCTCGACGCCTGAGGCAACTCCACAAGGTTGCCTCTCCAGCAGACAGCCAAGCAACCGACAGCCCGGGCGATGAGCCGGGGCTGATCCGTTAGTGGCTTATGATGGGAGGAGCAGAGTACCCTTATCGACCTCGCCAAAGTCTCGTCATCAAATGAGCTCGGCGCGATCCGGTCTCCGCAAATGATTACTTGTCGAGGGATGCCAGCTTGTCGGATGCGACAGGCGCCGTCTTCGTGGCTGCCTCCGAAGACACCCCGGCCTCCGCCTGCGCGCCCTGGGCCTGCACCAGCCGCCATTCATTTTCCAGGCGATCAATCACGTAAGTAGGAATTTCATTTCTTACGTTTTCAAACTCTTGCATCACGACCTCCATTGTCATGCGGTATTGGCATGACATGGAAGAGTTTCTTTGTAAATCAAGGCATTAAACTATTTAAACGATTAAAATTTTTTCAATCGTTTGAAATATATCCGCCTGTGGAAAAAGCTGCAGACAGCGTTAATTAGAACGCGCGGAACTATCCGCCGAGGGCAGAACATCGGCCGCACCGGACGAAACACCCTTGCCTAACGGCGCTCCGACTATCCGCCGTGGGCGACTGCCGAGTTCCAGATCCTGTGCGCGCCAGATTGAATCGTGCTGCTCGCGCATCGCGTCCGCGGCCTCGCGCACCACCTCGGAAATCTGCAGGAGTTGCTTTGCGAGAGGGCTCGTTCTGCGCCAGATCATGCCGATCGTCCGCGACGGCTGCGGGCTTTGGAAGCGCACTGTCGAGACCGGGGCCGAACGGGTTTCCACCGCCACGGCCATCTCCGGTATCAAGGTGACGCCTATGCCGGCGCTGACCATCTGCACCAGTGTCGACAGGGAGCTGCCATCCATCAGTTCGCGCGGCAGTGCCGATTGTATGTTGCAGAAGGAAAGCGCCAGATCGCGGAAACAATGGCCCTCCTCCAGCAACAACAGGCGCATCTCGCGAAGCGCCTCGCGGTTGGGAACCGGCTTGCCCTCGTCCTCGCTTGGTCGCACCAGGACGAAATTTTCCGCAAACAGCGGCACTTCTGTCAGAGACGCCTCGGAGATGGGCAGAGCGACGATTGCCGTATCCAACCTCCCCTCCTCCAGCTCGTCGACAAGTTTCGAGGTCAGGGTCTCGCGCACGTGAATATCGAGCCCCTCGTAGATGCGTGTGAGATTGCCGATGATGCTCGGCAGCAGGTAGGGAGCGACCGTGGGGATGATGCCGATGCGCAGCCGGCCGACGGGCTGATTGTGCGATGCACGGGCGAGATCGCCCAACTCGTCGACGGAACGCAGGATATCGCGGACACGGACCGCGAAGGCCTCACCGAAATTGGTCAGCCGCACCTGCCGCGCACCTCGCTCGAAGAGCTCGGTACCGAGCTGCTCCTCCAGTTCCTTGATCTGCATCGACAGGGCCGGCTGGGAGATCGCGCATAAATCGGCGGCGCGCCCGAAATGGCCGTGTTTCGCCAAGGCCTCGAAATAGCGCAGCTGTTTGAGTGTGATGTTTGTCATAAGTTTATCTTATCGCAGCAATCAGGAAATCCAACTTAAATTAATGAAAGGCCTTAGCTATAGTGCCGCCGCAGAGATGAGATGCGGCCGCCAGTCATACGAAGCTCATATTGCGAGCGTTGACTGCGTTCGGTTCATCGATGTGCGGGGCGTTGTAAGGCAGAGAACCCAAGCTTTGCCTGTTTCCACGCTCTCGTTTCGTGCGAGGCCAGAACAACGAGAGATTCATGCGTCTGACATGTCGCCGCCATGCCCGCCTTCAAGCCGGACCATTTCCCGGAGGGCTGGCAAAACTCCATCTCCGGTCGTCACAATTCAAATCATCGTAAGGGAGAAAAATTATGGATAACAAAGTCGAGAGCACCGGCAAGTGTCCGTTTCCGCACGGAAACACCAGCGTTTCGGCCCGTTCGAACCGCGACTGGTGGCCGAACCAGCTGAATCTCAAGATTCTTCACCAGAATTCAGCACTGTCCAGCCCGCTGGGCGCGGCATTCAATTACGCCGAAGAGTTCAAGAAGCTCGATCTGGAGGCCCTGAAGAAGGACCTCACCGCCCTTATGACGGATTCGCAGGAGTGGTGGCCGGCCGACTTCGGCCATTACGGCCCGCTCTTCATCCGCATGGCCTGGCACAGCGCCGGCACCTATCGCACCGGCGACGGCCGCGGCGGCGCCTCCTCCGGCACGCAGCGTTTCGCACCGCTCAACAGCTGGCCGGATAACGTCAACCTCGACAAGGCCCGTCGCCTGCTGTGGCCGATCAAGCAGAAGTACGGCAACAGCATTTCCTGGGCCGACCTTCTGATTCTCACCGGCAATGTCGCGCTAGAATCCATGGGCTTCAAGACCTTCGGCTTCGGCGGCGGCCGCGAAGACATCTGGGAGCCGGAAGAAGACATCTACTGGGGTGCGGAAGACACCTGGCTCGGCGACAAGCGCTATACCGGCGACCGCAACCTGGAAAACCCGCTCGCAGCCGTGCAGATGGGCCTGATCTACGTCAATCCGGAGGGCCCGAACGGCAATCCTGACCCGCTTGCCGCGGCACGTGACATCCGCGAAACCTTCGCCCGCATGGCGATGAACGACGAAGAAACCGTCGCCCTCATCGCCGGCGGCCACACCTTCGGCAAGACGCACGGTGCTGGCGATGCCGCCAACGTCGGCCCCGAGCCGGAAGCAGCCGGCATCGAAGAACAGGGCCTCGGCTGGAAGAACAGCTTCCGCAGCGGCAAGGGCGGCGATGCGATCGGCAGCGGTCTCGAAGTCACCTGGACCTCGACGCCGACCAAGTGGAGCAACAACTTCTTCTGGAACCTGTTCGGCTACGACTGGGAACTGACGAAGAGCCCGGCCGGCGCGCATCAGTGGACCCCGAAGCATGGTGCAGGCGCCAACTCGGTGCCCGACGCGCATGACAAGTCCAAGCGTCACGCTCCGTCGATGCTGACGACCGACCTCGCCCTGCGTTTCGATCCGGCTTACGAGAAGATTTCTCGCCGCTTCTTCGAAAACCCGGACGAATTCGCCGATGCCTTTGCCCGCGCATGGTTCAAGCTGACCCATCGCGACATGGGTCCGCGCGTGCGCTATCTCGGCCCGGAAGTGCCGAGCGAAGAGCTCATCTGGCAAGACCCGATCCCGTCTGCCAGTCATGCGTCGATCGATGCCAACGATGTTGCCGCACTCAAGGGCGAGATCGCCGCATCGGGCCTGACGATCCCGCAGCTGGTATCGACTGCCTGGGCTTCTGCCTCCACTTTCCGCGGCTCGGACAAGCGCGGCGGCGCAAACGGCGCCCGCATCCGCCTTACGCCACAGAAGGATTGGGAAGCCAACCAGCCGGCCCAGCTTGCCTCCGTTCTGCAGAAGCTCGAAGGCATCCAGAAGAAGTTCAACGATGCCCAGACCGGCGGCAAGTCGGTATCGCTTGCCGATCTGATCGTTCTCGGCGGTTCCGTCGCTATCGAACAGGCTGCGAAGAAGGCCGGCCGTGACGTCGTCGTGCCCTTCGCTCCCGGCCGTACCGATGCGACGCAGGAACAGACCGATGTCGAAGCCTTTGCCGTTCTCGAGCCGATCGTCGACGGCTTCCGCAACTATCAGCGGCAGGCCTACACAGTCTCTTCGGAAGAGCTGCTGATCGACAGGGCCCAGCTGCTGACGCTGACGGCACCGGAAATGACCGCCCTCATCGGCGGCCTGCGTGTGCTGAACGCCAATGTCGGCCAGAGCCAGCACGGCGTCTTCACCAAGCGCCCGGAAAGCCTGACGAACGACTTCTTCGTGAACCTGCTCGACATGGGCACGGAGTGGAAGGCGGTCTCCGACGCCAAGGACGTCTTCGAAGGTCGTGACCGCGCAACCGGCGACGTGAAGTGGACCGCAACGCGGGCCGATCTCGTCTTCGGCTCGAACTCGCAGCTGCGCGCGATCGCCGAAGTCTACGGCCAGGCCGACGCCGAGAAGACGTTCGTTCAGGACTTCGTTGCCGCCTGGACGAAGGTCATGAACGCAGACCGCTTCGACATCGCTTGATGTAACCAAGCAAAGCGCCCGGACGCGATCTGTTTCAGATCGCGTCCGGGCGCACCGTCTTGTCTGCTCTTAGAACATGCTCTCTTAGCGACCTAGTATTGGTTGCGATTGGCAGAAGCCCCGAGAGCCGCACCAATACAAGACGCAACAATCGCCAGGACGAGAGAAATGCACGCAACGAATGCGCCAACGGAAATGACCTTCGCGGTGACCGAGGCGGCCTGAAGCGCCTTGGCCTTGGCAGCATCGACAGCCTGGTGGTATTGCAGTTCGTATTGAGCAACTTCATTCTTTGCCTGGTCAGCCGGAATATTCTGTGCGCGAGCCAATGCATCGGCGGCGCGAGCGCGCGCTTCGTCAGCCTTCGAGGGATCTCCGGTCAGGACGGCCTGAACCGAGACAACAGCCGCCTGACGCAGCTCCTGCGGATCATTGCCGCTATTGCGGATCTGTTGCGTGATCGTATCGATTGGATTGGATATCTTGCCGATAGCTGGCATAGCCGCCGCTTGCGCCGTCTTGCCCGCTCCCGACAACAGTTCCGTCACCCCGTTGAATGCACCGCCGACGACAGCCCCCGCGGATGTGGTCAGCAGATAAACGACGAGAAGGGTCGAGACGGCCCAAGCTGCAGCACCATGCAGGATTCCGATCGCAGTCGATATTGATCCGGAAAGACGGCTTGCGGCGTAGCCGCCCACGAAGGAAGCAAGCAGACCTGAGCCGATGAACCAGGCAGCCCCGGAGAGTGAGGCAGCGAGCCCAGGCGCATTCTGGCCGCTGGCCGGGTCGGCGATTGCAGCGCCGATACCGACACCTAAGAGATTGAGCACAATCTGGACGCCGAGAGCAGTGGCGCTTGCGGCAAGGATGGCACTCAAGGATGCCTGCCGCAAAGGCACGGCATCCGGGAAGGACGAAAAGCCATTGTTGTAGCTAACGGATTCACTCATGGAACTAACCTCATGACAGGTTTACACGAGCCGGCCGCATATCGCTGACCAGCCGACGTGGAATGAAAGCACCTAGGATGGGCGGCAGCGACACTTACAGATGGCAATGTCGCTGCCTGTTGATCTCAACGGGTAGACTGCAATTGCAGACGCGAGACGCCGGCCGCCACATTCAGGCCAGTGCCCGCCTCCGCACTCAGAGGCTGGAGAGCGAAGTTTTTGGAATTACCACCGACGAGAACGTTTGCTCCAAGCCCGAGACCGACAGAGGCACCCGCCGACGCTCCGACATAAGTACCCGCCAGAGCGCCGTCGCCAATGCGTGTGGGCGCAGTGTTGACAACGACCCAGCTCAGATAGGTCTTGCGGGTGATGCCGATGTCGATGCCGAGCTTGCCGATCGAGCCCGTATAGCGCTCGACTTTGCCCGTTCGCTGCTTGAACGTACAGCTGACTGCCTTGTTCGAGCCGATGATCATACCGACGCCGCCCGCAACTTCGCAGGAAAGCGTTCCGAGGCGCTCCTTGGGCTCGGATGCAACCTGCCCGGACTGCTTCTTCGGATGATGTTGGCTATTGGCGGCGAAAGCCGCGGGAGCAAAAGCCGCAGCGACGATCGCAGCCGCAATGATAGTGTTTTTCATGATGTCTCCTTCGGTCGTCTCAGCACCGTCCCAAGGCGGTCGGCGCCAGAGCGGCCACACGTCAATCTCGCCCTACTTGGACGGTTCGAGATCAACTTGGACAAACGATATTGTTGATGATCCGAGTTCCGGCATATTCGCCGGCAATCGAGATGGCGCGTTGCCGAGCCTGATCAGAGGCCGCACTCCCGGACAGGACGATTGCGCCTTCGGTGACGCTGACATCGATACGGCAATCCTCCAGCCCCTCCGCATAAGCGATCAGGCAGCGGATCGCCGCGCAGGTTGCGTAGCGATCCGACGATGTCGTCAGCGATGAGAACCTGGCCAGGAAAAGCATTGGAAGCCTCGACAAATCGCAGGGTTGGGTTTCGCGCGCCCTTTGGCGTCAGCGAAGCGCGTTCTTGATGGCGTCCTTGGCCTTGCCGACTTGCGTCTGGATCTTGCCTTCGATCTTTTCGGCCGCACCTTCCGCTCTGAGCCGATCGTTTCCCGTCAGCTTTCCCGCAGCCTCCTTGAGGGAGCCGCTTGCTTCCTTGACTGCGCCTTTGACACGGTTCTTGTCCATTTCTTATCTCCTTGAGTTTTCAAAAGAGCAGGCGCCGGCGGTTCACCGGGGCCATGAACAATGAAATAGGGCGGTAACGCATGGCGCGCAGAGCAGAAAGTACTATTGATGCTAGTAGAAAATAGCCTTTTTGAGGCTGTCCGACGCGTTGATCCATGGATGAAGGCAACCGTAAGCGGATTGGCGGCAACTCATTTCGATTTCCTCCCCCGAGAGACCGCAGAGATACCCGTGAAACCGCGTTCCCTTGCCCAGATCACCGCGGCCGAGCGCCGGTTGACGCCGATCTTCGCATAGAGCGATGCGACATGGTTGCGGATCGTGTTTTTGGAAAGATGCAGCGTATCGCTCATTTCTGCATCGCTTTGGCCACGGCAGATCAAGGCGAGAATTTCCCTTTCGCGGTCGCTGAGATCGAGAAGCTGCGCCGACGGCACCTTGCCGTTGGAAACCTGTCGCAGGGTCGCGAGACGATCGACGATGGAACGGCTGAACCACGAGGTATCGGCCATCACGCTTTCTATGGCTTCGATCAGCTCCGTCTCACTTCGCCGGCGCTCCGTGACATCCTGCACCGACCAGATGACGCATTGCTGATCGCCGATCTCCACACGCTCGGCGGAGACGAGGCAATCCGCAAGACCGGCGTCCTTCTGCCGCATCCGCATCGCCTCGTCGCGAAGCGGCATATTATCCGTCAACTTCCGTTCCATCGCCCGCCGGGCGGCAAGATCGTCCCAAAGGCGCAACTCGCCTGCCGTCTTGCCGATCACTTCCTCAAGACTGTAGCCGGAGAGTTGGACAAAGGCGTCGTTGACCTCGGTGAAGACGAAATCGCCCAGGCGGGATATCGCTGCCGGCGCCGGCGAGAGCCGGAATGACTTGGAGAAGCGCTCCTCGCTCTGGCGCAATGCGTTCTGCGCCTTTCGCCGCGCATCGAGATCGGCAAAGGTGAACAGCATGCAAGGCTCCTCACCGACAGCGATCGGCTCGCCGGCGATGATGGCAAGCCGATCGCCGCCATCAGGCAGCGGGATCAGCGTCTCGCGCTGACGGATCAACCGACCGTCCGCGAGCTTTGCGAGCGCATCCGCGCCCGTATCGCAATTTGCAAACAGACCCATCTCGTCGACTGTCTTGCCGATGACCTCTTCCTTGGCATAGTTGGTCATCTCGACGAAGCCCTGGTTCACCCGGATAAAGCGGAGATCGTCGAGCCGGCAGATCAGGCCCGGGGCAGGATTGGCGTTGAACGCCCGCTCGAAACGTTCCTCCGCCTCGAAAAGCGGCGTCTCGTCGCGAATGATGAGGGCAAGCACGTCCGGGCGCGCTCCGGCATCGGCGATGACGAGGCTGCGAACTGTGTGAACCCAGACAAGATCGAGATCAGCCGCGGGCGATATCTCGACCGTCACCTCGTCAACCGTCTCTCCCTTCAGCAGACGCTCGCCGGGATATTGGCCCTCTTCCAGCGGATGGTTGTTGCGGTACCGCAGCGTGAAAGCCTGCCTATAGCCGGTGGTGTCGCCGCCCAGTTCCTCGATGGCGGAAACCCTGTGCATCTGCAATGCGGCATCGTTCGCCCAGGAAATCGTGCCTTCAGGGTCAAGCAGGATGATGCCGTCGCTCAATCCGGCAACAAGTTCGCGCAATACGTTCCGATTGACATTCGGTGGCTGCGGCTCCCCGCTCATGCAATACCTCATGCAGACAACTGGCACCTTAGATAGGGGTGCCAGTCGATAAGGGAAGCTATTGCGAGTGTCGACAAGTGCCGGCACCGGCAGCCACTCGCAAGCAACGGCTCAATCGACGCAGCACAGTGGCGCCGCATTCTGCAGCGGCAACGGCAGGGCAACGACCGGATTAGGGATCGTGAGCGCGTCGAGGGTCGCCGTCTGCTCCGGCGAAAGCCGGACCTGAAGCGCATCGATGTCCTCATTTAGCTGCTCCAGCGTGCGAACGCCGATAATCGTCGAGGATACTCCGAGGCGCGCCATTGCCCAGGCAAGGGCTACGCGTGCAGTCGTTGTTCCGAGCTCTTCGGCGACGCGGAACAAGGCATCGACGATCTCAAGATCCTGTGCGTCGGGCCTTTGCGCCAATTGCGCCGCATGTCCCGTCCCGATGCCTGCATTGTTGGCACGGGTATATTGGCCGCTGATCAGACCGCCGCTCAACGGCGAATGCGAGACCACACCGAGCCCCAGTCCGCGCGCCAGGGGGATGAGCTCGATTTCGAACAACCGGGCGGCCAGCGAATATTCTATCTGCAAGCCGATGAACGGAGCCCAGCCGTTGGACTGCGTCAGCAGATGCGCATGCGCCACCTTCCAGGCCGGCGTATCGGAAATGCCGAAATAACGCAGCTTCCCCGACTGAACGAGATCGTGGAGCGCCTCGAGCATTTCTTCCAGAGGCGCCCTTATATCCCAATTGTCCAGCCAATAGAGATCGAGATAATCGGTGCGCAACCGTCGGAGAGCCTGCTCGAAACCGGCAATGATGGCTTTACGGCCGAGCGCTTCGCCATGTCTCTCGACATTGAATTTGGCGGCGATGACAAGACGATCGCGTCTGATCGAATTCTTCGCGACATAGCTGCCGACAACCGTCTGGCCACCCGCTTTGGCGGCTCCATTACCGGTATCGAGATAATTGCCACCGAGTTCGAGATAGCGCGCCAGGACGGCATCGGGCTGATTTTCATGCGACTGTCGGCGGAAACCCTCGTCGAGAGTCATGGTGCCAAGCGCAAGCGGACTGACGCGCAACGCCGAGCGGCCGAGTGCGGCATAATCTTCAAGATGCATGCATTATCCCCCAGCCGGCCTGCAAGCCGCTACATAACTTTACACGCTATGTAAGAGCATCAAGGAAGGAATTAAGCGGCAATTTGCAATTTTACAATTCGGAAATCCGGATAATCGGCAACGGATGGATCAATTTTCCGCCGATATGGCCATGGAGGCATCGGTTCGCTGCCGCTGCGGTGCGTACTGACCATATGATAGCATCATTCATGACCTTAGCTGCCTCCTGCCTAGCCTTCACCGGTGCAGTCAACCACGATACCGCAAAGCATCGACCAGCAGCGAGAACGCCGCCGAAGGTTGCCGTCGGCTCGGATAGTAGAGATGATAGCCGGAAAACGGCGCGCACCAGTCTTCCAGCACGCAGACCAGCCGCCCCTCCGCCACATCGGCGGCCACATGGTCTTCCATGACGAAGCCAAGACCCAATCCCGCCTTCACGGCCCGCAGGATCATGCCGACATTGTTGACGGTGAGTTGCCCTTCCACCCTGGCGCGAAGCTCCCGCCCATCCTTCTCCAGCTCCCATGCATAGAGGCCACCGGAACTTAGCAAACGCAGATTGATGCAATTGTGCTCGGCAAGCTCGTTTGGCGTTTGCGGCGCGGGATGTCGGGCAAGATAGGCCGGAGAACCGACGATGACCATGCGCACATCGGGACTGATCCTGACCGCGATCATATCCTTGGCAAGCGCCTCACCGAGCCGGACGCCCGCATCGAAACGATCGGCGACGATGTCGCGCAAGCCGGAATCGATGCTGAGTTCGATATGAATGTCCGGGTATTGTGGCAGGAGCCTTTCAAGAGCAGGCCAGAGAATGGTGGCAGCCGCATGCTCCGAGCTGGTGATGCGGATGGTTCCCGCGGGCTTTTCGCGCAGCTCGCGCAAGGAGGCAAGCTCGCTGTCGATGCTTTCAAGCGCCGGGCGGAGAGTGGCGAGCAGCCTTTCACCCGCTTCGGTCGGCGCCACATTGCGGGTGGTGCGCGTCAGCAGGCGCACGCCGAGACGCGCTTCCAGACGCCGGACCGTATGGCTGAGGGATGATTGTGACGTACCGAGCTTGGCCGCAGCACGCGTAAAATTCCTCTCTTCCGCCACGACGGCAAAGGCGTTGAGATCGACCAGTTCCTCGCGCTGCATTCATGAACCCCGGATATAATTAGGTGCCGATTATATTGTATGGCCCCAATCATGCGGCAAGCCGAAGCATCATCAAATAGGACGAAGAAGATTTATCCTGGAGGGTCTGGCACTCATTCAAGACGGCGGCGGTCGGCTCATCGAGCAATTCATCCACGCCATCCGACTACGCATGGGAACGCCGGTGAGAGGGGTCACATCGGCAAATCCAGATCGGCGTATGGCCGCCAATCGACGGCCACACGATTGCCTTGTCAGCGGCCCGTGGCCTTCAGCAATTGTTCCGGATAGCGCTCGCCTTCGATTGCGATCTCCGCCGCGGCGCGCTGGATCTCCGCAAGGTCGGCAGGGCTCAGCTCGACATCGGCGGCGCCAAGATTTTCTTCCAGGCGATGCAGCTTGGTCGTGCCGGGGATCGGGACGATCCAAGGCTTCTGCGCCAGGAGCCACGCAAGCGCGATCTGAGCAGTCGTCACCTGCTTTTGGACCGCAATCTGCTTCAGAAGGTCGATGAGCGCCTGGTTCTTCTCCATCGCCTCCGGCGTGAAACGTGGCAGGATGCGGCGGAAATCATTCTCGCTGATCTTCGTGTCCTTGCCCATCGCGCCGGTCAGGAAGCCCTTGCCAAGCGGGCTGTAGGCGACGAGGGCGATGCCCAATTCCTCGCAGGCCTGCAGGATGCCGTTGGTTTCAGGTCCACGCGTCCAGAGGGAATATTCGTTCTGCAATGCCGTCACCGGCTGCACCGCATGGGCACGGCGCACGGTCTGCGCACCGGGCTCGGAAAGGCCGAAATGCCGCACCTTGCCGGCGGCGATCAGATCCTTGACCGCACCGGCCACATCCTCGATCGGCACCTCCGGGTCGACACGATGCTGATAGAAAAGGTCGATGACCTCGATGCCCAGCCGCTTCAGCGAGGCATCCGCAACGGCGCGGATATTCTCGGGGCGGCTGTCGAAGCCGTTGGACTTGCCGTTTTCGATCCTGAAGCCGAATTTCGTAGCGATCACCACCTGGTCGCGGACGGGCCTCAGAGCCTCGCCGACGATTTCCTCATTGGTAAAGGGGCCATAGATTTCCGCAGTGTCGAAGAAGGTCACGCCACGTTCGACGGCATCGCGCACGAGCTTGATACTGTCATCCTTGCTCAGTGCATAACCGTAGCCGAAGTTCAGCCCCATGCAGCCGAAGCCCAAGGCCGAAACTTCAAGGCCGTTCTTTCCAAGTACACGCTTCTTCATTGCATCTCTCCTGCTATCACAAGCGTTTCGGGTTCGATGCGCATAAGGTATGGCCACCGGCACCTAACGATTAGACGGCATAATCGGCATGAAGCTATATTTGACATTCATAAATGGACCATGCGTATTTCGCACCGATCTGAGAATCCATGAAACATGTTCTAAAGTCATCGAAACGACCCAAGCACAGATGGAGTGAAATCCCTCACAAAGGAGTTTTAGGGCATGCGTGAAACCGGGTTGAGCGTTCCGCCCGCTTGGACCGCATCAAACTGAATAGCTCCAGAGATTTGTAGACGGCTTCTTTCATGAATTGAGGCAAGAAGAGCATTAAGAGTAAGTCGAATTTCAGCGAAGATTTTAAGCGCGACGCTGTGCGTCAGATCACGGAGCGCGGCTATCCGATTGCAGAGATTTCGCAGCGGCTCAGGGTCAACCAGCACTCGCTCCACGAGTGGAAGAAGAAGTTTGCTGCGCCGAACGCTAAGGGCAATGACGAGACCGAGGAGCGCGGCATCTTAAGGGAAGCTTGACGCCGACGGCGCTCCCTGTGGAATCAGAGAATGCCGCATTCGGTTGCCAAAATCCTGACATGCCTGGAGGAAGGCGTGCGTCCGACCTTTGAACTCACTTTATTAGAGACCTCCCAAGTTGGGCCCTTCGAAGCGTTCTTGTTCTCGAAGGACAACATATGGCCAAGGCTGAAACTCCTCGGCGAGACCGTTGGGTACGAGGAGAGAATTGTGCTCCTTGTCGATTTCGTTGGATTTAAGGTTCATGGGGATCGGACTGTTTCCGCAAGAGCCCTAAAGCGGCAGTGACCTGCTTGGCACAACCGTTTTCATCACCAGGGTGGATGTCAATCGCTGCACGCTCGGCAGTTTCGACAGCCTTTCATCGTAGAACTGCTGAAAAGCCGGAAGATCAACGGTCACGACATGAAGCATGAAGTCCGGGTCACCGAATAGCCGGACGGCCTGCACAACCTCGGGAAGCCTTGGAACAGCCTTCTCGAACGCGGCCACGCTCTCGCTGTCGGTCTTGGCAAGGGTGACGAAGATGACGGCTGCAAAGCCCAATCCCACGGCACTTGGCTCGACCACCGCGCGATAGCCGGTGATGATGCCTGCATCTTCCATGGCCCGAACCCGTCGATGGGCCGGGGAGAGAGAGATTCCGACACGCTCTCCTAATTCTGTGAGAGATTGTCTCCCATCTCGCTGCAATTCAGCAAGGATTTTTCGATCTGTTTCATCCATGCAGAAGATGTTGCCTCAAAATGCTGTTCGTTGGCAAGAGATAGGAAACACCTTGCGAGCGATCAGCGCTAACTTGTCGATATGGACACCAACACGCTCTTGCTCTTTTCGATTACCGTTCTGCCGCTGGTCTGCACTCCCGGCCCGGACATTTTTTTTGTTGCCTCGCAGGCTTTATCCGGGGGCCTCAACGCAGGTCTTCGCGCCACGACCGGAGTAATTCTGGGCTACTGTGTTCATTCTTTGCTCGTCGCCCTTGGGCTTGCCGCCGTGGTCGCAGCATCGCCGGTCTTGTTCGAGGTGATCCGTTGGCTCGGCATCACTTATCTCGTCTATATCGCCTACAAGCTCATACGCGCGGCGTTGAAGCGGGGACGAATTTCTGTCGCACATGGACCGGTCAAAGATCAGCTCACCAAGGGCTTTTTGACCTCGCTGCTCAACCCCAAGGGCATGATGGTCTACATCGCGATCCTACCCCAATTCATGGACCACAAGAGCGGCAATGCCACCGCTCAAGCGGTGGTCTTGTCGGTCGTGTTCATGTTTTGGTGCACGGTTGTCTACTCAGCGGTCACCATGGCCTTGAGCCGCATCGGCGGAAGGGAGTTGAACGATGGTCGCCGCAGGCTTGTCGACGGCATGGCCGGAGGAATGATCCTTGGTGCCGCAAGCTTCATGGCGCTTGCACAACACTAGACGTCAAGGTGACAAGGTAGCGAAAGCGGCTTCGTCCCGCTCATCTATTATCGGGGGCAATTCTGAAACGACGAAAACCACACCTGAGGCCGCTTTCCGCCTGTGCCAACGACTCCATGGCCCCCTCACTGGTAATTCTCAACAGTGCCATCCGAAAACACGGCTTTGGTCACCAACAAAGAAGCCTTACCAACACCAGTCGAGGCTGGTCCGTAGAGACGATCATAAGGCTCACCGGAAATGAATGGATGTCCTCCCAGAGGTAATAGCTGTCACTCTCAGCGGTTTTCCCTGGGGCTATTTTGATGTCCAGCTTTGACAAGCCATCTACGACCTTTTCGCCAAACACGTCGGTTAACTGCCACACGGAAATAGGGGGCAAATCGGGACAAAATTCAACAGCGACATCTTTGAATAAATTCCTACTCTCAACTCGCTGCCATTCCTGAATCTACTAGGTCATTCTATTTGAGTTTCCATAATCTTGGCTGACGACCAAGGATTGAGACCTTCCCGAAGCCAGGAAAGCGTATCGGTCCAGAAGCTGCTTTTAAAACTATCGTGAAACAGGCCAAAATGGCCGATCGCATCCCGGCCGAAATCAGCCGGGTGAAGCAAAACCGATTGGCGTTGCGCGCCCGTATAATAGCCCAGCGTACGGCGAATGGCCGGCACAGTGCCGAGTTCATCGTCCGAAACGGCAACGGCGAGGATCGTCGCCTTGACGGCGGCCATGCGCCGCAACGCTTCCGCCCGCTCGCTCTTTGGATGACTGCGCTCGAACCGCGGTCCGCGAAAGCTCCATTCGTTTGCGACGCCTTTCGGCAGGTCCTCCAGCCAACCAAGCCGGCGGCCTGGGAAATAGCCGCAGAACGCCGTCAGCGCCGGCATGGCGACATGCCATTTCAGGAACAGGGTGGCCCGCCTGCTCGGCATATAATCACCCCACCAGGCATATTGGGCACCAACCGTCAGCATTCTATCGATCATCGGTGCGTGTTCGGCCAAGCCAGGCAGGAAGCCGCCGACGCTATGGCCAACCACCATCAGCGGATCGCTGCGACGATGACTGATTAGCCATTGGAGCGCGGCATCGAAATCGCGCTCGCCCCAATCCCGCCAGCGATAGCCAGCTCCCCGCAACTTAACCGGACGCGACTGGCCAATCCCCCGGTAGTCGAAGGTCAGGACATCAAAGCCATGCCGGACCAGGAATTGCGCGTAGCGATGATAATAGCGCGCAAGAACGCCTGTCGCCGGATTGACGATCACGCTGCCATGCGGCTTGGCCGTCTCCGCCGTCCAGATATGACCGCCGAGGATCACACCATCCCGACAGGGAATGGAAATCGGCAGGCTGCTCGTATTCGGGATCGTAAGTGCTCGCTCGCTCATGGCCGCCAAGATGAAGCCATTCCCGCGTTGTGTATATTCACTACCCGGTATACATTTAGCCATGAGAGACAGTGCACAGTCGACACGCGAACGCATTCTTCAGGCCGCCGGGAAACTCTTCCATCGCGACGGTATCCGCGCGATCAGCGTCGACGCCATCGCCGAAAGGGCGGGCGTTACCAAGCGCACTCTCTACTATCACTTCCGCAGCAAGGACGATCTGATCGCCGCCCACCTGCAAGCGCGCGACGAGCCGAATCTTGTGGTCTTCAAGCGCTGGTTCGCGGAGACGGACGGCGATACCGCCGAGAAGGTCGCCGGCATCTTCCGTCAGCTGGCGCAATCGGCGCGCAACGCCAAATGGAAAGGTTGCGGCTTCCTGCGCACCTCAGTCGAACTCATCAACCTTCCCGGTCATCCGGCACTGGTAGCGGCACGCGCCCATAAGAGGCGCGTCGAGGACTGGCTGGGCTCGATCTTCTCGGAGGCAGGAGCGGGATGCGATGCCCTGCCGCTCGCACGCCAGATCATGCTGCTCCTCGACGGCTCCTTTGCCGTCGTTTTGCTCCATCGCGATCCCAGCTACATGGACGCTGCGGCGGATGCGGCAGCCGATCTCGTCAGAAACCGCCTCACCAGTTCAGGCAGGCTTGCCGCAATGGCCGCAGACCAAGTTAATTGAACGAAAGCAGGCCATAGAGATTAGCGGCTGCCGAGTCGATCTCGACAGCCTGATCCGATCCGGTGGCATTCGTCTCGTCCTTTGCCTTCTTCGTCTGCCTTTCGAGGGCCTGCGTTACCTTGTCGTTACTGTCGCCATCTCCAGCGCTCTCAATGACGTCTTCGATCGACAGGCCAAGCTTGTCGAGACCGAGCTGCCTCTCAAGCGCGTGAAGCGCACCCGTTCCGCCCGATTGTACCTTAATCTCACCAAAGGCCTTTTTCATCGCAGCAACAAAGTCACTCATGGAGGAGTAGTTGTTGCGTTCGACGCCGAGAGCCCTACCGGTACGCACGATGAGGTCGAGCTTCTGCTTCGCGATACTGTCGCTGCTCATGCTGAACATGGCCTCGGAAACATTAGATTGCGCCTGTGTCGGCTGCTTGGAAACGGCCACTTTATTCGCCTGACCGGTCGCGACCGCGATGAGACTATCAGCGGCGGATTGAGGCTGCTGCGATACCGTCGCCCCCTTATTCAGCTGCTGGAGAATGGCTAAAGCCGCCGAGGGCACATTTGAAATCGAAGTCATCGCTTATCCCCCACGCGCCTCGGCCTCTCCCTCATGGAAGCCTGACGCAAAGCTCTATGCCTCATGCGATAGTCGATGACTCAACTACTACCTGAAGTTAGTTAAAGCTTGAATAACCCAGGATATGCGCCAACGCAGAATGGGCTCCATAAGTTGTATTTTACTATAAAAATGATGCTCTATGCTGCCAACGACAGAGACCCGAATACCCGGCGAACGCTCTTCGATACCGGTACTGCCTTGCCGACACGATCAATGATACTTCAGACGCTCTCGGCCAAGAATGGCCGGAGCGTCAACGCCGGCGATGGGCTGGGAGAGGTCGCTCGAGATATCGCCGGCAAGCTGCAGGTCGAGATAGCGCGCGCAGCAGACCCGCAGGAACGAGGTGAAATTGCCGAGATCGTGGCCGGCGTCGATCGATTCGTGGTGCAGCTTGGTAATCAGCTGCACCACGTTCATGCCGTCGCGCCGTGCGATCTCTTCCAGCTTCGACCAGAAGAAATTTTCCAGCCTGACGCTGGTCACCATGCCGTCGATGCGCAGGGAGCGCGTCGTGCTTTCCCATAGTTTCGCATCGGCCTTGATGAACAATTCGCACATGCGCGTCCCCTCTTTCAGTTTCAGGCGGCGTTTGCTTCCGACAACGCTTTGGCGTCGAGCACGGCCATGAATTGACGCAGCCACGACGGATGTGCCGGCCAGGCCGGTGCCGTGACAAGATTGCCGTCGGCGACAGCGTCGTTGATAGCGATATTGGCATAGATGCCACCGGCAAGTTCCACTTCGGGACGGCAGGCGGGATAGGCCGAGCAGGTGCGTCCCTTGAGAACGCCGGCCGCCGCCAGCAGTTGCGCGCCGTGACAAATTGCGGCGACAGGCTTGCCCGTCTCGAAGAAGTGCTGAACCGCCTTGATGACCTCGGGATTCAGGCGCAGATATTCCGGCGCGCGGCCGCCCGGAATGACGAGCGCGTCGTAGTCTTCGGCGCGGATGCTGGCGAAAGTGGCATTGAGCGCGAAATTGTGGCCACGCTTCTCGGAATAGGTCTGGTCGCCTTCGAAATCATGGATGGCCGTTGCCACCGTTTCGCCGGCATTCTTGCCGGGGCAGACGGCATGGACCGTATAGCCGCAGGCAAGCAGCGTCTGGAACGGCACCATGGTCTCGTAGTCCTCGGTGAAATCACCTGTAATCATCAGAATCTTTGCTGCTGGCATCGTCTTCCTCCCTTGGAACCAACGGATGGCACTTTAGCAAAGCACCTGAGGTCACGGGTATTAGGCGAATACTACACGCCATTTATGACCCTGCTTACGGCTTTGGCGACGGCCGGATATCCGGGATTGCACAGGCCTCACCGCCGCCGAACAGCCGAGAACGGGTCAGGAAGCGCTTCTCTCTCCCGTTGTCGAGGGAGAACATGCCGCCACGACCCGGCACGACGTCGATGATAAGCTGCGTGTGCTTCCAGGCTTCGAACTGGCTGCCGCTGATATAGACGGGCACGCCGCCGATTTCGCCAAGCTTGACGTCGTTATCGCCGATCATGAATTCGTTGGCCGGATAGCACATCGGAGAGGAGCCGTCGCAGCACCCGCCCGACTGATGAAACAGAATATCGGGGTGGTCCTGCTGTATCTCGCGGATAAGTTCGAGCGCCTTGTCGGTCGCGAGCACCCGAGGCTCCGATCCACCGTCATCCATGATGATCCTCCATCACCGTCCGAAAATGCTTGAAGGCTCCCGGCCGCAACCGGGAGCCTTGTTGGCTTCGTTGGGAGAACTCAGAAGAAGCCGAGCGCCTTCGGGCTATAGCTGACCAGCATGTTCTTCGTCTGCTGATAGTGATCGAGCATCATCTTGTGATTCTCGCGTCCAACGCCGGATTGCTTGTAGCCGCCGAAAGCCGCATGGGCCGGATAGGCGTGATAGCAATTCGTCCAGACACGACCGGCCTGGATCTCGCGGCCGAAGCGATAGGCGCGGTTGCCGTCACGGGTCCACACGCCGGCGCCAAGCCCATAGAGCGTGTCATTGGCGATTTCGAGCGCTTCCTTCTCGTCCTTGAAGGTCGTCACGGAAACGACCGGGCCGAAGATCTCCTCCTGGAAGATGCGCATCTTGTTGTGGCCCTTGAAGATGGTCGGCTTGATATAGTAACCGCTCGACAGCTCGCCGCCGAGATCGGCGCGCGCGCCGCCCGTCAGTACTTCCGCGCCTTCCTGCCTGCCGATATCGAGATAGGAAAGGATCTTCTCCATCTGCTCGCTCGATGCCTGGGCACCGATCATGGTTGCGGAATCGAGCGGATTACCTTGCCTGATGGCTTCGACGCGCTTGACGGCCCGCTCCATGAAGCGATCGTAGACCGATTCCTGGATCAGCGCGCGACTGGGGCATGTGCAGACCTCGCCCTGATTGAGAGCGAACATCGCAAAGCCTTCGAGCGCCTTGTCGAAGAAGTCGTCGTCTTCGGCCGCGACATCGGCAAAGAAGATGTTCGGCGACTTGCCGCCAAGTTCGAGCGTCACGGGGATCAGGTTCTGGCTGGCGTATTGCATGATCAGACGGCCCGTCGTCGTCTCGCCGGTAAAGGCGATCTTGGCGATGCGCGGGCTGGTCGCCAGCGGCTTACCGGCCTCAAGGCCGAAGCCGTTGACGATGTTGAGAACGCCGGGCGGCAGGAGATCCCCGACGAGTTCGGCCCATACCAGCAGCGAGGCAGGCGTCTGCTCGGCGGGCTTGATGACGACGCAATTGCCGGCAGCGAGCGCAGGTGCAAGCTTCCAGGCCGCCATCAGGATCGGGAAGTTCCAGGGAATGATCTGGCCGACGACGCCGAGGGGCTCATGGAAATGATAGGCGACGGTGTCGTGATCGATTTCGCCGATCGAGCCTTCCTGGGCGCGAATGCAGGAAGCGAAATAACGGAAGTGGTCGATGGCCAGCGGAATGTCGGCCGCCATGGTTTCGCGGATCGGCTTGCCGTTGTCCCAGCTTTCGGCTTGCGCCAGCACTTCCAGCTTGTCTTCCATACGCTGGGCGATTTTCATCAGGATATTGGAACGCTCGGTGGTAGATGTCCGGCCCCACTTGTCCTTGGCCGCATGGGCGGCATCGAGCGCGGCGTTGATATCCTTCTCGTCGGAGCGTGGTATTTCGCAGATCTTGCCACCGGTGATTGGCGTCAGGTTGTCGAAATACTTGCCGGCGATCGGCTCACGCCACTCGCCACCGATATAGTTGCCGTATTTCAGCTTGAACGGAGATTCGACGATCTTCTGATGCAGCATGCCATCCTCCCTTGGTCGGCAGGTTCGATAAGCGAACCGGATGGGAGAAGTCTGGGTGCATAAAGCTGCGGGCGATAGAGGTGGCCTTACGTGCTGCAGCGCACAGTGTCGCAACTCTGCGACAGCTGCCTCGCCGAAAATGCCCGACCGCCAAATTCAGTGCAGATTGAGCCGCTTCATTTTCCGATGCAACGTCGAGCGGCTCATGCCGAGCGCAGCCGCTGCCTGGGATACGTTACCGTTAGCGCGGGAAAGCGCCCTCAGAAGAGCGGCCCGTTCGGCCTCCGCGAGATCTTCGCCCACCGCCGCTTGCTCGCGAAGAACGTCGGACGCGGGAACTCCGGCAGCAATGCTGTGATCGTCGAGCTTGAGTGCGAGGCGCGCGGCCCGCGTGGCTCCGAGCACGAGGTCGTTACGGTCGACCGCGAGCAGCGCCGAAGTGGATGCCGTATCCGTCGGCACCATGACGAAACGGGCGCCGGCAAAGGCGCTGCGGAACAGATTGAGCTCGATGCGCACCGCCGCGTCGCGCACCGTCTGCGACAGGATCGCCAAAGTCGCGTCGTTCACATCGTCGCGGCAGGTGGAAATGTCGAGCGCGCCAGCAAGCTGGCCGCGATGGTCGCGGATCGGCGCCGTGGTGCAGCTGAGGTTGATGTTCGAGCAGAAGAAGTGCTGGTCACGAAAGATAGCCACCGCCCGCTCGTCGGCAAGCGCCGTGCCGATGCCATTGGTGCCGATGCTCGCCTCGGTCCAGATGGAGCCGGTCCATAGGCCCAGGTCGTGAAACTCCTTGTCGTCAGCCGTCGCACCGCGACGCTCAAGCGCAATGCCATCCCGATCGGTCAGAAGCAGGCAGCAACCGGCCTTGCCGACCGCGAGGAAAAGACGATCGAGTTCGTTGCTGGCTTCGGCGACCAGCCGGTCCGAGCGTTCCAGCGCCGCTTGAAATTCCTGACCGGTCAGACGCATCGGCAAACGCGTCTCCTCGGGCGCAAGACGATGCATGACCATGCATCGTCGCCAGGAGGCAACGACCGAAGAACTCGCCGCCGCCGATTGCGCCGACGCGTACACTTGGTCCGCATGCGCGGAATATTCTTGCATTTGGCTCCTCCCACCGAACGCTGCCCCAATTGTCGCTAAAAATGGCGGCCGAAGCAATCCTCCCAAAGGCCCTTGCCCGAGATCGCGATATTCCGAAGCTACCTCGTTGGCGGCAAAGTCTTTTTCGGCGCCACGCAGCGCGCCAGGCCCCAAACAGCACATTCTGAAAGCGGATCTGACCCGCAGGCCTTCCATTTCGGCTTGCCATCCCGGCGACCGATGTCCGACCCGTCAATCGCAGCCTTTCAGGCGACTGTCAGCGAGTTGCTGTAGCAGCCCTTTTCAAGGGAAACGGAGCGGAAGGTGATTGGTGAACCCAGCTCCACGCGCGGCGGCATCGGGCCGCATTGGAAAGTCGGCTTAATGCGGGCATGGCAGCGAGGCCGACAGGCTATGAAAGAAATGCTGGGGCGCTCCGCCGATACCGGCCGCAGGCGCATGACCGGCGGCCTTCGCTGCTTCTTCAACAGCCCGACTATTGAACCTCCGGCAAATCGCGCTTTTCTCGAACGTCCGCTTGTCATTATCGCCATCTTCCTTGCCTTGTCCTTACTCGTGATGTGGACGGCCGATTACCCATTGGGCGTGTGGATGAAATCGTTTCCCGCACAGCTGCGAGGAATAGCAAAATGGATCAGCAGTCTCGGTACCGGGCTATTGGTGCTCTCGTTCAGCGGTGCCGTGTTGATATTTGCGATCTTCGCACCGGCGCATAAGTTGCGGAAATCCATGCGGCGCGGTGCAGATCTCATCGCCACCGCAGCCGCCTTTGTCTTCCTCGCGGTCGCCGGCGGCGGCATCGTCGATTCGCTTGCGAAGAACATCATCGGTCGCGCCAGACCGGAACTTCTGGATACGCACGGCGCCTTTTTCTTCAAACCGCTGGCTTTCCATGCAAACTTCGCGTCCTTCCCCTCCGGGCATTCGGCAACAGCCGGCGCCATGGCGATGTCGCTGGCGCTCGTCTTACCCCGCCTCCGCCCCGTCTTCATGCCTATCGGCGTTCTGATCTGCCTGTCGCGCCAATGGGTCGGCGCACATTGGGCAAGCGACACACTGATGGGCTGGGGCGTCGGCGTCGCCTTCGCCTTGTGGCTGGCCCACGCATTCGCGCGGCGGCGGCTCCTGTTTGCCTATGATTCCGATGGTCACCTGTGCCCCGGCGAACAATACAAGGCGATCCTCGCCATTCTGCGCGCCTTCATGCGACGCATGCCCGTCATCGGCAAAAGGAAGGCACCCAGCGTAAAATCGTGTCCGGCAAGGGCTCTCGAGATTCGATCCTGATCCGGCCGCCAGCGCAATTCTCCCGCGTCGCCGGGTGACTTCTACGCGGCAAATCCGCCTTTTTCATCCAAATGCAAAATGATCGATGTCCAGCGACGGATTTGCCGAGCGTGGGCGTTTAAGCACTGAAGGGATAACAGCGTAAGCTCTTCAAGGACGAACGAGGATATCATGAAAAAGATCATTTTGCTGGCTTTTGCCGCGACCGCCTGCTTTGCAGCCATCTCGCCGGCCGAGGCACGTGACGGATGCGGCATCGGCTTTCATCGCGGCCCCTACGGCTATTGCCGCCCGAATGGGCGGCCCGTCGTCGTCGTGCCCGCCGGTCCGGCAGTCGGCATTTTCTATCCCGGCCGCGGTTACTGGGATGGTCGCCGTTATTGGGTGCATCGCGAGTGGTGGCATGGTGGCTGGCGTTATCGCTAAGCCGCCCTTATGAGCGACACGAGGCCCCGTCCAAGAAACCGGGCCTCGTGTCGACCTGCTGATTGATCGCCATGTGTCTTGCGATCTTTCTGCTGCCGGTCCTGCGCCACCAAGCAGGCGGGCTTGCGTCAATCTGACATGACAGCCCCCGAAAACGGACAATTGACGGCGGAAGCTCAACCGGGCAAAGCTGCGGGCAGACCGGTTTACGGAAGCGCCGACGCCAGCATGAGCAAAAGCAGTATCAGCGACGATCAGGGGCCTGTCATCGTATTCGATGCCATGTGCGTCCTGTGCTCGGCCAACGCTCAATTCGTGCTGCGCCACGACCGTATCGGCCGCTTCCGGCTGGCCTCCATGCAGGGAGAAGTCGGCACGGCCCTCTATCGCCGCTGTGGAATGGACCCCGCCGATCCCGACAGCATAATCATCGTGGATGGCCCAAAAGTGCTGCGCGACAGCGACGCCGTGCTCGGCATCTATGCCGGGCTTGATTGGCCCTGGAAGGCAATCTCCTTGTTGCGCCTGGTTCCACGCGTGCTGCGTGATCCCGCCTATCGCTGGCTTGCCCGCAACCGTTATCGCATTTTCGGCAAACGCGAGACATGCTGGTTGCCGACGCCCGAACAGGCGAGCCGCATCCTTTGACGAAGATCCTCGTGCTTGGTGGTTATGGCGGGTTCGGCTCGCGCCTGTCGCGGCGTCTCGCCGGCGACGGTTTCCAAGTTCTGATCGCAGGTCGTAATCTCGAAACCGCGCAGGCACTCGCCCGCCATTTACCGAATGCAATGGCGCTGCAAGCCGATCGAAATGGCGATATCGCTACAATTCTCGACGAGCACAAGCCCTTCCTGTTGATCGACGCGGCAGGCCCCTTTCAACAAAGCGACGACAGGGTCGCGCGAAGCTGCATAGGGGCCGGCGTTCATTACATCGATCTTGCCGATGCCCGCGATTTTGTCGGCGCGATCGGCCGCCTCGATCAACAGGCCAAGGCTACAGGCGTCGCCGTCATTTCCGGCGCATCGAGCGTGCCGGCGCTGTCGAGCGCCGTCGTGGCCGAGCTTGCCAGGGACATGCAGGAGGTTCGTTCGATAGAGATGTCGATCAGCGCCTCCAATCGCGCGACCGCAGGCGCATCGGTCGCATCGGCGATCCTGAGCTATGTCGGCAAGCCGGTGCGGCTCTGGCGCGGTCGGCGCTGGCGGAACGTAATCGGCTGGCACATGCTGAAGCGCGAGACATATGCGATTGCAGGTCATCGCCCGTTGCGTCGGCTGGTGGCGCTCGCCGACGTGCCGGATCACGATCTGCTGGTCGAAGGCATCGTCGGACGCCCGAGCGTACTTTTCCGGGCCGGACCTGAATTTGCGTTTCAGACACTCGCACTCTGGCTGCTGTCCTGGCCAGTTGCCTGGGGATGGCTGACATCGCTCAGCGAGATCAGCCGCTTTCTGCTGCCACTGCAAGGTCTGACAGCAAGACTTGGCACCGCACGCTCTGCCGTGACGATCGAAATCAAGGGAACGGAGCAAGGCGCCATGCGAGCGCGCCGCTGGACGCTTATTGCCGAAAATGGCGACGGCGTGGAAATCCCGACCCTTCCGGCGCAATTGCTGGCGCGCGCCCTGCGCGACGGCCACATCTCGCCCGGCGCCCGTCATGCCGGCGGGCTTCTGGCGCTTGCCGATTTCCGGACCTTGTTTCGTGATCTGGCAATCAGCGAGGAGGTGACGGAAGCGCCCTATACGCCGCTCTACCCGCGCGTCATGGGTTCTGCATTCGCGCATCTGGCCAAGCCGGTGCGCGCCATGCACGAGGTCTTCGGCGATGGCGGCGCCAAGGGCGAGGCCGTCGTCACCCGAGGACAGTCCCTCGCTGCTCGGCTGGTCGCCAAGGTGTTCGGTTTTCCCGCCGCCGGGAAGCACGTGCTGCACGTCTCCTTCGTGGAACGCAATGGCGTCGAGCAATGGACCAGGGACTTTTCCGGCCAGCGCTTTCTCAGCCATCTGAGCAACGAGAACGGTCACCTCGTCGAGCGCTTCGGCCCCTTCCGCTTCTCCTTCGATCTCCCCATGCGCGACAACGGGTTTTGCATGGAGATACGGCGCTGGTCATTCCTGCGGCTTCCACTCCCGCTTTTTCTTGCTCCGCAAAGCGTCGCCCACGAATGGGCGGACAACGGTCGCTTCCAGTTCGACGTGCCCATTGCGCTGCCGTTCATCGGCTCCGTCGTCCACTATCGAGGCTGGCTCGAGCCGATCGACTGAGCCGATCTGGATTCTTCGCATGATGCCAACGCTATCGGCCAATATACGGCCGATAGCGAACGCAGGAGAACGATCGTCAGCCAGCAGCACTTGCCGCGCTAAGGACCGCCTTGACGGTTGCGGTTGCAACATCATCATCGATGCCGACGCCGAAGACCTGCCCACCGTCCGGCCGGACGCATTGCAGATAGGCGGCCGCCTTTGCATCCGTTCCGCGACGAAGGGCGTGCTCCTGATAGTCCATGACGTTGAGCGTCACGCCAAATGCATCGGAAATCGCGGCGAGCACGGCCGAAACCAGGCCATTGCCGCGACCAATGACGGTGACGTCTTGGTCCCGGTGCCGGATACGGCCGGCAAAGACCCGTTCGGTGCTCGAACCGCGGCGAAAGCCTCCTTCAAAGTCGACAAGCGCGAAGCGCTCGACATCATCGACATGATAGGCGCCCACGAATGCCTCCCAGATATCTTCAGCCAACAGCTCCCGTTTGGCCTCATCGGCGAGGAGCTGTACGCGCCTGCTGAAATCCACCTGCATGGCACGCGGCAGCTTCAGGCCCTTGTCCTGCTCGATCACCCAGGCGACGCCCCCCTTGCCCGACTGGCTGTTGACGCGAATAACGGCCTCGTAGCTCTCGCCGATATCGGCGGGATCAACCGGCAGGTAAGGCATTTCCCATACGCCGTCATTGCGTCGCTCATGGGCGGCAAATCCCTTGCGGATCGCATCCTGATGCGAACCGGAGAAGGCCGTATGCACGAGTTCGCCTGCATAAGGGTGGCGCGGATGGATGGGCAAGCCGTTGCAATATTCCACCGTTTTCACCACGTTACGGATCGACGGAAAGGTCAGTCCGGGATCGATGCCCTGTGTGTAGAGGTTCATAGCCAGCGTCACGAGATCGACATTGCCGGTGCGCTCACCATTGCCGAAGAGGCAGCCTTCGACACGATCGGCGCCGGCAAGGAGCGCCTGTTCGGCCGAGGCCACCGCCGTACCGCGATCGTTGTGCGGATGAACACTGATGATGACGGCTTCGCGCCGCGAAATATGGCGGCAGAACCATTCGATCTGGTCGGCATAGATATTCGGCATCGCCACTTCCACCGTTGCCGGCAGATTGAGGATGGCTGGCCGCTCCACGGTCGGTTGCCAGACATCAAGCACACGCTCGCAGATTTCAAGCGCAAAATCCGGTTCGGTGAAGCAGAAAGTCTCCGGCGAATATTCGAAGGTCCAGTCGGTCTCCGGCCGCTTGAGGCTTTCCTTCAGCATCGCGGTGACGCCGCTGATAGCGAGATCGACGATCTCGTGCCGTTCCATGCCGAAGACGACGCGGCGGAAGAGCGGCGCCGTCGCATTGTAGAGATGGACGATGGCTTTGCGCGCACCATTGAGGGACTCGAAGGTCCGGGCGATGAGATCGGCGCGCGACTGAGTGAGGACTTGGATCGTCACGTCGTCGGGGACGCGCCCCTCCTCGATCAATGCCCGCACAAAGTCAAATTCGATCTGCGAGGCGGACGGAAAGGCGACTTCGATCTCCTTGAAGCCGCAGGCCAGCAGCATGTCGTAGAAGCGCAGCTTGCGCTCGACATCCATGGGATTGGCAAGCGCCTGATTTCCGTCGCGCAGATCCGTTGAAAGCCAGCGCGGCGCCCTTGCGAGCCGCTTGTTCGGCCACTGCCGATCCGGCAATTCGATGGGCGAGATAAAAGGACGATATTTGATTTCAGGATTCTTCAGCATGATCCGTTCCGTTGCATGTCGATCAATTCAGGGAAAAAGCAGACAGCAGCCTACGGTCGCCGGGATGCCGTCAGGCCCGACGACCGCAGCTAAGTCGCAGTGCAACGGAAAGCTGAAGGGAAGCACGCATACAGGACCAAACTTCGGCCTCCATCCGCCCGCGCAGCGATACGGCAGCAGCGCGAAGCGGCCGATCTGATCGATGCAGATTGTGGGATGGGGCAGACACGAAAGGAGATATCCTGCTTGAAAGGAGTTCTAGGCTAACGCCAAGGGCTTTGATATTCTCACGTGTATGGATCAATCATCGTCGCAAAAGGATCAAGCCTATCTGCAGCACGGCACTGATGTCGCCGAGGGCATTGCCGTTATCACGCATGACGACCGCCGCTTTACCAGCGCTCGCCACAGCCATAGGCAGGCACAGCTGCTCTACGCCGTCAACGGCGTGATCTCCCTGACCACGGATAGCGGCACCTGGGTCGTGCCGCCAAGCCGCGCTGTCTGGCTGCCGCCGAACCTCGAACACGTGACGGCGAGCCATACGAGCGTGCAGTTTCGCTCGTTGCTGCTCGATCCCGATGGCAAAGACGCGTTGCCGAAAGAGTGCATGGTGGTGGAGGTCACGCCACTGCTGCGCGAGCTCATCCTGCGCCTCACCGGCCTTGTCGACAAACCCGATCACAAGGAGGTTGCAGAGGCGGTCATTCGGCTGCTGCTTCTCGAACTCACCTTCCAGCCTGCGCAGCCACTTAACTTGCCGCTGCCGAAACATCCAGCCCTTGCGAGATTCTGCGAAACCCTGCTCGGCAATCTTACAAGCACGATCTCGATCGAAGATGCGGCAGCCGGACTTCATATGAGCCGGGCGACGCTCATGCGGCTGTTTCAACGCGAGACCGGCTTGAGCTTCGGCCGTTGGCGGCAGCAGGCACGGATGCTGAAGGCCCTGAGCTTGCTCGCTGAGGGCCGAAGCATTCTCGAAGTCGCAATGGATTGCGGCTATGAGAGCCCGAGCGCCTTCTCAGCGATGTTCCGGCGCTCGCTTGGTCGCTCACCGCGGGATTATTTTCAGTCTGTCACACGCCCCGATGCGGCCGGTTAGCTGTCGACTAGGTGCTAGTTCTGCCGGTCGTCGGCCAGACAACCAAACATACGGAAATCATGGAAGGCCTCCTTGAATCGTGCCTTCTGTCGAAGCGTACCCTCATATTGGAAGCCCGCCTTTTCAAGCACCCGGTCGGAGGCGGTATTTCCCGGGAGCGTCCAGGCCTCGATGCGATTGAGCGAAAAATCGTCGAAGCCGCATCGGACGACTGCTCTCGCCGCCTCACTCATCAGCCCCTTGCCCCAGGCCGAGGGATGCAGCTCATATCCCAGCTCGGCACATCTGGCGTGCCGGTCGATACTGTTGAAGCGGATAGCGCCGAGCAAACGGCCGGAACCCCGATCCTCGATGATCCATGAACAGCCCTTCCCCTTGGGATAGATTTTGATCATCCATCGCAAGGAACGTTCGATCTGCGCCGTCTTCGGTGCATCAACCCAGTTCGAGAACCGCGTGACCTCCGGTCTCGAAATCAACGCATGGAAATCGTCGCGATCGTCCATGCTTGCTTCACGAAGCCGCAGCCGTTCCGTCAGAAGCGTGGGAAACTCGCTCTTGAAGGAAGCCATCTTCACGCTTTCAGGACGTTGGCAAGAATGATCTCGCGCCAGACGCGGGTTGGCGTAATCCAGGCATCCCATAAATTATACTTGCCGGAGTAGATGACGGCGGCGATGTCCGCATCGGGCATCAGCCAAAGTCTCTGGCCGCCGTTTCCGAAGCCGGCATACCAGGGGCGCGGACTATCAAACGCCGGCACCGGCGCGTCGCCTGAGAACCACAATCTGCCATAACTCAAACCGTCCCCGGTCGAAATCGCCGGCGCGAGGGATTGGACGATCCACTCCTCCGAGACGATCCTTTGGCCGTTCCACACGCCTTTCTGCAGGAAAAGCATCCCGACCTTCAACAAATCTGGGGCAGTCAGGCGCAAGCCGGATGCCGGTGATGCCACGCCGTCATGGCCGGCCGACCAGTGGAACTTCGCAATGCCGAGCGGCTCGAAGAGAACCTCTCGTGCGAAATCAGGCAAGCGCTTGCCGGTGCCGCGCTCGATGATCGCCCCCACCAGCGCAACACTGCCGCCGGAGTAAATCCAGCGCGTTCCCGGCTCGGCGATCACCGGACGCTCCAGAACGAAGCGATATCGGTCCGGTGCATTCTCCATCGCAATTTCGCTATTCAGCGGATCGGTATAGGGGCGATCCTCGTCCCACTCCATGCCAAGCGTCATCGTCAGGGCGTGGCCGACTGTGATCTTGGCACGCGCGGGATCCCTTGCGAGGTCATCATATTGCGGAAACTGCTCATAAAGAGGGGCATCCACCGGCGGCACCAACCCCTTGTCGAGCGCGATGCCATAGAGAAGACCGGCTATGCTCTTGGTGACCGAGCGCAGATCGTGCAGCGTATCAGCGTCGAAGGCGACGTCTCCGAGCGGCGCTCCCCAATTTTCGTCGGGGCCAACGGCATAGTATTCCAGACATAGGCTCCCCGAACGGGCGGCAAGCACGACATGCAGATCGCGCAGAAGGCCGGATTCGACACCGGCTTCAAACTTGCGGCGGAGCCCGGGGTCGAAGCCCATGGCCTGCAAAGTTTCGCTACCCGGTGGCAAGGGTGAAGTGCTCTGCGTCACGGCCATGAAATCACGTCCCTCCGTTATGCGACTTTCAACGCAGGCTACAATCTAAGCATGTGTTCAGCAAGGCGATCGCACTGCATTTCGGTCCTCCCGTTCGACCATTGCAAGGCAGTCGCTGATCTTCGGCCATTTACGTCTTTAACAGCATACCCAAGAGCTCAATCACACGATCACTGGTCTGCTCGTCATTGTTCTCGATGTAGGAACAACGAAGTCCGCGCAATTGCGTAGCGTCCAGCCAAAGCGCAAGATATGTCTTTAGGATTATCTGCCCGTCACTGACATCGGATGTCGAAGAGAGGATATCAACGTCGAGAATTCTAGACGAATGAAGCGCGAAAGGCGTCGAAGGCTGCAAATCCGTGCGTCCGTGCAGAATATCCTCGCGCTCCTGCATGATGCTGGCCGCCATCCAGAAATTCAGTTGGCCCACGGGGAATTTTTCCGGGTTGGCCAGCGACTTGATGTCTGAAAGACCAGCCGGAGCATCGAGGTGAAATGCCACACATTCGAGCGTGTCCTTCGCACACCCCTCGCCCCTGCAACGCAGAACCAGATCGGAAACGACGTCGCCGGGCTTTGACGCAGCCGAAGTTGCGCCCCATCCCGGATAATCCCGATGCAGTGGTTCAGCATAGGCTTGCGTATTGATGAAAACGACAAGCGCCAACGGAAGAATTCTATCAATCATCCCTTTCATCATAGTCACAGACGCTCCGCCGACCTATCCCCTCTTCAGCTCCCCTTCTGCCTCCTTGGCAAACGCCGCCTCCGTTCTGTTGCGGCCGTTCAGCTTTGCCTTCAGCAAGGCCCCATCCGCCCGGTTGATCAGGGTCGTGGTCGGCCCGGAAACCGGAGAAGAGGCGATGCCGACGGAGATGGATAGCGGGCCGACAATCCGCGCGCGATAGGAAAAGGGCGTGCCGAAGACCCGCGTGCGCAGCTTCTCGGCAAGCGCAAAGCCCTCCTCGTCGGCGAGATCGGTGGCGATAACAGTCAACTCCTCTCCGCCGAAGCGGTAGACCGTGCCGGCTTGGCCGATCGTATCGGCGGCGATCTGCCCGACATGCCGCAACACTTCGTCGCCGGCATCATGGCCGAACTCGTCGTTGAAACGCTTGAAGTGATCGATGTCGATCATCATGCAGATGACCGTGCGGGCGGATTGATCCCTGTGGAGATTATTGAGCGCTTCGTCCAGCGAGCGCCTGTTGAGCAGCCCTGTCAGGGCATCGCGCACGGCGAGATTGATCAATCGGTCACGCAGCTGCAGGTTCGCGATCGCAAGGCCGATATTTTCGGCGATCAGTTCCAGATAGAGCCGCGGCGCATCGGCGGCGGTCGCATCCTTCGTGCGGTCCTCGAAATAAAGCAGGCCGATCGCTTCGCCAAGCGCGGTCAGGGGAACGCAAAGACCCGGCACGCCGGAGTGATCCAGATGCTGGCAGGGAATATCGGTATCGGCCACATGGCTGACATGCGGGCGGCCGCGGCGCAGGCCCCAGCAGGCGGCGGCGGCAAAGGAAGGCTCGGTATGCTCCGGCTCCAGCCAACGGCTGACTTCGCTCAGCGTCGTCCTGCTCTCATTCATCGTGTAGAGGCAGCCCGCGACGCCGGGAAAGATCTGCGGCACGAAGAGTGCAACGACTTCGGCAAGCTCGTTCTGGGCGTAGCACGCCTGCAGGCGGTGCATCATCTGCAGGATGAGATCCTTTGTCTCCAGATCGCGCTTGCGCTCGGCGTCGAGACGGTTCCGCTCCAGGCCGTTCTCGCGGAAGATCTGGATTGCGTCGTTCATCTCGCCGATCTCGTCACGGCGGCGGTCGGTCGGTACTTCGACGGCATAATCCTGCCTGGCAAGCCGGTTGACGATCCCCGTCATGCGGACGAGCGGCAGGGCAACCCGGCGCCGCAAGATGAAATAGAGGACGCCGAGAAAGATCACCGCGGTCAAGGCGAGCATCACCTTGGCAATATTGGCCCAGAGATCGCTGCGTGCCTGCGCGGAGCGGAAAGCCGCTTCGGTGCGCGCCGTTGCCAAAGTGCGAAACTGGTTGACGCTGTTGAGGAGCGCGGTCTGGACGCGCTCGTGTTCGGGGCCGAACAGCGCGTCGCGCGCGCCGGCCTGATTGCCGCCGGTATAGGAGGTGACCGCAGCTTCCTCTACCTTGTCCAGCGCCTGCGCATTGACAGCCACCTCCTCGACCACCTGAAGCTCGGCATCGGGCAGACCAAGGCCACGCAGGGCGTTGATGGCCGTGTCACGGCGGCGTTCTTCGTCCTCGTCGACGGTGAAGGCATCCAGGTGTCTCTCCTCGCCACGCATGACATAGAGACGTGCCTCGTCCGTCGTTTCCTCCGCGCCAAGCGCAAGCTCTTCGCCCATGCTGTTCAGCAGCAGATGCTGCTCCACAGCCTGCCGTTCCTGCGTGGCGCTTCGGGCCGAGAGGATGAAAGCGACGGCAGACAGCACGGTCAGGACCACGGTGATGCCGTAGGCCCAATTCGTAATCGTGGTAATTCTCATCTGCCGCCCTCTGCGCCTTTTCAGGCACTCCTAAACTACATGCGCCACCAAGCCCTCAGTTATGACATCCAGCCGTGGGATCAAGCGAGAATATGCGGCGTGGAAAGCTTATTCCAGGCTTACAGACGCGAATCCTCCCGCATCCCTCGACAGAGCGGCGCATTCCGGTGCTTCCTCGCGTCCGCCTGTATCGCACGAAACGGAGCGCCATGGGCGTCGCCTGTTTCTGACGGGAATCTCGGTCGTAGCCGAATGACCACTTCCGAGATTCCCGGCTGTCGTCAGGGGTGAGTACGACAGCCGGTTCAACAAATCGATTTTCAGACCATCAATCCATAGGCTGACTGGAAGCTGGAAAACATATGCTTAAGTTCCACAAGTGACTGCCCCGTTTTGAGACATCCATTATGCAATGCTAAAATTTATGCTGCCAAGATTGGCGCTGCCCTCGGCACTTGTTGTGCAGATCTCATACAACGCAGATAATTCGAACCTTCCAACTTGACAGATTTTCCTGAATAGCTGCTCGGGCTCTGCACAGATTCTGCAAAGGCGCGCGCCATCGTAGCGCCATGAACAACACGCCCGAAACAATCAAAACGCCGCCCGTCCGCCTGCCACGCAGTCTCCTCAAGGAGGGCTGGTGGCTGGAGGACGGGCGGCACCCCCAAGCCGATCAGCCCGCTCAGGCGGCCAGGATCATATCCTTCGCCGAACATCTCGCACGGAGCCGATACCGATGAGCCTGTCCAATACCCGCGCCCTTCCTGCAAACGCCACAAGCAACTCCAATCGCAAATTCCTCACATTCATTGCCCTGGTCGCACTGGCCGACCTTCTGCTCTTCGACAGGGCGCCGGGCCTCAATCTCTTCCTCTTCGCCAATATCATAGCCGTCAACCTGCTGATTTCCTCTCGAAGAAGACAATCCATTCCAAAGGTTGCGGCATTTCTGCTCCTCTGCCTCGTTGCATCGGCACCGCTTGTCGAGGCCGCGTCCTGGATGGGCATGACTATCGGCCTGCTTGGCCTTTGCCTGATATCGCTCGGCGTCAGCGGATTGATCCCGCGTCAATGGATCCGCCTACCGCCCGTGCTGCTCCGCTTCCTCGTGGACGTGCCCACGCGGCCTTTCCGCAGCGCAAGCTATCGCTGGCTGCACCGCCTGAGAAAACCGTCTCCGCGCGGCGTCCGCCATCACCTTCGCGGCTGGATCATCCCGCTTGTTTTTGCCGCCGGCTTTCTAGCCCTTTTTGCAGCGGCCAATCCATTGATCGACAAGACGCTGCACAGAATCGACCTTACCTTCCTGCTGCAATTGCTGGACGCATGGCGGATCGGCTTCTGGCTGGTCGTTGCAGCCTCCCTGTCCCTGCTGCTTCATCCGCGTCTGAGGCAAAGACGCTCACGTCGAGGCGAAGTCCCCGATATTGTCACGAGAACCGAGGATCTGCTGTTCGGCCATGATGCTCTGCTGCGCTCGCTGCTCGTCTTCAACGCCCTGTTTGCCGTGCAGACGCTGCTCGATCTTACCTATCTCTGGGGCGGAGCTAGCCTGCCCGATGGCATGTCCCATGCCGAATATGCCCATCGCGGTGCCTATCCGCTGATGCTCACCGCAATCCTTGCCGCCATCTTCGTGCTTGCCGCCATGCACCGCGGCGGGCCGGGCGATCGAAGCCCTCTGCTGCGCGGCCTCGTGCTTCTGTGGATCGCGCAGAACATCCTGCTCTGCTTTTCCTCCATTCTGCGGCTCGATCTCTATGTCGAGGTTTATTCGTTGACCGAACTGCGCGTTGCCGCCGGCATATGGATGGGTCTCGTCGCGATCGGTCTCTTCCTCATTCTCCTGCGCATCCTGCTTCACCGCTCCAATGAATGGCTGATCGCACTCAGTTCCGCAACGCTCGTCGTCACGCTTTACGCCGCCGCGCTGATCGACATTCCCGCCTTCATTGCCCGCTTCAATGTCACTCACAGCCGCGAGATATCGGGCGAAGGCGTTGTGCTCGACCTCGACTATCTCTCGACACTGGGTCCCGCAGTCATCCCGGCGCTCGATGCCTACCTGGCCTCGCTGCCCGCCGACGGCGATGTCCGCCGGGTACGCGAAGCGCTCCAATGGCAGCACATAGGACGCTCGCGCGACTGGCGAAGTTGGACTTATCGCACCGCCCGCCTCGACGACTACCTCAAGAAGATGCAACTCTTGCAAGACGAGACGGAAACGAAGAAAACGAACGGGTGAACCAGGACCTCTACAGCATGGCCCAACGCATCCTCGTTGCCGACGACGAACCCAATATTCGCGACGTGATCTGCTTCGCGCTCGATCGCGCCGGCATGAAGACGACGACCGCGCGCAATGGCACGGAGGCCATGATGGCTTTTCACAAGGGCGGTCTTGATCTCATCGTCCTTGATGTCGGCATGCCGGAGATGGACGGGCTGGAGGTCTGCCGCCGCATCCGCAAAACATCGAACCTCCCGATCCTGTTCCTGTCGGCGCGCGACGAGGAAATCGACAGGATTTTGGGACTGGAGATCGGCGGCGACGATTATGTCACCAAACCTTTCAGCCCGCGCGAACTCGTCGCGCGGGTCAGAACCATATTGAAGCGCAGCGGCCATGGTTCGGCGCCGGATGCAACCAGCGGCTCCGCGTCCGTTGGGTCGCTACGGCTCAATCGAGGTGGCCGTACCGCGAGTTTTGCCGACATGCCCCTAAGCCTGACGGCGCTCGAATTTGCGATCCTCGATACACTGCTTACCCGGCCCGAGATCGTCTTCAGCCGCGATCAACTGATGGAGGCAGCCTATGGCGCCGACATGCAGGTGGCCGACCGCACCATCGACAGCCATATCCGCAATCTCCGCGCCAAGCTTTCGGCAGCCGGCGGCAAGGGCGTCATCGTCACGGTACATGGCATCGGCTTCAAGCTGACATCGGCCACGGAAGGAACCGCATGATGCGCGCGCCACGGGTGAGACCGAAATGGCGGCCGCCGCTCGCCCTCATCGTCTATGCCGTACTTCTGACCGTAATGACGCTGCCGGTGTTGACCGTCATCTGGTTTCGCGTCGTTCGCGCCGCCTCAGGCGCGATGGCACCGGCAGAAATTGCGACGCTTGCCGTTGTTCTGATCCTGACCCTGTTCGTCGCTTATGTCCTGACGCGGACGCTGACCGTGCCGATCAACGCACTGATCGCCCGTACGGACGAGATCGCCCGCGGCGGGCGCTCCGCCATCCGGCCGCTCGAAATCTACGGCACGCGCGAGGTCGCGACGCTCTCCCAGAGCTTTCTCGATCTCGCCGGCAAGCTGGTCGACCATTCCGACTACGTCCGCTCCTTCGCCACCCACGTTTCCCACGAACTGAAATCGCCCTTGACCTCGATCAAGGGAGCGGCGGAACTGCTGCGCGACGATGACGACAGCAATCCGATGAGCCCGGAGCAGCGCAGCCGCTTCCTCGGAAACATCATCGCCGATACCGAGCGGCTGGATCGGCTGTTGTCGCGTCTGCGCGAACTCGCGAAAGCCGAACTGCCATCCGAGCAGGGCTCCAGCAGTCTTCGCGACATTGTCGCCCAGCTGGAGATGCAGTTTCGCCAACTTTCCATCATCAACGAGGAAAGTGCAGAAGAGATGATGGCTCTGCCCAACGAGGCGGCTGGCATCATCTTTGCCAATCTGGCCGAGAACGCCTTTCAAAGCGGCGCTATGACGCTTGCAATCGAGGCAAGCAACGAGGGACGAAGGACGACAATCCAGGTGCGCGACAATGGCTGCGGCATTGCCGACGGCAATCGCGACCGTATCTTCGAGCCGTTCTTCTCGACACGGCGCGACAATGGCGGCACAGGCATGGGCCTCGGAATCATCAGGGCGATGCTCGCTTCACATGGGGGCAGCATCGAATTGCTGGAGAGTAGCCCGGCTGGCACGACGTTTCAGATCGTCCTGCCGCGCATTTCCTAAGCCAATCCACAACATCAGGCTTCGGCAACAAAAGGCGGCCGCTGGCTCTAACCATCGGCCGCTTTACTACTTCAGCATCTATAGCCTACGCCGCCTGTGACTCAGACTGAGCTTCCAAGGCCATCGCGCGGGCTGTTACGAAATCGACCTTGCCGGAACCGAGGACCGGCACCTTGCCGACGGTCACTTCTGCCGGAACCATCATTTCGGTGGCACCCTTCGATTTGGCGAAGGCCAGGAAATCGCTTCGGGTCGCATCCGGTGCATCGGTGAGAAGCACGAGACGCTCGCCCTTCTTGGCGTCTGGCACGGAGGAGACCACGCTCAAGGCGCCGGGCCAGAGTTGAGCGGCAAGAGTTTCCACAGCAGCCAGCGAGATCATTTCGCCGCCGATCTTGGCGAAGCGCTTGGCGCGGCCGCGGATCTTGACGAAGCCGTCCTCGTCGATGGTAACGATGTCGCCGGTATCGTGCCAGCCTTCCGGCAGCGGCTCGAGAACGCCGGGATTGTCGGCGCGCAAATAGCCGGCCATGACGTTGGCGCCACGGATCATAAGACGGCCGCCCTCGTCGATGCCTGGAACCGGCTCGAGCTTCCATTCCATGCCCGGCATGATCTTGCCGACCGTTCCCGTACGATTGTACATCGGCGTGTTCAGCGAGATCACCGGGGCAGCCTCGGTGACGCCGTAGCCTTCCAGGATGCGCAGGCCGAATTTCTCCATATAGACTTCGCGGGTCGATGCTTTCACCGGCTCGGCGCCCGAGAAGATGTAACGGATCGATCTGAGGTCATAGGGATGGGCGGTGCGCGCATAGCCGTTCAGGAACGTATCCGTGCCGAAGACGATGGTCGCATTCGAGACATAGATGAGTTCCGGCACGATGCGATAGTGCAGCGGCGACGGATAGAGGAAGATCGGCACGCCCGAGACGAGCGGCAGGATCGTACCCGCCGTCAGGCCGAAGGAGTGGAACATCGGCAGGACATTGAACACCTTGTCGCCGGGGTGGAAATCGATACGCGAGGCGGCCTGGGCTGCGTTCGACAGGATATTGCGGTGCGTCAGCACCACGCCCTTCGGCGCCCCTTCCGAACCGGAGGTAAAAAGGATCACCGCCGCGTCATCGGCGGTGCGCTTCACCAGCGGCCGATACTTGCGCATGAGGCCGACGATCTTGTTGAGGAAGGTTATCTGCGTGCGCAATTCGTCCAGCCAGACGAATGTCACCTGCTTTTCGAGTTCCTCGACGACAGGACCGAGCTTTGCCTGTGTAATGAAGGCACGCGAGCAGAGCACATGCTTGACCTCAGCCGTCCGGCAGGCGGAGAGGATGTTGGCAGCACCGGCCGTGAAGTTCAGCATGGCCGGAACCTTACCCGCCGACATCACGCCGAGGACAGTCGCGGCCGTGCCATTGGCGTTCGGCAGCATGACGCCCAGCGTCTTCTCGTTCGGGAACATCTTCTTGAACTTCGCGCCCAACACCGCAGCGCCGGTGAGAAGCTTGGCATAGGAGAGCTTGCCGGCAATCGGGTCCTCGACGGCGAGTTTCTTGCCACCATATTCGTGGGCGCTTTCGATGACGCGGCCGAGGACCGTATTGTTCGTGTCGGCGGTGCGGAACATCAGCGCCGACATGATCTGATAGAGAGCGGCGCCGGCGGCGATACGGCGCTTGCGACCCTTGAGTTCTGCGGGAACGTCGAGCTTGACCGGCTCGAGGATCGTCACCTTGACCTTGGGGAAGAGGCGGCGGCGCACATGGCTCGAGGTCAGGTAGGAGGCATAGCTCTTTTCCAGACCGTCTATACGGACAGGCACGATCATCGCGCCGGTCTTGTCGGCGACCATGGCCGCACCGTCATAGACCTTCATCAGTGTACCCGTGACTGTCAGGCGACCCTCGGGGAAGATGCCGACCGGGCTGCCATCCTGGATCACCTTGATCAGCGAGCGCGTCGCCATCGGTTTCGTCGGGTCGAGCGGCAGGAATTTGCACATCTTCAAAAGCGGCCGCACCCACCATTTTTTGGCGAATGCAGTGTCGATCGCAAAGACTGGCTCTTCCTCTGTGATGGCGAGCGCCAGGGCGCCGTCGAGCAGGCTCACATGGTTGAGCGCGATGATCGGTGCGGGACCTGCCTTGCGGATGTTTTCCAGGCCTTCGACTTCAAGCCGCATGAAGGCGCGGAAGATGATGGAGATGAGGTCGCGGAAGGCATTGGTCGGCAGCATTTTCAGCATGAGCCAAGCAATCGCGATGTTGAGCACGGAGATGCTGAGGATGATAACCGGGATCGACAGGCCCACTGCCTGCAGGACGGCGACAAGCGCCAAGCCCACGGCGATGAAGAGAGCAGAGAGCACATTCGAGGCGCCAATGACGCGGGCGCGGCGATCCTCGTTTGCCCAGCTCTGCATGGCAGCAAACGTGGGGACGGCGAGGAAAGCACCACCGATCGCCATGCCGGCGAGATCGATAGCGACGCGGATGGTTTTCGGCCCGGCGAAGAAGGCAAGAATGGTTTCGGCATGACTGGTCGACTGAAGGCCCCACAGGTTCCAGCCGAGATCGAGACCGAAGAGCGCGACGATCAGCATGCCGATTGGCGCCGGCAAAAGCACGATGCGGCCGGCAGCCATCCATCCGGCAATGGCCGAGCCGATGGCGACGGAAATGGCGAAGATTGCCAGATAGGCGGGAACAACGATTTCCGAGCCACCGAGAATATCGGTGACCATGACCGGCAGCATCGACATGATGAAGGCGCCGACGAACCAGAACCAGCAGTTCATCAGCGAGGCGCGCCAGATGCGGCTGTCGGCGCGAAGCTCGTTGACCAGCCTGTAGCTGGAGCGCACGACATTCTTGTCGACGACGAGGTCCGGCGCCTTGGAACCGGTCGCGGGGATCATGCGGGCGGAGAACCAGCAAAGGAGGGACAACCCCATCATCATCGGTCCGAAGATCCAGACATTCTCGCCTTCGCGGAAAGCGACCGCTGCGACCATGGTGCCAGTCAGAATGGCGATGAAGGTGCCGCCCTCGATCCAGGCATTGGCCTTGGGAAGATCCCGGTTTTCCAGATGATCCGGCAGGATGCCGTATTTGATCGGCCCAAAGAGCGAGGAAATGACGCCGAAGCCGAAGAGGGCAAGCATCAATATCCAGATGGAGGAGAAGGCAATGCCGACGACCGAGATCGCCGCCACGAGAAGCTCGCAGCGCTTCAGAAGCTCGGCCAGCTTGGCCTTGTCGTGCTTGTCGGCGAGTTCGCCGGCAATCGCCGACAGGAGCAGAAACGGCACGATGAAGATGCCGCCTGCGAGCGTCACCAGGGCCGCTCCCTCCGTCGCCATCTGGGCGAGAATGACGAAAACCAGAGTCTGCTTCAGAAAATTATCATTGAAGGCGGTAAGGAACTGCGTCCAGAACAGCGGCGCGAACTTCCTCGATCTCATCAGGTGCTTTTGCATGGCGTATCCCTCATTCAGCCAACAAGACGCCACAGAGTTGTTACGCAAAGGTTGAGCGCGGATACAACTCTGCAGCGTCGTTAATAAAGATTAGTCCTGACCGTCACGATTGAACTTAACCAGAAGCTTTTCCGTGCGGGCATCCTCCACCTTGCGGATCAGCTTCTCGGCTTCGCTGTTGTCGCGGATCGTCTTGGTAACGTTGACCGCCGTCTGCACCAGCATCAGGATGCCCATGGCAAGGTAGCCTTTGCCCCAAAGATCGATCGGCATCATGTAAAGGCCGACCAGGAGCATAAATGCGGCGGCGGCGAAGGAAATATAGGAAAAGCTGACCCAAGCCTGGGAATGTTTCTGGAAGCTGTCGTTCATGATCGTATCCTCTCTCGTTTGTCTGGTGTGTTCGGTTTCAGGCTGCTGAATTCATGCGCTGACGCAGGCGGGCAAGCACCTCGTCGGCCGAAGGGCCGAGTGGTGCGCCGCAGCCGGCATTGGCGAGTTTTTCGATGATATGTGCCTGCCGGCTGGCGGCATCCATTTCCTTCATGGCCGAAGCTGCGATCTCGCAGCGGCTCTGATAGGCCTGAAGGCGGGCAAGCGTTTCCTCGGCGTCATCGAGCGTCGCAAGGCCGGAATTCTCGTCGCAGACGGCGTTGAGCTTCTGGGTTTGCTGGGTCGCGCGCGCCAGACGCTCACCGCGCTGCAATTCCTGCAGCCGCGCTTCCGATGCGCGAACCGTTGCCTTCAGCTTGCCGATCGTCTGGTTGAACTGCGCCTGCGCCTTTTCGGATGCGTCGCGCTCGGCTTCGAGCTGAGCGATCGCTTCGGCCGCTTCCCGGGCGAGTTCGTCGCTGCCCTTGTGAAGCGCGGCAACGGCCCGGCTCTCCAGATCCGCAATCCGGCCGACGATGGCTGCATGCCGGTTCTTCTCCTGCTCATTCTGCGCGATGGCGATGGCCACTGCCCGGCGCGCCGACTGGATGGCTCCGGCCGCGTCGCGGATCTGCTGCGCCAGCAGGGGAACCGCATTGCGATCGATGAACGCCTGCTCCGCCTCAAAGGCCCGACCGCGGATCAGAGTCAGAATTGAATTGAACATTTGTCGTCTCCCGTTTATGAACACTGTTCATGAACTGATGTATGCCAGAATCATGAACGGCGTTCAAGAAAAATTTTGAACAACGTTCAAAAAATCGGATTGGAATAGTTAATGGCGAAAAAAACCCTGGAGAAGCGCGAGGATCTCAAGCAGCGACTGATCGAGGCGGCGCGCAATCGCATAGCGGCCGATGGCCTTTCCAACCTCAGGGCGCGGGATGTCACGCAGGATGTCGGCTGCGCCCTTGGTGGTCTCTATACAGTCTTTGCCGATCTCGACGATCTCGTCATTCACGTCAATTCGGCAACGCTGAAGGGGCTCGAAGCCTCCCTGACACTGGCGGAGGTTAAAGATCACACGCCGACTGACCGATTGCGCAACCTCGCCCGCGGCTATCTCAGATTCGCCGTCACCCATCGCAATCTATGGAAGGCCCTCTTCGACCATCGACCGCCGAATGACCGCCCCAGCCCCGAATGGCACCTGGAGGAGCATATGTTCCTGATGGGCGTCATTGCCGAGCCACTGGCCGAATTGCAGCCGAACATGTCGGAGACGGCCCGCGCCATCCGCGCCAGAACCCTGTTCGGCGCGGTGCATGGTGTCGTCAGCATCAGCCTCGAGGGGCGGTTCGTCGGCCTGCCGATCGAGAGCTTGGAACAGGAGCTCGACGACTTCATCCTGACGGTTGCGACCGGGGCCGCGGCGAGACAAGGCTAATACCTGCTGTAAAGGAAACTCGCCTCGTCGTTCATAGCGCCTCTACCCAAGACACGATCGCCGAGTTCACATCGTCCTTGCGGTCCTGCATGATCCAGTGCCCGGCGTTCTTCCAGACGTCGACCTTGGACTTCTCGTTCGAGAACCATGTGCGCATCCGTGCGGCCTGGCTCTCGTCCCGGCAGAGATGATAGAAAGGAACTGTGATCGTCTTGCAGAAGGTTTCGCTATTGCTGCCAAGACCGACCTGATCAGATCCGAAGAATAGCGGTCCGAAGGATTCTCGAACAGGATGCTCGGGTGTTCCCTGAAGTCGTCTTGCATGCCAGCGCTTGAGTGCGGGATCGGTCGATGGGTCGTAGACACTTTCGAACAGGGCCGGACCAACAACGCCAGGATTCTGGGTCTTGAGACCGTCGACGGTTTTCTTGAAGATCGGCCCAAGGCTGTCAGCAAAGCCGAGGGAGCCATCGACGGACACGACCGCGTCGATTAGATCAGGCCGCTTTGCCGCAAGGCGTGCGGCGACCTGCCCACCCATGGAATGTCCTATCAATATGAATTTCTCACCCTCGAATTTCCTTTCGATCAGTGCTTCGATGTCACGGACATAGTCGCCAGGCATGTAGCTGCCTGATGGCATGATCTCGGACCGACCATGGCCGCGTAGATCGACGGCAACGACCCGATAGCGGCTTTCAAGCGCGGGCAATTGCCAACTCCAGTCATGGGAATCACACGTCCAGCCATGTAGCAGCATGACGTTCCGGCCCTTTCCCGAGACCGTGTAGAAAAGATTAGCGGTGCTCGCCGGCACAGCGAGGGCGGGATTGGGGCCCGCCGCAACCGCCGCCACCGTCATTCCAAGGATGGTCATCAGACCCCGCCGCGATAGATCGAAGTTGCTCTCTGCCACTGATTGTCTCCTTTGAGATCTCTGGCACGTCCGCCGGCTTGCCGCTCGGCGGCCCGGCGTTGATGGCTCGGTGACTTCTAGATATACGTTGTAAATCTACGATCAATTACGCACCTTAAAGTGCGTAGATATACCGGAGGATATCCAGATGCCTGGAAAGGTAGACAACGTCTTCTTCGCGGACTGTGCGGCACGCTCGTTCTTCGATCAGGTCGCCAACAAATGGTCCGTCATGATACTGACCGTGCTTGAGGAAAAGCCGACCCGCTTCAATGAGTTCATGCGCAGGCTGGAGGGAATTACGCACAAGGCGCTGACCCAGGCATTGCGACGACTTGAAAGAAATGGGCTGATCTCGCGCAGAGTGCTGGCGACGTCACCGGTCGCGGTGGAATATTCGATCACCGATCTTGGCCGGACGCTTCAGGTGCCGTTCGGCGCGGTCTATGAATGGGCGATCAACCATCTGCACCACATCGAAGAAGCACAGGAAAGCTATGACGCTCGCGCGAATATGTAAGGCAAGCATATTCGAAAATGACGACGCAGGGGTATTTACGGGTTCGAGGGCGCATAATTTCTGATGTCGCCGAAAGCGTAACCACGATCACGTAGCTTGCGGATCAGCGACTGCAGGTTTTCGCGGCCGTTGAACTGGTCCTGAAACATCTGATCGTGCATGAGCAGGATCATCTTTCCGCGTTGCGTGAAGCGGCCATACTGAAACAGATGGTCGATTTCATTGACGAGATGGTCCACCGATTGAACCGGCTTGCCATCATCGCTGTGCACCCATTCGAAATCCCAGCCGTAGAGATAGAAGCCCGCCTCGGCGACAAGCTCGTAGTCGAGCCACTCGCGCTCCCATTGGGCGACATTGATGGAGAGATCCTCTCTCGACACGGTCGGCAGCCGAAAGACGTCCCTGCCCGGCAGCCGCGCATTCACCATCGGCGTCAGGCCAAGTACTTCATTGGCGTGCAGCATGTCGGCAACCACGGCCTGTGTATTGGAGTAGTAGCGCCGATAGCGGTTGTTCGCATGGCTGTAGCTATGGTTTCCAACAGTCACCAGCGGCATCGCCTTGGCTTCGGCCAGAAGGTCACGACCGGCAGGGATGGTTTCGACATGCAGGCCGACCATGAACATGGCGGCTGGAACATTTTCCTCGCTCAGCACGGAAAGGACATTTTGCGTCCCCGGCAGGGGACCGTCATCGAAAGTCAGATAGATCGTCTTGTCCGCCGCCTGGGCAGAGATGGCACAGACAATCAGGAAGAGGCCGCCAAGCAAGCATCTGAAGACAGCATTCCACTGATGATTCAATCCGTCCAAGCCAGCCGCCTCCCGCATTATCGCTGCAAACTGGCATATCGCATTGGACAAGAAAAGCGCCGCGAATGCGACAAAAGCAAAGGGCGCTCTACCCATTTCTGGGGAGCGCCCTTGCTTTTTAACCCGGACAGCGAACACCGGCTCGACACAGAGATGTCAGCACGGCAGGCCATCGATACAGGTGATGGCGTGCAGATAATCTCGAATCATCGTCTTTGCAAGGGTTAACTTCGAAAAAATTCGAAGTTCTGCCACATGGAAAACCCATGTGGCACCATTCGCACATATCAGTGACCGTCAGGCGGCCTGCAAGCTCGCGTCGCGCGGGATCTCGACGTCGATCTCCAGCATGGAGACGTCCTTGTCGCGATCCATCTTTACCTGCACCTTGTCGCGATCGACTTGGACATGCTTGGCGATGACAGCGAGAATTTCCTCCCTCAGCACGGATACGAGATCCGAGCCTACCGAGGCGCGCTCGTGGGCAAGGAGGATCTGCAGGCGCTCACGCGCCATCGGTGCAGATCTCTGCTTGCGAAACAGTCCGAAAATGCTCATGCGGCCCTCCTTGCGAAGATTTTGCCGAAGATACCCCGCTTTTCGCCGGGAATGGTGATCGGCACCTGTTCGCCGGCAAGACGGCGTGCGGCTTCGAAATAAGCAAGCGACGGCGCGCAGCGCGCATCGGCAAGCGTCACAGGCGAACCGAGGTTGGAAGCGCGCAGGACGTCGGTGCTTTCCGGAATGATGCCGAGCAGCGGAATGGAGAGGATCTCCAGGACATCATCGACCTTCAGCATGTCGCCGCGTTCGGCGCGGGCGGCGTCGAAGCGGGTCAGCAGCAGGTGCTTTTCCATGCGCTCGCCACGCTCTGCCTTCAGCGTCTTGGAATCAAGCAGGCCGATGATGCGATCGGAATCGCGCACCGACGAGACTTCCGGGTTGGTAACGACGACAGCGACATCGGCGTGACGCATGGCAAGCGTTGCGCCGCGTTCGATGCCGGCCGGGCTGTCGCAGATGACCCAGTCGAAATAGTTCTTGAGTTCGTTGATGACGCGCTCGACGCCCTCCGGCGTCAGGTTGTCCTTGTCGCGGGTCTGCGAGGCCGGCAGGAGGAAGAGCGTCTCCAGCCGCTTGTCGCGGATCAGCGCCTGCGGCAGCTTGGCATCGCCGTGAATGACATTGACGAGATCGTAGACGACACGGCGTTCCGCGCCCATGACCAGATCGAGGTTGCGCAGGCCGACGTCGAAATCGACCACGACGACCTTTTCGTTTCTCTGTGCCAGAGCCGCCCCCAATGCGGCCGTCGAAGTCGTCTTTCCAACTCCGCCCTTGCCTGATGTGACGACGATTACCTTGCCCATCTTGCTCTCCTGTTTTGGCCGGCTTCGGCTCAGATTAGTTTTTCGGCCATGATCGTTTCACCATCCAGCCAGAGCTGAACGGCTTGCCCCCTGAGGCCGGGTGATACGTCTTCCGCCATTTTGTAAATTCCATCGATCGCCAAAAGCTCGGCCTCGAGCTTGCGGCAGAAGATTCGCGCCGAGGCATTGCCGATCGAGCCTGCCATGGCGCGGCCGCGAAGGGCGCCGTAGATATGGACCGATCCGCCCGCGATGACCTCAGCACCGGATGCCACCGAACCGATGACGGTGACATCGCCTTCGGGAAAGATCACCGACTGGCCGGAACGCACCGGCTCGCGGATGATCAGCGACTGCGTGACCGGCCGGATTTCCGGCGGCGGCGCCTTGGGTTCGCTGTTGCGGCGCTCCACGACCGGCTCGGCCTCGGAAACCTCGAAATCAGCGGCAGGGCGCCCGCCCTTCAGGATCGGCGGCATACCAGGCCCTGATATCGACGGGCGGCCGCCCTCGATGCCCATGATGCTGACATTGCGGGCCGAAAGCTCTGATATCAGCTCCTTGAGCTGCGCCTTGTCGATCGGCAGATCAGTAATGTCGAGCACGACCGGCCGCCCCAGAAAGAAGCCGGCCGAACGGGCTGCTAGATCGTCAAGCCTTGTCAACCACTGATCCAGCGGAAGATCCGGCGAAAGCATGACCGCGAGAAATGAGCGGCCCTTGATACGGATCGAACGAGCGTCTGTTAGCACTTTGGTCATCTATGTGAATAAATCGTTGATCTTGTGTACCGTTGATATGGTTAACAAGTGGTTAACGCGGGACTCCATTCGAGCCCGGAGCGCCCCATAAAACAGCGATGCTTGCAAGCGCCGAAGGCTCGTTCGAACCGGGGTCGTAGACGCATGGAGCGGCGAAAATCGCAGCTCCTGCAAGGAGAAGAATGATAGCCTTCATGTGATCCTCCATGCGCAAGGCATGACCTGCCCTGCCTGAAATTCGATGTGATAAAAATTAACGATTCTGCGCGCCGCACCTTTCTGGCGCGGCGCGCAATGTCGATGCACGGGTGATTCTCAGGCGAGCTTCAGCTCGACATTGATGTTGCCGCGAGTCGCCTTCGAATAGGGGCAGGTCTGGTGAGCTTCCTCGACCAGCGTGCGGGCGAGTTCCGGCTCGATGCCGGGCATGCTGACGGTCAGGCGCGCCTGCAGGAAGTAGGCGCCTTCCGTGGTGCCGAGATCCACTTCCGCATCGACAGCAAGATCGGCCGGAAGCTTGATCTTGCGCTTGCCCGCAGCCAGACCCATTGCGCCTATGAAGCAAGCCGACCAGCCGGCCGCAAAGAGCTGCTCGGGATTGGTGCCGGCATGGGCGCTGCCCGGAGGTGAAAGCTTGACATCCAGCTGGTTGTCATCGCTGCGGGCAGAGCCATCGCGGCCGCCGATTGTGTGGGTCTTGGCGGTATAGAGAACCTTGTCGATCTTGGTCATGGAACACTCCTTTGTTGCGTTGCCCGCTCGATGGGTCGTGAGAGGCAACGTCTGTTGACGGAGTTGTTTTTGATCGATCGACGTATCCGGCATGTTTCCGGAAAAGCCGGAAGTGTCACAAAACGTAGGGCCTAACAAGCCGGATACAAACGCTTACAAAGATCCTGGTAAGTGTCAGTAGAGTAAAAAGGCGAATAGATGATCGGAGATACGCCTGATGCAAAGCGAGACGAAACAACATTTCGAGACGCGCGATCTCGACGGAGACGCGCAGAGGACTCGGATGGAGGCCTATCAAGTTGTTTCCAACGAGGATGCCAAGCGGTTATCCAACGAGCGATACCTGCTTTGGCTGGCGCTAGCTGTGGTCCTGTTGCTATTAGCTTGGCTACTTGGCTGGATTTAGCTTCCATCCAGCCAACAGAAGGCCAGCTACCTAAAAATCCTTTCCGCGAGCGATCAGGAGATGACGACCTCGGCCGCGAGACCACCGCCATCACGGTTATAGAGCCTCACGGAACCGCCCAGTGTCTGGGCGAGCTGCTGGGCAATCGCCAAGCCAAGCCCGGTGCCGCCTGTATTGCGGTTGCGCGACTGTTCCAGCCGGAAGAAGGGCTGCATCGCCGCCTCGATCTGGTCCTGCGGAATGCCGGGACCGCGATCCAGCACCGTTATAGTGATCTCACCCGTATCCCTGCGCTCCACGGCGATTTCTGCTGCGCCGGCGAATTTCAGGGCATTGTCGATGAAATTGGTGAGGATGCGGCGAAGCGCATGCGGCTTCGTCGTCGCCGTCCCCTGGATGAGGCCGAGAATCTCGACGGATTTGCCGGTGTCCTGATAGTCGTAGCTGATGCTTTCGATGAAGGATGCAAGATCGATGCGCGCGCTCTTCTCGCCATTGCCATGGGCACTGCGCGCATAGGCGATCCCGTCCTGCACCAGACGCTCGATCTCGCCGAGATCCTGCAAGAGCTTGGTCTTCTCGGGCGAATCGTCGGCGATATCGGCACGTAGGCGCATACGGGTGATCGGCGTCTGCAGATCGTGCGAGATGGCCGCCAGAATCTGCACGCGTTCCTCGAGATAATGCGCGATCCTGTCACGCATCGCGTTGAAGGCCTTGGCCGTGTGCGCGACCTCGCTCGGCCCCCGATCGCTCAATGCCGGCCCCTTCTTGTTCGGGTCGAGGGCATCGGCGGCGGCGGCAAATTCGGCGAGAGGCCGGATCGCCTGGCGCACGGCGAACCAGGTGCAGAGAATGATCAGCAGCATCTGGACGACGAAGACATAGGGTAGCCACGCCGCGATCGGCATGATCCCTTTCGGCGTGACGTCAATCGTCAGCGGACTGCCATCGCTCAAATTGAGATGCGCCTGCAGCCGCGAGATCGGACCCGGTATCGATTCCATGCGGATAGGAAATCGATGGCCGACGGCATCCTCGATCTTCGCCGCAATTTCCGCGCCATGCTCGGAGGTATCGGGCACGCCGGGCAGGCCATTGCCCAGCTCGAAAGTATAGTTGCCGCGGCTCAGCCAATCGACGAAATTTGCCCTTTCATCGGCCGGCAGGCGATCAAGCACGGCGATCGAGGTCGCGACGTCATTCTCCAGTGTGCCGAGCATGATGGCCTTGGCCGACATGTAGCGCTCGAGGTAGAGTACGCTGAAGGACAGGCCGTAGGCGATCGCAAGCCCGGCAAGCAGAATCAGAAAGATGCGCGAGCGCAAGGTGCTGGGCCACCAGAAACCCCGCGCTGACAAGCCCGCCATGCTCATGAGCGAAGCTCCGCGATCTCAACCGGAACGGAGAAGACATAGCCTTCGCTGCGAACCGTCTTGATGTACATCGGCTCGCGTGCATCATCCCCCAGACGCTGGCGCAGTCGGCTGACGAGCAGGTCGATGGAGCGATCGAAAAGATCGGCGTCACGCCCTTGCGTCAGGTTCAGCAATTGATCGCGATTGAGCACCCGCTGCGGGTGATCGATGAAGACGCGCAGCAGGCGATATTCCGCGCCGCTGAGCGTGATCTCCGTTCCATCTTTGTCGAGCAGATGGCGGCCGACCGTATCTAGTCGCCAATCCCCGAAGACCAGCATCTGGCCGGCTTCGCTGATCTGCAGGTTCGGTGGTAGCATGCGGGTGCGGCGCAGAACCGCCTTGATACGGGCAAGCAGCTCTCGCGCGGCGAAGGGCTTTGCCAGATAGTCGTCTGCGCCCATTTCAAGGCCGAGAATGCGATCCATTTCATCATCGCGCGCCGTCAGCATGAGGACGGGTGTCGCCTTGTGCTTTCCGGAGCGAAGCTCGCGACACAGCACAAGGCCGTCGTCTCCCGGCATCATCACGTCGAGCACGATCAGATCGACCGAATTGGCCTCGAGAAAGCTGCGCATCTGCCGGCCGTCGGCAGCCGTCGTCGCCCGCAAGCCATTCTTCTTCAGATAGCTCGACACCAGCTCACGGATTTCCCGATCGTCATCCACGATCAGAATATGGTCGACATGTTCCATTTCGAATTCCCACTCACCATCGTAAGCATCAAGCTACGAATATTCTTCCCTTACGGCGCCAACAGCTAAAGGCGCCAGCTTACGCCGGCGCCTTCCCGCGCGCTACCGCCGAACTAGAAACGATCAACATCTATCACGGCCTGGGCGAAAGCCTGCGGGGCTTCCTGAGGCAAGTTATGGCCGATGCCGCCGGTGATGGTGCGGTGCTCGTACTTGCCCGAGAACTTGCCGCGATAGGCCGACGGTTCCGGATGCGGCGCGCCATTGGCATCGCCTTCCATGGTGATCGTCGGGATCGAAATCACCGGCCCGGTGGCAAGCTTCTTCTCATAGGCATCGAACTTCGCTTCGCCCTCGACGAGACCAAGCCGCCAACGGTAATTGTGGATGACGATCTCGACATGGTCGGGATTGTCGAAGGCTGCAGCCGAGCGATCGTAGGTCGCGTCATCGAACGCCCATTGCGGCGAGGCGGTGTGCCAGATCAGCTTTGCAAAATCGTGGCGGTTTTCCTGGTAGCCAAGACGGCCACGCTCGGTGGCGAAATAGAACTGATACCACCAGGCAAGCTCGGCCTTCGGCGGCAACGGCTTGCGGTTGATTTCCTGGCTGCCGATGAGATAGCCGCTGACCGAAACCAGAGCCTTGCAACGCTCGGGCCAAAGGGCGGCCATGATATCGGCGGTGCGGCCACCCCAGTCGTAGCCGGCAATGACGGCCTTGTCGATCTTCAGCGCATCGAGAAGATCGATCATGTCGGCGGCAAGGGCTGCCTGCTGGCCGTTGCGCGGCGTGTCCTTCGAAAGGAAGGTGGTGGTGCCGTAGCCGCGCAGATAAGGAATGATGACGCGATAGCCGGCACCGGCAAGCAGCGGCGCCACATCGACGAAGCTGTAGATGTCATAGGGCCAGCCATGCAGCAGCAGCACGACCGGACCGTTGGCCGGGCCGGCTTCCGCGTAGCCGACATTAAGCACGCCCGCATTGATCTGCTTCAGAGCGCCAAAGGAAGTGTGGGTGCCGGCATTGACCCCGGGGAGCGTCGAAGCGGAAGCCTTTGTTTCCGCAGCATCGGCGATGGCAGGCAGGCCGAATTCGGCGGCGGCAACGGCGATTGCAGCAATGCCGAAAAAGCGGCGGCGGGTGTGGTTGATTTCCTCGGACATTTGTCTCTCCTGTCGATTGGATTGTGAGGCTGACAAAACCAGCCGCATGTATCGCCGATGTGTCGCAGGCGGCAGCCTTTTGAATGCCTGTGTAGCTTCAGGCCGCACAGATACAGTCTGATACAATCCGGTCCCTTTTCTCCCACCGCGTCGGCAGGCAGCTGAGCCACTAGCGAAATCGCATCCAAATCGCCCAGTTTGTATCGCAATGTATCGAAGCCGCAGGCACAGACGTTTCGGTACATTCTCCCGTTCCGCCGGACACATTCGAGATACGTCGTCGACGGCAGATGGCGTCACTGCTGAGCACGGCACGTCGCCGTTAGCAGCCGGTCAATCGCTTCTAAAGGAACAAGACGATGACGCTTCTCATCATTGCCTATCTCGGCGGTGCGCTGACGATCCTCAGTCCGTGCATCCTGCCCATCCTCCCCTTCGTCTTTGCCCGCGCCGGACAGCCCTTCGTCAGAAGCACGCTGCCGATGCTTGTTGGCATGGCGTTTACCTTTGCCGTTGTCGCAACCCTTGCCGCGGTCGGCGGCGCCTGGGCCATCCGCGCCAATGAATATGGTCGCCTCGCAGCAATCGTCCTGCTGGGGCTCTTCGGCCTGAGCCTGATATCGCCGCGCATCGCCAGTGCCCTGTCCCGGCCGGTGGTCGATCTCGGCAACAATCTCTTGAACGCCGCCGGCGCTCAGCGCGCGACTGCGAGCGTCCGCAGCTCCTTCGTGCTCGGTATTGCAACCGGCCTGCTATGGGCGCCTTGCGCCGGCCCGATCCTCGGGCTTGTCCTGACGGGTGCCGCCTTGAAGGGTGCCAATCTGCAGACGACATTCCTGCTGCTTGCCTATGGCGCCGGTGCCGCGACCTCGCTTGCCGTCGCACTCTTTGCCGGCGGCAAGATCTTTGCCCGTATGAAGCAATCCCTCGGCGTCAGTGAACGCATCCGTCAGCTTGCAGGAGCCGCCGTCCTCGCGGGCGTCGCGACCATCGCGCTTGGCCTCGATACCGGCCTGCTCGCCCGCCTTTCCTATGCAAGCACCGGCTCGTTCGAACAGGCTTTGCTCGAGAAGCTGCATAGCAAGGATATCGCTCCGGAAACCGAAGTTGCCAGCAATGGCGCTATGAAGGTTGCAACCGACGCGACCCGCCCCTTCCACAGCGACCTTCCGATCGAAGGCCCAGCCCCTTCCCTCGATGGCGCCGTCACCTGGCTGAATTCGCAGCCGCTGACCACAGCTGAACTGCGCGGCAAAGTCGTGCTCGTCGACTTCTGGACCTATTCCTGCATCAACTGCATCCGCACCATTCCCTATGTTCGTGCCTGGGCGGAAAAGTATAAGGATCAGGGTCTCGTCGTGATCGGCGTCCATGCTCCGGAATTCGCCTTCGAGAAGAACGTCGATAACGTCAAGAAGGCGATCGCCGACTTCAAGATCGGCTATCCCGTCGCGATCGACAACGACTACCGCATCTGGCGCGCCTTCGAAAACAACTACTGGCCTGCCCATTATCTGATCGATGCCAACGGGCAGATCCGCTACCAGCATTTCGGCGAAGGCAACTATCGCCAGACCGAACAGGCAATCCAGGATCTGCTGCGCGAAGCCGGCAGCGACATGGCTCAAAGCGGCACGGTCGCGCCCGATGCGAAGGGTGCGGAAGCAAGCCCCGACCTCGGCCATATCCGCTCCGGCGAAACCTATATCGGCTATAGCCAGGCCACAGGTTTCGTCTCCCCGGAAGGCCTGAAGGCAGGTACGGCCGCCGACTATTCCGTTGCCAATCCCGGCCTGAACCAATGGGGCCTGACGGGCACCTGGACGGTCGGCCCGGAAGAGGCATCGCTCAGCAAGGCAGGCGGCGGCATCACTTACCGTTTCAGCGCCCGCGACCTGCACCTCGTCCTCGGACCCTCGGCTGACGGCAAACCGATCCGCTTCCAGGTGACCGTGGACGGAAAGGCGCCCGGCGCCAATCACGGCTCCGATATCGACGCCGACGGCAATGGCACCGTGACGGCAACCAAGCTCTACCAGCTCGTCCGCCAATCCGGTGACGTCACTGCACGCAACTTCGAGATCCGCTTCCTCGACCCCGGGGTCCAGGCCTACGCCTTCACCTTCGGCTGAAATTCCCCCTTCACCCCAAGCATGAACCTCAACGGACAGGAGTTACTTTCATGAAGACCCGTTTTCTTTCCATTATCGCCCTCGGCCTTGCCGCAAGCACTATCGCATTCGCGGCGCAGGCAGCCGAGATCAAGAACATCGTCATCGTCCACGGCGCCCTTGCCGATGGTTCGGGATGGCGCAAGGCAGCCGATATCCTTGAGAAGGACGGTTTCAAGGTCACTGTGGTGCAGGAGCCGATTACTTCGCTTGCCGACGATGTCGCCGCCACCAACCGCGTGCTCGACCTTCAGACCGGACCGAGCCTGCTGGTCGGCCACAGTTATGGCGGCATGGTCATCACCGAAGCGGGTAATCGCCCGGATGTTGCCGGCCTCGTCTATGTGGCGGCGTTTCAGCCGGACAAGGGCGAGAGCCTGATCAGCCTTGCAAGCTCGAAGCCGGCGGGCAGCATGAACATTCGCGAGACCAAGGATGGCCAGTATCTCTACCTCGATCCGGCGACATTCGCAGCCGACTTTGCCGCCGACCTGCCGAAGGACGAGGCCGCCTTCCTGGCTAAATCGCAGGTCTTTGCAGCGAAGGCCGCCTTTACCGCCAAGGTCGGCGATCCCGCCTGGCGGGCGAAAAAGAGCTGGGTCGTCGTTGCCACCAACGACCGCTCGATCAACCCCGAGCTTGAGCGCAGCATGGCCAAGCGCGCCGGCAGCGACGTCACCGAAATCAAGGGTAGCCATGCCGTCTTCGCCTCGCAGCCGGAAAAGGTCGCAGCCGTGATCGAAAAGGCTGCCAAGGAAGCCGGCAAGTAAGGTTAAACGGGCGGCGGCCTCACAAAGGAGGCTGCCGCTTGCCGCTTATACGGGATCGTAGCGGCTGACTTCGATGCCGGAGCCGACGGGCAGCAGAACGGACGTGATACCCGGTTTTGCGCGAACGGCCTCGCCATAACGCTTCACATCCTCGTTGCCGGGCATGAACATATTGTCGGCAACAATGATCGCACCCGCATTGAGCTTCGGGTAGAAAGCTTCCAGGCAGGGGATGTAGAGATCCTTCCATAGGTCGACGAGCACAAAGTCGACGCCGACTGGAAGCGCTTTGATCATCTCAACGGCATCGCCGATCTGAAAGTCGATATGTTCTGACAGCCCTGCCTTTCCGGCCATCTCCCGCGCAAATTCGGTCTTATAGGCGTGCAGCTCCATGGAGACGAGCTTGCCGCCGCTGACGCGCGCAGCTTCCGCAAGCCAGATGCCGGAATAGCCGAAGGACGTGCCGAGTTCGAGAATGGTCGGCGCCTTCAGGCTCTTCGCCAGAATGTTGATGAAGCGACCCGTCTCCGGTCCGACCGCCCTCAACCGGCGATCCTGGCCGCCATCGCGCCCGCCCGGCGGCATCTCCCTCGGACTACTCTGCTCCTCGCGGATAAGCTCATGATAGGCTTCGAGAACGGCTTCGATCTTCTGATCCATAGCAAACTCACCTTCCCTGCAATCGTCTCGACGATATCTCAGCCAACATGGCTACATCCCGATACGGCGCCACTCAAGCGCCAGGGACGTTCCTGTCTGAAACTTAATCTTCGACGCTGCTCAGCGGGACGCATTCTGCTCGCGGATCAGCTCGATCAAGGCCCGCAGCCGCGCCGGCATCTGGCGTCGCTGGGCGAAATACAGGCTAAGCCCGGAATAAGGCGGGCTCCAATCTTCCAGCACGGAGATCAAATTGCCTGCGGCTACGTGTTCGATGATGGACGCCTCGCTGATATAGGCAAGCCCCGCTCCGTCGAGTGCCGCGCTCAGCATCAGGTCGGAAGCATCAAGGGTCAGGCTTCCCGGCGCATCGATGAGGATGGACTGTCCATGTCGCTCGAACTCCCAACGGTAGAGCCGGCCGCTCGCCATGCGGGCGCGGATGCAGCGATGCTGATGGAGATCGCCGGGGACACGCGGGCGCGGCCTGCTGCTGAAATAAGCGGGCGAACCGACGACGAGCGAGCGTACCCTTGGAACGATGGGGATTGCGACCATATCCGTCGGAACCGCATCTGCGAGACGCACGCCGGCATCGAACCCCTTGCCGATGACGTCGACCAAGGCATTATCGGTGACGATCTCGATCTCGACATCGGGATATCGCCGGCCATATTCGAGTATCAGCGGCACCATTAGCATGCGGGCGGCGCCGGGCGCCATGTTGAGGCGAAGAGTGCCCGATACCGCGCTGGAAGACATACCGGCATTTTCGATCGCCTTGTCGATCGCTGCTAGCGCCGGCCCCACTTCAGCCACCAAACGCTCGCCGGCATCCGATAGGCTTACGCTGCGCGTCGTCCTGTTGAATATTCGCACGGACAGTCGCTCTTCCAGTGCGGCAACCGCATGGCTGAGTGCGGAGGAAGACATGCCGAGCTCGCGTGCGGCCGCCCGAAAGCCGCCATGACGCGCAACGGCGGCGATCGCCTCGAGTTCTGCCAGGCTGGCCTTCATTGCGCAATTTCCCTTATCAAGCTGTCAATTTTTGTCCTGCTAGATCGAACAAATAGCGCATCTTATCTTGGCCGTGAAGACAAAGGAGACGCTCGTGCGCATCATCGATACCATCTACATCAACGGCAGCTTCGTTCAGCCTCACGGCAGGGAAGAAGCTCCGCTCTTCAACCCGGCCACCGAACAACAGATCGGCATCGTACGTCTCGGTGACGAACAGGATGTCGACAATGCCGTCAGCGCCGCCAAGGCGGCATTTGCCGGCTTGTCGCACAGCTCGAAGGCCGACCGCATTGCCATACTGCAAAGCCTGCATGATGCCGTCGCCGCGCGCGCGTCGGATCTCACCGACGCCATGCGCGAGGAATATGGCGCGCCGGCGCCCTTTATCGGTTTCTCGGTGCCACACGCCGCGACCAGCTTTCTCCAAATGGCGAAGACGCTGGAAGATTACGAATTCCGCCGCCGCATCGGCCACGCGGAGATAGAAATGCGCCCGGCCGGGGTCGCTGCCGCCATCACGCCCTGGAACAGCAATTACGGCTTTATCTGCAACAAGCTTGCGACCGCCATCGCCGCCGGCACGACCATGGTCATCAAGCCCTCCGAGATGAGCGCGATCCAGACGCAGGTCCTAACCGAATGCCTGCACGCTGCCGGCCTGCCGAATGGTATCTTCAACATCGTCAACGGTTACGGCCATGTGGTGGGTGCAGCCCTCAGCGCCCATCGCGATATTGCAAAGATCAGCTTCACCGGCTCGACGGCAACAGGGCAGGCGATCCTTCAGGCCGCGTCGGCGACGTTGAAGCGCGTGACGCTCGAACTTGGCGGCAAGAGCCCGAACATCATTCTGGACGATGCCGATCTCGATGTCGTCATTCCGCAGGTACTCGGCGTCGGCCTTGCCAATAGCGGTCAGGCCTGCATCGCTGGCACCCGCATCCTTGCACCGGAAAAGCGCCTCGCTGAAATCCACGAGAAATTAGAAAAAGCCATTGCGGCGCTGAAGGTCGGCGACGCCATCGATCCTGCCGTCAGCGTCGGCCCGATGGTCAGCCAGAAGCAATGGGATCGCGTGCAGTCCTATATCCGCCTCGGCCAGGAGGAAGGCGCCCGGCTTGTTGTCGGCGGAGAAGGACGCCCGGACGGCGTCGATCACGGCTGGTTCGTTCGCCCGACGATCTTCTCCGGTGTCAACAACGACATGCGGATCGCACGCGAGGAAATCTTCGGACCGGTGCTGTGCGTCATCCCCTACCGCGATGATGCGCACGCCCTCGAAATCGCCAATGACACTGTCTACGGCCTGCAGGCCTACATCTTCTCCTCCGATGTCGGCAGGGCAAAGCGGATGGCGGATCGCATCGAAGCAGGCCGCGTCGTCATCAATGGCGCGCCGCATGAACCGCTTGCCCCCTTCGGCGGCTTCAAGCAGTCCGGCGTCGGCCGCGAATTCGGCGTCTACGGTCTCGAATCATTTCTTGAGCCGCGCGCCGTGTTGAGCTGATATCATCATAAGCCCCGGAGGATCTTCATAGGGTTGTCCGGGGCATGCTTGCGAACGCCGATGGCGGTTCTGCCATTCAGACCACCGGGCGATCCGGCACAGCCCGCGGCAGCCTTCAGGTTCTCGTTAGAATCATGCTCTACCTTTAGAACAATTCCAATCTAAGGAGAGCCGATGCCTGCAAGATCCACCTATTCCGTTCCGCAACGCGTCCTGCACTGGCTTATGGCCGTACTCATCTTCTTCAATCTCCTGTTTCCCGATGGCATGAATGCCTGGCGTCGTCTTGTGCGCCATGGGCAGACGCCGACGCCGGCCGACATCTCCAGCGCCAATATTCATGCCTATGCCGGGATCGCTATCCTGCTCCTGGCTATCGTTCGCCTTGGCTTGAGATTGGTGTACGATGTCCCCCCGCGCCCGGACGATCAGCCTGCGTTCCTGCATCACATTGCCAGCGCGACACACTTCCTGCTCTACGCGCTGATCTTCGCAATGCCGCTATCGGGAGTCGCAGCCTACTACCTCGGGATAGATCCTGCCGCCTTTGTCCATGCCGGCCCGATCAAGATCCTGCTCTGGGCTGTGATCGTGCTTCATATATTCGGCGCCTTCGCACAGCACTTCTTCTTCAAGTCTGATGTACTGCGACGCATGACGATCGGTTAGCGCGCCCAAGAGATTGGCGACTATGCCTGGCCGCCAAAGTGCTTTTCGAAGGAAAACAGCGCGGTCGGCAATGCGCTCCCGCCGTCAAGCGCCAGGTCCGCAAGGATTTCGCCGACAACACTGGTGAACTTAAAGCCGTGGCCGGAGCAGGCCGAGGACACCACCACATTCGGCTGTCCCGGTATGCTGTCGATGAGAAAATCCTCGCTCGGCAGCATGGTGTAACGGCAGGTCGTCGCCCGTACGCGGAACGAGGCTGCATTGGGCAGACGCTTGCGGGCAAAGCTGTCGAGCAGATCGGTGTCGGTGTCATTGACCGGTGGATTAGGCGCGGTGGGGTCGATCGGCTCCCGAAAATGCGCATGACGGCCGATTTTCACACCATCGATGCCGATCGCCGGGAAGCCGAAATAGGAACCTTCAGCCCCTTCGTCGCGCAGGAAGCAGGGCATTCGTCGCGGTTCGGCGACAAAGCCGTCCTTTGGCTGATACCAGGCGACCACCTGCCGGATCGGCTGCGCATGTGCCTTCAATTGCGGCACAAGCTCGGCAATCCATGCGCCGGTTGCGACGATCACCTTGCGGGCGCGATATCGTCCCGTCGAGGAAACCACGGTTACACCCTTGTCGTCGGGTTCGATGGAGATCACACGCTCGCCGAAATGCAGGACCGCGCCATCTTCCGCGGCAAGCTTCAGATAACCCATGATCGCCGCTTCCGGGCGAACGTAACCGCCTTGCGGATCGAGCAGCCCGATCTCACCCTCCTCCAGTGCGAAGGCAGGAAAGCGGCGCTTCATGGCGTCCCGATCAAGGATCTCATGCGGCAGGCCGTGCAGGTCGCAGGAGGCGCGCGTGCCGCTGACGATCTTGCTGTCCGGTGCGCCGATCTGCAGAACGCCGGTCACCGTCAGGATCTCGGCGCGCAGCCTCTCCTCAAGCGAACGCCAGTTCTGATAGGCGCGCTTCAGCAGCGGCACATAGGACGGATCCTCGAAGTAACCGAGGCGGATCAGACGGCTATCGCCATGCGAGGAGCTGAGCGCATGGGCCGGGAAATGCGCCTCGATGCCGATCGCCTTTGCGCCGCGCGCCGCGGCGAAAGACAAGGCAGCACTGCCCATCGCGCCAAGCCCGATGACGGCAACGTCGAATTCCGCAGACATGTTTATGCTCCACTCTCGATTTCGGCGGGCGGCGCGAACCCCGCAATCATCGTCCGCAACGCTTCCATATCCGCATTCAAGGGACGATCGTCGCCATAGATCGGCAGGCACGAACGAACAGCAGCATAGATGCGCCCGGTTCCCGGCGCCCTTGTGCCCTGCGAGACGAGAAAATCATGCGCCTGCGCCGCCGCCATCAGTTCGATCGCCAGGATATATTCCGCATTGTCGAGTATCGCGAGCAGCTTGTTCGCGGCAGCGGTCGGGTGCGCGAGAAAATCCTCCTGAAGACCGGAGGTCAGACCGCCGTCGAGCGATGCGGGCGCGGACAAACGCCTGTTGTCGTTGCTCAAGGCGGCAGCCGTGTATTGCGCAATCATGAAGCCTGAATGGCTGCCGGCGTCGCTCGCAAGAAACGGCGGCAGGCCGCTGACCAGCGGATTGACAAGACGGTCCATGCGGCGCTCGCTCATCGCCGATATCTGGGCGATGGCGATCGCCAGACTATCCGCCGCCAGTCCAAGGGCCGGGGCCACGGCGTGCGCTTCGGAAGAGACGATCGGTTGCTCGGGAGTACCCGAAACGGCTGGGTTGTCCGTCACCGAAGCAAGTTCCTGATCGACGATGCGCGCCGTCTGTTCGAAGACATCCCAGGCCGCGCCGTGCGCGTGGGGCACCGACCGCAGGCTCAAGGCATCCTGCGTCCGCCGTCCAAGGGCGGCAGCGACGAGGCCGCTGCCGTTCAGACGATTGCGCAATCTGCGGCCAACCTTGGCGATGCCCGACGATGGGCGCAGCGCGAGCACGTTTTCATCGAAAGCCGCCATTTGGCAGCCCACGGCTTCGAGCGTCAGGGCGGCGATGGCATCGGCCCAATCCAGCAGACGCTCGGCGCGGGAAACGGCAAGCGCGGATAATCCGGTGGCGCAGGCCGTGCCGTTGACGAGGCTCAGTCCTTCCTTGGCGCCGAGCACCAGGGGGCTGAGGCCGATCGCTGCAAGCGCTGAGGCACCGCTCATCGACTTGCCCTTCACGACGGCCCTGCCCTCACCGATCAGGACGAGCGCCACGTGAGCGTTGTGCGTGAGGTAGCCGGCAGATCCCTTCGACGGGACCTCGGGAATGCAGTCATGTTCGAGGAATGCAGCCAGATGCCGGACAATCTCGGGCCGCACGCCGGAATGGCCATGAGCGAAATTGGCAATCTGCGCCGCTATGATCGAGCGCACCTCACGGGCCGGCAACAGCACGCCGACACCGCAGGCATGGCTCAAGATGATGTTGCGCGACAGCCGGCTCTGCGAGTCACGGTCAACAACCGTATCGGACAAGGCGCCGACACCGGTATTGACGCCATAGGCACGCGCGCCCGTTTCGACGATCCGCTCGACAATGCGGCTTGCCTGGGCAACACGCTCCCAGGCAGCCTGCGAGAGGGAAAGCGGTTCGCCACCACTAACGCGCGCGACATCGCGCCAGGATAGAGGCTTGTCGATGGTGACTGTCATTGTCCGTTTCCGAAATGGCCGATGAACTGGCGGAAGGCCGGCGAGGCACCGCCACCGAACATTTCGTCCGGCGTGCCGCTGCTTTCCACGAGGCCTTCCTTCATGAAGACGACGCGGTTGGAAACGTTACGGGCAAAGCTCATCTCGTGAGTGACGACAAGCATCGTCGTGCCTTCTTCGGCAAGCGAACGCATGACGCGCAGCACTTCGCCGACAAGCTCCGGATCGAGCGCCGACGTCGGCTCGTCGAACAGCATGAGCTTCGGCTTCATGGCAAGCGCGCGGGCGATTGCCGCGCGTTGCTGCTGACCGCCGGAGAGATGGGCTGGATAGGCATGGCGCTTGTCGGCAATCCCGACCTTCTCCAGAAGCGCTTCTGCCTCGGCGATGCATTCGGCGCGCGGCCGCTTCAGGACATGCACCGGTCCCTCGATAATGTTTTGCAGGATGGTCATATGGGACCAGAGATTGAAGCTCTGGAACACCATACCGAGTTCCGAGCGGATATGATCCACCTGCTTGTGGCTTGCCGGATAGCTGCGACCGTTCTTGTGGATCATGCGGATCTGCTCGCCATCCACCCAGATCTCGCCATCCGTGGCAATTTCGAGGAGGTTGATACAGCGAAGGAAGGTCGATTTGCCCGAGCCGGAAGCACCGAGCAGCGAAATCACATCGCCGTCCTGGGCATCGAGGGAAATGCCGCGCAAGACTTCATGGTTGCCGAAGCTCTTGCGGATGTTGCGGACGGAAAGTCGGGTGACACCTGGCATGATTTGCCTGCTCCAGTAAGCTTTAGGCCTTCAGCGCCGGCGGAACGGCACGGCGATGGCGGGACAAGGAATATTCCAGCAGAGCCATGGCCTGCAGAATGACGAAATTCAGCACGAGGTAAATGATCGCGGCGCAGATGAAGACTTCCATCGTGCGATAGGTCTGCGAGATCAGACGCTGGGCAACGCCCGTAACCTCCCAGACCGTGACGAGGCTCGCAAGCGCCGTCGACTTCATCATCAGCACGATCTCGGTCGAATAGGCCGGCAGCGCGTGGCGGAAGGCGATCGGCGCAATGATACGGCGAACGAGCAGGAAACGTGACATGCCGATGGATCGCGCTGCCTCGATCTCCTTCGGCGAAACGGCGCGGATGCCGCCACGGAAGATTTCGGCAGAATAGCCGGCGGTGCAAAGCGCCAGCGACAGGATCGCGCAGACCACTGGCTCGCGCAGGAACGGCCAGAGGAACGAGTAGCGAATGATGGAGAACTGCGCCAGCCCGTAAAAGACCAGGAACATTTGGATCAGCAGCGGCGAACCGCGGAACACGAAGATGTAGCCCTTGGCAAAGCCGGACAGGATCGGGTTGCCGCTGACGCGCATGGCGACGATGACGAGCGCCAGAAGGCCGCCGAAGAAGATCGACAGGAAGAAAAGCAGAAGCGTCATTGGCACTGCCTTCAGCAGCGTGACCATCGTGCTCGAAAGGAAATCGAAATCCATGTCTTCCTCCTCAGGCCTGGCCGATCGTCGCAGCCGGCATGCTGCGATTGGCGCGACGTTCGGCCCTGTTGAAGATGCGATCCGACAGGCTGGTCAGGATGAGATAGAGAATGCCGCCGGCGATGAAGAAGAGGAAATACTGGCGCGTGGAACCCGCCGCTACCTGGCTGGTGCGCATCAGTTCGGCAAGACCGGTGACCGAGATCAACGCGGAATCCTTGAGGCTCAGCTGCCAGACATTGCCAAGGCCAGGAATGGCGTAGCGTATGACCTGCGGAATGATGATGCGCCGCAGGCGCAAGCCGCGATGCATGCCGATAGCCGAAGCCGCCTCAAGTTCGCCCTTGGAAATGGCAAGATAGGCGCCGCGGAAGACCTCCGCCTGATAGGCGCCGGAAATGATGCCGACGGCGAGCGCACCTGCTGCAAAGGATGGCAGGCCGAGGAAGCCGTCATAACCAAACCACTTGCCAATCGATGTCACCGCCGACGAGCCGCCGAAATAGATCAGATAGATGATCAGAAGCTCGGGAACGCCGCGGAAGATGGTGGTGTAGATATTGCCGAGTGTTTTCAGCACCAGGCTTCCGGAAAGTTTCGCGAAAGCAATGATCGCGCCCAGCACGGCCCCGATGGCCAAGGCGCTCGCGGTGACGGCAAGCGTCATCAAGGTGGCGACGAGCAGCAGCGCACCCCACCCGTTCGAGCCGAAGCCCAGCAGTTGCAAGCTTGCCATAGATCCAATCCCTGTCTGTGGCAGTTTCAAGCGTCAGGATATCATGCGGTCCCCGGCCGCAAAGCCGGAGACCGATAGTAAGGGCCCGAAGGCCGCTCCTATCATTGCGGGCTGACGTCGACCTTGAACCACTTCATCGACAGGGTCTTGACGGTACCATCGGCAAGCGCCGACTTGATCGCTTCGTTGAACTTGTCGCGCAGATCGGTGTCAGCCTTGCGGACGCCGAGACCTTCGCCCTCGCCCCAGATGGAGCCGACGATTTCCGGGCCGGTGAAGGCAAGCGTGTCGTTTGCACTGGCGAAAGTATTGCTGAAGTACACGGCATCGTCGAAGCCGAGATCGATACGGCCATTCTGCAAGTCGAGATCGCGGTCTGCGCCGGTCTTGTACTCGCGGATCGTGGCGACCGAACCGAAATTGTCATAAATGAATTTCGCATAGATCGTCGCGGCCTGAATGCCGATGGTCTTGCCCTTGAAGGCCTCTTTCAGAGCGTCGACTTCTTTGACACCGGTCTGGCCGGGAGTCATCTTGATCGTGGCGCCGGTGCCGGCGGCATTGGCGAGCGGGCTATCCTTGGCGGTTGCGAAGGCAGCAGGCGTAGCAGCGTAAGGGATGGTGAAGCCTATGACTTGCTTGCGCTCATCGGTAATCGACAGCGCATCCATGATCACATCGAACTTGCCGGCGTTGAGAGCCGGGATCATGCCGTCCCAGTCGGAAGCGACGAGCTTGCAGTCGATCTTGGCGCGCTCGCACAGAACCTTGGCGAGTTCCGGCTCGAAGCCGCCGAGCGTACCGTCGGCATTCGTCATGTTCCAGGGGGCGTAGGCACCTTCCAGGGTGATTGTCGCCGTCTTCCAGTCCTTGGCAACTGCCGGAGCCGCAAGAGCGGCCGCAGCCATGACGCCTGACAAGAGAATTGCACTGAATTTCATCGTGTAGAGCTCCTCTGAGGTTAAAGTAGGCCTTGCAGCACTTCCTACCGATCTTCGCCGGCTTGCCCGCTATCCCAACTAATTTTTAGGATTGATTGCGAGGTTGTATAGGGTACCATATGAGATAATTTATGATATGCAAGTGGGAAAGTTGTTTTCGAAGCAGATTCACCCGGTGCAAAGGGAATAGGCAATGAAGCGTTCCGGCGAGATGAGACGCGAACTGGCGGAAAACGATGCCGCGCCCCTTTATGCCGGCGTCAAGCAGATGATACTCGATCGCATTCATAGCGGTGAGTGGCCTCCAAAATATCGCGTTCCATCCGAAAACGAATTGGTGGTCGAGCTTGGCGTCAGCAAGATGACGGCCAATCGCGCCCTGCGTGAACTGGCCAGTGAGGGTGAGCTTGTCCGCATCCAGGGCGTCGGCTCCTTCGTCGCCGAGCGCAAAGGCGCATCGGCCCTGTTCGAGGTCCGCAACATTGCCGAGGAAATCGCCGAACGCGGCCATTCCCACCAGGCAAAGGTGATCGTGCTGGCGCGGGAAGCCGCATCACCCGACGTTGCCGACGCATTGGAACTCGATATCGGATCGCCGGTTTTCCATTCGCTGATCGTCCATAGCGAGAACGGCGTGCCCGTACAGATCGAGGACCGGCATGTTCACCCGGACGCCGCACCCGACTATCTGCAGCAGGATTTCACCGACATGACGCCGAACGCCTATCTTTCGTCCGTCGCCCCCTTGAGCGGCTCGGAACATGTGGTCGAGGCCATCATGCCGCAGGCCTGGGAGTGCAAGCTGCTGACGATCCTGAAGACCGAGCCCTGCCTGACGATCAGGAGGCGCACGTGGTCGGCGCGCGGCGTCGTTTCGACCGCAAGGCTGGTTTATCCCGGACATCGCTATCGACTGGAGAGCCAGAGCGGCAAGCCCGCGGATCGGTAAGTTGTATATGGAAGAAAAGCATACTGCTCTTCTGTCATTCGCAACGGCACGCCCGTTTCGCCACGTTTCGTCTGCGGCAACTACGAGATAAGGTGCTGCACGAGATCCATGAAGACCGCCCCCGACAGCAGGCCCGAAACCGTGGCGAGCACTTTCAGGATCGCACGCTCGATCCGCACATTCTTCGTCGGCAAGACCAATGCAAGCGCTTCACTCGCCGCCGCAACCGCTATGCACACCAGGGCGACGATCCGGCGGTCGTCCGGATAAGCCATGACGAACAGGAAACCCAGCAGGCCAAACGGAACCATGCTGTCGATGCTGGCCAGCGCCATGAACGGATATCGCGTCCTCACCGGCACGACTGTTGTCACGACAACCAGGCCGAGAAAAATCCATGCAAGAGTGTGAGCTAGCAGTGTGAGGTCCATGCGAAATCATAACAACAAGCCGCGAGTTTTCAAGCTGGTCGGCACGACCTGCGTCACGTACCGCACGGCTCTGTTGGCTGATGATCCATCTTCGTCTAAAAGAACGTCAAAATAGCGCCCAGTATCCAGCCATACCTCAACAAGGACAGTGTCTACCGCGAATGACAAAGCCAGGCCGCATTGGATATATCCGTGGCGCCGGCAGCTAACAGCGTAATATACTTTTGCCGACATCCCCCAACAAACGCCACAGGGTCAAACAATGTCTGATACCAATTCAGCGCCGCAGCCAGCCACCTGGCGCATCGTAACGGCGGCCGTCCTCGATTTCCTGACCGCATTCTTCGTTTTTGGCTATGGCATTGCGTCGGTCCTCGGCGGCAGGACGGAGGGCGGCTTCCAGCTCAACGGCCTTCCAGCCCTGCTGCTCTTTGCCCTCATCATCGCCTATTTCATCCTGTTCAACCGCTTTCTGGGCGGTACCCTATGGAAGAGGATACTACGCGCGCGCCGCTCGTAAACAGGCCCTGCACCGACCAACCCGTTACGATCGGCAGCCTTGAAGCTGCAGCCGATCACAGGCTGCTGAGCAACAGGCTGGTTTCGCTGTTGGCGACACCATCGATCATCCGCACCTCGCGTAACACACGGTCGAAGTCCGACAGGCTGGTTGCGCGGATATTGGCGACCAGATCCCAATTGCCGTTGGTCGTATGCAGCGAATAGATTTCCGGCAGGCCGCGCAGCTTGCGGATGACCTGGGTGGTCGATTTTCCGACTACTTCGATCATCATGACGGCGTGAACCGTCTGCTCGTCATAGTCTTCGCGCACCCGTACGGTGAAGCCGAGCAGCGTGCCGGTCTCGATCAACCGGTCCAGCCGGTTCTGCACCGTGCCGCGCGCCACCCCCAGGGCATCCGACAGTTTGGAGAGCGAAGCACGGCCATCGGCGCGCAGATGGGCGATGATACGCCGGTCGAGGTCGTCGGGAATATATTTGGCGAGGGTCATCGCAATCCTGGTCTTGTCTATTTCGTCAAAATTTCTGGGCAATTTGTGCAAACCCATACCAGAACTGGCACAGTTTTGCGATTTCAGTCAATCGATCCGCTTGGTACCCTATGGGAAATAATCTTATCGAGGATACGAGAATGCCCGCACCGCTCCCATCGGAAAGAGCTTTCATCCCCTTCGTCAGTGTCGAGAACATGATGCGGCTCGTGCATCACGTTGGCATCGAAACGGTGCTCGTCGAACTCACGGACGCCGTCGAAGCGGATTTTCGTCGCTGGGACCTGTTCGACAAGACGCCCCGGGTCGCCTCCCATTCGCATGACGGCGTCATCGAACTGATGCCGACCTCGGATGGGGCCGTCTACAGCTTCAAATATGTAAACGGCCATCCGAAGAACATGGCGCAGGGGCTGCAGACGGTAACTGCCTTCGGCCTGCTGGCGGAAGTCTCGACCGGCTACCCGGTGCTGCTGACGGAAATGACGCTGCTGACGGCACTGCGCACGGCGGCAACCTCCGCGATGGCGGCAAGACATCTGGCACCCGCCAATTCGCGCCGCCTCACCCTGATCGGCAATGGCGCGCAGGCCGAATTCCAGGCGCTGGCGATGAAGGCGGTGCTCGGCATCGAGGAAGTCCGCCTCTACGACATCGACCCGCGGGCGACGGAAAAGACCCTTCGCAATCTTGCCGGGACGGGACTGCGGCTCGTGCCCTGCACTTCGGCCCAGGCTGCCATCGAAGGCGCCGACATCATCACGACCTGCACGGCCGACAAGCAGTACGCCACGATCCTCACCGACAACATGGTCGGCGCCGGCGTCCACATCAACGCCATCGGCGGCGACTGCCCCGGGAAGACGGAACTTCACCGCGACATCCTGCTGCGTTCCGATACCTTCGTCGAATATCCGCCGCAGACCCGCATCGAAGGCGAGATCCAGCAGATGGACCCGGACTATCCCGTCACCGAACTCTGGCAGGTTGTGAGCGGCCGTGCCAAGGGCCGCAGCAGCGACAGGCAGATCACGCTGTTCGACAGCGTCGGCTTTGCGATCGAGGATTTTTCCGCGCTGCGCTATGTCCGCGAAAAGCTTCAAGGCACGGACTACTTCCAGAAGCTCGATATCATCGCCGATCCGGACGACCCGCGCGATCTCTTCGGCATGCTTCAGCGCGCAGCCTGATCAAAAGCAGTGGCGGCCGCCTTCGCGCCGCCACCACCTGTCATTCTTCACATCGGCTGATTTCAGCCCTTGCTGCCGGAGGCAACGAACTCCGGCTCGCGCACGCGGCCGTTCAACGAGAAGGCCAGCAGGGCCGACAGCAGCATCAACGCCCCGACGATGAACATCGGCAATTCATAAAGGCCGGTCGCATCCTTGACGACGCCGGTCACATAGGGTGCGGCAAAGCCGGCGATGTTGCCGATCGTGTTGATCAGGGCGATACCCGCCGCAGCCGCCGGCCCGGTCAGAAAGCGGGAGGGAATGGCCCAGAAATTCGGTAGTGCTGAAAAGATCGCGCAGGCCGTCAACGTGATCATGACGATCGTCGCCTCAGGCGAGCCCATATAGAGGGCAGCCGGAATACTGAAGGCGCCGATCAGGGCGGGAATGCCGATATGCCAGGGCCGCACGCCGCGCCTTGATGCATCACGGCTCCAGAAGAACAAGGCAACCGCCGCCGGCAGATAGGGAACGGCGGTAATCAGCCCCTTGTCGAAGACATCGAATTTGGCGCCGAATTTCGTCTCGAAGCCGGCAATGATCGTCGGCAGGAAGAAGGCCAGAGCATAGAGGCCGTAGATCAGGCCGAAATAGATGACCGATAGCAGCCACACCCGACCATCCGTCAAGGCAAGACCGGTCATTTTGCCATGCGCGGCCGCCTTTGCCTTTTCCTCGCCGGCAAGCTCCCTGTTCAGCCAATCCTTCTCGGACTGCGTCAACCACTTCGCATCATCGGGCCGATCTGCAAGATAGAACCAGGTGACGATACCGATGACGATGGCCGGGACTGCAACGCCGAAGAACATGACGCGCCAGCCTTCCATCCCGAACAGGCCGTGCATCTGGATCAGCATTGCCGCAAAGGGTGCGCCGATGACCGTCGTGAGCGGTTGGGCGAGATAGAACAGGGCCAGGATCTTGCTGCGATGCTTGGCCGGCACCCACATGCTCAAGAATAGAATGGCGCCGGGGAAGAAACCGGCTTCGGCAACGCCGAGCAGGAAGCGCAGTACATAAAGCTCCGTTGCGCTCGATACCCAGGTGAAGAGCAGCGCGACGATGCCCCAGCTGACCATGATGCGGGCAAGCCAGCGGCGCGCACCATATTTGTGGAGCGCGAGATTGCTAGGAATCTCGAGAACGATGTAGCCGAAGAAGAAGATGCCGGCGGCAAAGCCGAACTGCGCAGCCGTCAACGCCAGATCCGTCGTCATGCCGTTCGGCCCGGCGAAGGAAATCGCCGTGCGGTCAAGGAAGTTGATGAAGAACATTAAGGCGATGAACGGCACCAGCCGTTTCGAAACCTTTGATATGGCCGAGCGCTCGACCTGTGACATTTCCTGAATTTTGGGCTGCAATGGAAATCCCTCCCCCGTCCTCAAATCTTCGCGGCACAGCGATCCGCTTGCGTCGCGGACAGAACGGAAACTCCGATTTCCCCTCCAATTCCCGCCCACGGCCGCATGCGCCTTCGAGTGACCTTGATCTCTAGCGGGATGGACAAGCCGCAAGCAAACGATTTAATCTCCCCATCATGTGAGGAAAAATCACATCACCAATAGCGGAATCGAATAGTGAGCGGCCCTCTTCCATCATTGAACGCACTGAAGGCATTCGAAGCGACCGCAAGGCACAGGTCGATGAGCTTGGCGGCCGACGAGCTCTGCGTCACGCATGGCGCAATCAGCCGGCACATACGCGGCCTCGAGGAGACGCTCGGCGTCATCCTCGTCACCCGCCGGGCGCATTCGACGGAACCGACTCCCGAAGGATTGCGGCTGGCCGAAGGGCTTGCGAGCGCTTTTGGCCTGATGCAGGCAAGTGTCGAGCGCGTCCGCCCGAGCCCGCTGACGCTCTCCTGCTCCTCCTCGATCATGATGGGCTGGATCATTCCGCGCATCGGACAGTTTCATGAACGGCATCCGCACATCGCCCTTCAGTTCAATATGAACTACGATCAGATCGATTTTGTGCGAGACAAGATCAGCCTTGCGATCCGCTCAAGCGTCATCGACCCGCCGAAAGATGCGATCATCCGGGAATTGGGTGGTGAGGCGATCGGCCCGGTCTGCTCGCCGGAATATCTGAGCCGCTCCGGCATTCTCTGTCCCGATGATTTGCAGCGTGCGGCGATTCTTTCCACGCAAACGCGGCCGCAAGCCTGGAATGACTGGCAGACCATTGCCGGACAGGCGGACCTGCATCTGACGCCCCAAGCCGCATTCGATCATTTCTATCTTCTGATCCAGGCAGCCGCCTGCGGCCTCGGCATGGCGGTGGTGCCGCAGATGCTGGTCCTGGATCAGCTCGCCTCCGGACGGCTGGTGGCGCCTTTCGGCTTCCTACCGGGCCCCCGTCGCATGGTGCTCTGGATCGCGCCGCATATTGCCGGCAGGCCGGATGCCCTGGCGCTCGAAAAATGGCTGACAGCGGAAATGCACGCACGACCGGACACCTGATCGCTGCGGGCAGACCGGCAGCAAATCGATGCTCATGCAAAGTCAAAACGGCGATTTACTAGGGCTTGCGATCGCAGCGAACGATCTACTGTAGTATCTTCTTATGTTATTTAAAATACTTTAGAATCGGCGAATTTTCTCTCTGCACTCCGCGACGGGGAATATGCTATGAGTCCTCGCGAGCATGGGCGGAACCCAAGCATCCTTTAAAGGATGACTGTCGCTCAAGAGAGGATGCATGCTGAATATCGTGCCCGAACTGGCAAGTCACACCAACGAGATGGCAGCGCTTATCTCTGGCTTCGACTGGGCGGCGACCAGTCTCGGGCCAAAATCGGCATGGCCCGCATGCCTGACAGCAGCCGTCGATATCATGCTCTCCGCCCAAGCCCAGATCGTCATGTTCTGGGGCGAGGATTTCGTCGCTCTTTACAACGACGCCTATGCACCGACGATCGGCGACAAGCATCCTCAGGCCCTGGGGCATCCCGCACGAGAAAACTGGGCTGAACTCTGGAGCGATCTCGAACCGCTTCTGCGCTCCGTGCTTCATGAAGGCCAGACGGTCGTTGCCAAGGATCGCCCCTTCTACATCGAGCGTTACAGCTACCCCGAAACGGTTTACTTCGACATTTCCTACTCGCCCGTTCGCGATATCGACGGCAAGGCGCTGGGCGTCTTCTGTATCGTCAATGAAACGACGGAACGTGTTCGGTCGGAACAGGCGCTGCGTGAAAGCGAGGAGCGGTTCCGCGCCGTCATCTCGCAATCGGCAACGGGAATTGCGCAATGCGAGCTCGATGGCCGCTTCGTTCTTGTGAACGAGCGCTTCTGCGAGATTGTCGGCTACTCCGAGACCGAACTTCTCGAAATGCGGATGCACGACATCACCTATCCGGACGATCTGCGCGAGAACAACCGCATGTTCGAAACGATGATGGCGACCGGCGAAAACTTCGAAATCGAGAAACGCTATGTCCGTAAGGACGGTAGCCTCGTCTGGGTAGCGAACTCCGTTTCCGGCGTGCGGGACAGTTCGGGGCGCATCGAACGGGTCGCCGGCGTCATAACCGATATCAGCGAGCGCAAACGCATTCAGGAGGTCGAACGGCGGCTGGCGGCCATCATCGCCTCGTCGGACGATGCGATCCTCAGCACCGACCTCAAAATGGTGATCACCAGTTGGAATATCGGGGCCGAACGGCTTTACGGCCATTCGGCCGAAGAGGCCATCGGCCAATCGGTGATGATGCTCGTTCCGGAGGATCGTAGCGAAGAGGAGCCGGCAATCCTCGCCCAGATCCGCGCAGGCCAGAAGGTCGAACCCTACGAAACCAAGCGCCGCCGCAAGAATGGCGAGCTTGTCGACGTGCTCCTCAGTGTTTCCCCGATCTACGACGCCTATGGGCGCATCATCGGGGCATCGAAGATCGCGCATGACATCAGCGCCAAGAAGGAAGCCGAACGCCTGCAGACGGTGCTGGCGGGCGAGCTCAATCATCGCGTCAAGAACGTGCTTGCGACCGTCATGGCCATCGCACGTCAGACCCTCGGCCGAGACGACGTGGACAAGACATCCGTCGAGACATTCGAAGCAAGGCTCGCCTCGATGGCGCGTGCCCATGATCTGCTGATCCACGGCCAATGGGAGCAGGCGGAATTGACCGCTGTCATCGCCCAGGCATTGTCTCCTTATCCGAAGGATCGGTTCGAGATTTCCGGACCGGCGATCAAGCTTGCGCCAAGAGCCGTCGTCTCGATATCGCTTGCGCTGCATGAACTTGCGACAAACGCCGCCAAATACGGCGCACTTTCAGTGGCGGATGGGCGCGTTGCGATCACCTGGTCCGTGGAAACGGGCGAGGCCGACCGTCTCAAATTGCGTTGGCAGGAAACGGGAGGGCCGATCGTACAGCCGCCGACCCGCAAGGGCTTCGGCTCCCGGCTGATCGAAAGCCTGCTGGCGGCCGAATTGAACGGCAAGGTCCATATCGGCTATGAGCCGAGCGGCTTGATCTGCGAGGTCGATGCTGCCGCAGGCATCGGCTGGGATCAGACGCGCAACACGGCGGAGTGAGATCGCCCCGGGCCCTGACACTATAGGCAACATTTAACGCGGCCCCTTGGGCCGCGTCGCCAGTACATTGCGGATCGAGAAGCTCGAATGTATCCGCAGCACTCCGGGCATGGTCGACAGAATATCCTTGTGAATGCGCTCGAAATCGCCGGGATTGGCAACCTCGACGCGCAACAGATAGTCGGAGCCGCCCGTCATCAGAAAACATTCCTTGATCTCGGGATGCTTGCGTACCGCCGCCTCGAAGCGATCAAGGTGTTCCTCCGTCTGCCGCTCGAGCGTGATGTTGATAATGACAGCAATCGACGCCTCCGCCTGGGAAGTGTCCACAAGCGCCGTATAGCCCCGGATCACACCCGCCTGCTCCATCAGTTTGATACGCCGCAGGCAGGCCGATGGCGACAGCCCAACCTCACTTGCAAGTTTGGCATTGCTGACGCGAGCATCAAGGCGAAGCAGGCGGAGAATATTGCGATCGATCGCATCGAGAGCAGCCATGCAGATTCTTTCAAAAATTCGCCGATAATTTCAATATGAACGCAACTACACAATAATCAATCACTATTCGCTAGGCAATTTCACGATCGTTTCAATAATCTGCGCCGGAAAGATGGAGGTTGATATGAACGGCGGCATGATGGATTTCCGGGCGCCCAAACTGGCGTTGGAGAGCGGGGCTTGTGGTTATCTGACCATCGATCTCGACGCTTTGTGCCGCAACTATGAGACGCTTTCCTCCATCGTCGCGCCCGCTCGCACAGCCGCGGTCGTGAAGGCCGATTCCTATGGCCTCGGCGCCGCGCAGGTCTCCAGAACCCTTTATGATCGTGGCTGCCGGCATTTCTTCGTCGCTCATTTCATCGAGGCGTTGCGGTTGCGTCCGCAACTGCCTGGCGACGCAACGATCTTCGTGCTGAACGGCCTGCTGCCCGGCAACGAAGCCACATGTGCCGATGGCGGCATTGTGCCTGTCATCAACTCTCTCGAACAGCTGCAGCAATGGGCCGAAACCGCATGCGCGCTGCGGCGCAAGCTTCCGGCGGTCTTGCAGTTCGACACGGGCATGTCGCGACTTGGAATACAGCCGGAAGACAGAAACGCGGTCGCGGATCATTTGCGGACATCCGAGCATCTCGAGATCCTGTTCATCATGAGCCATCTCGCGTCGGCGGATGAAGTCGACAACACGCAAAATGCCGACCAGCTTGCCGAAATGCATCGCGTCTCGGCCGAATTCCCCGATTACGATGTCTCCTTCGCGAACTCAGGCGGCATTTTCCTCAGCGAGGATTTTCACGGCGTGCTGGCCCGGCCGGGCATCGCTCTTTATGGCGGCACCGCGACGAGTGACGTTGCCAACCCTATGGAAGCCGTCGTTCGGCTCGATGTCGCCGTCGTGCAGACGCGAACCGTTCCGGAAGGCGCCCGCGTCGGCTACGGCGGCGTGCATGTGACGAAGGGCGAGACCCGGCTTGCGACGATCGCCGCCGGCTATGCCGACGGCCTTCCGCGCAGCCTCAGCGATCGCGGCGCGGTCTATTACAACGGCGTTCGCCTACCGATCGTCGGCCGCGTGTCGATGGACAGCACAACAATCGATATCAGCGCTCTGCCCGAAGGCACTCTCTCCTTCGGAAGCATGGTGGAGGTTCTCGGAGACCATCAGACCCTGGATGATCTCGCGCGCGATGCCGGCTTGATTTCCTATGAAATCCTGACCAGTCTCGGCCATCGCTTCCACCGTCAATATCGCTGACCTTCCAAAGCTCATTTCTCTGAGGACATCATGAAAGTCGTCGTTCTGGGTGCCGGTATCATCGGCGTGACATCTGCGTATCAGCTTGCCAAGGCGGGCCATGAGGTCACGGTCATCGACAGGCAGCAGGGGCCGGCGCTGGAAACGAGCTTTGCCAATGCCGGCGAAGTCTCCTTCGGCTATTGCTCGCCCTGGGCCGCTCCCGGCATTCCGATGAAGGCGATCAAGTGGCTGTTCATGCACCACGCGCCGCTCATCTTGCGCCCGAAGGTCGATGGCGCCATGCTGTCTTGGCTCGTCAAGATGCTGTCGAACTGCACCTCGGAGCGCTATGCGATCAACAAGAGCCGCATGCTGCGCCTTGCCGATTACAGTCGCATTTCGCTCGCCCAGGTTCGCGAAGAGACCGGCATCGCCTATGACGAACGCATGCAGGGCACGCTGCAGCTTTTCCGAACGCATCATCAGCTCGACGCGTCGGCCAAGGACGTCAAAGCCCTGGCCGCCGACGGCATCCCCTATGAAGTGCTCGATCCCGATGGCTGCATTCGCGTCGAGCCGGCACTCAGGCATGTCCGGGAGAAAATCGTCGGCGGCTTGCTGACGCCGAAGGACGAGACCGGCGACTGTTTCAAGTTCACCAACGCGCTTGCGGCAAAGGCGGTCGAGCTCGGCGTGAATTTCCAGTACGGCACGACGATCAAGGCGCTCGACATCCAGGGCGGGCAATCGCGCGCCGTCATGACCGATCGCGGACGCGTGGACGCCGATGCGATCGTCGTCGCTCTCGGCAGCTATTCGCCGCTCCTGCTGAAGCCGCTCGGCATCAGCCTCTCCGTCTATCCGGTCAAGGGCTATTCGCTGACGATCCCGATCACCGATGCCTCGCGCGCACCGGAATCGACCGTCATGGACGAAACCTACAAGATCGCGATCACTCGCCTCGGCGATCGCATCCGCGTCGGCGGCATGGCGGAAATCTCCGGCTATACCAACGATCTCGGCCTTGCCCGACGCCAGACGCTCGAACATTCCGTCACCGATCTCTTCCCCGGCGGCGATGTCGCCAAGGCCTCCTTCTGGTCGGGCCTGCGGCCGATGACGCCGGATGGGACGCCGGTCATCGGGCCGACGAAGATCAAGGGGTTGTTCCTCAATACCGGCCACGGCACGCTCGGATGGACCATGAGCTCCGGCTCGGCGCGCGTCATCAGCGACCTCGTCAGCGGCCGCAAACCTGATATCGACGCGACCGACCTCGCCATCAGCCGCTACGCCTGACAAGCAGGATTTTCGATGAGCCATGAGAAAGGCGGCGGGCCCATTGCCCGCCGCTTTCGATCAATGCCGCGGAATTCGCGGCAGGAAGATCGTGAACAATCCCAAGAGCGGCAGATAAGAGCAGATCGTGTAGACGAACGGGATGCCGCGCGCATCGGCAAAATCGCCGAGCCACGCCGCGCCAAGCCCGCCGGCGCCGAAGGCGAAGCCGAAGAAGATGCCGCCGATAAGGCCGACACGGCCGGGGATCAACTCCTGCGCAAAGACCACGATCGCCGGGAAGGCCGAGGCAAGCACGAGGCCGATGATAACGGTCAGGACGCAGGTCCAGAACAGGTTCGCATAGGGCATCAGCAGCGCGAACGGGATGACGCCGAGGATCGAGAACCAGATCACGAAGCGCGCACCCAACCGGTCGCCCACCGGACCGCCCATGATCGTGCCGACAGCGACGGAGCCGAGGAAGAGGAACAGCATCAGCTGCGCGTCACGAACATCGAGATGGAACTTGTCGATAACGTAGAAGGTGAAGTAGCTGGAGATGCTCGCCATATAGACGTTCTTCGTCGCCGTCAGCAGGATGAGGATCGCGAGCGCCCACATTGCCTTGTTGCGCGCGATCGGCAAGGCGCGGCTCGGTGCGGGGCGAGCCGATTGCTGACGTCGATGATTGATGAACCAGGTGCCGACCCAGCTCAAAACGATGAAGCCGATAACGGCAAGCACGGAAAGCCACGCCACACTCTTCTGACCGTGCTGGAGAACGAAGAAGGCGGCAATCAACGGCCCGATTGCCGAACCGGCATTGCCGCCCAGCTGGAAGAGCGATTGCGCCAGACCGTGGCGCCCGCCGGACGCCAGACGGGCCACGCGCGATGCCTCCGGATGGAAGATGGCCGAGCCGAAGCCGATCAGGCTTGCGGCGATCAGAAGCACGCCGAAACTGCTGGCGTAACCGAGCAACAGCAGGCCCGCAAAGGTGCTGACCATGCCGGCCGGCAGCGAATAGGGCATCGGCCATTTGTCGGTAACGATGCCGACCACCGGCTGCAGCAGCGATGCCGTGATCTGGAACATCATCGTCAGCAGGCCGATCTGCACGAAATCGAGCGCATAATTCTCCCTGAACATCGGGTAGAGCGACGTTAAAAGCGACTGCATCGTGTCGTTCAGCAGATGGCAGGTGCTGACCGCCATAACGATCGACATCGTCGTCTTTTGATATCGGGCCTGCGTGCCCGAAACTTCCGCAACCATGAGGGGGAATCCTTCCTGTGCCGGCAAGATTTGCCAAGCATATGACTTGCTCCGCCTTTAACACGTCTTGCGAGTGTCCTTCTTTCGTGTTTTGGTCCAATAGTTTCTCGATTGGGCCAAAATGGAAAAGCTATCGAAACAGTTGCTGGCGACCCTCGACGACGATCATGTTCGCAACATGCGCTGGATGGAGGAGTCGCCTGCCGATGTGCTCGTCCATAGTGCCGAGCCGCCGCAGGGCTACATCGTTCCCTGGCATCATCACCGCCGCACGCAATTGCTGTGCATTTTCTCAGGCGTCGCGCTGATCATGACAGCGCGCGGCCGCTGGATGGTGCCGCCGGGCCATGCCCTCTTCATCCCCGTTGGGCTCGAGCATTCGATCGAGATTCTGAGCGATGTCAGCATGAAATCCGTCTACGTGACGCCACGCAGCCAGCCGCCGAAGGATGAAGCGCCGCGCGTCGTCGAAGTGACGGATCTCGCGCGCAGCCTGCTGCTGGAGGCCATTCGGCTGCGGGAAGCACCCGTCAGCCATCGCAAGGCCAAGCTCGTCCTCTCCCTGCTCGTCGAAGAGATAGCAACCCTGCAGGAACGTCCGCTCGGCCTCCCCTTCCCGTCCGATCGCCGTCTAACGGCACTCTGCCGAGACTATCTCGCCAATCCATCGCCCAACGCCAGGCTGGACGACTGGGCCGAGAAGCTTTCCGTGAGCCGCCGCACCTTCACCAGGCAGTTCCGCAAGGAAACCGGCATCAGCTTCACGACATGGCGCCAGCAGGCGAGCGTCTTTGCCTGCCTGCCGCAGCTTGCCGAGGGCCAGCCCGTGACCAATGTGGCCCTCGAAGCCGGCTATGAAAGTGTGGCCGCCTTCACCACCATGTTCCGGCGCATGCTCGGCACCTCGCCGCGCACCTACATGGCCAATCGCTGGACCTTCGACCGGCCATCCGCTTGAACGGCCGCTCTTGAAATGATCGGGCGCTTCCGGCAAACAGCGCCTAGGAATGAGGGGAAGCATATGCGGCATATTCATATCGTCGGTATCGGCACGGGAAATCCCGAACATCTGACCGTGCAGGCGATCAATGCGCTGAATACAGCCGATGTCATCCTCATCCCCAGCAAGGGCGCAACCAAGAGCGAGCTTGCCGATGTCAGGCGCGAGATCTGCCAGCGCTATGTCACCAATAAAGCCACGCGCTTCGTGGATTACGATGTGCCCTTGCGCCAGACGACGGACCGCAGCTATGTGCAGAGCGTCGATGAGTGGCATGAGGCGATTTCCGCGACCTACGAGCGGCTGTTTCTGGAGCACCTGACGGAAAGCCAGAGTGCTGCCTTCCTCGTCTGGGGAGATCCGGGCCTTTACGACAGCACGTTGCGCATTCTCGAGCGCGTCGTCGCTCGGGGAAATGTTGCCCTCGATTACAGTGTTGTTCCCGGCATCACCAGCATCCAGGCGCTGACAGCGAGCCATCGCATCCCCCTCAACCTCGTCGGCAAGCCGGTGCAGATCACCACCGGCCGGCGCCTGGCCGAGAGCTTTCCAGGCGTTGCCGAAACGGCAGTCGTCATGCTCGACGGCGAGCAGGCCTTCAGCAAGATCGAAGACCCCGACGCCTATATCTATTGGGGAGCCTATCTCGGCACCAAGGATGAGATTATTATCTCTGGCAAACTTGCCGACGTTTCCGAGCGCATTCTTGCTGTTCGGGCAGAGGCTCGCGCCCGGCACGGATGGATCATGGATATTTACCTCATGCGCAAGGGGCAGGATTTCGACGACCTCGCATAAAAGCCAAATGCCAAATCGTTTGCCCGCCGATCCGGTTTGTGCAAGGAAATGTCCCTTATGAAGGGCAGTCTTATGGTTGCGGCCGATGCTGAGACAATGATGGAACAGGTGAGCCTCTCGCGGGAGAAGGCCGATCGTCACGGTGTCACATCGGCTCTGCCTTCCACGGTTCGCGGTGCCTGTCCTTCCTTGAGCGCACCGATGCAGACGGGCGACGGTCTGCTGGTGCGCCTGCGGCCATCGACGCCAGGCCTGACGGTTCAGCAGTTTCGCGCCCTGGCCGAAGCGACCGAAAAGCACGGTAACGGCCTGATCGAGATCACCGCTCGCGGCAATCTCCAACTGCGTGGCATGACACCCGACAGCATGGCCGGACTGGCTGCCGACATCGACCGAACCGGCATCGTGCCGGAGAGCGGCGTCGCCATCGAAGTCCCGCCGCTCAGCGGCGTCGATCCCTCGGAAATTTCTGATGCGCGCGCGCTGGCTCAACGCCTGCGGAACGCCATTGACACTCTTCATCCCAAACCGCTGCTGGCGGCAAAGCTCGCCATCATCATCGATGGCGGCGGCCGGCTCACGCTCGACGAACTTACGGCGGATATCCGACTGAAGGCCATCGACATCGCTGTGGGTCAAATGTGGACGCTCTGCATCGCTGGGACGCAGGCATCCGCAACCCCGCTTGCCACTCTGTCCCCGGAGCAGGCAATTGCCGGAGCCGTCGCGCTGATCAAGGCTCTCGCCGCAATCGGACCTCGTGCCCGCGGCCGCGATCTCGATGCCGCATCCCTGCAAGCACTGTTTTCCGCCCCTCCCGGCCCTACCCACCACGAAACCATCCCGCTTGCTTCACCTGTCGGCATCATCCCGTTCGGCAAGGAACAATTCGCTCTTGGCCTACGTCCCGCCTTCGGTCAGATCCACGCCCAAGACCTCGTCCGCTTTCTCGACGTAGCCGAGCTGGCCGGAGTGCACGAAATCCGGACGGGACCCGAACACAGCCTGTTGCTGCTCGGCCTGCCCCGTAAGCGCCTTGAGGACATCGTGGCCGTCGCAGCCGCCTGCGGTTTGCAGACCCGTGCAGACGATCCCGCAAACTATGCGATCCCTTGCGCGGGAAGCGGTGCGTGTGCCTCGGCCCACTATGCAACAAAGCAGGCAGCCGTCGATCTGGTCGATGTAGGAGCCGAACTGCTTGACGGTTCGCTCAAGGTGCATCTGTCCGGCTGCATGAAAGGCTGCGCCCACCCGTCCCCGGCAATGCTCACCATCGTCGGTGCTGCAACAGGCTATGCTATTGTCGTAAATGGGTCATCATCATCAGAGCCCGTGGCTTACATCGGCAAGGAAAGACTGAAATCGGCACTGGCCACGCTCGGGGAACTGGTACGAAACAACAAAGCTGCTGGCGAATCGGCGCAGCAGTGTCTTAAACGGCTCGGCCGGGACGCAATCGCGACGGCTTTACGACAGGGATAAAAATGCCTGACTATGACTATATCCGCGAGGGAGATGCGATCTACGAACGCTCCTTCGCGATCATCCGCAGCGAAGCCGATCTCCAGCGTTTTCCTGAAGCCGAAGCCGATGTCGCCGTCCGTATGATCCACGCCTGTGGACTGGTGGAAGCGGCAGAGCATTTCCTGTTCTCTCCCGATTTCGTCGCATCGGCCCGCAAGGCGCTGGCCGAGGGCGCGCCGATTTTCTGTGATGCTGAAATGGTCGCTCGCGGCGTCACCCGTGCCCGCCTGCCGGCCGCCAACGAGGTGATCTGCACCTTGCAGGACCCGCGTACGGCGGATATCGCCAAGACCATCGGCAACACGCGTTCTGCCGCAGCAATGCATCTGTGGACGGACCGGCTTGCCGGCTCGGTCGTCGCCATCGGCAATGCGCCGACGGCCCTCTTTCACCTCCTGGAAATGCTGCGCGACGGCGCGCCGAAGCCTGCCGCCATCATCGGCATGCCCGTCGGCTTCGTCGGCGCGGCGGAATCGAAGGATGCGCTCGCCGAGAATTCCTATGGCGTCCCCTTTGCCATCGTCCGCGGCCGGCTTGGTGGTAGCGCGATGACGGCAGCCGCGCTCAATGCCTTGGCGAGGCCGGGCATATGAGCGCGCCATCCAATGGACAGCTGATCGGCGTCGGCACCGGGCCCGGCGATCCCGAACTGCTGACGGTCAAGGCAGTCAAAGCGCTGGAGCGCGCCGATATCGTCGCCTACTTCGCCAAGCAGGGACGAGGCGGCAACGGCAAGGCCATCGTCGGCGAGTTTCTGAGAGCAGATGTAAAACTGCTGCCGCTCTACTATCCGGTCACGACGGAGATCGACAAGGACGCACCGGAATATCTTCGTCAGATCACCGCCTTCTACGACGCCTCGGCCGAGATGGTGGCGGCGCATCTGCGCGAGGGAAAGACGGTTGCCGTGCTCAGCGAGGGCGATCCGCTGTTTTACGGCTCCTATATGCATCTGCATGTGCGCCTTGCCGAGCGCTTCCCGACGGAAGTCATACCGGGCGTGACGGCCATGTCCGGCTGCTGGTCGCTCGCCGGATTGCCCATGGTGCAGGGAGACGATGTGCTCTCCGTGCTGCCGGGAACGATGGCTGAAGCCGAGCTTACCCGGCGTCTTGGCGACACACAGGCCGCCGTCATCATGAAGGTCGGCCGCAATCTGCCAAAGATCCGCCGCGCGCTTGATGCTGCCGGCCGGCTGGAGGAAGCGATCTATGTCGAGCGTGGCACGATGGCGAATGGCGCCATGACGCCGCTTGCCAGCCGCGACGATGCCGAGGCGCCCTATTTCTCGCTGGTTCTTGTCCCCGGTTGGGAAAACAGGCCATGAGCGGGCGTCTTTATGTCATCGGCACCGGTCCCGGCAAGCCTGAGCAGACGACGCCGGAGGCACTCGCTGCTGTCGCGGATTCCCATGAATTCTACGGTTACGGTCCTTATCTCGACCGCCTGACACTGCGCGACGACCAGATCCGCCACGCCTCAGACAATCGCGAGGAACTAGACCGGGCCAAGGTGGCGCTGCGGCGGGCGGCGGCCGGTATCAATGTCTGCGTCGTCTCCGGCGGCGATCCCGGCGTCTTTGCCATGGCGGCCGCCGTCTGCGAGGCGATCGATCACGGCCCCGCTGAGTGGCGCTCGGTGGACCTTGTCATCGTACCTGGTATCACGGCCATGCTGGCGGTGGCTGCGCGCATAGGCGCCCCACTCGGGCACGATTTTTGTGCTATCTCGCTATCGGACAATCTGAAGCCCTGGCCGCTCATCGAAAACCGGCTTCGTGCGGTCGCCGATGCCGGCTTCGTCATTGCGCTTTACAATCCGATCAGCAAGGCGCGGCCCTGGCAGCTTGGCAAGGCATTCGAAATCGTCCGTGACATCCTGCCTGCCGACACGCCGATCATTTTCGGACGCGCCGCCGGCCGGCCCGACGAGCGTATCACGGTGGCACGACTTGCCGATGCAGAGGCCTCGCAGGCCGATATGGCAACCTGCGTCATCATCGGCTCGGCCGAGACTCGCGTCATTGCGCGCGAAGGACGCCCGGATCTCGTCTATACCCCGCGGTTCATCAGGGAAGAGACGAAATGATCGATCCGATCGAGCGCAGCCTCCACTGTTTCGACCACCGGCAGGCCGGCGGTCTCCGCGCGCTCGACCATGATCACCTTGATGCCGAGCTGCCTTGCCGCTTCGATCTTTCCGTAGGTCGCGTCACCGCCGCTGTTCTTGGCGACGACGACCTCGATCCGATGGTGTTGCAGCATGTCGAGTTCGTCGGCCAGTCGGAACGGACCTCGGCTGTGAATGTAGCTGACATGAGGCACCGTCAGCGGCGGTTCGACGGGATCGACGCTGCGGACCCAGTAATGATGCTGCGGCGCCGCGTTCGCCTGATGCGCCTCCCGCCGGCCGGTTGCCAGGAAAACGCGCAACGGTGCGGCGCCAAGCGCGGCGATAGCCTGCGAAACGCTATGCACCGGGAGCCAGTCATCGCCCTCGACCGGCACCCAGGCCGAACGGCGCAAGGCAAAGGCGGTCGCATCGCATTGATCGGCCGCCCGCGCGGCATTGGCGGAAATGCGGGCGGCGAACGGGTGGGTAGCATCGATCAACAGGTCGATTGCTTCATCCCGCAGATAGCGGATAAGCCCATCGACACCACCGAAGCCGCCGCTGCGAACTGGAACAGGCTGAGGCGCCGGATCGGCGGTTCTGCCGGCGAGCGACAGGACGACGTCAAGTTCGGCGCGAGTTGCAAGCGACACGGCCAAAGCGCGAGCCTCCGTCGTGCCGCCAAGGATCAGAATGCGGATCTTACCCATGGCTGAGACACCTTCCGTTCAACGCTGGCTCACTCTTATCGGCATCGGCGAGGACGGTCCAGCGGGGCTCGGCGACGAGGCCAAGCGGTTGATCGCTACAGCGCCAATGGTCTTTGGTGGAGCGCGACATCTTGACCTGATGAGCCCATTGATAACGGGCGAAACGCAGGCCTGGCTTTCACCATTCGAAAAGTCTGTCGAGACAGTGTTCGCCCGCCAGGGCAAGCCGACGGTGGTTCTCGCTTCCGGCGATCCCTTCTTCTACGGTGTCGGGGTAACACTTTCACGACGCATTCCAGTCGCTGAAATGACCGTCATTCCGGCGCCCTCCTCTTTCAGCCTTGCCGCATCGCGCCTCGGCTGGCCTCTGCAGGAAACGACGGTCCTGTCGGTCCACGGGCGACCGATCGATCTTATCCGGCCGCATCTCCATGCAGGCCGCAAGATCCTGGCGCTGACATCCGATGGCAAAGGCCCCGCCGACTTGGCCGCCTTACTGCAAGGCTCAGGCTTTGGCCCCTCTAAGCTTGCGGTTCTGGAGGCGCTTGGCGGCCCGCACGAGAGGATCTCCCGACAAATTGCGGCTGATTTCACCCTTTCATGCGTCAACGATCTGAATATTTGCGCAGTCGAGGTCAAGGCGGAAGCCGGAGCTCGGATCTTGCCGCTAAGCGCGGGGCTGCCTGACGAGCTTTTCGAACATGACGGCCAGATCACCAAGCGCGAGATACGCGCGATGACGCTATCTGCTCTTGCACCGCGCCATGGCGAGCTGCTCTGGGATATCGGCGCCGGCGCCGGTTCGATCGGCATCGAATGGATGCTGGCCGATCCTTCGCTGCGCGCCATTGCCATCGAGGCATCGTCTGAACGTGCGGCGCGAATCCGCCGCAATGCCGCAATTTTCGGCGTGCCGGGCCTGGTGATTGTCGAAGGCGAGGCGCCAGCGGTTCTTCCCGGTCTTGCGGCACCGGATGCGATCTTCATCGGCGGCGGCGGCAGTGATGCCGGTGTGCTCGACGCCGCAATCGGCCAATTGAGAAGCGGTGGCAGGCTCGTTGCCAATGCCGTCACGACCGAAATGGAAGCGCTGCTGCTGGCCGAACAGGCGCGCCGGGGCGGTTCGCTGATCCGCATCGATATTGCCCGCGCCGCCCCCGTCGGCCGCATGACCGGATGGCGGCCAGCCATGCCGGTGACGCAATGGTCGTGGGTGAAACCATAATTTAGAATGAGGTAGAGCGATGACAGTGCATTTCATTGGCGCAGGCCCAGGAGCCGCCGACCTGATCACGGTGCGCGGCCGCGATCTGATCGGCAAATGCCCGGTCTGCCTCTATGCCGGCTCGATCGTTTCGCCGGAACTGCTGCAATATTGCCCGCCTGGTGCCCGCATTATCGACACGGCGCCGATGTCGCTCGATGAGATCGAGGCGGAGTATCTGAAGGCGGCCGCCGCGGGCGAGGACGTCGCGCGCCTGCATTCCGGCGACCTCTCGGTCTGGAGTGCGGTCGCCGAACAGATCCGCCGGTTGGAACAGCATGGCATCGATTATACGCTGACGCCAGGCGTTCCCGCCTTTGCAGCCGCAGCCTCGGCACTTGGACGCGAGTTGACCATTCCGGCGGTTGCCCAGAGCCTGGTGCTGACCCGCGTTTCTGGCCGCGCCTCGCCGATGCCGAACAATGAAACGCTGGAGAAATTCGGGGCGACCGGCGCAACGCTTGCCATCCATCTGGCGATCCATGCGCTTGAAAAAGTCGTCGAAGACCTGACGCCGCTCTACGGGAGGGATTGCCCGGTTGCGATCGTCGTCAAGGCTTCATGGCCAGACGAGCGGATCATCCGGGGCACGCTCGCGACGATCGAAGCGCAGGTGGCCGCCGATCCGATCGAGCGCACCGCCCTGATCTTCGTCGGGCCGTCGCTTTCCGCCAGCGATTTTCGAGAAAGTGCGCTCTACGATCCCACCTACCAGCGTCGTTTCCGCGGCCGGCAATAGTGCCGGGAACCATTGCAAATCCCCTCGAAATTTTCTCTAGTCGGTGCCAACAAACCGCGGGGAACGAGGATCACGACATGCAACGGATTACCATCACCATTGACGACGATCTCTTGGAGACGATCGACAAGATCAGCGCGGAGCGCGGCTATGCCAGTCGCTCGGAGACGTTGCGCGATCTCGTCCGCGATGCCGTCACGCGCGCGCAGCCGACGGTGGACGGCGAGACCAGATGCTACGCAGCGCTGACCTATGTCTATGAGCATGAAACCCGCGACCTGTCGCGTCGGCTGACGATCGCGCAACACGATCACCACGATCTTTCAGTCTCGACACTTCATGTCCATATCGACGGACATGATTGCCTCGAAGTTTCAGTGCTCAAAGGCAAGGCCGACGAAATCAAGAGTTTTGCCGACAGCGTGGTAACGCAGCGCGGCGTGCGTTTCGGCAACCTGCACCTCATCCCGTCGGATCATGGCGCAAATCATCCCGAAACGCATTCGCACGATTGAGCAGGTAAGTTGCCCGCGGACTACTATGTCAGTCAGAGCTGACCGGCGATATAAGCCATACTCTCCCTGAGAGCAGCGACCGGTTCCTTCAAGGCATGCACCGTCGGAGCAAAGGGCTCGAAAGATGCGGGGCCGGTATAGCCGGCTGACAGCAACGCCCTCAGTTGCCCGAGATTGTCGAGACGATCCTTCGCGTCGACCAGAACGCGATGCGGATCACGCATGTCGGCGACGGAAACCTCGGGATCGCTGACACCGGAAATGTGAACCAGTCCGGTCAATTGCGGGAAAGTTGCAGTCTCGCCTGCAAGATGATGATGGAAAGTATCGTGCACGAGACGGAAGGTAGATTTTGCGCCAAGCTCCTCGATCGCATCAGCCGCTTCGCTCTTCAGGCGCAGTGAGCAGATCTCGAAGCCGAGCGGCTCTACGAGGCCGATAATGCCGGCCGCGTCCAGCATCGGCTTCAGGGCGGATAGCGCCTTGCGGAGATTGGCGCGGCGCGCCTCCGGCTCACGACCGCTGCCGTCATTGACCGGAACGAGGACAAGGGCCTTGGCGCCGCAATCGCGCGCATAGTCGATCAACTCAGCCGCTTCGCGGGCGCGCTCGTCGTTCCATTCGTTGAAGCGCTGCAGCGCGTTGATGGAGATGATCGTCAGCCCCTGGCGCTCGGCCAATTCCCTGACGGCTTTTGCCGGCGTGCCATCCAGTATCGCATTTCCGGCGAGATCGTTGCGGATCTCGACGCTGTCGATACCGAGCTCCTTTGCGGCAGCAAAGAACGATTCGAGCTTCAGGGACGGCGCACACATATGATTGAGCGCGAAACGAATGGAACTCATGATAGGCACTCCTCCTCAAGGCGTTCGGCCGCAGAGACATTCCAAATCCGCCGCGCCTGCTTGCGAAGGACTAGCGATATTCATGCCCTTCTTCCATCGGCGTCAGCCATCATTCCTGATAGAATTCTCGGTTGAATGATAGAATTACATCATGCCAGTCAGATGTTTTCCGAGAGGAAGATTTCAAACGGCAGGAAGCTTTGTCCGGGAACGGCGGCCTCGTCGCTCTCGACCGATTTGATCATCAAGTTCATCAATTCATTGCAGAGCGCCGGCAACGGCGTGCCGATTGCCATGGTAACGACATCATCGGCGAGCGCTGCCCTCGATTCCGGTGTCAATTCGTTGACGACGGCGATCAGCTTGCCTGATAGACGCTCCTCGCGAATGGCAGAGATCGCCCCCTCCATGCCGCCGCCGCAGACATAAAAGCCGATGAGGTCGGGATGCTTCTGCAGGAGATCGAGCGTCGCCTCATGGGTGATCTCCGGCGTGTCGAGATTGATAAGCGTATCCAGCACCTCGAAGTCAGGCGCATTTTCGCGGAAATAGGAGCGAAAGCCGATTTCGCGCAGCTCGTGACCCAGGAAACGATGGCTGCCGACGAAGCAGGCAACTTTGCCCGGGCGGCGCGCCGAGCGCGCGATAATCCAGGCCGCCGTGCGTCCGACCTTGCGGTTGTCGACGCCGATGTAGCCCTGACGCGCCGTGGTGGAGAAATCCGAGAGCAGCGAAAAAACCGGAATACCTCTTTCCTTCAATTCCTCGATTGCAGCCGTGACTGCCGGATAATCCGGCGCGACAAGCGCGACTGCCTGGCTTCGTGCGGCGACCATTTTCAGCTTCTCGACAATCGCCGTCGGCGTGGAGGCCGCGACAAAATCGATCTGGGCATTGATCCGCGCTGTCGTGACCGCTTGCGCCGCCACGGCGATCTCCCTGGCAAAGGCCTGGTAGAAAGCCTGAACAGGCTTCTGCAAAACGAAGCCCAACCGATATTGCGGCAGATCTTCAAAGACCCGCTGACGCAGGAGACCAACGGCATGATAGCCGATTTCCTGCGCGGCATCGTAGACGCGGCGCGCCGTCTCTTCCCGCACGCGATGACGTCCGTTCAACACACGATCGATGGTGGCAACGCTGACACCGGATGCCTTGGCAAGATCCGCAATTGTGGGCCGACGCATGGCTGCTCCTGAGATATGCCATCATTGGTGACATCAGAATTTGATAGGTTTTGATAGATTCCATCATTCATGCATTGAGGCAAGCAAAAAGTCGATCTATCGTTTCTGACATCGAGGGCGGCGTGCTGTTGCACATCGCGGGAGGCAGGGATGACGACGACAATCAAGCGTGATTATGATCTGCTAGGCGCAAGCGGCAGGCTGGCGGTGGAAACGGGGCTTGCCGCCGCCGAATGGTATCATACGGATATCACGCGCAAGGACATGAAGGCGCTGATGCAGCGTTCGGACGCGCCGGCGATCCGCGACACCATCATCTGGCTCGGCAGCATGGTGGTCTTCGCGGCACTCGGCATCTACTTCTGGGGGTCGTGGATTTGCATCCCCTTCTTCCTGGTCTATGGCGTGCTTTACGGCTCGGCTTCCGACAGCCGCTGGCATGAATGCGGCCATGGCACGGCATTCAAGACGCGCTGGATGAACGACGCGGTCTACCAGATCGCCTGCTTCATGATCATGCGCAATCCGGTGACCTGGCGCTGGAGCCATGCGCGCCACCACACCGATACCGTCATCGTCGGTCGTGATCCGGAAATCGCCGTCATGCGGCCGCCGGACCTTTTCCGCCTCATCCTGAACTTCTTCGGCATCCTCGATGCCTGGTACGCGATGGTCGATATGCTGCGCAATGCCTGCGGCGTTGTCAGCGCCGCGGAAAAAACCTTCATTCCCGAGATGGAGCAGCCGAAGGCCATCCGCATCGCCCGCATATGGCTTGCCATCTATATCGTGACCATTGCAGCGGCAATTGCCATGGGTTCGATCCCGCCGCTGATGCTGGTCGGCCTGCCCCGGCTCTACGGCGCCTGGCATCACGTGCTGACCGGGCTGCTGCAACACGGCGGCCTTGCCGACAATGTCATCGACCACCGGCTGAACAGCCGCACCGTGATGATGAACCCGATCAGCCGCTTCATCTACTGGAACATGAACTACCATGTCGAACATCACATGTTCCCGATGGTGCCCTATCACGCACTGCCGAAGCTGCATGCGATGATCAAGCACGACCTGCCGGCACCCAATCCGTCCATGTGGTCGGGCTATCGCGAGATGATCCCGGCGTTCCTGCGGCAGCTACGCAACGAGGATTATTTCCTGAAGCGCGAGCTGCCGCCGACGGCACGGCCCTATCGCGAGGAATTCCACGGCGAACTGCCGGCGGCAGCCGCCCAATAACACCGACAGCGTAAAGGGAGGAAAACATGAGCAACTGGATCGAAGTCTGTGCCGCTGATGCGATCGACGAAGAGGATGTCATCCGCTTCGACCATGGAGGACGGACCTTTGCCGTCTACCGCAGCCCCGAAGACGATTATTTCGCGACCGACGGCCTGTGCACGCACGAGAAGATCCATCTCGCCGACGGCCTTGTCATGGACAACATCATCGAATGTCCCAAGCACAATGGCCGCTTCGACTATCGCACCGGCGAAGCCAAGGGCGCGCCGGTCTGTGTCAACCTGCAGACTTATCCGGTCAAGGTCGAGAACGGCACCGTCTTCATCGGGCTCTGAGGAGGCAAGCATGGCGCATTTCGTCATCGTCGGGGCCGGAGAGTGCGGTGCCCGCGCCGCCTTTGCGCTGCGCGAAAAGGGATTTGACGGCGATATCACCCTGGTCGGAAGCGAGCCGCTCGCCCCATACGAACGTCCGCCACTCTCGAAAGGCGGATCAAATGCGGCACCGGAACCGAAATTCATCGCCGCATTGGAGCGCTATCGGGAGCAATCGATCGACCTGAAGCTCGATACGACTGTGACGACGATCGATCCCGCCACGAAGACGATCGGCTTTTCAGAGGGACAGACGCTCGCTTACGGCAAGCTCCTGCTCACAACCGGAGCATCGGCTCGCAACCTTCCCGGCGCCAATGGCGCCTCCCACCGCATCCGCATGCTGCGGACCCACGCGGATGCGGTGGCCTTGCATGCTGCGCTCCACCCCGGACGCCATATCGCCATCATCGGCGGCGGCTTCATCGGTCTGGAGTTGGCGGCAACGGCGCGCACACGCGGTGCGGACGTCACCGTCATCGAAGGTTTGCCGCGCGTATTGAAGCGCGGCGTGCCGGAAGCGATCGCCGAAGCGATTACCGCACGCCATCGTCTGGAAGGCGCCGATATACGCTGCGGCCAGGCCATCGAAGCTGTTAGAGAGGAGGGCAACAGGGCGGTTGTTCGTCTCGTCAACGGCGAAGCCATCTCTGCCGACCTGCTGCTCGTCGGCATCGGTGCCCAGCCGAACGTCGCACTTGCAGCGGACGCGGGACTTACACTCGATAACGGTATCGCCGTCAACGAGCGGCTGGAGACCTCCATTGCCGATATCTATGCGGCAGGCGATTGCTGCTCCTTTCCACTGGCGCTCTATGGCGGGCGCCGCGTCCGCCTTGAATCCTGGCGCAATGCGCACGAGCAGGCCAATCTCGCCGCCGCAAACATGCTGGGAGAAGGTGCCGAAATATCGGCCGTCCCCTGGTTCTGGTCCGACCAATATGATCTGACGCTGCAGATCGCCGGCCTGGCCGACGATGCAACCGTTCACGTCAGGCGCGATCTGGACGATGGGGCCTTCATCCTCTTCCATCTAGGTGCCGATGGGCGGCTGCTGGCCGCGAGCGGGATCGGGCGGGGCAATGCCATCGCGCGCGACATTCGCCTCGCCGAAATGCTGATCACTGCCCGCGCATATCCGGATCAGACCGCCCTTGCGGCGAGCAGCGTCAAACTGAAATCGTTACTCGCCGCATAAGATCGCCCTCAGACCTTGACGCAGGACGCCGAACCATAAATGTCTTCGAGTCATGACGAATGGGGGAAATAATGAAGATACTCGGCATATCGGGCAGCCTGCGCAAAGGCTCCTTCAACACGGCCCTGCTGCACGCGGCCGTCGAACTGGCGCCGGATGGCGTCGAGCTGATCGCCCGTACCATCCATGGCGTGCCGCTCTATGACGCTGATCTCGAGGCGGCGGACGGTATTCCGGAGAAAGTGCAGGAACTCAAGGATCTGGCCACATCGGCCGATGGATTAATCCTGTTTACGCCAGAATACAACAACTCGCTTCCTGGCGTGTTCAAGAACGCCATTGATTGGATGAGCCGCCCCTCCACCGACATCGCCCAAGTCTTCGGCGGAAAGCCGATCGCCGTTCTCGGCGCATCGCCCGGCAATTTCGGCACCATCCTCAGCCAGAACGCGTGGCTGACCGTATTGCGCACGCTTGGCGCCGAAGCATGGTTTGGTGGCCGCCTGATGGTGTCACGGGCCGGCAGCGTTTTTGATGCGAACGGCTCGATCGTCGACGAGAAAGTAAAGCACAATCTCGCGGCCTTCATCGAAGGGTTCAGTGCTTTCGTGTCAGATCACAAAAAGGGCTGATGCGCGCTGTCCGGATAGGCCGGAGCGCAGGCCTGTGATTGAATCGATGAACAGCTTAATGTGAGTGCGGCGCCGGCATCCGGCGCCTTCGGCCCCCCTACATCTTCTTCCTTGAAAAGCCATGAAATCCAATAGTACCGGTTACGTCTTCACGCTGTTGGCAATCAGCATATTCGCCATACAGGACGGCATATCCAAACACCTCGTCAGCGCCTATCCGCCGCTTCTGGTGGCGATGATCCGCTATTGGGGTTTCATGCTCTTTGCCGTCGCAATGGCCGCGCGCGCGCCGGGCGGCCTGCGGAGCAATGTCAGGACCAAGCGGCCCGCCCTGCAAATCGCCCGTGGCCTGCTCCTCGCCGCACAGATCGTCGTCGTCATTTCGTCCTTCGTCATCGTCGGCCTTGCCCGCTCGCAGGCAATCCTGTCATCGGGGCCCTTGATGGTGGCTTTGCTCTCGATCCCGATCCTCGGCGAGAAGGTCGGCTGGCGGAGATGGTTGGCGATCAGTTTCGGCTTCGTCGGCGTTCTCTTGATCCTGAAACCCGAGAGCGGCATCTTCGATGCGAAGTTCCTGATACCGCTTTTCGGCGCGCTGCTATTTTCGCTCTACGTCGTCCTTACCCGCTATGTCAGCCGCGAGGACGGCGCCATGACCAGCTTTTTCTATACCGGTGTCGTCGGCGCGGTCGCCATGAGCTGTATCGGCCCATTTTTCTGGACAACGCTTGCGCCACATGACTGGATCTTTATGGGCATCCTCTGCCTGACGGGCGTTTCGAGCCACTATTTCCTCATCCGCGCCTACGACATGCTCGACGCGGTGGTCATCCAGCCCCTGACGTATCTGCAGCTCGTCTTCTCCGCCATTATCGGCGTTGCCATATTCGGCGAAAAGCTGAGCGCGCCCATGATCCTGGGCGCGCTCATCGTTGTTGCGGCGGGCATATTCACAATCTGGCGCGAACATGCTCTGGCTAGGGCCCGACTTAAAGCCGGCAAGGCATCGGCAGCCTAGGCGTCCACCTCAGCGCGGGGCTGCGCTTCGGTGTAGTAGCTGACATATTTCTGCCGGTAGCGTTCCGTGCCACCGAAGTCGCTGTAGCGGGGCAATTCCGACATGTCGGTCTTGTTGAGGATGACACCGAGGACGCGCGAATTGATCTGCGGCTCCTGCTCCAACACGTGGCGCACGAGGTTGGTGGGGGTCGCTCCCCATTCTGTTACGAGCAGGAAGGCATCGACCTGCGGCGCGAAGGCTTTTGCGTCGATGACCGGACCGAGAGGTGCCAGATCGACGATGATATAGTCGAACATCTTGCGCGCATTTTCCATAAGCTGCTGCATGCCTTGCGACGAAAGAAGCTCGCTGGTGTGCAGCAGTTGATCGCGCACCGCAACCGGCAGGATCGCGAGCTTGGTACGCGGATCGACCTTGACGACATTCGTCCACGGAACCTCGCCGAGAACGGCCTCGATCAGGCCCGCCTGCGGCGGCGTCTTCAGCGTCCGGCTCAGGCCTGGATTGCGCAAGTCGGCGTCGATCAGCAGCGTGCGCTTGCCGCTGCTGGCGAGCAGGGCGGCAAAATTCGCAGCCGTCGTCGACTTGCCTTCGCCCGGCAGCGCCGAGACGACGCCGATAACGCGGTCGGCACGGCCCTGCAGCATCACGTCGCTGGCAAGCTTGGCGTTCCTCAAGGTTTCGGCAAAGATCGAACGCGGCGCTTCGACCGAGATACGCATCATGCGCTCGAAGGCGACGCCGCTTTCGCCATCCTCCGCCGTCATGGGTTCCGCTCCCGCATCAGACTTGCGTGACTTCTTCTTGCCCTTGTTCTTGCCTTGCTGGCCAAGCAGCGGCAGGTAACCTAGGAACTTCAGCCCGAGCGCGGCGCGCACATCGGCCTCGACACGGAAGTATCGGTCGCGGAATTCCTGGAAAGCGGCAATACCGGCGCCGGCCATCAGGCCGAGGATCACCGAAAGCGCCATTACGAGCGTCTTCTTCGGGCTCGACGGCGAGGTCGGCACGCCGGCAACCGAGATGACACGCGCCTTGGCGATCGGGAACGAACGCTGCTGGGTCGCTTGTTCGAAGCGGCCAAGATAGGATTCATAAAGCGTCTTCAGCGCCGATGCCTTCTGGTTCAGCTCATTGAGGTGAACCAGCGACTTGTTAGCCTCGGAATTCTTACCGACGACCTTGTCGATACTTTCGCGCAGCGATTCCGCGCGCGACTGTGCGACATCAAGCTCGTTTTTGTAGCTGGCAGTCAATTGCTGAAGTACCTGATAGATCTGCCGGGTGATGTCCTGCCGTTCGGCACGAAGCGCCACGGCTTGCGGATGGTCGGCACCGAAATTCTGCGTGACGTCCTGCTCGCGCTTTTCGACGGCGAGATATTTCGTCTTCAGATCCTGCAGCACCGAGTTGTCGGTCGTGTTCGACGAAATGGTGGCGTTCTTGACGGCGTTGTCGGGGCCTTGATCGATGATAGACTTGTACTGGTTGTAGCGTGCGGAGGCGCTGGCCGTATCGGCCTGGGCGATAATCAGCTGCTTGTTTAAGTCGGAAATCTGCTGCTCCGACATCAGCTCGCCGCCGGTCGAAGTCAAGCCATTGTCGGCCTTGTATTTCTCGACTTCGAGCGAAGCCTCCTGCGCACGCTGACGGAGATCGTTCAAGCGTTCCTGCAGCCAGACGGAAGCGCGTTCGGTCGCATCGAAATTGGCGTTCAACTGATCGGTCAGATAGGCATCGGCGTAAGCGCGCGTGACCTTGGCGGCGAGACGCTTGTCGGTCGAGCTGTAGGAAACGGCAACGACCGAGCTTCGCGTCACGCGCTCGACCTTCAGATTGTCCTGCAGGACGGCGGCAACCTTCTGGCGCTGGGCTTCGCGCTGCTCCTCAGGCGTCATCGGCGGCCGGCCAGGCGTGAAGGCGCTCGCAATCAGGCTGACGCCGGATTTGAGCAGTGCAGCCGGAGACATCGGCGGGTTAAGCAACGTCTCGTTGTCGGCAAGCCCTGCCGTATCGACAACACGCAGCGCCATCTCGTTCGATTTGAGGATTTCGACGGCGCTCGCGATCTCCATGTCCGCCTGCTGGCTGCTGGCCACCGGCGGCTGGTCCTCGGCATATTTCGTCATGCTTTCGTCGAGCAATATCTGCGTCATCGAGGTGTAGCTCGACGTGGCAGTCAGCAGATAGGCGACAGCCAGAATGACGAAGGCGGCCACGGCAAAAATGATGGTGCGGATGCGCCGGACCACGACGGCCATGAGCCTGTCGAGATCGATAAAGCTATCCTGCGCTTCCTCTTGCGGAAGAGCGCTGTGGAAAGTGAAGTTCTTCTGATGCATGGCGACCACCTTGTCGGAGAAGCCCGAATGAACAATAGCCATGACCCGCGGCCTTGCCGGCCGCAGGTCACAATGTGACAGGCTTAAGCAGCGGTCATCTGCGATTCGTGCGAGACGACCAGGTTGCGGATCGAGTCATAGACCAAGCCGCCGATATCGGAGCGAGCAAGCGCGAAGGCGACATTCGCTTCGATGAAGCCGTGCTTGGACCCGCAGTCGAACGTGCGACCGTTGTAGACCTGGGCATGGAAAGATTGCGTCTCGGAGAGGCGCAGCATGCCATCGGTCAGCTGGATCTCATTGCCGGCACCGCGCTCCTGGCGGGCCAGAATGTCGAAGATCTCGGGCTGCAGAATATAGCGGCCATTGAGGTAAAAGTTTGAAGGCGCCTCGGAAGGATGCGGCTTTTCGACCATTTTGGTCACGGCAAAGCCATGGCGCACGGCCTCGCCCTTGCCGATAATGCCGTATTTCGAGGTCTCTTCCGGCGCGCATTCCTCGACGGCGACGATATTGCCGCCGGTCTCGTTGTAGAGCTCCATCAGGCCGGCCATGCAGCCGCGCATGCCGTAGCAGAGCATGTCGGGCAGAAGCAGCGCGAAGGGCTCGTTACCGATCAGATCGCGGGCGCACCAGACGGCATGGCCAAGGCCGAGCGGAGCCTGCTGACGGGTGAAGCTGACAGCGCCCGGCCGCGGCAGGAGGCGTTCCAGCTCGCTGACCTGATGGCTCTTGCCGGCCAGCCGCAGCGAGGAAATCAGCTCCGGCGTGTCATCGAAATGATCTTCGATCGCCGACTTGTTGCGGCTGGTGACGAAGACGATGTGCTCGATACCAGCCTCGATGGCTTCATCGACGGCATATTGCACGACCGGACGATCGACGATCGTCAGCATCTCCTTTGGCATCGCCTTGGTGGCGGGCAGGAAGCGCGTTCCATTGCCGGCAACCGGGATGACTGCTTTTCTCACGCGATGTTTGGGGTCCATGGCTCTATCCTTTGTTAGAGTGAGGGCCTGCGCCGATATTTGGCAGGGGGGAGGAAAGTTGAGAGGTAGACGTCGGTTGGCGACCGCTCCTGAGTGAAGCGGCCAGGCGACGGAAACGTGCCGCGATCGGCATGCTGAGATGGCGCACCGCCCGCGGATTGAGGCATGCGATCTTCAGCATCGCCTGCAATTCGCGTTCCTTGATGCTGTCGACCAGCTTCAGGAATGCGATGACATCCTTCAGATTGCGTGTGCGCCGCCGCTGTGCGGCAAGGGCAGCGGCACCGAAGGGATGTTCGGCAAAGAATCTGGCATCGGCGGCAAGCATCGCCTCGACATGATCCTGTCTGAGGATACGGGAAATCGATCCATCGCGAATATAATAGAGGTAGCCTATCGTCGGCTCGACGACGCAGACGCCGCCCCGGGCAAGTGCGGAAGCGAGGAAGATGTAGTCCTCGCCAATCCGCAGGGTCTCGTCGAAGCGCAGGCGATGCTTCTCGACAAAGGCACGCTCGAAGACGGGCTTCATGTAGCCGAAATTGTGCTCCGACTGGAAAATCATGTTCGAGGCGATGAACTTTGCCAGCGTCAGCAACGGCATGCGCGTGAGCATGGGCTCCGGGAACATCGGCAGCATCGTGCCGACGTCCTCGCGGATGACGTCGAGATTATCGACGGCAATCTGTGCTTCGGCCTTTTCCGCCCGGGCGATCAAACGCGCCATGCGATCCGGGCGTAGGGCATCGTCGGAATCGAGCACGGCAACCCACCGACCGCGAGCAGCATCAAGTCCGGCATTTCGGGCAGCGCCCGGTCCGCCGTTGCGCGGCATGGCCACAAGACGGACACGGGGATCGGGATGGCTTGCGACAATCTCGCGCGTGCCGTCCGTCGAGCAATCGTCGACGATGATCACTTCCATGCTGACGGCACCTTGCGCCAGTGCGCTGTCGATGGCGCGCTCAAGCGTTTCCTCGGCATTATAGGCAGCAATGACGAAGCTGACGTCGGGGATGAAATCCGTCATTGCGGTGCCTTCTCCAGGTTTCCGTATTGTTCGATTTCGCGAACTCCAAAGAGACCGCTGACGACGCCGGCATGCATGACGCCGCGCAGGCCATAGCGATGGCGCTTGACGGGAGATGCGGAGAGCAGGGCGGCGGCGACAAAGCAATAGGCTGATTTCGTGCCCGCAAGCGCGATTGCGCACCAGCGTCCGAAGCCACCCTTGGCTTCCAGCAGCATGCGGCCATGCGTCTGGCCCATGCGATACCGCCGCTTCGAAAGCCAGGAAACCGTGGCGCGCTTGTTGGGAACGGGTTCGTAGACCAGCGCATCCTCGGCATAGGCGATCTTGCCGCCGGCCTTGTGCATATGGCTGAAGAACTCGGTATCCTCGCCGCCACTGCGCCCAAGCGCGACATTGAAGCGCCGCCCGGCAAGGCAAGGTGCGCCTCGGCGCAGCAGCACATTGCAGGTGTAACCGGTCAAAATTTCCCCGGCGACCCAAACTGGCAACGTCGAATGGAAATCGCCACGCTGCATCCAGGCTGGAGCGACATTTTCGTAGACCGCCTGAACAGGGCCGAGAACGGCGTCGGCACCGGTCGTATCGGCCATGATCAGCATTTCCGTCAGCCAGTCTTCCGATGCCGTCTCGTCATCGTCAATGAAGGCAAGGAAGTCGCCGCTCGCCTGATCCAGGCAGGCATTGCGGGCAATCGAGATATTCGATGCCGGGCAATGGACATAAGCGATCTCGAAGGGCACGGCAGAACGCATGGCGTCGACACGGCTGCGCGCGCTCGGCGCCACGTCATTGTCGGCAACGATGATCCGGACGATCGCGCCTGTGGGGATGCTGAGCACCGCAAGCGACAATAATGTCTGATCGAGCTCTGCTCGCCTGTACGTGCAGACTGCGATATCGATCTTTATCGGGCGTCGATGGACTTGTGTCATGACGCAACCCTGCGATTGCGGAAGCTTAAGACCTCCATCCAGAACCCCATCGACCAGGCGAAATGCATGACCATGGCGGAGATGGCGGCGAGCGGGCCGTAGGGGTTTTTCTGGCCAAGCGCGATCCAGAAGCCATAGGCTATGCAGGCAACGGCCCAGAGGCCGACGGGAATAACCGCAATCCAGTTGAGGACAGCCAGGAAGGCACCGATGAAGATCGGCACCACCGCCAGCGGCAGCATCTGGCGCAGGCTCGGCATGCTGCGATGCTTGAGGATATTGCGGGCGCGGCCGCGGCCGTAGCCGAGATACTGCTTGAAGAGCGTCGGGATGCTGGAGCGGGGATAGTAGGTCATCGCCGTCTTGTCGGTGAGCCAGATCCGATACCCGGCCTTGTGCAGCCGGTAGTCCAGCTCGGCATCCTCGTTGTGACTGAAGGTTTCGTCATAGCCGCCGACGGCGCGGAAGGCGGCGACGCGCATCAGCGCATGATGCCCATGCTCCGCCCAATGGCCCTTCGCTCCCTCTCTATGCTTCGAGCCGCCATTACCGAGCTTGGAGTTCTGCGCCACGGCCGTCGCCTTCTGGAAGGCGCTGAAACCCATGGTGCGCATGGCAACGACAACGGAATCCGCGCCGGTCTCGCCGGCCTCCTGAACCAGCGTCTGGCAGTAATCGTCGGGATAGTCGCCATGGGCGTCGATGCGGATGAAATACTCATGATCGTCGCCGAAGGTCTCGATGGCGAGGTTGATCGCAGCGCTCTGCAACCGCTTGGGATTGTTCAGCAGCAGAACCCGCGGATCTCTGACGGCTATATCCCGGACGATCTCGCGCGTGCGATCGGTGCTGCCGCCATCAGCTACCACGATCCTCGCATCGAGTGCGTCCAGAGCCTGTCCGAGTTTGTCGATCAGCGGCTCGATATGCTTTTCCTCGTTGAGGCAAGGAATAATAATTATGCAACGCATATCCCCTGAACTTACGGTCGTCATTGCAATCCACCTCTATTGCGATGCAGTTGTGGGAGGGCCTGTATTTCGGCAATCTGCTCGTTGGCGCGCGTCAGCGACGCGAGCCGCTGGACCAGCCCCTGACAATCGGCGCGATCCATCATCCATTGCTTGCGATCCTGGGACGCAACGGCCTCGAAAGCGGCGAGATAGCGCGTCTCGTCCATCGCACCCAGAAGCGCGGTCAAACGTCCGGCATCGGCCGCATCGAGCATGAGCCCGATCTTCCGGCTTGTCAGAAACCGTGCCGTCTCAGTGCCGTCGATCGCGATCGGCACGGCACCATAGAGGCCGCCCTCGTAGAGACGGTTCGGCAGCAGCCAGCTCGAATTCAGCCCCTCTTCGAAAAAGTCGATCGCCCAGGAGAACTGGACCTCGTTGTAGATCGTCGCAAGATCCTCAGGATTCTTGTAGGCGCCGGCGAAGTGCATGAAAGGTGCATCGCTGACGGTGCGATCGAAGTCGTCAAATTCGGAGTAAGCGGGCCGGCCACGCAGAACGATCTCGAAGCGGCCTTCCATGCGGCGAGAGAATTGATCGAGCATTGCCAGCGACTTGCGGCATCGAAGCGCGCCGAACCAGCCGATCTTCCATGGCTTGCCCGGCGCAGGCAGCCTGGCGCCCGACGCGGCGGCGCGGGCCGCGGGCTCAAGCGCCAGCACTTTGTTTTCGAGCAGCATGACAGGCACGTCGAGACCGGAGCGTGGACGGAAATAACGCTCGATGAAAGCAGGCGAACTGGTCATCAGCAATTCCGCCTCGGAGCCGAAGTAGCGCTCCGCGCTGCGAAGTGCGCTGCCCACCACATCGTCGCGCAGCAACAGCCGGTGGATATCGAGGCATTCATAGACGATCGGCATATCGCCGCCGAAAACGGACTTGGCGCGATTGGCCAGCGCCAGCATTTCGAGATTGCGGCCGATGATGACATCCGGTCTTGCGACCGCACGCAAGGCGGTGCGCAGCTTCGCCGCCGATCTGGCCACCGCCGCGATACGCTGCGCAAACTGGGCATCCTGCGTCTTGCCAAGTTCGATCGGCTCGACGCCATGGACAGCAGCCAGCGCATTGTCGTCGCGACGGAAACCCGCGAGCGTCACGATTGCCCCGCCGGCCTGCAGCATCAGCACCCGCCTGCGCACGGCCGGATCGGCAAGATCATGGACGAAATACAGAATATGCAGCATCAAAACTTCCGCTTTTGCGCCCGGCCGAAACCGGGCGCCTTGTGTGGTCGGTGTTGCATGGTGGCACTACAGCCAGCCGCGAGAGACGCCGCGCGGCCGGCCGGCTTCAATCGAGCTTGCAGGTAATCGATTCCGGGAACAGGCACTTCTGGCCCGGTGCGGTATAGGCGACGCGCTTGATTTCCATGGTCGCGGGCTCGCCGCGATAGGCAAACTTGCCCATCCAGCCGCTGAGGGTATCGGTGCCCCAGAGGCTGAAGAAGATCTTCTGCGCATTCGTCGGTATCTTCGAGGGATCGGTGACTTCCTGGACGAGCTTGCCGTTCACATAATAGCGCAGCCGGTCCTTTTCCCAGACGAAGGCATAATCGTTGAAGCCCTGATCGGCGCCGCCTGAAACCGGCGCCAGCTTCTCGTTGCCGCCCTTGGCGGAGATATATTGGTTGACCTGAACCTGGCCGGGATTCTTGCCGAGCACTTCGAAATCGATCTCGTCATGCGGCTTCTTGTCGGTCGGTCCGATATAGGTGAAGAAGGCGGAGTTTAGGCCAGGACCCGTTGCTGTGCGATAACGCGCCTCGTAAGTGCCATAGCCATAACGTTTCATCGTCTGGATTTCGCCGCAGGCATAGTTGCGCTCACCCAACTTGGACTGGATGAACTGTAGTTGCAGCGCTCCGTCCTTGATGTTCACCTGCTTCTTCGACCAGGTGCAATTCTGATGCGGCCCGTTGTTCCAGCCATCGGAAATATACCAGCGGCTAGTGTCCAGGTGCTCGAAATTGTCGACGAAGGACCCACCCGTCGCCTGGTCGTCCTGTGCGGAGACGATTTGCGGCAGGAAGCAGATGCTCATCAGAGCGATTGAGACAAGACCAAGTCTTTGCTTGCAGCTTTTCGATGTCGTCATGGCATCACCTTTGCTCGGAACGCGCTTGCCGATCCTCGGCGGCGCGGTTCTGGACAGCACGGCTTGCGGCTTGCGGGCGAGCCCGACTGCCGGTCAGCAGGTTATAGAAGCTTGGCAGGGCGTGGCGCGCCATGCCGTTGGTCAAGGGCAGCAGCGACAGGGCAAGCGCCGCCGCCAGGAGATAGAAAATCGGATAGAGCTCGCTGCCGCCGCGATTCCACAGCACCCAGAGACAGAAGAGTAGTGGATAATGGGCGCAGAAGATCCAGAAGCTGAGGCTGCCGGTTCCCGCCAAGCCCTGACCGATCCGGCTGCGGATGAAGATCGCAGACAGCGCCCAGAAGCCGGGAATGCCCACGAGCACCATCAGATTACGGCAAACTTCGAGCCACAACGGCAATCCAGGCCCCGTCATATAGGCAGCTGTTGCCAGAAGCGCCGCGAGCGCCACGAAGGCAGGCGCGATCAAAGCGGCATACCGATCCATGATCGTCACGTCGATACGGTAGAGGCTCAGATAGATTCCGAAGCTGAAGCTGAACAAAATCGAGTTACGCAGCACAATACCGATAGATACTGGCCAAGCTGCGAGCAAAAGCAAGAAGACCAAGGTCGGCAACGGAGCTTGACGAATAAGAAAAGCCAAGGCAGGAGACAACAAAATACAGACGAAGAGATCGCGCAGGAAATAAAGTGGCAGATTTATCGGCTCACCGTTGATGGCAAGTAGAAGATTTGAGAGCGTATGCGGATTTGCCTTCGACAAATCCGGCAGATATCCGTCGCCTATACCGTAATACTGAAGAAGAAAAACAAACAGGAAGAATGCGCCATTCCATAACATGAATGGCAAAACAACGGTCTTTGTCTTCCGGCTAATTGTCTTTGTATAGCTTAGTGGTGCCGCTCCATTACGAAAAAGCAAGTAACCAGAGATCACGCTCAAGCAAGGAACACCCACACGGAACAAACTGTCACGCAGGAACACTCGCAGCCAATCAAAGACGCCATAGGCACCATTGAACGGGCTGGTATGCGGATCAAACGGTATGTGGACAAAAACTATGCCCGAGATGAGCACGATACGCATGAGGTTTATCCGCGAAGACACGTTGGCAGTCACATTCACGATGTCTGTCACCCCTTCTTCGGGCTGCATTCCCCCCTCGCAGCCATTTCAAACAGAGCAAAGCTCGCAGAGATAACCTAGGGCACTCTTCGGAAAGGGAATACGGCAGCGCAGCAAAAATAAGCGAAATCCGATATGCCATCCTGCTCGAAATCGACCGCTTCGCGTTGCCTGAAAGGTGCAACAATCGATTTAGACGCAAGAAAAGCGCTTTAACGGAAAGCACTTAGATACCCGCGCGCACTTTCATCGCCAGCATTCGGCGGGCGGCTCAACTTGCCTTGGATTTTTCGCTGGAGGGTGAAGATTTTTTGCAGCGCAGCAGAGTTTGACAGGCGAACCATGACCAAAATGCGACAGTATTTCAATCGTTGTGAGAAAGGCGATCCGCTGCGCTCCTCTCATGGCTGCGACGATGTGCGGGCACGATCCGCAATGTGTCACAATGGCTCAGCGACGGGATGGTCTCAGGCTCGCGCTGCCGACAGATAAAGTTTCAGAAATCTCATTTTCCAACATTGCTCCGCATCGATTGGACGCTACCTGTTGGCGTCACGGCGGCGTCCACCGGCGGGTCAATCGACCCAAGAATTGCCGCGGATGTCGCCGCAAAGCCAATAGTCATGCCTCCGGGGATGAAACCGCAAGCCCTTGAATCAAAACCGTAAAGGCGGGAAAATGGCATCTATCACGATTGTTATTCCGTTCTATCAGAAGCAAACCGGCGTTCTGCAGCGCGCTTTGGCATCGATATCCCGGCAAACATTTCAGGATTTCGATGTGCTCATCGTCGATGATGAATCACCGCTTCCGGCAGAAGGCGAGCTGCAATCGCTGAGCAGCGAGGAAAGAAAGCGCATTCGCGTGATCCGCCAGGCGAATGCCGGCCCCGGCGGTGCACGCAATACCGGCCTTAACAGCGTGCCGGCCGAAAGCCGGTTCGTCGCATTCCTGGACTCCGACGACGAATGGGCGCCCGAGCATCTCAGCAACGCCTTCGGGACGCTGACCCATTACAACGCCGATTGTTACTGGGACTCCATCGATGGGGGCAAGGAGTTCTACTATCACTTCAGCATCGCGGAACTCGGGAAATCGACCGACACGGTGCGCCTGTCGGACAGGCCGGCCGTCGTGGAAATCCCCAACATCGCCAGCGTCATGCTGCAGGACTGGAGCTTTCTGCACATGTCTTGCATGGTGGTCGGGCGCTCGCTCTTCGAAAAGATCCGCTTCGAGCCGTCATTGCGGCTGGCCGCGGAAGACGTCCTGTTCTTCTGCGACTGCATTCTCGGAGCCAAGCGCGTCTTGCTGTGCGAGAATGCCGGCGCACTGCGCGGCGAAGGCGTGAACATCTTTCACAGCATCGACAACGATTCCCCGCAGTTCCTGCGCCAGCAATTCAATACCTGGACGGCGCTGAACACTCTGGAACAAAGGTTTTCGCGCCGGCCACAGGATGTCGAGTCTATCCGTCGGTATAAAAACCGTGCCCGGCAGCAGGCGCTCTGGAGCCAGGCGCGGCAGATGCGGCAACGGCGTATGCCTCAATTCGGATTGCTGGCGAAATGGGCCTTGCGCGACCCGGCAATTTTACAAAGCGCGATGCAGCTTGCCGTGGGCAAACTCGCGCCCTAGATTTTGCAGCGCAGCATAGACTGCGCATGCCGCCCCAGGAGCCACGGCATGTTCCCCTTTTCGTTTGGATCAGCAAGGAGTCCTGCATGAAGCCGTTCCACTGGGAATCCACCCATGGCAATTTCGGTGACGATCTCAATCTCTGGCTCTGGGATTTCCTACTTCCCGGCCTTCGCGAGGCTCACGAGGAGACATTGCTGGTCGGCGTCGGAACCGTGCTCAACACGGAGATCCTGCCCGCCGATGGACGCAAGCTCGTCATTGGCAGCGGCTTCGGCTACGGCTCCCTTCCCGACATGCGCGACACCTCGCTCTGGGATGTCCGCTGCGTACGCGGCCCGCTGACGGCCGAGAAAGTCGGCCTGCCCACCGAAATGGGCATAGTCGATCCCGCCGTATTGGTGACGGAAATGCCTGAATTCCAGAATGTTTCGAAAAATGGCAAGCGCACCTTCATCCCGCATTGGGAGTCGGCTGCTGCCGGCCTCTGGCCTGAGATCTGCAAGACCGTCGGCCTTTCCTATCTTGATCCGCGCGGCGAAGCCAAGGCTGTGATCCGCGAGATTGCCGCCTCCGAGCTGATCGTTGCGGAATCCATGCATGGCGCCATCCTTGCCGACGCATTCCGTGTTCCGTGGATTGCGGTCAGTTCGTCGCGCTCCATCAACAGCTTCAAGTGGAACGACTGGGCACGCTCGCTCGGCGTCACCTACCAGCCGAGGCATATCCCCGTCTCTACCCGCGCCGAGGCGATCGCCAAGGGCGCCAAATTCTGGGGCGTCGGCTTCGAACGCAGCAAGCAAGCGGCAGCAGAACTCGAAAAGCAGCGCTACGGCGAAAACGTCATGCTCGCCGATCCCGAGCAGACGACGCTCCGCGTCATGGCCAAACAGGCGCTTGCCGCGCCCTCGGCCCTGGCCTTGTGGCAGGCGAGCAAGGCCAAGCCGCAATTGAGCAAGGATGGAGCGCTCGCATCCTGCAAAGAGCGGCTCTTGCGTGTGATCGACGGCATTCGCCGCGACTATCTGTAGGCTGAGAGACCTCTATTTCGGCGCGGCCTGCAGAAGATAGCGCAGGCCGTTTGCACCGGAATGGGCGATGGGCGCGCCGTCCCGTTTGCGGAAGCGCTCGCTCTTATCCGCCAGAATACCGCCTGCAATCGCCGGAACGGCGAACGGATGCGAAAGCGCGTAAGCCGCTGCGGACAAGAGCCCCGATTGTGACTTGATATCAAGGAAATGCCGCAGCTCGTAACGGTCGCGGATATGTTGCTCGTGGCGGCCGATCACCATTGCGTCTCTTGGTGCAAGCCCACCCTTGGCCAGAATGGCGCGGTCAGCCTCATAGAGGCGGCGCAGATCCTCTGTCCTGTGCCGGCCGCTTAAGGAATCGCTGCGGACGACCGCGCCATAGCCGCAGCTGTGGATGATCTTGTAGCGGGCGCGCTTGGCCAGCGCGCGGACATAGAGATCGTAATCCTCGCCGAGGCGCAGCGCCTCGTTGTAGCGCAGACCATGCGCATCCAGAAAAGAACGCCGCATCAAAGGTTTCAAGAAACCAATCTCGCCCCGGCGCACGCCACGCTTGGAAATATTACCTTCGACGAAGGCAACGAGATCGAGAAAGCGCGGCTTCGCATCGAAGTGATCGAGCCTTGCATGGGCATCGGGAACGGTATCGGCGCTGACGAAGGCGATGTTGTCGGCCACGAAATCCCAATCATCATCGGCCAGCAAGGCGGCGAAACGACCCGGAAAGAAGAAATCGTCGGCATCGAGAATGCCGATCAGCGGGGCTTTGGATACCTCGATTGCATGATTACGCGCTGCGGCAGGACCGCGGTTCTTCTGGAACTCATGGATCGACAGCCTGCCGCTGCCGTCATCAGCCTTGGCCGCAGCCGCGGCCGTCCCATCAGTGGAACCGTCGTCGATAACCACGACTTCAGCCACTTCCGGCTCCCGGAGGGCCGAAGCGACGGCCAGTCCAATGGTGCCGCTGGCATTCTTCGCGGCAATGATTACGCAGACGCCTTTTTCTGCACTGTCGGTCACGTCAGCCTCCAATGGTTCTGCCGGAGACTTAGGACATGGCACCAATCCGACAACCATCGGACCGTCAAAAGATCTGGCTGCCGATCCGGCCTAAGGGTTGAAAGGCTCGGATCGATTGAGGTTGGGCGCGGACAGGCCGCCGACCTTGCTTTCTTCCTGGCCCGTCGTCGTCGCCTTGTCTTCATTCAGCAAGGCATCGCGCGACTTGCGCTCTTTCCAGACAAGGTAGAGCACGCCCAGGAAATAACCGATCTGCAGGAGAACGGCACAGATGACCGTTTCGATCAGAGTGGTCGAAAGAGAATTCGTCAGAGAATATGTTGCGATAGCAAATACGATCAGCGTGCCCAGCATGCTGATGAAGACGCGCGGCGCATACATAATCTTACCTCGCCCGCTCAACCATCACATGAAAAACGATCAAGGTCTTTCCTCCCTTATCAGACCTGAAACTCAAATATATTTTATGATTCATTGAGATTCAACCAAGTTCAGACGATCCGTTGCGATTTGAGACGACCCTACCGCCGGGCCTGTTAAAACTACACCTCGATTATAATTACAATTGAATTTGTTCATCTTTCTCTTTGCAATTATATGGAGATATAATGAAATGATGCAATCTTTGCGACATGCGGTGTCAGTGCGAACCCTCTCGCTTCACCATCAATTCAATCAACTTTTATTACAAAGTCCTGAAAAACCAGATCCCAGTATGTGCGCCGCAAAATCTTGCTGCAACGCAATATATCGTCTGAAGAAATCGAGACGCCGGGTAGCTGAAGGGAACCGGAACAGAGGCTATCGAAGCCGATGATAATGAACAACTTAGCCTTCGATGCCTATAACACCCTTGGAAATCGTCGACTATGACACGGCGGAGCTACCAACCCTGCCATTATACGCAACGCGATACAGTAGAACCCACCTATAGTCGCTCACTGATTTAAACCAAGTCACCATTGATGCGGTAAATGTATACCGTCATGTCATATCGCTACAAAAGTTTGGCTTAAAAAGTCCAAATCCAAACCTACACTCCCACCATCCCGGCTCTAATTACGCGTCCGAGAATTTCCGACCAATCGTCAACATGAATGGAGTTTTCTCTATGAAGTCTGCGACGAGATCGGCCACATCGGCTTTTTTCAGCGCCGCGGAAAGCGACGTCTTTCCGCCCACTGGTGGAGTACTGAAGCGCGTTTTCGACGTCTCTACCGCTTTGACCGCTTTGGTTTTCATCAGCCCGCTCTTTTTGATGTTGATGCTGCTGGTGAAGCTTACAGACCGCGGTCCTGCCTTTTACGGCCATCGCCGTATCGGCCATAATGGCAAATACTTCCGTTGCCTGAAGTTCCGCACCATGGTCGTTGACGGAGACAAGGTCCTGCATGCCTATTTGCAGGCCAATCCGAAGGCGATGGAGGAGTGGCGAGCGACGCGCAAGCTGCAGAACGACCCCCGCGTCACCGCCGTCGGCGCCGTCCTGCGCAAACTCAGTCTCGATGAACTGCCGCAGCTCATCAACATCATCCGCGGTGAAATGAGCGTCGTCGGCCCGCGCCCCGTCGTCGAAGACGAGCTTGAGCTCTATGAGACGGCTGCGATCTACTACCTGCAATCGCGTCCCGGCCTGACCGGCCTTTGGCAGGTCAGCGGCCGCAACGATGTCTCCTATGAAAGCCGTGTCGCTTTCGACACGCATTATGTGAAGAACTGGTCGCTCAGCAGCGACATGATGATCATCGCCAAAACCATTCCTGCGGTCTGCCTCTCGCGCGGCAGCTATTGATGATGACTGGCAGATACCGCGGGATATCTCCTGCGGTTTTCCCGCGCCTTGCGGGATTGCCTACCAATAACAGGGAAGATCCTGCATGATTGAATTTCGGCCTTCCAAGAGGCTTGTTCGCGTCAACACGTCGCTGCGGTGCGCAACCATCGTTGCTCTTGCCCTTTGCACCGCTTCCGTCTCGGCCTCGGCCGACAATCTCCCCGGATATCATCTGGGCGTCATGGACAAGCTGCATGTGCGCGTTGCCGAATGGCAGACCGCCGAAGGCACCATCCGCGACTGGTCGGTGATTACCGGCGACTATACCGTGGGGCCTTCCGGCTCGATCTCGGTTCCTTTCATCGGCGACATGCCTGCCGTCGGCAAGACCACGGATCAGATCGCCGCCGCGATCGGCCTCGGGCTGCAGAAGCAGTTCGGCCTGCGCGATCGCCCCTCGGCCTCCGTCGAAATGTCCCAGTTTCGGCCGATCTACCTTTCCGGCGAAGTCCAGAATCCAGGCGAATATCCGTTCGCACCGAACCTGACCGTGCTCAAAGCCGTCAGCCTCGGCGGCGGCATGCGCCGCGCCGATGCCGGACAGCGCTTTGCACGCGATTTCATCAACGCCAAGGGCGACGCCGTCGTCTATATGGCCGAGCGTGGACGCCTGCTGATGCGCAAGGCACGCCTGCTCGCCGAATTGGCCGGCAAGGACGAGATCGACGTCCCGGCGGAGCTCAAGCAATTGCCGCATGTGGCGGATCTGCTTGCAAGCGAAAGGGCGCTGATGGATACGCGCAGCCAGCGCATGAAAACACAGCTGCAATCGCTGGAAGATCTAAAGACACTCCTGCAGAACGAAGTCGAGGCGCTCTCGAAGAAGAACGACACGCAGAGCCGTCAGCTCGATCTCGCCAAGGCGGACCGCGACAAGGTCGAAAGCCTCGCCGAACGGGGACTGGAACTTGCCTCCCGTCGCATCTCCGCCGAACAGCGCGCCTCGGATCTGGAGGCGACGCTCCTCGATACGGAGACCGCGTCGCTGAAGGCCAAGCAGGATATAAACAAGGCCAACCAGGACGAGATCACCCTGCACAATGACTGGCAGAGCTCATTGGCACAGGACATGCAGGATACCGACACGCAGCTGGAAACGCTGCAGCTCAAGCTGTCAACCAGCCAGTCACTGATGCAGGAAGCTGTGGCTCAATCGGCTGATGCCAGCAACCTCGATCCCAGCGGACAGAGTGTGAGCATCTCCTACACGATCGTTCGCGACGAGAACGGCCAATCGAAGGAAATCCAGGCTCAGGAAAACACGCAGGTATTGCCGGGCGACCTCATCAAGGTCAATACCGGCCTTGCCATGCGATAGGAAAGTCGATGCGGATAGCCAAATCGATTTTTGTCCGTCCAGGCAGCAACGCCACCTATGGCATGGTGGCGATTGCTCTTTCCTTTTTTGTCTTTGCCTACTCGTCCCGCTTCGGCCAGCCTTCCATTCTGCTTTACTACGCCTTGTGGTTCCCGCTCGTGCTGATCGACTATCGCAACGTGCTCGGCAGCTATCACAGGCAGCTCTGGCTGTTCGCCTTCGGCGTCTTCACCTGCCTGTCGATCTTCTGGTCCGTCGTTCCCGCCGTGACGGCGCGCGCCGCAGTCCAGTATACGACGCACATCTTCTGCGCCCTCGTGGCCATGCGCACGCTCGACATCCGCACACTGACCCGCGGCGCAATTGCCGGCACCGGCATCGTGCTCATCTATTCGATGTTGTTCGGCTACTATGCCTATGATCCCATCGATGGGACCTACAGCTTCGTCGGCGCCTTCGATTCCAAGAACCAGCTCGGCTTTTATGCCTCGCTCGGCATCTATTTCGCTTTTGCCGCCGTCTTCGTGCTCGGTGAACGGCGGATCTGGATGCTGGGCGCGGGATTTGCCGGCCTGTTGTCCGCCTATTGCCTGCATGCTTCATCTTCGGCAACGTCGGTGCTGACGACGGGACTGGTCGTAGCGCTATGCATAAGCCTGCGTGTCATCCTCTATCTATCGCCCAAGCAGCGTAAAAGACTGTTTGTGACAGTGGCCGTCTGCGGAACCATCCTTGCGGTCGCCGGCGTCTATCTTGGTGCGGTCGACCTCATCCTCGGCGCCTTCGGCAAGGATTCCACGCTCACCGGGCGAACCTACCTCTGGCAGCAGGGGATTGCGACCGCGCAGCAGAATCCATTCTTCGGCGTCGGCTATCAGGCCTACTGGGTCCAGGGCTTTTCCGAGCCCGAGCGACTGTGGGAGGAATTTTACATCGCCTCTCGCGCCGGTTTCCATTTCCACAATACCTATATCGAAACCGCGGTTGAAACCGGCCTCGTCGGTGTATTCCTGCTTGCTTCGATCCTGCTGACGGCCGTCGTCGGCCATATCAGCCGCTTCCTCAGTGATATCAGAAATGACGAGTCCTACGTCTTGCTGGGTGTCGCGACGCTGTTGCTGATCCGATCATTCGTGGAGATCGATATTCTCAATCCATACCACGTCGGCTCCTTCCTGTTCTATTTCACGGCAGGCAAGCTTTCCATGCGAGTGCGCAGGCCCGCCAAGACACCATTGCGAACGGATGCCCCCTTGCCATTCGCGCCGCCTGTCAACTGGGAGCCGCGAACGGGTCAATGAAGACACTTTACGGTATCCAGTATCTGCGCGCCCTTGCCGCCCTCGCGGTCGTTCTCTTCCACGCTACCGAGCGTAGCGGCGGTCACTTCCGTATCGGTGCAGCCGGCGTCGACGTCTTCTTCGTCATCAGCGGCTTCATCATGTGGACCATGAGCGAGCGCCGCCCCGTGACGCCGCTGCGCTTCGTGCTGGACCGGCTGCAACGCATCGCGCCGTCCTACTGGATTGTCACCGCCATCATGATCGGCGGCGCTGTTGTCGGCCTGTTTCCAAACATGAAACTGACGGCAAGTCATATCTTCGGCTCGCTACTGTTCATTCCCCTCCGCTCGCCCAGCAATGGCGAGATTTGGCCAGTTCTGGTGCAGGGATGGACGCTGAACTTCGAGATGTTCTTCTATGTCATCTTCGCAGCCTGCCTGTTTCTGCCGCGACGCCTGCGCCTCGGCGGCCTGATCGGCGTGTTTATCGCCTTCGTCATCGCTGGCGTCATCATCGACCCGCAATCGGCGTTGCTCATGACCTATACCAGACCGATCATTCTTGAATTCGTGGCAGGTGCCGTCCTCGGGCAATTTTGGCTGAAGGGGAATGTTGCCGGATTTGCACTCGGCCTCGCCCTGATAATTGCCTCGATCGCCGGCTTCGCCGCCATCGAGGTTCTAGGCCTGGAATTCAACGAGCTGACCTGCGGACCCCTCGCCGTTGCACTGGTACTGGGCATGGTTTCCGTCGAGCGCAGCGGCAGGCTGCCGGAGATTGCGCCGCTTACCTATCTCGGCAACGCCTCCTATTCGATCTATCTCTGGCATACGCTGGCGATATCAGTGATCGTAAAACTTGTCGCGACGATGCCGATCCCGTCCGACGTCGTCGCCTTCATCGCCATGATATCAGGCACCTTGCTCGGCGTCTTTGCCTATGAGTTGGTCGAAAAGCCGCTGCGCAACCTGTTGCGGAACTTCAGCTGGCGAAGAGCTCGCCCCTCGCCAGCTTGAACGGAACGGGCTTCGCTCCGGAGCCCGATTAGGCCCGGCGGCGGCGCAGCTGATCGAAGTAGACGATGACGATGATCAGCACGCCTGTGATGATGCGTTGCCAGAAGGAATTGAGGTTCAGCAGATTGGCGCCGTTGTTGATGGTCGCCAGGATAAAGGCGCCGATCAGCGGGCCATAGACCGTGCCAATGGCGCCGAAGAGGCTGGTTCCGCCGATAACCGACGAGGCGATCGCCTGCAGCTCCCAGCCATCGGCCTGGGTGGCATTGCCGATGGCGATGCGCGAGGCAAGCAGGACGCCGACGAAGGCCGCGCAGGTTCCCGACAGAATATAGGCAAGGTAGATCATACCGTTGACGTTGACACCGGAGAGGCGTGCCGCCTCGCGGTTTGAACCGACCGCGAAAAGATACCGACCCCAGCGGCTGAGATGCAGGAAGATCACGGCTGGAATCGCGACCACGATCACCATCCAGAACAAGCTTGGGATACCGAGGAAATCGGCAACGGCAAAGTTGGTGAACCCCTCATTGACGATATTAATGGTCGAACCGTTGGTAATCAGCAGACCGATACCGCGCAGCGAGGTCAACGTGGCGAGCGTAATGATGAACGGCGGCAAGCCCATGCGCACGATGCCGAAGCCGTGAAACGCGCCGATCAACACCCCGAACAGCAAGGTTATCAGGATAGCGGCCCAAACTGGAAACCCGGCCTGAAGCAGCCAGGCGATGATGACGGTGCAGAAGCCGACGATAGCGCCAACTGAAAGGTCGATGCCAGCGGTGATAATGACGAAGGTTTGCCCAAGCGCGAGGATGGCCGTCATCGACCCTTGCCGCATGAGATTGGTAATATTGAGCTGTGTCCAGAACACGTCGGTCCACAATCCGAGCACGATCCACAGCGCCAAGAGGAGCAGGATCAGCGTCAAGCTGAAGAGGATGTTCATCTTGCGCTTGGGCGCAACGGTCGGGCCTTCAGTCGTATTTGCGGCCATTTTTGCTCTCCCTCTTTCGACTTGTTGTTGTTGTTCAGACGCCGATCGCTTCGCCGAGGACTTCCTCATGCGTGGCGGCATGGAAATCATGGCTGGCGACCAGCTGGCCGTGGCGGAAAACATGCAGGCGATCGGCAAGCTCGTAGACCTCGGGCAAATAGGATGAGATCACGATGATGCCGGCGCCATCGCGAAGCAGCTTGGCAAAAAGCCGATAGATCTCCGCCTTTGTACCGACATCGACGCCGACCGTCGGCTCATCGAAGATGAAGAGCTTCGCGCCATGGCTCAGCCACTTGCCGATGACCACCTTCTGCTGGTTGCCGCCGGACATGGCCGAAACCAGAACCCGCCGGCTCGGCGTCTTGATGCTGAGATCGCGAATCTGCTTGTCGGCATTGGCCGCTTCGCTCTTGTTGTTGATGACCGGACCGCGGCTCAGCCGCCTGAACACCGGCAGGTTGATATTGAGCCCGATCGGCAGATTGAGGCAGAGCCCCTGATCGCGGCGGCTTTCCGGCGCCAGCGCAATGCCGAGATCCATCGCGTCACGCTCGTTGCGGATGTCGACCTTGCGCCCCTGCCAATAGATTTCGCCCGCGGAGAGCGGCTGGCGCCCGTAGAGACCGAGAGCGAATTCACTGCGGCCGGCACCGATCAGCCCGTAAAGGCCGACGATCTCGCCGGCACGAACGCTCAGCGAGATATTCTCGAAGCCGGGACCGGACAGGCCCCGCGCTTCGAGGATGGTATCGCCGATCGGAATCTCTTCCTTGTGGTAGATCTGCTCGATGGAGCGATTGATCATCAGCTTGATCAGTTCGTCCTCATTGGTTTCGGCGATCGTGCGGGTGCCGACATGGGTGCCGTCGCGCAGGACCGAGACGCGATCGGCAAGTTCAAACACCTCTTCCATGCGATGGCTGATATAGACGATCGTCACGCCCTCGCCCTGCAGGCGGCGAATGAGCTTGAACAATTGCGCCGATTCCTGCCGGGTGAGATAGGCGGTCGGCTCGTCGAAAATCAGAAACTGCGTGCCGCGCATCGCGGCTCTGGCGGTCGCGACCAACTGCTGCTGGCCGATTGTCAGCGAACTCAGGAGCTCGCCGGCCGGCAGTCCGAAGCCGAGATCGTCAAGCACGGTCTGCGCCATCGCCACCATCTGCTTCTTGCGCATCAGGCCGAAACGATTGACTTCGTCGCCCAGGAAGAGGTTGGCGGCAACGGTCAGGTGCGGGCAGAGCACCACCTCCTGATGCACGGCATTAATGCCGCGGGCGATTGCCTCATTGGGCGTTGCGAGCGCCACGGGATGACCGCACCAGAAGATTTCGCCTGATGTCCTCGTGATGACGCCGGTCAAAAGCTTGATGAGCGTCGACTTGCCGGCACCATTTTCACCGACGATCGCATGGATCTCTCCGGCCAGAAAGGTGACGGTCGCGGGCTTGAGCGCCTCGACAAAGCCATAGCGCTTATGCAGCCCTTTCAGTTCGAGGATCGGCGAGCCCGCCGGAATGCGGTTTGCTTCCGTTTTGACGGTGTCGTCATGCCGGTGGCTGATTTCTTCAAGGCTCGTCATGAGGTCTCCTCCCTCTCGCATCGCCGTAGAACCGCCTCCAAAGAGGCGATCAGACGAAAAGGCCGCGCCCGATCACCCGGACGCGGCCTCAAGCCTTACTTGACCTTCGGGTTCAACAGGGCGTCGATCTTCGGATCGCTCATGTTCGCCTTGGTGACGAGGTTGGCGCCGGTGTCGACATTGGCCTCGACCTTTTCCTTCTTGGAGGCGGCGAGCGCCGTCTTGATGCCGTCATAGCCCATGCGATAGGGGTCCTGGACGACGAGACCGGCAAGAACGCCCGACTTCAGGAAGCCGACGGTCTTGTCGTCATTGTCGAAGCCGATGACCTTGATCTTGTCGCCCAGCTTGTTTTCGGCAATCGCCTGGCCGACGCCCTGCGCCATGATCAGATTGGAGGCGAAGACCCCGACGAGCTTCGGATTGGCCGTAATCAGGTCGGTCATGATGTTAAGGCCGGTGGTTGCCTGGCCGTCGGCATATTTATCGGCAACGACCTTCAGGCCCGGATACTTGTTCTTGACCTCTTCCAGGAAGCCCTGCCGACGCTGGTCGAGAGAGCCGACGCCCGGGAGGCTGGTGATGATTGCGATTTCACCCTCTTCCTTGCCGGTCATGCCCTTGATGGCAGCGGCAAGACCGTCAGCAGCGATGCGGCCGCCCTGGACGTTGTCGGTCGTCAGGAACGAGACGAAGGACTTGGAATCGGCGGCAGAGTCGATGCCGACGACCGGCACGGACTTCGCGGCTTCATCCACCGGCTTGCCGAGCGCCTTGAACTCCGTCGGCGAAATGACGACGGCGGCCGGCTTGCCGGCAACGGCGTTTTCGAGAATGCTGATCTGGCCGTTGATATCGGATTCCGACTGTGCGCCGAGTTCCGGCACCTTCACGCCAAGATCCTTGCCTGCCTGGCGGGCACCGGCAAGAACGATCTGCCAGTAGAAGGATGTCGTATCCTTGACGATGATCGGGATGGTCACATCGGCCGCGAAGGACTGCACGGGCATCGCCATGGCGATGATGGCAGCGCCGGCAAGACCGGCAAAGCTGCGGCGGGACAGAAGTGACTTGGCAATTTTCATCTGCTTCTCCTCTCAACGCGCTCTGCTTCCTGCACACCGGCCGTTGAACGCTTACGGCTCGGTATCGCGACACTTTGCGGCATCACGCATCGCGCGGCGGAATGACCACCGACGCCAAAACAGGCTTTCCTCCTCTTCGAAGCCGCCTCTCCCGACGGCTCGATAGCTCCCAAACTGTTAGACCCGGACCGCCTCGTCTCCCAACGGAGGCGCGACCACAGTCAAACCCTCGAATTCCGCATAGAAGCTGTCGGGAAGCCTTGGCTCCACGAGCTGCATGTTACGGACAAGACTTTCGGGCTTTGCCGTACCGATCAGCACCGAAGCCACGCAAGGGCTGTGCAGCGGAAACTGAAGCGCCGGCTGGGCAAGCGGTACGCCATGCTTGCGGGCGATCTCCTCCATCGCCCCCACCTTGGCCAGGATATCCGGCGTTGCCGGCAGATAATCGAAATGGGCACCGGGCACCGGTCCCGTCGCCAGAATACCGGAGTTGAAGACGCCGCCAACGACCAGCGACGTTCCGTTCTTCTCGCAAAGTGGCAGCAGCTCGGCGACCGCCGAACGGTCCAGCAACGTATAACGGCCGGCGAGCAGGATGCAGTCGATATCGGCCGCATTCATGACGTCGAGGCAGACCGGCACCTCGTTGACCCCAAGACCGTAGGCCTTGATCGCTCCCGATGATTTCAGCTCGTCCAGAGCCTTCAATCCAGAGCCGAGAAGCTGACCCAGATACCGCTCGTTGAGCGCCTTGCCGTGGGTATAGCCACCGATATCATGGACATAGAGGATATCGATGCGGTTGAGCCCAAGACGGGCATAGCTGAACTCGACCGAGCGCATGATGCCGTCATAGGAATAATCATAATCAGCATCGAAAGGCAGAGGGTCGACATAGCCGTAATTCGGCACCTTGTCGGTCGGCACCGGCCGCATGAGGCGACCGACCTTCGTCGACAGCACATAGCTATCCTCGGGTTGGTCGCGAAGGAAATCGCCGACACGACGCTCGCCGAGACCGAAGCCGTACCAGGGGGCAGCATCGAAATAGCGGATGCCGCTGTCCCAGGCTGCCTGTAGCGTCGCCATTGCCTGATCACGAGGGCAAGTACGATAGAGGCCGCCCAGCGCCGCGGCGCCGAAGCTGATTTCGGTGACCTCCAGGCCCGTCCTGCCGATTGCTCTTCTTCGCATCACCTCTCCCTTGTGATGACTGTCATTCAGTGTCTGCTGGCGCTAGATCCTCATCGGAGCGACCGAACCGGCCGCTCCATCTCCTCTTTTGTCATTGGCGACGGCCGGCTCTCGATAGTCCATCCGCCAATTGATTTTGTTTTTTATCTACAATAAACATTTTGGTGTCAACGAGCAAATCGCCTCATGCCCTGGAGGAAGGCAGCCGGCGCGGCTTCGTCAGCACTCCTACAATTGACTGCCATTCGATCATGGTTCAGACAGCGCCGCCGGTAAAGAGCAGCGACGATACGCGAGGGGGAAATGGCAAGGCAAAACACGCTCTTCAAGGAGGCGTATAATCGCTATACGGCGCGTCTGAAGCCCGATACCGAGCTGCCGAGCGAGCCTGAAATCGCAGCCGAACTCGGCGTCAGCCGCAGCACGGCGCGGGCGATCCTGATGCGTCTCAGTGACGCCGGCATCATTCTTTGGAACAAGCGGCAGAAGACCGTGCTGCGCCTGCCCACTCAAGCCGATTTCTTCCCCAAGGAAGAAACTGATTCACTACACGATATTATCGAGCGCAGCTTCATGATGCGCATCATGTCCGACGAAGCGCAGCCCGGCATGCAGATCAACGAACTGGAACTCGCACGCGAAATCGGCACCGGCACGTCGGTCGTACGGGAATTTCTCATTCGCTTCAGTCGCTTCGGCCTGATCGAGAAGCGACCGAACAGCCATTGGATCCTGAAGGGTTTCACCAGCGAGTTCGCGCTCGAACTCGCCGATGTGCGAGAAATGTTCGAACTGCATTCAGCGGCTGAATTCGGCCGCCTGCCCGCCAATCATCGAGCCTGGGACGACCTCAAGGCGATCGAACGGGAACATCACGAGCTTTTGAAGGATTTCGACGCGCACTACCGCGATTTTTCGCGGCTCGACGAGAAATTCCACCTTCTCATTCATCGCGCCTCGAAGAACCGCTTCATTGCCGATTTCTACGATGTCATCGCCATCGTCTTTCACTATCACTTTCAATGGAACAAGGCGTTTGCGCGCGAGCGCAATGCCCGTGCGGTGGCCGAGCATCTCGACTATATCGCAGCATTGCAATCGCGCGATCCGCAGCGGATCGATGCCGCCTGCCGCACACACCTGGCCTCGGCGCGGCAGACGTTGTTGCAGTCGATCCCGCAGGGTGCAGGGGAAGCTGCCGGATCCGCCGCCTAGGGAGCCGGCCGGATCACCAAATCCGGCGTCATTCTGCCTCTAGACGAAGGCTCTGGCTCGCAAAGCGCGGCGAGGATATTTCGACGGCGATCGCTCCGACCTCGCCTGTCGCCTGCAACCAGAAACCGGTGGTTCCACCCTGAAATGCCACCGTCTCAGGCCCGACAACCTTCGCCGGTCCATCGACCTTGATCGTGATGGCTTCATTGAGGAAAGCCAGACGCGAGCCAGCCTGATCGAGCGCGCGAACGATGACGCGAACCGTGTCATGCTCACCTGCCTGCAATGTTTCGGCATCGGCCTCGACCTGCAGCGACGTCGGTAGCGGATTGGCGACCATGTGCTGCTCAGCCACCACCTTCCCATTGATATAGCCGGTGAAATGTACGTCCTCCCACTCCATGCCCCAGACACCGAGTTCATCCGGGGTGAAGGAGCGGTGATCGAAGACGACGGGCGGATGCGGCAAATGCGGGAAGGTCTCGCGATCCGGGCCGAGGCGCTTGGTCAGCGACCCATAGCGCAGCTCGACCTCATCGCAATTGGTGAGCACGATCAGCGGCAGCGCGCCGCCGATATTGCGCTCGCCGCGCGCCCAGATCGTTACCGGCTTCATGACGATCTCGTCGGAAGCTTCGCACTGGCTGGCATAGACGTAAGCCGCAAATTTCGGCTCGCGGAACATGTCCATCACGCCGTGGTAGCAGATGCGGTCGCCCGAGCCGAAATCGCTGTGGGTGTTATAGTCGAACATGCACCAGCCGATGGCGCCTGAAATCGACGGATCGCCATACGCAGCATTCAGCACGTCCAGATGCCGGCGCACATGCTCGGCCTGCCGCTGTTCCTGATCGTAGATTTTCGTCGGGTACATATGACCGCCGAATTCGGTGATCAGATAGGGCACGTCCTTGGACAGGCCGGTATTTTCCTGTTGCGGCCTCAGCGGCGTGCGCGGCCGATTGGCGCCGGGCAATTCCTCGTTGCCGAGGATGAAATCATTCATCGTGTAGACGTCCTCGAGCATCTCGCTCTCGGTGATGTAACGAACGCCGCCGGTCTGGCGCGTTGGGTCGAGCTCGCGCGCCAGCCGATTGGTTTCAGCGTAGAAGTTGTGAGAATCCTGGGATTCGTTGATGCGCACGCCCCAGATGACGATCGAGGGGTGGTTCCAGTCGCGCTCGATCATACGGCGGACGTTACGGATCGATTCCTGCTGCCATTCCTCATCGCCAATATGCTGCCAGCCGGGGATTTCCTCGAAGACCAACAGGCCGATGCGGTCGCAATGGTCGAGGAACCATTTCGACTGCGGATAATGCGAGGTGCGCACGATGTTGCATTTCAGCGTGCGCTTCATGATCTCGGCGTCGCGCTCCTGAGCCGAGCGGCCCATCGCATAGCCGACATAGGGGAAGGCCTGGTGGCGGTTGAGTCCGCGCAGCTTCAATGCCTTGCCGTTCAGGAGAAAACCTTCAGCAGTAAAGCTCGCGGTGCGGAAACCAAAGGTCGCGGCATGACGATCCGCTCCGTGATCGGTCGCAAGCTCCACCTCGGCCGAATAGAGGACGGGATTGTCGAGTTCCCAAAGCGAGAGGCCCGAGAGACCATTGAAGCTGAGCTTTACGCTCCCGTCGGAAATATCAGCGTTTGCCGAAGCGATGGCCGTGCCATCGATGGACCTTAGGGTAACTTTCACGTTGCCCTTGAAAGCGAGGTTCTGCGGATTGGCGATGTCGCAGCGCACAGTCGTGGATTTGCGGTCGGAAAGGACATCTGCCGTTTCGACCTTGATATTGGCGATCGAGATCGGATCGGCCAGCTTCAGCCATACATCGCGATAGATCCCGGCATAGGTCAGATAATCGATGCGGCCGCCGAAGGGCGGGATCTCAGGGTTCTCGCTGCCGTCGATCTTGACGGTGATGAGGTTCTCACCGTCAAGCAGGCGGCCGGTCAACCGTGCCTCGAACGGCGTATAGCCATCCTTGTGAGCAACGATCTCCTCACCATTCAGATAGACGACGGCGTCGGCCATGGCGGCATCGAAGATCAACGATACCTCGCGCCCGGCAAACGCCTCGTCCCAATCGACTATTTTCTGATAGGTGAAAGCACGCTGATAGGATTTCTCGTCGAAATAGTTGAACGGCAATTCAACGGCGGTATGCGGGAGCGTGACGCTCTGCCCTTCCTGCAGACGGGCGGCATCCTCGGGCGAAAACCCTTCATGAAACGTCCAGGATTCGTTGAAGGCGACAACAGAACGCATATCCAATCCTATCGATTAAGCCCGTTGCATCAGGGCGAACACAAACTGCTTGGAAAATCAGGCGCGCGGCAAGGCAGGCATGAACGCCGCGGGGCGATATCTATACAGGCTCGCCACAGTCGCGCAATGCGACCGGTTGGCGGATTTCGACTTTTTGCCCCGAGCAACAGTGACGGCAGCCTGTTCGCCCGAGCCTATCGGTTGCGGCTGCCCTTCCCGTCCTCGACCGGGCTGCGCACTGCGGCATACATGCCCGTTGTGCGGAATTCCGTGGGATTGATGCCGTAGATGCGGCGGAAGACCTTGGAAAAATAGTTGGCGTCATCGAAGCCCGACATGATCGCCACTTCCTTGACCGGAATGAAGGCTGCCTTGGTCAGCAGTTTTGCCGCGCGCTGCATGCGCTGCTGCAGTACGAACTCAGCTGGCGGCACGCCCTCGCTCTCGGCAAAGACGCGCGAGAAATGCGCACGGCTGAGGCCGCTCACCTTCGCAAGCTCATCGACGGGAAGCGATTTGTCGAGATTGGCGTTTATGTGATCGATGACGATCTGCATGACGGAGCGCTCCGCGGCAAAAGCATGAGAGCCGAAGACATCGTCGTAAAGCGCCATCGCAGCCTCATAGGCGATAGCCGATGCTGAAGCGGGTGTTCGGGCTCCCTTGACGAGCCGCAGGCTGCAATCGGCCAGATGATCGATCGTCGCCTGTTGAAGCTTCAAGACCGGACCGGCCGCGGCCAGGATCAGGCGATGGATGCGCAGCGCCTCCTCGCCATTCATCGAGATCCAGAAATACTCCCAGCGCTCCCCCTTCTCCAGCCAGTAGCGATGATTGTGCGGAACGAGGACCAGCAACGTATCGCCGGCGTTCACGCGGTAACTGCGATTTTCATAGCGCAGCCGGCCAGTGCCGCTGATGGTGTGCTGAAGCACTGTGAACGGCGTCTGGCCGCGCCGGCGTCCATCCCAATCATAGGGCTCGTCACGCCTCACTTCGTAGCCGGCGCTGGTCGGCATGGCATGCAGCCGATGGCGTCCGCGCGGCAGGGAAACCGTCCGCATGACCTGTCCGTTGTCGATCAATTCCTGCAGCACAAAATTACCCTCAAAAGCATAATAGTTCTCTGTTCGCCTCGGTGATTATAGGCATAATCCCGCCCAGAAAACAGCGCTTGTCCGCCGACGAAGATCGGCGATTGGAGGAAAACCCACGATTTCGGCCTGTTTCGCTACCAGTGCGATCACGGGACGAAAATGCGGTCATCTCCCCTGCCGTTGCGCGTTCGATTGACTTGAAGGTGAGGATCATGAGTTTCAAAATCGCTATTATCGGCGCCGGCAGCGTCGGCTTCACGAAAAAGCTGTTCACCGACATTCTCTGCGTGCCGGAATTTCGCGACGTTGAATTTGCGCTCACGGACTTGAGTGAGCACAATCTGACGATGATCAAGGCGATCCTCGACCGGATCGTCGAGGCCAACAACCTTCCGACGCGCGTCACCGCCACCACAAATCGCCGCCAAGCTTTGGAAGGCGCGCGCTATATCATCAGCTGCGTCCGCGTCGGCGGCCTGGAAGCCTATGCCGAAGATATCCGCATTCCGCTGAAATACGGCATCGACCAGTGCGTCGGCGATACGATCTGCGCCGGCGGTATTCTCTACGGTCAGCGCAACATCCCGGTCATCCTCGATTTCTGCAAGGATATCCGCGAGGTTGCCGAAAGCGGCGCCAAGTTCCTGAACTATGCCAACCCGATGGCGATGAACACGTGGGCGGCGATCGAATATGGCAAGGTCGATACGATCGGCCTTTGCCACGGTGTCCAGCACGGTGCCGAACAGATCGCCGAAGTGCTCGGTGCCAAGGACAAGAGCGAACTCGACTATGTCTGCTCGGGCATCAACCACCAGACCTGGTTCGTCGATCTGCGTCTCAACGGCCGAAAGATCGGCAAGGACGAGCTGATCGCTGCCTTCGAAGCGCATCCGGTATTCTCACAGCAGGAGAAGCTGCGCATCGACGTGCTGAAGCGTTTCGGCGTCTATTCGACGGAAAGCAACGGCCACCTGTCCGAATACCTGCCGTGGTATCGCAAGCGTCCCGACGAGATCAACAAATGGATCGACATGTCGAACTGGATTCATGGCGAGACCGGTGGCTATCTGCGCCACTCCACCGAGACCCGTAACTGGTTCGAGACGGAATTCCCGCAGATCCTCGACAGCGCATCGCAGCCCATCGACCCTGCGCGCCGCTCCAACGAGCATGCCAGCCATATTCTCGAAGCGCTGGAAACCAACCGCGTCTATCGCGGCCATTTCAACGTCAAGAACAACGGCGTCATCACTAATCTGCCTGCCGATGCCATCATCGAATCCCCCGGCTTCGTCGATCGCTTCGGCATCAACATGGTGGCGGGCATCACGCTGCCAGAGGCCTGCGCTGCCACTTGCATTTCTTCGATCAACGTCCAGCGCATGTCTGTTCATGCAGCCATCAGCGGTGACATCGACCTGCTGAAGCTTGCCGTCCTGCACGACCCGCTGGTCGGCGCTATCGCCACGCCGGAGGAGGTCTGGCAGATGGTCGATGAAATGGTGGTCGCCGAAGCTCGCTGGCTGCCGCAATATGCCCATGCAGTGGCAGACGCCCAGGATCGCCTGTCGCGCAGCAAGGTCAAGACGCGCGACTGGAAGGGTGCGGCGAGCCGCAACGTCCGTTCGATCGAGGAATTGCGCGCGGAAAAGGCCGCTCTGAAGCAGGCAGGCTGAAAGACATGCAGGCCGAAAGATAAGGGTTGAGACGGGATCTTAAGGGGATATCCCGCCTCGACCGGCCATCTTTCGTTTCAAGGGAGGAACGCGAGGCCTCGAACGGAACGCTCGCGAATTTGGGAGAGAGAACAAGATGAGACATTTTCGACCGATCGGCCTTCTGGCCGCGTTGACGATTGCCACATCCGCAATCGCGATCAGCGCCTTTGCAGCCGAGCCGACAGTGCCGCCCGTCCCACCGGTTTTCCCGGCGGAAGGCAAGATCAAATATGTCGCGCGCAGCTCCATCCTGGAGTTCAAGGCGCTGCCGGACTATCACGAGCCTTCCTGGGTCACCGACAATTTCGTCAAGACCGGCAAGCTGCCGCCCGTCAAGGATCGCCTGCCGAAAGAGCCGCTGGTCTACAAGACCGGCAACATGCCCGACGGCGTCGGCGTCTATGGCGACACGCTGCGCCATGTCATCGGCGGCCGGCCGGAAGGCTGGAACTATGGTGCCGGCCAAAGCCAGGGCTGGGGTGGCATCGACATCGGCCTGTCCGAATGCCTGACGCGCACCGCGCCGCTCTTCCAGGTCGAGGCCAAGGATACCGAGCCGTTGCCGAACCTTGCCAAGAGCTGGGATTGGTCACCGGACGGCCACAAGCTCACCATGCACCTGATCGAAGGCGCCAAATGGTCTGACGGCGTGCCTTTCAACGCCGACGACGTGATGTTCTATTGGGACGACGAAGTCCACGATCCGAACGTTTCGCCGTTGAACGGCGCGAGCCCGGAAACCTTCGGAGCCGGCACGACGTTGAAGAAGATCGACGATTACACCGTCGAATGGACCTTCAAGGACGCCTTTCCGAAGCAATATCTCTATGCCATGGCCTACGGCACCTTCTGCCCCGGCCCGTCGCATATCCTGAAACCGCAGCATCCGAAATATTCGAAGAACACCTACGAGCAATTCAAGAACGCCTTCCCGCCGGAATTCATGAACATGCCCGTCATGGGCGCCTGGGTGCCGGTGGAATACCGTTCCGACGATATCATCGTCATGCGCCGCAACCCCTATTACTGGAAGGTCGACGAAAAGGGCAATCAGCTGCCTTATCTCAACGAGCTGCAATACAAGCTCTCGACCTGGGCGGATCGCGACGTGCAGGCGGTCGCCGGCTCCGCCGACCTTTCGAACCTGGAGCAGCCGGAAAACTTCGTCGCCTCGCTGAAGCGCGCCGCACAGCCGGATGCCCCGGCTCGTCTCGCCTTCGGCCCTCGCCTCATCGGCTATAACCTGCAGATGAATTTCTCTGCCAATGGCTGGGGCAATCCTGATGCACGCGCCCAGGCGGTCAGAGACCTGAACCGCAACGAGCACTTCCGCAAGGCCGTCAGCATGGCGCTGGACCGCAAGGCGATCGGCGAGTCGCTGGTCAAGGGTCCGTTCACGGCGATCTATCCGGGCGGCCTGTCGTCCGGCAGCACCTTCTACGACCGCAATTCCACGATCTATTATCCCTTCGATCTCGCCGCCGCCAAGGCCGAACTCGCAAAGGCCGGCCTCAAGGACACCGACGGCGACGGCATCGTCAACTTCCCGGCCGGCGTTAACGGCGGCAAGGATGTCGAAATCACCCTTCTGGTCAGCAACGACTACACCACCGACAAGAGCCTTGCCGAAGGCGTTGTCGCCCAGCTGGAGAAGCTCGGGCTGCGCGTCGTCATCAATGCACTCAGCGGCAACCAGCGCGACGATGCCAACTACAGCGGCCGCTTCGACTGGATGGTACGGCGCAACAGCACGGAGCTTGCCTCGGTCGTGCAGAATACCGAACAGCTTGCACCGGTCGGTCCGCGCACGAGCTGGAACCATCGCGCCGGCTCGGATGGCAAGGTAGATCTGATGCCGTTCGAGAAGGACATGGTCGACATCGTCAACAAGTTCACGCAGACGCAGAACAATGACGAGCGTGTCGCTCTGATGAAGCAGTTCCAGAAGATCTCGACCGAGAACCTCTACAATATCGGGCTGACCGAATATCCTGGGGCTCTGATCATCAACAAACGCTTCTCAAACGTTCCTCCGGGCACCCCGATCTTCCTGTTCAACTGGGCGGAAGATTCCCTCATCCGCGAGCGGCTGTGGGTCGCCGCGGACAAGCAGGGCAAGTACGAACTGTTCCCCAACCAGCTTCCCGGTGCTCCGGGCAGCGCCGGTCCGATCAAGTAAGATCGGAGGAACCTCTCCCTTCAGCCGGCATGACGTCGGCTGAAGGGAACCGAAGCATCCCAGCGACCAGCTGTCGCCGGACAAGAATGAACCGCTGACGCATATCGCCTTCAAAAAGCGAGACTGCCGGCAGCATCAAGAGAAGCGAACCGTTCCATGTTACGATTCCTGCTCGTTCGCATAGCCTCCGCGATCCCCGTGCTCTTCGTCCTGAGCGTGGTGACGTTTGCTATCATCCAGGCACCGCCGGGCGACTATGCCGATTACATCCGTTCGCAATTGATGAACCAGGGCGGCGCATCCTTCGAGCAAGCCGATGCGCAGGCGCAGGCCTACCGCAAGGAACATGGCCTCGATAAGCCGATGATCGTGCAGTATTTCAACTGGATCGGCGGCATCGTCACCAAAGGCGATTTCGGCTACAGCATGGTCTATAACAAACCCGTCGCCGACGTGGTCGGCGAGCGCCTGCCGCGGACGCTCGCCCTAGCGCTGGTGTGCCACATTCTGGCATCCATCCTCGGCATCGGCTTCGGCATCTGGGCGGCGACGCGCCAATACAGCTGGATCGACAATCTGCTGTCCGGCGTTTCCTTTCTCGGCATGACGGTGCCGCGCTTCCTGATGGCGTTGATCATCGTCTATATCCTCGTCTTCCAGCTCAACGTTTCGGAGATCGGCAGCTTCTTTTCGCCGCAATATGGCGGCGCGCCCTGGTCCTGGGACAAGTTCGTCGATCTGGTCAAGCATATCTGGCCGGTCGTCGCGATCGCCACATTCGGCGGCCTCGCCTACAATATGCGCGTGATGCGCGGCAATCTCCTCGATACGCTGAACGCGCAATATGTGGAAACGGCGCGCGCCAAGGGCCTTTCGGGCGGCGCCGTCGTCATGCGTCATGCCGTGCCCAACGCGCTGCATCCGCTCGTCATGTATCAGGGCGTCGCCCTGCCCTATATGCTGACGGGCGAGATCGAAACGGCGATCATCTTCACGCTTCCGACCGTCGGTCCCGCAATCGTTGGCTCCATGGCGGTCGGCGACGTCTATGTGACCGCGACCTTCATGATGGTGCTTTCCGCAACCCTCATCGTCGGCAATATCATCGCCGATATTCTGCTTGCGCTGCTCGATCCGCGCGTCCGTCAACAGGGGGGGATACACTGATGCTCGCCTTCAGCAATACCGCACCGCCGCCGGAAGAAAAGATCAGCGAAAAGAGCGGCAATGAAAGCTATATCGCCCTCGTCTGGCGGCGCCTGAAGCGCTCGTGGACTGGTTTGAGCGGCCTCATCCTCGTCATCTTGCTCCTGCTGATGGCTGTCTTCGCGGAGTTCGTCGCACCGCTTGACCCCAAGGCGACAGACACCGGCTTTGCGCCGCCGCAGGTCATCAGCTTTCACGACAAGGACGGCAATTTCGTCTTCCTGCCGCGCGTCTACGCGCTCGTCGAGACCACCGATCTCGATCCCGTAACTTTCCAGCCGATCGTCGGACCGGACTACGATCATCCGCGCCTGCTTGGCCTCTTCGTCAAGGGCGACCCCTATTATCTCTTCGGGCTCATCCCCGGCAATCGACATCTCTTCGGCGCCACCGACGGCGGCCCGGTGCATTTCCTCGGAACCGACAAGTTCGGCCGCGACGTGCTGTCGCGCGCCATCTACGGTTCGCGCATCTCGCTGATGATCGCCCTGACGGTCGTTGCCATCGTTACGATCGTCGGCACCACGGTCGGCATGATATCGGGCTATTTCGGCGGCGTGCTCGACACCTGGATTCAGCGCTTTGTCGAAATCGTTCTCGCCTTCCCGCAAGTGCCGCTCTATCTGGCTTTGACCTCTCTGATCCCCGTGACGGCGCCGACCAATGTCTTCCTTGCCTTCGTCATCGTCGTCATGTCTGCACTCGGCTGGGCGCAGATGTCGCGTGAGGTGCGTGGCAAGACGCTCGCCCTTGCCCGGATCGATTATGTTCGCGCCGCGATGGCGGTCGGCGCAAGCGACCGGCGCATCATCCTCCAGCACATCTTCCCGAACGTCATGAGCCACGTCATCGTCGCCGTGACGCTTGCGATCCCGAGTGTTGTATTGCTCGAATCCTTCCTTGGTTTCCTGGGTTTTGCCGTCAAACCGCCGCTGATCTCATGGGGTCTGATGCTGCAGGACACGTCGACCTATTCGGTCATCGGCTCCTATCCCTGGATTCTCTCGCCCGTCGCCTTCGTTCTCGTCACCGTCTTCGCCTTTAATGCGCTCGGCGACGGACTGCGCGACGCGATCGACCCCTATTGAGAGGAGAACGGACATGGCCCTCGCACTCGTCAATCCCTTCGCTCCCGACGTCAGGCACGATGTTGGTGAAAAGACAACTTCGCCCGTCATCGATGCCCGGAATATCGCCGTCAAATTCAAGGTCGAGGACGGCATAGTCGATGCCGTCAAGGACATTACCTTTCAGCTCTATCGCGGCGAGACCATCGCAATCGTCGGCGAGTCCGGCTCGGGAAAATCGGTGACGGCCCGCACGGTCATGGGGCTGCTCACCAAACGCGCCGTGGTTTCCGACAAATCCGCCGTCCACTATGATGGCAAGAATGTGCTGAAATTCTCGGAGCGAGCACGCCGGCAGCTGCGCGGCGACCGCATCTCGATGATCTTTCAGGAGCCAATGAGCTCGCTCAATCCGATCTATACGATCGGCAGCCAGATCATCGAAGCGATAAGGGTTCATCGCAAGGTCAGCCGGCGCGATGCCGAAAAGCGGGCGCTCGATCTGTTGAAGCAGGTGCAGATCCCCGATCCCGAGGCTCGGCTGAAGCAATATCCGCATCAGCTCTCTGGCGGCCAGCGCCAGCGCGTGATGATCGCCATGGCGCTCGCCAATGATCCTGACGTCTTGATTGCCGACGAGCCGACGACCGCGCTCGACGTGACGGTGCAGGCACAGATCCTGAACCTCATCCGCAACCTGCAGAAACAGCTCGGCATGGCCGTCATTCTGATCACCCATGACCTGACGGTCGTGCGCCAGTTCTCCGACTATGTCTATGTGATGCAGCATGGAGAGATGCGCGAGCACAACACCGCCGAAGCACTCTTCGCCAATCCGCAGCATCCCTATACGCGGCATCTGTTGACGTCGGAGCCGCGTGGACGGGCGAAGCCGCTGCCGCCGAACTGCGACACGGTCCTCGAAGGCAAATCCGTCAAGGTCGCCTTCATGCTGCGTCACGGCAGCTTCTTCAAGCCGGAAATGCGCGAACTCGTCGCCGTCGACAGCCTGAATATCGAGCTGCGCCGCCACGAAACGCTCGGGCTGGTCGGCGAATCCGGCTCCGGCAAGACCACTTTCGGACAGGCGCTGCTGCGCCTGATCGATGCCGATAGCGGCCAGATCTACTTCGACGGGCAACCGATCCATGCCCGGTCGCGCGCAGAAATGCGGCCGCTGCGTTCGCGCATGCAGATCGTCTTCCAGGACCCGTTTTCGTCGCTCAATCCGCGCATGCCCATCGGCCAGATCATTGCCGAGGGGCTCGTGGTCAACAATCTCGGCGCCAATCGGGCCGAACGCCTGGAGCGCGTCAAGGAGGCGCTCGTCAGCGCCGGCATGCCCGCCAACATTCTCTCGCGCTTCCCGCATGAATTTTCCGGCGGCCAGCGCCAGCGCATCGCGATCGCCCGCGCCATCGCGCTCGAGCCGGAATTCATCCTGCTCGACGAGCCGACATCCGCCCTCGATCTCTCCGTCCAGGCTCAGATCCTCGATCTCCTGCGCAAGCTGCAGGACGAGCGGGGCCTGAGCTACCTTTTCATCTCACACGACCTCAAGGTCGTCCGCGCCCTTTGCCATCGCGTGATCGTCATGCAGCACGGCAAGATCATGGAGGAAGGGCCGGTCGAAGAGGTTCTGTCGCATCCCAAGACCGCTTACACCGAACGCCTTGTCAGAGCGGCGTTCGAAGTAGCTTCATAGCATTCAGGAGATTTTTAAATGACAAGCACTCCCAAGATCACCTTCATCGGCGCCGGTTCGACCGTCTTCATGAAGAACATCATCGGCGACGTCCTGCAGCGACCGGCACTCGCCGGCGCCAGGATCGCGCTGATGGACATCAATCCGCAGCGGCTCGACGAAAGTGCGATCGTCGCCCGCAAGCTGGCCTCGACACTCGGCGCTTCGGCAACGGTCGAGACTTTCACCGATCAGCGCAAGGCGCTCGATGGCGCGCACTTCGTCGTCGTCGCCTTCCAGATCGGCGGCTACGAACCTTGCACCGTCACGGATTTCGAAGTGCCGAAGAAGTATGGCTTACGCCAGACGATTGCCGACACGCTCGGCGTGGGCGGCATCATGCGAGGCCTGCGCACGGTTCCGCACCTCTGGAAAATCTGCGAGGACATGCTCGCCGTCTGCCCGAACGCGATCATGCTGCAATATGTAAACCCGATGGCGATCAACACCTGGGCGATCGGCGAGAAGTATCCGACGATCAAGCAGGTCGGGCTTTGCCATTCCGTGCAGGGCACGGCGATGGAACTGGCGCACGATCTCGACATTCCCTACGATGAAATCCGCTATCGTTCGGCCGGTATAAACCACATGGCCTTCTATCTCGCATTCGAGCATCGCCAGCCGGATGGTTCCTATCGCAACCTCTATCCGGATCTCGTGCGCGCCTATCGCGAAGGACGCGCGCCGAAGCCAGGCTGGAACCCGCGCTGCCCGAACAAGGTGCGCTACGAGATGCTGACGCGCCTCGGCTATTTCGTCACCGAAAGCTCCGAGCATTTCGCCGAATATACGCCCTACTTCATCAAGGAGGGCCGCGAGGATCTGATCGAAAAGTTCGGCATCCCGCTCGACGAATACCCGAAGCGCTGCATCGAGCAGGTGGCGCGCTGGAAGAACCAGGCGGAAGAATACCGCACGGCAGAGAAGATCGAGGTCAAGCAATCGAAGGAATATGCGTCTTCGATCATCAACTCGGTCTGGACGGGCGAACCCTCCGTCATCTACGGCAACGTCCGCAACAATGGCTGCATTACGTCACTGCCGAACAATTGCGCCGCCGAAGTGCCTTGCCTTGTCGATGCGTCGGGCATTCAGCCCACCTATATCGGCGACCTGCCGCCACAGCTGACGGCTCTCATCCGCACCAACATCAACGTGCAGGAATTGACAGTGAAAGCCCTGTTGACCGAAAATCGCGAGCATATCTACCACGCTGCGATGATGGATCCGCATACGGCAGCCGAGCTCGATCTCGACCAGATCTGGTCGCTGGTCGACGAATTGCTGGTTACGCACGGCGACTGGCTGCCGGAATGGGCGCGCGGCAATCGCAAGGTTCAGGCCGCCTAAAGCCACTCTCTCCCGGCTTGCGGCCCAAAGGCCTCGCGGCGACGCCGCGGGGCCTTACATTTTTACCGTGTCGAAGAAAATGAAAATCCATAACGCGGGCGAATGTCGCATCGATAACCGATGGCAAACCACATTCGCCTGGGTTAGAAAACACTCGCAGTTTGGAGGAGACGAACGACATGACGAGCTCGGAAACATTCACCACCGGAACATTCGTCGGCCGCATATGGCGTCCGGATGTGGAAGGCCCTGCCCTCGTCACCGTCCGCGACGGCACCCTCTACGACATCACGTCGAGGGAAGCGCCGACCATGCGCGACCTCCTGGAGATGGACAATCCGGTTGCTTTTGTCCGCGCACAGAAAGGCGAAGCCGTCGCAAAGCTCGACGATCTGCTTGTCGGCAAGGCCGATCGCTCGGCCGTCCACCTTCTCGCGCCGATCGATCTTCAGGCGATCAAGGCCTGTGGCGTGACCTTCGCCCGCTCGATGCTCGAGCGCGTCATCGAAGAGCGCGCGGCCGGCAATCCCGATCTTGCAGAAGCGATCCGCGGCAAGGTGACTGCGCTCATCGGCGACAGCCTGCGCAACCTCAAGGCCGGCTCGCCCGAGGCCGCCAAGGTCAAGGCCGCGCTGATCGAGGAAGGCGTCTGGTCGCAATATCTCGAAGTCGGTATCGGGCCTGACGCCGAGGTCTTCTCCAAGTCACAAGCGATGTCCTCGGTCGGCCTGGGCGCGGATGTCGGCCTGCATCCGATCTCGAAGTGGAACAATCCCGAGCCAGAAATCGTGCTGGCGGTCGACAGCCAAGGCCGCGTCAGGGGTGCGACGCTCGGCAACGATGTCAATCTGCGAGATGTCGAGGGGCGCTCCGCGCTATTGCTAGGCAAGGCCAAGGACAATAATGCCTCCTGCTCGATCGGTCCCTTCATTCGTCTGTTCGACGAGACTTATGCTCTGGACGACGTACGCAATGCCGATCTCGACCTGAAGGTCGAAGGCGCGGACGGCTATGTGCTGCATGGGCGCTCGTCTATGAAGGAAATCAGCCGCGATCCGCTCGACCTCGTGTCGCAGACCATCGGCCGTCATCATCAATATCCCGATGGCTTCGTGCTGTTCATGGGAACGCTTTTCGCCCCCGTCGAGGACCGCGACACGCCCGGTCAGGGCTTCACCCACAAGGTCGGCGATATCGTGACGATCTCCAACGACAAGCTTGGAGCGTTGCAAAACCGCGTGCTCTTGTCGACCGAATGCCCACCCTGGACTTTCGGCTCGTCGCATCTGATGCGCAATCTCGCTCGGCGTGGCCTGATTTAAGGCCTCGCTGGAATCCGGATTGCAGGGGTTCAGCCTGCCAGGCACGCTATGGTGGGGTTTCTTTAATTTCCGTAGTGTTCGACAGTCGACGGCACACGGGATTGTCAGATGGTCCACGGTTGATCCGCTATGATTGCGCGCTTGATCGTCTCGGTCGAAGGCGGAGGATCGCGCGCGCCCGAGAACCATCAAGCCGGGCATTTGGACGCGATGGGGCACCCGAGGACTCCTCGATGAAAGCTGGTTGAAAGCTTCATTTGTTAGTTTGCGGAGCCCGGGGGGAACGGCAAACTTATCAGGAGGAATAGGATGATAAGGTCGCGCTTGGCAATTTCTACGACTGCGCTTGCATTAATCATGATGACGCCGGCATTCGCATTCGATGGTTGGCACCAGCAACATGCCACAACGATCGAAGGCAAGGGCTCGGGCTATGACTATGTCTCGGTCGATTCAGCCACGCATCACGTTTTCCTGGGTCATCGCAAGGAAGGTCTGCAGGTCTTCGATCCCGCTGCCGACAAGGTCGTCAAGGTGATTGACAAGACTGCCACCGATAGTTCAGACGGCGCCGTGCTTATCCCCGAATTCGATCTCGGCATTTCCAACAACGAAGACGGCACCATCACGCCCTTCAAGCTTTCGACGCTAGAGGCTCAGGCGCCAATCAAGGTTGGCGAGGACCTCGACACCAGTCATTATGATCCCGTCAGCAAGCGTTTGGTGCTCAACATGGGCGCCGGGCAAGACGGCACCGAACTCATCATGCTGGATGTCCCTTCCCTCAAGGAAGTCGGTCGTCTGAAAGTACCAAGCAAAAAGGTCGAAGGTGCCGACAGCGACGGCAAGTCCGCCTTCTTCCTCGCCGCACAGGACCTCGACAAGGTCTACAAGATCGACACCAAAGCCGGAAAGATCGTTGCTACCTATGACACCGCCCCGGCCTGCGGCCATCCCACGGCAGTGACCGTCAATGCCGCTGACGAGCGCGTTTACATCAGCTGCCGCGGGCACGACGCCATCAAGCCCTCTTTCACCGTACTTGATGGGGATAGCGGCAAGATAGTTTACAGCGCTGAGATTGGCGGCGGAACCGACAGCATCGTCTACGACGGCGATCTGAAGCGTATCTTCACTGCAAATGGCGTGAGCGCCAATCTCAACGTATTCGAGGTCGATGGCGCCGATACTTACAAGCCGCTGGAAACGCTCGGCACCCGCGCCGGCGTTCGTACGATGGCGATGGATCGTCAAACCAAGGCGATCTATGCCATCACGGCCGAAGGCAGCGCCGATGCCTCCAAGAAGATCCTGACGGCCGTCTCTCCCTTCTATGCCAACACTTTCTTCCCGAATACGTTCACGGTCCTGACCTACGGAAAATAGTGAAAGCACGATCAGAGCGCCGGCCTTGCTATTGAGCCAAGACCGGCGTTTTGACGCCGAAGTCAGGCACCCCTATGGCTCGGTGGGTGAAGCCTTACGCATAGGATTGGATTGATTTCGACACTGGCTAGCGAGCAGGAAACTGAAGAGACGACAGTTTTGTTGCCAATTGCGCGGCATCGACGGAAGCAAGATGACCCCCGGAGAAAAACGGATCGTCCGATACGTCACGACCGATCCACGGCGGCGGTACGAAGGTATCAAGCGCGGCGAGAGACTCCGCCTCAAATTCGCATAGAACCAGTCCGGCAAGATGATCCTCGAAGACATCGATGCAAAGTGCCGATGCAACCATGTCGTATCGCTTCTTTCGGACGCCTTTGCCGGCCAACGTAGAGAGAAGATCGTATTCTTGTGATGTCAGATAGATATTGACGATTGCGAGAGGACCATCGCCTTCGCCGGGATATTTCTTGCAGAGCTTATGCTGCGTATCGCCGTCGCGACGCGTGATCTTGCGCAGGCGCAACCTGGTCCCGTCGATATAGAGATCCTCGATCAGCCGAAATGCTGTTACTGAAAGATCCGGAATGTCGCGGACAAGAAACCGACGCTCATATTCGGGCCGTGCATATTTCGGAATTGAGTTCGCCATATCGCAACGGAGCGCCCGCCGCTCGAAAGCACGGGCGCCTGACCTTTCGATATCAATGCGTGGACATCGAGTGCGGCTGGTTGAGGCGGCTGCGCACGGCCGTCAATTCCGACGTCGTATGGTTGAGACGGTCCGCCAGCACGCGCATGATCTCGACGGCCATTTCCGGAAAATCGCTGAGCAGCTTCAGAAAATGTTCCTTGCTGATCTTCAGGGCTTCGAGCCTGGAGGTTGCCTTTACCGTAGCGGTACGCGAGACATCACAGAGGATGGCGATTTCGCCGACGATGGAGTTCAGGTCGACTTCGGCAACCTTGATCTCGCCGGCTGGGCTATCGACTAGAATATCAGCAGTTCCTGAAAGAACAACATAGGCCGCATCACCCTGATCGCCCTGATGAAACAGGGTTTGACCAGCATTGTAACTGACGCGATCGGACGTGAACGCCAAGAGTTTCAATTTTGCGGGTGCGATGCGCGAAAAAATCGGCACCCGCTTCAACATTTCAACTTCATCCTTCAGAAGCATGAGCTTCGGTACCCCCAGTGTTCGGCCCCAGACGCCACTGTCGAGATAGAATATTACGATAACAGTTCTTTGAACATACCGTTTTTCTCTAAAAGATCGGTGGTGGAACCACTTTCGACAAGGCTACCGTGATCGAAGACCAGGACGCGGTCGAACAATTCGGCAAAACTGGGATTGGACAGGACCCAGATAATCGCCGGCGCATACCCGTCGCTGTCGAGTTGCCCCAGAATCGCCCGTGCAATCTGATCCTGAATGCGATGGTCCAGCGCCGGCAGCGGGCGATTGCAGATAAGGTAGTCGGCACGTTTCAAAAGGGCGCGACCGAGATTGAGTTTCTGGCGCTGCACATTCGTCAGCCGCTTGCCGCCGGAGCCGACATCGAAATCCAGGCCGATCGACAAAACGCTGTCATGCATGCCGAGACGGCCGAATACATCATACATGATCTGATGGATGCTTTCCGGGGCATTGGCCTGCTGATGGGCAATACGACCGAACAGCACGTTATCCATCAAGGTGGCGGAGGCGGTAAAGCGCTCCGGATCGTAACGCTCGATAACCTTGGCAAGATCGGCCGGAATATTCTCATAGAATTTGGCGCGCGCCTGCACGATCTTTTCCATCAGCACCTGCGTCAGAAGGCCGAAGCGGTGACGCGGTTCGATATAGGAGAAGCTCAGCCGGATGATGGCGGCGCGCTCGTCGTCGGCCGCCGCCTCAAAGCCCTTGCCGTTCAGCTTTTGCAGCAGAGCCTCGTAAGTCGGAATGTCCTCGGCCGTCATGAAGGTCAGTTGCTGGAAGAAAGGATGGTCCGGCGGCAGATCGGTGAAGAGTTCGACGGCGTTTTCGGCAATCTCCAGACCCATGTCGTACAAATCGGATACCAGGCCGGTTTCCGCGAATACCTGCCGGAAATAGGGATGAGCAGCCAGCTTGCGGTTGGTCATCTGCGGCCGCTTCAGCGTGCCAAAAAGCAGATTTTCACCGACCGTCGCCTGTAGATTGTAACTATCGAACTGGAAGGGGACGACGAGGTCCTCGAGCTTCTCCTCCTCCAGCCGCGACCGCAATGCCTGCCGCAGTTCGACGATGCGCGACGTCAGATCCTCGTGAGAGACGGCATCGACATTCGAGCGCAATGCCATGTCGAAAATATCCTGCGACATCGCGACGGCATCGAGCACCGGCCGGATGGCGGAATAGATATCCTCAGGCCCCGTCGCGCCGGCGGCGGCATAATCGACCCAATCGCTGTTGGGATCGAGTTCCGGATTGGCTGCGCGCCGCGCCTCGGCGAAACTCCACTTGACCTTTTCTGCCTCATCGTCGCTGTAGACGGGAGCAACGAGCGGCGCATGCTTAAGGCCATAAAGGAGATTGCTGCGCAAGGTGCCGTGGAAGAAGAACGTCTCGGACGACGCATAGGCTATGCGGCGCCCGGTCAGCGATTCCGGCAATTCCAGCAGATCGCGGCCATCGATCGAGATGCGACCGCTATCCGGCCAGGTCAGGCGTCCGAATGCCTCCGCAAGATACTCGCCGCCGGCACCGCTGTCGCCGACGATCGCCACCCTTTCGCCGGGATGAATCTCAACCGAAACGTGATCGAGCACGCGCGCGCCGCTGTCATCGACGACGGTCAGATTGGTTGCAACGAGGGAATGGGTGATGCGGCCGGCCGGCGCGTGTGAAACGACCTGTATCTTCGGATCGATCAGGTTATCGACGCTGAACTGCTCGACCACCTGATTGTACTTGACCTGAACGTCCTGGCGCGACTGATCCCAGTCGATCAGTTCCTTCAGCGGCCCGGGGAGATCCTTGTAGGCATTGATGACGGCAACGAGCTGACCGATGTCCAGGCGGCCCTGCAATGCCAGAAAGCCGCCGATCAGATAGAACAGGAACGGCGTCACCTGAGCCAGGAAGTTATTGATGAACTTCACCATGAACTTCCATTGATAAAGATCGTAGCGGATCGAGAAGATCAACCCGAGGCGGTGCGCGATATCGGCGCGTTCCAGGTTCGTCGTGTCGTTGGCATGGATAGTGCCGATGCCGTCGACGATCTCGCCGACGCGACCGGACAATTCGCGCGCCGTCAGCTGCCGCTGGCGGCCAAGCTCCAGAAGCCGCTTGCGCATGCGGGGAATGACGATCGCCTGCACGGCGACGATGGCGGCTGCAATCATGCCCAGCCAGAAATTCTGCATGATGATGAAGACGAGCGCGGTCACCGCCTGACCGCCGAGAAGGGCGGGCTGCACGAAGGCATCGCCCGTAAAGCCGCCCATCGGCTCCACCTCGTCCTTGATCATGGTGGCGATTTCCGCGGGCTTCACCCGCTTGAAATGCGCCGGCGGAAACCGCAAGACACGATCGATCAGCTCGAAGCGGATGCGGCGAAGCATACGCTCGCCGAGACGCCCCTTGTAAGTATTGATATAGAGCTTGAAGAGACCGTTGAGCACGACAAGCGCCAGGAACACCAAGCTCAGTGCCACGAGCATCCACATGCGCGTCAGCTGCATGCCCTGAAAGACCACGACATGGCCGATCAGCGGCAAGTCGAAGGCGATGTGCATGAAAGTCTGCGTATCGCCCGGATGTTCGAAACCCTTGCCCTGGATCGGGCCGTTGACGATCTGCTTCGGCAGGTCGAAGGACAGGAAATAGGGAATCATCGAAGCCGCCACGACAAGCAGTATCCAGATCTGCTCCAGCCGGGTATTCGACCAAATGTAGCGCGCTAGGCTTTTTTCCATTGCTTACTGCAGGCTTTCAAATTCAACGCCCAGCGCCGGCGCGATGCCGGCACCGATGTTGCAGAGATGCGGGAAGGTTTCGTTGCGGATACGTGGCCCCATATGTGAAAGGGGACTCCGCCCGGTCTTTCGTCCACGCTCCTCCCGATTCATCGATTTCTCGATTTATATCACAAGATTGCGGGAATCCAGGAAGATAAAACGACAGGACGTCATCAACGCCCGCCGCTGCCTCCTATTCGATCCCGCGCAGAATGGCCGATGTCCTGGCGGCCCCGCCGAGATCGACATCCGGGGTGCCCGGTCTGGGTCTCGAAAGCGCTGTCCTCACGGCCTCGACAAGCAAATCTGTAGTCAACCCCGCCTCCGGCAAGGCCAATGCCAGCCCCAATCGCTCCAACCGCTCGGCTCTCACGGATTGTTCCGTCTCGCCGCCCGCGGTGAACGGAACCAGAATGGCGCGGCAGCCCGCAACAAGGAGATCGCCGACCGTGTTGTAGCCTGCCTGCGAAATCGACAGCTCGGCGCCGCGCAGAAGCGAGGGGAAATCCTTGCGGAAACGAACGAGTTCGACATTGCCGGGCGCGTCCTCGGCGAGATCGACGTAATCCTTTTCGGGCAAATTCGGCCCAGCGATCAACAGCCAGCGCCGATCGGTGGCCACACGGCTCGCCGCCTCCAGCGAGGCGCGGATAAGGTCACGGCCGACAGCACCACCGCCGGCCGAAACGACGATGTCGAAGGTTTCGATCGGCTCCGGCGGCAAAGCGGGTGCGACGAGACCCGTATAGACGATCTTGTCGGCGATCGCCTCCGTCAGGGGGAAGGTTTCTTCCAGCCGGACAAAATGCGGGTCGCCATGGACGAGCACGCCGTCGAAGTGATCGCGAAGAAGCCTGACTGTCTCTTCGTCGCGCCCCGGCTTTTTCTGTTGCTGCAGAATATCACGCACCGAAGTATAGAGCCGCGGCTTCGGATCGCTGTTGGAGATGGCATCGAGCAACGGCAGCAGCTCGAAACGCATCTGCCTGCGGCCGAAGGGAAATGCCTCGATAATGACGACGTCAGGCGCCGCCTGCCGGAATGCCTCCAGCAGCAGATCGCGCCTGCGTGACAGAAATTCTTCGCCGACCGGGTTGCCGTACTGGTCGGCAAGACCGGAAAAGCCGGCACTGCTGGCAACCACGGCCGGCAATGTGACGGAGGTAACATCCGTCCCCGGAAACCCGTTGACCGGCACGCCGCCGGTCACGACCGTCACCTGGCAGCCGTCCTTCGCCAGCGCACTGGCAACGCGGCTTGCACGCGCCAGATGGCCGATGCCGAGCAGATGTTGAACGTAGAAGAAAACGCGCAAGGGAGGGACATGCGAGGCCATCATGCGGATTTCCGCCATTGGTCTTCTTTCTGCCATTGCTCCTCGAACAAGCCGGTCAATTGCCGGATGCTGGCGTGATAGTCGAAATGGTCGCGCACCCGCTTTTCGGCCGCCGCCCCGAGCCTGTGGCGCAATGCCGGGTTGCGAATGGCAGATTCCAGCCCGGCGGCAAGCGCCTGTGGGTCTTCCGGAGGTACTACCAGGCCGTTCTCACCGTCGTCGAGCAATTCCGGCACCCCGGAAACATTGGTGGAAACGCAGACGAGCCGCTGGCTCGACGCTTCCACGAGCACATTGGGCAATCCGTCGCGATCGCCATCGGCCGCGACCCTGCAGGCAAGCGCGAAAATATCGGCCTGGCGATAATGGGTGAGCACATCCTCCTGGGCCAGCGCCCCCTTCCAAGTGATGCGATCGGCAATGCCGAGCGTATCGGCCAGCGCCTTCAACTTCGTAAGACCGTCGCCGCCGCCGATATGGGTAAAGCGCCAATGGAGATCGCCGGGCAGCAGCGCCAGCGCCTTCAAAAGCACATCATATCCCTTCTTTTCCACCGCGCGGCCGACGCTCAGAATGAAGGCGGGATCGGTACGGTCCGCCCCATCACGACCGGAGTGCTCGCCGGCAAAGGGAGCGAAGCGATCTAGATCCAGCCCGTGATAGCTCAGATATACCTTGTCATCCGCCTTGATCAGGTCACGCATATGCTCAAAGCCGGTGCGCGTGCAGGTCACGGTCCAGCGGGCGCGGCCGAGCTTTTCGGAAAGCTCCCAGTCGGGCGAAGTCCATATGTCCTTGGCATGGGCCGAGCAGGTCCATGGAATGCCGGTCATGATGCTGGCGTAGGCCGTCACCGAAGCCGGCGTGTGGATGAAATGCGCGTGCAACCACTCGCCGCCGTCGGGCCATTCATGTGCCAAGACCAGTGCCTGGCCGAAGCGGCGCACGCGGTTCGGCGTGATATCCCGCTTCAGGTCAGCCCAGAATTGCTTGAGCAACGGCTTGAAACCAGGCTTGCCGATGCCCGCAAGGAAGGCTCGCAGCACCCGCCTCGGCTCGTTGTGCAGATATTCCGGCAGGTAGACGACACGCGCCTTGATCTCGTCGTGGACGGGATGGCGCTTCTTGTCGGTGGGCTTGCGCATCGAAATCAGCGTCAGATCGAAGCCCGCCTTCTCAAGGCCGAGCAGCTCCTGTGCGATGAAGGTTTCCGACAGGCGAGGATAGCCTTTCAAGACCACCAATATTTTCTTGCGCATCAACAGGTTCCGGTGATCTACTCGGCAACGATCGACAGCGGCGTATAGCGCTCTCGGTCATCGAACCATTCGCCGACGGTGCGCGAGATATGCACCAGTCCTTCCAGGCGCATGTTGCTGTTGCTCGCCGAAGGGGGCGCCCGGTTCGGCAGGCGCTTCAACGCGGCGGCCAGTTGCTTCGGATCGGCCGATTCTTCTGGCAGCAGCATATCGACGAGACCGAGCTCGCTTGCCCGCTGCGCACGGATGAGCTGCTCCTCGCGCGGGCGCGTGCGCGGAATGATCAGCGCCGGCTTGTCGAAGGACAGGATCTCGCAATAGGTATTGTAGCCACCCATCGCGACGACGGCTTTGGCGCCGGCAATCAGCTCTTCCATCTTGTTATCGAATTCGATGACCTGCAAACAGTCGATCTTGCTAGCGCGCTCCAGTAATTGGCTGCGCTCCTTGGCCGGCATGTAGGGACCGAGCACGATCAGCGTCTTCTGCGTAAGAGAGCTGTCCTCCTCGAAAGCGCCGATGACGTCGCTGACGAGATCGGCGCCATCGCCGCCGCCGCCCGTCGTCACCAGAATATAATCCTCGTCGGGCACATGTTCGGACTTCGTGCCCAAAGTGGAAACGCTGCGCTGCAGGAAGCCCACGAACTCCATCTTCCGGCGCACGCCCGCGGGAACATCGAGACCGACGAGCGGATCATGGAAATCCGGCGGACCATAGACCCAGACGCGATCGTAGAACTGATCGATCTTCTGCAGCACGTTATTCTTTTTCCATTCCGCTTCCAGCAGGTGTGGCGCGTCCATGACGTCGCGCATGCCGAGAACAAGCGTCGTGCCGCGCGCCTTGAGATAGGTCAGCGTCTCCTCGACCTCACCCTTCAAGCCCATCGGCTCCTTGTCGACGATAAAGACATCGGGCTGGAATGTTTCGGCCGTGTGGCGAATGATCGACTGCCGCATCTTCAGCGTCTCCTGAAGCGCGACATGGCTTGCCATCGATGTGTACTCGCCGTCGCGCAGCTTGATGACGCTCGGCACCTTTACGAAATCCACGCGGGCACGATAATCGAATGCCCCGGCAATCGTTGCGCCGGAGATAATCAGCACGTTGAGCCCGCGATAGTCCTCTACAAGCGCGTGCGCGATCGTCCGGCATCGCCTGAGATGGCCGAGACCGAACGTATCGTGGCTATACATGAGGATTCGAGCATCTTCTAAGCGCCGCTTCATAGGCAAAACCTCTGGGGGTGAAAGTTATACGCGGTGTGTCGGCAAACGACAGCCGCGGCCGCTTCTCGAATTGCAATCCTATCTTCGCCATTCACCCTGCTATTTGTAGGGATCGGCGGCATCGCGCAAGCCGTCTCCTAAAAAGTTGAACGCCAGAATGACCAAAATCACCGGGATCATGGGAAAAAGGAGCCATGGATAGAAGGCGATAACGCTGACGCTCCTCGCCTCGGTCAACAAAATACCCCAACTCGTGATGGGCGGGCGAAGCCCCAATCCGAGAAAACTGAGCGCGGTTTCACCCAAAATCATGCTCGGAACCGAGATGGTCGCGGTGGCAATCAGATGCGACATGAAGCCGGGCACGAGATGCCGGCCGATGATGCGTCGGGTGGGAGCGCCCATCAACTGCGCAGCGAGTACATAATCCTCCTCTCGCAGGGATAGCAGCTTTGAGCGCACGGCGCGGGCAAGGCCGGTCCAATCGAGAATGCCGAGAATGATGGTGATGCCGAAATAGACGATGATCGGACTCCAGCTCACCGGCATGATCGCCGCCAGCGCCATCCACAATGGCAGGCTCGGTAGCGATTGTAGCACTTCGATGACCCGCTGCACGAGCAGATCGAAGAGGCCGCCGTGATAACCGGCCAGGCCGCCGATGACGATGCCGAGCACGAAACTGATCGCAATGCCGATCAGCCCGATCGTCAGGGATATGCGCGCGCCGTAGATGATGCGCGACAGCACATCCCGGCCCAGACGGTCGGTTCCAAGCAGATACATTTGCCCTCCGACCGCCGGGCAGACCAGATGGACGTTCGAATCCACCAGGCCCCAGAAGCGATAGGCGTCACCACGACAGAAAAAGCGGATCGGCTGCACGTCTGAGGGATTTTCGGTATAAATCCGGCGCAGCGTGTCGATATCGAGCGTCATCTTGCGGCCATAGACGAATGGCCCGACAAAATTGCCCTTATCGAAAAAATGCACCATCTGCGGCGGCGAATGGATGTAGTCGACATTGCGGGTATGAAGCCCGTAGGGCGCGAGGAATTCCGCAATCACGATCATGCCGTAGGCCAGCAGCAGGAAGATTCCGGAGGCGAGCGCGAGCCTGTGCCTCCTGAACTTCCACCACATCAGCTTCTTTTGCGAAGCCATGTAGTAGCGCTGTTGGCCGGCCGACATGGTTTCGAACTGATCCGGATCGAAATCCGCACTCGATACGTAATGCTCCAGGGGGGCGCCTGGTTTGGGCAGGGATACGCTCACTTTGTACTCCTGCCTTGCAAGCGGATGCGGGGATCGAGAAAGCCGAGCGCGATATCCGAGATCAACACGCCGATGACGTTGAGGAAGGCGAGGAACATCAGAAACGAGCCGGCAAGATACATGTCCTGGCTTTGCAGGGCCCGTATCAGCATCGGGCCGGTCGTCTCCAACGACAGCACGATCGCGGTGATTTCAGCGCCGGAAATGATCGATGGCAGGATGGACCCGATATCCGCAACGAAGAAATTCAGCGCCATGCGCAGCGGATACTTCACCAGGGCCTTCAGGGGATGCAGCCCCTTGGCGCGCGCAGTGATGACATATTGCTTCTGCATCTCGTCGAGCAGGTTGGCGCGAAGACGGCGGATCATCCCCGCCGTGCCGGCCGTGCCGACGATGATGACGGGAATCCAGAGATGCGAAAGGATGGAGCGCGCCTTTTCCCAGCTCATCGGCTGCGAAAGATATTTCTGATCCATCAGGTGGCCGATCGACACGCCGAACCAGACATTGGCGAAATACATCAGAATCAGCGCCAGCATGAAGTTCGGAATGGCGATACCGAGCAAGCCGAGGAAGGTCAGCCCGTAGTCGCCCCAGCTGTATTGATGGGTCGCCGAATAGATGCCGATCGGGAAGGCAATCAGCCACGTCACCAGGATCGTCGTCATCGACACCAGAATGGTCAGCCACAAGCGGTCGCCGACGACGTCGGAAACCGGTAGCTGATATTCGAAGGAATAGCCGAAATCGCCGTGCAGCATCCCCGCGACCCAGTGGACATACTGGATCGGCATCGGTTGATCGAGCCCGTATTCATGGCGTAGATTCTCGATCTCCTGCAGGTTCGCCGTCTCGCCCTGGGCGCGCAACTCGGCAATCTGGCTTTCGAAGAAGTCGCCGGGCGGAAGCTGGATGATGGTGAAGACCAGCATCGAAATGACGATCAGGGTCGGGATCATCACGGCAATGCGCCAGAGGATATATCTAAGCATTGCGGCGATCCTCCTTCATCCAGAAGGTATCCGGCATGTAGATGCCGAGATAGCAGGTCGGATCGAAGCCGTAGAGCGCCTTTTCCGGCACGTTCTGCATCCGCGCCGAATGGACGATCGGCTGCAGCGTGGCATTGATGAGGCCGATGGAAAAGACCTGATCCGTATAGATCGACAGCATCTCGTGCCAGATCTCGGCGCGTTCGAACGAGGAGGCGGCGGTTCCCCATTCGCGAAGCAGCTTGACGAGTTTGGCCGCCTCCGGAACATCTGGCGCGACGCCCTGCGTCTCGCGCGAGAGGTAATACATGCCCCAGAGCGGCCATTGCATCTGGTCGTCCTGGGTCGGGGCCAACTCGGCCGGGTTCATGTCCGCCGTCGGCACGCCGTTGTCGAGCCCGTACCAGAGCGACATCAAGATACGGCCGCCCATGGCGCGGCTGCGGAAGATGTCGCGCTGCGACACCCGGGTGAAAAGAGCGATGCCGACTTTGCGCCAGTGATCGGTGACCAGTTCCAGAACATCGGAATCCAGCGTGCTTTCGCCGGGAGTCTCGACCGTGATCTCCATCCGCCGTCCATCCGGCAAAAAGCGGATACCGTCCTCATCGCGCTTGGCAAGGCCGGCGGCGTCGAGGAGAGCGTTGGCCTGATCCGGATCATGGGCGACCCAGGCGGAGGCATATTCCGGCTTGAAGAGCGGGCTGTCAGGCAGGACCGTATCGGCGCTTTCCGTTCCCAGACCGTAAAAGACGGCCATGTTGACTTCGTGACGGTCGATCGCCAGCGACAACGCTCTGCGTACCCTCACGTCGCGCAGGACATCCCTCCAGACGGCATCGGCGCTATTCAGATTCGGAAAAAGCGCAACGCGGGAACCGCGCGCCATCTTCCATAGATCGACCTTGATCGGATAGCGCTTCTCCGCCTCCTTCAAGAAGGTATAGTCGTTGAAATCTATGCCGGTTGCCTGCAGGTCGCTCTCACCCGCGCCGGTCTTGGCGGCAATGATCGAAGAAGAGCTGATATTCAGGATCATGCGATCGATATAGGGCAGTTGCCTGCCGTTCTCGTCCACACGATGAAAATAAGGGTTACGCTCGAAGACGAATTGCTCGGCCGGCGGCGCGGTCGTGTTCTTCCAGGGATCGAGGACAGGCAGATTGGGGTTTTCCGGCCTGTAGGAGCGGGCCATCTTGATGTGAAGATCCTGCCATTTCTTCACTCGGCTTTCCTTCATCAGCGAAGAAAGGCGAATGCTGTCCTGATACTTCTTATGGAACTGCTTCAGGTAGTGCGCCGGCCCGGCGATGACGAGCGGCTGCGGCGCGGCGAGAATCGGCAGAAAATTGGGATTTGGATCATCCCAGGAATAACGCACCGTCAGTTCGTCGAGCAGCTCGAAGCGCGGCAGGCTGCCATGTGGGCGCAGCTCCAGAGCGCCCCCGCCCGGCGTCAGCTCCTTGTTGAGAATGACGTCTTCCCACCAATAGCGGAAATCATAGGCCGTGAAAGGTTGCCCGTCCGACCACTTGTGTCCGGCACGCAGTTTGAAGGTGAAGACCATGTCGTTGACGGAGGTGAAGGATTCCAGAATATCCGCCTGCAGCGACAGCGTGCGGTCATAACCGACGAGACGGGCATAACCATAGATCGTCATGAAGCGGATATCGTTCTGGCTGCCAATGATGGTGCGCACGGAGCCGCCATAATGCCCCGGCGTGCGCCCCATGGCCGCGACGTTGACGATACGCGGAAATTTCGGCAAGCGCCTGGCGAGATGCGGCAACTGGCCGGCCCTCAGCCAATCGGCAAGATATTCCGGTTCATTATCGACGTCGGCCGCAAGAACCGGCTGGGGCAAAACGGTAGAGGCCAGCAGGCCTAGAAAGGCGCGGCGATTGATCATTTGCGCAGCTCCTGGACACCGAGACCGCGACGGGCACGTACGAAATGTCCCCCGCCCAGATCGGCATAGGCCAGATCTCCATCCGCTCCCTCGGAGAATTGCGGCCCCCATTTCTGCTTGGCTGCGGGACCTTCATTGTTGAGGACGGAGAAATCCAGCGGCCGGTCGAGATCGGGGAACGGCACTGCCGCAAGCAACGAGCGTGTGTAGGGATGAACGGGATCGCGCAGGATGATCTCGCGCGGCGCGATTTCGACGATGCGCCCCCGCGCCATCACCGCAATCCGGTCGGCCATGTAATCGACCACGGCGAGATTGTGCGAAATGAACAGATAGGTCAGACCGAGCTCTTTCTGCAGGTCTTTGAGGAGGTTCAGGATCTGCGCCTGCACCGACACGTCGAGCGCCGAGACGGGTTCATCGAGGATCAGAAGCTTCGGCCCCAGCGCCAAAGCGCGGGCGATGCCGATGCGCTGGCGCTGGCCGCCGGAGAAGCTGTGCGGATAGCGGCTGAGAAAATGCTTGTCGAGGCCGATCGCCTGCATCAGCGCCTTGACCTTTTCCTTGCGTTCAGCGCTGTCCCCATGCCCATGGATTTCCAGGGGCTCGCTGAGGATGTTGCGAATGGTCATGCGCGGCGAAAGCGAAGAGACCGGGTCCTGGAAGACCATCTGGATCTTCGTGCGCAGATCCATCAATTCATCGCGCTTGACGGCGAGCACATCGATCTTGCCGCTGCCATCATCGAAGCTGACAGACCCGCTGTCGGCCGTGACGGCGCGCATCAGGATCTTGCTCACCGTCGTCTTGCCGCAGCCGCTTTCGCCGACCAGGCCAAGACACTCGCCGCGGCGGATATCGAAGCTGACATCGTCGACCGCGCGGAATTTCGTGCCATCCCGCCTTCCGAATAGCCCTCCGGCCTTCGACGTGTAGGTCTTGGTCAGGTTGCGCACGCTGAGCAGGACATCCGGCGCTGTCCCTGCCGCAGCCGCCGCGCGGTTACCGATCAGCTTCGTCTTGCCGGAGAAGGTGCCGAGATTGACGGGAACGTCCCGCAAGGATTTCAACCGCTCTCCCGGCTTCATGTCGAAATGCGGCACCGCCGACATCAGCGCCTTCAGATAGCGATGCTGCGGCTGACGGAAGATCGTTTCGACCGGCCCCGCTTCCATGATCTCGCCGTGATAGATGACCACGACCTCGTCGGCCATGTTCGCGACGACGCCGAGGTCGTGGGTGATCAGCAGCATCGCCATATTGAATGTCTGCTGGAGATTGCGCAGCAGGCCAAGAATCTGGGCCTGGATAGTGACATCAAGCGCCGTCGTCGGCTCGTCTGCGATCAGCAGTGCCGGGTTGCAGATCAGCGCCATGGCGATCATCGCGCGCTGACGCATGCCCCCGGAGAGTTCGAAAGGATACATGTCGAAGGTGTGAACCGGGTCCTGGAAGCCGACGAGGTTCAGCATCTCCTCGGTCTTCTCGCGCAACTCGGCTCTGCTCATCCCAAGGCTGTGAATGCGGAGCGCCTCGCTGATCTGGTCGCCGACCGTGTGTAACGGCGACAGCGAGGTCATCGGCTCCTGGAAGATCTTCGCCATGCGCGCGCCGCGCAGCCTGCGAATTGCGGCACCGTCACGCGGCAGCTGCAGAATATCGGTCGTCTGGCCGTCGAGCGGATCGGTGAAAAGAATTCGACCGGTCGCCTTCGCCGCCGGCGGCAAAATACCCATGATCGACTGGCTGATGATCGACTTGCCGGAGCCCGATTCGCCGACAAGGGCTGTCACCTTGCCGGGAAGCACTCTCAAGCCGGCATTCTTGACCACGCGCAGGCTGTCCCCGTAAAGCGAGAACGAGACGTCGAGGTTCTCGATACGCAGTAGATCAGTCCCTGACGCCATACATATTACTTCCCGCTCACATGACCTTTGTGGCCTTACAAGGCACACTAACGTAGGCTATAACGGGTGTCTAGCTGGTCAAAGCAATGCCGCCACTGTAAAAAAACTGTCGTCTTTCCAGTGATATATCGGCTTATGCTGAAGCGTAGGGTGTCTACGGTTGCGGAGTGACGTTTTCGACTTGAAGACGGCCCTCGAACTTCTTGGCATCCCTGTGCAGGAGAATGACTTGTTCGGCCTCGGACAGGCTGTCAGCCGCCTCTTCCTGGAAGATCTCCAGCGCGCCATTCGCCGCTGCCGCGGCTTTCGGGGAAACGACGGTGAAGCGCTGCCGCACGCCGCGCAGCTTTTCTTCCCCAAGTTTTCCCCATTCGCAATCGGTGTAGCTGGAGAAGGCCTGACTCGCGACGACCTCGGTCGAATACTTCTTGGTCAAGGATTGCAGCCGTTCGACCTCGTTGACCGCCGCGCCGAAGGCCGAAAACGTCAATCGATCCTTCAATCCGACGTTGCCGAACATAACGTTGCCGACATGGAGGCCGATCCCATAGCGCACTTCGCTCAGATTGCGCGACTGGCGATCGACGTTCAACGCTCTCATTCGGCGCTGCGCCTCGAAGACAGCCGAAAGCGCAGCCTCGCAAGCCACCTTGGACGGGTCCTTGTGCCGACCGCATGGATAGACGGCAAGAAACCCATCCCCGAGAAAGCTCATGATCTCGCCGCCGTTACGATTGAACGGCGCTGCAATCGCGTCAAAAAACTCGTTCAGCGTATCGATATAGGCCTGACGCCCTTCCTTCTCGGCATAGACGGTGGATTGCCGCATGTCGCCCATGACGAGCGCCGCCCGGATCGTCTCGCCGTCGCCGCGGCGGATCTGACCATTCAGCACGCGCTTTCCGGCATCACCGCCGAGATAGGTGGTCAGCATATTGTTGGCGAGCCTGCCGAGTACCGCCATCTTCGCGGCCATCGCCAGATGGTTCTGCATGCGCATCAACGCGCCGATCATGTCCTCACTGAAGCCGCCGATGCCGTCGGTCGACCAGGAGCCCATCATGCCCTGCACCGAACCGGCGCCGAAGGTCTGCACGAAGGCCATGTAGTCTGTCACCTTCTCCCTGCGTAGATCCTCGAAAATCGGAAACTCGACGGTCCCGTCGGCCTCGATCCGGCGACGCAGGTGCTGAAGATTGTTGGAGAGAAGATAATAATAGGGGCTCTCCATGAAACGTTCCGGCTTCTCGTTGACATGCCGATAGCCCTCAATCGTCAGGCCGCCGGCGCGCCGCCAGGTAAATCCGAGCGCGTCATAGAGCGGATGGAGCATAGAGAAGGTCAGATGTACGCGATTGAGCGGCATACCCGTTGCTGCCATGCGCTCGCAGAAACCTCGAACGATGGTCTCAAGGTTTTCGCCCGTCAAAGCAGCCTGCGTCAGCCACTCCGCTACCTTATCAAGAAGAATATCGGAAACACTCGAATGAATAGTCATTATTCCCGCGGCCTATCTTGCAACGCCTGATGTCTCGGCCCGATCATGGAGCACCGTAAACACCGGCCGCCATGCCCTGGATTTGTCGCCTGCCGATCAAGGCTGGATGAAACAATCACGCAACGGCACCGACACGTTTCCCTGCTACCCTTGGATCGTGCGGACACCAAAAAACTCAACTGCACTTCCTCACGCCCCCGCTCGTGAAATGCAGTAAAAACAGCCACCCCGATCGGCGGCTCTCGTTTTGTTCTCTTTCAGATAAGGCGCATATGCAGCTGAAACAATGGTCAAAAACAAAATGGGGCGATAAAAATCGCGGCTGCAACCAATAGCCAGCTGCACATTGCGTCTATTATCACGTGCCCGCGGCAAGCGCAGGCGGCCGCTTTTGCCGCAATGCCAGGGCCGCCATCGCATAGCCGCCGCTCGCCCCGTCGATGAAATGCATATGATCGCGCATAAGTGGGGTCGGCACGAAACAGGTCATCAGTGCGCTGTCCTGACGATGCAGGCCAAAGCGAGAGACGCCGTCCGCCTCGGCCTGGCGCAGACGCGCCTCGATGCGCTCCAGATGCGAGACGTCCACATCAATCGTCATTTTCAGACCATCGTCGAACTTTCGGAAATCGGAATTCGCCGCGAGATCGCGCCGGTAGATCTTGGCATCGAAAGTTGCGGTCCTGACGCCGAACCTGTCGAGAAGCCACACAAGGGCGATCTGGGCGTCGATTGCAAGCTTGCGCCACCAGCGATTGGCTGGGGACGCCAGGGCGCGCGCCTCCATCTCGACGCCTTCGAATATCAGAGCCGGTGTCGGGCCCTCCTCCGGCACGGGGTGGCTGTCGCGGCTCTGCTCTGCAGAAATGGCGATAATATCCGCGACCAATTGCTGAAACTTCGGACCGTTTCCTTCGTCGCCGGGAATGGCGATGATCGAGACGATCTCGCCATTCTGCGCCTCGATCGGATTCCATCGACAGGAAAGGCCCGTCAGATCAGGTTCCACCGTTGCCGAAAGAGGTTCGACGATGAAGCGGCCCGCCTTCATCTGCCGTTCCGCCCAGCTCGTCCCGCCGCCGGAAAACATGGCGTAGGAAACATGGTCGCTCGGGTTGAAGCGCGCGACCCGCACGTCGAGCCCCTCGCCGCGTATGGCGTTCAGCGGCACCAAAGCCGTGCGCAGCTCGAGCTGCAATTCCGCCATCACCCAGCCCCGTACCGCCGCAAGGGCTCGCCGCGCCCGCTCCTCGCCGGAAGGCGGGACGGCCACCAAGGCGCCATCTCCGCCGAAGGCAAAGGGATAGTCGCCTCTGTCCAAAGCATTGAGCACGGCGGAAATCACGCTGGCGCCTGCCATGTTGACCGACTTGTAGTGGCCTGCGGCAATCGCCTTCGTCGAACTGACGATATCGGCAATCGCGATCAGCCAGTCATCCGGCAAAGGTCGGTAATTGCCGCTGTCGGTCACTCCCTCGAAACGGTTGAAACCTGCAAGCTTATGGAAGAAATCATCATTGGATGGCTCGGCCATGATATCCCCCGCATTGAGCGCCGCGACAATCTATCCCTACAGCAAATGCATCGAAAAGCCAGCGGGCGGTCGACGCCGCGCTGTCGGCCGTGCTACGCCCACCAAGGGAGAGGCACAAGACACCAAGGATACTTCAAATACGATGAGCCGCCTGGATAGTTTCATTCGCCGCCTAAGCGCACAGCGCGACATCCTCAATGGCGTTGCCGACGAGGTGAGAGCACTCGATGGCCCCGTGCTGGAACTCGGCCTCGGCAATGGCCGTACCTTCGATCATCTGCGCGAACTCTTTCCCGATCGCCGCATCGTCGCCTTCGATCGAGCGGCCAATGCCTACGGTCCTTCCATGCCGACGGCCGACAATCTCGTTCTCGGAGAGATCAAGGAGACGGCGAAGACCTTCGTCGGCGCGAATGCATCGCTTGCCCATGCCGATATCGGCACCGGCTACGAAGACAAGGATGCGATAACGCTGACCTGGCTGCCGGAGATCATGGCCGGTGTTCTCGGCGCCGGCGGCCTTGCCGTCAGCGGCCTTCCTCTGGAACATCCGGCTCTGCAGCCGCTGCCTCTGCCCTCGACCGTCAAGGACGGGCGTTATTTCATCTACCGGCGTAAATAGGTTCAACGCAGAAACAGAACGTCGAACTGTTCGCCTTTGGTGGGCAGCTCGGCTACCTTCATGACCTGTTCGCCGCCTTCGAAGAAGGCGAGACATTCGCTATAGTGCCTGGCAAGATCGGCAATGAAGCTTCTCGTCTGGTCCTCGCCGTAGAAGGCTGGCGTGAATTCCATGTAGAGCGGCACCTTGCGGGCCATCAAAACCTCCATCGAACGGCAGGCAACCGGCTCATAGCCCTCGATATCCATCCAGATCAGCCCGACATCGTCAGGATCGATACCCGCCTGCGAAAGGATATCCGCGACGGGCCGTACGGGAACCGAGATCCTCTCGTCGGTCGGGCTTTGCCGCAATGCGCTGCTTTTGCCGTGGTTCTTGTGGTTGAGATAGAAGTCGAGCTGGCCCTCGCGATCGCCGGCGGCGCAGTTGACCACCGTTACCATCTCCTGCAGATCATTATCGGCGATGTTGACCGCCAGCAGACGGAAATTGCGTGGGTCAGGCTCGACGCTGACGATGTGGGCATAAGCGCCACTCAGGGCGAAATAGCAGGTCTGCGTGCCGATATTGCCGCCGAGCTCCAGAAGCGCCGAGCCCTTGCGCAGCAGGCCGCGCTCGCGCAGCACGCTCAACAGCCGATCGACATGGTCGCGCTCGAAGTGCCCCTTGCGGAACACCTTGCGGCCGATATAGTCGGCCGGTGAGAAGCTCAGAACGTGATCGCCGCAATCGACCGTCATCGTCTTCACGCGGGGGCCGAGCGCACTGACCAGAATGTCGCGGCCAAGCCTCGTGTCGAAGAGGCGCGTCGCCATCGCATCCCGCTTGCGGCGAAAAGCTCGTTTCCAGTATTTTCTCGTGAGGATCTTGCGGTCGAACATGAACGCCATCCCTACACCAGCGCCTCTGCATTGCAAACAGGAGGGATCGGCGATACCCGTCCCTCGACATCAGGCGAAATGGCTGCTCGCCTCCTTCGAGACAATATAGACGCGCAAGGGCTCGCCACGACCTCGAACGGCGATCTCGCGGCTTTCGGTGCCGGTGATGTCCGTTTCCGAAAGTTGCGCCACCGGCTCCGAGAAGACGAGTGCCGTGTTGAATTCCTTGGCAACGCTTTCGAGACGGCTCGCGACATTCACCGTATCGCCGATCGCCGTCACGTTCTTGACGCTGCCGTAGCCCATGGAGCCGACGACGGCGAGGCCGGTATGGATGCCGATGGCGATTTCGAGGGGTGCCGCCAGCTCGTCGGCCAGTTCTTCACCGAGCTTGTCGATCTCCCGGATGATCGCCGCCGCCGCCTTCAATGCCTGACGATTGGCCTCTTTCGGCGTCGTGCGAAGGCCGAACAGCGCCATGGCGCCATCGCCGATGAACTTGTCTATCCGGCCGCCATTTTCCTCGATAACGCGGCCGACGATGGCAAAATAGCGATTGAGGAGGAAAACGATGTCGAATGGCAGGCGCGATTCCGTCAGCGATGTGAAATGGCGGAGATCGCAGAAGAAGACGACAATCTCACGTTCGCGGCCCGGACTTGCGGCTTGCGTATAGACCGGGATCGTCGCCTCCGCCATCGGCGTCAGCAAAGGCACGACGCTGATATTGCCCGTCGGGCGCAGCTGGCAGGCAAGTCGGACATCCGGCGTTGCGCCAATCCGGTTCAAGGTCTTCTGCTCCAGCGGCTCCGGCGGCGGCAGGTTTTCGGCGCCTTCGATAATCTGCACGCGGCAGGTCGAGCATTGCCCCTTGCCGCCGCAGACCGAATAATGCGGAATGCCGCCAAGGCGGCTTGCTTCAAGCACGCTGTAACCGCGCGGGGCATTGACGACCTCGCCGCCTGCATAGCGGATGGCGACCTGATATTGCCGCTCCCGCAATCTGCGATGCACCCGAAAGGCGAAAAGACCGACGAGCGACAGACTGAAGGCACCATAAAAACCGGCGCGATAAGGCCATATGGCCGCCGCCATCTGATCGCCCGGCACGGAACCGAACTCGCCGAAACTCCGCACGTCGCTGTAGTAACCTCCGGGATAGCCGCGCTCGTCTTCCTGCGCGACTTCATGCTTCACGGTCTTGCCCATCGCGGCAAAGCCGAGCAGGGCGAGAACCGGCAGAACGATTGCAAGCGACAGCATGACGGGGGCAATCGCTGTGTACCAGGGGCGATAGCGCAGCCAGAAATGAACTCCGATGCAGCCGTGAAGCCAGACGATCACAAGCACGACCGCCTGGCGCAGGCCGCTGAGGGGCCAAACGACCCACAGATTGCGCACGATCGTCTTGTAGGTGTCGTGGTAGCCATAGACCTCGTGGATGACGCGCGTCGAAACGATGTGGTCGATCAGGAGGAGAGGTACCAGCAGTCCGGTGAGGATTTGAAAGGCTTCCCCCGGCGGCATGACCAGGGTCCGTCGCCTATAGAGCATTCGCAGCACGAGCAGGATATGGAGGATCAGCGACCCGTAAAGAAGCACGGTTCCGATCGGATTGCGCCATATGGCCATGAACCAATGTTGCGCGCGTTCCGCCGTGCCGAGCGAAATCAGCCCTAGGGAATGATTGGCCAGATGCATGATCACGAAGGCAAAAACGATCAGACCTGAGCCAAGACGGAGCTTTCGCACAAGGCGATCGGTAATGATTGGCTTTCTTGCCTCGATGGTCATCAAACCCAATGTATATTGCCCGTTCACAACAGGTGGGAAAACGGCTATCGCCTATTCATCTAGCCGCAACGCCGCACGCTGTCGAGGATGCGGCTTTTTGAAGCAGGGACCTTATTGTCACGCAACCGGTCGGAATTCGGGCAATCCTCTCACAATTCAGGCTCCTACCATCACTTAATCGTCAACCATGCGACGACACCATGAAAATCGCCTTCTACGCTCCATTGAAGTCCCCCCACCACCCGGTCCCGTCAGGTGACCGGCTGATGGCACGACAGATCATCGCGGCGCTGGAGATGGCGGGGCATCGGGTCGAAGTCGCTTCCGAATTGCGCAGCTTCACACCGACCCCGGAAGCCGGTCAGCGCATCGAGATCGCCGGACAGGCGCAAAGCGAGACGGGCCGACTGCTCGAACGCTGGCGGTGCGAGACTGCGCCGGATCTTTGGTTCACCTATCATCCCTATTACAAGACGCCCGATCTGATCGGCCCATCCGTCGCCAGACGCCTGCGCATTCCCTATGTCACGGCGGAGGCTTCCTATTCGCGCCGCCACGATGAAAACGGATGGAGCGAGAACCAGCGCCTCATCGCGGATGCCGTGCGGCTAGCCGCCGTCAATCTGTGCTTTACCGAACGCGACCGGATCGGCCTCCTAGATGCTATTCCAGATGGCCGTTACGAACGTTTCCTGCCCTTTATCGATACTACGCCCTTTGCACGCTCCATCTCCGATCCGCGTCAGCTGATTGCCGTGGCGATGCTGCGCAAGGGTGACAAATTCGACAGCTACACCATGCTGGCAGGCGCCCTCGATCGCATCCGCGATCGGGACTGGAAACTCACCGTCATCGGCGACGGGCCGATGCGGACCGAAATAAAATCGCTGTTTTCCACATTCGGCGAAGACCGGATCACCTGGCGCGGCGAACGCAGCACTTCCCAGATCGCCAGCGAGCTGGCAACAGCCGGCCTCTATGTCTGGCCGGGCTGCAACGAGGCCTATGGCCTTGCCTATCTGGAGGCACAGGCGGCAGGCCTGCCCGTTGTCGCGCAGGCTACGGCGGGCGTACCGGAAGTGGTGATGGCGGACAAGACGGGGCTCTTGACACCGGAGGGCGACATCGAGGCCTATGCCCACGCCGTCGCGCAGCTTCTGACCGATCCGGAAAGACGACTAGCGATGGCGAATGCGGCCCATGATTTTGTTCATCGGGAGCGTTCGCTGACGGCCGCGTCGAAACGACTGGAAACCATTCTTCGAAACCATCTGGGAGATAGCTATTATGAGCGATAGAACCGAATGGCAGCCCTTGCGCGACGAATTGCAGCGCTGGAGCGCGGCCGGACGAAAGGCGAAACTCTGGTTCCGAGACGACGATGCCATCGAGCCGACCCCTGCGCTCGACCGGCTGCTGTCACTTTCCGATCGTTTCGACGTGCCGATGACGCTTGCGATCATTCCCGGACCCTCGGGCGAACAGCTGGCCGAACGACTGGCGAGCGAGGGCCGCGTCACCGCCACGGTGCATGGCTGGACACATCAAAACTATGCGCCCGACGATACCAAGAAGCAGGAACTCGGCTTGCATCGGCCTCAGACGATCGTGCTCGACGAACTCCATCGCGGCTTCGACAAGATCAAGGCGCTTTATCCGCACCAGTTCGTTCCGCTGCTGGTGCCGCCATGGAACCGGATCGACGACGCGCTGTTGCCGCATCTCGCACCTTTCGGCTATCGCGCCGTCTCCGTTTTCGGATTGGCAAAGCAGGCGCCCATCGGCCTGGTCAACACGCATATCGACATCATGAGATGGCATGGCGTGCGTGGAGGCTTACCACATGCGGAGATCATCGCGCGTCTCGTGGAGGAGCTCCAGAATCGCTTCGATGGCAATGACGAGCCGATCGGCGTGATGACGCATCATCTCGTCCATGACGATCTTGCCTGGAGTTTCATCGCAGGGCTGTTCGAGGAGACGGCCGGCCATGCCGCCATCGAATGGCGGCCGGTCGGCAGCTTCGTGCACTAGCCCTGTTCCGATCGTTCGCGCGTCGCTGCCAGCCGTCAAAGCTGCAGCGACTGTCCGTCGAAGGCGAAGAACGCTTCCGGGAAGCTCTTCTGCGCCTCGCGCTGCATCTCGTCCAACTCGCGGTCGGTGCGACCGGGCGCATGATGGAACATGGCGAGCCGCTTGGCGCCGGCTTTCTTGGCGAGCTTGATGCCCTCCTGCCATGTGGAATGGCCGAAGCCGAGATATTTCTGCATCTCCGCTTCGAGATAGGTCGCATCGTAAATCACAAGATCGGCACCGGCCATCAGGGCGAGCGCTGCCTCATCGAGCTTGCCCGCGACGTGCTCGGTGTCATAGACCATGGCGATCACCCTGCCCGACCATTCGATGCGATAGCCGATGCAGCCGCCCGGATGGTTCAGCTTGGCCGTGTGCATCACGATGCCGGGATGCGGCTTCAGCGTATCGCCGGCTGCGAAGTCGCGGAAACTCATTTCGGCACGACAGATATCCGGTTCGACGGGGAACCAGGGCGGCCGCATGAACTGACCGATCAGCTGCCGCGTCGTCGTCTTGCCGGCCAGATGACCCGACCAGAGATCGACGCTGACGCGCGGGTCATAGATGGCGTTGAAGAAAGGCAAGCCGATGATATGGTCATAGTGCGAATGCGTGAAGAAGAGGTCGATATTGCGGACCCCCTCTTTCGCAAGCGACGCGGCCGCTTCACGCAGCCCGGTCCCGGCGTCGAATAAGATATGCCTGCCCTGATGTCGTAACTCAATGCACGACGTATTGCCGCCGTACCGCTCAAATTCCGGTCCCGATACAGGGATGCTCCCCCGCACGCCCCAAAATTTCAGCTCAAAACTATCGTTGTTCATGGAAGTTTTTACACCATTCCCCTTTCGGTCAAAAAAAGCACACTTTTGCTATCGTGCGAAGCCAGCAATTTCCAAAAGTGGTGCGGTAGTAAAAACTGGATCTCATCGGATGACCGACTCGGATCGCTGGACGAGGAGCCGCCAGCGGATCGCACAGACCTAATATAGGTACGACATGACAGAATAGATAAGGTGGGGGTATTCGCCGACGGCCTCGGCGGTTCCGATTATATTAATCGGAAATTAAATACGAACCTTAAAATGCGCGCGAAAGATCTCGGAGAAGCTTTCGCTCCCATCCTCGGCCTACAGGGTGGCGGCAGATCGCGCGGCTTGCTCGTAATAGCCAGACAATGTCCTGAGATGCGAGGCGATATCGGAGAGGCCGTCCTGCGAGAGACCGGAGACCTTGGTCGCCTCCACCAGCAGCCGCTCGCGAATTTCGGTATAGCGTTTCAGCGCATCGAGGCCCTTGTCGGTCACCCCAATCGTCTTTTCCTTCCCAGCCTTGCCGCTTTTGACGAGACCCGCCGCCTCGAGCTTCTTGATAGCGTAATTGGCCACATGCGTATCCTCGATATCGAGGACGAGGCAGAGATCGGCAAGCGTCTTCGGCCGGTCGCGATGCCGCACGGAATGAATGATCAGGATTTCGACCGGTGAAAGACCGGGCACACCGGCAGCCGCCATGCAGCGTACCAGCCATCGATTGAAGGCGTGGGAAAAGAGGATCGACCCGTATTCCAGCTCCGACAAAGCAGGCGAGCTGCCGCCGGCAAGATGGGCCGACGATACGATCAATTCACGCCGTTTGCTCTTTTCCTCGGACGTCACCTGAAAACTCCTTCGAACCGGATCTAGAGCGGTTCAGCTTTTCACGGAATCTCTGAACCGCTCTATCTCTTTGTTGTCTAGCAATTCCCGGACGGAAAACCGCTGCGCACTTTTCCTGGAATTGCTCTAGGCACTCGCAGATTCGACGGGCCAGGCGGTCGATGACCGCTCGGCTCCGGTATCATATGTCTATTCGTCGCGCTTTCCGTAGCCACCGCCCGTCGGAGTCACGACGGTAAATGCCTCGCCCGCTTCAAGTACGGTATGCGCCGAGCCGATCAGCTCCTCGATCGCACCGTCGTTGCGGCGGACATAATTGCGGCCGGTCTGCCCGGCTTCACCGCCCTTGACGCCGAAGGGCGCCACGCGCCGATGGCCGGACAGGACGGCGAATTCCAGCTTTTCGCGGGTGCGGATCGTGCGCTGCGTGCCGTTGCCCGCGTTCCACTTGCCGCGCCCGCCCGAGTTCGGGCGAATGTGGAAATCCTCCAGAACGACGGGGAACCGCGTCTCGAGAATCTCGGGGTCGGTCAGGCGTGAATTGGTCATATGCGTGTGGACGGCGTCGGCGCCATTGAAGCCTGGGCCTGCCGGCGCGCCGGAGCAGATCGTCTCGTAGTACTGATAGGCGTCGTTGCCGAAGGTCAGATTGTTCATCGTCCCTTGCGCTGCGGCGAGCGCCTCGACCGCGCCGAACAGGCAGTTGGTTACGGCCTGGCTGACTTCGACGTTGCCGGCAACGACGGCGGCCGGGTATTTCGGTGTCAGCATCGTGCCTTCGGGGATGATGATGCGGATAGGCCTCAGGCAACCGGCATTCATCGGAATATCGGCCTCGACAAGCACGCGGAAGACATAGAGCACGGCAGCGCGCGTCACCGGCTGTGGCGCGTTGAAGTTATCCGGGCGCTGCGCCGAGGTGCCGGTGAAATCGACCGTCGCCTCGCGCTTGTCCTTGTCGATCGAGATCTTGACGACGATCTTGCAGCCCTGATCCATCTCATAGCTGAATTCGCCATCCGACAGACGGTCGAGGACGCGGCGCACGCTTTCGGCAGCGTTATCCTGAACGTGACCCATATAGGCGTCGACGACATCTTCGCCGAACAGCGCGATCATCTTCTTCAGCTCGGCGACGCCCTTTTCGTTGGCGGCGACCTGGGCCTTGAGATCATTGATGTTCTGCGCAAGTGTGCGCACCGGATAGCGCGCGCCAGTCAAAAGCTTGGTAAGCTCCGCTTCACAGAAGCGGCCGCGATCGAGCAGCTTGAAATTGTCGATATAGACGCCTTCCTCCTCGATATGGGTGGCGAGCGGCGACATCGAGCCCGGCGAAATGCCGCCGATGTCGGCATGATGGCCGCGGCTGGCGACCCAGAAGCGGATACGCTTACCGGCATCGTCGAAGACCGGGGTGCAGACGGTGAGGTCGGGCAGGTGCGTGCCACCATTATAGGGCGCATTGATCAGGAAGACGTCGCCTGGATGAATGACGGCATTTTCGCGTATCGCGGTTGCGACGGACGCATCCATGGAGCCGAGATGAACCGGCATATGCGGCGCATTGGCGACCAGATTGCCTTCGGCATCGAAGACGGCGCAGGAGAAATCCAGCCGTTCCTTGATGTTGACCGAATAGGCGGTGTTCTGCAGCGTCATGCCCATCTGCTCGGCGATCGACATGAAGAGATTGTTGAAGATCTCCAGCATGACGGGATCAGCTTTGGTGCCGATGGCGTTGCGTTCGGGCAGAGCCTTGATGCGCTTGAGAACGATATGATCCTTGAGCGTCAGCTGCGCCTGCCAGCCATCCTCGATGACGATCGTCTGGTTCGGCTCGATGATGATCGCCGGGCCCGTGACTGTCTGGCCAGGCTTGATCGCCTGGCGCAGGACGACGGCCGCATCGTGGCTTTCGCCGTTCGAGTAGAAGGCGGTGCGCCTTGCTGCCCCGGCTTCGCCCTCTGCTGCGGCTTCAAGCTCGACCGCGATATCGGCAGCCGCGCCGCCGATCGTTTCGATTTCCACAGCCTCAACCACCAAAGGCTTGTCTTCCGCGACAAAGCCAAAGCGGCGCTTGTGCAGCGTCTCGAACTGGCTGCGCAGCCGCGCGGGATCATCGATCTCGGGGAACGTCGTCTCGACGGCGAGCAGCGTGTCGGTACCGGCATAGCGAACATGGGCGCGCTGAACCGTCTTGATCTCGACTGTCGCGACGCCCTGCGCTTCAAGCTCCGGCACGCATTCGCCGCGCAATTCGCTGCCGAGTGCCGCGATCGCTGCCGGTGCGGCATCATCAAGGGGAATGCCGAGCGCCTTCTGGCGTGTTGCCCTGATATCGGCAAGGCCCATGCCGTAAGCCGAGAGAAGGCCGGACATCGGATGCAGAAGAATGCTCTTCATGCCGAGCGCATCAGCCACCAGGCAGGCGTGCTGCCCGCCGGCACCGCCGAAGCAGTTGAGCGCATAGCGCGTCACGTCATAGCCGCGCTGAACGGAGATCTTCTTGATCGCCTCGACCATGTTGGCGACGGCGATGCGGATGAAGCCGTCGGCGACGTCTTCCGGGCTGCGGCCATCGCCGATTTCGGCTGCAAGCGCCGCGAACTTGGCGCGCACCGTTTCGACATCGAGCGGCTGATCCTGGTTGGGACCGAAGATGGAGGGGAAGAATTCCGGCAAGAGCTTGCCGGCCATCACGTTGGCGTCGGTGACGGCAAGCGGGCCGCCATTGCGGTAGCAGGCCGGCCCCGGAAATGCGCCGGCGGAATCTGGGCCGACGCGGAAGCGATCGCCATCGAAATGCAGGATCGAGCCGCCGCCTGCGGCCACGGTATGGATCAGCATCATCGGTGCACGCACGCGAACGCCAGCCACTTCCGTCTCAAAGGCGCGCTCATATTCGCCGTCAAAATGCGCCACATCCGTCGAGGTGCCGCCCATGTCGAAGCCAATGACATTGGCAAAGCCCGCCTGCTCGCCGGTCTTGGCAAGGCCAACCACGCCGCCGGCGGGGCCAGACAGGATCGCGTCCTTGCCCTGGAACATATCGGCCGCCGTCAGACCGCCCGACGACATCATGAACATGACGCGCGCGCCGGTACGCTCAACATCGAGCTCATCGCAGACCTGGCCGATATAGCGACCCAGCACCGGCGAGAGATAGGCGTCGATGACGGCGGTATCGCCGCGACCGACGAGCTTGATCAGCGGCGAGACCTCATGGCTGACCGAGACCTGCTCGAAGCCGATGGCTCGCGCGATTTTAGCGACCGCAGCCTCATGAGCCGGAAACTTGTAAGCATGCATGAAGACGATCGCGACCGAGCGATAGCCCTTGGCGAGGAGATCACGCAGCGCCACTTCTGCGGCCTTCTCGTCCAAAACAAGCTCGACGGTGCCGTCGGCAAGCACGCGCTCTCCGATCTCGACGACCTCTTCATAAAGCGCTTCCGGCTTGACGATCTCGGTCGCGAAGATCTTCTTGCGTTCCTGATAGCCGATGCGCAGCGCGTCGCGGAAACCCTTCGTCGTCACCAGGGCAAGACGTTCGCCCTTGCGCTCGAGCAGTGCATTGGTAGCGACCGTCGTGCCCATGCGGACCTCGCCGATCGCCCCCTCGGGAACCGGCTCGCCCTTGCCGAGGCCAAGATGGAGCCGAATGCCGTGCACGGCCGCGTCACGGTAAGCCTCGGGGTTCTCCGAAAGAACCTTGCGGGCATGGAGAGCGCCAGATGGATCGCGCCCGACAACATCGGTAAAGGTACCGCCGCGATCGATCCAGAAATCCCAACGACCCGAAATGTTCTCCGACAAACCCGCCTCCAGCAGCACGACGCCAACAACGATGATAATATATCGATAAATCGTCAACGTTTTGTCGTCAACCCGAATTGGATTGGATACCCAGCGAATTGAGCATGTCTCGGCATTCGCAGTTCTATGGTTACAATCGGGCTAATGGAGCGAATAGGCAATCAAGCAAGAACGACGAGCCTACACGCCGCCGTTCTTGCAGCTTTTCTGCGAATCTAATGTTTGAACCGCCGCTAAGCGCCTTAGCTTTTGGCAGCGTCGATAATCAAGGCAGCAACCTCTACCGGATGCGACGCGAGAGAGGCATGGCTTGCATTGAGCTCGATCTGCTTCACCGGATTCATGCGTGCCGCCATCATCCTCTCATTGTCTGGATGAATCATGCGATCCGCCGTGGACACCTGATAATAGCAGGGTTTCTTCCTCCAAGCCGGGTCGGAAACGGTATTGCCGAAGGTGCTGCCAAGCGGCGCTTTCTGCGTTACGGCCATGACGAGGGCTTCATCCTCCGTCAGATCCTGGCAGAAGCTCTCGCGAAACTTATCCTGCTTGATCCAGAGATAGCCGTCGCTGTCGGGAGCGATGTTTTCAAAGGCGGCCGGAGGCTTTGCCTGGCTGATGCCGCCGGCGCTCTCGCCGGCATCCGGCGCGAAAGCCGCGATATAGACGAGAGCCTTCACATTCGGCAGATCTCCCATTTCGGTGATGACCTTGCCGCCGTAGGAATGTCCGGCAAGGACAACGGGGCCGGAAATTTGCCTGACCATCTGTCGGGTACGTTCGGCATCGTTTGCCAGAGATGTCAGCGGGTTTTCGACCGCGTGCAGATCGTCATAGCCAAGTCGTTTCAGCTCTAGGATAACCTTCGACCAATGAGCCGCCCCACCCCAGAATCCATGCACCAATACGATAGCAGGTTTGTCAGACATTATCTTCCTCCCAGTATCAAAGGACAACAGGCCCCTGGGTGCGGCACCGCGAAAGCGATGTCGTCACTATTGCCTCTCGGCCGGCTTATGCTTTGCCAAGTGCGATCCAGGGGAGTAAAACGATAGGCCTCGGCCCAAGAATACGTCAACTTCTCATTGGTTGCTTAATGTTAATGCAAGCCACCAACGCCGAGTAGACTCTCGACCGCGTGATGATCCCGCGCCAGCTCTTCGGGTGTGCCCTTCCAGGCAAGCCGGCCACGCTCCAGAATGATGACGTCGCTTGCAAAGTCGAGCGCGCTCTGGATGCGCTGCTCGACCAGCAGGATCGTCATGTCGCCCGTCTTGGCGAGCGTGGCGAAGGCGGCCATCAGCTCCTCGCAGATGACCGGGGCAAGTCCTTCCAGCGGCTCGTCCAGAAGCAGGACCGAGGGGCGCCCGAGGATCGTGCGGGCAGTCGACAGCATCTGCTGCTCGCCGCCGGAAAGCTGGCCACCCAGATTGCGGCGGCGCTCCTTCAGGCGCGGGAACATGTCATAGGCCTCTTGCAGGGCGCTCTTCGGACGCGCCTTCAGACCGACGGAGAGATTCTCTTCCACCGTCAGCGTCGGAAAGACATCGCGCGTCTGCGGCACATAGCCAAGGCCCTGATGGGCTCGCCTCGCGCTCGGCAGGCCGGCAATATCTGCAGAGCCAAGCCGGATGCGGCCATCATAGCGGCGAGTCTGGCCGGCAAGCGTTGCAAGCAGCGTGCTCTTGCCCATGCCGTTGCGGCCGAGCACGGCAAGACGGCCACCGGCCGGCACGGAAAAGGAAACTCCTTCCAATACCCGCGTCGGCCCGTAACCGGCCGACAGGTTTTCGACTTCAAGCGGCGTGGCCGGCATTGGCGTAGCTCCCGAGATAGGCTTCGCGCACACGCGCATCCTGTGTCACGTCTTTCGGCGAACCGTCAAAGATGATCGTGCCGGCGGCGAGCACCACCACACGCTTGGCGAAGCGGAAGACGAGATCCATGTCATGCTCGATCATCAGCACGGCGAGATCGGCGGGCAGATCCGCCAGCGCCTGCTCGATGCGGCCAGTATCGCTCTGCGGCACGCCGGCGGCGGGCTCGTCGAGCAACAGCACCTTCGGCTTCAGGGCCATGGCAACGGCAATCTCCAGCAACCGCTGTTGGCCATAGGCGATCTCGCTGACCTTGCGATGCGCAAGGGTCGCAAGACCTAGCGTGCGGAGCAATTCCTCCGTTTCGGCCATGACGTCGGCCATGGACAGAAAATTGCCGAACATGCGGCCGGAACGGCCCGTCCGCTGCAGTACCGCCATGCCGATATGCTCGGCGGGCGTCATATCCTGGAACAGCCGCGTCACCTGGAACGAGCGCACCAGCCCGCGCCTGACACGGCCGATGGCATCGACCTTATTGACGTTGTGTCCAGCGATGCGGACCTCACCGGAATCGGCAGGCAGATTGCCTGTTACGAGGTTGACGAAGCTGGTCTTGCCGGCACCATTCGGGCCGATCAGAGCGACACGATCTCCCGGCGCCATCGACAGGCTGACATTGTTGGTAACAGTCAGACCGCCGAACGCCTTTTTCAGATTGATGACCTCGAAAATAGCGCTCATGTCCTTGCCTCCCGGCGGCGAGCCAGGTAGGCGGCGGCGGTGCCGTAGATCCCCTTGGGCGCGAAGAGGACGACGAGGATGAGAAGAGCGCCGACAAGCGTCAGCCAGTGGAAGGGATTGGCGGCAGAGACGTAATCCTCGAACAGCATGAAGATCAACGTGCCGACGAGCGCGCCAAACAGCGATCCCGTACCCCCGAGCACGAGCATGACCAGTGCTTCGGCAGATTGCGTAAAGGAGAGGCTGTCGAGGCCTACGACCTGCGTCGAGATCGCGGTCAACGCCCCGCCAACGCCGGCAACAGCGCCGGAAATTACATACATCTTGATCAGCGCCATCTTTGGCGAGGCACCCATGGCACGGATGCGCAGCGGGTCCTGGCGAATACCGCGGCAGAGCATGCCAAAGGGCGAGCGCACCAGAATTCGCAGCAGCACGAGCGTAATCAGCAGTAACGCCACGCCATAGATGTAGGCGGTATGCCCATAGAGATCGAATTCGAAGGTGCCGAATAGCGGATCGGCCGATATGCCCGACAAGCCGTCGCTGCCGCCTGTCCAGCTCGATGCCTTGTTGGCGAATTCGTGGAAGAGATAGATCAACGCGATCGATAGCACGAGTTGCGGCAATCCATGCGCTCTGAGGATAACGACGCCGCAGATCAGGCCGGCAACGGCGCCGGCGACGATGCCGGCAAGTGTCATCAGCAGGGGATCGTTGATGCCGTAATGGGCTGACACAATGCCGGCGGCATAGGCGCCCGCGCCGAACAGCGCGGCATGACCGAGGGTCGCGACGCCGCAATAGCCGGTGACGAGATCGAGCGAGAGCACGAGGAGCGCAATCGCGATCAGCCGGGTGAGGAGAGCGAGGTTGTCGGGAAACAGCAGGTAGCCGGCGGCAGCCACCACGACGATGACCGCGACCGCGATCAGGTCCTGTCCGAATGTACGATGTCTGGTCACGGTCGGCGCGGCCTCTCTTTCAAGGGTCAAAGCCATGTTACTTCATTCTCCCGGCAAAGCCGCGCGGGAAGACGCAGACGATGGCAATGACGGCCAGATAGAAGAAGAACTCTCCATATTCCGGCATGAGATAACGGCCGGTCGTATCGATGCACCCGAGAATGAGGCAGGCGAGCAGCGCGCCCGAGATGGAGCCGGCGCCGCCGACGGAGACGACGACGAGGAACGTCACCATGTAGCGCAGTGCATAGTAGGGTTCGACGGGCAGGAGTTCCGCACCCACGACGCCGCCGAAGGCTGCAAGCCCGACGGCAACGGCGAAGCTGACTGCGTAGACCACTTCCGTTCGCACTCCGAGCGCGGCCGCCATTGCGGGATTGTCGACGGAGGCGCGCAGCTTCACGCCGAAGGAGGTTTTCTCAATCGTGTACCACAATGCCAAAGCGACGATGAGGCCACAGACGATCGCGAAGATGCGATGGGTGCCGATGGTCCGAAAGCCGAGATCGACCGAACTTTGCAGGGCCCCGGGCAGCGGTATGGTCTTCAGGGTCGGGCCGAAGACATAGTTGGCAATGCCGATGATGCAGAAGGTGATGCCGATCGTCATCAGCACCTGTGTCAGCTCCGGCGCACCGTAGATGCGCCGATAGAGCAACCGCTCGATCGGAATGGATATGATGACCGTGCCGACGACGGCCAGGAGAACCGCCGCGCCATAGCCCAGTCCCAGGTCGCGCGCCGCATAGGACGCGATGTAGCCGCCGATCATAGCAAAGGCGCCATGGGCGAGATTGACGACGCGCATCAGACCCATGGTGACGGACAGGCCGATGGAGATGACGAACAGCACCATGCCGTAAGCGAGGGCATCGACTGCTATGCTGAGCACGGTTTGCATTGATATTGCTGGTCCGGTTGTTGTTGCGCGGCCGCTGTCGTCACGCGCCTGAACGGCAGCTCCCGCTCAGGCGTGTGACATTCAGGAGCGCTTACTTCGCGGCGGCAAGGCCGGGATCGCCCTGCTTTTCGAAGGTCTGGATTTCCTTGTTATAGTACTTGCCATCGCTGCCCTTGGCGACTTCGCGCAGATAGATGTTCTGCGTGATGTGCCGGCTTTCCGCGTCGATGGTGACCGGCCCGCGCGGGCTGACCCAGGACAGGCCCTTCACGGCGTCGACAGCCTTCTGCGCATCCTGCTTGCCGCCGGTCGCCTCGATCATCTTATAGATGACGTGCATGCCGTCGAAAGCGCCGACGGCCGGGAAGGTCAGCTCGGCCGGGTTGCCGATCGCCTTGTCGGCGGCGGCAACGAAGGCCTTGTTTTCGGGCGAGTCATGCGAAATCGCATAGTGGAAGGTCGTTTGCATGCCGAGCGCCGCGTCGCCAAGCGCCGGCAAATCGGATTCCTGCGTGAGGTCGCCAGGCGCGAAGAGCTTGATGCCGGCCGACTTCAGGCCATTTTCGTTGTAAGCCTTGACGAAACCAAGGGTCGTCGGACCGGACGGCAGGAAGGCGAAGACGCCCTGCGCGCCGGAATCCTTGATACGCTGCATGATCGGGCTGAAGTCGTTGGTCGACAGCGGCATGCGGATCGCCTGGACAACTTCGCCGCCCTGCTTCTCGAAGCCAGCCTTAAAGGCATTTTCAGCATCGACGCCCGGACCGTAATCGCTGACGACGGAGATGACCTTCTTCACGCCGGCGTCATAGGCGACCTTGGCGATCGGCGTCGAGGTCTGCCAGGTGGTAAAGGAGGTGCGCACGACGAGCGGGCTCTTGGTGACGATCGCCGAGGTCGCGGCATTGAAGATCACCATCGGCACGTTCGCCTGCTTGAGGATCGGCGTCACGGCCATCGCGTCCGGCGTGAAATAGAAGCCGGCGAGATACTGAACCTTTTCCTTGACCACGAGCTCCTGGGCCAGCGCCTTCGACTGTGCGGGATCGGCCTGCGGCACATCGCGGTAGATCACCTCCACCTCGTCATTGCCGACCTTCTTGCCATTGATCGCCATATAGGCGTCGATACCGGCCTTGAAATTCTTGCCCTGCAATGCGAAGGGGCCGGAAAACGGACCGATGACACCGACTTTGATGGTATCGGCATAGGCCGCGCCGCCAAGAGCAACAGCCGCGATGGCGGCCAAGACAAACCGTTTCATTCTTTCTCCTCCCAGCGGCTGTTTCTTGTGCCGCCCTTGATCGTTTAATTCCTGATCACCCCCAATTTCTCATAGGAAATGGTGATGTAAAATGAAATAAAGCCTTCCATCCATATTCATTTGGTTATGAATATCGACTGATACCTACTCCGTTGTCGTTCCCAGACGCTTGACCGAGCCGATCAATTGCAGGGCATGGCGAAGCGACGCCGCCGTTGCCACGACCATAGGCGGCAATAGCAGCCATTCCAATGTCCAGGCGGCGCCCGAACGTTCCTGCTCGTGCACGAGCGACTGATGGATGCCCGAAAGCTGCACCGCATTGAAACGGGCGAGCGTGACCAGCGTCTCGGCGGCAACCGGATTCTGTTTATGCGGCATGGCCGACGAGCCCCCGCCGCCGGCAAGCTCAATCTCGTCGCCCGCCTGCGCCAGCAGCGCCACATCCTGACCGATCTTGCCGAGACTGCCCGAGATCATCGAAAGCAATCCGGCCAGTTCGGCTATGCGCGCCCTCTGGCTTTGCCATTGCGGCTCATCCGTCAGGCCGAGCGCCTGCGCCAGCGAGCTCCTGATTTCGGCCGCTTGTGGCCCGAATTTTTCGAGCGTACCGGCTGCGCCGCCGAACTGCAGCGGGAAGGTCTCCTGCGTCAGCCGATCCCGATATTGATCGAGCGGGTGGCGCCATGCCCGTAGGCGATCAGATACGGTGATCGCGATCGCCGCCTGCATCCGGGTGTGGCCCATGAGCCTGTTCGATCCGAAACGCTCATCCAGTTTGGCAAGCGCGGACGAAACGGCGAAGAGACGGCCGCTCAGGATAAACGTCGCAGCCTTCAGCCGCATCATCAAGCTGGTGTCGATGATATCCTGGCTGGTGGCGCCGAAATGCACGTGCCTGCCCGCATCGTCGCCAATTGCCTTGCGCAGCTGCCTGACAAGATCAGGCACGACAACGCCATCCGACGTTGTTGCCGTCTTTAAACTCTGCAGATCCGGCTCGAAATCCGCGCAAACGTCGGCGATATGCTCCGCCGCCGCCTGCGGGATCACCCCGTGCTGCGCCTCGACCTTTGCAAGCGCCGCTTCAAAGGCAAGCATCGAACGAACATCGACCTTGGCGGAGAAATAAGCGGCAATCTCCTCGTCACCGAGAAGGCCTGACAGAAAGGGATGGTCGAAGGGAGAAACGCTCATGATCTATATATCGAGGAAAACAGTTTCCTTGTCGCCCTGCAAATGGACATCGAAGGTGTAGACCGAGCCTTCCTTGGCTGCAATCAGGGTCGCGACGCGATCCCTATGCTCGATGCGCGCAAGCAAAGGGTCTTCCGCGTTCGCGGCGGTCTCTTCCGGAAAATACATGCGCGTGTGCAAGCCGATATTGATGCCGCGCGCCACGATCCAGAAGGTGATATGCGGCGCCATCTTGCGGCCATCCTTGAAGGGGACGCGGCCGGGCTTGATCGTCTCGAAACGGAAAACGCCGTCGGTCGAATTCGTCGGACAACGGCCCCAGCCGGTAAAGTTCGGATCGGCGGTACCACGCAGTTCCGACGGGCTGTTGTAAAGCCCGGCGCTGTCGGCCTGCCAGATCTCGAGAACGGCATCCTTGACCGGCGCTCCGCCGCCATCGAGGACCCTGCCCGTCACGGTGATGCGCTCGCCAAGTGTCTTGTCGTTGACCATGGCGGAGCCGAGATCGCTCTCGTAGACGCCGCCGATCTCGCTATAGTTTGGCGTGAGGCCGATATGGACGTAAGGGCCTGCCGTCTGCGACGGCGTTTCCTTGAGATAGCCGAGTTCCTGTACCATCAATTGCCCTCCAGCCGGTTTTCGAACAGGGTCGAACGGCGACCGCGCAACACGATATCGAATTTATAGGCGCGGGCATCCATCGGGATCGTATTGCCCCAATCGAGCGGCGCAATCAGCTGCTCGATCGCCTCTCTGTCGGGGATCGTGCCGACGATCGGACATTTCCAGATCATCGGGTCACCCTCGAAATACATCTGCGTAATCAGCCGCTGCGCAAAGCCATGGCCGAAGACGGAGAAGTGAATATGAGCCGGCCGCCAGTCGTTGACGCCGTTCGGCCAGGGATAGGCGCCGGGACGGACGGTACGGAAAGCGTAATGCCCTCCGTCATCGGTGATGGCGCGGCCGCAGCCGCCGAAATTCGGGTCGATGGCGGCCAGATAGGTTTCCTTCTTGTGGCGGTAACGCCCGCCGGCATTGGCCTGCCAGAATTCGAGCAGGGCACCCGGAACAGGCCGTCCGCGCTCGTCGAGCACGCGGCCATGCACGATGATCCGCTCGCCGATGGCGCTTTCACCGGGCTTGGCGAAATTGTGGATCAGGTCGTTGTCGAGCTCGTTCAATATGGAATGGCCGAACACCGGTCCAGTGATCTCGGAGATCGTGCCGTCGAGCGAGAGCAATGCCCGCTGTGGGGACCGCAGGACCGAGGTCTTGTAGCCCGGCGCAAAGGCCAGCGGATGCCAGGCTCGATCTCTCGCAAAAAAGGCGCCCGTCTCGGGCTTGCTGTTGCTTCTATCGGACATGTCTGCCTCGCTTCATGCCGCCCTTTCGGCGTCCATCTGTTCAAAAACCTGCTTGGCGATCTTGATCGCGTGGTTGGCCGCCGGCACGCCGGCATAGATCGCCACATGCAGGAGCGCCTCGCAGATATCGTCGCGCGTAGCACCGGTGTTGCGCGTCGCGCGCACATGCATCGCCACCTCATCGTCCTGTCCGAGCGCTGCCAACAGCGCGATCGTCACGATGGAGCGCTCTCGGCGGGTGAGCGTCGGGCGTGACCAGACATGCCCCCAGGCTGCCTCGGTAATCAGCTCCTGGAAAGGCTGGTCGAACTCCGTCACGCCCTGTTGGGCACGATCGACATGGCTGTCGCCGAGCACGGCACGGCGCGTCGCCATGCCCTGCAGATAACGCTCGGACGGCGTGGCATTTTCATTCATGGGGCTTGTTCTCCACGCAGGACGACGTCGATGAAGGCACGGATGACTTCGGTCAACGCCTCGGGTTGCTCGACGCAGGGGATATGCCCTGCGTCCTTAATCACTTCATAGCGCGCATTCGGAATGAGCTTTGCCGTCGAGAGCACCAGCTCGGGCGGGGTCGAGCCGTCCTGATCGCCGACAATGCAGACGGTGGGCACGGCAATCTTGCCAGCGGCCTCGGTCAGATCGGCATCGCGAAGCGCGGCACATGTTGCGGCATAACCTGCGGCAGGCTGACGTGTCAGCATGTTGCAATAGCCAGCGAATGCGATGTTTTCCGGACGGCGGAAGGCGGGCGTGAACCAGCGCTCCATGACGGCATCGAGAATGGATTCGATGCCATGAGCTTCGACCTGTGCGATGCGGGCATTCCAGCTCTCGGCCGTGCCGATCTTGTGGGCAGTGTCGCAGAGGATCAGCGCCCGCACCAGATCCGGGCGCCGCTGATAGAGCGATTGCGCGATCAAACCGCCGACCGAAAGTCCGCAAATGATCGCATTCTTGACAGAGAGGAAGTCGAGCAGGCCGGCAAGATCGGTTGCATGATCCTCGATGGAATAGGGCATCTGGCCGAGGTCGGAGAGGCCATGGCCGCGCTTGTCGTAGAGCACGATGGCGAAATCGCCGGCAAGACGCACAATCACATCGCGCCAGATCCTGAAATCGGTACCCAGCGAATTGGCAAAGACAAGAACCGGCTTGTCGGCGGGGCCACCAATGATCTGGTAGTGGATCGTGACGTCGTTGATGCGGGCAAACTGCACTGGAAATCTCCTCGGGCGTGAGATTGGATGTATAATCTGGTTAGGTAAAATGATATTTCTGCGCTCTGCGATAACTCTGTGGTTATGAATTGTTATGCTCGACGCACGCATCAAATTCCGTCATCTGCAGACCTTTGTCGAGGTTGCGCGCCAGAAAAGCGTGATCAAGGCGGCCGGCCTGCTGAATGTCAGCCAGCCGGCGGTCACCAAGACGATCCGCGAACTGGAAGATGCGCTCGGCGTCGCCGTCTTCGAACGCGACGGGCGCGGCATCCGCATCACCCGCTACGGCGAAGTCTTTCTGCGTCATGCCGGCGCGGCCCTCACGGCCCTCAGGCAGGGTCTCGATTCCGTCTCGCAGGAGCGCTCCGGCGAAGCGCCGCCGATCCGCGTCGGCGCGCTGCCGACGGTTTCGACGCGGATCATGCCGCGGGCGATGGAATTGTTTCTGAAGGAGGAGACCTGGAGCCGTATCAAGATCGTGACAGGCGAAAACGCCGTCCTTCTCGAGCAGCTTCGCGTCGGCGATCTCGATCTCGTTGTCGGGCGGCTTGCAAGCCCGGAAAACATGACCGGCTTTTCCTTCGAGCACCTCTATTCCGAGCAAGTGGTCTTCGCCGTCAGGGCGGGACATCCGTTGCTTTCCTCCCGGCAATCGCTGTTTTCGGATCTCAACCGCTACACAATACTGCTGCCGACGCGCGGTTCGATCATCCGTCCTTTCGTCGAGAGCTTTCTGATCGCCAATGGCGCCGGCGGACTGCCCAACGAGATCGAGACGGTTTCCGACTCCTTCGGCCGCGCCTTCGTGCGTGCCAGCGACGCCATCTGGATCATCTCGGCCGGCGTGGTTGCCGGCGATGTCGATGACGGATTGCTGGCATTGCTGCCGATCGACACCAGCGAGACGAAGGGACCGGTTGGATTGACCATGCGCACCGACGCCATCCCCACCCTTCCCCTGTCGATTCTGATCCAGACGATCCGGGAAGCGGCAGGCGAGGTCGCGAGGAAACTCTAAAGCCGGCTCACAACGGCAGGCCGACATAATTTTCGGCAAGCGCTGTCGAAGCCGCGCGCGAATGGGTGAGATAATCGAGCTCGGCTTCCTGGATCTTCTGGTCGAAATCGTTGGTATCGGGAAAGCGATGCATCATCGTCGTCATCCACCAGGAGAAGCGCACTGCCTTCCAGACCCTGGCAAGCGCGCGAGCGGAATAGGCTTCCAGCGCGGCATTGGAGTGATCCTGATAATGTTCGGCGAGACCCGAAAACAGGTAATGCACGTCGCTCGCTGCCAGATTAAGCCCCTTCGCGCCGGTCGGCGGCACGATATGCGCGGCATCGCCGACGAGGAAGAGACGGCCGAAGCGCATGGGTTCGGCCACGAAGGAACGCAGCGGCGCGATCGATTTTTCGAAAGATGGCGCCGTGACCAAAGCCTCAGCATGGTGGGTCGGCAGCCGGCGGCGCAACTCGTCCCAGAAGCGGTCATCACTCCAGTCCTCAACCTTCTCGTCGAGCGGACACTGGATATAATAGCGGCTGCGCGTCATCGATCGCATCGAGCATAACGCGAAGCCGCGGGGATGGTTGGCATAGATCAGCTCGTGATTGACGGGTTCCACTTCCGCCAACACGCCAAGCCAGCCGAAGGGATAGACCTTCTCGAAAGTGCGGATCGCCTTTTCCGGAGCCGATTTGCGGCTGACGCCATGAAAGCCGTCGCAGCCGGCGATGAAGTCGCAATCGATGCGATGAGAAACGCCGTCCTTCTCGTAGGTCAGATAGGGCGCATCGCCGTCGAAATCATGCGGCTGGACATTGCCCGCATCGTAGATGGTCAGAGCGCCACGCTCTTCGCGGCGTGCCATCAGGTCGCGGGTCATCTCCGTCTGGCCGTAGATAACGACCCGCTTGCCACCCGTCAGGCCGTGAAGGTCAATGCGGTGATCGCGGCCGTCGAAGGCAAGCGAGAAGCCGTCATGCGGCAAGCCTTCCGCATGCAGGCGGGCGCTCGCCTTCGCCTCGTCCAGCAAGCGGACGGTGCCTTCCTCAAGAACCCCGGCACGCACGCGGCCGAGGATATAATCCTTGCCGACGCGATCGAGGATGACATTGTCGATGCCGGCCTCCGTCAGCAACTGGCCGAGCAGCAGCCCGGACGGTCCTGAACCGATAATGGCGACTTGGGTGCGCATCTCATCCTCCCATGCGTGATCTTGTTTCAAGTCTCTTCGGCGCATGGCAAATCCGCAATGGACATTTCGGTCATGAAATTGCACAAATCGAACATGGCGAAGGAGGAGAGCCATGACGAAGACTGTGCCGACCTATGAGCTCTACGGAGAAAACACCGGCCGAAAGCCAGATTTCTGGCTGCATTGCGAGACTATTCCCTCCCGCAGCAGCCTCCATCACTGGGAAATCCGCCCACATCGGCATGAGAGCTTCTTTCAGATCTTGTACATAGACGCCGGCTCGGGCGACGCCGTCTTCGACGGAGTTCCCCATGCCATCACCCCGCCGGCCGTCATTACCGTGCCGCCGCATCTCAACCACGGCTTTCGCTTTTCGCGCGATATAGACGGTTTCGTCATCACGGTGCTGATCTCTCATCTGAAGGCCTCTCCGGGCGATCGCAGCCGGCTGGGCGCATGGCTTGCCGATCCGCACCTGACCTTGCTCGACACCCGCGGCGAAGACGCGGCTCACGTAGCCAGCACGCTAAAACGCCTGGGCGAAGAATTTGCCAGCAACCGCAACGGCCGCAACGACCTGCTCGACGCCTATCTGACCTCGGCCCTGTTGCTCACGGCACGCATTGCCCAGAAAGCCGATGAGAGTTCCACCCCGGGCGACGAGAGCGAGCGTCGGATGGAAATGCTGCAAGGCCTTATCCAGCGCCACTTCCGTTCACACAAGCCGGCCGCCTTCTATGCCGAAAGCCTTGGCATCTCACCCGCCCATCTCAGCCGTATCGTTCGCAGCCGGACGGGACATGGCGCACACGAGCTGATTACCCGCAAGCTGCTGGATGAAGCCAAGCGCGAACTGGTCTTCACCTTCGCGACCGTCCAGGAAATCAGCTACCGCCTCGGCTTCGCCGATCCCGCCTATTTCTCGCGCTTCTTCGTCAAGCAGACCAGTCAGACGCCCCGCGCCTGGCGCATCGAGGAGCGGGAGAGGCTCGGGGTGTGACGGTTAAGGCAGTACCAGCCGCAGCGCTTTCTGCGTCTCCTTCAACAGCGGCAGAAAGCGCTCCGCCATGTCCGCGGCGGCGACATAGGCGGCCGGTGCGCCGATATTGATCGCGGCAACAGTCTGTCCGCGATCGTTTTCGACCGGCACGGCAATTGAGCATAAGCCGATTTCCAGTTCCTGATCGATGACGGCATATCCCTGCTCCCTCACCAGGCGGAATTCGGCCATCAGTTCCTCCGGATCAGTCTTGGTATTCGGTGTGTTCGCCTTGAGCTCGGTCCGTTCAAGCACCGAACGCGCCTCGCCTTCCGGCAAGGCGGCAAGCAACACGCGGCCCATCGAGGCGCAGAAGGCCGGCAGGCGGCTGCCGGGTGTCAGGTTGATCGACATCACCCGACGCTGCGAGGCGCGGGCGATATAGACCACTTCCGTTCCGTCGAGCACCGAAGCCGAAGCATTCTGCCCGGCGCGCTCGGCCAGCTGATCGAGATGCGGCTGGATGATGATCGGCAGCGGCGTCGCGGCGAGATAGGCATGACCGAGCCTGAGGATCTTCGGCGTCAGCGTGAAGAACTTTCCATCATAGATGGCATAGCCGAGCTCGGAGAGCGTCAGCAGCGAGCGGCGCACGGTGGCACGGTCGAGCCCGGTCAGCTTCGATGCCTCGGCGATCGTCAGTCGCCGCTGCGTTTCGCCGAAAGCCTCGATGACTTTCAATCCCTTGGCAAAGCCGCTGACAAAATCCGTTTCGCGCATCGCAGATCCTCAGTTCGCTCTCATTTTGTGCGATATATGAACAAAAATCAAATATCGCACAAAATGATTGCCGTCCAGCCCATGCTGATCTATTCGAGGAGAAGAGGACGGGTCGTCTCAATCCGCCCGCAATGGCAAACGGGAGAATCCGTATGGACAAGACAATCGCAAGCACGGCAGCTGCCGTCTCTGATATCGGCGATGGTGCGACCGTCATGATCGGCGGTTTTGGTGGCTCCGGTGCACCGATCGAGTTGATCCACGCGCTGATCGACAAAGGCCCGAAGAACCTGACCGTCATCAACAACAATGCCGGCAATGGTCGCATCGGCATCGCCGCCATGATCGATGCGGGCATGGTCAAGAAGATGATCTGCTCCTTCCCACGCTCATCCGATCCGCGCGCCTTCACCGACCGCTATCTGGCCGGCGAAATCGAGCTTGAACTGGTACCGCAGGGGACACTGGCCGAACGCATCCGCGCTGGTGGCGCCGGCATTCCGGCCTTCTACACGCCAACGGCCTATGGCACCGAACTTGCCAACGGCAAGGTCATCGCGGAATTCGACGGCCGCCACTATGTTCAGGAACGCTGGCTCAAGGCCGATTTCGCCATCGTCAAGGCTCAAGTCGGCGATGTGCAGGGCAATCTCATCTACAACAAGGCCGGTCGCAACTTTAATCCGCTGATGTGCATGGCCGCGGCCAGGACGATCGCGCAGGTCTCGAGGATCGTCGCGGCAGGCGAGCTCGATCCCGAGCATATCGTCACCCCCGGAATCTTCGTCAACGGCGTCGTGGAAGTCGCCGATCCCCAGCAGGAAGAAAACCTCATTCGAGCCGGAGTGGCATACGCATGACCATCGACACACGCGAAGACATCAAGCTCTCCAACGCCCAGATCGCCTGGCGCGCGGCTCAGGATATCCAGGATGGCGCCTATGTGAATCTTGGCATCGGCTTTCCGGAAATGGTCGCCCGCTATCAGCCTCCGGGCCGCCAGGCGATCTTCCACACCGAAAACGGCATCCTGAATTTCGGCGAGCCGCCGGCGGAAGGCGAGGAAGATTGGGACCTGATCAATGCCGGCAAGAAGGCCGTCACGCTGAAGCCGGGCGCCTCCTTCTTCCACCACGCCGATAGCTTCGCCATGGTGCGCGGCGGTCATCTGGATGTCGCGATCCTCGGCGCCTATCAGGTGGCGCAGAATGGCGATCTCGCCAACTGGCGTGTCGGTTCCAAGGGCGTGCCCGCCGTCGGCGGGGCCATGGACCTGGTGCACGGTGCCAAGCAGGTTTTCGTCATCACCGAACATGTGACCAAGGACGGCAAGCCGAAACTGGTGGAGGCCTGTACCTTTCCGCTGACCGGCGTCGGCTGCATCACCCGAATTTATACGAGCCATGCGGTCATCGACATCGCCAAGCAAGGTTTCGTCGTTCGCGAAAAACTCGTCGGCATGACAATGGACGAGCTGCAAGCAATGACCGGTGCTCCGCTCCATACCGACGGTCCCGTTGCCGAACTCGTCGTGCCGACGCTCTAAAGTGTGTCGCGATCTTCCAGATTTGCCCGATATGCTTTAAGCTTATAATATTTCGCAGGTCGCTATCGCAAAACTGCCGCAGATTTTTGCGCGACATGCATGAGGGAGAAAACCATGACCGACGCTTTCATCTGTGACTACATCCGCACCCCGATCGGCCGCTTTGGCGGATCGCTCTCCTCCGTCCGCGCCGACGACCTCGGCGCTGTGCCGCTGAAGGCACTGATCGAGCGCAACGGCTCGGTCGATTGGGAAGCGATCGACGATGTGATCTATGGCTGCGCCAACCAGGCAGGCGAGGACAATCGCAACGTCGCGCGCATGGCAAGCCTGCTTGCCGGCCTGCCTATTGCAGTGCCGGGCACGACGATCAACCGGCTCTGCGGCTCGGGCATGGATGCCGTCATCGCCGCAGCTCGTGCCATCCGCGCCGGCGAGGCCGATATCATGATCGCCGGCGGCGTCGAGAGCATGTCGCGGGCCCCCTTCGTCATTCCCAAGGCCGACAGTGCTTTTTCGCGCAATGCCGAAATCTACGACACCACCATCGGCTGGCGCTTCATCAACCCCGTCATGAAGAAGCAATACGGCGTCGATTCCATGCCGGAGACCGGCGAGAACGTCGCTGAAGACTATAAGGTCAGCCGCGAGGACCAGGACGCCTTTGCCGTTCGTTCGCAGGCAAAGGCAGCAGCCGCGCAGGAAAACGGCCGGCTCGCCAAGGAAATCACCTCGGTCACGATCCCTCAGCGCAAGGGCGACCCGGTTGTCGTCGGCAAGGACGAGCATCCGCGCGCAACGTCGATGGAAGCGCTTGCCAAGCTCGGCACTCCCTTCAAGAAGGAAGGCGGCACGGTAACGGCCGGCAATGCCTCCGGCGTCAATGACGGCGCTGCCGCGCTCATCATCGCCTCCGAAGCAGCAGCCAAAAGATACGGCCTGACGCCGATCGCCCGCATCCTTGGCGGCGCTGCCGCAGGTGTCCCTCCACGCATCATGGGCATCGGCCCGGTTCCGGCCTCGCGCAAGCTCATGGCCCGGCTCGGCATGCGCCAGGAACAGTTCGACGTCATCGAACTCAACGAGGCCTTTGCCTCGCAGGGGCTTGCCGTGCTGCGCGAGCTCGGCATTGCCGATGACGACGCCCGCGTGAACCGCAATGGCGGCGCGATCGCGCTTGGCCACCCTCTCGGCATGTCGGGCGCCCGCATCACCGGTACCGCCGCGCTCGAGCTGAAGGAAACCGGCGGCCGCTACTCGCTGTCGACCATGTGCATCGGCGTCGGCCAGGGTATTGCCATCGCGCTGGAGCGCGTCTGATCGTTTCGAGCTATCATGGCCCGCCACCCATGCGGTGGCGGGCCATTTTTGCCTCAAACTCTATCCCGAGAACCAAATAAGGCGGCAACGACCCATCTGATCGGGAACGGCGGACGCTCTGGCGCGTTTTCCTGCTACTCAGTGGGATCGATCCATGCCGTCACGCCAGAATTTTATAAGATCATTTCCATCAAACGCCCTTATCATTGTCATTGCCATCATCCTGTCCTCGTCGATTGCATCGTCCGCCTTCGCGGCTGAAGGGCAGAAAGCCAGCCATCCCTCCGAAGGGCTGTTCCTGATCCAGATCGTTCTGCTCGTCGTGTCGGGCAGGCTGCTCGGCGAATTCATGGTGCGCATCGGCCAGCCGTCGATCATGGGTCAGATCATTGCCGGCATCATGCTCGGCCCCTCCTTGTTCGGCCTGGCGTTTCCGCAGGCGCAGGCAAGCCTTTTCCCTTCCAACGAGGCGCAGAGGAGCATGGCCGATGCGGTCGGTCAGCTCGGCATCCTCTTTCTCCTGCTGCTCGCGGGCATGGAAACCGATCTGGGTCTAGCAAGACGGCTGCGCAAATCCGCCGCCGGCGTGTCGCTGGCGGGCATCGTCATCCCATTTGCGGCCGGCTTCGCCCTCGGCGAGTTCATACCGAGCGCCTTGCTTCCAGATCCTGAGAAGCGGCTGGTCACGTCCCTCTTTCTCGGCACCGCGCTCTCCATCTCATCGGTCAAGATCGTCGCCTCCGTCGTCCGCGAGATGGACTTCATGCGGCGAAACATCGGCCAGCTGATCGTTGCCTCCGCCATCATCGACGATACCGTGGGCTGGGTCATCATCGCCATAACCTTCGGCCTGGCCGAAAAAGGGACCGTAGATCTTGCGACGTTGTCGACAAGCGTCATCGGCACGCTCGCCTTCATGGCCGTCAGCTTCACCGTCGGCCGCCGGATCGTCTTCGAGATCATCCGCTGGACCAACGACAATTTCCGTAGCGACCTGCCAGTGCTCAGTGCCATCATCGCGATCATGGGCACGATGGCGATCATCACCAATCTCATCGGCGTCCATACCGTGCTCGGCGCTTTCGTAGCGGGCATTCTTGTCGGCGAATCGCCGATCCTGACGCGCCAGATCGATGTGCAGCTTCGTGCGCTGACAACGGCGTTGTTCATGCCCGTCTTCTTCGGGCTCACCGGCCTGCAAACCGATCTGACCGTGCTTGTCGATCCCTCGATATTGTTGCTGACGGCTGCCGTCGTCGTCATAGCGAGCATCGGCAAATTCGGCGGAGCTTTCGCCGCCGCCAAGATCAGCGGCTATACAAGATCGGAGGCTCTGGCGCTCGGCTGCGGCATGAACGCCAGAGGTTCGACCGAGGTTATCGTGGCGACCATAGGCCTGTCCGTCGGCGTGCTGGACGAGAAGCTTTTCTCCGTCATCGTCGCCATGGCCGTCATCACCACGATGGCGATGCCGCCGACGCTTCGCTGGGCGCTCGCCCGCCTGCCGTTGCGCGAGGAGGAACGCGACCGTCTCGAGCGCGAGGAGTTCGAAAACGAAAGCTTTCTCGGAAATTTCGAACGCATCCTGTTGACCGTCGACGCCTCGCGCAGCAGCCGCCTTGCGACCTGGATCGCCGCCTTCTTCGCCGTGACGCGAAAGATGCCGGTTACCGTTCTCGACGTGCGGGAACAGCAAAGTGCAGAGAAGGAACCCGCGACGGCAAGCCCCACCGCCCAACCTTCGCAACCGCCGGTCAAAACTATCGCTCAGGATCTACGCCAATGCGCAACGGATCTGCTGTCGTCGGCTTCGCCCGATGCCGACTTCGCCAGCGAAAGCGACATCCACATCACCGTGCGGGAGAGAAACGGCGAACTCGAAACCGTGCTCGGCGACATATCGAGCACCGGTCACGATCTCCTCTTTGCCGGGGTCGAACCATCCATGGGCGATGACGGTCGTTTCAGCGAAAATCTGCAAATCATCACATCCGCCTTCAAGGGCACCTCCGCCATCGTGACAGCACGCGGCCCGCTTCCAGATCGCCCTCAGGATCTGAGGATCTTGCTGCCCGTCAGCGGCACGGAGCGCTCCATCCGGGCCGCCGAATTCGGGCTCGCCATCGCCAAGGCGGCCGGAGCCCATTGTGCGCTGCTGCTGATCGTGGAGCCCCGGCAAGTCAGAGCTATTCCGCGTATCAGCGATCGCGGCAACGACCATCTCGATATTCTCAAAAAGGTTAGCGCAATCGCCGACTATTATGGCGTCGAAGTCGAAAAGGTGGTGCAGCAGGGGCCGTCACCGGAACTGTCGATCCTGCGCCATGCACGCGGCGGCAAATATAACCTGATCGTGCTCGGCGTCAGCAAGCGGGCGAGCGGCAGCCTCTCTTACGGCAGCGTGGCCGACACGCTGCTGCAGGCGGCCGACAGATCCTGCATTTTCATCGAGACCGACCTCGCCGCCTCCCAGGCAATTCGTGAATAGGCAGGTCTGTCAGAACTGGATCAGCCACGAGATGGATCAACGGAATCAATAAAGGCATCAATGCTATTCATTTCTCCAATGCCGATCACTAAGCCATACTTACCAACAGTCAGTATGATTTGACCGAGCGCCCCGATGTCAGAACTTGCCCTTTCGCGTGACCATGAAGAAGCCGATACGCGGGAGGGATGGAAAGTCGTGGCCGCCACGCATGTGCTGACGGCCGTGACGTTCGGAGGCGCCTATTCCTTCTCCGCCACCCTACCGGGGCTCGCTGCAGAGTTCAGCGCCTCTCGCGGCGAGATCGCCCTCGTCTTCTCCATTTCCGCATTCCTCTTCTATTCCCTTGGCGCGATTGCCGGGCCGCTCGCCGATAGATGGTCGCCACGCAACCTGAATCTTCTGGGGCTCGCGGCCATGATCCTTGGCTACATCGGTGCCAGTCGGGCCGGATCACTCTTGTCGCTTTATATCTGGTACGGCTTCGGCGTCGGGTTCGGGATCGGGCTGTCTTACGTGCCGGCCCTTGGCGCTGTGCAATCCTGGTTTGTTCGCAAGCGAAGCCTGGCGTCAGGTATCGCCACGGCCGGGATCGGCCTTGGCACGCTGATCCTGCCTTTTGCCGTTGGGCAAGCCCTGCCATCGATCGGCTGGCGGGGATGCTTCATCGCACTTGCATGCATCGTCGCGGGCTTTGGATTGCCCGCCGCAATGCTCATGCGGAAAAGGCGCGACAATAACCAGATATCCTCGAACAGCGGTGCAAATGCTTCCGTAATATGGCGGGACAGCCGGTTCTATCTTTTCTATCTCGTGCTCATTCTGTCGTCGTTTTGCACCTTTATCCCTTATGTCCATATCGTTGCTGCTGCCCAGGACCTCGGTCTTTCCATTCAGGACGGAACCACTCTTGTCGGCCTTATCGGCGTCGGCAACGTCATCGGCCGGTTTTTCCTGGCTGGCCTTGGCGATCGCCTTGGGCGCCGCCGGCTGCTGGCATCACTGACATTCGCCGTCGCCGCCTCCTTTGCTCTGTGGGCAACGGCATCGGGCATGGTCCAGCTGGCATTGTTCGCACTGACATTCGGTATGAGCTATGGCGGCTGTGTCGGCCTTTATCCCGCCGTCGCAGCCGATCTGTTCGGCACGCGCAATATCGGTGCTGTTATCGGCTATCTCTATACGGCGGTGGGTATTGCAGCCTTGATCGGCCCCACGGGCGCAGGCTTCATTTTCGACCACACCGGCAGCTATTTTGGCCCGATAGTCGCAAGCGGCCTGGCCGCGCTCCTGGCAGGCTTCTTGGCACTGCGTCTTGGACCCAAATAGCGCAGATTGTCGACCGCCAATTCTAAAGCAGAGATGCTGTCACCTACAGCTGGGCTGCGATCGCCGCCTTGTCGACGACGGACCAGACATTGCGAATTCGCCTGTCCAGAAACTCGTAGAAGACGTTCTCAGTAAACCACACCTTCCTGCCGTTCACCGCCATGCCGAACAACATTCCCGTCGGCGTGCAATCAAAATGCAGGCGACTTGCCACATGCGGCGGTCCGCAGATCAGCAAAGCGATATTGAAATGGAGATCGGGAATGGCGCGAAAATCGCCTTCGAGCATGTCTCGATAGCCTGACAGCCCAACATAGCCGCCATTGTAGTGCACGTCCTCGTGGACGAAGTTAGCGAGATTCGGCCAGTCCTGCGCGTTCAGGCAGGCAATATAGCCTCGATAAATCTCGACAAGATGGACGTCTGCCATTCTCATCGCCCTCGGCCTGGTGACGGTCAGTTCTTCAGGCTGACGCCTGCAGACGGCGGCGCCCCTGATGCATCATGGCAATCGGATGCTTGAGGGGCGGTGCCGGACGGCCGATATGGTACCCCTGAACGGCGTCGATGCCAAAGGACTTGACGAGGTCGAGCTGCTCTTCGTCCTCCACGCCCTCGACCAGGATGCGGTGCCCGCGATTGCGCACCAACCCGATGATATCCTCCAGAAGGACCTTCGCGCCATCGCTGTTTGCGGCATCATGTAGGAATGATTTATCGATCTTGACGGTTTCGAATTCCATCAGGCGGAGCCATGACAGACCGGCAAAGCCTGTGCCGAAATCGTCCAGCCAGAATTTGATGCCGAGCTTCTTCAGATCCTGAATGCTGTCGAGAACATCGGGGCGTATCTCCATGTCGACACCCTCGGTGATCTCGAATGCGATCCTGTGGCCGGAAACGCCGGTTTCCGCCAGAATGGTGGCCACCTGCGCGGCGAAACCAGGTGCACGCAGCTGGATCGGGGAGACATTGATGCTGACCGTATCGACGATATCGCGGGTCAGCAGGTCGCAGCATGCTCTTCTGATCGCCCAATAGCCGAGCTCCATAATGGCGCCTGTACGCTCCGCGATCGGGATAAAGACTGCCGGTGAAGCATTCGACCCATCCAGCAATTGCAGACGCATCAGCGCCTCATAGGCGCCGATCTCTCCTGTCTGGAGATATAGGATCGGTTGATAGACCAGCGAGACGAGGTTTTGCTGGATGGCAATCTTCAGAATGGCAGCTATGTTTTCACTCGCATCGCCGCCAGGCAATTCGTTCGGATCGAAGATCCTTGCGCAGTTGCGGCCGCTGGCCTTTGCGGAATAGAGAGCGCGGTCAGCTTCGTTGATCACGTTCTCCAACTTTGCGCCGGCGACATCTCTCGTAACGGTCGCTCCGACGCTCACCGTCACATGACGGAAACCGTCGAGACGTTGCGCGTGGACGATATCGAGAGCCTCAATCCCCTGACAAATAGCTTCCGCCAGGGCCAGCGCATCCGAGCTGCATTCCAGATCGAGGATGACGATGAACTCCTCGCCGCCGTAACGTCCGACAGTCGCCCCGAGAGGAGCGACGATGTTCGACAGGGCATTGGCGACCGTGACAAGGCAGTGGTCGCCCTCCTGATGACCGTAATAGTCATTATACTTCTTGAAGAAGTCGACATCGACCAGCAGGATGGCGAATGGTGCCCCCTGATCACGCCAGCGGTCCCAGAACTGCTTCAGCCTTATATCGGCAGCGCGTCTATTCTCCATGCCGGTGAGGGAATCCGTAATAGACAGCCGCAAAAGCGCCTCGCCGCGCTCCGTCGCCTGGCGCTGCTGCAATTCCGCTTCCCTGGCATTGAGGAAGACGTTGAAACGTTCCTTGTTCAGTTTCCAGTTCACATAGGACGTAAACACGAAGCAGCAGAGATAAAAGGTCGCAAAAGCCAGGCAATAGGCAGGACTGTAATGAAACTCCGCGAGCGACAGCAGGAACGAAGCAAGGATCAGGCCCGACGAGACGATCGCCAGGCCGAATTCGAGACTGAAGAATAGGTTAACGCCCATCATAAAGATGGCGCCGAAGGCAGCATAATAGGAGAATGCCTCGGCATTGGCAGTCTGCAATGCCGGAACCAGCCATACCACGTATCCGAGAACCACGGCTGTGGCGCAGGTCGCCTCAAGCTCGCCGGCGCGGCGTTGCCGCGTAAACTGGATTTCCAGGATCAGCAGCGAAAGACCGCCGATCAGAAAGCGCGCAGGGATCGTTATCTGCGAGACGTCGGGAATGAAGATCAGATCGGTGATCAGAAAGAGAACATAGACCGGCACGGCAAGCCACAGACCGCTGCGTGCCAAGGCACGCCGCGCATCGTTGCTATAGGCTTTGTAGAGCACGCGCAGATCGTCGGGGCGCTTCGTCCTGCGAGCTTCGCTCCGGCCAAGATCGCTTCTCCCCGACATTCGACGCATACCCATCATCACCCGAGTTAGCCGAGACCTCATGTCCACCGCGTTACCTTTGCGTCACTCGACTGAACAAATCATCCGCTTCACCAAGGCGGCAAATTTGATCCGTTTGATAACGACAGCGTTGCCGCAGCGACATTAACAAAACCATAGCGCTCAATATTTATATGAGATATGGTTTGCATAGTGTTCACGGAATGATTTAAAATTGAAACAATTTCAAACCGCTCTCGATGGCTTCAGCCTGGTTACCGCGCAGTCCATCTCGGAACATACGAGATCGTCCGGTAACGACCTTGCAACCGATCAAATAAAGGAGGGCGAAGCCGAACTCGCCCTCATTCTCTCCATGACACAGCAAGCGTTCGAGGCGAACGCACCCGTTCAAGGCACGATGAAAGCCCTGACGGAGCGTCTGCAGGCGCTGAAAAACAAAACAACTCCGCTGACCTGGGCTCATTTGGCTTCGGTTGCGCAGGGTCATTCCGTGTCGTCCTTCTTGCTGCAGGACCCTTTGACACGATGGTCCTTCGAAAAGCCGCGCGGCTATAGCGGGGATGCCTATTTGCTGGATTTCATTTATGAGCATCCGGCCGTTGCCGCGCAGGTGGCGGAAGCTTCAGCGCTCGGCGCCGAAGTTTACGATTTCACCCGGCGCGCAGCATCCGCCGTCGCCGTGCGTGAGCGGCGCGAGATCCTGGCAGCGCATGTCGACGCGGTGGCGGAGACGAAGGACGACGCCGAGATCCTGGCGATTGCGGCGGGCCACCTTCGCGAAGCAGAGCTCTCCCAGGCTCTGCAGAGCGGCAGGATCAAGCGCTGGATCGCACTGGATCAGGACCCGGTCAGCGTCGGAGCCGTAAGCTCGGCCTTCCACGGCAGTTGCATCGAGGCGATCAACGGCTCCGTCCGCACCATTTTGGGGCGCGCGCAGAAGCTCGGCACGTTCGACTTCATCTACGCGGCCGGCCTTTACGACTATCTCGCAGAAAGCGTCGCCGTGCGACTGACGGAGCGCTGCCTGCAGATGCTGAAGCCCGGCGGCAAGTTCCTGCTGGCGAACTTCGCCAAGGATATCGGTGTCGAAGGTTACATGGAAACCTTCATGAACTGGCCTTTGATCTGGCGCACGGACGAGGATGTCCAGTCGATCATCGACAAGGTCAAGCACCCGATCACCGATGTTTCCGTCACTCGTGGCGAGAATGGCGGCGTCATATACGCCGTCCTGACCGTCTAAGTCTGCGGCCAGCGACAAGACCGGCTAAGCCGCATTACGGCTTGGCCGGCAAAGCCTGAACAGGGCAAAGAGCAGAAGATTAGCCAGAATGATGGCTGCAACGGCGGCGGGTGTTGCTGTATCTGCCGCCAATATCTGCCTACGCAACAAGTAACCCGATACCAGAAACGGCGCATTCCACGTCGCCGCGCCGCAGAATGTTGCGACAGCAAACGCAGGCGCCGGGATGGCAAGCACGCCTGCCGGAAACGGCATATAGGCCCTAACGACCGGCACGAGCTGCCCGAGGAATGTGACCCATATCCGGTTACGACGATAGTCGCGCTTCAGCCGCAAATACCGCTCTTCCTTGATATCCAGGCGTCTGCTCATTTTGAACACGAACGCGTCGCCGCGGGCTGGCCCCAACCATCGCCCTATTCCGTACCAGAACAACGAGCCTACCGTAGAACCCGCGGCTGTGATGGCAATCGCGAAGGGCAGATCGCCGGAATAGGCGACACCCAGCATGCCAAGCATCAGCAACATGCCGGCGGAGGGTATGACAGGGATGAGTTTCTCGACGGCAGAGCATAACGCAAGTCCGATTAACCCCCCTTCGGCCAGATCAGGCAGGATGCTCCATAGATAGGAAGGGTCACTCATGCGGTGACACTCGCGCAATGAAGCGGCCTGCGCCGAACGATCTTATAGACCCTGGCAGGCGGAAAGTTACGCAGCACTTGGCCATGCAGCGTCGCCTTGAAGCCGAACCGGTCGAGCAACCGGTAAGGCACCGGACAGCGCAAGCCGTAGGTGAACTGATAGAAGGCGCCGCCTTCACGCAGCCTCGACGAGACCCCGTTCAGAATGGCAATTACCGTCTTCGGCGACATGTTCAGCAGAGGTAGCCCGCTGATCGCGCAACCAAACGACACACCATCCGGCAAGTTGTGAGCCCCGAGCCGCGCGGCATCGGCGCAGATGACCCGGGCTTCAGGAAACCGGTTCCGAAGCAGGCTCGCAAAACCATGAGCGGACTCTATCAGCGTGATATCCCTTTCGCATACGCCCCGCCTCAGCAGGGCTTGCGTAAATACGCCCGTTCCGGGACCGAGTTCGAGAACAGGACCAACCGACGGATCGACTTCGCTTGTAATGAGATTGGCCAGCATCGCGCTGGAGGGAGCTATCGCCCCCACCATGCGCGGATTCGTCAGCAGAGTTCGCAGAAATAGTGAGGAGCTTGACATGGGTTCCCGCCAGTAGGGCCTTCGGAGTTTCGCCTGCGCAGCAGGCTTTTCCTACGGGGAGCCGATTGCGAGAACATTGCACAGGAAAACCGACGCCATCTATCCGGCAATCGGGAAACTCAATCTGAAGGCTGCGCCACCCGTCGGCCCATCCAGGACACAGATCTCTCCGCCATGAAGCCTTACAATTTCTTCAACGAGGTTAAGTCCGAGACCAAACCCGTTACCCTGCCCCTTGAGGCGATGAAACGGCTCGAAGATGCGCGCCCGCTCTTCCCGCGGGATGCCACTTCCTTCATCAGTCACGGTGATGCCGGTCGCTCTGCCGACTTGAACGGTTATCCTGCCGCTGCGGCCGCCGTGCTGGATCGCGTTCTGCACAAGATTGGTAACGGCGCGCTCAATGGCCGCCCGATCGCCGAGAATTCCCACCACCTCATCATCTCTGATGAAACAGGGCTCGTAATTGGCGGCGATCGCGAGCGGCGCCAGTTCTGAAACAACATGCTCCGCGATTTCCACGAGATTGATGGATGCGGGCTCGAACCGGTGATTGAGACGCTGAAGATCGAGGAATTGTTCGGCAAGGGTTGCAAGGCGAACCGTATCCTCAAAGAGCCGCTCCTTCAAAGGGCCCGCCGGCAGACCATCGAGGCGTGCCTGCAGGATCGCGACCGGAGTCCGCCATTCATGGGCAAGATGACAAAAAAGGCGCCTCTGCCGCTCATAGCCTTGGTCCAGCCGGCTCAATGCTTCGTTGACGGCATCGACAAGCGGCAGGATCTCGCGTGGCACATCCTCGACCGGCAGGCGCATACCCTGACGATTGATGTCGATCTGCCCGGCACGGGCAACGGCGGCATCGAGCGAGGAAAAGGTACGGCGAACCACAAGCGGCGCGGCAATCAGCGTTGCGATCCCCGTCACGATGAGCAGCGGCAGGAGGGCGCTGAAGAAGACGATCCCCATCGCGCCAAGGATGCGGACCAGGGATACGCTGCCGTCGACGCCCGTCAGGACCTGTACCTCGCCGGCCGGAGACGATACCCATTGCAGCCGGGCGGCAGGCACGATACTTCCGCCGAGGTTGCTGCCAAAACGGGCCTGTCCGATGCCGTCGAGCGCACCGCCGATCGCCGTATAGGCCAGTGGTATATTTCCGTCGGTAATCGTCGCACCGCTGCGATCCCGCACGACGAACCAGAGGCCCGGCACATCTTCGCGCCGCGCGGCAAGCGCCGGCGTCTCCTTCAGCACAAGAGCGCCATTCTGGGAGCGCCCGACGGACTGCGAGATGGCATCGATAGTCTCATCTTCCGGCTGAAGCGAGATGAAACTGCCGGTCGCCCAGAGGGCGGCGACGATAAGCACCGCAAGCAGAATCAGAAAAATCGCCTGCAGGAAAGAAAGACGCAAGACAAGGCGCCATTGCAGCGAAGGCTGGCCCGCGCTCATGACGCCAGTCTCATCAGATAGCCGATACCGCGAACCGGGTGAATTTCCAGACCTGAATCGACCGAGGCCAGTTTGCGGCGAAGGCGGGAGATATGCGCATCCAGTGTGTTGGACTGGATATCCTCGGCAAATCCGTAAACGGCCTCTTCCAGCGCATGACGCGGCACCGTGCGGCCGAACCGGCGCGCCAGCGCCTCGAAGACCAGCACTTCCCGACGTGGCAGTTCGAGCCGTTCGCCTTCAACCAGGATATCGTGGCAACCGAAGTCGTAAGACAAACGCCCGAAACTCACGACATCGGTCTGCACGTCGCCCGGACGGCGCAGGATGGCGCGCAGCCGCGCCAGAAGCTCCTCTATGGCAAAAGGTTTGACGAGATAATCATCGGCACCGGTATCGAGACCGCCAATGCGGTCATCGAGTTCGCCTCGCGCCGTCAACACAATGACCGGCGTACCGATACCGGCCGCGCGCAACCTTGGAACGATCGACAGACCGTCGCCATCGGGAACCTGTCGGTCGAGAAGAATGAGATCGTAAGGGAAAGTTAGCGCGGCCTCTTCGGCATCGGCCAGCATCGAGACATGATCGACGACGGCATCGCGAGCCTGCAGGGCGGCGCTCAGCGCCGCAGCCATTTCCCGCTCGTCTTCAAGCAACAAGATCCGCAATGAACCATCCCCATAAATGGAACAGCTGCATTGCATAGGCGGATTGCGGGAAGATTGCGACTCTCTTCAGATGGAGATCGATCACTTAAGAGAGGAACCGGGACGCGGGACATTTTTCACGACGCACCCGCTGCGAACGGTCGTCAGCGACAGCGGTGCGACAGGGGAGAATGCATAGCCTCCTCCCCCGCCTCTTTCGCCTCTGGGATGTTCATGGGTAAGCAATAACTCACGAACTTGGTGCGTTCGATTCGTGAGCAGCTCACCCTTCCCGTCTTTTTTCCTGCCGCAAAGCCATGCCCGCGCCAAAGTGGGGCGAGAACGACATGGAGCCAGGCATTTGCCTGCACCGCCCCCATTCAGCTGTAGGTGCGCAGATGCGGGGGCATGTGGCTGGGATGCCCGATAGGGTATTCCCGTTCGGGCAGACCGATATCCCGAAGCTGGTAGTTCGACAGCTCCGACACCAGCTTGCGCGTCTGGCGTTGCCTCCAGACGACGAACAACAAGGCGCGCGCCGTCTTCCAGGCACCGAATTCCTGGCACAGTTCATCGACCGTCGCCGTTAAGTTTCCAGCAACTAAAAATTGTGAATGAGTCATCGTTTTTCCCGGCGCAATGACGCAACCAGGTCCTCTTGAAGCTTGACCGGCTTCAGGAGATGACGCACGAAAGGCGCGTCGATTCATTCCCTCAGCAAGTCATGATGTGTTGATGATAAAAACGCCTAAGTGGCTTATATTTAAAGCGTCTATGGGCTTTAAATAGCTGCTCGTCGCATAGTTGGAGTGGCACATGCCAAACCAGTACGGAGCATTCCGCTAGAGGCGCAGGTAAGCATTAGAGTATAGTGCATGTCTCGCCTCCTTTGTTTAATTTGCGGACGAGCGTATAATACGCCAGATCATGAAATCGGCAAGCCCACAATTTCGAATTGTAAATTTGCCGCATCCAGTGTTGCTTCGCAGCAACAGTCGATGCCGCTCAATCGCATCAGAAGGAATTGACGATCCCGCCACCCGTACGCATCTGCTGAACCATGATGTGGGCATGATAATGCATGGCGCACTTGATGGCGTAGATCTGCAAAACCACAGGGGAGCGCCGGTGCCGCAGGAGATTGAAAAGGCGCGCGCGATAGACGGCACGCAGATCCGCCTCCTTAACGCGCCGCATCAAGCGAACGAAAATCCCCACAGCCTCGAACGCCCATGTCGCATTGAGGGCGATCAGACGCAGCGGATGCCGGCGCAGGTGGCGTAAGCGCGTACTTTCCGGTTCGATGCGGGCATCGATGTAGAGTGCGTCCAGCCGATCGAAATAGGCGGCGGGCTGATGCAGATCGCCAAGCACGGAAAGATATCCGTCGCGCAAGGTTTCACGCGAAAGGTTGAGCGGAATGACGTTGGTGCCGTAGGCGGGCGGATCGTCGTGATCGAGCCTGCCCTCCTTGGCGAGGCGCGTATAGAGCGGCGTCTTCGGGATCGCCGCCAGCATGCCGATCATCGCGTTGACGATGCGCGCATCCCTAATGAAGACGCGCTGCGCATCGAAGATGGTCGCATCATCGCTGTCGAAGCCCAGGATCATGCCGCACCAGACTTCCATGCCGGTCTTTTGGATCGCGTGGATCTTGTCCAGCATCGTCCCGCCCTTGCGCAGGTTCTGCAGCTTCTTGGTTTCACGCAGCGCTTCCTCGTTCGGCGTCTCGATGCCGATGAAGACGGTGCGGATATTGGCGTCGACCATCAGCTGCATCAGTTCGGCATCGTCAGCCAGATCGATCGACGCTTCCGTCAGGAACGTCATCGGATAATGATGGCGCTCCTGCCAGGCGACGACATCGCGCAGGACTTCCTTGATGGCCTTCTTGTTGCCGATCAGATTATCGTCGACGATGAAGGCCGTATCCATTCCGGATGCGAGCAGGGCCTCCATCTCGGCGATGATCTGAACACTGGTCTTGATACGGGGCTTGCGGCCGAAGACCACGATGATATCGCAGAAATCGCAGGTGAAAGGACAGCCCCGCGAGAACTGGATGCTGCCGACCGCATAGTCATCCATCTTCAGGAGATCGAAGCGCGGGACAGGCACCGTGCTCATATCCGTCCTGTCGGACTGCTCGTAGCGCCGAGCGTGACGACCCTCCTGCCATTCAGCCAGGAATTTGGGCCAGGTCTCCTCCGCCTCGCCGATGAAGGAGACATCGACGAGGTTGCCGAAATATTCCTCCTTGACCGTGACCCAAGGTCCGCCGACGACGGTGAAACAGTTGCGCCGTTTGAGCTCGGTCAGGATTTCCGTCATTCGGAAGCGCTGGACGATCATACCCGTCAGCGCAACGATGTCGGCCTTCTCGCAAAGGCCGTAATCTATCGGCTCGATATTCTCATCCACCAGGGTGACGGTATGTTCCGCTGGCGTCAGCGCCGCAAGCAGGGGCAGGCAGGCCACCGGAAGATTGGCCTTCACATCGAACAGCGGCAGAGCGTGCTCCATGCCCCAGTAAGAGGTTTCGAAACGCGGATTGATGATGACGATATGAGCCATTGAATATGCCGCTCCATGACGTGAGGATCTGGTTCGGTATTGCTTTGAGCTTGCGTGTCATTCGTCGCTGCTTGCGTTCGCCTCATGGCTTGGCAGCAGGTCTTTCAGCATCGAGGCGGATGTCTTAGCAGCCCTATATGAGCTCAGGATTAAATTCCAGGTGGCGCGGTGGCTGGCGGCGGCCCGTAGCCCAATGGCCGCCGGCACCGGGCAAACCTCGCTCGTCCGTTGTTGGATCAGGCGACAGCCTGTAGAGTGGAACGGCACCTTGGAGATTGGGAATATGGCTCTCAAGCGAATGGACAACGTGGGAATCGTCGTCGAGGATCTCGGAGGCGCGATTGATTTCTTTCGCGAACTTGGCCTCGAGCTCGAAGGACAGGCCACGATCGAAGGGGAATGGGCCGGACGCATAACGGGCCTCGGCGATCAGCGTGTCGAGATCGCCATGATGCGCACGCCGGACGGCCACAGCCGGATCGAGCTCTCCCGCTTCCTCAGGCCGCCTGTCATCGCGGATCACCGGAACGCCCCGGTCAACGCCCTAGGCTACCTCCGTGTCATGTTCGCGGTGGACGACATCGACGAGACACTTGAACGGCTCCGCAGGCACGGCGCACAGCTCGCGGGCGAAGTCGTCCAGTATGAGGATGCGTATCGGCTCTGTTACATCCGTGGGCCGGAAGGGGTTCTCATCGGACTAGCACAGGAACTCGGCTGAGCACGGCTGATCATCAGCCTGGACCCGCTGCCCCGCGAAACAGCTGTCAGTCGCAGACAGGGCCTTCTGCCGAAGCCCTGGAGAACCAACCGTCGCAGGGGTGTTGATCTACTCAAGGTATGGAACGGCATCTGGCACGGACATATGTGGCCCGTGGATCGCGCGGAACAACATTTTCGGGCAACAATGTCGAAATCATCCCGATGCAATCGTCTTTATTCCAGACATGCCGCGAAAGGTGACCACCCGATCCTTCGCGTCGTGGGCTGAACCGGATGAAGGGAGCTGCAAAATGAGTTCGTCCTATCGTTGGGTGATTGTCGGCGCCGGCGCGTTGATGACCTGCGTCGCGCTCGGCGCGATGTTTTCCTTGGCGATCTTCCAGGTGCCGATCGCTGCCGATACAGGCTGGTCGCATGCCGGCATCGCCGCCGCCATGACGCTTAATTTCCTTACCATGGGCTTCGGCGCCTTCGCCTGGGGCGCTGCAAGCGATCGCTTCGGCGTCCGCATCGTGGTGATAGCAGGCGCCCTGCTGCTCGGGCTTGCGCTTGTCCTGGCGAGCCGGGCGGGTTCGCTTCTGCAATTTCAGCTGACCTATGGCATCCTTGTCGGCCTTGCCGCCAGCGCCTTCTTCGCGCCGATGATCGCCGCGACAACCGCATGGTTCGACGAGGGCAGAAGTCTCGCGGTATCGCTGGTATCGGCCGGCATGGGCGTCGCTCCGATGACGGTGTCGCCCTTCGCCCGCTATCTGATTTCGGCCTATGACTGGCGCTTGGCCATGCTCGTCATCGGCATCATGGCGTGGGTTCTGCTCATACCGGCGGCACTCTTGGTGCGGCAGGCGCCCGTTCTTGCCGAAGCCTCGGGAGCGGACGGACAAAGGGAAGAACAAAACCTGCCGCTTGGCCGTATCTTCCGTTCACCGCAATTCCTCGTCCTCGGCGCGACCTTCTTTGCCTGCTGCGCCGCTCATTCCGGCCCGATCTTCCACATGGTCAGCTACGCCACCATCTGCGGCGTGGGACCGATGGCCGCCGTCAGCATCTATAGCGTCGAAGGGCTCGCCGGCCTCGGCGGCCGGCTTCTCTACGGAACGCTGGCTGATCGGCTCGGCGTCAAGCCGGTGCTAGTCGCCGGCCTTCTGGTGCAGGCGGCAGCACTCGCTACCTATCTCCTGGTCAGCGAACTCGGCGAGTTCTATGCGCTGGCGGTCGTCTTCGGCAGCGCCTATGGCGGCGTCATGCCTCTTTATGCCGTGCTGGCGCGCGAATATTTCGGGCCTCGCGTCATCGGTACCGTCTTCGGCGCGGCATCGATGCTCTCGAGCATCGGCATGGCAGCCGGACCTTTGATCGGCGGCTGGATATTCGATACCTTCGCCAATTATTCCTGGCTCTTCATCGGCTCGTCCATGGTGGGGCTCGGGGCAGCCGCCATCGCGCTTGCCTTTCCGCCGATGCGGCGCCTGCGGCTACAAGCGGCCTGAAACAGGCATGAAAGGCTCCGGAATCACATCAGCAAACGGTAGCGGACGCGTCATGTTTCCCCGCTCCCGGCACGGCTTTTGCCGGTGCCGGACCGTCGTTGCGATACCGGTCGAAGACATATGCGTATTTCTTGATACTTACACACAGATTTCCATGAGCCGCACCGGTTGCAGGCATTGCAATTTTCAATTTTTAGCGAAAACTCGCTCGTGCATCAGGTGCGTGATCTCCTGGGGGAGGAAATCAGGAGAGCATCCACTGGCGCGACTTTCCGCGCCCATCGGCGGGAAAGTCCTGCGTAATGTCATTAAGGGGGACATGACACGGGTCTTTTGACCATGTCCCTGGTGCAATTGGGAGGACTGATTAATGGCAACCACGTCCGTGGCCGAGACGAATGGTCAAGGCATGACCAGGGAAGAGAAGAAGGTCATCTTCGCCTCCTCCCTCGGGACCGTGTTCGAATGGTACGACTTCTACCTTTATGGATCTCTGGCCGCCTTCATCGGCGCGACCTTTTTCAGCGACTATCCTGAAGCAACCCGCAACATTTTCGCATTGCTCGCTTTCGCAGCAGGCTTCCTGGTCCGGCCGTTCGGCGCGCTGGTTTTCGGACGGATCGGCGATCTCGTCGGCCGCAAATATACCTTCCTGGTCACGATCCTCATCATGGGCTTGTCGACATTCCTGGTGGGTATCCTGCCCGGCTCGGCGAGCTGGGGTCTCGCAGCCCCGGTCATTCTGATCATACTGCGCATGCTGCAGGGCCTGGCCCTCGGCGGCGAGTATGGCGGTGCTGCGACCTATGTCGCCGAACATGCGCCCAATAATCGGCGTGGCTTCTACACCTCCTGGATCCAGACGACGGCAACGCTCGGGCTGTTCCTGTCGCTGATCGTGATCCTGGTGGTACAGAACTGGCTGGGCAAGGACGCGTTTGCCGCATGGGGATGGCGTATCCCGTTCATCCTGTCCTTCATCCTCCTCGGCATTTCCGTCTGGATCCGGCTATCCCTTAGTGAATCGCCGGCCTTCAAGAAAATGAAGGAAGAGGGCAAGGGCTCCAAAGCGCCGCTTTCCGAAGCCTTCGGTCAGTGGAAGAATGCAAGGATCGCCCTGATCGCACTGCTTGGCCTTACCGCCGGTCAGGCTGTTGTCTGGTATGCGGGCCAGTTCTATTCGCTGTTCTTCCTACAGAACGTGCTGAAGGTCGACGGCCAGTCCGTCAACATCATGATCGCTATCGCGCTCCTGATCGGCAGCGGCTTCTTCGTGTTCTTCGGCTGGCTTTCCGACAAGATCGGCCGCAAGCCGATCATCATGGCCGGACTTGCCCTGGCAATCCTGACCTACTTCCCGCTGTTCAAGGCGTTGACCAACGCGGCAAACCCGGCACTCGCCCAAGCCGAACAAACGGTCCGGGCCACAGTGACGGCAGCTCCTGGCGATTGCACATTCCAGTTCAATCCTGTGGGAACGGCCAAGTTCAACAACTCGTGCGACATTGCCACGTCCTTCCTCTCGAGGACGTCCGTGCCCTATACGGTTGCCGAAGGTCCGGCAGGCCAGCCAGCAACCATCAAGGTCGGCGACGCAACGATAACGTCGTACGACGCAGCGGCGGCCGGCGCCGGCGCAGCGGCCAAGAGCGCAGCATTCACGCATGACATGAACCTCGCCCTGCAGAAGGCCGGTTTCCCGCTGGCACGCGATCCGGCCAAGGTACCGGACGCGAAGCTCGATGCCTTCATCGCCGCCAACCCCGAACTCGGGCTAAACGCGGCAACTGTGCGGGCGGGCGACAAGACCGTCACCCCGGTCGCGGATCTCGTCAAGGCGAAGCTTCTGACGGCGGATCAAGCTGGTGGCGCCACCGATATGCCGGTCTACACCATCGCCAATGGCGGTGCCTTCAAGATGGTTGCCGATCCCGCGGCTATCAATTGGCCGCTGACCATCCTGATCCTGACGATCCTCGTGATCTACGTGACCATGGTCTACGGACCGATCGCCGCGATCCTGGTGGAGATGTTCCCGACCCGCATCCGCTATACCGGCATGTCGCTGCCATATCATATCGGCAACGGCTGGTTCGGCGGCCTGCTTCCGGCAACGGTCTTCGCCATGAGTGCTGCCAAGGGCGATATCTACTATGGCCTTTGGTATCCGATCGCGATTGCCGCGATGACCCTCGTCATCGGCCTTATCTTCGTTCGCGAAACCAAGGGTGTCGATCTGAACAGCATCAAGTAACAGCTTAAAGGCCCGGCGTTCAGAAACGGTACGCCGGGCTTTTTCTTTGCCTTGATTCAGTCGCCTCCTGATGATCAAAGCGTGGGCTCTCAGCTTCCACAAAGAGCATGCAGCAATAGCAAAAGGGAAAGCAGCACCATCAGGCTTGCCAGGAAATGCTGCAGGATCGACCAGATGCGTTTGGTTACAGCGCGACTGGGTCGCGTTGCAAGGGAGGCAAGGTAGAGCACTGTGTCCATGAAAACTCCTGGCGCATATCTGCACGCGCGACACGAACGCTGTTGCCGCGACAGAAATTCTTGATATTTAATGGTTTTATATTGTCTATAAAATTAGTAGATTAAAGAAAGAGTTTTCCGGTTCGCCGGATATTTCGGACAAATTAAACTCAGGGCGACATCATCGGAGATCGCTCATCTGAGCTCGTCGCCGACCTCATCGAGACGAGTACCAAACCGAAACGAAACCAGATAAAAATATATTCTATAGAATAAGTAAACAAAGAAAGGCCTGTCCTTGTGATCGGCCGGTAGTGGCTTACGAGTATCGCAACGATCATCGAACCCTTGCTCATGACCTTGCTGGATGCCCAAAATCTCTCGCTTGCTTTCGGCTCGACACAGGCTTTGGCGGGAGCATCGCTGACCGTCGATCGCGGCGAGGTCGTCGCGCTGATGGGCGCGAATGGCGCAGGCAAGTCGACGCTGGTGAAGATTCTTTCCGGCATTCACCATGCCGATTCTGGCAGGATCATATGGAACGGCGATGATTATCGCCCCGAACACCCGGCCGAGGCAACCGCGCGGGGCATCGTCACCGTCCATCAATCGACCGACGTCGTCGGTGTGGCCGGTCTCTCCGTCGCGGACGCGCTGCTGCTCAACCAATTCGTTGACGGGCGCCAAGCCTTCTTTCTTTCAAGACGTTCGGTGCGGCGAAAGGCGGAAACCATCCTGTCGGAGACCGGTTTCGACCTGCCGCTCGACCGGGATTTTGGCGATCTCGGCATTGCAGACCGGCAGATGGTTGCCATTGCACGCGCCCTCTCCAACAACGCGCAGCTGTTGATCCTCGACGAGCCCACTGCAAGCCTCTCGGCGCGCGAAACGGCCCGCCTCTATGATATTGTTCGCCGGCTGAAAGCCCGCGGTCTCGGCATTCTCTATATTTCGCACCGCACAGCGGATCTCGATGCCCTTGCCGATCGTGTGGTCGTCCTGCGCGGCGGCCGCAATGTCGGTGCCTTCTCGCATCCGATCGACTTCGAGGCCGCCATCGAGACAATGATCGGCCGCTCCATGAAAGCGGCCCGCCCCCATCGCCGCGAACAGTTCGACCAGACCGTACTGGAGCTCCGGGCTGCGCGACTGCTTGCCGACAGTCCGCCGATCGATCTCAAGCTCCATGCCGGCGAAGTCGTCGCCATCACCGGCGTTCTCGGCGCCGGCAAGAGCCGACTTCTGTCGGCTCTCTTCGGCCTCGAACGTTTTGCGGCAGGCGAGGCATTTGTGGATGGCACGGCGTTTCGACCCACCTCGCCTGCCGATGCGATCGCGCGGGGCGTCGTCATGGCCGCCGCCGACCGACATCGCTCGTCGCTCATGCCGTCGGACTGGCCGGGGGAGAGCATTGCGGCGACGATCAGCCTACCACACCTGAAGCATTGGTATCCCTGGAGCTTCCTGTTGTCCGGGCGAGAAAGCCGCGAGGGAGAAAAGGCCATTCGGCGACTCGGCATAAAGGCCCCTGGCCCCGAGACGTCGGTCTGGTCGCTTTCCGGCGGCAATCAGCAAAAGGTTGTGCTCGCCCGCTGGGAGGCCGAGCCGAGCCGGCTGCTCCTGCTCGACGAGCCTTTCCAGGGCGTCGATGTCGGCGCCCGCCAAGACATTATCGCCGCCATCCGCGCCTATACCGACCGCGCCACCTTGATCGCGACATCCGACCCGGAAGAGGCGCTGGAAGTCGCTGACCGGGTGCTGGTGATGGAACGTCATGGCCTGAAAGATGTCACCGACGCGAAGGCCGATGGTCGACAGAACGAGGAATATGCCCGATGAGTGACGGTACAGCGGAGATTCCGCAACAGATCAAGCCAGCGAGCCGGGCGATATCGCCGCAGGAATTCGTGCGGCGGGGAGCGGTGTTTTTTCTCCTCTTCGCCCTTGTCGTCATCTTCGGTTTCACCCAGCCGGCCTTCATCAACATCAACAACCTGATGAGCATTCTGCAGGCCGTTTCAGTCGTCGCCATCATTGGTGCCGGCGTCACGGTGACGCTTGCGATCGGCGGCTTCGATCTTTCCGTCGGCGCGGTCGCCGCCTCCAGCGTCATGACCGCCAGCTATGCCATGATCGTATGGAATCTCAACGCCTATGAAACCGTGCCGCTGGTGCTTGCCTTCGGTGCGATCGTCGGGCTCGCCAACGCGCTCCTGATCGTCAGGCTGAAGGTTCCAGACCTGCTGGCGACGCTTGCCACCATGTTCCTCCTGACGGGACTGCAACTGATCCCGACGGCGGGGCGCTCGATCTCCGTCGGCCTCATCCTTCCCGATGGGACGACGGCAACCGGCAAGGTCGATCCGGCTTTTTTGACGATAGGACGTTCAAGCCTGTTCGGCACGATCCCTTTTCCCGTCATTCTGATGCTTGTCGTGGCCCTCGTGCTCCATGTCCTCACCGAGCGCACGCGTCTTGGCCGCCTTCTCTACGCGACCGGGGGCAATGAAACCGCGACGCGGCTCGCCGGCGCCAATGTCGCGCGCCTGAAGACCTTTGCCTATGTCCTCTCGGGCGTACTGGCCTCGCTCGGCGGCATCATCATCGCCGCCCGCGTCGGTCGCGGCGATGTCTCCTCCGGCGCCTCGCTGCTGATGGATTCCGTTGCAGCCTCGCTCATCGGTTTTGCCGTACTCGGATTGCGTCGCCCCAACGTGCTCGGCACGACAATCGGCGCGGTCTTCGTCGGCGTGCTTCTCAATGGCCTGACGATGCTGAATGCACCCTATTATACCCAGGACTTCATCAAGGGCGCCGTCCTCGTCGGTGCGCTGGCGCTGACTTATGGGATCGGCCGGGGCAAGGCCTGATCTACACGCCTGCTCCTACCCCGAAACGCGCCCGATAGAAGCCGGGCGTTACGGCAAGATGCTTGAGAAATGCCCTGTGCAGGGTGTCGAGACTTGAAAATCCGGAGCGCTCGGCGATGCGGGCCAGCGGCCAGTCAGAGTTCTCGAGAAGCGCCTTGGCCCGGTCCAGCCGTGCAGCTTCCACGAATTGCGCCGGCGTGGTTCCGGTTTCCTTGCGGAAGCTGCGCGAAAATGTGCGCTCCGTCATGCCCACCCGGCTGGCAAGAGCAGAGCCAGATAAATCCCCCGTGGGATCGTCGATGATCTCGCTCAGAAGCTGGCGCAAACGCGGCGTCGCTTTTGCCTGGAGCGCGAGACCGGTGCTGAACTGCGATTGTCCGCCCGGCCGACGCATGAACAACACCATCTGCCGCGCAACGGCCAGAGCCGTCTTGGGGCCACAGTCAGCCTCGACCAGCGCCAGACACAGATCTATGCCGGCGGTAATTCCGGCAGAGGTAAAAACCGGTGGCGCCGCCACGAAAATGGCATCGGGCTCGACGTCGATCTGCGGGCGTAACTCCTTCAACAGAGAGCAGGAGTTCCAGTGGGTGGTGGCACGCCTGCCATCGAGAAAGCCGCCAGCCGCCAGTATGAATGCACCGGTGCAAACACTCGCCAGGCGTCTGGTGGGCTTTACGCGCGATTGCAGCCAGGTGAGCAGGCCAGTTTGAAATATGACCTGGCGAAGGCCGTCCTCGCTGCCGCCGGCGACGATGATCGTATCCAGATCGGCAGGCAGTTGCTCAAGGCCTATGGTCTCGCCGAACACCAACCCGCCCGCAGAGCTGCTCTTCAGCGCACCGCCCGCCGGCGAGGCTAGCAGAACCTCGTAGGGCCGCGTGCCCTCCGGCAAATGGAAATTCGCCATCGCGAAAACTTCCATCGGCCCGACGATATCAAGCGCCTGTACACCATCATAGCCGATGACGGCGATGCGCCTTGGGAGAAGTCCAGAATCCGACATTGGCGAAAAATGCGATATCTTTGACATTTCCGCCAGACGGGGCGGCCGATATTTTTCGAGGTGCGTCATCACAATTCCGGACAAACGCCATGTATCGCATCTATTTCAGAATTCTGCTTCTCGCCCTGCTTACATTCTCGGCCATGATTTTGGCTTCGGAGAGAACCGCCATAGCAGCGGAAAATGTCATTCGGCTCGCTCCATTAAAAGCCGGGCGGACGCGACCTCTCGTTGCGATCATCGCCGACAACAGAGGCACGGAGACCACGGACCTCATCATCCCCTACGGCGTCATCCGCAGCGCCGATGTTGCTGATGTGGCAATTGTCTCCACACATGCCGGCATCGTAAACCTGATGCCGGCGTTGAAGATCAACCCCGACACGACGATGTCGGAGTTCGACCGAGACCATCCCGAGGGCGCCGATATCGTCATCGTTCCCGCCATGCATGATGACAGCAGCCGCGAGGTCATCGCCTGGGTCCGGAAACAATCCTCCAAGCGGGCAATGATCGTTTCGATCTGCGAGGGTGCATGGCTTGCGGCAAGGGCCGGTGTGTTCGACGGCAAGCGCGCCACCACCCATTGGTATGCCTTCGACAAGCTGCGCGCTGCCTTCGCGCAAACCCAGTGGGTTCATGACCAGCGCTATGTCGTTGACGGCAATGTCATGAGTACCACCGGCGTCACGGCCTCGATCCCCGCCTCGCTGGCGCTCGTGGAGGCCATTGCCGGCCCGCAGCAGGCGCGCTCGCTAGCTGCCCGCATGGGCGTCGGCGATTGGAACAGTATGCACGATTCCGCGCCGTTCCACATGACCACGAGCCGCCTCTGGCGCTTCGCGAGCAACACCCTTGCCTTCTGGAACCACGAGACCATTCGCCTTCCCGCTCAGGATGGCTTCGACGAAATCGCCTTGGCGCTGACGGCGGATGCGTGGTCGAGAACCTACCGTTCGCAAGCCGTCATTGCCGAGACCGCCAAATCCATCCGTTCGCGTCACGGCCTCGTTCTTGTCCCGGATCTTTCGTCCGCCACCGATGCCTCTGTCATAGCGGTTCCCGCACTTCCATCGGCCCGGGCGCTAGATTGGACACTGTCGGAGATCGCTACCCGTTATGGTGCGCGAACATCTGACATCGTCGCGCTGCAGCTCGAATATCCGGCACGGCATTGAGCCGCCCAATCGACGGCCGAGCAGAGTAGCCCTTTCCTGGTGAACACGGACGGCGGATCATGATCGGCGCCGCGGCGACCGTTGCCTTTTCGGCAATCGATAGTGCGCATAATTGTTCTTTATTAGAACGCTGAATTCCCCCATCATCCGGCGATTGGTGGATAACGAGACGAAAAGTCCGATCGCCCAATCAACAGGGGAACTGTCAGAATGTCTCAATTCATGATGAACCGCCGCCGTTTCCTGTCCAATGCTGCACTTGTCGGAGGTCTTGCCGCAACGCAGACCTTCGTCGGCATCCGCGCCGGCAAGGCGGCCGATGTTGCCGAAGTCCGCATGCAGCTCGGCTGGCTCGCCTCAAACGGCCTGCTCGGCGAAGTCGCCGCCCAGAAAAAGGGCTTTTTCAGCGAGCAGGGCATCAATCTCACCATCGTCCCAGGCGGCCCGAATGTCGATGGCGTCGCCGGTGTCGCGGCCGGGCAATCCACGATCGGCCAGATTTCCTCGAGCCCCTCCGTTATGCTCGCGCGCTCGGCCGGCATGCCGGTCAAGGCGTTTCTGGCCGGATATCGTAAGCATCCATTTACATATTTCTCGCTGAAGAAATCGCCGATCCGCGAGCCAAAGGATATGATCGGCAAAACGATCGCCACGCAGCCGACCGCCTTCATCCTGCTGCGCGCGCTGCTCGCTCAAAACGGTATCCCCGAAGACAAGGTGAAAATGGTCAACATGGGTTCGGACATGAACCAGCTGATCACCGGTCAGGCCGATGCCGTCACCGGCTGGGTCACGAACACCAATGCCTTGAAGGTGCTTGGCGACGAACGCGTCGACATGATGCTGTGGGATGCCGGCCTGAAGCTCTACGCCAACGTCTACTATACGACCGACGAACAGCTGGACAAGCACTCCGACGTGCTGGTGCGCTTCACCACGGCCGCCGCCAAGGGTTGGGGCTATGTGCGAGACCATCCGGAAGAAGCCGTCGACATGCTGGTCGACGCCTATCCTAATCTCGACAAGGCGAGCGAACTCGAAGCCGTCCGTCCGGTCATCGATTTCTCCTTCGGCGATAGCACCAAGCAGACCGGTTGGGGCGCGATGAACAAGGACAATTGGGCCGCCCAGATCAAGGCATACGCCGATCTCAAGCAGTTTACGGGGGCCACGCCGACCGTCGACGATGTCGCCACCATGGCGATCCTCGACGCGACGACTGAAATCCGCAAGCAGATCGGGTGAACGCCATGATGAGCGCCGCTACCATCAAACAGCCGCAGCCAGCACCGGCCGTCGAAACGGCACGGCTTGCCGTTTCCATTCGCAATCTCGACATCCGCTTCGGCGACAAGGGCAATGAGTTTACCGCCCTCTCCAATGTCTCCGTCGACATTCCCGAGGGGTCGTTCGTCACGATGCTCGGGCCTTCCGGCTGCGGCAAGTCGACATTGCTGCGCTGTATCGCCGATCTCGTCCATATCAGCGATGGTTCGGTTTCGGTGTTCGGCCGCCCGCCGCGCGAGGCACGTCAGGGTCGTGACTTTGCCTTCGTCTTCCAGGAGGCGACGCTTCTGCCGTGGCGCAGCGTCATCGACAACGTTCGCCTGCCGCTGGAAGTCGGCAAGCACGACAAGAGCGCCTATGCGGATCCCATGGAGCTACTCGCTCTCGTCGGCCTGAAGGGACGGGAGAATGCCCTGCCGCATGAATTGTCCGGCGGCATGCGCCAGCGCGTCGCTATCGCCCGCGCTCTTGTCACCAAGCCGCGCATCCTGCTGATGGACGAGCCTTTCGGCGCGCTGGACGAAATCACCCGCGATAAGCTCAACGAGGAGCTCCTGCGCATCTGGCGCGAAACCGGCACGACCATCGTCTTCGTCACCCACTCCATCCCGGAAGCGGTCTTCCTCGGTCAGCACGTGCTGATGCTGCAGGCCCACCCGGGCAGGGTGAAGGAATTCATGAAGGTCGACCTGCCCTATCCGCGCTCGCTTGCGATGCGCGACACGGTCGATTTCATCAAGGCGACGGCGCATCTTCGCGCGCTGCTGGAGGAATGCATATGAGCAACGCCGTCCACTCCGACATCGGCCGCATCGCCAAGGCGCCCCGCAAGGTCGCCATCCTCGACGCAACGGTCGGCGTCCTTTCCTCGCATATGCCGGCAATCCTTGCCGCACTCGGCTGCATCGTGCTGTGGCAGGCGGTCATCTGGATCTTCAAGATCCCGACCTTCATGGCGCCAAGCCCGCTCGACGTCCTCTATGCCTTTCGCGACAATGCCGCGACGCTGACGCGAAACGTCCTGCCAACGGTGCTCGAGGCTGTTCTCGGCTTCGTCTTCGGCAATCTCATCGCCATCCTGCTGGCCATCTGGTTCGTCCATAGCGCCACCGCCGAGAGGGCCTTCTATCCGATCGCCGTCTTCGTCAAGGCGATCCCGATCATTGCGCTCGCGCCGATCCTCGTTTTGATCTTCGGCAACGGCGTCGCCCCGAAGATCATCATCGCCGGCCTGATCTGCTTCTTCCCAACGCTGGTCAACATGGTTCAGGGCCTCCGCTCCGCCAGCCCCGCCATGCTCGACCTGATGCGGGTACTATCAGCCAGCAACTCCGAGATCCTCTGGAAAGTCCGCCTGCCAAGCTCGCTGCCATTCCTCTTCGCCGCCTTGAAGATCGCCGCCACAAGCAGCGTCATGGGAGCGATCGTGGCGGAATGGATCGGCTCCAGCTTCGGGCTTGGCGCTCTCATCATCGAGGCGACCTACAATTTCCGCTCGCCGCTGCTTTACGCAACAGTCGTCATTGCCGCGCTGCTTGCCGTGATCCTCTTCTTCATCGTCTCGATCGCCGAGACGAAGATGATCCGCTGGAAACCGGCCGGCCAACACTAAAGCCTTAAGAAAACATCGAGGGAACTCCAATGGAACAGGTTATTCACCAGCCTGCACGGGATATCCGTGTCGTCGATCGCTCCGATGTCGTCGTGGTCGGCGGCGGCCCGGCAGGGATTGCCGCAGCCGTGTCGGCGGCACGCAATGGCGCGAGCGTCACACTTCTCGAACGCTATCCCTATGTCGGCGGCCTTGCCGCCGGTGGCATGGTGCTGGTGCTCGACGACATGATCAACGAGCTCGAAATCACGGTGCGCGGCATCTGCATGGAGATGATCGAGCGCATGAAGCGCTGGGATCTGTGCGTAACGCCCACCGACCGTGACCGGCTGATCGAATTCCGCGACACGCCGGAGGCCTGGCAGCGCTGGGCGCGCTGGGGCCTTTTCGATTTCCACACGCAATCGATGCCACATCCGATCTGCTTTTCCGCCGCCTTCGATCCCGACGCCTTCAAGCGCGCCGCCTACGACATGATCGCGGAATCCAGGATCAAGCTCAGAGCCCACAGCTGGTTCTCCTCAGCAATCGTCGAAGGTGGAGCGATCAAAGGCGTCATCTGCCAGACCAAGGAAGGCATGCAGGCGATCCTCGGCGATGTTGTTATCGACACGACAGGCGATCTCGACGTGGCCGCGAGTGCCGGCGCTTCCCACGTCGAATCCAACTTCATTCTGACGACGGTGTCGCGCTGGGGCGGCGTCGATACGGAAGCGGCGGAGCGTTTCGAGCAGCAGGAGCCGGAAGCGTTCAAGGCGCTCGATCATGAAGCCAAGCGGCTGATCGGCGGTTGCTGGTCCTTCTGGTGGCTGAAGACGCCACTCCCCGGGGTCGTCTGGCTGAACTGCCCGCACATGCCGACCTTAAGCGGCCTGAAGGTCGATGACTTGACCAAGGCTGAGATGGAAGGCCGCTCGCGGATCGCCAAGCTGCTCGATTTCGCCCGAGAAAAGATGCCGGGCTTCGAAAATGCCTATGTCGTCGATTTCGCGCCGCAGACCGGCGTGCGCCAGACACGGCTGCTGCAAGGAGACTATGTCGTGACGAAGGACGACGTCATGACCCGCCGCCATTTCGCCGACACGGTCTGCCGCGGCCGCGATTATTACACGCCCTACCGAGCCATGCTGCCGAAGGAAATCGACCAGCTGATCGTTGCCGGCCGTCATTACTCGTCAACGCCGCAAGCGCAGAAATCCAGCCGCGAAATCCCGCCCTGCATGGCGATGGGCGAGGCTGCGGGTGTGGCCGCGACTGTCGCACTTAATGCCGGAACGACCGTTCGCAAGGCCGATATCCGGGCAATTCAGAAACAGATGCGAGCCCAGGGTGCCGATCCAGGCGACATCCCCTCGGAGAACGCGACATATTTGGAGGCTGCAGAATGACCACCTTGCCACTCGACGGAATCCGCGTGATCGACTTCACACAGGTCATGCTCGGCCCCTCCTGCACGCAGGTGCTGGCCGATTATGGCGCCGAAGTCATCAAGATCGAGAAGGTGAAGATCGGCGATCTATCGCGCTGGTCGCTCGGCTCCGATCCGGACGGGCTCAACAACCCGGTCTTCTGCTCCCTGAACCGCAACAAGAAGAGCCTGGCGCTCGATCTGAAGGAGGCCAACGCCCGCAAGACGGTCCAGGCGCTGCTCGAGACAGCCGATGTGGTCGTCAACAACTTCCGGCCCGGCGTCATGGAGCGCATGGGCTTTGGTTATGAGGATTTGAAGACGATCAATCCGCGGCTGATCTATGCGGTCGGCACGGGCTTCGGGCTGACCGGTCCCTATCAGCACAAGGGCGGGCAGGACGTGTTGGCGCAAGCGGTTTCCGGCGTCATGCGCCGCAAGTCCGACAATAGCCACCCGACCTCGATCTATGCAACGCCGCTTGCCGACTACTCGGCCGGCATGCACCTCGTCCAGGGTATTCTCCTGGCGCTTCTGCAACGCGACAAGACAGGCGAAGGACAGCAGGTCGCCGTCAGCCTGTACAACTCCATGATCGCCATGCAGATGCAGGAAGGCACGACGCATCTGATGCGCCAGAAGGACCTGAACTGGGGCGCCTTCCCGCTGACAGGCGTCTTCGAAACGACCGACAGCGCAATTGTCATGGTCGGCGCCTTCAAGCCAAATCCCTTGCGCGACATCTGCGAAGCGCTTGAGATCGAAGATCTCTCGCAATATCCGCAATATAAGGATTTTGACGCGCAGATGGCGCGGCGACCGGAACTGCAGGCGATCTTCCGCGAGAACTTCGCCAAAAACAGCACCGCGCATTGGATCGCGCGACTGGAGGGCGTGGACATTCTCTGCGCACCGGTACGTTCGCTCCCCGAGGCGTTGAAGGACGAGCAAACCATCATCAACAAGATGATCCTCGAGGCGGGCGAAACGGCCGCTGGTCCGATCCGCCTGATCGGTTCGCCGATCGACATGTCGGCCGCTCAGGTGACGGTGCGGATTTCGCCGCCGCGACTCGGCCAGCATAATGAGGAAATTCTCGCCTCGCTTTCCGAAGTGCAGGGAGACGCCGCATGAGCGTTTCCTTCACAGTAGAGGACCGCGTCGCCCGCGTCACGCTCGACCGGCCCGACCGGATGAACGCGGTCGACGCCGAGACCGAGGCGAGGCTGGAAGCGATCTGGACAGAGATCGAGAGGCGCGACGACATCAGCTGTGTTGTCCTGACCGGTTCCGGCGAGAAGGCCTTTTGCGCGGGCGCCGATCTGAAGGGCGGAAGCGGCAGTTCGGGCGTCGATTACTGGACCGTCGGGCGGGAAAGCGGTTTTGGCGGCCTCGCCTTCCGCCGCTCGCTCGACGTGCCTGTTGTCGCCCGCGTCAATGGTTATGCGCTAGGTGGCGGCTTCGAGATGGTACTCGGCTGCGATATCGTCATCGCAGTCGAGACGGCGCGCTTCGGCTTGCCCGAAGCACGTGTCGGCCGCATGCCGCTCGATGGCGGCATGGTGCTCTTGCAGCGCAAGATCCCCTTCAACCGCGCCATGGCCGTGATGCTGACGGGACGGCAGTTCGGCGCACAGGAAATGGCAAGCTACGGCATCGTCAACGAAGTCGTCTCCGCCGGCGAACTCGACGCTGCGGTCGATCGCTGGGTCGCAGACATCGTCGCCTGCGCGCCGCTGTCGCTGCGGGCGATCAAGCAGACGGTCAATCGCACCGCGCATTTGAGCCCGGCCGAGGCGCAGGCGCTCAGAACGCCGGCCCTCATCAAGGCCTTGAAAAGCGAGGATGCCATGGAGGGTGTATCGGCATTTCGGGAGAAGCGGGCGCCCGTTTGGCGCGGCAGATAGGCATGCTATAGCTTCGAGATTGCCGAGGGCTTTTCATGCATGCCAGCATTCTGAAGTATTTCGCCGAGGTCGCGCGCTCCGGATCAATCCGCAAGGCATCTGAGGAGCTTCACGTCGCAACCTCCGCCGTCAGCCGTCAGATCAAGAAATTGGAAGATGAGCTTGGAACGCCGCTATTCGAGCGCTTTTCCGACGGGTTGCGACTGACGTCTGCCGGCGAGATCGTGCTGCGCCACGCCAAGGAAACGCTGCACGAATATGAGATCATGAAGTCCAACCTCGGCGATCTCCACGGCAAGAATACCGGCCGCGTCCATATCGCCGCCCTGGACAGTCTCGCAATCCAGTTCCTGCCGGAGTTCGTCTCCGGCTTTCACAAGAAGCATCCAGCCGTGGATTTCCGCATCCGCACCGATAATTACAACAACATTTTCCGGTTTCTGGCGGAAGGCGACGTCGACATCGGCGTCACCTTCGATCTTGCCCGGCCGCACGACATGAAGCTGATCCATGGCGTGCGCATGCCGCTGATGGCAATCGTCGCCAAAAGCCATCCCCTGGCTCGGCAAAAGTCCGTGACGCTGCAGGAATGCGCCCAGTTCAACATGTTGCTGCAGCTCGACAACGAAGTCATGAGTTCGATGATCGCAGTCGAGCTCGGCGCGCTCAACCGCGTCGGACGGACACTGGTCGCTACGAACAATCAGATGATGCTGAAACCTATGATCCTTTCAGGCGAAGGCGTCGCCTTCTTCACGCCGCTTGGCTTGCTGCGCGAGTTGGAGGCCGGCGATGCCGTCGCCCTTTCGATTGCGGGATCGAAGCTGCAGGATCTGCAAGTCGGCATCGTCGTGTCGCGGCGCCGGCAGCTCACCCATGCGACAGAGGTCGTCGCCCAGTCGATGGGCGAGGAACTGTCGAAGTTCGCCGCCAAGATCAACACGCTGGTCTCACGATAAGGGAAACGTTCATGGCTATGCGGTTGTTGCTCAATCCGGGCCATGCGCCTGCCCAGAGGATCGCAGATCGGGTGGATCTGCCGGGGGAGCTCCAATCCCTTCGCCTGGAGCCCGGCGACCTAGTCCTGCCTTCGCCCGTGAATGCCCATGACCACGGCTACGGCATCCGCACTCTCGATTTCGGCGCTGTCGACGACGCACTTGAGGTGTGGATACCGAGCCTCAGGCTGCGGCCGCGCACCGACCCTTATCTTGAAGCGCTTGTCGCCTTCGGCCGGCTTGCTCGAACCGGCGTCGGCGCGACGATGCATTGCCATAACTCGCTCAATGTCGATCGTCTGGTCGACGAAGGAGGCGCAGTCATGCGGGCCGCCGGCGACATCGGCATTCGGCTTGCACTCTCCTGCCCTCTCCTCGACTACGACGCCTGGGCCTATGACGGTGGACCGCAGCGGCTACAGCCGTTTCTATCCCCCGCGGACTGGGATGCGCTTGCCGGGACTATTCCAGCCTATGCGCCCATCCGCGCGCAGCTTTCAGCCGTCGAGGCGGTGGCCGCTGCAAACACGAACCCATTGATCGATGTGCAATACGGGCCGATCGGGCCGCAATGGTGCTCCAATGCACTTCTGGAAGCGATAGCCGAGGCCTCCGTGCTTCATGGCAGACGCATCCACATGCATCTGCTTGAAAGTCCGCGACAGCGCTTGTGGCTCGACCAGCGGTTTCCCGAAGGTGTCGTCACCTATCTCGATAAAATTGGCTTCCTGTCGCCGCGGCTCGCGGTCGCTCATGGCGTCCAACTACGCCCTGATGAACTGGAACTGCTTGTCGCGCGCGGCGTGCAACTCGTCAGCAACCCCACGGCCAATCTCCGTCTTCGCTCGGGCGTCGCCCCGATTGCATCGACGCTGGAGAATGGCGGCCTCGCCTTTGCCATCGGCCTCGACGGCACCGGGCTGGATGACGATCAGGATCTTTGGCGGGAGATGCGGCTCCTCTATCTCCTGCAGGGCGGGCGGAGCCTCACCCGACGATTGACGGCTCGGCATATCTTCGATGCCGCAACCCGGGTCGGTGGTCAGGTCGTCAACGCGGCGGATGCGGCAGACTACACCGTCATCGACTATCGGGCCCTGACTGCCGAGGCGCTGTTCGATGACGTCGACGAGGCGGAGGTCCTGCTAACCCGTATGAGCGCAAAATATGCCAAAGGACTTTTTGTCGCCGGGCGGGAAGTCATGCACAGGGGGGAATTGACGGGCATCGACTTCGACGCGGCCCTCGCCGAATTGCTCGCACAGGCGAGAGCCGATCAGCCGAGACTGGAGAAGCAAAGACCTCTCGTCGGCGCTTTGTCGGCGGCGACACGCGCCTATTACGCCACGTGGTCCGGGCTCTCCTGACGCCGCAAGAAGCGGCCGTGGGGCTTCCGGCACGAGCAAGGCTGCGCAATCAACCGCTATTTCGCGTTACAAATGATCGCCGGGAGTGCCGCCATAACCGGCCACGAATGGGTGATCGAGGCTGGTCGTTCGGCTCTTGTCCCAGCCGCCGGGCGCACCCCAGCCGGTAACATCGTCAGCGAAAAAGTCGCGGTTGACGTCACGCAGGAACAGCCGCTCCGCCGGCATTTCCTCATCCCACAGGATGGCATCGACGGGACAGACCGAGAGACAGAGCCCGCAATTGATGCACTCGTCCGGGTGAATGTAGAACATCCGCCCGCCTTCATAGATGCAATCCACCGGGCAGGCGACGGTGCAGGCGCCATCCTTCGTATCGATACAGGGCTCGGTGATTACGTAAGCCATGACGTTCGCCTCGTTGCGCTCTCAAGGGCGCTTGCAACGAACTATGACAAATGGAAGCGTTCTGAAGAAGAACCAATTTTCGGCATTTTCATTGCCGAAAAGGCAACGCTCGTTCTGGTCGGCGGCGATGTTCCGCGCGAAAATGCGGCTCTATCCATGGACTGGAAGAGCCGCATCGGAGAAGATCAGGCCGCGAGATCGATAGCGCGCCGCAGAGCGGGCAGCATGTCCTCGGGATCGGGGCGACGGGTATAGTCGGGATTGACCTCGGCATAGAGGATCGTTCCGTCCTGGCCGACCACGAAGCGGCCCGGCATCGGCAGGGTCCAGCTCGGATCGCCGTTGAAAGAGGGCAGATCGTTCTTCAGGCTCTTGTAGAGCTCGACCAGATAGTCCTGCAGCTCGAAGCGCAGGCCGAAGGCGGCAGCGAGATCATTATGTGGATCGGACAGGATCGGGAAGCTCAGGCCGTTCTGGCGAACCGATTTGCGGCTGTTGACGGGGTTCTGTGGTGAGATCGCCACAAGGCTGGCGCCAAGGGCCTGAAACTCTGGCAGCGCAGCCTGGAGCGCCTGCAATTCCATATTACAATAGGGGCACCAGACGCCGCGATAAAAGCTGATGACGAGCGGGCCATGTTTCAGAAGGTCCGCCGAAGACACCGGATTGCCATCCGGGTCCAACAGCGTGAAGCCAGGCATCTTGTCGCCGGCCTTGAGAGCGCGTTTCGCGGCGCCCGAGGCAATCAGTTCGGCGGTTGCGCGACGCATGGTCTCGATGACTGCGGGCGGGACATTGTACGGCGGCTTGCCGGCTTCGAAATCGGCTTTGAATGCGTCGAGTTTGGCTTGCAGGGACATGGGTCTACTCCTTTGCTGTTCCGGCTTTCGGCGACGGCTTGCCAGAAGTGCAGTGGTGCGCCGATGGAGAGGAGTATGCTCATTCCAATTGTGTTGCGGCAGGCGGCTTGTCGCGATAATGCCTATTCTCAGGAGGAATAGGCATGGATCGATTGCAGGCAATGTCCACCTTCGTGCGGGTCGTGGAGACCGGCTCCTTTTCCGGCGCGGCCAGACAGTTGGGGATCGGCCAGCCGGCCGTATCGAAGACCATCGCGCAGCTCGAGGAGCGGCTTCAGATCCGCCTCCTGCTACGCTCGACGCATGGACTCACCCCGACCGATGCCGGGCTTCGTTTCTATGAAAGGGCGCGGGCAGCCATCCGAGAGGCCGACGAGGCGGAACTGGAGGCGCGTGGCGTCGGAGCGGGCCTTTCCGGGCGCCTGCGCGTTTCGGCGGCGACAACCTTTTCCCGGTTGCTCATCTTGCCGCGATTGCCGGCATTCCTGAAGCTTCATCCGGATCTCGAGATCGACGTGATCCTCGACGATCGAGTCATCGATCTCGTCTCGGAGGGGATAGATCTCGCTCTCAGGATGGGGGATTTGCCGGATTCTACGAGTATCGCGCGGCGGATCGCACGCGGGCGGCGCTCGGTGATCGCGACACCGGCCTATCTGGAACATGCAGGCACACCTCTGGCTCCCGCCGATCTCGTCGCCCATGAAGCGATCGTCTATACACAACTCAGCAATAGCTGGACCTTCCAGCAGCGCGGGACCGAGGTCTCCGTTGTCGTCAACGGGCGCCTCCGCGTCAGCGCTGCGGAAGGAATTCGCGCCGCCGTGCTTGCCGATATCGGCCTGGCCATCGCTTCGGACTGGATGTTCCAGCTGGAGCTGGAGACCGGCGCCGTTCGCCGCATTCTGGAGGATTGGGACCTGCCGCCGATCGATCTATGGGCGCTTTTTCCGACGGGGCGGCTGGCGAGCGCTAAGGCACGCGCTTTCGCCGATTTCGTCGAGCAGATATTTTCGATGAAATCACGCGCGAACGGAAATCGAAATGATAGCGACGGGGATTGAGCCGCAAGCGGTGCTGCGGCTCAATCCTTTCTGCCCTTAGAGCAGCTTTTCCAATGTGATCGGCAGGTCGCGCACGCGTCTGCCGGTCGCGTGGAACACGGCATTGGCAATCGCCGGCGCCACGCCGACGATGCCGACTTCGCCGACGCCCTTGCCGCCGAGCGCCGAGGCCTGATGATCCGGCACGCCGACCGATATCACCTGGATATCCGGAATGTCGGAGTTCGTTGGCACGAGGTAATCGCCCACATTGTTGTTGACGGTGCGGCCGTTGCGCTGATCGATCAAGCCTTCCTCGAGAAGTGCCTGGCCGATGCCCATGATGATGCCGCCCCGCCACTGGCTTTCGACCAGTCTCGGATTGTAGAGGCGGCCGCAATCGAAGGCGGAAACCATGCGAGAAACCCGCACCGTGCCGAAATCTTCGTCGACCCGCACTTCAGCGAAGTGCGCGCACCAGCTGTGCATGGAATAATCGCCCATGGTCGGCCCCTGAACCTTTGCCATGGTGGTCCAGGCCTGCAGTTGCTCCTGTGCGTTCGCGCCGTCAGGCAGGGTGTTGCGCCGGACTTCGATTTCCTCGCGTTTCAGCGCCGACATCAGTTCCGCCAGCGTCAGTGATGGCGTCTCGCCGCGCGGTGCTGCGATGCGCCCCTCGGCGAAATTCAGCGTGTTCGCACCCGTCTCGCGGAAGGGAGAATTGGCATCGCTGAGCGCAAGGCCGATGAGTTCGTCGCGGGCTGCGACCGCTGCCTTGTGGACGGCTCCCATGATCGAGCCGGCCAGCATCGAACCGCCGGCGATCGCCGCACCCGGCAGACGAGAATCGCCGAGATACACTTCAACCTGATCGACCGGGATGCCGAACACTTCCGCAGCACTTTGGGCGAGGATCGTATAGGTCCCTTGCCCCATGTCGATGGCGCCGCTGACGACCTCTACTCGGCCGTTCGCGAGAATGCGGATCATCGCTTCGCTCGGTGCGCGGATGACGGGGAAGGTGCCGCAGCCGATGCCCCAGCCGATCAGCGTCTTGCCGTCGCGCATCGAGCGCGGCGCGTGGCTGCGCCGCGACCAGCCGAAAGCTTCCGCCCCTTCGGTCAACGCCTCGCGCAGCCGGCGCGTCGACCACGGCTTGCCGGACTGGTAGTCGTGGTCGGCATAGTTCTTCAGCCGTAGCTCGAGCGGGTCCATGCCGAGCTTGTAGGCCAGTTCCTCGATCGCGCATTCGATGCCATAGGCGCTCGGGTTCTTGCCCGGACCACGCAAGGCGCCCGGCGTCACGCTATTGACCGGCACGACGCGGTGCTGCGAGGAAAAATTCTCGACCTTGTAGAGGACCGCCGTTGCGGCCCCCGTCTGTTCCGGCCAGTCTGCATCCATGGAGGTTTCGCTGGCACCGCGATGGACGATCGCCTGCAAGATACCATCCTCGCTCGCTCCGAGCGCGATCTTCTGTCTGGTCGCGGCACGCCCACCATAACTCGTGAAATTCTGCGGGCGTGTGACCGCAAGCTTCACCGGCCGGCCGAGCTTTCTTGCGGCCGCGACCGCGACCGCGCCATAGGCAAGCGGCACCCCTTTCGATCCGAAGCCGCCGCCGATGAAGGGCGAGATGATCCGGACGTTTTCATAGGGCATGTCGAACCATTCGGAATACATGCGCGCCATACCGTGCGACCACTGGCTCGGTTCCCAGATCGTCAGCTGGTGGCCATCCCATTTTGCCGTCAACCCGTGCGGCTCCATCGCGACGTGATATTCGCGCGGCGTCGAATATTCAGCCTCGATCCGCACCGGGGAAGCGGCAAGCGCCGCCTCGGCATCGCCCCAGGCGGAAGAGAGGGGTTCCATGAGCTTGCCCTCAGCGGCATTCGGGTCGTTGAGGGCGGCGACGTGGCTGCTCTCTTCATAGGTGACGCGGACCAGCCTGGCGGCCTCTGCCGCCAGTTCGCGGCTTTCCGCCACGACGGCTGCAATCGACTGCCCGTTAAAGAGCACCTCGCGCGGCAATGGATAATAGGGACCGTCGACGGGCTTGTTGCCGCCCCAGTCGCCGGCAAGCTTAAGACCGAGATCATCCTCCGGCGTCAGCACCAGAAGCACACCCGGCATTGCCAGCGCCGCCGAGGCATCGACCTCGACGACGCGGCCAGCCGGAATCGTGCTTTGGACGAGGACGGCATAGGCCAGATTTTCGACCGGGTATTCCAGCGCATAAGTCGCGGTACCCGTCACCTTCATATTGCCTTCGAAGCGCGACTGACGACCGCCGACCGTACCGTCGGAAGCATCGCCGCGTTTGCGGGGTTCCATCATGGTCATGCGAGACCTCCCATCGTCAGAATGGCGCGAGCGATAACGCGCGGTGCAAGTTCGATCTTGTAATGGTTACCGCCGTGGGAGACGGCACCCTTGATGGCAAGCCGGCTGGCCGCTTTGACGGCCTCCGGAGTGAGCGCCTTGCCGATCAGCGCCTGCTCGACATCATTCGCCCGCCAGGGCCTGGTGGCCACCCCGCCGATCGCCACGCGAATATCACGGACGGTCCTGCCATCGGCTTCCAATTCCAGACCAACAGCGGCGCTCGCGGCGGCAAATTCATAGGACTGCCGGTCGCGGACCTTGATGTAGGTCGAGTTCCGAGCGGCCGTGGAAGCAGGAATGGTGACGGCGGTGATGATCTCGCCGTGCTGCAGGACCGTTTCCCTGTTCGGCGTGTCGCCGGGAGCGAGAAAGAAATCGTCGACAGCAACCTTGCGGCTATCCGTCTCGACTACGGCATCGAATGCGACCAGAGCGACCGCCAGATCGCCGGGATAGGAGGCGATGCAGGCCTCACTCGTTCCGAGCACGGCGTGATTGCGCGTGACGCCGCCGATCGCCGAACAGCCGGAACCAGGATTGCGCTTGTTGCAGGCGGGAAAGGCGCCGGGATCGCGGAAATAGGAACAGCGTGTCCGCTGCAGGAGATTGCCGCCGATCGTCGCCATGTTGCGAAGCTGGGCGGAGGCGGCCAGAGACAGGGATTGTGAAACTGCCGGAAAGGCCGCGCGGATCTCCTCGTGGTCGGCAACCTCGCTCATCCTGGCAAGCGCGCCGATCGTTACGCCGGCGGCGTCGACCGTGATGCCGCTCATACCGGAGAGACGGGTGATATCGATGACCGTATCGGGCTCACCCACGCCGCATTTGGCGAGATCGAGCAATGTCGTGCCGCCGGCAAGCAGCACGGCGCCAGCCTGTTGTGCCGCCTGAGCGGCCTCGGCTGTCGATGTGGCGCGCAGATAGGAGAAGTTTCGCATCATGCCACCTCCGCTGCCTGGCGCACCGCCGCGACGATGCTGTTATAGGCCCCGCACCGACAGAGATTGCCTGACATGTATTCGCGGATTTCCGTGTCCGAACCGGCATGTCCTTCGCGAATGCAGGCGACCGCCGACATGATCTGGCCCGGCGTGCAATAGCCGCACTGGAAGGCATCATGCTCGATGAAAGCGGCTTGCACCGGATGCAGATCGCCAGCCTCGCCGGTCAGCCCCTCGATCGTCGTGATCTCGCGCCCTTCGGCCTGCGCGGCAAGCGTCAGACAAGAGAGCACGCGCTTGCCGTCGATATGACAGGTGCAGGCGCCGCACTGGCCTTGATCGCAGCCCTTCTTGGTACCGGTTAGCGAAAGATGTTCGCGCAGCGCGTCGAGTAGCGTTACACGCGGCTCGATATCGAGCTCGTGGCGCTGCCCGTTGATGTCGAGCGCGATCTGGATTGTTCGTGTCATGATAAGCTCCTGCCATCGTCACGAAGATGAGACCTGCGGAATCTAGTAGAAACTATCCGTCGGTCTACCGGTTGCTATGGGTTTCTTTCAGGAAGACGAGGCCGATGGAGTTCTGGCGTCATGGTCGGCTCTCGTCTGAATTAGGAAGCAAGGGACACCTCGGATAAACGGAGGCGCCTCCGTTTAAATTAATACCTGGCGTGTTTTCGTCAAGCCCCGGCAAACGGGCAAATCAAAGTAGAACCGAGTGAAGGATGGGCAAGAGGTAGGGCCGAAAGAGCCTCTGCTATTTCCCCTCGGTCGCCCACCACTGCGTGCCAGTCGGATCGGGGGATCGATCAACATCCATTCACGGCTCGCGAAATCGCTTGAAAAGCGAGGCGCGCCCCTGTTATGCTCAATTTGAGCAATAGCTATCAAGTCATCGGAAACCCATTTTGGTTCAGCGCCAAAGGGAATCGCGACCTGCTGTTATCGCTCAACTATTTTTAAATCGCGCTCTCTGGAGCAGGCTCGGCCTGTTCTGAATTCACTCAAGGAGGATTTTCCATGATCCATGAAATGCGCATCTATACTTGCTTGCCCGGCAAGCTGCCAGCGCTCAAGGAGCGTTTCGAAACGGCGACGCTGGCGATCTGGGACCGGCTCGGCATCCGCCCCCTTGGCTTTTGGACGACGATGATCGGGCCTTCCAGCTACGACCTCATCTATTTCCTCGAATGGCAGTCGCTGGAGGAGCGCGAGCGGAAATGGGCGCAATTCGTGGCCGATCCGGTCTGGAAGGAGGCTCTGGCAAAGAGCGAGGCACCGGGCCAGATCGTTGCCAATATCGCCAGTTCGATCCTGCAGCCGACCGGATTCTTTCGTCCCCTTGTTTCCGCCGAGGTCAATGGCTGAAGGCGGATAGAAGATTGATGGCACCGGCGGTCCTCGCCTATGCCCGATGATCAAGAAACGGTTGCGCCGGTTTCCCGACCTCATTGTGGTTCGGTTCAACGAGACCTGTGTCAGGATCCACGGCAAATGGTGACATCGCTCGTCACTGGGAGATGGGCAGCCATGCCCCCGAGAATCAGAAAGCCGGGACATGCCCGGCTTCCAGCTTCACAGTCAAAATCGTTTCGGCAGACGCGCCTGCCGCTCACAGTCAGCCGTTCTGGTCGCCGCTATTGTCGGCGGCCGGCTCCTGTTCTTTTTCCTTTAGAACGTCCGTCAGCTTGTTGACGCCTTCGAAGCCGGCGACGGCAGCAGCGGCCTTCGTTATGAAACCGGCATTCGGGTCTACAGCCTCGACAGCCTCGTCGGCAGCCACGGCGCCTGCAACTTCTTCAATCAGCTTTCCGATACCCATTTCAAGCTCCTGATCTCTTTGCTTTGCCGCTGGCGTGCGGCGATCGAGCGTTGCAAAGGCCTCGCTACGGATATCTAAAAGGTCGCTGCGAGCAGCCTTTTCCTCCCTGGAGCGAGGCATGGTTTTCCCCGGCTCCTGCCATTTAGGCAACCAAGCTGAAGGCGACCTTAACCGAAGATGAAGCGAGGCTGATATCGCGCAATCTCTAGGGCGTGGATCGGCTCCGATTCGACGAGGAACGCCGTCAAGCCGTCACATGAGCCTAATAGGCCTATGATAAGCCCTCCGGAATTTCGGAAAGTGCCAAACCGTTTGAACCAGGGAAGTTTCCTGCCATGACATACTCGCGTCGCGTCACGGCTCTCGCCGTATCCTTCCTCCCCCTCCTTTTCGCCCCCGCCTTTGCAGACTCAGACGTGCTCTGGAAGATTGTGCATGACAAGTGCGTCGTACAGACCGCACCATGCATTTCGGTCAATACGGCCGAGCATTATGCGATGCTGAAGGATCTGCGCGGCGTTGCCCAATTTCTTCTCATCCCCACCGACAAGATCACCGGTATCGAAAGCGCGGCACTCCTTGATCCTGCAACACATAACTTCTTTGCCGACGCCTGGGCCGAGCAGGGCGATGTCGATGCCCGCTTGCCGCACGCCCTCCCGCGCGACGGTCTGAGCTTGGCCGTCAACGCGCAGCAGGCGCGTTCGCAGAACCAACTGCACATCCATGTCGATTGCCTCAGCGCAGATGCGCGCGCAACCTTAAAGACCGATGCCGACAAGATCGGTGCCGACTGGTCACCGCTCCCCGATGCCATTGCTGGCCACAAGTTCGTAGCGATGCGGGTTAACGGCGAGACATTGGGAGACTTCAATCCATTCCTGGCGCTCGCCAAGACGTTGAAAGACCCGACAAAGGAAATGGGCGATCACAATCTTGTGGTGGTCGGCGCTAGTTTCGCTGACGGACCCGGATTCATCGTCCTGACGGACGTCGCGACAACCGGCATGGGCGGGGAAGACGTGCAGGACCACAGCTGCGCGATTATGCATTGAAATCATAGGCTTATGCTCGCCACAAGAGCCGCGTCTCTCGTCATGGTCGATGCGGCCACTTTCCTCCCCGAGGTGGAACGGAGCCTTGAGAGCCGATTTATGATCCTGGCTTCTAGGTTCTATCGCGATTCACGCACTAATCTTTTTGATGTGACGGGTTCAGTGTTATAGTCCCGGGTTGTGAGCCTGAGCTATGCGTCATCCGATGGTCGAGCATTCAGATCATCGCGCAGCGTCTGGCATCGAAGGCTCGCCATCGAAAGCCTCAGGAGGCGCCTCATGAATCTTCAGATCAATAGCCAGTCCTATCAGGTCAATTCGGACGGAGACACGCCGCTCCTCTGGATCATCCGTGACGAGCTGGGCATGACCGGTACGAAGTACGGTTGCGGACTGGCACAATGCGGCGCCTGTTCGGTCCTTGTCGACGGCGAGGTGGTGCGCTCGTGCGTGACGCCGCTCGATAGTGTTGCCGGTCGTCAGATTACCACGATCGAAGCGCTCGAGGCAGACCCGATCGGCAAGCGCGTGGTTGCCGCCTGGGTCAAGCATCAGGTTCCGCAATGTGGCTACTGTCAATCGGGGCAGGTTGTGGCGGCAACCGCGCTCCTGAAACAAACGCCCAATCCTTCCGACGACGAGATCGCTGCGGCGATGATCAATCTCTGTCGATGCGGAACCTACAACGCGATCAAGGCGGCGGTCAAAGATCTCTCCTCCAAGCAGGGAGAAACGCTATGACCGAAACCACCCGCAACCTCGTTCCGGACGATGAATTCCCGATCGGATCTCCGGTCAACATCTCGCGCCGGCACTTTCTCCTGACTTCCGCCGGTGCGGCGGCAGGAGCGTTCGTCCTCGGCTTTGGCGTTCCGGTTGGACAGGCACGAGCCCAGCAGGCGGCAAGTCCTATGCCTCCAGGGACACGCGTTCCCGCGTTCCTTGAAATCCGCCCCGATAGCAGCATCCGTTTCATGAGCCCCTTCGTCGAAGGCGGCCAGGGTGTCTTCACGGCGATGGCCCAGATCGTCGGTGAGGAACTCGACGCTGACCCCAAGACCTTCGTCGTCGAAAATGCGCCGGCGGGCGGCGACTATCTCGTCATCAATGGAAAAATGCGCATCACAGGCGGCAGCATGTCGGTGCGCACGAGCTATGAGACCATGCGCAAGCTCGGCGCGCTGGCGCGCAACATGATCCTGCAAGCGGCTGCAAAGCGCCTCAACGCACCCATCACCGAGCTGACGACAGAGCCCGGCCGCGTCATCCACGCCGCCTCGGGACGCAGCCTCGCCTATGGCGAAGTGGCCGCAGAGGCGCTGGATCTACCGGTACCTGCCCCCGAGAGCGTGTCGCTTCGCGACCCGAGCAAATTCCGCTGGATCGGCAAACCAGTCGAACGGCTTGACATGCACGACAAGTCAACCGGCAAGGCGGTCTATGCGATAGACTGCAAGGTCGACGGCATGCTGCATGCCGCCGTCCAGCATGCGCCGCGCCTCGGCCTGACAATCGGCAAGATCCGCAACGAAGAGCAGCTCAAGGCAATGCCGGGCGTTCATTCCGTCCATAGTCTGTCCGGTGCGGTCGCTGTTGTCGCTGAACGCTGGTGGAATGCCAAGCGCGCGGCCGAGGCGGCTCAGGTCGATTGGCGCGAGCCCGGCTCGGACGCCGATCCCGCCCTCCGCCATATGCCCGCGGATTTCTCCACCGCTGCTTTCAGCGACAAGCTCGCCAACGAGCCGGGCAGCGGCAAGGAGGCGGAGAATGTCGGCGACGTTACCAAAGCGTTCGATGCTGCCAAGACCGTTGTCTCGGCAACCTACAAGAGCCAGTATCTGCATCACGCGCAGCTGGAGCCGCCATCCACCCTGGCCCGGTTCAATCCTGATGGCAGTCTGGAAGTCTGGCTGCCCAATCAGGCGCCCGAGCAATTCCAGGCCGACATTGCCAAGCTGACGGGGCTCGACCCATCGAAGGTAACACTCCACAGCCCGATCCTGGGCGGCTTCTTCGGCCGGCACTTTCTCTATCCGTCCGCCAATCCCTATCCGCAGGCGATCCAGCTCGCCAAAGAGGTCGGTCGACCGGTGAAGCTTATCTGGAGCCGCGAGGAGGAATTTCTGCGCGACCCGATGCGCCCGATGGCGGCCGTGCGCTTCCGCGGCGCACTCGACGCCAGCGGCATGCCGGTCGCACTCGAGGCCATTAGTGCCTGCGAGGGACCGACGGAGGCCGTTTTCGGTCATAAGGAGGATTCGCTAGACCCGATGGCGGTGGAAGGGTTGACCGGCAAATCCTACGACATCCCGAACCACCGCATCGCGCAGATCTACGTCAAAAATCCGACGACACTGGCTTATTGGCGCTCGGTCGGCAATTCCATGAACGACTTCTTCTACGAGACGTTCCTGGACGAACTGGCCGACAAGGGCGGGCAGGACCCTTACGAACTGCGCATGAAGTTGTTGCAGAAGAACGAGCGGCTGAGCAACCTGCTGAAAGCGGTCGGCGATCTCTCCGGCGGCTGGAAGCGCGGTCCTTTCACGGCGGACGATGGTTCAAAGCGGGCGCGGGGCGTGGCCATGGCGTCGCCCTTCGGTAGCCACACGGCGGCGATCGCCGAGGTCTCCATCCGCAACGGTCAGGTCGTCGTCCATGACGTCTGGGAAGCGATCGATCCCGGCAGCATCGTCAATCCGGCGATCATCGAAGCCCAGATCAATTCGGCAACGGCGCTTGGAATGTCGCAGGTGCTGATGGAGGAAGCCGTCTATAAGAACGGCGAGCCCATCGCCCGTAATTACGACCTCTATCCGATCCTGCCGCCGGACCGCATGGCTCGCGTCCATGTCCGCATCATCGAAAGTGGCGCCGAGATGGGCGGTATCGGCGAACCGGGGCTTCCGGCTATTCCGCCGGCCGTCGCCAATGCGGTTTCGACGCTAACGGGCAAGCGGATACGCAGCATGCCCCTCTCCAACTACACCTTTGAAAGCTGAGGCGCAGCTGTCGCTGCGCCTGGCATGATTTCGGCTCTCGGCCCTGCTGGTCCGAGAGCCGGCGTGGTTGGCTCCCTCCATAGCCGAGTACGAAATCCCGAAGCAAAGACATGAGGGCACACCCTTGAAGAAATTTCTTCTGGTTCTTCTTTTGATTGTCGTGCTTGTAGCCGGCGGCGTCGCATGGTTCGTGACCCGCACGCCGGCATCTCCCTTCGACAATGTCGCCTTAGCGCAGCCGCCCTCGGAGGAGTTGCTGCAGCACGGCGAATATGTCGCGCGCCTTGGCGACTGCGTCGCCTGTCACAGCACGCCGAAAAGCGCTCCCTTTGCCGGAGGACTGCAGATGGGGACGCCGCTCGGCGCCATCTTCACGACGAATATCACTCCGGACAAGGAAACCGGCATCGGCAATTATACGCTCGCCGATTTCGACCGCGCCGTCCGCCAGGGCGTTGCCCGGGACGGACACCGCCTCTATCCGGCCATGCCCTATCCCTCCTATGTGAAGATGAGCGACGACGACATTCGTGCGCTTTACGCTTATTTCACCGGCAGGGTCCAACCCGTTCAGCAGGCAGACCAGCCCTCGGACATTCCATGGCCTATGAACATGCGTTGGCCGCTGGCGCTGTGGAACGCAGTCTTTACTGAGAGTGGAACCTATCAATCGAAAGCCACCGGCGACGACCAGTGGAACCGGGGCGCCTATCTCGTTCAAGGACCGGGTCACTGCGGCAGCTGTCATACGCCGCGCGCCATCACCATGGCGGAAAAGGCGCTCGACGAAACCAGCCCGCTCTATCTTTCCGGCGCGCTTCTCGACGGATGGTATGCCCCGAGCCTGCGCGGCGACCACAATGTCGGCCTCGGCCGGTGGACGGAGGAGGACATATACGCCTTCCTCAAGAGCGGCAGGAACGGTCATGCCGTCGTCTTCGGCTCGATGGCGGATGCCTTCAACAATTCGACCCAATTCATGACGGATGACGATCTCAAGGCCATTAGTCATTATCTGAAGTCATTGCCGGGCGACCCGACCCGCGACGGCACACCATGGCAGTATGACGACGCCACAGCCCAGAATGTCGCCCTTCCCGCACGCCAGCAGATTCCCGGCGCACAGACGTTCGTCGCAAAATGCAGCTTCTGTCACGGCCTCGACGGACGCGGAAAACAACAATGGATTCCGCCGCTCGCCGGCTCCGCCGCTTCGCTTGCAAAGGAAAGCGCGTCCCAGATCAATGTGACGCTGAACGGTTCCAGCCGTGTCGTGGCGAACGGAATCCCCGATGCCTATCGCATGCCGCCCTTCCGGCAGCAGCTTTCGGATCAGCAGATTGCCGATGTCCTGACATTCGTACGCTCGTCCTGGGGTAATCATGGCGGAGCAGTTGCAGCAGCCGATGTAACGGCGCTACGCGAGCACACGGACCCGGCAAGCAGCAATCCGATCATATTGCAGATGCGGTAACTTCCCGCCGCACCGACCTTTCGTGAAAAGGGCGAAAACTGTGCTTGTGATTTGAGGCAATGCGTAGCCCGCAGTTTGAAGCAATCGCGGGCTGCTCTTGCGTGGCCGTGCCCAACACGCCTTCCCCGCCAAGGTGAAGGCGTCAGTGCTCCTGCCCGGCAAGTTTCAGCGACTGCGCCCGCTTTCTCCTCCTGCTCACCCGCGATGAGGGCGTTTTAACGTGCCCTTCCTGCGGCAGGGTGATAATGGCCCTCAGACCGGGATTGTTGGGCTGCAGCAGGACATCGCCGCCATGTTGGCGCGCGACGGCCCGCGCGATCGAGAGGCCCAGGCCGACGCCGCCCGTGCCCCGGTTTCGCGACGCTTCCAGGCGGAAGAACGGCGCGAAGACCTTTTCCTTCATATCCTCGGGTATGCCGGGCCCGTTGTCCTCGATGACGATATCGATCGTACTGGCCGAATGGCGGATATAGACCTTCGCGTGGCCGCCATAGCGCACCGCATTTTCCGTAAGGTTGCGAACGGCTCGGCGCAGCCCGTCGGGCCGACAACGATAGGTCGTCTTCGCTCCCTCGAGATATTCCACCGGCAGTCCGAGATCGGCAAGGTCATCGCAGATACTGCCGACCAGGGCCTCAAGCTCGATTGCCCGCGTTTCCTCCGCCGTGGACTCGCCACGCGCGAAGGAAATAGCGGCTTCCGTCATGCCCTGAAGCTCGTCGATGGTCGACAGCATCTTCTGCTGGATATCGGCGTCCTTGACGAACTCCGCTCGCAGCCGAAGCGAAGTCAGCGGCGTCCTCAGATCATGGCCAATCGCGGCCAGCATTCTCGTCCGGTCATCGACGAAGCGATGCAGGCGTTCCTGCATCCTGTTGAACGCCTCGGCGGTGCGCTTGATATCGTCGGGTCCCTGTTCGGGCAGCGGCGGAAGATTTTCGCCTCGCCCCAGAGCCTCCGCGGAAACCGCCAGCCGTCGCAGCGGCCGTGCGATGCGGCTGGCGATGAACACTCCGATCAGTGACAGGATCAATGCGGTGGTGGCGAGCGAGGTGAGCGATTTCATATCCCACCATTGATCACCGACATTCTTGTAGAATGCCGTATTCAACCACATGCCGTCATTGAGCTGGACGACCAGTCCGTATCCGTTGTGTCCGCCGAAATAAACGAACTTAGCAGGTTGCGGCAGGCTCCAGAGTATCGGGGGCGGAGTGGCCCAACCCTCCCCTGCGCGTTCCGAAGTCAATGTTCCGGAGGTCAAATGTTCCGCATCGGAACCCGATCGCTTGCCGTATCTCCCGGCAAGATCAATGAAATTCTCGATCGGACGAGAAAGCTCGCTTGCCGCACGCTCACGCCATGCGCTGACGTCCGTTACCTCTTCCGGCGATAGCCAAAACCGGGAATAGCTGGTCTCGCTTGCCAGCAGCGCCTGCTCACGCAATGGCTTGGGCATGGATTCCATCAACCGCGTGACGGAAGCGCAACGGCTGAAGAATTCGCTCTTCATGGCCGCATGCAGCGCCTTGGTCCGTTCGTCCCAGGAGATTGAAAAGGTCAGGGCCTGCGAGACGACAAGGGCAAGCAGGGTAAAGCCGATGAACTGGGCGGCAAGGCTCCTCCTCCACCAGTAGATCATTCGAACCCCACATCCGCCGAGAGGCTATAGCCGCCACCCCAATGCGTCTTGATGACCGATGGGTTCTTCGGGTCCGGCTCGATCTTCTTGCGCAGGCGGCTCACTTGATTATCGATGCTTCTGTCGAAGATATCAGCGGTTCTCCCGACAGTCAGATCGAGAAGCTGCTCGCGGCTGAGGACAATGCCCGGGCGCTCGAGAAAAACCTTCAAAAGCCGGAATTCGGCCGTGCTAAGGGGGATGCCGACGCCATCGTCGCCGGAAAGCTCCTGCCGACCCATGTTCACGCGCCACTGCCCGACGCGGACGACCCTGGCCTTCTTCAGCGTTTCCCGCTGCTGCTGCGGCACGCCGTTGACCCGGCGCAGGACGGCCCTGATGCGCGCCAGTAATTCACGCGGATTGAACGGCTTGACGAGATAGTCGTCCGCTCCCAATTCGAGGCCGATGATGCGGTCGGTATCCTCGCTCATGGCGGTCAAAAAGATGATGGGGGTATCCGTTGTCGCTCGCAGATGACGGCAGACGGAAAGACCATCCTCACCGGGCATCATGACATCGAGAACGATCAGATCCACGGCGCCGCGCTCGAGGATTCGTCTCAGGGCAAGCCCGCTATCGGCGACGCTGACCTTGTAACCCTGCTGTTCGAGATATTGGCCGACGAGGTCCCTTATGTCCGAATAATCATCGACGACGGCGATGTGCGCAGCTTTTTGCATGAGATTTTCCACGATCTTAAGTCACTTTACAGAAGGCCGCACCAAGCCGCATCGAAAAAAGTGTATCAAAGTTTCACATAGACCGAAGAGTTGCGTCTCAGGTCGCACCCACGACAGCTTGAAACCCCGGCGAGAGCAGAAACATGCTCGTATCGAGAGGATATGGATTTCACCAAACCATCCCCGAAATCCAATCAATATTCCGCGCAAGGCCCTCAACAACTGACAAATTATAAGATTGCTGTCACAGGGGTATGCCGCAGACCAGCAAATTTGTAACAAGCTGTCGCAAGATTCACGTCGCCAGCAGGCGTTGCCAAGACGAACTATCGCAGCGAAACGGCGCCGCGCCGACAATGGTCAAATCCTGCCGTTCCCCCTGTAAGGCAGGCGCTTGCGGCAGCCGTTGCAGCGCTGTCGTCGCGCCGGCGCGCTTGGATACCGACAGACCGCGCTGTCATCACCAGCGACAGGCTTTTACATCTCCGGCACAAAGCTGCGACAGGACCGGTCTACTCTTGCCGTCGAAAATCACTTGTTCGGTCATCAATATCGAAGCTGGCAGGAGGATATGGAATTGGCCATAGAACTAGCACAGATCGCAACGCTTCGCCGCGTTCTCGAAATATTTTGCGCCCGGCACGAACTGGCTTTTGCCGACCGGACGGCAATCACCGCCGCCCGCGAACTGATGAAATTTGCCGACGAAGGCGAAACTGATCCGACAATTCTGGAACAGCGCCTCGACGAGGCAATGCAGACTTACAGCGAGCGCTCGCCTCTTGCTTCCAAGATAATGGTGTCGATGAGCGCTTCACCCGCGCGGCATCAGTAATTGCGAGAGCCGGTATCATCCCGTCATCGTCCAGGTCCAAAATCCGAGGACAACCTCATGCATCTTTCCCGCCGCACCGTGCTGACATCGATAGTGGCCGCAGCAGCCGCACCGAGATGGAGCTTCGCCGCCGGCGAGCAACGGGTTCTGATTGTCTACTATTCCTACACCGGCCACACCGGAGCGGTCGCGGAGAAGCTTCGCGCGCTTCTGGGAGCGGAGCTTTTCGAAATCCAGATGCAAGCTCCCTATCCGCTCGACATGCAGCGCGCCGCCGAACAATCGAAATACGAACTGGAAACCGGCGAGCTTCCCCCCTTGTTCGATGGCCTTCCGAAGCCTTCGAAATACGATCTGGTTCTCGTGGGTGGTCCCGTATGGTGGAATACCATTACGCCGCCCGTCATGAGCTTTCTTGAGCGGACGGACTTTGGCGGACGGAAGGTCGCGCCCTTTGCCACATATGTGCTGGAACCGGCGCATTACGAACGGAATTTTGCCGCCCAAGCGCGCAGTGCTTCGCTTCTGTCGAGCCTGATGATCAGCGAATTCGAAGTAACCGAGGGACAGGCGGACAAGGCCATTGCAGCCTGGGCCCTCCGAAATCTGCCGAAATACGGCCCACAAGCCTTGTGAGCTTGCCGGAAACACGCGAATTATTTTCACTCCGCCAACGGCATAGGCACCGATCTGCCGTCATAATGGCAAGCCGCCCACCACGATGTTCTGCGTTCTGCTGCCTGGACGTTGATAATATTCTATGCTTGCAGAGGCCATCCACCAGCGGAGATTCTCAATGGGCGAAGCATTTCCCGCGACTTCGATGCCGGACCGCGACTGGTGGGGTGCTCTCTGGCCAGATCCACTGGCGATCCTCGAAGCGCTTGGCATCAAGTCCGACATGACCGTACTCGATCTTTGCTGCGGCGACGGCTACTTCACGGCGCCGCTGGCGAAACTCGTTGCCGGAAAGGTCTATGCGCTCGATCTGGATGAGACCATGATCGAGTTGGCAAGAGCTGAAGCCGCGCTACAGGATGTCTCCGTGCAGAAATGGATCCATGCCGATGCCCGCGACATCGCGGAACATCTTCCCGAAAACGTTGATTACGTTCTGATGGCGAACACGTTTCACGGCGTTCCCGATCAGCCCGGCCTCGTCCGTGCCGTCCGTTCGGTGCTCGCATCGAACGGATTGTTCGCTATCGTCAACTGGGAAGCACGAGCACGCGAGGAGACCACGGTGCTCGGGGCGCCGCGCGGCCCCAAGACCGAGATGCGCATGACGCCGGCACAGGTCGCCACGATTGTCGAAACCGGCGGCTTCAAATCCCGAAATACAATCGAACTACCGCCCTATCACTACGGTATCGTCTTTGCCACCTCGTAGTTGATCCCCCAACAGCACCCGATCCGCTATTACCCTTCGGCACAATGCAAGGTCTGCATGACTAGCCCCGTGCAAGCTATGGGCGATATTGGATACACGCGTGCACGATCGTGGTCTCGCCGGGGGCGGAGAGCCAAGCTGGTCGAGCACCGATGATCATTGGGGCAGATCGGAGATATCGACATGGTGAACAGCATCAATTCGCTGCGACTTCTCAACTCGCATAGCACGCTGCGAAGCCTGCACAGCGGAAACGCGACGGAGACCGATACATCGCGGATATCGAGAGCGACGAGCTCGCTTGCAAACGACGCCTACACGTCGGTTCGTTCGAACAGCAAGCTCAGCATCCTTCTCCAGGGGCTGTCGACGAACAATGGCTCTGCGAAAGCCGGATCGACGCTTTCGGCTTCGAAGCCGATCGATAATATCTCGTCCGGTGATTTCATGAAGGCACTCAATGCGAAGCTAAAGGCCTCTTCGTTCGATCCTGTCAGCGGACCGCAGTCGAAAGCGATGTTGAGCGCGCTCAAAAGCGGAAATCTGTCCGTCTACGATCCGATCAAGGGCGTCTCGGTCGACGCATGGAATCCGGATGACAAGACGAGCAAGGCCAGCAAGCCCGAAGCGATGGAAAAGAGCACCTGGAACGAGTTTCTGAAGGAGCACCTGAAGCGCGACGGCAAGGGAGCCCTGGTGAGGACGAGCGATGGCAGCTACATCGACAAGGCTACCGGACAAAATGCCTTCTTTGGCACCATCAATGGCAAATACTACTATGCGACTTGGCCATCGGTGACCGCGAGCGACGGTGCATCGCCGGGGAAGACGAACGGCTAGGCAAAACCGTGAAAAACCTTGGCCGCCCCCGCTGAACCACGGGGGCGGCCATATCCTTCAATTCAAGACGACCGCGCGCATCCTTCGAAGAGAGAGCGTGAACAACAGACCGGCGATCGCAGCAACAGTCCCTGCCATGAAAACACTGCCATAGCCGGCCCTGTCGGCCAGAAGGCCGGCAAAGGGCCCGGTCAGCCCGTAGGCAAGATCCTGGAAGGCAGAGAAGCCGCCGAGCGCTGTGCCGCGCAGATGTGGCTCCACCCGGCTGACAACTTCCCGACCCAGCGCCGGATAGATCATCGAGCAGCCGAGCCCCGTCAGGAATGCGCCCGCCAGCGCAACCGTCGGGTCCGCAGCGCTCCAGATTAACAACTGGCCCACCGCTTCGACAACGAGCGATCCGGCTGCGACCGGCAGGCCGCCGATGCGATCCGGCAGATGGCCGAAGAACACGCGCATCAGAACGAAGCCAACGCCGAAGGCGGTGAGGCCCAAGCCGGCATAGTTCCAGCCCCGATCGAGGAAATAGAGCGTGAAGAACGCACCGATCGCAGCAAAGCCTATGCCCTGCAGGCACACGACCGCGCCATGCAGCCAGACCTTGCCTATGACGCTCCAGAATGGCGGGCGCTCTGCACCGGGATGCGGTGCGATCCCGGGAACTCGCCAGATTGCCAACAGACCGAGGAGCGGCAGCACGGCGCTGATCGCCATCATGCCGGCAAAGCCGAAGCGGTCGAACAGCGCCAGACCGATCGGACCGCCTACGGCCAGCGCCCCGTAGATGGCGGCGCCGACCAGTGCCAATACCCTGCCCGAACGCGCCGGGCCGACAAAGCCGATGCCCCAGGCGATGATGCCGACGGCGACCAGGCTCTCGCCCAGCCCGAGAAGCAGGCGCCCGACCAGCAGCAACAGAAAGGACGGCAGCGGCATATGGGCGACAAGGCCCGCAGCCAGCGCCATCAACGCGCCGGCAACATAGAGGGCAAGGCCCCGCATCACGGCCGGCTTGGCGCCACGATGATCCGAGAGGCTGCCAGCATAACCGCGTGTAAGGATGGTGGCGAAAAAGGCGATACCGACGCCAAGCCCGGCCCAGACATTGCCGAACCGTAACTGCTCGCTCACATAAAGCGGCACAATGGGAAACGACATGCCGATGCAAAGATAGGAAATGAAGAGAATGGTGCTGAGCAACAGCAGACGACCGCGTGCCGGATCGGGTGTCGATTGAAAAGCCATGATGATCTCCAGGCTTTTCCTCGATCGGCGAAGGCATTAAAAAACGCACTCCGACCGACGAGGATCGTTGAGTGCGTTGCTTGACGTCAAACGCTTACGGCCAGCAAGACTGGCTGCGTTTCCAATAGTCTCTTGCCGAATGACTGTCAATAAAGCGAGGCCGAGAGATCGTTCAAAGAGGTTTGAGGCTTTCGAGATAGGCACAGAACATATTCGCCATGGCCTCTCCATAGGCATCGATCTCCTGCGACGTTCGCGGGCTCTCCGAAAACCGCTTCCCCACTGCGCCGAGCGTGGTTGTCACGAGATCCGTTGCCAAATCGAGTGTTGCGATATCGACCCCCGGCAACGCTTCGCGCATGAAGGCCAGCAAAATCCGGTCCCCGGATGATCTGACCTCACGCGCTTCAGGAGCATCCCGATAAAGCGGCGCGGCATCGTTGAGTGCGACACGCATGGCGGCCTCTTCGCATTCGGAGCGAAGAAACGCGTGGACGAGCGCGCGCAATCGTTCCAGTGGCGGCTTTGCACCATCTTCAAGAATCTCGCGCAACAGATCGGACGTCTGTCGCCATTCGTCGCTCTGAAGTCGGAAAAGGATTGCCGCCTTGTTGGGAAAATACTGGTATACGGACCCGACGCTGACGCCTGCCTTTTCCGCGACGCGCGCCGTGGTGAAACGTTGTGCGCCTTCCTTTGCCAAAACCTGAGCGGCGGCGCTGAGAATTGCGGAAACGAGCTCGGTCGACCGCGCCTGCTTCGGCTGCTTTCGCGATGAAATCTTGGCTCTTGGACGATCCGCCATATCGATGTCCTCAATGCGAATAGCGAGAATGCCGAACTAGTCGTATTTTGCGCGTTGCGCAACAACGTGCGCGGACGGCCCTTATGTGCAGCCGCGGTGAACGCCGCCAGGGAAGGACTGCGGGCACTCGAACTCATCAATGCCACGCCATCGCGAAAGACGGCGCCGCCGCTTCGCGCCCGCATCGGCATCGGCATCGGAGACGTCGTTCACGGCAATATCGGCTCGGCCGGGCGTTTCTCGTTCACGATCATCGGGACGCCGGTCAACAGGTCAGCCCGGCTCCAGGCCCTGGCAAAGAAACTGGACGCGGCCATGCTGATAACAACTGACATCGCCGAAGCGACCGGTGTCGAATGTAGGTCCTTCGGCAGCCGCGCCTTGAGGGGCTTTGACCATCCCGTCAATGTTGTGGGTTTCGGCGTTTCCGACGATCACTGAAAATGCGAATGGCGGCATCGAAGATCACCGAGGTCATCCGGTTTTCGTGACACGTAATTTCAATTTTTCGATTTATTTTCAAATATATAACAGCACGCTCTGCGCACCCTTGACGAATGCGATTATGAAATGCGACGAATTATTCGTATTTTCTCCCGGCGATACTTCAGATCAAAACGGAGAGACAGATGACCACCTTGACGACTGCCCCGCTGCCAAAATTGCTCGACCGGCTGTTTGAGGAAGCCGAAGCGGCATCGCCGGCCGCGCTTCCCTCGGTCGCGGCATATTGGAACAACCTTTCGAGCGAGGAGCGCGGGCGTCTAGTGCGCAGCAGGACCGATTACCTCGACTTCTATGGGCGAATGAAGGACATACCGCTCGCCATCTCCCGCGAGACCGGGATGTTGCTTTATATGCTGGCACGGAGCACAGGCGCGCGAACCGCCGTCGAATTCGGAACCTCGTTTGGTGTCTCCACCCTGTATTTGGCTGCAGCACTGCGGGACAATGGAGGCGGCCGCGTGATCACAACCGAATTCGAGCCTTCCAAAGTGGCACGGGCGCGGGAGAATCTGACGGCCGCCGGCCTTATCGATCTTGTCGAGATCCGCCAGGGCCACGCCCTGCAAACCCTGCGGTCCGATCTCCCCGATACCATCGACCTCTTGCTCCTCGATGGCGCCAAGGCGCTCTATCCGGATATCCTGAAGCTGGTGGAAAGCCGCCTCCGACCAGGAGCGTTCGTGGTCGCCGACAATGCCGATTTCTGCCCGGAATATCTGGCTTTGGTGCGGTCGTCGACCAGCGACTACATGTCCACCGCCTTTGCCGAGGATATCGAGTTGTCCATGCGGCTCGGCTGACGCGAGCCGCCGCATGAACGCACTTCGAAAAGCCGCCGTTCGCTCCTCTGCTCCTTACCGGAGCGGGGGGCGGATTATTCGGGAACCAGACCGCACCAGCCGGGCAGGTAATCGGCATCCTTACCCTTGGCAAGCTTATGCGCCTTCTCTAGCGCGGACTCGAAATCCTTATCGAGTTCCTTGCGCTTGATGCGGCGGCGCAAGAAATCCGCCCAGAGGAATTCGCTGAAGGGCGTCGTATCCTTGGCATAACCACCGACATGCCGCAGTTCACCGGCAAGCGACCGATAGGGATCATCGATCAGATCCTTGATGCTTTTCGGAATGTCCTCATAACCGCGTCGCTTCCCCTCGTCGTCGAAGGGATGCATCCAGTCGTGGCAGTCCATGACGAACCAGAAGGAATCCCGGTCGAGCCGCGAGAGATCGGCGACGGTCGTCACCAGAACATCCTTCACCCCCTCTTCATAGAGCGCGAGGGAAAGATGGTGATGATCGATGACATAGTATTTTCCGCGCGGTCCGCGAATCGCCGGCACCATGTGATTTCCGAGGAACTCGCCGGCCTTGTCGCCCTCGGCTTCCGCCTTGAGGCGCCACGCCTTGCGCTTGGCCTTGACCTCGCGCATGCCGACGGTGATCTGGGTGGGCTTCAATTCTTCGATGGGAACTGGATGCAGGATGGGTTCGCGCAGCGTAACCATTTGAAAGCTCTCCGCAAAGGCAGGACTGCGCTAACGTAGCACAACCGTCCAATCCGGCAAGCTCGGCGTCAAATATGCTTAGCCGCCAAATCGTCACGGCCACAGAACGGTCCGCAGCGACGAGCACCCTTGTCTTTGAACTAGCGGATCGCCCTCATGCGGCCGTTTTAATCACCGTGAACTGGGAACGCCGGTAGAAGGCCAGCATTTCCCGCTCGAAGCTTTCCACGGCGAGCACGGCCCATGGTTCGTAATGATCGTTGCGGGAGCGCATCCCGCGCCGACGACCCATGTCGAGCAGTCCACGCCATGCCCAATCTACCAACCCCATCCCGTCACTCTTACCCTGCCCAGGTCCTGTCGCCATCCGCTCTACCGGCCTCAATCGCGTCCGGCGGCATGACCAACTGTAAATAGGTAACCCTTGATCGAAGGAAAGGTGAAGCAACGTTGTATTAAGGTTTGTAACATGCGTTTGCCTGGAACTGTCGCATTGCGGCGACACTATGCCTCCGATCCTGACCCGGAAAGCAGGAATGAACGAGAGACAAGTAACTGGCGCACACACTCTCAAGGCGCGAATAATCGGAATTGCCGGCACCCAGGGTCCACGGGACGATGGGCTCATCGGAACATCAGGCGCGTGACATAGCGATCGATCACCCGCGAGTTCGCTTCGATCCAGCGCCAGATCACAACCATGGCGAACATGGTCAAAAGCCATCCAAGCATCACATCGGACATGAAATGAGCGCCGAAGATCACGCGATTGAACGCCACAAACAGCAGGCATGGAGCAAGGATCAAGGCTGCAATCCATCTGCGTCCGGCCGGCGCGAACACCAATAGAGACAGCGCAGCCGCCGCCGCGGCGGCTTCGCCAGAAGGAAAGGAACAATTGCGGGTGCATGCCGCCGAAAACTGCCACACCGGGGTAAAATCCGCCGAGCCGCCGAACTCTATCAGCTCGCGAGGGCGCACGCGTCCGATCGCAACCTTGAGCGTCTGCACGACCAGCAGCGGCCCGGCGGCAAAGCTCAGAAGCACGAACAACGGCTTGTGAGGAGCGCAGAATCGTAATCGCCCCGGCAGGAAGACATGTAGGACGATGATGACAGCCATGGTGCCGAGAATATAGGCCTGGCTCTGGCGGGCGCCGTCCCTGACAACTCTCAGCCAGGGATTTTCTGCCAACCAGAAGAGGTGCCCATGGGCAAACAGGCGCGTAATAGTCAGATCAAGTTTTGGAAAGACCACGAAGACGAAGCTTGTCCAGACGATCAGCATGCCGATGAGCGCCAGGTCCCCGTCCGTCATTGCCCGATCCTGCTGTCGGCGCGCACGCGCCTGATCGGAATGAGAGCTCCAAGAATTCGATGCAAATTTCCACATGCCATGTCTCCAGAGGCGGAATGGCGCCAATCTGAATCCCGATTGTCAAGAAATGGCGAAGATCGCATCAAGGCCCTGTTCAGAATCGGCTGTCGGACGGTCAGAGGGCTGTTTGGAAATTGCAGAAGCCGGCTTTGTCCGCAATAGTGGTTCCAAGCGGCAAAGCCGAACTGAAAACGGAAGAAACATAAGGCGCTAGGGTTGGACAACAGTCTCGTTCTCATCGTGGAGGATGAACCGGCAATCGCACAGATACTGGAAGGCTATCTGACGCGCGACGGCTTTCGCACGGTACGCGCCGGCGATGGCGAAACCGCGCTGCAGCACCATGCGCTTCTGAAGCCTGATCTCGTGCTCCTCGACGTTCGCCTGCCGAAACTCGACGGCTTCGGAGTACTCGGCCGCCTGCGCCAGGCCGGCTCGACGCCCGTCATCATGGTCACAGCCGTCGCCGACGACATAGACCGCCTGAGCGGGTTGCGCCTCGGCGCCGACGACTATGTCGTCAAGCCGTTCAACCCGCAGGAAGTCGTTGCCCGCGTGCGGGCGGTGCTGCGCCGCACGCAGGGCGATCGCGCCGAAGCCATCAAGCGTTACGGCGCGCTGGAGGTCGATTTCAGCAGCTATACCGTCTTCATCAACAAGGACGAGCGACGCATCGCACTGCCGCTGACGCTGAGCGAATTCCGTATCCTCGCCTACATGATCCGCCATCCGACGCAGGCTTTCGCACGCGCCGACATCCTTGATGCCTGCCTGCCGGAAAGCGACGCCCTCGTGCGGACTGTCGATACGCACATCTCCAATCTCAGGCGCAAGCTGGAGGAAATGGGGCAAACCGGCTTCTTTCCCGCCGTACGCGGCATCGGCTATCGCTTTTCGGACCCAAGATGAAAAAAGCAAGACTTCCCAGCCTACCGCTTGCGACGCTCACGGCCATCGTCACCACCATAATGCTGCTGCTCAGCGTCGGCCTGACATATCTAGGGGTCATCTCCTATGCCAACCATCTGGAGCAGGGCATCACTGATGCTTTGCCACCGAAGGCGGCTGCGACCTACAAGATGCTGAGCGACAACAAGGTTCCCGATGGAGATTCCCTCAAGTTCCTGGTCGAAAACCTCATTTCGATGAACGAGCCGACGGATTTCCAGGTGCAGCTTTCCGTACTCGTCTTCGGCCTGCTCTCGGCCCTTCTCTGCGCTGTTATCGGCGTCTTCCTGGCAAGACGGCTTACACGACCGCTCGAAGAACTCACCTTCGCCGCCGAAGGTTTGAAGTCTGGCGATTTTTCCGTCCGTGTCGCCGCGCACTATCACAGCACCCGCGAAGTCTCGAGCCTTGTTGGAACCTTCAATGCCCTTGCGACCAGCCTGGAGACCATGGAGGAAAGGCTGCGATTCAACAACATGGCGGTTGCGCACGAATTGCGCACGCCGCTGACTATCCTGCAGGGCTCGCTGCAGAGCATGATCGACGGCGTGTTTCCGATGGATCGGAAGATCATTTCCGATCTCCTCCTGCAAGTCGAAGGCCTGGGGCGAGTTGTCGAGGACTTGCGCACCCTGTCGCTTGCCATCGGCCAGAAACTCGTGATGGAGCGTCAGCGCATCGACGCATCGCAACTGGTCGAGACGGTCATCGCCTCGGCAAAACCCATGCTGGAAGCCACCAAGCTGCGGGTCGAAACCGGTCTGAAGCCTGTCTGGATCTCCGCCGACTCCCCGCGTATCCGCCAAGCCGTGCTGGCGCTCCTCGAAAACGCCTGCCGCTACGCCGGCGAAGGCGGCTGGCTGCGATGCGAAACCGAGCAGCTCGCAGACAATAGCGTCGTTATCCGCGTTCTCGATCGCGGGCCGGGATTTCCACAGGACATGGATTCGGTTGCCGTCAATCCCTTTTGGCGTGGTGACCCCTCGCGCGCTCGCGCGACCGGCGGCACCGGGCTGGGCCTGTCCGTCGTACAGGCCATCGCCGTCGCCCATGGCGGCCATCTGGAATTCGCAAACCGGCCCGAAGGCGGCGCCATGGTCACGATCCACTTGATGGACAACGGCGTTCCGGGAGAGACCCATGGGTTTGCACCACAGGATGCCACGCACCGGCAATGCCGACTTTGCTGACCAAAGCGACGGCCGACGCCTGCCGATGGTCAGTGGAAGAGTTCGCCGATATTGTAGAACCATAGCTTGCTCTGGCTGCGCCTGTCCGCTCCACTGAGCTTGGAATAGGGAACCCTGAAGCCGTAAGTGCCCTCGTGTTGGGCGGAACGCTCGACCCAGAAAGCATCGATGTTTGACAGCAGCATCGATTGCCGCGCGCGCCGGCGATAGCGGATCGGATGCTTCGCCTGCGAGACCGCAAAGAAGTGGTGCATCCCGCCCTCCGCCGCCAGCCCCTGCAGCACGATCAGGATCGCCTCCTTCGGGCGGAGGCCGAAGAGATCGCGGGTGACATCCACGACACGTTGCTTCGCATTACGCGGCCCCTGCATGCTCCCGACGACGAATGTATAGCGCCCCTCCGGCTTCTGGCTGACAAAGACGAACCTCGCCGTGCACAGAAGCGCCTGGTCGTTGAAACGCACGAGTTTGATCGCGAAAGCACCCTCGTGGCGGCCGCCGCTGCGATCGGCGAGCGCGATAGAGCATGCATATGCGTCGCACTTCCCTTGGACGGTGCCCATTTCCAGCCACTCGCCGCGCCAGAGCCGCATCAGGCTCTCTCTGGAAAGAATGGCTCCCGCAATCGAGAAATGCTCCATGAGCAGCGCGAGGCGTCTGGAGTTGGGCATTCCGTGGACAAGAAATTTCGACAAAGGCTTCTGCAGGAGCTCATCATGTGGCGGCGGCAATCCGCGAACCACTGCAAAGGTCGCGGTAAAGCGCCACCATCGCATGGTCGGCAGCGGGTTGGCTGCGAAACGGCACCAGAAGAGAAGCCCCCGTTTCCACCGCGTCCGCAGACTGAAGGTCGCTACTCTCCAAAGCAGGATGTATGGGTATACGTGGGACGGGGTTGCTTCCGGCGGCACCGCCGTCTGGGGAGAAATACAGGATATGACGCCCTCTGGCGTCACGGCGATCGATGTCTTTCGATTCATGCAAAAGCCCGGCGGATGTGATCTCGCCGAACCATCTGCACCGGAATTGTCAAGACAGCGTCAAGGCAAGATCGGCCTTCCATCCGGCTCCATGAAGGGCCGGCCCCAGCTTGCAGTGGATGGGGGATATGCGACGGCGCGGGCTGAGATGCCGATCTGCCGCGCCGCGTTACAGCTTGCTAAAAGAGAGCTTCCGCGAAGAGATCCTCGTCGCTAGCCGGAGCAGGTGCGCTTTCGACCGCGGCGCTCACCGTACCGAAGATGGCCGCATGGATCTCGCGTTCGGCCGCCATGGTATAGGTCTTGAAGATGCGCTCGGAAATGACTGCGACAGGCGCTTCGAGTCCTGTCGTATCGATAAATGCGCTCCGCGTGCGGCCGGCCTCCTTCGTGCAGGACGCCAAAGTCTCGCCGATGCCGGCACGGAAATCCAACCCCTTGACGACATCGCTCACTTGCGAGGTCATGGCCTCGCCGCAACGGCGCAGCTCCTGCACGTTGAGATCCATGGACGCGCCGGCTTCGCCGATATGGGCAAGAGCCGTGTCTATATGCGTGCCGAGACCGCCGGAACTCTCCTCCTCGTCGGCCTGTCGCCCGTCCTTGAGGCCGGTCGCCTGCGTTTCGAGCTTGCCGAGACCGACGAGGATCTTCTCGGCGTCCTCATCGAGCAGAGATGCAAACGAGCGTAGCTCGCCGGCGACCACATTGATGGCCCGCCCTTCCTCGCCGAGCTTGCCGCAGCGTAGATTGGTGTTGAGGGCCATGTATTGAATGTCACGACGCACGAGCTGAATAGTCAGGATGCTCGTAGTCAGTTCCTTGACCATCTCGGACGTTTGCTCGCTCAGCCGATTGGCGCCGGCCGCGGCAATGTCGATGCGATCGACGACGACCCGGGCGACTGACAGATCGCCCCGCAACGAGTTGATCGGACTTTTACCGTCCTGCCCGCTCTGCGACATCATCGTCCGATAGAGATCAAGCAGCGTGCCGATATCGCCGCTGAAGCTGCGGATATTGTCGACGATCTTGGCGGTCTCGCGGTCGAAGCCCTTAGTCGTCTCGCCGAGCAGGTCGAAGATCAATGTCATTGCCAGTTGCGACAGGCGCTTGCGGTCGGCGGCCGACAGGTCCGCAGGAGCCTCCGAGGCGAGATAGGCCTCGACAATTGCATGTGCCGTCTGGCAGTGCTCGACCCTCTGTCTGGTGATGTCGCCGATCTGCATGGCCGACAACGTATGGGCGACCTTGTTTTGGATTTTGCGCGCCAGGCCCGCGACGGTCTCCGCCAGTTCGGAGAGATTGCGGCGCTGCACCTGGATTTCCTCGGCGTTCGACACGAGACGCTGCGAGATCGACGGGATGCCGTTCAGATGCTGCGCCAGAGAACCGTCCTCGTTTGCCATGGCAGATTCGATCTGCCCCTCCAGCGAACGGATCTGCAGGGACAGGGCCTTGACTTCCTTGGCAGCAAATTCGATGCGCTCGACGATCTCGCTGGCGAAACTCGAAAAGTCGGGAATGCGCGCACCCGCTATCTTTGCAGTCGCCGCAAAAGTTCTCAGATAGCGCAGGGTCTCCTCCATGGAGAGCACATGCTCGGCGAGCCCCTGTCCGGTCTGGCCGATGGCGGCAACGCTCTCCTGGCGACGCGCTTCGGCATGCGGCAGCTTGTTCAAGTGGTCCACTGTCTGGAGCAGCCGCGCCGTAGCTTCGGTCGCATTTTCCTCCTTCAGCGAATTGCCGATATCCTCCAGCAGGCTGATGAGCTTGGCCAGCGCTTCAGTGACCGTGATGAGAACGGCTCCGCCATCCAGGAAGCGCTGCTCAATCTGTAACCGGGCACTCTCGAGACGATCGACGAAGCTATCCGTCGAAGGGATAAATTGCCGGCTTGTCGCTGCATACGCCATACTGTTCGGACCCCGCCTGAGACTTTCCCCGGCAAACTAAGGCGAACAAAGAAATACGGAGTTAACGCAGGGGACGAAACATGCCGCTCGTCTGCAACCTCAGTCCCTGCGCCGCCGGGAAAGCTCTGGGCAAGACCCGTATCCTATAGCTGGCCATCAGCACATCTCGTCTTTGTGCGGGCCACCGGCTGGCTCTGCTTGCGATCAAACCTTCAAGCGGACCCGCCAATGCTGATTGAAGTACGATGAAGATAGCGAGCGAGAAATACGCGTGGTCGGCCTGCGAACCCGCGGAATTGCAGGAAAGATTGCGGGACGCAGGCATATCCGTCGCCTTCGAACGAAGGCCTGGCAACCCGCATTTCCATGTCGACGTTACGTTGACGACAATCCGAAAGATGGCGGCCTGGAAGATTGCGTCGAAAACAGGTTACGAAATCCTCTATCTATTCGATCCCGCCGACAGGATAGAATTGCATTTCGTCGAAAGCGGCGTGTTTCAGATCGAAACGGAGGATCAGGAATTTACGGCCGCAGCAGGGACAGCCTTCATGCTGCTGTCTCCCGGCTCGACAAGGATCAAGGCCTCCGACAACGCGCGCAAGGTCGCGCTTGCCATACCCCGCATCCATTGCCTGCCGCTGATCGACATCGGAAAAGACGACCCTGGGTTGTTTTTTCGACGTTTTGACACAATGACCGACATTGGCGAGAAGGGAATAAAAACCATCCACCGCATGACGACCTTGCTGTTGGAGCCAGGCGAACATCCCTTCGCCGGCTCGCCATTGGGGGCATCGCTTTTCAAGGAAGCGCTCCTTACGGCCTTTATACAATCATGGCCCCGATCGGTGCAAAGACCCGCAATCCAGAGCGCCCGCCCGCGCAATCTGAAGCGGGCGCTGGACTGGATTCAGACCCATCTTGGCGACGAGTTCACCGTGCTCGATATTGCCAGGAATGCCGGGCAGAGCGTGCGCAGCCTGCAGCTTTCCTTCCAGCAGAACATGGGCATGAACCCCTTGAATTACGTGCAGCGCCTGCGGCTCCAGCAGATCCACCACGACCTGCTCCACAGCGATGCCGGCGAAACGATATCCGAGATCGCGGCACGATGGGGTTTCAGCCATATGGGATATTTCGCAGCGCGCTATCGGGCCATGTATGGCGTATCCCCATCATCGACACGCACCAGCCGCCGCGACTTCGACGCGGCCGGTCATATTTAATATCAGAAAAACGCAATCTTATCATTTAATCGCAGTTAATTATAAAATCGTCTACAGGTTGAGCATTAATTTAACACACCGTTAGCCATTTAACGATTTCGTTACCTCAGCCAAGATTCACAATCATTGTGACGCGGCCCTTTCATCCGAAAGGTCTCCAACAACCTTCCAGCCGAAAATCCTGAGTAGATCCGTGGGTGTGCCGCGGGCACTCCGCGGGGTAGCTATGCGCGTCTTCGTAATCGATGACAGTCCTTCCGTTGTGGCCACGCTTCGTCGCGTGGTCGAAGCCATCAAGGGCAGCGAAGTATTGTCGTTCCTTCATCCGAGCGATGCCCTCAAACGGCTCGACGACCGGACGCCGGATCTCATTCTCGTTGACTATATGATGCCCGGCATGAATGGCATCGAGGTCATCAGCCATGTGCGCAAGAACGCCCTGACCGCCCATGTACCGACGATCATGATTACCTCTCGCAGGGAAGCCGATATCCGGCTCGCTGCGATGAAAGCTGGCGCCACCGAATTCCTGAACAAGCCGATCGACGAGATGGAGTTGACGCTTCGCGTCCGCAACATTCTCGCCATCGGCGAAGAGCGGCTGGCGCTGGCCGCCAAGGCGGCGACGCTGCAGCGCGATTTCGACGTCGCGATGCAAAGGATCGAACGGCACGAGGAAGAGATTATCTGGCGTCTTTCCAAGGCTATCGCCTGCCGTCACGGCGAGACCGCCGACCATCTCGACCGCGTCGCGATCGTCGCGCGAATGATCGCTGAAGAGGTAGGCCTGGATACCGGCCAGTGCCGCATGATTTTCCTCGCGAGCGCTTTACACGATGTCGGCAAGATCGGCCTGCCGGACGCTATTCTCTCCAAGCCCGGCCCCTTGACCCAGGATGAGCGCCGGCAAATGCAACAGCATGCGGGTTTCGGTGCGGAGATCCTGAGCGACAGTTCAAGCGAGCTGATCCAGATCGCCCGCAAGATTGCCGAGAGCCACCACGAAAGATGGGATGGCGCCGGCTATCCCAGGGGACTATCGGGCACCGCAATCCCGATCGAGGCCCGCATCGTCGCCATCGCCGACGTCTTCGACGCGCTTTGCTCCAAGCGGGCATACAAGGCCGCATGGCCCATCGCCGACGCCTTTCGGGAGATCGTCAACAGCAGCGGCACGCATTTCGACCCGGCTTGCGTTGCAGCCTTCTGTCGCCGCTGGACGGATATCAAGGCCCTCTTCGAGTCCCAGGATGGCGACGACACGGCCATAACGACGCCCACAATTCAGCTATCCCGAGGTTCAGCATGAGCGAGCAATCCGAGATTCTACACCTGCATGGACCACTGACGATCAAGACGATCACCAATGTCAGGGACATTCTCCAAGTCTACCTACAGGAAGCGGCTTTACGCAACCGGACCCTCGTCGTCGATGTCGACGGCGCCGAGGAGATCGACCTCACCCTACCCCAACTGCTTCTGTCCGCATGGCAAACGGCAAACCGCGCCGGCGTGACGATTGCATTGAGCAAACCGGCGGACGGCAATTTTTTGACCGTCCTGCAACGTGCGGGTCTCCTTCACGGAGATCGGCAAAAAGACAGTTTCTGGCTAGAAGGAAAAGCAGCATGAGCGCAAACATTCTCACCGTCGATGACTCCGCCAGCATTCGACTGACCACGCGCATTGCGCTGACCAACGCCGGATATTCCGTCACCGAAGCGGTCGACGGCGCCGACGGCCTCACCAAGCTAAAGTCGGGTAACTTCGATCTCATCGTCACCGACCTCAACATGCCGAACATGGATGGCCTGACGATGATTCGCAGCCTGCGTCAGCTGCCGGCCTATATGGGAACGCCGGTCATCTTCCTCACAACGGAATCAGACGGCGATCTCAAGCAGCAGGCGAAGGCCGCAGGCGCGACGGGATGGCTGACGAAGCCCTTCGACCCCGAAACCCTCATCAAGATAGCACGCAAGGTTCTCGGCAAATGAACGATCTCGATCCGATCGCCGTTTTCAGGACGGAGGCCGCCGAGCAGCTCGAGCTGATCGAGGCCGGCCTTCTTGATCTGATGCGCGATCTGGGCGACCGCGCCCAGATCGATGCGGTCTTTCGGGGCCTTCATACGCTCAAGGGATCGGGCTCGATGTTCGGTTTCGATCAACTTGCCGCCTTTACCCATCACTGCGAAACCGCCTTCGACCGGGTTCGCAAGGGGGAAGCGCCGGCCACGAAGGAGCTGGTCGGCGCCGTTCTCGATGCGCAGGGCCACATGCAGGCGTTGCTGGAAAATCCCAACGGCGAATACGAAACCATGAGCTCCGTGCTGCTGGAAAAGCTGCGCCAGGCCGTGGGGGCAGCGGGAACGCACACTGCGGCGGTGGCGCCCATCGTTGCGCAGCCGGCTGCGGCCGCTTCTGTAAGCGCCGATAGTGCAAAGACCTGGCATCTGAAATTCAGCCTGCCGGCCAATTCGATGGTCAACGGCACCAACCCGCTTGGTCTATTGGATGAATTGCGCGAGCTTGGCGAATGCCGGATCGCAGCCGATACCGACGTCGTACCGCCGCTTGCAGACATCGAACCGCGCGATCTCCACATCGGCTGGACAGTCCATCTGACGACCGACAAGCCGCGCTCGGACATTGAAGACGTCTTCATCTTCGTCATGGACGACATGGCGATGGAGTTGAAGGAGCTTCAGACGCAGAACGAACCAAGCCCGGTACCTATTCCTGCACAGTCTGAGCAATCGATCGAGGACGAACCGTCGAAGCCTGCCGCGCAGCCGGTAGATGCGGCCAAGGCTCAGCCCGTCGACGCCAAGTCGCAGAAGCAGGCTGACAATGTCCGTGTTCCCGCTTTGCGCCTCGATGAGATGATGGACCGGGTCGGCGAATTGGTCATCGCCCAATCGCGGCTGAGCCAGATGGCAAACTCTGCCGCCGATCTCGGGCTGCGTTCGGTCTCCGAAGAAATCGAGCGGCTTGCCGGCGAACTGCGGGACACGATGATGGTCCTGCGCATGATGCCGGTTGCAAGCCTTTTCAGCCGCTTCCGCCGCCTGGTCCACGATCTCGCACGCGAAACAGGCAAGGATATCGAGCTCGTCACCGAGGGCGAAAGCACGGAAGTCGACAAGACGGTCATCGACCGCCTGGCCGATCCACTCGTCCATCTCGTCCGCAACTCGATCGACCATGGACTTGAAAACCCGGACGATCGCATCGCCGCCGGCAAGCCGGTAACGGGGCGTGTCTTCCTCTCGGCGCACCAGACCGGCAGCGAAGTCGTCATCTCCATCAAGGATGACGGACGCGGCATTGATCGCCAACGGGTACGCGCCAAGGCAGAGGCTAACGGCCTCATCCAGCCCGGCGCCCAGCTGAGCGACAAGGAACTGCTGCAACTGATCTTCCAGCCCGGTTTCTCGACCGCGGAAAAGGTCACCAACCTCTCCGGCCGCGGCGTCGGCATGGATGTGGTCAAGAAGACGATCGAGACGCTACGCGGAGCGATCGACATCAGCAGTGAGTTTGGCAAGGGCTCCGAAATCGCCCTGCGCATTCCCCTGACGCTCGCCATCATCGACGGTCTCCTCGTTCGTGTCGGCAACGGGCGCTATGTCATCCCACTCGCCGCTGTCGAGGAATGCCTGGAATTGTCGGTCGAGCAGGATCTGCGCTCGCGCGGCCGCAGCTTCATCTCGCTGCGTGACGATCTCGTGCCGTTCCTGCGTCTGCGCGAACTCTTCCGGACCGGCACGGAGCCCGATCCTTACCAGAAAGTGGTTGTTATCTCGACCGGCAGCGAGCGCGTCGGCCTCGTCGTCGATCAGATCATCGGCGACCACCAGACCGTCATCAAATCGATGTCGAAGCTCCACGACCACGTCTCCACCTTCTCCGGCGCGACGATTCTCGGTGACGGCAACGTGGCGCTGATCCTCGACGTCGTCCATCTCATCGCCGCCGGACAGCATCAGGAGGCGCAATTGCGGGCAGCAGGATGATCGAAGCAGACGTAAAATCAGACCATCGCGCCATCTGGAAAGGCGCCGACGAGCTTTCTGTTCTGACCTTCAGCCTCAATGGCGAGACCTTCGCCATCGAAGCGGTCGTCGTTCAGGAAATCCTCGATCTGCTGCCGGAGACCAGCGTTCCCGGCAGCCTGCCCTTCGTCGGCAGCGTCATCAATTTCCGCGGAAAGGTCATTCCCCTTGCCGATATCCGCATTGCCTTCGGCATGGAGGCGGCAAACGTCACCATCGACAGCCGCATCGTCGTCACCGAGCTCGAACTCGACGGCGAGACGACCCTGATCGGCATCCGCACCGACAAGGTGCATGAAGTCACGCAGCTTTCGCAGGCGGCAAGCGAACCGCCGCCTGTCATCGGCATGCGCTGGCGCACCGACTACATCCACGCCCTCGTCAAACGAGACGGCGAATTTATCATCCTGCCGAACCTCCAGGCGATCTTCTCGTCGCAGCGGGCGGTTGCGGCCAGAGCAACAGCATGAATTTTCCAGGACAAGGAGGCCATCGGATGCGCTTTACGATCAAGCTCAAGCTGCTTTTAACGTTTGCTGTCGTGATTGCCATGCTTCTTGGCACGGCCGTTTACAGCATCAGCACTCTCGGGCAGGTTAACGGCAACTGGTCCGATACGTTGTCAGGACCGGCCGAACGGCTGCGGCTCGCCCAAAATCTCGATATCGCCATCCTGCAGCAACTGCGGCAACAGAAGAATATCGTGTTGTCCGCCTCGCTCGACGAGACCAAGGGCTATATCGCCAAGAGCGATGCGGCGCGTACAGCCTTCGAGGCCGATCTTGCAAAGATCCTCGCCAATACCACGGACCAGGATATGGCCTATTGGACGCAGATCAAGGACCTCTCCGTCACCTGGCGCGACGCCGACGACCGCATCCGCAACCTGATGCTCGCCGGCGACAGCGCCGGCGCGCATCAGATCTCCTCCAATCAGGCGCGCGAGGCAAGCACGAAGATCGACAACGTCCTCGCACAGGTCTTCGATGTGGAACGCGGCCGCCTGAAGCAGGCGGATCTGGATGCAGCCGACGCTTATGCGAATGCACGCTCGATCCTGATCATACTTGCCGCCGTTGCTTGCGTCATAGCGCTCGTCTCGGCGATCTGGATCGTCATTTCGATCAACAGGGGCATAAATCGCGCCGTCAAGACGGTTCAAACGGTGGCCGAAGGCGATCTGACGGAATACGCTGAAATCACCGCGCGGGATGAAATCGGCGAGCTCCTGGGTCACGTCAACTCCATGATCGAGCGCCTTCGCGGTGTTGTTGCCGATGCGCTTTCGGCGTCCGATAACGTCTCGTCCGGAAGCCAGCAGCTGTCGGCAGGCTCCGAGCAGCTGTCGCAGGGCGCCACCGAACAGGCCTCATCCGCCGAAGAAGCTTCCGCCTCGATGGAGGAGATGGCCGCCAACATCAAGCAGAACGCCGACAACGCCGCCCAGACCGAGAAGATCGCCCGCCAGTCCGCCAAGGATGCCGAGATCAGCGGTCAGGCCGTCGACCGCGCCGTCAACGCCATGCGCACTATTGCCGAGAAGATTTCCATCGTTCAGGAAATCGCTCGCCAGACCGATCTGCTGGCGCTGAATGCCGCCGTCGAAGCGGCGCGTGCCGGCGAACATGGCCGCGGCTTTGCCGTCGTCGCCTCGGAAGTGCGCAAGCTGGCCGAACGCAGCCAGGCGGCCGCGGCCGAAATCTCCAGCCTGTCGGGCGAGACCGTCACGGTCGCGACCGAAGCCGGCGACATGCTCTCGCGTCTGGTGCCAGATATCCGCAAGACCGCCGAGCTGGTCGCCGAGATCTCGGCCGCATGCCGCGAGCAGGACATCGGCGCATCGCAGATCAACGAGGCGATCCAGCAGCTCGACAAGGTGACGCAGCAAAATGCCGGCGCATCCGAGGAAATGTCGGC
>JUHI01000007.1 GCA_000799755.1 Martinezella tropici
GAGATGCTTGCTCTCATCAAGCTCGATCATCTTGCCGCCCGCTATCCGTATCAGATGTCCGGCGGCCAGCAGCAGCGCGTCGCGCTCGCCCGCGCCATCGCCGTCAAGCCTCAGGTCCTGCTGCTTGACGAGCCACTCTCGGCTCTCGACGCGAAGATCCGCATCTCGCTGCGCGAGGAAATCCGCGCGATCCAGCAGCAGCTCGGCATCACCACCGTGTTCGTGACGCATGATCAGGAAGAGGCGCTGTCGATCTCCGACCGCATCGTCGTGATGAATGCCGGCCGCGCCGATCAGATCGGCACGCCTTTCGAAATCTACAACACGCCGGCAACCCGCTTCGTCGCCTCTTTCGTCGGCACGCTGAACCTGATCGAAGGCAAGGTCGTCGACCCCGATAGCAACCGCATCATGATCGGTGATCAGGGCGTCACCCTGAAGCAGTCGGTTACGGCCTACAAGCCGGGCGATACCGTATCGCTCGCCCTGCGCCCAGAAGCCGGCTCGCTGGCGGAATCGGCCAAGGGTGATACCGCATTGACCGGCGAGGTCTCCTCGGCCCACTTCCTGGGCTCGGTCATCCGCACGCGGATGAACGTTGCCGGCAACACGATTTCCTTCGACATGTTCAACAGCCCCGGCATGATGCCTCCGAGTGTGGGCGAGAAGGTAACGCTGCGTTTCGCCTCGGCCGACCTGCTCGTCATTCAGGATTGAGCACAAGCCTGAGCTGGAAGACAGTTTGGAAAATTATTCGCGAACGCCGGGCCAAAAGCCCGGCGTTTTTCTTTGATTTCGCTGCGCAAATGCATTTATAGTCCACATGTTCTCAGGGCGGGGTGCAATTCCCCACCGGCGGTATGGGGATTTTCCCCGAGCCCGCGAGCGCCTTCCGAGCTTTCGGAAGGGTCAGCAGATCCGGTGAGAGGCCGGAGCCGACGGTATAGTCCGGATGGAAGAGAGCAAGCAGGTCGCACCTCCTCCGCGCGGGGAGCGCTGCGTGCATGCGTGTTCGCCCAAGGGATAATTGACAACAACCCTTGAAAGGCAAAATTCATGACCATTTCTATCTCTACCCAGCCGAGCCGCATTGCGATCATTCGGGCCCGCTGGCATGCCGACATCGTCGATCGCTCGGTCGATTCCTTCGTCGCCGAATGGCAGACGACAGAAGGCGCATCGCCGATCGATATCTTCGACGTTCCCGGCGCACTGGAAATTCCGCTGCATGCACAGACCCTTGCCCGCAACGGCCGCTATTCCGCGATCGTCGCCACCGCTTTCGTTGTCGACGGTGGCATCTATCGCCATGAGTTCGTTGCCAATACCGTTCTCGATGCGATGATGCGTGTCCAGCTGGATACCGGCGTTCCGATCCTCTCGGCCGTGCTGACGCCGCATCATTTCCAGGAGTCAGAAGCGCATATCCAGTTCTTCAAGGAACATTTCATCATCAAGGGCCGTGAAGTGGCGAGCGCCTGCCGCCATATCCTCAACGAACGCGCAAAGTTGCTGCCGGCCGTCACGGTCTGAACCAGCACCGAGGAGGCGAGGCGCAAGCCCGCCTCCACATCACGAGGGAGAAACGTCAGTGACCGTCCTACGCATCATCCCGAATCTGCCTGCCGCCGATCCCGCGACAGCTCGGCAATTTTATCATGACCTGCTCGGCCTCGACATCGTCATGGACCACGGCTGGATCGTCACCTTCGCGTCGGAAGCGGCAACCGTGCCGCAACTCAGCGTCGCCAGCGAAGGCGGCTCAGGTACCGTCGTCCCCGATCTTTCGATCGAAGTTGACGATGTCGATACGGTCTATCAGCGCGCCACCACCATGGGTTTCGGCATATTATATGACCTTACGGATGAGCCCTGGGGCGTTCGCCGTTTCTATGTTCGCGATCCCTTCGGCAAGGTGGTCAATATCCTCTCCCACCGCTAGCCTGCGCGTGCGGGGTGCCCTAGCGGCTCCCGGGGCTCCTACCTGAGATCGACATTGAACGTGGTGCGTTCGGCCGGCCAAACCGATTCCGAATAGGTTATCGGCATGCCGGTAGCGTCTGCGTCCACCTTGCGGGTGACGAGCAGCGGCGTTGATTTCGGCTGGCGCAAAATCCGCGCCTCCTCCGCCGTCGGCATCCGTGCCTCAATCTCGGTCGACAACCGCTCGTAGTCGGTAACGCCGTAGCTGGCGAGCGCCGCCGAGATCGTCGAATGCTGCAATCTGGCCTTGTCGAAGTCGGGAAAGCGCTCGGCCGGATAATAGGAATCGCCCAGTTCGACCGGAATGCCGTCGGCCGTCATCACGCCGCGACGATGTATGACGGGCGTTCCGACCGCGAGCTTCAGATAGCCGGCAACGCGCTCCGTCGCCGCTACGATTTCATGCACGAGCAATTCGCCGCCAGGCTCGAAACCCTGCTCGATCAAGTTCTTGTGAAAGCGGGTCCGCTTCGACAGCGTATAGTCGAGCACGCCTCTGTGGACGAAGGTTCCCCGCCCCTGTTCGGCACGCACCAGCCCGCGCTGCTCCAGATGCCCCAGTGCCTGACGCACGGTGAAACGGCTGACGCCGAAGCGCTGCATCAGTTCGGGCTCTGTCGGCAATTTCTCGCCGGCAGCAAGCGTCCCGGCGGCAATATCAGCCGCCAGGATCTCGCCGATCTGATGCCAAAGGGCACTGCCGCCCTTGCGATCGATCGTCTCCATATCAGACGCGCTTTTCCAGCCGGAACAGCAGCTTGTACTCGGCCGGGTAGCTCAGCGCATCCAAAATGCTCGGATAATATTTCCGATCCTTGGTTGCGCGCACGAAACCGTCATAGCCGAAACGCTTGACCGAAACGTCAAATCCCGCCGCCGTGAAAGCATCGATGTAATCCTGTGGCGAGCGATCCTGCACCGGCGCATTGCTGTTGTTGCCGATCAGTTCCAGCCATTTCGGCCAGAGCGGCATTTCATTATGGCAGCCGGTCACGGCATAATAGACGCCGCCATTGCGCATGACCTCGAACATCTGTTCGGCGTGCCGCTTCAATTCCGGCAGCAGATAGATCACCTCATAACTGAAGGCCACATCGAAGCTATCGGCAAACGGCGTCAGATCGGTGGTGACATGAAACTGCAGCGGCATGTTGCCGACGGCAGCAATGGCCGCAGCAACCGATTCCGAGGCGATATCGATGCCGACGCCGAGACGGAACGGCCGCATGGCATGAAGCAGCCGCAGGAAGCCGCCGCGATTGCAGCCGAAATCCAGGATCGTCTTCGAGGAGAAATCCCTCTCCGGCACGGTTTCGATGAAATGGCGCCAATAAGGGCTGTGCGATTCCGCCATGGCGATATCGCCCTGCGGTTCCGTGTGCCAGGTTGCGTAGGTGGGGACTGCGTTTGTCATGACGGGCTCGCTGTTGGGGTTGACTGCCCCTTTGATAGTCGAGCTCCATGACAGCAATGTGAATTCGTCCGGACGACCGGACTACTTTCCACAATCGACCATCCATTGCACGCCATACCGATCCGTCAGCTTGCCGTAGTAGCTGCCCCAAGGCTGCACGGCGAGCGGCGTCGTTACGATACCGCCCTCGGCAAGCCGGGCAAAAATCTCGTCGGTACTATCGCGATCATCCGTCATGAGCATGTGCGCAGAGCCGCGCATCGGCTCGGCGTCATGATTGTCCGAGGCAAAAAACAAGACCCCCGGTCCCTCAAAGCGAGCGTGCATCACCCTGCCCCGCATTGCCTCGTTGGCAAGCGGTATCCTTTCATCCGCACCATGCCGGATCAACAATACCACCTGGCCGAGCCCGCAGGCAGTATAGAAGGCAAGTGCTTCCTCACAGCCCATCGTGAAAAACAGATAATTGGCGAGTTGCACGTCCTGCCTCCTGTTGCTGTGGGGACGAGCGGCCGACGCGACCGCCCGGTATTGATATCGATTATCTCACGTCACGCGCGATGAGCCTCGAACACAGGCACTGCGGCAGCTGTGATGGCATCGACCAGATCGGCATTGCTGTAGCTCTGCCCGGCAATGCCCCAAGCGCCTTCTGGCGCATAGACTATGTTCGACCAGATATGCTCGCGCTTGATCCGCCCTTCAGCCGCCTGCTCGACGACATCGGTTGCCCTTGCAATGAAAGCGCGCTTGGCTTCAGCGGTCGCGAGCGCGATTTCGGGCAGTTTGAGTTCGATAAAGGCAGCCGCAACCGGCTTTCCGGCGGCCAGCACATGTCCGGCCGGAAGTACATTGATCGAACCGATGACATTGGCCGCCATGAATTCATTCCCGGTCAGACCGGCAACGTCGAGAACCGCATCCGTCAAACCAGCGAAGGCTTGCGCCTGCGCTTCGGATGAAAGCAGCCCTTCGGATACGGTGAGTGTAATGGGCATTAGATATCTCCTTGTTGGACCTGTGACGGAAATTGATATATACCGATCACTCTTTAACGATACACACTGATTACTCTCTATGCAACAGATAAAGAGAGATCACTCTTAATGGAGGCGAAAATGCGCTACAGCGCCGAACATAAGGAAGAAACCCGGACGCGGGTCGTCACGGCTGCGGGGCAAGTCTTTCGCAAGGAAGGCTACGGCGGCGCGGGCATCGACGCTCTGACGAAAGCAGCCGGCGTGACCAACGGCGCCTTCTACGGACACTTCAAGTCCAAGAGCGAAGCGTTTCGCACGGCTGTCGTGGAAGGATTGGAAGAGTTGCGTCAAGCGATCCTGACGCTTAGGCAAAACCAGCCGAAGGATTGGCTGAAGGCGCTTGCCAGCTTCTACCTCGGCTACAAGCGAACCTGCGATCTCGGCGACAGCTGCACGCTGCCGAGCCTTTCCCCCGATGTGATGCGTGCCGACGAAGAAACGCGCCGCGCCTATACGGTGGAGCTGAAAAAGCTGATCGCGGGTGTCGCCGCCGGTCTGCCGGAGAGCACGAGCCCTGGCGAAACAACGGCAGAGGATCGTGCCATCGTTCTTCTGGCAACGCTAAGCGGTGGTCTGACGATTGCTCGCGCCGTCTCCGACCCCGCTCTTTCCGTCAAAATAGCCGAAGCCATCGAGCGGGCCGCTCTGTCGGCAGACAATCCCGCACAACCACAAGGCAAATGACGATACAGGTCACGCAATGATGGGATGGCCGAGGCGAAGCATGTTGCTCCGTCTCGGCAAGGTCGGCTTACGCTCGGATGGCCTTGTCGTTTGCGTCGAAGCGATGCATCTGGCTCGCATCCGGCGTCGCATAAACCATCTCGTCCGGCTCGTATTGATGCTCGCCGAAAAGGCGCGCGGTGAGAAGGCCGGTGGCCTCGGACTCGAGATAGATAATCGTGTCGGCACCGAGATGCTCGACATGGATAACCTTGGCTGCCCATGTGCCCTGATCGCGCGACAGCGTGATATGTTCAGGCCGGATGCCGACAGTCTTGGCACCGCTTTCGCCGAGCCGCTCGGCCGGAATGAAATTCATCTGCGGCGAGCCGATGAAACCGGCAACGAAGGTATTGGCAGGACGATTGTAGAGTTCCATCGGCGAACCGATCTGCTCGATCGCACCGGCATTGAGCACGACGATCTTGTCGGCAAGCGTCATCGCCTCGACCTGATCGTGGGTAACGTAGATCATCGTCGCCTTCAGGCTGCGATGTAGCCGCGCGATCTCCAGGCGGGTCTGGACGCGCAGCGCCGCATCGAGGTTCGACAGCGGCTCGTCGAAGAGGAAAAGCTCCGGCTCGCGCACGATGGCACGGCCGATGGCGACACGCTGGCGCTGGCCGCCGGAAAGCTCCGATGGGCGGCGGCCGAGATAGGGCGCAAGCGACAGCATGCCGGACGCCTTCTCGACCCGGCTGTCGATCTCGGCCTTCGGTGTGCCCGCCTGCTTGAGACCGAGCCCCATATTGTCCTTGACCGTCAGATGCGGATAGAGCGCATAGGACTGGAAAACCATCGAGATGCCACGCTTGGCAGGCGGTGTCACGGTGACGTCCTGACCGTTGATCAGCACGGCGCCCGAGGTCACATCCTCAAGGCCGGCGATGCTGCGCAGAAGGGTCGACTTGCCGCAACCGGAAGGACCGACGAAGATGACAAACTCACCATCCTTCACCTCGAGATCAATGCCTTTCAGCACGTCGTGCTGGCCGTAGGCCTTGCGGATGGATTTCAGTTGAAGCGATCCCACAGTCTCTTGTCCTTATAGATAAACAGGCTTGCCGGTGCGCACGCTCTCATCGGCGGCGAGGCATATGCGCAGCGATTGAACGGCATCGTCCATATGGCGATTGAGGTCGATATCCTCGCGAATGGCCTTCAGCATGAAGGCCTGCTCGAAGTTGCAGAGCTCCTGGTGCCCCGGTTCGCCATCCATATGTAGGTCCTGGTCCGGCCGGATGAACTGGCCGCTCGGCCCCGTCTCGGCGCTATGCAGCCGGATGACCGACGTTTTCGTGTGCATGTCGATATCGTCGGACTTGGCGTTCTGATCCATGGCGATCGAGACCGACCCGTTTGGCGACATTACGTCCTTCACGAAGAAAGCCGTCTCCGAAATCATCGGACCCCAGGCAGCCTCATACCAGCCGACGGAACCATCTTCGAAGATCACCTGCAGATGACCGTAATTGTACATGTCCGGTTTGATTTCCTGCGTCAGCCGCAGGCCCATGCCGCGCACCTCGACGGGCTTGGCATCGGTGATCTGGCACATGACATCGACATAATGCACGCCGCAATCGACGATCGGCGACGTGTTCTGCATCAGCGCCTTATGCGTCTCCCAGGTTGGGCCGCTCGATTGCTGATTGAGATTCATGCGGAACACATAGGGGCCGCCGAGCTTGCGCGCTTCGGCAATCAACCGCATCCACGAGGGATGATGGCGCAGGATGTAGCCGATCGTCAGCTTCTTGCCGGCCTTTTTCGCAGCAGCAACCACACGTTCGGCATCTTCGACCGTCGTGGCCAGCGGCTTCTCGACGAAGACATGGCAACCTGCCTCGAGGGCCTTAACGGCGAAATCAGCATGGCTGTCTGAATAGGTGTTGATGGAGCAGAGGTCCGGCTTCAGCTCCTTCAACGCCGTCTCGAAATCCTGATAGACCGTATATCCCCGCAGCTCCTCAGGCAGCTCCCGCATGGAGCGATTGACGAGGCCGACGATCTCGAAGCCCGGATTGTTGTGATAGGCCAGCGCATGGCTGCGGCCCATATTGCCAAGGCCGGCAACGAGAACACGGATCGGCTTTTCTGATACGCTCACTTGACTGCTCCGGATGTAATGCCGCGAATGAGTTGACGCGAGAAGATGACGTAAAGGACGAGGATTGGCAGGATGGCGAGGGTCAGCGCCGCCAGCACCGCATTCCAGTTGGTGACGAACTGGCCGATGAAGATCTGCGATCCGAGCGTCACCGTCTTGGTCGCTTCGCTCGGCGCCAGGATCAGCGGGAACCATAGATCGTTCCAGATCGGGATCATGGTGAAGACAGCAACGGTCGCCATCGCCGGACGGACGAGAGGCAGCACCAGACGGAAGAAGATCGCGTATTCGCTGAGTCCGTCGATGCGGCCGGCATTTTTCAGGTCGTCGGAAACCGTGCGCATGAATTCCGACAGGATGAAGATCGCGAGCGGCAGGCCCTGCGCGGTATAGACGAGGATCAGCGCCGTCAGCGTGTTGACGAGGCCGGCAGCGACCATGCCCTGCAGGATCGCGACGGTGCCGAGGCGGATCGGGATCATGATGCCGATCGCCAGATAGAGCCCCATGACCGTATTGCCGCGGAAACGATATTCCGACAGCGCAAAGGCTGCCATCGCCCCGAACAGCAGCGTCAGGATGATCGAGACGATCGTCACGACGAAGCTGTTCTGGAAATAGGTCAGAAAGTCCCCCTGCTTCAGAACGGTATCATAGCCGATCATGCTGAAGGAGGATGGTGTCGGGACGCTCAAGGGCGCGCGGAAGATCGAAGCGCGATCCTTGAAGGAGTTGATGACGGTCAGGAACACCGGAAAAATGGCGACCAGCGTATAGGCGATGAGCGCCAGATGGACGAAGCCGGTGCGGACAAGGGAAGTGCGTGCCTTGGACATGGTTCGCGCTCCTCAGAACTGGTAGCGGCGGATGCGCCGCTGGACGATGAATAGATAGAAGGACACACCGGCGAGGATGATGAGGAACATCACCGTCGCAATCGTCGCGCCCATCGAGCGGTCGCCCAGCTGCAACTGGAAGCCGAAGAAGACGCGGTAGAGCAGCGTACCGAGAATATCGGTCGAACCATCCGGCCCCGCCAAAGCCCCTTGCACGGTATAAACCAGGTCGAACGCGTTGAAATTGCCGACGAAGGTCAGGATCGAGATGATGCCGATCGCCGGCAGCACCAGCGGCAGCTTGATCTTCCAGAACTGGCTCCAGCCGGTGATACCGTCACATTCGGCGGCTTCGATCACCTCTTCGGGGATGTTGAGCAGCGCGGCATAGATCAGCATCATCGGAATGCCGACATATTGCCAGACCGAGATCAGCGCGACGGTAATCAGCGCCGTGCTCGGCCTGCCGAGCCACGGGGCGAATAACGATTTCAGGCCGATGAAATTCAGAAGCTCTGGCGCAACACCCCAGAGCGGCGAGAGGATCAGCTTCCAGATGAAGCCGACGACGACGAAGGAGAGCAACGTCGGCAGGAAGATGGCCGTGCGGTAGAGGGCGACAAAGCGCAGCTTCGGCAAGGACAGGAGTGCAGCCAAAGCGACACCGATCGGATTCTGCACGCACATGTGAATGGCGAAGAAGATCAGGTTGTTGCCCAGGGCATTCCAGAAATCATGCGACCAACGCTCGTCTCCGAACAACACCTTGAAATTGTTCAGGCCGACGAAGACGGATTGATTGTCGACGACGTTGTAAAGCGACAGCCGCAGCGTTTCGATCAATGGCAGGATCATGATCGCCGTATAGACGACGAAGGCCGGGAAAAGGAAAACTAGGATGTGCCAGCGCTTGGAGCGTCTGATCGGTATGACCTTGAGGGCATCGGATGTCGCAGCGTCGCTCATGGCTTTCTGCCTGTTCTTCTTGGCTGCGTGAGGAGGCGGCAGCACAATGGTTCAAATCCGCCCGCTGCCCCGGCTCTACAACCGGATGGAAACGACATCGGGCGTGTCGAATGCAAAGGCGAAACGATCGCCAATCCAATTATCTAAAACAACGAAAAGGGCGAGGAGCCCGAAAGACCCCTCGCCCGTACCATGCAGTGATTACTTGCCCGGCTTGTACCAGCTGTCGAGGCCCTTCTGGAGCTTCGCGCCAGCCTGTTCCGGAGTATCCGTGCCGTTGATCACGTTTGCGGATTCGGTCCAGGTCTCGTTTTCCAGGTTCGGCGTACCGCGCGAAAGGATCTGATAGGTGGAGCGAACGGTCGACTTGTGATCGTTGCGCCAGGAGACGAATTCCTGGGCGAGCGCATCGCTCATCTTCACCGGATGCGAGTTCAGGCTGAAGAAGCCCGGCAGCGAATTGGCATAGATGGAAGCGAATTCGTCGGAAGCCACCCAGTCGAGGAACTTCTTGGCTTCTTCCTGGTGCTTGCTCTTGGCGTTCAGGCCGACGCCGATATCCGGATGGTCGGAGATGTAGGCGGTGTCACCGGCCTTTGCGACCGGCGGCGGGAATGCGCCCATCTTGAACTGCGCCTGGGTGTTGAAGAGAGCAATTTCCCAGGAACCTGCCGGATAGATCGCAGCCTTGCCCAGCGTGAAGAGGTTCTGGCTGTCAGCATAACCCTGAGCTTCGAAGCCATCGCCGAGGTAGGGCTTCCACTTGGCCAGCTCCTTGTAAGGATCGACCCACGGAGCGTCCGTCAGCTTTTCCTTGCCAGAAATCAGAGCCTTGCGGCCTTCTTCGCCCTTCCAGTAGTTGGGACCGATGTTCTGGTACCCCATGGTTGCGGCTTCCCACAGATCCTTCGTGCCCATGGCCATCGGGATGTAGGTGCCGTCGGCCTTGATCTTGTCGAGAACGGCGAAGAACTCGTCGCGCGTCGTCGGCACCTTGAGGCCGAGCTTGTCGAAGGCGTCCTTGTTGTAGATGAAGCCGTGAATGACCGAAGCCATCGGCACGCAGAAGGTGGACTTTCCGTCGTCGGTCGACCAGGCGGCCTTGGCGACAGCCGAGAAGTTTTCCATCCCCTTCAGCTTGGTGAGGTCGGCAAGATGCTTCTTGTTGAAGAGGTCGAGCGAGGCGTCGAACGGACGGCAGGTGATGATGTCACCAGCAGAACCTGCATCAAGCTTGGCGTTCAGCGACGCATTGTATTCGGTCGGAGCAGTCGGCGAGAACACAATCTTGATGCCCGGGTTCTTCGCTTCGAAAGCCGGGATGATCTTCTCCTGCCAGATCTGCAGGTCGTCGTTACGCCAGCTTTCAACCGTCAGCGTCACGTCGGCCGCATGCGCCAGGCTGACAGAGGTCAGCAGGCTCGATGCAAGAAGCAAGCCCTTCAGAACATTGGTTTTCATTTCCCTCTCCTGTTTTCTGCGCCCGTAGAAAGGCGCTGTTCTCGATCTGAAAATCCGCTGGCCTGTCCGAGGAAACGGTCAGCGCCCCATAGGGCCGCCAATATTGCCGACCCCTCCATGCAAAAGGCTTCATAGGCACCGGCCCGATCAGCCCGATCAATTGCCGCCTGCCGCCGTCAGACGGAGGCGTTGCAAGAACCACGCGGGAAATTCATGATGAACGCCGAAGCGAGATCCTCCTGATCCGAACGGTTTTTGGACAACGACGAGGTGCGCGTCTTTCCGCCTCACCTACCAACTGTTGTTTTTCTGCCGGCTTTGCCGATGTCCATTCTCACTGTTCCCCTGCCACGAATTAAGGCCAAAAAAATACCAATTGTCCAGCCGAATTTAACTTTCCGACACAAAAAGATTGACCACGATAATTTTATGCAATTAATTCAATTATATACAGGCAAACAAAAATGAGCGCATTGCCTATTGGTAAATGGTATTTTTTTGGTATTGTATGGAAAAATGGGGAATAGGCGCATCCGGAGGCATGATGGGGCAGTTTGCAATTGGTATCGATGGCGGTGGCACGAGCTGCCGGGCAGCAGTCATAGACGGCACCGGACAGGTGCTCGGCACCGGCAAGGCCGGCGCGGCCAATATTCTATCCGACCTCGAAAACTCGTTGATCCATATCGTCGCCTCGGCAAAGCAGGCATTGATTGACGCGGGGCTTGCGCCCGAAATGCTGCAGACGCTGCCTGCCGTTATCGGAACTGCGGGCGCCAATGTCGGAAATTACGGCAAGAGGGTCGAAGGTTCCCTGCCCTTTGCCAGAACACGCGTCGTCACAGACGCAACGACAGCGCTTCAAGGCGCGCTCGGCGACGCCGATGGAATCATCGGCGCCTTCGGGACCGGCTCCGTTTACAACGCCCGTCGTGAGGGCAGGATCTGGGGCATCGGCGGCTGGGGGTTTGTCATCGGCGATCAGGCAAGCGGTGCCCGTCTCGGCCGCGATCTGCTTGAAAGAGCTGTTCTGGCGCACGACGGGGTAACGGCAGGCTCGGCGCTCACGGCATCGATCATGGGCGAATATGGCAACGATCCGGAACGCATCGTCGAGTTTGCGCATGCGTCCAAGCCGAAGGATTTCGCTCGCTACGCGCCGATCGTGTTTGAATATGCCGGGATGGAGGATGCAGTTGCCGTCGACATCATCAAATCCGCGGCAAGATCCATAACCGAAAGTTTAGACGCGCTGCTCTGGCCAGAATGCCCTTCGATCTGCCTGCTTGGCGGCCTTGCGCAGGCCTATCGACCCTGGCTTGATCAACGCCACAAGGCGATTCTTGCCGAACCGAAGGGCGATGTTCTGCGCGGCGCTATCGAACTGGCGGCAAAATTTCTGCGGGGTGGAGAGGAAAACAACGCATGACCGAAGATTTGAGCGCGATCTTCTCGCCGGAACGCCTTTCTGGAGGTGGCACAGGTCCGCTTTATGTCAAGCTTCGGCGCACGCTCGAAGAGGCGGTGAAAGTTGGCAGGCTGAAGCACGGGGATGCACTTCCTCCGGAGCGCGATATTGCCGAATTTGCCGCGGTCAGCCGCGTCACGGTGCGCAAGGCGATCGACGATCTCGTCGCGGAAGGCATTCTCGTTCGCCGCCATGGATCAGGCACGTTCGTTGCGAAACCCGTTTCCAAAGTCGAACAACGGCTTTCGCAATTGACATCCTTTACCGAGGACATGGCGAGACGCGGGATGACGGCTCGTTCCGAGTGGCTGCACAAAGGCATCCATACGCCCTCCCCGGACGAGATGATGATCCTTGGCTTGGCGGCCGACACCAAGGTATCGCGGCTGAGCCGTCTGCGCATAGCCGACGATCAACCGCTGGCAATCGAGCACGCCAGCGTCTCCGGCGAATTCCTGCCCGACCCGTCAGTGGTCACGACATCGCTCTATGCGGAACTGGAAAAGCGGCAGGTGCGTCCCGTTCGCGCCGTTCAGCGGATATCGGCGACCAACATGAAGGAGGCGGATGCCGGCCTGTTGGGCGTTCCGGTCGGAGCAGCCGGCCTTTCGATCGAACGAATTTCCTATCTCGGCTCAGGCCGGGCAGTCGAATTCACGCGATCGCTCTATCGCGGCGATGCCTATGATTTCGTCGCCGAACTGACGATAGGTGCAAACTAAGCGAACAGAAGAAGTGTCCTGGAATCAAAAAAACACCGCCCCAGCTTTGGCAGCTGGGGCGGTGTTTTCGTGCGGAATCAAATTCTAAGCAAAGCATCTCAAATCGTTGAAACGACTCGAAATCAGGCGGCGTCCTCGACCTCTGCGCCACGCTTCTCAAGCACATAGTTCAGAACCGGACCCAACCAGCGCTCCACTTCGGCGATGGGCATGTTCTTGCGGGTGGCATAATCCTCGACCTGATCGCGTTCGACCTTGGCGACGCCGAAATAATAGGAGGACGGATGGGCTATATAGATGCCCGAGACGGACGAACCCGGCCACATCGCATAGCTTTCCGTAAGCGTCACGCCCGTCGCGGCCTCCGCGTCCAGCAAACGGAAAAGCGTGTCCTTCTCGGTATGGTCGGGCTGAGCCGGATAGCCCGGTGCGGGGCGGATACCGGCATAGGCCTCGAGCACGAGTTCCTCGCTCGAGAAATTCTCGTCCGTGGCATAACCCCAGAACTCCCGCCGCACCCGCTCGTGCATCCGTTCGGCAAAGGCCTCGGCAAAGCGGTCGGCGAGCGCCTTGACGAGGATCGACGAGTAATCGTCATTGGCCCGCTCGAAACGTTCGGCAATAGCGACTTCTTCGATGCCGGCCGTAACAACAAAGCCGCCGACATAATCGCCGATACCGCTGGAAACTGGCGCGACGAAGTCGGATAGCGCAACATTGGGTCGACCATCACGCTTCGACAGCTGCTGACGGAGCGTATAGAAGGTCGCGAGCTCCTCGCTACGGCTTTCATCCGTGAACAGCCGGATATCGTCGCCATCAGTGCCGGCCGGCCAGAAGCCGATGACGGCGCGCGGGCGGAACCAGTTCTCCGCAATGATCTTTTCCAGCATCGCCTGCGCGTCGCTGTACAGCTGCCGCGCCGCCTCGCCCTGCTTCTCGTCCTCGAGAATTGCGGGGAAACGCCCCTTCAACTCCCAGGTCTGGAAGAATGGCGTCCAGTCGATATATTTCGCCAGCTCGGCAAGATCGTAACTCTCGAATACCTTCGTCCCGAAGAATTGCGGCTTCACGGGCTTGTAGCTCGACCAGTCTACCTTCTCGGCGTTCTCGCGGGCTCTCGCGATCGGCAGGCGTACCTTTTCGGCTTCGCTACGCGCATGCGCAGCCGCGACCTTCGCATATTCTGCCCTGACCGTATCGATATAGCCCGTCCGCGCCTCCGGCGAGAGCAATGCCGACACGACACCAACAGCACGGCTGGCATCTGTAACATAGACCGTCTGACCGCGATGATAGCCTGGATGGATCTTTACCGCCGTGTGGACACGACTGGTGGTGGCACCGCCGATCAGCAAGGGAATATCGAAGCCCTGCCGCTCCATTTCCGAGGCAACATGCACCATCTCGTCCAGGGACGGTGTAATCAGCCCCGACAGGCCGATGATATCGACCTTTTCGGCGACAGCCGTTTCCAGGATCTTCGTCGCCGGCACCATGACGCCAAGATCGATGATTTCGTAGTTGTTGCAGGCGAGAACGACGCCGACGATGTTCTTGCCGATATCGTGAACATCGCCCTTGACGGTTGCCATCAGCACCTTGCCGGCCGATTGCCGTTCGCTGCCACCGCCATTAGCAAGCTTTTCCGCTTCCATGTAAGGCAGCAACACGGCAACGGCCTGCTTCATGACGCGCGCGGACTTCACCACCTGCGGCAGGAACATCTTGCCCGCGCCGAAGAGATCGCCAACGACATTCATGCCGGCCATCAAGGGGCCTTCGATCACGTGCAGCGGCCGCGCGGCGGCCTGACGCGCCTCTTCCGTATCGGCTTCGATATACTCGGTAATGCCGTTGACCAACGCGTGTTCGAGCCGCTTCTCCACCGGCCATTCCCGCCAGGAAAGATCCTGCGCCTTGGCTTCTTTGCCACCGGCGCCGCGAAAACGCTCGGCAATCTCAAGCAGACGCTCCGTGCTGTCAGGGCGGCGGTTAAGGACGACGTCCTCGCAGGCATCCCTTAGTTCCGGGTCGATATTATCATAGACCGCAAGCTGTCCGGCGTTGACGATGCCCATGTCCATGCCCGCCTGGATGGCGTGATAGAGGAACACGGCATGCATGGCCTCACGAACAGGCTCGTTGCCACGGAACGAGAAGGACAGGTTCGACACGCCCCCGGAGATATGCGTCAACGGCATGGTCCGGCGGATCGTTCTCGTCGCTTCGATGAAGTCGACGCCGTAATTGTTGTGCTCTTCGATACCTGTGGCGACCGCGAAGATGTTCGGATCGAAAATGATATCCTCCGGCGGCAGACCCGCCACTTCCGTCAGCAGCTTGTAGGCGCGGGAGCAGATTTCGACCTTGCGCTCATAGCTATCCGCCTGACCCGTTTCATCGAATGCCATGACGACAACGGCAGCGCCGTACATGCGCATCAGCCGCGCCTGCTTTAGGAAATTCTCCTCACCTTCTTTCAAGGAAATCGAGTTGACGATCGGCTTGCCCTGAACGCACTTCAGACCGGCCTCGATGATCGAAAACTTGGAACTGTCGATCATGACTGGAACGCGGGCGATATCCGGCTCGGCAGCGATCAGATTCAGGAACTCGACCATCGCCTTCTCGGAATCGATCAGGCCTTCGTCCATGTTGATGTCGATGACCTGTGCGCCGTTTTCGACCTGATCACGCGCAACAGCAAGGGCAGCCGTATAATCGGCGTTGGTGATGAGCTTGCGGAATTTGGCGGAACCGGTGACGTTCGTGCGCTCGCCGACGTTGACGAAGGGAATGTCCTTGGTGAGCTCGAACGGCTCCAGCCCGGAAAGAGACATGAAGGGGCGGTGCTCGGCGAGCTTGCGTGGCGGATATTTCGAAACCGCTTCTGCGATCGCGGCTATGTGCTCCGGCGTCGAGCCGCAGCAACCGCCAACAATGTTGACGAGACCTTCGCGCGCAAATTCCTCCACTTGCGCCGCCATCATCTCGGGCGTTTCGTCATACTGGCCGAATTCATTCGGCAGACCGGCGTTTGGATAGGCGCAGATGAAGGTATCCGCCGCAGCCGAAAGCTCCTGCAGGTGCGGCCTCATGGCATTGGCACCGAGCGCGCAATTGAGGCCAACGGTGAACGGGCTTGCGTGACGCACCGAATTCCAGAAAGCCGACGGGGTCTGACCCGACAAGGTACGGCCCGAAAGGTCGGTGATCGTCCCGGAAATCATGACCGGCAAGTGGATACCCTTGGCCTCGAAACGCTCTTCGCAGGCGAAAATCGCCGCCTTCGCATTCAGCGTATCGAAGATCGTCTCAATCAGAATGATGTCGGCGCCACCATCGATCAGGCCGTCGATCTGCTCGCCATAGGCGAGGCGCAGATCGTCAAAGCTGACAGCACGATAGCCGGGATTGTTGACGTCAGGAGAAATTGACGCGGTACGGTTGGTCGGACCGATGGCACCGGCCACGAAGCGACGCTTGCCATCTTCGCGCTCGGCACGGATCGCCGCGCGGCGCACGATTTCAGCGCCCTCCTTGTTGAGATCGTAGACCGCGCCTTCCATTTCATAGTCCGCCTGCGCGATGCTAGTGGACGAAAAGGTATTGGTCTCCAGAATATCGGCACCAGCCTTGGCGTAGCGATAATGGATCTCTTCAATGGCATCGGGCTGCGTCAGAATGAGAAGGTCGTTATTGCCCTTCTGATGACATGCGCAACCGATGAACCGATGACCGCGAAACTGGTCCTCATCAAAGCCAAGGCCCTGGATTTGCGTACCCATGGCACCATCAAGCACAAGGATTCGCTCGCTGGCAGCCTTGCGCAGGGCCTGCAGTATCTCGCCGCCATCGCGCTTAGCCGTCCCCGGACCAAAAAGATTGTCAAACATCAGCGAATTCCTCTGGCCTGATTGCGACTTCACGCCCAAATCACATAAAGATATCTTTATGTCAATATATCTATGCCTTTGCCTGCCTTATGGCAAGCATTGCGCTTCCATAGTTTGCGCGATTTCGAGAAAACAAAAGCAGCCGATACTAATTGCTGAACTCGCCATGGACAACGTTAACCCGACGACACAGTTTCATCCATAACGCCATGACAGCGCTTTCGGGCAGCGCTATACGGCTTCAGGAAAAGAATCCATGGAGGACGGCATGAACATACAGGTTGAACCCGCAGCGCTCGGAAACTGGAGCACGCGCGCCTATCATCGACGCTGGCTGCTCGATCAAGCGAATGCGCTTTTTGACTTCTTCCAGTACCGCGCCGTCAATCCCAAAGGCGGTTTCTACGACATGGACGATGCCGGTAAGCCGCTGAACATGGCAAATCCCGTGCGCGGAATTCACTCGACCGCCCGCATGGTGCACTGCTTCTCGATCGGGTCGTTGCTGGGTCGGCCCGGCGCAAACGAGATCGTCGACCATGGCATGAACTATCTCTGGAACCATCATCGCGACACGAAGCATGGCGGCTATTTCTGGTCGCTGAACAATGACGGTCCCGTCGATTCGAGCAAGCAGGGCTATGGTCACGCTTTCGTATTGCTGGCGGCCTCCTCCGCAAAGACGATCGGTCATCCGCTAGCAGACGGCATGTTGGCAGACGTCACGGAAATCCTGAACACGAAGTTCTGGGAAGCAAAGCACGGGGCGATCGCCGAGGAATTCAATCGGGATTGGTCGTTGATCGACGGCGGCACCTATCGCGGCCAGAATTCCAACATGCATCTGACGGAAGCGCTGATGGCTGCTTTCGAAGCGACCGGCGATAAGGCGTATCTCGAAAAGGCCGAGAGTATCGCCGATCTCGTCATCCGCCGCTCGGCGGGCTCTGTCGGCTGGCGCGTTGCCGAACACTTCAATGCCGATTGGGCGCTCGACAAGAATTACCGCGGCAACGAAATGTTCCGCCCGTCGGGCACGACGCCGGGACATTGGCTGGAATGGGCACGTCTTATCCTGCAACTCTGGTCACTGGGGGAAAAACGGCACGATTGGATGCCCGAAGCAGCCAAGGGCCTCTTCTCTCAGTCCATGTCGCTCGGTTGGGATAGCGAGAAAAATGGGTTCTTCTACACGCTCGACTGGGAAGACGTGCCTGCAAAACGCAACAAGCTCTGGTGGCCAGCTTGCGAAGGTGCAGGTGCGGCTCACTATCTGAACGAGCATGCCCCGAGTGATTTTCACGAAGAAAGCTACCGCAAGATCTGGAGCGTCATCGGCCAAGCTTTCATCGATCGCACAAATGGCGGCTGGCATGAGGAACTGACAGAGGATCTGGTCCCGGCTCACACGCTGTTCCCGGGCAAGGGCGATATCTATCATGCCTTGCAGGCATGCCTCATCCCGCTTTTCCCGGCAACGGGTAGCTTGACCAAAGTCATAGCCGAAGCTGGCGGCAATATCTGAGATTGACGGCGGCGCCCGCTGGAAGCCTGGCGCCGCCTCAACCGCTTAGGCTAGGCTGAGATTGTGAAGTTCGTGACCGAGGGTCAAAGCCAAGGCTTCGACGACGAGATTATGGTCCTCGCGCTGTGGCAGACCGGAAACGGTGACGGCGCCGATGCAGCCCGTGCCGTTGACGAAAATCGGAAAGCTGCCGCCGGACGCTGCAAAATCTGCGCTTGAAAGCCCGTTATCCTCGATCGTCTTTCCCTGCTGCTGTAGCCGCAACGTGCTGGCATAGCTGCTGCGGAAGTAGCGCAGCACCATATTGCGCTTTCGGCGAATCCAGTTTGCGTTATCGGGCGTTGAGCCGGGCAAGGCTATGTAGAAAACTGGCATCGAATGCAGCGTGATGTCGATGGCGACGCCCATGTTGCGCTCGCTGGCGAGGTCGCGCAGCAGCTTACCGAGCACCCAAGCCGTCGAAAGGTCAAAAGCATCGAAACGTAGTGTTTCCTCTTGCAGCTCGATACGAGCAAGATCCTGGTCGATCGTCATGGAAAACCTTCTCAAAAAGCGGACCGGCCTATGAAACGCGGAGAGAATGATTTGTCCATCTATCTCTTTGGTATTTCGAAGCCGAGCTTCCATTTCCGGCCGATCGAGAGGTCATATTCGTCCGGCTCGAACGCTTCGAAGCCTCCTCCCGGGTAAAAGGTCAGTTCGCCCACCCGAACCCACTCCGCCGACGCGTACAGATCGACGCGAACGAAATCTATGTCCCGAGCGACCGTTTCGGCGACATGAATCATTTCATCGAGCCGCGACGGGCGGGCAACGTCCCCTGGATATAGACCGAGATAATCCCGATCGTAGAACGGCAGCTTCTGCCAGTCAGGCGTATAGTTGCACGAATAGCCTCGACCGTTTTCCCGTATATCGATCTCGATATGCGAGACCTTCCCATCGAACGTAAAGAGCCGATAGTCCCAGGGAACTCGACCATCGACGAGCAGCATGCTTTCTACCAGAATGCGCGGCTCAAGCTGGCTGTAGGCCCACTCTCTGTTGTAGGAGGCATGATCGATCGCCAACCACTCGCCAGACGGATTGCTCTTGAGAAGCCGTTCCACATCGGCCTCGCCGTAGAGGAACCGGCCCACGCCACTTGCATGGGTTGGCTTGACGACCGCAGGAAGGGAAATCCCCGACCAATCCACGGAGACAAGGTCTTTTCCTACCCAAAGCGTCGGGATGACATATTGATCGCCAACCCTTTCCGCAATCAGCACCTTTGCGTCGGCCTTGTCCACGAAACGCGGAAACAGCGGATTGCGATCGTATAGCTTGCGGGCCTGTATCTTCTCGGTAAAGGTTTGAGGAGATGATAAATTCGGGAAATTACCTCGAATGGTCCTATATTTGAGCGCGCAATAGGGCTTGTCAGGCAAAGGTGACATAAGCCGCCACAGAAGATTGTGCATCCGCTCGCGCAATCCCTTCTGCAGATATCCCGGAATGAGAAATCCATCTCGGTCGGCGGCGCGATCTATCATGGTGAGCGTCTCGAATTTCAACTAGGAGGAAAGCGAAAACTATCAGCCGCCTTTTAACACAAGGTTATGCGTCAGGCCCCTAGATAGAGCGTCATGAGCGTGCCCGTATCCAACCTCCTTAAGAGTTCGCTGATCAGCCTGGCGGCGACATTCATCTCGCTGGCTGCGGGCTTTGCGAGCAGCATCATCGCAGCCCGACTGCTGGGGCCTGCTGGGTCGGGCAAAGTCGCCTACGCATTATGGGTTGCAACATCCGCTGCCGCACTCGCCGATATGGGCCTGCCTCAGATTTTGCTGCGCAACGCAAGCGGTGTCACGGACAATGGCAATGCATGGAAAGCACTGGTCCGCACCGCACTGCACAGTTTCCTTATATCGGTCAGCATGATCGGCGTAGCCATTCTTCTCTTTGCTGCGATAACCTATGCTCATCGCGATGCGTCGCATGCATGGTTCTGGCTGATCACAGGGCTCCTCTTCCTCAGCTATGCGTTCCACGTATTCTCCACCGCCGTAGCCCGCGGAAGAAATCGCTTCGGCCAAACCGCACGCACCACCCTTCTCGGCGGAGCACTGCAAGTTCCGCTCGTCTTCGCTGGGGCATGGCTGCTGGGCCCGACCGGCGCCTTGATCGGTTACATCGCCCGCTACCTGCCACAGGCATTGAAATTACGCGGCTATATCGATCCTGCAGCAAGATCTTCGCGGGAGGCCCTGTCACCGGAAATGCTGCGTTATGGCCGATACATCTGGTTCAGCGATCTCATCGAGATTCTTGTTCTCTCACGCATTGAGTTCCTCTTTCTTGGCGCTTTTCTCTCTCCGACCAGCATCGGCTACTTTGCGGCAGGTCTTGGCCTTGCCGGTCTTATCGAACAGATTATGCTCCAGATATCGCCCGCGCTCGTGGTTAACTTCACCGCGGCACATGCAAAGGGCGACAGGCAGTCGCTAGAAGCATCCTACAGGCGCGTCATTCGAACAGTCGCCTTGATCATGCTGCCGATCAGCATGGGCGGTGCGATCATCATGCCGGAACTCTTACCGCTGATCTTCGGCGATGCATTCGAACCCGCGGTTCCGGCAGCAGCCACGCTGCTAGCCTTCGTGTGGCTTGCCGGCATGTCCGTTATCCCTTGGGGCATCATCAGCGCATCCGGGCGCAGCGCCACCTTGCTGCGGGTACAGATCACAAGCGCTGCCGCCACGATAGTCCTGCTATCAATTCTCGTGCCTTCTTTCGGCCTCGAGGGCGCTGCCCTTGCCCGCGCCGCGATTGTGACGCTGACGTTTGTGTTACTCGGCTGGATGGCTTGGAAGTATGTTCGGGTTGCACTTCCCGTAACAGCATTGGCGAAGACAGTTCTTGCTGCCACTCTCTGCGCGGGTGCAGCAAGCCTCGGCGTCTACATCCTCGACGGGCTGCCAGCACTTTTGAGCGCCATTCCCGCCGGGGCAATCACCTATATGTTGGCAATCCGCTTCCTACGCCTGATCACCCCCGAAGACGCGCAAATCCTGATGGCAACGGCAGGCGGAAAATTGCCGAGAGCATCCCGCCCTTTCGTTGGCAGACTGCTAGATTTCCTTGCACCCGGTTGAGCCGATCAGTGAGTTTCGTATGCAGCAGCCAAGGTTTGCTGCGCAACTTCATCCCAGGTCATGATTCCATCGCGGAAAGCAACCGAACGCCGCATCGTAAGCGCCGCATCGATCTTCTCCCGCCACGCGACCTCGCCTTCCAGTCGATAGGCGATGCCGTTAGGCCTGGTAAAAGGAACGAGATCCGGTAGCAGAATCGGGAGGCCACAATAACTGTATTGCGCGAGTTTCAAGCTCGATTCCGCAAGGTAAACCTCATCCGCGGTGAGACGATAGGGCGCAATGCCGAAATCGGCGTGCTGCAAATAGGGGATGATGCTCTCGAAATCCCGCTCGCCGTAGATCGTGATGTTTGGCCGAACCCATCCCGTCCAAGCGGCGCCAAAGACATGGAAATTAACATCCGGTGCCGCCGCCGCCATGGCGGCCACCGAGGCTTGGTCAAAAAGCATGTTGCCGATGGAAATCGCATTGCGGCTACCGGGCGGATAAGGAGATGGCTGCTCGCGATCAAACAAGGACGCATCAATCCCTTGCGGGATAACTCGCACGCGTCCCCCGGGTGGAAGCATGGCCCCAAGCCGCTCCGAAGGAACGCAAACGGCATCGAAGCGTGCGATCTCCCGAGCCTGAATATCCTGCAGCGCCGGCGCTGCCCCAATGGTTCTCAACAGGTCGCGGCAAAAATACAAGATCCGTGCCTTTGGATTCAGCCTCTTGGCCTTGGCGAAAAAAGCAAGCGGAGAACCACTCTCGACCAATATCAAATCCGCGTCGGTTATGACGCGACGCGCAAAGGGCGGAAAATAACTGCCATAAAGGCGAAAGAGTATGGAATTAACAGCATTGAGAAAGCGATTGCCGGAACTGAAAGCATGCAAGGGCGGAAGATAGGCGCCGGCACTCAAATTGGTCGCGATTATCTGAAACCGATTCGCTTGATCCTGAGACAGGGCGCGAAAACGCCGGCGATCCTTGAGCAAAGTCAGCCAGCTATGGCCTATCGTGAGAAAATGAACCTCATGTCCCTGCTCGGCCCAGCGGGATGCGATAAAATGGATAGACGCCTTGCGATAGCCGCGCAAAAACGCATGCGACGTCAAAATCGCAATTTTTCGGCGTGGCTGAGCCTCTCGATTGGCCAGCCCTACTTCCCCATTTGCCAAAGGCAGTCCCCAACAGCGACCCTTAGCCGGTATATCTCATGACCGACATTCAAACGTCGATTAGGTCGCAGCAGCGAACAATCATTGTCCGGAGCATCGATAGCCGCAACCAAAGCCCAACTTAGCGGGATATGAACCGCAAAGCGTCTAACATGCGGTTAAAGTTGCATCATCAAACATCACACTCACAGGATGCCGCTCTCCTGAAATTGATTGGAAGTGACTTTCAGAGCCATTAATCCGGCTTTGCAGTCGTGTTGCTCTCGCTTGCCTGCAAGGAGCGAACAGGTCATTGATAATGCTTTACGAATGCCTCGCCAAAGGAATATTCCAGCATGAATGCAAAATATGCACTGCCCGCCATCCTGGCTTGCACCTGTGCTGCAGCACCGGCGCTGGCCGACAGCCCGGCTCAGATGGTGTTGCGTGACGGCTTCGACGGCAAGGATTTCGCCCCAACTGGCCACCTTTATTATCGCGACAACGTCGAGCAGAAGGCCGGGACGATCGAGTTTCAATCGGAAGTGAAGCGTACCGGCGTCGGTGCACTGAAGCTGAGCGTCAGGCCAACATGCTCGCTGGGCAACGCAAACTGCAGCGAAAGGGCGGAAATCTGGGAACGCACCAAGTATCGCGTGCCATACGATCAGGGGGTTTGGTACGGCTTTGCGGTCAAGTTCGCGGACCCCATTCCCTCCGGTGACCATCGCTATCTCATCGCTCAATGGAAGCGAGAAATCGGGCCGACTGCCAAAGGAGATTTCAGCCCCTTCCTCGCACTACGACTGAATAACGGCAAACTCTTCGCGACCGTTGAAACCAACTACGTTGCCCCCACCGAGAAGCACCGGCCCAAAAATAACAGCAAGGCCTGCGGTGACGACGCAACGCCGGTCTGGTTTCGTCCGGAAACCAATCAAATGCGCGCATTGGTAGCCACGGATGACAATTGGGGCGAAACCGACGGGGAAGAATTTACCGGCTGCACCAGCGCGATCAAAGTAATAAACCGTGGTAACAAGCTACCGACGCCGGCATCAGGCTGGATCGACTTCGCTATCTACAGCAAGCCAGGTCCAGACGGCTCCGGACATATTGAAATATTCGCCAACAACAAATGGATCGTCACGGTTACCGGCCATATAGGACATGCCGACCGCGGTTTGGGAAAGAATCAATATTTCAAATTCGGGCCCTATCGCGCCGCCGATAGTACCGTATGGACCCTTTATTATGATGATTTTCGCCGCTCACCTCGCTGCGCCGATGTATTGGCTGACCCCAGCCTTTGCCCCATGAAGTGACAAGCCAGCAAGAATATCTCAACAGGGGATCAATACGGCTAATCCGCAAATTCCGAGCGCAAGTTTTTTGGGAGAGAGGCCGAACTTTTTCCTTTCTCGATAGTTATCCTCTTTGGTGAAGGAGGTGACTGAAATGCTTACTACCCATCGCGATTGCAAACAGCATGTGAAGAGGAACGCGATACCTTCTCTGGGGGAAATCGAGGGGCGAGTTGCCGTTCTGGAAATTGTCGCCCAATCCGCATTGACGCACGTGTTCGACGAGGGCGAAGTCGATATAGACGCTGCGTTGCTGGCTCAGATTCGCAGAGCCATGCATCGCAAATGCAAGGATTTGAAGCTCGACGGAGAAGACACAGCATCGGCGCTTTTATACGCCGAGGAGTTGATCGAGGCTGCAGTTAAGGCGTCGCATCCAATTCATCAATGATGCCGTCCAGGCCGAGGCTTGTCCTATCCTTCCTAGTGGCGCTGGCAATTATGCTCGGCGTCCTGCTCTTCGTTGCGCCACACGATACAAAAAGCGAATTCAGCCATCCGACGGCTCCGCCCGGGGAACATCAAAGCCAGCAATGATGTGCCAAAAGGAACCTATGTCACGTTAAGACACATAGGGCCTGCTCCATATCAGGTTGGCGTTAACGTCGCGCGATGAACTCGATTGCAAATCTTCAAAACCAAAGCAGTGTTCGCTTCACGCCACCCCGGTATCAAGCTCCAACAATGAATGGTCTAGCGAATGTCTATGATGGTCAACGCGCCACTTTACCCCGATGACATCGATGTCCTCGCAGGGGCCCTTTTTGCTTGGTGCGCCGAGCGCAGTATCAAATTGCAAAGCCAAGAGGGCTTATCGGCAGCCAATGTCGCTATCGACCTCTACAACGCCGGCTATCAAACGCAAGACCGGCTGCTCGGCGCACTGCACAGATATGATTTTCATTGATGACCTATCTGGGCCATTCCACCCCTGCATATGAAAAGATGGATAATTCACCGAAGTAGCGCATCTCTGTTCTTTCGGCGGAGGTGCTACGATTTTACGCTACCGCCTTCTTGAAAACATTAGCGATGCAGTCCCGTTCTTCGAGAATCCCCAACCATTCGTCCTGATAGAATGTGGAGTCGTAGATTAACGTGAATGGACCCTTGTAGCCGGCCGCGTTGGAAAGCTTAACGCACCGAACATAATCCTCAGCATCAAGGCCCGCAGCTGAATAGTGTCCCTTTGCATGACAAAGTTCAGCGCGGCCCATGATCTTTGCAAGATCATCGTATTTACCGGCTCGCTCCCAATTGCCAAAATCTCCGTTGAGACCGACTTTGCCACGCAGGGAATCAAGAACTCGATTGACTTCCCTTGGTCCGGGCAGCAGGTCGAACCAATTTTCGATAACGAGACGCACCCCCGCCGCTTGGGCCAATTCAGCCAGACGGCGCAGGTGAGTCTCCGCGAGCGTCAAAGCAGAATCCGTCGACTGAGCTTTTCCGGCAATCACCCGCATATTGTCAGCCCCGAGGGCTACGGCAACATCAATCCAACCGGCCATCCACTCGGCATCGCGCTCAACCGTTGCAGGATTGCTGAGATCTCCGTCTTCAACGAGCAGGGTCTGAAGCCTTACGCCTGCGTCTTCAGCGGCATTGCGAAAATCGCCAAGATAGCCAGGAAGCAAGCTCGGCAAATGAAAGGAACAGATCTCAAGCCGAAAAATACCATGCTCGGCACATTGGCGCGGCACTTCAATCAGTTCGATCGTGCCCCTCCCATAAGTCGGCTGACGATCGGGAAGTGCCCGATCGGCAGGCTTGTAGGGATAGGTGGAACCGAGCGCTCGATGCAAGGACCAGGTTGAAACCGCGAAACGATCGGACAAATCAGCCACAAGGTTCCTCCATTGCCATTGGCGGTGAATACAACCAAGAGATAGACGGGATTGGACAGATATCAATCGAAATTATGTAGTTGCTCGTGGCTTCCGTGGAGTCCCCTTTTGTGTGAAAAGCACGCTCAGTCACTACCGCATTTCATGGCCGCCTTTGACCCATCTGGAAATGGCATCAAAAACCAGATCCGCGATCCACATCGCACATACGCCAACGACGAAAGCCGTGGCATTCATGGCTGCAACCTCTTCCCCTGGCAGGGGCCAGTTGATAGCGCGCAGATAAAAGAGAGCCGGCTCCGTCAAATAGGTTGCTGCAAGCGCGCCGCAGATTGGCGATGCAACGATCTCTCGTGCTGTATATTGACGTCTGGACAGACCGCGCAAGATACCGCCTGAGAGGCCGGCGATGACAACTCCGACTTTGATGCCCAGAGCATCCAGAAATTCGTGTAACGTCATCGCTTTTCTCGATTGAATTTGGGGGAGTCGAAATGCCCCGCCTATTTTAGCGGGGCATGCTGTTAAAAATGGCTTCATCTATCGACGGGTGGTTGCGGCTTTATTAAACCCGCAACGCCGTCACGCATGATGTTGATGACGATTTTGAGCGTACTCAAAGCCGCGACGGCGGCAGCAGCAAAACCCGGGCTGACGAAGGATTGCGAACACTCCAACGTACCATCGACGAGTTGGGTGCAGCCCGTCGCCAGAAGAACGGCAATCATGGACGCGGATAGTGCAATCAAGACATTAAGAATATTGTGAAACATATTAGTATTGAACATATATTCTCCTTTTCAGATAAAAGGGACGGTTCATCCACGCGAGGACGCCGGAGTTTCAAGCTTTTGGGAAACGGGACAGGCTCGAGGGGACGCGAATGTCCCGAACATCAGCGCCGTTGATGCCGCCAATATCGAATTACAGCTAGCCTCAGCTAAGCTTGGCGAGCGCGTTCAACTGCCGCCGCGAACTTCTTGGCAAAATCGCCAATTTCGATTGCCCGATCCGTACCATTGATGATCCGACGCGCACCGATCCAATCAGAACCAGTAGCACTGAAATAATCGGCAAGCTTCCTGCCAGTGAAACGACCTTTGACCATGCCGTCAAAAAGAATTTCGATGGCTTTGTGGGAATCAAGAGCCTTGTCCGGATCATCGGCGATACCATACTTGATATAGTTATCTCTGCCGGTGATCTGGACGAGACCGCGCCCACGGTAGCGCCAGCCGTCATCGCTGGCCTCATCCCCATTTCCCATCCGATTGGCATAGGCGCGGTTGGCAATTCGCCGTGGCTGGCGGGAATAGGTGACGGCTTCCTCAGCATTGAAATATTTGGAAAACGTAGATCGTAGTCCCGTCGCCGAATAGTTCAAGTTTTCCGAGACGGCGCACATGGCTTTGTCCGTCTCGTGATAGACCGTCGCCAGCATATAAGCTAGCCAACGGGGGTCGAAAGGTCCTCCTGCCCATGCCGTCAGAATCGCCTCCATACCATCGACCTGACTTGTAGATAGCCGGCCGCCAAAAAGTGACATTCGCACTGCCGAAAAGAACTTCTCGTGGTCCATAACCTTCATTCCAAATTCGGGGCTACTAAATTTAAGATTAGAATCCGGATGTCACACTTCCCGACAAGACATCAGGCAAAGCTGCCCTTCGCAGCCAAACTCAATTCTTTTCCAGCTTCAAAGGTCGTTCGGAACCTGATTGGTCTCGTCAATTGATCTATCAAAATCACCCTCACCCCGCTCTGGACCACGGACTGTGTTTGTCGGTGATGGATCAACCTCGACCGGCTCGGATTGAGCCTGTAGTTGGCTTTGCGCTTCTGAAAGTTGGTCGGCCAGTCGATCGACAGCATTGGCGAAGCGCTCGACTTCACCTTGCAGAAACTCGTTTTGTTTCTTGAGTGAGTTTAGGTACGTAGACATTCAATCCCTCTTCAGGTGTTGGGCGCAACGGCCCCGTTAGAGGGCCAGGCGAAAGCATCGATCTCGCCCTTAGTGGTGATCGTGCCGGCAATGATTTCGGCGTTTACTTCGCCTTCAGCCGCGAAGCTTGCCTGCACACGCGCGCCGACCGCATCGGCGATCGCCGTCATCTGTGTTGCCGTCAGCTCGACAAAGCCGGCAGCCGTCTTGAACTTCACCATGACCTCCGGGTTAGCCTGCACGTAATTGTAGGCACCGGTAATCAACGACTGACTGGCGCGATCGGTCATGACGCGCATGCCGTTGAGCAGGATACCACCCGTTTCAACGGCATAGCGCTTGGACGCAGCATAGGCGTAGAGATCGACCGGAGGCGGCTCCGGAGACCAGCCGGCAACGATCGCCAGCAGGCTTGCCGGCGCTTCCGGCCAATCACCGGCCGACGCGACCAGAGCGGCCTCCTTGTTGTTCAGTTGATCGAGGATTGTTTCCTTGTCGGCTGCATCCAGTCCAGACGTGATCTTGGCGGCCAGCGCCAGCCAGAAGTCCGACACGTTGTAGATCTGCTGCCGGCCGAGCCAGAAGGCGACGGACGCCATCCAGCGATCGGTCTTGTTCTCCGATCGAGCCGCAAGCAGCGCCTCGACCATCGGTTCATACATGCTGTCAATGCGATGCATGGCAGTCCTTTCGTGGGTTAGGTTTGAGCAAAAGCACGCACGGCCCGCCAGTCGATCTCGGCGGCGGCGCGTATTTCGGGAGCTGTGTTGGCTGCAGAGAGAGCAGCGTTTGCCGATCGGCGCTGGGCCTCGATCATCTGCGAGCCGACCTTCCAATGCTGATCGCGCGTTAGAATTTCGGCGGCCTTCTCAAAGCGGCTAACGCCATCCTCGGCAGCTTCGGCCGTGATGTTGGGCGTATCGACTTCGGGCACGTTCACGCCTAGCTGCGGATCGGCCGCAATCGAGAGCGCCTCGCTGACCTTCAGCGCATAGACCGCGTCCTGACCGGGGATGACCGTGACAAACATCATGCGCGCCAACCGCACCTGCCGATCGATGTCGGTTTGCGCCTGGATGCGCTCCAGAGTGGGATCGGCGGGGATGTCAAACAGCATGGATAGTCACCTCGAAATGATGGAAGGCCGCTGGTGCCTGGAAGGAGAACCGATGGTCGCCGAGAACTTCGGTGATGAATTCGAAGACATCGTCCTCGATGGCGACGATCTCGCCGGCATGAAGGACCGAGGTGCCGGCCGGAACGGCAAAGGACACCTTGTCAACGCCATCCGCCCTGATGGTGAAATCCGTGACATCAAGGACGGTGCCCTTGGGTGTGACGACGCCATCAAGCACATAGAAATGCGCGTCGATATCGAGCCGGTATTGGTCGGCCGAAACTTCCATCGCTCGGCAACCAGGATAAACGGCCGCGAATGTTTCGAGGTACTGGCGCTGAATAGCCCCAGATTGCCTTATCCGCCCGTCCGGCCGAACGATGATGAACCTGACGGTCTCCTCCCGATCGGAAGGCCTATCTTCGTGTCGCATGGTTACCTCTTGTACGATGAAGCTGAGATGTTGCATTCATTCCAGCCGATGGTGCTGCCCGGATTGTTGAGCTGCACCGTGTAAACATGCCAGCCAGCGCCGGGCGCGTCGTAAAAGCCAGACACGCCGACCCATCCAGCGGTGTAGGTTTCACTGGACGTGCCGCCGTTACCACCGCCGCTGACGACTGTTCGGACGACGGGCAGGTAATAGACCTGCGAGAAGATGCCGAGACCATCGCGGATGATGTTGAGACCAACCGCCTGAGATCCCTGCGGACCGTTGCCGCTCTTGTTGATCTGCGCGATTGCCATGCAGTCCACCACCACACGACCATCACCAGCTACAGTTACGCCGCATGACACCATGTTCGTCGGGCCATTGCCGCCGCCGAGGGTCTGGGTGCCGGCCACGCGACCGACGCCGGTATCGGTACATGCGCCTGCCTGAATGTTGGAGGTGCCAACCTGTAGCGTGCCGATGACAGCCGAGCTGATATTGACCGAGCCGAGATTAGCCGTGATGGCGTCCAGGCTGTTAACGGCGATCTTGTTGGCGGTGATCGCGCCATCGACAATCAGCTCGGCCGACACGGCGCGGCGCATGATCGGCTTAGACCAATAGCAGGAGCTGCCAGTGCCTGCTGTCTTGTCGACCTGCAGGAGCATCGCAAGCTTCACATAGCCGCTCGGAATCGTGTAGCGGCCTTGTAGCCGCACCCAGCCGTTCTTGACCGTGGTCGAAGTAACTCCACCGATGTTCAACACGCCAGCGCCGGAATAGATGGCCGCATAGAGGTTCGCCACGTTGGGATCGGTGTTGTAGACCCACACATCGAAGGCATAGGTCTCACCCGGCGTGACGGCGATTGATTTCGACCAGCAACAATCCCTACCCAGCGACTGCACGACATATCCAGCTTGGTCCCCCGCCGAACTATCAAGATAGAAGTTCTGCAGATTCTGGATGCTCCAGCCATCAAGGTTGCCACCTTGCCAGCCGTTATCGACCATGTTGGAGAAGTCGGTGAGGACAAGTGACTTGGCGGTGATCGCGCCGGCCGCGATCTGGTTGGCTCCGATCGTGTTGGCAGCGATCTTGTCGCCACTGATCGAGCCGCCCGCGATCGTGGACGCCGTAACCGCGCCCGCCGCGATCGTTCCCGCCGTGACAGCGTTCGCCGCGATCTTGCCAGCCGTGACCGCGTTGGCAGCGATCTTGTCGGCGGTGACGGCTCCGGTGACGATATTGCCGGCCGAGACCACGGTCACGCTGCCGTCGCTCCATGGTGTCGGTTCGGTCTGGTTCTGGCTCGCCTCGCCGAAATACATGCGCGCCAGCCAAAGATAGCTATCACCTTGACCGGCCACCGTCCCTTTCATCCGAAAGAAGACGCGCACCTTGGCGGCGTTCGCCGGCATCTGCACCTTGCCCCAGAAACGCTGGTAGTTGGCAAGGTTCCTCTGCGGGTCGATGTTCTGGTAGGCCGGGAAAATTCCCCATTGATAGTAGGTGATATGGTTGTCGTTGCCGTCGAGGAACTGGAGGTACGGCTGCACGCCGACGCATCGGTGCCCGAGATAATAGACGGAAAGCTCGTACCAACCATTGGCCCTGACCGCGAAGAGTCTGGAAACGCCAGAGGCATCAACCGGCCAGATGCCGTACTCGATCCCCGACTTGCCGTTCGATTGGTAGATTTCAATCGCTCCGGGTTGAGGAGCATAGCTGTCGGTGCGCAGGCTGAATCTGAAGCTAGCGCCGTCGTTTGAATACTCCGGCACCCAACCCGTCAGGCCGGCTGAAAGATCTGAGTTCGACAGATAATTTCCGCCCGTACCCACGGCGAGCTTGTCTGTCGTGATCGCGCCCGCCGCGATCTGTGCGGCAGTCACCGCACCAGCTGCGATCGTCCCGGCGGTTACCGCGTTCGCCGCGATCGTGCCGGCAGTAACGGCGTTAGCGGCTAGCTTCCCAGCGGTGACAGAGTTTGCCGCGATTTTATCGGCGGTGACGGCTCCATCGACAATAAGCTCCGCTCCGCTCGCTCGGCGCAGGACTGGCTTGGAGAAATAGGTGCTTGCGCCGCCACTTCCCCCAACCTTGTCGGTGAACATCACCATCCAGAGCTTCACGATACCGGGATGCACCGTGTACTGAGCCGCCACCCGCACCCACGCATTCTTGGTAGACGTCAGCGCCATCGGAAACACAGCTCCTGAGCCGTCAGCCTTGACGCCCACAAGCAGAGCACCTGCAAGCATGGGGTCAGGGTTGGTGTTATACACCCACGTCTCGAAGTAGTAGGTTTCACCGGGAGTAACGTTGAACGTTTTGGACAGTGCCCCGTCGCGTTCGTTGGTCTGATATACCCAACCCGCACTGTCTCCCCCGTTGCCAGCATCGTAGTAGAAGTTTTGCCTTCCGTAGGTACCCCAGCCATCGAGCGAACCACCGGACCATCCTTGGTCAACCATGTTAGACATGTCGGTGAGAACGAGGTGCTTGGCGGTGATGTTGCTGGCTGCGATCTTATCTGCCGTGATGGCATTGGCCGCGACCTTGGCGGCAGTGATCGCACCATCAACAATAAGGTTGCCGCCACTTTTGCGCTGGCAGGAGACAAAACCGAACTGGTAACTGCCGGTGCCCGTAAGCGTGCTGGTCGGAACGAAATCGACCCATGCCCATACAGCGCCGGCAGGAACGACAACGGTGTTGCTGTACTCGGCGTAGGTCGTCGATGATGTCGGTAGGACCGTAATTCCAAGGGCCGTTAGAAACGTGATCTTGTCCGCACCCATGAAGCGTATGCGGCAACTGACGCTATCCGAAGGCGCTCCTGTTCGCTTCGCAAACGTCTGCAAAAAGTATTGCTCACCCGGAATGACCGGGAACATGTTGGCATTTCTGTTAAAGGCAAAGGTCGCTGGCGCTGCAACATTCAGGTAGTTGTTGCCGATATATGCATTGCTGGCGTCGGTTATGACGCTTAGGCCGGCTAGCAACGCCCAGGAAGTAGAACCAAATGCGAAGTTCGGGTTCTCCACCCGATTGGTCATGTCGGCAATTACCAGCTTGTCCGCCGTAATGGCATTGGCTGCGATCTGTGTTGCACCAATCGCGCCGGCCGCGATCTGGCCGGCCGTGATGCTATTCGCAGCGATCTTGTCGGCCGACACCGAACCGGCTGCGATCGCAGTAGCGGTAACTGCATTCGCGGCGATCTTCCCGGCAATGACAGAGTTCGCCGCGATTTTGTCGGCGGTGATCGCATTGGCTGCGACCTTTTCCGCTGTTATGGCGTTAGCCACAATGCCGCCGTTGGTGATGAGAACGATCCCGCCGTCGCTCCACGGCGTCGGTTCGGTAGCGCCTGCCGGAATGCGGCACAGCATTGGCTTGTTGAGGAACATATAGCTGGTTGTTTCACCTGCAGCCGTATCAAGTTTCCGCAAATGGAAGCTGGCAGCCACTGCATCTGCGGGGGCCGCGCCGACAATCCGCAGGCGGGACCAAAGATCTGGATTGGTGCCGCTTCCCTGCACACTGTCGTTCACTGCGGCGGCCGTGTAAGCCGAGACAGTTCCATCAGCACGCACCCACTCGATCCGAAGCTCCACCTTGCAGCGATGCGCCGAAATATAGGCGGTTGCCTCAAGCCATTCGCCGGACGCGCAGGGCATCGAAAACGGCAAAGACCACGGCAGTCCATCCCCATCCGGGCGCTTCCAGCGTACATCCGTGAAAAATCCGCTAGGCCCGCTATTTTGAAACAGCATGAGCGTCGGATTGTTCACGCCGGCCCACGGGAAGCCCTTTGGTCGAATTTCCAGCGATAGCCCCGGTATTGTCCCACTGATGTAGCCGATCGTCCAGCAATCCAGCCCCATGGTGAAGCCGGCGTTCTGCAAGAGGTTCTTGCCTGCGCCTACCGCAAGGGCGCTCGTGGTGACGGCATTCGCCGCGATCTTGTCGGCCGTGATCACGTTGGCCTGCAGTTTCGGCGTCGAGATCGCGTTATCGGCAATCTTCGTCGTCGTGATGGCATTGTCGGCCAGCTTCGCGGCATCCACCGCTAACGCGGCAAGCTTCTGGTTCGTGATCGCGCCATCCGCAATCTGCGAGGATACCAGCGTGCCAGTTACCTTGGCGGCGGCCAGCGCGGAAATCTGTGCATCGGTCATCTGGCCGGTGATATCGGATGCCGGCGTCGCGGCAGTCCATGCGCTACCGGTATATCGGTAGAGCTTGTCATCGGTGGTCAGATAGACGGTACGACCTTCAACATTGCCCGTATTTGGCAAGCTTGAAACGATTTCCACCGGCCGAATGTTGTTGGCGAATTTCGTGGCATCAACGGCATTGGCCGCGAGCTTGGCAGCACTCACAGACCCATCGGCGAGTTTGCTCGCGTCCACGGCCAACGCTGCGAGCTTGTTGCTCGTGATGGCGCTATCGGCAATCTGCGCGCTGTTCAACGCACCGTTGATGTCGTCGGCAGCGACAGCAGCTGTCCAGGCGCCATTGTGATAGCGATACAGCTTGCCATCGGTCGTAAGGTAGACCTGCCGGCCTTCGACATTGCCCGTTGTCGGCAGGGCATTGACGACTTCAACCGCCTTGAGGCCGCTGGCGAGAGACGTCGCGTCTACCGCGCCCTGGGCAAGCGCGCGAGCCGTGACGGCACCATCAGCGAGTTTCGAAGCAATCACAGCACCACTCGCCAGCACATCGGCCGTCACGGCGGAAACCTGAAGTTTCGCGGCGGAAACTGCCTGATCGGCAAGCTTGAGGCTCGTGATTGCCTCGTCCATGATCTTCGCAGCCGTCACGGCAGCGTCGGCGATCTTCGATTGAATGATCGCACCATCAAGGACATCGGCCGCCTGAATAAGCACGTTCGGCGTCTTGACGGTCAACCAGGCTGACCAGTCCGTCGCCCGGTTCGATTGCGGAAGATACCTTCCCCGCGCCTCATAGTTCGTGTTCGGCAATGTCCATTGGCCGGAGATGATCCACGAAAACGGAGAGGCGTAAGGGTTCGCGTCGCTATCGAATACGACATCGCCAGTTTCCTTGAGGCGCACCTGCACCCACACGCCCGCAACGTCATCGAGATCCGGCGCGCAGCTGATCTTGATCGCCGGGCGGCGATCGATGCCGCCCGCGTCCTTGATTGTCGAGGGCTCCACAGTCCAGCCGATCATCGGCTGCGATGGCGGCGTGATAGGGCCGAGCCAGCCGATGGCAGTCGGCAGTTGCAGACCCGGATGCCAGTCATAGTCGGCGGGATCGACTTCCTTCAGCGTGACGACAATCAGGAAATTCGGTTGCGGCTCAACCTTGACGACGAGGAATTTCTTCTCGTCATAACCGTTGCGAGCCGAAGACCAGGAGACGACGTCGTTCGGCTCCAGGGGATAGGCGTCCGGTGGCAGAGATACCTGGTGCACGCGAAAGCGTCGATAATCCTGGATCATCGCCAGGCCGACGCGCTGCACCTGGTTGGCGAAGGGAACGGCCAGCAGTTGGACTTGCGCCGGCAGACGCCGATTGCCATCCTGCACTTCGAGATCGGCATTGTAGCGGCCGGGGGCGTCCTTGGTCGCCCATTTTTCCGCGGGCTCGGGATAGGTGGCCTCGATAGCGTTGTAGGTCGCGGAAAGAGCCGGGAACGGCTGGAAGTCCTGTTCTTCCGTGACAACGATATCGTCATCCGTGAAAGAATAAACCGCCGCGCCCGGCGTCCCCACCAGCATCTTGAAGACGCCGCCGACTTCGGCGATACGGCCATTGCAGCCCTTCAACAGTTCGGATATGGCGTCGAGTGGCTCCTGATCGCACTGGACATCGTAGCCGGCGCGAAAGGCGGATTCGCTCTCGCCGCCGTCGAGCGGAACGGATGCATCACAAGCATTGGCCGCAGCCATCCAGTTCGCTGCAGGCAGGCAGAAGGCGCCGATATTCTGGCCGCCATAAACCCATTCAGGCCCGTAGTAGACGCCGCGGGCCAGGTTGTAGACTATGACGGCAGGGTTGGTGCTGGGTTGCCACGTCGAGGAATCGGTCCAGCGATGCCCACCGTTGCCGCCGACCGAGGAATCCTTGCGGACATCGTAGAGTGGCAGCGGATGCGGTTCGAACAGACCCGCAGGAACACCCTTGAAGAGATCGGTATTGTAGCGGGAGGTGAGGATGACGACCTGGCAGCCGCGGCCGATCATCGTCGATTTCCAGGGCCGTTCGGCATGGCTGCCGAACTTGGCCATCAGGAAGGGATCGGGACCAGTCTGCGTGCCGTCGAGGAACTTGATCCAGAGATAATCCTTGTTCTTGACGCGATATTGCAGCACGGGGAAGCCGCGACCGTCCGGATGCGGCTGGTCCCAGAGAACGCCGACCTTCTGGTCGTCGATCCAGACGCTGGTCAGGCCACGCTCGCCGGCGCGGTTGGGAAGGCTGCCGATTTCGATGACATCGGTGAAATAGGCGTTCGGCGTCTTGCCGTCGTCTCCCCAGGTGCCGGCGTACTTGCGTTTACCCGCAGTCGCGTAACTGCCGACGATGAAGGACATCGCATGATCATCCCCCATGCTGATCTCGAGCTTGGTGCCGGCCGGCTGCTGATCCTTCTTCGCCATCGCTTTCTCGATCAGCGACAGGCCGATATTGATGGCGACCGTCAGTACCAGCTTGCCGATGCTGATCGAGCCGAGAAAACTACCTATCGCGGTAATTGCCGCAGAGATAAGCTCGGCATGCGCCACGTCCGCCATCAGCCAGAAGCTGAGGACGTTCAGAAGCAGAATGAGATATTTCATGGATCAGACGACCTCGCTTGGCGCATGGGAAGGGGCCGTCGCAGGCAAAGCTACGCCGACTTGTCACCGGTCAGAGATAAAATTGGTATCGAGAAACTGATTAGCCGACCTTGAAGGCCCGCTTGGCGTCGAGCAGGTCAACGGTGCCAAGCCCCGTCTCGCGCAGCACGAAGATGCGTTCGCCATTGACGACGCCGAGCGCGTAGCCGAAGGGACCTTCATGCGGGACGGCGGCGATATCGCCGATGCCAGCTCCGCTCGGATGAATCTCGGGCAACATGCTGGCGACGAGATCGGCGAGATTGTCGAAGCCCGCCGCCTTCATCGTCTTCAGCGCGCCGGCGGCAGTCGAATATTCGCCGCGAAACTGGGCGGCGCAATCGACGCCGGTGATCGCCAGCACCAGATTGCCGGCAAGGCCCGGGCCGCAATCATGGCTGCCCCAGGCAAAGGGCGTGCGCTTCAGCCGATCGATCTCGGCGACGAAGCAGGCGCGCCAGTTCTTGACCCTGACGAGATCGCTGTTCATTTCTGCCCCCAGGGGATCTGCCAATTGGCAACGGTGCTGGAATAAAGGCCGAATTCATCGCCGCTGCGGCGCTTCTGGCCTTCGTAGGAAGACTTGGCCGGGTTGGTGCGCTCCAGCATGGCGATGGCGGCGGAGATGGCTGAAATCTCGATATCGCCATCCTGCCCCACGGCCGGCGTCTTCACCGGCGCGCCGTCGGCAATGCCGAGAAAGGCGATTTCCGGCGCCGCACTCGGCAGGCGCGTGCCGGTATCGAACGACATGTCGTGGATCTCGATCGGCGCCAGCCGCAGATCGTAGCCGCGCACGAGCTGCTGCACGGCGGGCGCGATCTGGCCGATGGTGATGGTTACGGTCTGGATCGTCAGATCAGCCGTGCGTGGGATCGGGCTGACCTTCAGATTAAGGCCACCATAATAGGTCCGCGCCTCCGGCAGACCGGTGACGCCGGAAGTAACGGTGATGTTGATGTCGTCGTCGCCGGTCCACAGGCCGATCGAAGCGGGCCCGCCGCCGGCGAGATCCTTGCCGGTAATCCAGACGAAACGACGGGGCACGAGCCCCTTGTCGCGCGCGCCGATGAGCGCCGCGAAGAAAGCGGAGGTGATGTTCTTCATCGTCTATTTCTTCTGGATGATCTTGAAGGTGGCGCCCGTGGTGATCGGGCCGCTCGCGGTGCCGGGATTGTGGCTGCCCGGCATGACCAGGCATTTGCAGGCCGGCAACAGCAGCGTCACGCCGAGACCGGCGGCAAAGCCCGCCGGCAGATGCGGAAAGACGCCAAAGACGGGCGTCATCCCCTGCCCGTCGGCACCAACCGTTTCCGAAACTTCGAGAAAGGCGGAGCGGGTGCCGCCATAGCCGACCTGCATCTTGTCGCCAACGGTCAGCCGATAGCCGACCGGCAGCCCCTTGAGGCTGAGCGATGCATTGTCGGCCCCGAGCGCTGCGACGCTGACCGCAGCGCTCCCGAACTTCGTCCCGTCGGGATCGGCCTGCGGATATTTCGACAGCGGATCATAAAGAAAAAGCGCCTCCTGGGCGCCGTGTAGCTTGCGGATGCGGGCGGCGATCTGTTTCGCCTCCGCATTGTACATGTCGGCCAGCGTCACCGTGCCGGTCCAGAGCGGCGGCGCCAGCTCCGCCTGCCAGACCCGGCCATCGCCGGAGCCGGAAAGCTCGTCATTGCGCTGAATATCCCAGACGATGCTGGAGATCTTCAGAAGATCGGCAAAGGCCGGCAGGCTGTAGGGATAGGAAACGGCCATCAGCGCCTCCGGGGATTGCGGTTGATCTGCGCGACGCGATCGGGAAGCTGCTGATTGAAATCATTCAGCCCCTGCCGCGTCGAACTCTGCGCTTCCGATTGCGCGACATTCTTCACATAGGCCTTCAGATTGCCGTCCTCATCGACGGAAACGCCGACCGTGACATGCACGCCGGAAGCGGAGCCGGAGGCATCGTTCTGATTGTCGGCCCGGAGGCGACGGACGGGAACGGCAGCATCCGGCTGCGCCCGCATCAATTGCGGCCCGCCCTCGCCGACCACGCCGCCATCGGCATAGCCGCGCCGGCCAAGCCGCATCGCCTCGACGATGCCGACGCCGCCCGCCCGGGCGATATCCCTCTGGCTCCAGACGACCTCGCCGGCATGAACGATGCCGGCCGGCTCATAGATACCCCCAGCACCGGTATAGCCGCCATCTGCAAATGTGGGGCGCGGGATCGGGATCGGGGCATTCGCACCCGTTGCGAGATCGAACTTGCCACCACCCCCGCCACCCCCAAAGCCGAGGATACCAAGAAGGCCACTAAGGAAACCGCCCCCTCCGCCGCCGCCACTCGCCGCGCTGTTGACCTTGAACAGGCTGTTGAGCACATCGTTCAGCAACCTGTCGGAGATCTTTTTGAGCACGGTGACCGCAGCGTTCCCCATGGACTTCCAGAAACCTTCACCGCTGCGCAAGCCGTTGACGAGTGTCGTGGCGAAATCGCCAGCAAGCTCGCGGGCATACTTCAGCTGTTCGTTGTGGCGAATGATACCGGCCGAGGCCGAATTCATGTCGACCGGCAGGCCATATTGCTTCTGTGTCGAGGCGACCGTCTGATCGACGGTTGAGCGACCCATCTGCTCCTGCTGGAACTGGATATCGCCCGAAAGCTTGGCGTTCGCAGTCGCCGTCGCCAAGGCATTGTACTGTGCAATTTTATTCTTGATATCTTGTATTTGGCCGGGGGCCGCCGCATGAGACTTGTCTTCTGTCGCGCGTAAAAGCTCCAAATTCATTTTCAAGGTTTCGACGGCAATGCTGTTAAGCCCAATAGTCTGTGCTTCCGTCTGCATTTGCTCAATCCGCGACTCGACAGATTTTTGCAGAGTATCATATGCGCTCGTAGCCTCCTGGACTGGGCGAACCATGTCACGATTGGAGCCGAGCCCTGCTCCTCCGTCGATAGTTGTTGGCGGCTGAAGTGCTTTTTTTTGTGCGTTCAGACGTTCGCGTATATCGCTGTATTTGAGGGGCGCAGCGACATCTGGACCAAATCGATCATCGAAGTTTTTTACGCGCTTAACCGTCTCCTCTTGGGAGTATCGGCTGGAATGAGGTGTCGTACGCACCGCGTTATCTAAACCTTGAACATTCTTCATTGCTTGTAGGGCGATCAAGCCAAACTGCCGAATTTCCTCCAAAGCCTGAGAAAGGTCAGGATGAACGTTGCTAAGCTCGCGGATTTTCTGATTTAGCTCTTCCGCACTACTTTGATTTGCTTGTAGATTTCGAAGTAAATCATCAAGCACCCGTTGAGGTTCTTGCAATTTACTGGCACCAAAAGGATTTATTTTATTAACTTTACCCTGCATATCGGCAAATGCCTGTGCAACAGGGTCGATTTTGTCACGCAACACCGAGAGTTTACTTTGAGCTGCAACTGCGTTTTTCGAATACTCTCGCAGTTTTTCCGCAGCTTCCTCTGTTATTTTTCCAGAATTCTGAAGCTCAATTATTTCTCTTTGAAATTCTATCGCCTCTATCTTCCCGGACTCAATCGACTTTTTGAATCTTTCAATAGCTTCTATCGCCGGATCAAAAGTAGTTGGCGGTATATATACTATCTGATCGGCATATGGCGCCTGCTGCCCGAGCATATCTGCAAGAATTGAACGAGACGCCTTTTCACCTTCAGCTTTGAGCGTTTTCTGGGCGCTTTTGTAATCGTCTTTCAGATTGGCGTTTGTGATAGCTGGGCCTAACTTTAAAGCCTCTTCGTTTTGCTCGTTCATTTTCTGATAAGTCGGCCCGAGCTCTGCAATATGCTCTGCATGTCGCTTCAGTATCTCGTCAACGCTCTTAACGTCCCGGCCAGCGTTTAAAAAATATTGTACTGCCGCAGCTCCTGCAAAGGTGAGCGCCTGCGTTACCAAGCCTATGGGATTAAGCATTGTTAGAAATGCATTGCCTAGGCCCTTCACAATCCCAGTAAGCCCCCCTGCTCCGCTGAACATTTCGCCCAATTTTCCGCCTTGTTGAAGGGCAATCATAAATGGGGAGTCGCCACTTGCCATTCGGGTGCCCATTTCAATGAGGACATCCTTCAGGTCTTTCGCCTTTATGCTCACCGCCTCGATTGAATTCTGGTTGCTCTGGCTTTCCGCATTCATGCCGGTGAGTGAACCTGCAACCTTGTCGACGGCTCCCGCTGTAGAAGAACAGCTGTTCTTCCATTCTATCATGCCAGCCGTCGCCTTACTGATGGCTCCTGTGCTTGCGGCCGCCTTGCCGCCTAGCGTGCCAATCGCGCGCGCCGCGGCCCCAACTTCCGACTCCACTTTGTTTGCCGCAACGGCAACACGATTCATCCCCGTGGCGACCTGATCGGCACCAACGATTGTGAATTTCACACCCAAAGTTGCAATATCTGTCACTGGCATACCTTTTCAAAACATGCGAAATACAACCCTGCGCTTTGAGTGGGGGATTTCGTGATTAGATTGTGGAGATTGGTCAGCGTGGCTTTTTTGCTGCCAGCAATTGGCGGCTGCAATTTTTCTGAATCGAAACTAGTGACCGTGTGCGAAGAAGTTTTGAAATTGAGACTTTTGGCGCCGTCGGGATACAAGCGGATCGAAATCAAAGAATCCGAAGAACCTCTCAACCGTGCCGACTACAAACGCTATCTGGCCGGGGATGAATATGGGCCGATCATCCAGGAAGCGAGGATGAAGGATTTTGACCGAGGCCGTGTAAAACCTCGGATGTTTGAGGTTCTTATAACTTACGATGCTCCTAACGCCTATGGCACACCAATTCGCGGCACCACCATATGTCAGTATCCAACTGACAATGAAGACACCTCCAAGGCGGACCGTCTCTACGTAATGGTCGACGGCAAAACGAACGCGGAGTGGTTAGAAACGCAGCTTTAAGAAAGCTGCGGGCGGCAATGCGGCTTCAGCTACTTCTGACTGCATTCTCCGCTTGCGCTCCCTTCTTATACGGGATGGGTTCGCGACACATTCAGGCGGCTGTTCAGCTGAAGTAACGGCATCCGCACTGGTACTCCTTAAAATTTCTGAGAGACACTTATGGACGTTTGGCTAAAGGTTTTGATCGCAACCGCGTGCGTAGTGGTAATCGCGAGCGCCGCGATTGTCGGCGGTGTTGTTGGCTGGCAATACTACCAGGCATGGCAGGAGGAGAAGGCTGCCAAGCTTGCCGAACGAAAATTCAAATGCACCGATGCACTAAGAGAAGAAGCCCGAGCGAAAGCAGGAGAAAAGACATATGGTTCATTAGCTCTCATGGTTGCCGAAGCGGATGATTGCCGAGCGGAATTTCCTGACATTCGGGCCTCGTTCTGCTTTCGTCTCTGGAAAGACGTAAAGCGTTTCAATGCAGGAGAAACTACCGACTTCTTCGACAAAATGACCTCTGCAGCGGTCAAAGAGGTTGACGCGTGCAATCAGGAGTTTGGCTATACCGAGCCAGAAAAGAAGCCTCTTCCTCAAAACACGAGTGAGTGGCAAGCGACCTCACCATCAAAACCCGCGGCGGCGCTAACAATGGTGGCAACGTGCGAAGCTGCATTGAAATTCCGCCTTGGTTCATCAGCTACCTATACACAAGTCGACCATTCAAAATCCCAATTTCCAATGGGTCGCGGTGCGTTCGCAAGCTACCTTGAAAAGACCGACGACAGCCCTTCGATGCGCGAAGAGAAGCTGAAGCAGTTCGATCAAGGCGTTCTGAAGCCGGTACAGTTTTATGTCTATTTGAGCACAAACGCCATCGTCCAGAGCCGATATCAGCGGATTGAAGCGGCCTGCAGCTACGTCGGCATACAAGGTACTGACGCCGGAGTTGCTGTAGACAATGTAAGACTTACCTACTGAAATTCTATGGTAAGCTCCTCTACCACACTTCCTGTGCCCTTAATTATGGTGACAGTACACTCAAATAAGCTCTCAAATTTGACCAACGCAACCAATGGCCCGTCTCGCTCGCATCGTCATCCACGATACCCCACATCACGTTACCCAACGCGGCAACGGGCGGGCGCAAACCTTCTTTTGCGATGATGACTATGCGCTCTATCGCGATCTCCTAGCTCATCATTGTCGCGCCGCCGGCGTAGAGGTCTGGGGCTGGGTGTTGATGCCCAACCATGTTCACCTCATCCTCATTCCGGCGGATGCCGACGGTATTCGCCGCGCACTGTCTCGCGTTCATCGCACCTATGCCGGCCATATCCATGCAAGGCTGCGCCGGACCGGCCATTTCTGGCAGGGCCGCTTCGATTGTGTCGCCATGGATGAAGAACATCTGGCGACGGCGCTCCGCTACGTCGCCCTCAATCCGGTGCGCGCTCGCCTTGTCGAACGGGCTGCCGATTGGCGATGGTCGAGTGTCGCGGCACAACTTGGACTGATTGAGGATGACGGCGTCACGACCACAACACCGGTTCGCACTCGCTTTCCCGATTTCGCCGCCCTCCTCACCGCCACAGAAGAAGAGATGGCGTTTGCCACGCTTCGCCGCGCCGAAAGCATCGGTCGCCCCATCGGCAATACCGACTTTTTCGACCGACTCGAAGACCTCACCAACACCACCCTCAAGCCGGCTCGCCGCGGCCGCAAAGCCAAGGCCGTCATCGGGGAATAATTGGTGCACTGTCACCGTAATTCTATGGGGGGCAGAATGCGTCGAATAGTGTTAGCAACTTTTGTATGTGTAATAAGCAGTGGCGCCCGCAATTACGCAATTACGGTGACGGTGCACTCAAATAAGAAAGTATGTTCTATCTAGCCAACCGATGCCCATCTTATCTGGGCCCAACCAAGGCCCCTATTGAAAGAAATTAGTGCACTATCACCGTAATTCAAAGTTGCAACATCTGTCACCGAACCACCTTTTGATTTCATGCGAGAGAATGCCGCAAAGCTATTCGCGGGAGTTTTGATGAAGCTGATTGTTAGCGTGGTTGCAGTGCTTGCCGCTTTGCTGTTGATCTACAGCTTTGGCATCTTTGATCCGCCAATCCTGACAGCCTGCGAGGCGAAACTTAAAAAATATCTCGTGGCTCCATCTACCTATGAGCGCAACAGATTTTTTCTTAGCAACAGACCTGCTACACGGACCGATGTCGAGGAACGATACGAGAATAACCCATATCTCAAGGACGTGTATCTGAAGGAATTTGATAAAGGCAGGATGAAGCCGGTATATTATAGCGCAACCCTGAATTTCAGCGTATTAAACAAGAATGCAGAGGTGACGACGACAACAGTCGTTTGCCAATACCTCTCCCGCGATGGCAGCACATCCAAACTAGCAATGTTCGAAGTCCTTCCCCGCACTACGGACACCTCTACATTTTCACAAATACTGCGAGACACTAGCAATGACCCGCCCCTAACTGAACAGGAAAAACTAGATTACACCAAACCAATCGCCCCTTATGTGGGGTGGGTTCGCGACACACTTAGGCGGTTTCTTGACTGACGTATTTGAAAAGTCGCTTCTTGAAACCTACCCCGCCTCCCGCACCCTGATCGCCTCCGTCTCCTCCTCCACCGCCTGGCAATAGCGTCCGTCCATCGCCTTCAGCACGGCGATGTCCTCGCGGCGCAGTAGGTTGCCGGTCAGGTGCAGCCAGGCCAGCATTTCCTGGTGGGAGAGCGGCACCGGGCCGGAAAAGCCGGGAGCCTGCGCCGAACGCAGGTCCCAGAACCAGTCCCAGAGCGCATGGCCGGCCTCCGGCACCTCGGCCTCCGGGCTTAAAAGCTCGAAGGCCTCGTTGCGTTCGCGCCGGGTCTCGCCGTTTGTATCGCGCACGCAATCATAGCGCGCAACGATCCCTACGGCTTCTGAAAGCCCTTCGGCAAGCTCTTCATAAAATTTGCGCGGTCCTCCGAGGCGCCGGCCACCTGGTCATAGATCCAGCCGGCGTCCTCGACGACTTCGCGGGCCTTCTCGAAGGAGAGCAGCGGCTGCTCGCCCTTCCACTGCTGCTCGCCCCAGCTCCAGGAAGCGATGGCGGCGGCCGCCTTGTCGAGATATTCGGCCTCGACCTTGCTGGTGGTCAGCTTCTTCTTGCGGCTGGCGAGGAAGCGGTCGCTATGCTGGCGAACGATCTTCTTCACCTCGTTGCTCTCGGCCGAGCGGATCATGAAGGAGATGCCGAGCGGCTCCTCGGTGGCCGGATGCAGGAGCTGCAGCTCGAAGAGATCTTCGGAATTGACGAGACTGGAGATATCCAAGGAAACACCTTATCGGTTGGGACATGTGAGAGTTGCCGCGCGCCGCAGGAGAGCGACGCGCGCAAGGTTCCGAAAGATCGCGCTTACGGCGTGGTGACGGGATCGACGCGGATCGGCAGCTGGTTGAGGCCGATCTTGAACTTCTCCAGATCGAAATCGTCGGAGCCGCCACCGGGATAGAGCGGGCCGGAAACGACGCCGCGCGAATAGAACACCGTGTTGGTCTTACCCTGCGGCGCGTCGTTGCGCTCGACCTTGATCGCCATGTTGTTGATGTTAAGCGGATCGCCGAAGGTGCGCAGAATGTCCTGGCCGGGATCGTCGGCGATGGAGGCGACTTCGAGTTCCGGATCGCCGGCGTTGGAAACGCCCTTCTGCTTCTGCTGCACCGGCTCATCCAGCGTATTGTAGTTGTTGATCGTGGATTCCGAGCCGAAATCGCCGACCTTGCCGACCTTACCCACCTGCACCCAGGTCAGCGCGGCATAGGCCGTGGCCGTCAGATCGGTATTCTGGGGCGTCTCGCATACGTAGACTTTCGAGCCCTTCTTCGTGCTTTTATTCGTCATGGATCATGTCTCCGGTTCAAAGGCGGTGTAGGGAATGGTGACCGGTATTTGCACCCGGTCATCCTCTTGGATCGGGCCTGCGGCCCACGGCTCGCCACTGATCGTGATCTTCACGCCAGAGGCGAACAGCGTCTTGTTGTTGAAATGGTCGATGACTTGGCCGGCGGCATCGAGTGGTTTGATCAGCCCGCCGCCGGCCTTCCAATAGACGGAAACCTGCAGAAGCCCGAGCTTCTGCTGCGGATCGTCGCCAAGCGTCACCTGCCGGGGGCGGTTGGGCAGGTAGCTGACAGCCAGATAGTTATCCGGCTTAGCTTGCCCCGCCGGCGGAAAGGCAATGCCCGGCTGCGCCACTGGCAATGGCGGCTGGAATTGGAGCGTCGCCAGATGGTCCAGCAGCGCAGCCAGAATGAGAGCGTCCGTCGCCGTCGCCATGCGTCACCTTGTCTAATGTTTGAAATTTCGAGGGATCAGTCCGTCGTGTCGCGCGCAGCGCTCGCGACAATGTCAGGCCATGCCTGTGCCGCGAGCCGCACCATGCCCTGCCCCGCCTGACCATCCCTGCCATATTCGACTTCGGCGGCATGGGAGGCGGTGAAGCCCATATGGATCAAACCGCCCAACGGCACGCCGAGGCCGGCCAGATCGACCGATTGGCCCTCATCTGCACCCTCCGCATCCCCGCTTTGCAGAGGCGCGGCGGAAACCCGAAAGGAATTAGTAAGCTCGCCTGATACCGCAGGCGTCGCCTCGACGATCGTCGCGGCCAGCCGCTGCGTGGAGAGGTTCACCACCTCCTCCATGCGCTTCTTAGTCCGCTCGGCCCAGGCGGCGATGTCAGTAGAGAAATTCGAGGAAGCCATGTCGGGTACCCCTTGATATGGTTAGGCGTCATTGGCGGCGTCGCCCGGGGAAGAGCCACGCCGCTCGAAATTCAAAAGGGTGAGATGGCCGTAACGAGCGCGAATTGCGGGTCTGGCCGTTCGGGATTCGGCCTTTGCCCCGTCACTCCTCTCAATCCCCGGCAATGGTGAAACCCGATTGAGCAGCAGGATGACCCGCGACAGCAGCCAAAGCGTGAGGATCGTCTTGAAACGAACAATCGCCGTCATCGCCGCACCTGCAACTGCCAAAACACGACAGTCCCACCCGGCGACAGCGGCTGGATATCGACGATCGCATGCTCGACGCCGCCGATCAGCAACCTGTCGGACAACATCGGCGTAATCGATAGCCCCTCGGTCGAAAGATAGACCATGCGATCGCCGCGCTGGATCAACGTGTCAGCAACATGCGCCTGGCTCTGATCGAGATCGACGAGCGAACAGTCAAAGTCCTCGCTCGTCTGCACCGGATCATAGTCCGGCCCTGCATTCGTAGTACGCCGCAGACTGCCCTTCTGGCCGAATTTGGCGATCAGCCGCGCGGCGGTCGCTCGCGCCCTGTCATAATCGAAAGCCGCCATCACACCACCAGAATGCCCGGCAAAACCGGACGCAGGAGTGGATAGAGCAGCCCGTCAAGCATAGTCAGCATTGGCCTTGCGGAGGCGATCATCTCGTCGCTCGTATCGGCAACGGCATATTCAGTCTCGAGCGGCCCCACCTTCTCGCGCTTCACTGTGCGAGCCGCGACGATAACGGGCGTCAGGCTACCGGGCTCGGAAAGCTCAAGCGCTGCCGCCTCATAAGCCGCGTAAGTCACGGCAAGCGGCAACGTGTTCTCTGTAATCGGCTCGCCATTGACCGTCGTTGCCTCGCTGCGCGGCCAGGATAACACCTGATCGTAGCCTTCAGTCCGTCGTCCAGTGAATCTGGGCTCATAGAGGCTGTCGACAGCCTGCGAGCCGCGCACTAGCGCCGCCAGGCGATCGCCATCGCTTGCCGCGGCCCATCCGGCATTGGCACGATCGGCGAAATAGGCATCGGCGGCAGCAAGCGTGCCGTAAAAGGAAGCGGACATGAAAGCTCCGATGTCGATTGTTGAGAAGACAAGAACCCCTCTCTCCGCATCCGCGGAGAGAGGGAGATCAGGCTCAGGCCGCAGCGGTGATCTCGTCGCCGTAAGCCATGGCCGCCGGCAGGCGTACCTCGGTGCCACCCGTGCGGGCGATGATGCCGGTCTCGAAGCTCATGATCGACTTCTGGCGCGGCTGCAGCACGCGGCGCGGCATCGGCAGATGGAAGCGCAGCACTTCCGGATCACGGCGATAGACGACCATGCGGCCGCCGCCATCCTGCGACGCCGTCGCAAGTTCGCGCAGCGGCTGGATATCGAGCGGCTGGCCGGTCTCCGCCGTGTAGACGTTACCGCGTCGCAGGAAATCCAGCACGGTGATATAGCCGTCGCCATCGGCAAGCCGCTTGGTGGCGATCAGTCGGAAGGCTTCCGGCGGCAGGCGCAGGCTGTCGATCCACTCGACTTCGCCGGTCCGCTGCCGCACGCCGCCGATAAGATCGTTGACGTCGCGCAGGATCTGATCGGCCGTCTTGGCGGACCAGTGGGTCGAGCCGCCTGTGCCATCGGCAGCGACATCGACGCGCGACACCTTCGGATCGTTGACGAAACCGGTCCAACCCTTTTCCGTCGAGCCGGTCATGGCGACGGAATTGAGCAGGCGCTCGATCTTATCGGCGGCGAAAATGGCATTGGAAGCGTTGAGATCGAGATTGTAGAGCGCAGCCTGGTTGACCTCTTCGAGGTTCCACTCCCAGCCGGAGCCGAGCATTGCGAAGTCATGGCTGGCGCTGTCGCGGGTCGACTGGTTGAACGGCATGTCCGTGCCGGCAGCGGAGAGGAACTTGGCCTCGCCGGCGCTGTCGACGGTGAAGAAGGTCGTGCCGGAAGCCCATTCGTTGCCTTCGGTGACGACCGGAACATGGAGGCCATAGTTGAAGGTCGGATAGCGGCGCTGGTAGATGCGCGTTTCGATATTGCGCCCTTGCGCAATGACGAAGGAATAGGCGGCCTGGGCGTCGGCAAACTGCTGTCGAACGAACTGGTTCATAAATTAGGCGCTCCTGTGCTTGAGCGAGATCTCGACGATGTCGCCGTTGCTGCCGCTCGTGTCGAAGAAACAATCGGGAATGGGGCCGACGATGCCGGTGCCGGCTGCATTGACGTAAGCGTCGGTCGTCGGGTTGTAGTAGACGGCGTCGCCATCCGAGACTGCGCCGCCGGCCCGCACATACATCTGACCGGAGGTCAGGAATGCGCCGGTGACGAACTGGGCATAGCCACCGGCCGGCGCCACATCGGGCAGCACGTTCGGCGTCAGCACGGCGATACCGATAAACTTGCCGCCGGCGGCAAAGGGCGCCACACCATGATCGGCAAGACCGCGCTGAACAGGCTGGCCGAACTTGATGCCGGCAGCCGTTTCAACCGTGCGGCTGATCTTGTTGGCCTTTTCCTCAGAAGCGATCTGCCCGTGCAGGCCCTTCCGAGGAGCGTTTCCATAGGTGGTCTGATAAGTCGCCATTGAAGCGTCTCCTTTTCGTTGACCTGGTTAAGAGGGATTGGCAGCCAGATGCGCGCTCTCGAGATCGCGCACCATGGCGGCGTAAGCGGCAAAGGCTGGGGATCCGGACGACTGCGTCGGGTTGATGCCGTCCTTGATGGCTTCAGCAAACAGATCCGGCTTCCTGCGCAGCCCTTCGGCCAGCATGTCGAAGCGAGCGTCGATATAGGCGTCCGCTCGGCCCTCGACTGCGCCCTCGCCCGCCTTGGCGATCACGACAGCCTTGCGGATCGCAGCGTCCGAAAGACCGGATGTCTGGACGTTATCGGCAATTGCCTTGGCAAGACCGATCAGATCGGCGCGCGCCTGGGCTCGACGTTCGATTTCCGCCTCGTCGAGAAGAGCTGATTTCAGCGTATCGAGTTCCGCATCCCGGATCGCGATAGCCTTCTGATGGCCGGCCTCTGCGTCGACAAGGCGCTGCCGCAATGTCGTGATGATTTCTGCGGCCTGATCGGAGACTTCGATCTCGATGCCGTCGATCATGATCGTCTTCGTGGGCATCATTCCTTCCTTGTTTTGCTTGTCATCGGAAAAGGGGCGTGGGGCTGCGAGAGGAGAGCAGCCCCACGGTGCGGCTGCATCGCCGATGCGGACTTTCGAGCCCGCCCGGCCACGGCGCACAATGGCAATATGGTTGATGCGAATGTTTCGCTGGATAGCGTCGTAGGCTTCGCCTGATGGCGTAACGCCTGCCGTGAAATCGACATCGCAGACATAGCCGGCTGACAGTTCCTGCTTGCCGCTTTCGATGTCCTGAATGGCGTCTTCGTCACTGACCATCAGCGGTACACGGAGAAATATGCCTTCACCGGCGATCTCGTCACCGGTCTGACCGACGGCGTATTTCTTCCAGTTTTCCGAGGTGACCATTTCGGGTGGGTGTTCATTTGTCACCGGACGGTGCGCGGCACTCTTCAGCGTGTCCTCGGAAAAGACCTCGCCGCCGGGCCGATAGATCCGCACGGTCGGCATTTCTGGCCGGCCGATCTCGGCACCGGCATAATTTTGAATGCCTGTGCGGGCGATGCGGGCATCGGCCACGAGATAGCCGTCTCCCGTCCGCCGCGTTCCCGCGACGGTGACAGTGTCTGTGAAGTTCATGTTGGAATTTCTCCTGGCCGAAGCCAATCTGGTTCGGATGAAAGCCGTTCGCCGTAACGAAGCGTATCGGTCGGCGACGGATCGTTAAGCCGCGTCGGTGCCTGTTTCGGATTGCTCGACCTCATCCGGTCGGCCGGATGTCTTTACAGCCGCCTCCAATCCCGGCAGCGATCCATCCTCGACAAAAGCATTCAGCAGAGCCTCGGAGAGCGCTTGACGCGGAATGATCTCCTCTCCCGAAGCGGAGCCGAACAGGGCTCGCGCCGCTTCCGCCTTCGTCTTGAAGATATCGGCCCGTTCCGCTTCGCTCATCTGCTCCAGCGGCGCCCAGGTCGCGTATATTGCGGGGTCGCGAGCGCCTGTGGCGGAGCGGATGAGGCATTCGTCAAGCCTGGACATTGCCGGCGTATAGTCGAGTTCCTGGATGGCCTGGATACGGTCGTGATAGTTCTTCATATCGGCCGTACCCGTCGCGTTCATTCCGGCTGGCGATTGACCGAGCAACCGGGTGACCGGAATGTCGGCCGCGCCGGCGACGATCTGCAGAAAGGCCATCAGAATATCCGTGAGGCCGGAGAGCGGTGCGCTCTTGCTGTCGTACTCCTCCTCGGCATCGAGGATCAGCGTGCCGTTGACCCCCTTGATTGTATTGGCGAGCGCATAGCGACGCAGCACGGCATCTTCATAGGCCTGATTGCCGATATTGGCGGAGAATTGCGGGACCTTGATGATGTCGATCTTGGCCTCGAAAACGAGGCTGGCGATATTAGCCGCCGTGCTGTCGGCGTTCTTGATCGCATCGAAGGTCGCGGCCAGCACGCTTTCGCCCCATGCATGATTGCCCGGCCCGCCGAACTCTTCATTCGGCGTCATGGCGCCCTTGAAGATGACAAGCTGAGATGGATGAATAGTCACCTGCATGCCATTGGCGCCGGTCAGCGTGTAGAATTTCGGCTTGCCGTACCATTCCGAGGTCGGATCGCTGTCGACGTCGCCGGCAACCAATTGACGGCGTGTCAGCACGGTCAGGTGCTTGATACCACCCTTCCCGATCCGATCCGCCTCGAGCGGCGACGCCGGATCGGTATCTTCGGCGCCGATGAACAAGGCCGCGCCACCGAAGAGGCGTGCCTTGGTCGATGCTTCGAGAACCTTGCCGCGCAGATTGAGCCGGCGCTCTTCGGCGTCGATCAAGCCGATCTGATCGCTCGCAGCCTGCCAGTTTCGCCATTTCCGGCAGCTATCCAGCGCCGGAATATCGACGATCTTGCGCGGCAGCCAGGAGCCGCGATAGGCGGCGATGATCTGCTCGTCCGTCAGGATCGGCTGGGTATAGAAAACAGAGGCCGCCTTGTCGCGGTCGGTGCCCATGCGGGATGCAAGGCTCACCAATCCGTCGCGAACCATCGAGAATACCTGCCCCATGGATTATCCTTTGATGTCATATGATGAAGAGGCTCGCGTCAGCGGCCCTAGAAATTGCTGAAGCTGAAGGAAGAGCTCAATGCGAGCTCGTTCAGCGCATCGGCGAAGGCATCGACCTGATCGTCGAACTGCCCATTCGGAAAGGCGCAGATCTCGTCGAGAAATGCCTCGTTCCAGTCACCACGCAAAAGCTTGACGTTCCCAGCCTCCGCCTGTGCTGATGCCGGCTTGGCGCGGGTCGCCTTATCACCGGTCGGAGATATGGCTTTCACCGGAAAGCCCGCAAGCAGTTTGATCTTGGTCTCGGCATCGGCCTTGCCGGCCGCCCCCGGGTCCTGCGGCATCCGAATCGTCACCGTCGGGCCGTCCTGAGATGCGGCGTTCTTAAGATTGCGCTCCACCTCGGCGGGCGACCAGCGACCCCGCGCGATGGCTTCGACATAGAAGACACCACCGACCAAAGCCATGCGCAGACCCACCGTCCAATCCGGCTTGCGACCGGGACGTGCTTTCGAAGCGGCGAAATCCCAGGCGCGGCAGCGCTTTGCGCCTGAGGGCATTGCCTCGACGATTTCGAAATCTCCGCGCTGAAACAGGCCGCCGGAACGCGGAGCCGGCCGCTGCTGGAACTGACCGGCTACAGCGTAGGAGCCAAGCGGGATCTTGTCTCGCTCGACGACCGCGCGAGGGAAACGTTCAGGGAAGAGCAATTCGCCATCCTCCATCCTCGGATCGATAAATCCGATCGAAGTCCGACAACGGCGTTCCGGCTCGAATTCCATCGGCAGCATCAAGTGCTCATAGCCGAGCCCGAGCGCCAGGATGATGCCGGAGACATCCGCCTCGTGCAGCCGCTGCATCACGACGACGATCGCGGAGCGCTGGGGATCGTTAAGCCGTGTCGGAACGGATTCACGAAAGGTGCGAACCGTCGACAGCCGCTCGGCTTCTGATTCCGCCCCATCGACCGAATGCGGATCGTCGATGATGACACGATCGCCGCGACCGCCGGTCAACCTAGAGAACGGCACGCCCTGGCGCGAGCCCGTGCGGGTATTGGCGAACGCCATCTCGCCGGTCCTTGTCAGCTTGACCTGATCGCCCCAAAGCGCCTGATACCATTCGGAGGCAACAAGGTCGCGCATGCGCCTGTTGTCGCGCTTGGCGTAGTGTTCCGAATAGGAAGCACCGAGATAGCGCATCTGCGGCCTGCCCATCGGCCCCCATTCCCATGCCGGCCAGAAGACGCCGCAAAGCAGGGATTTCATCGTACCCGGCGGCACATTGATCAGCAGCCGGGTAATCTCACCCGCAGTCACCGCTTCAAGATGCTGGCAGATGGCATCGATATGCCAACCATGCACATAGTCGGCGGAGGGCTCGACGACATGCCAGGCTTCACGGACGAAGCCGGTCAGCGATCGGCAATTGGCTCGAAGTCGCTCCGCATCCAAGGCAATCCGGGCGGCAACATCGACCCATTCGCGCTCAGCTCTCCGCTTCGCCTTCTCCTCCTGGATCGCCGCCATCATCGCCGCCGCGCCTGGCAAGCGAACATGAAGGAGATTTGATTGCATCAGCCTTGCTTGAGTTTGGTCAACTAGCTGAGAACGCGATCATGCCGGTCACCTTAACGATAACCGACGCTCGACCGCCACGAGTTAAAGGTTCACATAGTTGATCTTCAGACTATCGATACCAGCATTGTTAATCTGCTGAGACCACGGGCCGTTAAATACCATTCTTCCCAAGCGAGCGTGCGACGCATTCGATGTTAGCAAAAGCGCCTGCGCTCGGGCGACATTCGTGTCCAGCGTATTCTCGGCGACGTAATTGTAAGCGCAAGCGTTGAGGCGAATTGCCGTCTGAGCTGTCGACGCTCCGAAGATGGCAACTCTATTATTGGTAATTCGACAACCAAGAACGGTGCCTGAAGTCCCGTCGACATCAACTACTGCAGAAGACGCGGACCCGCCTCCCATACGATGTTCTATATTATTTCCGTCGATAATGTACTCTCGCCCGTTGAAGAGATAAATCGCTGGCCCGTAAGTTGAATCAATGTTGTTGTCGCGGATAACGTTATGGCCGGCGACACCATCGCTTGCCGCGATCGTGAAGATGGCGATACCAGCTTTCTGGGAAATGGGCGCTCGAATGACATTGCGTGTAATGACGTTGCTGTCGCCGCAATTCGAAAGCTTGATCCCGCCCCAAAAATGATTGTCGCAGATCAAGCTGTTTGATGGGCTACCCTGGACGATGATCGTAGGATTGCACTCCATCTCGAAAGACAAATCATTCGAGGGCATGAAATAGTTCTGCTGCAATATCAGTTTGGAAGAGCTGACCGCTGGAGATCCATCCCAGACAAAGTGAATCGGCCTCCTCCCGCGAACATTCGTGTCGAAATTCGGATATCCCGGCCACCAAGCGGTCCGTTCAATGAAGCAGAAATCTACGCCCGCGACAGGATAGAAATGCATCATGTCAACGCTACTGGTCATAGCGGCTACGGGCGCAAAAATACTTTCAAGAGCCGCATCCCCAAACATGGAGACGCCTTTGTTGAGCAAGCATCGACCGGTATTCGGAACCTCCGACAATCGATAGACACCCTTAGGCACGTAAAGCGTTTTGCCAAGCTGGAATGCTGCTTCTAGAGCGGTATTCAAGGCCGCAGTATCATCAGTAATTCCATCGCCCGTTGCGCCGTAGTCGCGTACATTTATGGCCGTCTGAGCGGCGATATTTTGCGCAGTGGCCGCCGCGCTGAGATCAAATGCTTGATTGGATAAGGTTGTCATTATCTTCCTCCAAAGCTGTTGAGAAAACCAAATGCATAGCAATCGGTTCGCAGAGTCTGATCAGACTGTTTTGATAAGCTAGTTTGCGATTTACCTGAAAACTGGCTCGTGCTCAGTTCTCCGCCTCGCCTGCTCCTCCTGGATCACCACCATCATCGTCACCAGATCCGACAAGCGGCCCGAAGAGAGATTCCAATATCGCAAGCTGCTCGTCCGTAGCGTTGGTCAGGTCTATAGTGACGCCGCGACCTCCCTTGGCCCCGGCGCCGGAGCGTTCGCTTGGCTTTTGATGAACATAGGAGGCCGCGATTTTCGCCATTTCATCGCGCCGTTTCTGATCCGCTTCGTCGTCACGCATCACTTTCAACATGTAATCAAGCGGCGTGTCGTCGGCGGAAACGGCCTTGCGACGGCGCGCACGCGTTTTGCGCGGCGCAACCGGCTTATCGGCATTGGTCATGCTTCAGATTTCCGATGGAATTTTGAAAGGAAACAAGCGGTTCAAAACAATGCTTGTGGTCGACAGCGCGTCGTTGCGACTGTTCTCATCATGCCAAAATAGATACCTCATTTCGGCGCACTTGGCGACACCCTTGAAGGGCACGCACCGAGCAAGGAACGAACACTGTGGCGAACATTACAAATAACAGCTTGAAATCAAAGATAAATGTCGCACTCTTCAGTCCGACGACTTAAGCGACATACGCGTCAATTCACGACAATACTCAAAATGCGCAAGGACCGCCTGATGAGAATCCCGGCACGACAGCATCGTGGTTCAGATGATCCCGCAGACCGAGATTGGGTTCAGCGGTTTATCGCCGGGAATCTCCCGGCCCTGCCCGTTCCCGGCATTCCTGACATTTACCTGCATAGGGCAGGCCCGCAGAGTGGGTTGCGGCGCCTCGCCCAACGAGATCCGGAATTCGGCTCGCCCTACTGGGCACATTATTGGAGCGGGGGATTGGTGCTGGCCCGTTATCTTCTCGACAGGCCGGAAAGCGTGGCCGGCCGTCAAGTGCTTGATCTCGGCGCCGGCTCGGGAATTGTGGGGATTGCAGCCGCAAAGGCAGGCGCGACAAAGGTCTGTGCCACCGACATCGATCCCTATGCAATCTTAGCCACCGAGCTCAACGCGAGGCTCAATAATGTCATGATCGAGGCGATGCCCGCCGATTTGACGAAGGGCGAGCCGCCGGACGTTGACCTTATATGTGTAGGGGATCTGTTCTATGAAGCGGCACTTGCGGAAAGCGTGATAGCATTCCTGGATCGTTGCCTGGCGCACGGAGTTGCGATTTTGATCGGCGATCCTTGGCGGACCTATTTGCCGAAATCGCGGCTTCGGCTTCTCGCAGAATACGCGGTCTCGGACTTCGGCGAGGATGCCGCCAGGACCCAGTCCGCTGGCGTCTTTGCATTCGAATAAAGAAAGTCACCGACTGGAGATATCAATGACCTTTATCGGCAATGCGGGTTCGGACCGCAATTGTCGCTGAGGCGAGAGCAATTCCAGCAAAAGTGCGAAGCGGTTTTGCGTCCGGAATTGCTAGACAACAAAGAGATAGAGCATTTCCATGACTCCGCTTAGAACGGAAATGCTCTAGGCTCTCATCTTGGCACGTCTGCGGTTCCCGCGCTCCAGCTGTTTGGCCAGTTCGGCAAGTTCGGGGCTTGCCGCATCGAAAACGGGCCGTGCGTCATCCGGCAGCCAATGTGTTTCATGCTTGGGCGCCGGGGATTTTGTCCGATCGAAGCCGCCGGGCGCATTCGGCATCATCGGCGATATGCGCGACCAATCCGGCTCCTGCAGCATCGGCGAAACGGCGAAAAGCGCCCTGGCAAGATTCTGGAACTCGCTCTGAATGCGTCGTTCCGCTGTGCGCCGTACGCGCGCCGTTTGGGCGCAGAAATCTCGGAAAGAGCCGGCGATATAGGGCGCCGCAAGACAAAGGGACCAGCGTGAAAGCAGAATGCGCCGCTCCTCATCCTGGACACGAACACGCAGCCATTCCTGCAGGACTTCCTCTGCCCGGCTAATTGCCGCAGCACTTGGGCGATATCGAATGCGGATATCGGCGTGATCCGTCGGCTCTGGCAGAACCTCGGGCCATAGCGTCCTCATCCTGTCGGGACGCACGCCGCGTACATCGAGATGAACCATGGTGTCCGCAGCCTCAACGAAGCGGGCACGAATGATCAGGCTCAAATCGGCGATTTCGGCCGCACGACGGGACAGTTCGTCAAACTGCAAGGCTGACGGGTGCATCAAGTCGTTTCTCCAATTCGCGATAGATTAACGTTCGCAATGTCGCCCGAACGGGCCAAGGCCGTCGCGCCACGGCATCCGTGCGCAATGTGGCGAGCACGATCTCGTCGAAGGCACTCAGCAGGTCGCCTGGGCGCTGCAGCGCCCAATCCTGGCGCTGTGCCAGAACATCGGACACCGCGCCGATCGTGTCAGACCAAAGCTCATCGCGATTACTCCCAGTCTGCCGGATGCAACGCAGAACGAAGACGAGATGGCCATCGCCGTAGCGACCTCGGATTTCCTGCATGGTGCCGCGCGCATGGCTCTCAGCGGGCGCACGGCGGCGATGGACCGGAACCAGTTTGATCCCGAGCCCATCAAGAAGAAGGTCTAGCCTGCCCTTGCTCATGGCGGTTCAACTCCTTTCTTCGGAGAGTTTGATGTCCTCTCCATCTGACAGACGGATCACACGGCGGCACCAGCAGCATTGGCTGATTTGAGCTTGAAGAAGGCTTCCGCCTTGGAAATTGCTTCCACCCGCGCCCCATCGCGCAGCATCGGCGTATTGAGATAGGCAACCATCGCCTCGCCGGCTGCAGCCTTTGCCGCATCCTGCGTTGCAAAGACAATCGGCTCGCCCCGATTATCCCGAAGGATCTCGTTTGTCGCCCGGTGAACCTTGCGAATCCAGCCGAGATGGCCGCCGGCAACAGCTTCTGTTCCGATTTGAAATTCGTTCATGACAACCTCCCCCGGCCGGCCTGGGCCAGGTCTATCTGTAGGGTTTCTGTTTGTTGGCTCTTTAGCGTTTCAGCGTTCGCTATAGTCTGCGAGGAATCCTTGGCCGGGCCGGCGTCTCTCGGCTCGAGCGCGGATCGTCGACAATGCGGAAGTGAAGTTGATCTCCCTCGGGAGCACCGGAATCGTCATCCTCGTGAGATGGCCATGGTGATCTCCAAACGACCGCTTTTAATGCGGTCACGACGGTACCGAAAAATAACGCTGCACCGATGCAAGCGAAAAAGCCCTGAAACATCTCGCTCATGGCAGCATCTCCTGCATGGCGCATTTCCCTTCAACCATCTCCATCGGCTCGATGGCTGCATCACAATCCTCACAATGCAGCTCGATAATTTCGGCGATCGATAAGGTTCGAAAACAACCGGGACATCCCCAGAAGCGATCGAAATACCCAGCCTGAAAAGCTGCCCTCCTGCTTCTGCTGCTTGTGATCATATCTTCACCCCTAAAAACATTACCCGTCGTGTGCAGCGATAGCCTGCCCATCCATCAAATTACGGATCGCGCCACCGGCATCTTGATAGACATGAATTATGTTGATAATAATGATTATGTCAACATGATTTATGTCGGAAATTTTGCAAGGGTCGAGAGATGCAGAAATCCATGGGCGAACGACTGAGAGCGGCACGCGAAGCCGCAAATTATCCATCAGCCACAAAGGCGGCCGAAGCGCTGGGGGTGAGCTTGTCCACCTATCGCGCGCACGAAAACGGTCAGAACGAATTCAGCGCCGATGTCGCCAATCGCTATGCCAAGAAATTCGGCACGACGGCGGCCTATCTGCTGACAGGTGAGGGCCTGCGCAAAACACCCCGCCCGACCCCGAACATCGTCATGTCATTCGACCCCGACGAGCAAGACCAGGACGGATTTGCCGAGAGTGGCGACGAACTCAGCTACAGCCGCGAGCACTGGAAACCGCAGATTGAAGGCGCAACGCCGGAGGTGGACGTCAAACTCGGCGCCGGCAGCGGCATCGTTGGCGAAGTCATCAATCTTCCTGTCGGCTCCGGCAATGTCGCCGGGCATAAGATCGTCGCGGAATGGCTGATTCCCACCGGCTACCTTCGAAACGAGGCAAAGGCATCGCCGAACCACACGATCATCATGGAAGTGGTCGGCGATTCCATGCAGCCGACCTATATGCCGGGCGATCGCGTCATCGTTGACCTCTCCCAGAATCAGATGACCACCGATACCGTCTACGCCATCAGCGACGGCTATACGGAGCCGCAGATCAAACGCCTACAGCGGGTTCCCTTTACACAACCGGGCCAAGTCAAGATCATCTCCGACAATCCGGCACTGGAAACCTTTACCGTCGAATTGGATCGATTGACCATTATCGGCCGAATCTGCGGCCACATTGCCCGCAAATAAAGAGCCATGCAGGCCTCAAAACACCTTTGATGTTCTGAGAGCGCGCATAAACATAAATTATGTTGACATATATTATGTTGGATGACAATCTCACCAATGAGAGCCGTTGGCCCTGAATGGAATGAGCCCGGACAGATATTCAGATCCTGTCCGAAGTCAGCGAAACCAGACAGGCCGGGCATATCGAATGGAAGATTGCAAGGTCATTGAAGGGAGAGTGTCGTTCATGCCGGAGAAATCGAAAGTGTTCATGAGCACGCTGACAGATATCCCGAAGAAAGCAGGCCCTACCCGGCTATCGCTGATCACCGGCATGAGGAAATGACGATGCATACCTCGAAATTCTCCTGCGAATATTCGTTCGACGAACTCAGTATCCGCCTGTGCGATCGTTGGGAAACTGGCTTGCTATTATACGGACGCGCCGAGTTGACATCAGCTGGAGCCGACTACGAAGACGAGTTCTACGTATCCGCAATCAGATTGGATGGGGGGGCTCGGCTAGCGCGGCCGAACGCCTTGAATAATTCAGGCGGCTTCGAGTCGGAGCTGTTTCGGCGAATAGCCGCCGTCATCGAAGACGATGGGACGCAGGCGGGTCGTCACGCCGCCGAACTTTTCGCTATTGAATTGGAACAATCCCGAGAGACCGACTACGATCAAAACCGCAAGACCGCGCAGGAAAGAAACCTGGAGATGCTCGCTGCACATTGAGGTCCGCGACGCACGAACATTACCAACGAAAGGAGGTCACCGAAATTATGGAGATTCCTCACCACGAGCTTGAAGAGATCCGCCGACTGGAGCAGAAGCTGCATCTCCCTGAATTCAGGCAGTCGCCGGCGATCGTGGCGGAACTGCTGGCGCAAGACTTCGTCGAGTTCGGCAGCTCCGGAACCGTCTATGACGACAGAGACGACCTGATCGCCCGTCTGGCCGCGGAAAAGACAGAGAAAGCCCCCTCTCCGGTCATTTCGCGCGACTATGCCTTTCGGCCGATTTCTGCGGACGCCGTCCTCTTGACCTACCGAAGCACTCGGCAGGCCGGAGAAAACGGCCCAGAGCGACACACTCTGCGGAGCTCGATCTGGCAGCGGATCGACGGGCGATGGCAGATGATCTTTCATCAGGGAACGCTCACCGCTCCTCAAGGCTAAGACCTGAAGGGTTGCACCGTGGCGGCGCAGTTGCGAGATCTATTGGATCGGACAGACAACGCAAAGATTAGCGCGGCCCCAACACCGCATCATTGGCCTTGCCGTCGGTCAATCCCAAACTATCCGCCATCCGGATAAGATCGGCGACGGAGTCAGCCCGCATCTTGCGCATCGCCTGCCCCCGATGAACCTTGACGGTAATTTCGCTGAGGCCGATCTCGCCGGCAATCTGCTTGTTCAAAAGGCCTCGCGCGACGAGCGCCATCACCTCGCGTTCGCGAGGCGTAAGCGTGGAGAACCGTTCATGGAGATCAACTTCGGCGGCCTGCTTGCGCAGCCGGGCGCGATCGATTTCGAGAGCCTGCCTGATAGCGTCGAGCAAGTCCTGTTCCCGGAACGGCTTTAGAAGAAACTCCACTGCCCCGGCTTTCATTGCCCTGACTGACATCGGCACGTCACCGTGCCCGGTGAGAAAAATGATCGGGATCGCATACCCCATCCGCGCAAGCTCATCCTGAAAATCAAGACCGCTCGCATCCGGCATTCTGACGTCGAGCACGATGCAGGCCGGCCCTTCCGATCGCGGATAGGTGAGAAAATCCCGCGGGGATGCAAAGCCGCGCGTTTCGTAGCCAACGGACCGCAGGAGGCTGTCCAGTCCGTCGCGCACGGATGGGTCGTCGTCAATGACATAAACGGTCAAGTGCTGCCCCTGCATATCCTACCCCTTTGCCTTTCCGCCAAGCGGCAAGGTGAAACCGAAGACTGCCCCGTGAGGAAAATTCGGCGCCGCATAAACGGTCCCGCCATGCGCTTCGATGATGGATCGAGTGATGGCGAGTCCCATGCCCATGCCTTTCGGCTTGGTGGTATAGAAGGCTTCGAATATCCTGTCGCGCATCTCGGCCGGCATACCGCTACCGGTATCGCGCACACTGACGGTCACTTTCCGTTCGTCCGCCGCAGCGCTGACGAGCAGTTCGCGGGCGTCCGCATCGACATCAACAAGGGCTTCGATCGCATTCATGACGAGATTGAGGATCACCTGCTGAAGCTGAACGCGATCGCCGGCCACCAATGGCAGGTCACTCGCCAATTCCGCGCGGAAGAGTATTTGATTTCTGCGAATCTCGCCGCGGATGAGTTCCAGCACGTCATTGATCGCTTCGACCAGATCGATCGTATCGCGAGACGGCGAGGAGCGCGCGACGAGACCTCGGACACGGCCGATGATGTCGCCTGCCCGCCCGGCATCTGCGACGATTCTCTCGATAGCACGACGCGCTTCGTCATTGTCGGCCGGCGTTGCAGACAGCCATCGCAGCGCGGCATTGCCATTGGCGGCAATAGCGGTGATCGGTTGGCTGACCTCATGCGCTATGGACGTACCTAACTCGCCAACGATCATGAGACGAGACATGCGTGCGAGCTCCGATTGCGCCTGTCGCGCCTTGGCATCAAGCATTTCGATCCTAATTGCGAGATAAGTGGTCGCACCGATCGCCACCAGGCTAAGGATACTGTTGATCAAGCCCGCCTGTGAAGCGCCATAGCGCGTCAGGAAATAGCTGATGACCGTCAGGGCGGCACAGGCAATCCCAACCATCGCGATCGCCCCGGTTCTACCAGAATACACCGCCAGCAGGATCACCGCGACGTAGAGAACGGCAAAGGCAATCTCCAGTTCCGTGATCGTGTCGCCAATGAAAATGAGCCCGGCCAAAACCGCGATGCCAAGCCAAAGTAAGGGCATTTCAAAAAGGTATTTCAGAAATTCGCGCCTCATCCCTTGCATCCCAGCGTCAGTGTTCCCGCCACATTGCGAGCAGGAGCTGCAAACTGCCTGACCCGAAGCGTCAAGACAACTGCCGCGCCCTTCCACATGGCTTTCATACAGCATTCCCCTTGCATGATGAGAGCTTGGACATGTGCGTGCCTGGCAATGGCAAGTGGCGCCGGACAACCGTGCAGCGCTCGTATCGAAAGCGGCCCGATCAAACGCGATGGTCATTGTTGTCATTTCCGGCATAGCGACTGAAAAGGCGACGGCGCTGACGACGTCGGAGAACGGCAAGGCTCGCTTTGTTGAGGCCAGCTGCCCAGCGAAGCAACGCCCGCGTCCGGTTCGGGGACAGAAATCCGTTGAAGAACAGACCCGTAGCCAATCTCATCAGCCAATGTGCGCACCAGAGAAGCACAAGCATATGCATCAGGCTGATAAAATCCCTCAGCCTCGCCATGCGCGCAGCGAAGCTTCCTTGAGGCGGGGATTGGCGGTGCTTTCTCTTGCGTGGCCCGCCCAGCTTGTTCCTATTAAGAACTTCCAGGAAGCGACCGAGCTCTTCGTTGTCTCTAGGCATATCCATCCGTCCCGCAGCCAGACAGGCCGCGCGAGCCCAGACCGCCAAAATTACGATCTGCCGGATCTCATGCGCTAAGTCCTGCCTTGGCGGCCTATCAAATTCAGCGATGCAATAGGGCCGGTCGCCGCCTCCGTCGGCGGCAACCATTTCACGTCCGTTTCACCCCTTGGCTTCAACTCGGGTTCTCCAGCGTGAACAGATCGGCATTTTCGTCATAGGCGAAGTATTCCGCATAGCGGGCCCAGTTCGTAACGGCCTTGAGCGTGATGTCGGCATTGTCCTCCGACATGTAGTCCTCCAGCTCATCGCGGAAGCGCCGCGCGGGCGCGCGATGGGTCGGCCGTTCGTCAAGGACGCGCCGGATATGCGCCGCCAGCGGCACGTAAATCGCCAGATGCTGCTCGAAGAGCCTCTTCCGCTCGTCGACATCGCTGTCGGAAAAACGAAGGCCGGGCGCCGTCAGCTTGATGTCGCCCCCCTCGAGATCGGCGAAACGCAACAGTTGCAATGTTTCGGCAACCGGAAACAGATCGTCGATATCGAGATGCAGGTGGGTGGCGAGCGGCGGGAGATCGGCCTGTCCGCGATAGGGTTCGGCGGCGACCGTCTCGATGAGACCCGACATCGGGTTGGTCGACACGCGCGGCAGCGCCATGGCGATACCCGTGCCGGGGAACAGCCCCTCGCGCGTGGGCGCTCCGGTTTTCACCGTCATGCGGGCATAGATGTCCTCGACCAGCATGCGGAATGCCGGATCGAGTCGATTGCGCGGCTGCGGCAAATCCACATGGATCTCGGCAATCACGCGGCCGGGATTCGATCCGAAGATCAGAATGCGGTCGCACATCAATACCGCTTCCTCGATGTTGTGCGTCACCATGAGCACCGACTCGATCGGCATCCGGCCTTCGCACCACAGATCGAGCAGATCGGTACGCAGCGTCTCCGCCGTCAGCACGTCGAGCGCCGAAAAGGGTTCATCCATCAGCAGAACTTTCGGCCGGACGACGAGCGCGCGGGCAAGGCCAACGCGCTGGCGCATACCGCCAGACAACTCCTTCGGATAGGCACTTTCAAAACCGTCGAGACCGATGAGGTCGATGGCTGCGAGCGCCCGCTTGCGCCGCTCGGCCGGAGCGACGCCCTGAGCCTCGAGACCAAGCTCGACGTTTTGCAGCACCGTCAGCCAGGGAAAGAGCGCAAAGCTCTGAAAAACCACGGCAACGTCGGAATTGGGGCCAAGAACCGGACGCCCCTCGAAAGTGATGTCGCCCTTGCTTGGGCGGATGAGGCCTGCAATCGCGCGCAGCAGCGTGGACTTGCCGGAGCCGGAGCGGCCTAGCAAGCCAACGATTTCATTGGGATAAAGCTGGAGGTCAACATTCTCAAGCACGACCAGCGAGCCAGAGGCCCCTTTGTCATAGGTCTGGCACACCTGCTTGGCGAGAACCAGGGGCGAGCTCCTTGCGATTTCAGCTTTCTTGGAGATGACAGCGTTTTCCATGTTCGGTTCTCCGATCTGATGAAATTAGTCGAGACGCATGCGGCGTTCAGCGAAGACGTAGAGCGGCCGCCAGAGCGTTCTGTTGAAGAGAGTGACAAAGACCGACATCACGACGATACCGAGGATGACCCGCGGAAAATCGCCGGCTTCCGTGGCCTTCGCGATGTACGAGCCGAGCCCGAAGGCTTCGAGCTTCGTGTTGCCCCAGCTCGCCAGCTCGGCAACGATGCTGGCGTTCCAGGAGCCGCCGGACGCCGTCAGCGCTCCGGTGATGTAATAGGGAAATATCCCCGGCAGGATCGCACGCCGCCACCAGGTCCACGAGCGCAGCCGGTAGACCGAGGATGCCTCGCGCAGATCGGTGGGAAATGCGCTCGCTCCGGCAATCACGTTGAACAGGATGTACCATTGCGTGCCGAGTACCATCAGCGGCGACAGCCAGATGTCCGGGCTGGCGCCTGTTGCAACGATCGCGACCACCGCGACGGGAAACAGAACGTTTGCCGGAAAGGCTGCCAGGAATTGAGCCAGGGGCTGTACCCGCTCCGCAACGGCCGGCCGAAGACCGATCCACACGCCGATCGGAACCCAGATGACGCTGGCGACCGCAATGAGAACGGCGACGCGAATGAGCGTTACAAACCCGCCCGCGAAAGCAATGCCGACATCGCTCCATGAGAGCGTTTGGCTGAGATAGGAAACAGCATCCCAGACACTCCAGGCGCCGACGACGGCAATCAGGGCATACCAGGCAAAATCTATCATCCGGCTGACGGCGCGCTGACCGCCGCCCTTCGGTGCGGCGCTTGTCGACATCGGCAACAGCCGTACCAGCATCAGGCGACCCCACACGGCGCCGAACGGCGCGGTGACATATTTCAGGAGGCGCGTGCGGCGGATCAGCGAATAGACCCAGGAACGTGGCTTCTGCTGCCCGGCTGTCTGCTCGAATCGAAACTTGTCCGCCCAGGCGACGATCGGCCGGAAGAGCAACTGGTCGTAAAGGAGGATGACGATCGCCATGGCAAGCACTGCCCAGCTGACGGCGGCAAAATCCTGTTTGTCGATGGCAACCGCCAGCCACGAGCCGAGCCCGGGAAGCTGCACGGTGGTATTGCCGACCGTGATCGCCTCGGACGCAACCACGAAGAACCAGCCCCCGGACATCGACATCATCGTGTTCCAGACAAGGCCGGGCGCGGCAAAGGGAGCCTCCAGCCGCCAGAAGCGCTGCCAGGTCGACAGGCGGAAACCACGGCTGACCTCATCGAGATCGCGCGGCACCGTCCGCAGCGACTGATAGAAGGAAAAAGCCATGTTCCATGCCTGGCTGGTGAAGATCGCAAAGATCGACGCGCATTCGGCACCAAGCTGGCTTCCGGGGAAAAGCCCCATGAAAAAAGTGACGGTGAACGTGAGAAAGCCGAGCACCGGCACCGATTGCAAGATGTCGAGAGCCGGAATGATGATCTTTTCGGCGCGGCGGCTCTTTGCGGCAAGCGTTGCGACGACGAAGGTGAAAATGAGCGAGGCGACGATAGCCGCCATCATGCGCAAAGTCGTCCGCAGCGCATATTCCGGGAGATAGGCCGGGTCGAGTGCTAGCGGTGTCGTGGACAGGCCAGCCAGCGGCGAGCGCATCTCTGCAACGCCGTGAAGTGTGAGATAGGCAACAGCAGCAATGAATGCAAATGCGGCGAGATCGTAGCCATTCGGCAGGATACGTGCGCCGGCCAACGCGGCAACGGCACTACGCTCGCGTCGATCGTTAGCTAGGAAAACCATTTAGTAACCCTTTAAAAAAATAGAAGGCCATCAACTTTGGCGCGGCCATGCGGCGCTGCATTCGCAACGCCGCCGGCACACTTGTTTGAAGGGCGCGCTTAGGCAGCCCGGCGACTGCCATCCTCGTCGAGGACGGGTTCGTCTTCGGTCGTCCAGAAGCACTCCAGCTTCCCGGTATGGGAATTGGTGTGCCAGACGGCGATCAGACGCGGACGCTGCAATGTTGCCGAGCGTTCTGCCGGACGGATTCCGGCCGAAGCGGCGAAAGCGTACGGGGTGGAAATTTTTGTCGCGAAACGATGTGCGCGGAAAAGAACGATGTTGTTCATGGCTCACCTCCTCGGCCCACCTGACGGCAGATCCGAAGGGCAAGCCGGACAGGCTAGGCCCGACCGACGCTCGCCCGGCGAATGCCGGCAGCGGTCCAGGTTGTTGTGATGACCGTCCGGATACGGCACAAAGCCATAGCCGGACAGCGACTAGGGTAGCTGTCCATTGGATTCTTGATCTATTGGTTTCGTCAGCCTTCGCATCATGCTGCGAAGACAGGGCGGTATTGTCACAACCAGCGAGGGCGGTCAATCAAGCGATGGTGCATTGCCATTATACCAAAGTATAGGCCGCGCACTCCCCCTGTCTGGCGACCGGGTGGCGGACAGTAAAAGCCCAGCGTTTACTGTTAGTTAGCCGCTACCATCCGGGCGCTGCTCGTGGCGCATTCGCATGATCGGGCCACCGGTAGCAAGCAGTTCACCAATCAGCAAAATTGTATCGGGAAAGATAACATTTCACCCGGCCGAAGCGTCTCCGTGATGAACCCATACGTCACACCGCATCGTCCATCCGCGGCGGAAATGCAGCCGAAAAACTAAGCTTTTGCGCAACAATAACTTTCAAAATAGACGCAAGAAAATAGTTTAGTTGCAAATATTCATGCCTTGCATCAAAAATATATAACCGATTCCACTATCATTTTGGCGTTTATCTAGGCGGAAGCACCGAAACGCCGAAAGACGACGGCCGTTATATATCTGAAGGCGCGATGAAATTTTTGCTCAGAACTTTTGGTGAAATCGCTCTTCTGGATAGCGAGGAACGCCAGATAGCATTCCCGAAGAAGGCTCTCCTGATTATTGCCTATCTGCTTGCAAGCGATAGCAAATCCGTCAGCAGGACAAGCATGGCGAGATTTCTATGGGGCGAAGGCGACTTGGCAAATTCGCTGACAAACCTTCGCAAGCTCGTTTCGCGGATCAAAAGCCGCCAATCGGAATTGAACGCTGAACTTCTGACCTTTGACGATACAGACATCCATCTCGCGAGTGGCCCGTTCGCGAGCGATGTCATCCCGACACGCGCGCACATGCCCAAGAACCAGGCGAAGAATCTCGCTCTTCTGACGGAAGGCCTGCGATCGAGATTTCTGGAAAGGGCGAGCTGTCAAACCAAGGCCTTCGTCGATTGGCGAGACAGCGAAAGAAAACGGCATCTCGTCATGCTGAAGGAAACGCTTGAGGCAATGGTGAAGCTTCCTGCGACGACCGGCGATGTCGCTCTCATCAAGGAGGCAGCCCTCCTTCTTTTCGAAGCCGAGCCGCAAGACGAGGCCACACATCGCATCTTGCTGAAAGCGTTTGACGTCGAAGGCGGTCTTGAGCAGCTCAAGCGTATATTCGCGCGGCGCAAGGATCTCGTCTCGTCATGGGCAGCCATCTTGCCGGCATCGCCGCGATCACCAACGCCTGCCGCTCCCGCGCGTTCAGCTGCCGTATCCGAGCAGGATGCCGCCGCGCGGACCATCTTACGCATACCACGCCTCGCCTTGCTGCCACCCGGCAACGATACCCCCGATGGCGCAGCGACGATGATCGCAGCGTCGCTGATCGAAGACATCACCCTCGGTTTTTGCGCCCTGCACAGCCTGCGGGTCATTGCCCCCTATTCCGCCATTCAAATCGGCCGCCGGAGCGACGACCAGGCCGCGCTTTTCGAGCGATATGCTATCAACTACGTCCTGGAGACACGGCTGAGCGGGCCGGATGACGATCTCTCGCTCTTCACTCAGCTTGTCTCATTGCCCGGGAACGAGATTCTGTGGGCGGAGCGCTTCAACTTCGGCAAGCTCGACCTTGCGCGCAACAAGCATGAAATCTCGCGGCAGATCGTGCTCTCCGCCGCCGCGGAAGTCGAACGCCATGAGATGACGCGCGCACATTTCGAGCACAATCCCGCCGCCTATCATCAGTACCTCGTCGGGCAGCAATATCTTCATCGCCTAACCCTGCCGAACATGCGTCGGGCGCGCAAGGAACTGAAGGCCGCCCTGCGTGAGAGCGCCGATTTCGCGCCGGCTCTCAGCTCCGTCGCCCGCACCTATTCCAAGGAGTGGCTGCTGACCGCGCGTGGCGACGCCGAACTGCTGAAATCGGCAGAGGATTTTGCCACGCAGGCCATCGCGGTTCGCAACGACTTGGCCGACGGTTATCGCGAGCTTGGTGTCGCCAAACTCTTTCTAGGATCTATCGACGAAAGCGTGGAAGCGTTGGAAGTGGCGGAAACCCTAAGCCCTCATCATGCTGACGTCATCGCCGATCACGCGGACACGCTGGTCCATTTCTCCCGTCCTGGGCTTGCCCTGGAAAAGATCCAGCACGCGATGGATCTCAATCCGATCAACCCGGATTCCTATCTCTGGACGGCTGCCGGAGCGAATTATGCCCTCAGCCAGTTCCAGACCACGCTCGACTATATCGCCCAGATGGCCGATCCCAGCCTCGCAGACAGGCTCGCGGCGGCAAGCTGGGCAATGCTCGGCCATCAGGACGAGGCACGCATGCTCGTGCGCCGCGTCCGCGAAACCAATCCCGATTTCGATGTCGACAGATGGCTGTCGCTCGTCCCGAGCAAGGAGCAATGGCACAAGGATCTATATCGCGAAGGTCTGAAAAAGGCGGGCTTTTGACGGCGGTGCAAGCCTCGCTCGACCCAAAGATCCTTGAGTTGTTATGCAGGCCGGCGGATTCTGGAAGGCGCTTTTTCGGCCTGTTCCAAGGATCGTCGATTGCCGGTGTTGACCCCGAGGGATGACGCTCGATGGCGCCTCAGGCCACTGGCGGCTGAAAATACTCAGCCACCAACCGGTCTGAATTGCGAACAGGCATGTTCCGCCAAAACAACGAGACACTCTATGAGACGAACAGCCTCGACAAGGGAGCCGGGGAAAGCGGCAGTCATCGTCGACGTGATGCCGGTTACCTCAGTCGTGATGTGCCTTCTTCTATCGGCGCGACGGCTTACGTAGGAAGAACGGTGCATCGCTCGGGCGGAAGCGAAAACGAAAGCGGCATGCCCCTCTCCTCCCTGCGCGGCCAGTCGAGGCGAACGACGTCGCAACCGATACGCACCTGCACGCGCCAGCATCGACCCTGGAATGCGCTGTCGACCACCTCTCCCGTCAGATCGTTTTGACCGGCAGCCGGCCTGCCATCTTCCGGGCGAACGACGAGGACAGCCGGCCCATCGAGCGGCCGCGATACGTGCTGCATGACGCTGCCATTGTCCGAGACCTTGAAACCGTGGCCGGATGCCGTTCCGCTCAGCAGGGAGAAGCCGCCAAGAAACTTCGCGACAAAGGCGTTCGCCGGCGCCTCGTAGATTGCCTGTGGCGGCGCAAACTGCACAATGAAGCCGCTGTCCATGACCGCCAAACGATCGGAAACCGCCATCGCTTCAACCTGGTCATGCGTGACGTAAACCGCGCTCATTCCCTCCGCCCGGATCAACTGCATCATTTCGGCACGCAAATCATCGCGAAGCGCCGCGTCGAGATTGCTCAACGGTTCGTCGAGCAGAAGCAGCTTCGGTCGCATGGCGAGACAGCGGGCAATCGCCACGCGCTGCTGCTGGCCTCCCGACAGCTCGCTGGGCTTGCGGTTTGCCAGCTGCTCCAGATGGGTCATCGAAAGCGCGTGGTTGATGCGTCGCTCGACCTCCGCGCGATCCAACCCCTTCACCTCCAAACCGAAGCTCAAATTCTTTCGGACGGACATGTGTGGCCAAAGCGCGTAGTCCTGGAACACAAGGCCGACATTCCGCTGCTCGGCCGGCACGCGCTGACGGCGCGACCAGACGACCTCACCCTGGATGCGGATATCGCCCTCATCCGGCTCGACGAGGCCGGCAATGGATCTCAGCAGGGTCGACTTGCCGGAGCCGCTGGCACCGACGAGGGCAATCACCTCGCCCTCTTCGACCGCGAAACTGAGATCCCTGAGCACCGCCTTGCCGCCAAGGGACTTGATGATGCCCATGCATTCCAGTGCAGGCTTCGTCATGAACCAATCTCCTTCCGACCACCGCCGGAGCGGCTGAATGCAAAGACAAGCCCCCAGACGATGGCGACCGCTAACAGCGCCACAAGCGCCATGGCGCAGGCCACGGCGTCCCGGTCCTGAGTGAAATCATCGACGATCAACGCGGGGAGCGCCGGTCCGGCTTGCGGCATCAGAAACTGCGACATGGGCAGCTCGAACACGGTTCGCACCATGGTCACGCCGAAGGCCGCGGCGATCGCGCGCCCGATCAAGGGAGCAACGATGCGGCGCAGATGCTGGACCGGGCTTGCCCCTGCCAGACGCGAGGCTTCACCGATCGACGGACCAAGGCGATCCAATGCCGACCACATGAAAATCAGACAGTAGGGCAGTGCCGCAGCGCAATAGCCAAGGACAAGCAACGTCCTGGTGCCATAGAGACCAAGATCGATAAAACCGGGAACGCGGTCGTAAAGGAGGATGTATCCAAATGCGAGAATGATCCCAGGAACGGCAACGGTGACCATCGCAAGACCGACCGCGATCATGCGCACCCTTCTCGATGCAAGCGAAACCCGAAAAGCGAAGGGAACGGCGAAAGCAACAGTGATCAGGGCAGCGGCAAAGCCATAGAAAAAGCTAGAGACCAGCGCTTGGCCGGCGACATTCGACATGTCAAAGACCGCTCTGATCGCGCTCAAGGAAAAATTCGTCCAGGCAAGACCATCGCCCAGGGACGTTGTCAGTGCCCTCAAGGTGACGGCAAGCAACGGCATGACGGCCGACAAAATCGCAACCAGCATGAGCACCGCGATGACCAATGGCTGCCAGGCTCCGAGCATATAGGGCCGAAGCTGCCGATTGCGGCCGGAAAGGAAGCGCGCTTCCCCTTGCGTACCGCTCATGGCCGCCGCGCTGACCGACCCGGATACCAGGACCGCCAGCAGCAGCGCCTGCGCGCCGGCAGCTGCAAAATCGACCGGAAAGCTCGAGGTCGCGGCATAGATGTTGTAGGTCAGCAATCCGAAATTCATCGAGCGCGCTATCGTATTCGCCAGACCGAAATCACCGATCACCTCGGCAAAAGTCGTGAGCATCGACAATCCGATCGCCGGCAGGAGCATGGGGACGATGATCTTGGCAATCGTCCGCATGGGGCCGGCGGAAGCCATACGCGCGGCGTCTATATATTCGCCACCGATGCCCTCCAGGCGAGCGCGAACAATAAAATAAGGCACCGGGAACAACGACAGTGCCATGACAAGCAACAGGCCGGGCGGACCGAAAAAGGCCGATGCTTGAGCTGGCGAGAGGACACCAAGATAGACCAGATAGCCGCCCTGCGACATCAGCAGCACCCAGGCAAGCCCCTTCAGATAGCTGGGGGTTGCGAAGACAACCCAGGGCAAGGCAGTCCAGATCTTGCGCAGGCGAACGTCGCTGAGATGGACAACGAGCGCTAAGGCAGCGCCGACAAGCGTTGAAGCAACGGCACCGACTGCCCCGAGGGTGATCGTGTTGAGGATGCCGCGCAGCAAGCGGGGCGACGTCACCAGACGCAGGAGAGCATCCGGCGAAGGCGCGAAATTCGGACTGGTCGGATCGAAAAGCTTGGGAAAGACGGCCTGGACGAGCACGAGGAGCATCGGCAGGCCGACCAGAACAAAGGCAGCCAGCCAGAGCAGCGGTGCATTGCCACGCCAGCCGCGCCCCCCCGACGTGAAGATGCGCAATGCGAAGTTCCGGATCAGCTTGAAGTCAACGGAGGCGCGGGCAACCCGCGCCTCCGAGCCTGTCACGGTACGAACTGATCCCTGAACCATTGCTTCCACTCGGTTTCGTTTGCGGAGGCTGCCTTGTCGTCGAGAACCTGCCAGGTTGCCGTATTGTCAACGCGCGCGCCCTTGGCCTGCACGCCCTGGATCAGAGGCGCAAAGAACGCATCGCCGCCTTCCGTCTGCTCCATGGCGGCATTGGCTTCCTTGGTGAGCAGAAACTGCACGAAAGCCTTGGCGTTGTCCTCATGCTGGGTCGTGCGGGCGATACCCGCGCTTGAAGGGATCGCGACGACGCCTTCCGTCGGATAGACAACGGAGATCGGCTCCTTCTTGTCTATAAGGGCATAGATAGAGGTGTCCTGCTGGATCGCGACGCTGGCATCGCCGGTGATCAGCGACTTGTTGACGGCGCCGCCGCTCGGAATTCCGCTCAGCTTCTTGTTCGTCAGGATGTTCAGAAGCTCCTGCTTGCCGGCATCGACGCCCTTTGTGGCAAAATAGCCCGCAAGCCACTGAAACGCCGGGCCAGACAGGTTCGGGTCCTTGGCGGCGACGTTTCCGGCAAAACCGACAAGATCGCTCCAGGAATGCGGCGGCTTGGCGCTTCCAATCTTCTTGGTATTGACCGCAATCGCCGTCGTCGAAACGGTAATCGGGAAATAGGCCTGGCTCGCGGGAACGAGATGCCGGCCGAGTGCAGTGTAATCGGCCTTGTCGGCAAGGCCGGGCTCCGGCTTCAGGATATTCTGGTCAGCCAGGCGATGCATGACGGCCGAGCCCTCGACCCACAAAACATCGAACTTGGGGTTATTGCCTTCTGCGGCGACCTTCCCGAGCAGTTCGCCCGTGGAAAGCCGGACCAGGTCGACCGGGATGCCGGTCTTTGCCGTGAAGGCCTTGGTCGCGGTGTCGACGGTATCAAGGGCCGAGTAAACGATCAGATGCTCAGCAGCCTGAGCGGAACAGAGAGCGGTCGTCACTCCGAGCAAGACAGCACTTACAAAGGAAAGTTTCTTCATCGATATATCCTTGAGGGCTTAGAATGTTCGAGTTTGAAATCACTTTTTCACACCGCGTTTCAGCCAGTGTTTGTCGATGGCGCCGCGCAACGCGCCAAATTTGGCAAGAGACGAAAGGGCGGAGTCGCGATCTTCGGCGGCAAGCGCCACGATCATCGCTTCGATGAGAACGATCGTCGCGCCATGCATGGCAAGGTGATCCGCCCTTCCCCGTGAAATCGGAAGAACTTCCGCAACCTGACGGGCGACATAGGGGTGCAGGCTGTCGCCGACGAGGAGTACAGGCACTTCATGGGCTTCGGCATAGTCAAGGACGACCGAAACCTCCCGGTAGACGGGGGCGTGGGCGATCATCAGGATTGCGTCACCCTTTTCGACCGCAATCAAACGGTCTGCCAGTCCGATGCCACTATCGGAAAGCGCGGCCGTCGAAAGACCGAGCCGGTTGAATTGCAAGGCCGCATATTCGGCGACGTTTCCCGAGGGGCCGATACCAAATACAAAGCGCCGCCGCGCAGAAAAGAGAGTCTTTACCGTTCGGGCAAAGGCCTCGGAAAATGTCGCTGACGACATCACCTCAAGGCTCTCATGGTGAGCACGAAGCACGAGACCGAGAGCCCCTTCGGAATTCGCCCCGAGATCCTCCAGCGTGCGGCTGAGGCGCCCTTCCGGACTGGCCGCGGTCAGATCGGCGAGGATGGCCTCGCGCAAATCGGCAAGCCCTTCGAAGCCCAGGCTTCGCGCAGTGCGAACCACCGTGGCGTCGCTTGTTCCAGCCTTTGCCGAGATCTCGGCCGCGGAATTCAAAAGGACCGCCTGCTTCTGGCTTCGAAAGAACGAGGCCATCTTCTGTTCGGCCGGCGACATGGACGGAAGCGCAGCATCGATCCGTTCGTTCAAGGTAAGTTGGTCTGCGGCGTGATCGGTCGTCATTTCATCTCGTTGTAAACATTTCACGATGCCTGAATAAGAAATGTTTATTTCATGATGATGACAGCGAGGGCGGAGGCCGAGCTCAGTCCCTCGTCGTCGTGACCATGCGGCGCGCGCCAATACAACAAAACAGCAGAGAGCAGCCTGCTCCCTGCCCAGCCGCCTGGGACGGCCCGATAGGGCCAGGGGCGCTGCGTAGCGCAACGCCCCCGCCAAGAGGTTCATTTTGCAGGGCTTACCTTCGAAGCAAGTGCAACGCCGGATTTCTGGACGGTGTACCGGACCGCAACTCGCTCGCCGACCTTCAGGGATTCGACCTCGATATTCTCAGGCAGATTGATCGTCGTTCCGGTGGAGAGCGTGATCTGGTCTGCCTTCGCGTCGATATTGGTGATCACTCCCGTTTCATCACGAGCCAACGCGAGACCCGCAGTCAGAGTGATGGCGGCAACGAGACCGATCGCTAGCGACTTCTTGAGCATGATTTACTCCTGGTTTTCAGTGGGCTTGCTGTTGTGGCTTTGAAACCACTGGCCGGTATCACCGACCGCTCGCCAGACTGCCGCGTAAATCTTCCCTGCACTTTGCGAGATTCTTACAAATTGGACATTGCCGAAGATCGCCCTCGCCAGAGTAGGCTCCTTCGCATTGATCGACACCCCCTGGACGACGGTAGACGGTTCGAACCTTGCAATTATGCGGAAAACCGGGGCTCGCGCGGCTGATCTTACGAATTTGTAATAAGCCGTTCAGGTGGCAGAAAATTTCCCGAGGCAAATCTAGGGCTGAATCATTTGCGCAGCGGGGCCATGGCAGAGCATGAAGATACTTCTGGTGGAAGACGATCCGAAAACCGCGGAATATATTGCACGTGGGTTGAATGAGGCGGGACACAGCTGTGAAGTCATCAGAGACGGCACGGACGCGCTCTTTCAGATAACCCGGGAAACATACGATGTTCTCGTCATCGATCGAATGATTCCCGGCCTGGATGGGCTCTCGCTGGTCAAGGCGGCAAGAGCGGCAAAGATCAAGACGCCAGCCCTGTTTCTCACCTCAGTGAGCGGTGTCGACGATCGGGTCGAGGGCCTGGAGGCCGGCGGCGACGATTACCTGACAAAACCCTTCGCGTTTTCCGAACTCATTGCACGGCTCAATGCATTGGCACGCCGACCACCGGTTCAGGATCAGAAGACAGTGCTCAAGATCTCAGACCTGGAGCTGGACATTGCCAAGCGCCAGGTCCATAGGCGCGGCATCCCGATCGACCTCCAGCCCCGTGAATTTACCTTGTTGGAGGTTCTCATGCGCGGCGAAGGCCGGGTGCTGACGCGAACGATGCTCCTCGAGCACGTGTGGGACTTTCACTTCGATCCGAAGACAAGTGTCGTGGAAACCCATATCAGCAGGTTGCGTGCGAAGATCGATAAGCCGTTCGACGTGCCGCTTCTCCATACGGTCCGAAATACCGGATACTGCGTCCATGCGCCAAGGTAGGCTACTGCGCAGCACGCCGTTTCGGCTTGCCCTGTCATTCGGGCTGTTCTTCATCGTGGCGTTTCTCATCACCGGATTGGTTGCCTATGGCCTGATGAAACGCGAACTCGCACGGTCCCTCGATGTCTCCATCCAGGACACATACTCCGTCGTGGCATCGACTTTCTCCTCGAACGATCTCGAAGATCTCGTCGCGGCCGTGTCGACCTATTCGGCGCTCAAGCGCCCGGAAGATCAGGTTTTCCTGCTGCTCGACCCCGGGGGTAGAAAGCTGGCTGGCAATGTCCAGGCAGCCCGCCTCGAACCTGGAATTACAACAATATCCGCCACGCTAATGGGACTGGAGGAAGGAGATCCCATCAGGGTCATGGCCGGCAACATTGGCGGCAACAGCCTGGTGGTGGGGCAGAGCTATCGCGAAATAGATCGGATCGAAGAGATCGCGCTGATGAGCTTCTTCTGGGCCTCTATCATCATAGTAGCGACGGTGGTGCTCGGCGGAACGCTTCTCGCACGGCGCACGCAACGGCGCCTCGAGGCTATCGAAAGTACCATGATCGAGGTTTCGGCAGGAAATCTTTCCCGGCGGATACCGACCCGCGGCGACGGCGATGACATCGATGTCGTTTCGACCCACATGAACGAGGCGCTTGCTCGCCTTTCGGGCCTGGTCGAGGGAATGCGACAGGTCAGCGCTGATATCGCACACGATCTGAAAACGCCCCTCAATCGTTTGGGTCTGACAATCGAGCAGTCGCTTCAGCGGCTAGGCGAATCCCGCGACGTCGAAGATCTCATGTTCGACGCTAGGGACGAGATCGCCAGAATAAACGCCACATTCGAGGCCCTGCTTCGAATCTCGCAAATTGAAGCCGGCGCTCGAAAAACACGTTTCAAGGCAATCGATCTCGGTCAGATAATGGCCTCTGTCGCCGAAATTTACGCTGAAGTTGCTGAGGACAGCATGCAGGCTCTGACACTGACGCCTCTGGCTGCCGGTCCGTGCATGATCAATGGCGATCGGGAATTGCTTACCCAGCTCTTCGTCAACCTCGTGGAAAACGCAATAACGCATTGCCCGGCGGGCACGACGATTGTCATGTCGCTCACGCAGGACGCGCATCACTATCGCGCCTGCGTGTCCGACAGCGGTCCAGGCATACCCGAAGCGGAGCGCGAACTTGTCTTCAGGCGTCTTTACCGGCTCGACAAAAGCAGAACGACGCCTGGTAATGGACTGGGCCTCAGCCTCGTCAAGGCAATCGCCGATCTTCACGCGGCTCGCATCGCGCTTGATGACAACAGGCCAGGGCTGCAGGTCAAATTATATTTTCCGCGAATTTGATCCGCTCAATCGCCCGATACGATACCTGGAAATCGCGCGGCCATCGTTAGAGCAAGCCCGAAGGACGGACGCGCTATCGAAAATAGTCGAAGGGAGGCGAACACCTGCGATGGACGCTCAGCCTGAGCGCCGCCAGGTAATCATGGAGCTGGTAATATAGTTCCACCCTGCGCCAATCATGGCTCCCGCCAGGCCTGCAAGCCACCATTGTGGTTCCTGGGCGTAGAAGAGCGACGACACGCCGGTTCCCGCGACAACGCCGACGCTGCAAAACGCTGCAAACAACAGCAGGCCCGTCAGGAACCGCAGGCCGCGGCGACGGCGATCTCGATATGTGAGCGAATTGTTGAGCGTGTAGTTCGATAAGACTGCCACCAGCATTGCGCCCGCTTGGCTTATCGAAAACGCAAACCCCTCCAGCAACAGCAATCGCAGCGCGGTCAGATGGACGATCACGCCGCTAAGGCCGACCAGACCGAACAGCAGCATACGCGGCGAAATGAGATCGCCCGACCATTTGGCAAGGACGAGCCCGAGATATTCGAAAACCACCGACGCATCCAGCTTGCTTTCTCCATGAACTCTCGGCCGGAATACGTAGGAAATCTCCCCTATTTGCAAGGGCTTGGGCGACGATGCGATAACATCAAGCAAGATTTTGAAGCCCTGCTGCGAGAGCCTGGGGGCAAGCTCGTCAATGAGCGCGCGTTTCACCATGAAAAACCCGCTCATCGGATCTGATGTTTCGACCTTCAAGAGGCGCTGCGCCATGCCGATGGCCATCTGGCTCCCGGCCTGCCGAATGCGATTGAAACCTTCACCCGACGAGCCTTCGCCAGCATATCTCGTTGCAACGACCAGATCGATCCGACTGCTTCGCATCATCGCCAGCATGGCCGTCAGCCGGGTTTCGTCGTGTTGCAGATCTGCATCCATCACGGCAACGATCGGCGCCGATGTGGAAAGAATGCCCTCGAGACATGCGCCGGCCAGTCCCCGCCGATGAACCCGCCTTATCGCACGGATGCGGCGATCGACGAGGGAAAGGCGTCTGACAACATCGACCGTCTTGTCGCCCGAATCGTCGTCAACGAAAATCACCTCCCATGAAATACCGGCAAGCGCGGCTCTGAGGCGCTCCACGAGCGGAACGATGTTTTCCCGTTCATTGAAAGTCGGTATGACGACGGAGAGCTCGACGCTTTCCTGCTGCGCAATTGCGGCTTTTGTGATTGTCAAATCCCCGGGCCATTCGCCAAAGGGGGCCAAACTGGATGAAGTCATAGACGTCTAATATTCCGAGAGAGGAAGAGCGAGTTCCGTCGACGAATTCGCGAAAACCCATAGCCCCATGCGACGCTCCGCAGCAGCGGCACGTCGACCGATGGTGATTTTCACGTCTCCCCGTCGCTTGTTGGCGCGCCATGACGCCTGAAGCGGCTTCGATCTAACGACTATGTCACGAGCAACTGACAATACTCTGAATTCGCGTTGAATTTTGCATTCTGTCCATGTTTGAAAATGACTGCGGGTAAACAGAATCCCTAGCTCGGTGACGGCCGGACGCATGTTGCCGCATCACGTTCACAGCCACCGAGCCCATAGCCGATGCGATAGTAGAAGCTTCCGACGACGGAGCCATTCTTTCGCACCACCTGTTCCTGAATATCGCCCAGACGCTGGAAGTACCCAGCTAGGTCCGCCTGCTGAAGCTCATTTCGTTTCAAGGATACGAGCACAGCCGTGCTACCCTGGACCGACTTAGCCGGATACCAGAGATCGTACATCAGGCTGCTGCCGCCGACGGCGCTCTGCCCGATCGATCTGGATGGAGCGCGCTGCGCCTGCCGCGCATAAAAGGCCATCTCGCTCGCAAGGAAATATTTGTCCGTACCGATCAGGACGACCGGAGCCGCGCTATTCCTCCGAACATCGGTTTCGATAGCGCTGACGGCCTTGCCGAATTCGCTCCAGGCCACCGGCAATGTGCGTATGTTGTGGATGTAGCCAACTCCGGGGAACCCAAGGACCACATAGTGAAATAGCAGCGCATAAACAGCCATTGCGATCGCGATTGTCGGTATCCATGCCTGCCGCAATCGGCGCCTCCAAACCTGGCTCGCGTCGGCTGTCCTTGCCAGTACGAAGGCAATCGAGGGCAGTGTCGCGAGCCATACAGGTCCGGTCCAATTCGGCTTGTTCTCATGAAAAAGGCTGAAGAGCACAAAGACGCTCAGCGGTATCAATGTGAACAAGGGTATGAAAAGCGCGCTGCGCCCGGCCACCCGCGATCGGACCGCCGATATGTTCACCATCAGGCTGCCAACAGCGGCAACCAGGCCAGTGGGCGTCAGAAGAACGGCGGCGCTGACGACAAGGGATGGCAGCGTGAATTGAAATACTTCGCTGACACGCCGCGTTCCCTGGAATGCAAAGGACATCCATTCATGCGTCGCATTCCAATAAATGACCGGGGAAAACAACAGGATCGAAAGCGCTGCGCCAAGATGCGGCTCCTTGCGGCGAAGCCAATGCCGGGATTTGGGATCGGCCAGCACGAACAGCAGTGCCGCCGGCCCCAGCAGCACGATCGTATATTTCGACAGAAGCCCAATCCCCAGCGAAAGGCCCGCGCCATACCAAGCCGAAGACTTCCCCCCGAGAAGCGCCCGCTCCAGAAAATAGAGCGTTGCGGCCCAAGCCGCAGTCAACGGCACGTCCGGCATCATCAGAAAGCCGGTTGAAAAATAGAATGGCACTACGCCAACCAGCAGGACACAAACCAGCGCCGTCGTTTTATCAAAGAGGTTCCGCGCTAGACCGAAGGAGAAAGCGGCTGTCAGCATCCAGCACAGATACGCGCCGATACGAACCCCGAACTCGTTGTCGCCAAATAGCGCCGTTCCCGCCCAGATTAGCCAGGCAACCATCGGCGGATGATCGAGATAACCGATGTCGAGATGCTGTGCATAATTCCAATAATAAGTTTCCTCGGGAACCAGGTTGGCAAACCCGAGAAACACAAGGCGAAGGATGAGAAGATAGATAATCGCGCCGGCTGCCGCCAACTGCACTCCCTTTTCAGGAGATACGGCCGACCACAGGAAAAACCGATCCCCCAATAGATTCAGACCAGCAGTTATGGATACAGCAAATACCCCAGCAACAGGTGCAGGAAGATCTAAGGCAGCTAGCGCCGCGACAAAAACTCCGCCTCTTAGACCGAGCGTTAAAATCCGAAGCATCAGGAAGATGACGAGACGTTGCCGACTGGAGAAACCGTTGGCCGGAATATCAATCCAACCGAAAGCTCCGTTAACAATGTAAATGCCGTAGAGGAAACTGCTGAGGAGGAAGCTTAGAACATGCGCCCGTATCGGGTCGGCGCCGGCCTGGATCAAGATCATGAATGCCAATAGATCCAGAAGCGCGCAAATCATGACGGAAACGGAAAGCCGCATGAAGCCGTGTATGTGTGTGGCCCTGAATGCCTCGAGCTGCTGCACGATCTTATCCGATCTCAAATTTCACCGATTGTTTGTGATCCCTCGCGGATCGAAGCTTTCAAGCCGTTCCGGCCGCGTGCCGAGCAGCGGCCGGAAACCGCCTACCCGCTTTCCGATTTGACGACGGAGTGAGAATCCGGCTCGGCGCCTCGATCCAAGGCTGCCCCTGGCGACGATCGCGCAAACCTTTCTCGCTATCGCACGGCGACACCGTTTAAGAGGTTTGCCTGCGCCTCTTTCCCATCCCGAGCCTCGATATCATCCCAGCTCCTGTCCATGGCGTAAGCGGTCGAAACCACAGGGATACCGACATGCCCGTAGTAGAACGATAGCTGTCCCGCGGCGCTGGCCGCGTCGAGGCCGGCAATCTTCCTGACATAAAGCGCAGACGCCAAACCGCTGCGATCCGCGCCCGAAAGGCAATGGATAAGGATGGGCTTGGGGGCCGACGCCATCAATTCGACAAGCCGCTCGGCCTTGTCGGGAGAAATCAGCTTCGAAGAGGACATGCCGAAATCGATATGGGTCAAACCGAGTTCCTGAGCAGTCTTCACCTCATCGTCATACCAGGCAGCGCCCGGATGCTTTCCGCGAAGATTGATGACGGTCTTGATCCCATGTGTTCGCACGTAGGAGGCAAGATCTTCGGAGGTTGGCTGGGCGGAACGATAGAATTGACCGTCGATCACCGAATGAAAATTACCGGTGATCTGAAGGTAACCGGCATAGGCTCCACAACTCGCACTCATAAATCCGATGGCGGCAAGCGCAACAAGGGCCACCTTGCGAAATATAGTCATTGCTTTTCAGCCATTCCTTCTATGATAATTCAATGACATGCCGGAAGAAACTGACATGCGCCTGAATAACGATTGGAGGGTGCAGGGAAATATTTGCCGTCTCCGGCAGACCAGACGGCTGCCGAGTGGTCGCAGGATCGCTGCGGTTGCCGTCGAATGGCACCCGGTCGGCGATACCGCGATGGCGTGGATTCAGACGTCCTCGTCTCACCGTGAATCGGCGTCGAGAAAGAAGACATCATCCTCGGCCCGACGGCGATTGATCGTCATGTAAATGACGAGGAAGACGATCGCGGCGAGGAAGATGAGGCTGGTGACCGTCGTTCCAAACCCCAATCCCCCATATTCGCGCGGCTGGGAAAGCAGATCGCCGAAGGACGCGCCGAGCGGCCGGGTAAAGATGTAGGCAAGCCAAAAGGCAATGATGCCGTTCAACTTGAAGAAATAATACCCTGCGGCGATCAGCGCGATGATCCCGCCAAAAATGAAGCCTGTCGCCAAATAGCCGAGGCTGAACTGTTCGGCGACGAGATCACCCGCCGAAGTGCCAAGCGCAAAGGTGAAGAGGATCGCAAGCCAATAAAAGACCTCACGCCGCGTCGTGACGATCGTATGGATCGACAGAGTCTTCTCGCTGGCATACCAGGCGGCAAAAGTAACGGCGAGCGCGATGCTGAAGGCGATCGTCGTCGTCTGAAGCGCCACCCCGAAATTGTCGACGAGATTATCGCTTACCAGAGTGCCGACGACGCTGATCATGACGACGGCAAGCCAGTACGACCAGGGCACGTAGCGCTTCTGCGCGAACTGCATGATCAGGGCGACCGCCAGCAGCGCGCACATGATCGCCGACGTCGCGGATAGACCGAGACCGAGATTGACTGCCAGATAGTCGGCTGCGGTCTCGCCCATGGTGACCGCCAGAAGCTTGATGATCCAAAAATCGACCGTGACGTCGGGAACCCGGTTCGATGCCGGGGAAGCGGATTGTACTGCAGAAGGCATTGTTTCCTCCTTCGTTCTGGATGAGCTGCGCGCCGATCCTCACTTGCCAAGTATCTTCAGGGCCTGATTGAAGAATTCATCGGCTCGCTTGTCGTCGTCTGCGTTGCAGCGCTCGATTCCCTTCGCTTCGAGATCGGAGATTTTCGCCTTGTCCGCATCGCTGGGCTTGGCGGCGGCTTCCGCGGCTCGCAACTGCTTCAGCAACTCTTCGCACGGCACGCTTGCAGCCCGCGCGGTGTTTGCCGCGTAGATACCGGCCGCGAGCACGGAGACTGCGAGAATGAGATTCTTCATCGGAATTGTCCTGTTGATCGATGGTTGCGAGACGCTCTCAATGGAGCGCGCAGTCAGAGCTAAGCTCCAATTCTCGCCCTCACCTGTCCGGCAGCTTACAGTTTCGTAAACTTGCCCTGGCGATGGCGGCAGCTTCGCCGAACCGATATCACGATGAGACCGGCGGCCTGACGGTCGACCGCTGCTTCCGAACGCACGGAAATTCAGCGTCACTTCAAGATCACGCGCTAACAAGGCGCCATGCGGCGCTGCAACTGAAATGATCGGCTGGATCGGCGCGCTGTTGAAGATCGTTTATCGGAGAAGGCAAAACAATGATCGACCAGGCGCGGCTCCCCGGCTCGACCTCCAATTCAGACCGATATTGGGCGTTTGTGATCGATGCGCTCTGGCTCGTCATCATGTCGGCCTCCCTGATCGAGAGCTATGCCTATCGCTATGCCGGCATACCCCTCCTGGTGATCTCTCTCGTTTTCTATGCCCGGTCCTCGCCGCGACCGCCGATTGATTGGCGCGGCTGGCTTTGCATAGCATGGGGGACATATGCCTTCCTGCGGTTTGCCCTGCAATTCGCGCTCGAAAGCGATCATCCGGTCGGCGATCGCGACGTGCTTTTCCTGATGCCTCTGATCTTTCCGCCCTTGGCCTACGGTCTCTTTCTCGTTTGGTCCGACCTGGAAAAGCTCATCGCCATCTATTTCGGCGTCGCCCTTCTCATCCTGCTTTGGCAAACCCCCATTGCCGCCATTGCCGAGGGCAGAACCGTCATTCCCTTGATCCAGCACAACCAGATCCATGGTGCCGTCTGCTGCGGCATGATCTTCATCGGCGCCGTATTCTGGCTGCTCCATTATCTCACGGAGCCGTCCGCCAGCCGCATGATGCGGCTTTACGCTTCAGTGCTGTCACCGCTGATCTGTGTGCTTTGCCTGCTCGGAATTTATGGATCGAAGTCAAAGGGGGTCTGGCTCTCGCTGATACCGGTCTTGCCGATAATCGCCTTTCTGATACTGCGCAGCCTGAAGCCGAGGCTAGCAATCGTCACTCTCCTTGCTTCCTGCGTCCTGCTTGCCGGCGGCGTCTATGCCGTCAGGGATAATATCGAGCGCACCGCCGGGCCTACCGTGACAGCAACGATTGCCATGTTCAGGGACGCCGAAACCACCGAACCCGTCGGCCAGGCCGTCTCACGGTCGATAACGAACGACAACACGCCGATCGCCATGAGCGCACGGCTTCAACTCTGGGCAAATGCCTGGGAGCTTTTCTCCGCCGCGCCGCTCTTTGGTTGGGGAAGCGAGTGGCTCACGCTCTGGCCGCATACCCGTTATCCCAATGCCGGCTACACCTTCATGCATAACGGCTATCTCGAAATCCTCATCCGCCACGGTCTTTTCGGCGCGGCGGTCTTCGCCGCGATGCTGGCATGCTTTTGCGCCAGCATCTGGCGCGCGGCATCGATGGGCATCATCCCGAAACAGGCCATGTTCGCCTATTTTCTGATACTGTTCTTCTTCAGCCTGACCATTCTCAGCAATTCGAACAATCGCCTGGTCAGCGGAGAAAGCCTGTCGATCCTGACCGCCGCCTTCGCGCTGGCCTGCCAGCTCAAAATCCGCGCCGAAGCGAACATTCATCCGCTCCGCGCCGAAGAGCCGCAGCCTAGCCGCAATCAAGCCGCGCACACATCCGTTGCAAGCCGACACGGCGGCGGCGCTCTCGCCGTATGAGTCCGTCCGAAGCCGAGGTTTTCATGATGGATTTCGGGATATTAACGGCGATATTCTCCCAGCCGACCGCCACCGACATTGGGTCGAAGCGAATTCCGCCCGAGGTTGTCACCTATCTCCTAGGTACGAACAGTTGCCTATGTCTTCGGCATGGACATTGAGAGAATGGTGGGCCCGGAGGGACTCGAACCCCCAACCAAGCGGTTATGAGCCGCCGGCTCTAACCATTGAGCTACAGGCCCCAGCGCAAGAAAACGGGTTGCGCTTGCGACTCCGGAGCAATGGTTCCCCGGAGCCGAGTTGGCTCTAGCCTAATTTCTCTTTTCGGACAAGGGACTGCCGTAATACCTTCACAATCAATCCGCAAAAGCGGATCTCGAGGGATCATCAACCAAGGAACGAACCATGCTTCTGACGAAAACCAGAGATTTTACTCTTGCCGCTCTTGTCAGCGCCACTTTCTTCGTACCCGCGGCTGCGGCCTTTGCTGAAGATGCCAAGCCGCGCGAGGCCGTCATCACCGTCACCGGCGAGGGACATGCGGCTGTCGCGCCGGATGTGGCCGTGGTCACGCTTGCCGTCGTTCAGCAGGCCAAAGCCGCCCAGGATGCGCTCGACCAGAACAACAAGGCCATGGGCGCCGTGCTCGCCACCTTGAAGGAAAGCGGCATTGCCGAGCGCGATCTGCAGACCTCGGGCTTTTCCATTCAGCCGCAATATACCTATCCGAACGACAAGGACGGCCATACCCAGCCGCCGGTCCTGAGCGGCTATCAGGTGACGAACGGTCTGACGGTTCGCGTGCGTGATCTTTCCAAGCTCGGCGGCCTGCTCGATCAGGCGGTCAAGCTCGGCGTCAACCAGGGCGGCAACATCGAATTCACCAACGACAAGCCGGATGCGGCGCTCGAAGAAGCACGCAAGAAGGCCGTCGCCGATGCCGCCGCCAAGGCGAAGACGCTGACGGACGCCGCCGGCGTCAAGCTTGGTCGGGTCGTCGCCATCCATGAGGGTGGCATGGTCACGCCGCCGCAGCCCTATATGCGCGCCATGGCCGCATCCGCTCCGATGGACAAGGCCGTTCCGGTCGCCAACGGCGAGAACGAATACAATGCATCGGTGAGCATCATCTACTCGATCCAGCAGTAACTGAAGCAATTCCAGGAAAATTGCGAAGCGGCTTTCCGCCGGGAATTGCGTAAACAATAAGTTGGAGCGGTTCTCAGATTCCTGGAAAACTGAACCGCTCCAAAACAAAACCGCCCTTCGCTCAGATCCGATTGAATCGAGCAAAGGGCGGTTCCGCGGCCCCCGCCAAAAAGGCGAAAAGGTCAGGACATAAAAAACGGGCGCCTCGTGCGCCCGTTTTGCCTATCAGCGGCCCAGAAGCGGGCAACCACGAACATTGGCGAACATCATCGTATCGGGACCACGACGGCCAAAGCCATCGACGATGACACGGCGCGGCGTCACATCCACCACGCGGGCACGGCGCAGACCATAGCTGCGGGCGACGTCCACAGCCTGGCGCGGATCGCAGCCACGGCGATCAAAGCGCGGCGGCGGACGATCGTAATCCGGCGGTGGCGGGCGATGACGGCCCGGACCGACGTAAATATCCGCACCCTGCGCAGCGGCAAAATCCGCCGTGCCTGACAACGCAGTCACTGCGACGCAGGCGGCGACCCCCAACTTTGCCAGCATTTGTCTCATTGTGTTCTCCATGAAGCAGAAGGCTTCTCTCATGTCTGCAATATTTGCGAAGCGAATACCCGAGAGGTAACGGCGCAACGCTGAATGAGCCCAGAATCGGCCATTCATCCACTATTCAGCTACAATGAACGCTAAAGGGAAACCAGATAACCGAACATACCACAACATAAAAAATAAAGCCGCCTTCCTTTCGGAGGCGGCTTCGAATCCATCGAATAGATGTGGAAAACTCAGGGACTGCTGTGATCAGCGGCGGATCAGCGGGCAGCCCGGCGCATTCGCGAAGACGATGCGGTCGGGACCACGACGGCCGAAACCTTCGACAACAACGCGGCGCGGCGTGATATTGTCGATGCGTGCGCGGCGCAGGCCCATATCCCGTGCCTTCTGGACGGCAAAGCCCGGCGAGCAGGCGCGACCGCGCGGATGGTCATAGCGAGCCTGCTGAACACCCGGATGAAAATCGTTGGCCGATGCGGTGACGGCGGTAGCCGAAATGGCGCCGAGCGCGATTATGGCTGCAATACCTGCCTTGGCGAAAAGATTGGTCATGGTGTTTCTCCTTCAAATCCTTGCTGCGGATCGTTGCAATCCCGTTATCGGCCCTGCCATCGGCAACGCCTTGGGATTGAGCTCACGTTAGGTCAGCAAAGCTGAACCGAACGCGAATTGGCCGTTCAGATTGTATTCATGACGGTTAACAACCGGTTGACACAAGGCGCGAGAAGTTCAAGCGGAGAAATGCAGCACGATTTCGCGGCGATGCGGCCGGTCGCGATGCTCGAATAGATAGATGCCCTGCCAGGTGCCGAGCGCCAGCCTGCCATTCATCACCGGAATGCCGATCGAGACCTGCATCAACGCGGCCTTGATATGCGCCGGCATATCGTCGGGCCCCTCCATCGTGTGCACGATCCAGCGCATCGACGGATCGGACGATGGCGGCACCAACCGGCCGAAGAAGGCCTTGAGATCGGTCTTCACATCGGGATCGGCATTTTCCTGGATGAGCAGGGAGCAGGAAGTATGGCGCACGAAGACGGTCAGAAGCCCCTCGCCGCCGGCAGCCGCAGCACGGACGAACTCCGCCGCCTTTTCGGTGAATTCGTAGAGCCCCTGGCCGTGGGTAGGAAGCGTGACAACGGTCTGCGGCATGGCATTCCCCGAACATGGCGATGGCGATCCGCATCAGGTCGGGCGCTATGGCCGGATTGTCAAGCCCGGCCACTGCTTCGAGCCTATAGCGCAATGACGATCTTGAAGCCGCCATAGATCAGACGTTTGCCGTCAAAGGGCATGTTTGCCATGTCCTCCTTCAAGCGCGGATCAGCCATGACCTTCGCCAATACGGCGTCGCGGCTGTCCCGCGATTCATAGGTGATCCAGGAAAACACCACGACCTCGTCTTCCTTCGCCTGCACGGCACGCGGAAAAGATGTGAGTTCACCATAGGGCACATCGTCGCCGATTGCTTCGACATAGCTGAGTGCGCCATGTTCCCGCCAGACATCGCCGGCCCTGCGCGCTTGCGCCTTGTATAATTCAATCTTGTCTTTCGGCACGGCAAGAATGAAACCGTCGACATAGGACATTTCGGCCTCCTCTGTTCTATGTTCACCTTTAAAGGACGATCGACCGCGGCCAGATCCGACATTGGCGGCAGAATTTCTCCGCACGCCTTCCGGTTGGTCGGAACGGAAACGAATGCGCCGATGGATCATATGAAGGAATATCAATGACGATAGAATACAAGAATGATCCGAAGCTCGGAAATGAGGCGCTCAATGCCCTTTGGGCGGCCGCGTGGAGCAGTCCCTCCCGGCGCGATTTCCAGCCCATTCTTTCCCGAAGCCTCGGCCATGTCGGCGCGTTTGCGGGCACCAGTCTGGTCGGCTTCATCAATATCGCCTGGGATGGCGGCATCCACGCATTCATTCTCGACACCTGCGTTGATCCGGCATTTCGGCGCAGAGGCATCGCGAGCGCTCTCGTTGAACGAGCGAAGAACCTCGCCCGCGAGCGCGGCGCGGAATGGCTGCATGTCGATTTCGAACCGCATCTTGGCAGCTTTTATCGAAAGTGCGGCTTTGCGCCCACCGAGGCCGGCCTCATTCGCCTGCGCGACTGACGGGCCGTCTTATGCTAGTTTGTCACGCGGCTTTGCGAGAGCAACCAGCTGCGAAACAGCGCCGCGGCCGGATTGAGCAAGGCATTCGGCGGATAGACCAGATTGTAGCTGACAGCGGCCGACTGCACCTCGACAAAGCACCTGACCAGCTTCTTCTCGGCGAGATCGCGTGCCACCAGCGAGCTGCGAACGAGCGCGAAACCCCGCCCCTGCCGGCACGCCTCCAGCATCTCGGCGAAGGAATCGAACAAAGGCGCCTCATCGACCGCTCGCGCCATATCGAAATGCGGATTTGCTTCACCCTCCAGCCCGCTGGTGATCTGCTCGTACCAGCGCTGCCAGTCGAGGATCGTATGACGCATGCCGGCATAGCGCAGGAGCGGAGCCGCCCTTATGGCTTGACGCGGCGGCAGTCGTGCGGACAAGTCGGGCGAACTGACCACGAATTCTTCATCCGTCAGCAGTTCTTCATGCGCGAGCCCCGCTTCGGCACGACCAAGCCAGATTGCCAGATCGGCTCCACCGGGCTGAAAATCCGGACGCTGGTAGCCGACCGCGAGTTTCACTTCGGTCTCCGGATAACGCTGGCAGAAATCCGGCAGCCGCATGGCCAGCCACTGGCTGGAAAATTCAGGCGAGACGGAGAGCGAGACGCTGCGGACCGAAATGCTCGCGCGCGCCTGATAGAGCGCCGCCTCCAGTTCGGCGATCGTGCCTGAAATCGCAGGGTGCAGACGCGCGCCCAAGGCTGTCAGCCGTGCGCCATTTCGGCCGCGGTCGAACAATCGTCCGCCGATCCATCCTTCCAGCTGCGCAAGCTGATGGCTGACCGCGGTCTGGGTCTGGCCGATGCGCTCCGCAGCACGACCGAAACCGCCGGTCTCGGCGATAGCACAGAATGTCTGAAGCACCGAAAGCGGTGGCAGCGGTCTCTTTCCCATGAAAATCCCTCATGCCTCACAGCGCAAGGCTTCATTATACATCGCAACTTCTTAGGCGCATCTGTCTACTTCTGAAACGTTGCGAGGCCAAAGACAGATGAATATTCTTCATGAAGGAGGCTGGAAACGCTGGGTCGAGCGGCTCCTGATCCGACGAGGCGGCATGGAACGCCTATTGCATACGGGAGGCGGCCGGAAGCGGGACGTCTTGTATCAGGCAAACCGACATCTGCTACGGGATGTAGGACTAAGCGATCTTACGGAACAGGGGCCCATTGACGGGCGTCGCTAGCCCCTGAGCGTCTTTACCCTGGTCAAATCGGGAAAGAGACGCGTCCAGAGCAAGACCACGACAATGGTCCCGACACCGCCGACGATGCCGGTCAAGACAGGTCCGAGTGCGCTGGCAAGCATGCCCGACTCGAATTCGCCGAGCTGGTTGGACGTACCTATGAACAGCGAATTCACGGCGTTGACCCGCCCACGCATGGCGTCCGGCGTCAGCAGCTGCACCAGCGAGCTGCGCACGACGACGCTGACCGTGTCCGAAGCGCCGACGACGAAAAGCGCTGCGACCGACAGAATGATGTTGCTCGACAGCGAGAAGACGATGGTCGCGACCCCGAAGACGAGCACCGCAAATAGCATCTTCTTGCCGACATCGGTTTGCAGCGGCCGGCGTGCCAGCCAGATCGACATAACAAGCGCACCGATCGCTGGCGATGCACGCAGGAGGCCTAGCCCCCAGGGTCCGGCGTGCAGGATATCGCGCGCAAACATCGGCAACAGCGCCGTGGCGCCGCCGAGCAGCACGGCGAAGAGATCGAGCGAGATCGTGCCCAACATGACCGGCCGACTTTTGATGAAGGAAACGCCCGCGAAGACAGAACTCATCGTTACCGGCTCACGCGACGACGACTGCTGCCGTTCGAGCCGGATCGAAATAACGTTGACGCTCGCAATGATGTAGAGCATGGCGGAAACGGCAAATGGAGCAACCGGGTTGACCCCATAGAGCAAGCCGCCAAGCGACGGTCCGATGATGAAGGCAGTCTGCATCATCGAGGTCGACGTTGCGATGGCGATCTGCAGCATCGACACCGGTACGATATTGGGAAGCAGCGCCGCCATTGTGGGGCGCTCGAAGGCCGTTGCCGAGCCCATGACGGCGACCGCGCCGAGAATGCCGGCAGGCCCGATCCAGTGATGCCAGACGGCCACGGCGAGAGCCACCGCCGTCAGCGCCTCGATCAACTGACAGGCAAGACCGATGCGGCGCCGGTCGAAGCGGTCCGCGACATGCCCGACGACGAAAGTCAGGATCACCATCGGCAGAAACTGGCAGAAGCCGACGAGGCCGAGGAAAAAGGCGCTGTGGGTCTGGTCGTAGATCATCCAGCCCATGGCGACGGTCACAGACTGAAAGCCGATCGAAGAAAAGACACGCGATGCAACGAATGAACGATAGCCGGGGTGACCAAGCACACCAGGCTGGTCGAGATTTTGCAGGGTATCCATGAACCTTCTTGATCTGCCGGCATGGATGCACGACAGACACGCTTCTCAACGGTCGGAAAATTCTATCGTCCCCTGCTCTGCCTGAACGTGCCCCCTGTCAATCTCATTCTTGCTGCGAGGACAAATTCATCGCGGCCGACAGATCAAATCGCGGTGAAGACGGGCTGAGAAGGCCTTGTCTGGCCTTGATCGACCAAATGGTCGCCAGCTCTGCTGCAATCGCATCCATCAGCCTTGCAACATCGCTGGTTGCAGACTCGTGCAGTGCTTCCGCGACGATCAGCACCGAGCGCGTATCGTCGCGCACCGCCGACAGGCCGCTTTGGCGATTGGTCCAACGCCGGGCATGTGCCTGTCCAGCGGTATCGGCAAAGATCACCTCCCTCGGCTCCGGATGCTCCGTCTCGCCGGAAAAGGTCAGATAGGATTCGTCGCCTTTCGCGTGCCGCACTTCGAGATCGCCCGATATCTTCGACGTATCGAAAACGGCGACGGGAACGGCAAAGGCGATTGAGACGGCGTTGCAGAGATCGACGAGCGGATGTAGCCGTGGCAGCGAACCTTCCTGGCGAAAGCGGCGAAGCAGCGCCTCGGATGCACAGCGATATTGCGTCGGCTTCAATCCCATCTTCGAGAAACTGCGGCGCCAGGCCTGGATTTCAGCCATCTCACCTTCCGGGCCTCTCGCCAGCCGGTCTGCGGCGATCGCATGATATCTGGCGATACGATCGCCGACATCGACAGCCGAAGTGATCCCTACGGCAAACATCACGCCGGGGACGAGTTCAGGAAAATCGCTCCACATCTCGTTCGAATGGCGGAAAATCATGACATCTCCTTCTGGGCATTTGCTTGGCGCAGGAGAAAACCCCGTCACCGCCCTCCGGTCTTGAATAAAATTGCAGAAGCTTCAGCTAAGAGCCGCCGCATAGGCGCCCGGTGAGACGCCGAAATTGCGGACGAAGAGGCGCGTCATGTGGCTCTGATCGGAGAAACCGCTGGCGAAGGCCGCTTCCGCCAGGGATGTACCGGCCGCAATCAGTCGGCGCGCCTCGTGGATGCGGCGTTGCATGAGGTAAGCATGAGGCGTCAGCCCCGTCGCCTTGGTAAAGGCACGCAGGAAACGGAAGTGGCTCAACCCGCATAGCTCTGCAAGTTCGGCAAGCGTCAGAGGAGCGGCCGGATCGTCGTCGATCAGCTCACGCGCGCGGTTGATGACCGCGGGAGCGCCAGTCTCCGGGCCGCCTGCTCCCTCGCGCATCACGGCGGCAATGAGCGACAGCAGCAGCTCGTCCCGCGGGAGGGAACTCTCCGGGCCATCGTCGATCAAAAGCGAAAACAAGGTCTTGAAACGCCCGGCCACCTCGCTGTTGCGGATGACAGGCGACGGGAACTCAACCGCACCCAAGCGGCCCTCGCCGATATCGCGCAACAGATCACCGATCAGTCGGGGATCGAAATAGAGCATGGACCAGGCGCGGCTCTCTCCGACCGGCATGCCGTCATGCACCTCGCTTGGGTTGACGCTGATGATATCTCCCGCGTCGGCCCGAACCATCCCGCGCCCGCTGAGAGAAACCTGCGCGCCAGCCTCGATGACGCCAATGCCGAACTGATCATGCGTATGCTTGGGGAAGCTATGGCCGGTTGCGGCTCTCACCGCCTCGATGCCGGCAAGACGAGAGCGGTATATTCTGAACTGACCGGACTTCATTCCTATCGCCTTCCCATGCCGCCAGTATCGCTGCGCCAGCGATGGCATCGCCTTCGGACCGCAATTTTGCGCGGCCGCAATCAGGAAGCAAGGCCTATGCGCTTCCCGACGTCTTCTCATCCTCCGCCGTCGCCAGCGCCGCCTGCGTGTTGCCGGCAACAGCGGTTGGCAGCGGCGTGCCGCGCTTGCGCTCCCGTGCCAAAGTGAGCAGGCCGGAAAAGATGATGAGGATGATGCCGAGAGCCATGGGCGTGTCGATGCTGTCGTTGAACAGCAGATAGCCGAAGGCGATCGCCCAGAGCATCTGGCTATATTGCGGCGGCGCGACCAGATTGGCCGGCGCCATCTGCGCGGCAGTCAAGAGCAAGACGTTGCCGAACGCGCCGAGCAGGCCGTAGCTGGCCAGAAATACCCACTGCGTCGGCGTCGGCATGGTGACTTCCGAGAGCATGAGGAAGCCGCTGACGATGAGCGTTCCGAAAAGCCCTGCCCCGTAAAGCGAGATGCGCTTCTCCTTCGAGCCGAGCGCACGGTTGATGACGATGGAGATTGCCGCCGCAAGGCCACCGATCGCCGCGCAGAGATGCCCGACCGAAAGCTCGCGAAAGCCGGGCCGCAAAACGATCAGCACGCCGATGAAACCGAGAATGACCGCCGTCCAGCGCTGCCAGCGTACATCTTCCTTGAGAAAGATCACCGAAAGAATGGTCACGAAGGACGGCAGCAGGAAGAGCAGCGCAAAGGCCTCCGCCATCGGCAGCATGGTAAAGGCGATGACGGAGCAGATGGCTCCGGTCGCGCCACAGACGAAGCGCAGCAGCCATAAGGGACGGTTCGACGTCCTCACCATGTCGACCCAGTCGTCTCCCCGCCGCTTCAGGAATGGCACGGCGGCGAAACCGAACAGCGCGCCGATGAAGGCGACCTGATAGGAGGGGATCACCCCATGCAGGATCTTGATCGAGGCATCGCTGAAGGCGAAGACGGCATAGGACGCGAATGCCACGAGGACACCACGCAAGGCGGAGCGGCTCGCCGCCGCGGAACTGGAATCGGCTGTGATCGAAGACATTGGAATCGTAAGAAAAGTGCGACGGGAGGACACTGAATCAGGGAAATGCTGGCAATTGTATGATGAATCGGGCTGAATTTCGATCGGGTTGGAAATAAACTATTGTTTCAACCACGTCAGATGCTGCGTGATGGATCAGTTCGTTGGAAGATTGAGGCTTTTCCACTGATCTTGCGGTATGGGGGCACCCAGACGATAGGCAAAGGAAACCACCTTCATCGCACTGCCATCGACATTACATTTCACCGCAACGTAGTGATAGCCGTCGGACGTTCGATACACCGCCTTGTCCGTCTCCATGCTCCGGTTGGTGCTTCGGCTCTCGGAAGAGTGCGGCAAGCCAAAACGCAATATCTGTAATCCAGCAGCGTTAAGTTGAGCCGCGCCCTCGGAGTTGCAAAGCTGACTCATCCGCATTTGTGTGGAAAGTTGCTTCCATTGCGCTAAAAAGCCCCTTGGAAGTCGAGAAAGCTCATCCGCTGAGTACAATCGCTTGGCTTGAACAAACGGCCCGGCAGAAGCGGCGGAGCCTGCTCTTGTGGAAACGACTGCTCTCGCTTTTTGCTCTTCCTTCATGGACGTAGACTGGGGGCGCTGCCCGCGTTGCTCCAGCGTTGGCTCGACAACAAGCCCGGCGCCACCCTCCGCTGCTGAGTTGCCGGGAGAATTGTTCGTCTCGCTCGCATTTGATTTTCCCGAAGCCACAACGCCTGGAACAGCGACGTTTGCGGTATCTTTACTGGATTGAAGCTCATCGGATGGATCAATTTTAGTGTCCGACGATGAATCCGTGGCAAGCACTTCCGGTGTAGACATGGATGCCGACTGGGTTGACTGGCCGGAGTTCAAGGAACCCATATCCGATTCATTGGGCTCGCCTTGTTTCGAAGGCCCAGAATTTTGCAATTGAGAGTTAGAATCGGCTGTAGTCGACTGCGGAGCCTCAGGCTCTGCAGTGGTAGGATTTTGTGTCGCTTGCTCGGCAACCGGTGACTCCTTGTCGCTAGCAGCGGTGGATATCTCAGATTCTTTGAGCGGTTGGTTATCATTCATATTAGGCGATAGCGTCGGGTTCTGCACCATGGTGTTTGATGGTGACGGAGCCTCTTTCCTCGGCTTTTCATCCTTAGGATTAGCGGGAGACGCTATAGAGGCAGTGGCGGTCTGCTTGGCATCCGAATTCGATGGCTTCGGTTCGACGGGTTTTTCCGTTGCGTCAGGAGGCGTCTCGGTCGCCGACGGCTGCTGCTCGGCCTTCTCGACGGGCTTGTCAGCGCCGGGATCATCAGGTTTGGGCTCAGATTTCGCTTGCTCTACCGGCTTGTCGGCCTTGGCCTCGTCAGGCTTCGCTGCGGGCTTTTCAGCCTGCTCCTTGCCATTGGGATCGGCTTGCTTTGGCGGCTGCTCGTCCTGCTTCTTTTCCTCTGGCTGCTGCGGTTCCTGTTGAGCTTCGGCCGTCTGCTGCGCCTGCTTCTCGTCAGGTTTCTGCACAGGCTTCGGGGGCTGGTCGGGCTTCTCGTTTTCCTTCGTGGCGAGCTCCTGCTTTTCCTCCTGCTGCGGCACCAGCTCGACATTGACGCTCTGCTCGGGCTTCGCCTCGGGTGGCGCCGGCAGCAGCGGCAGCAGAAAAACCGCGACAAACAGGACATGCAGAAGGATCGACAGGACAAAGCCCGGCCCGATTTCCTTATCCCGTTTTACCTCGGCCTTTTCCATTGTCAGCGGATGGCTCGCGCAGAGGCAGCAATCAAGAGGACATTGCGCATCGATTCATTCGATCCCTACCGGCAGACAGATCAGAAAACATTCAAACCGCTGACATATGGTATGCAACGGCACGACCCGAAAGGGGCCCCCATCGAAATCAAACTTGTCAGGCATCCGAGCGATCCGCAATGCCGCAAAAACAAACCTGCGTGATCAAAGCCACGGAAAACCGGCTCCTCCACCGTTAGAAGAACTCGTCCAGCAAACGATAGTAAACCATCTTTTCCGCCTGTTGCTCAAAGTTTCCATAGGCTTCCAGAAATGCGGCAACGAGATCCGCTCCGAAATTATACTCGATACTGCCGCAGGCGAGCGCGAGATCCTGATGGCGATCGGCGATACCAAGTCGGCCGCAATCGATATAGCCTCCGAACTTCGCCCCGTTGGCGATGAAGTTCGGCAGGCAGGCATCCCCATGCGTGACGACGAAATCCTCGGTCGACGGCTTCGTCCTCTCAAGCTCGCGGAAAAGATCCTGACCCGACCTTCCGACCCGGGTTTCATCGAAGTCATCCTCATCGACGCGGCCGGCAAGCAAGCGCGCCCCGGCCTCGGCAATTCTATTTTCCAAGCGATGATCGAACGGGCAGGTCGCGATATCGATCGCATGCAATCGCCGCAAGGCGTCTGCCAGAAGACGCACACGGTCGACCGGCGACAACAGCTCCTCCTTGACGAAGTCGCGGCCAGGAAGCGCGCTCATCAGAAGCCATTCACGCTCGTTATCCCTTTCGTGGGCGATGACTTCCGGGCATGCAAGGCCCTGAGCGGCCAGCCACCGCAGCCTCGCAACCTCGCCGGCCAGTTCACCCAAGGGATCGACCAGTTCGGTCTTGAGATAGACCGGTGCGCGTCCGTCTGCCTCAAGCCGGAAGACATGCGCCGAGGAACGGCCGAGCGCATCCTGCCGCCATTCGTATCCGGCCAGCAGATCGCCGAGCGGGGCTGGGATGGATGTTTCCAAGAATTGCGGCTTGCTTGCCATGATCCGAACCTCAATGCCGATACCGTCAATGAAAAGCCCGGCTCGCTTTCGCGAACCGGGCCATGTTTCTTGAACTTCCAATGCCGGCTTGCGCCAGGGCTCAACTGTCGAGGAAGCTTCTGAGCTTGCGCGAACGGCTCGGATGCTTGAGCTTGCGCAGAGCCTTGGCCTCGATCTGACGGATACGTTCGCGCGTAACCGAGAACTGCTGGCCAACTTCTTCGAGCGTGTGGTCGGTGTTCATGCCGATGCCGAAGCGCATGCGCAGCACGCGTTCTTCGCGCGGCGTCAGCGATGCCAGAACGCGGGTCGTCGTTTCGCGCAGGTTCGCCTGAATGGCGGCGTCGATCGGCAGAAGCGCATTCTTGTCCTCGATGAAATCGCCGAGATGCGAATCCTCTTCGTCACCGACAGGGGTTTCGAGCGAGATCGGCTCCTTGGCGATCTTCAGAACCTTGCGCACCTTCTCGAGCGGCATGGCGAGCTTTTCAGCCAGTTCTTCCGGCGTCGGCTCACGACCGATTTCGTGCAGCATCTGGCGCGACGTGCGAACGATCTTGTTGATCGTTTCGATCATGTGCACCGGAATACGGATCGTGCGGGCCTGGTCGGCGATCGAGCGGGTGATCGCCTGACGAATCCACCACGTCGCATAGGTCGAGAACTTGTAGCCGCGCCGATATTCGAACTTATCGACCGCTTTCATCAGGCCGATATTGCCTTCCTGAATGAGATCGAGGAACTGCAGTCCACGGTTCGTGTACTTCTTGGCGATGGAGATGACGAGGCGCAGGTTGGCTTCGACCATTTCCTTCTTGGCGATACGTGCTTCGCGCTCACCCTTCTGAACCATGTGAACGATGCGGCGGAATTCCGAGATCGAAATGCCGGTTTCGGTCGCAAGGTTCTGGATTTCCTGGCGAATGTCGCGGATCGTGGTGTTTTCGCTCTTGGCGAATTCCTTCCAGCCGCGAGCGGCCAGATTGCCGATCGACTTCATCCAGTTCGGATCGAGTTCGGCGCCCTGATACTGCTCCAGGAACGAGTCGCGCTTGACGCCGTAGGATTCGGCAAGACGCAACAGGCGGCCTTCGTTCTGAACAAGGCGCTTGTTGATGTCGTAGAGCTGCTCGACGAGAGCGTCGATGCGGTTCTGGTTCAACGACAGAGACTTGACCGACTTGACCAGCTCATCCTTCAATTCCTTGTAGCGGCGCTCTTGCGCCGAAGACAGCGTGCCGGAGGCCGACAGGCGCTGCTCGACCTGCTGGTCCTGCAGCTTGCGCAGCTTCTTGTAGGTTTCGGCGATCGTGTCGAGCGTCGTCATTACCTGCGGACGAAGCTCGGCTTCCATGGCTGCCAGGGAAAGGCTGGACTCGTCTTCGTCCTCTTCCTCTTCCTCGATCGGCAAGCCCTCGCCGCCGACATTGGTGATGTCGTCGTCGGAGGAACCACGGCCGCGACGGGCCTTTTCCTTTTCTTCGGCAGCCTTGCGGTCAGCCTCGATCTTCTCCGGGCTCTGGAACTGCGGCGCAGCCTTGGCCTCGGGGCCGGAGTAGGTGGTTTCGAGGTCGATGATCTCGCGCAGCAGCGTCGTGCCTTCGTTGAGTTCGTCGCGCCAGATAATCAGCGCCTGGAACGTCAACGGGCTCTCACAGAGGCCACCGATCATCGTTTCGCGGCCGGCCTCGATACGCTTGGCAATCGCGATTTCGCCCTCGCGCGACAGAAGCTCGACGGAACCCATTTCGCGCAGATACATGCGCACCGGGTCGTCCGTACGATCGGTCGGCTCTTTCTTCTTGGCGGTAGCAAGCGCCGAGCCCGTGGAAGGGGCCAGTTCGCCGCCTTCGCTTTCATCGTCGCCGCCGGCATCGTCATCGTCGCTCGCTGCGGCGCCGGCTTCCTCGACATCCTCGTCTTCGATGACGTTGATGCCCATGTCCGAAAGCATGGCCATCGTGTCTTCGATCTGCTCGGACGTCACTTCTTCGGACGGAAGAACGGCGTTGAGCTCGTCCATCGTCACATAGCCGCGCTTCTTCGCGGCCTTGATCATCTTCTTGACCGCGTCATCGGAAAGATCGAGAAGTGGGCCGTCGGAGGTGCCGTCGCGCTCGACTTCAGCTTCTTCGTTCTCTTTGACCTTTGTTGCCATCTCTATATCGTCGCTTTCCCTGACGCTGCAAACTTACACGCGGTGAAACAATCACTCTGGCTGGCACGCCCCGCACCAGCCGCGACTCACCGACGAACACCTAACGGAATGACCTTTAATGCCCGATTAACCACGATCACCGCTACCGGAGTGCAAAGCTGGATTGCGTTTGGATTTCCCGCCATGGTAATAGGTGATCCGCTTGATCCAGTTTACCGTTCTTTCCGAAGTTAAACGGTGATTCCCAGATTTTTAGTTCTCGTCAAGCTTTTCCAGCAAAAAAGCCCGTTAAATACGCGAAAAAGCCTTATCCACAGGCTCCGCACGCCGCAATTAATTGCTTCCCGTATTTAGGAAGTCCCCGCGCGATGACAAGAGCTTCCTAAACAAAGCCTGACATTTCCGGTGCCCGCAGGTATTGCCGACACCGAAAGTGTGTCCGAATAGCATCAATTCCAGTCCATCACGACCTTGCCGGAGTTACCCGAGCGCATGGCCTCGAAGCCATCGCGGAAATCATCGATGCCGATACGATGAGTGATGACGGGCGATACATCGAGACCGCCCTGCACAAAAGCGATCATCTTGTACCAGGTCTCGAACATCTCGCGGCCATAGATGCCTTTCAGGTTCAGCATCTTGAAGATGACCTTGTTCCAGTCGATCTCGAAACCGGCCGGCGCGATGCCGAGAATGGCGATTTTGCCGCCATTGTTCATTTTGTCGATCATGTCGCGGAAGGCGGGAGCCGCGCCCGACATTTCGAGGCCGACGTCGAAACCTTCTGTCATGCCGACAGCTTTCATGACGTCGGCAAGGTTCTCCTTGGAAGCGTCGACGACGTGATCGATACCGACTTTGCGAGCAAGCTCCAAACGAGTCGGATTGATATCGGTGATGACGACCTTGCGCGCGCCGGAACGCTTGGCGACCATCGCTCCCATGATGCCGATCGGCCCCGCACCGGTCACGAGCACATCCTCGCCGACGAGGTCAAAGGAGAGCGCAGTGTGGACCGCGTTGCCGAACGGATCGAAGATCGCGGCGATCTCATCGGGGATATCGTCGGGAATCGGCACGACGTTGGATTCGGGAATGCAGACGAACTCGCCGAAGGAGCCGGGGCGATTGACACCGACGCCGAGCGTGTTGCGGCAGAGATGGCCCCTGCCCGCGCGACAATTGCGACATTTGCCGCAGACGATATGCCCCTCGCCGGAGACGCGCTCGCCGACGTGATATTTCGTGACCGCCGAGCCGATTTCCGCGATCTCGCCGCAGAATTCGTGGCCGACGACCATCGGCACGGGAATGGTCTTCTGCGCCCACTGGTCCCAGTTCCAAATATGGACATCGGTGCCACAGATCGCCGACTTCTTGACCCGAATCAGGACATCGTTCGGCCCGACTTCCGGAACCGGGACATGCTCCATCCACAGCCCGACTTCCGGCTTGGCTTTGACAAGCGCTTTCATCATGTTCGACATGATCGGTTCTCTCCAACCAATTCAAATGATTCCGAGTTCTCTTCCGGCTTCCGCAAAGGCCGCGATCGCCCTTTCGACGTCGGCCTTCGAATGGGCTGCCGACATCTGCGTGCGGATGCGCGCCTGGCCCTTGGGCACGACGGGGAAAGAGAAGCCGATGACGTAGACGCCCTTTTGCAGCATCAGCGCCGCCATATCCTGCGCGAGCTTCGCATCGCCAAGCATGACGGGAATGATCGGGTGATCGGCTCCGGCGAGCGTGAAGCCAAGCTTGGTCATCTCGCTGCGGAAGAGTTCGGCATTGCCCTGGAGCCGCGCCCGCAGCTCGGCGCCGTTCTCGATCAAGTCGAAGACTTTCAGCGAGGTGGCGGCGATCACCGGCGCCAATGTGTTCGAGAAGAGATAGGGGCGCGAACGCTGCCGCAGCCACTCGACGATCTCGCCCTTGGCCGACGTATAGCCGCCCGACGCGCCGCCCAGCGCCTTGCCGAGCGTGCCGGTGATGATGTCGATACGGCCTTCGACGCCGCAATGTTCAGCCGATCCCCGGCCGTGCTTGCCGACGAAACCAACCGCATGGCTGTCATCCACCATGACCATGGCACCATATTTCTCCGCCAGATCGCAGACACCGCCGAGATTGGCGATGATGCCGTCCATCGAGAACACGCCATCGGTGGCGATCAGCTTGAAGCGGCTGCCTTCGGCCTTCTTCAGCTCCTCTTCCAAGGCCGCCATGTCGTTGTTGGCATAGCGGAAGCGCTTTGCCTTGGAGAGCCGCACGCCGTCGATGATCGAGGCATGGTTGAGCGCATCCGAGATAATGGCATCCTCTTCCGACAGCAGCGTCTCGAACAGACCGCCATTGGCATCGAAGCAGGAGGAATAGAGGATCGTCGCTTCCATGCCCAGGAAGGCCGAAATCCGCGCCTCGAGCTGCTTGTGCTCTTCCTGCGTGCCACAGATGAAGCGAACCGAGGCCATGCCGTAGCCATAGCGGTCGAGCGCCTTCTTCGCGGCCTCGGCAAGCTCCTCGTTGTCGGCAAGACCGAGATAGTTGTTGGCGCAGAAATTGAGGACGCGTGCGCCGCCGAGCACGGCGATCTCGCCGGCCTGCTTGGAGGTGATGACACGCTCCGCCTTGAAGAGGCCGGCTTCTTTCAGGCCGGAGAGTTCGTTACGCAGGTGTGATAGGAATTCTGTGGTCATTGTCGCATTCCGTTACTGGTCATGGCGGAAACAGGCCGAGAGATAACACAGGATTAGCACAGCCGCTGCATTCACCAGCGGCAAAAATGCACGAACCCATGACGCTGGCGCGATATGGGAGCTTGTTACCAGATGCTATCGCCAAAATACGTCGAAACAGATCATTTGTTACGCGTCGCGCTTGTAGCTATTGCAAAAATTACTTGACTGAGTCCATTATATTCGCGAGCGCGGCTGAAACTGGATAAGGATGTCATGAACATATTCGAAAGATTTTCGCTGAAAGGACGAGTGGCCCTCGTTACCGGAGGCGGACGCGGCCTCGGATTTGAGATGGCGCAGGCACTCGCCGATGCCGGCGCTCACATTATCATCAATGGGCGGGCCACGGCGACGTTGAATAGAGCCGTCGAAACTATCCGGACGAAAGGTGGTTCGGCAGAAGCTGCCGCCTTCGACATTGCCGATCGTGACGCACAGCGCGCGGCCATGAACGACATCGAGAAAAATCATGGGCGGCTCGATATATTGATCAATAATGTCGGCGCCCGCGACCGGCGCTCCCTGGCCGACTTCGACGACGATGCGATCCTCGCCTTGCTCAACACCGATCTTGCCGCCTCGATCATGCTCTCCCGCGATGCCGCTCGCCTGATGAAGCGGCATAATCATGGCCGGCTGATCTCCGTCACCTCGATCAGCGGCCAGGTCGTCATGCCGGGCGACTGTGTCTACCCTGCAGCCAAGCAGGGGTTGGTGGGCCTCATGCGCGGCATGGCGGTGGAGTTCGGACCCCATGGCATTACCAGCAATGCCATCGCGCCAGGCTGGTTCGCAACGGAGACAAACGCCGCGATGGCCGCAAACGAAGAACTGATCCCCTTCGTACGCCAGCGCATCCCCGTTCAGCGTTGGGGACGCCCGGACGAGATAGCAGGCGCCGCGCTGTTTCTCGCCAGCGATGCCGCCTCATTCGTGAACGGCCATGTGCTAACCGTCGACGGCGGCATGACCGTGCGCATGTAGCGTCTCGATAGCCGGGTTTCGATATCGGCCCCGAGAAATCACCGGTTGGCGAATTCTGAAATCACGCCGAGAAACGCATCGCCATAGCGCTCCAGCTTTGATTGCCCGACGCCGGAAATCTCAAGGAGAGCCTTGCGGCTGTCCGGCCGCTCCGTCGCGAAGGCAATGAGCGTCGTATCCGGGAAGACGACATAGGGCGGCACGCCCAATTCCCTGGCGATCCGGGTGCGCTCGGCCCGCAACGCATCGAAGAGAAGCTGATCCTCGCCAGCAAGGCCGTGCGCCTGCTTTTCCGGTCGCCCCGCCTTCTTGCCTCGGCGGCCAGGCTCCGGCCGGTCCTTGCGAAAAAACACCTGCCGCTCGCGCTTGAAAACCGCCCTCGCCTGCTCCTCGAGCTTCATGGCGCCGAAAGCCGTATGATCGATGCTGATGAAGCCGTTTGCCAGCAATTGCCGGAAGATCGATTGCCAGGTACGGGCGGGGACATCCTTGCCCGCGCCAAAGACCGGCATGTCGACATGGCCGAAGCGCTCGGTCTTCTCATTGACCGTCCCCATGAGCACGTCGATGACGTGGCCGGTGCCGAAACGCTCGCCGGTGCGATAGACCGCTGCGAGTGCCTTGATCGCCGCTTCCGTGCCATCCCAGGTCTCGACAGGCTTCAGGCAGGTATCGCAATTGCCGCAACCTCCACCATGCGCCTCGCCGAAATGCGCAAGGATCGACTGTCGCCGGCATCCGGCCGTTTCGCAGATGGCGAGCAGCGCATTGAGCTTTGACCGCTCGACCCGCTTGATTTCGTCGGATGCGCCGCCTTCATCGATCATGCGCCGACGCTGAATGACATCCGCCATGCCATAGGCCATCCAGACATTTGAGGAGAGGCCGTCGCGCCCGGCGCGGCCCGTCTCCTGATAATAGGCCTCCACGGAGCCCGGCAGATCGAGATGGGCGACATAGCGCACATTCGGCTTGTCGATGCCCATGCCGAAGGCGACCGTCGCCACCAGGCACAGATCTTCCTCCTTGAGGAAGGCATCCTGATTGGCATCGCGAAGCGCCCGATCCATGCCGGCATGGTAGGGCAGCGCACGAATGCCCTGCCCGTTCAGCCATTCGGCCGTGTCCTCGACCTTGGCGCGGGAGAGGCAATAGACGATACCGCTGTCGCCTCGATGGCCATCGAGAAAGCGCAGCAATTGCTGGCGCGGTTGATCGCGCTCGACGATTTCATAGGTGATGTTCGGACGGTCGAAGCTGGTGGTGAAAATCTTGGCGCCATCGAGCGCCAGCCGCTCGATGATATCGTCGCGGGTGTGCGGGTCGGCTGTTGCCGTCAGCGCGATGCGGGGCACGCCCGGGAAAAGCTCGGCAAGCCTGCCAAGATCCCGATATTCCGGCCTGAAATCATGGCCCCATTGGGAGACGCAATGCGCCTCGTCGATTGCGAAAAGCGCGATCTTGGCCCTGCCGAGCATCTGGCAGAAACCCTCCGTCACGATACGTTCCGGCGTCACATAGAGCAGATCGAGCTTGCCTGCGGAAATGGCACGATAGACATCGCTCGCCTCCTCGCGCGACAGCGATGAATTCAGAGCAGCCGCCCGGATACCGAGCTGTTTCATCGCCTCGACCTGATCGCGCATCAGGGCAATCAGCGGCGAGACGACGATGCCGATGCCATCGCGGCAAAGTGCCGGGATCTGAAAGCACAATGATTTGCCAGCACCGGTCGGGAACAGCACGACCGCGTCGCCACCGGCAACGACATGCTCCACCACCTGCTGCTGCTTGCCGCGAAAGGCCGAGTAGCCGTAGACGCGCTTGAGGATATCGAGCGGCGCCGGCGCGCCCATGCGCTCAGCGAACAATGCGTCGTCTGCGGAAAATCGCGGCTCTTGTCTGTCGGGCTGAGGCATCTATTCCCTATTTTCCAGCGGCACCCTTGACACGGCCGGAAAGCACGCCGAAGCCGTCGATGATCGCTTCCTGATTTTCCAGCCGCAGCGCCTCGAGCTGCACTTCCTGCAAGGCGCGAATCAGCGGCTCGATCGCTTCACCGTCGCCGTCTTCGGTTGCCTCCGCAATAGCACCTTCGAGCTCGATCTTGTGCCAGCGCAATGCTTTAGAACGCTTGTGGAGCGCCAGCGCCTGGCGATAGCCCTCGCGCGCGTCCTCCATTGCGGCCTCCTCGGTGGCCGTCCAAAGACGGGCATTGCGAACCTGTTGCTCCAGGCTCTTCAACAAGGCACCGAAGCCCTGCTCCTCCAGTTGCTCAACCAGGCGCTCACGCACAAGCTGCGGCCCGACCAGAGTGGCGGCAATCCCGAGAACCGCAGACCACAGCCGTTGCAGCTCGCGGCTGTCGTAGTCGATGGCGGCAATCTCGTCATATTCGTCATGCAGCAGCGCCGGATGGTTGACGATGGTCAGGGCCAGAACACTCTCGCGCAGGCTCGGAATATCCTGATGGCCCTTGATCATGGCCGACCGCGCCAGACGGTCCGATGCGGTCGTTACCGCCGGAGCGCCACGCCCTTGCCCGCCACGTCCCTGTCCGCCGCGTCCCGCGAAGTTGCGGCCGCTCCCGTCGCGGGAAAAGCCGCGCCCCTGCTGACCGCCGCCCCGCTGGAATTGCGGCTGGAACAGCCCATTCAGCCGCTCACGCATATTCTGCTGATAATGGCGGCGGACGTCTTCATCACCGATGACGGAAACGATACGTCGCAGCCGCGCTTCCAGTTCCGCCCGTGCTTCCGGCGTCTCGAAGGCGCCGCCGCCCGCTTCCCTCGTCCATATCAAATCGGCTAGCGGCTTTGCCTGCGCCAGCACCTTGTCAAAAGGCGCGCGCCCGTCATGGCGGACGAGGTCGTCAGGGTCCTTGCCGTCCGGCAATAGCGCAAAACGGACGGTACGGCTCGGCTTGATATGCGGCAGGGCGAGATCGGCAGCCCTGTTGGCGGCGCGGATGCCGGCGCCGTCGCCGTCGAAGCAGAGGACCGGTTCCGGCGTCATCTTCCAGAGAAGATCGAGCTGGCTCTCCGTCAAAGCGGTGCCGAGCGGCGCAACCGCGTTCTCGACGCCGGCCTGATGCAGCGCGATGACATCCATATAGCCCTCGACGGCTATGATGGTTCCAGCGCCATCAGCTCCCTGGGACGCGCGCCGCGCGCGAGTGAAATTATAGAGCACGTTGCCCTTGTGAAAGAGCTCGGTCTCATTGGAGTTCAGGTATTTCGCCGGCGCATCCGGCGACATGGCGCGGCCGCCGAAGGCGATCACCTTTTCCCGGGAAGAGAGGATCGGAAACATGATGCGGTCACGGAAGCGGTCGTAAGAAACCGGGACATTCTCGTGCACGACGAGACCGCACGCCTCCATCTGCTCCCTAAGCACGCCCTTGCCGGCAAGATGCTCCTTCAATGCATTGCGGCTATCGGGCGAATATCCCAGCCGGAAAGTCTCGATGGTGCGGCCGCTGAGGCCACGATCTCGCAGATAGGAGCGCGCCCGCGCGCCATTGGCCGTCTGCAATTGGTCCTGAAAGAACTGAGTCGCCATCTCCATGACATCGAGCAGCGAGGTGCGTTCTTTTTCCCGCTTTGCCTCCATCGGATCGGCAATGGGCATGGGAACGCCGGCCATGTCGGCGATCTGCTGTACGGCTTCCGGAAAGCTCAAACCCTCAAGCTCGGTCAGAAAGCGGAAATGATCGCCTGTTACGCCACAGCCGAAGCAATGATAGCGTCCCTTGCGATCCTCGCAGTGAAAACTTGGCGATTTCTCGCCATGGAAGGGGCAGCAGGCCCAGTAATCCCCGCGCGGCACATTGGTCTTGCGCCTGTCCCAGGTCACACGACGGCCGATCACGTCCGAAATCAAAACGCGGTCGCGAATCTCGTCGAGAAACGTATTGGAAAATCGCATGGCTACCTCTGGCTCATTCCATATAAACAGGAATGTCGGGCATTGCCACGACGACCCGGCCGCCTCCCACGCTATTCACAACCCTTTGTCGCCGATTGTATTGTCGCCCTTCGATCACAACTCCGTGAACACGATCACATATTTATCCGCATCGACCCCAATATTAGAGCCTGCTTTTGGCGGCTCGGAAACATTCGGAAATCTCTTTGCTGAAGTCGAAACAGGCTCGCCATGCCGATCCAAGTAACTACTTCGTATGCAAAAATCCGCGGAAAAGCAAAGGCTTGCACAGCCTTCAGTCCATAAACGCGAAGCGTATCGACGCCATAAACAATCATGGGCTGCAAACTAGTCGCTCCGAAACGACACTCTCTGAAGGCACATTTGCGGCATGGTTCGTAAGCCAAACATTATTTTTTTGTAATTTGATTGTTGGTGTGCGCCGCAATAGCGTTCTTCTCACAGGGCGAGACAAGCCGGCGAAGAAACTTCTTCGCGACGCGACATGCCGAGACGCCCTGACGAACCGGAAGCCACCAGGTACGGGCTTTCAGTTTAGGAGAGGGAAATGCGCATTCTGATCGTACCCTTGGCAGCAGCAGCCATCTTCGCCACGGCTACTTATAGCTCGGCTACGATGACCGGCGGCGCCGGCGAAAAGAATGTGCTCTATGCCGGCGCGGGGTATCAGTTGCCGGCGGATATGAAAGTCCCTGCCCTTACGGCAGGCGTAAAGGTTCAAATGTCCGGACTGCCGTCGCAGGCATTGGCTTTGCCCCAGCAGATCAGGATTCTCAGATAAGTTCAGCAGATACTCAGGTGGGGCACCATCCCTACCCCCGGCGCCGCCCCACCTGAGTGCCTTTGCAAAAGACGTTTGATTTTTGGGCCCCACCCTGCGTCATCAAACGTCAGCAAAGCGCAAGAAGGCAGGAGCTCCCCCAGCTCCTGCCTTCTCTAATTTTGGGCTTCTCCAGCTTCGCGATGACAAGAACGGCCAACAATGCTGCGGAACATGATGTTTCGTCGCGGCGAGTATCTTGACGCATCGGTATCGATGGATATCTTTTATTATCTGCGCATATGCGATCTTAGTAATTATCTCTTTAGACAATTTGAATTTTGCTCAGTTCATCGGAGACGGCTGCATGTCTTTATCCGCGAAGGAACTTGCTCAAGACCCCGAATTTTTCACGGAAATCCTCAGCTATACACGAGAGATTATATCCACTTATGATGAGAACCAGAGCGTATGCTCTGTCTTTGCTTCACAACAACGCTGGCTGATGGCGCTTGCGGGCTTTGCCCTCTATTGCGGCGGCATCGACGGAGAGCCGCCCGGCATCCATGCCAACCGCTTCGCCAACTATGTCGTTGAACACGAAATCGCCAGTCACAATACCGCGCTGAGCTTCATTCAGGAGATGCTGGCTCTCGGCTTCCTACGCTATCTGCCTGTTACCAGCGATCGGCGGGCGCGGCCGCTGCAGCCGACGGAGGAGGCCGCAAGGCAACTTGCGAAATGGCTGAGCATCCATCTTTCCGTGCTCGACAGGCTGGATGGCGGCAAGCGCAATGCACTGTTTGCCAAGCGACCGGAACTTATCGGCCTGCTGCAGCCTGCGATATCAGTCGGCATCATCGACAGCGACGACCTTCGCCATCCGGGAGAAACATTCGACCTGTTCACCTGGGCGAATTCCGGCGGCGTCATCATGGACTATCTGATCTCCCGCGTCGGAATGATCAATCCGACGACCGAAAAGGCGATTGTCGGACGCATTGCGTTCACCGACATCTGCAATCGCTTCCTCATATCCAGGACGAATGCAAAACGGCTCATGAACAAGGCCATAAAGATGCAAAGCATCGGATGGACGGGGGCTTCCGGACGGAGCCATCTCTGGCTCTCAGGCGACTTCATCCAGCAATATCGGAACTATCAGGCCGAGAAATTCGCCATCATCGACGCGGCCTGGCAAACGACTCTCGGCTTGCGGCAAGCACGCATGCCGAGAGCAAAACTGGCCTTTACTTCAGCAGCTCCTTCAAGATAGCCGAAGCCTTGGCAAAATCCATCTGACCGGCATAACGCTCGCGTAGGGCGGCGACGCATTTGCCCATGTCTTTCAGGCCCTGCGCGCCAAGCTCCGCGACGATCGCGACACAGATCTCGCGCACCTTTTCTTCGGAAAGCTGCTCGGGCATGAAGCCCTGGATAACGGCAATTTCCTCGCGCTCCTTGCTAGCCAGCTCGGGGCGACCGCCATCGATGTAGATCTTCTCCGATTCCTCGCGCTGCTTGATCATCTTGGCGAGCAGCTGCAGGATTTCATCGTCGCTCGCCTGCTCCTTGCCGAGACCGCGATTGGCGATATCCTTGTCCTTGATGGCAGCAAGGATGAGACGAACGGTCGAAAGCCTCGCCGTATCCTTCGCCTTCATGGCGTCCTTCTGGGCACTGGAAAGGGTTTCGCGGATCATGTCTTTAACTCCTTGAAGCAGGCCGGCAACGATCGACCCGGCCACCTGTAACATCTTGGCTCTCTCTTAGACCAACAGTGTCGATCAATGCAATTGTGCCCGGGAGCTTGGATTCCTTGACAGGAAAGCAAAAGCGCGCATTGACCGGCTCGCCTTGTTTGGTTATGTCCATCACCTGCACATTAGATCGATAGGAAGATCTCAAGCCGCGACCTCGGTCGGCGGCTGTACCTTGCTACAAACATGGCGGAACCGCTGCTCTCTTCAAGGCCGCGCTCGACGCCGGAAACGGGATGACTATGACCGCGACAGCCCCATGGACCACTGAAAAGCCGACCGCCCTCCTCGTTCTTGCCGACGGCACCGTGATCGAGGGCAAGGGCATCGGCGCGACCGGCAAGGTCCAGGCCGAAGTCTGCTTCAACACGGCGCTGACGGGTTATGAGGAGATCCTGACAGATCCCTCCTATCTCGGCCAGATCGTCACCTTCACCTTCCCTCACATCGGCAACGTCGGCACGAACGAGGAAGATATTGAAGACCTGACGCCCGCCGCCCGCCACGGCGCCGTCGGCGTCATCTTCAAGGCCGACATCACCGACCCCTCAAACTACCGCGCCGCCAAGCATCTCGATCAATGGCTGAAGGCTCGCGGCATCATCGGCCTGAGCGGTATAGACACCCGCGCCCTCACCGCCTGGATTCGCGAAAACGGCATGCCGAACGGCGTGATCGCCCATGATCCGAGCGGCATCTTCGACATCGAACAGCTGAAGGCGGATGCCAAGGCCTGGAGCGGCCTCGAAGGTCTCGACCTCGCCAAGGTCGCATCCTCCGGCCAGTCTTCGCAATGGTCGCAGACGCCCTGGATCTGGAACGAAGGCTATGGCGAACTCGGCGCCGCCGACGCCAAGTATCACGTCGTCTGCCTCGACTATGGCGTCAAGCGCAACATCCTGCGTCTCTTCGCCGGTCTAGATTGCAAGGTCACCGTTCTGCCGGCCACCGCCTCGACGGATGAAGTGCTCGGTCTGAAGCCGGACGGCATCTTTCTTTCCAACGGCCCAGGCGACCCGGCCGCGACCGGCGAATATGCCGTGCCCGTGATCAAGGACCTGCTGAAGACCGAAATTCCGCTATTCGGCATTTGCCTCGGCCACCAGATGCTTGGCCTCGCGCTCGGTGCCAAGACAGCGAAGATGCATCAGGGCCATCATGGCGCCAACCATCCGGTCAAGGACCATACGACCGGCAAGGTCGAGATCGTTTCCATGAACCACGGCTTCGCGGTCGACTCGAACTCGCTGCCGGAAGGCGTTGAGGAGACTCACGTTTCGCTGTTCGACGGCAGCAATTGCGGCCTGCGCGTGTCAGGCAAGCCGGTCTTCTCGGTGCAGCATCACCCGGAAGCCTCGCCTGGCCCACAGGACAGCCACTATCTGTTCCGCCGCTTCATCAATCTGGTGCGCGAGAAAAAGGGCGAAGCAGCCCTGGCCGAGCGCGCCTGATAGCAGCGACACTGAACTGCATGAGAAAAGCCCCGGATTGCGGACAATCCGGGGCTTTCTCTTTGCGCGTCGACTTGGGAGGTCTCTTCACATCGGTTCGTGCTTGCTGAAACTCAGGCCTGCAGGCGGCGCTGCTTGACCACTTCAAGCTCGCTCATCAGGATCTCCTCGAGGAATTCGAAATCCGACTGTCCGAACTCGATGAGGCCGAATCTCAGCTTGTAACCCCAGTTCCGGTCCTGGGTGAAATCGAGCCAACCCAGGAGAGGACGAAGCGGCTGTTCGGGCGCATCGAGCCAATCCACATCCTTGCGATAGGCCTTTCCGCAACCCATTTCGCCAAGATAGGGCTCGCCTTCACGGACATAGCCGATCGCGGTGAAGCTCTGAAAGCCGTCCCTCTCACCCATTTTCACGGATGGCGAATAGTAGACGATGCCATCACCCGGCTTAATGCGCTTCAACGGAGCTCGCTTGCCGTGGTTCACCTGCATGAACCCATGCTGGCGCCCAATGCGCACATGCTCGGCACTGGCCACGGCCAGCCAGTAAGATTTCGGTTGCGGCTCCGCTCGCCGCGAAGAGGTATTGGCGTGCGGCAGGAGGCGTAAAGCCGCGCCCCGATTGCTCTGATCTTCCCGCGGGAAAAGCGCGGCATCACTACGATTGCTTGCCTTGAATATCATGGTCGTCTCCCGTCTCTGGTATGAGACAGATATAGCCGATCATGCTGTCAATTTTTGTCAGTAGTCTCGCAACGCACCAAGGGCGCCGCGATCAGCTGGCGGCCTTCTCCGAACGCACCAGAATGTAGAAGCGTGCACACAGCATGGCTGCCGCGGAGGCAAGGCCAATCAGGAAGCCGAACCAGATGCCGATGCCGCCAAAGCCGAGCGGAAACGCCAGCAACCAGGCGAGGAAGAAGCCGATCGGCCAATAGGCGATCAGCGCCATGATCATCGGCACGCGCGCATCCTTAAGACCCCGCAACAAACCGCTGGCGATCGACTGCAATCCGTCGACGAGCTGAAAGAGACCCGCCACGACGATCAAAGGTGCAGCAAAGGCCAGCACCTGCGGCGCATCGGCCGAGTGGGTGTCAAGAAACCAGCCCGCCAACCAAGACGGCACAGACGCGAACAGAATGCTGCCGCAGAGCGCAATGCAGCTCGAAACGACGAGAACCACGATGGCCGCACGCTTCAGGCCGAGATGATCGCCCTGCCCGTGTGCGACCCCTACCCGTACCGTCGCCGCCTGGCTGAGGCCGAGCGGGATCATGAAGGCCATCGATGCCCACTGCAGTGCGATACCGTGCGCGGCAAGCTCGATCGTGCCGATCTGTCCCATCAGCAGCGACGCCGCCGTGAACAGGCTGACTTCGGCAAGAACCGTGACACTGATCGGAAAGCCGAGGCGGACGACATCCCACAAGGCGTGCCAATCCGGCCGCCAGAAACGCGTGAAAATCTCATAACGCCGCGTGTCCTGATGAGCCTGCACGTAACCGACGATGAAGAAGAAACCGGCCGTCTGCACGGCGACGGAAACGATGGCCGCGCCGTGCAGCCCCATGGCCGGCAGACCGAAATGACCGAGCACCAGGATGTAGGCGAGTATCGCATTCATGACGAGCATGGCGATGGTCACCTTGAGAATGATGCCGGCACGGCCGATCGCGCTCACCAGCGCCCGGATGACGTTATAGAGCAGCCCCGGCAGCAAGGCGAAATGGCCGATATCGATGTAACCGCTGGCGAGCTTCGCGACATCGGGCTTCTGCCCTGCCGCGAGCAGGATTTCCTCGGAATAGAAGAAGGCAGGCTGCGCCACCAGCCAATAGGCCGTGACGACCCAAAGACCCATGCGCAGAGCCCGGCGCACCGAGGCAACATCGCCCCTGCCGAAGGCCTGCGCCACCAACGGCACAACCGCGATGGAAAAGCCGGAACCGAAAATCAGGATCGTGAACAGGAACTGGGCGGAAAGCACCATCGCCGCCAGCTGCTCGGCGCCGAGCCGGCCGACTATCATGACGTCCGTCGTGTTGATTCCAAGCTGCGCCAATTGCGCACCGATCAGCGGGATGCCCAGCGCAAGCGTTGCGCGGACATGTGCCGACCACGAATTATCATTGTCATGCGCGTGCGGGCGCGCAGGTACCGGCATATCCATAGCGAAGACTCGATCTTTAGAATCGCGCGAACCGCCCTACCCAAGGGTGCGCGAGCCTGCCGCATTAGCGCAACTTGGCTCAAAAGGCCAGCAGACAAGTCCATGATGCTAAATAATTCATCAGAACATCAAAATATCTGATGAATTTTTAGGCCGCTTCACCAGCCTGCGATTGAACGACGACCTTCGGCTCGGTCCTGCGGACCTTGGTCAACAGAACGACAAGTCCGACAGCCACGAGAATTGCACCCATGATCAACGGCGCACCGGCAAAGACGACGGGTGCGCCTGGCGCGGTATAGTATTGAAAAAGGTAGGGAAACAGCACGGGGCCGATGATCGCAGTAATACTTGTCAAACTGCCGAGCGCGCCTTGCAGTTCGCCTTGGGCCGATGGGGGCACCTTGCTGGCAGCAATGGAACGAAGCGGCGCATCCGCTACATTCTCGACCACAGTCAGGACGATGACCGCATAGACCATCCAGCCTTGCCACGCGAACGCGTAGCCCAACAGACCGAGGCAGGAAAACACCAATCCAAGCAGCGCAGTCTTCCATTCGCCAAGCACAGGCACAAGCCGCGGGAGCACCAGGCCCATGGAGATGGCTGCACCGATCCCATAGACAGCGAGTGAGAAACCGATCTGCCCTTCGCTCCAGCCATAGCGATAGGAGGTGACGAAGGCCCAGACAGCCGGGTAGACGCCATGCGCCAGCCAGTTCAAGAACATGACAACGCAGACCCAGCCGATGCCTTGATAGCGTCTTATCTGCCTGAGGGCGCCGAATGGATTGGCTCGACCGAGCTCGAAGGGCCGGCGATGCTTCGCATCCAACGTTTCCGGCAACAGGAAATAGGCACCGACGAAATTCAGGAACGCCAGAGCCGCAGCACCGTAGAACGGCACGCGCGGGCCGAATTCGCCGAGAAACCCGCCGATGACGGGGCCAAGCACGAAGCCGACACCAAAAGCCATGCCGATCAGGCCGAAATTCTTCGCGCGGTTCTCGTCATTGCTGATGTCGGCGATATAGGCCGAACAGGTCGAAAAGCTCGCGCCGCTGATGCCGGCAAGAATGCGGCCGACGAACAACATCCAGTAGGTGCCGGCGATCGCGCAGATGAAATTGTCGATCGCGAATGTCAGCACGGATGCAAGCAGTAGAGGACGCCGGCCGAAGCGGTCGCTCAGATTGCCGATCAAGGGCGAAAACAGGAACTGCATCGCGGCATAGGCAAGCAGCAGCCAACCGCCTTCCGTCGCCGCCGAACTGACCGACGCGCCCGTCAGCTCTTCCAGATATTTCGGCATGACCGGCATGATGATCGCGATGCCGATAACGTCGAGGAAGAGAATAAAGAAGACGAGGAACAGCCCTCGACGGGCGAATTTCTGATCGATCATGGAGTTGCCTTTGGGGCTCCGTCTCCATGAAAGAGACAGAACGTGAACGAAAAACCGAAGCGTTCCCCATATATAAAGATTTTGGCAGAAACAATCCGTGAACGCTTCAATCTTATTGATTTATTGACCGCTTTTTTTGATCCTTGGCATAAAAGCGACTATCTGTCGCGACCGCGCCGCTGCTCGCGATTCAGGAAGTCGACGAAGGCCCGGAGCGGTGTCGGCATGTGGCGTCTGCTGGCGTAATAGAGAAAGGGACCGGAAAAGGCCGTGTCCCACTCCTCGAGGATCGGCACGAGTTCGCCGCTGGAAATCTGCGGCGCAAGGAACTCTTTGAATGTCCTGATAATGCCAAGCCCCGCCGCCGCCGCGCTACGCTCGATATCGATCGAATTCGTCGCAACGACCATTGGCGGAGCGATGAAGATCGTCTCTCCATTCCTTTCGAATTCCCAGGCGACGACCGATCCGCTGAGGAACCTGTGGCGAACGCAGCGATGCTCCAATATGTCTCGCGGATGCTGCGGCGTACCGTTTGCCGTAAGATAGGCCGGCGACGCTGCCGTGACATAATACTGCTGCCGCGGCCCGATCGGCACCGCGATCATGTCCTTTTCCAGCCGTTCGTCGTAGCGGATACCGGCATCGTATCCGGCGGCAACGACATCGATGAATGTGTCTTCGGCAACGATCTCGACTGATATTGCCGGATATTCCTTCAGGAACCGGTTGATGATGTCGGGCATCACGACCATGGCGGCGACCGTCGGCACATTCAGCCGCAAGGTCCCACCGATGCTGTCGCGAAAGCTGTTGATGTCGTCGAGTGCCCCGGCGATCTCGCTCATGGCGGGCGTCAGGCGCTCCATCAACCGCTCCCCAGCCTCCGTCGGCGTCACGCTCCGGGTTGTGCGATTGAGAAGGCGCACCGCCAGCCGCTCCTCCAACCGTCGGACCGCTTCGCTCAGCGACGAGGCTGAAACACCCCGCTTGCGGGCCGCTTCGCGAAAACTGCGCTCGCGGGCAACGGCGGTGAAGGCAACCAGATCGGCAAGCGGCAAATCATCCATTGTGCGAAATTCCAAACAACCTGTTTCGATCTACCTGGATTATCGCACAGAGACCAATGAAGTAAAACCGTCGGCAAGATGTGAGACACTTCCGCCAAGGAGAAGGACGATGGAAAAGCACCAACTGGGAAAGACGGGGCCGCAGGTATCGGCGCTCGGCCTCGGCTGCATGGGCATGTCGGGCATGTACGGTCCATCCGATCGCGCCGAGAGCATCGCCACCATTCATGCCGCGCTCGATGCCGGCATCAACCTGCTCGACACCGGCGATTTCTATGGCATGGGCCACAATGAGATGCTGATCGGCGAAGCGATCAAGGGGTTAAACCGAGACGATTTTCTGCTCAGCGTCAAATTCGGCGCCTTGCGCGATCCCTCCGGCGCATGGCTCGGCTACGATGCCCGGCCGACTGCCATCCGGAATTTCGTCGCCTATTCGCTGCAGCGCCTCGGCGTCGATCACATCGACATCTACCGCCCTGCCCGTCTCGATCCGAATGTGCCGATCGAAGACCAGATCGGCGCGATGTCCGACCTCATCAAGGCCGGTTACATCAGGCGTATCGGCCTGTCGGAAGTTGGCGCGGAGACCATCCGCCGTGCCGCCGCCGTGCATCCTGTCGTCGATTTGCAGATCGAATATTCGCTGATCTCGCGCGGCATCGAGGACAAGATCCTGCCGACCTGCCGCGAACTCGGCATCGGCATAACAGCCTATGGCGTTCTTTCGCGCGGCCTCATCAGCGGCCACTGGCAAAAGGAAAATGCCCAGAAAGGCGACTTCCGCATCATGAGCCCGCGCTTCCAGGCCGGAAACGTCGAAAGGAATCTGGAGCTCGTCGAGGCATTGCGAGAGATCGCCGAGGCAAAGGGTGCAAGCGTCGCGCAGATCGCCATCGCCTGGGTCGCCGCCCGGGGCAAGGAGATCGTCCCCGTCATCGGCGCGAGACGCCGCGATCGCCTGACGGAAGCGCTGGGAGCACTCTCGGTCAAATTGTCGGAAACCGATATGGCAGCGATCGAACGCGCGGTCCCCAGGGATGCCGCCGCCGGCGGCCGCTATCCGGAAGCGCAGCTGACACATCTCGACAGCGAGAAGTAACGCATCAGAAGGCCCGCCCGCTCTCCGGCATCGCGGGAGCGGGCGGAAAAGCCGATCAGACGGGATTGTTCAGCGTATCGCAATCCGTAAGCTTGCCGGAATCGAAGCCCTGCTTGAACCACTTCACGCGCTGCGCTGAGGTGCCGTGGTTGAAGCTGTCGGGAACGACATAGCCTTGCGTGCGCTTCTGCAGCGTATCGTCGCCGATCTGCTGCGCCGCATTCAGCGCCTCCTCGAGATCGCCGGCCTGCAGGATACCCTTCTGCTGCGTGAACTTGCCCCATATGCCGGCGAAGCAATCGGCCTGCAGCTCGATGCGCACCGACATCTTGTTCGCATCCACCTCGCTCATGGTGCGACGGGCCTGGTTGAATTTCGGCAGGATGCCGAGCAGATCCTGAACATGGTGGCCGACCTCATGCGCGATAACATAGGCTTGAGCGAAGTCGCCGGCCGCGCCGAACTGATCCTTCATCTGTTTGAAGAAGGCCATGTCGAGATAGATCTTCTGATCGCTCGGGCAATAGAAGGGGCCGGTCGCCGCCGAAGCCTGACCGCAAGCCGAAGGGAAACTGCCTGAGAACAGCACGAGCTTCGGGTCGGTATAGGTCTTGCCCATCGATTTGAAGATGCCGGTCCAGGTGTCTTCCGTATCGGCAAGAACGGTAGCCACAAACTGCTTCATCTCGTCGTTGGCCGGCTGACCGCCATTGCCGGTAGATGTACTCTGCTGATATCCGGAGCCGCCGCCTTCCAGCATGCCGGTTTGCTGCAGCAGGCCCATGACGTCGACACCCATGGCTCTGAGGATGAGGAAAATCACGATGAGCACGATAATGGTGCGGAAGCTCAAGCCGCCGCCGCCAATCCCTCCGCCGGGGAAGCGGAACCCGCCGCCACCACTCCCGCCCATGGGCGATGAGCCGCGCTCATCCTCTATATTGTCGGACTGCCGACGCCCCTTCCAATCCATAGCGCACCTCCTGGCGATGCCTAAAAATCAAAGTCCCTTGAAGCATTTATATATCCAGGAAGACGAACAAAGCCAGTTGGCTATCGACAGAAGATCAGCTTAAGCGGCGGCGCGCCCACATTTCCTTGGACAGCATCCATAAAACAGCAATGCCTATACCTGCCACGACGAGAAACGGCGCAATCTCATCTCCCTCGAAGGCCACCTCGTTCATGATCCGGCCCGGAAGAAAGGTAAAAGCTCCCGCACCGACAATGCCGCCGAAGTAAAGACCCCTGATGATGCGCTTGTGCGCCTCGATATTGTGCCTGCGGGCATTGGCGATGGCACCCCAGCAACCGAAAAGGACATAGATGGAAATGAGGTGAATGGGGCTGAAGCCGTAAAACATGTTGATCTTATGAATGAAGAAGCTCGAGAGCGCCGTGATCACCATAAGGCATAGCCATATCTTGCCGAGCAGGCGGTGTATCGGCGTGCCCTTTGGCCTTAGCAAAAGGTAGGCGCCGAGCACGGCGGCCGGCACGACCGCGGCCACGTGAATCTGGATTGCGATCGGGGCATGAAGAAGCGGCTCGAAGGTCATGGTGGGCATCCGGTTGAGTTTGCCGAGCCTTTCCGCGATATTATCCTTCTCTCAATTGAAATTGCATGGAAAAGCGGGGAAACTTCGTGGATCACACCTTTCTGCAATCCACGCTTCGCGAATTGCAGGTCTTCTGGCGCTCGCCACGGCTCTGGGGGACCTTCCTGACGGTCGTCCTGGTCTTCGCCATAACAGGCCCCTACGGCACCTTCACACGACTGATGCCCGGCGCACGTTTCGGTTATTGGCTCGTGCTTCACGCCATGGCCTGGTCGATCGCCATCGTCTTTTCCATCGTCGCGGAAATCCTCCTGCGCAAATGGATGGCCGGAATGTTCGCACGGATGATGACCGGGTCGGTCATTTCAGCCCTGCCGATCGGCTTCGGCATCTCCCTCGTCGATCTGGCATTTTTTGGTACCGTGCCCTCTGTCACGAATAGTCTGCGCCAATCGCTGACGTCGATACCGCTTTGCCTGCTATTCTGCTTTCTCACCTATATGACGATGCATCGGCAGATCGCGATCGCGGCCGAACCACCGCCTGACGAGAAACCGGCGCCTCCCACCGCATCGGAGATAAAGGCACCATCCGCGCAAGCACCGATCCTGTCGCGGCTGAAACCCGAAAATCGGGGACCGCTCGTCAGACTCGCCGTGCGCGATCATTATACCGAAGTCGTCACCAGCCGCGGCCACGAACTCATCCTGCTCCGCTTCGGCGACGCCTTGATGGAGATCGGCGACACCGAAGGCATGCGCCTGCATCGCTCCCACTGGATCGCCACAGGCCATGTCGCCGGATTGAAACGTGATAACGGCAAGCTCTTCGTCATAACCCGCGACGGCATGGAAATGCCCGTAAGCCGCCCCTACGCCGATGCTGTGCGCCGCCGTTTTGGCTAGCGATGGATGAACCGGCAACGTCCTTTCGATCGGTGAGCTATTTCTGGCGATCCGCGACCGGCAGAAAAGCGGTTCGCTCGATTTCAGGCACTCTTACTTATCACGGCAACTTAAGGATATCAGGAAGACATTCTTTACGGTCACAACCATCGGTCTAAAAATTTTCGACAGAACGCACGCCTACGTTCTTTAAATGCGGTCGATTTACACCTAACTCAGATTTCGCGCCCATATTCTTTACGTTGATCCTTACATATGTGGACAACCGCGACGCCGCTTCTCCGCGGCTTGCGGTTGCTCGACCTATGCCGACGGTTTCCAAGAATATCCGGGCGCATGAACGCGCACTGCGCAGGGGGTTTTATGAAGCGATCGATGAGTGTGTCTCTGCTGCTCATGGGAACAGCGGCGTTGACCGGCTGCGGCGACAAGGAAGACACGGTTCAGATATACAAGGACGTCAATGGATGTATCGCTGGCGAAGTCTTTTCCGCTGACGAATGCCGATCCGATTTTGCTGCCGCCGAAACAGAACGCGAGCAAAACGCGCCGGCCTATGAAACAGCCGCGAACTGCGAGAAAGACTATGGCGTCAACAATTGCCAGCCGACAACCGGCGCGCATCGTGCGGGCTCAGGTCACTTCATCCCGCTCCTGGCCGGCTATCTGGTCGGCAACGCCGCAAGATCGTTCGATACCAAGGCGCTTTACCAGCCGCGCGGCAGCAGCGACTTTCGCACGGCAACCGGGCGCAGCCTTGCCAACGGCATGCTGCTTGCGAAAGCGGCCAATGCGGAAAGAAAGGACGACAACAGGCAAGCATCTTCCTCCTCCGGTGGCGGTGGTGGTGGCTCCTGGGGAAGATCCTCCGAGCGCGCCGGCCGTTCGAGCGGCGCAGTGGAACGCGGTGGCTGGGGTTTTCGTGGCTTCCGCCTTTCGAGCTAACAGGTGAGCGAATGAAACGCATTGTCGTGAACGAACGGCCGGATTGGAAGGCTCAGGCGGAGGCTTGTGGCTTCACCATCCATTCCATGTATGGCCAACGCTATTGGGATGAGCGGCATGCCTATGCCTTCACCTTTGAGGAAATTGAGACGAAGCTCGAGGAACCCTCGGCCAAATTGCTGGAAATGTGCTACGCGGCAGCCGAAAGGATCGCTTGCGACGACGATCTGATGCGTCGCATGGCCATTCCGCCGGCCTATCACGATGCGATATTGCGCTCCTGGCGCAATCGGGAGCATGATCTCTACGGTCGTTTCGACCTCTCCTATGACGGAAGCGGTCCGGCAAAGCTTCTCGAATTCAATGCCGATACCCCGACCAGCCTATTCGAAAGCGCGGTTTTCCAGTGGCAGTGGTTGGAAGACATGAAGCAACGCGGCGAACTTCCATCTTCGGCAGACCAGTTCAACTCGCTGCATGAGCGCCTGATCGATGCGATCCGCGTTCTTGCCGCACCTTCGGGCCGCATGCATTTCGCCGGCATGCTGGAATCGGAAGAGGACCTGGTAACACTGAACTACCTTGTCGATTGCGCCGTGCAAGCCGGCTGCGAGGCAAAGCTTATCGCCATGCCGGATATCGGCATTGATGATAAGCATTGGCTCATCGATCTTGAGGATGAACGGATGGACTGCCTGTTCAAGCTCTATCCGCTCGAAGATATGGTGCGCGAGCCTTTTGGCCGCCATCTGCCGCTCACCCCGACCCGCGTTATCGAGCCGCTGTGGAAGCTGACCTTATCGAACAAGGGGCTGCTGCCGGTGCTTTGGGACATGTTCCCCGGCCATGAGAATCTGCTGCCGGCCTATTTCGAAGATGACCCGCGCATCGGCGACCTCGGCGATCGCTACGTTCGCAAGCCCCTGCTTTCCCGCGAAGGTGCGAATGTGACGCTGGTCAACCACGAAACCGGCGCCAGCCTGTACCATGTCGACGGGCCGTATGGCGAAGAAGGATATGTAAGGCAGGCGATGCACCTGCTTCCCCGCTTTGGTGAGGATTGGACTGTCATCGGCTCCTGGATCGTTGCTGGTCAACCGGCAGGCATCGGCATTCGCGAAGACGACACCCCGATCACACAGGATACTTCGTGTTTCGTCCCTCATTATATAGAGGGCCAGATATAGAGAGAGTTAGCGGCTTGGTAACGGCTGCGCGGACCGCCCCATTGTCCGCGCAAGCCGTCATTTGAGCGCCGCATGACGATCTCGGCAGGAATCATGTCGATTCCGCCATTTATGGGGTTCCGTTTGCAAACACATTTGCCTATAAGCCGCTTCTAGCCTGAAAATATTGCCATGCGCCCCGACCGGTGATCTCCCACCCTGGCCGGCTTTTTGCGCAACAAAAAAACGGATGTGAGCCCATGCCGAAGCGCCAAGATATCAAATCGATCCTCATTATCGGTGCAGGACCGATCGTTATCGGCCAGGCTTGCGAATTCGACTATTCGGGCACGCAGGCCTGCAAGGCGCTCCGGGAGGAAGGCTACCGCGTCATCCTCGTCAACTCCAACCCGGCAACGATCATGACCGACCCGGGTCTTGCGGATGCGACCTATGTCGAGCCGATCACCCCTGAGGTCGTCGCCAAGATCATCGCCAAGGAGCGCCCGGATGCGCTGCTGCCGACCATGGGCGGCCAGACGGCGCTCAACACCGCGCTGTCGCTGAAGCGCATGGGCGTGCTCGATCGTTATAATGTCGAGATGATCGGCGCCAAGCCGGCCGCCATCGACATGGCAGAAGATCGCGCCCTCTTCCGCGAAGCCATGGCCCGCATCGGCCTGGAAACGCCGCGCTCCATGCTGGCGAACGCCACCGATATCAAGGATGCCGATCGCAAGACCCACGAGGCCGAGCGCAGCAAGCTCAAGGCGCAGCTTACCGGCGCTGAGCTCGATAAGGCGCTCGATGCCCTGGAAAACCAGTGGAACCTCGGCGAGAGCGACCGCAAGCAGCGCTATATGAGCCACGCAATGGCCGTTGCCGCGCAGGCGCTCGATCATGTCGGCCTGCCCGCGATCATCCGTCCCTCGTTCACGCTCGGCGGCACCGGCGGCGGCATCGCTTATAACCGTTCGGAATTCTTCGAGATCATCGGCGGCGGCCTCGATGCCTCCCCGACCACGGAAGTTCTGATCGAGGAATCGGTTCTCGGCTGGAAGGAATTCGAGATGGAAGTCGTCCGCGACACGGCGGACAACTGCATCATCATCTGCTCGATCGAGAACATCGATCCGATGGGCGTCCACACCGGCGATTCGATCACCGTTGCCCCAGCGCTGACGCTGACGGACAAAGAATACCAGATCATGCGTAACGCCTCGATCGCGGTCCTGCGCGAGATCGGCGTCGAAACCGGCGGCTCGAACGTGCAGTTTGCGGTCAATCCGAAGGACGGCCGTCTCGTCGTCATCGAGATGAACCCGCGCGTGTCGCGCTCCTCCGCTCTGGCATCGAAGGCCACCGGCTTCCCGATTGCCAAGATCGCGGCCAAGCTCGCTGTCGGCTACACGCTGGACGAACTGGAAAACGACATCACCGGCGGCGCAACCCCGGCCTCTTTCGAACCGTCCATCGACTATGTCGTCACCAAGATCCCGCGTTTCGCCTTCGAAAAATTCCCCGGCGCCTCCCCGGTTCTGACCACCGCGATGAAGTCGGTCGGCGAAGTCATGGCGATCGGCCGCACCTTTGCCGAATCGCTGCAGAAGGCCCTGCGCGGCCTTGAAACCGGCCTGACCGGCCTGGACGAGATCGAAATTCCCGGCACCGAGGAAGGCGAAGGCAGCCAGAACGCCATCCGCGCCGCCATCGGCACGCCGACACCAGATCGTCTGCGCATGGTCGCCCAGGCGCTGCGCCTTGGCCTGACGCCAGAAGAAGTGCACGAAGGCTGCAAGATCGACCCGTGGTTCCTGGAGCAGCTCAAGAATATCGTCGACATGGAAGCCCGTATCCGCGAACACGGCCTGCCGCAGGATGCCGCCAACCTGCGTATGCTGAAGGCCATGGGCTTCTCCGACGCGCGTCTCGCCACGCTGACCGGCAAGCGCCCGAAGGAAGTCGCCGAACTCCGCAACGGGCTCAATGTCCGCCCGGTCTTCAAGCGCATCGACACCTGCGCAGCCGAATTCGCCTCGCCGACCGCTTACATGTACTCGACCTACGAGACGCCCTTTGTCGGCGCCGCCCGTTCAGAAGCTGAGGTCTCCGATCGCAAGAAGGTCGTCATCCTCGGCGGCGGTCCGAACCGCATCGGCCAGGGCATCGAATTCGACTATTGCTGCTGCCACGCCGCCTTCGCGCTGAAGGATGCCGGCTATGAAGCGATCATGATCAACTGCAACCCGGAAACCGTTTCAACCGACTACGACACGTCGGATCGTCTCTATTTCGAGCCGCTAACAGCAGAAGACGTCATCGAAATCCTGCGCGCGGAGCAGGAAAAGGGCGAAGTTGTCGGCGTCATCGTTCAGTTCGGCGGCCAGACGCCGCTGAAGCTTGCCGAAGCGCTTGAGAAGAACGGCATCCCGATCCTCGGCACAGCACCGGACGCGATCGACCTTGCCGAAGACCGCGACCGCTTCCAGAAGCTCCTGATGAAGCTCGACCTCAACCAGCCGAACAACGGCATCGCCTATTCGGTCGAGCAGGCTCGCCTCGTCGCCTCCGAAATCGGCTTCCCGCTGGTGGTTCGCCCATCCTACGTTCTCGGCGGCCGCGCCATGCAGATCCTGCATTCGGAAGGCCAGCTCCAGACCTATCTGCTCGACACCGTTCCCGAGCTGGTGCCCGAAGACATCAAGCAGCGCTATCCGAACGACAAGACCGGCCAGATCAACACGCTGCTCGGCAAAAACCCGCTACTGTTCGACAGCTACCTCGCCAATGCCATCGAAGTCGACGTCGATTGCCTGTCCGACGGCACGGACGTCTACGTCGCCGGCATCATGGAGCATATCGAAGAGGCCGGTATTCACTCCGGCGATAGCGCCTGCTCGCTTCCCCCTCGCACCCTCTCCCCCGAGATGATCGATGAGCTGGAGCGCCAGGCGAAGGCCATGGCCAAGGCTCTGAACGTCGGCGGTCTGATGAACGTCCAGTTCGCCATCAAGGACGGCACCGTCTACGTGCTCGAAGTCAATCCGCGCGCCTCGCGCACGGTGCCCTTCGTCGCCAAGACCATCGGCGCGCCGATTGCCAAGATCGCTGCCCGCGTCATGGCCGGCGAAAAGCTGGATGCTACCTTTGCCGCCTATGGCGAAAAGCCCGATCCGCGCAAGCTGAAGCATATTGCGGTTAAGGAGGCCGTGTTCCCCTTCGCTCGTTTCCCGGGCGTCGACACCCTGCTTGGACCGGAAATGCGCTCGACCGGCGAAGTCATCGGCCTCGACACCGACTTCGCGCTTGCCTTCGCCAAGTCGCAGCTCGGCGCCGGCGTCGAACTGCCGCGTGACGGAACGGTCTTCGTGTCGGTTCGCGACGACGACAAGCCGCGCGTGCTGCCGGCCATCCGCATGTTGACGGAACTGGGCTTCAAGGTGCTCGCAACCGGCGGAACCCAGCGTTATCTGGCCGAAAACGGCATCGAAGCCACGAAGATCAACAAGGTGCTCGAAGGTCGCCCTCACATCGAGGATGCCATCCGCAACCGCCAGGTCCAGCTCGTCATCAACACGACCGACAGCAACAAGGCGATCTCGGATTCGAAGTCGCTGCGTCGCGCAACGCTCATGCAGAAAGTGCCCTACTACACCACCATGGCCGGTGCCGAAGCAGCCGCCATGGCGATCAAGGCATTGAAGGCCGGAAACCTCGAAGTACAGCCGCTCCAGAGCTATTTCTGAGGCGTGCAAATCCGCTGCAAAGGGCGTGAGCTGGATAGCCGGCTCACGTTCATGTCAACCCCGTAAGGCGATCGAACGGGCAAGGAGCTTTAACAGGAGCTTTTCCTTAAACCTTCGAATTTTCTGGCGTTCGTCTGTCTCAATCTGCTATACGTGACAGAATAACGACTCTGGATGGTTCCGAAGTACCGCTTCGGGACCTGTTTTCTTTTGTGTCTGCAGCAGAGCAACACAGGGAGTGAAGGACGAAAAAAATGGTTGATAAGGTACCGATGACACAGAACGGGTTCGTCAAGCTGCAGGAAGAACTGCGCTGGCGTCAGCAGGAAGAGCGCCCGCGGATCATCGAGGCAATTGCGGAAGCACGCGCCCATGGCGACCTCTCCGAAAATGCCGAGTACCATGCAGCCAAGGAAGCCCAGAGCCACAACGAAGGCCGCATCACCGAGCTCGAAGACCTGACGGCGCGCGCCGAAGTCATCGATCTCACCAAGATGTCCGGCTCGAAGATCAAGTTCGGCGCCAAGGTCAAGCTCGTCGACGAAGACACGGAAGAAGAGAAGATCTACCAGATCGTCGGCGATCAGGAAGCCGACGTGAAGGCAGGCCGCATCTCCATCTCCTCCCCGATCGCCCGCGCCCTGATCGGCAAGGAAGTCGGCGATTCCATCGAGGTCAATGCTCCCGGCGGCGCCAAAGGCTACGAAATTCTCTCCATCACCTGGGGCTGATTGCCCGTGCGCGATCGCGAGTCAGCGCATGCGAGCGATCTCCGTGAGATCGAAGTCATAGCAACAAACTTCAAACGCCGGCTTTCCGGCGTTACATCGACGATCGTGCAACTCATCCCCAAGCAGGTCGAGCTCGGCTATCATATTGCCACGCTCGGCCCCGGCTTGCCGGAAGGCCTGCCAAGGCTCGGCTGGCTGCGGCTTCCGGGCCTCTGGATGAAGCCGCGCCGCTATCGCGTGCGCATCTGGCATGCCCGCCGCAACAATGAGATGCTTGTCGGCCTGCTGTTGCGTTCCGTTCTACGCATGCGCCTGAAGCTGGTCTTCACCTCCGCGGCGCAGCGCCGCCATACCGGCTATACACGCTGGCTCATCCGCCGCATGGATTCGGTGATCGCCACCAGCACCCGCTCCGGCAGCTTTCTCGAAGTGCCGCACACCGTCATCCAGCACGGCGTCGATCTCAACAGCTTCCATCCGCCGGAAAAGCCCGACGACCGCATGGCCGCAACCGGCCTGCCCGGCACCTATCTGATCGGCTGCTTCGGCCGCGTCCGCCATCAGAAAGGGACGGATCTGTTCGTCAAGGCGATGATCGAACTGCTGCCACACTACCCCGACTGGACCGCCGTCGTCTGCGGCCGCGTAACGGCCGAGCATCGCGGTTTCGGCGATGAACTGGAAAAGATGGTGTCAGCGGCCGGCCTTTCCGATCGCATCCACTTCATGGGTGAAGTCGATGACATCAAGCCCTGGTATCGCCGTGCGACCCTCTATGTCGCCCCGTCTCGCAATGAAGGTTTCGGGCTGACGCCGCTCGAAGCCATGGCCTCCCGCACGGCCGTCGTCGCATCCGATGCCGGCGCTTACGCCGAAATGATCGTCCCGGGCGAAACCGGCGCCGTCGTGCCGGCCGGCGATGGCGAAGCCCTGACCAGAGCGATCGCCTTTTATCTCGCCAATCCGGAAGAAGCGCGACTTCAGGGCGAGAATGCCGTGCGCCACGTGCGCAGCGAATTCGCACTTGAAAAGGAAGCAACCGCCATCGGCGACGTCTACAAGAGGCTGCTCGTCGCCAACAGATGAGCGGCGAGATCAGCGACCGAGATCGATGCCGTTGCGCTCGATGAAATCGACCATCGAGCGGTCGTCCACCATATCTTCCTCGATGCTTTTGACGACGGCCAGCACCTTCTCCCGATATTTCGTCGCGCTGCTATCATAGGCCCATCCCCGAGCCAGTTTTTCCATCAGCTCCTGCCGGGATTTCGTATAATAATGATTGAGTTGCAGGAAACGGCTTGAATAGAACTCGGGAGACTTCCGGGCACGCCGTGTAAACCGTTTGCCGGCATCATTGGCCGTCAGATCCGCGTGGGCACGCGTCTTGAATTGATGCACGCTGACCTCGATAACTTCGCACGGGTCGACGATACATTTGAAATTGCTGACATTTTCCTTTGATGTCATCGGATCGGCACCACGCATCGTATAGTTCAGCGTCAACGGTCCGTCGGGCGGCGTCTCATGGCCGCTGGTGGCAAACATGTGCCACGGCAGCGAGACATTCGGAAAATCGCCGACGGCCTCCAACGCCTGCGCCACGGTCGTCGCCTCCTCCTTCGGAAGAAGGAATTCGTCGACGTCGATGAACGCCATCCAGCGGTAGTCGCCACCGAAATTCAGAATGGCATGCGCGAAAGTGATGACCTGACCGTTCAACAGCGCCGATGTCGACGCATCGCGCATGCGCCCGGCCCAGGGAATGATCGTCAATGTGTCTTCGTTCAGCAGGCTCCGAAGAAAGGTGCGGGTCTCGTCCGTCGAGCCATTGTCATAGACATAGAAGTGACGAATGCCGACAGCCTTATGAAAACGGACCCACTCCTCGATATAACGGGCCTCGTTCTTGACGCAGGCCGCAATCGCCACGCCATGCCGCCCTGCCCGTGGCTCCGGCGGATCGATGGATAGCTTCTTGGCGTCGGACGCCTTGGATTTCAGCCAACGCATAAGCTTCATTCGAGCAACCTTACTTCAAACCCGCCGATAGCCGATCCCTGGCCATAGCGGCGCGTCTCACGCCTTCGAAGGGAGGGCAAACCTGTCATCATAGCCGAAATCATATTTCAGCAGCGCCGAAATGGGGGAATAGTTGACGAAGGAGACGCGACGCTCCGCGGCAATCTGCCGGGCAAGCACCAAATGTTCTATGATGCGTCCCTCCGCTCGCGCGATACCGGAGAAAGCAGTGGCACGGTGATCTTCGTAAAAGCGCGGCTCTCGCGCATTGGAGATATCGATCCCGAGAAAGCCGACCTTATCTTGCGCGCAATAGAGGGCAAACTGCAGCGCTGATACGGCGACAGATCCGCCCAGGAACACGCCCCGGTCCGGTGAAAGCGAGAAGCCCGCGGAGCCTGTCCCGTTCAGGCGCACATATTGCAGCTTCTTGAGATCGTCGACCGAGCGGCGATGGGCGCCATAGGGTTTGCGGATATCGTCGATCAGGATGATCGTCTTGTCCGCCAGCCAGCCTTTGTCGATCTCGCAAAGCGCACGCAATACGGCAACGGACAGCAGACACAGAGACCCAGGCGCGATCTTCTTGCGCATCGTATCGCCATGCCGCCAAACGAAGCGCTCATCCTCGACCGCAACCGCCAGCGGCTCGCCGATCCGCTCGCCGCTCAGGCGAACTGCACCGTTCAGAAGAATGGCGCTCCGGGGCTCAAGCTCGCTCAGATCGCAATTGCGAATCGAAGGGCCGGAGCCGACGATATAGATGGTTTCGCCCGAGCGTTCGCGCAGCCGGTCCATGCCGGCAAGGCTGGCGATCTTGGCGCCGCGATAATGCACCTCGCTGACGCTTTGGCTGCGGACGATGCTAAGCCCCGGGAACCAATCTTGCGCATGAGCCCGCGAGCCGCCCAGAAAAAGGCGCACGCCGGACTTGATCAGCGACCGATGCCATGGGCGATCCGCCATGCGCTCAGAGCTCCACCAGCCCGAGCTTCTTGACTTGCCGGATGGTCAGCATGGTACGCACGGTGTCCACATGTTCATTCGCCGTCAGAACTTCGATGACGAAATCCTGAAAGCGGGTGAGATTTTCCGCAACGCAGTGCAACAAGAAATCACTGTCGCCCGATACCATCCAGGCTTGTCGAACGAGTGGCCAAGCTGCGGTCGCACCGGCAAAGGCCTTGAGATTGGCCTCCGATTGATGCTTGAGGCCGACCATGCAGAATGCCACGAGATCGAAGCCCAGTTTCGGGCTGTTCAACATGGCGTGATAGCCTTCGATGACACCCGCCTCTTCCAGCTTGCGCACCCGGCGCAGGCACGGCGGCGCCGAAATGCCGACCCTGTCAGCGAGTTCGACGTTGGTCATGCGTCCGTCCCGCTGGAGTTCCCGCAGAATCTTGATATCGATGGCATCGAGCTCAGCGCGAAGCACTTTTTAGCCTTTCTTTAATTCCCCCTCGCCAGCTTCTATATAAGGCGAGAAAATACGCAAGAAAGTTTCTCTAGCGTAACTGATTCTTACACAAACCAGATTTGCTCTGTGTGTAATGCAAGGCTGCCCTTGAATAAATGCATAAGGCAATCATAAATGAAGCAGCGGATCGCGAAATCGCCGGCTTTGCGCGCTTGAAGCCGCGGTTTCCAAATCGCCGAAATTGAAAGGACTGACTATGCCTGCCCGCCATACAAAGGTGCTCATCATCGGCTCCGGCCCAGCCGGCTATACCGCCGCGGTTTACGCTGCGCGCGCCATGCTGCAGCCGGTTCTGATCGCCGGTCTCGAACAGGGCGGCCAGCTGATGATCACGACGGATGTCGAAAACTATCCCGGTTTTGCCGATCCGATCCAGGGTCCGTGGCTGATGGAGCAGATGCTTCAGCAAGCCCAGCATGTCGGCGCGGAGATCGTCAACGACCTCGTGACCGAAGTCGATACCAGCAAACGTCCTTTCGTCGCTCACACCGACAGCGGCCAGGTCTGGACCGCCGATACGCTCATCATCGCCACCGGCGCCAAGGCCAAGTGGCTTGGGATCGAGAGTGAACAGCACTTCCAGGGCTTCGGCGTTTCCGCCTGCGCCACCTGCGACGGCTTCTTCTATCGCAACAAGGACGTGATCGTAGTGGGCGGCGGCAACAGTGCCGTCGAGGAAGCACTCTATTTGTCCAACATCGCCAAGTCGGTAACCGTCGTGCATCGCCGCGATACCTTCCGCTCGGAAAAAATCCTGCAGGAACGCCTGTTTGCCAAGGCAAACGTCAGGATTCTCTGGAACACCGAGGTTGCCGAGATCACCGGTACGCCGGCCAAGCCACCGATGCCGCCATCGGTCACGGGTGCCCGCCTGCGCGATGCGCGCACCGGCGCCATCACCGAACTGCCGATCGACGGCGTCTTCGTCGCCATCGGTCATGCCCCGGCGACCGAGCTGTTCAAGGGCAAGCTAAAACTGAAGGATAATGGTTATCTCTGGACCGCACCGGATTCGACCGCGACAAACGTCGAGGGCATCTATGCAGCCGGTGACGTGACCGACGATACGTTCCGGCAGGCGATCACGGCAGCGGGGATGGGCTGCATGGCCGCGCTTGAAGCGGAACGCTACCTGACCGGGCACATGCCCGTCGCCGTGGCTGCGGAGTGATGCAGCCGATGAGGGGAAACGGCATGCCATTGGATTGGGACAAGCTGCGTATCTTTCACGCGGCTGCCGAAGCGGGTTCGTTCACGCACGCGGCCGACAAATTGCATTTGTCCCAATCCGCCATCAGCCGACAGGTCAGCGCTCTCGAGCAGGATGTCGGTATAAAACTCTTCCATCGCCATGCGCGCGGCCTCATCCTGACCGAACAGGGTGAGCTGCTCTATCGCACGGCCCACGACGTTCTGCTGAAGCTCGAAACGGTCAAGATGCAATTGACCGAAACGACCGACAAGCCGAGCGGCAAGCTGCGCGTGACGACGACGGTCGGTCTCGGCCAGGGCTGGCTGACGGACAAGATCCAGGAATTCCTCCAGCTTTATCCTGACATGTCGATCCAGCTGATCCTCGACAACGAGGAACTGGACGTGAACATGCGCCATGCGGATTGCGCCATTCGCCTGCGTCAGCCGCAGCAATCGGATCTCATCCAGCGCAAGCTCTTCACCGTGCACATGCACGTCTATGCCGCCCCCTCCTATATCAACCGCTACGGCGAGCCGCAGTCGGTGGAGGATCTGGACGAGCATCGCATCATCAGCTTCGGCGAACCGGCACCGAACTACCTTCTCGACGTTAACTGGCTGGAGATCGCCGGCAGGTCGTCGGACAACAAGCGCGCGCCGCATCTGCAGATCAACAGCCAGACCTCGATCAAGCGCGCCTGCCTGCTCGGCATCGGCATCGCCGTGCTGCCGGACTACATCGTCGGCCGCGACCCAGGTCTCATTCAGCTCGCGATCAACGCGGATGTGCCGTCCTTCGACACATATTTCTGCTATCCCGATGAAATGAAAAACGCAGCTAAGCTCAAGGTTTTTCGTGATTTTATCGTCGCCAAGGCCCGTAACTGGAATTTCTGACGAAGGTAAGTCACTGATAACGAACTCTTTTTAGCACTAGTATATCAGCCACGCATATGACGCATAGCTGATATGCACAAAACAGAGTTGAAGCCTGCACATTTAACTACCATATCGCTAATAGCTGATGCACACGGTGGCTTTTCCTCCCAGTTCCACCGCATTGGCTGTTCCCCTCTGGAGGTTTTTGACCTTCATACCTATAGGGCCCTGGTTTACTCCGGCGGCCCTTTTTTTTGCCCTTTTGAAGCTCGCTTTGCAAACGCATAACTGCCATGCACAAAAAAGCATTGCGCACTGCACAAATTAGCATCATAACGCACACAGCTGATGCACATGGTGGCTTTTCCTCCCAGTTCCACCGCATTGGCTGTTCCCCTCTGGAGGTTTTGACCTTCACACCTATAAGGGCCCTGGTTTATACCGGTGGCCCTCTTTTTTTGCCCAATTTCTAAGCACGCGCTCCAGCTGCCTTGCAGAAAATAATATCTTGCGCCGCTCTTGATATATCGAAAACCATCGATACATAAATCGAAATTATTCGATATTCATGCGGTGAACGCCATGGACAAGAACGAGATATTGAAAGCGCTGGCCAACCCGGCTCGACTGGAAATCCTCAATCATCTGAAAGATCCACACACACATTTCCCGACCCAGGAACATCCTCTGGAGCTGGGCGTCTGCGCGAGCCAGTTCGAACGCTGCGGCCTGTCGCAGTCGACGGTCTCAGCCCATCTCAGTACGCTGCATCGGGCCGGACTGGTGACCACCCGGCGCCTCGGCCAGTGGATTTTCTACAAACGCAATGAGGAAACGATCGCCGAATTCCTCGCGGCCATGCAGAAGGAGCTGTGACGATGCCTCTTGCGCTCCTCGTCCTTGCCCTCAGCTCCTTCGCCATCGGCACGACAGAATTCGTCATCATGGGACTGCTGCCGGAAGTGGCTTCCGACCTGTCCGTCACCATTCCCCAAGCCGGCTGGCTCGTCACCGGTTATGCGCTGGCGGTTGCGATCGGCGCGCCGATCATGGCGGTCTCGACAGCGCATCTGCGCAGACGCTCGGCACTCATCATGCTGATGGGTTTCTTTATTCTCGGCAATCTTCTCTGCGCTATCGCTCCCAATTACTGGGTCCTGATGATTGCCCGTATCGTGACAGCACTTTGCCATGGCGCGTTTTTCGGCATCGGCTCGGTGGTTGCGGCGAGCCTCGTGGCCGAGGATCGCAAGGCCCGCGCCGTCGCCCTGATGTTCACCGGCCTGACGCTCGCCAATGTGCTTGGCGTTCCGCTCGGCACGGCATTCGGTCAGGCCTTTGGCTGGCGCGCGCCGTTCTGGATCGTGACACTGCTCGGCGTCGCCTCGATCGCCGGTCTCGTCGCCGTGCTGCCCAAGAATGAGGAAGCTCGCGAAGGCAGCCTTGGCCGTGAAATCGCCGCACTGCGTGGCCTTGGCCTCTGGCTGGCATTGCTGACAACCGTGTTCTTCTCGGCCGCGATGTTCGCACTCTTTACCTATATCGCTCCGATGCTGCGTGATGTCACCGGCGTCTCGCCCGAGACGGTGACCTGGACACTGCTGTCGATCGGCGTCGGCCTGACGATCGGCAATCTGATCGGCGGCAAGCTCGCGGACTGGCGCCTTGGCACCACGCTTGCCGGCGTCTTCCTGGCAATTGCCGTGACCTCGGCGATCTTCAGCATCACCATCCACTCGCTCATCGGCGCCGAGATCACGCTTTTCCTGTGGGCTGCCGCAGCTTTCGCAGCTGTACCGGCATTGCAGATCAATGTCGTCAACTTCGGCAAGGACGCGCCGAACCTCGTATCCACGATCAACATCGGCGCCTTCAACACCGGCAATGCGCTTGGCGCCTGGATTGGCGGCGTTGTCATCGACGAGGGCTTTTCCCTGGCTCAGGTGCCGCTCGCCGGCTCGGCCATGGCAATCCTCGGCTTCCTGACAGTCATGCTGACCTTTGTCGCCATACGTCCCAAAGACGAAGTGCTCACCTCGCCCTGAGGCTTTCCTTCCCTCCTTCTTCTCCCCCATAGAAAGGACTATCCCAATGACCAAACTGTTCGAACCGACGAAGCTGGGCGATATTTCCATCGCCAACCGCATCGTCATGGCGCCGCTCACGCGTAACCGCTCACCGAATGCCGTGCCGAACGATCTGAACGTTAAATATTATGCCCAGCGCGCAACCGCCGGCCTGATCATCACCGAAGCGACGGCAATCACCCATCAGGGCCAGGGCTATGCCAATGTCCCCGGCCTCTACAGCAAGGAAGCGCTCGATGGCTGGAAGAGGGTGACGGATGCTGTACATGCCAACGGCGGCAAGATCGTCGTGCAGATGTGGCATGTCGGCCGCATCTCCCATACGACCCTGCAGCCGAACGGCGGCAAGCCGGTATCTTCCACCTCCAAGCGCGCTGAAACCGCGAAGACCTACCTCGTCAACAGTGACGGCAGCGGCGGCTTTGCCGACGTTTCCGAACCCCGCGCCCTCGAGGCCTCGGAAATCCCGGGCATCATCGAAGATTATCGCAAGGCTGCCCGCGCCGCGATAGATGCCGGCTTCGATGGCGTCGAAGTCCACGCCGCCAACGGCTATCTGATCGACCAGTTCCTGCGCAGCGATATCAACGACCGCACGGACCAATATGGCGGCTCGATCGAAAATCGTTCCCGCTTCCTTTTCGAGGTGCTCGATGCCGTCACGAAGGAAATCGGTGTCGGCCGCACGGCGATCCGCATTTCCCCGGTCACGCCATCCAATGACGCAAGTGACCCGGCGCCGCAGCCACTCTTTACCAAGGTGGTTGAAGGCCTGGCGAAATACGGCCTCGCCTATATCCATGTCGTCGAGGGCCAGACCGGCGGCAAGCGCGACTTCCTGCCCTTCGACTACGAAGCCCTGCACGCAGCCTATAAGGCCGCAGGCGGCAAGGCCGGCTGGATGGTCAACAATGCCTATACCCGCGAGATGGCCATCGACGCCGTCGAAAGCGGCAAGGCCGATGTCGTTGCCTTCGGCAAGCCGTTCATTTCAAACCCGGATCTCGTCCGTCGCCTGAAGGAAAACGCGCCACTCGCCCAATGGGATCAAACGACGCTCTATGGCGGCGGCGCTAAAGGTTATGCCGACTATCCGATGCTCGACGAAGCGGCCTGATTCAGGCTCTTCAGCCAGTTTTCCTTTCAACGAAGAGCCCTCGCAACCATTTTGCGAGGGCTTTCCTTGTCGTATCAAACGGGCCGAGCCGAGCGAGCTTGCGCCTATCGCAGGCCTGCCGGGGGCCGCCTCATGCTGCCGGCAGGCAACCGATCGACGCCAGACTGCTCCGCACAGCCTCGTCGATCGGCGTATGAGGCTCTTCGCCGAGCACGGCCACCAGCTTGTCGTTTCTCATCTCCAGCGGCACCTTCCAGAGATAGCTCATTTCACGCAGCTCCCGCATGAACGGAACGAAGGGTGCGGCCAACGGCACTATGATCCAGGGAAACGCCTTGACTTTCACCGCATGCCCAAGAACCCGCCGCACGGCATCGATCATTTGCCTGCCATCGCCATCCCAGTGGCCACGCATGTGATACACGGCGAAAGCAGGCAGCTCGTCGCCCTTTTCGATCAACCGGATCATCGTTTCGGCAACATCCGGCAGGTAAGCCCATTGGTGCCCGAGACCGGCCCTGCCAGGATAGGTAATGGTGCTGACCGGCTTGCCCGGCGTGACCATGGCCTGCGAGAACCAGCTATTGGCACGCGATCCACCGAAGAAATCGCCGGCACGAACGATGATAACAGGAGTATCGCCCTGTTCGGCCGCCGCCCTCAGGCGCCGCTCCATCTGCACGCGGATCGCGCCCTTGCGCGTCTTCGGCCGTTGCGCGCTGTCTTCCGTGACATTCGGGAAAACATCGGGACCGAAATTATAGACCGTGCCGGGGAGTACGATCCGTGCGCCGACGGCCTTCGCCGCCGCAATCGTGTTATCCAGCATCGGCAATACCAGCTGTCCCCAGTTGCGATAGCCCGGAGGATTGACGGCATGTACGATGACTTCAGCTCCGGCCGCAGCCTTCAATACATCCCCGACCAGCATGGCATCGCCTTCGATCCAGTCGAAGTCCGGCTGGCGGTGAGCCGCTTGCGCCACATCACGCGTTAATGCCCGGATGTGCCAGCCGCGGGCTGCAAGCCCCTGGGCAACGGCACCGCCGATGCCGCCGGTCGCTCCGAGTATCAAAGCGGTTTTCGCATTTTCTGTCTGGCTGCTCATGGTCGTCTCCATCTGGTTCGATGGGCTGACTATGCCTCGCTCTCGCAATAAACGAAATTGCCGAAAAATCTGCATATGCTATACATAAATGTATGATATCGAATTCTGAACCAAGCTGGGATTTCTATCGCACTTTCCTTGCCGTGCTGGAGCACGGCTCGCTGTCGGCGGCGGCACGCGAACTCGGCCTGACGCAGCCGACGGTCGGCCGTCATATCGATGCATTGGAACAATCGGTCGGTGCCGAACTGTTCACGCGTTCGCAACAAGGCCTTTTGCCGACGGATGCCGCCCTCATTCTGAAACCCTATGCCGAAACGCTGGCGAGCACGGCCGCCTCCCTGTTGCGGGCCGCCTCCGGCTCGAAGGACAAGGTCGGCGGCACGGTACGCATCAGCGCCGGCGAAGTCATCGGAACCGAGGTGCTGCCGCCGATCCTTGCCGCACTTCAGGCAAGATATCCCGACCTGGTCGTCGAGCTGTCCGCCTCCGACGTCGTGGAAGACCTGTTGCAGCGCGAGGCCGATATAGCAGTGCGCATGGTTGCGCCGGCACAGGAAGCCTTGCTGGCCCGGTACATCGGCATCATTCCTCTCGGGCTCTTTGCCCATCACAGCTACGTCGAGCGCTACGGCAAACCCGAAACGATCGAGGATTTGCGCCGTCGGCACAGATTGATCGGTTTCGACCGCCAGACCGCCTATATCCGGACCATGATGAAGCGTTATCCCTTCCTGGAGGGCATCCTCTTCAACTTCCGATCCGATCACAGCACCGCACTGCAGAATGCCCTGCGCGCCGGCATCGGCGTCGGCTTCTGCCACATTCCGCTGGCGCGACGCGATCCGAATCTCGTACGCATACTGCCGGAAGTGGAAATACGGCTGGATACCTGGGTCGTGATGCACGAGAACCTCAAGACATCGCCACGCTGCCGCGTGACATTCGACGCGCTCGTTGCGGGATTGCTTGAATACATCAAGGGAAGCGATACGGACGGACGATCATGATCGGCGGAACGGCAGTGGAGCTGGCGCCATACGACCCGAACTGGCCGCAGGACTTCGAACGTATCCGAGACAAGCTGCAACGGTTGCTAGCCCCCTTTGTCGTGACGATCGAGCATATCGGCAGCACGTCCATTCCCGGCATCGCTGCAAAGCCGCTGATCGATGTCGACATCATCCTGCGCAACTCCGCCGACATTTCGGCAGCGACACAAATTCTTCTGGAACAGAATTACGAGCCACGCGGAAATCGGTATGACGACGATGTCTGGGCTTTTATGATGCGCGACAGCCAGCCGCCGGAACGTGTCTATCTTTGCCCGCCGAACAACCAGACACACGAACGCAGGATGATCTTTCGGAATTATCTTCGCGCGCACCCGGCTGAAGCGGTAGCCTATGCGAAACTGAAGCTGAAACTTGCCGAAATCCATCGGCATGACGGCGATCGCTACACCGCCGAGAAGCGTCCCTTCATCGACGCGATCATCGAAAAGGCAGGCAATCCAAAGCGGCCCTAGGCGCCGGGAGCAGTATCCACCGGCGGGAAACGCATCTGGCCGTCAATGACCTCGGTTTCCGGGCGGTCGCCACCATCGGCATATTCCTCATGCCATTTGCCGCCTTCATCCTGCCAGCTGATCTCAGCCGAGTCGCCTCCGACCTGCTGTTCAGCCGCGACGATCCTGGCTGCCTCCACCGCCTCGGAATGCGTCGGAAACGCTTCCGAATAGACGTCTCGGAAACGATAAGCCCACCCACCGTCATGCGGTACGATTTCGTAAACGACCTTGACCATTCAAACCCTCCTTCTCATCTGCCAAGACCTTTTGACCGGACGTTGCCGGCGGGATCGCGTGCATCTGAGACGGATTCGAGGATGCCGCGGCATTGTGGTTGGGCAGACCTATGCGCGCAGTATTCCATTAAACGGCGTTAACTGCAAATTTCGCCCTCTTCGTCACGAGCTTGATGTGCGAAACCCTTGCTCTAGAGTGCAACCGTGAATCGGCGCAAAGGTGGGGAAAGTGTTCACAGCGAAATGGTTTAAGCAGGAAAAAGCCCTGTTCGTGGCTCTGGCAATTGCCGTTATTGCCTATGTCGGCGAGCATTCGATACTGGAAATGGGGCAGACCGCATCAATGGTCGCAGTCGCGGCATTGATCGCAACGATTGTACTGGCGTCCATGCGTGTCGCCCACCATGCAGAGACCCTCGCCGTCAAGGTCGGAGACCCCTACGGCACGATGATCCTCACCTTGTCGGCGGTTGCCGTCGAAGTGATCATCCTTGCCATCATGATGAGTGGCGAGAGTTCGCCAACGCTGGTGCGCGATACGATCTACGCCGCCGTCATGCTCGACATCAACGGCATTCTCGGTCTCGCCGCCCTTCTCGGCGGGCTGAAGCATGGCGAGCAGCCCTACAACGACGATTCCAGCCGGACCTATGGCGTGATGATCCTGACCGCCATGGGCATTTCGATGATCGTTCCCGAATTCATTCCCAATGCGAAATGGCACTATTATTCCGCCTTCACCATCGTCGCGATGATCGCGCTTTACGCATTGTTCCTGCGCATGCAGGTCGGCAGGCACAGCTATTTCTTCAGCTACAGCTATCCACGCACGGAAAAGAAACTCGCAGCCGCCGAGGCTGAGGAGCATCACGAGGAGGAATCGACGACCACCTCGATCGTGACGATCCTGATCGGCGTCGTGCTGATCGGCGCTTTGGCGGAATTCATGTCGGCCTTCATGGATACCGGCCTCAGGGGTACGGGCGCACCGCCCGCCATCGCGGCCATCGTCGTCGCCGCCATCTCGGCAGCGCCGGAAATCCTGACGGCGCTGCGCGCAGCCCTCAGAAACCGCATGCAGGCGACGGTCAACATCGCGCTTGGCGCCTCGCTCTCGACAGTCATCCTGACCGTGCCGGTCATGGAGGCGGTCGCGCTCTATACCGGCCAGCCCTTCATCATGGCCATGTCGCCGGTGCAGACCGTTATGGTGATGATCACGCTCATCGTCGCGGCCATCAACCTCAACGACGGCGAAACCAACGCCATCGAAGGCATGACCCATTTCATCCTCTTCGCCACCTTCATCATGCTGACGGCGCTCGGCCTTTGACTCCAATTTCAAGGACTTGCGCCAGCTGGCAGAATCAAATTGCGAAGCGCTTGAATCAGTTGATGAAGCCGCAACCGGCAATCCGAAAAGGAAAAAGCCCGCCATTTCTGGCGGGCTTTCCATGTAAGTTACCGTTGGCCGCTTACTTGCAGGCTGCGCAGAAGCGCTGGATGCGGCGGCAAGCTTCTTCGAGCAACTCTTCCGAGGTCGCATAGGAGATGCGGAAGTTCGGACCGAGGCCGAAAGCCGAACCGTGGACAACGGCAACGCCTTCCGATTCCAGCAGCTCTGACACGAAGTCTTCATCCGTCTCGATGACCTTGCCGGTCGGAGCCGTCTTGCCGATCAGGCCGGCGCAGGACGGGTAGACGTAAAAGGCGCCTTCCGGAACCGGGCAGGCAAGACCCTTTGCCTGGTTCAGCATCGAGACAACGAGGTCGCGGCGACCTTCGAAGATCTTCTTGTTCTGCGGAATGAAATCCTGCGTGCCATTCAGGGCCTCGACGGCAGCCCACTGAGCGATCGAGGTCGCGCCAGAGGTCTGCTGACCCTGGATCATGTCCATGGCCTTGATGAGCTGCAGCGGGCCGGCGGCATAGCCGATACGCCAGCCGGTCATCGCGTAAGCCTTCGACACGCCGTTCATCGTCAGCGTGCGGTCATAGAGGCTCGGCTCGACTTCGACCGGCGTGGCGAACTTGAACTCGCCATAGGTCAGGTGCTCGTACATGTCGTCGGTCAGGACCCAGACATGCGGATGCTTGACCAGCACGTCCGTCAGCGCCTTCAGTTCGGCATGCGAGTAGGCGGCGCCCGACGGGTTGGACGGCGAGTTGAACATGAACCACTTCGTCTTCGGCGTGATCGCCTTCTCGAGATCTGCCGGCTGCAGCTTGAAGTTATTGGCCTGCGTCGTCGCGACGAAAACCGGCGTGCCGCCGCACAGCGCCACCATTTCCGGGTAGGAAACCCAGTAAGGCGTCGGGATGATGACTTCATCGCCCGGGTTCAGCGTCGCCATGAAGGCGTTGAACAGGATCTGCTTGCCGCCGGTGCCGACGATCGTCTGCTCCCACGTATAGTCGAGATTGTTCTCGCGCTTGAACTTGGCGGCGATCGCCTTGCGCAGTTCCGGAATGCCGGAAACCGGCGTGTACTTCGTCTCGCCGCGATTGATCGCGTCGATGGCGGCCGTCTTGATATTATCAGGCGTATCGAAATCGGGCTCACCGGCGCCGAGGCCGATCACGTCGCGTCCTTTTGCTTTCAACTCGCGCGCTTTCTGGGAAACGGCGATGGTGGCAGAAGGCTTTACACGGGAAAGAGCGTCGGCAAGAAAGGCCATGGTGATCGGTCCTATTCGGTTGAAATTGGCAGAAAGCCTGTGGACCAGTTCTCTGCGCTAAGCTCTATGTCGAATATGGGCCGACGTTTCAAGCACAAAGGCGTCACAGTGGCTTTATTTCATGGCTTTCCGGGCCATGCATGGAGGCGCTCCTGATCCGGCTAGAAGCCGGCTTGCGAGCCTGAATGCTTCATTTTGCCCGGCCGGATCGATCGTCGTCAGGCACCAGCACTCCATCAGAACTTGAATCATCACGCGAAGCGCCTGAATCAAGATCTGAAGTGCTTTGAAATTTCGAAGGCAGATCAGGGGCTTCTCCCGTTGCCGCCCCTTGCGCCAGGAGCTCGACGCCCCTTGCTCGGCAAAGCCCACCTTCGGCAGACGGGATCGAAATATCCGAAAAGCCTCCTTGCACCGGAGACGAGAACACAAAGACGTTATCGGCTCCGCGATGAGCCTTGAACGGCAATCGAACGGCCCCACCTTGCGAAAACGGGGCAATGGGAGGTCGCATGGATGCGCACTGTAGGAATGGGATGTTCGATCGCCTTCGTGGCTTGCGCGCTGCTGACGGCAACGTCGGCACTCGCCGAACCTGCGGTGACCATCAAGACGCAAAAGGTGGACGTCAAGGTCGAGACGATAGCAACCGGGCTCGAACATCCGTGGGCGGTCGACGTGCTGCCGGACAGCGCCTACCTCGTGACCGAGCGCCCGGGCCGCATGCGAATTGTCCGTGATGGCAGGATCTCAGCTCCGATTTCCGGCGTGCCTGCAGTCTATTCGCACGGCCAGGGCGGCCTGCTCGATGTTGAGCTCGACCCGAAATTCTCCAGCAGTCGAACGCTCTATTTCACGGCCTCGGTGGCGGGTAGCGACGGAAGCGGCACGGTCGTTTTTCGCGCCCGACTATCGCCGGACGAAAAGCAGCTGACCGACGTGAAGCGCATTTTCCTGATGAACAAGCTGTCGCGCGGCAACATCCAGTATGGTTCGCGCATCGCGATTGCCCGTGACGGCAGCCTCTTCGTCGGCCTAGGCGATCGCGGCCAGCAGGACCGCGCCCAGGATTTTCACGATGATGCCGGAGCCATCATCCATATCGACGCCGATGGCGGCATCCCCGCCGACAATCCCTTCAAGGACGGCAAGCATGCCTTGCCCGAAATCTGGTCGAAAGGCCATCGCAATCCGCAGGGCATCACCTTCGACAGCGCGACGAACAGGCTCTATACGGTCGAGCACGGCGCCAAGGGCGGCGACGAGATCAACACGCCCGAAGCCGGCAAGAATTATGGCTGGCCGGTCATTTCCTACGGCGTCAATTACAACGGCACGAAGATCGGTATCGGCACAGCGAAAGCGGGTATGGAGCAGCCCCGCTTCTATTGGGACCCTTCGATCGCGCCCGGCGCCATCGTCGTCTATCGCGGCAAGATGTTTCCCGAATGGAACGGCCAATTCCTGGTGACTGCACTGAAGTTCGAGCTGCTGTCGCGGCTGAACCAGGACGACAAGGGCAAGATCACCGAGCAGGAACGCATGTTCGACGGCAAATTCGGCCGGTTGCGAGACATCGCGGTCGCGCCCGACGGCGCACTGCTGATCACGACGGACGAAAACAACGGCGCGCTCTTGAGGGTTTCGAGAGCCGCAGACTAGCCCCTTGCCCTCCGTGTCGGGCAGCTTTCGCCCTTGCCGCAAGCAAAAGCAGCTGCTAACGGTCGCCTCACCCTTTCCTCCCCTTCCCGCAGGATGCAGATGTCTCGCATACAGGCGAATTTGTTGTTGTTGCTTGCCGCCGCGATCTGGGGCGGCGGTTTCGTTGCGCAATCGACAGCCATGAAGGCGATCGGGCCCTTTTGGTTCATCGGCCTCAGATTCGCCGTGGCCACCATGGTCGTCCTGCCTTTCGTCTGGATGGAAAAGAGGAAGGCGGCGAAGCCGCTGACATCCCGCAACTGGCTCTCCTTCCTGCTCATCGGCATCGCTCTTTTCGGCGGTGCGGCAACGCAGCAGCTCGGCCTTCTGACGACGACCGTGACGAATTCCAGTTTCATTACCGGCCTTTACGTGGTCTTCGTGCCGCTGATCGCGGTTATCTTCCTGCGCCGTTCGCCGCACTGGGTCATCTGGCCGGCGGCATTGATGGCGCTTTGCGGCATCTACCTGCTCTCGGGCGGCTCCTTCTCGCGCCTGACATCGGGCGATTTCCTGACCGTCATCTGCGCGCTCTTCTGGGCGGCACAGATCACGCTTGCCGGCTCCGCCGTCAACGAAACCGGACGGCCGCTCGGCATCTCCGCCACGCAATTTGCCGTCACCGCCGTCCTCGCGCTTGCGGTTGCCGCCGCCATCGAGCCGATCAGCATGGCCAACATCCGCGCCGCACTTGGCGAGATCCTCTATGTCGGCATCTTTTCCTCCGGCCTGGCTTTCGCGCTGCAGATCATCGGCCAGCGTTATACGACCGCACCCCAGGCGGCGATCTTCCTGTCATCCGAGGCATTGTTCGGCGCGTCGCTCGGCGCTTTGCTGCTTGGCGAGACCATCGGTCCGCTCGGTTATGCCGGCTGCGCCTTGATGTTCGCGGCCATGCTGGCGGTGGAACTGGTGCCGGAATTGACACGCCGGCGCGGCGCGACAGCATAAAAACGCCGGAAATGCGCGCTTTCGCCGTTTGGCGATATGGCTTGCCGAAATTTTTCAACAATCGAAAACCGCCGTTCACCCCAGCGGATTTGGGAAAATTTCGCCAAAACTATATCGCGAACGATGCAAAAGCCTTAGAAACTTGTTTCAAAGTGGGAAAATTTGCGAATCGCCTTAACATATTCGCGTTACGGTATTGTGCCCGTTGTGCCACGTTAAAAAACTTTTGCTTGCCAATTCCCTTTAAACACAGCACTCTCAATAGTGTTCGGGCATTTTTAGAGCATGGGAAGTCCTAATAGAATTGCGCTCCGGGAACGCTAATATTCCGGTCAGCCTGGTCGAGAAGCGGGGTGGCAAACATCGCATCGAGACCGTGCCGAGTTACGGGGACCTTTTCCTTCAAATTCCGAGAACTGCCTGCAAGCGCCCGCAAGGGCAACACAAGTAATGCTGCCCGTGTGGATGGTGGGCAGAGAGAAAAGGACCTGAGGCATGGCCGAGACTGGCACTGTAAAGTTTTTTAATACCGATAAGGGCTTCGGTTTCATTAAACCGGACAAGGGTGGTGCAGACATCTTTGTACACATTTCTGCAGTTCAGGCTTCTGGTCTGGCAGGATTGTCGGAAAACCAGAAGGTAAGCTTCGACACGGAACCGGATCGTCGCGGCAAGGGACCGAAGGCCGTCAATCTGCAGATTGCTGGCTGAGACACCTTAACGGCTATCAAATTCGAGTTGGGGCCCGGCAGCAATGCCGGGTTTTGTCATTCAGTCTGCATTCAGTTAACCGCGTATAATTTGCCTCTCATCAAAGAGCGGGAATGATTGTTGCCCCGCTCCCGTGAGAGGATAGGCCAATGACCATACTCGGCAAAACGCTTGTCATGTCCGCCGTCGCCGCGGCATTGACGGTTACTTCTATGAGCGCCGCTTCCGCCGATGAATATTGGCGCCATCGCGACCGTGATGGTTGGGCGCTCGGCGCTGCCGGGCTCGCAACCGGCCTGATCGTCGGCTCCGCAATTGCCAGCCAACCGCGCTATGTCGAACCGGCGCCGGTCTATGTCGATCCCGATTACGACGCACCTCCCCCGGCCTATTACTATCGCCCGCCGCCGCGCCGCGTCTACGTCGAGCGTGACGTCAGCTATTATGCGCCGCCGCCGGCATACGGCCCGCGCCCGTGGACATCCGCATGGATGCGCTATTGCTACGACCGCTACAGGAGCTTCGACGGTCGCTCCGGCACCTATGTCGGCTTTGACGGCATGCGTCATTTCTGCACGGCAGACTGATTTTCGAGCGCTGCTCCTGTCTGAAGTTTGAAGTATTGTCTGCCGCGAAGCCTGTATTTAGAAAGGCTTCGCGGCAGAGTGTTCGTACGGCAGCCATCCCGATCACTCGATGCGACATGATAGAGGCGAGCATTCGCGCGAAACTCTCAGCGAGATGTTCCGTCAACAATGTCTTGCCGTTGTCACACCTCCCCCATATGCCCGCTGCTCTCACGTGCGACGGCGCGAGCAAACTTTCCGGAGGTTGGGCATGGGCATTAGGAACTATCTGATCGAAGGCGTTTCCGGAGCCGGCAAGACCTCCGTCGCGACCGAGCTCCAGCAGCGCGGCTACCACGTCATCCATGGCGACCGGGAACTGGCTTACAAAGGCGACCCGGAAACGGGCGAACCGCTGGATGCTTTTGCCCGTGAGCAGCGTAGTCAGGATGTGGCCTTCGGGCACAAGCACCATCTTTGGAATGTCGACAAAGTCAAATCCCTTGCCGCCGATCGAAGCCATCCGGCCTCCTTTTTCTGCGGTGGCTCCAGGAACTTCCATCGTTTTATTCATCTGTTCGATGCGGTCTTCGTTCTCGATGTCGACGTCGGAACGCTGAAACGCCGGCTTGCCGACAGACCGGAAGACGAATTTGGCGGAAAGGCCGCAGAACGCGAGGTCATTCTGGAACTGCACGCAACGCAAGCGGATATTCCGAGGAACGCGATAGCGATCGACGCCACTGCACCGCTCGCCCGCGTCGTCGACGATATCCTCTCGAGGTGCTGAGCAGGCGGCCACATGACCGCCGGCAAACGCCCCCGCTTTCTTTATAGACCGCGCAGGAAGGGATTGGTGCGACGCTCGTCGCCGATCCGGCTGCCCGGACCATGACCGCAGATGAAGCCGACTTCATCGCCGAGCGGAAAGACCTTGTCGCGGATCGAATCCAGCAGTTGCTGGTGATTGCCGCCGGGCAGATCGGTTCTGCCTATCGAACCGTTGAACAGCACGTCGCCGAGATGGGCAAAACCCTGCTTCCGGTTTACATAGATGACATGGCCGGGCGCATGGCCGGGGCAATGGAAAACCTCGAATTCATGCTCGCCGAAAGAGACCTTGTCACCCTCCTTCAGAAAGCGATCCGGCGTAACGTTGCGCACGCCGCTGATGTTGAACATCTTGCCCTTGGCCTCGATATCATCAAGCAGGAAGCGGTCGTCCTCATGCGGGCCGATCACCTCGATGCCGAGCGCCTCGCGCACCTCGTCGGCGCCGCCGGCATGGTCGATATGGCCGTGCGTCAGCCAGATCGCCTTCAAGGTGATGCCGTTCTCGCGCACGGTCTGCAGGATGACGTCGACATCGCCGCCCGGATCGACCACCACGCCTTCTTTCGTCTCCGGATCGAACAGGATGGTGCAGTTCTGTTCAAAAGGGGTCACCGGAATGATGCCGGCCTGGAGCATGCCCATGGAGCGCCTCGTCTGTTGGATCGTCGTACTGCCGGTATAGCGGCAAACGCCCGCCAAAACAGCCCCTGCGGTCCTGAAGCGGCATGGACGCCGGAGATCATTCACTCAAAGCTCTATAAAATCATTCATTTTCAGACAGTTACTATATTTCCCTCTCGAACGGAGGCATGTTCACGCCAATCAGATCGGAACACCGAAGCACCGCAAGCGTTGAGGATACGTCTTTCAAGACAGAAGGAGAAAACCAATGTCCTTGAAAAGAAACCTGTTGCTCGCCAGCTTCGCCCTGCTCGGCAGCGCTGGCCTTGCCCAGGCCGAGACGGCCGCAACCACCGCCACCGACATCGAAGTTCGCTCCGGACCGGGCGCGGAATTCCCGACGGTCGGTGTTGCCACGCGCGGTTCGGAAGCGACGCTGGATGGCTGCGTCGAAGGCAGCCGCTGGTGCCGGGTCGATGTGAATGGCATGCGAGGCTGGGTCTATGCGCAATATCTGAGCGTGGAACAGAACGGCGCGTCTGTTGTCGTTCAGGACCACAGGGATGATCTCGGCATCCCAACCATCACCTATGAGCAGACCGACCCGATCAAAACAGGCAGCGTCGAAACCGCTCAGCCTGGTCCCAACGACCAGTTACTGGGTTCGGTCGATCAAAATGGCGGCGAGGTCGTCGCAATTACCCCGCCTGAAGAGATCCGAACCTACATCGATGACAATCCGGTCGATACGGTTCAGCTGAGCGGAGATCTCGCGGTCGGCGCCACGGTTCCGCAAAGCGTGGAAGTACACCGCATTCCCGATTATCAATACAGCTATGTCGAAGTGAATCATCAGCCAGTACTGGTCGATCCGGGCACGCGTCGGATCGTCTACGTCTATCGCTGATTCGCCTGCAAGGCCGAACAACATGGCGAAATTGACATGCGGCCGGCTCGCCGCATGTCGCAATGACGGATTTCCCCTGAAATTATTGCGGAATTCTCCCGTTTGAGTTGCCTTCTATTTCCAGCGATCCGAGCATGATGTACTTCTAATATCAGTGAGGATTATCGCCGCTCCCCGGCATCGATCCGGGACGCAGCGAGAGGGCATCCGGAAGCGTCTCCGGAATCATGGGAGAAGGGCAGTCATGGAAAGTCTAGGGCCTATCATCACGCAATTGATTGCCGGTGCGATCGGTGGCAACGCCGCAAGCGCCGTTTTGAAACAGGATGGGATCAATCTCGTTGCGAGAACGATCGCCGGCGCCATTGGTGGTCTTGGCGGCGGCCTGATCCTCAACCTGATCGGCAGCGAAGCTCTAACCGGCCTCATCGCGCAGGGCATATCCTCGCTGGTCGCAGGCGGCGTGCTCTCGGCGATCGTCGGTGTCGTTCTCGGCCGCAAGTCCTAAATAGATCGGATCGCGCAAGCCGGAGGTCGCAACCACCCGGCTTGCGCAGATCGATGCGCAACCCTGCTCGGCAACAGCCGCCCCTCCTCGCGCCTCGAAGTAAGCGCCAGCTCAACCGGCATCAGGGGCCTGTGAGATCGGACATGGCAGGGTTTCAACATGGGGCGTACCCCTGTTCATGTTGGCCGCCGCCACTCTCCACCTCGCTACAGGATTGATTTCAGCTGTGTTTGCGCTCTATGCGCGAGTGGCGGGCGATAAAAATACAGGATATGTTGAGGTTTTCGCGGGGCCGCGCTTAATTTCCCGACAAGCCAACGCCGTTTGAAACGCGTGGCATTGTGCGAAGGCAACCGGCGACGTAAAAATGTGTCAACAGAGCTGACATATTTTAGCGTAAATGTCCCGGATGCTCCATAATAGGAAAGGAAATGCCACGGTGCCACGACAGATGAGCCAGAATGCGGCAAAGACAGAGCTGCTGGCCACGCCGATGCAGAACGCGGGAAGCATCGATTTCGAGATCATCGAGCTGCTTTTCTTCGCTTACCGTGATTTCGTCTCCGATCCGGACCAGATCCTCGTCAAAAGCGGCTTCGGCCGGGCTCATCACCGCGTCGTTCATTTCGTTAACCGCGAACCCGGCATGACGGTTGCGGACCTTCTGGAAACATTGCAGATCACCAAACAGAGTTTGGCACGGGTTCTCAAACAATTGATCGATTCGGGTTATATTCGTCAGGTCGCAGGTCCTGAGGACCGGCGGCAGCGCAAGCTGTACCCGACGCAGGCGGGCCGCGATCTGGCTCTGGCGTTGGCCGAGCCGCAATCGCGCCGCATTGAAAGGGCATTCGAAGGCGCGTCGGAAGCGACGCGCGAAGGCGTGAAACGTTTCCTGAGGGGAATGCAGACCGAGACATGACGGCAATCCCGCCCGTGGGGCCTGGTGCGGACTGCGTCAACTCAATCGATGGGTAGGACAGGATCGAGACGGATCGAATGACGACAAAAGCAGCAATCTCGGATGACGCAGCACATCTTCTGGTCGTGGACGACGATACGCGTATCCGCGCCCTTCTCAACCGTTACCTTATGGAGAAGGGTTTCCGCGTAACGGCTGCAGCCGACGGCGCCGAAGCCCGACGCAAGCTGGAAGGGCTCGATTTCGATCTCATCATCATGGACGTGATGATGCCCGGCGAGTCCGGCATAGAGTTGACCGCGAGCCTGCGCGCTATCAAGAATATCCCGGTCATCATGCTGACGGCGCTCGCCGAAGCCGATTCCCGCATAGCCGGCCTGGAGGCCGGTGCCGACGATTATCTGCCGAAGCCCTTCGATCCGCGCGAGCTGGTGCTCCGGGTCAACAATATCCTGCGACGCAACGCGCCTGCCGACTCCCCGAAGATCGAGCTCGTGATGTTCGGCCCCTACACGTTTTCACTCACCCGCAAGGAACTCAAGAAAGCCGCCGAGCTCATCCGGCTCACCGATCGCGAGCAGGAAATCATGTTGCTCTTTGCCAAACGCGCCGGCGAAACGATCCCGCGCCACGAGCTTATCGGCAACGATGCCGAGGTGGGCGAGCGCACGATCGACGTCCAGATCAACCGGCTTCGCCGCAAGATTGAAGACGACCCGGCAAACCCTATCTGGCTGCAGACGGTGCGCGGCATCGGCTACCGCCTGAGCATAGACTGAGTTTCGTTCCGAGGATCAGCGGCCATGGTGGCATTCGATTCGATCAGACGCGACCAGGAGCACACGCCGTCGAACGGGCTGCGGTGGCTTTCGCGCTGGATGCGTCGCTATATCCTGCCGACCGGCCTCTATGCCCGCTCGTTGCTGATCTTCATCCTGCCGATGATCATCCTGCAGGCCGTTGTCACCGTCGTTTTCATGGAACGCCACTGGCAGATGGTGACGCAGCGGCTGTCGATGGCGACCACTCGCGACATCGCCGCCATCATCACCATCATCCAGACCTATCCGCAGGATGCCGACTATTCCGCCATCACCCAGATGGCGCGCCAGAAGCTCGATCTCGCCATTTCGATCGAACCGGGTGGCGAGCTACCGCCGCCGGGCGAGAAGCCGTTCTTCTCGATCCTCGACGGCATCCTGAGCGACGAAATCCGCGATCAGATCAACCTGCCCTTCTGGATCGATACGGTCGGCAATTCCAGTCTGGTCGAAATCCGCATCAAACTGCCTGACAAGGTGCTGCGCGTCTTTGCCAAGCGCAGCCAGACCTATGCCTCGAACACCCATATCTTCATTCTGTGGATGGTCGGCACCTCGCTGGTGCTGATCGGCATCGCCGTCCTCTTCCTGCGCGGTCAGATCCGTCCGATCCTGGCGCTGGCGCAGGCTGCCGAAAGCTTCGGCAAGGGACAGCGGCTGGAAAACTATTCCCCCCGCGGCGCCGACGAGATACGCCGCGCCGGTTTGGCTTTCATTCTCATGCGCGAACGCATCGAGCGGCAAATCGAGCAGCGGACGGCAATGCTTTCCGGCGTCAGCCACGATCTGCGCACGGTTCTCACCCGTTTCAAGCTGCAACTCGCCCTTGTCGGCGAGAATCCCGATCTGATCGGGCTCAGCGAAGATGTGGAGGACATGCAGAGCATGCTCGAGGGCTACATGGCCTTCGCGCGCGGCGAGGCCGAGGAAGATGTCGGGCAATTCAAGCTCAGCGACATTCTGGAGAAAATCCGGCAGGACTTCACGCTGCACGACAAGTCGATGAGCTTCTCCATCGAGGGAGATGACGAAATCTCCGTCCGGCCCAACGCATTCAACCGTCTGGTGACCAACCTCGCCACCAACGCCCGACGCTATGCCAACAGCCTGCGTGTCGAAGCCCGGCATAGCGCGAAATGGCTGACGATCATCTTCGATGATGACGGCCCCGGCATTCCGGTCGCCGCGCGAGATGACGTCTTCAAACCGTTCTTCCGGCTGGATTCGGCGCGCAATCTCGATAAGTCCGGCACCGGTCTTGGCCTTGCCATCGCGCGCGACATCGCCCGCAGCCATGGTGGCAACGTCACGCTCGGCGACAGTCCGCTCGGCGGCTTGCGCGCCACCATCCGCATTCCCGCCTGAGGAGGGAGCATATGCCGATCGATATCGATGGCATGCATTGGCTGAATTCACCGCCAATGTGGGAGGTGAACCAGGGACGCCTGTTCGTCCGCTCCGGCAGCAAAACCGATTTCTGGCAGGAAACCTATTACGGCTTCCATCGCGACGATGGTCATTTTCTCGGAATACCACGGCGCGGCGACTTCACCGCCGAAGTCACCTTCGTCGGGCATTATCGCGAACTGTACGATCAGGCCGGCCTGATGGTCCGCCATGATGCCAAGCACTGGATGAAATGCGGTATCGAATATACCGATGGCGCCAGGCATTTCAGCGTCGTCGTCACCAATGGCAATTCCGACTGGTCTGCATTTCGGCTCGATCATGAATTCGACGCCATGTCCGTGCGGGTCACGCGCAACGGCAATGCACTCTTCATCCAATATCGCACCGATCGGATGGCCGAGTGGCACATGGCAAGGCTCGCCTGGTTTGATCCGACGCTGGAAGACGTATCGGTCGGCCCGGCCTTCTGCTCGCCGCAGCGCGAAGGCTTCGAAGCGGAATTCCTCGCCTTCAGCCTGACCGACCCGGTATCAAGGGATATTCATTGAACGCATTCCCTTTCGATTGCGAAAGGGACGTCGCTCACATCATCCGCTTGCCGTTCGGCACCGGCTGGGTTACCGCAGCAAGGATGATCGCCCCCGCCTCATCCTCGAAACCGAGGGTCAGCACCTCGGAACGCACCGGTCCGATCTGGCGCGGCGGAAAATTGACGACGGCCAGCACCTGCCGGCCGACAAGGGTTTCCGGCGTATAATGCACGGTGATCTGCGCGGAGGAGCGCTTGATGCCGATCTCCGGCCCGAAATCGATCCTCAGCTTGTAAGCGGGCTTGCGCGCTTCCGGAAAGGTCTCCGCTTCGATGATCGTCCCGACGCGGATATCAACCCGCTCGAAATCGCCATAGGTGATCTCTTCCGTCATGTCCCGCCCTTTATCGAGAATTCAACCGGCCAGTTCCTGCGCCCGCTTGCGCGCCGCTTCAAGAGCCGCGTCGAACAGAGGCTGCATCCCGTCTTCCGCCATCAGCACGCCGAGCGCCGCTGCAGTCGTCCCGCCTGGAGACGTCACGTTCTGGCGCAGACGCGAAGCGTCGTCGGGAGACTGGTGCAAGAGTTCACCAGCCCCCGCGACGGTTTCCCGTGCGAGCCGCATGGCGAGGTCCGCCTGCAGGCCAAGCTTTCGGCCCGCTTCCGCCATGCATTCCACGAGATAGAAAACATAGGCAGGCCCGCTGCCGGAAACGGCCGTCACCGAATCGATATCGGCTTCGCCGGGCACCCATTCGACCGGGCCGGACACTTTCAACAGATTCTGCACCAGCTGCCGCTGGCGATCGCTCACACGGGCATTGGCGAAGGCGCCCGTCACGCCGCGCCCGACCATAGCGGGCGTGTTCGGCATGGCGCGCACCATTGCGGCCTCTCCCAGATGCGCTTCAAGCGCAGAGAGCGTCTTTCCGGCCGCGATGGAAACGACGACCGTCGCCTGCCCGACGAGCGGCTTGAACGGCGGCAGAACCGCGTCCATCAGCTGCGGCTTGACGGCGATGAAGAGAACCCCCGCCGTCACGCCTTTCGGAACTTCGATGACATGGCTTGCGCCGGCATCCGCAATCATTTTCCGCATCGCGTCGGACGGATTGGGATCGACGACGATGACCGATGACCCCGGCACGCCGTTCTTCAGCCACCCCGTCAGCAATGCGCCACCCATGTTACCCGCTCCGATCAGGACGATCGGCCCGGAGGATGCAAATGCATTAGCGGATTGTTCGCCTGTCATGTCACGCTTCGCCTACCGTTTCGAAGAGTACGGCTTCCATGGCACGGTTCGCATCAAGCCCGGACCACACAACGAACTGGAAAGCCTGATAGTAAGCCTCGCAGGTGTCAAGCGCATTGGAAAGCAGCACCTCCACCTGCCGGTTGGTGGGCTCGGCGCCGCCGGACAAGAGCAGCGACTGGCGGAAGATGACGATATCTTCCTGACGCCACAAATCGAAATGACCCATCAGCACCTGCCCGTTGATACAGGACAGAAGCTTGATCACTTCGTTGACGCGCGGGTCGGGAACCTTGACATCGAACGCGCAGGCTATGTGCAGCGCCTCGAATTCCTCCATCCAGGAGAACGAGACGTGATAGTCGGTCCATCGGCCTTCGACGGTCATGGCGAGTTCGTCCTCGCCGGACCGCTCGAACGACCAGTCGTTGTTGGCAGCGACGAATTCGATCATGTCGACCGGATTCGATTGTCGTTCGGCTTCCATTTCCATAAGGCTCATGCAGCACCTTCTTGACCGGATCGGTTGCAGTTTTCCCGTGGCTCAACACTGAAAGAACGCAAACAATTTTACTCCGGAAACATCCTCGGGATGATGTTGAACGGTTGCCAGACTAACGCTTCCACCATGCCCGGGGCTTACCAAGTCCGTTTCGAATCATCATTTAAAATCAGTGTATAGCCGCATGCCCGGCATGCCAGCCCCTGAGCGGTGATTTTGGAAACGGCACTGTGGAAAGCTCTTCCGACGCCTATTCAGAAGGGAGTCATAACCGACTCTGGCGATTGGCTTTTTTGCCTATGTCCACAGGTGGAAAAACAGACGGAAATTTTCAGAGGAAAAAGGCGCGGCAAACGGGTGCCGCACCGGCTTTCAGGTTGAAAACAGGTTCACTCGCCCTTGGCTGCGAGCTTGGCCTCGAGCGCTTCGATTCTCGAAAGCAGCGCCTCGTTTTCGTCGCGCGCCTTGATCGCCATTTCGCGAACGGCCTCGAACTCCTCGCGCTTGACGATATCCATGCTGTTCAGCCAGCGTTCGGCATGAGCGTTGAAGGCGGTTTCTATTTCGCGGCGCACGCCCTGGGCAGCACCGGCGGCATCGGTCATCAGCTTGGCGAATTCGTCCAAGATTCGGTTCGGTCCAGTGCTCATGGCAATCTCCTTGCGGCCGTCGGCCCTCAACGGTCAGGCATCGATATGGGCCAGATAGTGCTGAGGTAGGATTTCCAAGGGGCCGATGCAAGCAAATTGAGATAGGACTGGACAACCGCACCCGCGATATCGGGCGGACCAACAATCGACTTGACCGTTTCGATAGCGAACGCCATGTTCCGCGCACATTTTGGATATTAAGCATGATCCCGTTCCGAAATGGCACGGTGCTTTCGGGAACATGCTGCAACGGGCCTGACGATCTTGCTGACATCCGCCAATCTCGCCGCCATCCTGCCGTTTCCGGATATCGACCCGGTCGCCGTATCTCTCGGTCCGATCTCCGTCCATTGGTACGGGCTTGCCTATGTCGCCGGCATTCTGATCGGCTGGTTCTATGCTCGGCGGCTGGTCGACAACGGCAAGCTCTGGCTGAACGATACAGCACCCATGACGCGCCAGCATCTGGACGACTTCATTCTCTGGGTCGCCTTCGGCATCGTTCTCGGCGGTCGCATCGGCTATATCCTCTTTTATGATCTCGATCCGGTGCTGGCCAATCCGATCCGCGCCATCGAGGTCTGGAATGGCGGCATGTCCTTCCACGGCGGATTGATCGGCACGACGATCGCCATGATCCTGTTCGCAAGACGCAACCAGATTCCAGCCTGGAGCTTGTTCGATATCGTCGCCGCCGTTGCGCCGATCGGGCTGTTCTTCGGCCGCATCGCCAATTTCATCAACGGCGAACTCTGGGGTCGCGTGAGCGATGTTCCCTGGGCCATGATCTTCTGCAGCCCGCATATCATCGCAGCCCATAATGGCGCCTGCCCCGCCGGCCCCGATCCGCGCCACCCCAGCCAGCTTTATGAAGCCGGCATCGAAGGCATCATCCTCTTCCTCGTGCTCTTCATTCTCACGCGCTGGGCGCTGGCATTGAAGAAGCCGGGCACGGTCAGCGGTATTTTTGTCATCGGCTACGCTTTCTCGCGTATTTTTGTCGAATTCTTCCGTCAGCCTGACGAACAGCTCGGCTATCTCCTCGGCACGAACTGGCTGACGATGGGAATGGTGCTGTCGCTTCCGATGGTCGCCATCGGCCTGTGGGCCGTTATCCGCGCCAGGCAGGCAGCGGCACGGCAGATGGCTTGAGGTGGGGTTAATATCGCATGATCCTGCGGGAACGGCTCCCAGTCCTTCAGGATCAAGCATTAGCGAAAGCAAAGAATGACGACGGCGCTCGGGGAAAAAATCAAAGCCATCATCCGCACCAACGGGCCATTGAGCATCACGGATTATTTTTCGCTGTGTCTCGCCGATCCGGTGCATGGTTATTACAAGACGCGTGAGCCCTTCGGCCAGTCCGGCGACTTCGTCACTGCCCCCGAAATCAGCCAGCTCTTCGGCGAGATGATCGGCGTCTTCATGGTGCATGCCTGGCAGCGGCATGGAACGCCTGATGATGTCCGTCTCGTCGAAATCGGCCCGGGCCGCGGCACGATGATGTCGGACATGCTGCGCGTCATCGGCAAGCTCGCGCCGCCGCTCTACGATGTCATGACGGTGCATCTCGTCGAAACCAGCGAGCGCCTGCAGGGCTTCCAGCGCCAGACCCTCGAAGCCTACGGCGCAAAAATCTCCTGGCACACGGATTTCGGCGAAGTGCCCGAGGGTTTCACCCTGCTCGCCGCCAACGAACTTTTCGACGCCATTCCGATCCGCCAGTTCGTCCGCACCGCGAACGGCTTCCGCGAGCGCACGGTCGGCCTCGATGTCGACGACGAACTGAGCTTCACCGCAGGCGTCGCCACGCTCGATCCGGCTCTTCTTCCGGACGGCGGCCTGCCGCCGATCGGCACGATTTTCGAAATCGCACCTGCCCGCCAGGCCGTGATGACGACGATCTGCGACAGGCTGGCCGCCTATGGCGGTACGGCGCTCGCCATCGACTACGGGCACATGGCAACGGGATTCGGCGATACGCTGCAGGCGGTGCGCATGCACGAATACGATCCGCCGCTGGAGCATCCCGGCGAAGCGGACCTTACGAGCCATGTCGATTTCCAGCATCTGGCGCAAACGGCGCTCGCTTCCGGCATGCACATCAACGGCTGCTGTCATCAGGGCGATTTCCTCATCGGCCTCGGCCTGCTGGAACGCGCCGCCGCCCTCGGCCGGGACCAGGATGCGGCAACGCAGGAGAATATCCGCGTCGCCGTGGAGCGGCTTGCGGGCGCCGGCGAAGGCAAGATGGGAGAGCTTTTCAAGGTGCTGGCGGTCTCCAGCCCGGCGATCGAGCTCCTGCCCTTTCGTCCCGTCAGCTGATCGCTTGGCCGCCAATCCTTGCGGATTGACAGGGTACGGCGGCCTGGGCCAACATTCCCTCACGATCGAACTGCTTCGCCGCGGCTGCGTTATTCATCGCACGACAGGCTGAACCAAGATATCAAGGAACACTCTCGTTGCCGACACCACTTGCAAGCACGCTGCTGAGCGCCGCCGAGACTTCCGGCATTCGTCATGGCTACTTCACCCGCGCCGGCGGCGTTTCGGAAGGCCTCTATCGCGGCCTGAACGTCGGCCTCGGCTCACATGACGATCGCGAGCACGTGCAGGAAAATCGCCGCCGTGTCGCCGGCTGGTTCGGCTTGCCCGTCGAACGGCTTGCCACCGTACACCAGATCCATTCGCCCAATGTCGTCACCATCGGCGCGCATTATGATGGCAGCCGGCCGCAGGCCGATGCGATGGTGACGGCCTCGCCGGGTATCGCGCTTGGCGTGCTTGCCGCAGATTGCGGCCCCATCCTCTTCGCCGATCCTGAAAACCGGGTCATCGGCGCCGCCCATGCCGGCTGGAAGGGCGCGCTGACGGGCGTGCTGGAAAACACCATCGAAGCGATGGTGGCGCTCGGCGCGAAACGCGAGACGATCATTGCCTGCCTCGGCCCCTCCATCAGCCAGGCGAGTTACGAGGTCGGCCCCGAATTCGTCGAACGCTTTCTCGCCCACGATCCCGATTACGCGCAATATTTCACCCCATCCGAGCGCGACGGCCATGCCATGTTCGATCTGCCGTCCTTGACGGTCGATCGTCTGCACAAAGCGGGCGTCACGGCTGAAAGCCTGAACCTCTGCACCTATCCGGATACGGAGCGCTTCTTCTCCTATCGGCGCACGACGCACGCGAAGGAGCCGGATTACGGACGCCAGATTTCCGCCATCGCTATCGGGGAGGCAACCTAGTATGGCCCTGCATTTCGAACGCAGCGAATTCGATGCTCGTCTGGCGCGACTGCTGGCGAGGATGCAGGAGGAAAAGCTCGATGCCATGCTGCTCTTTGCCCAAGAGAGCATGTATTGGCTGACCGGCTACGATACGTTCGGCTATTGCTTCTTCCAGACACTGGTCGTCAAGGCGGACGGATCCTTGACGCTTCTGACGCGATCGGCCGATCTTCGCCAGGCGCAGCTCACATCCGTCATCACCGATATCCGCATCTGGGTCGACCGCGTCAACGCCGATCCGACGCTCGATCTCAAGGATCTATTGTCCGATCTCGATCTGCTCGGCGCCCGTATCGGCATCGAATACGACACCCACGGCATGACGGGCCGCATCGCCCGGCTGCTCGATCATCAGCTAGCAAGCTTCGGCCAGATCGTCGACGCTTCCTATCTTGTAAGCCGCCTGCGCCTGACCAAAAGCCCGGCGGAAATCGCTCATGTCGAGCGTGCCGCGGCACTCGCCGACGATGCCCTGGACGCCGCGCTGTCCCTGGTCAAGCCGGGCGCCGACGAGGCCGATATCCTGGCCGCGATGCAGGGCGCCGTCTTTGCCGGCGGCGGCGATTACCCCGCCAACGAATTCATCATCGGCTCGGGTGCCGAAGCCCTGCTCTGCCGCTACAAGTCCGGCCGCCGCAAGCTCGACGCCGACGACCAGCTGACGCTCGAATGGGCTGGCGTCGATGCCCATTATCACGCGGCCATGATGCGCACGGTCGTCATCGGCACTCCCAGCCACCGCCATCGCGAACTTTACAGCGCCTGCCTGGAAACCCTGCAGGCAATCGAAACGGTCCTGATGCCCGGGCACACGTTCGGCGACGTGTTCGATGTTCATGCGAAAATCATGGACGAGCGCGGCCTTGCACGCCACCGGCTGAATGCCTGCGGCTATTCGCTCGGTGCTCGCTTCTCGCCCTCATGGATGGAGCACGAGATGTTCCATATGGGCAATCCGCTTGAAATCCAGGAGAACATGTCGCTCTTCGTGCACATGATCATCATGGATTCCGACAGCGGTACCGCCATGACCCTCGGACAGACCTATCTGACGACCTCGCAGGCGCCGAAAGCCCTTTCCCGCCACCCTCTCGAATTTCTTAACCGTTAGGGGCGTAAGATAGCGGTCCTGGACGGTAAGACCGTCGGGAGAAAGGATCGCGTCTATGGGACTGGTCAGGATCACGTTGACTGTCGCCGGCTTTTGCCTCGCGCTCTCCGCCTGCAATACCACGGACGCCCTGACGCCGCCCGAAGCCATCGGCGATGCCAGCTCCAGCCCGGTCACCCAACGCGACGTCGAACGCATGGCGTCGGCGCCCCAGCGCCGTCAGACCTATCAGAACACGCAGGATAGCTACGGCTATCAGCAGCAGACCTCGCAGCAGGCCTATCAGCCACAGAGCTACAGCGGCAGCGGCACGCTCGACGACCAGGCTTCGGCGCTGCGATCGAACGGCACCAACCCTTATGCCTCCCGTCCGCTTGACGGATCTCGGACGGCCTCGATTGCTCCGGCCAACAACCAGTTCTCCGAGTCCGACGAACAGCAGGAAGCCGACCGCCGCCTGTCGGACGATCCTCAGCCGCAACAGCAGGCTACGGACGAGCAGCAGCCGGACCAGCAACAGGCATCGCTGCCGCCCGCAGCCGCGGCCGGCGGCAACAGCGTCCGCTTCCTGCCGATCATCGGCGCTCCGGTGGAAGCCGTCACGCCGCTGTCGCGCCAGCTCGGCGCCGATGCCCGCTCGCTCGGCCTGACAATCAAGAGCTCAAGCGATTCCAGTGCGGCCTACATTCTCAAGGGCTATCTCTCCGCCTTTGAGGATGGCCCGCAGATTTCCGTAACCTATGTATGGGACGTGCTCGACAGCAATGGCAATCGCGTCCACCGCATTCAGGGTTCGGAAAGTGCTCCGCTGAAGCGCGGCGACCCATGGTCGGCCGTTCCTTCGACGGTCATGCAGAAAATTGCCACCAAAACCATGTCGGAATTCAATTCCTGGCGTGAATCCAACGGTGGATAGCCACAAGCTTTTCAGAAATATGAAAGCTAACGCGCCTCTCCCCCTTGCATTCGAGAGCAAGGCGGTTAAAAGCGCGGCTATCAGGTTGGTAACAGGCGGGCCAAAATGAAGGTTTTCGCAGGCAATTCGAACCGGCACCTTGCCGAAGCGATCTGCAATTATCTCAACGTTCCTTTGGGCAGGGCCAGTGTCAGGCGCTTCGCGGACCAGGAAATCTTCGTTGAAGTCCAGGAAAACGTACGCGGCGAGGACGTGTTTGTCGTCCAGCCGACTTCGTTCCCGGCCAACGACCATCTCATGGAACTGTTGATCATGATCGATGCGATGCGGCGCTCTTCGGCGCGACGCATCACGGCGGTTCTTCCCTATTTCGGCTATGCCCGCCAGGATCGCCGCGCCTCCGGGCGCACGCCGATCTCGGCCAAGCTGGTGGCGAACCTCATCACCGAGGCTGGCGCCGACCGCGTGCTGACGCTCGATCTCCATGCCGGCCAGATTCAGGGCTTCTTCGATATCCCCACTGACAATCTCTACGCGCTGCCGATCCTGACCCGCGATATCAAGGCGAACTACGATATCGGCAATGTCATGGTCGTCTCTCCCGACGTCGGCGGTGTCGTGCGCGCCCGCGCGCTCGCCAAACGCCTCGACTGTCTGCTGGCGATCGTGGACAAGCGCCGTGATCGCCCGGGCGAGTCCGAAGTGATGAACATCATCGGTGAAGTCGCCGGCAAGGATTGCCTGCTGATCGACGACATCGTCGATTCCGGCGGCACGCTCTGCAACGCGGCCGATGCGCTGCTCGCACGCGGCGCGGCAAGCGTTACCGCTTATATCACCCACGGCGTTCTCTCAGGCGGCGCCGTGACCCGTGTGACGAATTCGCAGCTGAAGGAGCTGGTGATCACCGATTCCATCCAGCCGACGACAGCCGTGCTTTCGGCGCCCAATATCCGCGTCATCTCGACGGCAAGCCTGATCGGCGAAGCCATCAACCGTACCAGCCAGGAAGAATCGGTTTCGAGCCTGTTCGACTGAGGCTTGCACCCGCTGTCAGGTGGCTTTGGCTCCCGCGGGACGCGCCTGTTTCCATGCCAGCAGGCCGATTCCGAGCAGCCCCGAAACGAAAACCGCCGCTCCCGATCCCATGATCGAAGGTCCGATGCCGAACCATGCAAACAGCGTCGGCGACATCAGATAGGCCACAAGCAGGCCGGTAAAGATTGCACACATCAATAGACGGTAGACCTGTGCGAGACGATGCGGCTCGGCGCGTGTCTGCATCAGATGCAGCATGGCAAGGTTCTCGAAGGGTCCGTTGATCGCGGCAAAACAGGCGACGGCCATCAGCGACAGCCGGTCATGCATCAGCGGCAGCAGGAAAACCCCCGATCCGAAAATGAGCTTCGCCGCAATGATCCAGACCACCGGCCGGCGTGGCTTGACGCTGCTGAGGATCAGATTGGTCGTCAGGTTGCCGACGCCGTAGGCCGTCATCATCAGACTGTAGTCGGTGAGCGGGTCTGCGCTGGTTTCGCGCAGATGCAGGATCATGCCAAGCAGAATTCCCATCGCCCAGGCGACGTTTCCCATCAGATTGGTAAACAAGCCGTAGAGGATGGCCGCATGACCCCGTGCGGCGCGCCATCCGCCAAGAATGCCGTCCACGACCGCCGCCATACCGGAGAAATCGCGGCGTCTCGGCGCCATGGGAAGTTTTGCCACCGCCAACCAGACGGCAAGCGCGGAGAGCATGAACGTGACCGCAGTCACTGTGAAGAACTGAGATTTCGGCAGGAGCCCGTTCACGAGCGCGATCAGGCTCGGCCCGAGAATACGCGCCATGCGGCGGGTGGCATCGAACAGGCCGTTGGTCGCATGCCGGACCTCGGGATCGACGGCAATCGTCGGCAGGGTCGCCTGCAGCGAGGGATCGAATGTCGATGTGAGCAACGCAATGCTTCCGGCAAGCACGATCAAGAGCGGCAGGCTCATCAGATGGAGAAGCCCCGCCAGCGACAGCGTCAGCAGCAGGGCCGCACGCAACAGGTCGGCCATGATCATCGTCACGCTATGCCGCCAGCGATCCGTGATGATGCCGCCGAACAGACTGCCGAACAGCAGCGCCCCCGATTGCAGCGCCGACACATATCCGGCATCGCGGCCAATGAAATCCGCCGCGATCCAGACGACAGCGACCATGTAGAATTCGGAGCCTGTAGCCGCCAGCACCTGGCCGGTCCATAGGAGAGAGATCGAGCGCTGGCTCAGCGGCTTCAGGACAAACATGATCGCATTCTGGCTTCGGAGCGGATTACTTCATGACCTGACCGTTGACCGTCACGCGACCGTCGTCGGAAAGATCGATGTCCCAACGCGAGCGTCCATCCGTATCCGTCTTGGCAAAGCCCTTCGCCATCATCAGGCCGAAAGACACCTGAGCGAGATCGGCCTTTGTCTTTGCAGCCTCCTGGATAGCCGCGATCGTCTTGTCGAGATCGCGCGCGAAAACCGTCATCTTCATGGCGACGCGGTCTTTCTCGGTCAGCCAGCCGCGCATGCTGCCGGAAGCCTCGACATCATAGAGACCCGAGACGGCGCTGATTTTGGGAAAGTTGATGGTCACCGTCCCATCAGGGAACATTGCCTTCTGCAGTTTTTCGTCCAGGGCAGTGTCGCTCTCAGGGTTTTTGAAATCCGCCTGCTGGAAAATATCCGCCACAGCGGAGAAATTCAGGTTCGGCACCTGTACCTGGATATCGGCCGCATCCGGAATGAAGGCGATATAGTCCTCAGGCACCAGGCCCGTTTCAAGGGCAAGCTTTTCGGCATTCAGCCCGAAATCGGCATTCATGGCATTGGCCGGCCCCGCCATCTTGAAGAAATAACCCAGCTTCTGCAGGTCGCCATTACCGAAGGGCGTCGTGACCGCAATGTCCTTTGCGGCAATCGACTCGTCAAAGGAGCCAATGATCGGCATGGCATCCATCAACAAGGCCTTGACCGCCTGGCTGTCAGCATCCGAAAGGGTCTTCTCGTCCTTGTGCTCCGAGATGAACTGCAGCAGGGAGTTGGCCGCCTTCAACGGCAGTTTCGTCGCCCCCACGTTGAAATCGACCGCCGCGACCTTGATTTCGGCAATCGTGGCGTCGTCCGTCGAAACCTTGTCGTAGAACGACTGCAGGCTACCGTTCATCTTGATGTCGAGCCTGCCCGGCTCGCCACTGTCCGCCGACGATAGCGTATAGGCGATGCTGTCGGCCGTTGCGTCGTTCTTCTGAACGCTGTTGTTTTCGTCGGCGGTCTTTGTCGTGAAGGTGATGCCGTTGCCCTTCATCTCCATCGAACGCAGGTAGTGAAGCGCCGGATCGAAAACGCCCTTGAAGGTCGATGACGCCAAGGCGTAGCGAAATTCGCTGTTCGCGCCGCTGCCGGGCTTCGAACGCGCCGTCACGTCAAAGGCATTGTTGCCTTCGATATTCCAGAGACCGCTATCGAGCGGCGTCGCCAGCATCATCAATGGCTTGAGGCCGCTGATGTCGAACCCGGTCACATTCAGCTTGTCGAAAAACTTCTGCAGGTCATAAGCGACCTCGTAGTGCGCACTGACCGGCTTGACCGAAATCGCACCGCTCTTTGTTATATCGTCGGGCAGGAAATAGGTCAGGTTGCCGTAAAGATCCTTTGCACCCTGCTCGCTGACGTCAGCCGCCTGCGCACCGCCGACAACGCCTGCAGCGACGACAGCCGCTGCGGCAATCGTTTTGAAACGCATAAGTCACCCCCAAATATTATGGAAAAGAAACGTGAAAATCCGAAAAGGGCCGACCGGCCTTTCGCATGGAACTTTATGATCGCCCTGATACATGGGCTTACCCTCAAACTTCAAGGCTTCTTCATCACCTGGCCGTTGACCGTCACCGTGCGGTCCTCATCCATGGTGACGTCCCAGCGCAGGCGGCCGTCCGGATCGGTCTTCGCAAACCCCTTGGCGGCCAGAAGGCTGAAGGAGACATTGTTCAGGCGGGGCTCCGTCTTGGCCGCCTCCTGAATGGCGGCAACCGTCTTGTCGAAATCGCGCGCCAGGATCGTCGCTTGCAACGAGAAACCGGAATGCGGCGTGGTCGAGCCCTTCAGCTCGCCGGACACCTCTATGTCGTAGACGTCAGACTTTGCGCTGATCTTCGGAAACTCCAGCGTTCCGTAACCACTGGGAAACATCGTGCGCTTCAAGGTTTCGCCGGAAACCGGCGTCGCCCGTGCGGCAATGGAATCGAGCGCGGTGTCGATGAGGCCGGCAAAATTGATGTTGGGTACACCGAGTTGAACATCCAACGCGGCCGGCAGGAAAGGCACATAGGCCGCCGGCACGAGGCCCGCATCCGGCGTGAACTGCTCGGCCCTAAGCTCCAGATTGACGTTGGACGCCTTGGTTAGACCATCCATCTTGAAACTGTAGTCGATGCGCTTGACGCCGACCTTGCCCTTCTCGGTCGCCACCAGCGCATTGTTTATGGTGACGGTCTTGCCGAGCGAGCCGAAGACGGGCAGAGCGCGGTGTACCAGTTGCTCGAACTTCTCGCTGCCGCTTTCCGAAAGCTGCTTGGCCTTGACGTGTTGGACGAAGAAACGGATGAGCGCGCGCAGATCCTTCACCGGTAGGCTCGTGGCGGTGACATTGGTCGCGACGCTATCGGCACTGAAGGTGATGGGCGCGGCATCCGGCCGCACGGTGATCTTCTCACTCAGGCGTTGAAGCGTGCCCTGCAATTGCAGATCCGCCTTCCCGGCTTCGCTGCTGTCGGTAACCGTATGGGCGAAGGAGGCGCTGTCGATGGTGGCCTCGATCTTGCGCCCGCTCTTCGGGCCGCTGCCAGCGCTCGAGAATTTCACGCCGCTGCTCTTGATACCCATCGACCGCATCATCTCGATCGTCGGATCGAAAATGCCGTCGAAAGAGCTTGACGCGATCGAATAGGCGATGTCCGAGGTCGGCGAATGCAGCGCGATATCGAGACTATTGTCGCCGGTCAGATGCCATTTCCCCTGTTCGACCGGTTGCGCGAAGAGGGTAAGCGGCTTGAAACCCGTGACCGAAAACACGCTTGAATTGATCTTGTCGAAGAATTTCGAAAGATCGTAGGTGATCTCATATTGGTCGCCGGCCGGTTTGACGGTGACGAAATCGCTGCGGGCAAGGTCCTGTGAAAGCGAATGGGTGAGGACATTGCGGAGGTCCTTGGCGCCTTGCTCACTGACGTCGGCCGCGTGTGTCGCGCCGGCAAGACCTATGGAAAAAACCGCGGCGGCGATTGCCCTGGAACGCATGCCCGACCTCTCCTTCTGATCCCAATCGATCGGAGTCGACTGTTGATGGCCCCGAGGGTATATGTCAAGTCGTTGATACAAATGGCATCGCAGGCTTGTTCGCAGCCGTTGCACGGGCACCACAAGGCTTCGCGTTCCGCAGGCGCTTGCACCTTTCGTCGCTTTGTATTATACGCCACGCGTCCGCGTAGACACCCTTGGAGGCAACGCGGATGAGGCAGGGCACGCCCTCCTCCAGTTCAGCCGATGCGGCACATGACCAATCGGACGAACTCTCCAAATAACCTCGAAAGGAATAGCTATGAGCCACGAAAGCTACGAGCTCAAGGCCGAGGCGCGCGAACGGGTTGGTAAGGGGTCCGCCCGTGAACTTCGCCGCAATGGTCTGATCCCCGCTGTCATCTATGGTGACAAGCAGGCCCCCATTTCCATCGCTCTCAACACCAATGAGGTGACGAAGCGCATCCACGCCGGCGGCTTCCTGACGACGATCGCAACGATCGACGTCGACGGCAAGAAGATCAAGGTTCTGCCGAAGGACTATCAGCTCGATCCGGTCCGTGACTTCACGGTTCACGTCGACTTCCTGCGCGTTACCGGCAACACCGAAGTCACCGTCGAAATCCCGGTTCACTTCGAAAACCACGAGAAGTCCCCGGGCCTCAAGGCTGGCGGCGTGCTGAACATCGTTCGCCACGAAGTCGAAGTCCATTGCCCGGCCGATGCGATCCCGGAATTCTTCACGGTTGACCTCAGCGGCCTGAAGAGCGGCGACAGCATCCACATCTCGGCCGTCAAGCTGCCGAAGAACGTGACCCCGGTCATCGCCGACCGTGACTTCACGATCGCAACGATCGTTGCCCCGGCTGCCGGCCTTACTGAAGACGAAGCAGAAGGCGGCGAAGAAGCCAGCGCCTGATCGACATCTTCAACTGAGCATTGTAACCCGCCTCCCCTTCGGGGTTGGCGGGTTTTTTCATGCCCGAAAACAAATATTAGAGAAAGTAAAAATAAAAAAGTCTTGAAATCTATACTATAGTTGATTTCCATTAACCCCAGAATTTCAGCAACATTTAACGGATTCATGAAAATCTGCGCGAAAGAGTTGTAGAAAGCGGCGCCCCCAAGATCCGCTGGTCTATGGCTGGGGAGCTAACGGAACTATGAGCCATTCGGTCGAAAACAGGTTTTTCGCGATCGTTTGCGGTGCGCTACTGGTTTTCGTAGCGCCGCTCTTCGTCCTTTTCCTCTTTTTGTCGTCCGAACGCGCCGAAAAGGAAATCAAGGATCATATTACCGTTCTGCTCGTCGCCAATGCCCAGGCACTTGCCAAACCGCTCTGGGACCTGGACGAAGACAGCGTTACCCAGATCAGCGCGACGACGGTTGCCGAGGGTGCGATCGTCCGGGTGAACGTCCGCGATCTTTCCGGCCAGCTCGACGTCACGCAATCGACCATCCCGAAATCCTACAAGGGCGTTCTGGAGTCCATCTCCAGGCCGATCGTCTATAATGGCGTCGATGGTGCCAAGAAGCTCGGCAATATCACGGTCTATTATCCGCAGCTCGGCCTCTTCGACGGCCTGAAGAACGAAGAAATCGTCTTCATCTCCATCTTCATCTTCGCCGTGCTCACCGTCTTCGGCGCAGCGCTGATCGGCAACCGCATTTTTGTCATCCAGCCGCTGATGCGTCTCACGCACGCCATCGAGGCCACACGCCGGCTCGGCTCGCGCCATCACGTCGACTGGCAGTCGAATGACGAGATGGGCCGGCTTGCCAGCAGCTTCAACGACATGCAGAGCAAGCTGCAGCGCGAGGAAAACGAGCTGAAACTCGCCCACCGCCGCGCGACCGATACCTACAATCTGACGCCCGCCATGCTCTTTTCCCTCGACAAAGAGGACCGCATCGCCGCCGTCAGCGACTATTGGCTCGCCGCCACCGGTTACGATCGCGGTGAGGTGATCGGCCGGGAGTTCGTAAGCCTCGTCCTGCCGGAATCGCGAACGCAATATGTCGAACGCAAACGCAGCAATCCCGACAGCGCCGGCCGTCTTGCCGTCACCGTGAAGTTTCTGTGCCGCGATCGCCGGATCATGGACGTACTCATTCTCGAGACCACGGCGATACAGGACGGTCTCACGCTTTCGGTCATGACTGATGTCACCGAACTCAAGCAGTCCGAAGACCGGAACCTGCGGCAGGCCATCACCGATCACCTGACCGGCCTGCTCAATCGCCAGGGCTTCGAGACCGCGCTGGACGCCAAGATCAATGAGGCCGATCTGCGCAAGCGCGAGCTCGCCTGCCTCTTCATCGATCTCGATCGCTTCAAGTGGATCAACGACAATATGGGCCATGCCGCCGGCGATACGGCCTTGCAGGAACTGGTATCGCGCCTGCAGACATGCCTGAAGCCGGGCGACATTGCTGCCCGCCTCGGCGGCGACGAATTCGCGCTCCTGGTGCTGGCAGAGGATGCCGAGACGAGAGCCATGGACATGGCAAGCCGTATCGCCGAAATCTTCGAAGCGCCTTTCGTCGGCGATGCGCGATTGAGCGCCAGCATCGGCATCGCCATCTACCCGCGCCATGCCATCAACGCCGCCGAACTGCTGCTGAAGTCCGATATCGCCATGTATGCCAAGAAGCGTGACGGCAAGAACGGCGCGCAGATCTTCGACAACGGCATGCTGGACGACTCTCGCCGGCGCGCCGAACTGGAAAGCCATATCGAAGCCGGTCTCAACGAGGACTGGTTCGAGGCCTATCTGCAGCCCGTCGTGAATATAGATGACCGCTCGATCGCCGGCTTCGAGGCGCTGATGCGCCTGCATCACCCGCAGAAAGGCATCCTGCCCCCTGGCCGCATCATCGAGGTCGCCGAAGAGACCGGTTCAATCATCCGTATAGGCAATCGCATCATGGAAAAGGCGATCGCCAACTTTGCGCGTCTCTCGCAGATCGAGGGCCTGCAGGACTCCTATCTCGCCATCAACTTCTCGCCATTGCAATTCGAACCGGAACTTCCGCTGCGCATTGCGGCCCTGCTGTCGCGCCATGAAATTGCCGCCCGGCGCATCGTCGTCGAAATCACCGAAGCCGTGCTGATGGACGACAACCCGGAAACCCGGATGGTCATCAACGAGATCTGCCGCTACGGCTGCCGCATTGCGCTCGACGATTTCGGCACCGGCTATTCATCGCTGAGCTACATCAACCGCTTCCCGGTCGACATCATCAAGATCGACCAGTCCTTCATCCGCGCGATCAACGACACCGCCTCCGATGTCAGCGCCAAGAGCCGAATGCTGGTCGAAAGCATCACGACGTTGTCGCACAAGATGAGCTGCACGGTGATTGCGGAAGGCGTTGAGACCGAAGAGGAATGCGCAACCCTGCGCACGATGGGCATCGACTATGGCCAGGGCTATCTCTTCTATCGACCGCTGCACCCGGACAATTTGGTGAAGATGCTGGCGGGCCTGCAGCAAGATCACCCTTCCCCCATAGCGCAAGCATCATAGCGATGAGGAACCGGATGCGAAAACCGCTGCTCATGATTGCAACCAGCCTGTTTTCGCTATCCTTTCTCTCCCCGGCGCGCGCCGAAACCGTTCACTTCACCACGGAAGAATATCCGCCCTTCAATTACCGCGACGGCAAGACACCCGTCGGTGCAATCACGGATCAGGTGCGGAAGGTCATGGCCGATATCGGGGTCGATTATACGATCACCAGCATGCCCTGGGCTCGAGCCTATGGCCAGGCCCTGTCGGATCCCATGACCTGCGCCTTCGCCACGGCACACAATGAAGAGCGCGATCAGTTGTTCCAATGGGTGCAGCCATTGCTGATCGATCGCAGCATTCTCATCAAGCATAGCGGCTCTAAGGTGACCGCAACGACCATCGGTGAAGCCAGGAAATATGTGGTCGGAACCTGGCGGGACGACTATACGGAAACCATCCTGCGCCGGAACGGCTTCCCGCGCATCGATGTCGGCAGCGACTTCAAGGCAAGCCTGAAGAAGCTGATGAGCGATCGCATCGATCTGATGCCAATCTCGGAATTCTACTTCGACAAGCTGAAGGCGGAAGGCAATGCCGTCGAGAGGGTCGTCGTTCTCTCCCAGCAGCCGATGGCGATCGCCTGTCAGAAGGATTTCCCTCGCGACCTTCTGAACAGGATGCAGACGGCGCTGAATGCACTGATCGCCGACGGAACCCAGAAGCAGATTTTCCTGAAGTACGGCCTGCATCTCGGCGACTGATCGCATCCCGCCTTGACTTTGCCGTCAAATCGCTGTGGTGAAGGGCATCGGTATTTACCAAGGGGTGAAGCGCATGCTTCTCATCGCGGGTCTCGGCAATCCCGGCGCCAAATATCAGGGCAACCGCCACAATATCGGCTTCATGGCCGTGGACGCGATCTATCGCCGCCACAGCTTTTCGCCCTGGTCGAAGAAGTTCAAGGCGGAGATTGCCGAAGGCGAGCTCGGCGGACAGAAGGTGCTGCTCATCAAGCCCCAGACCTTCATGAACCTCTCGGGCGAAGCCGTCGGCGAGGCCATGCGCTTCTACAAGCTGCAGCCGTCCGATCTCGTCGTCATCTATGACGAACTAGACCTCCCAGCCGCGAAGGCACGGCTGAAGACCGGCGGCGGCCATGGCGGCCATAACGGCATCAAGTCCATCGACGCCCATTGCGGCAAGGAATATCGCCGCCTGCGTCTCGGCATCGGCCATCCCGGCGCAAAGGAGCTCGTGCACAATCACGTTCTCGGCGATTTCGCCAAGGTGGATCGGGACTGGCTGGAACCGCTGTTCGATGCGCTCGCCGACAATGCCGATATGCTGGTGCGCGGCGAGGATTCGCAGCTGATGAACAAGATCGCGCTTGCCCTCGGCGGCAAGGCCGAAGAGGACGCGCCGAAGCCGGAGAAGAAGGCGCCCGCCAAATCCCATATTCATCAGGCACGTAATCACAGCCAGCCGAAGATTCCGGAAAGCGGCCCCATGGCGGAAATGCTGAAGAGGATGTTCGGCAAGAAGGGCGATTGAAATGCCGAACACATCCGTCGCCCCAGCCACAGACATCGTCATACGCCCGGTCGCGATCGCCGACCTGCCAACGCTCCTTGCGCTCTACCAGCACCTCAATGCTAAAGATCCGATGCTGGAACTGCAGCTCGCCGAACGCCGCTTTGCTGATATCCTCGCTCATCCCGGCATGACGATCTTCTCAGCCTTCGATGGCGCAAAGGCTATTTCCTCCGTGACGCTGATCGTCATCCCCAATCTCACGCGTGGCGGCATGCCCTATGCGTTGATCGAGAATGTCGTGACACACGCCAGCTATCGCCGGCAAGGTTTTGCCGGCGCGGTCATCCGCACGGCCGTAGCCAGCGCCTGGGCAAGGAACTGCTACAAGGTCATGCTGCTGACCGGGTCGAAGGACCCAGCGACACTGCGCTTTTACGCAAATTGCGGATTTACCCAGGACAAGACCGGCTTCCAGATCCGCCGGTCCGCCTGACAGCTATGACCGCTCCTATTCCTCGGGTTCGGTCGTGAACATCAGCGGAAAGCCTGCACTCTTGGCAAGATCGATCGCTTCCTGGGCCTTCGTCTCGGCAATATCGCGTGCACAGACCATGACCACGCAAGTTCCGAGCTTGTGCGCCGTCATCATGACACGATAGCCAGCCTCTTCGCTCATGCGGAAGACGGCCTTGAGCACCATGATAACGAATTCCCGTGGTGTATAATCGTCGTTCACGAGAATGATCTTGTAGAGCTTCGGCCTCTCGACCTTCGGCTTGGTTTTAGTCTTTGGTTTCAGGACAACATCATTGTCACTCATCGGCATCACCGTTGACGACAGGGGAAAGGGTTTTGGGCTAATGGGAATATTATAGTGCAGCGCACCACATCCTTCAAGGATGGTCGTGTCAGGGAGACAATGTGGCCATCATCAGCTCACAGGCCTTCTGTCAGCAGAAAAATGGCTCTTTGCCTGCCCGAGACTTGACCCGCAACGGCCCTTCCCCCATACGCACTGCAAAGATTTTCAAGATATGGACAAGGTGCCATGGGTTTCAAATGCGGTATCGTCGGGCTGCCGAATGTCGGCAAGTCCACTCTGTTCAACGCGCTGACCAAGACGGCGGCCGCGCAGGCGGCGAACTATCCGTTCTGCACGATCGAGCCGAACACGGGTGAAGTCGCGGTTCCCGATCCGCGCATGCGCAAGCTTGCCGACATCGCCAAGTCGAAGGAACTGATCCCGACGCGCATCTCCTTTGTCGACATCGCCGGCCTCGTGCGCGGCGCGTCGAAGGGCGAAGGACTCGGCAACCAGTTCCTGGCCAACATCCGCGAAGTCGATGCCATCGTGCATGTGCTGCGCTGCTTCGAAGACAGCGACATCACCCACGTCGAGGGCCGCATCAACCCAGTCGCCGACGCCGAGACGATCGAGACCGAGCTGATGCTCGCCGACCTCGAAAGCCTTGAGCGCCGCACCGAGCAGACGCGCAAGCGCGCGACTAGCAAGGACAAGGAATCCATGGCGATGCTGCCGATCATGGATGCGTCGCTCGCATTGCTGCAGGAAGGCAAGCCGGTCCGCACGCTGCTGTCGAAGCTCGATGCCGAAGAGACCCGCATCCTCAAGAGCCTGAACCTTTTGACCTCGCATCCCGTGCTCTACGTCTGCAACGTCGCCGAGGGCGATGCGGTGACCGGCAATGAGTACACGGCAGCCGTAGCCGCCATGGCCAAGGAGCAGAACTCGGAAGTCGTCGTCATCTCAGCCGCCATTGAGGCGGAAGTGGCGCAGCTGCCGGACGAAGAGGCGACGGAATTCCTCTCCGCCCTCGGCCTCGACGAAGCTGGCCTCGACCGCCTGATCCGCGCCGGCTACAAGCTGCTGCATCTCATCACCTACTTCACCGTAGGTCCGAAGGAAACGCGCGCCTGGACGATCGAACAGGGCACGAAGGCGCCGCAGGCCGCCGGCGTCATCCATTCGGATTTCGAGCGCGGCTTCATCCGCGCCAACACGATCGCCTATGACGACTATATCGCCTACAACGGCGAAGTCGGCGCCAAGGAAGCAGGCAAGGCCCGTGATGAAGGCAAGGAATACGTCGTCCAGGACGGCGACGTCATCCACTTCCGCTTCAACACCTGATTGCCTCTTTGCTGCCGGCGCCTATCTGAGCGCCGGCAATCTCGCTTGCATGCTGGCAGGCAAGCGCCGCACGACGATGCGGCGCAGATCGGTCCAACCGATGCCGATCACAAGCACGACCAGACCGACAATCATCAGCACCAGGAAGCCGACCTTGTCGAGACCGGCGTCGTTATGCCTGAGAATGGCCGCCGTCGCGAGACCCAGCGAGACGAGACCCGCGGTCACGAAAGCCCGCCGATCGATAATCAGGCCGATCAGCATCATCACCAGAACCGCCACAAGCACGGTCACCGCCTGCAGATAGCCTCCAAAGAGCGCGTCGGTCAGATTGGTGAAGACAATACCGCTGCTGGCAAGCTCGAGGCGCAATGCCAACAGGATCGTCGAGTAAAGCAGGGCCGGCGCCGTTGCGAGATGCAGCCAGAAGGCCACGTCGGAGCGGCGCGTCACTCTCTGCGGATCGCTGAGATCGTAGCGCATCGCCAATGCAAAGCTGCCGAGAGCCGTCACCAGCAAGATCATCATCGTCTGGATGGGATAATCAGCCGGGACATTCGACGACCCCGTCACCGTACCGGCGACATAGAAGACCGCGGCAAGAAACAGGCCGAACAGCGAAAACAGGAACAGGGCCAGCGACAGCGGCACGCGGTAGCGCCAGTAAAACAAGGCGAGCGACAGCGGAAATGGCGCCACCAGGACGATCGCGCCGATGGTGAAATTATCGCTCAGCGCAGGTGTGGAGCTGACATAGCTCACGACAGTATAGAAAACCCAGACAACGAGCGCGACGGTCAAGACCACGGCAGGAAGCGCAAGGCGCTGGCGGCGCACCAGGATTTCAGCGAGCACGACGATTGCCAGCACCGGCGCATAGCGGTTCGCCAGTCCCCATAGCCCGATGAGGAGCACGATGACGCCGATGGTGATGAGCACATCATGGAAGCCGCGTACGAAACGCGGCGCTTCCGTATCCTCCAGCGGGTTAGGATCATCGGGAAAACGCGACGCCGAAAGACCCCGCCCTGCCGGCAGCACGCCGATATTCTTCCCCGCCAGATAGGGCAGCAATCGTTCGGCCTGGCTGGAGGAAATAATCCCCTCACCGGCTGCTTCATCCAGTGCAATTTTGAGTTCGCTCATTCCTGCTCTCGTTCCGTCTTGCAACGAACAAGCCTCAACATATCGCCGCCGCACAATCAAGGGCTGCCAGGCATCGATAGATGATCGCCCACGGTCGCCCGCCAAGACCATGAAAATGCTTGCGCCACCACTACGGGCCATGCGATTGCCGATGAACGAGATGCGGAGGACGACAGAAGAGATGACGAAACTCGTCTATGAAGACTTCCAGCCGGGGCGGGAATTTCCACTCGGCCCCAAACACATGACAGCGGCGGAGATCATTGAATTCGCCAGCGAATTCGATCCGCAGCCGATGCATCTGAGCGAAGAAGCCGGCCGCGCCAGCATTCTCGGCGGCCTTGCCGCTTCCGGCTGGCATACCTCGGCGGTGTTCATGCGTATGATGTGCGATTCCTACATCCTCGCCGCCGATGCTCAGGGCGCTCCCGGCATCGATTTCATGGAGTGGAAGAAGCCCGTTCTGGCCGGTGACACCCTTTCGGGGCGATCCATCGTGGTCGAGGCACGCCCCATGCGCTCCCGCCCCGGCATCGGCATCGTCAAGTTCCGTCATGAGGTCGAGAACCAGCGCGGCGAACTCGTCTGCCTCGGGGAGAACTCCACCATGATCCGCATGCGCGCCGGAGCGGAGGTTTCGGCATGAAGATGAGCGAAGTCTATACGATCGGCGAACGTGTCGAGATCGGCAGCCACACCTTTACGCCCGAAGGCATCGTCCGCTTTGCCTCGCGTTTCGATCCGCAGATCTTCCATATGGATGCGGAGGCGGCCAAGCATTCCTTGTTCGGCGGGCTCTGCGCCTCCGGCTGGCATAGCTGCTCCATGTGGATGCGCAGCTTCGTCGATTTTTGGAAGTCCGAAACGGCGCGGCTGATCGCGGAAGGCAAGACGCCGCCCAATCTCGGTCCTTCGCCCGGCTTCAAGAATTTGCAGTGGCTGCGCCCGGTCTTTGCCGGCGACACCATCACCTACGGCGTCGCGATCCTCGGCAGCCGTCCCTTGGCCTCACGCCCCGGCTGGACGCTCTACACGCTCGCCTGCGATGGGGTGAACCAGCATGGAGCCCCGGCCCTGCGCTTCGAAAGCACCGTGCTGGCCTTTGAATAGAAACTGGCGAGCCGCTCGTAACGGCCCACCAGTCTTCCAGGCCGATCAGTGACCGGCGAATTCCACCAGCGTATGAACCGGCACATCGAGCTCTTCGAGTTTCTTGCGGCCACCAAGATCAGGCAGGTCGATGACGAAGCAGGCAGCAACGACTTCGGCGCCGATCTGGCGCAGAAGCTTCGTGGCACCGACGGCTGTGCCACCGGTCGCGATCAGGTCGTCCACGAGAATGACCTTTTCGCCCGGATTGACCGCATCGCGATGCATTTCCATTTCGTCGACGCCATATTCCAGGCTGTAGGCGATGCGGACGATATCGTGCGGCAGCTTGCCCTTCTTGCGGATCGGCACGAAGCCGGACGACAGCTGATGCGCCACCGCGCCGCCGATAATGAAGCCGCGCGCTTCCATGCCGGCGACCTTGTCGATCTTGGAGCCGGCATAGGGCTGCACCAGCGCGTCCACGGCGCGACGGAATGCCCTGGCATCGCCAAGCATCGTCGTGATGTCGCGGAAGATGATACCGGGCTTGGGATAGTCCGGAATGGAACGGATGCTGGCAGCGAGTTCCGAAGCGATAGTGTTCATGAAATATGTACTCTCAGGCTATGATAGGGCCGGCCGCACCCTATCAAGACCGGCGCGCTATACCAACAAAAAAGGCGGCCTCGACGGGCCGCCTTTTCGTTGAAACATGACAATACTCAGTGGGCGCCGGCCTTGGCGTAGACGGAACGCTTGGTGAGATAGATCAGCGTGGAGAAGATCAGCAGGAACACCATGACCATGAAGCCGAGGTGCTTGCGATCTTCCAGATGCGGCTCGGATGTCCACATCAGGAAGGCAGCCACGTCGCGCGCATACTGGTCCACCGTCTGCGGCGAACCGTCGTCATAGGTCACCTGCCCGTCCGAAAGCGGTTTCGGCATCGCAAAGGTCGCAGCCGCATCGAAATACGGATTGTAGTGCGAATTCTGCGGTACGGCGAAGCCGGCCGGCGGCTCTTCATAGCCAGTCAGCAGCGAGTAGATGTAGTCCGGCCCACCTTCCTGATACTGCGTGAAGATATCGAAGATGAACTGCGGAAAGCCGCGCTCGATTTCGCGTGCCTTGGCAAGCAGCGACATATCGGGCGGCACGGCGCCGTTGTTGGACGCAGCGGCAGCCTCGTCGTTCGGGAACGGCGAGTTGAAATGATCGGACGGAAGCGCCTTGCGGGTGAACATCTCACCTTGAGGATTCGGGCCGTCCTGCACTTCGTAGTTGGCGGCAAAAGCCTTCACCTGGGCTTCCGTGTAGCCGAGATCCCCCAGCGTGCGGTAAGCCACCAGCTTCATCGAATGGCAGGCGGAACAGACTTCCGTGTAGACCTTGAGACCGCGCTGCAGCTGCGCCTTGTCGTAGTAGCCGAACGGGCCGGAGAAGGTCCAATGCTGTTCGCGCGGCTCCTTCAGCGGATAATGCGGCGTCTCGGCTTCTGCGGCGGGCTTCGTTTCCGCGGCGATGGCGGCAACGCTTGCGGCACCACCGATGAGCGTCAGGGATAGAAGGCCGACAATAAGTTTCTTCATCGTTTTCGTCCTCTATCGCCGGTTACGCTTGAACCGGAGCGGCTACTTTACCGCCCTGCTTTTCAAGAACCGCTTCCGTAATCGAGTTCGGAATGCGCTTCGGTGTCTCGACGATGCCAAGGATCGGCATGATGACGAGGAAGAACAGGAAGTAGAACAGCGTCGCGAACTGGGCAGCCGTGGTGTAGATGCCTTCTGCCGGCTGCGAACCAAGCCAGCCGAGCAGGACGGCGTCGGCAATGAACAGCCAGAAGAACAGCTTGTACCAGGGACGATAGACGGCCGAACGGATCTTCGACGTATCGAGCCAGGGCAGGAAGAACAGCACGATGATCGCGCCGAACATCGTCAGAACGCCGCCAAGCTTGGAGTCGATCGGGCCGATGTTGAAGGTGATCGAGCGCAGCATCGCGTAGAATGGCAGGAAGTACCATTCCGGAACGATGTGAGCCGGAGTCTTCAGCGGGTTGGCCTGGATGTAGTTGTCGGCGTGGCCGAGGAAGTTCGGCAGATAGAAGACGAAATACGCGAAGACCAGCAGGAAGATGGAAACGCCAAGCGCATCCTTCAGCGTCGCGTAGGGCGTAAACGGCACGGTATCGGTCTTCAGCTTGACTTCGACGCCGGTCGGGTTCGTCTGGCCGGTCACGTGCAGCGCCCAGATGTGCAGGATGACGACACCGGCAATCATGAACGGCAGCAGATAGTGCAGCGAGAAGAAGCGATTGAGCGTCGGATCGTCCACGGCGAAGCCGCCGAGCAGGAAAGTCTGAATCCAGTCGCCGACCCATGGGAAGGCCGAGAAGAAGCCGGTGATGACGGTCGCGCCCCAGAAGGACATCTGGCCCCAGGGCAGAACGTAGCCCATGAAGGCGGTCGCCATCATCAACAGGTAGATGATAACGCCGAGAATCCAGAGGATTTCGCGCGGCGCCTTGTAAGAGCCGTAGTAAAGACCGCGGGCGATATGCAGATAAACCGCAACGAAGAAGAAGGATGCGCCGTTGGCATGCATATAGCGCAACAGCCAACCATGATTGACGTCGCGGACGATCTTTTCGACCGAGTTGAAGGCGACGGTGGTATCCGGCGCGTAGTGCATGGCAAGGACGACGCCGGTCAGGATCTGCAGAAGCAGCATGACGGCCAACATGGCACCGAACGTATAGGCATAGTTCAGATTGCGCGGGACCGGATAGGCGATGAAACTATCATAGACCATGCGCGGCAGCGGAAGCCGCGCGTCGACCCATTTTTCGAGCCCTGTCGATGGCTCGTAAGACGAATGACCACTCATGTTTCAGCTCCCCCTCAACCGACCTTGATCTTCTTTTCCGACGTAAACGCATATTGCGGAATCGCAAGATTCATCGGCGCGGGCCCATGGCGTATGCGGCCGGCGGTATCGTAGACCGAGCCATGGCAGGGACAGAACCACCCGCCATATTCCCCTGCCTGACCGAGCGGAATGCAGCCGAGATGGGTGCAGACGCCGATCATGATAAGCCAGTTTTCCTTCCCGTCGCCAGCCGAACGGGCAAGATCCGTCGCCTGCGCGTCAGCCGGAAGGTTGGCATTGCGAGCGACCGGATCTTTCAGATCCGAAAGCTGCGTGCCCTTGGCATCGTCGATTTCTTTCTGCGTGCGGTTGCGGATGAAGACGGGTTTACCGCGCCATTTCACCGTCAGCGACATGCCAGGCTCAAGGCTCGACACATCGACTTCGATTGAAGCAAGAGCGAGCGTCGATGCATCCGGTCGCATCTGGTCGATAAACGGCCACGCGACGGCGACTGCACCAACGGCGCCGGCCATACCTGTCGTCAAATAAAGGAAATCGCGGCGCGTAGGCTCGCCGGTGGACTCACTTGTCGTACTATGCTCGCTCAACGCTGCACATCCTCTTCCCGCAAACCACGGCAAAACCGCGGCACCCCTCTCACTAACGGCGAATCAACGCGACCATAATTCCGCCATAGATTCCTCCGTAACCCGCTGCGTTCTAAGCTTGATCGCAAATTATGTCCAGTCTTGGCAAGGGGTAAGGGCACAATGTCGCGGCAAAACTGCGCTATTGCGTCGCAAGGCCGGTGCTTAAACGCGCCCGCCATCAAGCCGAACAGTTAAGCACATGAAAAAACAAAGAATTTATAAAGTACTTCTTCGTGCTGCGTGGCAAAATAGACAATGATTTCAATGCTGCATTGCAAAAAATCATGACTACAAAGCCAGCTTCCTTACCCGCAGGTCTTAACCGTTACCTCTTAAAACCGAATGGATTTTCCAGACGATCCGTGGAGGATTGCAATCATGGCAACGCGCCATGCAAACATCGAAAAATGAAGCGCGAGAACCTCCCATGAGACACACGGTTTATTGCGTTCTATGCGTTCTCGCCACACTGGCCTTGGGTATTCTTGCGGCACGCTACGTCGCCGATTCCTGGCTTCTGGCCTTTTTCGAGAGCCTGCAGACCCACATCAGCCTGTTTGCGATCATCCTTGCCTTGATCGCATTCTTCTTCAAGCGCCATTGGTATTCGCTCTTCCTGACTGCGGTCGGCGCCGTGCTCCTCATTCACTCGGTCCTCATGCTGCAGGAATATTCCACCTCCTCCCTCGTCGCATCGGCGGAGGCGGGCGGCAGCCATTTCAGGCTGCTATCCTTCAACATCGAGGATAGCAATTTTGAGAATGGCCCCCGCATCGCCGACCTCATCGTCGGCTCCAAAGCCGACGTCGTCGAAATTTTCGAGGCGGGACCGATTTTCTCGGAAATGGATCGCATCCTCAAAGTCTATCCTTACCGCATCGGCTGCGGCGTGATGACTACTGATTGCGATTCCTTGATACTGTCAAAAAGACCGTTTCAGACCCAGCTCATGCGCAGCCTCGGCAGCCTCTGGGACAATCGCTTCATTCTGGCCACCATCGACATGGATGGCCAGCCCGTGAATTTCGCCTCGGTTCATCTGAGCAAACCCTATTTTGACGAGTTCCACCAGGTCGAGCTTGGTCTCCTCGCTGCAGCTCTCGAGGACGTGAAGGGACCATTGCTTCTCGCCGGCGACTTCAACGCTTCGGTCATCACGCCCGACATGCGCGATTTTCTCGCCACGACCGGTCTGCGTCACGCCTTTCCAGAGCCGGCAACCTGGCCGATTGCTGCTGGAGCCTATGGCATCACCATCGATCACGTCTTCGCCCGCGCTCCGCTACGGCTGATCTCAGTAAAGCAGATCCGCGATGCGATGGGCTCCAACCATTTTGGCCTGATGACGGAGTTCAGCGTGCCGCGGTCTCCGTAATCCCGGCGCGCCTTAACCGATACGACCGGACCTGATCAATCGGCATCTGCAGCGATGAACCCGCCGGATTGACGTGCCCAAAGCTCCGAATAGAGACCGCCACGGGCAATCAGTTCCTCGTGGGTTCCCTCTTCGATGATCTTCCCCATGTCGATGACAACAAGCCGGTCGAGCTTGGCGATGGTCGAGAGGCGATGCGCGATCGCAAGAACGGTCTTGCCGTTCATCAGCGCATCGAGGTTGGACTGCAGCACGGCCTCGGCCTCCGAATCCAGTGCCGAGGTCGCCTCATCGAGCACCAGGATCGGCGCATCCTTCAGCATGGCGCGCGCGATCGCGATGCGCTGGCGCTGGCCGCCCGAAAGCTTGACGCCGCGTTCGCCGACATGAGCGGAGTAGGCCGTGCGCCCCTTCTGATCCTCGAGAGCGGTGATGAAACGATCCGCCTCCGCCCGTCTTGCCGCCTCCACCATCTGCTCGTCGGTGGCGTCAGGGCGACCGAAGAGAATGTTGTCGCGAATGGAGCGGTTAAGGAGCGCCGTATCCTGCGTCACCATGCCGATCGCGCCGCGCAGCGACTCCTGTCTGACGGCCGCGATATCCTGGCCATCAACCAGGATACGGCCACCTTCGAGGTCGTAGAAGCGCAACAGCAGATTGACGAGCGTCGTCTTGCCCGCTCCCGAACGGCCGACGATGCCGACCTTTTCTCCCGCGCGCACATTGAGCGAGAAATTATCGATGATGCCGCCGCCGCGTCCGTAGTGAAAGGTGACATCGTCAAAACGTATCGCAGGGCCGATGATCGTCAGATCACTGGCTTCGGACCGGTCGACCAGACCGATTGGTTCCGAGATCATTTCGGCCGAATTCTGGATCGTGCCGAGATTGCGCATGATGGCGTTGAATTGCGACATCATGCGGCTGAAGAGCATGTTCAGCCGCAGCACCATGCTGAGCGTGAAGGCGACGCCGCCAGTCGAAATCTCGCCTGAAAGCCAGAGATGCACCGCCAGCGCGCCGATTGCCGTGATCATGACACCGGACAGCAGCGCCAGAGACGAGCGCACGCCGGTCAACAGCCGGGTGAACGGTATGACCGCCGCCTGGAAGCGGTCGAAGCCATTGCGGATATAATGGTCGTTCTGCTCTTCCCGCCCGAAGAGCTTCAGCGTCTGGATATTGGCATAGGCGTCGACCATGCGGCCGTTCAGCATCGAGGATGCCTCCGCCGCATTGCGCGCATGCTCGCGTATGCGTGGAACAAAGTGGCGGGCGAGCAGCAAGAAGATGCCGATCCATACCGCGATCACCAGTGCCAGCCGCCAGTCGAGCCCACCGACGAGCGCAATGGTCGAGGCAGCATAGATGATGATGAACCAGACCACTTGCAGCAGCGACACGACCAGATCACCCGTCGCCTGGCCCGCAGACCAGACCTTGCTGACAACGCGACCGGAAAAATCATTCTGGAAGAATTCGACCGACTGTCTCGCCACATGCCGGTAGGCCTGCCAGCGCACGAGATTGAGGAAGCCGGGAACGACGACCTGCTCCTCGACCAGCGCACCGAGGCTGACCACCACGAAGCGTACGATAAGCACGACGAAGACCATGCCGAGCAATGCTGCTCCGTGGCCGGCCAGCAGCCCGCTCCACCCCTCGCCCGGCTTCACCTTGTCGAGAATATCGACCAGATGGCCGACAAACCAGAAAAGCGCCGCCTCCAGCACGGCAACCGCTCCGCCGAGCACCGCCATCGCCAGGAACGGCCCCTTCGCTTGCCCAACATAATACCAGATGAAGGCACCAAGCGACCGTGGCGGCCGTAGGTCGCCGCTGCGATAGTATGGATCAATCCAGGTCTCGAACAGACGGAACACAAAACGGATGAACATCTAAGCGATATAGGGAATTTTAGCAGGACCGGAAAGTAAAGACGGCCCCCGGCAATGGTTACATTTTCGTTAGAATACGGTGCCTTATGATTTGAGAGACGAACGCGGGCTAACGATCGACCTGCAATTTCATTCAAGACCGGAGAAGACGACGCCGCGATATTGCTCGAAGCCATCACCGAGTGAGATCCATGCCCGCTATTTCCGCCAAGGCCGACGCGATGCATCCGCTGCATCCGTCGTCAACACACATCAGACCTCAACCTGACCGCCTGGACATCTTGCGCCGAGCGCCGTCCGAAAGGGGCGTAACGGCTCAAGCCTTGCCGCCAATGTGTCACCTCTCCATGGACGCCAAGGCATGAGCATGGAGTTCCTGATAACGACCTTCATCATCGTCGCATCCCCTGGCACCGGAGCGATCTATACGCTGGCTGCCGGATTATCGGGCGGTGCAAGAGCGAGCATGATTGCCGCATTCGGCTGCACGCTCGGCATCGTCCCACATTTGCTCGCCGCGACAAGCGGCCTTGCCGCGCTCCTGCACACCAGCGCCGTGGCCTTTCAGGCGCTCAAATGGCTCGGCGTCGCCTATCTGCTTTACATGGCCTGGTCGATGTTTCTGGAGCGAGGTGTTCTGCGCGTTCACGGAACTCCGACCGACAAGAGCACGCGACAGGTGATTGGCTCGGCAGTCCTGATCAACCTGCTCAATCCGAAACTATCGATCTTCTTCTTCGCCTTCCTGCCGCAGTTCGTGACGCCGGATCAGGCAAGCCCGATTGCGCTGATGCTGAAGCTCAGCCTGATATTCATGGCGCTCACCTTTGTTATTTTCACAGCCTACGGTGTGTTCGCGGCCTACCTGCGCCGCCACATCGTCTCAAATCCGACCGTTCAGTCATGGATGCGACGAAGCTTCGCAACCGCATTCGGATTGCTCGCGGTGCAGCTCGCTCTGGCGAGCCGTTAGCGAGCATCGTCGCCTTCCACGTCGTTGTCGCGTTTTGAATTTTGGGAGATGGCCGCCTTGGCGTCTTCCGGATCAGCTCGACCCGTGTTTTGCGAAGACGGCATGGCCGAAGGAGCCTGGAAACAACAACTGGGGCGCCTCAGCGCCCCAGTTGTCAGTCGCATTATTGTGCCGCCGTCTCGACTTCCTCGTGATCGGCGAGGAAACCGCCGGACTGGCGGCTCCAGAGCTCGGCATAGATGCCGCCACCATGGGCCAGTTCCTGATGGGTGCCCATCTCGATGATCCGGCCCTTGTCGAGAACGACGAGGCGGTCCATCTCGGTCAGCGTCGACAGGCGGTGGGCGATCGCGATCACCGTCTTGCCGTGCATCAGCGCGAAGAGGTTCTCCTGGATCGCCGCTTCCACTTCGGAATCGAGCGCCGAGGTTGCCTCGTCGAGCACCAAGATCGGCGCGTCCTTCAGGAAGACGCGGGCGATCGCGATACGTTGGCGCTGGCCACCCGACAGCTTGACGCCGCGCTCGCCAACCTGTGCATCGAGCCCGGTGCGGCCATGCATGTCGACCAGCCCTTCGATAAAGTCCCAGGCATTGGCGCGCTTGGCCGCCTGGATGACCTCTTCGTCCGTCGCATCCGGACGGCCATAGGCGATGTTGTCGCGGATCGAACGGTGCAATAGTGACGTATCCTGCGTCACCACGCCGATCATCGAGCGAAGGCTGTCTTGCGTGACGCCGGCGATATCATGGCCGTCGATGGTGATGCGGCCGCTTTCCAGATCGTAGAAGCGCAGCAGCAGGTTCATCAGCGTCGTCTTGCCGGCGCCGGAGCGGCCGACGAGGCCGACCTTTTCGCCCGCCCGGATATCGAGGGTCAGATCCTCCATGACACCCTTCGCCTTGCCATAGTGAAAGCGAATGTGGTCAAAGCGGATCGCCCCCTGCTTGGCGACGATCGGCGCGGCGGCCTGCTTGTCGACGATATCGTGCGGCTTCGACATCATCTCCATGCCGTCATAGACGGTGCCGATGTTTTCGAAGAGCGCCGAGACTTCCCACATCACCCACTGCGACATGCCGTTGACGCGCATGGCAAGGCCGATGGCAATGGCAATGGAGCCGACCGAGATCGAGCCGCTGAGCCAGAACCAGATCGACATGGCCGAAACGATGAACAGCGCCGCGCAGTTGTTGAAATAGACCGAGGCGTGGAACAGCGTCACCTTGCGCATCTGCTTGTGGACGGTATCGAGGAATTCCTCCATGCCGGCCTTGGCGTATTTTTCCTCGCGGCCCGCATGCGAGAACAGCTTCACCGTGGCGATATTGGTGTAGCTGTCGACCACGCGGCCCGTCATCGTCGAACGAGCATCGGCCTGCTGCGCCGCAATCTTGCGCAGCACCGGCACGAAATAGGCGACGATCGCGACATAGACGCCGAGCCAGACGAGGATCGGAATCATCAACCGCCAGTCGGCCGCCGCGATGACCAGGATCATCGACAGGAAGTACGTGAACACGTAGACGAAGACGTCGAGGATCTTCATGACCGTTTCGCGCACGGCAAGCGAGGTCTGCATCACTTTGGTGGCGACGCGGCCGGCAAACTCGTTGGCGAAGAAGGTCATGCTGTGGCGCAGCAGAAAGCGGTGCATCTGCCAGCGCGCGATCATCGGATAGTTGCCGAGCAGCACCTGATGCATGATGAAGCTGTCGAGGATCGCCGCGGCTGGCAAGCCGATCAGCACCATCGCGCCCATCCAGAACAGCTTGTGCCATTCCGTCTGCAGGAAGGTTTCCTTATCCGCGTGTGTCAGCCAGTCGACGATATCGCCGAGGAACTGGAACAGCGCGACTTCGCCGATCGCGATCGACATGGTGAGGACGCTCATGGCGATCAGCCATGGCAGAGCCGGCCTGGAATAGTGCCAGCAGAAGGCGAAGAGGCCGCGCGGCGGAGTATCCGGCACCTCGCTCGGGAATGGATTCAGTCGGCGTTCGAACCAGCCAAACATTGAAATGCTCCAAAGACTCGACCCTTCGACCACCCACTGCGCCTAAAGGTCGCACGCATATATGGTGGTCGGGCGGTAAAACGACGAGGCCATGTTGGCCGCGCAATGACTTAAAGAAGGGGATACTTGCGAATACGCGCCTTGAAGGCGCTCAATAGATCCGTGGCTTCACGGCGCAGAGGCGCATCATCACAAACAAGATATCCATCTGAGCCTCCTTCTTTCGCAAGTTGTAGAGCGCCCGTCTTTTAGCGCGACTTTTCTTGTTTGAAAAGCGAAATATGCCCGAAAAATGGGCTAAATCCTTCAATTCTGCTTATGGGAAGCATCACAGAAACGAAGAGCTCGCGAAAAGTCGAAGACAAGTCCGGGCGATTTCGCTAGTTCCAGCGCATGACAAAACTGCGCATCGCCCTCTACCAGCCCGATATTCCCGGCAACACCGGCACAATCCTGCGGCTCGCCGCCTGCCTTGGCCTCGGCGTCGATATCATCGAGCCGGCCGGCTTCGACATATCCGACCGCAACCTGAAGCGCGCCGGCATGGATTACCTCGCAGCCGTCACCCTGACCAGGCACGTCAATTGGGAGCGCTTCGAGACATGGCGGGAGGAAAGCGGACGGCGGCTGGTGCTGGCCTCGACGAAGGCAGCGCAACGCTACACGGATTTTGCCTTCCACGACGACGATATTCTTCTCTTCGGCCGCGAGAGCGCCGGCGTGCCTGATCATGTGCATGAGAGAGCAGACGGTCGCATCCTGATCCCCATGGTCGAGGGCCAGCGCTCCATCAATGTTGCGATGTCGGCGGCGATGATTTCAGGCGAAGCTCTGCGACAAACGCAATGGTAGCCGCTGGCGCCCGAGCCTGAATGTCACACCCCAATAGCCGTTGGCACGCCTGACAAAGTGTGAGAAGCTTCGCTACGGAATGCTCTAACTCAGGCAACCTTGGCGAGGTGACCCATGTTCCAGACGGCATTCACGCTTTCCCTGACGCAGTTCGCACGCAGCCTGAGCCTCCCCGAACGGCTGCAGCGCTCACCTGCCCGCAACCTGGCTCTCGAAGGCCTGCGCCAGCGCAACCTTGCGCTCGACGCGCTGTTCTATGACGTTACCGTGATCACGCCGGAAGAAGCCTTCTACATCAGCGACTCGCTGGCCGCCGAAGGCGCGATCATGATCGTGCCGCCAAGCGGGCTCGGGGCGCTGACGCTCTGCGAAACCATCGATGAGTTCGTCCTGCGCGGCGGCGCCGACACCCGGGCGCTTGCCGTGGCAGGCATCGGCGGCTCCGCGCTCGGGGCAGCCGCCTTCGCGCGCAACGTGGCCGATGCGGTCGACGCGCCGGTTGCAGTCGTCGTCTCGGGCTACGGCCTGGCCGATGTCATCACAGAAGCCTTCGGCGGCTTGTTTTTCTTCGGTCACCTGAAAGGTTTGCGGCCCTTCCTCGAAGGCCTGGATGACCTTGCCGGTCGCCCCAAGGTCGGGGCGCAGGCCGAGGCAAAGGCTGCCCGCTCCAGCCTCGACACGAGAACGGTGCAGGCGCTCCTTTCCGACCCCCGCCTCTCCTTCCGCCTGCTGACGGGGCACTCCAAGGGCAATCTCGTCTTGTCGGCCGCGTTGCACAATCTCTGGAAACGGGATGAAAGCCGGGTCGCCGAACTGGCGCGGCACACGAAGATCGTGACGATCGGCGCGCGCATTGCGATGCCGCCGGTATTTACCGATGTCGTCGATGTCATGGGTGAGTGGGACTGGTTCGGCGAAATCAATTCCAGACGGTTCATCCCCGCCGATCGGCGCGTTGCGCACGCATGGCATCATACGAACACCGACCTTAGCGGCCATCTGCCCGTCACCACGACGTTGATGGAAATCTTTGCCGCATCCCCCATCGCGAAAGACCCGAGGGTCCGCGAGCGCGACGCTTCAAAACTGGGCGCCGCGGCTGAAGCACCGACAACGGCGGAACGCAAGCCTCCCTCGCCAGGAAGCGGCAACACAGCCACGATCGAGAACGTCAAGAAAGCTTTCTCCGCCGGCCCGACGCCGGGCGTCCAGCCACCCTCATCCGGCCCATCGGATGAGGGACAGTCGTCGAAACCCCATTGAGCGAGCGCCACACTACAGGCCAGCGCCCCGAGGACACGGAAACGCGCCTCAGCCTGTTCATCGGTCGCGGCAGGTGGCCATGTCGCCCGCGTCAATCCGCCGACGGCAAGCGCCGCATGGTGAATTCGATGCGATCGCCGTCCACCTGACGCCAGCTTTCAACCTCGGTCCAATAGGCAGCTTTCGGGAATTCATCGAACCATTCGCGCGCCTTTTCACGCGCTTCGGGGCGGCTCAGACAAAAGGTCTCGCGAACGAATTCGCTCTTCCCACCGGCCGGATGTTCCTGCCGGTAACGGAATATTCTGTTTCTCAACCCATCCAGGGGCGGCGGTCCGGGTATCTTCATGATAAAACCTCGCCTTTGAGAGAGGGAACATAATACCGCATTGTGAAATTTGCGAGTCGATTCTCCTGCGACGCTGCTGCACTGGCTGCGCCGCAATCTTGCTGATATTCCAAATCACGATACATAGAGAGCGAATCGCGGGCCGCCGGTTGCTCGCGCCGTCGGAGAGCATGAATGGAACGACCCAATCTTCCCAAGGGATTACCCGAGGATATTGAAGAAAAGAAAGAGGCAGCGCGACACTGGTTCGAAGGCCTGCGCGACACAATCTGCGCGGAATTCGAGCAGCTGGAGAACGAGCTGACTGGCCCCCTTTCCGACCAGGAACCGGGCCGCTTCGTCGCCAAGGACTGGCAGAGAGACAAGGGCCAGGGCGGCGGTGGCCGCATGTCGATGATGGAAGGCCGCGTCTTCGAGAAGGTCGGCGTCCACACATCGACGGTCTATGGCGAATTCTCTCCTGACTTCCGCAGCCAGATTCCAGGCGCCGAAGAAGATCCGCGCTTTTGGGCTTCGGGGATTTCGCTGATCGCCCACCCCGTCAATCCCAACGTGCCGACCGTGCACATGAACACCCGCATGGTGGTGACGACAAGCCAATGGTTCGGCGGCGGCGCCGACCTCACGCCGATGCTCGACCGGCGCCGCACCCAGGAAGATCCCGACAGCGCCCTCTTCCATCGCGCCATGCAGATCGTCTGCGATCGCCATGCCGTCGCCGACTACCAGCGCTACAAGAGCTGGTGCGACGAATATTTCTTCCTGAAGCACCGCAACGAGGCGCGGGGCATCGGCGGCATCTTCTTCGATTGGCTGCATTCGACGGAGGATGCCGGCGGCTGGAATGCCGACTTCGCCTTCACCCGCGATGTCGGCCGCGCCTTCGCGATGGTCTATCCGCGCATCGTCCGCTCCAATTTCAACGAGACATGGACGGAAGAGGATCGAGACGAACAATTAATTCGTCGCGGGCGCTATGTGGAGTTCAATTTGCTGTACGATAGGGGTACAATATTTGGGCTGAAGACAGGCGGCAATGTCGAGTCGATCCTATCGTCTCTGCCACCTGTGGTGCGTTGGCCCTGATATATCGCGCGGGTGGCCGCGGTCTTCCCCTAGCCGCCCGCGAAATACGCAAGCGCAGCGAAAGAATCTGACAGATCGCGATGCGCTTCAAGCGTTCAACATTAAATGATCGGACAACGCCCTGAAATCGGCAGGAGGAGTGCCTAAGTGACCTAATGCTCGTTCCAATCGGAGGAGGTTGTAATGGCAGCAGAGAAACAAGTCACGGAAGCTTCGAAAGAACAGAAACTTTCGCGCACAGTCGATAGTCCAGAGTTCATCATCCGACTGGCCGAGGATATGCGGACCCGTAGCGGGTCCGACCTACCCCTTTCCTGTTTCGTAGAACAGGTGAGGATGCAATTGGCAGGCAAATCTCCGAGCGATATCGCGAGCTTCGCGGCCGATCGCTCGGCCAGGCAAGCGCCCATTACCCGATATCAGTCGTCGGACTGCTTCAAGTCCTGGGCGATGCCGGATTGATGTCCGGAAAACCGCCGCCGGCAAGCAAGAGGCTTGCCGGACGGCAGAAACCTTTTCCCGTCCGTTGCGTTTAGGCCTTCATGCCCTTCGCATGAAGGGGCGGGAAACTATGAAAGGAAGAGGAGGAAGATATGCGACTGTTCGAATGCGGAACCCTCGTACCGGGCTGCGCCTGGCATACCCGCGCCAAGGATGACGCCGAAGTCGTTCGCCGCGCCGTCGAGCACATGCGCGAAGCGCATGGTGAAACCGTCATACGCGAAAACATGGTCGACAATATCAAGGCAAGGATTCGTGACGAGGCCCACGCGGCCTGATCCATGGTTTGGCCTACCGGCCCGAAAATCGGGCTCTAAGGTCAACCATTGGCCAAATCCTTCAGTCGGGCGAGAAGACTCGCCCGGTTCATCGCGAAATTCCCATCAAGCCATTCCTGTTCCAGCTTGCCGAGAAGTTCGCCGACGCGTGGTCCGGCGCTAACACCGGCGGCAAGCGCATCTGCGCCATTCAGCGGGAAAGCCGGCCTTTTCCATTTCGCAACACGCGCCAGCAATCTTCCGAGCCTCGCGACGCGCGCCATCTCCTCGAAATCGTCTTCCGCCTTGCTCCGGGCAACCGCCAGCGCCAACTTCAGGCGAACGGCGACCCCGGATGGGTCATGACGATAAAGCAGGCGATCGAAGGCCGCATCCGCAATATCGTCTTTAACCGCGGGCGCATTCGCCCAGGCCTGAAGATAGGCGCCTTCTGCCTTCGAGAGGCGCAGCCGCTCCGCGAGCTTGGCAAGCCTTGCCGCGTCGGGCGGCACGATCGCGGCAAGCCGCAGCAAAGGCTCCGCCGGCCAGCCGAGAACCTGTTCCGCGGCGACGAGCCCCGGAATGGCGTCGATCCCCCACTTCTCCGTTTCCGGCAGCACTTCCGTCAATATGCCGATCTGGCGCATCCAGAGCAGCGCCCTGCCCGGGTCCTGAGCCGCCAGCAGCTTCTTCATTTCGGACCAGACGCGCTCGGCCGAGAGCGTTGAAATCTTCGACTTTGCGGCGGCACAAGCACGCAACCCATCGGCATCCGGCCGGCCGCTGCCATAATAGGCGAAGAAGCGGAAGAACCGCAGGATGCGCAGGTGATCTTCGGCAATTCGTGTGGCCGCGTCGCCGATGAAGCGAATATTGCGGCGCTCCAGATCGGCAAGCCCGCCGACGAGATCCACGACCTCGCCATCGGACGAAGCGTAAAGCGCGTTGATCGTCAGGTCGCGCCGCTCGGCATCCGCCTGCCAATCCCGGCTGAAGGCAACCACGGCACGGCGCCCGTCTGTTTCAACATCGCGCCGCAAGGTGGTGATTTCGAACGGCTTTCCATCGATGACCAGGGTGACGGTGCCATGCGCGATGCCTGTCGGCACCGCTTTGATTCCAGCCGCCTCCGCTCGTTCCACCACCGTTTCCGGCAACAGGGTTGTGGCTATGTCGATGTCGGCGACCGGCAGCCCCATCAGACTGTTGCGGACGGCGCCGCCGACCACACGCCCCTCGCCGCCATCCGCATCGAGCAGCGCCAGCACGCGCTGCAAAGCCTTATCGCGAAACCAGGCCTCATCGGCAACGGACGTCATGTATAGAGCCTTTCATAAAGCGTGCGGACGATGCCGGCGGTAATGCCCCAGATCATTCGTTGCCCGTAGGGCATGCGGTAAAAATGGCGCTCGGTCCCCTGCCAGAGCATCGTGTCGGTGACGTGGTGGTCGGGGTCCATCAGGAAGGAGAGCGGCACCTCGAAGGCATCCTCCACCTCAGTCGGATTGAGAGCCAGATGAAAGCCCGGCTTCACCACGGCGAGAATGGGCGTGATGCGAAAACCCGTGGCCGCGAGATAGTGCGGCAGCCGCGCGACGGGCTCTATGAAGATATCGGCCAGCCCGATTTCCTCGCCCGCTTCGCGCACCGCCGCCATCTCCGGCGATGCGTCCTCGGGATCGATGGCTCCACCAGGAAAGGCGATCTGGCCGGAATGCTTGCGCAAGGTCGAGGTCCTGAGCGTGAAGATGACCTTGGCATCGTCGCCGCTGTCGACCACGGGGATGAGCACCGCGGCATCCTTGAGCTTCAAGCCTGCGACCTGCGAAATGGTTTCCGGGTTGAGGCGGTGATCGCCATGGTCGCGCCAGGCAAGCTCGACAGGGCTGCCACTCTGATGGAGGGCGCGACGGCGGAATTCATCCGCGGAATAAAGGGGGAATTCATTCATCGAGTGAGTGCATCCAGTTCGGCAACCGGCATGACGGGAAAGATGGAGCTGCCGGAACGTACGCAGAATATCTCCCGCCCGGCAATTTCGACGGGTTCGCCGAGCTCGATGAGATCATACATGACCGCGCGCGTCACCAGAGCCTCCAGGCGTCCACGAACATGCAGATAGGGCTTAAGCTCGTCGTTCTCGCCGCGAATGACGAAACGGATGGGATGATCCCTGCCCGCCTCGACGACATCGCCGACATTCGTGCGGAAGGTCAGCACGCGCCTCCCGTCCCGCTCCGTCACGCTCATCTCGACTGCGACGAAGGGCGCATCGACGACGCGAATGCCGACCTTCTCCACAGGCGTCACGAGATAGGTCTTTCCGTCTTCATCCTTGCGCAAGACTGTGGAAAACAATCGCACCAGCGGCGCGCGTCCGATGGGTGTTCCGAGATAGAACCAAGTGCCGTCAGCGCGGATCTCCATGTCGAGATCGCCGCAGAACGGCGGATTCCAGCGATCGACGGGTGGCAGGCCCTTCTTGGAGCCGCCGCTGTCGCCGGCAGCGCGCGAAATCAGCGCCGCGAGGCTCGCTGCGTCGCCGGTTGCCCTGATTTCCTCGGTTGCCATTCTTCTGTCCCGGTTCGTCGTTAGTCAGGAATATGACAGTTCTCACGAGATAGTCATTTGAAACGTGCTTGTCAGCCATCTTGCTGGCGATAAGTTGTATTGATTATGAGGCAAATGTGTAACGTCTGCGAATCGCACGCACCGTTTTACTGCCATTGGAGACGCAAATGGGCATGATCAAATCGACCGAAACGAGCCTCGACGAGCAGGCGATCATCGCAGCGGCCGAAAAGGCATTGAGCGATATCGCCCGTGTCCGCGAAGAGGTGTCGAAGGTCATTTTCGGCCAGGAAAGCGTCGTGGAAAACACGCTGCTCGCGGTGCTCGCCGGCGGCCACGCATTGCTGGTGGGCGTGCCCGGTCTTGCGAAGACGAAGCTCGTGACGACGCTCGGCGCAGTCCTGGGTCTCGCCTCCAACCGCGTTCAGTTCACGCCGGACCTGATGCCCTCGGATATTCTCGGCTCCGAAGTGATGGACCAGGACGAAACCGGCCGCCGCTCCTTCCGCTTCGTCAAGGGACCGGTCTTCGCACAATTGCTGATGGCAGACGAAATCAACCGCGCCTCGCCGCGCACGCAGTCGGCTCTGCTGCAGTCGATGCAGGAATATCACGTCACCATCGCCGGCCAGCGCTACGACTTGCCGGCGCCGTTCCACGTTCTCGCAACGCAGAACCCGCTGGAGCAGGAAGGCACCTATCCGCTGCCGGAAGCCCAGCTCGACCGCTTCCTGCTCCAGGTCGATGTCGATTATCCCGAGCTTGCAGACGAGCGTCGCATCCTGCTTGAAACCACGGGCCTCAGCGAAGCGACGCCGCAGGCAGTCATCGGTGCCGAGCGTCTCCTCGAAATACAGCAGCTGATCCGCCAGATGCCCGTCAGTGACGGCGTCGTCGACGCGATCCTGTCTCTCGTACGCTCCGCCCGCCCCGGCCAGGGCAATGCCTCCACAGACAAGCACGTCGCCTGGGGTCCGGGCCCGCGCGCCGGCCAGGCCATGATGCTCTGCGCCCGCGCCCGTGCCCTCTACGAAGGCCGGCTTGCGCCGTCGATCGACGATATCCATGCACTCGCCGAGCCGGTCTTGGAACACCGCATGGCGCTGACCTTTGCCGCCCGCGCCGAAGGCATGTCGGTGCGTGATGTCATTGCAGGGCTGGTCAAGCAGTCGAAGTCGTAATCCGGATGTCGAGGAGAGTATAGCGCGTGGCATCCATCGGACAGACCGTCAGACCGACTTCAGGCAATGATGCCCTCTCCCGAGCCCGCAGCCGCGCCGCCCTCGTGCCGGATTGCCTCGTGGAAGCCAAGCGCATCGCCAATACGGTCATTGCCGGATGGCACGGCCGGCGCAAGCGCGGCATCGGCGAGAATTTCTGGCAGTTTCGCCCCTATACCGAAGGCGAGAGCCTGTCGCGCATCGACTGGCGCCGCTCCGCCCGCGACGATCATACCTATATCCGCGATCATGAGTGGGAGGCCGCCCACACCATCTGGCTCTGGGCGGATCTGTCGCCATCCATGTTGTACAAGTCGACCTATGGCCATGCCTCCAAGGAGGGTCGCGCGCTTGTCATCATGCTTGCGCTGGCAGAAATCCTGTCCCGCTCCGGCGAGCGCATCGGCTGCCCCGGCATCATGGAGCCGGTATCGACCCGCAACGCCGCCGAGCGTCTGGCCGCCGCCCTGATGCACACGCCGCTCGAAGGCGGTCTTCCACCGACGGCAATGATCCGCGGCTGGAGCGATATCGTGCTGATCGGCGATTTTCTCGATGATGCCGACAGCATCATGGGCAGGATCGGACCGCTGGCACGCCGGGGCTTGCGCGGCCACGTGATCGAGATTGCCGATCCCGCCGAGGAACTCTTTCCCTATAGCGGGCGCACCGAGTTCAGCGATCCCGAAACGGGGTCGAAGCTGATTGCCGGCCGCGCCGAAAACCTGCGGGACGACTACCAGCGCGCCTATCTCGCCCGCCGCGAAAATCTCGGCCAGTCGCTGCGCCATCTCGGCTGGACCTTCGTCAGCCATCGCACCGACCGGCTGGCCTCGGAAGCGCTGGTCGCCGTGCACATGTATCTCTCAGGCATGCCCGCGAGAGTGGCCTCCGGAGGGCAGCCATGAGCGGTCTCTCCTTCGCATTCGCATCACCCGCCATCCTCGGCGCCCTCATCCTGCTCCCTGCGATCTGGTGGCTGCTGCGGCTGACGCCGCCACAGCCGCGAACGGAAGTCTTTCCGCCGCTGCGCATTCTGGCAAGCATCCTCAAGCGCGAGGAAACGCCGGCGCGCAGCCCCTGGTGGCTGACGCTGTTGCGCATGCTGCTTGCGGCGCTGGTCATTCTCGCCATCGCCAATCCGATGTTCAATCCGCGCACCAACACGCTTTCGAGCAGCGGGCCGCTGGTGCTGATGATCGACAACAGCTGGGCAAGCGTCTCGGATTGGGAGCGCCGGGTGCGCACCGCCGATGCGCTGATCGACGATGCCGATGCCAAGAGCATTCCGGTTTCGATCACCTTCACCGCCGAGCAGGGCAATGACGCGACACCGGGCGCCGCAACATCGGCGCGCGACAAGCTGCACGCGATGAATCCAAGGCCGCTGGTGCCGGATCGACAGCGGGCCGCAGACGCCGTGAAAGCAGCGCTCAACGGCACAAAGCCCGGCACAATCGCCTTCATCTCGGACGGCATCGAAAGCAAGGAAAAGGACGATATCGTCAGCCGGCTCGCCGCCCTGCAGCCGAGCGATCTGCGGCTGATCGAAGGCAACGGCCGCGACATCGTCGCGATCACCGGCGCAACCAATAACGCCAGCAACATGACCGTCACGGCAACGCGCCTGAACGGCGATGGCCCGATGCGCCTGGGATTGACCGCGCAGGACAATCAGGGCCGGCCGATTGCCGCCGGCTCGCTTGATTTCACCGGCGGGCAAACGGTTGCGACCGGCACCATCACCGCCCCCTTCGAAATGCGCAATGATTTCGCCCGCATCGGCATCGACCGCCAGGCAAGCGCCGGCAGCGTCTATCTGCTCGACGACGGCTTCCGCCGCCGCCGCGTAGCGCTCCTTTCCGGGCAGGCCGCCGACGAATTCCAGCCGATCCTGTCGCCGCTCTATTACATCCAGCGCGCGCTTCAGCCCTATGCCGACCTGACGCAGCCGAACAGCGCCGACCTGGCAAAGTCGATCCCCGAGCTGCTCGCGGGCAACCCCTCCGTCATCATCATGGCCGATGTCGGCCGACTGCCGCAGGAGACCTATGCGCCGCTGCAGAAGTGGATCGAGAATGGCGGCACGCTCGTCCGCTTCGCCGGTCCGCGCCTTGCCGCAGCCCCTGCCGACGACCCCCTCGTGCCCGTCACCTTGCGGCAGGGCGAGCGTACCTTCGGCGGCGCCCTTTCCTGGGCCGAACCGCAGCCGCTTGCCGACTTCCCGACCTTCGGCCCCTTCGCCGGCATGCCGAAGCCGAACAATGTGCTGATCAAACGACAGGTTCTGGCCGAACCGACGCCGGATCTGGCCGAACGCACCTGGGCAAGCCTTGCCGACGGTACGCCGCTCGTCACCGAAAAGCAGATGCAGGCCGGCCGCATCGTCCTCTTCCATGTCAGCGCCGAGCCGCAATGGTCCGACCTGCCGATTTCGGGCGATTTCGTCGAGATGCTGCGCCGTATCGTGCAACTGTCGCGCGCCGGCGGCGTCGCCTCCGCCGCGGATGGCAAGGCATCGAAGGCGAGCGAAGCAATGCCGCCTTATCGGCTTCTGACTGCCAAGGGCGTTCTGACCAGCGAAATCGGCAGCGCCCGGCCCCTGGAACCGAACAACAAGGGCGCGGCCGTCGCAAACTTCGACAATCCACCCGGCCTCTACGGTTCCGAAGAAGGCTTCAGTGCGCTCAACACGCTCCCGAACGGGGCAGCCCTCAAGCCGTTGGATACCTCGGCGACGAGCGCTGTTGCGCGCGAAGACCTGATTGGCGGAGAGGCATGGTCGGCAAAACCGATCCTCTTCACGCTCGCCTTCCTCTTGCTCCTGGCCGACAGCGTGATCGTCCTGTTCATGAACGGTGCTTTTCCACGCCTCAAGAGATCGGCAGGGACGATCGCCGGCGGTGCGGCGGTGCTGTTGCTGGCGGCCTCGCTTGCCGTCTTCCTGCATCCGGCAAATGCGGTGGCCGACGATTCCAAGCCGGGCGACGACGCCATCTTTTCAAGGCTGGACAAGACGCATCTCGCCTATGTCGTCACGGGCGAAGCCAGCGTCGATCACATTTCGGAACGCGGGCTTGCCGGCCTCTCCGAGTATCTTACCTATCGCACCACGTTAGAGCCCGGTCCGCCGGTCGGCCTGGATCTCAACAAGGATGAACTGGCCTTCTATCCGCTGATCTACTGGCCGATTTCGGCAACCGCGCCGATGCCGTCCAACGATGCCATCAACCGCATCGACGCCTATATGCGCAATGGCGGCACCGTGCTCTTCGATACGCGAGATGCGATCGACACGATGGGCGACACCTCCTCGCCGAGCCCGAACGGCCAGCGTCTGCAGCAGATCCTCGCCAATCTCGACATTCCGCCGCTGGAACCTGTGCCGGCGGGCCATGTGCTGACGAAATCCTTCTATCTGCTGTCGAGCTTTCCCGGCCGCTATGCCGACAGTCCGCTCTGGGTCGAAGCAAGGCAGGATACGCGTCGCGATGCGAATGCGGTCGCAACGTCCGACGGCGTGACGCCGATCATGATCACGGGCAATGACTTTGCCGGGGCCTGGGCCGTCGACGACAATGGCGCGCCGCTGCTGCCGACAGTTCCCCCCGACGAGACCCAGCGCGAATATGCCTACCGCACTGGGGTCAACATCATGATGTACATGCTGACCGGAAACTATAAGTCCGATCAAGTCCACGTTCCGGATATCCTGCAGCGCTTGGGGCAATAATTATGAATATCGGTTTTGCCCCTTTCCTCCCCTGGCCAGTCCTCGCCGCTTTGGCGGCGCTGATACTCGCCATCGCAGCGCTCGCGATCTACCGGCGTCTGCGCGGCAGCTGGATACGTGCGCTGGCCGGCTTCGCCCTGCTGATCGCACTCGCCAATCCCGTGCTGATGCAGGAGGATCGCGATCCGCTGACAACGATCGTCCCTGTCGTCGTCGACCGCAGCCTCAGCCAGCAGACGCCAGAACGCGCCAAGATGACGGACGAGGCGCTGGCGATGCTCAAGGATCGGCTGGCGCAATTCCCGCGCATCGAGCCCCGCATCGTCGAATTCCGCGATCCGGCCGAATCGGATTCGCCGTCGACACGGCTCTTCTCGGCCCTGTCCTCGGCAATCGCCGACGTGCCGTCCGCCCGCATCGGCGGAGTGATCTTCCTGACCGACGGCCAGATCCACGATATCCCCGGCGTCAACCAGCAGCTCGGCTTCGATGCGCCCATCCACGGGCTGATAACGGGCAAGCCGGACGAATTCGACCGCCGCATCGAGATCGTGCGCGCACCGCGCTTCGGTCTCGTCAACGAGGAGCAGCAGCTCGTCTTTCGCGTCGTCGACGACGGCAAGAGCCCGGGCGGCACCGCAGCCGTGACGATCAAGATGAATGGCGATGAAATCGCGACGCTGCAAGCAACGCCCGGCCAGGACATGCCTTTCAGCTTCAAAGTGCCGCGCGCCGGCAACAATGTCCTCGAATTCTCCGTCGCCGAGGTGCCCGGCGAGGTCACGCCCACCAACAACCAGACCGTCCAGCTGATCGAAGGCATCCGCCAGAACATGCGCGTCCTGCTCGTTTCGGGTGAACCGCATGCCGGCGAGCGCGCCTGGCGCAATCTGCTGAAATCGGACGCGTCGGTCGATCTCGTGCATTTCACCATCCTGCGTCCGCCGGACAAGCAGGACGGCACGCCGATCAACGAACTGTCGTTGATCGCCTTCCCGACCCGAGAGCTTTTCGTCGACAAGATCAGCTCCTTCGACCTGATCATTTTCGACCGCTACCAGGACCGCCAGAACGTCCTGCCGACGATCTATTATGATTATATGGCGCAATATGTCGAAAACGGCGGTGCCCTGCTGGTTGCTGCCGGTCCGGAACATGCCGGCGGCAGTTCGATCGCGCTGACCCCGCTTGCCTCTGTGCTGCCGGCCGAGCCGACAGGCCAGATGATCGAGAAGGCCTTTTATCCACGGCTCTCGGATCAGGGCCGCAAGCATCCCGTGACGCGCGGCCTGGATGGCTCCGACACCGAGCCGCCGCATTGGGGCCGCTGGTTCCGCAGCGTCGACGTCGAGAAGCCGCAGGGGCAGACCGTGATGGTCGGCGCCGATAACAGCCCGTTGCTGGTGCTCAACCGCGTCGGCCAAGGCCGTGTCGCCATGCTGCTGTCCGACGAGGGTTGGCTCTGGGCACGCGGCTTTGAAGGCGGCGGTCCGCATGTGTCGCTCTATCGCCGCATCGCCCACTGGCTCCTGAAGGAACCGGCGCTTGAAGAGGAGGCGCTGACGGCCAACGCCGCAGGCCGGAGGCTTCAGGTGACGCGCCAGACCATCGGCGACGATCCCGGGCCGGCCACAATCAAGACGCCATCGGGCAAGACGGAAACCTTGCCGCTGAAACAGACGCAGCCGGGTCTTTATCAGGCCGACAAGCACATGGACGAGATCGGGCTCTATCAGATCGCCAACGGCAATCTGTCGACGCTGGTCCATATAGGCGCGATCGACGCTCCCGAATTCAAGGCGATGATCTCGACCACGGAGACGCTGAAACCGCTGGCGCAGAAGACCAAGGGTCTCGTTACCCGCGTCGCCGGTCCCAATGGCAGCGTAACCGTACCGCAGGTCTTGCCGGTGCGCGGCGCGGTGCGCGTCGCCGACGGCCAACGCCTGACCATTCGCATGACCGACGAAACCGTCTTGAAGGGAATCAACACCCTGCCGCTCTTTGCGGGCTTTGCCGGCCTTGCCGCCCTCCTCTTTGCCTTCTCGGCCACATGGTGGCGCGAAGGACGGTGAACGTGATGAAAATCGAAGTGACGGATACTCCGTCGGAAAGCGAACTTGCGGCCATAAGCACGGGATTGACGGCCTTCAACACCGCAGATGTCGGACCGTCCGGCCGGCAATCTCTGGCGGTTCTGATCCGCGACGACGCCGGCTCGACCATCGGCGGCATCTCCGGCTACACGGCCTGGGGATGGCTGTTCACGCAATGGCTTTTCGTGCCGGAAAGCCTGCGCGGCCAGGGCATGGCCGGCAAACTGCTCGATGCGGCGGAAGCCGAAGCAAGCGCGCGCGGCTGCTTCGGCGCGTGGATCGATACCTTCAATCCGCAAGCGTTGAAGGCCTATCAGCGGCAGGGTTATGCCATCTTCGGCGAGCTGCCGGATTTTCCCGCCGGCCGCAGCCGCTTCTTCCTGCAGAAGAAGTTGCCGCCCCGCTGATATCAGGCGGGGCAATCTCGTCGGTGCAATGAAATGACCTAAACGGCGATCGCCGTCAGCTGCCCAACATCGTCCAGGTCTTCGTCGTCTTCGGCTTCGATGACCAGAGCCGAATCGTCGCGCCAGATGATTGAACCAGGCAGCCGCGCATGTGTATCCGCAGCAATCGGCACCACCAGCACCCGGTTGGGATCGACGGGACCTGGGAAGGCCAAGACGTTATAGGCGACCTTCTCGAAACCGAGTGGGCAATAATAGGGCGGATCGCCAATAAGGATCACCGCCTCCGACCCCCTGCGTCTGGCAGCGGCGACGGCAATCCGCACCAGTTCCCGGCCAATGCCCTTGTTCTTGTGCGAGGGGCGTACGGCAAGCGGGCCGAGCAGATGTCCCTTGACCGATCCGGCCAGTACCGGCGTCATCCGCACGGAGGCAATGGTCTCGCCGTCGTCGGCGCAGATGAAGGAGAGCGAGCGGTCATGTGGCCCCTGCTCGCGAATACGGGCAGCCGCACGGGTAAACCGACCCGGACCAAATGCTTCTTCGTTGATGATTTCGATAGCAGCGTCGTGCGACGCATCCTCGGTGAGGTAGACCAGATCGTGCTTGTACATTAGCCCAAGAAAACCAGATAGACGGACGATATTGTTCTCGAAAGCGCTCGCGGAGCGTTCAAGTTCATCGGCGTCGTCGCAGGCTTCTGGTTGCTTTCATGACAAGGGGTTCCTCAAAGTGTGAAAAGCCGGATAGCAGGAAATATTCGGCACGTCCAACGCAAAATGCATGTTGCCGTCTATTGATGCAAGATCGTGTCCGCATCATGTCTTGTTGCAGAGCGTCATGCCGGTCAAGGAGCCGCTCCGCGGCGCATGCGACGCAGTGTTCATCATTTGCGGTCTCGAAATCCGGCTTGCAAACCGTATTTTCATCGCGAGTTTCGGCAACACCTCCGAAAGGATTAAGCAATGGGCATATTGGTTGATGGCGTCTGGCAAGACGTCTGGTACGACACCAAGGAGACGAAGGGCCATTTCAAGCGCGCCGCTTCGCAATTCCGAAACTGGGTGACTGCCGATGGAAGTCCCGGCCCGACAGGTTCCGGCGGTTTCAAGGCGGAGGCCGGGCGTTACCATCTCTACGTGTCACTCGCCTGCCCCTGGGCGCATAGAACCCTGATTTTCCGCAGGCTGAAGCAACTGGAAGAACTGATCTCGGTCTCGATCGTCGACCCGCTGATGCTGGAAAACGGTTGGGAGCTCAATGGGAAGGACGGAGGCACCGGAGACCACCTTTTCGGCGCCAAGGCACTCTGGGAAATCTACGTGAGAGCCGATCCGCAATATTCCGGCCGCGTCACCGTTCCCGTTCTATGGGACAGGCAGACGGGCACGATCGTCAGCAACGAATCGGCCGAAATCATCCGCATGTTCAACACCGCCTTCGACGGCTTGACCGGCTCGAAGGCTGATTTCTATCCCGCCGATCTGCAAACCGAGATCGATGGCCTAAACGAGCTCGTCTATGACACGGTCAACAACGGCGTCTACAAGGCCGGCTTCGCGACGACCCAGGACGCCTATGCGGAAAATGCGTTGCGCGTCTTCGAAACCCTCGACATGCTCGACGAGCGGCTCGCGGCAAAACGCTACCTTTTCGGAGATCGGTTGACCGAGGCCGACTGGCGGCTGTTCACTACCCTCGTCCGCTTCGACGCGGTCTATGTCGGCCATTTCAAATGCAACATCCGCCGCATCGCCGACTACCCGAACCTCTCGGCCTATGTCAGGGATCTCTATCAGGTTGCCGGCGTTGCCGGGACCGTAGATATCGAGCACATCAAGAAGCACTATTACGGCAGCCACAAGACCATCAATCCCATCGGGATTGTGCCGGTCGGCCCCAAACTGGACTTCGATCGCCCGCATGGGCGGGAGCGGCTGGCAAAGGCTGCCTGATCCGAAGGCCGCTACCAATAGCTGGAGGGAGCCACCGCTCCTTCCAGCTCCTGAAGCCTGCGGTAGGTTGCTTTCGTCGTGCCCGGCGGCAGCGCATCGACCGCAAAGAAGCCGCTTTCGACAATTTCGCGATCCGGCTTGCGCGGCGCGGTCTGCGTGACTTCTACGCGGTAGAAGACGACGTGGTCGCGTTTGCTGCTATGATTGTTTAAGTAGACCTGGAAGAGCTGCGGCTTGCCCGAGATCATGAGATTGCCCTCCTCGCGCAACTCCTTCTCAAGCGCCTGCCCCACCGTTTCATGGCGCTCGACACCACCGCCGGGCATATGCCAGCCGGCAATATAGGAGTGGCGAACCAGAAAGATCCGCCCGTCACGATCAAAGCAGGCCGCGCGGACACCAAGCGTCATGCTCCGGGTCAGTACGAAATACACATGCAGCAAGCGGCCGAACAAACGCACTGCGAAACTCTGCCTTTCGTCCCGTCGATTGTCTCCGCTCATGACTGCCCCCCGCAATACCGATTGGCAATCGCACCTGGGATGTATTTGTTTTGACAATAGAGTGGGCTATGTCTCATCCCATGTTCAAGCTCGCGCATATTTCAGATGTTCACCTTGGTCCACTGCCACGCCTTTCGATCAGAGAACTTGCCTCCAAACGTATTACCGGATTTGTGAACTGGCATCGGAACCGGCGCAAGCATCTTTTTGGCGATACGCTCGACCTGCTTCTGGACGATATCAAGGCGAAACAGGCCGATCACCTGGCCATAACCGGCGACCTCGTCAATCTCGCAAGCGGCATTGAAATCCAGACGGCGGCCGAATGGCTGAAGACGGTCGGCGATCCCGCCCACACCTCTGTTGTTCCGGGCAATCACGATGCCTATGTGCCCGGCGCCTATGAAAAGGCGATGCGCGCCTGGTATCCCTATGTCCAGGGTGATCGCGCCCCTGCCGAATGGCAGGAAAGCCAGCGGATTTTCCCCTATCTGCGCATTCGCGGGCAGGTGGCGCTCGTCGGTTGCTCCACAGCCGTCGCGACCCCGCCTTTTGCCGCAAGCGGCTTTTATTCTGCCCGCCAGGCGCGCGAGACGGTGAACATTCTGCGCGCGGCCGGGGATGCCGGGCTCTTTCGCGTCGTCATGATCCATCACCCACCGATCCGAGGCGCGACCAGCTTCTACAAGCGCATGATCGGTATACGCCGTTTCGCAGCCGTCCTCTCGACGGGCGGCGCCGAGCTTGTCCTGCATGGCCATACCCATCTCAACACGCTGCACTGGCTGCGCGGACAGGTGGGTCCGGTACCCGTCGTCGGCATCGCTTCCGCATCGCAGGGCGTTGGCGGGTTGAAGCCGCCCGCCGCCTATAATCTTTTCACCATCGGCGGCCGGCCGGGTGCCTGGGAAATGAAAGCGGAGCGCTATAGCCTCGACGATAATGGCCGTGGCGTGGCCCCTGAAGGCTTCGATATTCTGGCGACGTGACAGGTCTTTTAGCGTCATCGCCCGCATCGTTTCGATAGCGTTTTCCGAGATACGGAGCTACAATCGAACTGTTGGAATCCCAAGGAATGGGATGGATTTCAAGGTCGCGACAAGGAGCGCCGCATGTCGGCTTTCGGGACCAGTATTCTTTTTGCCGCATGCCCTCCAGAGGGCCTGGATCATCTATCGAAGCAATATGGACCGAAACCTCGTAGGATCGCCATCCAAAGAAAGACGGTGAAGCGCGCGCATGTTTTTGAAGACTTGCGAAGCGGTACAAAAATGGTTCATACCAGCACTAGACGATTATTCCGCTCGCATCACCTTTCCTCCCGTGGGAAAGGCCGTTCACCGCGGAAACAGATCGCCCATGTAACAACCTCCAACGCCTTTCTGGAACGATCATGCCAACGCCGGTAGCAGCCATCGATATCAGACGCGATCTGGTCGGCCTTCTTCCGAAGCTTCGCCGCTTTGCAGTGACGTTGACTGGCGATCTTGCCGAGGCGGACGAGCTTGTTCAGAGCGTCTGTCAGCGCGGCATAGCCAAGTTCCATCTCTGGAACAGTGGCGGCAGGCTGGAGAGCTGGCTCTATACCATGGCCCGCCATCAATGGATCGATGAAGCGCGCCGTCACAAACTGCGCCCCGCCGCAAAGGGCAGCGCGCTGGAACAGGGCGAGCCGGCATCAAGTCATTTAAATCTGGTGGAAGCTGGCGAAGCGCATCGCCTTGTCACATCTTTGCCAGAAGGACTTGCCAGTGTCTTCCTGCTGGTCGATGTCGAGGGGCACAGCTACAAGCAGGCCGCCGACGTCCTCGGCATTCCTCTGTCGGCAGTGGCGTCAAGGCTCTCCAGTGCCCGCCTTTACCTTGCCTCCCAGGGGCATAGTCGTTCGCCTCGAAGGTTTTAAAGCATTGCAAGACATGAAAAAAACGCCGCTCGAAGTCCGTTTGTCCGCCTTCATGGATGGCGAGACGAGCCGCGAGGAAAAGGAAGAGCTGGAAAAGCTCATAGCTTCCGATGCGAATGCGCAGCGTATTTTCGATGAGCTGAGACATGGCTCCGATGTCGGCCGCAAGGCGTTCGACGAGGTTCTGAAGGAGCCGGTGCCGTTGGCGCTCGTTCGCTCCATCAAGAGCACTCAGCCCCCAAAGACACGCGAACCCTCGCCTCGCCTCAACCGGCAAACATTGAAGCTGGCGCCGACGGGCAGGCAGTCGCTAGCCGCGGCCCTCATCCTTTTCGTCGTCGGCGGCGGCATCGGCTATCTTTTCGGCATGCAGCCCGCTGACACCCCGGCAAGCCAGCCCCCGATCCCGACACAGGTCGCGCCGCGCACCTGGCTGGATGACCTTGCTGCCTATCACCGTATCTATTCCCGCCAGCCGCAGCATATGGTCGAGCTGCAGGCGAGCCAGCTGGACGAGATCGCCAAGTGGCTGGCGAGCACGGTCGGCGTCAAATTCAATTTCCCCGATCTTGCCGCGGATGGTCTGGTTTTCCAGGGAGCCCGCATGTTTGTCGCCGGCGGCAAGCCTGTCGGCCAGCTGATCTACAAGAACCTTGACGGCGATGTCATCGCCATCTGCTTCATCAAGACGGACGGCGTTGCCGACGACGATTTCAACGAGACCATCAAGGACGATATCAGCATCGTGTCCTGGCGTCGTAATGGCGCGACCTATGCGATCGTCGGTCCCTCCTCGGATGCGATGCTCGACCAGATTGCCAACCGGGTCTCCTCCGAAATCTGACAGGTCTCCCACCCGCTTTGCAGCTTGCAGCCATTGGTCGGTCGATGGATAATGAGCGGCGGTAATCGCACCGATCCGATAGTCTTGCTGGAGTTTCGATATGTCTGACGTCCTGCTGACCATTCCTGAAATCGACAAGCGTATCGCGGCGATACGGGAAAATCTTCGCGAACTGATCGAACAGGCAGCTGCCTTCTCCGGCGCGGCCGACGAAGAACGGACATCGGAACGGATAGCCGATCAGGAAGAAGAGCTCGAGCGCCTGACGAAGCAGCGCGACGCGCTCTCGCAGAACAAGAGCTGAGTCAAAGCCGATCTGATGACCAAGGGTGCGGCGGATCACGGCACAATTGCTGATGACAGCCGCATCGACATACCATACAAGAGTTGCAGCGACCAATGAGGAGAGCACTTTGATGAAAAATAACGGCACCGGAAACCACCGCTGAAAAGCAGTGCCGTTAAGGGCTGCTTTATCGGCCCGACCATCAGATTGCTATCATTCGCCCGTGGAGGGCACTCATGTTTCGTCGCTTCGAAGAGCTTGTCGATCCGTTTCAAGATCACGACGAGCCGCAACCATCATTCAATGCCTGGCGCTACCTCCTAGTCAACCTTCGCCCGTTTCGCTCGGTCATGGCGATGAGCCTCGGTTTGACCGTGATCGGCGCCATCATCGAAATCTGGCTCATCGGCTATTCCAGCCAGCTGGTGGACAATCTCGCCGTCGCCCGCCGTGAGGATTTCTGGGCATCCGAAGGGCTGGGCCTGCTCGCCGCGGCCATTCTCGTCCTGGTCGGACGGCCGCTCGCCGGCTATCTCCGGGAAGGCCTGGACGACATCGCATTCCGGCCGAATGCCGAAACTTTGTTTCGCTGGCGGGCTCACCGCCATGTCCTGCGGCAATCGGTCGGCTGGTTCCGTCAGGATTTTTCCGGCCGTATCGCCAGCCAGGTGCGCGACATAGGCACTGCGGCAACGGGTGCAGCCTATCAGGTCCTGCACACGCTTTCCTTCGTCACGATCTACGTGGCCGGCTCGCTCTGGCTGATGGCCTCGATCGATCCGCGCCTGATCTGGCCACTCGCTGTCTGGCTCCTCTGCTATCTCGGCCTGATGGCCTATGTCATCCCCCGGCTGCAGAAAGCCTCCGCTCGATATCAAGGAAGCTATGCCGAACTGACGGGTATGCTGGTCGACAGCTATGCCAATATCGATGTCATCAAGCTTTTTGCCGATGCAAAGGTGGAAGACAAAGAGGCCCGGCGTCGTTTCGCTCTAACTCGGGAAACATTCGTTCGGGTGCAGAGGCTCGAAGTGCTTGTCAATTCGAGCATGCTGTTTCTCGGCAGCTTCCTGATCGTCGCGCTCGTCGGTTATGCGGTCGTCCTCTGGCAGTCCGGCGGCGCACCGCTCGGGCTGATCGCGGCATCGCTCGCTCTGAGCTTCCGCATAACCGGCATGGCCGAATGGATGCTGGATGCGGTGTCTTCGCTCTTTGCCCATCTCGGCGCCATGCGGCAATCGCTGTTGACCGTTTCGCAGCCGCTTGCCATCACGGATGCGCCGAACGCGAAGCCGCTTGCCGCAACGAAGGGTGAAATTGCCTTCCGGCAGGTCACACATCACTACGGCAAGGGAGACGGCGGATTGGACGGCGTTTCCCTGCGAATTGCGGCAGGTCAAAAGGTCGGCCTTATCGGTCGCTCCGGCACGGGCAAGTCGACGTTGATCAATCTGCTGCTGCGCTTCTTCGATGCGGAAGCCGGCACCATCGAAATTGACGGGCAGGATGTTCGGCAAGTGACGCAGGATAGCTTGCGCCGACAGATTGCCGTGGTCGGCCAGGAGGCATCGCTCCTTCACCGATCCATTCGCGACAACATCGCCTATGGCAATCCTGACGTCACGGAGGATGCGATCCTCGACGTCGTCGAAAAGGCATCCGCAAGCGACTTCATCGCAAGACTGAAGGATATGGAAGGACGCACCGGCCTCGATGCCCGGGCCGGCGAGCGCGGCGTCCAGCTCTCCGGCGGTCAGCGTCAGCGCGTGGCGATCGCGCGGGCCATCCTCAAGGATGCCCCGATCCTGGTGCTTGACGAAGCAACCTCCGCCCTCGATTCGGAAGTCGAAGCCGAGATCCGGGATACGCTTTACGGCATCATGGAAGACAAGACCGTGATCGCCATCGCGCACCGCCTGTCGACCATCGCGCGCATGGACCGCATCGTCGTGCTCGATCGCGGCCGCATCGTCGAGGATGGCACGCATGCGGAGCTGATTGCCCTGAACGGCATCTACGCAACGCTGTGGTCGCATCAATCCGGCGGCTTCATCGAAAGCGACGAGCCGGTTGCCGACTGACGCGCAATGAAAAGCCCCCTCGACAATCGAGGGGGCTTTTTAAATCATAGCCGTAACTAAACCTGAGCCTCACACCGCCTTGATGGCAAGCACGCGGTTTGCTGCCGAGACGATCGCTTCGAGAGAGGCGGCAACGATGTTGGTGTTGATGCCGGCGCCGAAGAGCTTGCCGCCCGGATAGGAGATCTCGACATAGGAGATCGCGGCAGCATTGGAGCCGTGCTGAAGCGAGTGCTCGGAATAGTCTTCGACCGTCATCGGCACGCCGAGATAGATCGAGAGCGCGTTGATGAAGCCGTCGATCGGCCCGTTACCCCTGCCCTCGATACGCTTCACTTCACCCTTGTCGGTGATTTCGGCCGCAACGATGCGCTGCCCCTTGTGCTCGGGATCGGCGAAGGTGTGGTGATCGACGAAACGAAGCCGCGCGTCCGGCTGCGTCACGTAACGCTCAATGAAATGCTCGTAGATGCGCTTGGAGGGCAATTCCTTGCCTTCTTCATCGGTGATGCGCTGGATTTCCTCGCGATACTCCACCTGGAGATTGCGCGGCAGGTTCAGGCCGTAGTCCTGCTGCATGATATAGGCGATGCCGCCCTTGCCGGACTGCGAGTTGATGCGGATGATCGCCTCATAGGTGCGGCCGACATCCCGCGGGTCGATCGGCAGATAGGGCACTTCCCATACCGGATCGTTGGCAACCTTGGCAGCCTTCATGCCCTTGTTGATCGCATCCTGGTGCGAGCCGGAGAAGGCCGTGTAGACCAGTTCGCCGACGTAAGGATGACGCTCGCCGATCGCCATCTGGTTCGAATATTCGAAGACTTCCTTCATGCGCTCGATGTTGGAGCAATCCAGCTCTGGATCGACGCCTTGCGTGAACATGTTCAGCGCCATGGTGACGACGTCGACATTGCCGGTACGCTCGCCATTGCCGAACAAGGTGCCCTCAACGCGGTCGGCGCCTGCCATCAAGGCCAGTTCGGCGGCGGCGATGCCGGTGCCGCGGTCGTTGTGCGGATGCAGGGAGATGATCAGGTTTTCGCGGTTGTCGAGATTGCGGCACATCCATTCGATCTGGTCGGCATAGATGTTCGGCGTCGCCATTTCGACTGTCGACGGCAGGTTGATGATGAGCTTGTTGTCCGGCGTCGGCTTCACGACGTCGATGACGGCGTTGCAGATCTCCAAAGCTACATCCAGCTCGGTGCCGGTGAAGCTTTCCGGCGAATATTCGAAACGATAGCCGCCGCCGGCCTTGGCCGCCATGTCGGTGATCATCTTCGCCGCATCGACGGCGATCTGCTTGATGCCCTGCACATCCTTGGCAAACACCACGCGGCGCTGCAATTCGCTGGTGGAGTTATAGAAATGCACGATCGGCTTGTTGGCGCCTTCCAGCGCCTCGAAAGTGCGGGTGATCAATTCCGGACGGCACTGGACGAGAACCTGCAGCGACACGTCGGCGGGCACATTACCATGCTCGATGCACCAGCGGGCGAAGTCGAAGTCGGTCTGCGAAGCCGAGGGGAAACCGATCTCGATTTCCTTGAAGCCCATGTCCAGCAACAGCTGGAACATGCGCGCCTTGCGGTCATGGCCCATCGGATCGACGAGCGCCTGATTGCCGTCGCGCAGGTCGACCGAACACCAGACCGGCGCCTTGGTGATGACCTTGGACGGCCACGTCCGGTCGGGAATATTGATCTGGGGATAGGCGCGGTATTTTACCGTTGCGTCTGGCATGCCTTTGGGGGAATGGCTGTTCGCGTCCATGGTCTCGTCTCTTCCTTTCCCGTCATTTTATCCCGCGTCTTAGCCGATCGAATGCGGCTTGGCGATGATAAATGCGGACCCTTTGCGGGTGAGCTGTCGATTTTGGGGTAAGTCGCGAGGAGCGATGGCCAGCGGGCTTTTCGGCCGCCGGGCGCTCCTCAAAGGACCCGGCAACCGCGCGTAAGGCCGAGGAGGAGAAGCGAAGTGAGGGCGCGCGTATTGTCACGCAGGGCAACGCGCCCACGTGCAATCTGTTCGGAAATCTTTGCGCCAGTCAACTTCATGGCCGCGCTTATAGCCGCCGGATCATAAAGAAGCAACCCCCTGCTCACTTCTTCAGCATCTGCACGCCGCGCGACAGCGCCATCATCAGCCCGCCGGCGATCAGCCCCCAAAAAGCGCCGGAGATCCCGCCGAAGGAAACGCCCGATGCCGTCACGAGAAACGTGATGGCCGCAGCCTCCCGCGATTCCGGCTGCTGGAAGGCGTTCAACGCGGAGTTGGACAATGCACCGACGAGTGCTAAGCCAGCAACTGCCTCGATCAGGATCGGCGGCGCGAGCGCGACGAAAGCTGTCACGGCACTCGCCAGCAATCCAAGGATGACATAGCCGATGCCAGCAATGATCGCCGCCCAATAGCGCCGTTTTGGATCGGCATGCGCATCTTGCCCGGCGCACATCGCGGCGGTGATCGCCGCGAGATTGACGGCATGGCCGCCGAATGGAGCGGCAAGCAGCGAGAACACGCCCGTGACGGCAAACAGCGGACCCGGCTTGGGATCGTAATCATGCACCTTGAGCACGACGATGCCCGGTATGTTCTGCGACGCCATCGTCACGATGAACAAGGGCAACGCGATGGAAACGATGCCGGCGAGCGTGAAAACCGGCTTCACTAACTCCACTGTCGGCAACAGCGAGTGCTCGATCGAGCCGAGCGCGCCGTCCGGTATCTTTACCCCGAAGGCCAGCACCAGGGCAAAGGCGGCAAGGGCCGCCGGCACCGCCCAAAGCCTCTTGAACGAGCCGACGACGATCCAGGCGAGGATGATCGGCAAGCCGAAGGCCGGATTGAAGGCGATCGCCTTCACCGGCGCAAAGCAAAGACCGATCAGGACGCCCGCAAGCATGGCATTGGCGAGCGGCGCAGGGATCGAAGCGACAGCACGGCCAAACGGGCGAAAGAGCCCGGCAACAACGATCAATATCCCACAGATGAGAAACGCCCCAACCGCCGCCGAAAAACCGCCCTCGATCGCCCCGCCGCTCGCCAGCAACGCCGCGCCGGGCGTCGACCAGGCGATGCTGATCGGCAATCTGGTGACTGTGCTGAGCACAATCGCGCAAAGCCCCATCGCGACCGAGAGCGCCATCAGGCCCGAGGCTGCCTGCGCGTCCGTGGCCCCAACCACCTGCAGCCCGTGAAAGACGACCGCGAAGGAACTGGCAAAGCCGACAAAAGCCGTGAGGCAACCCATGAACAGGCTTTGAACGGAGAAATCTTTGAGCATGGCAATGGAGACTCGAACGAGGGCGATTGAGACGGCATGGAGCATTACAAGCATCGGGCGTGCAAGTGCAGTTTCGGGCCAAAGTGGCTGCCGCACTCAGCAAACTGATCGCGGCATATATCCGCCGCGACTCAAATCGTGCATAATCGTGTATGTTGACTCTCTTGTTTATGCACGATATTGCAAATTTATGAGCAATCCACTCCCATTGTCCCGTCGTGACGTTATCGAAGCCCGGCTTGCAGAAGGGCGGCAGATCATTGCCGCATCGCTCGCTGCCGAATTCAACGTGTCAGAAGACGCCGTGCGCCGCGATCTGCGCGCACTGGCCGCCGAAGGAAAGTGCCGGCGTGTCTATGGGGGCGCCCTCCCGCTGCTCACGCTTTCGCAACCCATATCGGCGCGGATCGGACAGGAATCCGGTCGTAAGAGGGCCTTGGCGCAGGCGGCCGTCGCGATGATAGAGCCGGGCGAATTTCTGTTCATCGACAGCAGCAGCACCAATCTTGCAATGGTCGATCTTCTGTCGAAGGACCTCGACGTGACGATCGCGACGAATTCCATCGATATCGCCGGCGCCGTCATGAAGCGCGGCGATATCCCGCTCGTCCTGATCGGCGGCGCGGTCGATCCTGTCGTCGGCGGCAGCGTCGATGCCTCCGCCGTTGCCGCTGTCGAAGCCCTAAACATCGACCGCTGTTTCCTTGGTATCTGCGCCGTTTCGGCAAGAAACGGCATCAGCGTGTACGAACATGCAGATGCGATCTTCAAACGGACGCTGCTGAAAAGAAGCGCCGCGCGCATCGCCCTGATTACCTCGGAGAAATTTCACGAACGCGCGCCGCATCGCATTGGCGGCGCCGACGATATCGACCGGCTTGTTGTCGAGGATGACCTTCCCGCCGCAGACGAAAGAGCGGCTGCCGATGCCGGCTTCTCGCTCGTGAAGGCGAGCGACGTCACCTCATCCTCCTGATTCTCGAAGGACAAGAAATGACCATGCAATCCACGGATCGGCCGGAAACCCGGCTGGCAACACGACTCGCCTTTCTGGTGGCGGGGTTTGCCCTCGCCTGCTGGGCTCCCCTCGTCCCTTTCGCCAAGGCTCGCCTCGGGGTCGATGATGGCGTCCTCGGCATATTGCTGCTTTGCCTGGGCCTCGGCTCGGTAGCGGCGATGCTTGCGACCGGCATGTTGAGCGCGCGCTACGGCAGCAAGCCGATCATCATCGTGGGCGGTCTCGGCCTCGCGCTTGTCTTGCCGACGCTGGCCGTGGCCAACACGCCATTCACCCTCGGCATTGCGCTCGCCGCCTTCGGCGCCTGCCTGGGATCGCTCGACGTCGCCATGAACATCCACGCCGTCGAAGTCGAGAAAGGCGCGGACCGGCCACTGATGTCCGGCTTCCATGCGCTCTTCAGCATCGGCGGTTTCATCGGCTCCCTGCTCGTCACCCTGCTTCTGTCCGTCAAGGCCGGACCGCTCGTCGCCACGCTCCTCAGCTCGGCCGTGATGGTCATCGCCATCATCGTCGCCTGGCCGCGCCTGCTCCGAACGGTTCAGTCGGAGGATGCGCCGCTCTTCGTCATGCCCCGTGGCTTCGTGCTGCTGCTGGCGGCCCTCGCGGCCATCACCTTCCTGGTCGAGGGCGCCATCCTCGACTGGAGTGCCCTGCTTTTGACGATGCAGGGGCACGTCGACGCCAGCCATGGCGGCCTCGGCTACATGCTATTTGCAATTGCGATGACGGCGGGCCGCCTGAGCGGCGACGCCATCACGGCAAGGATCGGAGACAGGGCGATCATGCTATGGGGCGGCGTGATCGCAGTGGCAGGCTTCGTCGTCCTCCTCATCAGCCCGATCGCGATCCTTGCGATGTGCGGTTTCCTGCTGATCGGCCTCGGCGCTTCCAACATCGTCCCCGTGCTGTTCCGCAAGGGTGGTGCGCAGACGGTCATGCCGGCAGGCCTGGCTGTCGCTGCAATCACTATGTGTGGATATGCAGGCGTGTTGATCGGGCCGGCCAGCGTGGGCTTCGTGGCAAACCATATCAGCCTACCCGGCTCCTTCTGGATGCTCGCCATCCTGCTTTGCGCCGCGCCTCTTTGCGCCGGCATCGTGACCCGCACACAGGATCGGGAGGAAACCGATGCGCATCGCTCATACAGCTCTCTGGACACGTGATATCGATGCCACTGCAGCATTCTGGACCAAATATTTCGGGGCGAGTGTCGGCGCGCCCTATCACAGCCAGCGCCGTCGCGGCTTCACCTCCCGCTTCGTGCAATTGCCTGAGGGCCCGGCCCAGATCGAACTGATGACCGGCCCCTGGCTTGCAACCGACCCCTATGGGGAGCGCATCGGGTGGGATCATGTTGCCATATCCCTCGGCAGCAAGGCAGCCGTCGATGCCCTGGCCGAGCGATGCAAAACGGATGGCTGCTTGAAGTCTCCGCCGCGCATGACCGGCGACGGCTTCTATGAGGCGGTCATCGTGATGCCGGACGGCACGCCGATCGAGGTTACCGCTTAGGGAGTGCCATTCGCACCACAAGCGATTTTCAAGCTCGCTGCTCTTTGGAACGTTGCAACCTCCCGGGCAGCGAAAAGCTGGCGGCGGACTCCTCCGTCGCCAGCACCCGGCGCACGATGGAAAACTGTAGGGCAAAAGATATCGATACCTAGGATTGGGAGCCAATTCCCTCGACGACAATACGGATGATGTGCCTGATCTCATCCGCACTGAACGATCCGACGGCCAGAGCCGTCAACATCGCCTGCCCATAAATGCCGAGCAGCACCAACGACATGAAATTGATATCCTCATCCCTCCGAATAACGCCCTGCCGCTGGCCAAGCATGAGAAGATCCCTGACCAACCCTTGGAAGGACGGCCGATCCGAAGGCGGCTCCCGCGACGGCCTCTCGGCAGGGGCAAGCGCCAGCTTCGCAAGCGATGGATTTGCCAGGCACCATCTGGCGCTGTCGAGAAAAACCTGTTCGAGCAGGACAAAGACATCCTCGTTCGCGTGCATGCGAGCGCGATAGATGGCGTCGCCCGCTTCCACGCGCGCAATCAGCTGTAGGGCGATATCCTCCTTCGAACCGAACAGATTGTAGACCGTCTTGCGCGTGAGCCCTGCTCGCGAGGCGATTTCCTCGACAGAGGTATCCGCAAAGCCCAATTCCCGAAACGCCATGTCAGCAGCATCGAGAATAAGCGCGCGTGATCGTTCCGTTCGCTTCAGTCTTGTCATTTTTATACGTTAGTGTAAATTTATACACATGTAAACTTATGACATCAAACAGGGATGGCATGAAAATGCCCGCAATCCTCAAGGAGTTCGGTCCCGACATCTGGATAGCGGATGGCCCAATCGTCGCGGCCGCCGGCGGCTTTCACTATCCCACCCGCATGGCTGTCATCCGACTGGCTCGCGGGAGCCTGTTTTTGTGGTCGCCGACACAGATCTCGGATGGACTTCGCGCAGAGATCGATGCCTTGGGCGACGTGCGATATCTGATCCCGCCCAATTCACTTCATCACGTTTTCCTTGGTGATTGGCAACGGATCTATCCGGATGGCAAGACGTATGCGCCGCCTGGTCTGATGCAAAAGCGCGGGGATATTCGATTTGACGACAATCTTGATGAGACTCTGCAACAGGACTGGGCAGGTGAAATCGATCTGGTCGTCATGCGCGGCAATCTAATTACGACGGAGGTCGTATTCTTTCATCGCAGGAGCGGAACGGTACTCTTCACCGATCTCATCCAGCACTTTCATCCACAATGGTTCAAAGGCTGGCGCGCACTTGTTGCCAAGCTCGACCTTATGGTTGGTCCCGAACCTTCCGTGCCTCGAAAGTTTCGCGTCGCATTTACCGATCGCCGCGCGGCACGCGCATCCATTGAGCGCGTTTTGGAATGGCCGGCGGAAAAGGTGCTGATGGCCCATGGCGATCCGATCACCGAAAATGGGCAGGCCTTCATCGCCCACGTGTTTCGCTGGCTCACACGTGGCTGAACGTTGCGATTGGCGGCCGGAACGGAAAACGCCCTCGCCTGCCTTCCGGCAAGCAAGGGCGCTCAATTCAGTCAGGCAGATCCGCTAGATCAGATTTCCGCCTGCGAAGTCACGATGCGAGAAACCAGGCCATACGCCTTGGCTTCCTCGGCGGAGAGCCAGTAGTCGCGGTCCGTATCCTTGGCGATGCGCTCGACCGGCTGGCCGGTGGCTTCCGAGAAGATCTTGTTCAGGCGCTCGTTCATCTTGATGATTTCGCGTGCCTGGATCTCGATGTCGGAGGCCATGCCGCGCGTGCCGCCCGACGGTTGGTGCAGCAGGAAGCGCGTGTTCGGCAGGCAAATGCGGCGCTCCTTGGGAGCGGAGACATAGATCAGCGCTCCGGCGGAGGCGACCCAGCCCGTACCGATCATCCAGACCTTCGGCTTGATGAACTTGATCATGTCGTGGATGGAATCGCCTGATTCGACGTGGCCGCCGGGCGAATTCACGTAGATGCGGATGTCGTCGTCGCTGGCGGCGGAGAGCGCGACGAGCTGCGAGCAGACCTTCTGCGCCAGCTCCTGCGTGATACCGCCATAGATGAAGATCGAACGCGACTTGAAAAGATTCGCCTCCGCGTCCTTGCCCAAGGGCTGCTCGGTCTTCTTGTCTTCCTGTTCGTCTTCGTCGTTCATTCAACTCTCCAGCATGATGCGTCGTTCACCGCACATAGTGCGACTCAATGCGTAAAACAATGCCGGAAAAAGACAAGGCGGGAATAGCGACTGACAACATGGTGTTATGGTTGCGGATTACGGAAATGTAACTTGAACGGCTTTGAAAAGCCGAGATTTGATCCTACGTCAGGTCAGCGCGGTGAAACATCGCGCCCCGAATTTACAGCACGGATAGCCAAGGAGGCCATCATGTCGCCTGAAGAACGTCAATTGCTCGCCTCTCTCTTCGATCGCGTGCGCGGCGCTGCCAGCACCCAGCGCGACGAGGATGCAGAGACCTTCATCAATCAATCGGTCCGGGACCAGCCCTACGCGCCTTATTTCCTGGCGCAGGCCGTCATCATGCAGGAACAAGGCATGAAGGCTGCCGCCGATCGCATCCAGCAGCTCGAAGCCCGCGTGCACGAGCTCGAGCAGCAGGGCGCCGACAATCATCCGCAGGGCCAGAGTGGTGGTTTCCTCGGCGGGATCGGCTCGCTCTTTGGCGGCGGTCAGCAGCAGCGTGCCGCAGCACCACAGGGCGGCAATCCGCAGCAACAGGGCCGCCTCTATGACGATTATGCCCGCAACGCACCGCAGCAACAGCAGCCCGGCCCATGGGGTGGTCAGCCGCAGCCGTCAGGCCCGTGGAGCCAGCAGGCAGCAGCACCTTCCGCCGGCGGCAGCTTCCTGCGCGGTGCGCTCGGCACGGCAGCCGGCGTCGCCGGCGGCGTGATGCTGGCGGAATCGCTCTCCAGCCTCTTCAGCCCGCATCTCGGCGGCACAGGCGGCGGTCTCTTCGGCGGCAATGCCGGCAGCGGCCTCTTCGGAGGCGCGGCAGCCGAACAGCCGGTGCAGGAGACCATCATCAACAACAACTATTTCGGCAATGACGACAATAGCGATCAGAGCGCTGCCGATTACGCCCAGGACGCTGCGCAGGACGCTCAGGACGACGACTATGACGATTCGTCCGACAACAGCGACGACGACAGCTCGTTTGCCTGAGCCTGAGCCGCAACGACATTAGGAGAAAGCCGCCATCCCCGGATGGCGGCTTTTTCGTTCAGCCTCGGCCGCGATAGGGCTGGACGCCCTGATCCGGCAGCCACACGCCTTCCGGCGGCTTACCGGTCTGCCAGAAGACGTCGATCGGAATGCCGCCGCGCGGATACCAATAGGCACCGATGCGCAGCCACTTCGGCTGCAACAGATCCACCAGACGCTTGGCGATATAGATCGAGCAATCCTCGTGGAAGGCACCGTGATTGCGGAAGGAATGCAGAAAGAGCTTCAGCGACTTCGATTCGACAAGCCATTCGTTCGGAATGTAGTCGATGACGATATGGGCGAAATCCGGCTGGCCAGTCATCGGGCAGAGCGAGGTGAACTCGGGCGCGGTGAAGCGCACGACATAGTCGGTGCCGGCATGGCCCGAGGGCACCTTCTCCAGAACCGCTTCTTCCGGATTGCTGGCGGCTTCGGTCTGGTTGCCGAGCATCGACAGGCCGGACACATCGGTCTTTGGCATCTCAGGTCTCCTTGATCACTTTGACGCGGATACCATGGGCCTTCTCGCCCTCCGGCTCCACATGAATGGTTATTTCGGCGCCCGCATGGATCGCCCGTATGGCATCTTCAAGGCGGTCGCAGATGCGATGCGCTTCGCGCACCGGCATGGCGGCAGGCACGACCATATGGAAATCGACGAAAGTCACCGCTCCTGCCCTGCGTGTCTTCAGATCATGCACGCCGAGCGAGCCCTCCGCATTCCTCGCGATCGCATCCTTGATAACGGTCTCTTCGGCCGGCAGCACAGCCTTGTCCATCAATCCGTCGACGGAATGGGAGATGACCTTCCAGCCTTGATAGAGGATGTTGATGGCAACGAGAATGGCGAGCACCGGGTCGAAGATCGGATAGCCGCTGCCGATCGCCAGGAGCAAGCCGATGAGGACACCGACCGACGTATAGACGTCGGACATGATATGCTGACCGTCTGCCGTCAGCGCCGGCGAGCGGTGTGCCCGGCCAGCGCGGATCAGCGTCACAGCCCAAACGGCGTTGATAACGCCGGCGACGAAGTTTATGGCGAGGCCCAGCACCGGCGCCTGGATCGGCTGCGGATTACCGAGATGCCCCACCGCTTCCTGCACGATCATCAGCGCGGCGACGACGATCATGACGCCTTCGGTAACGGCGGAAAGATATTCCGCCTTATGGTGGCCGAACGGGTGATCGTGATCGGCTGGTTTCTGGGCATAGCGGATGACGAAGAAGGCAATAAAGGCCGCAACGACATTGGTCAGAGATTCCAGTCCGTCGGATAGAAGAGCCACGGAGCCCGTCAGCCACCAGGCCAGCATCTTCAGCCCCATGACGCCGAGCGACAGCGGAATGCCCCAGAGGGCGAGCCGCCTGATCGTATCGTTTCCTTGAGCGCTCATGCCCTTCTCCAGTGTCCCGCGCCGTGCTTATGCGAATGAATTGCAAAAAAGGCGCCGTTGAAATGCAAAACCGCCCGCGCGAATTTTCGCGCAGGCGGTTCATTGACGGTCCATATGGGGCACAGCGCCGAGTTTGTCAAAGGACGTAATCCTTTTTCGCATCACGAACTGTTCTCACCACTCGGGCCAACCAATGCACGATTGGATCATCCAAGCCCGAAGGATGGAGAAGGCTCCGCCTGGATCGCCGCTGCGAGGTGATTGTAAGCCTTCGCGATCACCTTGGCCGCCGTGCCTCCTGAGAACGCTATTGAATTCCAGACAACTGTTGCGATCGCGCATAGCGCGTGGGTGGAAGCCCAACGGAACGTGTGAAGGCAATACTGAATGCGCTGGCGGAACCGTATCCGATGCGTTCGGCGATCTCCTTCATGCCGCCTTCGTTATTCAACAGCATGTTCTTGGCGAGCGCCATGCGCCACGAAATCAGATACTCCATTGGCGAGACGCCAACCGCACGGCTGAACCGCTCGAAGAAAGCGGAACGGGAAAGACCAGCCGACTTGGCAAGCTCGGTTACGGTCCATTGCCTGCTCGGATTCTCATGCATCTGGCGGAGCACGATACCAAGACGTTCATCCGCAAGGCCACGCACGAGGCCGCGCGGAGTTCCCATTTCTGCGATGGATCGCAGCGCCTCGATCAGCAGCACCTCCAGCAAACGCTCGAGAATGACGTCACGCGCGGGGCGTTGCGCTCTCGTCTCCTCCCGCACGAGCTGGACCAGGGTCGTGAAGCGCGTTTCGCCGCGAACGTGGATGAGACGCGGAAGCAGCGAGGCCAGGAGCGCGGCATCCGGGGATCGGAACGTGCAGTGACCAACGAGCGATCTGACATCGGGCACGCCATCGGGATCGCCGTTTCTGACTTCACCATTGGGAAGCACTGTGTGCCGTGTGTCGCCACGCTCCTGCAGCGCCAGAGTTGCGCTCGACATCGAAAAGTTGGTTGCAGAAGGGATCAGGACAAAATCCCCGGCCCGTAGAATGATCGGCTCGTGGCCTTCGGCTGCTAAGCGACAGCAGCCTTCCAGTATGACGCTATAGAATGGCTGTCCGTTGTCCGAGCGGTTGACGCGCCAGCGGCCTGCTCCGGTGGCGAGCTTCGATCGGGATGCACCCGGCTGGAGCAAGGCGACAACCTCGGCAAGTGGGTCGGACAAATCAGGACTCCTGAAAGCGCATTACGGACTTTTGATTATAGATAATCCGGCCATCGAAACATACATTTTTCTGAGCCAATCGTTCAGGAGCATTCATCATGACGCATGATAAACGCATAGCGCTCGTCACCGGCGCAAATCAGGGCGTGGGCCTTCAAGTCGCAAAGGAACTCGTGGCGAACGCCGTCACCGTGTTCGTCGGATCGCGCGATCTCAAACGTGGCGAGGAGGCAGCCAGGGAAATCGGCGCTGGCGCGATCCCAATCCAGCTCGACGTAACGAACATCGACTCTATCGCCAACGCGGCAAAGCGGATTGGTGACGAATTCGGACGCCTCGACCTGCTCGTCAACAATGCGGCAATCTCGAATACGAGGAAGGGGAACTTGTCGCTCGAGGAATATGTCAAGGTCAGCAAGGCGAGCAACGTCTCGCTCGATGAAGTCCGCACGGTCTGGGAGACCAATGTGTTCGGCGTTCTTGCCGTCTATCAGGCCATGCTGCCGTTGCTACGCCTGTCATCGGACGCTCGCATCGTCAACGTATCGAGCGGCGCCGGATCGCTGACAGCCAATGCCGACCCATCCTTCCCGCACCACGCGTATTTCGGTCCCGTTTATCCGGCATCGAAAGCAGCTCTAAACGCGATCACGCTTGCCATGATGATCGAGCTGGAGGAGACCGGCATCAAGGTCAATCTGGTATCCCCCGCCTTCACAAAGACGAACCTCAACGGATACCAGGGCACCGAGTCCGTGGAGGATGGCTCGCGCGAGGTCGTGCGTGTCGCGCTACTTGGGCCGGACGGTCCCACCGGAACCTTTACTCGCTGGGAAAACACCACAATTCCGTGGTGATACACAGACGCTCATCCCATATCCAGAATTTCGGTTTCTGGTCCAACGCAGCAGGCGGCGGCTCACGTCAGCCGCTGATGCATAACGGACATTAGAGCGGTCATCAGGTAGCCACACGGTATTTGCCACATAATGGCGCGATTATGCGCGCCTATGAAAAATCGTGCTGGTAGTTTCGCTTCCGATCCAGCACTAAGCCCTGCGTCAGCCCGACATGCGAATGTCAGCGGCATCGGCCGACGAGCCGCCGTTCTTGATGAAACCATGGTTGAATATGTCTGCTCTTGACGATCGCCCCGATGCCAGCGCCGCCGATACCTCTGTGAATATGTCGGATCATCTGGTGGTGGCCGGCGCTTTTTCGGAAGGAGAGCGCAACGCCGTCTACCGCGCCATCGAAACGCGGCGTGACGTGCGCGACCAGTTTCGGCCCGATCCCCTGCCCGACGGTCTCGTCAGGCGTCTGCTCGAGGCGGCCCATTCGGCGCCATCGGTGGGGTTCATGCAACCATGGAACTTCATCCTCATCCGTCAACCAGAGACACGCGAGCGCGTGTGGCAAGCGTTCCATCATGCCAATGAGGAAGCCTGCTCGATGTTCGAGGGTGATCGCCGCGCGCAGTATCAACGGCTGAAGCTGGAAGGCATCCGCAAGGCGCCGCTCAGCATCTGCATCACCTGCGACACCAGGCGCGGTGGCCCGGTCGTGCTCGGTCGCACGCACAATCCGGACACCGATGTCTATTCGACCGTTTGCGCCGTCCAGAACCTCTGGCTTGCCGCAAGGGCCGAAGGCGTCGGCGTCGGCTGGGTCAGCATCTTCCATGAAGACGCCATCAAATCGATCCTCGGCATACCCGAGCACGTGAAGATCGTTGCCTGGCTCTGTGTCGGCTATGTCGACGAGCTCTACGATATGCCTGAGCTCGCCGTGAAGGGATGGCGTGACCGCCTGCCGCTCGACAAGCTCGTCTTCGAGGAAGGCTGGCAGGATTGCAAGGACATGTAAGAGCTGCCGCTGCGCGGCAACCCTCGACGGATCAGGGCGTCACGATCTGAACGTAACAAACGAGACGACGTTGCCGTCCGGGTCGCGCACATGGAAATCCGTGCCGCCCCAGGCTTGTTTGGTGAGCGGCTGCGCGAACTCCACGCCTCTGGCTTTAAATTCCTCGAACAGCCCCTGGACATTCGAAACCTCGATCGAAGCGAGAATCAACGACTTCTCCTTTGCAGCCGCCGCGGCAAAATAAGGTTCGTGGACGAGCCGCAAGTGAATCCAGATTCCGTCGCGCGACACCGCCCCATAGAACGGCGGAGACCCATGCAGGAAATCCGCTTCGAAGCCCAGCTTCTCCCGAAAGAAGGCGGCACTGGCGGTCACATCACGTACGAAGAGTATCGGAATGACGCTCTTGAAGATCGGCGGTTCCGCCGAAGTGGGCGGCATCTTCGCCGCATCCACCGCGACGGCTTTCAACTCCGCCCAGCTCTTGTGACCGGCTTCGACCGCAACAATCTCCTGCGCCAGCGTCAGAGGGAATTTCATTGCCAGAATCTCGCGATCCGTCAGCGTTTTGAAACGGTCGAGCGTTCGCACTCTTCCGCCGATGGAATAGTCGCGTTCACGGTGCCAGCGCATCAAGAGCTTGGCTTGTTTACGGTAGGTATCGAGGGTTGGCATAGACGGACTCCTGCTGAGTGATATCAGCGGGCAGGCCTAGCCCTTTCGGCCTAATGCCGATGTGCCCCACAGGAACGCTCAAAGACTAGTTTACAGCCTGCCATAAGTCAAACAAAGCTAAGGCAAAGCGTGGCTTGCGGCAAAACGCTCATCCTCATTGTGCAAGCGCAGCGACCAGCGCAGCATGAAAGGCAAGGACGTCCAAAGGCCAGAGGTCAATCCCGCCTGCCGGAGCGCGGCGGCTGTCCAGGTATTGCATCCCATCAACGCGTTGAAATATCCCCGCGCCTCGAAGAACGCATCGTTCGGGCCGTAGTTGCTGCCAAGCAGAGGCACCGGCCCATTGTCGGCTTGTTCGAAGCTACCGAGAATGAATTGCTTCAGCCGCTCAAGGCCTTCCGGATTGATGTTGATCACCGTCACAACAGGCGCATCCAGCGGAATATCGCCCGCCAGCTCCGCATGAATGACGGAACGGTCGAGACCGAAGCTTTTAAGCACAGGTCCGGGCTTCAAATCGGCCCAGGTCGGCGTCTCGATGTAGAAACTCCGGCCACCCCAGCCGAAGACGAGATAGCGCAGGTTGGGATTGTCGAGATCGAGCCCGGCCGTCCGCAGGAAGGCGAAACGAGTGAGGAGATCGCCGTCGACGGGAATGGCAATATCCGTATGGATCGGGTTGCTGAGCATGAGAATCTGCCAGTATCGCTCCGCTTTCGCGGCCGACGCATCATGCCAGAGCGGACGCGGCACGACGATGCCGAGGCCGACCAAGAGCACAGCGGCAAGAATGGCGCAGAAAACACCCTTGAATATCTTTGAGATCACCGACTGAAAGCCCCCGTCAACAATCAATCTCTTCAGCGATTTGTTGGTTCCTTCAAGGCATAAAAATAATCCCATGCACTCTTACCGAGTGCATGGGATTATCGAACGTCCAGGCGAAAAACGCCCGCCTCAGGCGGCCTTGGTCTTCACCCGCCGCGCCAGATGCGCCACGACATTCTCGATCATCCGCATCCCTGCATCGCCGCCGAGCGTCATGATCGATTCCGGGTGGAACTGTACGGCCGCGATCGGCTCCTTCACATGCTCGATGCCCATGATCGTGCCATCTTCGCTCTCGGCCGTGATCATGAATTCACGCGGCAGGCTCGACGGATCGGCAAAGATCGAGTGATAGCGTCCGACCGTGACCTCGCGGCCGAGGCCGGAGAAAACGAGGCCCGGCTCCAGCACCCGGATGCGCGACGGCTTGCCGTGCATCGGGATTGCCAGATGGCGCAATTCGCCACCATAGGCTTCGGCGAGCGCCTGCAAGCCCAGGCAGACACCGAAGATCGGCAGGTTGCGCGCCCTCGCCTTCTTGATGGTCGCCTTGCAATCGAAATCCTTCGGATTGCCGGGGCCTGGCGACAGCACGACGAGATCCGGATCGAGCCGGTCGAAGACCTCCTCCGGCACCGGTGTACGCACGGTCGAAACCGTCGCGCCCGTCTGGCGGAAATAATTGGCAAGCGTGTGGACGAAGCTGTCCTCGTGGTCGACGAGCAGGATCTTCACGCCCTTTCCGACGGAAGCGACGTCACGTTGCTGTTTGCCGGAATTGCCGGTCTTGGCATCACGGATGGCGGAAAGCATGGCGGAGGCCTTCAGTTCGGTTTCGGCTTCTTCTTCCTCGGGGATCGAGTCGTTGAGCAGCGTCGCGCCAGCCCGCACCTCAGCGATGCCGTCCTTGATGCGAACGGTGCGCAGCGTCAGGCCGGTATTCATGTCGCCATTGAAGCCGACCATGCCGATCGCGCCACCATACCATGCGCGCGGGCTCTTCTCATGGCTCTCGATGAAGCGCATGGCCCAGAGCTTTGGCGCGCCGGTGACGGTAACGGCCCAGGCGTGGCTGAGGAAACCGTCGAAGGCGTCCATATCGTCGCGCAGGCGGCCTTCGATATGGTCGACCGTGTGGATCAGGCGCGAATACATCTCGATCTGGCGGCGGCCGATGACCTTGACCGAACCCGGCTCGCAGACGCGGCTTTTGTCGTTGCGGTCAACGTCGGAGCACATGGTCAGCTCCGATTCGTCCTTCTTGGAGTTCAGCAACTTCAGGATTTGCTCGCTGTCGGCGATCGGATCGTCGCCGCGCTTGATCGTGCCCGAAATCGGGCAGGTCTCGATGCGGCGGCCGGACACGCGCACGAACATTTCCGGCGATGCGCCGATCAGATATTCCTGATTGCCGAGGTTGATGAAGAAGGAATAGGGCGACGGGTTGATCGCCTTCAGACGCTTCGAAATGTCTGACGGTTTGCTGTCGCAGCGTTCCATGAATTTCTGGCCGGGCACGACTTCGAAGAGATCGCCCTTGCGAAAACTCTCCTTCGCCTTGACCACCAGCTCGGCATATTCGCCGGGGCGATGATCGCTCTTCGGCGGAATGGCATCGGTATGGTGGAAAGGCTCAGGCACAATCTCGCCGGACTTGCCTTCCGTCGATTGGCCGTCCTTGGCGAAATCGTAGCGGTCGATCCATGCCTTGGCGGAGTAGTTGTCGACCACCAGAATTTCATCGGGCAGATAGAGCACCATATCGCGCTGGTCGTCCGGGCGCTTGAGCTTCAGGCTGATGGCGTCAAATTGGAAGGCCAGGTCGTAACCGAAGGCGCCATAGAAACCGATGCTGGCATCGGCCTGGGAATAGAACAGCTCAGTGACCGCGCGCAGCACGGTAAAGACCGTTGGCATCTTCGAGCGTTCTTCCTCGGTGAAGACGCGATCCGGCGTCTTTACGGTGAGGTCGAGCCGACGCGGTGTCGAAGCGCCGAGAACGACCTCCGAAACGCTCTTCAACTTCTCCGCGATGAAGCCGAGAATGACCTCGCCGCGCTCGTTATAGGCATCGATCCAGACATCGCGACCATTACAGGAAAGACCGAGCGGCGGATCGACGACAGCGGTATCCCAACGCGTATAGCGGCCGGGATATTCGTAGTTCGACGAAAAGACCGCGCCGCGGCGTTCGTCGAGCTTGTCGATGTATGACGATACGGCATCCGCATAGGGCGTCGGCCGGCGCTGCCGGGTGACGGTGATGCCGCCCTTCGTCTCGTAGATTTCCGCACCATCATCCCGAAGGATCGTTACCATTGTTCCTCACTCCGTTGTCGGGCCCGGATGACAGGCGGCCAATATAACAAAAAAGCCGCCTCGAAATCTCGGGCGGCTCACTCGTCGTCTTTGAACACGATTGGTCGAGGCCGCCTTAGCGTGCCCACCACCAAACTGCAATGTTGTTCAAAGACGTGTTCATGGCGGGAATTGTTAGCGTGAGATGCCGCGATGCGCAAGCGGAAGATGGGAGGAAAGTTTCCGGCGGCGAAAAGGCGACCTCAGCCCGCTATCAATCATGACCGTCTAGGCGCGATCATCTCCGGAACTGCCGAGCTTCGGCAAAACCAGATCGCCCACGGTGTAGGTATGGAATTCGCTGGTCGAAACCTCGTTGAGCTTACGGAATTTCTCGACAAAGACAGGATCGGAGAAGAACTCGTCGACGTTGCCGGTATCCTTGATCGCCTCGATATTGACCACGGTCAGACCATCCGTGCTCTTGGCGAGATTGCTCCAGAGAAATCCGTCCTTCCGTTCGGCAACATAGTGGACAACATCCTGAATCAGCCGGAACGCCTCTTCTTGCTTGCCGGGATGAGCATGAATGACATTGACCACGAAGATGGTCGGCTGCGGTTGAGCGGAGAACTGTGCAGAGATCGTATCCATTGCGGTTCCTTCTTTGAAAAGCGGCATCGTTTGCTGCGCCGGCACTGGATATCGGGATCGACATAGCGGATAAACAATCCGGTATTCTTGTGAGATCGGAATTAATTTCCGCAATCGGGGTTATGATGGATAGGCTTGGGGCGCTTGGCATTTTCGTGCAGACGGCAGAGGGCGGCAGCTTCGTTGCCGGCGCCCGGCGGCTTGGCCTCTCCAGCTCCGCCGTCGGCAAGGCCATTGCGCGGCTCGAACAGGATATGGGCGTTCGCCTTTTTCACCGCTCGACGCGGAGCATGACCCTAACCGAGGAAGGCAGCTTCTTTCTCGACACCTGTCGACGCATCATCTCGGAGCTCGATACCGCTCAGGCGGAGTTGTCGAAATCGCATTCGGCACCTCGCGGCCATCTTCGGGTGAGCCTTCCAATTGCGGGCATGCTGTTGATGCCAGCCATATCGGCCTTCATGCGCACATATCCCGATATCACCCTCGATCTGGATTTTACCGATCGTCTGGTCGATGTGATCGAGGAAGGATTCGATGCCGTCATACGCACGGGCGATGTCAGGGATACGAGGCTGATGAGCCGCAAGCTCGGCACATTTCGTTTCAGGATCGTCGCCTCACCAGATTATCTGAAGGCGGAAGGCACGCCACTCGCACCCGAAGACCTGCTCAGACACAAATGCCTGCATCATCGCTACCCCAGCACGGGCAGGCTGGAACCTTGGCCACTGAAACGGAATGGGGAGGATTTGCGGCTCGCCTTGCCGACGACGACGATCGCCAGCACCATCGAGCCGCTCATCCATCTTGCCGAAAACGGCTTTGGGATCACATGCCTGCCGCCCTTTGCCGTCAGGACGCAGATCGCTGAGGGCCGGCTTCTGTCACTTCTCGAAGACTACATCGGGGAAACCGGTATTTTCCGCGTATTGTGGCCTACGAGCCGTTACATGTCCCCGAAGATCCGCGTCTTCGTCGACTTCATGGCGGCCAATCTGTTTTCGAATGAACCAGCCACCTGAAGATCGCGCCCTCGCCTACTCTTGTGCTCTGGCCGCTTCGAAGAACTCTTCCGGCCCATCCACTTCGACCAACCGCTTCCGGTCGATCAGCCAGAAGCGATTGCCGACCGAACGCACGAAGCTACGGTCATGCGAAACGAGAAGGCAGCTTGCCTCGTTCGCCATAAGCTCGCCCTCCAACGCCTCCTGGCCGTCGATATCCAGATGATTGGTTGGCTCGTCCAGCAAATAGAAATTGGGATTGATGAGCCGCAGCACCAGCATCGCCAGCCGCGCCTTCTGCCCGCCGGAAAGCCTGCCGATCTCCCGTCCCTGCATCTCGATGCTGACACCGGCGCCCACCAGCAGGCTGCGGGCGCGCTGCTCGCCAAGCTCGAACAGCCGCGTGATCATCCCGAGCGGCGTATCGTTCTGCCCGAGATCGGAGAGCGCCTGATCGCTGTAGCCAAGCACGAGAGACGGCGTCGGCTTGATCGCTCCGCCGGTCGACGGATCGGCGATGGCCCTGCGGATCATTTCCACCAACTGCGTCTTGCCGGCGCCGTTGGCACCAAGCAGCACGATGCGGTCGCCCTGGCATATCCATTGCTTGCCGGTCTTGAAGAGAAGCGTACCGTCGGGCGTCGTCACTGCGGCATCGTCCAGCGTCAGCAATATCTTGGCCTGGATGCCGCGATTGGCAAGCCGGATCGAGCCGGAGGAACGTTCAAGGTATCCCGGCTTTGCGCTGTCCTCAAGCTTCTCGGCCCGAGCCTTCAACTGCTTGGTCTTCACCGTCAGCAGGTCGCTGCCGGAATTGACGCCGATATTATGGAGCTTGGCCGCCTGCTTGCGCAGCTGCTGCGCCGTCTTCATCTCCTTCTGATAACGGCGCTCGTCGGAGGCATCCGCCTCGTCCAGCGCCGACCGCGCCCGGCTATAGGCCAGCGAATAGGCCTGCGGCTGGTCCTGACGCAGGAACAGGGTTCGATTGCAAACCACGTCCAGGAAGGCGCGGTCGTGGCTGGCGATGATGACGGGCACGTCACGCGGCAAGGCGTTCAGCCAATCCTCAAGCAGCGCTATCTTGGCGAGATCGAGATGGTTGGTCGGCTCGTCGAGCAGCAGCACGTCCGGCTCCGTCACCCAGACGCGGGCAAGCATGGCAAGCCGCTGCCAGCCGCCGCTGAGCTGGGCAAGCGTCCTCTCCCGCATCGCATCAGGCACGCCGAGCGAATCGAGGGTGACATCGACGCGCCAGCTTTCGCTTGCGACCTGCTCCTTCGGCAAGGCCTGAAGGACGGCATCATAGAAGGAAACATCGAGCAGCTTCACCGGCACGTTCTGCTCGACATAGCCAGCGCGCAAGCCTCGGGCGCGCGTAATATCGCCTGATGTCGGTTCCTGCCTGCCGGCTATGCAATTCAGCAGAGTGGTCTTCCCGCGTCCGTTCGCAGCGACGATGCCGACGCGATCACCGGCGTCTACGGTGAAATTCAGATTGGAAAACAGCGGCGCACTCATGGTGACGCCCAGATTGCGGAGATTGATCAGAGTCATGGTCTTTTCCGGTCTCGATCGAGCATCTCGGAACATCGCCGGCGGCTCCTTTTGCCGCGCTACGCCGATGTCGATGGCCAAAAGCAGGCCAATGCTCGAAAACATGTCATGACGCAGCCGCGCGGATGCGCAGGCTTACGTCGCCCAAAGGGCAGACCAGAAGGAATGAGTGAGTAACCGCCTCTGATCAGCCCTGCAAACGCATCCGCAGGGCACGAGTCGGACCGAACTGGCGAATATGCCAGACTACCTTGGTCATATGGGTCCTCCTCTCTTTTCTCTCGACGGGTTGAAGACTATGCGCGTCAAATAGCATCGAAGCCTGCGATTTACAATTGCGCAATTTTGCCGATGCCACGCCAGAGGGCAAAAAAGAGGGCGATACCGAAGCACCGCCCAAGTTTGCTGCATCGATGAGGTGGCTTAGAACCGCTGCGTCAGCGTCAGCTTGAAGGTCCGGCCAGGCTCGGAATAATAGGATGCGGGTTGGGTCAGCGGGCCGCTATAGGACGGCGCGTTCAGCGCATCGTAGTAGGTCTTGTTGAAGATGTTGTAGACGCCGCCGCGAATGCTGAGGCCCTTCACCTGTTCCGGCTCCCACCAGGCGGTGAGATCGAAGATGCCATAGGCAGGGGTCTGCAACGTGTCGCCCGTCTTCTTCGCTTCGCGAGCCGCGGTGATGAAGGTCAGGTCCGTTCCCCAGACTTCGGTCGCATAGCCGACAGTGAAGGCGGCCTTGGCCGGCGCGACGGAATTGATCCATTGACCGGTGTCGGAATCCTTGCCGTTGACATAGGCAAGCGCGCCCTTGACGTGGATGCCGTTGTCGAACTTCTTGTGCGCATTGACCTCGATCCCGAACATGCGGACGTTGGCGCGGTTGAAGTATTCGGTGATCCCGAGCGGATAGGTGCCCGTGGGATCACGATAGTTCAGCGTGTCGATGAAGTTCCTGTACTTGTTGTAGAAGGCGCCGACATGGCCGCCGAAATCGTCGTCGCCGAGGTTGGTGCCGATTTCGATGCCGTTGCTGGTTTCCGGCTTCAGGTCCGGATTGCCGTAGCTGACATAACCGCCGGGCACGCCATAGTTGACGTAGAGTTCGTTGGCATTGGGCGCACGGAAAGCCATCGCCCACTGCGCGTAGATCTCGACATTCTGTTGCGGTTCATAGGAGGCCCGTAGGCTTGGCGAGAAGCGAGTATCCGACTGACCGGGTGGCAGCCCCTTGTAATTGGCGCTGTCGCGATAGGCAGTCGTGTTCTTCGGCGAGTAGTCATACCAGTCGAAACGCAGACCCGGCGTCAGCGAGACATTGCTGGAACCGAGCTCAATCTTGTCATTGACAAAGGCACCGACGCGCTTGCCATCGACATCGGGCATGTCGGACTGGTTGGTATGCAGGAACGCGCAAGTGGCGCGCCAGCGCGGGTTGCTGCAGCTATCTTTACCTGCCGAATACTGAGTAATTTTGTCGAAGGAAGTGTCGAGACCAAAGGTAACCGTGTGATGCAGGCTTCCGGTGTCGAACGACTTCGACGCATTGCCGTTGAAGCCGATACTACGGTCTTTCAAATCATTAAAGCGCGAATAGTCTCCGATGACGGAAGTATAGCGATAACCCGCAGTACCAGTTTCACGCAGCAGATTCTGCCAGTAGAATACGGCATTGGCAGTATCAAGCAGCGAATCGGCGCTCTCGGCTTCATATTTATAGTCGAGAGAAAGGCGATTGCGCTCTATGTTGTCTGTCCCGTTATAGTTGCCGGGCCGGAAGTTTCCGGTCGGGCTCTGCAGGGTCATCAGATCGGTGTCTTTGTCCTTGTTGTAGTGCTCGGCCGTGATGCCGAAAGTGCCGATGTCGGTATATTGGCGGATCTTGAAGAGAGCGCTTCTCTGATTGTAGTCGGCCGGATTCGCTTCGGTGCGCTTGGTCGAATAGCCACCGACATCGCCATTGTTCTCGAGCTCATGCCCACGTGTATAACCGCCTTCAAAGAGAACGGCCGTATTGTCGATACGTTTTGCAACAGCCGCCGAACCACCGACACTGCGGTCATCGCCGTTATAACCGAACTTGAAAATGCCGCCCCAAGTCGATCCAGGGGTGATCAAATCTTCCGGCTCAAGCGTGTGCAAGACGAAGGCGCCGCCGAGAGCGCTGGAGCCGCCACGACTGGAATCGGCGCCGCGAACGACGTCGATGCTGGAGAGCGCGTTGAAATCGAAGCTATTGGCGCCACCGTTGGACCCGCGCGAAGTATCGAGAAGAAAAGGAATTTTGATACCGTCGATCGAGGTCAGGACACGGTCGTCGCCGAGACCGCGAATGTTGATGCCGCCGGTGGTGCGGTTGAAGCCGACGCCGACCTCCGTGCTGCGGCCGAGATCCTCGATGCGCGTGATCTGGTTTTCGTCGATTTCCTTGGCTGTTGTCTCGCTGGCGGTCGGCGAATCGGCAAGCACGTCCTTGTTCGCCTTGCCTTTGCCCTTCACGACGATCGGTTTCAGATTGGTGACGCGATCACCCTTTGCCGCCTCGCCCGTCGCCTCGTCATTCGGGGCTGCGGTTTGCGCAAAGGATGTCGTTGCCAGCCCGAGGGCGAGAAACGCAGTGCATGCCAAGAGAGCCGAGCGGGAGCGCCGGACAACCATAACCATTCCTTTCGAACTGCTTGACCGGGCTGGCTGGTTGCTGCGTCAAATGCAGGCAAGGGGCTGGCTAGGCTATTTTGTTAACGGCGGGAAATATTCCGCCTTCTTTCTGCCGCATAAAAAACATGAGTATAATTGTCAATATATATGGCGCGTATAATCATGAATAAAATTGTCATCTTTTAAGACAAGAGGCAAACGTTGCTGAATTGCAACGAAATGACAGCCTCACGCGTTCTATCGGCATCATCATTAGAATTGGCTGAATTACTTGATGCTGTTTAGAATCGTTTCATTCGTCTCTGCTGCCATCATGCTCATGGCCGCGTCTCTACCGCAAGCCGGTCCGATTCCCGAGCAAAAGCCGGGTAAGGAACAGGTCCAGCCGGAGGACGAACCGCCGATTCCAGCAGAGAAACCCGTTACATCGCCGGACAAACCCGCCATTCCGACGGAAAAGCCGGCGGTCAGACAGGAGGAAACGCCGGCGCCGCAGCCGGAAGAACAGACGACGGGCCAAACCCAAGGTCCCCCTCGCCCGCCTCTCAGCATCGCGTCCGAACCGGATGATGAACACCAGGCCTGCCTGAAAGACCTGACCGCCATGGGGGCAACCTTCAAAGAGATCGCCCGCATTGACGACGGCAATGGCTGCGGCATCGACAAGCCGATCGCGCTCAGCTCCCCGCTGCCGGGTATAGCGTTCAAACCCGAAGGCAAGATGCGTTGCGAAGCCGCCCTCGCTTTGGCCCAATGGGTGAAGGAAAGCGTCATTCCGTCCGCCGCCGCGTTGGACAACGGCAAGATCGTCACCATCAACCAGGCATCGACCTATGTCTGCCGGCTGCGCAACAACGCCTCCACCGGCAAGATCTCGGAACATGCCCGCGGTAACGCCATCGATGTCGCAAGTTTCACCTTCGAAAACGGCAAGACGATCGCGATCGAGCCGCGGCGCGAAGACCCGACACTGACGGGCGCATTCCAGCGCGCCGCCAGTGCATCGGCCTGCCTCTATTTCACGACGGTCCTGGACCCCGAGAGCGACGCCGCGCATGAAACCCATTTCCATCTCGACGTGATCGAAAGGAACGGCGGCTTCCGCTACTGCCATTAGAGCGGCATTGAGATGCTTAAGACTGCGATGGCAGTCCCATCACACCGCGACGCCCCTATTCGAGAACCACAGGTCTCTGTAGATCGCGATCGCCGTTTCATCCGGCGCCCGGTCCTGCGTCAGCCAGACCGACTGGATAGACCGAGCCTCGCCGCCATTTGGTGTTTTTGCGGAATTAACCGGATCGGACGCTCCGATGCAGGGGATGAAATAGGCGGACATCAATATCCGAGCATCGAACCCCCGCGATTCTCGCGTAATCACGACGGCAAGTCCGACCTTCTCGTTCGCCTGCCAGGGCAGGATGATCCGGCCACCGGGTCGCAGCGCCTGCAACCACGATATCGGCGGCGCCACCACCCCGGCATTCACATAGATCAGATCGGCTTGCGGAAGCTCCAATGCCGTCGCATCGGCGCAGATGACGGAGACACCGTCAAATGACGCGAGATTGTTACGCGTGCGGTCGGCCAATGCCTCGTCGATCTCGACGGCATGGACATGGCCGCCGGGCGTGACGAGCGTCGACAGGATGGCGGTGTAGTATCCCGTTCCCGTACCGATGTGGATGACGATTTCGCCAGGCTTGGGAGCGACAGCTCCAAGGAAAGCCGCATGGAGAAACGGCTCGCCATTGTTGATGCCTTTGGATTTGTCCAGGGCGACGAGCACATTCTGGTAGAGATAGGCAGGATCGGCGCTTGGCGTCTCGAGGTAGCTCGCGCTGACGCGGATCTGCCACGGTCCCGGCCCCATGAAGGCCTCGCGCCGAATGAGACGAAAGGCCTGTTCCAGCCTTTCATCCGAAGAATTGCTGGCAACAGCCATCATCTTCGCATGGAAATCCCGTATCTCATCCAAACTGGCACGGCTATCGGCAGTCACGGCATGCCTCCACCTTAACAATACATGGACCGCGCCGATTTTGTTTCGGATTTCGACGAGGTCAATGGGCCAGACATTCTATTGCGATCGGATGACAATAATTGCATGCGCAGCCGCCAAACCGACAGTTGCGCTGGCAAGTTGAATCAGATTCTGAACTTAAAACAGTCCCTCGATATAGCCCTGATCATTGAGGAAAATCCTCTCGGCTGCCGGCGATTTCGGGAGGCCCGGCATCGTCATGATCTCGCCGGTAATGACGACGATAAAACCCGCACCGGCGGAAAGCCGCACCTCGCGGACGGAAACGATGTGACCCTCGGGCGCGCCGCGAACGTTCGGATCGGTCGAGAAGGAGTATTGCGTCTTCGCCATGCAAACGGGCAGATGGCCGTAGCCCTGATCCTCCCAGGACCGCAGCTGGTCGCGTATGGTCTTGTCGGCCGTGACCTCGCCGGCATGGTAGATCTTCGAGGCGACGATCTCGATCTTCTCCAGAAGCGGCAGATTGTCCGGATAGAGCGGCTGGAACTTCGCCTGGCCGGATTCGGCAAGCTCCACCACCTTATGCGCGAGATCGGTGATACCGGCCGAGCCTTCCGCCCAGTGTCGGCAGAGGATCGCCTCGGCGCCGAGCCGCGCGACATAATTCTTCAGCGCCTCGATTTCGGCTTCCGTATCCGAAACGAAATGATTGATGGCGACGACAACAGGCACGCCGAACTTGCGGACGTTGGCGACATGTCGCCCGAGGTTGGCGCAGCCCTTGACCAGAGCCTCCACATTCTCCTTGCCGAGATCGTCCCTCTTGACGCCGCCATTCATCTTGAGTGCCCGCACGGTCGCGACGATGACGGCAGCATCGGGCGAAAGTCCGGCCTTTCGGCATTTAATGTCGAAGAATTTCTCCGCGCCGAGATCGGCGCCGAAGCCCGCTTCCGTCACCACATAATCGGCAAGCTTCAGCGCTGTGCGCGTCGCGATCACCGAATTGCAGCCATGGGCGATATTGGCGAAGGGGCCGCCATGCACCAGGGCCGGATTGTTCTCCAGCGTCTGCACGAGATTCGGCTGCATCGCATCTTTCAGGAGCACGGCCATCGCGCCGTCGGCCTTCAGATCGCGGGCATAGACGGGCGTGCGGTCGCGGCGGTAGCCGATGATGATGTTGCCAAGCCGCTTTTCTAGATCCTTGAGGTCGGATGCCAGACAGAGGATGGCCATCACCTCCGAGGCGACGGTAATGTCGAAGCCGCCTTCGCGCGGGAAGCCGTTCGCAACGCCGCCCAGCGAGGAGACGATGTCGCGCAATGCGCGGTCGTTCATATCCATCGCACGGCGCCAGGTGATACGGCGGATGTCGATGTTCTCTTCGTTGCCCCAGTAGATATGGTTGTCGATCAGCGCGGCGAGCAGATTGTGGGCTGACGTAATCGCGTGGAAGTCGCCGGTGAAATGCAGGTTGATGTCTTCCATCGGAATGACCTGCGCATAGCCGCCGCCGGCAGCCCCGCCTTTCACGCCGAAGCATGGCCCGAGAGATGCCTCCCGCACGCACACCACTGCCTTCTTGCCGATACGGTTCAGACCGTCGCCGAGACCGACCGTCGTCGTGGTCTTGCCTTCGCCCGCGGGTGTCGGATTGATCGCCGTGACGAGGATCAGCTTGCCGTCCTTCTTGCCGGCCTGCGCCGCAATGAATTCGGCGCTGATCTTCGCCTTGTCGTATCCGTAAGGTGCGAGCTGTTCCGCGGGGATGCCGAGCTTTGCGCCGATGTCGGTAATCGGCAGCTTCTTTGCCGCACGCGCAATTTCTATGTCGGATGCCACGGTCGTCGCCATAAGTCTTGCCCCCAACCATACGGTCATTTCCCTGTCGGGATAAACCAATATGTATCCGGTGTGAATAGTGGCACAGCACTCGGCCCGCCGAAACGTACCGCCTTGTCTGAAGGCATCGACGTGCCTATTTTCGGCATCCAATGCAAACCGAGAAAGAAGGAAAACATATGAAGTCCCTGGAATTGCTGGTCGAGCGCATCATCCTCTCCAGTCGCTGGCTCCTGGTGATCTTCTATCTCGGCCTTGCCGCATCCCTTGCGGTCTACGCCGTCTCGTTTGCCTATAAGTTCTACAAGGTTGCGATCAACGTTTTCGCCTATGACGAAGCCGACATGATCCTGGCCATTCTCGGCCTGATCGACGCCGCCCTGGTGGCGAGCCTCATCGTCATGGTGATGATTTCCGGCTACGAGAATTTCGTCAGCCGCTTCGATGAGGCAGAGAACGAGGGCGAAGTCTCCTTCATCGGCAAGCTCGATTCAGGCAGCCTCAAGATCAAGGTCGCCTCCTCGATCGTCGCCATTTCCTCGATCCACCTCCTGCAGATCTTCCTGAACGCCACGCAATACGACAATGCCAAGCTGATGTGGTTCACCATCATCCACCTCGCCTTCGTCATCTCGGCGCTGCTGTTAGGCTACCTCGAAAAGATCATGGCCAAAGCCAAAAGCAAGGACGGCTAAGGCCCGAACTGCGGTTACTTGCCAGCCATAGCCGAGGCGCTGCTCATCGGCGCATCGGTAACGGGTGCATTGGTGGCGGGCGTAGCGGCTGCGGGCGGCGGCGCCACGCAGTCAGAAATCGACTGATTTTCCTTGCAGTTGCGGGCCGATACCAGAGCATCGGCATCGGCAAGCTCGGTGGTCAGCTTCAGCCTCAGCGCTTCCATCTGCGGAATCAAATAGATGCCGTTTGGCTCGGTTCCAAGCATCAGAGCGACAAGCCGTCGGTCGACGCCCATCTTGTCGAGAAAGTCGACCAGCCTCGCCCTTTGTGCCTTGTCGAGCTTCGTCGTGTCATATTTGCCGACGAATTTGCGCCCGATCTCCTTCTTGGAAATGACCTTGCGCTTGCCATCAACCATTTCGTATTCCGTGCGGTATTGAACCCGCACTTCGCTATAGGTCGTCGTGATCTGATGAACGCCCAAAAGCGCGAAGGGGCTGGCAACACGCTGAACACCGCCAGCGAAAAACAGCGGGCAGGCCGAAAAGCAGATGGCACCGTAAGAGAATGGCTGTCCTTTGATCGAGCCATCCTTGGCAAGGGCGGCCGAGCAGATCGGCTCGGCATAGGGGCACGCCCGCGAGCGGGTGCGCCCAACCGCGATCGACAGTTTCTGCTTGCGAATGATGCGGGCCATCTCCATCGCCGCCTTGACATCGCCGCCCGGCGAGCTGACGACGATGGGAAGTTTGCGGTTGCCGATCTGCTTCAGGATTTTCTGCAGCTTCCGCGGCGTGTCCGTCATGATCTGACCCTCGGCGGAAATCCAGTCCGGGCAGGTATTGTCGGCTCGGCACTGACCCATCTCACCATGGACAAGCAGGAAGCGCATCGGCGTGCCTCCAGCTACGCCCGCTGCTTCCGCAAGCGCAGGCGAGACCAGCAGGAGCGAAACGCCGGTGACGAACCACAACAGCGTTTGGCAACAGCGCGCCGCAAGTCGCGACAAGAAGCGAGAATTCATGAGCTATACGCCTGCAAGCGATTACTTTGGCAAGACCGATAGCAACCGCTTTGGGCCTTCGCAAGGCACGCCGGCATGGCGACGCATCATTTGACGAAACTCCTGGGCAGCTGCGTCTAAAGTCACACATACGCGAGCGGACCACGAGAAAATCGATCGCCATCCGATCACAAGAATGCGGGAATGGGCCACCACGATGCTCATCATACCACATGAACAGCAAAGGCTTCGCCGCTAAGCGCGAGCCTCTTCCGGATCAAACCCACTCCCCTTCTCCTCGCGTCGGGCAACGTCTTTTCAGACCCAATTTTGACATAGTGAATGCATCTCACGCAGTAGCGTCTTCAGCGCCGGAAGTGACGCAAGGCGTATGCCTCCGTCGAAATTTGGCCAGCGGAAACGCTATTTTCACTCTTAATGACCATTTTGGGCGAAGTTTCTGATGAACACTTAGGTTGAAATATTAAAATATATGAAAATAAAATTATTTCTGGCCCTGTGGTATTTTTGCGTCTAGCATTCACTCATAAATCGGGTAATTGATAACGATAACACGCTGTGGGCGCCTCTACTCATATGTCCTATATCATCACTGCCGAGAGACAATTGTTGCTTTCTGCCGAGCTTGCTGCTGCTCGGACACAAGCAGCATTTGCATTGGCGCTGGAGCGGACCGGAGCTGCCTTTGGCTTCAGCCATATGGCTCTCATGAACGCCCCGGTTACCGATGACACGATGCTGACGCCGCTGCTCATCGAAGGAACAGTGCCAGCGCCGTTCGTGCGTGAATTCGATCGGCACCAGCTGGTGCGTCGCTGTCCGATGCTGTTGCGTACGCGCGATTCGGTGATGCCGCATTCGTGGCACCTGATGGAAAAAGACGCGGAACCGAACACCGATCTTCCGCGCGAACTTCGCACGCTGCTGATCAATCACAATTGCCCGATGAACGTCATCATTCCGGTCAACGCGCCGGATGGTCAGCGTCTCGTTTTCTGGTTTCTGGGGAATCGCAACAGCCTTGGCCAGAGTGAAATCAACGAGCTTACCCTGATCATGCTGCAGGCGCTCGATTCCTATACTTGCCTCAAGCGCAACGATGGCGGCGTCCCCCACTCGCTTTCGGCCCGCGAACTGGAAGTGGTCCGCTGGACCGCTCAAGGCAAGACTTCCGTGGAGATCGGACAGATCCTTTCCCTCTCCGACCACACGGTAAACGCCTACATGATGAACGCGATCAAGAAGCTCGATTGCGTCAACCGCACGCAGCTCGTCGCCAAGGCCATCCGCCTGAAGCTGATCAGCTGAACGAACCTTCCTTCACACGCTTTCCGGACTGAGCCCTCTGACCGGGCTCAACGTTGATGCGCGTCCGACAGGCGCACAGCTCTTCCCGGCTTAGCGACCGCCCAGAACCGTGCGAATCTCGACGAGGCTCGAACGCACCCGCAGAATATGGAAACCCATGGTTGCGAGATGGCTCGGCATGAAGGAACTGTCTTCAGGTCCGTTGGAAATGATGAAAGGCTGAATGCGCAGCGCCGCCTGCAGCTGCGTTATGACATCTGCCCAAAGCGTACCGACATTGCGTTCGGCGATCACCTGCTGGAAATCCGAGCGGGCGGCGCTCAGGATGCCGTAGCTGGCGTAAAGTTGTCCGTAGGCAAACCAGAAGCGATCGTCAGCCCGCATGTCAAACCAGCCATAGCTGTGATCCGCCGCCCGTTTGGCCAAGATGTCGGCCGTACTGCCGAGATCATTGGCAATATGGTCGACGAACTGCAGCAGATTGTCGGCGCGACCGTCGAAGATTGCCTTGCAGCTGCCGAGATCGCTGTTGAAGCTGCGCAGATTGACCATCGCGGCGCGATAATAGCTTGGGCTCGGCGTCTTCGGTCCGAAGGGATGCAGGCCGAAATACCAGCTGGACTCGTCGAATTGCAGGTTGCCGCGCGCCTTCTGCAGATCGCTGTTGATGCCTGAGGTTCCGCGCACGCGGCCGAGCGTGTCGACCAGCTCCGCCGACGTACGGCGAACAACCGAATTGATGCCGCGCTGGAATGAGGCTTTGTTGTCCAGGAACGGCGTGTCATCCCATGAGATGCCGAAGAGGCCGGCCTTGTAGAGCAGCATCGACGAGATCCACGCGTTCTGATTGACATTGTAATCGATCAGATCCGCGGCTACGTCGACAACAGCCGAGGTTTGGCAGGTTTTGGGCGCGGTTGCGGCGGCCTGCTGACCGTCCGTCGCCGGCAATTCCTGTCCGGCGGAATATTTACGCTCGGAGAATTTGTAGACGTCCGGATAGGCCGTATTGAACCCGGTCCAGACTTGGGTTTGCCAGATGAAATAGACATAAAGCACCGCGAACAGTGCCACGAAGGCGGCGATCGGCAGCTTGATGATCCAGTTGCGCTGCCGATACCAGCCATGCGCCGCGAGAAACGGCCAGCTAAGCCCGACGAAAACCAGCCCCAGCCATCGCACAATGGCGGCCCTGATCCGCTTGAAGAACGCACTGATCGAGTCAAGCATGGACACGCCTCCTAAACCGTACCGCGCATCCCGCCGACACGCGAAGGACGCACCACACTAAACTTGCACAACGGACCTTGCGAAAACCGTCGCGGTCCTCGGATCATAAGTCCTTATCTCCATTTGTGTTCCAGCAAATATGTGTTCTTCGGAGAAACAACAACCGTCCGCGTCGAATTTTCAATGCCGGCCGGCAATCAACCCTCAGGTTGCGCCTCCTCCGCCGCACGGCCGAGATCCGCCGACGCAAGCAGCAGATGCGGTTCCAGCCGCCGCGTGAACACGGCATCGACATGGGCTTTGCGGGCCGCCAGATCCTGTCCGGCCAACACATTCGCCTCGAATGCCTGGATCAGGCTCTCGACCGCCGCCGTCCGGGAAACCGTCGCTGATGTGGGGGCCGCTTCCGTCGCCAACGCCTTCAGCAAGGCAATCCGCTGCTCGATGTCGACCGTCAGCTTGCCAGTCATGGCGCCGATGGCGGCGATCTGGCCATTCAGCGCGGCCGCCAGTCCCTCATAGATGTCGATGAGACGCTGACGCGCAGTCCTGCGGGATTGAAGCGCCTGCTCCTGCCGCCGAATGTCTTCTTGCTCGGCAAGCAGCGCGCGATGATCCGTCTCAAGTTCGGATTGCAGATCGGCGTGGCGCGAGGATGGGCGGTTGCGCCGCTGATACATGAGCTTTTCCGCGAGGGCATCGGCCCGGCGCTGCACCTCCTCAATATCGAAATCGAGCTTTCTCCGGCGTTCGATTACGCTCTCCAGTTGCAGCTCGCAGTCGCGAAAGCATCGGGAAAATACAGGGCGCGCCTGCTTGAACAGGAGATCCAGTTCGGCCGACGCAGCCAGGATCGCGTCGAGATCGACGATAATCGCCTCCGGCGTCATGGGGCTGCGCGCCAATGCCCGCCCAAGCAAGCCCGCATTTTCGAGGCCTACCTTCTCGTCGAACAATCGCCGGTGCTGCAGATCCGCATGCGCCGTCGCACTGTCGAGTTCCTTGACAAGCGACAGGGTCATCGATTTCCACCGGTCGAGCAGTTCGACCGCCTCGCGGACAAATGTTTCCTCTACGGAAAAATTGACGGCTTCGACGTGCCCGCCGTCCCTGGCATGGCCGGCGAGCGTCGCCACGGCCGAATTCGCGTCGCTGATGGCGTCATCGAGCGTCGCGCGCGCCCTGTCGAGCCCACCATCGAAGGAATGAGGTCTGACCATGAAAGCATGCCCTCCCCTGACTTTGAGACGAGACTAGCTGCTTCCTGGGACGAAGGAAATGCTCGAAAGCTATTGGGCCGCGGCGGGATTCTTCAGATAGGCAATCAGATTGTCGAGATCCTTGTCGCTCTTCAGGCCCGGGAATGCCATGCGGGTGCCTTTGACGAGGAATTGCGGCGACGGCAGATATTTCCGCAGCAGCGCTTCATCCCAAACCTTGCCGTCTGCCCCGAATGCCTTCATCGCCGGGGAATAGGCATAGTCCGGCTTGCTGGCGACGGGCCGCCCGACGATCCCTATCAATGAAGGGCCGACGCGGTTGTCGGGTCCGGTCGCCGTGTGACAGGCGCCGCATTTCTTGAAAACGACAGCACCCGCGACCGCATCACCATCCGCAAGCGCCGAAGAGGCTAAGGCGAACAGAACGCCGGCCGATATCAGACACAACAGTTTCATCGTCCCTCCCGATCGGCAAGAACCTCGGCGGATAATGCCTTGCCGAAGACGGCCGGTTTCACCTGTCGAATGGTCGCATGCCGGCGTTTCACTTGCAGGTGATCGCCTCTTCCCAATGGCGACGGCAGAGCGAGACATATTTGTCGCTGCCGCCGATCTCGATCTGCGCACCTTCATGCACCACCTTGCCGTCGGCATCCAGCCGCACGACCATCGTCGCCTTACGCCCGCAGTGGCAAATGGTACGCACTTCGCGCAATTCATCGGCGATGGTCAGCAGTTCCTGCGAGCCCGGAAACAGGCGTCCGTGGAAGTCCGTGCGCAGCCCGTAGGTCATGACGGGAAGACCGAGTCGGTCGACGACATGGGCAAGCTGCCACACCTGCTCACGCGTCAGAAATTGCGCCTCGTCGACGAAGACGCAGGCGAGCGGCTCGCTTGCATGCATTTCCTCGACCCTCGCATAAAGATCGTCGCCGGTTTCGAACGGCAGGGCATCCATCGTCAGGCCGATGCGCGAGGCGATTGTGCCGCGACCGGCGCGATCGTCGAGGGCCGCGATGAAGGCCGCCGTGCGCATGCCGCGCTCCTGATAATTGTAGGCGGCCTGCAGCAGCATGGTCGATTTGCCGGCATTCATCGTCGAATAATGGAAATAGAGTTTGGCCATGACATTCTCCTTGAATGCTTCATGGGTTCTGCGAGTTCATAAGAAAAGACAGTCTTCACGAAAACCACAGGATTCAGAAGGGGCAGGCTTGCCCATCAAAACCCCGGCAACGCTTGGAAGGAAAAATGGCGGCGTCGCAATCAGCCCCCTCAAACCGCCGCAAATACACTGTGGTCGCTTGAAAATGTCAGTTATTGATGGTTGCTTGGGAACGTTAGACTGGGAGTCACGCAATGATAAAAATGACCCTTACTGCATTCGCTTTCGCCTCCACCCTCTCTGCACTGACATTGGGCGCCGCCACGGCTTCCGCAGCCGAACCGGCAAGCTGTAGCACCGTCCATTTCGCCGATGTGGGCTGGACCGACATCACCTCCACCACGGCGACCGCCTCCATTCTCCTGAAGGCTCTCGGCTACGACACCGACGTCAAGGTGCTTGCCGTGCCGGTGACCTATCAGTCGCTGAAGAACAAGGACATCGACGTCTTCCTCGGCAACTGGATGCCCTCCATGGCCGAGAACATCAAACCCTATGCCGCCGACAAGTCGGTCGAGACCGTCCGCGCCAATCTCGAAGGCGCCAAGTATACGCTCGCAACCAACGAAAAGGGCGCAGCACTCGGCATCAAGGACTTCAAGGATATTGCCGCCCACAAGGATGATCTCGACGGCAAGATCTACGGCATCGAGCCGGGCAACGACGGCAACCGCCTGATCATCGATATGGTCGACAAGAACACCTTCGGCCTCAAGGGCTTCGAAGTGGTCGAGTCTTCTGAGCAAGGCATGCTGGCGCAGGTTTCCCGTGCCGACAAGGAAGGCAAGCCGATCATCTTCCTCGGCTGGGCGCCGCATCCGATGAATACCAACTACAAGATGACCTATCTGTCCGGCGGCGACGACGTCTTCGGGCCGAACTACGGCGGCGCGAGCGTTTTCACCAACGTCCGGGCCGGCTATCTGCAGGAATGCCCGAACGTCGGCGCCTTCGTGAAGAATCTCGTCTTCTCGCTGCCGATGGAAAATGAAATCATGGGCAAGATCCTGAACGACGGCAAGGACCCGGAAGTAGCCGCCACGGAATGGCTGAAGGCCAACCCGTCGGCAATCACGCCATGGCTCGCCGGCGTCACCACCAAGGATGGCGGTGACGGCCTGGCGGCGGTCAAGGCCAAGCTCGGCCTGTAACAAGGATGAAGCAAGGGGCGGCCAAACCGCCCCTTTCTCTTCCATGGACAGAGTGCTTCCTTTCGCGTCCCGCCACATCAGTTCAACTGATCGTGTGGCGTGACAGACCGTTATTCTTCGGCGGCTCCTTCCGGAACCATACGTAACAGTCGGAAAACGCCGCCCCCAATCGTGGGCAAAGACGTGAACTGGTTAACCGAATACCGCATCCCCATCGGGCCATGGGCCAAAGCCGTCGTCGACTGGCTGACGACCAATGTCACATGGTTCTTCGACGGCCTCTCCTTCGTTGTCGCCCATGTCATCAACGCGCTGCTGTTCCTGCTGCAGACGCCGCATCCATTGGTCGTCGTCGTCGTTTTCACTGCCGTTGCCTATTGGATGCGCCGAAGCATCGGCGTCACGGCCCTCACCTTCATCGGCCTGCTCATCACCATCAACCAGGGCTACTGGAAGGAAACGACCGAAACACTGGCGCTGGTGCTCGCCTCGACCTTCGTCAGCATGCTCGTCGGCCTGCCCCTCGGCATCGCGGCCGCCCGCCGTCCCTGGCTCTTCGCCTTCATGCGACCGGTCCTCGATCTGATGCAGACCATTCCGACCTTCGTCTATCTGGTGCCCGCCATGATCCTGCTCGGCCTCGGCATGGTGCCGGGCCTGGTCGCGACCGTCGTCTTCGCCATTCCCGCGCCGATCCGCATGACGCGCCTCGGCATCATTTCCACGCCGCCCTCGCTCGTTGAAGCAGCCGAATCCTTCGGCGCCACGCCGCGACAGGTTCTTCGCAAGGTGGAGCTGCCCTTTGCCATGCCGCAGATCATGGCGGGCCTGACGCAGACCATCATGCTGTCGCTTTCCATGGTCTCCATTGCCGCCCTCGTCGGCGCTCCCGGCCTCGGCGTGCCGGTCCTGCGCGCGCTCAACAGCGTCAATATCGCCAAGAGCTTCGATTCTGGTGCCTGCATCGTCATCCTGGCAATCATCCTCGATCGCATGTTCCGTGCCCCCGGCGAAGGAGATCGCTCATGACCGTCGCTGTCGGCTTCAACAATGTCAGCATCATCTTCGGCGATCGCCCCGATGCCGCGCTGAAACTCGTCGATGCGGGAAAATCGCGCGACGAGATCGGCAAGACAACCGGTATGGTGCTCGGCGTCGCCAATGCCTCGCTCGAGATCGAGGAAGGCGAAATCCTCGTGCTCATGGGCCTTTCCGGCTCGGGGAAATCGACGCTGCTGCGCGCGGTCAACGGCCTTGCGCCAGTCGTCCGCGGCAATGTCGTCGTCAACACCAAGGATGGCCCCGTCAGCCCCTATTCATGCAACCCCAAGGCGTTGCGCGACCTGCGCATGCACACCGTTTCCATGGTCTTCCAGCAATTTGCGCTGCTCCCCTGGCGAACGGTCGCCGACAATGTCGGCTTCGGGCTTGAGCTCGCCGGCGTGCCGGAAGCTGAGCGCAAGAAGCGAGTGGACGAGCAGCTTGAGCTCGTCAATCTCACGCAATGGGCCAATCGCAAGGTCAACGAACTCTCAGGCGGCATGCAGCAGCGCGTCGGTCTCGCCCGCGCTTTTGCGACCGGCGCGCCGATTCTGCTCATGGACGAGCCGTTTTCCGCGCTCGACCCGCTGATCCGTACCCGCCTTCAGGACGAACTGCTGGAATTCCAGCGCCGGCTGAAGCGCACGATCCTGTTCGTCAGTCACGACCTGGACGAGGCCTTCCGCATTGGCAACCGCATCGCCATCATGGAAAGCGGCCATATCATCCAGTGCGGGACGCCGCAGGAGATCGTCAAGAATCCGGCCGACCAATATGTGGCCGACTTTGTGCAGCACATGAACCCGATCAGCATGCTGACGGCGCGAGACGTGATGCAGCATGGTATCGGGCATTCGGCCAATGCCGGTTCCGTCACTGCCACAGCGACCGCATCGACGCCGCTTGTCGACATTCTCGACGCCCTGACGCGCCAGCCGGGCAATATCGGCGTTGTTGACAATGGCACGATTATCGGAACGATCTCGGCGCAAGACGTGGTGGCCGGCCTCACCAGCCACCGACGAAAGGAGTAGCCGTTCAGCGCTGCTCCTCAATTCATGGAGCAGTTAATGAACGATAAACCATCGGTGATCAGGGAAACGGACGAGGATGCGCGCATTTTGGCGCGCGACCTCATGCACAAAGCCGCGCATGCTGCCCTGGCCGTGATCGATCCCGAAACCGGTTTTCCCTCCGTCAGCCGCGTCCTGATCGCCGACGATGTCGACGGCGCTCCGCTCATCCTCGTCTCCGGTCTTTCCGCCCATACCAAGGCGCTGATGAAAGATCCGCGTGCCTCGATGCTTTTTGGCGAACCAGGCAAGGGCGACCCCCTCGCCCATCCTCGCCTGACCGTGCGATGCAGCGCGCAACGCCTTGATCGGCAAGGCGATACGCATGAGCGCATTCGCATGCGTTTCCTCGATCGCCATCCGAAATCGAAGCTCTATATCGACTTTCCGGATTTCTGCTTCTTCCGCCTCATCCCTCTCGATGCCAGCCTGAACGGCGGCTTCGGCAGAGCCTATATTTTGTCCGCCGAGGACCTGATGACGCTTTAAGCTGAAAAGAAAATTCGGCCGCAGTCAGGGGGCGGTGATAGTGCGAGAATTAGTAGCCGCGTCTTCCGACGCCACGGCGACCATTATTGGTAAGTCTTGAGAGACTTATGACCAAAATTGGCATGTTTGCGACTCCGAAACGATAAGAATCGACCTATTTTGGTCTAATTAAGTCTCTGGATGGGACATTCTGCGCCCTGGCGTTATTGCCTGACCATCATACGTACATACCTAAAACAGCATACTCGATACCTTAAATTTAGGTATATACAATCTTCGACCCCTCTTGGTATTGTTAGTCATCGGTAGGGACCGGGTTGGAAATAGCACAATTTCTGATGTACGCTCCGCATTGGGAAGATTAACAGATGAAAACAAGAAATTTGGCCGAACACTCTAATGTTGCGGCAGCATTATTATCAGCAATGGCGAACCCAAAGCGCCTTTTGATCCTTTGCAGTCTCGTTAAAGGCGAAGTTCCTGTTGGCGTTCTTGCCAATCAGGTCGGATTGAGCCAGTCGGCACTGTCGCAGCATCTTTCAAAGCTGCGCGCTCAGAAGCTGGTCAAGACGCGCCGTGATGCTCAAACGATTTACTACTCCAGCACATCGGAATCCGTGATCCGTGTTCTTGAAACGCTGGAAGACATTTATTGCGAGCCGGAAAAAAGTAGATCGGCTGCTTAAGAGCTTCAATAGCTCGTGCTTGTCGACGGACGATCCGTTGGGGGGACACTTTAAACCCTAAAAGATCGACATGCTTTCATTACCAGGTGTTTTACAGTTTTAACTGGCAAATCTTCGGATTTGCCAGTTTTTTCATGTCTGGACGGCCTTACGCGACGTCTCCGGGCGGTTCTCAGTCGTCACGCCGGCGTGCATCGATCCGCCATTTGCCTGACATCAGTCCCCGCCTTCGCCGCCATCTTTGCCTTGACGCAAAAAGGCCGGCTGATAATTTGACCAAGCAGTAAATATAATCGCGCGGCGTCGCGCCGCGGTCGGGAAATGGCCCCCGAATGGCCATTTGGAGAACAGCATGTCGGACCGTTTGAATGCCACCCCCAACGATTTGCGCGCCTTCTGGATGCCCTTTACCGCCAACCGTCAGTTCAAGAAGGAACCGCGCCTCTTCGTCGGCGCCAAGGACATGTACTACACGACCCATGACGGCCGGCAGGTACTGGATGGAACCGCGGGACTGTGGTGCGTCAACGCAGGTCATTGCCGACCGAAGATCACCGAAGCCATCGCCCAGCAGGCGGGCGAGCTCGACTATGCCCCTGCCTTCCAGCTCGGTCATCCCAAGGCTTTCGAGCTGGCGAACCGCCTCGTGGACATAGCGCCTGAGGGCCTGGACCATGTCCTTTATACCAATTCCGGCTCGGAATCGGTGGAGACCGCACTCAAAGTTGCGCTTGCCTATCATCGTGTGAAGGGCAACGGCTCGCGCTTCCGTCTCATCGGCCGCGAACGCGGCTATCACGGCGTCAACTTCGGCGGCATTTCCGTCGGCGGCATCGTCACGAACCGCAAGATGTTCGGCACGCTGCTGACCGGCGTCGATCACATGCCGCACACCCACCTTCCCGGCAAGAATGCCTTCACGCGCGGCGAGCCCGAGCATGGCGGCGATATTGCCAGCGAACTGGAGCGTATCGTCACTCTGCATGATGCCTCGACCATCGCGGCCGTCATCGTCGAGCCGGTTGCCGGCTCCACCGGCGTCCTCATCCCGCCGAAGGGCTACCTGCAGAAGCTGCGCGAAATCTGCACCAAGCACGGCATTCTTCTGATCTTCGACGAAGTCATCACCGGCTTCGGCCGCCTCGGCACCCCCTTTGCCGCGCAATATTACGACGTGAAGCCAGACATGATCACCACGGCGAAAGGCCTGACCAACGGCGTCATCCCGATGGGTGCGGTCTTCGTCACCTCGGAGATCCATGACGCCTTCATGCAGGGACCCGAGCACATGATCGAGTTCTTCCATGGCTACACCTATTCCGGTAACCCGATCGCGTCTGCTGCCGCGCTCGCGACGCTCGACACCTACAAGGAAGAGGGCCTACTCACCCGCGCAGCCGAACTTTCCGACTACTGGGCCGACGCCCTGCATTCCCTCAAGGACTGCCCGAATGTCATCGACGTCAGAAACACCGGCCTGATCGGCGCCATCGAGCTCGACCCGATCGCCGGCGAGCCGACCAAACGCGCCTTCACGGCCTTCCTGAAGGCCTACGAGAAGGGCCTATTGATCCGCACCACCGGCGACATCATCGCTCTCTCGCCGCCACTGATCATCGAGAAGCACCACATCGACGAGTTGTTCGGCAAGCTTCGCGAGATCTTGCAGAATAATATCTAGTTCGCCTTTCATGGATCGCGATGCGATCCGCGAACTCGAAGCGTCCCCTCTCCCCGCCTGCGGGGAGAGGGTTAGGGTGAGGGGCTTTTCCCGACGGACTATGAGATGCGCGGCCCAGAACCTAAAATAACAGATCGCGCGCGCAGCCTTCGGCAAGCAGACAATGATGCCGAGGCAAAACTCTGGTCGGAACTTCGCAACCGACGACTGAACGGCTTCAAATTCGTCCGGCAGTTTCCAATCGGTCCTTACTTCGCTGATTTTGCCTGTCGAGAGCGATATCTGGTCATCGAAGTCGACGGCAGCCAACACGCAGACAGCAGGCGCGACGTCATTCGCGATGAATTCATGACCGCTGAAGGCTGGTCTGTTGCCCGCTTCTGGAATGTTGACGTCTTTACAGCCACGCCGTCCGTTCTCGAAACCATCGTTGCGATCTGCAAGGGAAGATTGACCGAAGCTGTAGTGGCTCGTGATTTCAAGTTTCTTCCGGCCGTGCCTCCGAAATAGCCCCTCTCCCCGACCCTCTCCCCGCAAGCGGGGAGAGGGAGCCTATCGAATGCTGGAAACACCGCTCTATCAACACATTCGGACAGATCCCCTCTCCCCGTAAAACGGGGAGAGGGCTAGGGTGAGGGGCAATACGGAATCAAAGCGGTATAGGAAAAACCATGACCACCAAACTCGAACGCTATATCGACCAGGGCGTCGGCCGGGAGCCTGCGGACATCGTTCTCAAGAACGGGCGCTTCTTCGATTTGGTGACGGGGGAGCTGGTGGCCTCGGATATCGCCATCTGCGGCGACCGCATCGTCGGCACCTGCGGTGATTATCATGGGCATCAGGAGATCGATATCTCCGGCCGCATCGTCGTGCCGGGCTTCATCGACACCCACCTTCATATCGAATCCTCGCTGGTGACCCCGCTCGAATTCGACCGCTGCGTCCTGCCCTATGGCGTCACGACGGTTATCTGCGATCCGCATGAGATCGCCAATGTGCTCGGCATCGAAGGCATTCAATACTTTCTTGAATCCTCGCTCGAAACCATCATGGATATCCGCGTCCAGCTTTCCTCCTGCGTGCCGGCAACGCACCTGGAAACGTCTGGCGCCGATCTGCCGATCGAGAAGCTCCTGCCCTTCCGCGACCACCCGAAAGTGATCGGCCTTGCCGAATTCATGAATTTCCCCGGTGTGGTCCACAAGGACCCCGTCTGCATGGCGAAGCTCGAAGCTTTCCAGGGCGGCCACATCGACGGCCACGCCCCTTTGCTGCGCGGCAACGACCTCAACGGCTATCTCGCAGCCGGCATCCGCACGGAGCATGAATCGACAACATCAGAAGAGGCGCTGGAAAAGATCCGCAAGGGTATGCATGTGCTGGTGCGCGAGGGCTCCGTCTCCAAGGACCTGCATGCGCTGATGCCCATCATCACGGAGCGCCTGTCTCCCCATCTGGCACTCTGCACCGACGACCGCAACCCGCTCGACATCGCCGAACAGGGTCACCTCGATTACATGATCCGCACGGCAATCGCCCATGGCGTCGAACCCTTGGCAATCTATCGCGCCGCCTCCATCTCCGCCGCCCGCGCCTTCGGCTTGCGCGATCGCGGTCTGGTGGCACCCGGCTGGCGGGCCGATCTCGTCGTCATCGACAGCTTGGAAAACTGCAAGGCTGAGATCGTCTTCTCCGCCGGCAGACAGGTGACGGCAGACCTCTTTGCGACCCGCAATTCCGTAACCCCGGTCGGTCTCGACAGCGTCAAGGCCCGCCCGATCAATGCCGCCGACTTTGGTGTCCCGGTGACGGAAGGCGAAAGCTCGGTGATCGGCGTGATGCCCGGCAAGATCATCACGGAACACCGCCGCCATCGCCTGCCCACCAAGGGCAATCAGACCGATATCGATCTCGGCAACGACGTCATCAAGGTCGCCGTCATCGAACGGCACGGCAAGAACGGCAATCACGCCAATGGTTTCGTCCAGGGTTTCGGGCTGAAGAAAGGCGCCATCGCCTCGACGGTCGGCCATGACAGCCATAACATCTGCGTCGTCGGCGTCAGCGAGGATGACATGGCGCTCGCCGCCAATCGCCTGAGCGAAATCAACGGCGGTTTTGTCGTGGTCGCCGATGGCGTCGTGACAGGCGAGATCGCGCTACCCATCGCCGGCCTGATGAGCCTGGAACCCTATGAAAGCGTGCGCGACACGCTGCATCATCTGCGACAAGCGGCCTATGCCCTCGGCGCAACGCTGGAAGAGCCCTTCCTGCAGCTCGCCTTCCTGCCCCTGCCCGTCATCCCGCATCTGAAGATATCGGACAGAGGTCTGGTCGATGTCGACAAGTTCATGCTGATCGGCTGATCAGACAAGCTTGCCGCAATAGGCATCGAGTGCCGCAAGCGCCACCGTCGAGCCTGCATCGGCGGTGGTGAAGCCCGGCATGGGAATGGTCTTGCCAAGCTTTATGTCCTTTGGCAGCGAGACCTTCACCGGCTTGCGGGAGAGATTGAAGACGAACAGCAGCTTTTCATCGCCCTTGGAGCGAGTGAAGGCGAGAACATCCTCCTTGGTGTCGAGGAAGACCATGTCGCCATCACGCAAGGCCGCATGCTCTGCACGGAAAGCCAGCGTCTCGCGATAGTGATGCAGCACCGAATCCTTGTCCGCTTCCTGCTTGTCGACTGCGAGCGCCGCATGTTGATAGGGAACCGGCAGCCACGACTTGTCAGCGGTCGTAAAGCCCGCATGCGCACGGCTCGCCTCCCAGGGCATCGGCGTGCGGCATCCGTCACGCCCCTTGAAAGCCGGCCAGAAACGAATGCCGTAGGGATCGCGCAGATCCTCGAAAGCCAGTTCCGCCTCGGGCAGGCCGAGTTCCTCGCCCTGATAGAGGCAGATCGAGCCACGCAAAGTGGAGAGCAGCGAGATTGCAAGCTTCGCAACGCGCGGCTGCTCTTCCTCGTTCTCGGCAAAGCGGCTGACATGGCGTTGCACGTCATGGTTGGAAAAGGCCCAGCAGACCCAGCCGTCGACGACATTGTCCTGGAAGTCGCTGACGCAGCGGCGGAAATGCGCCGGCGTGAAATCGGGCCCCAGCAGGTCGAACGTATAGCACATGTGCAGCTTGTCGCCGCCGCTGGTATAGGCGGCCACCGTCTCCAGCGAACGGGCGCCGTCGCCCACTTCACCGACGGTCGTGCGGTTGTCGTATTGATCGAGCAGCGCCCGGAACCGCTTCAGGAAGCCGATATTCTCCGGCTGCGTCTTGTCGTAGAGATGGTTCTGCATCCCGTATGGGTTGCTCTCGGGCGCATCGAGGCCGCCTGTCGATACGAGTGCGGCCGGATTGTCCCGCAGCTTCTTGTCGCAGAAATAGTAGTTCACGGTGTCCAGGCGGAAGCCGTCCACGCCTCTGTCGAGCCAGAACTTCACGGCCGAAAGCACGGCATCCTGAACTTCTGCGTGGTGGAAATTCAGATCCGGCTGCGAGGTCAGGAAGTTGTGCTGGTAATACTGCCGCCGCACGCCGTCCCATTCCCAGCCGGGGCCGCCGAAGATCGACAGCCAGTTGTTTGGCGCCGTGCCATCCGGCTTCGGATCGGCCCAGACGTACCAGTCAGCCTTGGCATTGTCGCGGCTCGTCCGGCTCTCCACGAACCAGGGATGCCGGTCGGAGGTGTGCGAGATGACCTGATCGATGATGACCTTCAGACCGAGATCATGCGCCGCCGCCATCATCTCGTCGAAATCGGCAAGCGTGCCGAAGATCGGATCAACATCGCAATAATCGGCGACGTCGTAGCCCATGTCGGCCATCGGCGAGGTAAAGAACGGCGCCAGCCAGATCGCATCGACCCCGAGTGCGGCAATGTGAGGCAGGCGCCGGGTAACCCCCTTGATATCGCCGAGCCCGTTGGCATCCGTATCCTGAAACGACCGCGGATAGACCTGATAGATCACTGCCCCGCGCCACCAGTCGGCTTGCGCCGCTTCATTCGTCGATTTCATCAAACCGCCTCGATATCGCACAAGGCCTCCCAGTTTGCACAGTCAGGCGCAGGCGGCAAGCCGCAATCGGCCGCATGACGAATTCAACCAACGGGACGCGTAAATTCGCAGTATCAATTTTAGAGAATTATCAATATGAAAGTTCACACGCTAAGCATGCCCGATTTTTTTAACTTGAATGCGACGTCGCTTTCGATAACTTCCCGCGTTGACTTGTACGTACAGGTTACCTGCGGAACCAAAAACACCCTTGTAAAACAAGGACAATAACTCCAGAAAGGTGGGAAAACATATGACTCATATCACCAGAAAATTTATCGCTGCGGCTTTCGTCAGCACGATATTGAGCGTTTCCGCGCATGCCGCGACCCTCAATATCCACAACGGCGGCGACCCGACTTCGCTCGATCCGCAAAAAATTTCCGGCGACTGGGAGAACCGTATCGACGGCGACATCTTCGAAGGGCTGGTGACGGAAGACCCCAAGGACAATCCCATTCCCGGCCAGGCCGCAAGCTGGACCATTTCCCCCGACCAGAAGGTCTATACCTTCAAGCTGCGTGACGGCATCAAGTGGTCTGACGGCCAGCCTGTTACAGCTCAGGACTTCGTCTTTGCCTTCCAGCGCCTGATGGACCCGAAGACCGCCGCCCAGTACGCCTATCTGCAGTACACGATCCACAACGCGGAAAAGATCAACAAGGGCGAGATCAAGGATCTGACCCAGCTCGGCGTCAAGGCGATCGACGACAAGACGCTCGAAATCACGCTTGAGAACCCGACGCCTTACTTCCTCAACGCCCTGATGCACTATACGGCCTATCCGCTGCCGAAGCATGTCGTCGAAGCAAAGGGCGACCAGTGGGTCAAGATCGGCAACATCGTCACCAACGGCCCCTATAAGCCCACCGAATGGGTGCCCGGCTCGCACGTCAGCATGGTCAAGAGCGACCAATACTACGACGCGAAGGACGTGAAGATCGACAAGGTCAACTATTACACGCTGGAAGACCAGGCCGCAGCCCTCAAGCGCTATCGCGCTGGTGAATTCGATATCCTGACCTCCTTCCCGGCCGATCAGTATGACTGGATCCAGAAGAATCTTCCCGGTCAGGCGCATGTGGTGCCCTTCCTTGGCACCTACTACTACGTCATGAATGCCACCAAGCCGCCCTTCAACGACAAGCGCGTCCGCCAGGCTCTCTCGATGGCCGTCAACCGTGAGGTCATCGGGCCGAAGATCCTCGGCACCGGCGAACTGCCGATGTATTCCTGGGTACCGCCGGGCACGGCGAATTATGGCGAGCCGGCCTATGTCAGCTGGAAGGACGAGCCTTACAAGCAGAAGGTCGAAGAGGCCAAGAAGCTTCTGAAAGAAGCAGGCTTCGGTCCTGACCATCCGCTGAAGGCGCAGCTTCGCTACAACACCAACGACAACCACAAGCGCATCGCCGTTGCGATCGCCGCCATGTGGAAGCCGCTCGGCGTCGATATCGAGCTCTACAACACCGAAACCAAGGTGCACTACGATGAAATGCAGCGCGGTGAGGTGCAGATCGGCCGCGCCGGCTGGCTCGCAGACTATAACGACCCGATCAACTTCCTGAACCTGCTGTCCACCGGCGTCGAAATGAACTACGGCCGCTGGAGCAACAAGGATTACGATGCCCTCATCAAGCAGGGCAACGAAGAGATCGACCTGAAGAAGCGCGCCGAAATCTACAAGAAGGCCGAGCAGCTGGCCCTCGACGACAGCGCCGCGATCCCGATCTACTACTACGTTTCCCAGAACATCGTCGCCCCGAAGGTCCAGGGCTTCGTCGACAATATTCAGGACATCCACCGCACTCGCTGGCTGTCGATCAAAGAATAATTGGGAACAGGCTCCCTTCCGGACACAACCGGAAGGGAGCCGTCTAAGATCATGTTTGGCTACGCTCTCCGTCGTTTGCTGTCGACAATCCCCGTCTTGTGGATTGCCGTGACAGTGTGTTTTTTCATTCTGCGCCTCGCTCCCGGCGGCCCCTTCGATGGCGAAAGGCCATTGCCGCCGGAAGTCAAAGCCAACCTTGCGGCTCACTACAACCTCGATAAGCCCCTGGTTGAGCAATACCTGATCTATGTCGGCGACGTCATGAAGGGCGACCTTGGTCCCTCCTTCGCCAACCAGGATTTCACCGTCACCCAGCAGATCATGTCCGGCTTCCCCTACACGCTGACCATCGGTGGCGCTGCCTTCGTGCTTGCGACCGTCGTCGGCGTTTTCATAGGCTGTCTTGGGGCGCTCTATCAGAACCGCGCGGCCGACTATTGGCTGGGTGGCGGCCTCCTCATCGGCCTGGTCATGCCGAGCTTTCTCATCGCCCCGATCCTTCAGCTCGTCTTCGGCAACACGCTCGGCTGGCTGCCCGTCGGCGGCTGGGGTGACGGCTCGATCAGGTTCCTGGTCCTGCCCATCATCGTCCTGACGCTGCCGCACGCGGCACGCATCTCCCGCCTGATGCGCGGTTCGATGATCGAGGTGATGAGCCAGAACTTTATCCGCACCGCCAAGGCCAAGGGCATCGGCCCTCGGCTGACCGTAATGCGACACGCGCTGAAGCCGGCGATGATGCCGGTGGTCTCCTACCTCGGCCCGGCGGCAAGTTACCTGCTCACCGGTTCGCTGGTCGTCGAAACCATTTTCGGCCTTCCCGGCGTCGGCCGCTATTTCGTCGGCGCAGCGCTCAACCGCGATTACGGCATGGTCCTCGGCACGGTCATCTTCTACATGGTCCTGATCGTGGTGCTCAACCTGCTGGTCGACATCGCCTATGCCTGGCTCGACCCGAAAGTGAGAATGCGATGATCCTCAATTCCGCCAAGAGAGAATTGCTGGAAGCGGAATTGCTTTCGGCAGAGGGGCTCGCACCCAAGGGGCGCTCCCTCACCGGCGACGCAATGCGCCGCCTGCTGCGAAACAAGGCCGCCGCACTGTCCCTGATCGTGTTGGCAGTCCTGGTTCTGGTCGCCATTTTTGGCCCCTATTTCCTGCCCTTCAACTATGAAGACCCGGACTGGAACTCCTTCCGGGGCGCTCCGGACTTCGCCGCGGGCCACTATTTCGGCACTGACGGCAACGGCCGCGACCTGCTGGCGCGCACGCTCTATGGCACGCGCGTCTCGCTCACCGTCGCGCTCGTGGCAACGCTCGTCTCTGTCGTCATCGGCGTGCTCTACGGCGCCATCGCCGGTTATTTCGGCGGACGCGTCGATGCGATCATGATGCGCTTCGTCGATATCATGTACGCCCTGCCCTACGTGCTTTTCGTCATCCTGCTGATGGTGATCTTCGGCCGCAACGTCTATCTGCTGTTCGCAGCAATCGGCGCTCTGGAATGGCTGACCATGGCCCGCATCGTGCGCGGCCAGACCCTGTCGATCAAGCAGCGCGAATTCATCGAGGCCGCGCGCGCCTCGGGGCAGCGATCGTTCAAGATCATCCTCAAGCATATCGTGCCGAACCTTGTCGGCCCGGTCGTGATCTACGCGACGCTGACCATCCCGGAGATCATCGCGACGGAAAGCTTCCTTTCCTATCTCGGCTTCGGCGTTCAGGAACCGCTGACATCGCTCGGCACGCTGATCGCGGAAGGGTCGGCGGGCATGGAGACGACGCCCTGGCTGCTGTTCTTCCCGGCCGGTTTCCTGATCGCACTGCTGATGAGCCTGCTCTTCATCGGCGACGGTCTGCGCGATGCATTCGATCCGAAGGATCGCTGACATGACAGACACACTTCTCGAACTCAAAGACTATTCGATCACCTTCCGCACGCCCGAGGGCGAAGTCGCGGCGGTCTCGAAAATGAACCTCAAGATCGGCCGCGGCGAGCGCGTCGCTATCGTCGGCGAATCCGGTTCCGGCAAGAGCCAGACCTTCCTCGGCCTTATGGGCCTGCTCGCCAAGAACGGCCGCACCAGCGGTCAGGCGCTGCTCGACGGCAAGGACCTGCTGACGCTGAAACCGCGTGAACTCGACCATGTGCGCGGCAAGGACATGGCCATGGTCTTTCAGGACCCGATGACCGCGCTCAATCCGTCGCTGCGCATCTCGCGACAGTTGACGGAACAGCTCGAGGTTCACGGCGGCCTGACAGCGCGCGCCGCTTCGGCGGCAGCTCTCGACATGCTGAAGCGGGTTGGCATTCCCGACCCGACGCGCCGCTTCAATCTCTATCCGCACGAGCTTTCAGGCGGCATGCGCCAGCGCATCGTCATTGCCATGGCGCTGCTCACCAAGCCGAAGCTCCTGATCGCCGACGAGCCGACGACCGCGCTCGACGTGACGATCCAGGCGCAGATCCTCGATCTCTTCAACGAACTGACGGCAGAAATGCACACGGCGCTGGTCATGATCACCCATGACCTCGGCGTCGTTGCCGGCCTCGCCGATCGCGTCGCCGTCATGTATGCCGGCCGCATCGTCGAGGAAGCCCCGGTCGAGGAGCTGTATGAAAGCCCGGCCCATCCCTACACGGCAGCGCTCCATTCGGCGATCCCGCGGCCAGACCAGGATGTCGACGATCTCACCGTCATCCCCGGCAGGCCGCCAAACCTGATGCACCTGCCGCGCGGCTGCGCCTTCTCGCCGCGCTGTGCCCATGTCCAGGACGACTGTCTGGATGCGGCACCGCCGCTCGCCCAGCTCGCGTCACGTCGCTGCGCCGCCTGCTTCCACCCCCTTTCGGCTGATCAGGAACGGAGCCTCGTCCATGGCTGAACAAACGCTTCTGAAGGTCGAGCATCTGACGACCGAATTTGAGATACCGTCGAAATCCCTCTTCAGGCCGCCGATGGTCCTGACGGCGGTCAACGACGTCAGCTTCGAATTGAAGACCGGCCGCACGCTCGGCATCGTCGGCGAGTCCGGCTGCGGCAAATCCACGCTCGGCCGCTCGATCTTGCGGCTGATCAAAGCGCAGAAGGGCCGCATCATGTGGCAGGGCGGCAATCTGCTCGATCTTACCGAGGAAGAGATGCGTGCCGCTCGCCGCGACATGCAGATCATTTTCCAGGACCCGATCGCCTCGCTCGATCCGCGCATGACCGTCGGTGACATCATCGCCGAGCCGCTCAGCGTCTTCGAACCGAAGCTGACCCGTGCACAGCGGCAGGATCGGGTGCGCGAGATCATGGCGGCGGTTGGCCTCGTCCCTGAAATGATCAACCGCTACCCGCACGAGTTCTCGGGCGGTCAGGCGCAGCGTATCGGCATTGCGAGAGCGGTCATCACCCGGCCGAAGCTCATCATCTGCGACGAGCCGGTTTCCGCCCTCGACGTCTCGATCCAGGGCCAGGTCATCACGCTCCTGCGCCGCCTGCGCAAGGAGTTCGGCCTCACCCTGATCTTCATCAGCCACGATCTCTCCGTCGTGCGCCTGATCTCGGACGACGTCCTGGTGCTCTATCTCGGCAAGGTCGTGGAAGCGGGTGAAGCCGCCACGGTCTTCGACCATCCGGCCCATCCCTATACGCAGGCGCTGTTCTCCGCAGCGCCCATCCCCGACCCGAAGCTGGCACGAGGCCGCGAGCGCATCCGCCTGCAGGGCGATCCGCCCTCGCCGCTCAATCCGCCACCGGGCTGCGTCTTCTCGCCCCGCTGCTGGAAGGCGACAGATGTCTGCCGCACGAAGATGCCGCCGACCGAGCAGATACGTCCGGGCCAGACGGCAGCCTGCTATCATATGGACCGGCCGTAAGGCACTCCGAGGAAAAGTGGACGGCGGCAGCCGCCGTCCGCCTTGCCCCCGCCGCCGCTTGCGCGTATGCAGCACCGAGGCAAATGCAGGAGGAAATCTTGGGCGGGCGTTTTCTATCGATCGGCGAATGCATGGTGGAACTGTCGCAGGCCGATGACGGGCACCTGCGCAAGGGGTTTGCCGGCGACACCTTCAACACCGCCTGGTATGCGCATGCCTGCCTGCCCGCAGACTGGTCGATCGACTATTTCACCGCGCTCGGCGACGACGCCATGTCCGACGAAATGATCGCCTTCATGGGCGGCGGCGGCATCGGCACAGCAAGCATCCGGCGTCTTCGCGGCAAGACGCCCGGCCTCTATATGATCAATCTGAAGGACGGCGAACGCTCCTTCAGCTATTGGCGCGATAGCTCCGCCGCCCGCCAGCTTGCCGCCGACGGCGACGTCTTGCGCGCTGCGATAGAAGTATCCGACGTCCTCTATTTCTCGGGCATTACGCTGGCGATCCTGCCGCGCGAGGATGCCTTCACGCTGCTTGCTGAACTGCGCCGCGCAAAGGCTGTCGGCAAGCTCGTCGCCTTCGATCCGAATCTGCGTCCGCGCCTGTGGTCGAGCCTCGACGCCATGCACACCATGATTTCGGAAGGCGCCGGCGCCGCGACACTCGTCATGCCGAGCTTCGACGACGAGGCCATTCACTTCGGTGACGACTCGATCGCCACGACCATTCGCCGCTATCGGCAGTACGGCGCCAATATGGTCGTCGTAAAAAATGGCCCGGATGGCGCAACCATTGGCGACGGCACCGACGAAACGCTGGTTCCGGCGGTCAAGGTTGCCAAGGTCATCGACACCACCAGTGCCGGTGACAGCTTCAACGGCGCGTTTCTGGCCCACTATCTCCAGCATCGGGATGCGGTTGCCGCCGCCGGTTTCGCAGCCAAGATCGCAGCAAAAGTCATTCAGGAATATGGCGCGCTCGTTGCGCCCGAGAAGCTGAAATCCATCCGCTAAAGCAATTCCAGGAAAAGCGCGCAGCGGTTTTCCGTCCGGAATTGCGTGAAAGCAAAGAGATGGAGCGGTTCAGAGATTCCGTGAGGAGCTGAACCGCTCTAGACGCTGTAATATTTCCATCATGGACACGCCCCACAATAGGTTGGGCGCGGGAATCATGTTTGAAGCACCGCAATCGCTGGCACCGTCATCATGAGGATGCGGTGCGGATGGACTGTTTTGGGCATGTTGCAACGCTTGTCAGACATCGATCAAACCACCTGGGCGCAGGCGGCGACACCTGTCGCGGTACCCGAACGGCTGCTCATCGTCAGCGATGCCTGGCATCCGCAGGTCAACGGCGTCGTCCGCTCGATCGAGAATACCAACCGGGAACTGGTGCGCATGGGCGTCGAAGTTTCGATGATCACGCCGGATGGTTTTCGCAACATCCCCTGCCCAACCTATCCGGAAATCCGGCTTTCGATCGCAAGCTACCGCAAGGTCGCCTCCAGGATAGAGGCGATGCGACCGACCTACGTACACATTGCCACGGAAGGCCCCCTCGGCCTCACAGCGCGGCGCTGGTGCCTGCGAAACGGCATGCCCTTTTCGACGAGCTATCACACCCGCTTTCCCGAATATGTCGCGGCGCGCTTGCCGATACCGGAAAGCTGGCTCTATGCCTTCGTCAAATGGTTTCACAATGCCGGATATGGCTGCATGGTGGCGACGCCCAGCCTTGCGAGCGAGCTCAAGCTGCGCGGTATCCGCAACCTGCTGCCCTGGAGCCGCGGGATTGATTCCCACCTTTTCCAGCCACACGCCCTCGAAGATACCCCCTTCGGCCTGCCCCGCCCGATCTTCATGACCGTCGGCCGCGTGGCGCTTGAGAAAAACCTTCCCGCCTTTCTCGCTCTCGATCTACCCGGATCGAAAGTGGTGGTCGGCGATGGCCCCGCGCGGGCGGAACTGCAGAAGCTCTATCCGGACGTACATTTTCTGGGAGCAAAGTTCGGCGAGGAACTGGCCCACGCCTATTCGCAGGCCGACGTCTTCGTCTTCCCTTCGAAGACCGACACCTTCGGCAATGCCATTCTGGAAGCGCTCGCAAGCGGTGTCCCGGTCGCCGCCTATCCCGTGACAGGACCCGCGGACATTCTGGGAGGAGACAGGACGGCCGGCGTCGTGGATGCCGATCTTGCGACAGCCTGTCTTGCCGCCCTCTCCTGCTCCCGCGAGGCAGCGCGCTCCTTGGCGCTCAACTATTCCTGGGAAGCCGCCACCACCCAGTTCATCGGCAATGTCCGGGTTGCCAATCATCGCGGTCGGTTGCTCGCCCACCACGATTAGGCCGTAAGGGATCGACATCCAGGGGAAACTGACGCCGCCTTCCCTTCAGCGATCAGCGAGCCGCCCTGACGGCATAGCACAGCCCCGCATGGGGGTTGGATAGTTGCGTCTTGTCCAACACGATGAAGCCGGCATCGAGCAACGGAGCGATCAGCGTCATCTGGTTTTTATCCTTGGACCACCATTTATGCCATTCGATCACCATGGCGTTGATCGACCCAAAAAGGCCATGCCTCGCCAGAGTGTCAAAAATTCCAAACTCCGATCCCTCGCAGTCCATCTTGATGACGACATCCATGTCAGCAGTGCGTGCGTGCTCCGCGAGCGGACCGATGATGCCGGCTGCCTCCTTGATATGAATCTTTTCCGGCTTGCCCGTATCTGCCCCCCTAACGGAAATGCCGATCGTCGCATCAGAGCGGACCATGACCTCCATCTGTTCGTCCCTCTCACCCAATCCGAACTGGTTCGGCTTGATCTTGCCCGCGGTCGTCGGATTCAGAGCGAAATTCTTCAGCGCTCTCGCATAGGGCAGTGAAAAGGGCTCGAATGCATGTATCTCCCGCACCGAGGGGTCCCGCGCCAGAAAGAGCGATGCCAGCCCGGCATTCATGCCGATATCGATGACGACCTTGTCGCGCCCGGTCATGAAATTGTACTCGTTGTGGATGAAAATCTCGCTCAGAACCTGGAAGTCCTCGATGTTGTTGACGTGGAATCGGGTTCCCGAAAATTCCGCGATAATCTCCTGAGCCGTGGCGTGAAAGGTAAAGCCGTTCTTCTCGAAGAACTTGAACTCGTTGAGATGAGCCTGGAAGAACGGATTGACGAGTTCCGGCAGGATGACGTCCAGCATCTCGCCGCTTTGGCGGTCAATCCGCTTGAGGGGACGATGGGCGCGCGCTGCAAGCGATCCGATCCCGGTCGAGGCAATCCGGAACTCGAAGACATCTTCAGCATCCACATCGAACTGGAGTGCGACACGCTTGTCCGATCGCCGCAAATCGGCTTCGGTCAGCTGCTTTTGCGCCAGCAACCGGGTGCCGAAATCGGTCGCGACGTCGATACTGCAACAGACCGCTTCCGAAGGCACCGACGGATCGCCCTCGATATGAAATTCGACGACATAGCGCCCCGGAGAAAGGGTCGCATAGGGACCATAAAGCACCCATCCCGCCTCCCCCTTCTTCGCGGAGACGCGCTCATTGCCATGAATCTTCTCAACCTGTCCGATTTCGGAGTAAAACAAAGTCAGTTTCCTTCTTGACGACGGAGACGGGAATGGATGTCTCCTCGACAAAAAAGATCCCGCCCGGACTTCGATGTGGCGCGAGATTGACCACTAAGTCCATGTTTGACAAGAACAACTTTTAATTGACGGCAACATCGGCGTGTTCGGTATAAACGAGACATAATCTGTCCTCGGTGGTCGCATATTCCTTTCATTTTGCATCAATGCGGGCCGATTTTGACAATGGTGGTATGCGATCATTCGCAAGACTACGATGGTCGACGGCACGAAGTCCGATGAAACTATCTTTGCAATTTATCGTTTTCGCCTACACGAAATGTATCGTCGAGAAGGCAGCTTTAAAGACTCTCATGATTGCCGAGCGGTACCGACAGTCGTGGTCCTCGACATGGCTGCTCTTTTGGAAAGCAGAAGAAACCCGTAGCCCGGGCATAATTTTGGGTGTACAATTATTTATCGCACGACTTACATGAGACCTCTCAGGGAGTACTTGAGATGACCGACGACCCGTTAAAGCTGGATAACTTCATCTGCTTCGCCCTTTACTCGGCGAACCACGCGATGAACAGGCTCTATAAGCCCATGCTGGACGCGCTCAATCTCACCTATCCGCAATACCTCGTCATGGTGACGCTGTGGGAAGAAGACGGTCAGACCGTCGGCGGGATCGGCGAGAAGCTGTTTCTGGAATCGAGCACGTTGACGCCACTTCTGAAACGCCTGGAAGCTGCCGGCTTCATCAAGCGCATCCGCAGCAAGGAAGACGAGCGCCAGGTACTGATTCAGCTGACCAGCGAAGGCAGGGCATTGAAGAAGAAGGCGGCAGCCGTCCCCCCCTGCATTCTCGATGCGACCGAGCAACCGGCCGACGAACTGGCGCGGCTGAAGGCGGAAATTACGGCGCTGCGAGAAGCGCTGAACAGAAACGCAGCTTGAACGAGGCGCCCGCGATCCCGCGCCCCCGATCTCGCGATGGGGCGCTGAAGCGAACTACCGCTTCTTCTTGTTTTCGTAGGGATTTTCCGAAGACCGGAAGTGGATGCGGATCGGCACGCCAGGCATGGTGAAATCCGCACGCAGACCATTGATCAGATAGCGCACATAGGATTCCGGCAGCGCATCCGAACGCGTGCAGGAGATCATGAAGGCCGGCGGGCGCGCCTTTACCTGCGTCATGTATTTGAGCTTGATGCGGCGGCCGGAGACGGCCGGTGGCGGATGCTGAACCTGCTGCGTCTCGAGCCAGCGGTTGAGACGCGCGGTCGAGATACGCTTGTTCCAGACTTTATCGGTATCGACGATCGCCTGCATGAGGCGATCAAGCCCCTCGCCCGTCTGGCCGGCAATCGGTATGGCGCGAATGCCGCGCGCCTGCGGCAGCAATCGGTCGGTCTTTTCACGCAGGTCGGCAAGCACCGCCTGACGATCCTCGATCATGTCCCACTTGTTGAAGGCGAGCACGGCGGCGCGACCTTCGCGGATCACGAGATCGACGATCTGCAGATCCTGCTTCTCGAAGGGAATGGTCGCGTCAAAGACGATGACGACGGTTTCGGCGAAACGGATGGCGCGCAGCGTGTCGGCGACCGAGAGCTTCTCCAGCTTCTCGATCACCTTGGCCTTGCGGCGCATGCCGGCCGTGTCGAACATTTTGACGGTACGGCCGCGCCAGCTCCAGTCGACGGAGATTGAATCGCGGGTAATCCCGGCCTCCGGGCCAGTCAGCAGCCTGTCTTCGCCGAGGAAACGGTTGATGAGCGTCGATTTGCCGGCATTCGGGCGGCCGACGATCGCAACGCGCAACGGGCGCGTGTCATCATAGGCCGGCTCTTCGTCAATCTCCTCGCCGTCTTCGCCGGCGGCAGAGCGCGGAATGCTGACATTCGTCTCCGCCTCGTCGTCGTCCTCCGGGAAAGCGCGTTCGGGGCCGATCGCCTCGACGATCGCGTCGCGCAGATCCATCATGCCCTGGCCGTGTTCGGCCGAAATCGGGCAAGGCTCGCCAAGGCCGAGCGTATAGGCATCGTAAAAGCCGCTGTCGGAGCCACGCGCTTCGGATTTGTTGGCAACGAGCACAACGGGCCGGCCGCGCTTGCGCAGCATTTCGGCAAGCGTCTTGTCGACATGGGTCAGGCCCATCTTGGCATCGACGACGAAGAGCGTCAGATCGGCTTCGTCGATCGCCGCTTCCGTCTGGGCGCGCATACGGCCTTCCAGCGTCTCCTCGCCGGCTTCTTCGAGACCGGCGGTATCGACGATGCGGAAACGCAGATCGATGAGCTTGGCGTCACCGGGGCGGCGGTCACGCGTCACGCCCGGCGTATCGTCGACAAGCGCCAGCTTCTTGCCAACCAGACGGTTGAACAGCGTGGACTTGCCGACATTCGGGCGACCGACGATCGCGACCGTAAAACTCATTGAGCGATCCTTCAGCCTTTTGCAGCCGGAGCCTTGCCGGATGCAGTGATGAGATCAAGCAGCATCTGGGCACGGTTGGCAACGTTGCGTGGGCTCTGCGGATCATCGACGATCGCCTGGAACCATTGCCGAGCCTTGGCGAAATCGCCGGCCTTGTAGGCGGCGAGGCCGAGAACATCGCGGGCCGAGTGGCGGAATGCATCGGCCGGTACGGCGAGTTCCTGCGCCTCGGCAGCGACCTGATCGTAAGTACCGGTATCGACGAGAATATAAGCCGCGCGCAGGCGGGCCGCATCGCGGATCACGACCGGAAGGTCCGTCTGCTTGCCGATCGCCGAGAAGGCGGCAATGGCCGCAGCCTTGTCACCCTTCTGCGCCTGCAGCGTTGCCGCGCGCAGGCGGGCCAGCACCGGATAGGAACCGGGGCCGTCCTTTTCGATGGCTGCGAATGCGGCGAGCGCTTCGTCTGTCTTGTTCTGGTCGGCCAGCGTCAGCGCGGCAAGGAACTGATCGCCACCACTGCCAGCCTGATTGCCGGCCCAATAGCGATAGCCGCTATAGGCTGCCGTGGCGAGAACGATGAGCACGGCCAAACCGATGATGAGCTTGCCAAAACGGCGCCATATGAACCGCAACTGGTCCGAACGCAGTTCCTCGTTCACCTCGCGGATGAAGCTATCGTCATTGAATGCCATTCTCGTCTCCGGCCCAGGCCAAATAGTTCCAACAAGCTTAGGGGTTAGTTGGGCCTTCTACTCCATTTTGCGGCTGATGTAAGGGGGAATGGCAGAAATCGTCACATAACGAGCGGCGAAACCCCGATAATCCACGCATGAAGCTTCCAAATGATCAATGCCCAGACGACGACGCCGATGACGATGGCATAGAGATCGTACTTCGCCGAGACGAAGGGACGCAGAGTGATTTCGCCGGCCCGTTCACGCCGCTTCAGCGAAATCCGCAGGATCACGCCCCAGGCGAGGAAAGCGGCAAAGAGCAGGATCGCCGCGCCGTCGCCATTGGACAGAAGATGCGCCAGCGCCCAGATCTTCACCGACAGCACCATCGGATGTTTCGTCCTGACTGCGATATGCCCCGCCGGCAGCAGCGAGGCGACAAGACAGATCAGCGCAAACAGCATCAGAAGAATGGTGATATGGCTCATCCAGAACGGTGGCGACCAGACCGGCGTCATGTCCCGCGCCTGACCGAAGCCGTAAATCAACACGATCAGCGCGACGATGCTCGCGATAGAATAAGCAATCTTCCAGCCTCCCTCGCCGAGGCTCGCGATCAATGAGGCCCTGAGGCCGGGCGCCACGACGCGGATCAGATGGAGGCCGAGAAAAAGAACAATGCCGAGAATGAGCAATGCCATGGATAAAATCCTCTATGGTCTTGTAGTCACATCCTTATCGGCTGCCGTAAAAAAATGCCAGCATCACCGCAGCTTCGCCGCATTTAGGCGAAAGGAAGGAGGCGACCCGCAGCACGCCATGCGAGATCGCCAGATAATCCCCGGAACGCGTGCTCGACCCAATCAATATTCGGTGCCCATGTTTCGCTTAGCTACCTGTCTCTCCCTTGCCATTTCCTTAGGGTTGCCCGCAGCGGCCTTGGCCGATGGCAAACCCAAGCAACTGGTCATGATTTCCTTCGATGGCGCTCATGACAACGCGCTCTGGACCAAGAGCCGCGAGATCGCTTCGCGCAACGGCGCACATTTCACCTATTTTCTCTCCTGCACCTTCCTGATGAACAAGGCACAGGCCAAGGCCTATCAGGGGCCGAAGCAGCGGCCGGGCAAGTCGAATGTCGGCTTCGCCAAAAGCGAAGACGATGTCCGCACCCGCATCGCCAACATCTGGGGGGCGCATCAGGAAGGCCACGACATCTCAAGCCATGCCTGCGGCCATTTTGATGGCAAGGGCTGGAGCGCGGCCGACTGGAGCCAGGAATTCATGAACGCGCGCGTCGCCCTTCGCGATGCGTGGAAGAATGTCGGCCTTGCCGACAAGGAACCCCAAGGCTGGGAAGATTTCGCCACCAACGACGTCAAGGGCTTTCGCGCGCCCTACCTCTCCACCAGCGACGGCCTCGTCCCGGCCGAGAAGAAAATGGGCTTTCTCTATGATGCAAGCCTCGTCACCAAGGGACCTGCCCTGCCGCAGGTGGTCGACGGCATCTATCGCTTCGGCCTGCCATTGATCCCAGAAGGCCCCCAGCAGCGCCCGGTCATCGGCATGGACTACAATCTCTATGTCCGCCATTCCAAGGGCGTCGAGGACAAGGCGAACGCCAAGACCTATGAGGATCGCACCCTTGCGGCCTTCGAAGCCGCCTTCAACAAGCAATATGACGGCGAGCGCATCCCGCTGCAGCTCGGCTTCCATTTCGTCGAAATGAACGACGGCGCCTATTGGCGCGCCCTCGATCGCTTCGTCAGCGACGTCTGCCACAAACAGGATGTCGCCTGCGTCAGCTATTCCGAAGCCATCCCGCTGATTGCGGCGCACGGCAAGCCGCAGCAAGGGTAAGGAGCGATCGGGCAAAGCCCGAGCGAGCGACCCACTCGGTCGCTTGCAGCGACGAATGCCCGAGCAGTGCAAGACGACCTTGCCGGCATCCTCGCCATGAGCCCTTGTACAAGGCTGGATACTGAACTGCTTCACATCACAGCGTAACCCACCCTCGCCCTGGCTTCCTTAAGGGCAAGGGCGGCCTGGATCTTCTGACCAATGAAAGAGGTTCAGAGCCTCTTTCGTCAGCCGTCTGCGTGAACGACGCCCGCCTCGCGCTCCAAGTAGGTCTGATCGATCTTTGGCAGAGGCGTATCGTCGATCGCCGCTTCGAAGGCTTTCAAGCGCTTATGGATCGACAGAAGCTCGATAATCGTCGTCCAGGAATTGACGAGATACTGGAAGGAATTGCTGACTTGGCCGAAGGCCGTGGCGATCTGCTGATAGATACCATACGTGATCGCACCGGCAACGAAAGTCGGCACCAGCATGAACAGCACGAACATCGTATCGGCCTGCAGATAGAAATAGCGGGCGACGTTGAAATAGACGTAGTGGAAATAAATGCGGAAGTAGTTCCGCCGCACGTTGGCGAACAGCTCCTTCACCGTCGTAGGCTGTGCGCGATCCTCGTGATCCTCGCCATAGACCAGCTCTTTGCGATAGGCGGCTTCAACGCGTTGATTCTTGAAGTTCAGTCCCGGCAGCTTGATGCCGGCCACGGCCAACAGCACCGTGCCGAAAATCGACCAGAAGAGCGCCAACCAGAAGAGCGAATGAGGAATCTTGCCGATGATCGGCAGTTCGGTGACGTAGGTCGAAAGCGCTAGCAGGATCGGCAGGAACACGATCAAGGTCATGACCGAATTGATCAAGCTGATGCCAAGACCTTCCAGCACGCTTGAGAAGCGCATCGTATCTTCCTGCACACGCTGAGAGGCACCCTCGATGTGGCGCAGTTTCTCCCACTTCGACATGTAGAAATTGTTCATGGCCGTGCGCCAGCGGAAGATATAATGGCTTGTGAAGAAGTCCGTCAGGATCGAAACGAACATACTGAGGAACGCGATCTGCGCGAAGATGATCATCAGCGAATAAAAGCTATCGGTCGTAACACCGGGCTGTTTCGTCAATGCCGCCTGTAGAAGGTCGCCAAACGGACGACGAAAATTATTGATGACCACGCTGACCTGAACACCAAAATAGGTGACCAGAATGATCAGCGCCGAACCCCAGAGCGACCAGAGTTTCCAGGGATGGTTCCAGGCGCGAATATGCCATGCACCGCAAAAGATGATGATGCAGGCAAGAAAGAACCCATAGAACCAGAGATTTCCCCACAGCAGGAAATAGCTGAGATCATACGGCTCCTTTCCCTCTCCCGGCATGACGAAGCCCAACTGCGTCCCGAGGTTTGAAAAGAAGAGATACCAGGCAGCGATACAGGCAAGCGTCCAGACCACCATCGAGATGAAAAATAGTTTTGGATTCGGGAAGAAGGAGTGGAACACGGCGGGTAAGCTTCCTTGATCGGGTTCTGAGCGGGACCGAAAGTGGCGTCAATTTGCGGCGAGCCTAAGACAGTTCGCCGGGGGCGGCAACCGGCGGAACCCTATTCTTACGTAGATGTAACCGCTTATCCCATGATCGTGATGCAGTTGTTCAGCGGCAAATTTTCACCCATTGGACGAGCACGTCCCCCGTGAGGGTGCCTCTCTTTCCGCCGATCCCTCCTTCCGTACATCGCCCCCTTGCAGAATACTATCTTACGATATATATCTTACGACATGACTAACGATATGAACCCTCACACTTCAAGGAGAAACGACATGAGAGGTTTTAGAGATCGCCATATGGACGGAGATGGCTTTGACATCGTCGAGGCATATATCCTACGACATGGTCGAAGCCGTGAATCGCGCGGCGAGCACAGGAGAGACTTCATGAGAGGCTTCAAGGGCGGCATGTTCGGTGGCGGGTTTCGCACCGGCCGCAAGTTCGATGCGGCCGACCTGCAGCTGATCATCCTCGCTTTGCTCTCCGAGCAGCCGCGCCACGGCTATGAACTGATCAAGACCTTCGAAGAGCGCTCCGGCGGCTTCTATGTGCCAAGCCCGGGCGTCATCTATCCGGCGCTCACCTATCTCGAAGAGACCGGCCAGGCCGAAGTCGAAGTCAGCGGCACGAAAAAGCTCTACCGCATTACCGAAAGCGGCCAGAAGCGCGTCGACGACAATCGTGATCTGGTCGAGGTAACGCTCGCCAAACTCACCTCCATCGGCGAAAAAATGGCCCGCGTCCGCGAGGTCTTCGACGGCGGTGACGAGGACGGCCGTGACAATCCGTTCGATCGCCATGGCGCAGGCGACGTCCATCGCGCCCGCCATCTGCTGCGCTCAGCCCTTCGTTCGAAGTTCCCGTGGAGCAAGGCCGAAGGCGCTCGCATCGCGGCAATCCTGGAACGCGCCGCCGCCGATATCATTCGCGGCGAAACGAAAGCCCAGGACGAGCCGAAGACCGAGGATTGAACCGGGTCTTCACTTGTCCGGCCGAGGTCTTCACTTGTCCGGCAAAGTCAGGATGATCGGCCCGTTGCGGGTAGCGATGATGGTGTGCTCGTACTGGACCGTGGGCGCCTGCGGATCGGCATAGAGCGTCCACGCATCGTCGCCGCCCTCCGCCCAGGTCGCACCGAGCGAGAGAAACGGCTCGACGGTGAAGACCAGGCCATCCTCCATGATCCGGGTCTCGGAAGGGTCCGCCCAGGTGGAAACCTCGGCGGGCTCTTCGTGCAGGGAACGGCCGATGCCATGGCTGGCGAGATTGGCAATCAGCGTATAGCGGTTCTTCTGCGCGAAAGCGCCGACGGCCTGCCCGATCTTCGCCATCGGCGCGCCGCTCTTCACCTGATTGAGGCCGACCCACAGCGCCCGCTTGCCGTCGCGGCAAAGACGCTCGATCTTCGGCTTGACCGGCGGCACGGTGAAGGAGGCGCCGGTATCGGAAAAGAAGCCGTCCTTTTCGGCCGATACGTCGAGATTGACCAGGTCCCCGGCCTTGATGATACGCGGGCCGGGAATGCCGTGCGCCACTTCCTCGTTGACGCTGATGCAGGTCGCGCCGGGAAACTTGTAAACCAGCTCCGGCGCCGATTGCGCGCCGGCATCCTCCAGCACCTTGCGGCCAATCGCATCCAGCTCCAGCGTGGTGATGCCCGGCTCGAGCGCCGCCGCCATCGCGTGCAGCGCATTAGCGCAGATGCGGCCGATATCTTTCAGCTTGCTCAGTTCTTCTTCAGTCGAGACGATCATCTATGGCTTCCGGCATCCTCGCACTCTCGGCAACGGCTCAGCGAGAGGCTCAAGCTCGCTTTCGCCCCTTCCCTCCCGACAGTCAATCGCTTTTTGGGCCTTACGCCAGATAGCGCAGCTTTCGGATTCCGAAAGAGCTTAGGAGCGCGGATCGTCCGACAGCAACGCCCAACGCTCGTGATCGCACCACACGCCGCCGATCTTCAGATATTTGGGCGAAAACCCTTCCTTGCGGAAACCGAGACGCCTGACCAGCGCAATCGAAGAATGGTTGCCCGGCTGGATATTGGCTTCCAGCCGATGCAACCCGACCGCATCGAAGCCATGCGCCACAGCCAGGCGAACGGCCTCCGTCATAAACCCCTGGCCGGCAAAACCCGTCATGCCGTGATAGCCGAGAAAGGCGCTGCGAAAGCCGCCCCAGACCATCTGGCTGATATTGACGACGCCGACGATGCCACCGGAGCCGGGATCACGCGCCACGAGACCTATATTCGGCCCCGTCACCGTCTGGCCGAACCAGGCGTCGAAACCGTCGCGATCGAGAAAGGGATAGGCCCAGGGGACGTGATGGGCGCGGCTGGCGATATTGGCGGCGATCAGTTCGTCCGCGTCCGATTGCCTGACCGGCGCGATGATCACATGCGGCATGGCTCGCTCCCTCTGTTCAAGGCAGCGAGCCTTATCAAATCGAATCCGAAATCAAAAGCTTCGCTGAAAGAACGGAATCATTTTCCGAACCGCTTCATAGCGAAGATAAAGTCCGCCCCACGCGATCACGCCGACATAGACGCCGAACAGCAGATGCGAGAAGATCGGGCTGCCGACCCTCAGATGCGTCGCCATCGCTCCGCCAAGGAGACCCGTCAGCAGGATTGCACCGAGGACGGACGTTCTCGGGATCGCATAGAGAATGGCGCAGCCGAGCGTGATGACGCCGAGCAGCCGCGCAAGCGATGGATCGGCGGAATAGCCGAGCCCCGCCATCGTCTCCGTAACGACTGGGAGCGGAATAAGCTTGATCACACCGTCGAAGACGAGAAAGGCGATGATGAGCCCGCTAAGGATCATGCCGGCCACGCGCTGGGCGCGCGTGACGGAAGGCACGGATGAATCGACTGCATAAGACATTGTTATATCCCCCGGAATTCTATCGGAAATTCAGATCTTGGCCGCCAAGGCGGCGAGTTGATCGGCACATTGAGCCCATCCCTGATGGAAGCCCATTTTCTCATGCGCGTCGCGATCTTCGGCCGACCAGTGCAGGACGGTCGCAGTATAGCGGGTCTTGCCGTCACCGAGATCATCGAGCTGGATCGTCACCACCATGAAGGGTTTCGCCGACGGCACCCAGGCGCTGGTGAAGGCGTCGGTGAAGACGATCCGTTCATTGGGAACGACTTCCAGATAGACGCCGTTGCCCGGATAATCCTCGCCTTCTGGGCTGCGCATGGTGATCGAGCTTGCACCACCCGCACGAAGATCGATCTTGGCCTCGGATACCGTCCACGGCAGCGGCGCAAACCATTGTTTCAAAAGGTCGGCCTCGGTCCAGCACCGGAAGATCTTCTCGCGCGGTGCGTCGATGACCCGTGTCAAGGAGAGTTCGTGGCGTTGGGTTTGTTCGGTCATGGTGCTGTTCCTTGTTGCGGTTTGGTGTGGCCTGCGCGGCCTATACTCTCATGACGTTCATGACCGTCGCTTCCCGACAGCACAGAGGCAAATTTTTCGATTATTTTGCAGTGACAACGGCATCCACACTCAGGCGATCGAGCTGATGGCGGATATGGGCTGCTTCGGCGGGCGAGCGAGCAAGCGCGATCGCCCTGTCGAAAGCGACACGCGCTTCCTGCGAGCGGCCGAGCTGCGCGAGCAGGGCGCCCCTGACGCCGTGAAAATAGAAATAGCTGTCGAGCTGCGCCTCCAGCGGCGCAATCAGCGCCAGCGCCGCTTCCGGCCCCTTGAGTTTCGAAAGCGCGACCGAACGATTGAGCGTGACGACGGGAGACGGCGTCAGCCGCTCCAGCATCTGATAGAGAAGATTGATCTCCTCCCAGTCCGTATCCTCGGCCCGCTTTGCTCGGGAATGCAGCGCCGCGATTGCCGCCTGCACCTGATAGGGGCCGGGCCGGCGATGGCGGATCGCCTTGTCGAGAAGCGCGAGCGCCTCGTCTATCGATGTCCGATCCCAGAGCGAACGATCCTGGTCCTCGAGGAGAACAATCTGTCCATCCGTGTCGAACCGCGCTGCCTTGCGCGATTGCTGGAGAAGCATCAGCGCCAGCAGCGCCATGGTTTCCGGCTCGGCGGGAAAAATCCGCAAAAGCAGCCGGCCGAGACGGATCGCCTCATCGGCAAAGGCCGCAGCCTCGCGATGCGTACCGCCGGCCGAATATCCCTCGTTGTAGATGAGGTAGATCATGGCGCTGACGAGAGCCAGCCGCTCGCTTCGCTCCACCGCGCCCGGCGTTTCGAAAGGTACGCCGGCTGCGGCCACGCGCGCCTTCGCCCGGGTGATGCGCTGCTCCATCGCGCTTTCGCTGACCAGGAAGGCACGCGCGATCTGCGGCACCGAAAGGCCGGAGACGATGCGCAGCGCCAGCGCGATCTGCTGCGTTGCCGGCAGATCCGGATGACAGCAGATGAACAGCAGCCGGAGAATGTCGTCACGATAGCCGGAGCCATCCAGCCGTTCGGCAAGATCGCTTTCCGCATCGCTTGTATCGGAAATCGCTTCCTCATCCGGCAGGCTCTGCAATTTCGCCTGTTTGCGCACCGTATCGATGCCGCTATTGCGTCCGACGAAGATCAGCCAGGCAATGGGATCACGCGGCGGCCCCTTGTCGGGCCAGGTCTTCAAGGCCCTGAGGCAGGCCTCCTGAAAGGCCTCCTCGGCGGTATCGAGATTGCGGAAATAGCGCAGCAGCGCGCCCAGCACCTGCGGCCGGGCATTGGTGAGCGCAATGTCGATCCAGGCAATGTCGGTCATGTGGCAATCGTCCCTGGCCTGAATACGTAGAGTGGACGGATTTCGTAAGAGCCGGCGCCGGGATTGGCCACGGCAAGCTCCTTCGAGAATTCAATCGCCTCGTCAAGTGTTTCGAAGTCGATGACGTAGAAGCCCAGCAACTGTTCCTTCGTTTCGGCAAAGGGGCCGTCGATAACCAGCGGCTCGTTCTTGCCTTTGCGCAAGGTCGTCGCCGCCGTCGTCGGCATCAGACGCGCGACTGGGCCAAGTTTGCCGGCCTCGGCAAGCGGCGTCTGTACGGCAAGCAGCCGCGCCATGGTTGCCGCCTCCTGGTCCTTGGACCAGGCAAATACGGTATCTTCGTCGTTGTAGCATAGGATCGCATAGAGCATGAGGACTTCCTTCTCCTGTAAAGACGAAGGAATATCACCCGCACCGACAGGCCGCGTCAAAAAATTACTGCTCGAGATGACCGGCCTGGCAAATGCGGTCGATCAAGCCAGCCACTTCGTGCAAACGGGGAGATGGCATCTTGAGATCGCGGTCCGTGCGCTCGACGATGACCAGATCGTCATGCGGAACGACGAAAGCATATTGCCCGCCCGCTCCCCAGGCAAAATAGGAGCCGGCCGGAAGGTGAAATACGTTCTCGCCAACATTTTTTGGGGCCGGCGATGCCGCGTCCCCCGTCCACCAAAGATAACCGTAGCCCAACCCATGGTCGGCATCCGAATGAGGTGTCGTGCTTTCACGCACCCAGGACTCGGGAATGATCTGCTCACCGTTCCAGCGGCCGCCATCGAGAAAGAGAAGCGCAAAGCGGGCAAGATCACGCGTGCTCATTCGAAATGTGTAGGCGGGATGGATCGATGCCGCCCCGAAGAATTTATGTTGAGCGCGCGGGTCGTAATCCTGCATGCCGATCTTGCGGGCGATTTGGTTTTCGAAGGCATCATAGATCGAAATGCCGATCGCTTTCTCGTAGATCGTTCCGAGGGCGTTGAAATCCCAGTTGTTGTAATACCAGAAGGTTCCCGGCGCATGGCTGAAGCGTTCGGGCCGCGCCGCCGCCATGGCTTTCGTCTCGTAGAGCGCCGGGTGATAGATTCCGGACCGCGCCTCCAGCAGCATCCGGATCGTCGCCTGCTTTTCCTGCGCGGACAGCGACGGCGGCTTATCGTCGATATCGGCTTGCTGAAGCGTGGTCCCAGGATCGATCTTGTGCTGCGCCACCGCGATCCCGATCAGCGCGTCAAGGAGACTCTTGCGGATGGACGCCAATTCCATCGGTTTGTCAGTATTTCCCCATTCGGCAACAACCTTCCCATGCTGAACGACCATAACGGCGCTGATATCGTGCCCGTCGGCGAAAGCTTTCGCCTCGGCAAGCTTTGACGCCGACCATCCGGATGCCTGAGGTGATGGATGCGCCCATTCCGCGGAAGGGACTGTCTGCGCCATCGCCGGAGCCGACAGCAATGCGACGAATAGCAGCGAGATCAAACGCATAGCGGATGCCCTGTTTCAAGCGTTGTCAGACGTCTCGAAGAATTCAGCCTTTTCGGTGACGGAGCACAACCCCGCTCATCTTTTTCGACATCAGGCTTAATGCTTGGCAACGGCAGGCGCTATGCCTCGTTTCGCTTGATAGTCAGCATCCCCACCTTTACATCAAGCTCCGCGACGGCGCCGATGAAAACGCTCGCTCCGTTAGCCTTGATTTGGGTACCGAGCCGCTCTGCCAGCCAAACCGCCTGCGGTCGGCATCGATTGGAGCATCTAACTGTCGTCCGCCCTGCCCTTCCACAACGGCAAGCCAACCAACTCCGATACCGCCGGATCTGCGGTGAACACAGGGTAACCGCGTTCGACAAGCCGCTCGAGAACCTCGCGATCTTTCTGAACATGCAATCGGGCGAGATTTTCCCTGTTGTAGACATGCCCGCCGGAAGCTGGATTGATGCCAGTGATGATGACCGCAGTCGCACCGTTATAGAGAGCAAAGAGAATGGCGTTGATGCCATTCGAGCATTTGTCGTCCGCCCCCATTTCCGTGCAGTTCAGGCCCCCAATACGATCCAGAAGCGCCATGCGCCTGTAACGGTCGACGATCTCGAGCTTGTCGTAGTCGTAGTTGAAGGCCCGCAAGCCATCCTTCAGACGTTGAAACTCTTTCCGCCACAGCAGGACATAAAGCATCTTCGTCCGCTCGCCGTTCAGCACGCGGCGGACTTCGACGGCATTGGTATTCGTTCCTTCGATCTGGTTGAATTGTACGAGCGTGACGTCAGGCGTTTCCCGGCCCCAGCTTTTCGGTACCACTTGCGAACCGTTGATGGTAATCACCCGATAAGTTCCGTCGAAGCCTTCGGGCCTGTTCGACACCGGCGCCGACCCGACCACGACAACCGGGCTCTGAAACGGCTCCGCCAGAATTGGCGGCAAGGGCCGGGTTACATGGTATTTCACCTGCCGGTATATGTGCCTCTTCAGTTCCTTAAATCGAGCAGCCATCCAACGCCTTGTCGTTTCTCAGAAGGTATCGGCCCTAAAAGCATCTACCTTGTGAAATGCGAGCAGGAACATTTCGTTCCGATTCGCGGACAACACGAGTATCTCTAAATATTCTCATATAAGAAAAATGAACAAATCTTGCGCGGTATAACCTATGGTGAGCGCCCGGCGCGCGTCATCACGCCGGCTATCTGCTCAACGTCCGCGACACGGCGTTCCTCCACCCCTTGAGCTTCGCGTTCCGGGTCTTGTCATCCATAGCGGGCTCGAACCGGCGATCGCGCGCCCAGGCCTTGGCGAAGCCGGCGCGGTCCGGCCAGACGCCCGCGCGGCTGCCAGCAAGCCAGGCGGCGCCAAGCGCTGTCGTTTCGAGGATCGTCGGGCGATCGACCGGCGCGTCCAGCAGATCGGCAAGCCGCTGCATCGTCCAGTCGGAGGCGACCATGCCGCCGTCGACGCGCAGCACTGTGTCCTGTCCACTGCCGTTGCGCCAATCCTTGTGCATGGCGTCCAGGAGATCGCGCGACTGGTAGCAGACAGCCTCCAGCGCCGCCCGGACGATCTCCTCGGGCCCGGTATTGCGCGTCAGCCCGAAGATCGCGCCACGCGCATCTGGGTCCCAATGCGGAGCACCGAGACCGGTGAAGGCCGGCACCAGATAGACCTCCTGCAGCGGATCGGCCCTGGCTGCCAATTCTCCGGAATCCGACGCACGCTGGATGGCCTTCAGGCCATCACGCAGCCATTGCACGGCGGCGCCTGCGATGAAGATCGATCCCTCAAGTGCGTAGGTCGTCTCGCTGTTCAGCCTGTAGGCGATTGTGGTCAGCAGGCGATTTTTCGACCGCACCATGTCCCCGCCGGTATTCAGCAGCGCAAAGCAGCCCGTGCCATAAGTGGATTTCATCATGCCGCGCTCGAAGCAGGCCTGGCCGATCGTCGCCGCCTGCTGATCTCCGGCAACACCGAGGATCGGGATTTCGGCCCCGAAATGCGCAGCATCGGTCACGCCGAAATCTGCGGCGCAATCCTTCACCTCGGGCAGCATCGCGGCGGGAACGCGCAGAATATCCAGCAGTTCCTCATCCCATTCGTTGGCGCCGATATTGTACATCAGCGTGCGCGAGGCATTGGTGGCGTCCGTGACGAAGCTCTTGCCCTCCGTCAGCCGCCAAATCAGGAAGGTGTCGACGGTGCCGAAGCAAAGCCGGCCCTTGGCAGCAAGCGCACGCGCGCCCTTCACATTGGTCAGCAGCCAGGAAAGCTTGGTGCCGGAAAAATAGGGGTCGAGCAGCAGGCCGGTGCGGCGTGTAAAGAGTTTTTCGAGGTCCTGCCGCTTCAGCTTCTCGCAATAGCTCGCCGTGCGGCGGTCCTGCCAGACGATGGCATTGTGGATCGGCTTGCCGGTGTCGCGATCCCAGACGACGACGGTCTCGCGCTGGTTGGTGATGCCGATGGCTGCAATATCCTTGGCGGTGATGCCGGCGGCTTCGATCGCTTTGCGGACGGTCAAGAGGACGGACGACCAGATCTCTTCCGGATCGTGCTCGACCCAGCCGGGCTTCGGATAATGCTGGGTGAATTCCTTCTGCCCGACACCGGCAACCTTCATCTTGCCGTCGAAAACGATAGCCCGCGTCGACGTCGTTCCCTGATCGATCGCCAAGACATAACCGCTCATGCAATCCTCCCGCCTGTTGCATCCGGAAACAACAGATACGCGAGCAAAACGAATGTGAAAAGAAAGCAAAACGAAATTTCTGCAAAGCGATGCGCTTTCCAGTCCATGACATCAAGGTCCGCGGGTACTGCAACGGCGGCCGGCGCAATACGATTGCCATGTCCGCCGGTTTGGGACTAGGCTCAAGCCGTTTTGCATTGCAGCAGAAAGCTGCGCTGTCCAAGGAGAAGATCATGGCTAGAACAGTTGTCGTCACCGGTTCCACGAGCGGTATCGGCCTCGCCATCGCGACGGCCTTCGCCGCCAAGGGCGATAACGTCGTCATCAACGGCTTCGGAAAGCCCGAGGAAATCGATGCGATCAAGACCAGGCTGGAAGCCTCCGGCGGCGGCAAGGTGATCTATCATCCAGCCGACATGACGAAGCCGGCCGAGATCGCCGACATGATCGCGACGGCCAATTCCACTTTCGGCAGCGTCGATGTCCTCGTCAATAATGCCGGCATCCAGCATGTCGAGAAGATCGAAGATTTCCCGATCGAGAAGTGGGATCAGATCATCGCGATCAATCTCTCCAGCTCCTTCCACACCATCCGCGCCGCCATTCCGCTGATGAAGGCTCGGAAATACGGCCGCATCATCAACATCGCCTCGGCGCACGGCCTGGTCGCCTCGCCCTTCAAATCCGCCTATGTCGCTGCAAAACATGGTATACTCGGTCTGACCAAGACGGCGGCGCTCGAGCTTGCCGAATTCGGCGTGACGGTGAACGCCATTTGCCCCGGTTACGTCCTGACGCCGCTTGTCGAGAAGCAGATCCCGGACACGGCCAAGGCACGCGGCATGACCGAGGAGCAAGTTAAGAACGAAGTCATCCTCAAGGTCCAGCCCACGCATGAGTTCGTCAAGGCCGAGGAAATCGGCGCCCTGTCGCTTTACCTTGCAAGCGACGAGGCGCGCCAGGTGACGGGCACACACGTCTCGATTGACGGTGGCTGGACCGCGGAATAACCATTCACGGTTAGGGCCGGATTCGTCTTGACGCCTCCGGCCCCAACCAAACAGATAATAGACGGGAACGACATGAGTGACAGCATCCGCTTTATCCTCAACGGCGAGGATATTACGCTATCCAGCTTGCGCCCCACCGAGACGCTGCTCGACTTTCTCCGCCTTCAACGGCGCCTGACAGGAACGAAGGAAGGGTGTGCGGAAGGCGACTGCGGCGCCTGCACCGTGCTTGTGGGACGCCTGATCGATGGCGGACTGTACTACGAGTCCGTGAATGCCTGCATCCGCTTCGTCGGCTCATTGCATGCGACCCATGTCGTGACAGTCGAGCACCTTGCCGCCCAGAACGGTACGCTACATCCGGTGCAGCAGGCCATGGTCGATTGCCACGGCTCGCAATGCGGCTTCTGCACGCCGGGCTTCATCATGTCGCTCTATGGCCTCTGGCTTTCGACGGAAAAGCCGAGCCGAGCGCAGATCGAAAAATCGCTTCAGGGCAACCTCTGTCGATGCACGGGCTACGAGCCGATCGTGAAGGCGGCCGAGCAGGTCAGCCAGAAGCGTCCGAGCGCACTCTTCGACCCCCTCGAAAAGACCAGAGCCGACATCATCGCCCGTCTCTGGGCGATGCAGGGCGGCGACACCATCGAGATTGCCGAGGGCGCCGATCGCCTCATCGTGCCCGGCTCTGTCGCGGCGCTGGCGCAGGTGCTTGCCGACGAGCCGAAGGCGACCGTCGTTGCCGGTTCAACCGATGTCGGCTTGTGGGTCACCAAACAGATGCGCCGGCTGAATCCTGTCGTTTTCATCAACCATCTGACCGATCTGCAGAGGATATCGGTCGAGGACGATGGTTTGAGCATTGGTGCCGGCGTCACCTACAGCCGCGCCTTCGCCGTCATCGCCGAAAAGATCCCGGCATTCGCCAACCTCATCAACCGCATCGGCGGCGAGCAGGTGCGCAATATGGGCACAATCGGCGGCAACATCGCCAACGGCTCGCCGATCGGCGACACGCCGCCGCCGCTGATCGCGCTCGGCGCCACTGTAAAACTTCGCTCGACAGCGGGCACGCGCAGCCTGCCGCTGGAAGACTTCTTCATCGAATACGGCAAGCAGGATCGCCATCCCGGCGAGTTCGTGGAAGGCATCTTCGTGCCCTATCCCGCCAGCGATGCACATTTCGCCGTCTACAAGATCTCCAAGCGCCGCGACGAGGATATTTCGGCCGCCTGCGGCGCCTTCCATCTGTCACTGGATACCGCCGGCAATGTTCAGGATATCCGTATCGCCTTTGGCGGCATGGCCGGCACGCCGAAGCGCGCCCGCTCCGTCGAGGCCGAATTGATCGGCAAGCCCTGGACGGAGGCGACGGTGACAGCCGCGCGCGATGCCTTCGACAGCGACTACACGCCGCTCTCCGACTGGCGCGCATCGGCCGAATACCGACAGCTGACCGCCAAGAATCTTCTCATCCGCTTCTATCTGGAGACGGCCGGAGCGCCGCAAGAACTGAAGCGATTTGCGACGGCGGAGGCCTGAGTTATGGACAAATCCGCTTTCGAAGAACGCAAGGTTGTCATCAACGGCTCCATGCACGGCTCGCTGAAGCATGATTCAGCGCATAAGCATGTCACCGGAGCCGCCGACTATATCGACGATATTCCCGAACCCGCCGGCTTACTGCACGGCGCACTCGGCCTTTCCGACCGCGCCCATGCCGAGATCGCCGGTATCGATCTTTCGGCCGTTAAAGCCTATCCGGATGTCGTCTGGGTCTTCACCGGCGCCGATATCCCCGGCGTCAACGATACCAGCTCCAATGGCATGCACGACGAGCCGCTGCTTGCCGAAGCCAAGGTCGAGTTCCACGGCCAGCCGATCTTCGCCGTCATCGCCGAAACCCGCGATGCCGCCCGTCGCGCCGCACGCCTTGCCAAGGTCGACTACCGCGACCTGCCGCATTGGAGCGACATCGACGGCGCGCTCGCCAATGGCTCGCCGCTTGTCTACGAGCCGATGACGCTGAAGCGCGGCGAACCGGAAACCGAGATGGCGAACGCCAAGCACCGCATCAAGGCGCAGATGCGCATCGGCGGCCAGGAGCATTTCTATCTCGAAAGCCATATCGCCATGGCGATCCCAGGCGAGGACGATGAAGTCGCCGTCTGGTCCTCGACGCAGCATCCGAGCGAAATCCAGCACATCGTCGGCCATGTCCTCGGCATCCCCTCCAACGCCGTGACCGTCAACGTCCGCCGCATGGGCGGCGGCTTCGGCGGCAAGGAGACGCAGGGCAACCAATTCGCGGCTCTCGCCGCCGTCGCCGCCAAGAAGCTCGGCCGCGCCGTGAAATTCCGGCCCGACCGCGACGAAGACATGAGCGCCACCGGCAAGCGCCACGACTTCCTCGTGGATTACGAAGTTGGCTTTGACGACGAAGGCCGCATCCATGCCGTCGATGCGACCTATGCCGCCCGCTGCGGCTTTTCTTCCGATCTTTCCGGGCCGGTCACCGATCGCGCGCTGTTCCATGCTGATTCCAGCTATTTCTACCCGCATGTGCATCTGGTCTCGAAACCGCTGAAGACCCACACCGTCTCCAACACCGCCTTCCGCGGTTTCGGCGGCCCGCAAGGCATGGTCGGCGGCGAGCGCATGATCGAGGAGATCGCCTATGCGCTCGGCAAGGACCCGCTCGAAATCCGCCGCGCTAATTTCTACGGCCAGCCGGGCTCCGGGCGAACGTTGACGCCCTATCATCAGGAGGTCACGGACAACATCATCAACCGCGTCGTCGACGAGTTGGAACAGAGCTCCGACTATCAGGCGCGGCGCAACGCCATCATCGAATTCAACCGCTCCAGCCGCTTCATCCGCAAGGGGATTGCACTGACGCCGGTGAAATTCGGCATCTCCTTCACCATGACCGCCTTCAACCAGGCCGGCGCGCTGGTGCATATCTATCAGGATGGCTCCATCCATTTGAACCATGGCGGCACCGAAATGGGCCAGGGCCTCTATACCAAGGTGGCTCAGGTTCTGGCCGACAGCTTCCAGGTCGATATCGATAGGGTAAAGATCACCGCAACAACGACGGGCAAGGTGCCGAACACCTCGGCAACGGCCGCATCCTCCGGCTCGGACCTGAACGGCATGGCAGCCTTCGATGCTGCCCGCCAAATCAAGGAGCGGCTGATCGCCTTCGCGGCGGAAAAATGGGGCGTCGGCGCCGAGGAAGTGCAATTCCTGCCGAACCGCGTGCGCGTCGGAGAAGAGGAAATCCCCTTCCCGGATTTCGTCAAGCAAGCCTATTTTGCCCGCGTCCAGCTCTCGGCTGCCGGCTTCTACAAGACGCCGAAGATTCACTGGGATCGCAAGGCCGGCCGCGGTACCCCCTTCTATTACTTCTCCTATGGCGCGGCCTGCTCGGAAGTGTCGATCGATATGCTGACCGGCGAATACCTAATCGACCGCGCCGATATCCTCCACGATGTCGGCCGCTCCCTCAATCCGGCGATCGATATCGGCCAGGTCGAAGGCGCCTTCGTGCAGGGCATGGGCTGGTTGACCACCGAAGAGCTCTGGTGGGATGCCAAGGGCCGGCTGCGCACGCACGCACCCTCCACCTACAAGATCCCCCTCGCCTCCGACCGTCCGAAGATCTTCAACGTGCGATTGGCGGAATGGTCGGAGAATACGGAAGCCACCATCGGCCGCTCGAAGGCCGTCGGCGAGCCGCCTTTCATGCTGCCGATTTCGGTGCTGGAAGCGCTATCGATGGCAGTCGCCAGCGTCGCGGACTACCGCATCTGCCCGCGCCTCGATGCACCGGCAACGCCGGAACGGGTGTTAATGGCAGTCGAGCGTTTGAAGGCGATGTAATTGTCCTTCCGGCCAAACAGGAGCGCTGCGTCAGACGCAGCGCTCCCCAGCTCTCTCTACCTCGCTCGTAAAAGCCTCACATGCGAGCACTGCACGCCGTCCTCATCCAGATCGACGCTGAAGGACCAGTGTCCGGAGCTCAATTCCGCCTATAGCTGCTGCCTATCGTCATAATGCGGCTCGCGCCCATCCAGAAATCCAAGATCGCGCTTGAGCCTGTCCGGCATCTCATCGAGATCCAGATGCGGTGACGGCTCCGCATGCTTGACGAAAATCTGCGCGAACGACTCCAGAAGACGTGCCAGAACCGTCGGCTTGACCGCATTCACTGGCTCGACGACATAGCAATCCATGACAACACCTCAATTCAATCAACGATATGATTTGCAGTTTGTCGCGAAAAATGCTGGAATTCCAATCGAACTATCGTCTGCATACATAAAGAGAACTTATCCATGAAGCTCTCAAAGCGCTTCCCTTTGAATGCGCTCCGCGTCTTCGAAGCCGCCGCCCGGCTCAACAGTTTTACGCGGGCGGGTGACGAACTCGGCATGACGCAGACGGCGGTCAGCTATCAGATCAAGCTGCTGGAAGAGACGGTCGGGGAGCCGCTGTTCCTGCGTCGGCCACGACAGGTCCTGTTGACGGAAGCGGGAGAGCAGCTGGCGCCGAAAGTGGCGGAAGCCTTCGCCATGCTGCAGGAAGCGATGGCCTCGATCAGCGGCGATGCAGAGACCACGCTGCACATTCACTCGACCCCGACCTTCGCCTCGCAATGGCTGGCCCGTCATCTCGGTTCGTTTCAGCTCAAGCATCCCAAGATCGCGGTCCGGCTCGATACATCAGGCTCGATCATCGATTTTGCCCGGGAGCCGTCCGATATCGCCCTTCGCGCCGGACGCGGCCAATGGCCCGGTCTGCGCGCGCATCTGTTGATGAAGGTCTATTTCACACCGATGTTGAGCCCGGCTCTAGCGGAAACGATCGGCGGCATACACGAGCCGACCGATCTCCTGAAGCTCCGCATTATCGATGCCGGCGACCCCTGGTGGGTTCAGTGGTTCAAGGACGCCGGCATTGACGATCCCGGCCTCCAGGGGAGGCCGCGCAGCCGGCTGGGAGCGCAGTCTTTCGAGGCCAGCGCCGCGATTGCCGGCCAAGGCGTTGCCGTCCTGACGCCGGAATTCTACGCCGACGATCTGGCATCAGGCCGACTGATCCAGCCCTTCGATATCCTTTCGTCCGATGGCACCGACTATTGGGTCGCCTATCCGGAAAACAGGCGCCAGACGCCACGCATTCGCGCGTTCAGGGACTGGATACTGGGCGAATTCGGCATGCCGCTCGAATAGCGGCGTTTATCCGCAGCCGCGTGAAGACAAAGGAATAGACTGGCTTAGGCTCGATTGTTCCGATGCTCAATCGGACATGTCGGGCGCATAGAAACAGCGCGGCGTATTCTCATCCGGAAACAGACAAAGGTGATAGGCCCCATCCGGGGAGTGCATCGCCTTGCTCTGCGGCAGGGTAAAGATATGCGCGTGCGTTATGTAGCGATGGTCGCCGGGATTGAGCGTCACCCGATAACCGCCGGGCACGATCGTCACCGTGCGCGACGGGATCATCTCGCAATCGCCGGTCGTGCTGTCGCCATTGCAACAATAGGGATCATAGGACCATCCGGAGGGCGCATCATGCGCCAGGGCGGCGGCTGCGGACAGGAGGAAGAACACGAACGTCAGAATACCACGCATGGGCAATTCTCCGTCGAAGGATAGACGGCCGCCGCGGACACGGCCCGCTCCAAGCAGCCGAGGGCGCTTTAATAAAACCGCCATGATCTGATCTAATGCGGCTTGAGCGCCAGACAAGACCGTGGCTTTTTGCTCGCATGGCAAACTCTCCCCTTCCCTCCGCCTTCAACATTTTGCAAGGTGCTGAGTGGGACGAAGAAGAGGGAAACTGAATGTATGAATACGCCATAGCGTGGGAATGGCTGGCCTTTGCCGTGCGCTGGTTCCACGTCATCACCGCCATTGCCTGGATCGGTTCGTCCTTCTACTTCATCGCGCTCGACCTCGGGCTGGTGAAGCGCCCGCATCTCCCGCCCGGCGCCTATGGCGAGGAGTGGCAGGTCCACGGCGGCGGCTTCTATCACATCCAGAAATACCTCGTGGCGCCGGCGCAGATGCCCGAGCATCTGACCTGGTTCAAATACGAAAGCTACTTCACCTGGATTTCCGGCTTCCTGATGCTGTGCATCGTCTATTACGGCGGCGCCGATCTTTTCCTCATCGACCGGCATGTACTCGACGTCAGCGTTCCCGTCGCGATCCTGATTTCGCTGGCCTCGCTCGCCGGGGGCTGGATCGTCTACGACCTGCTCTGCAAGTCCCCGCTCGGCAACAACACCTGGGGGCTGATGATCGTGCTTTACGCCGTCCTGGTCTTCATGGCCTGGGGCTACACACATCTTTTTACCGGCCGCGCCGCCTTCTTGCATCTCGGCGCCTTCACCGCGACGATCATGTCGGCCAATGTCTTCATGATCATCATTCCCAACCAGAAAATCGTTGTCGCAGACCTCATTGCCGGCCGCACGCCCGACCCTAAATACGGCCGCATCGCCAAGCAACGCTCGCTGCACAACAACTACCTGACGCTGCCTGTCATCTTCTTCATGCTGTCGAACCACTATCCGCTGGCTTTCGGCACCGCATATAATTGGGTGATTGCGGCGCTGGTCTTCCTCATGGGGGTCACCATCCGTCACTGGTTCAACACGACGCATGCCCGCAAGGGTCATCCAACCTGGACCTGGATCGTCACCGTCGTCCTCTTCATCATCATCATATGGCTTTCGACCGTTCCGAAGGTGCTGACCGGCGAGAAGGAAGCCAATGCGGTGGCGCCCGCCTTCCAGCAATTCGCCTCGGATGTGCATTTCTCCTCCGTCAGAGAGATAGTGACGACACGCTGCACGATGTGCCATTCGGCCGAGCCCGTCTATGTGGGGATTGTCCGGCCGCCAAAGGGCGTCGTGCTGGAAAACGACGCGGAAATCGCTATGCATGCCCGTGAGATCTATATCCAGGCCGGCCGCAGCCATGCCATGCCACCCGGCAACGTCACCGACGTCACGCCTGAGGAGCGCAAATTGCTGGTCGCCTGGTTCGAAAGCTCGATCGGAGAAAAGAGCCAATGACGACCCTTCTGCGCGGCCGACTGCTGTCCTTCAAGCGCCTGCCGCAAAGCCTCGACGATACCGACAGCTATGCCTATGAAAGCGATGGCGGCTTGCTGATCGAGAACGGCATGATCGCCGCAACCGGCCCCTATGCCGATATCAAGGCGCGCGCACCGGAAGGTGTCACCGAGATCGACCATCGCCCGCATCTGATACTGCCCGGTTTCATCGACATGCACCTGCATTTCCCGCAAATGCAGGTGATCGCCTCCTATGCCGCCAACCTGTTGGAATGGCTGAACACCTATACTTTCCCCGAGGAGTGCCGCTTTGTCGAAAGCGCCCATGCCGAGCGCATCGCCAGACATTTCTATGACGAGATGATCCGCCACGGCACGACGACCGCCGTCGCCTATTGCTCTGTGCACAAGACCTCCGCCGACGCCTATTTCGCCGAAGCCATGCGACGCAACATGCGCATGGTCGGCGGCAAGGTGATGATGGATCGCCATGCGCCGCAGGGCCTGCTCGACACGCCGGAGATGGGCTATGACGAAACCCGCCAGGTGATAAGGGATTGGCACGGCAAGGGCCGCAACCACGTCGCCATCACCCCGCGCTTCGCCATCACCTCGACACCGGCGCAGATGGAAGCGACGGCCGCGCTTGCCCGCGAATTCCCGGACCTGCACATCCAGACGCATCTTTCCGAAAACGACGACGAGATCACCTTTACCTGCGAGCTCTATCCGGAAGCGATCGACTACACCGATATCTATGCGCGCTACGGGCTGCTTGGCCCCAAGAGCCTGTTCGGCCATGCGATCCACCTCTCCGAGCGCGAGGCCGATGCCATGAGCGAGGCCGGCGCCGTTGCCGTGCATTGCCCGACCTCGAACCTCTTCCTCGGCTCTGGCCTCTTCCCGCTGAAGGCGCTGGCACGCCGCGAAAAGCCTGTCCGCATCGGTGTCGCCACCGATATCGGCGGCGGCTCCAGCTATTCCATGCTGCGCACCATGGATGAGGCCTACAAGATACAGCAGCTGCTGGGCGAGCGGTTAAACCCACTGGAAAGCTATTACTACATGACGCGCGGCAACGCCGAATCCCTTTCCCTCGTCGACAAGATCGGCACCCTCGACACCGGCACCGAAGCCGACCTCATCGTCCTCAATGCCGCCGCGACACCGGCCATGGCGCTGAAGATGGAGGTGACGAAGAGCCTCACCGAAGAGCTGTTTTTGCTGCAGACTATGGGCGACGACCGCGCCGTCGTTGAAACCTATGTCGCGGGAAAGCCAATGAAATCGACCCTGCAATAAGGCAATCCGAACCCGCCGCCATGTAACCATCCAGAAGGCAGACAGCCATGACCGCGCCGCTTACCATCGCCGAATTGAAGACGCTTGCGCAGCGGCGCGTACCGAAAATGTTCTTCCAATATGCGGATTCCGGCTCATGGACGGAATCGACCTATCAGGCGAACGAGGCTGACTTCGCCAAGATCAAGCTGCGCCAGCGCGTGCTGGTCGACATGTCCGACCGATCGCTGGCAACCACCATGGTTGGTCAGAAGGCTTCCATGCCCGTGGCGCTGGCGCCGACCGGCCTCACCGGCATGCAGCACGCCGATGGCGAGATGCTGGCGGCGCGCGCGGCCGAGGAATTCGGCATTCCCTTCACGCTCTCGACGATGAGCATCTGCTCGATCGAGGACATTGCCTCGGTGACAAAGCAGCCCTTCTGGTTCCAGCTCTATGTCATGAAGGACCGCGACTTCGTCCTCAATCTGATCCAGCGCGCCAAGGCGGCGAAATGCTCGGCACTGGTGCTGACGGCCGACCTGCAGATCCTCGGCCAGCGTCATAACGATATCCGCAACGGGCTGTCCGCGCCGCCGAAAATGACGGTGAAGAATCTCTGGCAGATGGCGATACGACCGACCTGGTGCATGGAGATGCTGAAAACCAAGCGTCATTCCTTCGGCAATATCATCGGTCATGCCAAGGATATTTCCGACATGACGACGCTGTCGCATTGGACGCATTCGCAGTTCGACCCCAAACTCTCGTGGAGCGATGTCGCCTGGATCAAGGAGCAATGGAGCGGCCCGCTGATCATCAAGGGCATCCTCGACGTCGAGGATGCGAAGGCGGCTGTCGATACCGGCGCCGATGCCATCGTCGTCTCCAATCACGGCGGACGGCAGCTCGACGGCGCCCATTCCTCCATCAGCATGCTGCCCCAGATCGTCGATGCGGTCGGAGACAGGATCGAAGTGCATATGGATGGCGGCATCCGTTCAGGACAGGATGTGCTGAAGGCCGTAGCGCTCGGCGCCAAGGGCACTTTCATCGGCCGCCCCTTCCTCTATGGCCTGGGAGCCATGGGCAAGGAAGGCGTGACGCTCGCGCTCGACATCATCCGCAAGGAGCTGGATGTTTCCATGGCGCTCTGCGGCAAGCGGGATATCAAGGCCGTGGATCGGTCGATCCTGGCAGATTTCTAGCGCGGTTCAGCTTTTCACGGAATCTCCGAACCGCTCTATCTCTTTGTGATCCAGCAATTCCGGAGGAAAAACCGCTACGCACTTTTCCTGGAATTGCTCTAGCGCAGCCAGCCCGTCGCCAGGCCGCTCGCCCACTCCTCGCGGCCTTTCTGCGCCGCAAGCTCCGCCATCGCCATGTGATCGTAGGCGACTTGCCGGAAGGCCGGCAGCCAATGATCCCCGACTTTCTCCAGAATGGCGTAGGAGGCGAAGGGATGACCGGCTTCCACCTTGTGATAATGGGGCAGATCGTCATCATAGGCCGGGCAGCCGACGCTGCCGGGATTGACGATCAGGCGGCCGTCCGAAAGTCTTACGGCACGCGGAATATGGGTATGCCCGCACAGGATCAGCGGAAAATCGATGCCGGCCGCCAGTGCCTCGATCTCTTCCAGAGGCTTCAAATGGACATAACCATCTACAGAGACGGATTCGAGCCAATAGACGTTATCGTCAGTCGGCGTCGCGTGGCATAGATAGACTTCATCCAGGTAATTCGCGCTGAAGGGTAATCCGCGCAGCCATTCGAGATGACGGTCCGTCAGTTCGGAATGCGCGGCCCGATCGGAAACATGCATCGCCTCCGGCGCCCGCTCGATCAAATAGCGGTCGTGATTGCCGCGCACCGTCAAGGCATCTAGCCCAAGCAAGACTTCCGCCGTCTTTCCCGCCGTCAGCGGCCCGCTGAAACAATCACCCAGATTGACGATCGCGGTGACACCCTGCTTGCGGATATCCGCCAGCACCGCTTCGAGCGCAAGATGATTGCCGTGAACGTCAGCGATGGCGGCGAAACGCAAGTCTCAGCTCCCGCGATAGGTGGAGTAGCCGTAGGGCGAAATCAGCAGCGGCACATGATAATGCGCCGTCGTATCGGCGATACCGAAACGGATCGGCACGAGATCGAGGAAAGCCGGCTCGGGCAACTTGGCGCCGCTGGCACGCAGATAGTCTCCGGCGCGGAACAGCAGCTCATAGGTGCCGGCGACGAAGCTGTCGCCGATCAGGATGGGACCGCCATCCACACGCCCGTCGGAATTGGTCGTGACCGTCTTCAAATGCGTGCGGGAATCGCCCTCGATCCTAAAGAGATCGATGACCAGGCCCTCGGCCGGCTTGCCGAGAGCGGTGTCAAGCACGTGGGTGGTCAGTCCGGTCATGGCGTCGGTGCTCCGATGATGAAGGGCGTATCGAAGAAATATTCTTCCAGATTGTTTCCTGGCCCGTCGCGATCGACGATAAGGAAATCGCTCTGCTCGTCCAGCGCCATCAGCGGAAAATGCCAGACGTTGACCCGGTAGTTTACGCCCTGGTCCCCGCGCGCCAGAAAGACCTGCGGCCGGCCCGGCTTGCCGCCCTCATCCTTCGCGACCACAACGAGGAACGGCCGGCCATTCAGCGGCACGAAACACTGGCTGCCGAACGGATGGCGCTCCATCATGTCGATCGGGAAGGGAAAGGCACGCGGCTGGCCGCGAAACAGGTTCAGGATAACCCGCGCCCCGTCACCGGCAGCCTCGGCGTTGGACAGCGCATGAAAGCGCTCCGTCGTACCGCCATTGATGTATCGCATCGTCGCGGGATCGGCCTCGATGATATCGCCGAACGGCTCGAATGCGGCCTTTGTCAAAGGATTGATGTCTAAATGCTGTGTCATTGAATGATCATTCGCCTTCCGCTCGCCAATGGCGAATGGAGTCCAGTTGCAGGAGCAACTCCGGAAGAGATTTGTGGGCGATATCCCATAGGGTCGTCAACTCGATGTCGACATACCCTTGCGCAATCCGATTCCGGAAGTCACGCATCACATGCCAAGGCAATTCCGGATGGTCAACGACAAACTCCGGATATTCTTCCGCAATGCGCGAAGCGACCTCGCCGATCAGCATCAGATTCATGCCGACGGCGCGCTGCTTCTCGACATTTTTGGAAAAGGCGGCCTGATCGATTTCCCGAAGGAAGTGACCGGTTTCGGAGGCAGCCCGCTGCATGCGCTCAAGGTAGGTGATCAGCCGGTCCAGGCTCATGCCGGCTTCCTTTCACCGGCAATACCCGATCTCTTTGCTGCGACGCATCCTTCGGCGTCACTGGTCACCCGACCGCTTCTATCTCTGTCCAATGCTTTTCACAGCCTCATGGCTTGGTGTTCGACCAAGTGGATACTAAGCCATGAACGAATCGAAAAATAGCACGCACGTCAACGGGGAAACCCATGCGGGGGTCCGCATGGAGAAGATGGTGGCCCAAGGGCCACGCATCAGGCTTCGGGCAGCATGGACTGGAGACGCAACAGGGCGATCTTCTCGACCTGGGCGGCGGCCGTCGCAAACTCCGCATCCCGGCCGTTGTCTATCCGGGTCTCGAAGGCGGCGAGAATATCGTCCTTGCCGAGTCCCTTGACCGCGATAATGAAGGGAAAGCCGAATTTCGTGACATAGGCGGCATTGAGTTCGGTGAACCGGGCATGCTCCTCCGGGCTCAATCGATCGAGCCCGGCGCCGGCCTGCTCCTTGCGGCTGTCCTCGGTCAGCTCGCCGGCAATCGCCAGGCGACCGGCGAGATCCGGGTGCGCCTGCAGCACACCGAGCCGCTCCGCCTCGCTGGCGGCGCGGAAGACCCGCACCAAGGCGGCATGGACTCCACCGGAAGTCAAAGGTTCGGCAGCACCGGCCGCATCATAGGCCCGCTCGGCAACGAAAGGCGAATGTTCGAAGACGCCGCCGAAGCGGCCGACAAAATCGTCCCGCGAGATCATGTCAGCGCGCGCCTCCGGGAAGGTGATTCTCATACCAGTGGTTGGCGATCTCGACGCGCCGGGGAACCCAGACCTTGTCGTGCTTCAGCACATATTCGATGAACCGCCGAAGAGCCGCAGCACGGCCGGGACGGCCGACGAGACGGCAATGCAGGCCTACGGACATCATCTTCGGGCTACCCTGCTTGCCTTCTTCATAGAGCGTGTCGAAGGCATCCTTGAGATAGGTGAAGAACTGGTCGCCGGAGTTGAAGCCTTGCGGCGTCGCAAAGCGCATGTCGTTGGTTTCGAGCGTATAGGGGATGATCAGGAACGGCTTGCCGTTCAGACCGTCGACCCAGAACGGCAGATCGTCGGCATAAGAGTCGGAAGAATAGAGGAAACCGCCCTCCTCCATGACCAGCCGCAACGTGTTGTCGGATGGCTTGCCCTGGTACATGCCGTAGGGCCGCTCGCCCGTCAGTTCCGTGTGCAACCGCACTGCTTCGAGAATGTGCTTGCGCTCCAGATCCTCGGAAAAATCCTTGTATTCCAGCCAGCGATAGCCGTGGCTGGCAATTTCCCAGCCGGCTTCCTTCATCGCGGCAACCGCTTCCGGGTTGCGGGCCATGGCGAGCGTCACGCCATAAACCGTCGCCTGCACCTTGAGTTCGGTGAACATGCGCCACAGCCGCCAGAAGCCGGCGCGCGAACCATATTCGTAGATCGATTCCATGTTGAGATTGCGCTGGTTCGGCCAGGAAGCCGCACCCACGATCTCGGACAGCAGGTTCTCAGAGGCAGCATCGCCATCGAGAATGCAGCTTTCCCCGCCCTCTTCGTAGTTGATGACGAATTGCACCGCGACGCGGGCGTCGCCCGGCCATTTCGGGTCCGGAGTATTGCGGCCGTAGCCGATGAGATTGCGGGGATAGATTTCCGACATTGAAGCACCTTCTCTGATCGGGGAACGGTAGCACCCATGCCTAGAAAGTCGAGACGGAAACTGGGAAAATCACTTTCGCTTCAAAGCGGGGTATTGGCGCGAACGCCGTCCGCTAATCTAGGCGATCTTTCGCGCGCTTACCTTTCCCATCGGATGCAGCGAATGCACCCGGAAGGGACCGCCGGCCCCATCTTCCATCATCAGGGCGATGTTGGAAACGGGAACAGGCGCGGCCAGAGCCGGCTCGAAGAAATCGCGCAACGCGCGCTCCATGCGTGGCATGTCGCCGGGGCTCACGGTCCCCGTCAGCATCATCTGGAAGCGATATTCGTCCATCACATGCGGATAGCCCCAACGATGCAGATTGGCGAATTGCGTTGCCGAGAGGCCATCCGGGTCGATGCGTTCGATTTCCGCCTCGCTCAGCGGAGCCCGGTATTGATCGAAGGTCTGCACCAGCGATGCCGCAAGAAAATGCATCTGTTGGCTCGGAGCGGAGGGAACCAGGCCGAGGGCGCCGCCAAGCCGCGCAACCTCAAGCCTTGGAATCTCGAAAGGGGCAATCGTGCCTGAAAATCGCATCAGGTCGCGCAGCAGCCCTGCCTCGGACATGCCTTCGGCAAGCCGGAACGGCGCCTTCAGCAGGCCCATGAAACCATAGCGGCGCGGGACAGCGGTGTAGAAGGCAATCTCGTGGATGCCCAGCCCGCGGATTGCGGGCGGCTCGACCATCTCGCCCGAATAGACATTCCGGCCCAGCCAATTTGCCGCCACAAGCGTCAGCGGATCGCTCGCAGACGGCGTGAAGCAAATGGCGTAGCGCATAAAATCTCCTCCAGGGCGCAACATCAGGCGGCCCGAACCGGCACCGATGGCCAAGGAGATAGGTGATTTGCGTGACAGATTGACGACCCGAAAGAGGCGTAGAGTCACGATTTATGTGATATGACTGAAATATGACTTGCTAAAGTGAAAGTCCGCGGCAACTTGAAGCAACCGGCCACATCCGCTGCCTCTCGCACGGCCGCCTCCGCCAGCCGATGCGCCAGGCCGAAACTCACCTTGAAACCGCCGGTCAATGCAATCAGCGACGGATGATCGGGATGCGCGCCCACCATCGGATCGCGGTCCACGGCCTTCGGGCGCAAGCCAGCCCAGCGTTCCACCACCTCGGCACCGGCCAGAGCCGGCGCCATGGCGCGTGCGGCGGCGAGCAGATCGTCAAGCTGACCATCCGTCGATAGCGGATCTTCAAACCGGTTCTCGCTGGTGCTCCCCACAGCGACCAATCCGTTCTCGTGCGGAACGATATAAAGACCGTCGCGGAAGATAACCGGAAGGCCGCCGTCCACATCGGCCTTCAGCATGGCCGCCTGCCCCTTGACCGACTGGCCGAGCGAGGATTTGCGGCCTTCCGTGAGCGCGTCGAGGATTGGAAACGAACGATGACCGGCGGCAAGGATGCAACGTCCGAAGCGAATGTCACCATCCTTTGTCCGTGCAAGGCCACGCTCAGGATCTACGCCGTCGATGGCAACGCCCTCGGCGATCCGAACATGTCGCGCCCCCGCTAGAAATTTGCAGAGCACCTTCAGCAGAGCACGGGGCGCGACACGCGCCGCCAGCGTGTCGTACACAAAGCCGCTTTCGGCGAGTGAAGGCTCGATCCAACCTTCGACGGGTGCCGCATCGAGGACATGCCAGTGAAACCGCCGCTCCCCATGCCGCCAGTGCACATCGGCATCCTCGGAATGACCGAGCGCGATCTGCCTCAGATGCGGCTTTGGCAATGGAATGAGCCGACCGGCGCGACGGTAGCCCGCGGAAAGACCGGTCTCCGCCTCAAGCGCCGCAACTTCCTCTTCCAATGCAATGAGCGCATCGAACTGAAACTGCTTCTTGTCGGACCACTTGTCCGGCATGTGCGGCATCAGCGCGCCCAGCAGACCGCCGCTCGCCCCCTGCCCGAAACGGCCGGCTTCGACAAGCAATGCCTGGATACCGAGGCGCTCGGCATGAACAGCCGCCCAAAGTCCCATGATCCCGCCACCGACGATCAGCAGATCGACAGACGATTGACCGGCAGGTCTCAGAGGATTATCGGCTCTTTCCATGACAGATCCAGTTTCCGATCGGACCGACCAGTCCGAAACCAGTGCGGCAAGCCCGGAGCTCGAATGGCGCGACGGCGATATGCCCTATTCGACCGCCTTTGGCGACCATTTTTATTGCCAGACGGACGGCCGGCTGGAATGCGGCCACGTCTTCCTGGCCGGCAACGGCCTGCCCGAGCGTTGGCGGGGGCGACAGAATTTCCTCATCGGCGAACTCGGCTTCGGCACGGGCCTGAACTTCTGCGAGACATGGCGCCAATGGCGGCAGCTGGCCGTCCCCGGTTCGCAGCTGCATTTCATGTCCTTCGAACTCTATCCGATGCGCGCCGAAGAGATCGACCGCGCGCTCTCGCACTGGCCCGAAATCGATAGCGAGCGCCGCGCACTTGCTGCTGCCTGGCCGGATAATCCGCAAGATGTCGTGTCATTGCAACTCGACGCGAACACACGCCTCAGCGTCGTCTGCGGCCCGGCTCTCGAAGGCGTCAACCGCGCCGCGCCGGGCTTCGATGCCTGGTATCTCGATGGCTTCGCGCCCTCGCGCAATGCCGACATGTGGTCGCCGGAGCTGATGCAGACTCTATACGGCAAGACCGTTCCGGGAGGCACGTTTGCGACTTATGCAGCGGCCGGCTTCGTGCGGCGAAACCTGCAGGCAGCCGGATTTGCCGTGGAGCGGCGCAAGGGCTTTGCCGGCAAGCGGGAAATGCTCTGCGGCATCAAGTCGGCCTGAAGTGGGAGCCTGCCTGCGAGGCCGGAAGACAATTGTTGCGAGGCTCAGATCAGCTCGCCAAGATGCTGGCGAACCCAATTGGCCTCCTCCGAGGCCGTTCGCCGGAAATGTCGTTTGAAATCCCTGCTGAACTGGGCGGGACTGGCATAACCGACCGATACCGCCACCTCGGCAATCGTCCTGTCCTGACGGGCGATCATCAGCCGCGCCTCGTGGAGCCGCATCGCCTTCACATATTGTATCGGACTGCTGCCGGTCAGGGCCTTGAAATGGACGTGGTAGGAGGGAACACTCATCCCTGCCTCACGCGCCAGCGCGGCAACCGAAACCTCGGAACTGTAGGTTTCGCGCAACCGGGCGAGGCTTTGCACGATCTTCCCGGAAACGCCCTGCTGTTGAAGCGCTGAGATCATCGCACCGCCTTGCGGGCCGACGAGAACCCGGTAGTGCAGCTCGCGCAGGATGCCTGCACCCAGAACCGCAAGCTCGACGGGATCGCGTAATGCCCGCAGCAGGCGGAGTACGACATCCTCGATCATCTGCTCCATCCTGCTCGATATCAGGCTTCTCACCTCGCCGACCGCTGGTTCGGACTGCCTCGCTCCCACTTCCGAGGCGATCTCGGCAGCCATCAACATGTCGAACTCGACATAGACGGCAAGCAAAGGACGTTCTGCGCTGGCTGAGGATTCCATACGAAATGGAACGGGCACCGATACGGCCAGATAGTGCTTCTCGTCATAAAGATAGATCTCGCCTTCAAGCATGCCCTGCTTTCGGCCTTGCAGGACGAATACCGCACCCGGCTTGTAGAGCACGGGGACATCATGAAGAACCACCTCGGTCCTCAGAATGCGGACCCCGGCGAGCGCGGTGGGATTGTATCCCTGACCCGGCGCAAGAAGTCCCGCCAGCTCCACCAGCTCTCGGCGTTTCGACCCTTCGCTCCTCTGCTTCATAGGATTTGGCAAAGAATTCATAGTTTTCGCAATCGTCGACGATAGTTTCAAAGATTATCGGTCATGGGCAACGATCAATCAAGCAGAGAACACCAATCATGTCACAGAAGACCTTCTTCATCACCGGAGCGAATTCCGGCTTCGGTTTCGCCATCGCAGCCGCCGCTAGCCATCAGGGTCACAGGGTTATAGGCACCGTCCGCTCGGAACAGTCGCGGGCAGCTTTTGAAGAGCGCTTGCCGACGGCGCGATCCGTCCTATGCGACGTAACCGAGTTCGATAGGATCGCGGACGTCGTTCGACAGGTCGAAGAGGAGCATGGCCCCGTCGATGTGCTGATCAACAATGCCGGTTACGGCCACGAGGGAATCCTCGAGGAATCGTCTATCGAGGAGATGCGCCGTCAGTTCGACGTCAACGTCTTCGGTGCCGTGGCGGTCGCCAAGGCCTTTCTGCCGCGCTTCCGTGAAAGACGCAGAGGATTCATCGTCAACGTCACCTCGATGGGCGGCATGATCACCATGCCCGGCATCGCCTATTATTGCGGCAGCAAATTCGCCCTTCAGGGCATTTCGGAGGTGATGCGGGCGGAGATGGCGCCATTCGGCGTTCGGGTCACTGCCCTCTGCCCAGGCTCCTTCCGGACCGACTGGGCCGGACGTTCGATGATCCGGACCGAGCGATCGATCGCAGACTACGACACCCTGTTTGATCCGATCCGGCAGGCAAGGCAGTCCAAAAGCGGCAAGCAACTCGGCGATCCCGACAAGCTCGCCGCCGCCGTTCTGGGCCTCATCGAATCCGACGCCCCTCCGCCGCAGCTTCTGCTTGGCAGCGACGCTCTTGAACTCGTGTCAGACAGGATCGAGCACCTGAAGCAGGAAATCGAAGCATGGAAATCCGTTACCGTCTCGACCGACGGCTGAACCCTAGCTTTTGGAACGATCGGCCCGGAAAACGGTATCGCCGAGATAGCGCTGGATCTTCGCCTCAAGAAGCTCTGGACTGATCGGCTTCGACATGCAGTCGTCCATGCCCGACTGCATGCACGTGATGCGATCCACATCCAGCGCCTGCGCCGTGACCCCGACGACGGGCACATGCCGCCCTTGCCCGGCTTGCGCCTCAAGCTGCCGGATCATGCGTGTCGCCTGATGGCCGTTCATGACAGGCATCGACACATCCATGAGGATCAGCGACGGCCGCAACTGACGCCATGCGTCGACGGCCGCCTGGCCGTTTTCCACGACGAGGAACCGCAGACCGGTCGCCTGCAGGATCTGCGTGAAGACGATCTGGTTCACGTCATTGTCCTCGGCGACGAGGACGTCGATGGCGTGACCGGTTTTGGCGGAGGTTATCTGGTCGGTGGCTTCGATCGCAGCCGCGGCTTCCGCTTCGATCGGCAACTGCCGTTCGGCGGCGGCCGATTGTCCGCCGGGTTTCTTCCGCCGCGATGCTCGCACGACATCGATGATCGTGCTGCGCAAGGCATTGGCACGAATGGGCTTCATCAAATGCGCCTGACCGCTGACGACAGCGAATTCCTTGTCGCAACCGGCAGCATCCATCGACGTCAGGAACACGATCGGCAATGCAGCGAAACGCGGATCGGCACGCACGGCGCTCGCGACCTGATAGCCATTCATGCCGGACATGCTGTAGTCGACGATGATCGCATCGACCGATACGCCCATGTCGAAAGCAGCATCCAGAATGGCGAGTGCGGTCTCGCCGTCCTCGGCCACATGCCCGTCGAAGCCCCATTGCGCCAATTGTTCGGTCAGGATGCGCCGATGGATCGCATCGTCTTCGACGATCAGGACACGGGCGTTTCTGACATTTTCAGGCAGTTCCGTGCCCTTGCCGCGCGCGGCAACCAGCGGCATCGGCAAATGGACCGTGAAGACCGACCCCTGGCCCCATTCGCTCTCCACCGACAGCGAACCGCCGAAAAGATCGACGAGACCATCCGTGATCGCGAGGCCAAGGCCGGAGCCTTCGAGGCGCCGCGCGAAGGAAGAATCCGCCAGCGAGAATTTGTCGAAGATCGTATCGAGCTTCTCGTCGGGAATGCCGATACCGGTATCTTCGACGCGCAGCACGAGCAATATGCTGTCATCCGCTGCCGACTGGCTATCCAGCTCTACCAGCACATGACCCCGCTCGGTGAACTTGATCGCATTGCCGACCAGATTGGTCACGATCTGCCTGAAGCGGCCCGCATCGCCGAGAACCCCTGCCGGCACGCCAGGCGCGATGCGCATCATCAACTCGACATTCTTTTCCGATGCGGCGGCGGCCAGCAAGGTCACGATATCTTCGACGGCCTCGGCCGGATCGAACGCCATCTTGCGCAGATGCATTTCGCCGCTGTCGATGCGGGAGAAATCGAGGATATCGTTGATGATGGTCAGCAACGCATTGCCCGACTTGACGATGATATCGACGAAAGTCTTCTGTCGGGCATCGAGATCCGTCTTGCCAAGTAGTTCCGCCATGCCGAGCACGCCATTCATCGGCGTGCGGATTTCATGGCTCATATGGGTGAGAAATTCGGATTTCGCCCGATCGGCTGCGTTGCTGCGCGCCAGAAGCAGCTGCAGATCCGCCTCCCGCTCCTTCATCTCGGTGACGTCGCTCAACACCACCATCCAGCGGCGATGCTCGCCGATCGCGCCATCGAGCTGCATCCAGCGATCACCGATGATCTGGAACACACAGGAGATCGGCTTGCCTGCCGCGATGCTTTCCCGCCATGACGTCCGGACGGCCTCGAAATCCTCGCCGAAATCGCCACGTTCAGCGCAATAGTCGAACGCCGCGGACCAGTCCATGCCGGTCTCAAGAAGTTCCGCCGGCAGCTTCAACATCTCCTTGAGCCGATCATTGGCCAGCATGATCGCACCGTCCTGGACGATGAGCAGACCTTGGGACATGGCCTGCATGGCATCGGCCATGAGCTCGCCGAGACGCTCCAGCGCGAGCCGGGTCTCGGTGATCTCCTGGGATTGCTGCCTGACAGAAGAAATATCCGTATAGGACATCAATGTCCGGCCGTTGGAAATCCGGCGGGCATCGATGATGACGGATTTGCCGTCGGCAAAATTCACTTCCGTCTGCAGATGCTCGCCCGCCTTGCGCAGCGCTGCCAGACGCGCCTGATAAATATCGTCGATGCTGCGGCCGTCGGAACCGAAGCGTGCCAGTTCGAAGTGCTTGGCTATGAGATCACGATAGGGCCGCCCCTCGAAGCGATCGTCCTTCGAGAATTCCCAGATATCGTAGAAGGCGTCATTCAGGTATTCGACGATGTAGTCGCTGTTGTGGATCAAGACACCGATCGGCATCGAGCGAAGGATGTTGTCGAGATCGTCGTGAAGTGCTTCGGCGCGGACTTGCGAATCGATCAGCTGCATTTCCCGCTGCTTCAGCGCCGACGTATCGGTTACGGAACCGATCGCATAATGCTTGCCGTCTACGGTCGTCGCTCGGTTGAGGCGAATCTTGACGGGACGCTTCGCCTGGTTCCGATTGACGATTTCGCTTTCGAATTCGTACGCGCGTCCTTCCCGCAGCACGGCTTCGTTTTCCGCGAAGAATTCGTCAGCGCCAACGTCGAACGTTTCATGCTCGGTTCTTCCGAGCATTTCTTCACGATCGAGCCCAATGATCGCGGCGTGGGCGGCATTGGAGTAAATCAATCGATGGTCGGCATCACGCACGAAGGTGGCGACCGGCAGATCCTCCAGAACGCTGCGGAAAAACTCTGTCTCGTCCGCATCCCGCCGACCTGTCTCGACAGCGAAGGTGTCGCGTGCCACGGTCGGCGCCGTAAGAAACATGCCGAAGATATAGACCCTGTCTTCCGAGGGTGAAAAGCTCTCGATCTGGATGCGCGAACGCTGGAGGCCGGACGGATCGAAGCAGAGCGCAATCTCTTCCGAGCCGAAGACCAGGGCACGGCGTTCCCTGTCCTCTCTGTCGGCGCTCTCGCCGGCTTCAAGGAGATCATGGCTGCGATTGCCGATGAAATCGGAAATGTCGTGCCCGAAAAAACGCGCATAGGCGTCGTTGACCGCGACGTAACGAAGCTCGCTGTTCTTGATGTAGGCGGGCCTATCCAGACTGGCGATCCGGCGGCACACTATGTCAAGCAGTTCACCGTCCAGGGTCAAACGGAGCCTCTCTTCTCACCGCGCATGACAGTTCATGAAACGACGCTCTACCATGATTGGCTTTAACAAGGCGTTAACCATGTTTAACCACCTCGGCGACGTCGCGTTCAGACTATGCGCTATCCTATAATGGTCACGTGTTGGTCGCAAACGACGGCGGCATGTCGCGGGAAACTCTGCCAAGAATCCGTCAGCTGATAATTGGGAACGAGCGTCATGAGCGACGAAGCAAGCCTGACTTTGAACGAAGCGCAGAGCGCTGCGGCGACGGGCGAACGGCGGCGGCGAGCCGGAGGTCGAGGTGCCGAACGCAGCCGCAAGACGAGCGGCACGAAGTATCTCAACCTCGTCAACAATCTCGCCCGCACCGAACTTCTGTCGCCGGAAGCGCTTGACGATATTCACGAGGCATCGCTGACCATCCTCGAAGAAATCGGCATGGACATTATCCTGCCCGAGGCGCGTGAACGCATGAAGGCGGCCGGCGCCGATGTCACCCCCGGCAAGGAACGCGTGCGCTTCGATCGCAGCATGATCATGGAGCTGATCGCTTCGATCCCCTCGACGTTCACCCTGCACGCGCGCAATCCGCTGCGCAATGTTCAGATCGGCGGGCGCAATCTCGTCTTCGCGCAGGTTGCCTCGGCTCCCTTCGTTGCCGACCGGGAAGGCGGCAGGAGAGCCGGCAATCAGGAGGATTTTCGCAAGCTCATCAAGCTCGCCCAGTCGTTCGACATCATCCATATGACCGGCGGCTATCCGGTGGAGCCGATCGATATCCATGCCTCGGTGCGCCATCTCGACTGCCTCTCCGACATCGTGAAGCTCACCGACAAGGCCTTTCATTGCTATTCGCTCGGCAAGCAGCGCAATCTCGACGCGATCGAGATCGCCCGCATCGGCCGCGGCATCAGCATGGAGCAGATGGAGCGCGAACCCTCGCTCTTCACCATCATCAACTCCTCCTCGCCGCTTCGTCTCGACGGGCCGATGCTGCAGGGCATCATCGAAATGTCGTCGCGTGGTCAGGTGGTGGTGGTCACGCCGTTCACGCTGGCGGGCGCCATGGCGCCGGTAACGATCGCAGGCGCGCTGGTGCAACAGAATGCCGAGGCGCTCTGCGGCCTCGCCTTCACCCAGATGGTGCGCAAGGGCGCACCGGTCATGTATGGCGGCTTCACCTCGAATGTCGACATGAAGACGGGTGCGCCCGCCTTCGGCACGCCGGAATACATGAAGGCGGTCATCGCAGGCGGCCAGCTCGCCCGTCGCTACGGCATCCCCTACCGCACCTCCAACACGAATGCTTCGAATACGCTCGACGCCCAGGCCGCCTACGAATCGGCACTGTCGCTCTGGGCACTGACCCAGGGCGGCGGCAATTTCGTGCTGCACGCGGCCGGCTGGAGTGAAGGTGGTCTCACCGCCTCCTTCGAAAAATTCATTCTCGATGTCGACATGCTGCAGATGGTCGCGGAATTCCTGACGCCGCTCGATGTCAGCGCCGATGCCTTGGCGCTCGATGCCGTCCGCGATGTCGGCCCCGGCGGCCATTATTTCGGCACGGCACACACGCTCGCCCGCTATGAAACGGCCTTCTACTCACCAATCCTGTCGGACTGGCGAAACAATGAAACCTGGGCGGAAGCCGGAAGACCCACAACTTACGATCACGCCAACCGCGTCTATAAGGAAACGCTGGCGCATTATGAACGCCCGCCCATCGATCCGGCAATCGAGGAAGAGCTCGACGCCTTTGTTGCCAAGCGCAAGGAAGAAGGCGGAGTACCTACCGATTTCTAGTTGAAAATCAAAAGGTTTCCCGCGTTTCATCATGAACGAAATTTAATGTCGCGATCCTCTTTTTGGCCGCGACTTCGCCCCCTTTCGCACGCACCTTCAAACTCGGCTTCGGCTGGGAGGCCTGTGTTTTTGGGAAAGGGATGTCAATGTCTGTGCTTCGCACATTAACAACGGCCGGTTTGATCGCGCTGACGCTTGGCAGCGCCGCGGCCGTAACCACCACCACTGCCAGCGCCTCAGATCGCGGCGCCTTCTTCGGCGGTCTCGCCGCGGGTGTCGTCGGCGGCGCCCTGGTCGCCGGAGCCATGCGGCCGGCTTACCCGGCCTATTATCCTGCATACCCCGCCTATCCGGCCTATTATGCCGGACCAGCCTATGAACGCGTTTATGTGCGCCCCTATCCCAGCTGCTACTGGGCATGGCGCCACGATGGCTGGGGCCGGCCCTATCGTGTCGAGGTCTGCCGCTGAAGCCGACAGCAATTCCAGGAAAACTGCGTAGCTGTCTTCCGTGCGGAATTGTGTAAACAAAAGGATAGAGCGTTTTCGCGAATCGAAGAAAAGCGGAAAAGCCACAAGGCGCCGATGGCGTTCCCTATCAGTCGCATCCAATCTCGAATGCCGCCGGATTTCCGGCGGCATTTTCGTCTGTCTGTTGAAAAGCTTTTACCCACACCCCTTGACATTGGCGGCATTTAAGACCAAATGCGCCGCAGCTTTCACCTTCCGGCCGCCGCGTGAGCGTGCCCTGCGGGACAATCTGTACGCAAGAGAAGGACAAAAGCGCTTTTATGAATGAGGCCGCGCCAAGCGCTGCGGCCGGATGCGCTGGAAAGCTATTTCCAACTTACAAGTTCCCACTTCACGCGGGGTTCTTGACGCCAGAGACAGACCGGACCGCATGGTGCGACCCGGCCTATTTGCTTTGGCGCCCCCGAAAGGTATTGAATTGACCGATTTTCACTCGCTTGGTCTCTCCAAGCAGATCGTCGATACGCTGTCGCAGAACAACTTCGCCACGCCGACTCCCATCCAGGCGCAGGCGATCCCGCTCGTTCTCCAGGGCCGCGATCTCATCGGCCTCGCTCAGACCGGCACCGGCAAGACGGCCGCTTTCGGCCTGCCGATCATCGAAATGCTGTTGAAGGAGGCCAAGCGCCCTGACAACCGCACCGTCCGCACACTGATCCTCGCCCCGACCCGCGAACTGGTAAACCAGATCGCCGACAACCTCCGGCTCTTCGTGCGCAAGTCGCCGTTGCGGATCAATCTCGTCGTCGGCGGCGCGTCGATCAACAAGCAGCAGCTTCAGCTCGAGCGCGGCACCGATATCCTCGTCGCAACCCCCGGCCGCCTACTCGATCTCATCAATCGCCGCGCCCTCTCGCTCGGCCATGTCACCCATCTCGTCCTCGACGAAGCCGACCAGATGCTCGATCTCGGCTTCATCCACGATCTCCGCAAGATCGCCAAGCTCGTTCCGGCCAAGCGCCAGACCCTGCTGTTTTCGGCCACCATGCCGAAGGCGATCGCCGATCTCGCTTCCGACTACCTGACCAATCCGGTCAAGGTCGAAGTCTCACCTCCGGGCAAGGCAGCCGACAAGGTGGAGCAGTATGTCCACTTCGTCGCCGGCCAGAACCACAAGACCGAGATCCTCAAGGAAACCATCTCGGCCAACCCGGATGGCCGCGCCATCGTCTTCCTGCGCACCAAGCACGGCGCCGAGAAGCTTATGAAGCATCTCGATCACGTCGGCTTCGCCGCCGCCTCCATCCACGGCAACAAGAGCCAGGGCCAGCGCGAACGCGCGCTCAAGGGCTTCCGTGATGGTGAAGTCCGCGTTCTCGTCGCAACCGACGTCGCCGCCCGCGGCATCGATATCCCCGGCGTTTCGCATGTCTACAACTTCGACCTGCCCGAAGTGCCCGATGCCTATGTTCACCGCATCGGCCGCACCGCGCGCGCCGGCCGCGACGGCATCGCCATCGCCTTCTGCGCTCCGGATGAAATCCGCTTGCTGCGCGACATCGAGCGCCTGATGGGCATCGAGATTGCCGTTGCCAGCGGCGAAGCTCCGGCCGATCGCGGCCGTCCCGTTCGCGGCAAGGGCCGCGGCGGTCAAGGTAACGGCAATGGCGGCCAGGGCAGAGGCCAGAACGGCCAGGGACGCGAACGCGGCGAAGGCCGACCGCAACGTCCGGCCCGTCGCCCGTTCTTCGACAAGGAAGGTGGCGAAGCCCGTGGTCAGATCGGCGAGCGCCAGGAACGCCGCCCGCGTGAAGATCGTCCGCAGCGCGAAAACAACCGCAATGCCGATTTCCGCGGCCAGCGCCGCAACGAGCCGACGCCGCGTGCAGAACCCGACAACGATCTTGTCTCGACCTCGGACTTCCGTCCCGCTCGCAAGCAGCAGCACAGTGGCCAGGCAAACGGCAATGCCGGCGCACATGAGGGCGGCGCCCACCGCGGACAGCGCCATTCTCATGGTCGCCCCGCAGGCCGCCACAACGAAGAGCGCGGCGCCCAGGGCGAACAGCGCAATGGCGGCAACGGCCGCATGAAGCGCCGTGGTCCGGGCAACGGCGGGCAACGCCGCGAACGCGCCTGATGTAATACAGAAGGGGGCCAATCGCCCCCCTTTTTCTTGCGCTATTGCGCCAACCCACGAAGGCCTTTCAGCAAGGCCGGAATATTATCCCAGACATACGCGACCTGACCGACTGCCGTTCCGCCGAGGATGAGCGGCTCCGTCGGCACCGCCCGACCACGCAGGCGCTCGTAGAAGACCCTGTTTGGGTTGTTCTCCAATGCCAGCGCCAGCAATCCCTTATGCCCCGCATCTCCGAGATCTCCCGCCACGCGGGCAAAGAGCATCGAACCGAGCTTGCGGCGCTGATGGGCAGGCAGGAGATAAAGCGCATAGACTTCAGCATCGTGCGAAAAGCCCGGATGGCGGCTTGGCCCTCCGCTCGCAAACCCGACGACCACGCCATTTTCATCTTCCGCCACGTAGTAGACGATGCCGGCGCGACTCAGATAACGGCGATGCCGCCGCACCTGTCGGTCATGGGTCATGCCCTGAAGGAAGTCTTCTGGCAACACCCCGGCAAAGGTCGCCCTCCAGGCGTCGACCACAACATGGGCCATGGCCGGCAAATCGCCTTCAACGGCAAGCCTGATCCCAATCGCCATCGACACCTTCCCGCCTCGCGACCTTTATGTGGAATGTGCCACCCAGATATCGCCATCCGCAAGACGTCGCAGCCTATTCCGGTACCACCTCTGCCGTGCGCCGGTTGGTGAGATAGACGCCGAGCACGACGATGACGGTTCCGATGATGATCGGCAGCGTCAGCGGTTCGCCGAAGGCGATCGCGGCTTCGATGGCGACGGCCGGCGGCATGAGGTAGATCAGCGAGGCGGCGCGCGATACCTGCCCTCGGCGAATGAGATAGAGCAGCAATCCGACGGCACCCATCGACAGGCCGAAGACCGACCAGAGCAACGACAGGATGGCCGTCTGCGTGCCGTCGAAACGTAATCCCTCGAACACGAAGGCCAACGGAACGGTGACGATCAGCGCGCCGACATATTGCAAGGTCGCGATGGTTCTGAGGTCGCCGGTCTGTAGATGCCGCTTCTGGTACAGCGTGCCGTAGGTCACGGAGACCATCGCCAACAGATTGACGATCAAGGGAATGGCAGATTGCCAGAGATTGCCCGTATCGGTCGTCAGGAGCTTCGGCGAGATCGCGATGGCGATACCGAGAAAGCCGAGCAGCAGGCCGATCTTCTGGATCGGCTGCAGCCGTTCGCCGACGAGGAACGGCGCGGCCATGGCGGTCATCAGCGGCTGCAGCGCCGCGATGATGCCGGAAATGCCGGCCGGCACGCCCTCGGCAATCGCCCACCAGAGCCCGGCCAAATAGATGCCGTGCAGGAAAATGCCGGAATAGATGGCGCGAAACGCGCTCGACCAGTCACGCGGCCATTTGGCGCCTACGATCGAACAGAGCAGCACGAAGGCGAGCGCCGACAGGCTGTAACGGATCATCAGGAAGGTGAAGGGCCCCGCGTGCAGCGACGCGTACTTGGCGACAATCCAGCCTGTGGACCAGAGAAAGACGAAGATCGCCGGCGCGAATTTATCGAGGGACATGGGAACGGACCGATATGTGTGTTTGGCGCGCCGGTGCCGGTGTCGGGATCGAGCTCGGAATCTCGCGCAAGGGGGTTGCAGGCTGATAGCCGATGGCCGCGGCACGGTCAAAATCGATCTGCTGAAAACAGCAATCAATTTTTCTTCACCGACACAAGGAGCACCGCGAAAGCTTGGAAAAGCTGATCCACCATCGATCCCTTGGTCTGCGAAAGCAGCAGATGCTCAAATTTTGATCCGAGCGGAAGGACGCGACAGGGCAAGTAGAGACTATGCCATCATTAAATGACTGCAAATCCGGCATTTTTCGCCAAGGCGAAATTCGTAAGGGCAACTGCGCATAGTTCTTGCATTGTCAAAACTGTTGTATTCAAATGGTAAAAAAATACGGGGACCGCACCTTTGGCATTTGATGAAATGATAACTGCGGATGAAAATCCGCGCGCGCCTTACGAGAAATACTTCGAGTGGTACTCAGGCCAGGATAGAGGCCATCTCATTGCCAAATCCCGCGATGCGGAAACGATCTTCCGAAAAACGGGCATCACCTTCGCGGTCTACGGACACGCAGACTCCTCCGAAAAGCTCATTCCCTTCGACATCATCCCCCGCATCATATCAGGCCGCGAATGGCGCAAGCTCGCCCAGGGCATCGAACAGCGGGTCATTGCCCTCAACGCCTTCCTCGACGACATCTATCACAAGCAGGAAATCATTCGCGCCGGCCGCGTCCCGCGCGAGTTGATTGAGAAGAACGACGCCTTCCTGCCTGAAATGATCGGCTTTCGCCCGCCCGGCGGCGTCTACACCCACATCGTCGGCACCGATATCGTGCGTACCGGCGAAGACCAATTCTACGTGCTGGAGGATAATGCCCGCACGCCGTCCGGTGTCAGCTACATGCTGGAAAACCGCGAAACGATGATGCAGATGTTCCCGGAGCTGTTTCACCAGAACAAGGTGCAGCGCGTCGAGGACTATCCGCTGCTGCTGCGCCAGAGCCTGGCATCGCTTGCCCCTCCCGGCTGCAAGGGCAAGCCGCGCGTCGCAGTCCTCACTCCGGGTATCTACAACTCAGCCTACTACGAACACTCCTTCCTCGCCGACATGATGGGCGTGGAGCTGGTCGAAGGCTCAGATCTGCGCGTCATCGACGGCAAGGTAAAGATGCGCACGACGCGCGGCTACGAGGCGATCGACGTGCTCTATCGCCGCGTCGACGACGATTTCCTCGATCCCCTCACCTTCCGCCCGGATTCCGCGCTCGGCATTCCCGGCATCATGGACGTCTACCGCGCCGGCAATATCACCATCGCCAACGCACCCGGCACCGGCATTTCCGACGACAAGGCGATCTATTCCTACATGCCCGAGATCGTCGAATTCTACACTGGCCGCAAGCCGATCCTTGAAAACGTGCCGACATGGCGCTGTTCCGAGCCGGATAGCCTCAAATATGTGCTCGATAACCTTGCCGATCTCGTCGTCAAGGAAGTCCATGGCTCCGGCGGTTACGGCATGCTGGTGGGACCGACGGCGACGAAGAAGGAGCGGACGGCTTTTGCCGAAAAGCTCAAGAGCAAGCCGAACAACTACATCGCGCAGCCAACCCTTTCGCTCTCGACCGTGCCGATCCTGGTCAACAAGGGGATTGCCCCGCGGCATGTCGATCTGCGACCCTATGTCCTCGTCTCCGACAAGGTGCGGATCATCCCCGGCGGGCTGACCCGCGTGGCGCTGAAGGAAGGCTCGCTGGTGGTCAACTCCAGTCAGGGCGGCGGCACCAAAGACACCTGGGTTCTGGAGGACTGATCGGACATGCTGGGAAGAACCGCGAATGGCCTCTACTGGATGTTCCGTTACATCGAGCGCGCCGAAAACATAGCCCGCCTTGTCGATGCCGGCCAGCGCATGTCGCTGACGCGCAGCGACGCTGCCGATGACGACTGGGACGGCGTGCTGCAGAGCGCCGGCGTGCGCGAAGCCTATGGCGAAGTGCATGACAAGATGACGGGCGCCGATGCGATCGACTACCTGATGCGCGATCGCTCCAATCCATCGAGCGTCATGTCCTGCATCGAATATGGCCGCAACAATGCCCGCATGGTGCGCACGGCACTGACCCGGGATACCTGGGAAGCCACCAACGAATGTTGGATCGAGCTGAAGTCGCTGCTCGGCAAGAAGCTGAAAACCGCCGAGCTGCCCGAGACGATCGATGTCATCAAGCAGCGCGCCGGACTGATCCGCGGCGCCTTCCACGGTTCGATGCTGCGCAACGAGCTCTATAATTTCGCCCGTATCGGCACCTTCATCGAACGGGCCGACAATACGGCCCGCATCCTCGACGTCAAATATTACGTGCTGCTGCCATCCGTCTCGCATGTCGGCTCCTCGCTCGACAATGCGCAGTGGGAATCGATCCTGCGCTCGGTGTCGGCGCACCGGGCCTATAAATGGGCCTACGACCCCGAATACACGCCGGCCAATATTGCCGACTTTTTGATCCTCAACGGCCAGATGCCGCGATCGCTTGCCTATTGCTACGACAAGATCGTCAGCAACATGGGCTATCTCGGTGCCGAATACGAAAGGCGGCTGCCAGCGCACGAAACAGCCGAAGCCATCCGCCAGTCGCTGCAGAAACTGACGATCAAGCGCATCATGGACCAAGGCCTGCATGAGTTCCTTGAGGATTTCGTCGCCCGTAACAACCAACTGGGCGCCGAGATCTCCGATGGCTATCGGTTCTACGAATAGGCGGGCGATATCATGAGACTGACGATCAGCCATATTACCGAATACCGCTACGACGACCCCGCTCAGTTCTCCCTGCAGCGGCTACACCTGACGCCGCTGACCGGCGTCGGGCAGACCGTCACCGACTGGAAACTGACCGTCGAAGGTGCCAAGCCCGAAGTGGAGTATGACGACCAGTTCGGCAATCGCGCCACGCTCGTTTCCCTCGATGGACAGCAGGATAAGACGAGGATCATCGCCTCTGGCGAAGTTGAAACCCAGGATCTCAACGGCGTCATCGGGCTGCATCAGGGCTTCAGCCCGCTCTGGCTCTACCTGCGGGAATCACCGCGCACCAAGGCCGGCAAGCTGACCAAGGAGCTGTTGCGCAGCCTCTCCGGCGACAACGAACTCGGCAAGATGCACGCGCTGATGAAGGCAATCCACGAAACCGTGGAATACAAGCCGGGCACCAGCAATACCGAAACCACGGCGGAGCAGGCTCTGGAGGCGAAAAGCGGTGTCTGCCAGGACCACGCCCATATCTTCCTCGCAGGCGCTCGCGCATTGCGCATCCCCGCCCGCTATGTCTCAGGCTATCTGATGATGGAAGGCAAGAACGAGCAGGCCGCCACGCATGCCTGGGCCGAAGCGCATATTCCCGGCCTCGGCTGGGTCGGCTTCGACCCGGCCAATGACGTCTGCCCCGATGCCCGCTATGTCCGCATCGCGACGGGCCTCTGCTATCGCGACGCAGCCCCGGTCTCCGGCATGCGGATCGGCACCCCCGGCGAGACCCTGACCGTCAAAGTCACCGTGGCAAGCCAGGGGCAGAGTCAAAGCCAAAGTCAGAGCCAGTAGACGCAAGCGCTGCTCAACAAAAGACGTCGGCGTTGCTCCCTCGCCGTCCTCGAGAATCGCGCGACTGCAAAGTCAAAACGAGACGCGACGGCGATGGAGCAGGCCAAAATATTGGCCTCATCTGCAAACAGCAATCTCCAACTATCCCACCATCGGCAGTTTGCATGGACCGCACGAGAAGGCTCGCGACCAAGCGCGAGACCGCTAGCGCCTTCTTTTTCACTTCGTCGCTCATAGGAAGCCTCCTCCTGATCGATCTTCTCCTAAATTCACATACGCGGCGTATATTAATTTGACATACGGTGCGTATCTGCATTATTAACATACGCGCCGTATATAAATTAGACGGCAAAGAGATAGCGCTCCGCTTGTCGGAAGCGATTTAACGACCAGGAAGAAAGATCAAAAATGACCCAGCGCGAAGCAATCTTTCCCGCAAACAGGCATGCACTTTATGAGGAACACGGCTATTCGGCCGCCATTCGATCCGGCGATCTTCTGTTCGTTTCCGGACAGGTCGGCAGCCGCTCCGATGGAACGCCGGAGGCCGATTTCGAACAGCAGGTCCGCCTGGCCTTTGAAAACCTCAAAGCGACGCTTCAGGCAGCCGGCTGCACATTCGGTGACATCGTGGATGTGACGACCTTTCACACCGATCCCGAGAAGCAATTCGGAGCCATCATGGCCGTCAAGCAGCAGATCTTCAGCGAGAAGCCTTATCCGAACTGGACCGCGATCGGCGTCAATTGGCTCGCTGGCTTCGATTTCGAGATCAAGGTCATCGCCCGCATCCCTTCCCAAGCGTGATTCCTTGCCGCGAAGATCCCCGTCTCCGCAGGAAATCAGCGATCTCGAAACCGCGCGATCGATCTGTGGCAAGGGATATTCCGGAATGCAAAAAGGGGTGGGGCTTTCGCTCCACCCCTTTCAATTCAAATCGTCAGCTTAGTGGCTGTCGCGGTTGTTCGGGATTTCCGAGCCGCGCGGGCCGACCAGGAAGTCGAGGTCGGCGCCGGTGTCGGCCTGCATGACCGACTTCACGTAGAGACCGCCATAGCCACCGTTGAGCGGCTTGACCGGGGAAACCCAGGCGGCGCGGCGCTTTGCCAGTTCCTCGTCCGACACTTCGAGCTGAATGGTGCGGGCGGGAACGTCGACGGCGATGATATCGCCGTTCTGGACCAACGCCAGCGGGCCGCCATCGGCGGCTTCAGGTGCGGTGTGCAGAATGACGGTGCCATAGGCTGTGCCGGACATGCGCGCATCGGAAATGCGGATCATGTCGGTGATGCCCTTCTTCAGCACCTTCGGCGGCAGACCCATATTGCCGACTTCGGCCATGCCCGGATAACCCTTCGGGCCGCAATATTTCAACACCATGACGCAGTTCTCGTCGATGTCGAGATCGTCGCGGTTGATGCGGGCGTGGTAATCCTCGATGCTTTCGAAGACGACGGCGCGGCCCTTGTGCTGCATCAGATGCGGCGACGCGGCCGACGGCTTCAAGACAGCGCCCTTCGGAGCGAGATTGCCGCGCAGAACGGCAATGCCGCCCGACTGCGTCAGCGCCTTCTCACGCGGCACGATGACGTCGTCATTGTAGTTGACGACATCCTTGACGCCGGCCCAGATGCTTTCGCCCGTCACGGTGATCGCATCCTTGTGCAGCAGGCCCATTTCGCCGACCGCCTTGATGACGACAGGCAGGCCGCCGGCATAGTAGAACTCTTCCATCAGGTGCTTGCCCGATGGCTGTAAGTTAACGATCGTCGGGACTTCGCGGCCGAGACGATCCCAATCGTCGAGCGACAGATCGACACCGATGCGACCCGCCAGCGCCAGTAGGTGCAGGACGGCATTGGTCGAACCGCCGACGGCGCCGTTGACGCGGATGGCGTTCTCAAAGGCTTCCTTGGTCAGGATATCCGAAGGCTTCAGGTCTTCCTTGACCATGTCGACGATGCGGCGGCCTGACAGTTGCGAGATGACACGACGGCGCGCATCGACCGCCGGGATGGCGGCATTGCCTGGTAGCGTCATGCCGAGGGCTTCGGCCATCGACGCCATCGTCGAGGCCGTACCCATGGTCATACAGCTGCCGGCCGAGCGGGCCATGCCCTGCTCCGCATCCATGAATTCATCCAGCGACATCTCGCCGGACTTCACCATTTCCGAGAACTGCCAGATCGCCGTGCCGGAGCCGACATCCTTGCCACGCCACTTGCCGTTCAGCATCGGGCCGCCGGAAACGAGAATGACCGGGATATCGACGGAGGCAGCCCCCATCAGCAGGCTCGGCGTGGTCTTGTCGCAGCCGCCGAGCAGCACGACGCCATCGACCGGATTGCCGCGGATCGCCTCTTCCACATCCATGGCAGCGAGATTGCGGAACATCATGGCCGTCGGGCGCAGCGTGCTTTCGCCGACCGAGAAGACCGGGAATTCGACAGGAAAGCCGCCGGCTTCGTAAACGCCGCGCTTCACGCGCTCGGCAAGATCGCGCAGATGCGCGTTGCAGGGCGTCAGCTCCGACCAGGTGTTACAGATGCCGATGATCGGACGGCCGTCGAACGTATCGGCCGGCAGGCCCTGGTTCTTCATCCAGGAGCGGTGCATGATCGCGTTCTTGCCGGTGCCGCCGAACCAATCGTAGGAACGCAGCTTGCGCGGCCATTCAGCTTTCTTTTTCATAGTCTCAGTACCTTTTGCGCCACCCGGGCCGCCTCGTTCGCGCCCGGGCCTTGAAATCGATGGTCAGGCCAGCGTGTAGGCGGTCTTGACCGTGGTGAAGAACTCGGCGGCATATTTGCCCTGCTCGCGCGGGCCGAAGGACGAACCCTTGCGGCCGCCGAACGGCACGTGGAAGTCGACGCCTGCCGTCGGCAGGTTGACCATCACCATGCCCGCTTCCGCGTTGCGCTTGAAATGCGTCGCATGCTTGAGGCTGGTCGTGGCAATGCCGGAGGACAGGCCGAACGGCGTGTCGTTGGCGACAGCGAGCGCTTCGTCGTAATCCCTAACGCGGATAACGGCAGCAACCGGCCCGAAGATCTCTTCGCGGCTGATGCGCATCTGGTTCGTCGCCTCGGTGAAGAGCGTCGGCTGCAGGTAGAAGCCGGGCGTGTCGCGGTTGACGAGCTCGCCGCCGAAGGCAAGCTTGGCGCCTTCCTGCCGGCCGATCTCGATATAATCAGTATCCGTCTTCAGCTGCTTGGCATCGACGACGGGGCCGATATGGGTGCCCGACTTCATGGCGTTGTCGACGTTGAGCGTCTTTAGTCTCTCTGTCAGCGCCGCCACGAACTTGTCGTGAATGCCTTCGGTCACGATCAGGCGCGACGAGGCCGTGCAGCGCTGGCCGGTCGAGAAGAAGGCGGAATTGGCGGCGGCTTCGACGGCTACGGTCAGATCGGCATCGTCAAGCACGACCATGGGGTTCTTGCCGCCCATTTCGAGCTGGCACTTGCGGCCATGCTCGACGGAGGACAACGCCACGCGCTTGCCGGTCCCGACCGAACCGGTGAAAGTGATGCCCGAAAGAACCGAGCTGTCGAGCATGGCCTGGCCGACGACAGAACCCTTGCCCATGACGAGGTTCAACACGCCCTTCGGCAGGCCGGCGCGATTGAGGATATCGACAATCGCCCAGGAGCAGCCGGGCACCAGATCGGCCGGCTTGAAGACGATGGTGTTGCCGTAGCAGAGCGCCGGCGCGATCTTCCACGCTGGGATGGCGATCGGGAAGTTCCAGGGCGTGATGATGCCGATGACGCCGAGCGGCTCGCGGGTGATCTCGACGCCGATGTTCGGGCGCACGGACGGCAATATCTCGCCCGCCAGGCGCAGCGCCTCGCCGGCAAAAAATTCGAAGATCTGCGCCGCACGGATCGTCTCGCCGATCGCCTCCGGCAACGTCTTGCCCTCCTCGCGGGCGAGCAGCGCGCCGAGTTCGTCCTTGCGGGCCAAGATTTCCTCGCCCGCCTTCTTCAGGATCGTATGGCGCTCCAGAATGCCGGAGCGCGACCAGGTCGGAAAGGCGGCCTTCGCCGCTGCGATCGCATCCGCGACATCCTGTGTGCTCGCGCTCGCATAGAGGCCGACGACCTCGTTCGTATCCGACGGATTGATGTTTTCGCTGCCGTTCGCTCCGGTCCACTCGCCGGCGATCAAATTCTGATGAATGGTCATGGCGTCATGCCTTCCTGGATCGTGTTGGAAACGCCCGGCCTATCCCTATGGCCGGGCTTGACGAATTACAGCTGGCGAACAGCCACTTCCTCTTCGGCGGCAACCGCCAATGGATTGCGCAGCGGCAGGCCGAATTCGGCGACTTCGATCTCGAACACGTCGCCCGTCTCCGGCTTGATACCCTCGGCAAACGAGAGCGTTGCCGTGCCGAACATGTGGACATGCACATCGCCGGGAACGCGGAAGATGCCGTACTTGAAGTGGTGATATTCGAGGTTCGCGAAAGTATGCGACATGTTCGCCTCTCCCGACAGGAACGGCTTTTCGAAGATCACCTTGTCGCCGCGCTTGATGCGGGACGTGCCGCGAATATCATCAGGCGCCGCGCCGATACGGATCTCAGGACCGAAGCTTGCCGGGCGCAGCTTGGAATGGGCGAGATAGAGATAGTTGATCCGCTCGGTGACGTGATCAGAAAATTCGTTCGACAGCGCAAAGCCGATGCGGAATGGCGTGCCGTCCTTGGCAATCACATAGATGCCGGCCATCTCAGGCTCTTCGCCGCCATCAAGCGCGAAGGACGGAGACACAAGCGCGGCACCGGGGGCAGCAGCGCCATAGCCGTTGCCCTTGTAGAACCACTCGGGCTGAACACCCTTCTCGCCCGCCTTCGGCTTGCCGCCCTCGATGCCCATCTTGAACATCTTCATGGAGTCGGTCAGCGTCTCCTCAGCGGCTTCCGTCGTCTTCTTGTGCATGGAATCGCGCGTGGCGGCTGAGCCGAGATGCGTGAGGCCCGTGCCGGTCAGATGCAGGTGCGCGGCGTCCGGATGCGTGATCGGCGACAGGAAGCGACCTTCGGCATGGGCCTTGTCGAGATCAACAGCTTCGCCGAGACCATGTGCCTCGATGACCGATGCGAGCGACTTGCCGCTGTCGGCGGCTTCCATCGCAAGCTTGTAGACGCTGCCGCCGTTGACGACGGCCTTGGCAGTTTCGGCAGGCCCGTTGCGGACGGCAACGACGATCTCGCCGTTCGAACCCTTGATCTGCGAGATGAGCATGTCTTTTATCCTTTCCTATCGGACAGAGAACGGATGCAGTTTACCGCTCCGGCTCTCAGCGAGAGCCGGACTCTGTCATGGATTTGGTTTTAAAAGCCTCGGCCGGTCGCTAAAGCGATCAGCCCTTGTTCTTGTTGTAGACGTCGATGAACACGGCGGCGAGCAAGACGGCACCCTTGATCATCTTCTGGGAGTCCGTCTGATAGCCGAGGATCGACATGCCCTGGTTCAGCACGCCCATGATCAAGGCGCCGATGACTGCACCCGTCACCTTGCCGACGCCGCCGGAAGCGGACGCGCCGCCGATGAAGCAGGCCGCGATCACGTCAAGCTCGAGACCGTCGCCGCCCTTGGCGGTTGCCGAGTTCAGGCGCGTGGCGATGATGATACCGGCGATGCTCGCCAGGATGCCCATGTTGATGAAGGTGTAGAACGTCAGGCGGCGAGTATCGATGCCCGAAAGCTTCGTCGCCTTTTCGTTGCCGCCCATGGCGTAGATACGACGACCGATCGTGGTGCGCTGGGTGGCGAAAGCGTAGAGCGCGATCAGCGCCAGCATGAGGATCAGAACGTTCGGCAGACCTCTGTAGGAAGAAATCTGGTAGCCGATAAAGATGGTCGCGGCCGCAACCACCAGATTTTGGCCGATGAAGAAGCTAAATGGCTCGACATCGATGCCGTGCTTCTCGTTCACGCTGCGGCGGCGCCATGAGAGAAAGAACATGACGATGGGGATGGCGACGGTCAGCAAGATCGACGTCGAATGAATACCGCCCATGTCGGCGAAATCCGGAATGAAGCCGGTGGCGACGATCTGGAATGCCGGCGGGAACGGGCCGATACTGCTGCCGTTGCCTGTCGTGTTGATGATGGCATAGGTCAGGCCGCGGAAGACCAGCATGCCCGACAGCGTCACGATGAAGGAGGGAATGCGGTGATAGGCGATGAAATAGCCATGCCAGGCACCGACCGCGGCGCCCATCAGGAGACAAATCACCGTCGCGAGCGCCAGGTTCATGTGCATCTGCACGACGAGCACACCAGCGACCGCCCCGACGAATCCGACGACCGAACCGACGGACAGATCGATATGGCCGGCGACAATGACCAGCAGCATGCCAAGCGCCATGATGACGATGAACGAGTTCTGCAGCACGATGTTGGTCAGGTTCTGCGGCCTGAAGAGAACACCGTTCGTCAAATACTGAAACAGCAACATGATGACGACGAGCGCGATCAACATGCCGTATTCGCGGATGTTGTTGCGGATATGGTCGCCGATGGAAACGACGTTGCTGCTTTCCGTGGCTGGGTTGGCCGAACTCATTGATGCTTCTCCCCTGAGCGCATGATAGCGCGCATGATGCTCTCCTGGCTTGCCTCCGCCTTCGGCAGTTCAGCGACGATACGCCCTTCGTTCATGACGTAGATGCGGTCGCAGGTGCCGAGAAGCTCGGGCATTTCCGACGAAATCATCAGAACGCCCTTTCCGTCGGCAGCAAGCTGGTTGATGATGGAATAGATTTCGTATTTGGCGCCGACGTCGATGCCGCGCGTCGGCTCGTCGAGGATCAGCACCTCCGGGTCCGAGAACAGCCATTTCGACAGCACGACCTTCTGCTGGTTGCCGCCGGAAAGGTTGCCCGCTTCCTGGAAGACACCGGCCGAACGGATGCGGAGCTTGGCGCGATAGTTCGTCGCCACCTGTAGTTCGCGGACGTCGTCGATGACAGTCGCCCTGGAAACGCCCAGCAAATTGGCAAGCGTGGTATTGTGCAGGATGCTGTTCGACAGAACCAGACCGAGCTGCTTGCGGTCTTCCGTCACATAGGCAAGGCCGGCATCGATCGCCTTGCGCACCGTGCTGGTATCGACCGGCTTGCCGTCGAGAAAGACCTCGCCGCTGATCTTGTGACCATAGGATTTGCCGAAGACGCTCATGGCGAATTCGGTGCGGCCCGCGCCCATCAGGCCGGCAATGCCGACCACTTCGCCCTTGCGTACATGGACGTTGATATCGTGCAGGACCTGACGATCGCGGTGCTGCTGGTGGAAGGCGTTCCAGTTCTTCACTTCGAAGATCGTTTCGCCGATCGGCACGGAGCGCGGCGGATAGCGGTCGGCGAGTTCGCGGCCGACCATGTTGCGAATGATGATGTCTTCGCTGATCTCTTCCTCGTGACAGTTCAGCGTCTTCACGGTCATGCCGTCGCGCAACACGGTGATCTCGTCGGCCACCTTGCGCACTTCGTTGAGCTTGTGCGTGATGATGATCGAGGTAATGCCCTGATTGCGGAACTCGATGAGGAGATTGAGAAGCGCGTCGGAGTCGCTTTCGTTCAGCGATGCCGTCGGCTCGTCGAGGATGAGCAGCTTGACGCTCTTCGACAGGGCCTTGGCGATCTCGACGAGCTGCTGCTTGCCGACGCCGATGTCGGTCACGAGCGTATTCGGAGATTCCTTGAGGCCAACCTTGGAAAGAAGCTGTTTGGTTCGGCTGAAGGTTTCCTGCCAATTGATCATGCCCTTGGCGACGACTTCATTGCCCAGGAAAATGTTTTCGGCGATCGACAGAAGCGGCACGAGCGCCAGCTCCTGATGGATGATGATGATGCCGATATCCTCGGAATCCCTGATCGTCTTGAACTGACGAACCCCGCCGTCGTAGTAGATGTCGCCTTCATAGGTGCCGGCCGGATAAACGCCTGAAAGCACCTTCATCAGGGTGGATTTGCCGGCGCCGTTTTCGCCGACCAAAGCATGGATCTCGCCCTGACGGACCTTCAGATTGACATTTTCCAAGGCGTTCACACCGGGGAACGACTTGGTGATGTTCCGCATTTCGAGAATGGTATTGTCCATTGTCCAAATCCAACGCCGCGACTGAACATAGCAGACCGCGCGATCGTCTTAAATATGAAAGCCAGGGCTCGCATTTCGGCGAGCCCTGACCGATCTATCGAAAAATTACTTCAGCTGGTCAGCCTTGTAGTAGCCGCCTTCTACGAGGATCTTCTCGTAGTTGCTCTTGTCGACTGCGACCGGGGTCAGCAGGTAGGACGGGATGACCTTGACGCCGTTGTCGTAGGTCTTGGTGTCGTTGACTTCAGGCGTCTTGCCTTCCATCAGCGCGTTGACCATGTCGACGGTGACCTTGGCGAGGTCACGGGTGTCCTTGAAGATCGTCGAGTGCTGCTCACCCGCGATGATGGACTTGACCGACGGAATTTCGGAGTCCTGGCCGGTGACGACCGGAAGCTTCACGCCGCCGGAACCGTAGCCGACGCCCTTGAGCGCGGAGAGAATGCCGATCGACAGACCGTCATAAGGAGACAGAACGGCATCGACATGAGAGTCGGTGTAGTAAGCCGACAGCAGGTTGTCCATGCGAGCCTGGGCCGTTGCCGGGTCCCAACGCAGCGTGCCGACCTTGTCCATGCCCATCTGGCCGGACTTCACGACCAGCTTGCCGCTGTCGATGTAAGGCTTCAGGACCGACATGGCGCCGTCATAGAAGAAGAAGGCGTTGTTGTCGTCCGGGGAACCGCCGAACAGCTCGATGTTGAACGGACCCTTGCCATCCTTGAGGCCGAGAGCGTCGACGATCGAGGTTGCCTGCAGAACGCCGACCTTGAAGTTGTCGAACGTGGCGTAGTAGTCGACGTTGCCGCTGTTGCGGATCAGACGGTCATAGGCGATAACCTTGATGCCGGCATCATGGGCCTTCTGCAGAACGTCGGACAGCGTGGTGCCGTCGATCGAAGCGATGACGAGAACCTTGTCGCCCTTGGTGACCATGTTTTCGATCTGCGACAGCTGGTTCGGAATGTCGTCGTCGCCATACTGCAGATCGGTGCCGTAACCGGCGGCCTGGAGCTGCTTGACGATGTTGTTGCCGTCGTCGATCCAGCGAGCCGAAGCCTTGGTCGGCATGGCGATGCCTACCGTGCCCTTGTCCGCCGCGAAGGCAGGTACCACCAGCGTAGCGACGCTAAACGCAGCGCCGGCCATCAATGAGATAATGGATTTCATTACTCTCTCCCTTGTTGATAATGCGGCGGACAAAAAATGCCCGCCCGAAACTGCGGCAGGTTCCGTAGAAGGAATGAATTACTTCTAATTGTGAGAAACGAAGTAGGTCTCCTCCACGCTCTCACGGTTTATGAGCTGTACCCAGCGCACGATCGGCAAACTCGTACGATTTCGTATAACTGTCAAATAGAATAACTGGCTAAACATATACCAAGTTTGGTATAATGTTAAAAAATAGTACTTTTTTGCGAATGAAGGGGAAATTTGGCCGCTATGGAGAAAATATATAACGATTATGTCAGCGATGGCATCGAGATTCATTCTGACAGCTTTCGCGATGATACGCTGCTGAAAGCGGGCCTGAAGCTCAATCATCTGCGCATGATCGTCACGATCGAAGATCACGGGCAAATTTCCGCTGCCGCCGAGTCCATGAACATGTCACAACCTGCGGCTTCACGCATGCTCTCAGAAATGGAATCGATTGTCAAAAGCCCGCTTTACGAGCGCGTGGCCCGCGGCGTCGTGCTCACCCCTTTCGGCCTCGCCTTGGCCAAACGGGCGCGCAAGATCCTGCTGGAACTGCGCGAGGCAGGCCGCGAGCTTGGCGCGCTGCGAACCGGCAAGGGAGGCGCGGTGTTTCTGGGCGCGGTGACAGCGCCGGCGATCAGCCTCGTCGTCCCCGCCATTCAGCGGGTTACCCGCACCTATCCCGGCATCGAGATCAATATCGAGGTCGAAAACAGCAATGTGCTGGCACGCGAGCTTCTGGCCGCCCGCCACGATTTCATCATCAGCCGCATTCCCGACGATCTCGATCCGCGCCTGTTCATGGCGCATGAGATCGGCGTCGAAAAGGCCTGCCTTGTCGTCCGCAACGGTCATCCGCTACTCAAAAAGGGGGTGGCCAGCATGCAGGATCTCGTTGGCTACGACTGGGTCTTCCAGCCACCGGGAACGCTGTTGCGTCGTAAAGTGGAGGACATATTCCTCGCGGCCGGCGTACCGTTGCCGGAAAATGTCGTCAACACCTCTTCCCTGCTGCTGACGCTTGCCGTGGTCTGCAAGACGGATGCGATCGCGCCGATTGCGCTCGACATGGCGCAATTCATCTGCGGGCAATCCTCCCAGGCGGGCGAATCCAGCATCCTGCCGATCGATTTCGATATCGACGTCAGGCCCTATAGCCTGATCACGGCGCGTGAACGTGCCATGCCGCCGAGCGCCCGGCTGCTGCACGACATGATCCTGGAAGAGAGCCGGAATCTCTCGCTGACATAGGGCCGGAGCCGGACTGCCATAAGCCCCGCGCCAACTTCTACGCCTATAAAGCATGGCGTGGAGACCACGCATGCTGTTCAAGCAATCATTGTTTCAATCCGTCCTCGACCGCCTCGACAGCGAAGAGGATACATCGGAAGAGGAAGAGGCGGCGCACCGCATCCGCGGCCTGAACGTCAGCTTTGCCGCAACGGTGCTCGGCGGCGAGACGCCGGAAGCGCATCGGCCCGACGAAGCCTATCGCGATAATCTCGGCGATCCGATCATTACGCCGGAACCGCAACCCGCGCCGCAAGAGCCGGAGCCGCCTGTTATGCCCGAGCATCTCAGCCGAATATCACGGGAAGAGGTTGCAGCCGAGCTCGCGATCACCTCCGACCTCACGCGCGAAGCCCTGCAGGAAAAGCGTCGCAGCTTCGCCAAGGCCAATCATCCAGACAGTGTCGCTGCCCTCTTCCGCGAGCAGGCGACGGCGCGCATGACACTTGCCAACCAGCTGATCGATGAAGCCATACGCCGCCTAAAGCGGTGATTACTTCTTGTCGTCCGCCGGTTCGTCATCCTCGACAGCCTCATCCTGCGCGGGCGCAGGATTGGTCGCTTCGGGCGGCTGCGGCTTGAAGTTCAGAAGCAGCATCCAGGCGGCATAGGCGCCGAGCGCGCCCGACAGCATGGCCCAAAATGGCTGCGAGCCAAGCGTTTCGACCCCCGCCCAGCCAAAGCAGACGGCCACGATAAGGATACGCACCCAAAGCGGCTTGTACATGGGATGGCTGGGATCGATCAGTTGCATGGGTCTCTTTTGCCTGTTCCAGAAGACATGTCTTTAGCGCATCATCGGGAAAATTGTGAAGTCGTCGCTATAAAATAAGGTTTCGCGGGCGGATTTCGGCTAAAGCATCTCGCGCAAAAGTGCGCAGCGGTTTTGCGAGAACGACATGCGCAAAATCAAGAGCTTAAAGCGAGAGGAGCGAATCTTAGAGATCGCGACACGCTTTAAGCCGGCATCCAACCGGAATTTTCAGAATTGTGAAGTCGTGGCGGCTTGACGCCGCTAGCGGAAAATGGAATGAAAATTCCATAGAGATTGATATTCGGTTCATTTGTTCCGAATCCAGGGAGGTAGAAATGACTGTCAGATTTGGTCTGCTCGGTGCCGGACGCATCGGCAAGGTGCATGCAAAGGCCGTCAGCGGCGATGCCAACGCCAAGCTCGTCGCCGTCGCGGATGCGTTCCCCGCGGCCGCGGAAGCAATCTCCGCCGCCTATGGCTGCGACGTGCGCACCATCGAGGCGATCGAAGCCGCCAAGGACATCGATGCCGTCGTCATCTGCACGCCGACCGATACCCATGCCGATCTTATCGAGCGCTTCTCCCGCGCCGGCAAGGCCGTCTTCTGCGAAAAGCCCGTCGATCTCGACCTCGCCCGCGTGAAAGCCTGCATCAAGGTCGTGGATGAGACCAAGGGCAAGCTGATGGTTGGCTTCAACCGCCGCTTCGACCCGCATTTCATGGCCGTGAAGAAGGCCATCGACGAAGGCCGCATCGGCACCGTCGAAATGGTGACAATCACCTCGCGCGATCCGGGCGCCCCTCCCGTCGATTACATCAAGCGCTCCGGCGGCATCTTCCGCGACATGACCATCCATGATTTCGACATGGCGCGCTTCCTGCTCGGCGAAGAGCCTGTCGCCGTAACTGCGACAGCCGCCGTCCTTGTCGACAAGGCGATCGGTGAAGCCGGCGATTACGACAGCGTCTCCGTCATCCTCCAGACGGCATCGGGCAAGCAGGCGATCATCTCCAACTCGCGCCGCGCCACCTATGGCTACGATCAGCGCATCGAAATCCATGGCTCCAAGGGCCTGGTGTCAGCCGAAAACCAGCGCCCCTTCTCCATCGAAGTCGCCAATGGGGACGGCTACACCCGTCCGCCGCTGCATGATTTCTTCATGACGCGCTACACCGAAGCCTATGCCAACGAGATCGCAAGCTTCATCGCCGCCGTCGAAAAGGGCGCCACCATCACGCCATCGGGCGCCGACGGCCTGGCCGCGCTGAAGTTGGCCGATGCCGCCCTGCAGTCCGTCAAGGAAGGCCGCCTCGTAAAGGTCGACTAAGCGATCCCCAATTCCGACAAGGAATACAGTCCTCCCAAAAAATCCGCCGCGAATTGCTTCGCGGCGGATTTTTTGCAATCGGAATGTGCTGCAATCCGGGTGCGATTTCAGACATCCGCAACCTCACCCTGCTGCCAGCGATTCCATTTCCTTACTGGCATCCATTCATACGCCGACCTGCACCACAAGCTTGCCGAACGTCGTGCCTGCCTCGATCAATCGATGGGCCTCGACGATATCCTCGAAGTCGAAGACACGCGCAGGCTTGGCCTTGTAGGCCCCTTGCTCGACATGTCGGACGATCTTTTGAAATGGAATTTCTGAAAGCGGAAATTCAGGCCCGCCAAGCACCAGCGCACTTGCGAATACGCTGAGTTTCCGCCCGCTTGGAATCTGGAAAACCGGTTCCAGCGCCAGAGGTCCGCCGCCGCCGAGAAAGCCGACCTGACAAACCTCGCCGCCGCGTTTCAGCGCCGCCAGCGAGTCCAGGATCGTCCTGTTGCCGATAATGTCGAGCACTGCATCAACGCCGTCCGGATGCTTCGAACGCACCCGATGCGAAAGACCCTCCCCTTCGAGGAAAACCTCGTCGACACCAAGAGCCTCAAGATAGGCGAAGCGATCCTGCTGCCGGGTCGTGCCGAGAACATGCAGCCCGAGATGATGCGCGATGTTCACAGCCGCCTGTCCGAGTGCAGACGTTGCGCCCCGCACAAGCAGGCTCTGTCCTGGCGAAATATGCAGGATCGTCATCAGCGCACTCCATGCCGTGGCGTAGGATTCAGGCAGTGCGGCAAGCTCGGCCCATGAAAGTTCGGTATCAAACGTCACGACATTGCTGCGCGGCGCGGCTACGAGTTCCGCGTAGCTTCCGTTCAGGTCTCGCCCGAGGCCACCCACGAGGGCGATCACCTTCTGGCCAACCCGAAACTGATTTCGGGGATCATGGCGCACGAGGCCGACGCATTCGATGCCGGTGATTTCGGCGACGTCGCCCCAGGCTCCCGAGCGAAAGTAGATCTCGGCATGATTGAGGCCAAATGCCTTCACCTCTATCAACACCTGGTCGAGGTTCGGCACCGGATCTGGCCGGTCTGCGACCTTCAGGACGTCCGGACCACCATGGGAACTGATAAGGATCGCGCGCATGATCTTGCTCCAAAGCTTGCGTTTCGCGGTACTGCTGTGGAGAAACTAGGCGGCATCTCTGCAGATGTATTTTACAAAGTTCCGACATTCATTGTAGAGTTTGCACATGATCACCGTGACGATTGCCCAACTGCGCGTGCTCGACGCCGTGGTTGCCGAAGGTTCGCTCCAGGCCGCCGCCGAGCGCCTCGGCCGCACGCACCCAACGATCCACACAGCGCTGGAATCGATGGAACGTATGATCGGCTTCAAGCTCTTCGACCGATCCGGCTATCGTCTCCAGCTGACCGCCGAAGGACATGCCTTCCTCGTCCGCGCCCGCCGGGTGCTCCATGGCATGGAGGATCTGGAGGCATTAGCACTTGGAATTGCCGCCGGGGAGGAAAGCGCCTTGCGGGTCGTCATCGGCGATCTTACCCCGCTGCCCGCGACCCTCGGCATACTCAAGGATTTTTTCGCGGACCACCCGCAGACCCATTTGCATATGAGCTTCGAGGCACTCTCAGCGCCATGGCAGATGCTGCTCGCAGACGAGGCGGATGTCATCCTGCATCACGTGCCGAACGGCGACATCCGTTTCGAAACCCTGCCATTGGGTCGGGTCAAGCTCATCCCGGTGGCGGCGCCCGGCTTCCTGCCCTTTCCCGCGCATGAGGCGCGTGTCGATCGGCTGCGGCCCTATCTCCAATGCGTGATCCGCGACAGCGCCGAAAAGCCTGATGGTCCGGATTACTACCTGATCGAAGGCGCCCGTTCGTGTTCGGTCAGCGACCAGACGATGAAACGCGAGGTCATAGTGCAGGGCCTCGGCTGGGGCCATATGCCTGATTATCTCGTCGCGGATGATCTCGCCCAAGGTCGGCTGCTCTCGCTTGAAAACGCGCGGATGCAAGGCGGCGCGGTCGACCTCGTTGTCGCCAGGAGGGTGGGCAAGGTGCATGGTCCAATTGCCAATAGACTTTGGGCTACGATCGCACAGAACTCCGTTTCAGTCTTTGCCTCGAAGCAAGCCCGCGGGGCTGACGCAGCTCCTTCATAAAGCCGAGAGCGTCGGAGATCAGGCATCGGAAGGGAGCGGTCGCCAACCGGTTGTCGCCGCCCATCGATCGGCGCGACGAATGACGCTCCAGAAAAAATCGTCCTTGCCATCGGTATAGGCCGCCCTGTCATGTCCATGACGCTCCGCCAAACTGCGCTTCAGCGCCACGTAAGGGGCATGCTCGTCAGCATGATTGCGCATGTAGTCCCGAAACAGCAACGCCCATTGCTCATGCCAGCTTCCCAGCCTCCTCACATGGATATGCGTACGCTCGTCACCGGGATTTTCCCGGAAATATCGTTTCGTGAGTTCGGGATTGGAAGGGCGCCAAACATATCCGCATTTCTCAAGCGGCACTGTCAGCGCATCTATCGGCTCGAAACTCGCGACGGATACCTGGATATCTATGATCGGCTTGGAGGCGAGGCCGGAAATGGAGGTCGAACCTATATGGTCGATACGTTTTGCAACGTGACCGAGTTCGGCGCGAATAGCTTCCGCTTTCCTGCTGAATGCTTGCGCCCATTCGGCGGACCAATCGCATATCAAGATACGATCACTCTCGGTCATGAGACTCTCCTTCACGTGTCAGTCCTGCGGCGGGGCTTCCTTGCTGTTGCACGGGTGTAGACACCCCCATCGTCAGGCGATCAATCTCCAGCCATAGGCGACCTCAATCAAGGTCGCCATGTCACGCCTGTCCTCCTTCTCGGCAACCACCTCTCCGCCCATATGCCGATAGAAGTCGCGTGCCGCCGCGTTCTCCTTCAAAACCCACAGGGCGACCGCGTCATGCCCGCGCGACCGGATTTCCGCTGTCATCGCGCCCATCAAGGCTCTGCCGAACCCTTTGCCCTGTTGTGATCGCAGCAGGTAGATCGCGCTGATTTCAGCCGCGAAACCCAGCTCCCGCAAGCGCGGATCACGCTGATGACCGCACGAACCGAAGCCGACGATCGAAGCCTGATCCTCGATCACATAAACCGCGGTTCCAGCCGCAGCCGATGGATCGCCGAGTATTCTCGCCCACATGGCAGACCGAGCCTCGGCAGACTGGCCGGCAAGCATGGCCTCGGGCAGCAATCCGGCATAAGTCTCATTCCACGCGGCGACGTGAACGGAACCGAGCTGGGCCGCATCCTCTATCGTTGCTCTGCGCAGCATCGCAAAAAATCTCCCTGCCTTCGCGTCCATGTTCGCGACCTAGCCGATCCGACAGCTTTTGCAACTGGTAAAACGCCGACCCGCAATGCGCTATCTCGATAAAAATAACTTGCAAATCACATAAGTACGCGCTTATCTGTTCTCATGATAGAGAACGAGATATTCCGGGCTCTGGCCGATCCGACCCGCCGCGCCATTTTCGAGAAGCTGGCCGCGGGCGGCATGAATGCCAGCGCCCTACGCGACGGCTTCGATATCAGCCAGCCCGCAATGTCGCAGCATCTTGCCGTTCTGCGCGGCGCCGGGCTGGTCAGGGAAGAGCGTCAGGGGCGTTTCGTGAATTACGAGGTCGATCCGGACGGGCTGACCCACATCGCCCAATGGCTGGCGAAATACCGAGCTTATTGGCCGGCTCGCATGGAAGCCCTCAAGGTCTTGTTGAAGGATATGGATCAATGAACGACCTGAAGTTCCCCAAGCAGGGAAAAGCCATCGAACTGGAATACGAGTTCAACGAGCCACCACAGAAGGTCTGGCGCGCGGTCAGCACGCCCGAACTCCGCGAAAGCTGGCTGCCGAAGGAGGCCCTCGCCAACCCTGAGGCAATTTCCGTAATTCAGGGCAAGGAGGTTCGCTACAGGCTGCGCGATGACGCGCCGCCCTTCCTCGAAAGCACCGTGACCTTCCGGCTCGCCCCGAACGCAACCGGCGGCACGAGCCTGCGGATCATCCACGAGCTTGACGACGCGCAGCTTCGCAAAACGTCGAAAGCCGCCGCCAACAACAACGGCTTCCCCGTCATGCGCGCTGCCTGACGCACCAAACCGGTCAACAATTTCAATAGTATTGGAGTTCGCCGATGCGCGAAACGATGCAACTCGTCCCTATGGTCGTAGAACAATCCAGCAGAGGGGAGCGGTCTTTCGACATCTATTCCCGTCTGCTGCGAGAAAGGATCATCTTCCTGAACGGCGAAGTGAACGATGACGTCTCGGCCCTCGTCTGCGCCCAATTGCTGTTTCTCGAGGCCGAGAACCCCAAAAGGCCGATCCATCTCTACATCAACTCGCCCGGTGGCGTCGTGACCAGTGGCCTCGCGATGTATGATACCATGCGGTACATCCGTGCGCCGGTGCATACGCTATGCATGGGAACCGCCCGTTCCATGGGTTCGTTCCTGCTGATGTCGGGCCATCCGGGCGAGCGCAGCGCGCTTCCGAATGCCAGCATTCACATTCACCAGCCATTGGGCGGCTTCCAGGGGCAGGCCTCGGACATCTTCATCCATGCCGAGGAAATGAGGCGCACGAAGCATCGCATGACGCGGCTTTACGCCGAGCATTGCGGTCGCTCGTATGAGGAATTCGAGCGCGCCATGGACCGCGACCACTTCATGACCGCAGAGGAAGCTCTGGAATGGGGATTGATCGACCGCATTCTGCACGTGCGCGAGGAAGACCAGCCTTTCGTTTCGGCGGATTGATTTGGGTCATGGGCTATGCCGGTCTTGTGGCGGCCCCCTGACCTATCGGCGGCATCAACCCGCCTCGTCGCGCAGGTCCGCAACCGAGGCCCCTCTCTTCACGACGTCATTGTCGATGATCGAGAGCGCCCGGTTCAAATGTCCTTCGAAGACAAGCGTCGGCTCGTCGACCACCACACGCAGTTCCGGCATGCCCTCCATGCGCACGACATGCGATTCCGCCAGACCTTCGGTTATCCCTTCGATCAGCAGGTCGTAATAACGCACGCCCGGACCGGTAATGACGATCGGCATCCGCTCATGCAAGCTCAAGACGCGCGAAAGGCCGTTTCCGAGCGCCAGGCCGGCTTGACGGAAGGCCAGCACATTGCGGCGTCCGCCATGCCGGGCGCTCGCCGCGATCTTGTCGAGCTCGGCGATCGGAACGAACTTCGCCGGGATCGTATCAAGCGGCACATCGAAAGCCGTGCGCAGCATGGCATAAAAACCGGCATAGGCCTCGATGCATCCCCGCGCGCCGCAGCGACACAGGCCTCCCCCAGGCACATGCATCATGTGCCCGAAATTCGGCGCCGATATCTGGTGGCCGCCTTCATGATCACGACGGACGATGCCGAGCCCGATGCTGTGGCCGAGCGACAGCGCAGCCAAGGCGCGGAAATCGCCGCCTTTACTGATTTCCTCCTGTCGCCCGAGCGCGGCAGCGACCAGCAGGGTTTCATTGCCAAGAATGACCTGCGCCGGCCATTCGTCGCGAAGCACGGCAGCAAAATCGATCTCATCCCGCCCAAAGATCGGCGACCAGCGCAGCACCGGCTCGGAAGCATCGACCAGCCCCTTGCTGCTGATCGAAATCATCAGCACCTTGTCGCGCGATAATTGCGAGCGGGTAACGATCCGGTTCAAAGCATCGCGCAATCCGGCTACGAAACGCTCAACGCCCGCGGCGTTCTGCTGCCTGTCCTCGGTAAAGCGGTCGATCAGCCGGCCGGCATAATCGACCAGCGAATATTGCACGGCATCGGACGAGATGACGACGACGATCAGATAGCCGCAATCGCGCCGCTGCGAAAACAGGACGCGTGGCCGCCCGCGGCCGCTGGCCGCCTGCTGCTCCGCCTTTTCGATGATCTGCGCGCGCTCCAGATCCGCCGTGATGACGGAAACGGTTGCGGAGGAAAGCTTGGTAAAATCAGAAAGTTCGGTATGGGCGAGCGGACCGTGGCGGCGCAGCGCCGACAAGACCAAAGCACTGTTCTTTTGACGGACCAATTCGGTGCTCGATTTGGCCAGCATCGGCAAACTCCCTGCTCATTCAACCCTCCCCTTCCGCAGCCCCTGATAGCTTTTTCGGATGACCGATGAAACCTGCCAGTGCGGGTGTTGACAGCTGAAAAAATCTCTGACACTAAATTTCTCGACTGTCGAGAAAAAAGTCCAAAGCATTTCTTGTCAGCATTTTCGCCGCGACCGACGGGAGTTCAGGATACGTGCGGTCGCATTCACTCGGGAGGATCACATGAAAGCTTTCATCAAGCTGGCTGCGGGCGCGGCCATCGTTTTGACCATGCAGACGGCTGCCTTCGCCAAGGATCTCGTCGTCGGCGTTTCCTGGTCGAACTTCCAGGAAGAGCGTTGGAAGACGGATGAAGCAGCCATCAAGAAGGCGCTCGCAGCAGCCGGCGCCAAGTACATTTCCGCCGACGCCCAGTCTTCCGCTTCCAAGCAGCTGACGGACGTCGAGTCGCTGATTTCGCAAGGCGCCAACGCGCTCATCATCCTGGCGCAGGATTCCGACGCCATCGGTCCGGCCGTTGAAAAGGCTGCCGACGAAGGCATTCCGGTTGTCGGCTACGACCGCCTGATCGAAAATCCGGCCGCCTTCTACATCACCTTCGACAACAAGGAAGTGGGCCGCATGCAGGCTCGCGAAGTCCTGAAGGCAAAGCCGGCGGGCAACTACGTCTTCATCAAGGGCTCGTCGTCCGACCCGAACGCCGACTTCCTCTTCTCCGGTCAGATGGAAGTGCTGAAGCCCGCCATCGACGCCGGCAAGATCAAGAACGTTGGCGAAGCCTATACGGATGGCTGGCTGCCGCAGAACGCGCAGCGCAACATGGAGCAGTTCCTGACCGCCAACAACAACAAGGTTGACGCGGTCGTCGCCTCCAACGACGGCACCGCCGGCGGCGCCGTTGCTGCTCTCGATGCGCAGGGTCTTGCAGGTTCCGTGCCGGTTTCCGGCCAGGACGCCGACAAGGCTGCCCTGAACCGCATCGCGCTCGGCACGCAGACCGTTTCGGTCTGGAAGGACTCGCGTGAACTCGGCAAGCGCGCCGCTGAAATCGCCCTTTCTCTTGCCGGCGGCAAGACCCAGGACCAGATCGACGGCGTCCAGACCTTCAACGGCGGCCCGAAGCACGTTGCCATGAAGTCCGTCTTCCTGACCCCGATCGCCATCACCAAGGACAACCTGAACGTCGTCATCGACGCCGGCTGGATCTCCAAGGCTGAAGCCTGCCAGGGCGTTAAGGCCGGCAGCGTTGCTGCCTGCAAATAAGCACCCGGCTTGACGGGTTGACCCGAAGATAATGCCGACGCCGCAAGGGGCTTCCCGTTGCGGCGTCGAATGCGGATGAGAGGCCCGCAACCAAACCCAGAATGGGAATGAAGGCCTCCCGCATGTGTTGCGTCATCGCATATCCGATCGGCCTGCCGGATGGCGGTCGTGGAACCGGGAGAAACCGGGTGGGCGAGCGATGACGTCTATTGTGACCAGCGCGGATACTGCCCAGCGATCAAGAAAGAGCATTCGCGGGCCTGCGCCCAACTAGTGGGAGAACGGCAAAGCGATGGCCGACATGACACATTCCACAACATCGAGCGGTCCGCGCAAGGCAGAGGAAGGTGCGTTTACACGCTTCCTGCGCGCCACCGAAATCGATACGCGCCTGCTTGGCATGATCGGCGCGCTGCTGATCATCTGGATCGGCTTCGACGTCTACACCGGCGGCCTCTTCCTGACCCCCAGAAACCTCTGGAACCTTTCCGTTCAGACCTGCGAGATCGCGGTGCTTGCAACCGGCATGGTGCTCGTCATCGTCACCCGCAACATCGACCTTTCCGTCGGCTCGCTGCTCGGTTTCGTCGCCATGATCATGGGCGTCATCCAGGCGAAATTCCTGCCGACCTATCTCGGTTTCGACAGCTCCTGGACCTGGGTCATCACCCTGATCTGCGGCCTCGTCATCGGCACACTGCTCGGCACCTTCCAGGGCGTTGTCATCGCTTTCCTGAATGTCCCCTCCTTCATCGTCACCCTTGGCGGGCTTCTCGCCTGGCGCGGCCTTGCCTGGTACGTCACCAGCGGTCAGACGGTCGCACCGCTCGACGCCACCTTCCGCATCATGGGCGGCGGCGCAGAAGGCTCGATCGGCGCGACATGGAGCTGGATACTCGGCGTGCTTGCCTGCGTCTTCATCGTCCTGGGCATCATCGGCGGACGCCATCAGCGCAAACGCTTCAACTTCCCGCGCCGGCCGCTCTGGGCCGAATATTTCCTCGCCATCCTCGGCTCGGCCCTCGTCCTCGGCACCATCTACGTCTTCAACATCTACTACTGGCCCGTCGGCATCGCGAAGAAATATGCGACCGAGCACAACATTCCCTGGCCGGAAACCGGGCTCGACATCCCCTACGGCATTGCCGTGCCCGTGCTCATCGCCGTCGGCATCGGCATCGTCATGACTTTCATCGCAACCCGCCTGCGCTTCGGCCGCTATGTCTTCGCGATCGGCGGCAACCCGGAAGCGGCCGAACTCGCCGGCATCAAGACCCGCTGGGTGACGGTGCGCATCTTCGCGCTTATGGGCTTGCTCGCAGCCGTCGCTGCGGCCATCTCCACGGCCCGCCTGAACGCCGCCGCCAACTCGCAGGGCACGACCTACGAACTCTTCACTATCGCTGCGGCCGTCATCGGCGGCACCTCGCTTGCCGGCGGCAGCGGCACGATCGCCGGCGCCATGCTCGGCGCCCTTGTCATGCAATCGCTGCAATCGGGCATGGGGCTCGCCAATGTCGACACGCCGATCCAGAACGTCGTCGTTGGCGTCGTGCTCGTCATCGCCGTCTGGCTCGACATCGTCTACCGCTCGCGCGCCAAGTAAAAGGAATTCTGAACCATGACGGATCAAACCACTCCGCTTGTGGAAATGAAGAACATTTCCATCTCCTTCGGCGGCATCCACGCGGTCGACAATGCCTCGGTGGACCTCTACCCCGGCGAAGTCGTCGCACTGCTCGGCCATAACGGCGCCGGCAAGTCGACGCTGATCAAGATCCTGTCGGGCGCCTACAAGCGCGACAGCGGCGATATTCTGATCAACGGCGAACCCGCCGATATCCGCAGCCCGCGCGACGCCAAGAAATACGGTATCGAGACGATCTACCAAACGCTCGCCGTCGCCGATAATGTCGACGCCGCCGCCAACCTCTATCTCGGCCGCGAGCTGCAGACCCGATGGGGTACGCTCGACGACGTCGCGATGGAGGCCAAGGCCCGCGAAGTGATGGGGCGCCTCAACCCCAACTTCAAGCGCTTCAAGGAGCCGGTGAAGGCGCTTTCCGGCGGCCAGCGCCAGTCGGTCGCGATCGCTCGCGCCATCCTCTTCGATGCCCGCATCCTGATCATGGACGAGCCGACAGCGGCACTCGGGCCCCAGGAAACGGCGCAGGTCGGCGAGCTGATCAAGCAGCTGAAGAAGGAAGGCATCGGCATCTTCCTCATCAGCCACGACATCCACGACGTCTTCGACCTCGCCGACCGCGTCTCGGTCATGAAGAACGGCCAGGTCGTCGGCCATGCCCGTACCGAAGACGTCACCAAGGACGAAGTGCTGGGCATGATCATCCTCGGCAAGGTCCCGCCAAAGGCCATCCCCGGCCCCGGCGCGATGAAAGAATAGGCTAACCAGGCCACCGACAACGAGGCCGCGCGCCAAAAGCCCGCGGCCTATCCCACCAAAACGTCCGATCCCGCGCTTTCTTGAATTTTCCGCATTGAAGCCAAGCGCTTCCTAGGCTAAGAACCAGCCATCGGACAGGCGATTCAGGTCGTCACGGCATGCACCCGTAGCTCAGCTGGATAGAGTGTTGGATTCCGATTCCAAAGGTCACAGGTTCGAATCCTGTCGGGTGCGTTTCCCAACTTACTGATTTTATTGATTTATCAGTCTTTGCTTGTCCTCACGCACACAGGAAAATAAGCTAGCTCAGTCCTAGCTCAGTAGCACATACCCTTCGGAATTTCTCAATGATTTCAACGTAGCGTTATGGGGCTCGGATGCGGAGCCAGCGCAGTTTCAGCGCAGCGCTCCGACCGAAGTAACTCCGTTGGAGCCCAAGTTATGTTGCAGCGTACCCCCGAATCGACAAACGCCCCTTTCACGCTTTTTCAACGTGAAGGCACCCGAAACTGGTCCATGCGCTATTCGCTTGGCGGTAGACAGATCAAGAAATCACTCAAGACCGCCAACTACGATACCGCGCTGCAGCGGGCTAACGAAATTTATCACGAACAGAAGTACCGACATAAACAGGGCCTGTCGCTGATCCAGCATCCCTTCTGTGAAGTCGCCGAGGAGTTTATCGAAAAGGTCTGCGCCGAAGCCGAGCGTGACGAACGCAGCCATTATCACCCCACATTCTGGCCTCCGATCATCCGGCGCTTTCCTATTGCTTACTTCGAGGACAAGGCCATCGACCTCATCACCACCGCCGATGTCGAACGCTATCTTGAATGGCGCAAGACTTATTGGACAACCGGGCCGGGATCGAAGATCGAGAAAATCCGCTGCAAGCGGGAAGATGGCCGCGTCTTCTCCCGCGCTGCCCCGCGGAAAGTTGCTGCACTGACGACCATGAAAGGCGAAATGGTCATCATCCGCGAGCTTTTCCGGCAGGCGTCAAGATGGGGCTATTGCAAGCCACTGGAGTTGCCAACCGTTGGAGCGAGAAAAAAGCCCGACAATCGCCGTCCCGGCTTCAAACCAGAGGAATACGAAAAGCTGGTTGCCAAGAGCATTGAGCGTATCAATGAACACCATACAAAGCTAAAAGTCATCAAGGCCAAGGATGGCCGTGTCTGGACACAAAGGGCCGTGACAGAGGGCATACGCGCCGACCGTATTCGGCTGCACGCCTATATTGAGTTAATGGCCAATTCCGGCCTGCGTCCCACGGAGGCAAAGAACCTGACCTGGGCCGACATCTCGCTTTTTCGGGAAACACGGCACCTACCACTTTACCAACAAGATGCCCGCTTGGCGGTTCACGGCAAGAGCAAACATGGCAACGCCGTACCGCTTTACGGAGCGCTATCGGCGCTAGGCATGCTTTGGGACCTGTTTGTCTACGATATGGGACGCGAGCCTCAAGACGGCGATCCGGTCTTTGCGGACGAGAAAGGCAATCGCATCCTATCATTCAAGAAAAGCCTGAATGCGCTTCTGATCGCGGCTGGCTTGGAAAGGGACAATCGCGGCGTTCGTCGCACCTCTTATTCGTTCCGGCACTTCTACATCTCGCAGATGCTCGCCAACAACGTCTCTGTCCACCACGTTGCACGCAATACCCGTACATCGCTTGCGATGATCGACAAGCACTATGCGCAGGTTAATACCGAGCAGATCAAGGATTTCCTCCGGCCCGGACAGGAGAACTATGCTAACGAGCCTGTCCTGCTGGATGACGAGACCTACGATGAAATCAAGCTTCTCGAAAAACGGATCGAAGAATTGAAGCGTGGCAGCAAGGACGGATCCACGGAGCAACAAATCGTAAAGCGATATCAAGGGATGTGAGCTGGATGGGCCGAACTTGAGGCTGATCGCTTGAGGCCCTTCCGATTACTCAGGCCGGAAAGTTCGTTCAAACGAACTTTCTTGCATGGAACATGTACTGCTGTTCATGCCGCAAATGCCCGGAACTGCCCGCTGATCCGGCCTTCTTGGACGTTGTACGCGACCGCACCATTCGCGACGATAACAGTTACCGAGCAAGTGCCACCGTCGAAGCTGATCTCAGCGACAAGTTCCCGAATCGCGGCATGAGCTTCCGAGCGAAGAGCATAGCAGGTGGCAGCATCCTCAGCGGCTTCCCATGCTGTACGCAAAGTTTTAACACGGTCGCCGGTCAATTCGGGATCGTTATTTCTCGCTGACAATCGTTGGCGCTCATTTTGATGGTGCCGTAGTTCAGCTTCAACGGCATGCCTTTCGACCTGTCTTGCCTTGAGCAAATCGAGAATAGTTTCCAGCGGCTGGCTATCAACCTCAACAGCCAGCGCCAATCGTTGCTCCTTGCGGCGAAGCTCGTCCAGTCGGATCGTTATCCCGGCAATTGTCTCGTTGATGTCGCTGATCGCGCGATCGATACGGGTCGTTTGCAGCGCATCCGCAAGGTTGAGTTCCTTCAAGTGATCGAGAATAGTCATTTCGAACGGCTCGTAGCGGAAATGCCTATTGCCTTCGGTACAGCGATGCCCGCGCACATAGTTTGCGCATACGAGATAGCGGCCGTTTTCGTTCCCTTTGACCCGGCTCATCTTCATCGTCATCGGCCCGCCACAATGGGCGCAGTAGCACAAGCCAGTGAACAGATTGGCAAACGTGTTGCCTTTACGGCCTGGTCTGCCGGGATTGCCTCGCATGGCCTGCACCCGCAAGAACAGGTCTTTATCGATGGCGGCGGGGAAATAATTCTCTATGGGATCGCCATCCGGCACACGCCTGCCGTCCTGCATGCGATGCGGCTGGAATGTGCCGATGACATCGTGACGACCAAGAAGGGCCTTGATGATGCTCTGATACCATCCGTCCTTGCTCTTGAATGCCGGAGTGCCGTCTGAATTCAGCTTGCGTGCGATCACCGTTGCGCCGAGCCCGCGTAGTGCCATCTCGTAGATCGTCCTCACTGTTTCCACGTGATGGTTAAGCGTAAACTCGTATCGATTCGCATCGATCCTTCGGGCGTCGATCCATGCGGGTGTCAGTCCGGTGATATGCCCTTTGCCTTCCCGGGCCTGCTCGCGTTTACGCTTGACAACTGCACGGATACGTTCGCTCTTCGTCTGGCTTTCCTCATGACCGCGCGACATGACCGCAAGCCCGATAATCAGTTTAGTCCAGTCACCGTTGAGCCTATCACGGCTGTAAATCTGCCGGTCCTCTCCCAACGTCGCAATGGTAATTCCCGCATTGATGATCGCCATGAACAGGGTCAACGCATCCGGCACGGCCTCACGTGAAAGGCGGTCGAGGCTTTCGATCAGCAAGTAGCTGCCCTTGGGGATTTCTCCGCTCTCGACCATGGCAAGGAACCGACCGAGCGCGCCGGTCTTGAAGTTCTTGCCCTTCCACGCGCTGATACCCAAGTCCTGTAAGCTGTCATCCAGAAGCAGAGAGTGTTCGTCCGCAAAGGCTTTCGACCGCTCAAGCTGCCTACGCAAGCTGTCGCCGCGAAGTTGTTTACGGGAGCTCATTCGCACGTAGGAATAGGCTCGCACCAGATCCGATGAATAATGATTGCCTGGGAAATCGTCCTGCATGACCGCCTCCTTTGCGTCGGACTGCTAACACCAGAGGCGGTGAAGTTCGAGCGCGAGGGTAGCGGAGTGTAAACAGCTAAGCCGGCGTAAAGCTGCGGCTTACGGGAATGGGTTGATAAGACGCAGCGCAAATCACCGCTGGCTGCATTGAAATTACCGTGGTCCGGTCGGTTAACAAGAGATAAATTTCTCCCGAGTGTAAAACATTTGCCGGTACGCAAATCCGGCTGACGGAAGCAGAAACGCCTGACAGCAGGCCGGGCCTACAGATATGAGCAAAGGACGCCCCGAAATGGAAAATCTGGCACGCCAATTTTATCGGGATCAAAAAAAGGTGCTGGATCTCATAAGGAAGCCTAGTTCCCGTTCAGGATTTGATCCCGCAATTCATCGACTGTTTGGCAACGATCCCAAGCAGGGGAAGATGGTCAGGATTGGCAATCGCGATTACAGATATTCAAGCCTTGCGAAAAACCTCGTGAGCTTTCTGCCAGCGCGATGGCACGAGGAATTGGACAAGACGAAAGGCACATGGTCCGGCTGCGCGAATTGGTGGTCGGGCTATCCGTTTATTGCCTGGGTGGAGATACGAGTTGGCGATGATGGAACCACAGGATACCTTAAACTCGATGCGGAAGTCGGCCCTATTTCAGGTCATAGAATCCGCAAGGGGATTATAGACGCGATCAAGGTGGCCGCGTCTGCGAAAGGCTTAGAACGAATTCAATTCCCGGCTGGCGCCTCGGATAAGGGGCGGCTCTATTCGCGTTTTCTGCGCAAGAATTCCATCGCTGTGAACGACATTGACGACACAGGCGAAATTGAGACGAAATTCGTACAGCTTATCGCTGACTTCGGGCCGGAGTTCGAATTGGTTGCGAGCGTTATACCGGAGTTTTTGCGCTTGGGCGAGCTACGATAGCCCTGTGAAGAAAACCACGCGGAACAGCTTGAGAATGGCGAGAACTGGGAGAGAGTTGTTGATCAACATTAATAGATGGTTTCAACGCGGTTAACACTTTGTTAACCAATTCCAGTGCAAAAGCGTTAACGAAATTGCTCGGCTTGATTGTAAAATCGAGTCTTCGCCGAGTAGCCCCAACGTAGCGAGTTCGCTCGTATTTTGGGGTGACGGTCTCGCCATTATGGCGAGCACCCCAGTGGTTAACCGTTAAAAGTGTTCCCACCCTAGCCTTTTCTGCCGGACCGATCATGACGTCCGGCGGTTAACCTATATTCATGGGGCTTTTAACATGACCAGTATTTTGACCAACACCGCGGCGATGGCCGCCCTGCAAACCCTTCGCACCGTAAACTCAGGCCTTGAGCAAACACAGCAACAGGTCAGCTCAGGTTTAAGAATTGGGAAGGCCGCTGATAATGCTGCCTATTGGTCCATCGCAACCACCATGCGCTCGGATAGATCGGCGGTTTCCGCCGTCTCCGATGCCATAGGTCTTGGACAAGCAAAGGCCGATACTGCCTATAGCGGCCTCAATGCCGTCAGCGATATTCTCTCTCAATTCAAGGAGAAGCTTGTCGCCGCAACCGAAACCAGCGTGGACAAAGACAAAATCCAGCAGGAATTGGATCAATATAAGCAACAGATTCTCGGGATCGCGCAGTCCAGCTCCTTCAACGGCCAGAATTGGCTATCCACAGATGTTGACGACATCTACGACGTCAGCGCCAATAGCGACACGGTCGCGTCTTCATTCGTCAGAAGCGCCAACGGCACGGTTTCCGTGAATTCGGCCAATATGCATTTGTCGGAGACGTCGCTGTTCAACAGCACGGGCGGCGGCATCTTGCAAAAGGACGGCCGCGATGCGGGATCGATCGGTGGCCTACGCTATTTGACCAGTTGGCAGAATGGCTCCGAGATCGAAACGGGCTGGAATCCCTATAACGAAAGGCAAGGGACTAAGGCGAGCTTCGACTTCACCTTTTCAGGGCCCTTGACCTTCAATGACCCATCAAAGCAGATCAGCTTCGACGTGACGGTAGACGCAGATAACCCGGCTGACGGCATTGACCCGCCCTATGCGGCCGGAAAGACCACAGCCGTTACAATCGACAGGTCGACAATCGATGCAGTGAACGCCTCGTGGAATGGGGTGATCTCTACCTATACACAATATCAGCAAGTATTGAATTATGCACTTTCGCAGGCCAACACCGGGGCCGCTGCCACCACGTATGTTGACCTGAACAATCAGCCGATCATCAATCGGGTCGGCATCTATACACAGCAGGATCGGTCAACCGGGCTGACTGGATCTTATGTTGAAGTCAGCAACTTCGCCAGTAACGTTGGCACCGGCGGGCTTGGGAATGCGTCGGACTACGGTTCACGCGGATCGGCGTTGACGCTGAATTTTACACCGTTCCAGGATTACAAGGATGGTGACGATCCGGACGGCATCACAATCAGCTTCAATTTTTCGATCAATGGCGCAGCCCCGAAAACTTACTCCTTCAACCGTACTTGTCCGTCGTCGAATGATTTGAGACTTTTTGGGCTCTGGAAGAATGGAGTTTCCGGCTCAGTTTGCGGGTTGATTTAAGCCGCTTTGGCCTGGTGGTTCAAGCGGCGCTGTCGGATAGTGTCTCGTTTGATCCTTTCACGTTCGAGCAGGATGGTCTGGCCGCGTCCGAAGTAGACGTCGGCCGGAGTGAGATTGTCGAGGCTCTCGTGGTATCGGCGATGATTGTAGTGCTCGACGAAGGCCGCGATCTGGGCTTCGAGGTCTTCCTGGAAGAAGTAGTTTTCCAAGAGGATGCGGTTCTTCAGCGTTTGGTGCCAACGCTCGA